>NZ_SHKM01000001.1:0-906039 GCF_004217225.1 Azospira oryzae
AGTTGCGCCGATGATAGTGCATACTTCATGTGCGAAAGTAGGTCACCGCCAGGCTCCCCTTACAACACCCCAGCTACCTCGTGGCTGGGGTGTTTCTATTTGTACCTCACTAAATTCCCCCCCCACTCAAAAACGGCTTAGATGCTCTGCCGCCGGCTCTTGCCGAGTCCAGATATCGGCTTGTGATATCGAGATTTGGCGGATGACTGGTTGCTCGTTCGAGTGACGGAAAAAAAGCGCTGGTGGGCGAGAAACGCCGATCAGCTATGTTAGAATTCGCACCGGCGGGTCTCCCCGCATTGCAGGGTGGTGAACCTGGTCAGGTCCGGAAGGAAGCAGCCACAGCTACTTACTGCAAGTGCCGGGGGTAAGGCTCGCCACTTTCATTTCCGGCAGCCGCCATGGGCGGTCGGGTGCCGCTGTCGTGCGAGACTATTCGGCATGAGCTATCAGGTTCTGGCGCGCAAATGGCGCCCTCGAAGCTTTTCCACCCTGGTCGGCCAGGAGCATGTGGTCCGTGCGTTGACCCATGCCCTCACCGAGCAGCGGCTCCACCACGCGTATCTCTTCACCGGCACCCGTGGTGTCGGCAAGACCACCTTGGCCCGCATCCTGGCCAAATCCCTCAATTGTGAATCCGGTATCTCGGCGACTCCTTGCGGGCAATGTTCTGCCTGCCAGGAAATCGATGCGGGTCGTTTTGTAGATCTTCTCGAGGTCGATGCGGCCACCAATACCCGGGTCGATGAGATGCGCCAGCTGCTCGAGAACGCGGTGTATGCGCCTACCCGGGGCCGCTTCAAGGTCTACGTGATCGACGAAGTGCACATGCTCTCCAATTCGGCCTTCAACGCCATGTTGAAGACCCTGGAAGAGCCACCCGAGCACGTCAAATTCATCCTGGCGACCACCGATCCCCAGAAAATTCCGGTGACGGTTCTTTCCCGCTGTCTGCAGTTCAATCTGAAGCAGATGCCGCCCCAGGCCATCACCGGCCATCTTTCCCACATCCTTGGGGCTGAATCCGTTCCCTTCGAGGCGCCGGCGTTGGCTCTGCTGGCCCGCTCTGCCAACGGCAGTATGCGTGACGCCCTGTCGCTGCTCGACCAGGCGATTGCCCATGGCACAGGCAAGGTGGAGGAGTCCCTGGTGCGCGACATGCTCGGCACCGTGGATCAGGATTACCTGTTCACCCTCTTGGAAGCCATGGCCCAGGGCGATGTCAGTGCCATGCTGAGTGTGGCCGATCTGATGACGGAGCGCAGCCTATCCTTCGACAGTGCCCTGCAGGATCTGGCTGCCATGCTGACCCGTCTGCAGGTGGCCCAGCTGGCCCCGGCCGCCATTGCCGAGGATACGCCGGACCGCAGCCGCTTGCTCGCACTGGCAGGTGCCATCGACGCCCAGACGGTGCAGTTGGCCTACCAGATCAGCGTGCATGGTCGCCATGAACTACCCATGGCGCCCGACCCCCATGCCGGTTTCGTCATGACCCTGTTGCGTCTGCATGCCTTTGCGCCGCGCCAGCCTGGGGAGGGCCCATCCCCGGGAAAAGCGTTGGCCGCCCCGCGGGCGCAGGCTCCCGCGGTTAAGGCGGCTCCTTCCCGAATTTCCGTCCCGGCCCGAGCTGCAGAAGCCCCCGTCGTACAGCCGGTAGCCACTCCTGCGGAGATGATGCCGGCGGCACAGGTTGTCGCCGCTGATAGCGAGGCTCCAGGTGACTGGCAGTCGATTCTTGACAGCTTGCAGTTGTCCGGTATGGCGCGGGCCCTGGCCCAGCACTGCGAGTTGCTGAAGCTGGGCGGGGAGGTGGTGCAATTGCGCTTGCCGCCGGCCCATCGCCACCTGATCATGAAGGCGGCCCAGGATCGGCTGCAGCAGGCCCTGGGCGAATACTGCGGCCGACCGCTGCAGTTGCAGATCGAAGTGGCCGAGGTGAGCACGCTGACGCCGGCGGCGATCCTCCAGCAGGAGCGGGAGGAGCGCCAGGACCGGGCTGTCGCCGCCATCGAGCAGGATCCCTTTGTGCGCGAGGTGATCGACATCTTCGACGCCACGCTGATTGAATCATCCATCAAACCCATCTAGTCGAGGACCACGAAAATGATGAAAGGCGGCATCGCCGGCCTGATGAAGCAGGCCCAGCAAATGCAGGAAAACATGAAGAAGGCCCAGGAAGAGCTGGGTCGCGTCGAGGTGGAAGGTCAGGCCGGTGCCGGCATGGTCAAGGTGCTGATGACCTGTTCCCACGACGTGCGCCGTGTCACGATCGACCCCTCGGTCATGGACGACAAGGAAATGCTGGAAGACCTGATCGCCGCCGCCGTCAATGACGCAGTGCGCCGTGGCGAGGAGCTGAGCAAGGAACGCATGTCCGGCTTCACTGCCGGCCTCAACCTGCCCCCCGGATTCAAGCTGCCCTTCTGATGAGCACCCCATCCAGCCTCGAAGAACTGATCGAGGCCCTCCGCTGTTTGCCGGGGATCGGGCCGAAATCGGCCCAGCGCATGGCCTACCATCTGCTGCAGCGGGACCGCAAGGGCGCCCGCCGCCTGGCAGACGGCATGTCCCATGCGCTGGAGGCCATTCGCCATTGCAGCCGCTGCAACACCTTCACCGAGTCCGATGTCTGCGAGCGCTGCGCCTCCACCAAGCGGGATGCCAGCCTGCTGTGCGTCGTCGAAACGCCGGTGGACATGAACATGATGGAGCAGACCCAGGCCTACAACGGGCTCTACTACGTCATCATGGGGCGCTTGTCGCCGCTGGACGGTGTCGGTCCCCGGGAGCTGCAGCTGGACCGTCTGCTGGCCCGGGCCTGCGATGGCGAGGTCCAGGAGGTCATCCTGGCCACCAATTACACCAACGAAGGCGAAGCGACCGCTCACTACGTCAGCGAACTGCTGCGCAGCAGGGGCATCAAGGTGACCCGGATCGCCCGGGGGGTGCCGGTGGGTGGGGAGCTGGAGTACGTGGATGCCGGCACCCTGGCCCAGGCCATGCGGGAGCGGAAAAACGTGGAAGCCTAGCCCTGGCGGGTCCGATTCTTGACCGGGCTCAGGTTTGGAGCGGCTTTCGACGCATTTGACGACATTGAGTTCCCGGCCCGGTTCCAGTCCGTAGGTGGATTCGAGTATAATCTTCCGGTTTTGTTCGGCCAGGATCATTTTTGCCTCGCCGAAGGCGTTACCGAATTGCTGTTCTGAATTTTAATTTCAACGTTCTAGGGATCTGCGCTATGAGCAAAGAGAACAAAGTGGACTGCGGCAGGCGGCGTCTGATCGTCGCTACCGCGGCCGTGGGCGGGGCCGGGGCGGTGGCGGCACTCGTGCCGTTCGTCGCCAGCATGCTGCCGTCCGAACGCGCCAAGGCAGCCGGCGCTCCGGTGGAAGTGGATATTTCCAAGCTGGAACCGGGTCAGATGATGACCGTGGAATGGCGTGGCAAGCCGGTGTGGATCATCAACCGCACCAAGGACATGCTGGACACCCTGCCCAAGCTGGCCGATGCCGTCGCCGATCCCAAGTCCGAAAAAGAGCAGCAGCCCGCCTACTGCCAGAACGAAACCCGCTCCATCAAGCCCGAAGTGCTGGTGGCCGTGGGTATCTGTACCCACTTGGGCTGTTCTCCTTCCGCCAAGTTCAAGCACGGCGCCGAAGAGGGCATGTCCGGTGACTGGCTGGGCGGCTTCCTGTGCCCCTGCCACGGTTCCACCTTCGACTTTGCCGGCCGCGTTTACAAGGCCAAGCCGGCTCCGACCAACCTGGAAGTTCCGCCGCACATGTATCTGTCCGATACCCGCATCCTGATCGGCGAAGACAAGAAGGGGGCGTAAGGAATGGCTGCCAATACCAATTTCGAAAAGTACAAGTCCGACGGTTCTATCGGCGGCAACGTGCTGGAGTGGGTCGATGCCCGCTTCCCCGCCACTTCCATGTGGAAGGGCCACCTGTCCGAGTACTACGCACCGAAGAACTTCAACTTCTGGTACTTCTTCGGCTCCCTGGCCCTGCTGGTCCTGGTGCTGCAGATCGTCACCGGCATCTTCCTGGTGATGCACTTCAAGCCGGATGCTTCCCTGAACGCCGCCGGCGTGCCCGTGGCCTTCGCCTCCGTCGAGTACATCATGCGCGACGTGCCCTGGGGCTGGCTGATCCGCTACATGCACTCCACCGGCGCTTCCGCCTTCTTCATCGTCGTCTTCCTGCACATGTTCCGCGGCATGCTCTACGGTTCCTACCGCAAGCCCCGCGAGCTGATCTGGCTGTTCGGCGTCGGCATCTTCCTGTGCCTGATGGGCGAAGCCTTCTTCGGCTATCTGCTGCCCTGGGGCCAGATGTCCTTCTGGGGCGCCCAGGTGATCGTGAACCTGTTCTCCGCCATTCCCCTGATCGGACCGGACCTGTCCGTCTGGCTGCGCGGTGACTTCGTGGTGGGCGATGCAACCCTGAACCGTTTCTTCTCCTTCCACGTGATTGCCATGCCCCTGGTGCTGATCGGCCTCGTCGCCGCCCACATCCTGGCCCTGCACGAAGTCGGTTCCAACAACCCCGACGGCGTCGAGATCAAGAAGCTGAAGGACGAGAACGGCCATCCCCTGGACGGCATTCCCTTCCATCCCTACTACACCGTCAAGGACATCGTCGGCGTCGTGGTCTTCCTGATGGTCTTCTCCTGCGTGGTGTTCTTCGCACCCGAAGGCGGCGGCTACTTCCTGGAATACAACAACTTCATTCCGGCCGATCCCCTGAAGACCCCGCCCCACATCGCTCCGGTGTGGTACTTCACCCCCTTCTACTCCATCCTGCGCGCCATGGTGTGGCCGATCCTGGGTCTGGATGCCAAGTTCTGGGGTGTGGTGGCCATGGGCGCTTCCGTGGTGATCTTCGCCTTCCTGCCCTGGCTGGATCGCAGCCCGGTCAAGTCCATCCGCTACCGCGGTCCGATCTACAAGACCTTCCTGACCCTGTTCGTGATCTGCTTCGTGATCCTGGGCTACCTCGGTACCCAGCCGCCCTCCTACTGGGGCGAGAAGGTCTCCCAGGTTTGCTCCCTGATCTACTTCGGCTTCTTCCTGCTGATGCCGTGGTATTCCAAGGTGGACAAGTACACGCCGGAACCCGAGCGTGTGACCATGAAATAAGGACGAGAGCGACATGAAAAAACTGCTTACTGCATTGCTCTTCGCGCCCCTGATGGCGCTGGCCAGCGGCGCCGCCGTGCATCTGGACAAGGCTCCGGACGTTTCCGGCGACAACGCGGCCCTGCAAAACGGCGCCAAGCTGTTCGTGAACTACTGCCTGAACTGCCACGGCGCCTCCTTCATGCGCTACAACCGGCTGACCGGCATCGGTCTGACCGAGCAGCAGATCAAGGACAGCCTGCTGTTCACCGCCGACAAGGTGGGCGAACCCATGCGCGTCGCCATCCGTCCGGACGAAGCCAAGCAATGGTTCGGCGCCACCCCGCCCGACCTGACCCTGATCGCCCGTGCCCGCGCTTCCGAAGCCGGTCCCGGCGCCGACTGGCTCTACACCTACCTGCGTTCCTTCTACCGTGACGACAAGCGTCCCACCGGCTGGAACAACGTGGTGTTCGAGAACGTCGGCATGCCGCACATCCTGTGGGAACTGCAGGGTCAGCAAGTGCTGAACCACGAGACCCACAAGCTGGAACTGGCCGTGCCCGGCAAGCTGTCCGCCGCCGAGTACGACAAGCAAATCGCTGACCTGGTCGGTTTCCTGGTGTACATCGGTGAACCCGTTTCCGGTCTGCGCAAGCAGCTGGGCATTGCCGTCCTGCTGTTCCTCGGCGTGCTCTTCGTCGTTGCTTACGCTCTCAAGCGCGAGTACTGGAAAGACGTGCACTAATCCGCCTGACATTCAGGCTACGGCATCGCCGATCGGGGCTTTTCCCGGCGGCGGTGCCGATTCCTTTTTGAGGTAACGAGTCATGATGAACCTCTACTCCGGCACCACCGATCCCTTCAGCCACCGCTGCCGCATCGTCCTGTTCGAAAAGGGCATGGACTTCCAGGTGATTGATGTGGACCTCTTCAACAAGCCCGAAGACATCGCCGTCATCAACCCGTACAACCGGGTGCCGGTGCTGGTCGAGCGCGAGTTGATCCTGTACGAACCCAACATCATCAACGAATACATCGATGAGCGTTTCCCCCATCCCCAGCTCATGCCGGCCGACCCCATCATGCGGGCCCGGGCGCGCCAGCTGCTGTCCACCATGGAACGGGAAATCTTTGCCTACATCGAGCCCCTGGAAAAGAACGCCAAGACCGCCGACAAGGCGCGGACCGAAATCCGCAACCGCCTGACCGAGCTGGCTCCCATGTTCGCCAAGCAGAAGTTCATGCTGGGCGACGAGTTCTCCATGCTCGACGTGGCCATCGCCCCCCTGCTGTGGCGCCTGGACCACTACGGCATCGACCTGCCGAAGACTGCCGCGCCGCTGATGAAGTACGCCGAGCGCATCTTCAGCCGTCAGGGCTTCATCGATGCCCTGACGCCTTCCGAAAAGGTGATGCGCAAGTAACGAACTGACTGGGGCGCCGCCACGGTGTCCCCGTCTTTTCTCCAGGCCGGCGCCTGCGGTGCCGGTGCGTCGGCCGGACCGGTCGGCGCCATTCAGCGGAAGACTGTCATGCAACTGCCCTCCACCAAGCCCTACCTGATCCGCGCCATTTACGAATGGTGCGTGGACAACGGCTTTACCCCCTACATCGCAGTGGCCGTGGATGACCGGACCCTGGTGCCCCGCGAGTACGTGCGGGACGGCCAGATCGTCCTCAACATCAGCGGCGACGCCACTTCCCACCTCAACATGAGCAACGAGCTGATCAGCTTTGCCGCCCGTTTCGGCGGTGTGGCCCGGGATCTGTCGGTGCCGGTGGGCAATGTGGTGGCCATCTACGCCCGTGAAAACGGGGCCGGCATGGCCTTCGAGGTGGATGAAGAAGGTGAAGGCGAGGGCGAAGTGGTGGCGGATGCCGGCGACGAGACCCCGCCGGAGCCGCCGGCCGCACCGCCCAGCGGCCGTCCCCACCTGCAGCGGGTGAAGTGAGCGGGGGTTTTCCTTCTTAGGTACTCCCCGCCGCTCCACCGGAAACCGCCTCGCGCCCCAAGCCGAGGCGGTTTTTCTTTGGCGCACCAAGCTGGCGCGGGATGCGCCAAGCTGGGGCCGAAATCCAGCCGTTCTCCTGGCGGATTCGCTGTCGTTTATTGGTAACCCATTGATTATTAATGGTGGCATGGCTGTTGCTGTGTTGGGGCAGGAGCCCAGACCATGCCAAATGAAAGCCACTTTCCCCCCAGTGTCACCCCTTCCACCTGCTGCTACTGCGGCACCGGCTGCGGCGTCCTCATCGACAGCCGCGACGGCCGCATCACCGACGTGCGCGGCGACCCGGAGCACCCGGCCAACCAGGGGCGCCTCTGCGCCAAGGGGGCGACCTTGCACCTCACCGCCGCCCCCGGCACCCTTCAGGCCAACCGGGCCCTCTATCCGGAAGTGCGCACCCGCCGCGACCAGCCGCGCCAGCGGGTGAGCTGGGAGCAGGCCATGGCCGTGGCGGCCCGCCGTTTCGCCGCCGTCATCGCCGAGCACGGACCGGAGGCGGTGGCCTTCTACGTCTCCGGCCAGCTGCTGACCGAGGACTACTACGTCTTCAACAAGCTGGTGAAGGGCTTCATCGGCAGCAACAACATCGACACCAACTCCCGCCTCTGCATGTCCTCCGCCGCCTCCGGCTACAAGCTGACCCTGGGCGTGGATGCGCCGCCCAACTGCTACGAGGACATCGGCCTGGCCCAGTGCCTGTTCATCACCGGCGCCAATCCGGCCGCCGCCCATCCCATCGTCTTCCGCCGCATCGAGGATGCCCGGGCGGCCAATCCCGAACTCAAGATCATTGTCGCCGACCCCCGCCGCAGCGAGACGGCCGCCATCGCCGACCTGCACCTGGCCCTGAAGCCCGGCACCGACATCGCCCTCTACAACGCCATGCTGCACGTGCTGCTGGCGGAGAACCTGGTGGACCGGGACTACATCGCCGCCCACACCGAAGGCTTTGCCGCCCTGGAAGCGATTGCGGCGGACTACAGCCCCGCCGTGGCGGCCCAGATCTGCGGCATCCCGGCCGAGGACATCGTCCAGGCGGCGCGCTGGTTCGGCCTCTCCAAGGCCAGCCTGTCCCTCTGGTGCCAGGGCCTCAACCAGTCCCGCCACGGCAGCCACAACAACGCCGCCCTGATCCACCTGCACCTGGCCACCGGCCACATCGGCCGGCCCGGTGCCGGCCCCTTCTCCCTCACCGGCCAGCCCAACGCCATGGGCGGCCGGGAAGTGGGGGGCATGGCCAACCTGCTCTCCGCCCACCGGGATCTGGGTAGTGCCGAACACCGGGCCGAAGTGGCCCGCTTCTGGGGCGTGCCCGAAGTGCCGGCCAAGCCCGGCCTCACCGCCGTGCAGCTGTTCGAGGCCGTGGGCCGGGGCGAGGTCAAGGCCCTGTGGATCGCCTGCACCAACCCGGCCCATTCCCTGCCGGACCAGGCCCGGGTGCGGGCCGCCCTGGAGACGGCGGAATTTGTGGTGCTGCAGGAAGCCTACGGCGATACCGACACCGCCGCCTACGCCGACCTGCTGCTGCCCGCCGCCAGTTGGGGCGAGAAGGAGGGCACGGTGACCAATTCGGAGCGCCGCATCTCCCGGGTGCGGGCCGCCGTGGCGGCGGCCGGTGAGGCCCGGGCCGACTGGGCCATCGCCGTCGATTTCGCCCACCGCCTGGGGGATGAACTGGGCCGGGGCGAAGAGGCCCGCCGCCTGTTCCCCTACCGCCGCCCCGAAGCCATCTTCAACGAGCACCGGGACAGCACCCGGGGCCGGGACCTGGACATCACCGGCCTCTCCTACGGCCTCCTGGAGCAGCGCGGGCCCCAGCTGTGGCCCTTCCCCGAAGGGGCCGAGGCCGGCCTGCCCCGGCTTTACGCCGACGGCCGCTTCCCCACGCCTTCCGGCCGCGCCCGCTTCGTCCCGGTGCAGCACCAGGAGGTGGCCGAGCCCACCGATGTGGATCAGCCCATCAGCCTTCTCTCCGGCCGCCTGCGGGACCAGTGGCACGGCATGAGCCGTACCGGCACCGTACCGCGCCTGTTCCACGGCGCCGAGGAGGCGGTGCTGGCCATGCATCCCTGCGACCTGCGCCACCGGGGTCTGGAGGACGGCGACCTGGCCCGGGTCAGCAACGGCCGCGACAGCCTGGTGCTGCGGGTGGCCGCCGTGGCCGGCCTGAAGAAGGGCCGGGCCTGGCTGCCCATGCACTGGGGCAGCCGGTTCATGCACGGCGCCGGCGTCAACGCCTTCACCGGCCCGGCCTGCGATCCCATTTCCCTGCAGCCCGAGCTGAAGCACGCCCCGGTGCAGGTGGAAAAGGCCGACCTGCCCTGGCCCCTGGCCGTGGTGCGGGCCGGAGAGGGGCCCGACGCCCTGGCCTCCAGCCTGGCCCTGCTGCAAAGGGCGCGCCGCCTGTTGCCCCGCTTCCCCTACGCCAGCGTCGGCCTCTATGGCCGCGGCCAGCCCCTGGTGGTGTTCCGCGCCGCGGCAGAGGCGCCCCTGGACGAGGCCCAGATCCGGGAGATCGACGCCCTCTTCGATCTGGAGCGGGAGGAGGGCGCCATCGTCTACGCCGACCGCCGCCGCCACATCGGCAAGCGGGCCCTGGCCCGGGACGGCCACCTGCTCGGGGTGCGCCTGGCCGGCGAGACCCAGGCCCTGGCCTGGCTCAAGGACGCCATCTCCGACGACGTGCTGGACCCGGACCTGCTGCGCTGGGCGGTGGCCCCCATCAGCACGCCGCCGGCCAAGCTGCTGCGCGCCAGCCCGGTGGTGTGCAAGTGCGCCGACATCACCCAGGCCCAGATCGAGGCCGGCATCGCCCGGGGCCTGGACCTGGACGGCCTGCAGAACGAGCTAAAATGCGGAACCTTCTGTGGCGGCTGCCTGCCCGAAGTGAAGAAAATCATCGTTGCCAAGACATCTCCCCAGGCTGCCTGAGGGAAAGACAAGGAAAACCGGGGAGACGCCCATGAATTACGCCCACTTCATCAAAGAACTCGGCCGCGGCGCCGAGGGCGCCAAGGACCTGACCCAGGAGGAGGCCCAACTGCTCTACGGCGCCATGCTCGATGGCGGTGTGCCCGAACTGGAACTGGGGGCCATCACCATCGCCCTGCGGGTCAAGGGCGAGAGCGCCGAGGAAATGATCGGCTTCCTGGCCGCCGCCAGCGAGCGGGTCCATGCCCTGCGGCCGCCCCCCGGGCGCATCCGGCCGGTGGTCATTCCCAGCTACAACGGCGCCCGCAAGGGGGCCAACCTGACGCCCCTGCTGGCCCTGCTGCTGCAGCGCTTTGGCGTGCCGGTGCTGGTGCACGGCCTGCTTGAAGGCTATGGCCGGGTTACCTCGGCCCACGTCTTCCGCGAACTGGGCCTGATGCCCTGCGCCAGCCACAGCGCCGTGCAGCAGGCCATGGACGGCTACGGCGTGGCCTTCGTGCCCCTCAACGTGCTCAGCCCGGGGCTGCACAACCTGCTCTCCCTGCGCAGCCGCCTGGGCCTGCGCAACAGCGCCCACAGCCTGGTGAAGATGCTCGACCCCTTCAAGGGCGGCGGCGTCCTGCTGGGGGCCGCCACCCATCCGGCCTACATGGACCTGATGCGCGACATCCTCTCCTATGGCGGCGGCCGGGCCCTGCTGCTGCGGGCCTCGGAAGGGGAGCCCTTCGCCAACCCCAAGCGCCGCCCGCGCATCGAGTACCTGCACGAGGAGCAGTGCGAGGTGCTGTTCGAGGCCGAGCACGAAAGCCTCAAGGCCCTGCCCAACCTGCCGGAGGAGTGCGACGCCAAGGTCACCGCCCAGTGGATCCGCAAGGTGCTGGACGGCCAGGCCAGCCTGCCCCTGCCCTTGGCCAACCAGCTGGCCTGCTGCCTCTACGCCAGCGGTTATGCGGAAGACTTCAACCAGGCCAAGGCCATCGTGGCGGTGGAAGGCAACGGCCTGACCACTGTCTAGACCGTCCCGGCCCTGGCCGTGGCGCGATTGCGCCACCGGCCGCCGCCGTGGGGCCGCGCCCCGCCCGAACCCGCCGCCAGGCGGGTTTTGTTTTGGGGGCTCAGCCCTGGCGCCGCTTCCAGTCGTCGGTGAGCAGGCCGGCAAAGCCCCAGTTTTCCTCGGCGATTTCCTGGATCACGATGTGGGTGTGTTCCGGCTTTTTGCCCAGCACCCGCACCAGGCTGTCGGTGACTTCCGCCACCAGGCGGGCCTTCTGTTCCCGGCTGGCGCCGGCGGTGATCTGGATATTGACGTAGGGCATGGGATCTCCTCGGGTCGGTTGGGGGCCGGCCATGGTGCCATGGAAAAGGCGTCGGCGGATGCTCCGGTCATCGCCGCCGGGCCTTGCCGGCCTCCTGCCGCCCGCCGCCGATGCAGGCCAGGCGGGGCCTGGGGCCAATTGTCGTGCAGATGACAATCTCCCGCTGCGTCCCTTCCTAGACTGTGGCCAGCCCGTCAGCGAACGAGGCCCGAACCGGAGCATACCGGTCCCCTACCAGGCGGCATCGAGACACCAAAGGAGATTGTGGATGAAGGCGCTACGGCGAGCCCTCACGGGGCTCTATTTCGTTTGTGGGGCCCTGCTGGCGACGTCGCTTCATGCCCAGCAGGGCAATGTCGTCAAGCTGGGCCAGTCCCTGCCCCTCAGCGGGCCCCTGGCCGAACTGGGCAGCGAGTACCGGGACGGGGCCCAGGCCTATCTCAAGTGGATCAACAGCAAGGGCGGCATCCACGGCCGCCGTATCGAGCTGGTGACCCTGGACGACGGCTACGTGGTGGAAAAGAGCGTGGAGAACGCCAAGCAGCTGCTGGACAAGGAGGGCGTCTTCGCCTTTCTCGGCATGTTCGGCAGCGCCAACTACACGGCCCTGATGCCCCTGGTGAACGAACGGGGCGTGCCTTCGGTGGCGCCCTACACCGGGGCCGACGAGCTGCGGGAGCAGGCCTCGCCCCAGACCTTCTGGCTGCGGGCCAGCTACGGCGACGAGACGGAAAAGATCGTGGACCAGCTGACCACCCTGGGCATCAACCACATCGCCGTCTTCTACCAGAACGACGCCTTCGGCAAGGCCGGCCTCAAGGGCGTGGAGGTGGCCCTGAAGAAGCGCAACCTGAAGGTCATCGCCAGCGGCAGCTTCGACAAGGTGAAGAACGACGTCACCGAGGCGGTCAAGACCATTGCCGCCGCCGACACCCAGGCCGTGGTCATGATCAGCACCTACAAGCCCACCGCCCTGTTCGTCAAACAGATGCGGGCCACCGGCAAGCAGCCCCAGTTCTTCGCTCTTTCCGTGGTGGGCTACAAGGCCCTGCAGGCGGAGATGGGGGCGGAGGCGGCGGGCATCGCCATCTCCCAGGTGACGCCCTATCCCTGGAGCGCCTCCAGCGGCGTGGTGCGGGAGTTCGACGCCCTGCCGCCGGCACTGAAGCCCAAGGGCGGCATCACCTACACCAACCTGGAAGGCTTCATCGCCGCCAAGGCCATGGTGGAAGGCCTGCGCCGGGCCGGGCCCCAGCCGACCCGGGAAAAGCTGGTGAGTGCCCTGGAATCCATGGCGCCCTGGGATGCGGGGGGCTTCCTCCTGGATTTCTCCGGCAAGCACCTGGGCTCCCGCTTCTCCGAAGTGACCATCGTCGGCAACAGCGGCCGGCTGCTGCGCTGAAACAGGGCCTGCCCTGGCAGCCAGCAGGGACGGGCTTGAACGACAAGGGGCGGCTGCAAAGGCCGCCCCTTCTGCGTTTCAGACCGGTGCCCCTTAGCCCCTGGCGTACTGGCGGATGAAGGCGCAGCAGTCGGCCAGGGCCGCCGTGGCTTCGGGGAACAGGGGCGCCACCGCCGGGTAGCAGTGGAACATGCCTTCCCCCAGCTCCAGCCGCACCTCCACGCCCGCCGCCCGGGCCTTGGCGGCGAAGCTGATGGCGTCGTCGCGCATGATCTCGGCGCCGCCGGCATGCAGCAGCAGGGGCGGCAGGCCCTGCAGGTCGCCGAAGAGGGGCGAGATGAGGGGCTCGCGCCGGTCCCGCTCGCCGGCGTAGTAGCGGCTGAAGACCTCCCAGCAGCCGTCCGGCGCCAGGGGGTCCGATTCCTGGTAGGAGGGGCCGCTGCTGGTGAGATCGGTCCACGGCGACAGGGCCACCGCCGCCGCCGGCAGGGGCCGGCCCTTGTCGCGCAGGGCCAGCAGGGCCGCCAGCAGCAGGCCGCCGCCGGCCGAATCGCCGGCAAAGACGGCCCTGGCCGGGTCCTGGCCCCGGGCCAGCAGCCACTCCCAGGCCGCCAGGGCGTCGTCCAGGGCGGCCGGGAAGGGGTGCTCCGGGGCCAGCCGGTAATCGAAGACCAGGGCCGGCACGCCGCTGCCGGCGACGAACTTGGCCACCGCCGCCCGGTGGGAGCGGTGGGAGCCCATGACGTAGCCGCCGCCGTGGAAATAGAGCATGGCGCTGCCGCCGGCGTCGTCCCGGGGGCGGATCCACTCCAGGCTCATGCTGCCCAGGTTGAAGCTGTCCACCACGATGTCGGGGGGCAGCTTGCCGAAGATCACCCCGGATTTTTCCACCTGGGCCCGCAGGGCCGGGATGGAGGTGTCGAAGGTGACGGTCTCGTGCCGGGCCTTGAGGCGGAACCAGTGGCGGTGCTTGAGCAGGAAGATGACGGCGCGGGCTTTGAGGCTGGGCATGGCGGATCCGGTGGGCAGGGTGCGGCGGTGGCCTCCCGGTTGTGCGGGAGGGGCGGGAAGGCGCATTATCCGCCAGTTTTCCCGGCGTCATGCGCCCCATGCCGAACCCTTGCCGCGAGCCTGCCTTGTCATCCGCCCCGATCCTCTTCCTGCTGCCGCTCCATTACGCCGCCCTCAGCCTGCTCACCCTGCTGGTGTATGCCTGGGACAAGTCGGCGGCCCGGCGCCGTGCCTGGCGCATCAGCGAGGCCACCCTGCATGGCCTGGCCCTGCTCGGCGGCTGGCCGGGAGCCTGGCTGGCCCAGGCCTGGCTGCGTCACAAAAGCCGCAAGCAGCCCTTCCGTAACTGGTTCTGGCTGACGGTGGCAGCCAATCTGGCGGTTTTGGCCCTGCTGCTGTGGTGGCTGGGCCAGGACCGCGGCTTTCCCTTTTCCATGCCGGCCATCCCCGTGCCGGGCTGAGGTCGTGAGGCGCCCATGATGAAATTCCATGTAGTCCGGTCCCTGGTTTTCTGCCTGCTCCTGCTGGGGGGCGGCGTTGCCGCCCGGGCGGAAACCGCGGACGAGCGGCCCGAGTGGGGCGCCTTCTTCGCCGCCGCCGAGGCCCGCGGCACCATGGTGGTGGCGGACCGGCGCGGCGGCGGCCACCGCCTGTGGCGCTACGATGCGGAACGGGCGGCGCGGCGCTATGTGCCCGCCTCCACCTTCAAGATCGCCCATGCCCTGATGGCCCTGGAGAGCGGCGTGCTGCGGGACGAATTCCAGGTCCTGCCCTGGGACGGGGTACAGCGCTCCATCCCGGCCTGGAACCGGGACCAGGACCTGCGTTCCTCCATGCGCGCATCCGTGGTCTGGGTGTACCAGGGCTTTGCCCGGCAGATCGGCGAGGCCCGGGCCCGGCGCCTGCTGCAGGCCATGGACTACGGCAACGCCGAGCCGTCCGGCGGCGAGGACGGCTACTGGCTGGACGGCAAGTTACGCATTTCCGCCGAGGAACAGGTGGCCTTTCTCGAGCGCCTCTACCGCAACCAGCTGCCGCTGGCCCTGGCCCACCAGCGGCTGGTGAAGGACGTGATGATCGTGGAGGCCGGCCGCGACTGGATCCTGCGGGCCAAGACCGGCTGGGACGGCCGCATCGGCTGGTGGGTGGGCTGGGTGGAGTGGCCCCAGGGGCCGGTGTTCTTCGCCCTCAACCTGGATACGCCGGGGCGGATGGCGGATTTGCCGAAGCGGGAAGGGGTGGCCCGGGCCATCCTGGCGGCCATCGGCGCCCTGCCGGCGGCGGCGCCGGTTTTGCCGAGTGGGGCGAGCGGGGCGAATGCCTCGGGTGCGATGACCGGGGCCGTGTCTCCCACCCCGCCCGGCACCGCCCTGCCAGGAAAATAGGCCCTGCCTGCGGGGTCTGCCATGGCGGTGAGGCCCGCGGGATAAGGCTCCCGGCGATGCCGTCGCCGTCAGGCCCGTCCCGCCTGGTTCCCAGCCGGGTGCTGCCCGAGCCGACGGTTTACAGCCCCAGGCCCTGGCCCAGAGTCGTTTCCCCCACCACGTGCCGGTAGCGCCGGTAGCCGTTGCGGCCGCCGGACTTGGCCTGGTACATGGCCCAGTCGGCGTGGCGCAGCAGGGTTTCCGCGTCCTTGCCGGCTTCCGGGTAGAGGGCGATGCCGATGCTGGCGGAAACGTGGCCCTCGCCGTTCGGCAGGGGGAAGGGCCGGTTCATGGCGGCGACGATCTTTTCCGCCACCTGTTCCGCATCCTCGGCCCCCGCCACCTCCGCCAGGAGCACGGCGAATTCGTCGCCCCCCAGGCGGGCCACCGTATCGGCCTTGCGCAGGCAGCCCCGCAGGCGGGCCGCCGCTTCCTGCAGCAGCCGGTCGCCGGCGGCGTGGCCCAGGGTGTCGTTCACTTCCTTGAAATGGTCCAGGTCCACGAAGAGCAGGGCGAAGGCCCGCTCCTGCCGTTCCGACTGGGCCAGCAGCTGGCCCAGGAGGTCGTTGAAGAGGACCCGGTTGGGCAGGCCGGTGAGGCCGTCGTGCAGGGCCTGCTGGCGCAGCTTTTCCTGGTAGGCCTGGCGCTCGGTGACGTCCCGGGCCAGGGTCAGGATCAGGCGGCGGCCGCCGGAGGCGAAGGCGCCGATGCGCATCTCCACCGGGAATTCGTGGCCCAGGCGGTGGCGGTGGCGGCCTTCCTGGGTCACCGGGGCGTTGGTGTCTAGGTTGTGCCACAGCTGGTGCAGTTCGGCGGCGGGAATGCCGACCTCGAAGGCGTCCATGTTGCTGCCGATCAGCTCCTCCCGGGGCAGGCCCAGGCTGTCGCAGGCCTGCTGGTTCACGTCCTCGATGCGGCCATCGGGGTCGTGCAGGAAAAGGGCGTCGCCGGCCCGTTCCACCAGGTTGCGGAAGCGCCCTTCGCTTTCCCGCAGGGCCCGGGCCTGTTCCTCCAGGCGCTGCAGCTGGCGCCAGATGAGGCCGATGAAGAGGGAGCAGAGGACGATGCTGCCCAGGCCCATGAGGATGATGTGCAGGGTGGTGGCGCGCCAGGGGCGCAGCAGTTCGCTTTCCTCCTGGGAGACGGAGACCAGGATGGGATAGCGCTTGGCCTCGCGGAAGCTTTTCAGGCGCTGGCGCCCGTCCATGGAGCTGGTTTCCAGCAGGGTGCCGCTGGCGCCGCGGCCGGGAGTGCGCAGGAACAGGTCCTGTTCCGGGTAGGCATGGCCCAGGCTGTCGGGCATTTCCGGGTAGCGGGCGAGCAGGGTGGCGTTGCTGTGGTAAAGGGCCACGGCGCCGCCGGGCAGGTGCAGCACGGAGCGGTAGAAGGAGACCACATCGGCCAGGCTGACGCTGGCCAGGATGACGCCGGAGAAATGGCCCCGGGGCCCCACCAGACGGCGGGAGAAGATGAGCCGCTGGGAGCCGTCGAGCAGGGTGCGGGTGGGGGGCGAGATGAGGGGCTCGGCTTCGGCCGTGTCGCGCAGGCGGCGGAAGTATTCCCGCTCCCGCACGTTCATGGCGGGTACCGGGTGGCGGGCCGAGTGGGCCAGCACATTGCCCTGGGCGTCCACCAGCACCAGGTTGGTGACGAAGGGGGTGGCGGTGACCTGGCTGCGCAGCAGCTGGTGCAGGCGCCGGGCCTGCTCCTCGCGCCGGGCCGGGTTTTTCTCCGCCACCAGGGGCGGCATGGCGGCCACTTCCTGGCGGGCGTTGAGCAGGGCCTGGTCAGTGGCGGTGATGGCCCGCTCCATCTGTTCCAGCAGGGCCAGGTTGAGGGTGCTGAGGTTGTCCCAGGCGGCGTTGTAGAGGCGTTCCCGGGTTTCGCCGATTTCCCGGAAGACCAGGCCGATGATGATGGCCACCAGGAGCAGCCAGCCGATCAGCAGGCTGCGTCCGGGACGCACCAGGGGCGGGCGGTTGGGGGGGGCGGTACTGTTTTCGGGAGCCATGGCGTTCTCCATTGGGATGGGGCGCACGAAGCACTCGTCTGTCGGCCCATTCTGGCATGGGCCCGGACTTCCTCAAATAGGCCTTTGGGCCAGCAGGGGACCGGCGGCGGGCGGCAGCCGAGGGACGGTGCCGGGCGCCCGCTGGCGGGGCAGGGCGGGGCGGCGATGCACCAGTTGTGTGCAGCGGCGCCGGCGGCGGGTTTGGTGTTATCCCATTGAAATCATGTGCTTACGGAATGGCATGGCGATTGCTAAATCTCAGGCGTACTCCTGTCGCCTGGGCGGCGGGACTGCCGGTGGTGTGGCCCTCGGGGTCAACGTGAAGCACTGCCCTTCAATGTTTTCTCTCGCTGCCTGATGGCGTTGCGGGAGGGCACGACGGCGTACCGCAATGGCGCGGGCGCAGTCCGAGGCCCGTCCCGCACCCCGGAAGCCGGCGACCGAAGGAGTGCTTCATGAACAAACCCAAACTGGTGCTGGTGGGCAACGGCATGGCCGGCGTGCGCACCCTGGAAGAGCTGCTGAAGATCGCCCCGGACCACTACGACATCACCGTCTTCGGCGCCGAGCCCCATCCCAACTACAACCGCATCCTGCTTTCCCCGGTCCTGGCCGGCGAGATGACGGTGCCCGAGATCGTCCTCAACGATCTGCAGTGGTACGCCGACAACGGCATCAAGCTGCACCTCAACAAGAAGGTGACCAAGGTGGACCGGGTCAAACGCCAGGTCGTTGCCGAGGACGGCACGGTGGAGTCCTACGACCGCCTGCTGCTGGCCACCGGTTCCAACCCCTTCATGCTGCCCATTCCCGGCAACGACCTGCCGGGGGTCATCGCCTACCGGGACATCGCCGACACCGACGCCATGATCGAGGCGGCCAAGACCCATCGCCACGCGGTGGTCATCGGCGGCGGCCTGCTGGGCCTGGAAGCGGCCAACGGCCTCAAGCTGCGGGGCATGGACGTGACCGTGGTGCACGTCGGCCCCTGGCTGCTGGAGCGCCAGCTGGACGAGGTGGCCGGGCGCATGCTGCAGCAGTCCCTGGAGGAGCGGGGCCTGAAATTCCTGCTGCAGAAAAATACGGAAGCCCTCATTGCCGGCGAGAGCGGCCGGGTGGCGGCCATCCGCTTCAAGGACGGCATGCAGATTCCCGCCGATCTGGTGGTGATGGCGGTGGGCATCCGCCCCAACACGGCCCTGGCCGAGTCTTCCGGCATCCACTGCAACCGGGGCATCGTCGTCTCCGACACCCTGCAGACCTACGATCCCAAGATCTACGCCGTGGGCGAGTGCGTCAGCCACCGCGGCATCGCCTACGGCCTGGTGGCGCCGCTGTTCGAGCAGGCCAAGGTCTGCGCCAACCACCTGGCGGGCTACGGCATCGGCCGCTACCAGGGCTCGGTGACCTCCACCAAGCTGAAGGTCACCGGCATCGACCTTTTCTCCGCTGGCGACTTCATGGGCGGCAGCGACACCGAGGACATCGTCCTGCACGACCCGGCCGGCGGCGTGTACAAGCGCCTGGTGCTGAAGGACAACAAGCTGGTGGGCGGCGTGCTCTACGGCGACACGGCGGACGGTTCCTGGTACTTCCAGCTGCTGCGGGAGGGCAAGGACGTCAGCCAGATCCGCGACCACCTCATGTTCGGCCAGAGCAACCTGGGGGACACCGGCCACCAGGGCCACAACAAGGCCGCCGCCATGGCCGACAGCGCCGAGGTGTGCGGCTGCAACGGCGTCACCAAGGGCGTCATCGTCAAGGCCATCAAGGAGAAGGGGCTGTTCACCCTGGACGAGGTGCGCAAGCACACCAAGGCTTCCGCCTCCTGCGGCTCCTGCACCGGCCTGGTGGAGCAGATCCTGGCCTCCACCGTGGGCGGCGCCTACCAGGCCGCCAGCAGCGCCGAGAAGCCCATGTGCGGCTGCACCGAGCACAGCCACGGGGCCGTACGCCAGGCCATCCGGGAGCGGCACCTGACCTCCATTCCGGCGGTGATCGAAGCTCTGGCCTGGAAGAATCCCAACGGCTGCGAGAAGTGCCGCCCGGCCCTCAACTACTACCTCATCTCCACCTTCCCCCACGAGGCCAGGGACGATCCGCAAAGCCGCTTCATCAACGAGCGGGCCCACGCCAACATCCAGAAGGACGGCACCTATTCGGTGGTGCCGCGCATGTGGGGCGGCGTCACCACGCCCAACGAGTTGCGGGCCATCGCCGACGTGGCGGACAAGTACCAGGTGCCCATGGTCAAGGTCACCGGCGGCCAGCGCATCGACCTGCTGGGGGTGAAGAAGGAGGACCTGCCCCACATGTGGGCCGATCTGGCCCAGGCCGGCATGGTCTCCGGCCACGCCTACGGCAAGTCCATCCGCACCGTGAAGACCTGCGTCGGCAGCCAGTTCTGCCGCTTCGGCACCCAGGACTCCACCGGCATGGGCATCGAGCTGGAGAAGATGCTGTTCGACATGTGGAGCCCCCACAAGGTGAAGCTGGCCGTCTCCGGCTGCCCGCGCAACTGCGCCGAATCCGGCATCAAGGACGTGGGCATCATCGCCGTCGATTCGGGCTGGGAAATCCACGTGGCCGGCAACGGCGGCATCAAGACCGAGGCGGCCCAGTTCCTGTGCAAGGTGGCCACCGCCGAAGAGGTCAAGGAATACTCCGGCGCCTTCCTCCAGCTCTACCGGGAGGAGGGCTTCTACCTGGAGCGCACCGTGCATTACGTGCAGCGGGTGGGCCTGGACCACGTCAAGCGCCTGGTTGTGGAGGACGAGGACAACCGCAAGGCCCTGCACGCCCGTCTGCTCGATTCCCTGAAGGACGCTGCCGATCCCTGGGCCGAACATCAGGAAACGCCGGCACGCCGCGAATTCGAGCCCCTGACCTTCTGAGCCGGCAGGCCGGCACGATTCTCTCGGTGTTCTCTGTGCCCTCTGTGGCAAAACCGGTTTTAAGGAACGAAAAATGAGCCAATGGAAAAACCTCTGCGCCCTGGAAGACATCCCCCTACTGGGTTCCCGGGTGGTGCAGCACCCGGGCGGCGATATTGCCGTGTTCCGCACCGACGGCGATGCCGTCTTCGCTCTCCACGACAAGTGCCCCCACAAGGGCGGGCCCCTCTCCCAGGGCATCGTGCACGGCCAGCGGGTGACCTGCCCCCTGCACAGCTGGAACATCGAGCTGGCCAGCGGCGAGGCGGTGGCGCCGGACCAGGGCTGTACCGCCCGCTTCCAGGTGAAGGTGGAAGACGGCCGGGTCTGGCTCCAGGCCTGACAGGGAAACGGCCATGCCAGGAGAGGCAGAAGGGACGGGCCTGACGGCCATGCCATGGCGGAGAAGTCCGTCCCTGCTGCCTCCTGGCGATGGCATGGAACCAATGGCCGTTCCGGCGGCCGAAGCAGGGGACGTCGCGGCCTTTGCCGGCTGCGGCAAAAGGCGATATCGATCAATTCCCTCGCCCCTTGCCTTCACCCATAATCCAGACATGACCCAAACTGCCCTCATCCTTTTCGGCCACGGTGCCCGGGACCCCCAGTGGGCCGAGCCCATGCAGCGCGTGCAGCGCGCCATCCAGGCGCGGGAGCCCCAGCGCCGCGTCGCCCTGGCCTTCCTCGAATTCATGGAGCCGACCCTGGAACAGTGCGTTGCCCAGCTGGCCGACGAGGGCGTCACCAGCATCCGCCTGGCGCCCATGTTCATGGCCCAGAGCGGCCACCTGAAGCGGGACCTGCCCCTGCAGGTGGAAGCCGCGGCACGCCAGCATCCCCAGCTCAGCATCCACATCGCCGGCGCCATCGGCGAAGCCCCGGGCGTGATCGACGCCATGGCCGAGCACATCCTCGCCCTCGACTAGGCCCTTTCAGGAATCCACCGACCCATGCTGCGCGTTCTCGTCATCGATGAATCCCAGAGCCGGGCCGCCGACATCTGCGCCGGCCTGGTCAAGGCCGGCCACCAGGTGGCGGCCGTGCTGGCCTCGTCCCTGGACCTGGCGGGAAGGGTGGAGGAACTGAAGCCCGACGTCATCCTCATCGAAACCGACAGCCCCAGCCGGGACACCCTGGAACACCTTTCCGCCATGAACCGGGACATGCCCCGGCCGGTGATCATCTTCGCCAACGACGACGATTCGGGCCTGATCCGGGAGGCCATGAAGGCCGGCGTCTCCTCCTACGTGGTGGATGGCCTGGACCCGGCCCGCATCAAGCCCATCGTCGAGGTGGCCCGGGCCCGCTTCGAGGAAACCCTGGCCCTGCGCCGGGAGCTGGCGGAAACCACGCAGAAGCTGTCCGACCGCAAGATCATCGAGCGGGCCAAGGGCCTGCTCATGAAGACCCGCAAGATGGAAGAGGAAGAGGCCTACCACGCCCTGCGCCGCCTGGCCATGGACCGGGGCCAGAGCATCTCCCGGGTCTCCCGGGACGTCATCGAGATGGCCAAGGTCCTGCTCTGAAGGCCGGGCCGCCGGCCCACCCCTGGCTTTGACCCGGGTGATGCCGGGTTTGATTTGCATCCTGGCCCCGGTTCCCCGTCCGGCGCCATACTGTCTCCCATCACCCTTTCCGGGAGTCCGCCATGAAACGCCATCCCGCCCTGTTGCAGTTGTCCCGCGAACACCACACCGCCCTCAAGCTGTCCCTGGATTGCCGCAAGGCCGTGCTGGCGGCCGACCAGGGGGCCATGAGCGCCCTGGCAAGCCAGATGTCGAGCCTCTTCGCCGCCGAGCTGGAACCCCACTTCCAGCGCGAGGAAGAGGAATTGCTGCCCTGGCTGGAAGCCGCCGGCGAGCACCAGCTGGTGGCCCGTACCCTGGCCGAGCACGCCCAGCTGCGGGGCCTGGCCGAGCGCATCGGCCGGGGCGACCGGGGCGCCCTGGAAGCCTTCGCCACAGCCCTGAGCGACCACGTGCGTTTCGAGGAACGGGAGTTGTTCGAGAAGGCCCAGGAATATCCGGCTTTCGCCGTCGGCTGACGTCGTGCCGGGGCGCGGCCCCGGCGGGGGCGATGGCGCCCTGGTCTAGTGGATCAGGACCAGGGCCAGGATGACGGTCCACGCCGGCAGGGCGCAGACCATGATGACGCCGCAGAAGAGGGTGGCCAGGCAGTCGTCCTCCACCGCCAGCAGGCGGCGGATGCAGCGGTACATGGCGTAGCTGGAAAGGGCCAGGGCGACCATGCCGGTGATGAGGATGAAAATCAGGCTGGGCACGGCCAGGGCCAGGGAGGCCAGCCATAGGGGAATGGTGCTGAGGGTCACTACCAGGAAGGCCTGGCGCCGGTTCACCGGCACCTGGAAGAAGCGCCCGGCCAGGTGGGCGACGCCCGCCAGCAGGGGCACCATCAGCAGTTCCCAGGCCAGGATGAGCAGCAGGCGTTCCCAGCTGGGGGCAATGAAGCCGGCGATGATGCGGTTGCCGTAGGCGTTGCCGGCGAAGTTGGCCATCACCGGCAGCAGCAGGGAGAGGGGCAGGGCGATGAGGAGAAAACTGACGGCGGCGGAGGGCAGATGCTCCACGTCGTCCCAAAGGATGTCGTGGTTTTCCTGCGTGCCTGCACTGCCCATCATCCAGCCCGACAGTAAACGCGGGGCTTCCATGGGCTGTTGCTGGATATCCATGTTTCCCTCCCGCTCCCGATACGTGCGGGAGCATTGTTTTGTGTTGCATGCCATCAACAACCCGATAATCATAAGAACATCGGATGCCAGTGTCTTTAGGCGTTTGGTCATAGATGGGGGCGGCGCTTTCGCCGTTCCCCTTTCCTCCCCCGCCGTCGCTCCCCATTCCGCTGTCGTTGTACCCGTCGCCCCGGGTTCCCCCTTCTTGTGCGGCGGTCACGCCATGGCGCACCGCAGCAGTGCGCTCCGGTGCTGTGGATGTATTTTTCCGGGGCGGTGAAAATCTATCTATCTTTATGAATTGAAACTGTATTTTCGATATTTTCGTTGCCTGGCACGGTGGTTGCTGAACTAGGTCGTAAGTCGGACCAATGGCGGTTCGAGCAACGCCGGGCAGCGCAGTGAAGCCCTGACCGGCAAACGGACAAAGGCGTCCATCCGCGTGTTCTCTCTCCTCTCACGCGGGTGTGACGCCTTTTCTTTTTTCTGAGGTCAAGGAGCATGGAATGTCCAAGCATAAGCAATTCGAGGCACCCGATGCCGTGGCGGCGGAACGCCGCGAGTTCGTCAAATCCGCCGGCCTCCTGGGCCTGGGGGCAGCGCTCATGGGCCTGACTCCCGGTCTGCGTGCCGCCGCCTTTGCCGCCGGTTCCGACGCACCGGAAAAGACCGAGGTGAAGATCGGCTTCATTCCCCTGACCGACTGCGCCTCCGTGGTCATGGCCGCGGCCAAGGGCTTCGACAAGAAGTACGGCATCAAGATCGTGCCCACCAAGGAGGCCTCCTGGGCCGCCGTGCGCGACAAGCTGGTGAATGGGGAACTGGATGCGGCCCACGTGCTGTACGGCCTCATCTACGGCGTGCACCTGGGCATCGGCGGGCCGAAGAAGGACATGGCCAGCCTCATGACCCTCAACAACAACGGCCAGGGCATCACCCTCTCCAGCCAGCTGAAGGACAAGGGCGTCACCGACGGCGCCGCCCTGAAGAAGCTGATCAGCAGCGAGAAGCGGGAATTCACCTTTGCCCAGACCTTCCCCACGGGCACCCACGCCATGTGGCTCTACTACTGGCTGGCGGCCCACGACATCAACCCCATGAAGGACGTCAAGACCATCACCGTGCCGCCCCCCCAGATGGTGGCCAACATGCGGGTGGGCAATATGGACGGCTACTGTGTCGGCGAGCCCTGGAACGCCCGGGCCATCATCGACAAGGTGGGCTTCACCGCCGCCACCACCCAGGACATCTGGACCGACCATCCGGAAAAGGTGCTGGGCACCACCGCCGACTGGGCGGCCAAGTACCCGAAGACCGCCGTGGCCGTCACCGCCGCCATCCTGGAGGCATCCCGCTGGATCGACGCTTCCCTGGCCAATCGCCGGGAGACGGCCGAGACCATCGCCGCCAAGGCCTACGTCAATACGGATGTGGATGTGATCCTGGACCGCATGCTGGGCCGCTACAGCAACGGCATCGGCAAGACCTGGGACGACAAGAACCACATGAAGTTCTTCAACGACGGCCAGGTGAATTTCCCCTACCTCTCCGACGGCATGTGGTTCCTCACCCAGCACCGCCGCTGGGGCCTGCTCAAGGACGATCCGGACTACCTGGGCGTGGCCAAGGCCATCAACCAGGTGGGCCTGTACCGCCAGGCGGCGGAGAAGGCCGGGGTGGCCGTGCCCAAGAGCGACCTGCGTTCCTCCAAGCTGATCGACGGCGTGGTGTGGGACGGCAAGGACCCGAAGAAATACGCCGCCAGTTTCAAGGTGCGCGCCTAAGAGCAACCGGCGGCCGTCCCGGCGGGGCCGGGGGCCGCCTCCATCCGTGCATGGGGGAATGATCATGACGACGATGACTTTGATTCAGGGCAACACCGCGCTGGCGGCCAGCCCGACGAACGATGCAACAGACCAGGGAGCAGCCGCCATGGCCATGAATGACAGCAGTGTGGGGAGCGGCCCGGCCGCCTCCGTGACGGCGGCCCCGGTGCCGCCATCGGCGCAGGAGCCGGCCCGGGCTGCCGCCGGCCGGCGCAGCAACGAGGCCCTGGTGGGTGTGCTCAAGGTGGTGCTGCCGCCCCTGATCGGCCTGGCCGTCTTCGTCGGCCTCTGGTACCTGGTCTCCATGACCAGCCCCCAGCTGCCCGGCCCGGCCAAGACCTGGGCCTCGGCGGTGCAGCTCTTTGCCGATCCCTTCTACCAGAACGGGCCCAACGACATGGGTATCGGCTGGAACATCCTCAACTCCCTGCAACGGGTCGGCATCGGCTTCGGCATGGCCGCCCTGATCGGCATTCCCGCCGGTTTCCTGCTGGGCCGTTTCGATTTCCTCAACCGCATGATGTCGCCCATCATCAGCCTGCTGCGGCCCGTCTCGCCCCTGGCCTGGCTGCCCATCGGCCTGCTGGTGTTCAAGGCGGCCAACCCGGCGGCCATCTGGGTCATCTTCATCTCCTCCATCTGGCCCATGATCATCA
Source organism: Azospira oryzae (assembly GCF_004217225.1). Taxonomy (GTDB): domain Bacteria; phylum Pseudomonadota; class Gammaproteobacteria; order Burkholderiales; family Rhodocyclaceae; genus Azospira; species Azospira oryzae. The sequence goes on from NZ_SHKM01000001.1 coordinate 25,331, forward strand.
ACACCGCCGTGGGCGTGCAGCGCATTCCCAAGGACTACCTGAACGTGGCCCGGGTGCTGGACCTGCCGGAGTGGAAGGTGTTCACCAAGATCCTCTTTCCCGCCGTGCTGCCCTACATGCTCACCGGGGTGCGCCTTTCCATCGGCGTCGCCTGGCTGGTGATCGTCGCCGCGGAAATGCTCACCGGCGGCGTCGGCCTGGGCTTCTGGGTGTGGGACGAGTGGAACAACCTCAACGTCGAACACATCATCATCGCCATCTTTGTCGTCGGCCTGGTGGGGCTCCTGCTGGAGCAGGCCCTGGTGCTGCTGGCCAACCGCTTCAGCTACGAGGAGAAGTAAGCATGGAAAAATTCGTCCAGATCGAAGCCGTCGGCCAGACCTTCGACACCAAGAAAGGCAAGTTCGTCGCCCTGCGCGACGTGGATCTGTCCATCCGCCAGGGGGAGTTCATCGCCCTCATCGGCCACTCCGGCTGCGGCAAATCCACCCTGCTCAACCTCATCGCCGGCCTCACCCGGCCCACGGATGGTGCTCTCATCTGCGACGGCCGGGAGATCGCCGGCCCCGGGCCGGAGCGGGGGGTGGTCTTCCAGAACCATTCCCTGCTGCCCTGGCTGACCTGCTTCGACAACGTTTATCTGGCGGTGGAGCGGGTCTTCGCCGCCAAGGAGGGCAAGGCCAAGCTGAAGCAGCGCACCCACGACGCCCTGGCCCTGGTGGGCCTGACCCACGCCGAGACCAAGTTTCCCCACGAGATTTCCGGGGGCATGAAGCAGCGGGTGGGCATTGCCCGGGCCCTTTCCATGCAGCCCAAGGTGCTGCTCATGGATGAGCCCTTCGGCGCCCTGGATGCCCTGACCCGGGCCAAGCTGCAGGACGAGCTGATGAAGATCTGCGATGCCACCCAGGCCACCGTGGTCATGGTCACCCACGATGTGGATGAAGCCGTGCTGCTGTCGGACCGCATCGTCATGATGACCAACGGCCCGGCCGCCACCATCGGCGAAATCCTCAGCGTGGACCTGCCGCGGCCGCGCAATCGCCTGGCCCTGGCCAACGACCCGAAATACATCGCCGCCCGGGCGGCGGTGCTGGAGTTCCTCTACGAGAAGCAGGCCCACAAGGAAGTGCTGGCGGCCTGAAGCGTGGCCCCGGGTCTCTGCCGCCGGGCGGCGATCCGGGGCTCACGGGCCGGATCGCCGCTGCCGGCGCAGGTGGGTGGAAGCGGCGCAAGGACTGCCGCAGGGTGCAGGAAGAAGGTGGGATTCGGTCGCCGGGGAGAGTCGAAGGCGCCGAATCCCGGCCGGCTTGGGGCCGGTCAATAGCGCCTCAGGCTCTGGGCGCCAAAGGATGGCTGGTCTGGAAGTGCTGGTAGGTGCGGGATAGCTCGTTGGCCCGTTCCACTTCCCCGTGTTCCAGGGCGGTGGCGATGTTGTCCAGGAGCATGGAGTGCAGATCGCGCACCCCTTCTTCCGTATGCAGCAGGGTGTCGCACAGCTCGGCGGCGACGATGACGGGAATGTGCTCGTGTTGGGCGATGGCAGAAATTTCTTCTTGCTCCATGTCGCAGAAGTCGAGGCAGTCTTTTAAGGACAGCATGGGATTCTCCTCCTGTGTTGCTAAGACGGTCTGTCGGGCTCGGCCCCGGTGTTGCCGGTCGGGCGGCCAGGAAAGCATTTTGTTGTTGTAGGACCGTCCCCCCTTTGTGCGGGTGTAATGGGTGGGAGAACACCCTCATGTTAGTCCACTGGCGAAGATGTGCAAGGGGTCAGGGGCCCTGTATTCATGCGGCTCTGCAGCAATTCCGCCAGGGCCTGGCGCAGGCGCCCGGCACAGGCCGGGGCCGACCATTCCTGCACGTATTCCCGGGCTTCCCGGGCCAGCCGCTGGCGTTGTTCCGGGTTCTGCAGCAGGTTGGCCAGGGCCTCGGCGAACTCCGCCGGATCGTCGGGCGGCGAGACGGCGCCCCGCGCCGGCATGAGGATGTCCCGGGTGCCCATGATGGAGAGGGCTACCACCGGCACCCCCTCGGCCATGGCCTCCAGCAGTACCAGGCCCTGGGTCTCGGTGCGGGAGGCGAAGACGAAGGTGTCGGCCGCCGCATAGCAGGCCGGCAGCTCGGCCCGGCGGTGCAGGTAGCCGACGAAACGGACCTTGTCGCTGGTGCCCAGGGTCTCCGCCAGCCGCCGCAGACCCGCCAGGGCCGGGCCCTCGCCGGCCACCACCAGATGCAGTTCCGGCAGGCGCAACAGGGCCAGGCGGTGGGCCTGAAGGAGGAAGTCGATATTCTTTTCCCCCGCCACCCGGCCGACGAACAGGGCCACCGGCGTTTCCGGCGCCAGGCCTAGGCGCTGGCGGAAGGCGGCGCCGTCGCCCTGGCCGAACTGTTGCAGGGGAATGCCGGTGGGCACCACCCGCAGAGGCGTGGTGACGCCGTAGCTTTGCAAGCGCTCGGCCATGGCGGTGGAGGGCACGATGACCCCGTCCAGGGCATTGCACTGGCGCCGGGAAAAGCGCCGGGTCAGCCCCCGCAGCATGCCCTTGGGCAGGAAGGGGATGTAGTGGTGGAAATATTCCTCGAACAGGGTGTGGTAGGTCTCGACGCAGGGAACCCCCAGCCGCTTGGCCAGGGCGGTGCCGGCGTAGTGGGCGACGAAGGGGGTCTGGATGTGGATCAGGTCGATGTCCATGCCCCGAAGTTGTTCCTCGTGGGCCAGGATGGTGCGCAATTCCATGCGCCGGTCTTCCGGGTCCAGGGGCAGGCGATGGGAGGCGATGCGGATGATGCCGGGCTCGGCCTGGGCGCCCGGGTAGTCGGGCACCATGAGGGTGACCCGGTCCCCGGCGGCCTCGAATTCCCGGCGGAAAGTCTCGATGGAGGTGGAAACCCCGTTGATGCGCGGGAAATAGACATCGGAAAGCATCAGTACGTGCATGGCGTCTTCCCAGGGAAAAATCCGACCATACGATGCGGGGGTTACGCTGCCGTTTCCGTTTTGTGGCAGGTTTTTTGCTGCATTTTTTTCCCAGCGCCTGTCTGCTTGCGCCGGTTAATCCGGCTTGTCAGCAACCCGTCATATTGCGGCTTGATGATTATGATTCGTATAATGCCTTTCGCTCTGTGTGGTGGTATCCGACCGTGACCGTGGTTTCTTCCCTTGTCCAGCCTCCAGCGCTGTTGCCGGACCTGCCTGTCTTCTCCCATGAAGACGGGCTGGACCTGTTGCACCAGTCCCTGCCCCTGCAGGAGAAGCTGGAACGGATTCACGACCACCTGCGCCAGTCCCTGCCATTCATCGACCGTATCGCCGTCGCCTCCTACGAGCCCCTGACGGACAACCTGAAAACCTTCCTCCATTCCAGCGACGGGGAAGCGCCCCTTTCCTTCTACGAGAGCAAGCTGTCGGCCTCCTCGTCCCTGACGGAAATCGCCACCTCCCGGCGCCCCCGGGTCATCAACGACATGGACGTGCTGTCCCAGGATCTGGTGCGGGAGCATTCCCGGCGGGTGCGCAGCAGCGGCTACGGCGCCAGCTACACCATGCCGGTGGCCCATAACGGCGCTCTCTACGGCTTTCTCTTCTTCAATTCTCGGCAGAAGTGGGTGTTCGACGCCCAGGCCCTGCACCACCTGAATATGGTGGGGCACCAGCTGTCCCTGGTGGTGGTCAACGAACTGGCCTGCCTGCGCACCCTGATGGCCTCGGTGCGCACCGTGACCCAGATCGCCCAGATCCGGGATTTCGAGACGGGGGCCCACCTGGAGCGCATGGCCCACTACTCCCGCATCATTGCCCAGGAAGTGGCGCCCCGCTTCAAGCTGGACGATGCCTTCGTCGAGTACCTGTACCTTTTCGCGCCCCTGCACGACATCGGCAAGGTGGCGGTGCCAGATTCCCTGCTGCTCAAGCCGGGTCGGCTGGAACCCGAGGAGTTTGTGCAGATCCAGCAGCACACGGTGAAGGGGCGGCAGATCGTCGATTCCATGCTGGAAAATTTCGGCATCCAGGGCATGCAGCGTTCGGAAATGCTGCGCAACATCGTTCTGCATCACCATGAGTCCCTGGACGGCAGCGGCTATCCCCATGGCCTGCGGGGCGACGACATCCCGGTGGAGGCCCGCATCGTCGCCGTGGCCGACGTCTTCGATGCCCTCACCAGCGAGCGCCCCTACAAGGAGGCCTGGAGCAACGACCAGGCCTTTTCCATGCTGGCCGAAATGGCCGGGCGCAAGTTCGATCACGACTGCGTCGATGCCCTGCTGCGCAACCGCAGCGAGATCGACCGCATCCAGGGCCAGTTCGCCGAGGACTTCCTCGGCTGAGGGGCCGCCCTAGTGGGCGGTGCGGGAGAAGAGCTGGATCACGGCGACGCCGGCGACGATCAGGCCCATCCCCAGCAAGGCAGGAGCGTCCAGACGCTGGTCGTACACCAGCCAGCCGATGAGGGAGACCAGGGCGATGCCCACGGCCGACCACACGGCATAGGCGACGCCCATGGGAATGACCCGGAGGGTCAGGGAGAGAAAATAGAAGGCGAGGCCGTAGCCGGCCACCACCACCAGGGAGGGCAGGGGCCGGGTAAAGCCGGCGGCGGCTTTCAGGGCCGAGGTGGCGATGACTTCGGCGACGATGGCGATGGCCAGGTGCAGCCAGTGCATGTCACAGACTCAGGCGTCCGCCGGCCAGGCTGCCGGCCATCTGCAGGCGGGTCACGGTGGGCAGCAGGTTGAGCCCGGTTTCCCGCTTCAGCGTTTCGGCCCGGGTCCGCAGTTCGTCCAGACCGACGGCGACCGGATTGCCGGATGCGGCGAAGGCGATGGCGTTGCCGCTGTCGCAGGAGGGGAAGACCAGGGCGCGGCCGTCGAAGGCCTGGCGCAGGCGTTCGGCGCTGGCGGCAAAGCCCCGGTTGCGTCCCAGCAGGTTGATGCTGAGCAGGCCGTCGGCCGTCAGCCGTTCCCGGCAGTGCTGGTAGAAGGGGGCGGTATCCAGGCCACCGGCCCGGGCGTCGGGATCGAAGCCGTCCACCAGGATCAGGTCGTACTGTTCCTGGCTGGCGGCCATGAAGGCGGCGCCGTCATCGATGTGGATGGTCAGGCGAGCCGGGTCCTGGGGCAGCTTGAAGTGGAAACGGGCCACCAGCTCCACCTCGGGATTGATCTCCACCACGGTGATGCGGGTCTGGGGCAGATGGCGGTAGATGTATTTGGTCAGGGAGCCGGCGCCCAGGCCGATCAGCAGGGCGTGGCGGGGCCAGGGCGTTTCCTGTCGCAGCAGCAGGCCGGCCATCATTTCCCGGGTGTAGGCCAGTTCCAGGTTCCACGGCCTGGCGATGCGCATGGCCCCCTGGACCCAGTCGGAACCGAAATGCAGATAGCGGACGCCGGCTTCTTCGCTGACGTCGATGTCATGACGCGGATGGCTCATGGGAGTGGTCGCTGGTCAAAGGGGCCACATCTTGGCCCGGATGGCCGCTTTTGGCTAGTCCCGGCGGGGAGCCGTTCCGCCTCAGTTGATCCGGGGCAGGCCGGTGCTTTGCACGGTGCGGGCCAGGGGCGGCGAGAGCTGGGAGAGGAAGTGGACCTGGATCAGCAGGCCTTCACCCGCCGTACTGACGGCCAGCATGATGTCCCGGTAACGGGGGCCTTCGGGGCCGTTGAGAGGGTTCTCGTCGAAGACGCACAGGTCGATGCCGCTGCCCGGGGAAAAATCCTCCCGGTTCCTGGTCAGGGGGCCGAAGATGCGGGACTTGATGCCCATTTCCGCCAGCAGGGCCACCGCCCGGTTGGCCGCGGCGGCACTGCGCTCACGGCAGAGCCGGTTGCGGTACTGCTGCCGCTTGTCGCCCGGGCCAAAGTCGCCGCCGGGCAGGGCTTCCTGAATCAATGGTGCCGGAGAGGTCATGGTGGTATCGCCTAGTTGAGCATGGCCATGGCCGAGAGGGTGAAAAAGGCTCCCCCCAGGGCCAGTAGGACCAGCCAGGTGCGGCGATAGCTCTTGTTCAGCAGCGCGTCGATTTCGGCAAAGTCGAACAGGTGCCCGTCCTTGCCGGTGGCGACCGTTTCATTCCCTTTTCTGCCTTGCCGGTGGCGGCTCCGGTGTTTGGCCATGACTCCCTCCCGTATCTGTGGCGGATGAATCCATAACTGGGTACTCGAACTGCCAGAAGTGTCGTTTTAAGGTGAGTTGCAGGGGCTGTCATTGCCTGCGCCCAGGCTGCTGCGGCCGTGCTCGAGGATGTGCAGGCGCATCTTCGGCGTCAGCTGCTCCAGCCACAGGACGCGCACGCCCAGGGGGCCGGCCACGTCGCGGATGGTCTGGCCGACGGTGGAGGCCAGTTCCCCGTCCGCCGCCGCCGGCTCCACGATGCAAAGTTCGATGGGGGAGGGATAAGGCAGTTTTTTGCCGGGCTGGGTCAGTTTTCCGAAAACCCGGGCGGAAACGCCAATATCCTTGAGGGCGTCCAGGGTTTGGTTGGCGGCCACCCGGCAACGCGCGTGGTGGATGCGGTCCCGGTAGGCCAGCACCTGGTCGATCTTGATCACCAGGGGTGAACCCTGGTCGTCCAGCCCCGTCAGTCTTGCGCTTGTGACTGGCATCGGCCGGCTCCTAGCGGAGAACAAAAAGCAGGGACATCAGTCCAAAAGAGGCGAGAAAGCCCGCGATCATGTACCAGGTGTGGCGGATGCACTGCCGCACCATGAGCTCCACCGCCTCCGGGTCCAGAGGGGGATGGGGAAGCTGCTGCGGTTTTGTCGCGGAGGGCGGACTGCTGTTCTGCCTGGCGTTCATCGCGGGGACCTCGACCTGTCGAAATGTTCTTTTGATCCTGATCTGCGTTCGTTGGTGGCTGGTGGCCTGTTGCTATAATCGATTGCGAATATTCATCTGCCGCTTCCGGTCATCTTTTTCCGTGTTATATGCCGAAGAAATTGGGGAAGCAGTGCCCCGTCTCCCATCGCTGGAAACTGTCGCAACAGTGTGATTCAGGGGAAAAGCCCGTGTTTCTTCGGGATTACCTAAGGTTTACCCGAGTTGTTGGGCGGGGGAAAAAGGCGATACATTGAACTGCCTGCGGAGGCGCAGCGCCGGAGGCCGGCAAACTAGGCTGGCCGGCCTTCCTGTCTGTGCTCCCTTGAACAGTCTGGGAATCGGTGTTGCCGATTCTTGCTGTCTTGCTCTCCCGGTGCCCAGGTAACCCTTGTGCGAAAAGTCGGCATGGGCCGATTTTCCTGATAACAAAGGATAACTATGACCACGATAGTATTTAATGCCAAATATGGAATGTTGTCAATGCCATATTTGGATGCATACGGGTTGGCGCCCGGGGCCTTCATTAATTGTTAACAATCTGATTTATAAAAAGATAATAATGGCTCCTGGAATATTGCTTGGGCAAAGGTTGAAGGAAGTGCGGGCAGTCTTAGGCCTGAAGCAGGTCGAGATATGTTCCATATCTGGCATTCCTTTGAGCACCTACCGCAAATACGAGATCGAACTGGCTCTGCCCGGCGCCGAAGCCATCGCCGGCCTGATCCGCGCCGGGATCAATGCCAACTGGCTGCTTACGGGCCAGGGCTCGATGCATCTGAACGACCAGTCGGTGCCGCCAGAATCCCTGCGCCTGGCCCGGGCCATACAGTCCGTGGAGGAGCGGCTGGCGGTCCTGGGGGCCACCATCCCGCTGCAGAAGCGGGTGCATCTGATCCTGCTGGTCTACGACCTGCTGGGGGAGGATGGGGAATTGAAGCCGGAGCGGGTCAACAGCCTGGTCGAGCTGGCCGTGTGAGGGGACAGCCGGCAGGCTGGGTTGCCGACAAGGGCCGGCTGGGGGCCGGCCCGGGGCGCCGTCAGGTGATCTTCACCACGATGTCGTGCAGGGTGTTGGCGCAGTTGGCCATGCGATCGGCAGCGTTGGAGAGGTGGCGGTAGATTTCCCGCCGCTTGAACATGGTGATGTAGTCGTCGCCCTGGAAGAGGGCGGCGATGGCGCGGCGGTAGGACTTCTCCGCCTTGCGCTCGGCCTTGCGCGCCATGTCCGCATCGAGGGCGGCGGCGCCGGGCTGGGTGGCCAGCTTGGTGAAGCCGGCGACCAGGGCATCCACCCCTTCCTTCAGGTGCAGGGCCATTTCCAGGTCGAACTTGTCCGGCGTCACTTCCAGCACGCTCATTTCACTGACCGTGGTCTTGCAGTAGTTCACCACCTCGTCCATGTCCAGAATCGCCCGGTAGATGTCTTCCCGGTCGATGGGGGTGGAAAAGGCTTCGTTCAGGGTGTGCAGGTTGCGGATCTTCAGCCGGTCCGCCTCGTGCTCGTCCTGGCGGATCTGCTGGCCGATAGCCGCATCGCCGGTCTCCATGTATTCCACCAGCAGGTTGGCCGTGTGGTTCACCTGGATCGCCTGTTCTGCCAGCAGGCGGAAGAAATCCGGCACCTTGGGAAAGACCCGGTCGAAGAGGCGGCGGAAGATGGGCTTCTGGCGGTCGTCGTCGTTGCTGTCCATGGTGGTTCTCCTTAAGCCGGCCCGAGGAACAGGCGCAGCACGGCGTAGATCAGGATGGCGGCCAGCGCGGCGCCGGGGATGGTGATGACCCAGGTGGTGGCGATTTCCTTGGCCTTGTTCCAGCGCACCGCCCGGGGCCGCTCCGAGGCGCCGATGCCCATGATGGAGGTGGCCACCACGTGGGTGGTGGAGACCGGGGCGCCGGCCAGGGAGGCGGCGAAGATGACGGCGGCCGAGGTCAGCTGGGAATTGAGGGCGTGCAGGGGGCGCACCCGGTAGATGGCGAAGCCCAGGGTGCGCACGATGCGCCAGCCACCGGAAAGGATGCCCAGGGTGATGGCCGAGGCGCAGGCCAGGATGACCCAGAAGGGCACCGTGAAAGTGGGGATGAAGCCGCCCAGGAGAAGCACCAGGGTGAGGATGCCCATGCTCTTCTGGGCGTCGTTGGCGCCGTGGGAGAAGGCCAGGCCGGCGGCGGTGAGGAACTGGGCGCCTTTCAGGCCCCGGTTGGCGGCAGGCTTGGCCGCCAGCAGCAGGGCGTGCATCAGGCGCTGCACGGCGTAGCCGCACCAGAAGCCGATCAGCGGGGAGAGCAGCAGGGCCAGCAGGACCTTCATCACGCCGCTGACGTGGCCGTTGTGGAACAGTTCGCGAAAGCCCCACACCACCTGGTCGGCGCCGGCGGACACCACCACCACGCCCACCAGCCCGCCCACCAGGGCGTGGGAGGAGGAGGAGGGAATGCCGCGCCACCAGGTCAGCAGGTTCCAGACGATGGCGCCGAGCAGGCCGCACAGCAGGATGGTCAGGGCGCTGGCCGGATCGATGCCGTCGAGGCGGACGAAGGAGCCGATGGTGTTGGCCACCGCGGTGCCGCCCAGGAGGGGGCCGAGGAATTCGAAGATGCCGACGATGATCACCGCCTGGGCCGGGGTCATGGCCCGGGAGGCGATGACGGTGGCGACGATGTTGGCGGCGTCGTGGAAGCCGTTGGTGTAGTCGAAGCAGAGCACCACCACGACGGTGGCGACGGCGAGCCAGAAGAGGAGGTCCACGTTGTTGTTCTCATTGTGTCGGTGGTATGACGGACATTACCCCAGGATGGCCGTCCTGCAAATCCCCCGACCCGGTGCTGCGCCGCACCAGAAGCCGATCTTCAGCGCACGATGGAGAAGCCGACGCGGACCTGGGTCTCCCGTTCCCGGTTGTAGTCCAGCAGGCTCTCGCCGTAGCCGGAGAAGAGCTGGAAGTGGAGGAAGCCGCCGGCCCGGGCGAAGATGCTTTCCCGCAGCGGGTAGGAGAGGTCCAGCTGGGCGTTGCCCTTGCCCGCCGTGCCGCGTCGCACCTGGGCCGCCAGCATCCAGCCGTCGTCCTTGCCGTAGCGGGCGATCCAGTCGGCGTGGCCCCGGTAGCGGGCGATGTCCGGGTTGTCTTCCTTGTCCAGGTAGCCGTAGAACTTGGGCGAGAAGCTGAGGCTGGTGCCGCCGTTGAAATCCCAGCGCCAGGTGGGCTGGGCGAAAAGCATGTCGATGGAGCGGGAACTGCTGCCGTCCTTGCCGTTGGATTCGTGCTCGTAGCCGGCCCGCAGGCGGGCGGGGCGCAGGCCCGAATTGCCTTCCCCCAGGTTCCACTGCCAGAACAGGCTGGGGCGGTAGCTGGTGTCGCGGAAGGGCTTGGATTCCTCCGCCAGGTCCCAGATGGAAGTCTGGGTGTAGCCGAAGTGCAGGTTGCGCAGCCAGGGCAGGGCCTGGCCGATGGCGCCGTCCGGCTCCACCAGGCGGTACTTGAAGCTGAGCTGGAAGCGGGCATTGACGCCGCCGCGGCTGCCCAGCACCAGGTACATGGGCTCGTTGGCGGAGATCACCGGCTCGTCCGGATAGTCGTTGGCGGCTACGTCTTCAGGCTGGGTTTCCGCCGCCGGTGCCGGCGTGCCGGGGGCCGGTGCCGCCGCCAGCAGGGCCAGGCGGTTGGAGTCCCGGTCCGCCAGTTCGACCCGCACCAGGCCGGCGATGTCCTCCGGCAGCTGGGCCAGGTAGGGGCGCCGGGCACCGTCGGGCGAGACGGCGCCGGCCGGCCGCAGGGGCAGGTTGAGGATGCGTTCGCCAACCACCAGGCGCAGGCTCATGGCGCCGGGCCAGCCTGCAGCCGCTGCCGGCTTGGCGATCTCCAGGCGCAGCGCCCGGCCGGCGGTGGCGTTTTCGTCGTCGCTGGCGATGAGCCAGGCGGGCGCCGCCTGGAGCGGGCCGGCGGCCGCCAGGGCGGCCAGCAGGAACAGGCGGGGAGCGGCGCTCATCTTCTTGGGGCGGCGGGAAGTCATGGCCGGATGATGGCAGAGGATGGCCGTCGGGCAAAGCCCCGACTGCCGTAAAAGCAGGTAATCAGGCCAGCGGCGGCAGGCGCTTGTGCATCAGCACGGCGCTGCTCGGGCAGGTGCTGCGAAACTGGGCGTGGGCGGCGATGCCGGCGGGGGCCTGGCTGCGGGGCGCCACGCTGTAGCCGCGGGCGGCGAACCAGTCCCGGGCCGTGGTGGTGAGGAGATAGACATCGGTGATGCCGTCCTGGGCCGCCTCGGCCTCCAGGCGGCCTACCAGGGCCTTCGCCAGGCCAGTGCCCCGGGCCTCCGGGCGGACGGCCAGGGAGCGCAGCAGGGCTGCCTGCTGCCGGTATTCCATGGCGCCGCAGGCCAGCAGCTCCTGGCCCCGACGATAGAGGCGGAAGGCCGGCATGAGGTCCGGGCCGAGATCGTCCGCGGCCAGGCCGCAGGCCTGCAGCAGGGCTCGCACCGACTCCAGGTCGGGCTCGCCGCCGCGGCGGAAATCAGCTGCGGCGCTCATACCAGTCCTTGCTGCCGTTGGCGATGCGCACCACCAGCAGCATCACCGGCACTTCGATGAGCACGCCCACCACCGTGGCCAGGGCGGCGCCGGAGGCAAAGCCGAAGAGGCTGATGGCCGCCGCCACCGCCAGTTCGAAAAAGTTGGAGGCGCCGATGAGGGCCGAGGGACAGGCGATGCTGTGCTTTTCTCCCAGGGCCCGGTTGAGGCCGTAGGCCAGGGCGGCGTTGAACAGCACCTGGATCAGGATGGGCACGGCGAGCAGGGCGATGACCAGGGGCTGGGCCAGGATGGCCTCGCCCTGGAAGGAGAAGAGCAGCACCAGGGTGGCCAGCAGGGCGGCCATGGACCAGGGGCCGATGCGCGCCATGGCCGCGTCGAAGGCCGCCGGGCCCCGGGCCAGCAGGGAACGGCGCCAGGCCTGGGCCAGCAGCACCGGGATGACGATGTAGAGCACGACCGAGGTGATGAGGGTGGCCCAGGGGACGGTGATGGCGGAGAGGCCGAGGAGAAAGGCCACCAGGGGGGCGAAGGCCAGCACCATGATGCTGTCGTTCACCGCCACCTGGGACAGGGTGAACAAGGGGTCGCCGTTGGTCAGGCGGCTCCAGACGAAGACCATGGCGGTGCAGGGGGCCGCCGCCAGGAGGATGAGGCCGGCGATGTAGCTGTCGATCTGTTCGGCCGGCAGCAGGGGGGCGAACAGCTGGCGGATGAACAGCCAGCCGAGAAAGGCCATGGAGAATGGCTTGACCAGCCAGTTCACCAGCAGGGTGACGCCGATGCCCCGCACGTGCTGGCGCACTTCGCCGAGGGCGGAGAAATCCACCTTGACCAGCATGGGGATGATCATGACCCAGATCAGCAGGCCCACCGGCAGGTTCACCCGGGCCACCTCCAGCCGGCCGACGGCCTGGAAGAACTGGGGCAGGGCCTGGCCGAGGAGAATGCCGGCGACGATGCACAGGCCCACCCACAGGGTCAGGTAGCGTTCGAAGAGGTTCATGGCTGGCCGGGGGGCCAGGCAGGGCTGGTTCATGGCGGTGCTTTCGTTGATGGGGCGGGGCTGGCGGCGGTCAGGGGAGGAGCTGGCCGATGCGTTGCAGTTCGGCCTTGAAGCGTTCCGGATCGGTCGCCAGTTGCTGCAGGGGCAGGGCGAAAAAGGCTTCGATGCGGTGGCGCAGGATGCGATAGGCCGTGGCGAAGGCGGCCTCGATTTCCGCCTCGCTGCCGCTGGCATGGGCCGGATCCTCCACCCCCCAGTGACAGCGCAGCGCCGGCCCCAGGTAGGCCGGGCAGGTCTCGCCGGCAGCACTGGCGCAGACGGTGATGACCAGGTCCGGCACTTCGGGCAGCTGCTCCCAGGACTTGCTGTGGCAGGCGGCGGTTGGGATGCCTTCCCGGGCCAGCAGGGCCAGGGAGCGGGGATGGACCTGGCCGGTGGGCTGGCTGCCGGCGCTCATGGCCCGCCAGCCGGCCGGGGCCAGATGGTTGAAGGTGGCCTCCGCCAGGATGGAGCGACAGGAATTGCCGGTGCAAAGGAAAAGGACGTTCATGGCTCAGGCTTGCTCCTGGTCGTTGGGCGGTTGCCCCTGCAGGGCCGGCAGCAGGGCGGGGGAACAGCCGGCCGCTTGGCCCAGGGCGGCGCACTGTTCCGGGTGGCCGCCGCAGCACTCGGCGGTGAGGTAGGCGATCAGTTCCAGCATCAGGGGCAGGTTGGCCCGGTAGCGCTGGAAGCGCCCTTCCTGGGTGACGCTGACCAGCCCGGCCTGGGCCAGGCCCTTGAGATGGAAGGACAGGTTGTTGGGCGGCAGCCCCAGGGTGGCGGCAATTTCCCCCGCCACCATGCCGGCGGTGCCCTGCTTCACCAGCAGGCGGAAGGCCTCCAGGCGGATGCCGGAGGCCAGGGATTCGAAAACAGTGGTGGCGATGTCCTGGTTCATGCTGCAATTGTACAAGAACTATTGAAATGTATGTGTGACGGTGGCAATGAAGGCGGCAGGGGCCGACGGTGAATGGCCCGTGCCGGCGGGCGGCGCAGGAGGAAAGATGGCCGGCAACTGGCTCGGCAGCCGGCCCCGCAAGCGGGGCGAGCAATGGGCCGGCAAGTGATCTGCTAGTTGGGCTGGGGCAGGGCTGGAGCAGCAGGCGTCTGGGGAAAAAAGTGCGGAAATCGGTGACGGGTCACCGGCCACGCCAGGGGCCTTGCTGCGGATGCTCCGACGGCACAGGGGCCGTCGGGGCGAGGGGTTCAGGCCGGGATGGGCTGCAGGGGCAGGCGGATTTCCACCTGGAGTCCGCCGTCGGGGCGGTTGCTGGCCCGGATGCTGCCGCCGTGGGCCTGGATGGCGCGGCGGGCGATGGCCAGGCCCAGGCCGTAGCCCCGCTGCTGCTCCCGGTCGGTGCCGCGGAAGAAGGGGACGAAAATGGCGTCCAGTTCCGCTTCGGGCACGCCCGGGCCGGCATCGGCGACGCGGATCCGGAGGCTGTCCCCGTCCCGTTCGGCCTCCACCGTGACCCGGGTGCCGGGGGCGGTGTACTTGATGCCGTTGCGGATGACATTTTCCAGGGCCCGGCCGAGCAGTTCCGGGCGGCCGCGGATGAAGGCAGGGGCCTCGCCGCAGCGGTCCTGGAAGTCCACGTGGCGGCCCTGGGCTTCGGCCTCGAAGGCGGCGTCGTCCACGATGCTGTGCAGCAGGGCCGGCAGGTCGATCTCGTCTTCCAGGGGACCGGAGGTGCCCGAGTCGAGGCGGGCCAGGGTCAGCAGTTCATCCACCATCTCGTCCAGGCGCTGGGTTTCCCGCTCGATGCGCTCCAGGGCGCCTGCGATGCGGCTGGGGTCCTGGTGCACCAGGCCCACCGCCGCCTGCAGGCGGGCCAGGGGGGAGCGCAGCTCGTGGGAGACGTCGTGGAAGAGGCGGCGCTGGGTGGCCATCAGGGCTTCCAGCTGCTGGGCCATGGCGTCGAATTCCTGGCCCAGTTCGCCGATCTCGTCCTTGCGCTTGGCGAACTCCTGTCCCAGGCGGGTTTCCAGGCGGCCGGCGGCGACGGCGCGGAAACCCTGGCGCAGGCGGCGGATGGGGCCGACGATGGTCCACGCCAGGAGGGCGCTGAAGGCCAGGCTGGCCACCAGGCCGGTGGCGATGAGCAGCCAGGGCAGGGGGGGCTTGGGACCCATGTTCCGGTGGGGCGGCGGCGGGCCGCCGGGTTCCCCCAGCAGGTGCGCTTCCGGCGGGCCGCCGCCGGGGCCGAAAAGGTCCTCCGGGCGGAAGGGGCCGCCGGGCATGAAGAGGAGAATGGGGGAACTCATGGAGCGCTGCGCCAGGCGCCAGGGGCCGGGCTGTCCGTCACGGATGCCCTGGCGGGCCTTGTCCAGCGCGCCTTCCGGGACCGGCCGGCCGAGGAGGTCCATCCCCTGGGCGTCTACGGCATAGATAGGTTCCGGATGGCTTTGCTGCCAGTCCCGCAGCAGCTGCTTGAGGGATTCCTCCCCGTCGTGCTGCAGCAGGCTGGCGGCGACGCCGAGCATGAAGGTCGGCGGCTGGCCGGGCCGGCTGCCCTGCTGCTGCTCGAATTCGGCGGAACGGTGCAGCCAGATGAGACCGCCGACGATGATGTTGGCGGTGAGCAGGGTCAGCCAGAAGGTGACGAAGAACTTCCAGAAGAGGCGGCTCAAACCCTACTCCCGGGTGAGCTGGTAGCCGATGCCGCGCACCGTCTGGATCCAGGTGCGGCCGTCGTCCCGCAGGCCCAGTTTGTGGCGGATGCTGCTCATGTGCACGTCGATGCTGCGATCGAAACGGCTCAAGGGCCGGCCCATGGCCTGCTCCGAGAGGTCCGGCTTGCTCACGGCCTTGCCGGCGTTGCGGGCCAGGACCTGGAGCAGGTTGAATTCGGTGCTGGTCAGGGTCAGGGGCGCCTCGCCCCACTGGGCGGCGCGGCGGGCGGGCCACAGGGTCAGGGGGCCGACCCGGATCTGGGCGGGAATGTCGTCCGCGCTCTCCCTGGTCTGGAAGCGGCGCAGTACCGCCCGGATGCGGGCCACCAGTTCCCGCGGCGTGCACGGCTTCTGCACGTAGTCGTCGGCGCCCATCTCCAGGCCGATGATGCGGTCGATGTCGTCGCCCTTGGCGGTCAGCATGATCACCGGCATGTCGCTGGCGGCGCGGATGCGGGAGAGGGCGTCCATGCCGCTGGCCTTGGGCATCATCACATCCAGCACCGCCAGGGCGTAATCGCCGGAAAGGGCGGCGGCGGCCCCCGCTTCGCCGTCGTGGGCCAGGGTGACGGAAAAGTCCTCTCGCTCCAGATATTCCCGGAGCATGTTGGCCAGTTCGGTGTCGTCGTCTACCAGTAGCAGCTTGGTCATGCTTGTCTCGAATTAACAGGGGATTACGGACGCCATGATAGCCGCCGCAAGTGCCTCTCCGGCCTTGCGGTTACAAGTTTTACCAGCCTTTACAGTGGGCGAACCGCCCTTTACCGCCGCCGGTACGACCATGGCTCCACGTCGAGACCGCCACCTCCGTCACGGAGCAGCCAGCTTCCCGACCTTCCCACCGTTTTCCCCTGAGGAGTCCGATCATGAATCTGCGATCCACCGTTGTCTCGGCCCTGCTGGCGCTCAGCCTGGCCGCTTCCTTCTCCGCCCGCGCCGACGGCCCCATGGGCGGGCCGGGGCATTGCCCCATGCAGCCGCCCGAGGGCGAACACCGCCATGGTGATGGCCAGGGCCCGGGGGGCTTTCCCGGCGCCGATTTCGGCCCGGCCATGCCCTTCCCCCGGGAGATCCAGCTGAGCGAGGCCCAGAAGGACAAGCTGTTCGACCTTTTCCTCAACCAGGCCCGGGTCATGCGCGACAAGGGCAAGGCTTTGCAGAAGGCCGACGCGGACCTGCGCGCCGCCGCCGGGGGCGACGAAGGCCGCCTGCGTAGCCTGGTGGATGCCCGGGCCAAGGCCTGGGCGGAAGTGACCCTGCTGCGCCTGCGCGGCGAACGCCAGGCCCTGGAGGTGCTGACGCCGGAACAGCGGCGCCAGGTCGAGGAACTGCGGCAGAAGCGGGAGCGGCAATGGGAATCCGGTCGGGGCGGCGAGCCTGTCTCTCCGCGCGACGGTCGTCCCGAATCCCGGCCCGAACCCCGCCGGAGCTGACATGGCCTTGCGCAATCCTCCCTTCGTGCCGCGCCGGCGCTTCCTCTCCCTTGGTGGCGGTGCCCTGCTGCTGAGCATGCTCGCCGCCTGCGGCAATTCCCGGCCCCGGCCCGACGACAGCGCGGAACGGCGCCTGGCCGAGCGGGGTTATCGCCCGGAACGGCATTTCGGCAGCGAAAGCCTGCGCCAGACCTGGTTCCTGGAGGAGGACAGCGTCGATGTGGCCCTGCTCATGCCCAGGGAAAGCGGCCCCTTCCCCCTGCTGCTCTACATGCCGGGCCTGGGGGAGAGTGCCGATGCCGGCCTGGCCTGGCGCCAGCAGTGGGCGGAGGCGGGCTATGGCGTGCTCTCCCTGCAGGGTGAAGCGCAGGGGCCGGCGGCCCTGCGCAGCGAACGGGCGCGCAATGCGGATTTCCAGAACCTGGCCCGGGAAGCCTTTGCCCAGCCTGCCCTGCAACGCCGGGCGCGCCTGGTGACGCGGGTGCTGGCCGAAGTCCGCCGGCGCCAGGGCGCCGGTCAGGGGCCCTGGACCCGCCTCGATACGGGCAGCCCGGTGCTGGCCGGTTACGACCTGGGCGCCCAGACGGCCCTGGCTTTGGCCGGGGAACGGGGGCGCAACGGCACCGCCCTGGTGCCGCCCCTGGAGCGGGTGGCGGCGGTGCTGGCCCTGAGCCCCCATGTGGACGGCCTGGCCGGCGGCTTCGCCCAGCGCTACGGGGCGGTAACCGCGCCGGTGCTGCTGGTGACCGGCTCCGACGACAGCGACAGCTATGGCCTGATGACCAATCCGGCGGCACGGCAGGCGCCCTTCCGCTATTTGCCGGAAGGCCGGGCCACCCTGCTGCTGCTCTACGGCGCCAACCACCGCCTCTTTGCCGGTGGTGCGGATGACGCTGGGGCAACGGCTGGCAAGGGGGCTCCCGATGGCGCATCCGGCGGTGCCGGTGGTGGCATGGGCGGCGGACGGGGCGGCGGCATGGGTGGCCCCGGAGGCGGCATGGGGGGCGGCATGGGCGGTCCCGGTGGCGGTATGGGTGGCGGTATGGGTGGCGGTATGGGTGGCGGTATGGGTGGCGGTATGGGTGGCGGTCCTTCCGGCGGCATGGGTGGGCCGGGGGGCAGCATGGACGGTGGCGATCGCGGCGGTCCGGGCATGGGCGGCGGCAACAACGGCAAACGCCAGCGCCTCTACGTTCAGCACGTCAGCACCGCCTGGCTGGACGAGCAGGTGCGGCAGGACCCCATCGCCCGGGAATGGCTGGAACGCAATGCCCCCGCCTGGCTCGACGAAGCCGCCCGGCTGCAACGGCGGTGAGCGGCAATATTCTCCAGCCATTCGGCAAGTATTGCCGTTTATGTACGATGGTCTGGTTTTGTCGATTGTTAAATTTTGTTAAGCATTTCAATTTATTGATTTATAAAGAATCGTTGTTTTTGTTAGTCGTATCCGAGTGGCTAGGTAGAAGCCTTTTCCGGCGCTTCAATCTTTCAAATACTCACGGTTTTTCGACGCTCGGATTTCTCTTGACCATTCTTAACCATAATTTACCTTTTTAGGCCTAAATTCAGGCCTTTTCAGGCCGAATCCTTGCGTAGGAACTGTAGCGACGGAACTCCCGGTGGCAGTTGTTCTTTGCCCATGACGGCGAGGCCGTCCATTGCATGAATCCGCTTGAGTCATTCCCTGAAAGGAACTGTCATGTCCAGCATTTCCAGCGTAGGCAGCAGCGCGGCGCAATACGCCGGCGTCAGCAGCCATCGGCGTCCCGATCCGTCGAAGATGGTCGAGGATATTTTTTCCAAACTCGATACCAAGGGGCAGGGTTACCTGGAGAAGAGCGATCTGGAGTCCGCCCTCAGCGGTCTCGGTTCCGACTCTTCGGCCAGCGTGGACGACGTCTTCAGCACCCTGGACGGCGACGGGGACGGCAAGGTCACCAAGGACGAGATGTCCTCCACCCTGCAGAAACTGGCCGACGAACTGGACAGCCAGTTCAACGCCAGCCGCATGAGTGCCGCCCAGGGCGGCGGCATGCGCCCGCCGCCGCCTCCGCCTGCAGAAAGCGAAGAAGACGAGGGCTACACCCAGGACGAACTGAGCGCCATCGCCAGTGCCACCGACGACAGCAACCTGTCGGAACTGATGAACAGCCTGGCCGCCAATTTCGATGCGGCCGATGCCAACGGCGACGGCAAGGTGACCCAGCAGGAAGCCATGGCCTACCAGGAGTCCGCCGATGCAGCCGGTTCCGGTAGCGCCACGGCTGCGGCCAACGGCATGCCGCCCCCGCCTCCCGGTGGTCGCGGTGGCGACGAAGGCCTGACTCTGGATCAGGTGAAATCCATGGCCAGCGACACCTCCGACAGCAAGCTGTCGGAACTGCTCAACACCATCTCCAGCAACTTTGATGCGGCCGATGCCAATGGCGACGGCAAGGTGACCCAGCAGGAAGCGATGGCCTACCAGGAGTCCACCCAGACCTCCAGCGACAGCTCCTCCTCCGGCGATTCCAGCAGCACTTCGGCCTCCAACGAAGCCGCCGTACTGAAGCGGATCATGGACCTGGTGCAGTCCTACGGCAGCGGCAGTGGCAGCAATTTCTCACAGCTGCTGAGTTCCATTTCCACCTCTGCCTGAGCGGCCTGCTGCCGCAAAAAAAGGGCGCCCCGGTGGGCGCCCTTTTTTCATGGAGTGTTCCATCCCCGGCGAGCAATTCTGTCGCCATGGGACGGGCCCGCCTCAGCCCTGCCTTTCCCGGGCCCGGCGCACGGTGACGCTGTCGCCGCCGATGCCCCAGTTGTCCGTGTCCACCTCGTCGATGGTGACCACGGTGGTTTCCGGGTTCTTGCCCAGAATGTCCCGCAGCAGCAGGGTGACGCCCCGGATCAGGGTGGCCTTCTGTTCGGCGGTGGCACCCTCCCGAGTGATCTTGATATTTACGTAGGGCATACGGCGTTCCTTCTGACAAAAAAACGGGTCTGGCTGCCGACCCAGGCGCCCAGGCTGACCAGCACCAGGCCGGCCATCAGCCAGGGGGACAGGGGCTCGCCCAGGAGCGGGGCGGCGGCGGTGCCGGCGATGGCGGGAATGAGGGCCATCAGGGTGCCGACCTTGGTGGGGCCCAGGATGGCCACGGCGCGCATGAAGAACATCATGGCCACGATGACCGCCAGGACGCCCTGGTAGGCAGCCTGCAGGGCAATGGTGGAAAGGCTGGCGGCGGCCAGGTTGTGGGGCAGCCACAGCACGTAGACCGGCAGGTAGAGGGCGGCCGAGACCAGGCCGACGCCCAGGGTGGCATCCCAGGGGGCCACCTGCCAGCGCCGCACCAGCACCGTGTAGATGGCCCAGGAGAGGCTGGAGGCCAGGATCAGCAGGTCGCCGCGCCAGTCGCCGACGCTGCTGCCGAAGCTGTCCGTGGCCAGGCAGGCGATGCCGGCGGCGATGCCCACCAGGCCGAGCCAGCGCTGGGGCGAGGGGCGTTCCCCCAGCACCAGCCAGGCCATCAGGGCCACCAGGAAGGGCAGCATGCCGGGCAGCAGCACGGCGCCGTGGGCGGCGGAGGTGAGCTTGAAGCCGGCATAGACCAGGACGCCGTAGCCGCAGCCGCCGGTGACGGCCAGGATCACCATGCGCCAGCTGAAGTTCAGCCGGGGTCGCCGCCACAGCCACACGGGCAGGAGGATCAGGGCGGCGGTGCCGAAGCGCAGGGCGGTCACGTCCCAGGCGGTGAGGGGGCTCTTGCCGCCCAGGCGCGAGACGAGGATGAAGCCGGACCAGACGGCGACGGTCAGGGCGGCGTAGAAATAGCCGCGCCGGAGATGCTGGTTGTCCATGGGTTGTCTCCTGGGGTTGGGGTGTTTTTATGGTCTTGCCAGGAGCACTGTAGCGGCGCATCATGTTCTTGAAAAATGAATTATTAAGATTTTTATATTCTTCTTTTGAGATTTGAATCGTGGCCCCGGACAAAGGGGCAAGGAGCGGCGTTCATGGAACTGGCAGACCTGCACATCTTTCGCACCGTGGTGGCGGAAGGCGGCATCACCCGGGCGGCGGTGCGCCTCAACCGGGTGCAGTCCAACGTCACCACCCGGGTGCGCCAGCTGGAGGCGGACCTGGGGGTGGAACTGTTCGTGCGCGAAGGGCGGCGCCTCAACCTCTCCGCCGCCGGCCGCCAGTTGCTGGCCTATGCGGAGCGCCTGCTGGACCTGGCCGAGGAGGCCCGCCATGCGGTGCAGGACGCCACGCCCCGGGGCCGCCTGCGCCTGGGCTCCATGGAGAGCACGGCGGCGGTGCGCCTGCCCGGGCCCCTGGCCGGCTTCCACCGGGCCTATCCGGAAGTGCGTCTGGAACTGAGCACCGGCGACACCCGCCGCCTGGTGGCCCAAGTCCTGGCCGGCGAACTGGATGCCTGCCTGGTGGCCGAGCCGGTGGACGATCCACGGCTGGAGAAGCGGGCCCTGTTCGAGGAAGAACTGGTGATCGTCACCGAGGCCGGCCACGGCCCGGTGCACTCGGCCCGGGACCTGGCGGCCAGCACCATCATCACCTTTGCCCCCGGCTGCGCCTACCGCAAGCGCCTGGAAGACTGGTTGGCCCGGGACGGCATCCTGGCGGAACGGGTGGTGGAGGTTTCCTCCTACCACGCCATCCTCGGCTGCCTGGTGGCCGGCATGGGGGTGGCCCTGCTGCCCCGGGCGGTGCTGGAGAACTATCCCGGCGCCGACCTGCTGGCGGCCCATCCCCTGCCCGGGCGCAGCGGTCTGGTGAATACGGTGGCCCTGTGGCGGCGCGGCGCCGCCATCCCCGCCGTCAGCGCCCTGGTGGAGCAGCTGGCCGGCAGCGTTGATCAAAGTCTGGAACAGGCCGCCTGAGGCGGCCGGGAGTCGGAAATGAGCGGTTTTGAAAACTTTCAGAGCGATGCCAACGAGCTGGAGACGGAAATCGTCCGCCGCGGCATCGTCCTCGGCATCGACTGGAACAACGAGACCCAGGTGCGCCTGCTGGCCCGGGAGGCCCTGGACCATGCCCGGGATGCCAGCCGGGCGGCAGCCGCCTGCTGCAACCACCAGGAACAGGCCAAGGCCGAGCTGTTCGCCTTTGCCGCCCTGATGCTGCGCACCATGCAGGAAAGCGCCGAAGAGGGTGTGCTGACCCACGGCGGGCCGGCCTGGAAGGCCTTCGCCCGGGCCCTCTGGGCCGAGTCGGGCCAGGGCAACCGGGCGGGCGGCCAGCCGCCGGCCTGAGGCAGTTGCCGCCCTAGGTGCGGAAGCGCTGCACCAGGGCGTCGAGGCGACTGGCGATCTGCTCCACCGCCTCCGCCGTTTCCGCCGTGTTCTTCATGGCGGCGCTGGTTTCCTCCACCATCTGGGCGACCTGCTCCACCCGCTGGGCAATGCTGGTGCTGGCGCTGCTCTGTTCCATGGTGGCCTCGGCCACGTCGCGCACCCGGTGCAGGGTCAGCTCCGACCCTTCGCGGATCTGGCGCAGGGACTGGGCCGCCTCCTCGGCCAGGGCGACGCCGCTCTCCACCTGGGGCAGGGCCGCCCCCATGGCCTGCACCACCATGTCCGTGTCGGTCTGGATGTGGCTGATCATCTGTTCGATCTCCACCGTGGCCTTGGCCGTCCGTTCCGCCAGCTGCCGCACCTCGTCGGCCACCACGGCGAAGCCCCGGCCCTGTTCCCCGGCCCGGGCTGCCTCGATAGCGGCGTTCAAGGCCAGCAGGTTGGTCTGGGCGGCGATGGCGCTGATCACCGAAGCGATGCCGGAGACTTCCCGGGTCTGGGTTTCCAGGTCCCGGATACGGCCCGAGGCGTCGCTGACGGTGCCGGCGATGGCCTTGATGGCGCCGCTCGCATTGGCCACCCGGGTTTCCCCCTCGGCCGCCAGCTGGGCCGATTCGCTGGAATTGCGTTCCGTATCCCGACTGTTGTCGGAGATGTGATTGATGCTCACGGTCAGTTCCTCGATGGCGGCGGCCATGGCGGACGTGGCGTCGGACTGCTGTTCCCCGGCCAGGGATACTTCCCGGGCGGCGGTGCTGATGCGCTCGGCGTTGTGGGTCAGCTGGCTCGAATTGCTGCCGATCTCCTTCACCACCTGGCGCAGGGAGGCCACCATGTGGCTGAAGGAAGCCAGCATGGACCCGGCCGGCGCCGTCTCGACCCGGACCGTCAGGTCGCCGTCGGCCGCCTGGCGCATGAGGTCGATGGCCACACCCGGTTCGCCCCCCACCTGCTGCAGCACGCTGCGGCCCACCAGGTAGGTGCCGGCGGCGACCAGGGCGAGCAGCACCAGCGCCATCAGGGAATCCTCGAGGGTCCGCTGGCGCACTTCGGCCTGCACGTCGTCCAGGTAGATGCCGCTGCCGACCACCCAGCCCCAGGGGGCGAACAGCTTCACGTACTGCAGCTTGTCCACCGCCTTCTCCGCCGGCTGGCCGGGGTGGGGGAAGAGGGTCTCGACAAAGGCGCCGTCCGGCTGCTTGATGGCGCCGTCGATGATGTTGCGCAGGGTCGGTCGGCCCTTGACGTCCCGGACCTCCCCTGTGACGTCCTTGCCTTCCCATTCGGGGCGGATCGGGTGCATCACCGTCACCCCTTCCGGGGTCCAGATGTGGAAATACTCGGAGCGCCCGTCGGCGCCGCCGTAGCGGGCCATGCGCACGCTTTCGGCGGCGGCCTTCTGGGCCTCGCTGCGGCTCATCTTGCCGGCCTTCTCCAGGGCCTGGTAGCCGGCGATGATGTTGTAGGCCGCTTCCACGGCGGCCCTGACGGTCTGTTGGTGGCCCTCGTGGAGGTCCCGGCTGACGCCCAGGGCTCCGAGGATGGTGATGGTGCCCATGCCGAATACCGCCAGGGCGATCAGGATGAACATCCGGCTCTTCAGGCGCAGATTGGCAAACACGATGGTAGTCTCCTCCGGTGGGACTGCAGGACGGCGTCCCCGTGGCGGGGATCTTGTCGATGCGGTGGAGGATGCCAGCGGAAAAGGCGCTTGCCAGCTCGGGTAACGCCCCGGTTAGGCCCTAGGTGATACCCCAGTTCCCCTGCTATTCATCTTTGGCAAAACTGCACGAACTTGTCGCAGGAGCGTCGCGAATGGAAGGACGGACCGTTGTACCCGTCCCCGGCCGGGCCGGAGACGCCGGTTTGCGGCATGGCCGGTAAGGCCTGCCGTCGCCCTGATGCCGTTGCCGTAAAATTCCGAGCGCACCCCGCTTGCTGGAGCCCATGCCATGACCGATTCCGTTGCCCCCCCGTCTTCCTCGCCGGCCTGCGATCCGGAAGGGCTGTTGCGCATGCTCAACGGCGACCGGGACAGCGTGCGGGATCTGGTGCAGACCTTCCTCGACAACTTCCCCCAGTTGCTGGGCGAACTGGATCAGGCCCTGGCCGAGTCGGCCGAGTCCGGCATGCCGGAGCCGTTGCGCCGCACGGTGCATCGCATCAAGGGGGTTTGCGCCATTTTCGCCACCGGGCGCATCGTGGCGCGGGCGCGGGAGATCGAGGCCCTGCTGCTGGCCGGGGCGGTGCCGGCCGGGGTGGATGAAAGTGCCCTGTGGCGGGAGGAGCTGCAGCAGGTGGCGGCGGAAATGACCGCCTTCAACCGCTCCCTGGCAGCCGGGGACGACTGAGGGGCGGCCGCGCTTTCAGGAGACCATGCCGTGCTGCATCGCATAGCGGGTCATGCCCGCCACATCCCGCACGCCGAGGCGCTCCATCAATTGGGCCCGGTGGAATTCCACGGTCTTGGGGCTGATGCTCAGTTCCCGGGCGATTTCCTTGGTGGTGCGGCCCAGAGCCACCAGCCGCAGGATCTGCTCCTGGCGCGGCGTCAGCTGGGGCGGCTGCAGCATTTCGCGGCGGTCCGTGCGCATGGCGTCCAGCAGTTGCTGCTGGATTTTGGGCGACAGGTAGCAGCTGCCGTCCATCACCTTGTCCAGAGCCAGCTGCAGCTCGGCGAGGACGAAATCCTTGAGCAGGTAGCCGTGGCACCCCGCCTCCAGGGCCGCCTCCACCACCTCGCGGCGGTCGATGCCGGAGAGCACCATCAGCTTGGTTTCCGGCGAGACCGTGCGGATCTGGCGCATGGCCTCGATGCCCGACAGGTTAGGCATGTCGATGTCCAGTACCGCCACGTCGGGTTTCAGGGCCTGGGTCCGTTCCAGGGCTTCCAGGCCGTCGGCGCATTCGGCCACCACCACGTATTCGGGCAGGGTCTGGATCAGGGAGCGGATGCCGGCACGCACCAGCAGTTGGTCGTCGGCGAGCAGCAGGCGGATGGCAGGCGTTGTGTCCGTCATAGGGGCTGGCAATCGGATGGGGGCCGTTGGAGGGATGGGAACCTGATGGCCAAGTGTAGCATCCTGTCAGGTGCCCGGCATGTTCCCACAGGCCGCGGCGGCCCGGCAGGAACTTATGCACAATCGGCCCGAGGCCTCGGTTCCATAATGGGCGCATCTGCCATCGCCAACGTCGCCGGGAAGGTCGCGCCGTGGAGCTGAATCTGGTCGTCATCGACGATTCCGAAATCAACCTGACCCTGTTCCGCGTCCTCGCCGAACGGATCGAGGGGGTGCGGGTCCATGGCTTCCTTTCCTCCAGCGAGGCCCTGGCCTGGTGCGAACAGGGGCAGGCGGACGTGGTTGTGGTCGATTACATGATGCCGGCGCCGGACGGCCTGGAATTCATCCGCCACTTCCGCCAGCTGCCGGGCATGGCCGAGGTGCCGCTGATCATGGTCACCGCCAACAACCTGCGGGACGTGCGCTGCCGGGCCCTGGAGCAGGGCGCCTCCGATTTTCTCAACAAGCCGGTGGACAAGGACGAGTTCCTCGCCCGGGTGCGCAACATGTGCGCCCTGCGCCGCAGCCAGCGGCAGCTGGCGGACCGGGCGGCCTGGCTGGCCGAGGAGGTGGCCAAGGCCACCGCCGGCCTCCTGGAGCGGGAGCGGGAGACCATCGTCTGCCTGGCCAAGGCCGCCGAATACCGGGACCCGGAGACGGGCGCCCACATCCTGCGCATGGCCCACTATTCGGTGCTCATCGGCCGCCAGCTGGGGCTGTCGCCGGCGGAGCTGGAGATGCTGCTGGAAGCGGCGCCCATGCACGACGTGGGCAAGGTGGGGACGCCGGACCTGATCCTGCTCAAGCCCGGGCGCCTGACCCCGGCCGAGTTTATGATCATGCAGCAGCATGCCGAGCAGGGTTACGAGATACTGCGCCAGGCCCGTTCCCCGGTCCTGGCGATGGCGGCGGTGATCGCCCGGGCCCATCACGAGAAGTGGGACGGCAGCGGCTATCCCCAGGGACTCAAGGGCGAGGCCATTCCGCTCCTGGGGCGCATCGTGGCGGTGGCGGACGTCTTCGACGCCCTGACGTCGCCCCGTCCCTACAAGCAGGCCTGGCCCCTGGCCCAGGCCCGGGAATACCTGGAGCAGAATGCCGGCAGACATTTCGACCCCCGCTGCGTCGAAGCCTTCCTGGTGGCGTGGGACGAAGTGCTGGCAATCCGGGAGCGTTTCCAGGACCAGTAGCATCGAGAGAAGACAAGAAAAGAGCAGAGGAGGAATCAGTCATGCGCGTTCTTCAGATCCACCTTCCCGTGGCCCGGGAGCCGGCCCACATCCGGGCCGCCCTGGCGCCCCTGCAGGCCATCGAGCCCCAGCTGCTGCTGGTGTTCTTTGCCGCCGAACGTCTGGCCGATGGCGCTTTCACCGCTCTCCTGGCCGAAGTCTTTCCCGGGGCCCTGCGCATCGGTTGCAGCACTGCCGGCGAGATCGTCGGCGAGGAAGTGTGCGAAGGCAGCATCGTCGTCACCGCCGTCCATTTCGACGCCACCACGGTGCGGGAAGTGACCACGGAGCTGGCCTGCATGGCCGATTCCGGTGCCGCCGGCGAGCGCCTGGCGGCCCAGTTGCCGGGAGAGGGGCTGCGGGCGGTGCTGGTCTTTGCCCAGGGCGTGGCCATCAACGGCAGCGCCCTGGTGGCCGGCATGAGCCGCCAACTGCCGCCCGGCGTGGCCGTCAGCGGCGGCCTGGCCGGCGATGGCGGCGCCTTTTCCCGCACCTGGGTGCTGTCGTCCCAGGGCGTGGCCGAGCACCGGGTGGTGGCGGTGGGGCTCTACGGCCAGGCCCTGCGGGTGGGCCACGGCTCCTTCGGCGGCTGGGAGCCCTTCGGCCCGGCGCGCAAGGTCACCCGCTGCGAGAACAACGTGCTCTACGAACTGGACGGGGAGCCGGCCCTCGACATCTACAAGCGCTACCTGGGCGAATACGCCCGCGACCTGCCGGCCTCGGGCCTGCTCTTCCCCTTTTCCATGGCCGACAAGGACCGCTCCAGCGTCGGCCTGATCCGCACCATCCTGGGGGTGGATGAAGCCTCCGGCAGCCTCATCCTGGCCGGCGAAATCGATCCGGACGGTTACCTCAAGCTCATGCACGCCAATCCCAATGCCCTGGTGGACGGGGCCCAGCGGGCGGCGGAAATGGCCCGGGCCATGGTGCCCGGGGAGGCCCTGGCGATCCTGGTCAGCTGCGTCGGACGCAAACTGGTGCTGGGCGGCCGGGTGGACGAGGAGGTGGAAGCGGTGGCCGACGTTTTCGGCCGCAACTGCACCCTCACCGGCTTCTATTCCTACGGCGAGATCAGCCCTTTCAATGCGGCCCCCGGCGCCGTTGGCCCCGATTCCTGCCGCCTGCACAACCAGACCATGACCATCACCCTGCTGACCGAGGTCTGAGGGCCATGCACCGCCTGCTGCTGCGCCAGTTGAAAGGCTCCCTCGGGGTGGCGGGCGAGGCGGAACTGCAACCCCTGTGCGACAAGCTGCTGCACCTGGCGGCCCGGGAGGACATCGCGCCGGATGTGGCGGTGGCCCTGGCGGGCCTGCCGGCCTTCCTGCGCCGGGTGGGGGAGGCCTATGCCCAGGCGGAGCGGGACCAGGCCCTGCGTACCCGCAGCCTGGAACTGTCGTCGGAGGACCTGAACCGGGCCTATGCCCGCCAGGAGCAGGAACTGGTGGCACGGGAGCAGTCCATCGCCTCCCTGCGGGAAACCGCCAACCGCCTCCTCGGCCAGATGGGACTGCCGGCCCTGAGCCCGGAGGATGCCAGCCTGGAATCCCTCTCCCAGCTGATGGACACCCTGGTGCGGGAGCGGGAGTCGAGCCGCATCCGCCTGCACCAGGCCCATTCCAGCCTGGAGCAGCAGAAGTTCGCCCTGGACCAGCACGCCATCGTCAGCGTCACCGACGTGGAAGGCTTCATCATCGAGGCCAACGACCGCTTCTGCGAAATCAGCGGCTATTCCCGGGAGGAGCTGGTGGGGCGCAACCACCGGGTGGTCAAGTCCGGCATCCATCCCCCCGCCTTCTACCAGGAGATGTGGGACACCATCGTCCATGGCCGGGTGTGGCAGGGCGAGGTCTGCAACCGCAGCAAAGACGGCCGCCTGTACTGGGTCAGCGCCACCGTGGTGCCCTTCTTCGACGACCTGGGCGTGCCCTACCAGTACATCGCCATCCGCACCGACATCACGGCGCGCAAACTGGCCGAGGCGCGTCTGGACGAGCAACTGCACTTTTCCCGCCAGGTGCTCGACACCTTGCCGGTTCCCCTCTATTTCAAGGACATCCAGGGCCGTTACCAGGGCTTCAACAAGGCCTTCGCCGATTTCTTCGGCATCGAGCCGAGCCTCTGGATCGGCCGCCACGTGCGGGACCTGCTGCCGCCGCAACTGGCCGAGCAGCACGTGGCCCGGGATGAGGAGGTGTTTGCCCGGGGCGGGCGGCAGAGCTACGAGATCGAGCTCATCACCCCTGCCGGCGCCCGCTACGACACCCTCTACAACAAGGCGGCCCTGACCCGGCCGGACGGCAGCGTGCGCGGCCTGGTGGGCACCATCATGGATATCTCCGAGCGCAAGCGCTGGGAGGCGGAAATCCTGCGGGCGAAGGAGGCGGCCGAGAATGCCAATCGGGCCAAGAGCGACTTCCTGGCCAACATGAGCCACGAAATCCGCACCCCCATGAACGGGGTCATCGGCATGACCGAGCTGGCCCTGGATACGGAGCTGACCGAGGAACAGCGGGACTATCTGGAAGCGGTGCAGATGTCCGCCAACGCCCTGCTGTCGATCATCGACGACATCCTGGACTTCTCCAAGATCGAGGCCGGGCGGCTGGATGTGGAACAGATTCCCTTCGACCTGGAAAAGGTCTGCGCCGACGCCCTGCGCACGGTGGCGGTGCGGGCCGACCAGAAGGGCCTGGAACTGCTGGCCCGGCGCGGTCCCGGGGTGCCGCGGCGATTGCTCGGCGATCCGGGGCGCCTGCGCCAGATCCTGCTCAATCTGCTGGGTAACGCCATCAAGTTCACCGAGCGGGGCGAGATCGAGGTGGCGGTGGAACTGGCTGAACCCGGGGCGGCGGGGCAGGTGCTGCACTTTTGCGTCAGCGACACGGGCATCGGCATTGCCCCGGAAAAGCAGGAGCACATCTTCGAGGCCTTCGCCCAGGAAGACAGTTCCACCACCCGGCGCTTCGGCGGCACCGGCCTGGGGCTGACCATCTGCAGCCGCCTGTGCGAACTGATGGGGGGGCGCATCTGGGTGGACAGCGTGCCCGGCCAGGGCAGCGCCTTCCATTTCACCCTGCAGCTGCCGACGGACGGGGCGGCCGCGCCAGAACCGGAACGCCGCCTGTCCGGCAAGCCGGCCCTGCTGCTGGTGGTGGCCAATGCCCGCCAGCGTTGTCGCCTGCAGGGGCTGCTGGCGTCCTGGGGGGCGACGGTGGTGGCTGCGGCCAGCGGTGCCGAAGGGCTGGCCTTGCTGGAACAGGGGCAGTGGGACGGCGTGGTGGCCGATTCCCGTCCGGCCGACGGCGACGCTGGGGACCTGCTCGGGCACCTGGCCCGGAGTCCCGGCCGGGTGCCGTTGCTGATGCTGCTCAGCCCCAGCCGCATGCGCCAGGAAATCGCCCGTTGCAAGGCTTTGGGCGTGGGGAATTATCTCGGCAAGCCGGCCCTGGCCGACGAGCTATGGCGCAGCCTGCAGGCATTGCTGGAGCCCGCCGTGGCCGGGGTCCCCGCCACGGTGGCGGAGGCTGCCGGCACGCCACCGGCAGGCCTGGAGGTGTTGCTGGCGGAAGACCACCCGGTCAACCAGCAGCTCATGCGCAACATGCTGGAACGCATGGGCCACCGGGTGACCCTGGCCCGCCACGGCGGGGAGGCGGTGGTGGCGGCGGCCCGCCGGCGCTTCGACCTGGTGCTGATGGACATGCAGATGCCGGAGATGGGGGGCGAGCAGGCGACCCGCCTGATCCGGGCCGACGAACAGGCCAGGGGCCTGGCGCCCCTGCGCATCTACGCCCTGTCGGCGGCGGCGCGGCGGGAGGACCGGCAACGGGGGCTGGCGGCCGGCATGGACGGCTACCTGCTGAAGCCCCTGCAGCAGAAGGACCTGCAGGAAGTGCTGGCGGGTCTGGCCCGGCCCGGGCAGGAAGAGGGGGGCTTCGACTACGGCAGGATGCTGGAAGGGGCCGACAGGGACGTGCTGCAGATCATCGGCGACGTCTTTCCCGGATTGACGCGGCTGGAAATGGCGGCGATGGAGGAGGCCCTGGCCGCGGCTGACTGGGAGCGCCTGGGGCGGGTGGCCCATTCCCTGCGCGGTGCGGCGGCCAATTTCGGCCCTTCGCCGCTGGTGCAGCAGGCGGCCGAGGTGGAGCGCCTGGCGCCCCATCAAGCGGTGCAGCCGGCCCATCTGGCGGAACTGCGGCTGGCGCTGGAGGCGTTGCTGCAGGGCTTGCAGCAGTTCGACCGCTAGGGGCGTTAGAACCCTACTGGGCCATGCCCAGGGCCTGCAACAGGCCTTCCCGGTTGATGGGCTTGATCAGCAGGTCGTCGAAACCCGCTTCCATGATCTGGTTCTTCTCGCTGGCAAAGGCGTGGGCGGTGTAGGCGATGATGTGCAGGCCCCGGGTCCTTTCCTCCTCCCGCAGGCGCTGGCAGACCTCGATGCCGGTCATGCCGGGCATGCTCACGTCGAGCAGCACATGATCCACCTCCGGCGTCCGGGCCAGGCATTCCAGGGCCGCCTCGCCGGAGTCCGCTTCCAGCACCTCGATCCCCAGCTTGCTGAGGATGGCGCGGGGCAACATGCGATTGACCTTGTGGTCGTCTACCACCAGCACTTTCATCATTCCTCCTTCTCGCCGATGGGCAGCGTGAAGTAGAACTCGCTGCCCCGGCCCGGTTCGGATTGTAGCGTCAGGCGTCCGCCCATCAGTTCCACCAGCTGGCGCGACAGGGCCAGGCCCAGGCCGCTGCCGCCCTGGCGCCGGGTGGCGAAGCTCTCGCCCTGGCGGAACTTGTCGAAGATCGTCTCCTGATCCGCCGGGGCGATGCCGGGGCCGCTGTCGCGCACGGCAAAGCGGATGCGCTTGCCATCCCTGCGCACGCTGACGTCCACTGTACCCCGATCGGTGAATTTCACCCCATTGTGCACCAGATTGTTGAGCACCTGGGTCAGGCGCAGGTGGTCGCACAGCAGCTGCCGGGGCACATCCCGGTCGATTTCCAGGTTCAGGGCCAGGCCCTTGCCGTCGGCCTGGGGCTGGTGGGCCTGCACCACCCGCTGCAACAGGGGCTGGAGCGGCTCCAGGGTCGGCGCCAGTTCGAAGCGCCCCGCTTCGATCTTGGCCAGGTCGAGAATGGAGTTGACCAGTTCCAGCAGGTGGCTGCCGCTGCTGTGGATGGTGCCGGCGTATTCCCGCAGGTCCTGGTCGTCGGTGCTTTCCTGCAGCAGTTCGGCATAGCCGATGATGCCGTTGAGGGGCGTGCGCAGTTCGTGGGACATGGAGGCGAGGAACTCGGACTTGAGCCGGTTGGCCTCTTCCGCCTTGGCCCGGCTCTGTTCCAGGCGCGCCAGCAGCAGGCCGATGCCCCAGGAGAAGGCCAGCACGATGAGCGTGACGAGGCCGCCGAAGGCCAGGTAGCTCCAGGCCCGGTGCCGGGTTTCGGCCAGGGCCTCGTTGCGGTCGCTGCCGACGATCACCATCAGGGGATAGTCGAAAAGGACCCGGTAGGCGAAGAAGCGGTCGATCTTGTCGATGCTGCTGGTGAGTTCCAGGGTGCCGCTGGCCTCCTTGCTGGCTGCCGTCAGGATGGGGCTGTTGGCCAGGCTCTGGCCCACCTGTTCATCCTTGCCCGACTTGCGGGCGCGGACGATGCCGTCCAGCCCCAGCAGGGTGATGACGCTGTGGGGACCCAGGTTAACGTCGGCATAGAGCTGGGTGAAGTAGAGGGGGTCCAGGGAGACCACCACGACGCCGCCGAAACTGCCGTCCGGCTTGTTGATGCGGCGGGTCAGCTGCAGCGACCATTTGCCCGAGGCCCGCCCCAGCACCGGCTTGCTGACGAAGAGCTGGCCCGTGTCGCGGGCGATGTGCACGCGGAAGTGCTCCCGGTCCGAGAGGTCCAGCACCTTGTGGTTGGGCAGGTTGGAGAGGATGTACTGGCCGTGCTCGTCGATGATGCCCAGCTGGTTGAAGAGATTGGAGAAGATCATCCCGTCCCGCACGTAGGCGGCGATGTCCACCTTCTCCGGATGCCGCTCGTACTGGTACTTGAGGAACATCACCGCCTGATCCACGCTCTTCAGGGTGCGCAGGGTGTGCTCTTCCAGGGCCCGGGCCAGGTTCAGGTTGTCCTGGTTGATGGAGGCGATTTCCAGGCTTTCCTCGTTGTGGATCTTGAAGGTGATGGCGCACCAGTTGAGCACCAGCAGGGCCAGGGCGAAGGTCCACACCAGGCGCCGGCCCTGGGCCGAGGCGGAGTGGGGATTGCTGGCGGGTGGGCGGGGCAGGTCGGGCATCGGTGTCAGCTTCAAGGGATGACGTGGGTATCCGGATAACGGATTCCAGTATATTGAAACGGACAAAATACGGTCCCGGGTGAAACCCTAGGTCGGACCCCGGGGAATCTCCCTGAAAAAGGGCATTTCTCCTCGTGCCGCCAGCCCTTACGTGGTCTACAATGCCGCCAGCCCTCACTCACCGATAGCCATGCAGCGTGTCAGCATCAACCGGCTCCAGCCCGGCCTCTTCATCTCCCTGTCCCATGTGGGCTGGGTGCGCCATCCCTTTTTGCTCAACGAATTCCGCATCTCCAGCGAGAAGCAGATCCAGGTCCTGAAGGAAATGGGCCTGGAGGACGTGCCCTGGGATCCCCAGCGCAGCACCACCGTGCCCCTGCCCGAAGTGGCCCGCAGCGCCGCGCCGGAAGAGGTGGATTTCGGTGCGGCGGCCCTGGCCGGCATGCTCGACGAGAAGAAGCTGCGCATGGAGCGGGTGCGGCGCCAGCGGGAACGCCTGGCCCGGCGCGAGCGGGAATACGATCAGGAAATCAGCGCCGCCTCGGAAATCCTCAAGACCCTTGGTCCCCAGCCGGCGGAGGCCCACGCCGAAGCCCAGAAGCTGGCCAGCCGCATCGTCGATGGCCTGATGGGCTCGGAGAGCGTGGTCATCCAGCTGATGAGCCAGAAGGTGCGGGAGGCCGGCCTGGCCTTCCACTCCATCAACGTCATGGTGCTGTCCCTGCTGCTGGGCAAGGCGGCGGAGCTGTCGGCGGAGGAAATGAAATACCTGGGGGTGGGAGCCCTGCTGCACGACGCCGGCAAGACCGAGATTCCGCCCCGCATCCTGCGCGCCACCACCCGCACCCCGCCGGAAGAGGAATACTACCGGGCCCACGTGGGCTACGGCATCAAGGCCGTGGCCGGGGCCAAGGGCATGGCCGTGCCGGCCCGCAACATCATTGCCTGCCACCATGAGCGCTGGGACGGCAACGGTTTCCCCAACCGCCTGGCCGGCGACAAGATTCCCCGTCTGGCCCGCATCGCTGCCCTGGCCAATCGCTACGACAACCTGTGCAACCCCTTCGACATCCAGAGCGCCAAGACCCCGGCGGAGGCCCTGGGCCATCTCTTCAAGAAGGAAAGCGGGGCCTTCGATCCAGATCTGCTGCAACGTTTCGTCAAGGTGCTGGGGGTCTATCCGCCCGGCACCTTCGTCACCCTCTCCAACGGCGCCGTGGGCCTGGTGGTGGAAAGCAACCCCAACCGCCTGCTGCAGCCCCTGGTGATGCTCTACGACGCCGATATTCCCCGCCATGAGGCCCTCATGCTCGACCTCAAGGAAGCCGAGCTGAACGTGGAGAGCACTCTCAACCCGGCCAACATGCCC
Source organism: Azospira oryzae (assembly GCF_004217225.1). Lineage (GTDB taxonomy): Bacteria > Pseudomonadota > Gammaproteobacteria > Burkholderiales > Rhodocyclaceae > Azospira > Azospira oryzae. The sequence goes on from NZ_SHKM01000001.1 coordinate 59,071, forward strand.
CTGGAAGTGGTGGAGTATCTGGCGCCCCGGGGCCGCATCGACTATTACGTCGAAGGAGCGCCGTAAGGATTTTCCCCGTAGGCTTTCCGTGGCGGCTGTGCTAGTCTGGAACTGTGTCGTGGCTGGCGGCACCCACGATGGCAGTTGGCAGTCGCCGTGTTTCAAGGAGACCCTATGACCGTTGCAGATAGGCTTGTCTTTTGAGATTACCGGGTAGCACCAACGACGGCGAAAAGCCGGATTCCCGAGCCTGAAGGGCCAGGGAGGCAGCAACGGAAAGCCCATGCGATGCTTGCATGGGCTTTTTCTTTGGTGCTCGCAAAGACGGCTAGCTTGGCCCGGCGCGGCGCGTAGAATGGGGCGGTGATCTTCCCTTGCGGAGTACTGCCATGAGCCACAAGCACGCCAACCTGTTGCGCAGTATTTTCCAGGACCCCTTGAGCGCCAACATCCACTGGCGCGAGGTCGAATCCCTGCTGCACCATCTGGGGGCCGCCGTCGAGCCGACCCACGGCGCCCGCTACCGGGTGGTGCTGAACAAGGTGGAAGGCTTCTTCCACCATCCCCACAACAGTTCCACCTGCTCCAAGACCGACATCAAGCAGCTGCGGGAATTTCTGGGGCACGCAGGCGTTTCTCTTTCCGCCTACGAAAAGGGGCCGGACTGAGACGCAGGGCCCGGTCGCGTCGTGCGGCACCACGGGACGCTGTTCCGTACCCGTCCGTCAAAAAAAAGCCCCTCCGGCGCATGCGGGAGGGGCTGAAGAAGCCGGCGGGGGTGCCGGCCTCGGGGGTTGTGAGCCTTACTGGCCGGCCTTGGCCACCGGCGCGGCGGCCTGGTCGTTGCCGGAGTTCTTCAGGGATTCGGCCTTGAAGTCGTCCTTCCAGCCGCCGCCCAGGGCCTTGAACAGGTCCACGGCGGAGGTCAGGCGGGCCTGGCGGGTGCTAACGTAGTCCAGCAGGGCGTCGTTGGCGCTGCGCTGGGCGTCAAGCACTTCGAGGAAGGCGGAATAGCCGGCCTCGTAGCGTAGCTGGGCCAGTTCCAGGGTCTTCTGGGTGGCCTGCACCCGCTTCTCCTGGGCCCGTTCCCCTTCGCCGTTTTCCCGCAGTCCCACCAGGGCGTCGTTCACTTCCTTGAAGGCGGTCTGCACCGTCTTCTGGTAGCTGATCAGAGCCTGTTTCTGCTTGGCCGTGGCCTGGTCGATCCGGGCTGCGTTACGGCCGAAGTCGAAGATGGGCATGGTGGCGGCCAGGCCCAGGGACCAGGCGCCGGCGGCGGAGGTGAACAGGTTGGTGAGGGCGGCGCTCTCGCTGCCCAGGCTGCCGGTGAGGGACAGGCTGGGGTAGAGGGCGGCCTTGGCGACGCCGATCTTGGCATTGGCTGCCACCAGGGTCTCCTCGGCCTGGCGGATGTCCGGGCGGGCTTCCAGCAGGGAGGAGGGCAGGCCTGCCGGGGGCACCGGCGGCAGGGGCAGCTGGCGCAGGTCGCCGGCGGCGATCTTCAGATCGGGCTTGCCGGTGAGCAGGGCCAGCTGGGTCTCGGCCACGGCCCGCTGCCGGCGCAGGCTGGCTGCCTGGGCCTGGGCGGTGGCCAGGGTGCTTTCGGCCTGGTGCAGGTCCAGGGGCGAGGCGCTGCCGGCTTCCTGCTTGCTCTTGACGATGTCCAGGGCCTTTTCCCGGGTAGTTACGGTGTCCCGGGTCAGGGCCAGGTCGGCGTCGGCGGCGCGCAGGGTGAGGTAGGCATTGGTCACCAGGGAGGCGACGGACAATTCCACCGTGTCCCGGGCGTAGCGGCTGGAGAGCAGCTGGGCCCGGGCGGCCTCGTTGGCGCGGCGCAGCTTGCCCCACACGTCGATCTCGAAGGAGGTGCTGAGGCTGGCCTTGCGGCTGTCCCGCAGACGCTGGGTATTGGCCGCCGGCAGGGGATCGGTCTTCATGCTGATCTCGTTGCGGCCGCCGCTGGCGTTGGCGTCGATCTGGGGGAAGAAGGCGGCGCCCGCTTCCCGGGCCACACCCTCGGCCTCTTCCACCTGGGCCACGGCCAGCAGCAGGTCGTGGTTGTGTTCCTGGGCCTGGCGCACCAGGTCGTTCAGGGTGGCGTCCTGGAACAGCTTCCACCATTCCTTTTCCACCGGCGCCTGGGCCGCCGGGGCGGCTTCGGCGGTGGCCACGTAGGCTTCCGGCAGGGTGGCTTCGGGGCGCTTGTAGTCAGGGCCCACGGCGCAGCCGGCGAGGGCCAGCAGGGTCAGGGTGGCGACCAGGCCCTGGCTCAGGGCGAAGGGGGCGTGGGATGCAGGGCGGCTCATTGGCCTTCCTCCTTGTTATCGTGCGCAACGTGGTGGTAGGAGCCTTCCGGCAGGTTGGCACGGCGGCCCGACAGCCAGGTGAAGAACATGGGAATGAAGATGGTGGCGATGAAGGTGGCGGCCAGCATGCCCCCGAACACGCCCGTGCCCATGGACTTGCGCGCCGCGGCGCCGGCCCCGGTGGCCTTGACCAGGGGGAAGACGCCGAGGATGAAGGCCAGGGAGGTCATGACGATGGGGCGGAAGCGCAGGCGGGCACCTTCCAGGGCCGCCTCCAGCACGCCGAGGCCTTCCGCCCGCTTCTGGGCGGCGAACTCGACGATCAGGATGGCGTTCTTCGCCGCCAGGCCGATCAGCACCACCAGGCCGATCTGGAAGTAGATGTCGTTGGGCATGCCGCGGATCATCACCGCCGCCAGGGCGCCGAAGAGGGCGAAGGGCACGGCCAGGATCACCGCCAGGGGCAGGGACCACTTCTCGTACTGGGCCGCCAGGATCAGGAACACCATGATGATGCCGAAGCCGAAGGCAACGGCGGAAGTGGTGCCGGTGCGCTTTTCCTGGAAGGCCTGGCCGGTCCATTCCAGCTCGTAGCCGGCGGGCAGGGTTTCCTTGGCCACTTCCTCGACGATCTTGATGGCGTCGCCGGTACTGACCTTGGGCACGGAGCTGCCCATGACCTTGGCGGAGAGGAAGCCGTTGAAGCGTTCCAGCTGTTCCGGGCCGACCACGGACTTGACCTTGATCAGGGCCGAGACGGGCACCATGGAACCGCTGCTGCTCTTCACGTACACCCGGCCCAGGTCTTCCGGCTTGGAGCGGAACTGGCCGTCGGCCTGGAGCTGCACCCGGTAGGTGCGGCCGTTGAGGTTGAAGTCATTGACGTAGAGGGTGCCCATGGTGGCCTGCAGCGTCTGGTATACGTCGCTGACGGCGATGCCCATGGAGATGGCCTTGGCTTCATTGACCTCGACGCTGAGCTGGGGCGAGGTGGGGCGGAAGAAGGTGTTGATGCCCACCAGTTCCTGACGCTTCTTCAGGCCTTCCATGAACTGCTGCACGACACCGGAAAGCTTCTGGGGATCGGCATCGCCGCGGGCCTGGATGTAGGCTTCGAAACCGCCGGCGTTGCCCAGGCCGCGGATGGCGGGCGGGTTGAACACCAGGCCGAGGCCGTCCGGCAGCATCATGCCCATGCCCATGAACTTCTTCGCCAGGTCGTCGGCGCCGGCCTTGCGTTCGTCCCAGTCCTTGAGCGGGATGAAGACGGTGCCGGCATTGGGCTTCATGCCGCCGCCGATGATGTCGTTGCCGGCGATGACGAAGACCCGGTCCACTGCCTCGTCCTGCTTGATCATGGACTGGAACTGGTCGCCGGTGGCGCGGGTGCGCTGCAGGCTGGCGCCGTCGGGCAGCATCAGGGCGCTGATCAGGTAGCCCTGGTCTTCCGCCGGGACGAAGCCGCCGGGCACGGCGCGGAACATGAAGAAGCTGCCGCCGAGGATGACGACGCAGGCCACGGTGCCGATGATGCGGTGATGCAGGGTCTTGTTCACCGTGTCGGTGTAGGACTTGGTGAAGCGCTCGAAGAGGCGGTTGAAGGGACGGAAGATGGCCGGCTCTTCATGCTTGGGCTGCAGCAGCAGGGCGCACAGGGCCGGCGTCAGGGTCAGGGCGACGATGCCGGAGAGGGTGACGGAGATGGCCACGGTGACGGCGAACTGCTTGTACAGCATGCCGGCGATGCCGCCCAGGAAGGCGACGGGGATGAACACCGCGCACAGCACCAGGACGATGGCCACCACGGCGCTGGAAACTTCGCGCATGGCTTCGATGGCCGCTTCCTTGGGCGCCATCTTCTCTTCCCACATCAGGCGCTCGACGTTCTCCAGCACCACGATGGCGTCGTCCACCACGATACCGATGGCCAGCACCATGGCGAACAGGGTCAGGGTGTTGATGGAGAAGCCGAACAGCCACAGGCCGGCGAAGGTGCCGATCAGGGAGACGGGCACGGCCACCAGGGGAATCACCGTGGCGCGCCAGTTCTGCAGGAAGACGAAGACGACGATGGCCACCAGGACCAGGGCTTCCACCAGGGTGTGCACCACTTCGGTGATGGAGGCCTGGACGAACTTGGTGGTGTCGAAGGGGACCACGTAATCCACGTCGCTGGGGAACTTCTGCTTCAGTTCGTCCATGCGCAGCTTCACCTTCTTGGCCACGTCCAGGGCGTTGGCGCCGGACTGCAGGAAGATGCCGACGCCGACCACGGGCTTGCCCATCAGGGCGGTGGAGGCGTCGTAGTTCTGGGCCCCCAGCTCGACCCGGGCCACGTCCTTCAGGTACAGGGCGCCCTTGGGGCCGTCGGCGCGGATGACGATGTTGCCGAACTGCTCCGGCGTCGTCAGGCGGCCCTTGGCGGTCACCGTGTAGACCAGCTGCTGGCCGTTGGGGGCCGGCTCCTGGCCGATCTTGCCGGCGGCGTTCTGCTTGTTCTGGGCGGCGATGGCGTTGGAGATTTCCGTCGTCGTCACTCCCAGCTGGGCCATGCGGTCGGGCCGCAGCCACAGCCGCATGGAGTAGTCCAGGGCACCGAAGATCTGGGCATCGCCGACGCCGGGGATGCGCTTCAGGTCGTCCAGGATATTGACCAGGGCGTAGTTGGACAGGTACAGGGGCGTGCGGGTGCCTTCCGGCGAGGTGATGGCAGCCACCATCAGGATGTCGTTGGAACGCTTCTGCACGGTCACGCCGTACTGGCGCACCACGTCCGGCAGGCGCGGCTCGGCGATCTTGACCCGGTTGTTCACGTTCACCGTGGCCATGTCCACATCGGTGCCGACCTCGAAGGTGGCGGTGATGGAGAGGGAGCCGTTGGCGGAGGCCGTGGAGTTGAAATACATCAGGTTTTCAACGCCGGAAAGCTGCTCCTCGATGGGGGCGGCCACGGTCTTGGCCAGGGTTTCGGCGGAGGCGCCGGGGTAGGAGGCGGAGATGATCACCGTCGGCGGCGCGATTTCCGGGTACTGGGAAATGGGCAGCACCCGGGATGCCATGATCCCGGCGATGACGATGACGATGGAGATGACCGATGCGAAGATCGGTCGATTGATGAAAAAGCGTGACATGTTGGGTTCGAATCCCTTTCTGGCTCAGCTTATTGCTTGCCTTGGGCAGCAGGCTGGGCGGGCGTCTTGGCGGCATCACCCTCGGCGCCCTTGGCAGGCGCGGCGGCGGGGGCGGCATCGGCCGGCTTGGCGGCGGCAGGCTGGCCCTGGGCCGGGGTGCCCGGAGCGGCGCCAGGGGCGCCGGGTGCAGCCTGGGGACCGTGGGGCGCCACGGGCGCACCGGGGCGGGCCTTCATCAGGTTGTCCACGATCACCTTGTCGCCGGCCTTGAGGCCGCCGGTGATGACCCAGTCCTTGCCGCGCCATTCGGCGGTCTGCACCGGGCGCGGGGCGACCTTGCTTTCGGCGTCCACCACCATCACCAGGCGGGCCTGTTCGGTCTGCATGACGGCAGCCTGGGGCACCAGGAAGACGCCTTCCCGGTTGCCGGTGAGCAGGCGCACGCGCACGAACTGGCCGGGCAGCAGCTTGCCGTCGCTGTTGTCGAACTCGGCGCGCAGCTGCTGGGTGCCCAGGGTGGTGTCGATGGTGGAGGCGAGGAAGTTGATCTTGCCCGGCTTGTCATAGACGCTGCCGTCGGGAAGGATCAGTTCGACGCCGCTGACCATCTCGGCCTTCAGCTGGCCGCCGGGCAGGTTGGCGGTGTCGGACTCGGAGAGGCCGAAGCGCACCCACATCGGATTGGCCTGGTACACGGAGGTGAGCAGGCTGGCGTCGGAGGTGTTGATGAGGTTGCCTTCGGACTTCACGGCCCGGCCGGAAGTGCCGGAAACGGGGGCGGTGACGGTGGTCCAGGACAGGTTCAGCTGGGCCTGGCGCAGGGCGGCCTGGGCGATGGCGTTGTTGGAGGCCGCATCGTCGTATTCCTTCTGGCTCACGGCCTGGCGGGCCAGCAGGCCCTTCAGGCGGCCCTCTTCCCGGGCCGTCTGCTCGGCCTTGGCCTTGGCTTCGGCCAGGGCGATCTCGTAGGGCGCCCGGTCGATCTGGAACAGGGGCTGGCCGGCCTTCACCAGGGCACCTTCCTGGTACAGGCGCTTCATCAGGATGCCGCCCACCCGGGCGCGCACTTCCGTTTCCTTGGCACCTTCGGTCTGGGCCATCAGCTCCAGGGAGGCCGGCAGGTTCTGGGGCTGCATTTCCAGCACGGTCACCGGCAGGGCCTGGGGGGCGCCGCCCTGGGGGGCTGCGTTTTCACCGGAACAGGCAGCCAGGCCGAGGGCCAGCACCAGGGCGGCGGCAGCCGGCCGCAGGCGGAGGAGGGGGGCGGGGAATTGTTGGGTGGACGACATGAGTGGAGCTCCGGACTTTGAATTATGCTGATGATTATATACAATCAAGGTTGTATGTAAATCGACCTATTTGTAACGTTGTGTATCAAACGGCCCGGCAAACACTTGGTGTGCAGCCAGGGCCAATGGTTCGCGGAGCGGCGCCAGGCGCCGTTCCAGAGGAAGGAAGCATGGTCAGGAAAACCAAGGCCGAGGCGGAACAGACCCGGCGCGAAATCATCGATGCGGCCCGTTGCGTATTCCACGAATGCGGCGTCAGCCGTACGTCCCTGGAAAAGATCGCCCGGGTGGCCGGAGTAACCCGGGGCGCCGTCTATTGGCATTTCGAGAACAAGGCGGAACTGTTCTTCGCCATGCGGGAAGATTCCCTGGCGGTGCTGGACGAGGTGGATGCCTACCTGGATTCGCCGGATCTCCCGAATCCCCTCGACGGCATCGAGCAGAGCCTGCTGGCGTTTTTCCGCATCATCGACGGACGTTCGGAAGTCCGTCAGGTTTTCGAGATTATGACCCTGCGCTGCGAGTATGTGGATGAATTTGCGCAGGTGCTGCAGGAAGTCAACAAACCCTGCATGGACTTCCTCGCCAAGCTCATCCGCTCCTACCAGCGTGCTGCCGACAAGGGCTACCTGCGTCCCGGCCTGGACCCGGAGGGGGCCGCCTACGACACCCTGTCCTTCACTGCCGGCCTTTTCAACAACTGGCTTTCCAGCCAGCCCGGCGACCTGCTGCGCCTCAAGGTGCCGGACATGATCCGCCAGCACCTGCTGCTGCGGCGCCCCTGATGCCCGCCCTGCAGACCCTGCTGCTGTTCGTCGCCACCGCCGTGGCGGAAATCGTCGGTTGCTACCTGCCCTGGCTGTGGCTGAAAAAAGGGGGCTCGGTCTGGCTGCTGCTGCCGGCGGCCTTCAGCCTGGGCCTGTTCGCCTGGCTGCTGACCCTCCATCCCCAGGCCGCCGGCCGCACCTACGCGGCCTACGGCGGCGTCTACATCGGCGTGGCCCTGCTCTGGCTGTGGCTGGTGGACGGCATCCGCCCCACCCTATGGGACGGAGTCGGCGCCACGGTGGCCCTGGCCGGCATGGCCATCATCATGTTCGCCCCCCGCTCCGCCTGAGGGTTGTGGTGCCAGCCAATGAAAAAGCCCGCTGCTGCGGGCTTTTTTGCGACCGGATGGTCCTTTTCAGTGTTCCTGCCGACAAAGACAGTGGTGATGGGGGTGGTAGATGAAGTCGGCGCAGGTGGCCGGGTGGTCGGCGGGGAAGTACTCCAGGTGGGCCGTGCAGGCCACCATGCCCGGTTCTTCGGCCACTTCCAGGGCGTGCTTGCAGTCGATGCAGGTGGGAGGAGGGGCCATGGTCGGCGCGGCTGGATGGTTCATCGCTGAAGTATATCGCCTCGTTCCCGGCGTCGGGGTATGAGATAAGTCACGCCGATGGCGGCTTCCCTTCGGCCTCCATTTACGACTAGACGACTGGTCTAATTGTTGGTATCGTGGCGGCCATGAACACTCGCTACGACAATACCCGTCAGCACATCCTGGACAGCGGCAAGGGGCTCATCGCCGGCAAGGGCTTTTCTTCCGTCGGCCTCAATGAAATCCTCAAGACCGCCGGGGTGCCCAAGGGCTCCTTCTACCACTACTTCGAGTCCAAGGAGCAGTTCGGTCAGGCCCTGCTGCAGGACCACTTCGCCGGCTACCTGGAGCGCATCGACGAACTGAGCCGTGACCCCGCCGCCAGCGGCCGGGAACGGCTGGAACGCTACTGGCAGCGCTGGATGGATGCCCAGAGCGATGCCTGCAATGCCCAGAAGTGCCTGGTGGTGAAGCTCAGTGCCGAAGTGGCCGATCTCTCCGACGCCATGCGCATTACCCTGCGGGACGGTACCGAGCAGATCGTGGCGCGCCTGGCGGCCCTGGTGGAAGCCGGCGTGGCCGATGCCTCCCTGCCGCCCCTGGAGCCCCGGGAGACGGCCCAGACCCTGTACCAGCTGTGGCTGGGCGCCAGCCTGCTGGGCAAGCTGCACCGTAACCGGGCCGCCCTGGAGAACGCCATGGCCTTCACCCGCAAGATGCTGACCCCCTGAGTTTTCCCCCCGGGGCCGCCCTGGTGGCGGCCCTTTTATTGTTTCGCAGTCATAGACGACCGGTCTAATCAGCAACATCCTTTTCGAGGAGCCAATCCATGCCTTCCCTGTTCGATCCCGTCACCGTCGGCGACATTTCCCTGGCCAACCGCATCGTCATGGCCCCCCTGACCCGCAACCGGGCCATCGCCGGCAACAAGCCCGGCCCCCTGACGGTGGAGTACTACCGCCAGCGCGCCAGTGCCGGCCTCATCATCGCCGAGGCCAGCCCCATCAGCCCCATGGCCCAGGGCTACCTGGACACCCCGGGCATCTACAGCGAGGAGCAGGTGGCGGCCTGGCGCCAGGTGACCGACGCCGTCCATGGCGCCGGCGGCCGCATCGTCCTGCAGCTGTGGCACGTGGGCCGCATCTCCCACTCCTCCCTGCTGCCCGGCGGCGCCGCTCCGGTCTCCTCCACCGCCCGTCCGGCCCCCACCAAGACCTTCACCAAGGAAGGCTTCGTGGACGTGTCCGTGCCCCGTGCCCTGGCCGACGAGGAACTGCCGGCCCTGGTGGAGGACTACCGCCAGGCTGCCCGCAACGCCATCGCCGCCGGCTTCGACGGGGTGGAAGTGCATGGCGCCAACACCTACCTGCTGGAACAGTTCCTGCGCGACAGCGTCAATGACCGCAGCGGCCCCTATGGTGGCTCCATCGCCAACCGGGCCCGGCTGCTGCTGGAAGTGGTGCGGGCCGTGGCCGGGGAAATCGGCGCCGGCCGCACCGGCCTGCGCCTGAGCCCCCTCACCACCTTTGCTGCGCCCCTGGACAGCAATCCCCAGGCCCTCTACGGCTATGTGGTGGAACAGGTGGCGCCCCTGGGCCTGGCCTACCTGCACGTCATCGAAGGCGAGACCGGCGGCCCGCGCCAGCCCGAAGGCGCTCCCGCCTTCGACTACGAGGCCCTGCGCCGGGCCTTCGGCGGCACCTGGATGGTGAACAACGGCTATAGCGGCGCCAGCGCCGAAGCGGCGGTGGCCAGTGGCCATGCCGACCTGGTGGCCTTCGGCCGGCCCTTCATCAGCAACCCGGACCTGCCCCGCCGCCTCAAGAGCGGCGCCCCCCTCAACGAACTGCGGGCCGACAAGCTGTACGGCGGCGGCGCCGAGGGTTACACCGACTACCCGGCCCTGGCCTGAGCGACAGCCCTACCCACGCCGCGGCGGCTTCGGCCATCGCGGCGCCTTCATCCTTTTGACGGAATTTCCATGAACGCCTATCGCCGCTGGCTGCCGCTCCTGGCCCTGGTCGTCCTTTCCCTCACCTGGGGCTATACCTGGGTCCTGGCCAAGCAGGGCCTGGCCCATGCCGCCCCCTTCGCCTTCGCCGCGGAGCGATGTATCGGCGCCGCCCTGGCCCTGGTGGTGGTGCTGCGCCTGCTGGGCAAGCCCCTCCAGCTGGTGGCCCCGGGCCAGACCCTGGCCATCGGCCTGACCCAGGTGGCCGGCTTCATGGTCTTCCAGACCTGGGCCCTGGTGGAAGGGGGGCCGGGCAAGACCGCCGTGCTCATCTTCACCATGCCCATCTGGACTCTGCTGCTGGCCTGGCCCATCCTGGGCGAGCGGGTACGGGGCAAGCAGTGGCTGGCCGCCGGCAGCACCCTGGCCGGCCTTCTGCTCATCATCGCGCCCTGGGACATGCACTCCAGCCTCTTCAGCAAGTTCCTCGGCCTCATGGCCGCCCTCTGCTGGGCCGTCGGCACCATCCTCATCAAGCGCCTGCGCGGCGCCCAGCCGGTGGACCTGCTGGTGCTCACCACCTGGCAGATGATCATCGGCGCCGTGCCCCTGACCCTGCTGGCCCTGGTCGTTCCCGAACACCCGACGGACTGGAACCTGTCCTACGTCGGCATCCTCATGTTCATGTCCGTGGCCAGCACGGCCCTCTGCTGGTGGCTGTGGATCTACATCCTGGACCGGGTGCCGGCCTGGGAGGCAAGCCTCTCGGTGCTGGGCACCCCGGTGGTGGCCATCCTTTCCTCCCGCCTGACCTTCGGCGAGGCCTTCCAGGCCAGCGAGGTGGCGGGCATCCTGCTCATCGGCGGCGGCCTGGCCCTGCTCTCCTTCTTCGGCTGGCTGGCCAGCAAACGCAATCCCATCGTGGTCCCGGCGGCGGGACCGGAAGGAAAAAATCCATGACCACCACAAGCAAGGCCTCCCTCTCCCTGCTCGATCTGGTGACGGTGCGGGAAGGGGGCAGCATCGCCCAGGCCCTGGCCATCGCCCGGGACACCGCCCGTCATGTGGAAGCCCTCGGCTTCACCCGCTACTGGCTGGCCGAGCACCACAACATGCCGGGCATCGCCAGCTCCGCCACCGCCGTGCTGGTGGGGCACATCGCCGGCGCCACCTCCCGCATCCGGGTCGGGGCCGGCGGCATCATGCTGCCCAACCACGCGCCCCTGGTGGTGGCCGAAGCCTTCGGCACCCTGGCCGAACTCTATCCGGGCCGCATCGACCTGGGCCTGGGCCGGGCTCCCGGTACGGACGTGACCACCATGCGTGCCCTGCGCCGGGACCGGGTGGAAACGGAGGCCGACTTCCCCCGGGAGGTGGCCGAGCTGCAGCGCCTGCTGGGTCCGCTGCAGCCGGGCCAGGCCGTGGTGGCTGTGCCCGGGGCCGGCACCCAGGTGCCAATCTGGCTGCTCGGCTCCAGCCTCTTCGCCGCCCGCCTGGCGGCGGCCCGGGGTCTGCCCTATGCCTTCGCCTCCCACTTCGCCCCGGCCATGCTGGACCAGGCGGTGGCCCTCTACCGCCACGAATTCCAGCCCTCCGCCGCCCTGCGCCGGCCCCACGTCATGGTGGGCGTGCCCCTGGTGGCGGCGGAGAACGACGCCGCCGCCGATTTCCTCGCCAGCAGCAGCCGGCAGCGGGTGCTGGGCATCCTGCGCGGCGACCGGGCCGGCCTGCCGCCGCCCCGGGAGGGTTTCATGGAGAGCCTCCATGCCCACGAGCGGGACGCCATCAACGGCTTCCTCGGCGTCGCCGTGGTGGGCGGGCCGGAAACCGTGGCCCGGGGCCTGGCCGCCCTGCAGGCTCGCACCGGGGCCGACGAGCTGATGCTGGTGTGCGACGTGTTCGAGCCGGCCCTGCGCCTGTGCTCCCTGGAGATCGCGGCCCGGGCCTGGGCCGGCTGAAGGCCTGCCCGCCGGGGCAGGCAGGACGGACATTCCCGCCGGTGCAAGGCCGGCGGGCGCGCCAATACTGGGTTTCAGGCCGGGATGGCCTGGGGACAAGCGCTAGCAGGGAGTCTGGCCCAGGATTGCCGCAGAACGAGGCGGGACGGGCTAGGTGGGGAGTGCTACGGAGTAGGGCGGCGGGACTGGCGTCCCCGAGTGGAATCGAACCACTAATCTTCCCTTAGGAGGGGAAAGTTATATCCATTTAACTACGGAGACAGCCGCGGGCGCGTATTGTACGCGCAGCCTCCGGCTGCCGCCAGCCGCGCCCCAGGCCAGGGTTTTCCCGGGGGCCAGGTCCGGGGTTCGCCATAGGTCATAGCGTGAAATAGTTGTATTACTTTAGTAAAGCAGGGATTAATAATATTGAAACATGCCGCGGCGGTGAGCTGGCCCCGGCACACAGCCATCCCGCCTGGCGGGTAGCCAACCAATAATAAACAAGGGGTTCAATATGCTCGACCTATACCGCAAACTGCCCATCGCCCGACAGATCATCATTGTCGCGGCTTCCCTTCTACTCCTTATCTTTACTGCCATGACCGTCATGGCCACCTCCATGGCTTCCCGCTCGGCGGTGGCCCTGGCCGAATCCGACCTGAAACAGCAGATGAGTATCCTGCAGGACACCCTGGACAGCGTCTTCGACAGCGTTCTGGCCCGGGGCGAGCGGCAAATGAATTTCTTCCGTCGCCAGCTGCCCGGCGATTTCAACCTGGGCTCGGGCATGGTCCGCACCGGCAATGTGGATCTGCCGGTGATCCGGGCCGGCGGCGAAGTGCTCAACGGCAACCGCAAGATACTGCTGGCCTTCCAGGAACTGACCGGCGAGGATGCGGCCGTTCTGGCCGTGCATGAAGGCAAGCTGTACCGGGCCGCCACCCTGCTGAAGAAGGACGGTGTCTATCAGGACGGCACCGAAATCAAGGCCGGCGACCCGGTGGCCGACGCCATCCTGCAGGGTAAGGACTACGGTGGCCTGGCCATCCGCAACGGCACCTATTACTTCAGCACGGTGAAGGCGCTGAAGACGGCGGAGGGCAAGGTCTACGGCGGTATTTCCGTGCGCATCAAGCTGGACAGCGAACTGCGGGATGTCCGGGCCCTCTTCGGCAAGGTCAAGGTGGCCGATACCGGTTACGTCTATATCGCCCGCCAGACCAAGGACGACAAGACCCTGGTGGAGTTCGTGGCCCACCCCACCCTGGCCGGCAAGACCCTGGAAGGCATGGACGGGGAGACCCGGGACAGCATCGCCAAGGCCGTGGCCGGCCCCGACGGTTTGCTCACCTACGAGATGAAGGACGCCAACGGCAAGATGCGCAAGAAGCTGGGCGTGGCCGGCACCTCCTCCCGCTGGGGCTGGCGTCTGGTGGGCGCCTCCTGGGAGGACGAGTTCCTCGCCGAGAGCATGAAGCTGCGCAATTTCCTGGTCATTTCCAGCATCGTCGCGGCCCTGCTTTCCTGTGCCGTGATCTTCTTCCTGGTCAATGTGCGCCTGAAGCCCTTGTCCGAGTTCATGGTGCAGATGGACCGCCTCGGCGCCGGGGACCTGACCATCAGCGTGCGCGATGCGGACGGCAACAGCGGCAACGAGGTGCAGCGCCTGGGGCACTCCCTCAACGTGACCGCGGCCAATGTGCGCAGCCTGGTGGGCGAGATTTCCGCCGCCGCCGGTCGCGTCAATGCGGCCGCCTCCGAAGTGGAAAATGCCTCCCACCAGGCCATGGACGCGGCGGAGCAGCAGTCCCAGTCCGCCTCCGGCATGGCCGCCTCGGTGGAGCAGATGTCCGTCAGCATTTCCCACGTGGCCGCCAGCGCCGGCGACGCCGCCCAGGTGGGCGAGGAAGCCGCCGAATCCACCCATCGGGGCCGCAGCATCGTGCAGAAGACGGTGGAGGAAATGGAACGCATCGCCGGCGAAATCGGCCGCTCCGCCGAGGTCATCCACAGCCTGGGCGAGCGCTCCCAGCAGATTTCCGGCATCGTCGGCGTGATCAAGGAAATCGCCGACCAGACCAACCTGCTGGCCTTGAACGCCGCCATCGAGGCGGCCCGGGCCGGGGAACAGGGCCGGGGCTTTGCCGTGGTGGCCGACGAAGTGCGCAAGCTGGCCGAGCGCACCAGTTCCTCCACCCAGGAAATTGCCGACACCATCGCCGCCATCACCGGCGAGACCCAGAGCGCCGTGGCCGGCATGCAGGTGGTCAGCCGTCAGGTGGAAGCCGGCGTGGAAATGGCCCGGGAGGCCGGCGAGGCCCTGCAGGTCATCGATGCCAATACCGAGAAGTCGGTCAGCACGGTGCGCGACATCGCCGACAGCACCCGGGAGCAGAGCGTGGTCAGCCAGGAAATCGCCCGTCTGGTTGAGCAGATCGCCCAGATGGCGGAAGAGGGCAGCGCCACCTCCACCCAGAACACCGAGTACGCCCGCAACCTGCAGACCCTGGCCCAGGAACTGCAGATGGCCCTGCAGCGCTTCAAGGTCTAAGGCGGCTCAGCCCGTCCATGGCGGCCCGGCGGGGAAACCAGCCGGGCTTTTTTTTTTGGCGGCTCAGGCGGCCGGCGCTTCCTGGTGCACGTCGGCCCAGGGCGCGCCGGTGAGGCGCTGCAGGTCGGCCGGGGCCAGGGGGAAGACGGAGAAGGGCGTGCCGGCGGCGGCCCAGACGGTGGCAAAGCGCTGCAAGAGACCATCCAGCAGCAGGATCACCTCTCCGGGCTGGCCCAGGGGCGAGACGCCGCCGATGGCATAGCCGGTGGCCTGGCGCACGAATTCCGCCTCGGCCCGCTCGATGGGGCCGCCCACCAGGGCCTTGACCTTCTTCTCGCTGACCCGCTGGTCGCCACAGGTCACCACCACCACGGCGCGGCCGTCGCTGCGGCGGCGGAAGACCACGGACTTGGCGATTTCCGCCACGCTGCAGCCGATGGCCTGGGCGGCTTCGGCGCTGGTGCGGGTGGGCTGGTCGAACTCGACCACGGCGGCGTCGTGGCCGGCGGCCTGGAGCAGGGCCTGCAGGCGCAGGGCGGTGGGGTGGCTGGCAGGTTTCATGGGGCCAAGCTTAAGGCGGCGGCGCCCCGCCGGGCAAGCCCGGGGACTGGCCCGCGGCGGGGGAGGCTACAATAGCGGCCTTTGCTTCCACCGGCTGCCTTCCGTGCCCTACCTGCAACTCAAATCCGCCTGCCTTGCCTTTGGCCACGTGCCCCTGCTCGACCACGCCGACTTCCAGCTGGACCCGGGGGAACGGGTGGCCCTGATCGGCCGCAACGGTTGCGGCAAGTCCTCCCTGCTCAAGGCCCTGGCCGGCCAGGGCGGCCTGGACGACGGCGAGGTGTGGCGCCAGCCCGGCGCCCGCATCGGCTACGTGCCCCAGGAGCCGCCCTTCGATCCGGAACAGAGCGTGTTCCAGGCCGTGGTCGGCGGCATGGGCGACACCTCGGCCCTGCTGGCCGAATACCATGAGGTGTCCCACCGCCTGGCGGAAGAGGGGGCCGACCATGAGGTCCTGCTGGCCCGCCTGCACCAGTTGCAGACCGACCTGGAGGCCCGCGGCGCCTGGGCCGTCAATGCCCAGGCCGAAGCTGCCATCCAGCGTTTTTCCCTGGACCCGGAGGCCCGGGTGGGCGGCCTTTCCGGCGGCCAGAAGAAGCGCCTGGCCCTGGCCCAGGCCCTGGCCGTGGCGCCGGAAGTGCTGCTGCTGGACGAACCCACCAACCACCTGGACGTGGGCGCCATCGCCTGGCTGGAAAACCTGCTCCTCGAAGCCAACGTCACCCTGCTCTTCATCACCCACGACCGGGCCTTCCTCAACCGCCTGGCCACCCGCATCGTGGAGTTGGACCGGGGCCAGCTGGTGAGCTTTCCCGGCAACTTCGCCACCTACCAGGAGCGTAAGGAACGCATGCTGGCCGACGAGGCAGTGGTGAACGCCAAGTTCGACAAGTTCCTGGCCCAGGAAGAAGTGTGGATCCGCAAGGGCGTGGAGGCCCGGCGCACCCGCAACGAAGGCCGGGTGCTGCGCCTGGAGCAGCTGCGGCGCGAGCGGGCGGCCCGGCGCGAGCGCCAGGGCAAGGTGGAACTGGCCCTGGACTCGGGGGAGAAGAGCGGCAAGCTGGTGGCCGAACTCACCCATGTGACCAAGCGCTACGGCGAGCGCACCATCGTCCGCGACTTCTCCACCCGCCTCATGCGCGGCGACAAGATCGGCCTCATCGGTCCCAACGGCGCCGGCAAGACCACCCTGCTGCGCCTCATCCTGGGCGAGCTGCAGCCCGACGAGGGCAGCGTGCGCCAGGGCACCAAGGTGGAGGTGGCCTATTTCGACCAGTTCCGCAGCCAGCTGGATGAGGAGGCGGCCCTGGCCGACGTCATCTCCCCGGGCTCCGACTACGTGGAAATCGGCAACGAGAAAAAGCACGTCATCAGCTATCTGGGCGATTTCCTTTTCGCGCCCCAGCGGGCCCGTTCGCCGGTGAAGTCCCTCTCCGGCGGCGAGCGCAACCGCCTGCTGCTGGCCCGCCTCTTCGCCCGCCCCGCCAACGTGCTGGTGCTGGACGAACCCACCAACGACCTGGACATCGAAACCCTGGAGCTGCTGGAGCAGCTGCTGCAGGACTACCCGGGCACCCTGTTCCTGGTCAGCCACGACCGGGCCTTCCTCGACAACGTGGTGACCCAGACCATCGCCGCCGAAGGCGACGGGGTGTGGCACGAATACGCTGGCGGCTACAGCGACTGGTTTGCCTACCAGCAGAGGCGCCAGGCGGAGGAAAGCCAGGCGGCCAAGGCCCAGGCCAGGGAAGAGAAGGCGGCGGCGCCGAAGGAGGACAAGGCCGCCAAAGCCAAGCCGGTGAAGCTCAGCTACAAGGAAAACAAGGAACTGGAAACCCTGCCCGACCGCATTGCCGCCCTGGAGGCGGAGCAGGCCGGCCTCAGCCAGCGCCTGGAAGACCCGGGCCTGTACCAGCGGGACCCCCAGGAAGCCCAGCGCTGCTCCGCCAGACTGGGGGAGATCGACGAGGAACTGCTGCTCCTGCTGGAACGCTGGGAAGAGCTGGAAGCCAAGAGCAAGGGCTGATCAGGCCTGCTGCCCGGCGGCGCTGGCCTCTGCCGCCGGCTGGTGGATGGGCAGGAAGACCTGGAACAGGGTGCCCGCCCGCTCCTGGCTGTCCACCTCGATGCGGCCGTGGTGCTTCTGCACGATGCCGTAGGAGAGGGAGAGGCCCAGACCCGTGCCCTTGCCCACCGGCTTGGTGGTGAAGAAGGGGTCGAAGATGCGCTTCAGGTTTTCCGGCGGGATGCCGGCACCGGTGTCGGCGATGCTGATGCAGACCTCCCCGCTTTCCGGCAGGTGGCGCGTGGCCACGTTGATGACGCCCTTGTCCTTGATGGCGTGGGCCGCATTCACCAGCAGGTTGAGGAAGACCTGGTTGAGCTGGTTCTGGTTGGCCTCGATCAAGGGCAGTTCCCCCAGCTCGGTGATGACCTCGGCCTTGTACTTCAGCTCGTTGTTGACGATGTTGAGGGTGGAGACGATGCCCGGGTTGAGGTCGATCCAGGCGAACTTGCCTTCGTCCGGGTGGGAGAAGTCCCGCAGGTCCTGCACGATCTTGCGCACCCGGCTGACCCCGTCCCGGGATTCGCTGAGCAGCTTGGGCACGTCTTCCCGCAGGAATTCCAGGTCGTAGCGCTCGCAGCTTTCCCGGATCTTCCGTCCCAGGGGCGAATCGTCGGGCAGGCCGGCGGCCACTTCCTCCAGCAGGTCGGTGAGGGCGAAGAGGTCCTCCACGTAGCCGGCCAGGGTGTTGATGTTGGACTGCACGAAGCCCACCGGGTTGTTGATCTCGTGGGCCACCCCCGCCGCCAGCTGGCCGATGGAGGCCATTTTTTCCGAATACAGGAGCTGCCGCTTGGCATCCTCGAGCCGGGTGATGAGGGCCGCCTGCTCGCCTTTTTCCCGCTGCAGGGCCTCTTCCGTCTCGGTGCGCTCGGCCAGTTCCCGGCGCAGGTCGTCGTTGCGCCGGTTGAGTTCTTCCGAAGTGAGGTTGAGGGCCTGTTCCCGCAGCAGCAGGTCCCGGTCCAGCTGCTCGTAGGATTCGCCGATGGCGTTGAACAGGTGCTCCCAGGCCGCATCGCCCGGGGGCGGCAGGACCGTTTCCGGGTGTTCGCCCAGGTGGCGGCGAATCTGGCGTTCGAGCAGGGGGTGCATGGCGGCGGCCCCTTCAATCGTCGAGATGGATGGCCCCGTCGGGGCCCCAGTTGACCCGGGTGATGCCCGGTTCCTCCGCCTCCAGGCGGCGCCGTTCGATTTCCTCCGGGCTCAGCTGGCCCAGCTGCCGCTGCCGTTCCAGGGCCAGCTGGCGGTCCGCCTCCTGGCGGCCGAATTCCGCATAGGCGCCCTGCAGCACACTGCATACCTCCTCGTCGTCCCAGGGCTTGATCAGGTAGCGGTGCAGGCCCACGGCATTCACCGCACTCACCAGCACGTCGAAGTCGGCGGCGCCGGAGAGCATGAGGCGCAGGGCATGGGGCTGGATTTCGGCGAATTCCTTGAGGAAGGCGATGCCGTCCATCTCGGCCATGCGGTAGTCGCTCACCACCAGGGCGAAGGGCACTTCCCAGGCCCGCGCCAGGGCGGCCCGGGGGGAGGTGAAGGTTTCCACTTCGGGGCCGGCCGGCAGTTGGCGGTGCAGCAGACGGGCCAGGGCCGACAGGACGGCGGGCTCGTCGTCCACGAGCAGGATGCGGGGTGGGCGGTTATTCATGATCGACGATCTTCGGTGGATGGATGTGGAGGGTGATGCGGCCGCCGAATTCGCTCTTCTCGTATTCGCGAATCTGCCGGATCAGGTTTTCATCCAGGACATAGTCGGCGGCCAGCAGCAGGATGCCGTCGCGGCTGAGGAAATCCCGGGCCAGGACCATGCCCGGCTCCAGTTCGGCGGGCAGCAGGGGCAGGCCCACCGGCGGCGGCTCCTTGATGCCGCCGCAGACCACCAGGAAGGCATCCACCACCGCCGGGTCGTAACGCCGGCCCCGGCTTTTGTCGATGAACTCCAGGGCGGCCTGCTCGTTCAGCTTCTTGCCGTTGAGGGTGCCCTGGATGAGGCCGTCGTAGTCGTTGGCCACCGCCAGGATGCGGGCCCCCAGGGGAATGGCCCCTTCCATTTCGCCGGCGGGGTAGCCCTGGCCGTCCACCCGTTCGTGGTGGCTGCGGATCAGGCGGGCGGCGCCCCGCAGGTCCTCCAGGGCCATCAGGGCCTGTTCGCCCTTGAGCGGATGCTTGCGCCACAGGCCCCGCTCCTCCGGGGTCATCTGCAGTTCGTTCTTGGCCAGCAGGTGGTCGGGCAGGCCGATCTTGCCGATGTCGTGCAGCAGGCCGGCGAGGAACACGTCCTGGCTGTCCCGGGGCGACAGGTTCATCTGCTTGGCGGTCTTGCGCGAGAGGTCCGCCACCCGGCGGGAGTGGCCGGCCATGCGGCCTTCCCGCAGTTCGATGAGGTTGGCGAAGACCCGGATCGAGGTCATGAAGCTGGTCTTCAGCTTCTCGTTGGCCAGGGCCAGTTCCTGGGTGCGGGCCTGGACCTTCTCCTCCAGGCTGGCGTTGAGGCTTTTCAGCTCCTCGTTCTGCCGCCGGGTCAGTTCTTCCAGGCGGGCCTTTTCCCGCTCCAGGGCCTTGCGCTCCAGCACGTCCTTCACCGTCAGCATGACTTCGCTGTCGTTCCAGGGCTTGGCGATGTAGCGGTAGATCTCGCCCTGGTTGATGGCGGCCACGGTGGATTCGATGTCGGCGTAGCCGGTGAGCAAGATGCGCGCCGCCTTGGGCCAGCGGGCCCTGACCTGGGCGAGGAAGCGGGCGCCGTCCATCTCCGGCATGCGCATGTCGGAGATGACCACGTCCACCTCGCCGTTTTCCGCTTCCAGCAGTTGCAGGCCCTCGGCGCCGCTGTTGCCGAGCAGGACCTTGTAGCCGGCGGGGCGGAACAGGCGGCGCAGGGCGGCGAGGATGTTGGCCTCATCGTCCACGCACAGGATGGTGGCGGGGGGGACGGGCAGGTTGCCGTCGCTCATGGGGTTGCTCCCTCTTTTGGCTGGCTGACCGGCAGGACGATGCGGAAGGTGGTGCCCTTACCCAGCTCGCTGCTGACGGTGATCTGGCCGTGGTGCTTCTGCACGATGCCGTAGGACAAGGATAAGCCAAGCCCGGTGCCTTTGCCCACGGGCTTGGTGGTGAAGAAGGGGTCGAACAGGCGGTGCATGTTTTCGGGGGAGATGCCGCTGCCGTTGTCCTCCACTTCCAGCCATACCTGGTGCGCCGGCTCGTCGTGGCCGCTGCGCAGGGTGATGCGGCCCATCTGGCCCTCGGGCATGGCGTGGGCCGAGTTCACCAGCAGGTTGAGGAAGACCTGGTTGAGCTGGGAGGGCAGGCATTCCACCTCCGGCAGTTGGCCGTATTCCCGGACCACCTCGGCCCGGTACTTGATCTCGTTGTTGACGATGTTGAGGGTGGAATCCAGGCCCTGGTGCAGGTCGGCCCACTGCCAGTCCTGGGAGGCGTCGAGACGGGAGAAGTCCTTCAGGTCGGCGACGATCTTGCGCACCCGGTCGATGCCGTCCCGGGACTGGGTCACCAGGCTGGGCAAATCCTCCAGCAGGAAGTCGAAGTCCAGGTCCTGCTTGACCCGGGCCACGGCCTGGGCCGCCGGGTGCTCGGACGGCAGCTGGGCCACCGCCGTCGCCAGGGAGTCGAGCACCGTCTGCATGTCCTCCAGGTAGCGGCCCAGGGTGGACAGGTTGGATTGCACGTAGCCGATGGGATTGTTGATCTCGTGGGCGACGCCGGCGGCCAGCTGGCCGATGGAGGCCATCTTCTCCGACTGCACCAGCTGCTCCTGGGCCTCCTGCAGGCGCTTGTTCACCTCCAGCAGTTCGGCGTTGCGCTGGCGCAGCTCGTTCTCCGAAGCTTCCCGCCGCCGCACGTCTTCCTCCAGGGCCTGCTTGGCCAGGGAGAGCTGGGCGGTGCGCCGCTCCACCAGGATCTCCAGCTTGGCGTGGGCATTGCGCAGGGCCTCCTCGGCCTCCTTGCGCTCGGTCACGTCCACCAGGGTCTCGATGGCGCCGATGATGCGGCCCTGGGCATCCTTGAGGGGGGCGGCGGTGAAGAAAAGCCAGCGGCCCCGGTCGCCGAAATTGGGGAAGAAGGATTCCACCTCGTAGGCCCCGGGAATGATGGGGGAGCGGCGGAAGGTGTCGCCGTAGAGGCCGGTGATGCGGCTGTCGGCGGTGCCGTCCACCACCAGCTCGGCCAGCACCGGCCGCTCTTCGGCATAGAAACCGGACCAGGCCCGGGTGCTGCCGATGATCTTCTCCCCGGGCATGCCGGTGACCAGGGCGCAGGCCGCGTTCCAGTGGGTCACCCGGTGCTCCGCGTCGATGACGAAGGTGGGCACCGGGTCGCCGTCGATGATCTGCTGCAGCATCTGCTGGGTGCTGCGCTGGGCCGCCTCGGCCCGCTTGCGTTCGGTGATGTCGATGGCCGTGCCGAGACCGGCGTAGCCGCCCTCGTATTCGATGCGGGCGGCGGTGATCTCCATCCAGATGGTCTTGCCCGCCTTGGTGACGAAAGGGGCCTCGTAGGTGGCCGGCATGGCCTCGCCGCGCAGCCGGGCGGCGGCCCGTTCCTGCAGGAGGTCGCGCACCGAGGGATGGGCCAGGTCGAAGAAGCTCATCTGCAGCAGCTCGGCCCGGCTGTAGCCGGTGAGGCGCTCCATGGCCCGGTTCACATAGAGCATGGGGCCGCCCTTGTAGAGGATCACGGCGGCGCTGATGGTTTCGGTGAGGCCGCGGAAGCGGGCCTCGCTGCTGCGCAGCTGCTGCTCGGCCTCGACGATGCGGGTGATGTCCGAACCCAGGCCGACGTAGCGGCGGGGCAGGTTGCCCTCTGCCGGCAGGGGCACCACGGTCAGCTCGATCCAGTATTCGGAGCCGTCCTTGCGCCGGTTGGACATTTCGCCGCGCCATTCGAAGCCGGCCCGCACCGTCTGCCACAGCTCGGCGAAGAACTCGGGCGGATGGCGGCCGGTGGCCAGCACGCTGTAGTTGTGCTGCAGCAGCTCATCCGGCCGGTAGCCGCAGGCTTCGCACATGCGCTCGTTCACGTAGAGGATGGCGCCCTGGTCGTCGGCCACGCTCACCTGCAGGTGGCGCAGCAGCACTTCCCCGTGCAGCAGCTCGGGCAGGCCGGGGGGGACCGGACCGGGATCAGGCAAGGAGGGCATGCAGGGTATCCTCGAACTCGTTGGCGATCTGGTCCAGGGTCGGCGCCAGCCGGGCCCAGTCGATGTTGAGCCGGTTCCAGGCCGTGTCGGAAAGGGGCGGCACCGGTTCTTCCAGGGGGGTGGAAAATTCCAGGCCGTGGGCCAGGACGTTGGCGACGTGGGTCAGGTCCACCAGGGAGTCGGCCCGGGCCTCGTCGGGCTGATGATGCAGGGCGATGGCTTCCCTCATGCTCTGGGGCAGGCCCCAGCGGGTGGCCAGCATGGCGCCGGCCTCGGCATGGGTGAGGCCCAGGTATTCCAGTTCGGCGGCCACCAGGGGCAGTTCGTGGCCCTGGCTGCGGGCCAGGACGGCGGCGTAGTGGCGGGGGAAGGCGACGCACAGCACCAGCTGGCCGATGTCGTGCAGCAGGCCGGCGGTGAAGGCGGCCTCGGCGTTGCGGCCGCTGAGCATGGCCAGGTGCCGGGCCGCCACGGCGGTGCCGACGCTATGGCGCCAGAAGGTGCGGGGCGAGAAGTTGCGGCCCGGCTTGAGGCTGGCGAGGGCCTGCACGGCGGCGGCGGAAATGACCAGGGAACGCACGGCGCGAAAGCCGAGCACGACGATGGCCTCCTGGATCGAGCCGACCATGCCCGGCATGCCGTAGAAGGGCGAGTTGGCCACCCGCAGGGCCCGGGCCGCCAGAACCTGGTCGGCGGCGATGCGCCGGGCCAGAGGCGCCACGTCCAGCTCCTCGATGGCGTCGCCGCTGAGCAGCTCCGCCGCCACGCTGGGCAGGCTGGGCAGGGCGGCGATGCGGGCGGCGACGGTGTCCCGGTCCGGCGGCGGAGGGCAGGCCTGGGGCGACATCTCAGGGCATCTCCAGTTGCCGCTGCAACAGGACCTGGAACAGGGCCCGGCTGGCCTGACCGTGTCCGGCGTGGGCAAAGCGCCGCTCCATGCGCAGGCGGGCCTCCCCTTCGCGGCGGGCCATTTCCTCCGGGGTGGGCGGCGGCGGGGGCGGCGGCACCGGCACCGTGGCGATGCCCTGGCGGGCCAGCTGCTGCAGGCGGTGGGCATCGAGCCGGGAGCCGGCGGTGAGCAGCAACTGGCCTTCCCCGTCCGCCAGGTCGGCGGCCAGGGGGGTGCCGGGGATCACCTCGGCCAGGGGCAGCCAGCGCGGTTCCTGGTTCATGACGGGCTCGTCGGCATCAGGGTGATGGCCAGGCCCCGGCCGGCGGAGGCGAGGCCGAGGGAATGGCTGCGGGCCAGGAAGGTGCGCTCGCGCAGCTGCAGGGGTGTTTCCTTGACCCCCTGGCGCAGCAGCAGGTCGCAGGTGGCCGGGGGCAGGACGGAGTCCAGGGGCTCGCCCAGCAGCCCGCCCTGGGAACCGAGGAGATTTTCGGCCTGGCCGTTCATGGTGACGATGATGCCTTCGTCGTCCACCCCGAGCAGGGGCCAGGGCAGGATTTCCAGCACTTCGTGCAGCACGTCCAGGGCCGTCTCGTTGCGGTTGATGCGCTGCTCCCGCTCTTCCAGCAGCTGCTGCAGGCGGCCGTTGGCGCTTTCGAGTTCCCGGTTGGCCAGCTGCACGGCGCTGGAGAGGCGCCGGTTCTCGTCCGCCAGTTCCTTCTGGTGGAAGGCCTCGGCGATGTGCTCCTTGAGCTGCTCGTCGTCCCAGGGCTTGGTCAGGAACTTGTAGATGGCGCCCTCGTTGATGGCGCTGGTGACGGATTGCAGCTCGGTATAGCCGGAGAGGACGATGCGGATGCTTTCCGGATGCAGCACCTTGGCCCGGCGCAGGAATTCCACCCCGGTCATGCCGGGCATGCGCTGGTCGGAAATGATGACGTCCACCGGGTGTTCGGCCAGGAGCTTGAGGCCTTCCTCGCCGCCGCTGGCGATCCGGATGTCGTAGCCTTCCTTGCGCAGCAGGCGCTTCATGGCGGAGAGGATGTTTTCCTCGTCGTCCACCAGGAGCAGGGTGCGCTTTCTTTCCCGGGGATGGATCAGATCCTCGGGGATGGTCTTGCCGTTTTCCAGCATGATTTCCATCTCCTCCGCCGGAACCGGCCGGCTGAAATAATACCCCTGGATTTCGTCGCAGCGGTTGGCGATGAGCAGGGCGAGCTGGGCCTCCGTTTCCACCCCCTCGGCGATGACCTTCATCTGCAGGGCATGGGCCATGGTGATGACGGCCCGGGTGATGGAGACGTCGTTGGGGTCGGCGACGATGTCCTGGACGAAGGAGCGGTCCACCTTCACTGCATCCAGGGGGAAGCGCTTCAGGTAGGAGAGGCTGGAATAGCCGGTGCCGAAGTCGTCCACCGACAGGCGCACGCCCAGGGCCCGCAGTTCGCCCAGGGTGGCGATGGTCTCCTCCACGTCCTCCATCAGCATGGATTCGGTCAGTTCCAGTTCCAGCCAGCGGGCGGCCAGCCCGGTTTCCTCCAGGACCTGGCGCACCTGCTGCACCAGGTTGCCCTCCCGCAGCTGTCGGGCCGAGAGATTGACGGCCACGGAGAACGGGCCCAGGCCCCGGGCATGCCAGCGACTGGCCTGGAGGCAGGCCTGGTGCATGACCCAGCGGCCCACGGCCACCACCTGGCCGCTTTCCTCCATGGCCTGGATGAATTCGGCGGGGGAAATGAGGCCGTGCTGGGGATGCTGCCAGCGGATCAGGGCTTCGGCGCCGATGATGGTGCCGTTGTTGCAGCTGACCTTGGGCTGGTAATGCAGGACGAACTGGTTTTCCTGCACCGCCAGGCGCAGGGCCTGTTCCGTCTGCTGGCGGCTGCGCAGGCGCTCGTTGGCGGCAGCCTCGAAGAAGCGGAAAGTGCCGCCGCCGTGCTGCTTGGCGTCGTGCAGGGCGGTCTCGGCCCGGTACAGCAGCTGGTCGGCGGAAGTGCCGTCGGAGGGATAGACGGCGATGCCCAGGCTGGCACCCAGATAGACGTCGCTGCCCTCCACCTCGAGGGAGGTGGCGGTGAGGTCGATCAGGCGGCGGGCGGCCTGGGAGATGTCGAGGCCGCCCTCATCCGTCAGCAGCAGGCCGAACAGGTCGCCTCCCAGGCGGCCCAGCAGGTCGCCGCCGCGCAGGTCCCGGCGCAGGCGCTGGGCCAGTTGGGCCAGGGCGGCGTCGCCGATGCGGTAGCCCAGGTTCTCATTGACGTTCTGGAAACCGTCCAGGCCCAGACAGAGCAGGGCGGCCTGGCTCTGCCGGCGCTCGGCGTGACGCAGGGCTTCCACCAGCTGTTCGCGGAACTGGTTGCGGTTGGGCAGGCCGGTGAGGCCGTCGAAATGGGTCAGGTGGTGAGCCCGGGCCTCGGCCGCCAGGACGTCGGAAACGTCGAAGGCGATGCCGCCGATGGTGTGGGGTCGGGGGCCGTCGCCGATGGCAAAGCTCTTCATGTGCAGCCAGCGCACCTCCTCCCGCTCGGTGAGGATGCGGAAGCGGATGTCCAGGCCGCCGTGGGGGCGGCGCCGGATGGCGTCCCGCAGGCGCTGCTGCTCCTCCGGATGGACCTGCTGGAGCCAGTCGTGGCGGTCCTGGTAGAGGCTTTCCCGGCTGGCGCCCCACACCTTCTCGTAGGCCGGATTGGCGTAGATCACCCGGCGCGAGGCCACGTCCACCAGCCACAGACTTTCCGGCAGGAACTCTGCCATCTGGGCGATGCGCTCTGCCACGGCGTCGCTGGGGCCGGTGCAGGGGACGTGGGTGAAAGGGGGCATGGGGCGGCCTGGGAGGATTTTCTGGTGTATTTGTAGCAAATATCCCTGCTGGCATACACCTAGGTCAAACCCCAGTCGCTGCACCCCCGGGGGCTGGCCGCCGCTGGTAGGCCGGGCCGGCTGCCCGCAAGCGGCGGTCCCTGCTCAGGCTTCGCCCAGGGCCTTCATCTCGGCGTAGAGGTCGGCCTTGCCTTCGAAGCCGATGCCCGGCAGTTCAGGCAGGGTGACGATGCTGTCCTTGACCTGCACGCCATCGGGGAAGCCGCCGAAGGGCTGGAACAGGTCCGGGTAGGATTCGTTGCCGCCCAGCCCCAGGCCGGCGGCGATGGCCAGGGACATCTGGTGGCCGCCGTGGGGAATGCAGCGGGAGGGGCTCCAGCCGTGCTCCTTGAGCATGTCGAGGGTGCGCAGGTATTCCACCAGGCCGTAGGAAAGGGCGCAGTCGAACTGCAGCCAGTCCCGGTCGGCGCGCATGCCGCCGTAGCGGATCAGGTTGCGGGCGTCCTGCATGGAGAAAAGGTTCTCGCCGGTGGCCATGGGGCCTTGGTAATGATTGGCCAGCTCGGCCTGCAGGGCGTAGTCCAGGGGATCGCCGGCCTCCTCGTACCAGAACAGGTCGTATTGGGAGAGGACCTTGGCGTACTCGACAGCGGTCTTCAGGTCGAAGCGGCCGTTGGCATCCACCGCCAGCTTGCAGCCGGCGGGCAGGATGGAGAGCACGGCCTCGATGCGCTTCAGATCGTCGGCCAGGCTGCCGCCGCCGATCTTCTTCTTCACCACCTTGTAGCCCCGGTCCAGGTAGCCCTGCATCTCGTTCTTCAGGGCCTGCAGGTCCTGGCCCGGCCAGTAGTAGCCGCCGGCGGCGTAGACGAAGACCTCCCGCTTGGGCGTGCCGTTGCCGTAGCGCTCGGCCAGCAGCTGGTAGAGGGGTTTGCCCTCGATCTTCGCCACCGCATCCCAGATGGCCATGTCCACCGTGCCCACGGCGACGGAGCGCTCGCCATGGCCGCCGGGCTTCTCGTTGCTCATCATGCAGGCCCACACCTGGTGGGGGTCCAGGTTGTTGCCGGATTCGTCGAGCAGGGAATCGGGGGCAGCTTCCAGGATGCGGGGACGGAAGCGTTCCCGGATCAGGCTGCCCTGGCCGTAGCGGCCGTTGGAGTTGAAGCCGTAGCCCACCACCGGCTTGCCGTCGCGGATGACGTCGGTGACCACCGCCACCAGGGACAGGGTCATCTTGGAGAAGTCGATATAGGCGTTGCGGATGGGGGAGGAGATGGGCCGGGTCACTTCCCGGATATCGACGATGCGCATGGGGCTTTCCTTCTCGGAGCGGTTGGCAGGGGCCGGTCGGGCGGCGAACGAGACGAAGGTTAGTCCCTCTTCCGTAGTTTATAGTTGATCCATATTCACAACATTGATGAACAAAAGTTATCAATGAGAGGCGCCCCATGAACACCGCTTCCGAACTGGAATTCTTCGTTCTCCTGGCCCGCCAGGGCAGCCTGGCCGCCGCCGCCCGGGAACTCCACCTCACCGCCCCAGCCCTGAGCAAGCGGCTGGCCCAGCTGGAAGCCCGCCTCGGCGTGCGGCTGGTGCAGCGCACCACCCGGCGCATGAGCCTGACCGCCGAAGGGGAGGTGTTCCTGGTCCGGGCCCGGACCATCCTGGAAGACATAAGGGAACTGGAGAACGAGGTGGCCGGCAGCAAGGCGGCACCCCGGGGGCGGCTGCGCATCAACGCCACCCTGGGCTTCGGGCGCAGCCACATCGCCCCCCTGGTGAGCGAATTCGTGCGCCAGCACCCGGCGGTGGAAGTGCAGCTGCAACTCACCGACCGGCCCCTCAACCTGGCGGAGCAGGGCTTCGACCTGGGCCTGCGCTTCGGCGAGCCGCCGGACGCCCGCCTGGCGGCGCGCAAGATCATGTCCAACCGCCGCTTCGTCTGCGCCTCGCCCCTCTACCTGGAGGCCCACGGCGAGCCGCAAAGCCCGGAGGAACTGGCCCGCCACGCCTGCATCATCCACCGCCAGAACGACGAGGATTACCACCTGTGGCGTTTCACCAAGGGCAAGGACAGCGTGGCGGTGAAGGTGCGGGGCGGCCTGTCGAGCAACGACGGCGACGTGGTGCAGCAATGGGCCCTGGAAGGCCAGGGCCTGGTGGTGCGCTCCGAATGGGATGCGGCCAAGTACCTGGAGAGCGGCCGCCTGCGGGCGGTGCTGGCCGAGTGGTCCCTGCCGCCGGCGGACCTCTACGCCATCTACCCGCCCCGCCTCAATCTCTCGGCCCGGCTGCGGGCCTTCCTGGATTTCCTGGCGGCCCGCTTCAATCCCTGATGGCCACCCGGCCTGGTGCGCCGGCCCTGGCCGGGCGCGGGCGGCTTACAGTACCGCCAACAGATTGAGCCCCAGGGCCAGGGCCCCGGGCAGGGCCTGGACGAAGAGGATGCGGCGGCTGGCGGTGGCGGCGCCGAAGATGCCGGCCACCACCACGCAACCGAGGAAGAAGCAGCGGATAGAGAAGGCGGCCTCGCCCGGCAGCAGCCCCCACAGCAGGCCGGCGGCCAGGAAGCCGTTGTAGAGGCCCTGGTTGGCGGCCAGGACCCGGGTGGCGGCAGCGAACTCCGGTGTCAGGCCGAAGGCCTTGCGGCCCTTCGGGGTGTTCCAGCAGAACATTTCCAGCACCAGGATGTAGGCGTGGAGCAGGGCCACCAGCAGGGTGGCAACAGTGGCAGCGGTGGTGAGGACGGTCATGTTGTCTCCTTGGGGATGGGCGGTGCCCGGTTTTTTATAGTTGTTGCCAGACCCAGGGCAGGGCGCCCAGGGCGGCGAAAAAGACGGCCAGGTGGAAGAGGGCCCACAGGCCGTAGCGCCGGGTCAGCTTTTCCGGCGCCAGATTGGCAATGAGGTAGAGCCGGCCGCCATCGGGGCGGCCCATGAGATGGATGTCGGGAACGGCCCGGGCCTGGCGGTGCAGCTGTGCCACCTCGCGCCGGGCGGCCTGGCGGGCCAGGCGCCATTCCTCCATGTCCAGCTCGCCGTCGCCGTTGAGGTCGAAGCGCCGGTGCAGTTCCTCCGGGTTTCGCTTCCACTCGGCCAGCACCTGCTTCAGGTCCTCCGCCGGGTCCAGCAGGGCGTCGCCGCCGCCCCGGGTATGGAAGCCGCCCAGGACATAGATGTCGTCGCCCTCCCGCAGGGTCCATTCGGTATGGCGGTAGTCGCCCTCGCTCCACTGCTGCTTGTGCCGGGTGTGGATTTCGGCACCGGCCGGGTCCACGGCGCAGAGGCCGCTGCCGTCGTCGAGGACGAAAGAGGCCTCGCTTTCGTCCCGGTTGATGACCTTCCACTGGTTTTCCGAATCCTTCTGCTCCGTGGTGTTGCGATACCACAGGCAGCTGCCGCCGCTGAGGGGCGAGACCAGGGGCAGACCGGCCATGGGGCGGCCGTTGCCCTGCAGTTCGACGTAGCCCTGGGCGGCGGAAGCGATGCGGGAGGTGGGGGTGTCGGCGATGGCCCGGCGTCGCTTGAGGGCGCCGCTCCAGGCCCACAGGCTGAGCAGGGCCATCAGCCCGAGGCAGACGCTCCAGCCCAGGGGCGATTCGGTCTGGGCCCCGATCACCAGCAGGGCCAGCTGGGCGCCCGAGGTGATCCACTGGCCCGTCTGCCAGTGGAGCTTGAAGTGGCGGGGGATCAACTGAAGAGCTGCTTGATGTCCACGTCCGCCTTTTCGGCGGCGGCAAATTCCAGCAGGGGCTGGGGATCGAAACGGAAGAGGCGGGCGATGACGGCGTCGGGGAACTGGTCCACCCGCACGTTGTTGATGTTCACCGCCTCGTTGTACAGCTCGCGGCGGTCGGCGATGGAATTTTCCAGGGCGGTGATGCGCTGCTGCAGCTGCATGAAGTGCTCGTTGGCCTTGAGTTCGGGATAGGCCTCGGCGACGGCGAAGAGCCGGCCAAGACCCAGGCGCAGCGCGCCTTCCGCCTCGCCCAGGGCGCCCACGTCCTGGGCCTGACGGGCGGTCTGCACCTGGCTGCGGGCCTCGATCACCCGCTGCAGGGTGCTCTGCTCGAATTCCTTGTACTGCTTGCACACCTCCACCAGCTTGGGCAGTTCGTCGTGGCGCTGCTTGAGCAGCACGTCGATATTGGCCCAGGCCTTGGCGACGCCGTGCTTGAGACCCACCAGTCCGTTGTAGAGGGTGATGCCGTAGATCAGGGCCACCACCACCAGGCCGAGGAAAATCATGCCGCCTACGCTCATTGTCAGCGCTCCCTGTTGATTGACGTGGGAATAATACCGGCTTTGAACTGTGCCGTCCCCGGCCTGCCTATAATGGCGGACCCCATGCTGCAGAGAACAAACAACATGTCCCCATCGAGCCCGTCCGCCTGGCGCACGCCGACCCTGATCCTGGTGTGCGGTTGCATCATCCTCACCCTCTCCATGGGCATCCGCCATACCGGCGGCCTCTTCCTGCAGCCCATGACCGGCGCCCTGGGCTGGAACCGGGAAGTCTTCTCCTTCGCCTTCGCCATCCAGAACCTGGTGTGGGGCCTGGGCTCGCCCTTCGCCGGCGCCTTCGCCGACCGCTACGGGGCCGGCCGGGTGATCGCCGCCTCGGCCCTGCTCTATGTCGTGGGCCTGGCCCTGATGGCCGTTTCCAGCACCGGCCTGGCTCTCGACCTGTCCGCCGGGGTGCTGGTGGGCCTGGGGCTGTCGGGCACCACCTTCGCCGTCATCATGGGTGTCATCGGCCGCCACACGACGCCGGAAAAGCGCAGCCTGGCCTTGGGCATCGCCAGCGCCGGCGGCTCCTTCGGCCAGTTCGCCGTGCTGCCCATCGGCCAGGCCCTGATCAGCAGCTTCGGCTGGCAGGCCGCCCTGTTCCTGCTGGCCTGTGGCGTCGGCCTCATCGCACCCCTGGCCTATGCCATGGCCGACGGCCACAAGCATGTGAGCGGCGCCGGCCAGTCCGCCGGAGCCGCCCTGGTGGAGGCGGGCGGGCAGAGGAGCTTCCACTACCTGTTCTGGAGCTACTTCGTGTGCGGTTTCCAGACCGCCTTCATCATGCTGCACCTGCCGTCCTTCGCCGTGGATTCGGGCTTCTCCGCCAACGTCGGCATGACCGGCATCGCCCTTATCGGCCTCTTCAACATCTTCGGCTCCTTCCTCTTCGGCTGGGCCGGCGGCAAGGGCAGCAAGAAGAACCTGCTGATGCTGATCTACGGCGCCCGGGTGGTGGTCATTGGCGCCTTCATGCTGGCGCCCCTGTCGGTGACCAGCATCTGGATATTCTCCGCCTGCATGGGCCTGCTGTGGCTGGCCACGGTGCCCCTCACCAACGGCCTCATCGCCCAGGTCTTCGGTCTGCGCTTCATGTCCATGCTGGCCGGCATCGTCTTCCTCGGCCACCAGCTGGGCAGCTTCCTCGGCGCCTGGCTGGGCGGCATGATCTTCGACAAGACCGGCTCCTACGACCTGGCCTGGCTGCTCTCCATCGGTCTTTCGGTGATCGCCGCCATCCTCTGCTGGCCCATCGACGAGCGGCCCGTGCAGCGGGCCGAGCCGAAGCCGGCAGGTGCCTGAGATGGCCCGCCACTGGCGCTGGTTTTTCTGGGGAGTGGGGGCGGCCCTGGCAGCCGCCCTGCTGGTGCTGATTTTTCTCGGTTACCAGGCGCCGGAACTGCTGCTGGACCTGGCCAACCTGCGCTACTGCGGCTGAGCCGGAGGCTCGGTCGGGGCGGCGGCCTCGTCGCCGAGGCCCAGTTCCGCCGCTTCCATTTCCGGCGGAATGGGGGCGCCGGCCTTCTTCATCACCGTATAGATGTGAACGTGCAGGAATTCGGCGATGTCCCGGTAGTCGTCGGGCAGGGCCGCGTCGTCCCAGCCGTTGGCCGAATGGCGGGCCAGATTGACCGCCAGCAGGACGTTGCGCACCCGGGGGGCGCTGGCCTGTTCCTCGTCGGTGAGCTTGAGCATCAGCTCGGGCAGGTTCCAGGCCCGGCACAGGGCCTGCTGCATTTCGGCGAAGTGGGCGCCGAGTACGGTTTCCTGGGCGGTGACGGAGCGCAGGGCGCGGTCCGACTTCTGCAGCGCCTTGATCTGCAGGGCCAGCTTGGGGGCGCAGCACCACAGCAGCAGTTCGGGCAGTTCGTGGAGCAGGGTGGCCACCACGATTTCTTCCATGTTCAGGTCGTGCCGCCACAGGGCCCAGTCGTAGGCGTACTGGGCGGCCCGCTGGGCGCGCCGGACCACGTTGATGAGGCCGAGCAGGGCCTGGGGCTGGTCCTTCAGGGTGTCTTCCACCATGGACAGGTTTTCGAACTTCTTGAAGAAGGGTTCGATGCCCAAAAGGACCACAGCCTGGTCGATGGTGGTGACGTCGTTGCGCAGACGGGAGCCGCGCAGGGGCTGGATGTAGGCCAGCATGCGCACGGTCATCATGGGGTCCTGCAGGATGATGCTGGCGATCTCCCGGCCGCTGATGCTGTCCATGCGTTCCCGCGCCTCTTCCAGGCGCCGCACGGTGTGCCGCAAGACGGGCAGTTCCTGTTCGGAGAAGAACAGGACCCAGGAGTCCAGGCTGGGAAGGGCGTGATCGAGCATGATGGGCCGTAGTTAAAAAATCGCTGTAATAAAAGCCTTCAACTGACTGATTTAACGGCATCAGTTCCGCCGACTTGAATACTAGCCGGGGCCTATGGGGCGGGCAAGGCATTTCTCTTGCCGGCGCCGGGCTGGGGCCGGCCCGGGCCTTGGTCTACAATGGCGGCCCGAACCGTTTCCGATTGCCTCCCCATGTCCCAGGCCGCTCCCGAAAAGAATCACCCCACCCGCCTCATCCACGGTTTCCATGCCGTCATCGCCAAGCTGCGCCACAATCCGGATGCGGTGAAGGAGGTGTACCTGGACCAGAGCCGCAAGGACGCCCGGGCCAAGGACCTGCTGCGCCATGCGGAGGCCCAGGGCATCCGCGTCATTCCCGCCGACGCCAAGCGCCTCGACGGCCTGGCCCCGGGCCAGCGGCACCAGGGCGTGGTGGCCAAGGTGGACGCCAACGAGCGCCAGGTGACTCTGGACGACGTGCTCGACACCCTGGAGGAGCCGCCCCTGCTGCTGATCCTGGACGGAGTCACCGATCCCCACAACCTGGGTGCCTGCCTGCGGGTGGCCGATGCAGTGGGCGCCCATGCGGTGATAGCTCCCAAGGACCGTTCCGTGGGCCTCACCAACACCGTGCTGAAGGTGGCCAGCGGCGCCGCCGAGACCGTGCCCTATATCACCGTCACCAACCTGGCCCGCACCCTGCGCGAACTGAAGGAGCGGGACATCTGGATCATCGGCACCGCCGACCAGGCCGACGGCGACCTGTATACCGCCGAGTGGCCCAAGGGCACCGCCTGGGTCCTGGGGGCCGAGGGCGAGGGCATGCGCCGCCTGACCCGGGAGACCTGCGACCAGCTGGTGCGCATTCCCATGTTCGGCAGCGTCGAGAGCCTCAACGTCTCCGTCGCCTCCGGCGTCTGCCTCTACGAAGCCCGCCGCCGCCTGCAAAAGTAAGGCCCCTGGGCCTGCCAGCCCCGGCTGGCATCCGTCTTGCAATAAGCCTTCGCAAAACCATATGCGGAGGCTTTTTCATGTTCGTGAGCGCCACGTCGCTCGCCTTTCCCCAGGCAGCCTATCAGGCCCAGGCACGGGCCGGCAGCGCCCCGGAAGCTGCGCCAAAACAGGTGCTTCCAGCCGTTGCGGCCAGTCTGACCGAAGCGGTGGACGGCCAGCAGGTCGATGCCGCGCGGCAGTGGCTGTCCGCCGAGGTGGCGGATTTTGCCGCCGAGGTCGGCAAGAAATTCCGCGAAGAGGGGCTTCGCACCTCGCCGGAACCCATGCTGGCCGTCGCTTCCGATGGGCATGTGACGGTGGTCAACAACACTCCGGACCGTCAGCAGATCGAGCGCCTGTTCGCCGCCAATGCCGAACTGACCCAGCGCTTTACCGCCATCGCCGCCACGGCCGAGACCGTGCAGGCTGCCGACGATCAGCAGGCCTTCGTCGACCAGTACCAGGCCCTGGCCGGCGACGCCAAGGCCCAGAAAGCCCTGGTCAGCCAGGAGGCGGCCCGCAGCGGCAACCTCCGTTTCCATCTCGTTCTCACTCCCCACGGCCCGGAATATTTTTTCCCCGGGGTCTTGCGCGCCTCAGCCTGAATGTGCCCTCCGCCGCCCCTGCCGCTTTTCGTGGCAGGGTAAGGCAATCCCAGTAACGGCGGGCCCTGGCGGCTACTACCCCCAGCTCTCCCACAGGGTTATCCACAGGAAATGTGGATGACTTTCCCCGCTGCCGCGGAACATCTGCCGGCCTTTCGCTGTCCCTTCTCCCTTAAGCCCAGGTTTCATCCGCTCCCATGTCGGCGTTTGCTGCCGGTCGGGGCCCCGTGCCGGAAGCTGTTTCATTTGTTGATAGTCATTGACTATCTTAAATATGAAGACAATCAATTAGAGTAATTTCGCTGGGGTCTTTACTATTCACCCATCGCATCACCCAACCCCAACTTTGTTTCATCAACTCAGGAGATAAAACGATGAGCACTTCCTTGATCAACACCGTCATCCAGCCCTTCAACGTCAATGCCTTCCACAACGGCAAGTTCATCACCGTTTCCGACACCGACCTGAAGGGCAAGTGGTCCGTCCTGATTTTCATGCCTGCCGCCTTCACCTTCAACTGCCCCACCGAAATCGAAGACGCCGCCGACAACTACGCCGAATTCCAGAAGACCGGTGCCGAGGTGTACATCGTCACCACCGACACCCACTTCTCCCACAAGGTGTGGCACGAAACCTCCCCCGCCGTGGGCAAGGCCAAGTTCCCCCTGATCGGTGATCCCACCCACCAGCTGACCAACGCTTTCGGCGTGCATATCCCCGAAGAAGGCCTGGCCCTGCGCGGTACCTTCATCATCAACCCGGACGGCGTGATCAAGACCCTGGAAATCCACTCCAACGAAATCGCTCGCGACGTTTCCGAAACCCTGCGCAAGCTGAAGGCCGCCCAATACACCGCCGCCAACCCCGGCCAAGTGTGCCCCGCCAAGTGGAAGGAAGGCGCCAAGACCCTGGCTCCCTCCATCGACCTGGTCGGCAAGATCTAAGACCTTCTTCCTTCCGCAGCGCGGTGCCCGGCCAGCCGGGCCCACCGCGGCGGATTGCAGCGCAAAGGCGCCCGCCGGGTGTGCTCCCGCACATCCATCCCCATGCGGGCGCCTTTCCATTGCATGCCGCACCGTATTTCATCCGTTTCCGTACAGCATCGCTTCGACTTAGGGAGATAAGACCATGCTCGACAGCAGCATCAAGACCCAGCTCAAGGCTTACCTTGAGAAACTCGTCCAGCCCATCGAACTGGTGGCCTCCCTGGACGATTCCGCCACCGCCCAGGAAATGCGCAGCCTGCTGGCCGACATCGCCGAACTGTCCGACAAGGTGAGCCTGCGCGAAGACGGCCAGGCCGCCCGCCGTCCCTCCTTCGGCATCGCCCGGGCCGGCCAGAACCCCCGCATCCACTTCGCCGGCATCCCCATGGGCCACGAATTCACCTCCCTGGTGCTGGCCCTGCTGCAGAGCGGCGGTCACCCGCCCAAGGTGGAGGCCGAGGTGGTCGAGCAGATCAAGGGCCTGGACGGCAAGTTCAGCTTCGAGACCTTCATTTCCCTCTCCTGCCACAACTGCCCGGACGTGGTGCAGGCCCTCAACACCATGGCCGTGCTCAACCCCAATGTGGAAGCGGTGATGATCGATGGCGGCGTCTTCCAGCAGGAAGTGGAAGAGCGCCAGATCATGGGCGTGCCCGCCATCTACCTCAATGGCCAGGCCTTCGGTTCCGGCCGCATGGAACTGGGCGAGATCCTGGCCAAGGTGGATACGGGCGCCGCTGCCCGGGATGCGGCCAAGCTCTCCGACAAGGAAGTGTTCGACGTGCTGGTGGTGGGCGGTGGCCCGGCCGGCGCCGCCGCCGCCATCTACGCCGCCCGCAAGGGCATCCGCACCGGCGTGGTGGCCGAGCGTTTCGGCGGCCAGGTGCTGGACACCCTGGGCATCGAGAACTTCATTTCCGTCAAGGAAACCGAAGGCCCCAAGCTGGCCATGGCCCTGGAGCAGCACGTGCGCGAATACGAGGTGGACATCATGAACCTGCAGCGCGCCGCCGCCCTCAAGCCCGCCGCCAACGGCCAACCCGCCGAAGTGACCCTGGCCAACGGCGCCGTGTTGAAGAGCAAGACCGTGATCCTCTCCACCGGCGCCCGCTGGCGTGAAATGAACGTGCCCGGCGAAGCCGAGTACCGCACCAAGGGCGTGGCCTACTGCCCCCACTGCGACGGCCCCCTGTTCAAGGGCAAGCGCGTCGCCGTGATCGGCGGCGGCAACTCCGGCGTCGAGGCTGCAATCGACCTGGCCGGCATCGTCGCCCACGTCACCCTGCTGGAATTCGGCAAGGAAATGCGGGCCGACGCCGTGCTGCAGAAGAAGCTGCTCAGCCTGCCCAACGTCACGGTGATTACCGAAGCCCAGACCACGGAAGTGACCGGCGACGGCCAGAAGGTGAACGGCCTCAAGTACAAGGACCGGGTCAGCGGTGAGGAAAAGACTGTCGCCCTGGAAGGCATCTTCGTGCAGATCGGCCTGCTGCCCAACACCGATTGGCTCAAGGGCGCCGTCGAGCTCTCCGACCGGGGCGAGATCGTCATCAACGCCAAGGGCGAGACCTCCGCCGAAGGCGTCTTCGCCGCCGGCGACTGCACCACCGTGCCCTACAAGCAGATCATCATCGCCATGGGCGAGGGCGCCAAGGCCAGCCTCTCGGCCTTCGACCACCTGATCCGCAGCTCGGCCCCGGCCTGAGTTATTTCCTGTTTCTCCTGTAGCAAGCCAGCAAGAAGCCCGTCCCGGAGGTTCCGGGGCGGGTTTTTTGTTATGGGGTGTTGTTGGTTTGTCATGGGGGGGGAGTTGTTGGGCGTGGTTTGTTTATTTACGGCTGGGTTCCGCCGTTGCCCGGCGGGCGTACTTTTCTTAACCGCTAAGAAAAGTAGCCAAAAGAAGGCGGACCCTCACCCCCGGCCCTGCGGGCTTCCCTGCGCTGCTCAGTCGGTCGGGGCGGCTGCGGAACTCGGCCCTTC
This sequence comes from Azospira oryzae, assembly GCF_004217225.1. Lineage (GTDB taxonomy): Bacteria > Pseudomonadota > Gammaproteobacteria > Burkholderiales > Rhodocyclaceae > Azospira > Azospira oryzae. The sequence goes on from NZ_SHKM01000001.1 coordinate 96,267, forward strand.
GGGCCTCAGACAGTCCTCGCCGAAAGCCCCCCGCCCGCCTTCCGCTGCTCGGCGGAGGTGGAAGGGGATGGAAACCGAGTGGAGGTTTGACGGGTATTCCCGTAACCAACCATTTAGGATTTGCCCGTTGGCAAATCTCTAAGGTTCAGTCCACACGTCCGGGCTCTTAGAGGTGTCTAACAAAAGCGGGACCACCAACGTCCCCGTCGGGCCAAGAATTTACTATGCATAGTGAATGTGTGAGTATCGACTCATATCCGAATTTTGTGGGTCTATTTAATATTTTTAGGTTTCCATATGTCCTATGAGAAGCCCCAAAAGGGGAACCCGCATGGCCTGACGGTGAATCAGCACACGTTTCCATATGCAAGTATTGCTAGGTATGCAAATACCGATGGTTATGTTTCTTTCTCATCCGTCAGAATCGCAAAATGTTTGAAGCTTCGCCCTGATGACCGGTTGTTTTGCGCAAAGCGCACTTGGGATCAGCGTGCGGAGGAAGGCTACATGAAAGAGATAGAGGACAACTTCCAATCGTTAGCTGAGGCAATTCTTGATGGGAGAGTCGCTAAGATAGGATTCTTTGAAAAGCCGGTGGTCAATTACTTTTTTGCCCTCTGGAACATTCGCACGCATAGAAAGCATCAACCAATTCAAGACGTAAAATTGCGTGGAGAAAGGCCAGAACGCTGTCTTACTAAGAATGAGCAGGAGCTTTTGGAAAAGCACCATATTGGTTTTGTGCGGCCGGACATGACAGTCCCAGGAAGGCAGATGGCTGGGATCAATATTCAGATGAACCTCGATATCGCTCATGAACAGCTTAACGATGCTCGGTGGGGAATTCTTAGGTCAATTGATGGCGAATTCATAGTCCCGGATAACTTTTCAAGTGTCAGAATCGTACCGATTTCACCAACAGTTTGCTTATATTCACACAGCACCAACGACGTTATCTCACGCGAGAAGGTTGCAGAAATTAATCGACATGCTGTTGTCTCAAGCGTGGAGTATGTCTTCGCCAGAGACTTCTCCGCGTGTCCGCTGTAAGTCAAACTCCTCCGGACAACCGAAAGTGATTTCCTCTCTGAGCCAACTACCTTGTGTGATTGCCGGTTACCTACATATTGAATGTCTGCTTTGCTCAGCCGCAACAGAGGACTTAGGGGTAATGGCAGAATTCGGAGAGAGCCAATCCCCGCCCTGTGCGGCGCCGAGCAACGGAGCTTTTGGCGGGGAAAGGGCGAGCACTGTTTGAGGGCCTTTAGGCCCGAGTTGCGCAGCCCCCGCCGGAAGCGAGTAGCGCAGGGAACCCCGCGGAACGCGGGGCGCCAAACCGGGCTCGCGTTTTCTTTGGTTACTTATCTTTTGGCGAGACAAAAGAAAGTAACCCGCGCGTCAGGCGCGGAACACAGCGGTAACTAAACCCACCACGCCTGAAGATTCAGACACCTACCACGTCCTAGAAATCAAACCCGACCGTGTTTCGATAACAGGCTAAATAGTCCGCCATACCCTGGCGGCAAATCACAACCACCCACCCCGCCACACCCCAATAAAGACGGCCCTCCCGGCAATGGCATCGCCGGGAGGGCCGTCCCTTTTGCTTCTCCCGGCAGATCGCCGGGGAAATCCCGTCAGCCTTGCAGCACCGCTGCCATGGCCTCGGCCACGTAGGCTACGTTGCCGGTGTTGAGGCCGGCCACGCACATGCGGCCGGAGCGCACCAGGTACACGCCGAACTCTTCCCGCAGGCGGTCCACCTGGGCGGGGGAGAGGCCGGTGTAGCTGAACATGCCGCGCTGCTTGGTGAAGTAGGAGAAGTCCTTGCCCGGCACCCGGGCGGTCAGCACTTCATACAGCTTCTGGCGCATGGCCTGGATGCGGGTGCGCATCTCGGTCACTTCCTTGACCCATTCGGCGTGGAGGGCGGCATCGTTCATGACGATGGTGGTCACCAGTTCGCCGTGGATGGGGGGACTGGAGTAGTTGCGGCGCACGGTGAACTTGAGCTGGCCCAGGACCCGCCCGGCTTCTTCCGCGTCCTTGCACACCACGGAGAGGCCGCCGACCCGCTCGCCGTAGAAGGAGAGGTTCTTGGAGAAGGAGTTGCTGACCAGGAAAGGCAGGCCGGAATCGGCCAGGGCGCGGATGGCGTAGGCGTCTTCATCGAGGCCGTCGCCGAAGCCCTGGTAGGCGATGTCGAGGAAGGGGATCAGCTTGCGCTCGGCGACGATGGCGATCACCTGTTGCCATTGTTCCCGGGAGAGGTCCACGCCGGTGGGGTTGTGGCAGCAGGGGTGCAGCAGGACGATGCTCTGCTCGGGCAGGCCCTTGAGACAGGCGACCATGCCGGCGAAGTCCACGCCGCCGGTGCTGGCGTCGTAGTAGGGATAGTCGTGCACGGCGATGCCGGCGCCTTCGAAGATGGAGCGGTGGTTGTCCCAGGTGGGGTTGCTGACCCAGGCTTCGCTCTTGGGGAAGTAGCGCTTGAGCAGGTCGGCGCCCACCTTCAGCGCCCCGGAGCCGCCCAGGGTCTGGATGGTGGCGACGCGGCCGGCCTTGAGGGCGGCGCTGTCGGCGCCGAAGAGCAGCTTCTGCACTACGGCCCGGTAATCGGCGGCGCCTTCCATGGGCAGGTAGGAGCGGGGCGCGGGGGCGGCGGCGATGGCGGCCTCGGCCTGGCGCACGGAGCCGAGCAGGGGGATGCGGCCCTGTTCGTCGTAATAGAGGCCGATGCCCAGATTGACCTTGGTAGTCCGGGGGTCCTTGTGGAAGGTTTCGACCAGGGTGAGGATGGGGTCGCCCGCGTAGGCGTCGACGTGTTCGAACATGGTGCGCTGGTTCCGTTGGTGAAGTGGTCAGAAAGAGGCCGCGCCGGGCAGGCCGGATTGCCCCGGAAGCGGGGCAGGGGGCCGTGGCGGCAGGGGCTTATTGTAGCCGCCCGGGCCGCCACGGCCAGCAAAAGCGTGGGGCGGACGGCAAAAATGGCTCAGGCGTTGGGCGTCTGCGGCCGGGGCAGCCACTTCAGCAGCATGGCGTAGAGCACTTCCGGATTCACCGGCTTGGGCACGAAGTCGTTCATGCCGGCCTCCAGGCAGCGCTCCCGGTCCTCGCCGAAGGCGTTGGCGGTCATGGAGATGATGGGTAGCTGCTCCATGCCGGGCAGGCGGCGGATGTGGCGGGTGGCCTCCAGGCCGTCCATGCCGGGCATCTGCATGTCCATCAGCACCAGGGCGTAGGGCGTGGTCCCCCGTTCCAGGCAGGCCACGGCCTCGTTGCCGTCGGCGGCGATGTCCACCCGCAGTCCGGCGTATTCGAGCAGTTCCCGGGCCACCTCCTGGTTGATGGAGTCGTCTTCGGCCAGGAGGATGGGGGTGCCCCGGTAGTGCTGCAGCAGTTCGCCCTCGGCCGAATCGGGGCGGGGGCCGTCCTCGGGCAGGGCGGCCCGGGCCTCGCCCAGCTTGAGCCGGGCGGAGAACCAAAAGGTGCTGCCGAAGCCCAGGCGGCTGTCCACGCCGGCGTCGCCACCCATGATCTGGGCCAGGCGCCGGGTGATGACCAGGCCCAGGCCGGTGCCGCCGAAACGGCGGCTGGTGCTGCCGTCGGCCTGCTGGAAAGGGGCGAACAGCAGGGGCTGGACTTCCGGGGCGATGCCGATGCCCGTGTCCTCCACCTCGAAGCGCAGGAAGACGTCCGCCGGCGTCAGCTCCAGCACCTTGATCCGTAGGGTAACGCTGCCCCATTCGGTGAATTTCACTGCATTGCTGGCGTAGTTGAGGATGGCCTGGGTCAGGCGGGTCGGGTCCCCCAACAGGTAGGGCGGCAGGGGATCGATTTCCGACTTGAGGACGATGCCCTTCTTGCGCGCCCCCTCGGCCAGCATGGAGAAGATGTGGCTGACGATGCGCCCCAGCTCCACCGGGTGTTCCTCCAGCACCAGGCGCTCGGCCTCGATCTTGGAGAGGTCCAGGATGTCGTTGATGATGGACAGCAGGTGGCTGGCCGCATCGTCGATCTTGTCCAGGCGGTCCTGCTGCTGGGGCGAGGGCTCGCCCTTCTTGAGGATGTGGGTGAGACCGATGATGGCGTTCATCGGCGTGCGGATCTCGTGGCTCATGTTGGCGAGGAAGGCGCTCTTGGCCACGTTGGCGGCATTGGCCGCATCCCGGGCCCGGGCCAGTTCCTCGGTGCGCTCGGCCACCAGCTCTTCCAGGTGGTGGCTGTAATTGCTGACCTCGGCCTCCAGGCGCTTGCGCTCGGTGATGTCCCGGGCCACCCCGAGGACGCCCAGCACCTTGCCCTGGGGCTCGACGATGGGCGTCTTGACGGTCTCGAACAGGCGCTGGCCGGAGCCGTCCGCCTGGGTGATCCATTCCTCGTTGCTCTGGGGCGTGCCGGCGGCCAGCACCTGGCGGTCCTTGTCGCGGAAGAAATCGGCCTGTTCCTTGCTGACGAAGTCGTAGTCGCTGCAGCCGATGATCTCCTGCTCCGGGCGGCCCATCATGCGTTCGAAGGCCGGGTTGCAGGCGATGAAGACGCCGGCCTCGTCCTTCAGCCAGAGGGGATCGGGAATGCCCCGCAGCAGGGTGTGCAGGTGGCTGCGCTGCCGCTCCAGTTCGGCGGTGCGGCGCTTCACGGCCGCCTGCAGCACCCGCACCCAGAGGGCCAGGCCGGCGCCGGCGACCAGCAGCAGGGCCAGGCTCAGGCCGAAATACCGGGCGTAGGGCATGTAGGGCACGTAGTCGATGGCCGAGCCCATCCACTTCTTTTCCAGGGCCGCCCGTTCCTCGTTGCTGATGAGGGCCATGCCCCGTTCCACCGCCGCCAGGGTGGCCGTGTCGCCCTTGCGCGTGGCCCGGTGGAAGCGTCCCTGGTAGAGGTCGAAGGACTTGCGGAACTGGCGCTGCAGGTCCAGGCGGTAGAGGTAGTAGTTGGCCGGGAGCTGGTCCAGGCAGAAAAGCTTGATCTCCTCGGCCACGGCGGCGGCGATCATTTCCGCGTAGTTCTTGAACTGGCGCAGGTTGGTGACGCCCTTGCCCTGCAGTTCCTCGATGCAGGCATCGCCGACCTGGACGCCGATGAGGAAGCCCTTGAGGTTGTCCGTGTTGCTGATGCCGCTGATGGAGCTGTGGCTGTAGATGCCCACCGGCAGGTTGGCGTAGGGCTGGGAGAATTCGTAGAGGGCGTCCCGGGCGGCAGTGTGGAAGATCATGTCGATCACGTCCGCCTCGTTCTCCGCCATGAGGCGCTGGGCCCGGCCCCAGTCGGTGGCGATCAGCTGCACCCGGCGGCCGGTCTTCTGCTCCCACAGGGACCACAGGTCCACCAGATAGCCCACGGGCTGGCCGCTCGGGTCGCGGAAGATGTAGGGCGGATAGTTGTCGTCGCTGGTGACTCGCAGGGGCGGCTCGTCGGCACCGGCGGGCCCGGCGGACAGGGCCGCACAGCACGCCAGGAGCAGGGCGCCGAGCAGGCGGGTGATTGCGGGGATGGCGGGGAACTGCATCATCGGGCCACCTGGAAAGGGGAGGGCGAGAATGGTCGGCGGGGATGGCGCTCCATCCCGTTTGCCTAGCAGTATGGCATAGGCCGGCCCCGGCTCCGGCGGGCAAAAGTCATGAAACGGCAGGAGGGAAGCCAGGATCGGCGTGCTGGCCAAAGTGGTCGGACAGCGCCGGGGCCGATGCGTTCGGCGGGAGAAGCGGGCGCGGGAGAAGCGGGCGGCCGGCTGTCAGCCGCAGCGCGGCCCCGGGCTCAGCCGAAGCAGCGGGCCCACAGCAGGGAGCAGGGCATGGCCAGGAACAGGGCCGGCAGCATGTTCACGATGGGGAAGAACTTGATGCCGCAGATGCGCAGGCCCGTGGCCATCATGATGACGCCACCGCAGGCGGAGAAGTCGGCCAGCATCTCCGGCGTCGCCAGGGGCACCAGCAGGCCGGCGCCGAGGAAGAGGGCGCCCTGCACCAGGAGCTGGGGCAGGCAGATGAGAGCCACCGCCGGGCCCAGTTCGGCGGCGAAGATGAGGGCGGTGAACAGGTCCAGGATGGACTTGGCCAGGAGGATGTGGGCATCCCCGGTCATGCCCTCCTGGGTGGCGCCGAAAATGCCCATGCCGCTGGCGCAGAACAGCACCAGCAGGGTGACGAACTTGCCGACGAAGCCTTCCACCCGGGGATTGCCCTTCTCCCCCGGCATGAGCCTTTCCGCCTGGCGCTGGGCCCAGCCGATGGCCTTCTCCAGGCCCCGTTCCAGATGGGCCAGCTCCCCCGCCAGGGAGCCCAGGATCAGGGCCAGGGCCACCGCCGGCAGGGCGTGCACCTTGTTCATCAGGGTGGTGCCGATGGCGGCGGCGATGATGCCGAAGGTCAGGGGCAGGGTTTCCCGCACGCGGCGGGGCAGGCGGCGGCCGAGCACGGCGCCGCCGAGGCCGCCCAGGATCAGGGCGGCGCTGTTGGCCAGGGGTCCCAGCATGGGGTGTTTCTCCGGGGAAGGCCGCCGGCGGCCCGCGGGGGGCTCTGCATGACGTGGCGGCTTGACTAAGCAATCCGGTATGTTAAGGATTCCGGCGTGGCGAATAAAATACCGTTTTCGTTGTCTGGAATATCGAATTGATATGGGTGGCCCATGGACCTGAAGCGCATGCACTACTTCTGCACCATCGTCGAGCAGGGCCAGATCAGCCGGGCCGCCCGGGAACTGCACATGGCCCAGCCTCCCCTCAGCCAGCGTCTGAAGGAACTGGAGGAGGAGCTGGGCACCCCTTTGTTCCTGCGCAAGGGCCGGCAGCTGGAGCTGACCGAGGCCGGGCGCCTGTTCTACCGCCGCGCCCGGGATATCCTGCGGGCGGTGGAATCCTCCCGGGACGAGGTGCTGCGCCTCGCCTCCCAGAGCGGCCTGGCCCTGCGCATCGGCCTCTCGCCCACCTGCCGCGCCCCCTGGCTGGCCCGCTGCGAGGCCCTCATGGCCCGCTTCCCGGCCCGGGAGATCGGCCTGGTGGTGGGGGATTCCAGCTACCTGGAACACCTGCTGCGCACCGGCCAGCTGGACCTGGCCTTCATGCAGCCGCCCCTGCAGCCCGACAGCTTCAATGTGCACCGCCTGCGGGCCTCGCCCTCGGTGGCCCTGGGCCCCGCCGACCTCTTCGCCTCCGGGCAGCGCCTGGGCCTGGCCGAGTTGGCGGCCCATCCCCTGCTGCTGCTGCGCCGCTCCGTCGGCATCGGCACCTACGAGCGCCTGCAGCAGCAGTTCCACGAAGCCGGCCTGCTGCCCCGGGTGGCCCTCTACAGTTCCGACGCCGGCATGCTGCGGGACCTGCTGCTGCAGGGCTTCCGCGGCCTGGCGGTGCTGCCGGCCTCGGAGGTGGAGGCCCTGGCGGCGGGCGCCGATCCGGCCTTCCGCGTCTATGACCTGGCCGTGCCCCTGCCGGACTACCAGCTGTCCCTGGTCTGCCCCCGCAGCGGCGGCGACGAGGATCTGGTGGGGGCCCTGCTGGAACTCTGGGCCGAGCCCGGGGCCTAGGGGCACCGCCGCCAGGAGCCGCAAGCGGCGCGGCGCCTATGCCGGCGCTGCCGGCGGTGCTAGCATTCCGCCCCCATGCAACTCGAACACATCCGCCAACGCCTGGCCGCCCTCGGCGCCAAGACCTGCCATGAGGACCGGGTGCTGCGCGCCTGGCTCCAGGCCCAGCCCCTGGATGCCGGCGCCCGCCGCCGCCAGGCCCAGGACTACCTGCCCAAGGCCATCCGGGAGGAACTGCCGGCCCTGGCCGCCGACCTGGAGGCCCTGGCCCGGGTCCATTCCGAACACCCGGGGGCCGACGGCTCGGCGCGCCTGCTGGTGCGCCTGGGCGACGGCCAGGCGGTGGAAAGCGTGCTGCTGCCCCGGGACGGGGTCTGCGTCTCCACCCAGGTGGGCTGCGCCGTCGGCTGCACCTTCTGCATGACCGGCCGGGACGGCCTGCTGCGCCAGCTCTCCAGCGGCGAGATCGTGGCCCAGGTGGTGCTGGCCCGGGCCCGGCGGCCGGTGAAGAAAGTGGTCTTCATGGGCATGGGCGAACCGGCCCACAACCTGGACAACGTGCTGGCCGCCATCGACCTGCTCGGCAGCGCCGGCGGCATCGGCCACAAAAACCTGGTCTTTTCCACCGTCGGCGACCGCCGCGTCTTCGAGCGCCTGCCCCAGCAGGCGGTGAAGCCGGCCCTGGCCCTCTCCCTGCACACCAGCCGGGCCGAGCTGCGGGCCCAGCTGCTGCCCAAGGCCCCGCGCCTGACGCCGGAGGAACTGGTGGAACTGGGCGAGGAATATGCCCGCAGCACCGGCTACCCCATCCAGTACCAATGGACCCTGCTCGACGGGGTCAATGACAGCGAGGCGGAAATGGACGGCATCGTCCGCCTCCTCAGCGGCAAATACGCCATCATGAACCTGATCCCCTTCAACGCCGTCGGCGGGGAGGATGAGGCCGGCGAGGGCGCCTTCCGCCGCCCGGCCTGGGAACGGGCCCGGCATCTGGCCCGCTACCTGCACCAGCGGCGTATCCTGACCAAGCTGCGCAATTCCGCCGGCCAGGACATCGACGGCGGCTGCGGCCAGCTGCGGGCCCGCAGCCTGGCGGAGGACCCGAGCAGTCCCCAGGCCGCTGCGCCCCAGGCCATTTCCGGCCCAGCGCCCCGACGCCGGCAGCCGCGCCCCTGAAGCCGGCGGCGGCGCCTCCCCCACACCCACTGGAGCCATCCATGCTGCGCCCATTCCTATTCTCCCTCCTCCTCGTCTGCAGCCTGGCCCACGGCGCGCCGCCGGCGGAAGCCCCGGTGGAAGTGGTGGCCGCCGAGTTCGGCATCTTTGAAGAGAAGAAGGGCGACCTGGTGTTCACTCCCACCGACGTGGTACCCCACGTGCTGGGCCAGCGCTACGGCTGGGTGATCGAGGTCAAGACCAGCAAGCGCACCCTCAAGGTCAGCGAGGAATACGTGCAGCCCCGGCCCAACAAGGGCACGGCGGAAGAGAAGGAAGTGGCGCGCAACCTGGGCCTCTCCAACGACAAGCGGACCCAGGTCAGCGAGCGCCTGCTGGCCCCCATGGATGGGCACATCTACGCCGAGTGGTCGGTGGGCCCCAACGAGCCGGCGGGCCACCGCCGCCTGCAGGTGCTGGTGGAAGGCCAGGTGGCCGCCCGCTTCGAGTTTGACGTGAAGTAAAGCTCGACGTGAAGTAAAAACGAAAGCGGCGGCCTGGGCGCTGCCGCTGTTGCCTGCCGGCAGCCGCAGGGCTGCCTTCCAGGCCCGGGATGGGCCTGGCGGGGGATGTCTCAGGCGCCCTTGAGGGCCAGGAATTCGTCGATCAGGCGGGCCAGCACGGCCTCTTCGTCTTCCGCTTCCAGGCCCAGGATCTCGGCCACCATCTTCACCTTGCCCGGATTGACCCGGCGCCGTTCCGTCGCCGGTGCCGCCGGCATGGCGGGCGCCGCGGGAGCGACGGGGGCCTCTTCCCAGGGCGGCACATCGGCCGTGGCCGGGGAGGGACTTGCCACCTGGGCTGCAGCCGGGCTGGGAGCCATATCCGGCGCGGCTTGCGGCGGGGTATCCGGCTTCTTGCCACGGCGCAGGCCTTCTTCCACCAGAACCTTTTCCACCACCTGCTTGGGCAGCTTCTCCCCTTCGGGCAGCTGGGCGATCTGGCCGATCAGGGTTTCCGCCTTGGCCTCGTTCTTCTGGGCCAGCTTCTCCAGCTGGATGGCGGTGTTGGTGCTGGAAATCTTGCCCGATTCGAGCAGGGCGCTAACCTGGGGCGACAGGTTGGCGGCGGCGGTGGCCTGGGCCAGCCAGGTGGCGGTGCGGCCGAAGTGTTCGGCGGCCGCATCCTTGCTCTCGAAGCGCTCGGCAATGGTCTGGATGGCGTTGGCCATGTCCCGCGGGTCCAGGGCGGCGCGCACGCCCAGGCCCAGGTTCTCGAAGACCTGCACTTCCAGCACTTCCTCCGGGCTGCAGGCCCGCACCAGCACCGGCACGGCGGTCTCGCCCGCCAGCAGGGCGGCGCGGCGGCGGCGTTCGCCCACCACCAGGGCGTGGCGCCCGGCGGCGTCCGCCGGCTGCACCACCAGGGGATGGATCAGGCCCTTGCGGCCGATGGAGTTGGCCAGGCCCTTGAGGCTGGCCTCGTCGAAGTGCTGGCGCACGTGGGCCGGGCCGGGCTCGATCAGGGCGATGTCGATGATGCGGAATTCCGCGGGATTGTCTTTGAAGGCCATGGCCCCTCCGCCGTCGGTTGGTAGTGGCGCGATCCGCGGCGGCTGGCCGGCGCGGATCGACGAAGGGGGCGGATGTTCCTCGGTTTTCCCGCCTTTTTCAAGGCTTGACGGATGGCTTCGGATCGTAGCCGCGGTGCAGATCTGGCGCCGCCATGGGCTTCAGGCGGCGGGGGCGTGCTTGGCCAGTTTGCGCTGCAGGGTACGCCGGTGCATTTTCAGGGAGCGGGCGGTGGCGGTGATGTTGCCGCCGTTTTCCCGCAGGATGCGCTGGATGTATTCCCACTCGACCCGCTGCACCGTCATGCGCTCGTCCGTGGCGATGGGGGGGATTTCCCAGTGGTCGGCGGTGAGGGCCTTGACGATGTCGCCGGCCTCCACCGGCTTGATCAGGTATTCCAGGGCCCCCAGCTTGATGGCGCCGACGGCGGTGGGAATGCTGGCGTAGCCGGTGAGGACCACGATGCGGGCGCCGGGGCTGCATTCGAGCAGGGGTTCGATCAGGTTGAGGCCCGACTTGCCTTCCAGGTTGAGGTCGAGCACGACGTACTCCGGTTCGTGCCGGGCCGCCAGGGCCAGGGCGCTCTCCGGGTCGTGCCCGGCGATGGTCTGGAAGCCGCGTCGGCCCATGGCCTTGGCCAGGGCACTGCAGTAGGCCTGGTCGTCGTCCACGATCAGCAGCAGGGGGGATTCGTTGCCATCGGCAGCGTCGGTGACGGGATTCATGTCAGCAATCCTTGAGGGGAAGTTTGAGGGTGACGTCGGTGCCCCGGGGCTGGCGGGGCGCCAGATGGAGCTGGCCGCCGCAGCGCTGGATGGCGCTGCGGGCCAGCAGCAGGCCGATGCCCAGGCCCGAGTCCGAATGCACCGGCAGGGGCTGACCGGCGGCGGCCAGCACATCTTCGGGAATGCCTGGCCCCTGGTCGGCGATGACCAGGTGGAGCCAGGGGCCATGCACGGCGGCGCTGACTTCGAGCCATTCGGGGCTGAAGCGCACGCCGTTGTCCACCAGGTTGTGCAGGGCCTGTTCCAGGGCAACGTCGGCGGCCACCAGGCGCCCGGCGGCTTCTGCATCGATGCGCAGGGCGATGCTGGCGGCCGGATGCAGGGCCCGCCAGCCGTGGGCGCATTCCTCCAGCCAGTCCTGTACCCGCCGCTGGCGGCGCTCCTCGGCCCGGGGCCGGCCGGCCTCCGCCGTGAGGCGGGTGAGGGCGCTCTTGCATTTGTCGATCTGCAGTTTCAGGCCCGCCAGCTCCTGGCGCGTCCGGGGCGGCAGTTCGGCATCCTCGACCAGGTCGTCCACCACCAGCTTCATGGTGGCCAGGGGCGTGCTCAGTTCATGGGCGGCGCCGGCGGCCAGGGTGCCGAGGGAGACCACCCAGCCGTTGCGGATCTCGTTTTCCCGGGCCCGGGCCAGGGCCTGGTCGCGGATGCGGATGGCGGCCGTCATGCGGGTGATGAACCACACCGAGATGAGCACGGAGGCGAGGAAAGTCAGCCACATGCCGAGCAGGTGCAGCTGCACGGCGATGGTGGCGTCCTTCACTTCCAGGGGCTGGTAGAAATTCCACAGGAAGGAATAGGTGAGGATGGAAAAGGCCCCCAGCAGCCAGGCCTGCAGGGTCGGCAGCATGGCGGCGCCGATGGCCACCACGGGCAGCAGCAGGGAGATGAGGGGATTGGTGGCGCCGCCGGAAAAGTAGATGACGATGCTCCAGGAGAGCAGGTCCACCATCAGCTGGGTCATGGCGGGAATGGGTTCCCGGTCCCAGTGGCGCAGCAACATGGCGGCGCCGTTCACCAGCGCCAGGAAGGTGGCCGTGGCCAGCAGGGGCAGGGGGGCGATGGTGATGCCGAGCAGGCGGGGAAAGCCCAGGGTGATGGCGGCCATGGCCAGCACCGAGCCCCAGCGCAGGGCGATCAGGAGGTCCGCGTCGAGGCGCAGGCGGCGCAGGGGACGGGACGGCGGGAAAGGCGCTGGCGAGGGCATGCAGGCGGCTCCGAAGGGGTGGCGACGGCGGCATTATGGGCAGGGCGTGACCGCTTGTCGCGTGACATTTAGTCACTTCCCGAGGCCGCCGCCGGCGGTCAGAATCCGCCCCGTCTAAGCTTTCCAAGCCTGGACTAACGACTAGGATTGACGCCCCAGCAATGGGGCGTCCTTTTTCCCCGGGGCCTTCGCCGCCCCGCCTGGAAGGGAGTGTCCCTTGTCCGCTCAGGATGTCTCGTCCGCCCGGCCCCGCCGCGGCCTCTCCGCTTTCCTCGCCCGCCACCGCCTGGCCTGTCACCTGGCCGTGGTGCTCCTGCTCAAGATCATTCTCCTGCGCGTGCTGTGGCTCAACTACGTGGCCCCCTACCGGGTTGCCGTGGATGAACAGCGCATGGCTCAGCAGCTCACCGGTTCCACAAAACAACCCATAAGGGAGGTTCACCATGATCGATTCGACGGTCGTTGACCTGTCGCGGCTGCAGTTCGCCGCCACGGCGATGTACCACTTCCTCTTCGTCCCGCTGACCCTGGGCCTGTCCTGGCTGCTGGTGGTGATGGAGACCGCCTACGTCATGAGCGGCAAGGAAATCTACCGGGACATGACCAAGTTCTGGGGCAAGCTCTACGGCATCAATTTCGCCCTGGGCGTCACCACCGGCATCACCATGGAGTTCCAGTTCGGCACCAACTGGGCCTACTACTCCCATTACGTGGGCGATATCTTCGGCGCCCCCCTGGCCATCGAGGGGCTGATGGCCTTCTTCCTCGAATCCACCATGGTGGGCCTGTTCTTCTTCGGCTGGCAGCGCCTGTCCAAGGCCGGCCACCTGGCGGTGACCGTGCTCATGGCCCTCGGCACCAACCTTTCCGCCGTGCTCATCCTCATCGCCAACGGCTGGATGCAGGACCCGGTGGGCTCCACCTTCAACCCGGTGACCATGCGCATGGAGCTGGTGGATTTCGCCGCCCTGGTGTTCAACCCGGTGGCCCAGTCCAAGTTCGTGCATACGGTGGCCGCCGGCTACGTCACCGGCTCCCTGTTCGTGCTCGGCATTTCCTCCTGGTATCTGCTGAAGGGCCTGCACGTGGAGTTCGCCCGCCGCTCCTTCCGCATCGCCGCCGCCTTCGGCCTGGCCGGATGCCTGTCGGTGATCGTGCTGGGGGACGAGTCCGGCTATGCCGTGTCCGAATCCCAGAAGTCCAAGCTGGCCGCCATCGAGGCCATGTGGGAGACGGAAGCGGCGCCGGCGGGCTTCAACCTGCTGGCCTGGCCCAATGAGGAACGCCAGGCCAACGACTGGGAAATCCGCATTCCCTACGTGCTGGGCCTGATCGCCACCCGCTCCGTGTCCGAGACCCTGCCCGGCATCAAGGAAATCCGCGCCGCCAACCGGCAGCGCATCGAAAGCGGCGTGCAGGCGGTGCTGGCCCTGGAGGCGCTGCGCCAGAATCCGGCCGACGCAGCGGCCAAGGCCTCCTTCGCCAAGCACCAGCAGGACATGGGCTACGGCATGCTGGTCAAGCGCTACAGCCCGGACCTGGCCCAGGCCACCCCGGCCATGCTGGACCAGGCGGCCCACGACTCCGTGCCCAGGGTGGCGCCGTTGTTCTGGACCTTCCGCCTGATGGTGCTGCTGGGTTTTGCCATGCTGCTGCTGGTGGGGCTGGCCTTCTGGTACAGCGTCAAGAACAGCTTCCAGCAGAAGACCTGGCTGCTGCGCTGGGCCCTGTGGTTCATCCCCATGCCCTGGATCGCCATCCAGTCCGGCTGGTTCGTCGCCGAGTACGGCCGCCAGCCGTGGACAGTGTTCGGCATGCTGCCCACCCATCTGTCGGCCTCCAGCCTTTCCGCCGCCAGCCTGTGGGGCTCCATCGCCGGCTTCGTCGGCTTCTACACCCTGCTGCTGGTCGCCGAGATGTACCTGATGTTCAAGTACGCCCGCCTCGGCCCCGCCGCCCTGCAGCCCGCCGCCGCGCCCGCCAACGCCTGAGGAGACGACTGAGATGCTGTTCGATTATCTGACCCTGAAACTCATCTGGTGGCTGCTGGTGGGCGTGCTGCTCATCGGCTTCGCCATCATGGACGGCCACGACATGGGCGTCGGCACCCTGCTGCCCATCCTCGGCCGGGACGACACCGACCGGCGCGTCATGATCAACACCGTGGCGCCCCACTGGGACGGCAACCAGGTGTGGTTCATCACCGCCGGCGGCGCCATCTTCGCCGCCTGGCCCTTCGTCTATGCCACCGCCTTCTCCGGCATGTACTGGGCCCTGCTGCTGGTCCTGTTCGCCCTGTTCTTCCGTCCGGTAGGCTTCGAGTACCGCTCCAAGCTGCCCAATCCGGCCTGGCGTAGCGCCTGGGACTGGGGCCTGTTCGCCGGCAGCGCGGTGCCGGCCCTGGTGTTCGGCGTGGCCTTCGGCAATCTCTTCCAGGGGGTGCCCTTCCACCTGGACGAAACCATGCGCTCCTTCTACACCGGCAGCTTCTGGGCCCTGCTCAATCCCTTCGCCCTGCTCTGCGGCGTGGTGAGCCTGTCCTTGCTGGCCCTGCAGGGCGCCACCTTCCTCGCCCACCGCACCGAAGGGGAGTTGCAGGCCCGCGCCAGGGGCGCCGGTACGGTGCTGGCGGTGCTGCTGCTGGCCGCTTTCTCCGCCGCCGGGGTATGGGTGGGCCGTCTCGACGGCTTCGTCATCCAGTCCATCGCCGACGTGGGCGGTGCCCTCAATCCCCTGATGAAGGAAGTGGTGCGCCAGCCAGGTGCCTGGTTCGCCAACTACCAGAAGTATCCCCTGCTGTGGGCCGTGCCTGCCCTGGCCTACGCGGGGGGGCTGCTGGCCCTGGCCTGCCTGCGGGCCGGCAAGACCCTGGTGGCCTTCATCGGCTCCTCCGTGGCCTGCCTGGCGGTGATCCTCACCGCCGGCGTCGCCCTGTTCCCCTTCGTGCTGCCGTCCTCCACCCTGCCCAAGGCCAGCCTCACCGCCTGGGATGCCACCTCCAGCTACGTGACCCTCAACGTCATGCTCTATGTGGCCCTGATCTTCACCCCCATCGTCATCGCCTACACCGGCTGGGCCTACCGGGTGATGGCCGGCAAGGTGACCCGGGACTACATCGTCGCCAACGACAAGGCCCTCTACTAATCAAGCAAAGGAGTACATGCCATGTGGTATTTCACCTGGATTCTCGGCCTGGGTTTCGCCGTGCTGCTGGCGGTGGTCAACGCCCTGTGGCTGGAAGCGAAGCACACGCAGGAATAGCGCTCGTTCCCTCCCTGGAACGAATTTCACCGGGCCCTCGGGCCCGGCTTTTTTTTATGGGAGTGCGGCGGCGGCCGATGCGGGGCCGCCGTTCCGGGTCAGCCGCCGGCCGCCACCTTGGCCCGGGCGGCGTGCACCTTCTTGTAGCTGTCGATCAGCCGCTGGTGCCGGTCCAGCCCTTCCAGCTTCATGCTGGTCGGGGTCAGGCCGTGGAAACGCAGGGTGCCCTGCACCGAGCCGATCACCGCGTCCATGCGCTCGTTGCCGAACATGCGGCGGAAGTTGGCTTCGTAGTCGGCCAGGTCCAGGTCCCCACCTTCATCCTTGTCCAGCACCACTTCCAGCACCACGTTCATGGCCTGGTAGAAGAGGCCCCGGTCCACGGTGTTCTCGTTGAACTGCAGGAAGGCGCCCACCAGGTCATGGGCCTCCGCCAGCTGCCCCAGGGCCAGATGGATCAGCAGCTTCAGTTCCAGGATGGTCAGCTGGCCCCACACCGTGTTCTCGTCGAATTCGACGCCGATGAGGCCGATGATGTCGGTGTAGTCGTCCAGCTCGCTCTCTTCCAGCCGTTGCAGCAGGGCGGCCAGCTGCTTGTCGCTCAAGCGGTGCAGGTTGAGGATGTCCTCGCGGAAGGCCAGGGCCTTGTTGGTGTTGTCCCAGATCAGGTCTTCCACCCCGTAGATTTCCGAGTAGCCGGGCACCAGGATGCGGCAAGCGGTGACACCTAACTGGTCGTACACCGCCAGGTAGGCCTCCTTGCCCATCTCTTCGAGAATGCCGAACAGGGTGGCCGCTTCATGGGCATTGGATTCTTCGCCGTGGCCGGAGAAGTCCCACTCGACGAAATCGTAGTCGGCCTTGGCGCTGAAGAAGCGCCAGGAGACCACGCCGCTGGAGTCGATGAAGTGGTCCACGAAGTTGTTGGGCTCGGTCACCGCCTGGCTTTCGAAGGTGGGCCGGGGCAGGTCGTTGAGGCCCTCGAAGCTGCGGCCCTGCAGCAGCTCGGTGAGGCTGCGCTCCAGGGCCACTTCCATGCTGGGATGGGCGCCGAAGGAGGCGAAGACGCCGCCGGTGCGGGGGTTCATCAGGGTGACGCACATCACCGGGAACTGGCCGCCGAGGGAAGCGTCCTTCACCAGCACGGGGAAGCCCTGTTCTTCCAGGCCCCGGATGCCGGCGACGATGCCGGGATACTTGGCCAGGACTTCCGCAGGCACGTCGGGCAGGGCGATTTCGCCTTCGAGGATTTCCCGCTTCACCGCCCGTTCGAAAATCTCCGACAGGCACTGCACCTGGGCTTCGGCCAGGGTGTTGCCGGCACTCATGCCGTTGCTGAGGTAGAGGTTGTCGATGAGGTTGGAGGGGAAGTACACCACCTCGCCGTCGGACTGGCGCACGAAGGGCAGGCAGCAGATGCCCCGGGCCACGTTGCCGGAGTTGGTGTCAATGAGGTGGGAGCCCCGCAGTTCGCCGTCCGGGTTGTAAATCTCCAGGCAGTACTCGTCGAGGATTTCCTTGGGCAGGGCGTCCTTCTTGCCGGGCTTGAACCAGCGCTCGTTGGGGTAGTGCACGAAGGGGGCGTTGGCGATCTCTTCGCCCCAGTACTGGTGGGTGTAGAAGTGGTTGCAGCTCAGGCGCTCGATGTACTCGCCCAGGGCCGAAGCCAGGGCGCTTTCCTTGCTGGCGCCCTTGCCGTTGGTGAAGCACATGGAGGAATGGGCGTCGCGGATGTGCAGGGACCACACATTGGGCACCAGATTGCGCCAGGAGGCGATCTCGATCTTGATGCCCAGGCCCGCCAGGAAGGCGGACATGTTGGCGATGGTCTGCTCCAGGGGCAGGTCCTTGCCCGGGATGTAGGTCTGGTGGCCGGCATCGGGTTTGACGGTGAGCAGGGCCTGGGCGTCGGCGTCCAGGTTTTCCACTTCCTCGATGATGAACTCGGGGCCGGTCTGCACCACCTTCTTCACCGTGCAGCGCTCGATGGAGCGCAGGATGCCCAGGCGGTCCTTCTCGGAAATGTCCGCTGGCAGCTCGACCTGGATCTTGAAGGTCTGCTGGTAGCGGTTTTCCGGATCGACGATGTTGTTCTGGGAGAGGCGGATGTTCTCCGTGGGAATGCCGCGGGTCTCGCAGTACAGCTTGACGAAGTAGGCCGCACAGAGGGCCGAGGAGGCCAGGAAATAGTCGAAGGGCCCCGGCGCCGAGCCGTCGCCCTTGTAGCGGATGGGCTGGTCGGCGATGACCGTGAAGTCGTCGAACTTGGCCTCCAGGCGCAGCTTGTCGAGAAAATTGACCTTGATTTCCATGGCGAATCCAAAAATGTGTGCAGACGAATAAAGCGAAGCGGCCGCCATTATCCGGGTTTCCCGGGGAAAGCCCTATTCCTCGGCCAGCCCCCTGGCCTCGGCGGAGGCTCGGCAAAAGCCCGGCGAAAAAAAACGCAGCCCGAAGGCTGCGCGCAAACGCCGGGGTGACAGCAGGATCACCCCGGAGGGGGACGGTCCGGCCTAAGCCGTGCTCATGGCCGGCGCCGGGCGCGCCAGGCGAAGCCGAGCAGCACCAGGGCCCCCAGGCCGGCCAGGGCCCAGTGGGTGACGGCCGGCGGCAGGGGGCTGTTGGCGGATTTGCTTTCCTGCACCGCGTAGCCTTGCACCGGCTCGCCGGCCTGGGCGGGCGGCGTCGGCCTGGGGGCCGGGGGCGGTGCCGCCTTGGCCTGGGCCGGCTGGGCCGCAGCCTTGGCGCCGGGGGGCGGTGCGGCCTGGGCGGCTATGCTTGCGGCGGCCGGCAGGGCGCTGCTGCGGCCGGGGGCGCGGGCGCCGTTGCCCGGGGCAGGCTGGCTGCGGGCCTCGGCCATGTCCCGGGCGTCCTGGGCCTGGGCCAGGGCGGTGACCTCGGCGCTGCTGCAGCTGTTGGCATTGCAGGCGACGCCCGCTTCGGCGATGACTTCCCGGTTCACCTGTTCCAGATGGGCCTTCACCCGGGGGTCGGCCTGCCAGTAGCCCTTGTTGATGGCTACCAGCATCTTGTCCACCACCGCCTGGTAGGCCCGCAGGTTCTTCGCTTCCCGGAACTTGTCCCTGACGCCCAGCCGGTTGCGGTCGGCCACGTAGGTCTCGTACATCTCCTGCCACTTGGCCCCGTCCACCGCCTCCGGCACGGTGACCTGCCAGCCCCACAGGTGCTCGGTCACCTTCATGACGAAGCGGGCGCCGGCATAGCCTTCCTTGAGCATGGCCTTGACCCATTCCGGGTTGGTGTAGCGGGTCCGCATTTCCCGGCCCATGAACTTGTCCAGGGTCTCGTGCTTGCCGCCCTTGCCGTCGGCCAGGTTGAGCACCAGGGTTTCCGGCGACTTGCCGTTCACCTGGCGGATGGCCATGGCCGTGGCGCCCAGGTACTGGAACACGTCGTCGTTATCCAGGGTGCCGTAGAGGTTGGAGGAGCGGGAGTGGATGGCCGCCTTGGCATCCTTCAGGGCCATCTTGAAGATGTCCACCGCCAGGGCCGCGCCGCCGGGGCGGTCGCCCCAGTAGCCCTGGCCGAAGAGATGGCCGACCCGGTTGAAGTACACGTCGGCCACCTGGCTTTCCTTATCCCAGGTGTTGGCGGCCTGGACCACGTTGTCCACCCCGGTGCCGTAGGCGCCGGAAGGTTCGGTGAACACCCGCACCGCCGCCAGGCGTGCCGCCTCGGCCGGGGCGATGCCCCGCTGCTCCAGGGCCTGGCGGGTCTTGCCCACATTGGCGCGGATGGGGTTGTCGTCCTCCTCCAGGTCCTTCACCTTGGAAACGGCCTCGTCCACCAGCAGCATCAGGGTCGGCAGGGCGTCCCGGTAGAGACCCGAGGGCACCACGGTGACGTCCACCCGGGGCCGGCCCAGGTCGTGGCGGGGAATGATCTCCAGGCCGCTGACCCGGCCCCGTTCGTCCCATTGGGGCTTCACTCCCAGCAGGGCGAGGATTTCCGCCTCGGTGACGCCCTCGTGGCGCATGGCCTCGGTGCTCCACAGGTTGAACACCACCCGGTCCGGGTACTGGCCGTGGCGCTGCCGGTAGTCGGCGACGAACTTCTCGGCCAAGAGGCGGCCCTGTTCCCAGGTGCCCGGAGTGGGCAGGCGGGAGGGGTCGAAGCCGTAGAGGTTGCGCCCGGTGGGCAGGGAGTCCGGATTGCGGATCGGGTCGTTGCCCGGGCCGGCGGCTACGTAGCGCCCGGCCAGCCCCGCCTCCAGGGCGTCCAGCTCGGCCTTGCCGCTGGCTTCCATATTGGCCATCAGGGCTTCCAGGCGGCGCTGGTATTCGGCCGGGGCCAGCTTGCCGGCCAGGGCCAGGATGGCCTCGGCGGTGCTGCGCTGCATCTCCCTGGGCGGAGCGATGCCGAAGGTGTGCAGGCCGTAGGGGGCCTGGTGTTCGCTCACTTCCTTCAGGTAGTGCTCCAGTTCCTCCACCTCCTCGCCGTTGGCCAGGGTGTCCTTGCCGATGTCCTTGAGCACGCCCAGCTTGCGGGCCTGGGCGTTGATCTCGCCGAGGGCGGCCGCGGCGGCGGATTCGCTCTTCTGGGCTGCCACCACGTAGTCGTCGATGAGGCCCCGCAGCTTGACCAGCTCCAGGTTGAGACTGGCCCTGTCGAAGGGGGGCGTCATGTGGGAGATGATGGTGGCCATGCCGCGCCGCTTGGCCTGCAGGGCCTCGCCGATGTCGTCCACGATGTAGGGGTAGAGCTGGGGCACGTCGCCCACCATGGCCTCCCCCGGATCGGCGGCGGTGAAGCCCACCTCCTTGCCGGAGAGCCATTCATGGGTGGCGTGGGTGCCCACATGCACCATGGCATGGGCCTGGTAGCCCTTCTGCAGCCACAGGTAGAAGGCCAGATACTGGTGGTGGGGCGGCAGGGCCACGTCGTGGTACATCTTCTTGATATCGCCCTCCCAGCCCCGGGAAGGCTGGGGCGCGAAGACCAGATTGCCGTAGCGCTGGGCGGGGAAGACGAAGTGGGGCTTGCCCTTGCTGTCCTTCCACAACATCACCCTGGAGTTTTCCGGCTCGCCCCAGGCCTGGACCATGGCGCGGCGCAGCTTTTCCGGCTGGCGGTCGAACCATTTGCGGTAGTCGCTCACCGGCAGCAGCATGGCGTGACCGCTGCGCACCATTTTTTCCAGGGCGCCGGGGGCCCAGTTGCCGATGTTGGTGCCGTGTTCCCGCAGGGCGTCGAACAGGGCTTCTTCCGTGGCCGGGCGGCCCTGGGCGTTGTAGCCGGCCTGCTCCAGGCGGGAGAGGATCTGCCACAAGGAGCGGGGCAAAACGTTGAGATAGGAGGCGCCGATGTTCTCCTTGCCCGGCGGATAGTTGTAGTAGATCACCGCCACCCGCTTGTTGGTGTTGAGCTCGTAGCGCAGTTCCACCCACTTCTTCACCCGGTCCGCCAGGCGCTCGATGCGCTCGGGAATGGGGGCCTCCACCACGTATTCCAGGCCGGTGCGGGGATCGGTCAGACGCTCCTTGGAAGCCACCACGGTGGGAGCCACGGCGCCGGCGAATTCGGCGCCGGCGATCTGCCAGGCCCGCTCGTTGAGGCTCAGGCCCATGGGCGAATCCTCCCATTCCTGGCGGCTCTGGTTGAAGAGGGAGAGGGCATTGACCACGGGTACGTCCAGGGCCTGCATGAGCGGGACGGTCTTCTCCGGCACGTTGCCCATCTTCAGGGCCAGGCCCACCAGGGCCGCCACCCGGGCCTTGCCCCTGGGGTCGATGAAGTACTGTTTGACGGCATTTTCGGAAGGAAAGCCGAAGGCCGGGGCGACGTTGAAGCCCCGCCGCTCCAGGCTTTCCACCATGGCTTCGAGCAGGGCCGAGCGGCCGGCCTGGGCCGTGACCCGGTTGAAGACGATGCCCACCCAGACCCGCTCGGCGGCGCCGGGGCGCTGCCGCAGGTAGTCCGCCGCGTAGTCTTCGAAGCGGCTAAAGAGCTGGCCGCTGCGGGGATTCCACAGGGCCACGGCGGGGAAGGGGCGGGGCGGCGGAGCCGCCAGGGGCAGGCCGAATTCCCGGGCCAGGGCCAGGCGCAGCATGGCGGCGTAGTTGTCCACGCCGCCGGCCTGGGCGTAGGCCCGCAGTTCCTCGTTGCGGCTCAGGCCCGCATCCCGTTCACCTTCCTCGAAGGGCGAGCCGACGGCGTAGGCCTTGGCGCCGCGCCGGTTGATTTCGGCCACGGCGGGAGCAATCTGCTTCGCCAGGTCCCGGCCCATGTTGTAGATCAGGGCCAGGTCGGCTTTGGCCAGGGCTTCCAGGTCCGCCGGGCTGGGCTGGGAGGAGGAGGCGATGTGGAAGCGCACCTGCTGCAGGGCCGGCTCCCGCTGCAGCTGCTGCACCGCATTGACCGCCGTCAGGGTGGCCGGGTCGCCGGGGAACAGCACCAATGACAGGGGCCGGGCCTGGGCGGCCAGGCCCAGGAGCAGCAGGGCCAGGCCCAGGAAGAGGTGCCGGAGGTGGAACAGGATCGGGCGCCTGCCCTCAGTCGGCCGGTACATAGACGATCCTCCCGTCGGGCAGCTTGTAGGCGGTGCCGAGGCGTTCGCCCCGGCCCGAGAGTTTCTGGTCGGTGACCTTGGCGGCTTTGATCTCGTTGCCCTTCTTGGTGATGATCTCCATCTCGCCGTTGGCGTTCTTCTTCACCATGGTCACTTCGGAGCTGGGGTCCAGCAGGTCCATCATGTTGTAGGCCATGAACAGGGCGATCATCATGGAGACGATGAAGACGATGCTGGCGTCGAAGAGGTTGGCGACCCCGGCGATGGGGTCTTCCAGGGCCTCGCCGTCCAGGGAGAAGCGCCTACGCCGCTGCAGCAATCGCATCGTCGGCCTCCGTCTGCAGGTGATGGGGGAGGGCCTGGCCGCTTTCCGCCAGGGTCAGTTCGGCGGCGTGGGCCATTTCCCGCACGTCGGCCCGCACCCAGCGTTCCCGGGAGAGGGCCAGCAGATAGGCGAGGACCCCGGCGCCCAGGCCGGCCACGGTGGCGGTGAAGGCGGTGACCATGCTGCCGGCCATCTTGGGGATGTTGCCTTCGGCCAGGGCGGCCAGGGAAATGCCCATGGGGATGAGGGTGCCCATGAGGCCCAGGGCCGGCCCCACCTTGATGACGAAGCGGATGCGGTCCAGGCGCCGCGACAGTTCCAGCTCCTCGGCCTGCAGCAGCCGTTCCACCTCGATTTCCAGGCGGCGCGGATAGCCCTTCAGGCGGTGCCGCAGCTGGCCCAGGCGCAGCTTGAAGCTTTCCACCTCCGGCAGATGGCCGCGGCGCCGCTGCCAGGCGTCGAACAGGGTGATGCCCAGCTGCAGGGGCACGTAGGCCACCAGCAGGGCGCAGCCGCCGATCACCGGCAGGTAGAGGGCGGTGGAGACTTGGTAGAGCAGTTGCTCGATGAGGGTAACGATTTCCATGATGGCTCCCAGGGTCAGAACGAGGCGTTCAGCTCGATGAAGGCATTGCGGCCGGGCATCTGGTAGTACTCGTAGTAGGTCTTGTCGAAGAGGTTGTTGATGCCGGCGCTGACCTTGAAATTCCTGTCGAACTGGTAGCTCAGCTTGAGGTTGGCCAGCCAGTACTTGCTGACGCCGCCGTAGACGTTCTTGATGACGTCGCTGTTGTCTTCCTTGCTGAACTGCTCGCCGGTGTAGGCGGCGGAGAGGTAGGCGCGCCACTGTTGCCACTGGGCGTCCAGAGCGAAGTAGGCGGTGTTCTTCGGCACATAGCGCAGGTGCTTGCCCTGCAGGCCGGTCCCGCTTTCGTCCCGGGTGATCTGGCTGTCGGTCCAGGTGTAGCTGGCGGAAGCCCGCAGCCAGGAGGCGAGGGGCATTTCCGCCGCCAGTTCCACGCCTTCCACCTCGGCCTGGCCGGCGTTGGTGGCCGTGGCGAAGAAGTCCACATTGGCCAGGCTGCCGCTGTAGGGGCTGAGCTTGCGGTAGATCATGTCCTGCAGCCGGGTGCGGTAATAGGTGGCCTTGGCCGAGCCCTGGCCGGCCAGGGCCGTCTCGATGCCCAGGTCCCAGGAGGTGGAGGTTTCCGGCTTCAGGTTGGGGTCGGCCACCAGCAGGCGGCGGCTGCTGATGCTGGGCGTGGCGTACATCTCGTAGTTGGAGGGAGCACGGAAGGCCTTGCCCAGGGAGCTGCGCAGGCTGGTGCCCGGCGTCAGGCGGTAGACCGCCGCCACCTTGGGGGAGAAGGCGGATTCGGAGCGTTCCGGGATGTCCAGATTGCTCCGGGGCGTACCGACAAATTTCTGCATGTTGCCCCGGCTGCTCCAGCGGTCGTGGCGGCCGCCCAGGTAGAGGGTGAGGTCGTCGCCGACGAAGATCTGGTCCTGCAGGAACAGGGAATTGGTGGTGCTTTCCCCGTCGGACTGTTCGTTGAGGGCGCCGGTGGTGCTGTCGGGATCGCGCCAGCTGGTGAGCTGGTACACCTTGCGCCGCAGGTGGCTGCGGCTGGAGGAGAGGCCGACGATCAGGTACTGGTTGCTGCCCGCGGCAAAACCCAGCTGGGCCGAGGCATCCAGGGTGGTGTTGGGAGTGCTGGTGCGGGTGCCCGGGCCGCTGTCGAAGGTGGCGCCGGTGCCGGAGCCGACGTAGAAGGCCTCCCGGTCGAAGTAGCCCACATTGGCCTTGAGGTCGTAGCCATTACCCAGCTTCCCGTCGAAGCCGGCGAAGTAGCGGGTCTCCTGGCGGTAGTTGGGATTGCTGGAATTCCAAAAGCTCGATTCCTTGATGCTGCCCAGCTTGTCGCCGTTGATGGAGACGTTGCTGGCGGGCAGGGCGAGGGGGGCGCCGTTCTTGCTCAGGTAGTTGTTGAAGCGCTCGAAGCCGATGCTGCTTTCGCTGCGGTTGAAGCCGGCGAAGAAGCGGGACTGGACATCCAGGCTGTAATAGACCTTGGCATGCAGGTTGTTGGCGTGGGAGGAAATGGCGCCCTGGTCCCCCACCACATAGGCCTTCTTGCCATCCACCGTGGTGGTGGCCCGGCCACCCTGGACCGCGTTGGCGCCAGTGCCGGTGGTGCCCACCGGCAGCACCACCAGGTCGCTGCCGGCGAAACCGGCCATGTCCTCGTAGCCGAAGCCCAGGGTGGCGGCCAGGCCGTTGTCCCACTTGTTGCGGTAGCTTGCTTCCACCCCGTTGCGCTCGCCGTCGCCGAAGCCCCGGCTGACCTTGACCCGGGTTTCCTGCTTGGTGGGCACCTTGGTGATGACATTGACCACGCCGCCCATGGCTTCGCTGCCGTAGAGGGCCGAGGCGGAGCCGGGCACCACCTCGATCTGCTCCACCTCGCCCATGGGAATGCCCATCAGGCTGGCCAGGCCGCCGGCGTTGCCGTCGGAGAGACTCATGCCGTCCACCATCATCTTCACCCGGCCGTCGGAGAGGCCGCGGAAGGAGACGATGGGGGCGGTGTTGATGCGGGTGCTGGTGCCCAGGCCGTTGCGCATGTAGAAGCTGGGCACCTTGGCGGTGAGGGCGTCGCCGATGCGCATGGCGCCCGAGGCGTCCAGCTTGTCGGCCGTCACGACGGTGACGGCGGCCGGGGCCTCCAGGGTGGTCTGCTCGATGCGCGAGGCGGTCACCACCACGCTGCCCAGTTCCGTCTCGCCCTGCTCTCCGGCGGCCAGGGCGGCCTGGGAAAAGAGGGCGGCGATGGCGGCGGCCAGGAGGCGCCGCGGTTGTTGGTTGTTGATGCTCCCCATGTTGCTGTCTGACTCCAGTCGATGGCTACCGACCGGGCTTCGGGAAACGGGGGCATAAAAGATGAGGCGCGACCGCCGGCCCGAGGGCAGGCGGCAGAAACTCGGCTCAGAGGGAAAAGCCGGCGCTTCGATTCATGCTCCGCTCCGTCCGCAACCCCGCGGTCGGTGGCAGGTTCGTGCCGGCACCGTCCTCCATGGACGGCGGGCACGCAAAAATCAAAGGCCGGTCTCCGGGCTCGCCAGTCTTGATGTTCCGCCTTCCCAAGCCAGTCGCCGGCCCCGGTGAGGGGGCGACGGGCTGGCTCAGTGGCTGGCGCTCCGGGGAGGAGGACCGTGGAACATCCGCACTGGCTTACCGTTGCGGGGGCAGCCGAAGCTTGGGGCCGTGATGGCCGTTACTTCGTTCCCGTTTCACCCGGCGGCTGCTGCCGCCGGACACCTTTGACTGCTAATGGCTCCCTGGGGAGCCGGGATCGCAACTGCAGGCGATCAGGAGTGCGATCATACCCCCAATCCCATCTATGACAAAAGTCTGTGTCCTGGGCTACCCCATCCCCGCCAGGGGCCGGGGCAGCGTCCAGGGCACGACGCCGCTGGCTGCCGCCCGGCTCAGTCCCAGGCCAGGGCGCCGCCGGTCTGGTACTCGGTGACGCGGGTTTCGAAGAAGTTCTTTTCCTTGCGCATATTGGCCTGTTCGTCGAGCCAGGGCAGCACGTTCTCGGCGCCGGGGAAGGGCTCGGCCAGGCCCAGCTGGCGGGCGCGGCGGTTGGCGATGAAGCGGAACTGGTCCCGGTGCAGGTCGGCGTTGTAGCCCAGGATGGGCTCCCGCAGGATGTAGCCGGCGTAGGCCGACTCGGCGGCTTCCGCCTCTTCCCACAGGGCCTTGACCTGGACCGGGTCCAGGGTCAGGTTTTCTTCCTGCAGGAGCTGGCGCACCACCCGGATGCCGAAGGCGCAGTGCAGCACCTCGTCACGCATGATGTACTGCAGCTGCTCGGCGGTGCCCTTCATCAGGCCCCGGCGCTGCAGGGCGAAGATGGGGGTGAAGCCGTTGTAGAACCAGCAGCCTTCGAAGATGCCGGCGAAGAAGAGGTAGGAGAGGGCGAATTCGTGCAGGTTGTCCCGGTCCGTCAGGTCGAAGTCGGAACGCATCACCCGCTCCAGGCGGCGGTTGGCCAGGGCGATCTTGCCGTGGATTTCCGGCACCACCCGGTAGCGGTTGTAGATTTCCTTCTGGTCCAGGCCCAGGCTTTCGATGCAGTGCTGGTAGGTCCAGGTGTGCAGGGCCTCTTCATAGACCTGGCGGGCCTGGTAGATCTGCAGCTCCGGCGCGCTCATCTTCTCCATCACCGCCAGGCCGATGTTGCGCATGGCCAGGATGTCGGAGGTGGTGAGGTAGGACAGCACGTTCTCGAAGACGTGGCGCTCGGCCGGCGTCAGCTTGTGGTTGTAGTCGTGCACGTCCTGGGCCATGGAGATTTCCAGGGGCGTCCAGTGGTTGCGGTTGGCGTTGAGGAAAAACTCCCAGGCCCAGGGGTACTTGAAGGGCGCCAGCTGGTTGATGTCGGCCTTGCCGTTCACCACCCGCTTGTCTTCCGGGTTGATGGGGGCCAGGGAGATGCCGCCGGCAGGCAGGCGGGGCGCGGCTGCCGGGGTAGTGCCAGCCAGGGGCGCCGCCGCTCCTGCCTGGGCGGGCAGGGGGGCTGGGGATGCTTGCCGGGCGGGCGTTGCAGCCGGGGCGGGCTGGGTGGCGGCGGGTGCGTCGTCCCAGTCGTCGAAACGCAGTTGGCTCATTGGCAGGCCTCGCAATCCGGGTTGTCGATGGAGCAGAACTTGGGCTCGGGCGCGGCGGGGGCGGCGGCCCGGTCCACCGGGGAACTGGTCTTTTCCATGGCGGTGGCGCCCAGGGTGCGCAGGTAGTAGGTGGTCTTCAGGCCCTGGGTCCAGGCCAGCTTGTAGATCTCGTCCAGCTTCTTGCCGGAGGGGGCGGCCACGTAGAGGTTGAGGGACTGGGCCTGGTCGATCCACTTCTGGCGGCGGGCGGCGGCCCGGATCAGCCAGGTGGGGTCGATCTCGAAGGCGGTGGCGTAGCGGGCCTTCAGCTCGTCCGGGATGCGGTCGATGGGGCCCAGGGAACCGTCGAAATACTTGAGGTCGGAGATCATCACCTCGTCCCACAGGTTAAGGGCCTTCAGGTCCCGCACCAGGGATTCGTTCACCACCGTGAATTCGCCGGAGAGGTTGGATTTGACGTAGAGGTTCTGGTACTCAGGCTCGATGGCGGCGGAGACGCCGATGATGTTGGAGATGGTGGCCGTGGGCGCAATGGCGACGCAGTTGGAGTTGCGCATGCCGACCTGGGCGATGCGCTCGCGCAGGGCGTCCCAGTCCAGGGTGGTGCTGCGGTCCACTTCCACATAGCCACCCCGGGCGTCTTCCAGCAGCTGCAGGGAGTCGATGGGCAGGATGCCCTTGTCCCACAGGCTGCCCTTGAAGCTGGAGTAGCGGCCCCGTTCCTCGGCCAGGTCGGTGGAGGCCCAGTAGGCGTGGTAGCAGACGGCTTCCATGGAGCGGTCGGCGAATTCCACGGCGGCCTCGGAGGCGTAGGGCAGGCCCAGCCGGTGCAGGCAGTCGGAGAAGCCCATGATGCCCAGACCCACCGGGCGGTGCCGCACGTTGGCGTTGCGCGCCTTGGGGGTGGCGTAGAAGTTGATGTCCACCACGTTGTCCAGGAGGCGCATGGCGGTGCGGATGGTGCGTTGCAGCTTGGCCTGGTCCAGCACCAGCTGGCCGTCCACCAGGATCAGGTGGGCCGGCAGGTTCACCGAGCCCAGGTTGCACACGGCGGTCTCGGAGTCGGAGGTGTTGAGGGTGATCTCGGTGCACAGGTTGGAGCTATGCACCACGCCCACGTGCTGCTGGGGCGAGCGCAGGTTGCAGGCGTCCTTGAAGGTGATCCAGGGGTGGCCGGTCTCGAACAGCATGGTCAGCATCTTGCGCCACAGCTGCACGGCGGGAATGCGCTTGAACAGACGGATTTCGCCCCGGTCGGCCTTGGCCTCGTAGGCGTTGTAGGCGACTTCGAATTCCTTGCCGAACTTGTCGTGCAGGTCGGGCACGTCACTGGGGGAGAAAAGGGTCCACTCGCCGCCGTTGATGACCCGCTGCATGAACAGGTCGGGAATCCAGTTGGCGGTGTTCATGTCGTGGGTGCGGCGGCGCTCGTCGCCGGTGTTCTTGCGCAGCTCGAGGAATTCCTCGATGTCCAGGTGCCAGGATTCCAGATAGGCGCAGACGGCGCCCTTGCGCTTGCCGCCCTGGTTCACGGCCACGGCCGTGTCATTCACCACCTTGAGGAAGGGGATGACGCCCTGGCTCTTGCCGTTGGTGCCCTTGATGCGGGCCCCCAGGGAGCGCACCGGGGTCCAGTCGTTGCCCAGGCCGCCGGCGTACTTCTGCAGCAGGGCGTTTTCCTTGATGGACTGGTAGATGCCTTCCAGGTCGTCGGAGACGGTGGTGAGGTAGCAGGAGGAGAGCTGGGAATGCCGGGTGCCGCTGTTGAACAGGGTCGGCGTGCTGCTCATGAAGTCGAAGGAGGAGAGCAGGTTGTAGAACTCGATGGCCCGGGCTTCCCGGTCGATCTCGTTGAGGGCCAGGCCCATGGCCACGCGCATGAAGAAGGTCTGGGGCAGCTCGATGCGGCGCTCATCCACGTGCAGGAAGTAGCGGTCGTAGAGGGTCTGCAGGCCCAGGTAGTCGAACTGCAGGTCCCGCTCGGCCTTGAGGGCGGCGGCCAGGCGTTCCAGATCGTAGTCCTTGAGGCGGGCATCCAGCAGCTCGGCGTCCACGCCGGTGCGGATGAGGCCGGGGAAGGCTTCGGCGTAGCGGGCGGCCATGGCCTCCTGGCTGGCTTCCTCGCCCAGTACTTCGACGCGCACGCTGCTCAGCAGCAGGCGGGCAGCCACCTTGCTGTAGCCCGGCTCCCGCTCGATCAGGGTGCGGGCGGCCAGTACCAGGGACTGGCGCACGGCGGCCAGGGGCACACCGTCGTAGAGGTTGTGCAGGGCTTGCTCCAGCACCGTTTCGGCAGCCACGTCGGCCAGGCCCTGGCAGGCTTCCCGGCATTGCTGCAGCAGGGCGGCCCGGTCCAGGGGGAAGCGGTGGTCGCCGTCCACCACGTGCAGCAGGGGGCCGGCGGCAGCGGGGGCGGCCGCCGCCTGGGCGGCCCGTTCGGCGGACCGCTTTTCCCGGTACAGCACGTAGGCCCGGGCCACGTCGTGCTCACCGGAGCGCATCAGGGCCAGTTCCACCTGGTCCTGGATGTCTTCGATATGCACCGTGCCGCCGCCGGGCAGGCGCCGGGTGAGGGCCTGGACGACGATGGCGGTGAGGCGGGAGACTAGATCCCGCAGGCGGGCCGAGGCGGCGCCTTGGCTGCCATGCACGGCCAGGAAGGCCTTGTTCATGGCGACGGAAATTTTCTCCGCATTGAAGGGCACCACCGAACCGTTGCGGCGGATGACTTCGAAGGACTGGGCCCGGCCGGCCAGATCGGCGGCGTTGGGCAGGCTGTCGTCCAGATTGTCGGAGGGTAGGTGGGATGACGCTTGGTGGGTGGCGAAGAGGCCGGCTTGCATCGTGGAACTCCCGTTATCAACGGAACGGGGGCCCAGGGCGGCGGGACTGCCGAGGCGCCGGCGGGCACGCCCATGGCGGCCGACAGCGGACAATCCCGATCCACCGGGGGGCACCCCGCCCCTGGTCAGACTGAAAAATTGGCGACGGCAGGTTTCCTGGCTCACGGGTCCTGGCCCGATGCCCGCCTTCCCGGTGGAACTGCCTCCCAGTGGCACGCGTGGACATCGAACTCGCCGTTTACAGTTGCGGGGGCAGCTCCGGCATGGGCGGAAAGTTCGCTGCGGATTCGCGGGGAATCCGTCTGATCCCGACTTCCTTGATCGCCGCACCGGATTCCCATTTGTCCCGAAATCGGGGAACCGTCGCGGAGGAGACTTTACCCCAGCCCTCAAGCGGAGGGCAAGGGGTTGGACACTACAGGTAGTAGTACGAGAGTAATAGACAACTACATATAGTGTATTTGGCGACAGGGTTTTTTCCACTGCCGGGAGCGTTTTGCCCAGAAAACGGGCAGAGTGTTTAATCCCCAGTAATACTGTGGCTTTTCATCGACTGTCCCGGAACGGCCCACAGACTTATCCACAGCTTTTGTGAATTAATGCGGGATTGATCGCCGAGACTAGGTGCCTTTGTCGGGCTGGCAGAAAAAATTTGGAGGCACCAAAGCGGTGGTGCCGAAGATCTGCTGGGGGCGGAAAAGTGGGGGAGTGGCAATCCATTTTTCCGCTGGCTGGGGCTGCCCTTTGCCGGTATCGCGCGGTGACGGCGGGCAGCCCCCTGGGAATTACAGGTTGTAACAGGTGCCGTTGCGGTCACTCCAGGACTTGCCGCCGGAGTTTTTGCAGTTGTGGCGGTCCTTGTGGTTGAGGACCTTGCCGCTGCATTTGCGGGCAGACCAGCAGGTCTGGCTTGCTGCCGCATCGGTAGCGGCAGGCATTTCCTTGGCCGCATCACTTTGGCCGGAGCTGGTTTGCTGGGGCGGAGAGGCCTCCTTCCCCTTTGCCGGAGTATCGGCGGCAAAAGCCGGGAAGGCGAGGGCGGTCAGCAGGGAAAGCATGGCAATCTTTTTCATCGGTGGCTCCTTTGGTGGTTGGCTGGATAAACAACGGTGAAGCAATGCTGCAGAGAAAATCGCTGCAGCAGGGAAGCGACACCAAGTGGTGCCGCAACTTCAATGACCATGCCGGTCGTTGAATTGGGAACAACTATTTGGCTCTTTGCCGGAACAGGCCCCGAGGGAAGGGCAGGAAAGCCACCCCTCGGGACTTTTCCCACTATTTCCCGGCAGTAAGGATTGCCCGCAGCGGCGGCAGGGGGGCACTCAGGTTGTGTAGCGGAATCTGCAGCCGCTGTTTGCCTTTGTAAGCGCCCCACAAGGTTCTGCTGGCGACGACCTGCAGAGGCTCTCCGGCCTTGGTGTCCTGACGCACCAGAAGGAGGTGGCGCAGAGATGGGTCGTCCAGCCTGCTTTCAATCGTGACCTCGGCCATTGCCGGAGCCCCCTTCTGGGCAGGATGAGTGGCTACCGATACCCGGGCACTGTCGGTGGATGCGGTCAGCCCGGATTTTTTGTTGACGCTGACGGCGTTCGCCTTCGCCAACTGGGCTTTGGTTCCCGCCTTGAAGACAGCGAAGTAGCTGCCGGACCAGGGCCAGGTGCCCCGGTTGTTTCCGCCGATCTTGGGATCATTGCCGTGGATTTCGTCCATGCCGCCGGTGTCCAGCGTGATAACGAAGCGATAGGGCGTGCCGTCGTCACCCGCCAGGCCGGTGGTTGGCCAGACTTCCGCTATTTCCTTGATTTGCCAGACCGGCAGATCCAGGGGCTGGCTGGTGGCGAAAGTGATCGGCTTGCCGATGGGCGCCAGGCTGGCCGGATCCAGCTTCTGGTAGGCGAACTTCACCTTGACGCCTTTGGCCACGGTATCCAGCGACAGGTTGTAGAGCTTCACCGCCACTCGCACCGGGGTTCCCTCTTCGACGCCGCCGGTCAGATAGGGGTAGGTCTTGGTTGCCTCGTCATAGGTGGCGGAGGTGACCGAGATGCCGCGCATCTGGCTGTAGCTGGACTCGTCCGGGTTGAGTATCCACTGGCTTTCTTCCCGGCTGTAGACCATCCGGTTCGGCAGGTTCAGCGCCGGATCTGGCCGCCCGCCGTAGGCGCTTTTCCACCAGCCGCGTCCGCCCATGGTGCCAAGGGGATCCACGGCGTGGGCGACCTTCAGTCCACCGTTCTGGGTGATGTAGATCAGGGAAAGGTAGTTGTAGGAGCGTTCCGTTGCCCAATCCACCTCGGGCTGGTTGAGGGTAATGCCCCGGGAGTTCTTGACCGAGCGTTCCGACAACTGGCTGTTTTCCCAACTGGCCTTGGCCGTCAGACTGACCGTGCCTTCCGTTTCGGCGGATACATCTACCAGTTCAATCTTGGCGCTGGCCTTGAAACCGACGGAGATGTCGCTGGAGTTGGACAGATTGTAGGAAAAGCTCTTTTCCGTGGATCCCCCGGCTTCATCGGTGTAGGAAAGTTCGAAGGTCTGCATATTGCCGTCGAAGGAACGCACTACCCGGCTGTTCAGCGGTTCGCGGACAGCCACCTGCTTGCCCTGGGAATCGTTGAACTTGAAATCGCCGAGATCCTGCGGGAAATTCGGGTCGGCAATATTCGGATAGCTCAGCAGGGTGTTGTTCATGTGGGAAGGCGAGAACCAGTCGACGGAGCGCCCGCCGGCCGAGTACTGCATGAGCCTCCCGGGGATGAGCACGTCGTAGTAGGGGTATTTCTGGGGCACGCTCAGGTTCATGCCGTAGACCGGGTAACGCCAGATGTCGAGGGTCCGGGCATTCCAGATCAGATGGTCGTCCACTGAGGTGGTGGCGGAGCTCTGGGTCATCTTCGACTGGTAATGGGTGCTGATGTTGCGTTCCATCACCTGCTGCTCGTAGGAGAAAGTGGTCTTGGCGGTGGTGGTGGCTTCCACTTCGGCGATTTCCATGACGCCGCCGCCTACCGTGCCGCTGACGCTGAGGGAAGCGCTGGAGCCGAAGTCGGTGGCCATCTGGTCGGTGGTGGTCTGTTGCAGCGTTTCTTCCTTGCTGTCCACCAGTTGTACGGTGAAGTTGGTATCGCCCGAGACATCCACCACCTGGCACTGTTCATCGCCCGGCTTCATCAACAGGCAGTCCACGTGGCGCGGCGGCATGTAAATGACGTACTGCGGGTCGATCAGATCCTGCACCTGGATGTGCAGGGGTGTGCCCAGGTAATAGCTGATTCCCCGGCTATCCAGGCCGACGGCACCGGGCGAATACTGTTGGCCCGAGCTTTCAAAGATCGGTTGCCGGTCGCTCCAGGCCTGCTGGATCGAAAAGTTACTCTTCTCGGCGGAATACGTCGCCGTGGCAACCACCAACTGGGGAATGGAGGCCGTCTGGGTGGCATCGCTGCGGGTAGGAATGACGATGGCCAGTTGGTCCAGGGGAGAAACGTTGTCGTTCTGCAAACCGATGAAGTTGCCGATGGCCAATGCCGGTCCCACCCCTTCCGTCCTGGACGGGTATTCCCTGCTGCCAACTTGCTGCGCCGGACTTGCAGAGAACTGGGTGAGCTGGGGAGAGATGCTGACGATCTGGGTCCAGGTATTGCCCCCGGCGTCGGCCCAGGCAAGGGCCAACTGCCGGGTATGGAAGGCGAAGGCCGGATTGCTGCCCTGGCTGCTGCGGGGATCGAAATGGAAGAGGCCTGGTGCCATTTCAAAGAACGAACCGGAAGCCGGAGTGGTCGCCAGCAGTTTGCCCCGGGGCGAAGGCCCATCGATTTTGAGCTTCTTGCCCAGGCGCAGGAATCCCAGTTCAAGTGTTCCACCCTGGGTGTAATAGGCCACGATGGCCTGGTCGAATCCCAGGGAGCCGAAATCTCCCGCGGCCAGGTTCAGGGAGCGGGGGCGTGCCGCCGTATCCAGCACGTAGGTGCTTTCCAGGGTCAGCTTCTGCTTCTTGGCGGCGTAAGAGAAGGAACGCAGCAGGATGCGTCCTGGCCCTTGTTCGCCGGTGCTGGTGTCTGCAGCCGTCAGTATGTCGAGGTTGCCATCGTTATCGTAGTCGCCGATGGCAATGGCCACATCGCCGCTGACGGCGTAGTCGGAAAGGTCTTTCCAGGCGGCGAGAGAAATCAGGGCCTCGGCGTTCTTGCTGCTGGCTGGCCGATAGCCAATGATATCGAGGGACTGGCGGCCTTTCAGGTTGCGCCGTGCCACGGCGATCCCCATGTGCTGCAGTTCATGCTTGTCTGCCCGCTGGTCCAGGAGGCCGGAGGCCGCAGCAAAGTCCCGAGCGTTTCCGCTAATACCGGGGTCGGTAAATTGATAGGGAAGGAATTCCCCGGTGGCTATCCCCCGCTGCCCGGTGTACAGGCTGACCCCATATCGATTGATGCAGATGGGTTGCTCGAACTTGGGAGTGCTGACCCGCCCGGAAATCAGGCGCCGGCGCGACGATTCCTGACAGGTGTCATCGGATTTCAGGCGTTGTCCCGCCTGCATCCAGTGGGTCAGATTGGCGTTGGCGGCGGCAAAATCCAGCAAGGTGGTGTTGGCCGCAGAGCCGCTGCTTGCCAACATGCCGACGTCGTTTACCTGAAAGATGGCGAGATTGGCCGGGTTCCTGATCGGGTTTTCTGCCCCGGGCTCCTCGGCGATTGCACCTACACCCCACAGTCCAGGGAGCGCGCACAAGAACAGGACTGCGGAAGCAGTTCGCACAAACGGTAGTGGTTTCATGTCTTGCTAGACTCCATAGGGCCAGCCGGTTGGTGGAACCGGCTGGCTGGGGGGGAGGACTATTCCTTGCGGCAGAACGTGGCCGTGTAATAGGGCGCCTGGACCGCGCTGTCGTAGGGAACCGTGATGTCGGTTTCCGTGTTGCCGGAGAAGTTGGTGTTGCCGCTGCCGGCATAACCGTGGGCGCAACATCCGGAACCGCCGGCGATACCGTTGGTCGGGAAGTTGATGACCCCGTTCATGCTGTGGCTGTGGGTCCGGTTCTCCCCGGGAGTCAGGGCGCGACCACCGAATGCGGCGCCGGGAACCCCGTTGGCCGGCAACCCTACGATGTAGCGGCCGGCAGCACTGTTGAACGGGCTCCAGCCCTTCGGGCAGGACGGCAACAGGTTGAAGGTGGCCAGGCCCTTGGGGACCTCCATCTTGGGATCGGGGCTGTCCTGCTTCATGCAGGCATTGAACTGGATGTAGGGCAGCGCCGATTCGGCCGACGTGGCGGAGCCGGTCATCGTATAGGTGCCGGAGTCGCCGGGGGTGTCGTTGCAGCAGCCGCCAATCAGGATGTACTCCTTGGAACTGGTGGTGACGGAACCGGTGGCCTTGGCATGCTTGTGCACCGGGGCCTGCTGCGAGGCAAGGGCCTGGCCGCCGTAGGATCCGGCACCGCCGCCGGGCATGGTGGGCACCAGGAAGCGGCCATTGGCGGAGGCAAGATTGGCGCTGTCCCAACCGGCGGGACAGGCGCCGTTGAAATAGGCCACAGTGAATTGGGGCAGGGCGTCGGCAGCCAGCACCGAAGTGGCAGTCAGCAGCGCCATGGAGGCCATCAGGCTGGAGTGTTTGGCAAGCATCTTGGCTCTCCCTATTTCGTTTGGCAGACAAGCAGTTGGATGAAAGGCAGGCCGCTGGTGGCGGCGCCGCTGGTCACAGATGCCGAATGGCTCCCATTCCTGGTGCCCTGGTCATTGCAGCAGCCCGAGGCGCCGGAGATGTGGTGGGACGGCAGGGAGACGGCCATGGTCCCCGAGTGGGTATGGGTGCGGTCTTCCTGGTCCTTGAGGGGCGTGCCGTAGGTCTTGCCAACGTCGCCGACATTGGCCGTGACCAGCATCATGCGGCCGGCTGCGTCAGTGGCGGCGACGCTGCCTTCCGGGCAGCTGGTTCCGTCGATGAAGAAGATCATCTTTGCCGGCAGGACCGGCTCCGCCGCGCTGGCCAGGCTGGCCAGCCCGGAACAGCCGATGGCCATGAGGCCGATCAGGGGAATGGGTTTCCAGAGCATCTTTATCTCCTTGTGGCTTTGCTTTGATGGGGACAACAGTCAGGGTCCGGGGGCAGGTTTGGAGGGCTGCTTGAACCGCAAATCCTGCTTCTTGTGGTGATGACTGGGTCGATGGTGTTCGCATATTCAATATGAATATGTCGTAACCATATGCGGAGGTGCCGGTGGACAACAAATAGAATTTTCGTATGCCATTGTTTTATCCTAAGCCAGTCTGTTGTGCCCTGCTTTTCTCGGCCAGGAGCGTGTCCGCCGGCGTCCGATGAGACAGAAGGAGAATTTATGAAGTACCGGGAGAGTTCCCGTTACCGGTGTGAACAGGGAGTCGGAAGAACGGTGGGGATCACCGGCTGCAAATTACGGCTTGCGTTCCCGTTCGGCTTTTCTGCATAATTGCCCGACCGATTTTTCATCGCCCCCGAATCTTCGCTGCCCATGAACCGCTTCGCCGCTACCGCCGACACCTCTTTCGCGCTGCCTGCCCAGGCCGGTGCGATGCTGTCCGTAGTAGGCGCTGTAGTACGCGTAGTCGTAGTAGTACGCGCGTGCGCCGCTGGGATGAGCGAAGTCCGGTAAAGAAACCAACCGAATTCCACAAAACCCCCGCCGGCGCGACAGCCCGGCGGGGGTTTTGTTTTTGGGCCCTCCGACCGGCAAGCCAAACCGGATCACGCAAGGAGAAGCCCAGCCATGAATGCCCCAGCCCCCCAAACCGCCCGCCAGACGGATGCCGCCCCGGCGTCGGAAACCCTTACCGGCGCCCAGATCGTCGTCCGCCTGCTGGAACGCCAGGGCGTCACCACCGTCTCCGGCATTCCCGGCGGCGCCATCCTGCCCTTCTACGACGCCCTCTCGGCCTCGGAGAAAATTCGCCACGTGCTGGCCCGCCATGAGCAGGGCGCCGGCTTCATCGCCCAGGGCATGGCCCGTGCCAGCGGCCAGCCCGCCGTCTGCCTCGCTTCCTCCGGCCCCGGTGCCACCAATCTGCTGACCGCCATCGCCGACGCCAAGCTGGATTCCATTCCCCTGGTGGCCATCACCGGCCAGGTGCCCCGCAGCATGATCGGCACCGACGCTTTCCAGGAGGTGGATACCTACGGCCTTTCCATCCCCATCACCAAGCACAACTTCCTGGTGAACTCCGCCGAGGAGTTGCTGGAGGTGATTCCCCGGGCCTTCACCCTGGCCGCCTCCGGTCGCCCCGGCCCGGTGCTGGTGGATATTCCCAAGGACGTCCAGGCCCAGGCCATCGAGGTCAGCCAGTGGCCCGCTCCCGGCGGCCGCCAGGCCCGGCCGGCGCCGGACATGGCAGCCATCGAGAAGGCCGCCGCCATGATCAACGCCGCCGAGCGGCCCATCCTTTATCTGGGCGGCGGCGTCGTCCATTCCGGCGCCGCCGAGGCCGCCGTGGCCCTGGCGGAGAAGGCATCGCTCCCCACCACCATGACCCTCATGGCCCTGGGTGCCATGCCGGTGGACCATCCCCTCTCCATCCACATGCTGGGCATGCACGGCGCCCGCTACACCAACCTGCTGCTGGAAGAGTGCGACCTGCTCATCGCCGTCGGCGCCCGCTTCGACGACCGGGCTACCGGCAAGGTGGCCGCCTTCTGCCCCAAGGCCCAGATCATCCACATCGACATCGACCCCTCCGAACTGGACAAGATCAAGAACGCCCACGTGGGCATCGCCGGCGACGTGGGCGAGGTGCTGGAAAAACTCTCGCCCCTGGTGGAGGCCCACCTACGCAAGCGCTGGCTCACCCACATGGGCGATCTGCGCTCCCGCTTCCGCCTGCAGCGGCCCAACCTGGAAGACCCGCGCAGCCACTACGGCCTGATCCAGGCCGTGGCCGACTGCCTGGACGATTCCGCCTCCATCGCCACCGACGTGGGCCAGCACCAGATGTGGGTGGCCCAGGCCTACCCCCTGCGTCGGCCGCGCCAGTGGCTCACCTCCGGCGGCCTGGGGACCATGGGCTTCGGCGTCCCCGCCGCCCTCGGTGCCGCCCTGGCCGAGCCCGAGCGCACCGTGGTCTGCTTCACCGGCGACGGCAGCATCCTGATGAACATCCAGGAACTGGCCACCATTGCCGAAGCCGGCGCCAACCTGAAGATCGTGCTCATGAACAACGACGCCCTGGGCCTGGTGTACCAGCAGCAGGAGCTGTTCTACGGCAAGCGCTACTTCGCCTCCAAATTCGCCGGTCAGCCCGACTTCCTCAAGATCGCCGAAGGCTTCGGTATCGACACCCTGGACCTGGACACCGCCGCCGCCCCCCGGGCCGCCCTGCGCCAGGCCCTGCAACGGCCCGGCCCCTGCCTCATCCACGCCTTCATCGACATGAACGAGAAGGTCTACCCCATGGTGCCCCCCGGCGCCGCCAACACCGACATGATTGGAGGCTGAGATGAACGCCGTCAGCAAAAACGAAAACGCCGCCCTGGCCCGCCCCCAGCGCACCGTGCTGGAACTGGAAGTGAACAACCACGCCGGGGTCATGTCCCACGTGGTGGGCCTCTTCTCCCGCCGCGCCTACAACGTGGAGGGCATCCTCTGCCTGCCCGTGGGCGACGGCAGCATCAGCCGTATCTGGCTCCTGGTCCTGGAAGACCGGCGCCTGGAACAGATGGTGAAGCAGGTGGAGAAGCTGGAGGACGTACGCACCGTGCGCCGCCATGGGGCGGATCATGCGGTGTTTGAACGGCTGGAGGAGTTTTTCCGCTGAGGGAACTAAGCGCCCGCCTTAGGAGGAGGTGGGCGCTAGTGATTGGGGCTACTAGTGACGGAAAGCGCCAGTTACCGGTATGGAAGAGTGGATGTTCTGGGTTTGCTCCTACGGCACGTATCAGCCTGTAGTAGATTTACCTTACCTACGGAATCGCATGAGAGACTGGGTGATTTCGCTTGCAGTGTCATGCCGAATGCTAAAACGTAGCTGACCTTCGCTATCTTCGAAAGTTACTGTGAGTTCGGAGTCGGAACTGTACTGTTGCACACGGGTGTAAAGGCCAATAATTTCATTATTCCTGACGGCAAGAATGCAATGACAAAGGAGCTTAGACTGAAGCGATATTGAGCGCAGGAATTGCAAATCAGGTGGGGGTGATGTGTCAAACAGTGGCGTGATGACATGATTTTGCTCGTCTACGAGATTGGGTGTCGGTGCTACTACACTCGACTCAATGCGAGCGCTTTTAATAAGAAGGTGGTCACCTACGTAGGCCTGTTTGATTATCAGGAGAGGGTGCGAGACATGTAGGTGAGGCCCGTCAATCTGTGCTTCCCATATGACATATGTGACTTCCGGTAGCTTTTGTATTCGGCCGTTACTGAAATAGGCTATCTCGTATCCGCCACCGAACATGTTTCTTAGGGTAAAAGCTGAACTTTTCCCAAAGAACTCTGATTGAAGGAGTATGCCACCGAGTGAAAGAGCTCTCGCGATAGCAACATTGCCAGCAGTTAGAGTACCCGTCGCCGCAGATTCAATATTGCTGAGCATGTCAGCAAATTCCCGTATGGCGCAAGAACCGGTGCCACTTACATAGGCTGTTCCAATCGAGGTGGTCCGTAGTTCTTCTGCCCCAAAGTGAAACTGATGGAGTCCGCTTCCATCATGTACAAGGCCAATGAAGCTTGCTGGATGACTCTTGATGTCAGGTTCTCCTTCGAGGTAAGTCAGAATTGTGTCAACAGATAGAGGTCCAGCAAGCGCGCGTCTGCGTAGCTCACAGATGGCAACCTTGGCACTAAGCCAGCTACCAGACCATGCGATAGCACACGAGTCGCTGAGCAAGCATACTTTCTGGCTAAGACCTGATATGGACCATCCGGAATCACCGAAAAAGTCCTGTACTTCGCCTTGCGCAGGTACGGCGATCATTTTCCCATCAACAGTCGAACCAGTTAGAAGTAGATCTCCGAAAAGAATTGGGAATCCTGCAACTGCAAAAGTAGAAATAACGGTCATGACGCGTGGTCCCTTCGGATAGCTAATTCCACTGATTGAGTATTTGTCCTCTGCAGTTTGAATCTTCGCATGACTATTCTGGGGTGATATCAGTTCTGTCTGTATTTCCCCCTACAACCCCCGCGGTCTTTCTGCATCGAAAGCTGATGCTTATCAAAGTGTCCCGGTGGGCCGGGCGGCAAGATGGATGCCCATGAAGCCCGCCATTTCTTTCCCTCGCATGTGCCTGAGCGGCCTTGGCCTGGCAGCAGCCTTGCTGCCCCTTTTCGCTAGTGCCACGGAAGCGGTGATTCCCGCTCCCCGCGCCAGGGAACTGGTGCATATGGTTCGTCAGGATTGCGGTTCCTGCCACGGCCTGACCCTCAAGGGCGGCCTGGGGCCGGCGCTGACGGCTGAGACTTTCCGCCAGCGGCCCGCCGAGAGCATGGTGGCCACCATCCTGCACGGCCGGCCGGGTACGCCCATGCCGCCCTTCAAGGGCATCATCAACGAGGCCGAGGCCCAGTGGATCGTGCAGCAGCTCCAGGCCGGCTTCCCCAACGAATAATTTGAGTTTCCCGCGAAAGACCGCCATGACGCCTGCCACGCCTGTCGTTTCCCGCCGCTTTCTTCTGCCCGTTCTCCTGCTCTCCCTCCTGGCCGGCTGCGCCAGTGCGCCGGCTCCCCGCGGTACCGGCGATCTGGGGGTGGTGATCGAGCGTTCCATCGGCCAGGTGCAGGTGGTCAATACCACCTCGAAAAAGGCTCTGGCCAAGGTGCCCGGGCTGGGCGACCTGTCCCACGCTTCCGTGGTCTTCAGCCGGGACCAGCGCTACGCCTACGTCTTCGGTCGTGACGGCGGCCTGACCAAGGTGGATATCCTCACCGCCTCCATCGCCAAGCGCATCGTCCAGGCCGGCAACGCCATCGGCGGCGCCATTTCCCAGGACGGCAAGCTGGTGGTGGCCCAGAACTACGAGCCGGGCGGCATCAAGGCCTTCGACGCCGAGACCCTGGAACTGGTGGCGGACATTCCTTCCGTGGACATGAACGGGGTGCGCTCCAAGGTGGTGGGCCTGGCCGACCTGTCGGGCAACCGCTTCGCCTTTTCGCTCTTCGAAGCCGGTGAAATCTGGGTGGCCGACCTCTCCAACCCGAAGGCGCCCAAGGTGCAGAAGTACTCCGCCGGCAAGCAGCCCTACGACGCCCTGGTGACGCCGGACGGGCGCTACTACATCGCCGGTCTCTTCGGCGAGGACGGTCTGGCCATGCTCGACACCTGGCAGCCGGAGCAGGGCGTGCAGAAGATTCTCGCCGGCTACGGCAAGGGCGAGCAGCCCCTGCCGGTGTACAAGATGCCCCACCTGCGGGGCTGGTCCGTGGCCGGGGGCAAGGCCTACCTGCCCGCCATCGGCCGCCACGAGGTACTGGTGGTGGATACCAAGACCTGGAAGGAGACGGCCCGCATTCCGGTGAAGAGCCAGCCGGTGTTCGTCATGGCCCGGCCCGACGGGCGGGAGATTTGGGTGAATTTCGCCTTCCCCGACAACGGCTGGGTCCAGGTCATCGACACCCTGGAAGGCAAGGTCACCCATACCCTGCAGCCGGGCAAGGCCATCCTGCACATGGAATTCGCCCCCCGGGGCGAGGCCGTCTGGCTCTCGGCCCGGGACGACAACAAGGTCACCGTCTTCGACACCCGCACCAAGGCGCCGGTGGCCGAGCTGAAGGCGGAGAGCCCGAGCGGCATCTTCTTCACCAGCCGCGCCGCCCGCACCGGCTTCTGACGCATCGCCCGTCCATGCCCATGAACGCCGCCCGCTTCCCCCTGCTCAACGACTACCAGCGGGACTTTCCCCTGGTCTCCCGGCCCTTTGCCGCCAT
This sequence comes from Azospira oryzae, assembly GCF_004217225.1. Lineage (GTDB taxonomy): Bacteria > Pseudomonadota > Gammaproteobacteria > Burkholderiales > Rhodocyclaceae > Azospira > Azospira oryzae. The sequence goes on from NZ_SHKM01000001.1 coordinate 138,029, forward strand.
CGGCGCGGCCCAGGGCTTGAGCGAGGCGGAGGTGCTGGAGCAATACCGCCACTGGCAGCAGCAGGGCATGGTGAACCGCATCGGCGCCGTCTTTGCCCCGCGCCGGGTCGGGGCCAGCACCCTGGCCGCCCTGCAGGCGCCGCCGGAGCGGCTGGAATGGGTGGCCAGCCGGGTCAGCGCCCATCCCGAGGTCAATCACAACTACGCCCGGGAACACGCCTACAACCTGTGGTTCGTCGCCACCGCGCCGGACGCCCTGCGTCTGCATGCGGTGCTGGCGGCCATCGAGGCCGAGACCGGCTGCCCCGTCATTTCCCTGCCCCTGGTGGAAGAGTTCCACATCGACCTGGGTTTTGACCTGGCCGGCGGCGGCGCCCGGCGCCAGCCGGTGGCGGCGGTGCCCTCCCTGGAGCAGCCCATCGAACTGACCCGGGAAGAGCAGGGGCTGATGCCGGTGCTGCAGGAGGGCCTGCCCCTGGAGCCCCAGCCTTTCCGCGCCCTGGCCTACCGGGCCGGCCTGGAGGAAGGGCGTCTGCTGGACCTGCTCGGCCAGTGGCTGGAGCGGGGCATCCTCAAGCGCTTCGGCGTGGTGGTGCGGCACCACGAACTGGGCTACACCGCCAACGCCATGTGTGTCTGGGCCGTGCCGGAAGGGGAGGTGAGCGCCCTGGGCGAACGCCTCGCCGCCGAGCCCGGTGTCACCCTCTGCTACCGCCGCCGCCCCATGGCGCCCCACTGGCCCTACAACCTGTTCTGCATGATCCACGGCAAGGCCCGGGAGGAAGTGGCGGAACTGCGCCGCGGGCTGGGCGAACGCCTGGGGTTGGACGCCTTTCCCAACGAGCTGCTCTTTTCCACCCGGCGCTACAAGCAGACCGGCGCCCGCTATGCGCCCCAGGCACCCCGGGCAGATGCCGATCCCCTGAGGCAGGCCGCCCATGGCTGACGCGGTGGAGCAGGCCAAGCCCTTCCGCCGCGCCGCCCTGGCACCGGCCCGGGAGCCGGATGAACTGGATCGGCGCATCATCAACGCCCTCCAGGGCGACTTCCCCCTGAGCCCGGAGCCCTACGCCGAGGCTGCGGCCAGGCTGGGCATCAGCGAGGCCGAGCTGCTGGCCCGGCTGCAGTCTCTGCTGGACGACCGCATCCTCACCCGGTTCGGCCCCATGTTCCAGATCGAGCGCCTGGGCGGCGCCTTCTGCCTGGCGGCCATGGCCGTACCCGAAGCCGAATTCGAGCGGGTGGCGGAGCAGGTCAATGCCTTGCCCCAGGTGGCCCACAACTACGCCCGGGAACACGCCTTCAACATGTGGTTCGTGCTGGCGACGGAAACGCCGGAGGGCATCGACGCTGCGGTGCAGGCCATCGAGGCCGCCACTGGCTACCCGGTCTATCCCTTCCCGAAAGAGAAGGAATACTTCGTCGAAATGAAGCTGCAGGCATGAACGCCGCGACCGTCGATCTCAGCATTTCCCAACCTGTCGCGGCGCTTTGGCTCACGCCGCAGGCCCATTCCGCCCGGGCGGCCCGTGCTGTCCGGGGGCAATGCCGGTATGCCGTCCCGTCGGGGACGGGTATGGCGTCTGCGAGCTGCCTGCCAGGAAACCGTTGATGGACGACACTTTCCCCATGGATGACCTGGATCGCCGCATCGTGCTTGCCACCCAGGCCGGCCTGCCCCTGGTGCCGCGTCCCTACCTGGCCCTGGCGGAGCAGCTGGGCGTGACCGAAGCCGAGGTGCGGCAGCGACTGGCCCGCCTGCTGGCAGCGGGCGCCATCCGCCGTATCGGCGCTGTGCCCAACCACTACGCCATCGGCTACACCGCCAACGGCATGAGCGTGTGGCAGATCGACCCGACGGTGATCGACGCCGTCGGTGCGCGGGTCGGCGGGCTGCAATCGGTCACCCACTGCTATCGCCGGCCGGACCATCCGCCGGCCTGGCCCTACAACCTCTTCGCCATGGTCCACGGCAAGAGCCGGGCGGAGGTCGAAGCCGAAGTCGGGCGCGTCGCCACCTTGATCCAGGCCGAGTTCCCCGGCGCCCTGGGTGCTCGGGATATCCTCTTTTCCACTCGCATCCTGAAAAAAACCGGCCTGCGCCTGGGCGAGTGATTGCCTGGGTCCTGCGGGTGCTGCTTTATGGGGGAGGTTCAGTAGCTGCTGCACCAACGCTCTCGGAAAGGGACAACGGGCGTTGCTTGAGGCGGGGAAGCTACATTTGGGGAATTGGAAATAACGATGGGGACCGAAGTCCCCACCGGCTTTTCTTTGGTAACAAGGCTCAAGCAGCCTCGGCAAAAGCCTTAAGCGGCGATTGCGAAACGCTCATCGTTGGCGTTTGGAGATTTGCTTCATTAACGTCGATCGCCTGACGAGTTGCCTGCGCACCTTTGCCCGCCCTGTCGAAGCCAGTACACCCCCACCTAAGAACTCTCCGAAACTCTTAGGTGGAGGTGGCGGGAATCGAACCCGCGTCCAGAACGCCTCCAGATTGCCGGAATTACAACCATGACCAGCATTATGGGGGCTGCCCCCCGGAACTTCAAGGGGCGGTGGTCTGATATCTGTCGTAATCCTGACGCGGCGAGGCGACTGGCCTTCAGCGGGCCGGGCGGAGTAGGGGCGACACTTCGTCGGGGTGGTCGATCAGGTGGTCGGCACCCCAGGTCTCCGGCGGGTGTTCCGTGCCCAGATAGCCCCAGCGGACGCCGATGGTCATCATGGCGCAGGCGTTGCCGGCCTGGATGTCCCGCAGGTCGTCGCCCAGGTAGCAGCAGTTCTGGGTGGGCAGACCCAGCAATTGGGCTGCCAGCAGCAAGGGATCAGGTGCCGGCTTTGGGTTGGGGGTCGAGTCGCCGCAGACAATGCAGGCGCAGCGGTGAGCCAGATCCATCTGTTGCAGCAGCGGATGGGTCAGGCGCTCGCTCTTGTTGGTGACCACGCCCCAGGGAATGCGGCGTTGTTCCAGCTGTGCGAGCAACTCGGCCATGCCCGGGAACAGTGTCGTATGGTGGCAGAGCCGCTCTTCATAGTGCTGGATGAAGCGGCGGTAAAGCTCGACGTAGCTGTCATCCTGGGGCGTAACGCCCATGCCGACCCGCAACAGGCCCCTGCCTCCCTGGGAGGTGTGGGGGCGCAGGGTGGCCAGGGGAAGAGGCGGCAGGTTGTAGTCCTGGCGCACCCGGTTGAGCGCGGCTCCCAGGTCGGGAGCCGTGTCCGCCAGGGTGCCGTCCAGGTCGAACAGTACCGCTTCAGGCATTGCGCACGGTGCGCAGCAGGTAGTTCACCGAAGTGTCCCGACCCAGGCTGTAGCGCTGGGTGAAGGGGTTGTAGGTCATGCCGATGATTTCGGCCACTTCCAGGTCGGCTGCCTTGCAATGACGTGCCAGTTCGGATGGCTTGATGAATTTGGCGTAGTCGTGGGTGCCCTTGGGCAGCATCTGCAGGAGATACTCGGCGCCAATGACAGCGAGCAGGTAGGACTTGGGATTGCGATTGAGGGTGGACAGGAAGACCTGGCCGCCCGGCTTGACCAGCTTGGCGCAGGCCGCCACCGTGCTGGCGGGGTCCGGCACGTGCTCCAGCATTTCCAGGCAGGTGACCACGTCGAAACTGCCCGGCATTTCGGCTGCCAGGGACTCGGCGGAAATGTGACGGTAGTCCACGCTGCGGCCGCTTTCCAGCAGGTGCAGGCGGGCGACGCCGAGGGCCTTTTCCGAGAGGTCGATGCCGGTCACCTGGGCGCCCCGTTCGGCCATGCCCTCGCTGAGCAGACCGCCGCCGCACCCCACGTCCAGCACTTTCTTGCCGGCCAGCCCCGCATTGGCGTCGATCCAGTCGAGACGCAGGGGGTTGATGTCGTGGAGCGGCTTGAACTCGCTCTTGGGGTCCCACCAGCGGTGGGCCAGGTCACTGAATTTCTGCAGTTCGTTGGGATCGGCGTTAATCATGGCTGAAATATGGCAAGGGAGAGGCTAGGAAAGAAAAAAGCCCTGCGAATGCAGGGCTTTTTACAGGAACGGCGCAGGATTACTTGGTGCCGATCACTTCGATTTCAACGCGACGGTCAGGCTGCAGGCACTCGATCAGGGCCTTGGTCTTCTTTTCGCTCTTGCCGCACTTGCCGGCGGTCACGGGCTGCTTTTCGCCCTTGCCTTCGGTGTAGACGCGGTTGGCTTCGATGCCCTTGCTCACCAGGTATTCCTTGACGGCGGCAGCGCGACGCTCGGACAGCTTCTGGTTGTAAGCATCCTTACCGATGCGGTCAGCGTGACCCACGGCGATGATCACTTCCAGGTTGATTTCCTTGGCCTTGACCACCAGCTCGTCCAGCTTGGACTTGCCTTCGGCGCGCAGCACGGCCTTGTCGAAGTCGAACAGGGCGTCGGCGGACAGGGTGATCTTGGCGCCGACGGGCTTGACGCCACCGGCGTCCTTGGCAGCGGCACCGGCCTTCACCAGATCGCCATCACATTCAGCGATGGCGGCGGCGGGGGTCCAGTAGCCGGTGCGCCAGCAGAGGCCGAAACCGCTGCGGGCAACTTCGTTACGGGTATCGGTCAGGTAGGCACCCTTGTCGGTGGTTTGGGCTTGGGCCATGGTGGCGCCCAGGCTCAGGCCGGCGGCAAGCAGAACCAGCAGGGACTTTTTGGCGAATTTGTTGGTCATCTCTCTTTTACCTCGTGTTCGTGAAAGGCAGCTGAATCAGCAACGGCGCAACCCCTTATTTTTGCGTGGGTTCGGCCCGAGACTAATCTCGAATTTTATTCTGCCATACTTTGGCAAGGCTGATCAAATCATTTTTCCCGATTCCGCACAGGGAGCCGTTCTCCACCCTTAATTGCCCTGCAACCCAGACGTGGGAGACATGCTCCCTCCCGGCCGCATATACGGCGTGGGATGCGGGGTCGTAGCAGGGGGAAAGTTCGGGGGATGAAAGGTCGATGGCGCAGAGGTCGGCAGCTTTGCCAGACTCAATTGTACCTATTTTGTCTTCCATGCCCAGCGCCCGGGCACCGGCAAGGGTGGCAGCCTGCAGGGCCTGGTGGGCGCCCAGGGCCTGTGCGTTGCCGCTGGCGCCCTTGGCCAGCAGGGCGGCCAGGCGCATTTCGGCCAGGAGGTCGAGGCGGTTGTTGCTGGCGGCGCCGTCGGTGCCGATGCCGACATTGACGCCGGCTTGCAGCAATTCGGCAGCAGGGGTGATGCCGCTGGCCAGCTTGAGGTTGGAGGCCGGGCAGTGGGCAACGGAGCAGCCGTGGGTGGCCAGCAGGGCAATTTCAGCCGCTTGCAGGTGGACGGCGTGAACGGCAATCAGGCCGGGGCCCACCAGTCCCAGGCGGCGCAGGCGTTCCAGGGGACGTACGCCGTATTGCTTCAGGCTTTCCTCGATTTCAGTCGTGGTTTCGTGCAGGTGCAGGTGGATCGGAATGTCCAGCTGTTCTGCCAGGGGCAGGATGCGCTCGAAGGTCTGGTCGGAGACCGTATACGGCGCATGGGGGGCCAGGCAGAAGGAGAGGAGGGGTTCGTCGCGCAGGTCGTCCCGGGCGGCCAGGCCTTTTTCCAGGTAGTCCTCGGCGCCGCTGGCGTAGGCGTTGGGAAAGTCCAGCACCACCAGGCCCAGGGCAGCCCGCATCCCCATCTGCTGGACGGCGGCGGCCGCTTCCCGGGGGAAGAAGTACATGTCGTTGAAACAGGTGATGCCGCCCCGCAGCATTTCGGCTGCCGCCAGCAGAGTGCCGTCGCGGACGAACTCCCTGGAGACGAAACGTCCCTCTGCCGGCCAGATGTGCTCCTGCAGCCAGGTCATCAGGGGCAGGTCGTCGGCCAGGCCGCGCAGCAGGCTCATGGCTGCGTGGGTGTGCAGATTGACCAGACCGGGAATCAGCAGCTGTTCGCCCAGATGTACCGTCTTGCGCGAAGTGAAGCGTTCCCGGGCCTCCGCCTGGGGCAGCACGGCGACGATGTTGCCTCCGCTGACGGCGACGGCATGGTTTTCCAGGGTGACGCCGAAGGGTCTGACCGGAATGATCCAGCGCGCCTCGATCAGGAGGTCGATGCTGTCGGCGGGAGTGGGGGAGGAGGTCATTGGGTGTGGGATGGTGTGTGAACAAAAAAGCCCCGCCGTATGGGGCGGGGCGTCTGTCTGCAACTGCTGTTACTTGGCGCTGCCCTTGACCTCGACCACCACGCGGCGGCTGGGGGCCAGGCAGGCGATCAGCTTCTGCCGGGGCAGGGAGTCATCACATTTGACGCCCTGGGCCGGCTGGGTCTTGCCGGCACCCATGGTGTCCACCGTGTCGGCCGGCACGCCTTTCTTCAGCAGATAGGCCTTGACTGCATCGGCGCGCTTTTCGGACAGCTTCTGGTTGTATGCCTGGGAGCCCAGGCGGTCCGTGTGGCCGGTGATCATGATCATGGAGACGGAAGCGCAGGAGCCCAGCTTGGCCACCACGTCGCTGTCCAGGCGTTTCTGGGCGGCGCCGGTCAGGGCGGCCTTGTTGAAGGTGAAGAGCTCGTCGCTCTGCAGGGTGACGGTGAAGTCGCACTTCTTGGCGGCTGCGGCGGCGGCCGGTGCGGCGGCGGCGGGGGCTGCCTTGGTCAGGTCCGGATCGCATTCGGCCAGGGCGGCCGCCGGGGTCCAGGCGCTGGTGCGCCAGCACAGGCCGAAGCCACTCTTGGCCACCACATTGCGGGTGTCGGTGAGATAGGCGGCGGTTGGCGTCTGGGCCAGGGCCGGGGCGGCACAGGCAACGGCGCCCAGGGCGGCGATGATGGTGGTGGTCAGGTTCTGCTTTTTCAAGATTTGTCCCTCCTCGTGGGTGGTGTCTCAGGTGTGGCCTTAGGGGGCCTTTCTTTGCCTACCATTGCACATACGGCAATGTATGGGCGATTTAACCAAAGATTTTCGGGGGATACAACCGATTCCGGCGGAGCGGGAAGGGATTCCGCCGGGATATCCCCGGCCGTGGGGGCGTTCTGACGGCGGGGAGGCCGGCGTGCTAGAATCTCCCCCTTCATTTCCACCGGAAATCCTCCCAGAGCCGCTCCGGCGGCCGCCCGAGACCTATGGATCAATTCGCCAAAGAAACCCTGCCAATCAGCCTCGAAGAGGAAATGCGCCGTTCCTACCTGGATTACGCCATGAGCGTGATCGTCGGCCGGGCGCTGCCGGATGTGCGGGACGGCCTCAAGCCCGTGCATCGCCGGGTCCTGTTTGCCATGCATGAACTGGGCAACGACTGGAACAAGGCCTACAAGAAGTCCGCCCGTATCGTCGGCGACGTCATTGGTAAGTACCACCCCCACGGCGATACGGCGGTGTACGACACCATCGTGCGCATGGCCCAGGACTTTTCCCTGCGCTACATGCTGGTGGACGGCCAGGGCAACTTCGGTTCGGTGGACGGCGACAACGCTGCTGCCATGCGATACACGGAAGTGCGCATGGCCCGCATCGGGCATCAGCTGCTGGAAGACATCGACAAGGAAACCGTCGACTTCGGCCCCAACTACGACGGCTCCGAGCAGGAGCCCCTGATCCTGCCGGCCCGCATCCCCAACCTGCTGATCAACGGCTCCTCCGGCATCGCCGTGGGTATGGCCACCAACATCCCGCCCCACAACCTGGGCGAGGTGGTGGCCGCCTGTCTGGCCCTGCTGCAGAACCCGAACCTGACCATCGACGAGCTGATCGACATCATTCCGGCCCCCGACTTCCCCACCGCCGGCATCATCTACGGCGTTGCCGGGGTGCGCGAGGGCTACCGTACCGGCCGTGGTCGGGTGGTGATGCGGGCCAAGACCCACGTGGAAGACCTGGACAAGGGCAACCGCCAGGCACTGATCATCGACGAGCTGCCCTACCAGGTTAACAAGCGCACCCTGCTGGAAAAGATCGGCGAGCTGGTCAACGAAAAGCGCATCGAAGGCATCTCCGACCTGCGGGACGAGTCCGACAAGTCCGGCATGCGGGTGGTGATCGAACTGAAGCGGGGCGAGATGCCCGAGGTGGTCCTGAACAACCTGTTCAAGATGACCCAGCTGCAGGATACCTTCGGTATGAACATGGTGGCCCTGGTGGATGGCCAGCCGCGCCTGCTCAACCTGAAGCAGATGCTGGAATGCTTCCTCGCCCACCGCCGCGAAGTGCTTAACCGTCGCACCGTCTTCGAACTGCGCAAGGCCCGGGAAAAGGCCCACACCCAGGAAGGCCTGGCCGTGGCCCTGGACAACGTGGACGAAATCATCGCCCTGATCAAGGCCGCGCCCACTCCGGCCGATGCCCGCCGCGAGCTGATGGCCCGCATGTGGGTCTCCGCCACCGTTACCGAGATGCTGGCCCGGGCCAGCCTGGATGCCACCCGTCCCGAAGGCATTGCGCCCGAGTACGGCCTCTCCGCCCAGGGCTACCGCCTCACCGAAGCCCAGGCCCAGGCCATCCTGGAACTGCGTCTGCAGCGCCTGACCGGCCTGGAGCGGGACAAGATCGTCGCCGACTACAAGGAACTGCTGGAGAAGATCGCCGACCTGATGGATATCCTGGCCCGCCCCGAGCGCGTCACCGAGATCATCGGCGAGGAACTGACCGCCATCCGCGACCAGTTCGGCGACGACCGTCGCTCCGAGATCGTGGCCTACGCCCAGGACCTGGGCATCGAAGACCTGATCACGCCCCAGGACATGGTGGTGACCCTGTCCCACACCGGCTACATCAAGTCCCAGCCCCTGGCCGACTACCGGGCCCAGCGCCGCGGCGGCCGCGGCAAGCAGGCGGCTGCCATGAAGGATGACGACTTCGTCGATCACCTCTTCGTCGCCAACACCCACGACTACATCCTCTGCTTCTCCAACCGGGGCCGCTGCTACTGGCTCAAGGTCTATGAAGTGCCCCAGGGCAGCCGCATCAGCCGGGGCAAGCCCATCATCAACATGTTCCCCATGGAAGAGGGCGAGCAGATCAACGCCATCCTGCCGGTGAAGGAATTCTCCGACGACAAGTACGTCTTCATGTGCACCGTCCAGGGCACCGTGAAGAAGACTTCCCTGGCCAACTTCTCCAATCCCCGCAAGGCCGGCATCATCGCCGTCGATCTGGACGAGGGCGACTACCTGATCGGTGCCGACCTGACCACCGGCCAGAGCGACATCGTGCTGGTCTCCGACGGCGGCAAGGCTGTCTGGTTCGGCGAGGATCAGGTGCGCCCCATGGGTCGCCAGTCCCGCGGCGTGCGCGGCATGATGCTGCAGGAAGGTCAGAGCGTCATTTCCCTGCTGGTGGCCGAAAGCGAAGAGGAAACCGTGCTGGTGGCCACCGAGAACGGCTACGGCAAGCGCACCCGCCTGGGCGACTTCCGTCGTTCCAGCCGCGGCACCCAGGGCGTCATGGCCATTGCCGCCAGCGAGCGTAACGGCAAGATCGTCGCTGCCAAGCTGGTGACCGATGCGGATGAGGTCATGCTCATCACCACCGGCGGCGTGCTGATCCGCACCCGGGTGGCCGAGATCCGCGAACTGGGTCGTGCCACCCAGGGCGTCACCCTGATTTCCCTGGATGCGGGCGAGAAGTTGTCCGGCCTGGAAAAGGTGGCGGAAAGCGAAGGCGATACCGATGCCGAGGCCGGCGACGAACTGGCGGACGGCGAAATGCTTGAAGGCGGCGAGGACAGCGCTGCCAGCGAGGAAGCGTAATGCGTTTGTGGAATTTCAGTGCCGGCCCGGCTGCTTTGCCCGCCGAGGTGCTGGAGCAGGTTCAGGACGAAATGCTGGACTGGCAGGGCGCCGGTTGCGGCGTCATGGAAATGAGCCACCGAGGCAAGGAATTCACGTCCATCGCCCAGCGGGCCGAAGCCGATCTGCGGGAGCTGATGGGCATCCCCGCCAACTACAAGGTGCTGTTCCTGCAGGGCGGAGCCACCCAGCAGTTCGCCCAGGTTCCCCTCAACCTGCTGGCTGGCGTTAAGGACAAGCAGCCGGCCGACTACATCGTCACCGGCTCCTGGTCCAAGAAGGCCTTCAAGGAAACTCTGCGGGTCTGCGGTGAAACCGCCGCCCGCTGCATCGCCAGCACGGAAGACAAGGCTGCCGTGGCCGACGGTTTCACCCGTCTGCCGGCCTCTGCCGAATTGCAGGTCAACGCTGATGCGGCCTACCTGCACCTGTGCACCAACGAAACCATCCACGGCGTCGAACTGCTGGACGAGGCGGCCTTCCTGGCCAGCGTTCCCGCCGGGGTGCCGGTAGTGGCGGACATGTCCTCCCACATCCTCTCCCGGCCCATGGACGTTTCCCGCTACGGCCTCATCTATGCCGGCGCCCAGAAGAACATCGGCCCTTCCGGCCTGACTCTGGTGATCGTGCGCGAGGACCTGCTGGGCAAGGCCCCGGCCAGTCTGCCGACGGTCCTGGACTACGCGGTCATGGCCGAGAACGACTCCATGCTCAACACCCCGCCCACCTTCGCCATCTACGTGGCCGGGCTGGTGTTCCAGTGGCTGAAGCGCATCGGCGGCATCAACGAGATGGCCCGCATCAACGCCGAGAAAGCCCGCCTGCTTTACGCCGCCATCGACGGCAGCGACGGCTTCTACCGCAATCCGGTGGACCCGGCCTGCCGTTCCCAGATGAACGTGCCCTTCACCCTGCGGGATGCCGCCCTCGATGCGGAGTTCCTGGCTGGCGCCAAGGAAGCCGGCCTGCTGGCCCTGAAGGGGCACAAGTCCGTCGGCGGCATGCGCGCCTCCATCTACAACGCCATGCCGCTGGACGGGGTTCGCGCCCTGGTGGCGTACATGGATGCTTTCGCCAAGTCCCGGGCCTGAACCATGAGCGACCGCCAGAATAGCGACAACGGCAAGGACTCCCTGCTGGCCGAGCTGTCCGTGGTGCGCACGGACATCGACGCCATCGACGCCCAGCTGCTCGACCTGCTCAACCGCCGTGCCCGCTGCGCCCAGCAGGTGGGCGAGATCAAGGCCCGTCACGGCGATGCCGGCTTCATCTACCGCCCGGAGCGGGAAGCCCAGGTGCTGCGCCGCATCCAGGACATGAACCAGGGGCCCCTTTCCAGCGAAAGCGTCACCTGGTTCTTCCGCGAGGTCATGTCGGCCTGCCTGTCCCTGGAGCAGCCCCTCGGCATCGCCTTCCTCGGGCCCCTGGGTACCTTCTCGGAAAGCGCATCCACCAAGCATTTCGGCCATGCCGCCCGGCTCCTGCCCCAGGCCTCCATCGACGACGTTTTCCGCGAAGTGGAAGCCGGCCATGCCAACTACGGCGTGGCGCCGGTGGAAAATTCCACCGAAGGCGCCGTCGGCCGTACCCTGGACCTGCTGCTCGGCACTTCCCTGAAAATCTGCGGCGAGGTGGTGCTGCGCATTCACCAGCACCTGCTGACCAAGGCCCCGTCCCTGGACCGGGTGACCAAGGTTTACTCCCACGCCCAGTCCCTGGCCCAGTGCCATGAGTGGCTGAACCGCCACCTGCCCAACGTGCCCCGCATCTCCGTCGGCAGCAATGCCCAGGCGGCCCAGATGGCGGCCCAGGAAGAGGGCGCCGCGGCCATCGCCGGCGAGGCGGCGGCGGACCGCTACGACCTGCCCCGGCTGGCCGAGAGCATCGAGGACGAGCCCAACAACACCACCCGCTTCGTGGTGCTGGGCCGCCACGACGCCGGCCCCTCCACGGCGGGCAAGGACAAGACCTCCCTGATCATGTCCATTCCCAACAATACGGGGGCCCTGCATACCCTGCTGGTGCCCTTCGCCGACGCCGGTGTCTCCCTGACCCGCCTGGAATCCCGGCCGGCGCGCCACACCCTGTGGGAATACGTGTTCTTCGTCGATGTGGACGGCCACCGGGATGAACCCCGGGTCAAGGCGGCCCTGGACGAACTGGCCCGGCGTGCGGCCTACCTGAAGGTGCTCGGGTCCTACCCGGTCGCCGTCTATTGATTCCTTTCTCCCCGGCGTTCCGTGGATTCTTTCGTGCAAGTTCTCTAGGCGCGCGTCATGGCCGAGTTCAACAAGGTAGTCATTTTCGGTGTGGGCCTCATCGGCGGTTCTTTCGCCCTGGGCCTGCGGGCGGCCGGCGCGGTGGAGGAGGTGGTGGGCTTCGGGCGCAGCCCCAAGTCCCTGCAGCAGGCCCTGGACCTGGGCGTGATCGACCGGGCCGGCATCAACCCGGCCCATGAACTGTCCGACGCCGACCTGGTGCTGTTGGCCACGCCGGTAGGCCAGATGCCCGAGATCATGGCTCGCATCGTGCCCTATCTGGGGCCGGAGACAGTGGTCACCGACGGCGGCTCCACCAAGGGCGACGTGGTGGCTGCGGCCCGGGCCGCCTTTGGCGAGCGCATCGGCCAGTTCGTGCCGGCCCATCCCATCGCCGGGGCCGAAAATTCCGGTGCCGCGGCTGCCCGGGCCGATCTTTACCGGGAACGCAAGGTGGTGCTGACGCCCCTGCCGGAGAATTCCGTGCTCAACGTGGCCAAGGTCCGTTCCGCCTGGGAGTGGTGCGGCGCCCAGATCTACGAACTGACGCCGGCCGAGCACGACCGGGTCTTCGCCGCCGTTTCCCATCTGCCCCATCTGCTGTCCTTCGCCCTGGTGCATGATCTGGCGGTACGGGAAAACAAGGAACTGTTCTTCACCTTTGCCGCCAGCGGCTTCCGCGATTTCACCCGCATCGCCGCCAGCCACCCGGAAATGTGGCGGGACATCTGCCTGGCCAACAAGGACGCCCTGCTGCTGGAACTGGACAGCTACCGGGCCCAGCTCGACGAGTTGCACCAAGCCCTGGCTGCCGGCGACGGCCGCCGTCTGGAAGAAATTTTCGATACCGCCCGCACGGCCCGTCGCGACTGGGCCGAAGGCAAGCGCTAACCCCCGGCTGGCGGGCTTCTCCGCCGGCCCCTCAAGGCTGTTGTGACCATGGAATTCCTCGACCTCGCTCCCTTCGTTTCCGCCGGCGGCACCGTGCGTCTGCCCGGCTCCAAGAGCATTTCCAACCGGGTGCTGCTGCTGGCCGCCCTGGCCGAAGGCGTTACCGAGGTGCGGGACCTGCTCCATTCCGACGATACGGAACGCATGCTGGAGGCGCTGCAGCAGCTGGGCGTGGGTGTGGAGTCCCTGGGCGGCGAGGCCTACCGGATCGGCGGCGTCGGCGGTCCCTTCCCGGTGAAGGAGGCCGAGCTGTTCCTTGGCAACGCGGGCACCGCCTTCCGTCCCCTCACCGCCGCCCTGGCCCTGGCCGGTGGCCACTATGTGCTGAAGGGCGTGGCCCGCATGCATGAGCGGCCCATTGGCGACCTGGTGGACGGTCTGCGCCAGCTGGGGGCCGAGGTGCGTTACCTGGGCAACGACGGCTTCCCGCCCCTGGAGATTTTCCCCGCAAGCATCCGCGCTGGCGGCGTGCTCCAGGTCCGCGGCGACGTATCCAGCCAGTTTTTGACTGCCCTGCTCATGGCTCTGCCCCTGACCGGCGTCGAAACCCGGGTGGAGGTGGTGGGCGAGCTCATTTCCAAGCCCTATATCGAAATCACCCTGGCCACCATGGCCCGCTTCGGTGTGGAGGTCCAACGTGAAGGCTGGCAGGCCTTTGTCGTGCCGGCCGGGGTGCGCTACGTCTCTCCCGGCACGGTCTATGTGGAAGGGGATGCCTCTTCCGCCTCCTATTTCCTGGCAGCCGGCGCCATCGGCGGCGGCCCCCTGCGGGTCGAAGGCGTGGGCAAGGACTCCATCCAGGGCGACGTGCGCTTCGCCGAAGCCCTGGCCCTCATGGGCGCCCGCATCGAGATGGGACCCAACTGGATCGAAGCCCGGGCTCCTGCCAGCGGCAAGCTCCAGGCCATCGACCTGGACTGCAACCATATCCCCGATGCGGCCATGACCCTGGCCACCGCCGCCCTCTTTGCCGAAGGCACCACCGTGCTGCGCAACATCGCCAGCTGGCGGGTCAAGGAGACCGACCGCATCGCCGCCATGGCCACCGAACTGCAGAAGCTGGGGGCCATCGTCGAGGAGGGGCCGGACTACCTCAAGGTGACGCCGGTGCCGGCCCTGAAACCGGCCGCCATCGATACCTACGACGACCATCGCATGGCCATGTGCTTCTCCCTGGCCGCCTTTGCCACGCCACTGCGCATCAACGATCCCAAGTGTGTGGCCAAGACCTTCCCCGATTATTTCGAGCGTCTGGCCACGGTTACCCGCAGCGTGCCGGTGATCGCCATCGACGGTCCCTCCGCCTCCGGCAAGGGTACGGTGGCGGCCCGGGTGGCGGCGGCCCTGGGCTTCGGCTATCTGGATTCGGGCGCCCTCTACCGCCTCACGGCCCTGGCCGCCCAGCGGGCCGGGGTGGACTGGGATGACGAAGCCGGGGTGGCGGCAGTGGCCGCCGGCCTGGAAGTGGTCTTCGGTGAAGGCTCCATCCGCCTGGCCGGCGAAGAGGTGGAGGGGGCCATCCGTACCGAGGAAATTTCCCAGGGTGCCTCCAAGGTGGCCGCCCTGCCTGCGGTGCGGGCCGCCCTGCTGTTCCGCCAGCGGGTCTTCCGCTGCGGCGCCGGCCTGGTGGGGGATGGCCGGGATATCGGTTCCGTGGTCTTCCCCGACTCCCGGCTCAAGGTCTTTCTCACCGCCTCTGCCGAGGTACGGGCGGAAAGGCGTTATAAGCAGTTGATCGGCAAAGGGTTCCCTGCTAACATGCAGGCCATTTTGCTGGATTTGCGTGAGCGCGACCGCCGCGATAGTGAGCGGAGCGTGGCGCCCTTGCAGCAGAATGAGGATGCCGTCCTGCTGGACACCTCGGGGCTTACCATCGACCAGGCGGTCGACCAGGTCCTCGACTGGTACGGTTCGGCATCCTGACTGGTGTCACCGTTCCACGCCTCTGCCTCGTCAGCCTGATCGGAAATTCCTTTCGCGTTCGGACTTCCTGGAAGAAGCGGGAACCTTTTTCCCGCATTTTTTCGCCCGCTGTCGGGCAGGGTGCCGGAAGGAAGGGGGAACGGTGGCGGTGTTCAACCTTTTCCCGCCAGCTTGTACAGGCGGTTAGGGTACCTTTTCCATGACTACTGCTTCCCCCATTTCCCAAGAATCCTTCGCTGCGCTATTCGAAGAGAGCCTGGCCCGCCAGGAGATGCGCTCCGGTGAAGTGATTACCGCCGAAGTCGTTCGCGTCGACCAGAACTTTGTCGTCGTCAACGCCGGCTTGAAGTCCGAATCCTATATCCCGGTCGAAGAATTCCTGAGCGACGCCGGCGAAGTCGAAGCCAAGATCGGCGACTTCGTGCAGGTCGCCATCGAACAGCTGGAAGACGGCTTCGGTGAAACCCGCCTCTCCCGCGACAAGGCCAAGCGCATCGCCGCCTGGAACGATCTGGAAAAGGCCCTGAACGAAGGTACCCTGGTGACCGGCGTCATCACCGGCAAGGTCAAGGGCGGTCTGACCGTCATGACCAACAGCGTCCGCTCCTTCCTGCCCGGCTCCCTGGTCGACATCCGCCCCGTCAAGGACACCACTCCTTACGAAGGCAAGACCATGGAATTCAAGGTCATCAAGCTGGATCGCAAGCGTAACAACGTGGTCGTTTCCCGCCGTGCCGTCCTGGAAGAAACCATGGGCGAAGAGCGCGAGAAGCTGCTGTCCACCCTGCAGGAAGGCGCTACCGTCAAGGGTATCGTCAAGAACATCACCGACTACGGCGCCTTCGTGGACCTGGGCGGCATCGACGGTCTGCTGCACATCACCGACCTGGCCTGGCGTCGTGTGCGCCACCCCAGCGAAGTGCTGGCCGTGGGCGACGAAGTCACCGCCAAGGTGCTGAAGTTCGACACCGAAAAGAACCGCGTGTCCCTGGGCCTGAAGCAGCTGGGCGAAGATCCGTGGGTGGGCATCTCCCGTCGTTACCCCTCCGGTACCCGCCTGTTCGGCAAGGTCACCAACCTGACCGACTACGGCGCCTTCGTTGAGATCGAACAGGGTATCGAAGGTCTGGTCCACGTCTCCGAAATGGACTGGACCAACAAGAACGTGCACCCCACCAAGGTTGTCCAGCTGGGCGACGAAGTGGAAGTCATGATCCTGGAAATCGACGAAGACCGTCGTCGTATCTCCCTGGGCATGAAGCAGTGCCTGGCCAATCCGTGGGAAGAGTTCGCCCAGAACCACAAGAAGGGCGACAAGGTCTCCGGCCAGATCAAGTCCATCACCGACTTCGGCGTGTTCATCGGCCTGCCCGGCAACATCGACGGCCTGGTACACCTGTCCGACCTGTCCTGGAGCACCACCGGCGAAGAAGCCATCCGCAACTTCAAGAAGGGCGACGAAGTGCAGGCCGTGGTGCTGGCCATCGATACCGACAAGGAGCGCATCTCCCTGGGTATCAAGCAGCTCGAAGGCGACCCCTACACCAACTACATCGCCACCCACGAGAAGAACACCATCGTGCGCGCCGTGGTGAAGAGCGTTGATGCCAAGGGTGCCGTGCTGCAGCTGGAAGGCGACGTTGAAGGCTACCTGCGTGCTTCCGAGTACTCCCGTGACCGCGTGGAAGATCTGTCCCAGCTGGTCAAGGTCGGCGACGAACTCGAAGCCATGATCATCAACGTGGATCGCAAGTCCCGCAACGTGAACCTGTCCATCAAGGCCAAGGATCAGGCCGAGCAACACGAAGCCATGCAGAAGTTCGCTTCCGAAAGCTCCGCCGCTTCCGGCACCACCAACCTGGGTGCGCTGCTGAAGGCCAAGCTGAACGGCTCCAACCAGGGCTAAGAAATCCCCTTCCATGCCCCTCCCGGCTTCCCGGTGCTGCGCCGACAGGTTCGGTACCGGGGGTGGGTGGGGCTGGAGGGCTTCTTTCCCTCAATGGCTTTTTAAGGCTCAAGCATGACCAAATCCGAGCTGATCGCCCGCCTGGCCATGCGGTTTCCGCAACTGGTGGCGAAAGACGCTGATTTCGCGGTCAAGGAAATTCTCGATGCCATGACCGAGGCTCTGGCCCACGGTGACCGTATCGAGATTCGGGGGTTCGGCAGCTTCGCGCTGAACTACCGGCCGCCGCGAATGGGGCGTAACCCCAAGTCCGGGGATAAAGTCAGCGTTCCGGAAAAATACGTACCCCATTTCAAGGCAGGCAAGGAACTGCGCGAACGGGTGGACCTGGGGCTGCTGGCCTCTCTCTCCGCCTGACGCTGACCTTACCCCCTGTCCTGTGGTAGATTGCGGGCGGCAACCCTAGGGTTGCCGCCTTTTTTATTGCTTGCGGATAAGGCTATGCGCGCCCTGATCTTGATCATCCGGCTCATCATCTTCTTCTTCTTGCTGGGTTTTGCGGCAATGAACAGCGATCCGGTGAGTCTGCGCTTCTTCTTCGATACTCAGTGGCAGGCGCCCCTGGTGATCATCCTGCTCGGTTTCTTCGCCGCCGGGACGGCCCTTGGTGCTCTGTCCCTGCTCGGTACCCTGTTCCAGCTGCGCCGCGAACTGTCTCGCACCCGCCGTGAACTGGCGCGGGAGCGGGAGCGCCAGGCCGTGCTCAAGCCGGCTGCCAGCGACGCTGCCGTGCAACCGCCTCCTGCCGGCGAGGCCGTGGCCCAATGATCGAATTCGAGTACTGGCAGTTACTGCTCTTTCCCCTGTTTTTCGTCCTTGGCTGGGCCGCCGCCCGCATCGACATCAAGCATCTGGTGCGGGAATCCCGGGCCCTGCCCCGGTCCTACTTCCAGGGCTTGAATTTCCTGCTCAACGAGCAGCCGGACAAGGCCATCGAAGCCTTCATCGAAGTGGTGAAGGTGGATCCCCAGACGGTGGAACTGCACTTCGCCCTGGGCAACCTGTTCCGCCGCCGCGGCGAGACCGAGCGGGCCATCCGCATGCACCAGAACCTCATCGAGCGGGTGGACCTGTCTCCGGAGCTGAAGCTGCAGGCCCTTTCCGAGCTTGGCCAGGACTTCCTCAAGGCCGGTCTGCTGGACCGGGCCGAAGAGGTATTTTCCCGTTTGCGCGGCACCTCCCGGGACGAGGAGGCCAAGCGCAACCTGCTGGAAATCTACCAGCAGGAGAAGGACTGGCAGAAGGCCATCGCCATCGCCAAGGAAATGCCTGACTACGCCACCCAGAAGGAAATCGCCAACTATTACTGCGAGCTGGCAGCCGGGGAGATGATCAATTCCCGGCCCGATTCCGCCCGCCAGTACTTGGACTCGGCCCTTTCCCTGCACCGCAACTGCGTGCGCGCCAGCGTCCTGCAGGGCGACTTGTTGCAGCAGGCGGGTGATTTGGCAGCGGCCATCGAGGCCTGGAAGCGCATCGAGAGCCAGAATCCGGCCTACCTGGCCATCGTCGCCCGCAAGCTGCAGGATGCCTACCTGGCCCAGGGGCAGCGGGACGAAGGGCTGCAACTGCTGCGCGGCTATCTGGCCAGCTACCCCTCCCTCGATCTGCTGGAAACCGTATTCCAGCTGGTGATGGATGCGGAGGGGCCGGAGGCGGCCTATCGCCTGGTGCGGGACGAATTGCGGCGCAATCCGACCCTGCTGGGCCTGGACCGCCTGCTGGAAGCCCAGCTGCTCGGTGTGCCGCCGGAAAAGCGGGCGGACCTGGAGCTGGTGCGCAATCTGGTGCACAACCACACCCGCCGGCTGGCCCGCTATCGGTGCGATAATTGCGGCTTCAAGGCGCGCCACTTCTACTGGCGCTGTCCTGCCTGCGGCGGCTGGGAAACCTATCCGCCCCGGCGCACGGAAGAATTCGATCTGATCCCCTGAGCCCATGAATGCGTCGGTTTGGGCGGATCAATGACCCTTCAGGGAGAATAATTTGAAAGTTACGGTTGTCGGTACGGGCTATGTAGGCCTGGTGAGCGGTACCTGCCTGGCCGAGGTGGGCAACGATGTGCTGTGCCTGGATGTGGACCCGGAAAAGATCCGGATTCTCAACGAAGGCGGCATTCCCATTTTCGAACCGGGCCTGCTGGACATGGTGAAGCGCAACGTGGCCGCCGGCCGCCTGCGTTTTACCACCGATGTGGAACAGGCCGTGGCCCACGGCACCATCCAGTTCATTGCCGTCGGCACGCCGCCGGACGAGGATGGCTCCGCCGATCTGCAGTACGTGCTCGCCGCCGCCCGCAACATCGGCCGCCACATGGGCGACTACAAGGTGGTGGTGGACAAGTCCACCGTGCCCGTGGGCACCGGCGACAAGGTGCGCGCCGCCATCGCCGACGAGCTCAAGGCCCGGGGCGCGGATATCGCCTACAGCGTCGTCTCCAATCCGGAATTCCTCAAGGAAGGCGCCGCCGTGGAGGATTTCATGCGGCCGGACCGCATCGTCGTCGGCGCCGAGGACGAGCGCGCCATCGAGTTGATGCGCGCCCTCTATGCGCCCTTCCAGCGCAACCACGAGCGCCTCATCGTCATGGATGTGCGTTCCGCCGAACTGACCAAGTACGCCGCCAACGCCATGCTGGCCACCCGCATCAGCTTCATGAACGAACTGGCCAACCTGGCCGAGAGGCTGGGTGCCGACATCGAGCAGGTGCGCCAGGGCATCGGTTCCGACCCGCGCATCGGCTACCACTTCCTCTATCCGGGCTGCGGCTACGGCGGTTCCTGCTTCCCCAAGGATGTGCAGGCCCTGCAGCGCACCGCCCGCCTCGATGCCGGCATGGAGATGAAGGTCCTCAATGCGGTGGAAGACGCCAACGATGCACAGAAGCACGTGCTCACCGCCAAGACCGTGAAGCGTTTCGGCAACGACCTCAGCGGCCGCAAGTTCGCCGTCTGGGGCCTGGCATTCAAGCCCAATACGGACGACATGCGCGAGGCCCCCAGCCGTTACCTGCTGGCCGATCTCTTCGCCGCCGGCGCCACCGTGGTGGCCTACGATCCGGTGGCCATGCATGAAGCCCGGCGCATTTTCGGCGACGAGCCGCGCCTGAGCTATGCGGAGAGCCCCATGGCCGCCCTGGAAGGGGCGGATGCCCTGCTCATCGTCACCGAGTGGAAGGAATTCCGCAGTCCCGATTTCGAGGCCATCAAGGCCAAGCTGAAGCAGCCGGTGATCTTCGACGGCCGCAACCTGTACGAACCCAAGCAGGTGCGCCAGTTCGGCATCGACTACCAGGCCATCGGCCGTCAATAAGGAGTCCGCCATGATCCTGGTGACCGGCGGTGCAGGCTTCATCGGCAGCAATTTCGTCATCGACTGGCTGGCGGCGGGGGACGAGCCTGTCATCAACCTGGACAAGCTGACCTACGCCGGCAATCTGGAGAACCTCCAGGGACTGGCCGGTGATCCGCAGCATCGTTTCGTGCGCGGCGACATCGCCGACTACGATCTGATTCTGGAACTGCTGCAGCAGAACCGGGTGCGGGCGGTGGTGAACTTCGCCGCCGAGAGCCATGTGGATCGTTCCATCCACGGGCCGGAGGACTTCATCCAGACCAACATCGTCGGCACCTTCCGCCTGCTGGAGGCCGTGCGGACCTACTGGAACGGCCTGCCTGCCGACGACAAGGCGGCCTTCCGCTTTCTCCACGTGTCCACGGACGAGGTTTACGGTTCCCTGGAAAAGGAGGCCCCGGCCTTCACCGAGCAGCACCGCTACGAGCCCAACAGTCCCTATTCGGCCAGCAAGGCGGCCTCCGACCATCTGGTGCGGGCCTACCACCATACCTACGGCCTGCCGGTGCTGACCACCAACTGCTCCAACAATTACGGGCCTTACCATTTCCCGGAAAAGCTCATTCCCCTCATCATCCACAACGCCCTGGCCGGCAAGCCCCTGCCCATCTACGGCGACGGCCAGCAGGTCCGCGACTGGCTCTATGTGAAGGACCATTGCAGCGCCATCCGCCGCGTCCTGGAAGCCGGCCGCCTGGGTGAGACCTACAACGTGGGCGGCTGGAACGAAAAGCCCAACCTGGAGGTGGTGCATACCCTGTGCGCCATGCTCGACGAACTGTCGCCCCGGGCCGACGGCGCCTCCTACGCCAGCCAGATCACTTTCGTTGCCGACCGGCCCGGCCACGACCGGCGCTATGCCATCGACGCCAGCAAGCTGGAACGGGAGCTGGGCTGGAAGCCGGCGGAGACCTTCGAAACCGGCATCCGCAAGACCGTACGCTGGTACCTGGACAATCCCCAGTGGGTGCACAACGTCACCTCCGGCGCCTACCGGGAGTGGGTGGGCCGCCAGTATGGGGAAGTCTGAGGTGTCGGCTCCCATCCTGCTCCTGGGCAGCCAGGGCCAGCTGGGCTGGCAACTGCAGCGGGACCTGGCGCCCCTGGGGCCGGTGCTGGCCCTGGACCGGCGTACTTGCGACCTGGCCGACCTGGACCGGCTGCGGGCCGTGATGCGGGAACAGCGCCCCCGCCTGATCGTCAATGCCGCCGCCTATACGGCGGTGGATCAGGCGGAAAAGGAGCCTGAACTGGCCCGGCGCATCAATGCCGAGGCCGTGGGCCTGCTGGCCGAGGAGGCCAAGGCCCTGGATGCCCTGCTGGTGCATTACTCCACCGACTACGTCTTCGACGGCAGCAAGGCGGCGCCCTATGTGGAGTCCGATGCCACGGCGCCCCTCGGCGTCTATGGCCGGACCAAGCGGGAAGGGGAGGAAGCCATGCTGGCCGTGGGCGGCCGCGGCCTCATCTTCCGCACCAGCTGGGTCTTCGGCGCCCGGGGCAAGAATTTCGTCAAGACCATCCTGCGCCTGGCGAGCGAGCGGGATAGCCTCAAGGTGGTGGCCGACCAGGTCGGCAGCCCGACGCCGGCGGCCATGATCGCCACCGTCACCGGCATGGTCCTGGCCCAGCTCGACGGCGGGCGCGCCCAGCAGGGCTGCGAGCTGTATCACCTGGTGGCTGCCAATCCGGTGAGCTGGAACGGTTTTGCCCGGGCCATCGTCGCCGCCGCCGAACAGACGCCCGGCTTCGCCCTCAAGCTGGGGCCCGAGGCCATCGCACCCATTCCCAGCAGCGAATATCCGCTGCCGGCGCCGCGCCCCCTCAATTCCCGTCTCGACTGCCGCAAGCTGGAGGACCGTTTCGGTCTGACCATGCCCGACTGGCAGCCCTATCTTTCCCGCATGATGCAGCTTCTCGCCCTGAAGGCCCAGAATGGCTACTAAACCCCGTAAAGGCATCATTCTCGCCGGCGGTTCCGGCACCCGGCTCTATCCGGCCACCCTGGCGGTGTCCAAGCAGCTGCTGCCGATCTACGACAAGCCGATGATCTACTACCCCCTGACCACCCTGATGCTGGCCGGTCTGCGGGACATCCTTATCATCTCCACGCCCCAGGACACGCCCCGCTTCGAGCAGTTGCTGGGAGACGGCTCCCAGTGGGGTATCAACCTGCAATACGCGGTGCAGCCCTCGCCGGACGGCCTGGCCCAGGCCTTTCTCATCGGCGAGGACTTCCTCGACGGCGCCCCGGCAGCCCTGGTGCTGGGGGACAACATCTTCCACGGCCACGACCTGGCCACCCTGGTGCAGCGGGCCAACGGCCGTGCCAGCGGCGCCTCGGTCTTCGCCTACCGGGTGAACGATCCGGAGCGCTATGGCGTGGTCGAGTTCGATGCCCAGCAGCGGGCCCTCTCCATCGAGGAAAAGCCGCTGCAGCCCAAGTCCCACTACGCCGTCACCGGCCTCTACTTCTACGACACCGATATCGTCGCCGTGGCCAAGGGCATCAAGCCGTCGCCCCGGGGAGAACTGGAAATCACCGACGTGAACCGGCACTACCTGGAAGCGGGCAAGCTCAACGTGGAAATCATGGGCCGGGGCTATGCCTGGCTCGATACCGGCACCCACGAATCCCTGCTGGAGGCGGGCCAGTTCATCGAGACCATCGAGAAGCGCCAGGGCCTCAAGGTGGCCTGCCCCGAAGAGGTGGCCTGGCGCCAGCGCTGGATCGACGACGCCACCCTGGACGCCCAGGCCCGGGTCCTGGCCAAGAACGGCTACGGCCAATACCTGCTGGCCCTGCTCAAGGAGCAGGGGCTGTGAAGGCAATCAGGACGGCCATTCCCGAGGTGATAGTCCTGGAACCCAGGATTTTCGGCGATGCCCGGGGCTTCTTCATGGAAAGCTATAACCGGCGCACCTTCGCCGAGCTTACCGGTTGTGATCCGGATTTCGTCCAGGACAACCATTCCCGCTCCGCCCGGGGCGTGCTGCGCGGCCTGCATTACCAGATCCGCCAGCCCCAGGGAAAACTGGTGCGGGTGGTGAGCGGTGCCGTGTTCGACGTGGCGGTGGACATCCGCCGCAGTTCCCCCACCTGCGGCCAGTGGGTGGGAGAAGTGCTGTCGGCGGAAAACCAGCGCCAGATGTGGGTGCCGGCCGGCTTTGCCCATGGTTTCCTGGTGCTCAGCGAGACCGCCGAATTCCTCTACAAGACCACCGATTACTACGCGCCCGAATTCGAGCGCTGCATTGCCTGGAACGATCCCGGGCTGGCCGTGGACTGGCCCCTGGACGGGCTGGAGCCCCGCCTGTCGGCCAAGGATGCCCAGGGCGCCAGCATGGCGGATGCCGAACTTTTTGATTGATATGCCAAGCGACATGCACCAACTTCCCGATTTTTCCGCCGCCCGCATTCTCGTGGTCGGCGATGTCATGCTGGACCGCTACTGGTTCGGCGATGTCTCCCGCATTTCCCCCGAAGCACCGGTGCCGGTGGTCAAGGTGGAGCGCTCCGAAGAGCGTCCCGGCGGCGCCGCCAACGTGGCCCGCAACTGCGCTTCCCTGGGGGCGCGGGTCGGCCTGCTGTCCGTGGTCGGCAACGACGAGGCCGGCCGCATCCTGCAGCGGCAGATGGAAGAGGGCGGCATTGCCGCCTCCCTGCTGCCCGACGGAGCCATCGACACCACGGTCAAGCTGCGGGTCATCGGCCGCCAGCAGCAGCTGCTGCGCATCGATTTCGAGACCACCCCGTCCCACGAGGTGCTGCAGGCCAAGCTGGCCGAGTTCGAGCAGCGCCTGGCCGGGGTGGATGTGGTGATCCTTTCCGACTACGGCAAGGGCGGCCTGGCCCATATCGGCGACATGATCCGCCTGGCCCGGGCGGCCGGGAAAAAGGTGCTGGTGGATCCCAAGGGCGAGGATTATTCCAAGTACCGCGGCGCCACCGTCATCACCCCCAACCGCTCCGAGCTGCGCCAGGTGGTGGGGCGCTGGAGCGACGAGGCCCAGCTGGCGGCCAAGGCCCAGCAATTGCGCAGCGAACTGGAACTGGAAGCCCTGCTGGTGACTCGTAGCGAAGAGGGCATGAGCCTCTATCGCGACGGCGAGGCGCTGCATCAGCCGGCCCGGGCCCAGGAAGTGTTCGACGTCTCCGGTGCCGGCGATACGGTCATTGCCACCCTGGCCGCCATGATGGCCCTGGGCGCCCCCTGGGGCGACGCCATCCACCTGGCCAACCTGGCCGGCGGCGTGGTGGTGGGCAAGCTCGGTACCGCTACCGTCAGTCGCGAGGAACTGTCGGCCGCCCTGGCGGCCGACGCCAATTAAGGAATTCACATGTACTACATCGTCACCGGCGCCGCCGGCTTCGTCGGCGCCAACCTGGTCAAGGCCCTCAATGAGCGGGGCATCACCCGCATCATCGCCGTGGACAACCTGACCAAGGCGGACAAGTTCAAGAATCTGGTGGACTGCGAAATCGCCGATTACCTGGACAAGGGCGAGTTCCTCGAGCGCCTGCTCTGCGGCCACTTCGACGGCGACGTGGAGGCCATCTTCCACGAAGGCGCCTGCTCCGACACCATGGAGACCGATGGCCGCTACATGATGGAGAACAACTACCGCTACTCCCTGTCCCTGCTGGACTGGTGCCTGGAGCAGGAAGTGCAGCTGCTCTACGCCTCCTCCGCCGCCACCTATGGCGGCAGCAGCGTCTTCAAGGAAGAGCGGCAGTACGAGGCGCCCCTCAACGTGTACGGCTACTCCAAGTTCCTCTTCGACCAGATCGTGCGCCAGCGTCTGCCCGAAGCCGGTTCCCAGGTGGTGGGCTTCCGTTACTTCAATGTCTACGGCCCCCGGGAGAGCCACAAGGGGCGCATGGCCTCCGTCGCCTTCCACCATTTCAACCAGTACCGGGCCGAAGGCAAGGTCAAGCTGTTCGAGGGCTGCGACGGCTACGCCAACGGCGAGCAGCAGCGCGACTTCGTTTATGTGAAGGACGTGGCCAAGGTCAATCTGTACTTCCTCGACCATCCTGAAAAGTCGGGCATCTTCAACCTGGGCACCGGCCGGGCCCAGAGCTTCAACGACGTGGCCGTGGCCACGGTGAACAGCTGCCGGGCCGCCGAGGGCAAGCCGGCCCTGTCCCTGGAGGCGATGGTGCAGCAGGGGCTGGTGGAGTACGTGGCCTTCCCCGAAGCCCTCAAAGGCAAGTACCAGAGCTTCACCCAGGCCGACCTCAGCAAGCTGCGCAGCGCCGGCTATGGTGACGAGTTCGCCACCGTCGCTGAAGGCGTCGCCGACTACGTGCAATTCCTCAACGGACGCTGAGCCATGTACAAGACCCTGGAAGATTTCGTCGGCAACACGCCCCTGGTGCAGCTGAAGCGCCTGCCCGGCGAGGCCATTGCCCAGCGCGGCAACGTCATCCTGGCCAAGCTGGAAGGCAACAATCCGGCCGGCTCGGTGAAGGATCGCCCGGCCCTCTCCATGATTTCCCACGCCGAGCAGCGGGGCGAGATCCGGCCCGGCGACACCCTGATCGAAGCCACCTCCGGCAACACCGGCATCGCCCTGGCCATGGCCGCCGCCATGCGCGGCTACCGTATGATCCTGGTGATGCCGGAAAACCAGAGCCTGGAGCGGCGCCAGACCATGCGTGCCTACGGCGCCGAACTGATCCTGACGCCCCGGGACGGCGGCATGGAACTGGCCCGGGACGTGGCCGAAAAAATGCGCGACGAAGGCAAGGGCATCATCCTCGACCAGTTCGCCAATCCGGATAATCCCCTGGCCCACTTCGAAGGCACCGGGCCGGAAATCTGGCGCGACACCAAGGGCCAGGTGACCCATTTCGTTTCCAGCATGGGCACTACCGGCACCATCATCGGTACTTCCCAGTTTCTCAAGAAAAAGAATCCGCGCATCCAGATCGTCGGCTGCCAGCCGGAAGAGGGTAGCCAGATTCCCGGCATCCGCAAATGGCCCGAAGCCTATCTGCCGAAAATCTACGAGCGCAGCCGGGTGGACCGCCTTGAATACGTGTCCCAGGCCGAGGCCGAGGACATGACCCGGCGCCTGGCCCGGGAAGAGGGCCTGTTCGCCGGCATATCCTCCGGCGGCGCCCTGGCCGTGGCCCTGCGCCTGGCCCGGGAGCTGGAGAACGCCACCATCGTCACCATCGTTTGCGACCGGGGCGACCGTTACCTGTCCACCGGCGTTTTCCCCGCCTGAGTCCCATGGTTCCCGTCCTCGTCTTCGATATTGAAACCATCCCGGATGTGCCCGGGCTGCGCCGCCTGCACGATCTTCCCGCCGACCTCTCCGACGACGAGGTGGCTGAACTGGCCTTCCAGCAGCGCCGGGCCCAGAACGGCAGCGACTTCCTGCCCCTGCACCTGCAGCGGGTGGTGACCATCTCCTGCGCCCTGCGGGCCCGGGATGCCTTCAAGGTGTGGTCCCTGGCGGCGCCCGAGATTGGCGAAGGGGAGATCATCCAGCGCTTCTTCGACGGCATCGAGAAATTCACGCCCCAGATCGTTTCCTGGAACGGCGGCGGCTTCGACCTGCCGGTGCTGCACTACCGGGGCCTGATCCACGGCGTCGTGGCTCCCCGCTACTGGGACCTGGGCGACGGCGACTATGCCGATTCCCGGGACTTCAAGTGGAACAACTACATCAGCCGTTACCACACCCGCCACCTGGACCTGATGGACCTGCTGGCCATGTACCAGCCCCGGGCCAGCGCTCCCCTGGATGACCTGGCCAAGCTCATGGGCTTCCCCGGCAAGCTGGGCATGGACGGCGGCAAGGTGTGGCAGGCCTGGCAGGAGGGCAAGGCCGATGAGATCCGCGATTACTGCGAGACCGATGTGGTCAATACCTACCTGGTGTCCACCCGTTTCCGCCTGATGCGGGGCGAGGTCAGCCGGGAGGAGCATCTGGCCGAACTAGCCTTCATCAAGGCCGAACTGGCCAAGCTGGACAAGCCCCACTGGCAGGAATTCCTGGCCGCCTGGCCGGAGGTGACGGCGTGAAGCGCGCCTCCCTCTTCCTCCTGGCTCTGCTGGCGGCGTTCGCGGCCAGGGCCGAGGTGGTGAATGTGGACAGCGCCGAAGTGGCCCGGCTGGTGGCCAGTGGCGTGGTCCTGGTGG
Source organism: Azospira oryzae (assembly GCF_004217225.1). Lineage (GTDB taxonomy): Bacteria > Pseudomonadota > Gammaproteobacteria > Burkholderiales > Rhodocyclaceae > Azospira > Azospira oryzae. Next base: position 165,367 of record NZ_SHKM01000001.1, read on the forward strand.
ATATCCGTACCGAGCCCGAATGGCGGGAAACCGGCGTCATTCCCGGCAGCCGCCTGCTTACCTTCTTCGATGCCAACGGCCGCGCCAATCCGGCGGTCTGGCTGGAGCAGCTGAAGACGGTGGCAGGTCCGGAGCAGCCGGTGATCCTCATCTGCCGCAGCGGCAACCGCACCCGGGCCGTCAGCGACTTCCTCGAACAGCAGGCCGGCTACAGCAAGATCTACAACGTGCGCCAGGGCATCCGCGCCTGGATCCAGGAGTCGCGCCCCGTCACCGCAGTGGCGCCGGCCCTGGCCAAATGTTCGCCCGGACGGTTGTGCTGATTTTTTTTTGTGGGGCGAAGCGAAAAAAGTCTCCTCAGCCCCTTGCGCGATTCTCTGGGATCGTTATAATTCGGCCTTCTTTGCAGGCGCGTAGCTCAGTTGGTTAGAGCACCACCTTGACATGGTGGGGGTCGTTGGTTCGAATCCAATCGCGCCTACCAACACCTTGAACGGAGTTGTACCGTGAATTTCCGAACTTGCACTATCCTGGTTCAGAAAGCCTAAGCGGTTCGCCTTCGTTCCTATGTCGAAAAAAAGTGCGGATCCGTCCGCACTTTTTTTTTGTCCAGAATTTAATGTGGCTGGAGAAATCATGCCCAATATCACGCTGCCCGACGGTTCCATCCGCTCCTTCGATGCTCCGGTGACCGTTGCCGAGGTTGCTGCCTCCATCGGTGCCGGCCTCGCCCGCGCCGCCCTGGCCGGCAAGGTGGACGGCAAGCTGGTGGATACTTCCCACCTGATGGAGCGTGATACCCAGCTGGCCATCGTCACCGACAAGGATGCGGATGGTCTGGAGATCATCCGCCACTCCACGGCCCACCTGCTGGCCTATGCGGTGAAGGAGCTCTTTCCCGAAGCCCAGGTGACCATCGGTCCGGTCATCGACAACGGCTTCTACTACGACTTCGCCTACAAGCGCCCCTTTACCCCTGAAGACCTGCTGGCTATCGAGAAGAAAATGGCCGAGCTGGCCAAGCGCGACATTCCGGTGAGCCGCGAAGTCTGGGCCCGGGACGATGCGGTCAAGTTCTTCCTGGAGCAGGGGGAGAAGTACAAGGCCGAGCTGATCGCCGCCATCCCGGCCGACCAGGATGTTTCCCTGTACCGGGAAGGCGAATTTGTGGACCTCTGTCGCGGCCCCCACGTCCCCTCCACCGGCAAGCTCAAGGTTTTCAAGCTGATGAAGGTGGCCGGAGCCTACTGGCGCGGCGATTCCAAGAACGAGATGCTGCAGCGCATCTACGGCACCGCCTGGGCCAAGAAGGAAGACCAGGAAGCCTACCTGCACATGCTGGAAGAGGCCGAGAAGCGGGATCACCGCCGCATCGGCAAGCATCTGGATCTGTTCCACATGCAGGACGAGGCGCCGGGCATGGTTTTCTGGCACCCCAAGGGCTGGGCCATCTGGCAGGAAATCGAGCAGTACATGCGCCAGGTCTATCGCGACAACGGCTACCAGGAAATCCGCTGCCCCCAGATTCTCGACCGCAGCATGTGGGAGAAGTCCGGCCACTGGGAGCACTACAAGAACAACATGTTTACCACGGAGTCGGAGAAGCGGGATTACGCCATCAAGCCGATGAATTGCCCGGGGCACGTGCAGGTGTTCAATTCCGATCTGCGCTCCTACCGCGACCTGCCCCTGCGCTATGGCGAGTTCGGCTCCTGTCACCGCAACGAGGCCTCCGGCGCCCTGCACGGCCTGATGCGCGTGCGCGGCTTCGTCCAGGACGACGGTCACATCTTCTGTACCGAAGACCAGATCGAGGCGGAAGTGACGGCTTTCAACGCCCTGGTGAAGAAGGTCTATGCTGACTTCGGTTTCGACCAGGTGGCGGTGAAGTTGGCCCTGCGCCCCGAAAGCCGTGTCGGTTCCGACGACATCTGGGACAAGGCGGAGAATGCCCTGCGGGCCGGCCTCAAGGCTTCCGGCCTGGAATGGGATGAATTGCCCGGCGAGGGGGCCTTCTATGGCCCCAAGATCGAGTTCCACATCAAGGATGCCATCGGGCGCTCCTGGCAGTGCGGCACCATGCAGGTGGATTTCTCCATGCCGGGTCGCCTGGGTGCCGAGTATGTGGGCGAGGACAATGCCCGCCATGTACCGGTGATGCTGCATCGGGCCATCCTCGGTTCCCTGGAGCGTTTCATCGGCATCCTGGTGGAAAACTATGCGGGTGCCTTGCCTCTGTGGCTGGCGCCGGTACAGGCCGTGGTGCTGAATATTTCGGAAAAACAGGCCGATTTTTCCGCCGAAGTGGTGAAAACCCTGCGTCAGGCAGGTTTGCGTGCCGAAGCGGATTTGCGCAATGAAAAAATTACCTATAAAATACGCGAACATAGCTTGAACCGGTTGCCTTATCAGCTCGTCATCGGCGACAAGGAAAAGGAAGCCGGCTTGGTGGCCGTGCGTACCCGCGGTGGTCAGGACCTGGGGCAAATGCCCGTGGCAAGCCTGATCGAGCGGCTTCTGGAAGAAGTCGCCGCGCGTAAGAGCACGGCTTAGTTTTTGTCCGTCCCCGAATGGGGCGGCCTGTTTTCGTGGAGATTGAACCATCGCCGCACTGCAAAAGGCGCATCGCGTCAACGAAGAAATCACGGTGCCGGAAGTCCGGCTTATCGGGGAAGAAGGCGAGCAGATTGGTGTCGTAACCATCCGTGCGGCGCTGCAAATGGCCGAAGAGGCCGGTGTGGATCTGGTGGAGATCGCTCCCCTGGCCAAGCCGCCGGTATGCCGGGTGATGGATTACGGCAAGTTCAAGTACCACGAGGCCAAGAAGCAGCACGAGGCCAAGCTGAAACAGAAGCAGGTACAGGTGAAGGAGATCAAGCTCCGTCCCGGTACCGACGAAAACGACTACCAGATCAAGCTGCGGAACATGACCCGCTTCCTGGAAGACGAAGACAAGGTCAAGGTGACCCTGCGCTTCCGCGGCCGTGAAATGGCCCACCAGGAAATCGGTATGCGTCAGCTGGAACGCATCAAGGCCGATTTGCTCGAGCTGGCACAGGTCGAGCAGATGCCGAAGATGGAAGGTCGCCAGATGGTGATGATGCTGGCGCCGAAGAAGAAGGTGTAATTGCAGTACCCGCCTCCGGACTCGTTCGGGGGCGATATAAGTGGTGCCGGGTAGTCAAGCGTTTCCGTCGGAAGCCACCTGGGATCATGTTAAAACCAAGGAGCATTCAATGCCCAAGATGAAGAGCAAGAGCGGTGCCGCCAAGCGGTTCAAAATCCGCGCTGGCGGCAGCATCAAGCGCGGTCAGGCGTTCAAGCGTCACATCCTGACCTCCAAGACCACCAAGAACAAGCGCCAACTGCGCGGTACCGAAGCCATTCACGACAGTGACAAGGCCTCCATCCGTGCCATGTTGCCCTACGCCTAATCAAGGAGATTAAAGATGCCCCGAGTTAAGCGTGGTGTAACGGCTCGCGCCCGTCACAAGAAGATTCTGGTTCAGGCCAAGGGTTACCGCGGCCGTCGCAAGAACGTATATCGCATCGCCAAGCAGGCGGTGATGAAGGCTGGTCAGTACGCCTACCGCGACCGTCGTCAGCGCAAGCGTCAGTTCCGTGCCCTGTGGATTGCCCGTATCAACGCGGCAGCCCGTGAAGTCGGCCTGAAGTATAGCACCTTCATGAATGGCCTGAAGAAGGCCCAGATCGAAGTGGACCGCAAGGTTCTCGCCGACCTGGCCGTGTTCGACAAGGCTGCGTTTGCCGCTCTGGCAAACCAGGCCAAGGCGAGCCTCGGCGCCTAAGCGTTAAGCAAGCGGAAAAAAGGAGGCTTCTGCCTCCTTTTTTTCTTGGTGCCGGCAGTATCGGCATCTCTGGTGTCTTTTTCGCCCGGGCACCCTAAATCCGGGGCGATAACAGAATTCGAACGACGCGAGCCCATGCAGAATCTCGAACAGATCGTCAGCGAAGCCCTTGCGGCTTTTGCTGCCACCCAGGACCCGGATGCCCTGGAACAGATCAAGGCCCGTTATCTGGGCAAGAGTGGTCAGATCACCGAATTGCTGAAGGGGCTGGGCAAACTGGCTCCGGAAGAGCGCAAGGCGGCCGGTGCCACCATCAACCAGGCCAAGGAACAGGTTGAGGGTGCCCTCAACGCCCGCCGCGAAGCCATCCGCCGCGCGGCCCTGGAGGCCCGTCTGGCCGAGGAATCCTTGGACGTGACCCTGCCCGGTCGGGGTGAAACCCGGGGTGGCCTGCATCCCGTCACCCGTACCCTGGAACGCATCGAGGCCCTGTTCCGCTCCATCGGTTTTGAAGTGGCCGACGGTCCCGAGATCGAAACCGACTTCCACAACTTCACCGCCCTCAATACGCCGGAAAACCATCCGGCCCGCTCCATGCACGATACGTTCTATCTGCAGGACGAGCAGGGCGGCGTTGCCGAGGGGGTGCTGCTGCGCACCCACACCAGTCCCATCCAGGCCCGCTACATGCAGGCCCACGTGGCCAAGTACGGTCACCTCGAGACCATGCCCGAGATTCGCATCATTGCGCCGGGTCGGGTCTATCGCGTCGACTCCGATGCTACCCACTCCCCCATGTTCCACCAGGTCGAAGGCCTGTGGATCGGCGAGAACGTTTCCTTCGCCGACCTCAAGGGCGTGGTCGCCGATTTTCTGCGCCGCTTCTTCGAGAGCGACGACCTGAAGGTGCGCTTCCGTCCTTCCTTTTTCCCCTTTACCGAGCCTTCTGCCGAGATCGACGTGGCCTTCATGAGCGGCGCCCTGGAAGGGCGCTGGCTGGAGATCGCCGGCTGCGGCATGGTGCACCCCAATGTGCTGCGCCATGCCGGCATCGATCCGGAAAAGTACACCGGCTTTGCCTTCGGCTTCGGTCCGGACCGTCTCACCATGCTGCGCTACGGGGTCAATGACCTGCGCCTGTTCTTCGACGGCGACCTGCGCTTCCTGAAGCAATTTGTCTAAGGATTGATCGTGAAATTCTCCGAATCCTGGCTCCGTACCTTCGTCAATCCTGATCTGTCCACCGACGCTCTGGCCCATCTGCTGACCATGGCGGGCCTGGAAGTGGAAGAGCAGGACCCCGTTGCGCCCGCCTTCACCCAGGTGGTGGTGGCCCATGTCCTGGAGGTGGTGAAGCACCCTGATGCCGACCGCCTCAACGTCTGCCAGGTGGATACCGGTAACGGTCCGGTGCAGATCGTCTGCGGCGCCCCTAATGTGGCCGCCGGGCTCAAGGTGCCCTGTGCCCTGCCCGGTGCCGTGCTGCCCGGCGACTTCAAGATCAAGGTGGCCAAGGTGCGCGGCGTCGAGTCTTCCGGCATGTTGTGTTCCGCCCGGGAACTGGGCATCGCCGAAGATGCTTCCGGTCTCCTGGTGTTGCCGGCCGATGCCCCCGTTGGGGAAAGCATCCGCCGCTACCTGGACCTGGACGACACCCTGTTCACCCTGAAGCTCACGCCCAACCGGGCCGATTGCCTCTCCCTCACCGGTGTGGCCCGCGAAGTGTCGGCCCTGACCGGCGTGGCCGCTGTCTATCCGGTAGTGGAACCTGTGGCGCCTGCTTGCGATGCCCGCCGGGAAGTGGTGCTGGACGCTCCGGAGGCTTGCCCCCGTTACGCCGGCCGGGTGGTGCGCGGCATCAATGCCAAGGCGCCCACGCCTGAGTGGATGCAGAAGCGCCTGGAGCGCAGCGGCATCCGTTCCATCTCCGCCGTGGTGGATGTCACCAACTACGTCATGCTGGAACTGGGGCAGCCCCTCCATGCCTTCGACGACGCCAAGCTCCAGGGGGCCATCCACGCCCGCCTGCCCAAGGCCGGGGAAAAGCTGCTGCTGCTCAACGAGCAGACCATCGATATCGACGCCGACGTGCTGGTGATTGCCGACGATGCCAAGCCCCTGGCCCTGGCCGGCATCATGGGTGGCGAAGAGAGCGGCGTCACCCTGGAAACCACCGACCTGTTCCTGGAGTCGGCCTTTTTCACGCCCTTTGCCATTGCCGGCAAGGCCCGCCGTTACGGCTTCTCCAGCGATGCCTCCCACCGCTTCGAGCGGGGCGTCGATTTCGCCGGTGCCGTCCGTGCCCTGGAGCGGGCTACCCGCCTGATTCTCGATATCTGCGGCGGTCAGGCCGGTCCCGTGACGGAAGCGGTGGCCGCACTGCCCCAGCGTCAGCCGGTGCGTCTGCGCACGGCCCGGGTGAACAAGGTGCTGGGTGTGCCTTTCAGTGCCGAGGCCATTGCCTCCCTGCTGGGTCGTCTGGGTCTGCCCTTCGTCCAGGAAGGTGGCGACTTCGTGGTGACGCCTCCCAGCTTCCGTTTCGACATCGAGATCGAGGAAGATCTGATCGAGGAAGTGGTGCGGGTTCATGGCTACGACGAGATTCCGGCGCCGCCGCCGGTGGCCCGGGCCGCCATGCTGCCCATGCCGGAAGGCAAGCGGCAGATCCAGCGCCTGCGCCAGATCCTGGCCGATGCCGGTTACCAGGAAGTGGTCAATTTCGCTTTCGTCGAAGAAGGTTGGGAAAAGGATTTCGGCGGCAACGCCGATCCCATCCGCCTGGCCAATCCCATTGCCAGCCAGATGGGGGTCATGCGTTCCACCCTGATCGGTGGTCTGGTGGCCACCTTGGCTAACAACCTGAAGCGCAAGCAGAGCCGGGTACGGATCTTCGAAACCGGTCGCAGCTTCCACAAGGATGCCGCCGCCCAGCCCGTGGCCGGCTACCGTCAGCCCTGGAAGCTGGCCGGCCTGGCCGCCGGCGATGCCCTGCCCGAACAATGGGGCAGCGCCGCCCGCAAGGTGGACTTCTTCGACGTCAAGGGTGACCTGGAGGCGCTGCTGCAGCCCTTTGCCGCACGTTTCGAGAAGGCTGCCCATCCGGCCCTGCATCCCGGCCGTGCTGCCCGCCTGCTCCTGGATGGCAAGGAAATCGGGGTGGTTGGCGAACTGCATCCCGAGTGGGTGCAGAAGTACGACCTGCCGTCGCCGCCGGTGGTCTTCGAACTGGATCTGGAGCCCCTGTTGGCCGGACGTCTGCCCCAGTATGCAGAGCTTTCCCGCTTCCCCGCCGTGGTGCGGGACTTGGCGGTGGTGGTGGACAAGGGCATGGCCCTGCAGTCCCTGCTGGACGGCCTGAAAGCCCAACGGCCGCCCCTGGTTCAGGACATCCAGCTGTTCGATGTCTACACCGGCAAGGGGGTCGATGAAGGGAAGAAAAGCCTTGCATTCCGCATAGTTATGCAAGATACTCAAAAAACTTTGCAAGATGCGGAAGTGGATGTTGCCCTGCAGCAGCTGGTGGCCCTCCTGGAGCATCAATTTGCCGCCAAACTCCGTGTCTGATCAGGGAAAACAATGACTCTCACCAAAGCAGAACTTGCCGACCTGCTTTTCGAAAAGGTCGGACTCAACAAGCGCGAAGCCAAGGACATGGTGGAAGCCTTTTTTGAGGAAATCCGCAATGCACTGGAACGGGGCGAAGGCGTCAAGCTTTCCGGCTTCGGTAATTTCCAGTTGCGCGACAAGCCCCAGCGTCCCGGGCGCAACCCCAAGACCGGCGAGGAGATTCCGATCACCGCCCGCCGCGTCGTTACCTTCCATGCCAGCCAGAAGCTGAAGGCCGAGGTGGAGCAGTCCTACGATGGAAAGCAGTCCTAAGGAAAGCGGCAAGGAAGAGTTGCCGCCCATCCCCGCCAAGCGTTACTTCACCATCGGTGAAGTGAGCGAGCTTTGCGGCGTCAAACCCCACGTGCTGCGTTACTGGGAGCAGGAGTTCACCCAGCTGCGGCCGGTGAAACGCCGGGGCAACCGCCGCTATTACCAGCATCACGAAGTGCTGCTGGTGCGTCGTATCCGCGAACTTCTTTATAATCAGGGCTTTACCATTAGCGGTGCGCGTAATCGCCTGGAAGAGGGGCATGGCGCCACGGAATCCGTGGAGAGCACCGTTCCTGCTGCCCAGGCCTTGCGTCAGGAGCTTTTGGGGATTATTGAATTACTTCGTGTTTGAAAGCTATTTACAAATTTAATTCGTTTCTGTATAGTTTTGTTTCTCGAGTCGGGGCGTAGCGCAGCCTGGTAGCGCACTTGCATGGGGTGCAAGGGGTCGCGAGTTCGAATCCCGCCGCCCCGACCAGTAGTTCCGAAAAAACCGGCCCTAGGCCGGTTTTTTCATTTCCAGCTTTCCTTTTTCTCCTTGTTTCTCCATTTTTCCGATTTCAGCGGAGAATTATTCCTGTTGTCGATTGCGGCAGGGAAAATAATCCATATAAAATCGGTTGCTCGACAATGAGCTGCCCGCATTGTCGCCATCGAATCGATTCCCTTATTCCGTAAAGGAAATAAACATGGATATTTCTTCCCTGTCCCTGGCCGAACTGAAGCTTCTGCAACAGCAAATTCCCCTGGAAATCAAAAAGCGCGAGGTTCAGGAAAAGGAAAAAGTCCTGAATGAATTGAAACTGATTGCCGAATCCCGGGGCTTTTCCCTGGATCAGCTGCTCAAGGGCGGCGAAAAAGGCAAGGCCAAGTCCGGCCGCAGCGTCCAGGTTAAATACCGCCATCCCCAGAATGCCGACCTGGCCTGGACCGGTCGCGGCCGCAAGCCCCAGTGGGTGCAGGAATGGCTGAACGGCGGGCGCAAGATCGAGGAACTGGCTGTCTGATCAGCTCCGGTCCGGTAGTTTCTTTCTGCCAACAATAAAAAGCCTTGTTCCGTTCCATGCGCATTCTCCTCAGTAACGACGACGGTTATTTCGCCACCGGCATTGAAGTGCTGGCCCGTACCCTGGCCGATATCGCCGACATCACCGTGGTCGCCCCCGAAAGGGACCGGAGCGGGGCGAGCAATTCCCTGACCCTGGACCGGCCCCTGTCCCTGCGGCGAGCCCCCAACGGCTTTTATTTCGTCAATGGCACGCCGACGGATTGCGTCCATCTCGCCGTCACCGGCATGCTGGACGAACTGCCGGACATGGTGGTCTCGGGCATCAACCATGGGGCCAACATGGGGGACGACACCGTCTATTCCGGCACCGTGGCGGCGGCGACGGAGGGCCATCTGCTGGGCGTTCCGGCCATTGCCGTTTCCCTGGTGGGCAAGGAAGCGAGCCAGTTCGAGACGGCAGCCCGGGTGGCCCGGGATCTGGTGCTGCGCTTCCAGCAGGCGCCCCTTGGCCAGCCGGCCCTGCTCAACGTCAATGTGCCGGATGTGCCCTACGCCGAACTGAAGGGCGTGGCCGTGACCCGGCTGGGCAAGCGCCACAAGGCCGAGCCGGTGGTCAAGGCGCGCACGCCGCGCAATGAAACGGTTTACTGGGTTGGTGCTGCGGGTGCCGCCCAGGATGCCGGCGAAGGCACCGATTTCCATGCCGTGGCCCAGGGCTGGGCCTCTGTCACGCCGTTGCAGATCGACCTGACCCACAATCAGCAGCTGCCCGAGCTGCGGAACTGGTTGCGCTGATGGCAACGGGCGTTTCCGGTATCGGCATGACCTCCCTGCGCACCCGCATGCGCATGGTGGAGCGTCTGCGGGACAAGGGCATCGTGGACGAGACGGTGCTCGCCGCCATGGCTGCCGTGCCCCGCCATATCTTCGTCGAAGAGGCCATGGCCCACCGGGCCTATGAGGACACGGCCCTGCCCCTGGGCCATTCCCAGACCATTTCCCAGCCCTATATCGTGGCCCGCATGATCGAGCTGTTGCGGGCCGGGCGTGAACAGAGTCTGCCCGGCGGTCTCGGCAAGACCCTGGAGATCGGCGCCGGTTGCGGCTACCAGGCAGCGGTGCTGGCCCAGCTGGCGCCCGACGTCTATGCCGTGGAACGGATCGAGCCCCTGATCGAACGGGCCAAGCAGAACCTGCGGCAGATGCAGCAGTTCAACGTGCGCCTCAAGTATGCCGACGGCCAGTTGGGGCTGCCGGAAGCGGCCCCCTATCACACCATCATCGTCGCCGCCGCGGCCAACCGGGTGCCGCCCGCGCTTTTGCAGCAGCTGGCGGTTGGTGGCAGAATGGTCCTGCCCGTGGGGGCCGGCGAGCAAGCCCTGCACCTGATCGAACGCACGCCCCAGGGGTTCCTTGAGACCAAGCTTGACGCGGTGCGTTTCGTGCCGCTGCTGTCAGGAGTCGAATGAAAACGCCAGGTTTTATCTTCCGTGCCGCCACCCTGAGCGGTATTGCGGCCCTGCTGTTCCTGGCCGGTTGTGCCAGCCATGCGCCGGCGCCGGTGGTCGAGCGCGGGGTGCCGAGCAAGCCGGCTGCCGCCTCCAAGGACTTCTACACGGTCAAGAAGGGCGACACCCTCTACAGCATCGCCCTGGATAACGGCCAGGACTACAAGGACGTGGCCGCCTGGAACAATCTGGAAAATCCCAACCGCATCCTGGTGGGGCAGCAGCTGCGCGTGACGCCTCCCGACGGTGGTGCTGCCGGCACGGCGGTGGCCAAGCCCATCGGTGGCGGCGTGGTGGAAAGCCGTTCCCTGGACGGCGGCCCGGCGCCGGCTGCGGCCAGCGACACGCTCAAGCGGGAGCCCAAGGCCGGCAAGGAAGCCTATTCCGACCAGGCCTGGGCCAAGGCCCAGAACCAGAACCAGAACAATGCCCAGGGCGCTGCCGCCAAGCCGGCAGAACCCGTCCGCAGCGAGGCGCCGGCGGCTGCTGCAGCCCCCGCTGCTGCCGATGTGACCTGGGCCTGGCCCGCCGGCGGCAAGTCCATTGCCGGCTTCAACGAGGCCACCAACAAGGGCGTGGACATCGCCGGCAAGCTGGGCGAACCGGTGCTGGCGGCGGCCGACGGCAAGGTGGTGTACAGCGGCAGCGGCCTGCGGGGCTACGGCAAGCTGGTGATCATCAAGCATGACGCCACCTTCCTCTCCGCCTACGCCCACAACAACAACATCCTGGTCAAGGAAGGCCAGTCCGTCACCCGGGGACAGAAGATCGCCGAGATGGGCAATTCGGACACGGACCAGGTGAAGCTGCACTTCGAAATCCGTCGGCAGGGCAAGCCGGTGGATCCCACCCAGTACCTGCCCAAGCGCTGACAGGTCTGCCGTGCGCGACGACGCCGACGCCGCTGATTTTCCCGACGGGGATGCGGAGGAGGCGTTCGCCGCGGACGAGGCCCAGGACGAGTCCCTGGCCGCCGCTGCGACGGCGGCAGAGGGCGACGACGGGGCGCCGCCGGCCTATGAACTGCTCAACGACGTCACCCAGCTCTATCTCAACGAGATCGGTGCCAAGCCCCTGCTGACGCCGGCGGAGGAGTTGGAATGGTCCCGCCGGGCCAAGGCCGGGGAATTCGCCGCCCGGCAGAAGATGATCGAGCACAACCTGCGCCTGGTGGTGAATATCGCCAAGCACTACCTGAACCGGGGCATTCCCCTGCTCGATCTGGTGGAAGAGGGCAACCTGGGGCTCATCCATGCCCTGGAGAAATTCGATCCGGAGCGGGGCTTCCGCTTTTCCACCTACGCCACCTGGTGGATCCGCCAGAGCATCGAGCGGGCCATCATGAACCAGTCCCGCACCATCCGCCTGCCGGTGCACGTGGTCAAGGAAATCAACGTGGTGCTGCGGGCCATGCGCCATCTGGACGGGGCCCGCGGCCTGACGCCGTCCCGGGAGACCCGGGTGGAGGAAGTGGCCCATCTGCTGGGCAAGCCGGTGGATGACATCCGCCACATTCTCCATCTCAACGAGCATGTGGCCTCCCTCGATACGCCCCTGGACATCGACCCCAACCACACGGTGGGGGACTCGGTGGCCGACGATTCCGCCGGGGCCGACCCGGTGGGGGTGTTGCAGGAAAACGAACTCAACGACCTGGTGCTGCAGTGGGTGGAACAGCTGCCGGAAAAACAGCGCCAGGTGGTGGAGCGCCGTTACGGCCTGAAGGGGGCGGAGATCGCCACCCTGGAAGCCATCGCCGCCGACCTGGGCCTGACCCGGGAACGGGTGCGGCAGATCCAGGGCGAGGCCCTGAGCCAGCTGCGGCGCATCATCAAGCGCGGCGGCGTGGACCGGGACAGCATCCTCTAGCAGGCCGTCCCCTCCGGCCTCCCGGCCCGACCCTCAGTGGCCCCGGGCCTGCCTACTGGCCGGCCGCCAGCAGGGCCTGTTTTTCTTCCCGCAGTTTCTCTCCCAGCTGGAACACCGCCATGGCGTAGAAGCTGGAGCGGTTGTAGCGGCTGATCACCCAGAAATTCTGTTCCCCCAGCCAGTATTCCGTCGGCGCGTCCGGCGTCACCAGGTCCACCATGGCATAGCGGGCCCCGTCCGGGCCCGGGGCGGCCAGGCCGGCCCGGCGCAGGGCGCTGGCGCTTTGCCGCAGGGTGAGGTCGGTTTGGGTCAGTTCCGTTGGCGGCTCCGTGCCCAGGGGCAGGGGATGGGCCACCGGGGCGCCGGTCTGCCAACCGTGCTGGGCGAGGAAACTGGCGACGCTGCCGATGGCGTCCTCCGGGCTGTTGCGCAGGTCTATCTGGCCGTCGCCGTCGAAATCCACGGCGAAGCGGCGCTGGCTGCTGGGCATGAACTGGGGAATGCCGATGGCGCCGGCGTAGGAGCCCTTGATCTCCAGGGGCGACTGGCGGTTCTCCCGGGCCAGCAGGAGGAAGTTTTCCAGCTCGCCGCGGAAGAACTCGGCCCGGGGCGTATAGCGGAAGGCCAGGGTGGCCAGGGCCTGCAGCACGGAATAGCGGCCGGTATTGCGGCCGTATTCGGTTTCGACGCCGATGATGGCGACGATGATTTCCTCCGGCACGCCATAGATGGCGCTGGCCTTGGCGATGGTGGCGGCGTGGCGTTGCCAGAAAAGCAGACCCTGCTGGCTGCGGCGGTCGTTCACGAAACGTTCCCGGTAGCGCTGCCAGGAGCGGCGCTCGGCGCTGGCGGCGGGCTGGATGGCACTGAGCACGGAGGCGTTGGGGCCGGTGGCGGCGAACAGGGATTTCAGCTCCGCCTCTCTGAAGCCGTGGCGCTGGGCCATGTCGGCGGCGAAGGCGGCGGCCTGCTCGTCGTTGGCGAAGGTTTCCTGGGGGCGGGCGCCGGCGGCGAAAGCGGGGGCAGCCAGGAGCGGGATGAATAGGGCGATTCGGGCGGCACTGCGCCGCAAGGCATGTTTCAAGAGGGTCTCCGGGATGGCAGCTCGCGGATGCAGGCGGCTAGCCGTTCTAGCAGTTGTTGTCGGTCACGGGGCGCCAATGGTGGCCCATAGCGCAGGGTGGCGTAAAGCCCCGCAATGGCTTCGGCCTGGGGCGCCAGGGTGGGCAGGCGCTCTCCCAGCCGGCGGCCGTAGGCCAGGGGGCCTTCCCACGGGGCCCGCGCCAGGTCCGGGGCGAGGCGGGCGCTGCGGCGGCAGAAGCGCTGCCACAGGCGCTCTTCCGGGGCCAGGCGGGGGCGCCGGCCCAGGCTCCACAGGGTCAGCAGAAGCAGGAGCAGGCCGCAGGCGGCGGCCAGGGCGGCGCTCATATTGCGCCAGTCCGGCTGCTGCAGGCCGAGGCGGGAGAGCAGCTGGCGCTGGCGTTCCGGGGTGTAGCCGAGGACCCACTGGTTCCAGGCGTTGTTGGCCGCTTCCCAGCGGTGGCGCAGGCGCACCAGCCAGTCCAGGTCCACCCGGGCCAGCAGGGGCAGGGCTTCGTCGTCGGGCAGGGCGGCGGCGATGCCGGCCTCGATGCGCGCCGGGGAAATGGCCGAGGTGGGGTCCACCCGCCGCCAGCCCTGGTCTTCCAGCCAGACTTCGGCCCAGGCGTGGGCGTCGGACTGGCGCACCGTCAGGTAGCCGTCCACCGGGTTGATGTCGCCGCCCTGGTAGCCGGTCACCACTCGGGCCGGCACGCCGGCGGCCCGCATCAGGACGACGAAGGCCGAGGCGTAGTGTTCGCAGAAGCCGCGGCGGGTGGCGAACAGGAACTCGTCCACCCCGTCCCGTCCCAGCAGGGGCGCGCGCAGGGTGTAGAAAAAGGGCTCCTGGCGGAAGTGGGCCAGGGCCCGCTGCACCAGGCTGGCCGGGCGGGGATCGGCGCGGCGCCACTGTTCCGCCAGTTCCCGGGTGCGCGGATTGCGTTCCGCCGGCAGCTGCAGGGCCCGCTGCAACACCAGGGGCTGCTCCTGACGGTTGTGGCGGTAGTCCAGCACCGAGCGGAAGGCCTGCCGGCTGCGGCTGGTCAGGGGCGCCGGCGCCAGCACCTGCAGGTCGTGGCCGATGCTGGCCTCGGCGGGGACGGCGGTGGGGCTGTCCAGGGCCAGCAGCCAGCGCTGGTTGTGGGGTTCCAGGGTGGTGACGTAGGCCACTTCCGGGCCCCGGGCTTCCACCTGGGGCTTGCGGTGGGGCAGGAAGCGGGCGCGCCAGACGCCGTCGGCGAAATGGTCCAGCACCGGGCCGCGCCAGTAGAGCTGGGCCCGGGGCGGCGTCTCGCCCTGGAACTGGACGCGGAAGGCGATGCTGCCGTTCTGGATGAGATTGGCCAGGCTGCCCGGGGCCATGGTCTCCGAGAGGCCGCTGAGCCCGGCATGGGCGTCCCGGGGCAGGCCCCAGAGGGGGCCGGAGATGCGCGGAAAGAGCAGGTACAGCACCAGCATGAAGGGCAGGGCCTGCAGGGTCAGCACACCGGCGTAGCGCAGGCTGGCCAGGGGCCGGGCCCGGTCGTCGCCGTGCAGGCGCAGCAGGGTTGCCGTGAGCAGCACCAGGGCCAGGAGCATCCACAGGCCGGTGGGAATGCTCTGGGAGTGGAAATAGTGGGTGAGCAGGAGGAAGTAGCCCAGCATCAGCACCACCACCCCGTCCCGGCGCTGCCTCAGTTCCATCAGCTTGAGGGCCAGGAACAGCACCAGCAGGCTGACACCCGCATCCCGGCCGAGAAGGGTGCGGTATTCGACGACGATGGCGGCCAGGCTGCCGAGGGATACCAGGGACAGCAGCCAGCGGGGCGGCAGGGGCAGCTGGCGCAGCCACAGCCAGGCGCGCCAGGCCAGGACCAGGCCGGCAATGGCAGTGAGCCAGAGGGGCTGGTGCAGGGTGTGGGGCCCGGCCGTGGCGAGGGCGCACAGCAGCAGCCAGGGCAGCACGCTGTGGGGCAGGGGCGACGGCAGCGGACGGCGCTGCCGGCGCCAGGGCAGGCGCCAGTTCATGGCTGACGGGCTCCCGGGGGCGACCACAGGGCCAGGGTTTCCAGGCAGCGCTGGCGGTGGGCCGGGCCGCTGCCCCGGGGGATGTCCACTCCGGGCAGTTGCAGGCCGTAGCTCAGGCCCTCAGCTTCCGCCGCCAGGACCCAGCCGGTGAGGAGGGAGAGGCCCTGTTCCACGTCACAGCCGGAGGGCAGGTCCTGCCAGTCGAGGCGGATTTCCTCGGCGCCGCCGCCAGCAAAGTGTTTCACCGGCAGGGGCCGTTCCGCCGGCTCCCGGGCAGCCGCCTTCCAGGCGATGTGACGCAGGGGGTCGGCCGGCTGGCGCGGACGCAGTCCGGCGAAGTCCTCCTGGCCGTTGCCGCCCCGGCTGTCGCCGGCCTGGGGCACGCTGCGGGCCCGGGGTAGGGGGCTGGACAGGGGCGCGGGATAGACCAGGTGCCGGGCCGCGGGCAGGAAATAGGCCCAGGCGCGGAAGAGGCCCAGGGGGTAGACACTGGCGACGGTCAGTCGCGGCAGGGGGCGGTAGCCCCGGGGCTGGGGCGGCAGGGGCAGGCTGACGCTGCTGCTGTCCGGGAGCTCCAGTTCCGCCAGGATGGGGCCGGCGCCGGCATCCAGGGCCAGGGCCCGTCGCGGCCGGGGGTCGGGGCGGTCCAGGTGCAGGGTCAGGCGGGCCTGCTCGCCGGCGAAGACCGGGGCCACGGTGCCGGCCTGGAGCCCCAGGCCGAGCAGGTTGCGGAAGGTATGCACCATGGCCACCAGTCCCAGTCCCGCCAGCAGGAACACCAGGGCGTGGCCCAGGGCCAGGTCGTAATTGATGGCCCCCAGCAGCATCACCACCAGGGCCAGGGCGTAGAGGAGGCCGCTGCGGGTGGGCAGGATGTAGATGCGCCGCCGCTCCAGGCGGACTGCGCCGCCCTCGGGCTGGAGACGGAATAGCCAGCGTTGCCAGCGCTGGGCCTGGGCGCGCAGGTCCATGGTCTGCCGGTTCAGGGCAGGGCCACGCCCCGCAGCAGGGCCAGGGCTTCCTCGGGACTGGCATGGCCGCTGCCCTGGGCCAGGGGCAGGCGGTGGCAGGCGAGGGCGGGCCAGACGGCCTGGACGTCTTCCGGCAGCACCTGGCGGCGTCCGGCCAGGTAGGCCCAGGCCCGGGACACCGCCAGCAGGGCCAGGGCGGCCCGGGGGCTGAGACCGTGGCGGAAGGCGGGGGCGCGCCGGCTGGCTTCCACCAAAGCCTGCACATAGTCGAGCAGGGGCGGCGCCGCATGGACCCGCTCCACCTCGTCCTGAAAGCCTGCCAGGGCCGGGGGCGTCAGGCAGGGCGTCAGCGCAGCCACCTGGCTGCGGCGGCCGCCGGATTCGAGCAGGGCCCGCTCGGCCCGGCTGTCCGGGTAGCCCAGTTCCAGGCGCAGGAGGAAACGGTCCAGCTGGGACTCGGGCAGGGGAAAGGTGCCGACCTGGTGGGCCGGGTTCTGGGTGGCGATGACGAAAAAGGGTTCCGGCAGGGGCCGGGTGATGCCTTCGGCGGTCACCTGGTGTTCTTCCATGGCTTCGAGCAGGGCGCTCTGGGTCTTCGGCGTGGCCCGGTTGATTTCGTCGGCCAGTACCACCTGGGTGAAGATGGGTCCGGGGAGGAAACGGAAGTCGGCATGTTCCCGGTCGAAGATGGAGACGCCCAGGATGTCCGCCGGCAGCATGTCGCTGGTGAACTGGATGCGCTGGAAGTCCAGGCCCAGCAGCCGGGCCAGGGTGTGGGCCAGGGTGGTCTTGCCGACGCCGGGCAGGTCCTCGATGAGCAGGTGGCCCCGGGCCAGCAGGCAGGCCAGGGCCAGCCGGACCTGGGTGTCCTTGCCGAGGATGACGCGGTTGGCGGCATCGAGGACGGCGGCGATGCCGTCGCCCGGAGAGGTCTGGGAGGCTGGAAGGGGCATGGCTTGTGGCTTCCCGATGTTGGGATAATAATCACAGATGAGAACGGTAGCAGCACGAACGATTATATCCATAACCAAAATCCGGACCGGGAGGAGACGTCTCCGCACAGGAGACAGCGCACCCAGGGCCGCTCAACGCTCGGACGACCTACGTGACCACCACCGCCTTCATTACCCACCGGGACTGCCAGTTGCATGACATGGGGTCCTACCACCCGGAATGTCCCGCCCGTCTCACGGCCATCAGCGACCAGATGATCGCCCAGGGGCTGGATCCCTATTTTTCCTACTACGACGCGCCCCTGGCCACCCTGGAGCAGATGCTGCGCGCCCACTCGCCGGCCTACCTGGAACGGCTCAAGCGCACGGCCCCGGAAAACGGCATCGCCCACCTGGACCCGGATACGGCCATGAATCCCCACACCTGGACGGCGGCCCAACGCTCCGCTGGCGCCGGCGTCATGGCCGTGGACCTGGTGCTGAAGGGCGAGGCGACAGATGCCTTCTGTGCCATCCGTCCCCCCGGCCACCACGCCGAGCGGGAAAACTGCATGGGCTTCTGCTTCGTCAACAACATCGCCGTGGCGGCCCGCCATGCCCTGGAAGTCCATGGCCTGAAGCGGGTGGCCATCGTCGATTTCGACGTGCACCACGGCAACGGCACCGAAGACATCTTCAAGGACGATCCGCGGGTGCTCATGGTCAGCATGTTCCAGCATCCCTTCTTCCCCTACAGCGGGGCCGACGGGACTGCCGACAACATGTGCAACGTGCCCCTGCCGGCCGGCACCGGCGGCGAGGACTTCCGCATGGTCGTTTCCGACATCTGGCTGCCCCGCCTGCACGAGTTCCGGCCCGAGCTGCTGTTCATTTCCGCCGGCTTCGACGCCCACTACGAAGACGACATGGGCAGCATGAAGCTGGTGGAGTCCGACTTCGCCTGGGTCACCCAGCAACTGAAAACGGTGGCCCAGCGCCACTGCCAGGGGCGCATCGTTTCCATGCTGGAAGGCGGTTACGTCCTCTCCTCCCTGGCGCGCAGCGTTTGCGCCCACCTGCGGGCCCTGGCCGATCTCTGAGCCTTGCCCGGGACCCGGGCGCCTCAGGCCCGGGTCACATTCCTTTACACTTCTGCCCTGATCTTCGGGGTAGAATCCTGCGATCATTTTTCCCGAATTCGTGACCTCCATGATTACCGGTTCCATTGTTGCCATCGTCACCCCCATGTCCGACGATGGCCGTCTCGATTACGACAGCCTGAAGAAGCTCATCGATTTCCACGTACAGGAAGGGACGGACGGCATCGTCATCGTCGGCACCAGCGGCGAGTCCCCCACCGTCAATGTGGATGAGCATGCCGAGCTGATCCGTACCACGGTCAAGCATGCGGCCGGCCGGATTCCGGTGATCGCCGGTACCGGCGCCAATTCCACCTCCGAGGCCATCGAGCTGACCCGCTTCGCCAAGAGCGTCGGCGCCGATGCGGCCCTCTCCGTGGTGCCCTACTACAACAAGCCGACCCAGGAAGGCCTGTACCAGCATTTCCGTTCCATCGCCGAAGCGGTGGATATCCCGGTGATTCTCTACAACGTGCCCGGCCGCACCGTGGCGGACATGTCCAACGACACCGCCCTGCGCCTGGCCCAGATCGACAACGTGGTGGGCATCAAGGACGCCACCGGCAACCTGGAGCGGGGCGCCGACCTGATCGCCCGCGCCCCGGCCGACTTCGCCGTCTATAGCGGCGACGACGCCTCCGCCGTGGCCCTGATCCTGCTGGGCGGCAAGGGCGACATTTCCGTCACCGCCAACGTGGCGCCGCGCCTGATGCACGAAATGTGCGCCGCCGCCCTGGCCGGCGATGTGGCCAAGGCCCGGGAAATCCACTTCAAGCTGCTGGGACTGCACCGCCATCTGTTCTGCGAAGCCAATCCCATCCCGGTGAAGTGGGCCGTGCAGCAGTTGGGCCTCATCCCCGGCGGCATCCGCCTGCCCCTGACCACCCTCTCGCCCGAATGCCACGAGCGGGTGCGCTCTGCCATGCGCCAGGCCGGCGTGCTTGCCTAAGTTACGGAATCCCATGAAGCGTATCGTTTGCACGCCCCTGGTGGCGTCCCTCCTGCTGGCAGGGTGCAGCGGCATCCTGCCGGAATCGAAGAAAATTGATTACAAGTCGGCCATCAAGGCCCCGACCCTGGAGATTCCTCCGGACCTGACCTCTCCCACCCGGGATGACCGCTATGCGGTGCCGGATACGGGCGGCCGCGGCAGCGCCACCTTCTCCGCCTATGCGGCCGAGCGGGATCCCCAGGCCCGGGGCTCCGCCAAGAGCAGCGAAGTGCTACCCCAGGTGGACAAGACCCGCATCGAGCGTTCCGGCACCCAGCGGTGGCTGGTGGTGGCCGGCACCCCCGACCAGGTCTGGCCCATGATCAAGGACTTCTGGCAGGAAACCGGCTTCCTGGTCAACGTGGAAGTGCCCGAGGCCGGCGTGATGGAAACCGACTGGGCTGAAAACCGCGCCAAGATCGGCGAGGACATCATCCGCAGCACCCTGGGCAAGATGTTCGACTCCCTCTATTCCACCGCCGAGCGCGACAAGTTCCGCACCCGTATCGAACCGGGGGCCGAGCCGGGCACCGTGGATATTTTCATCAGCCATCGCGGCATGTATGAGGTGTATATCTCCGAAGGCAAGGACCAGACCCGCTGGCAGCCCCGGGAAGCGGATCCGGAACTGGAGGCGGAGATGCTGCGCCGCCTGATGGTCCGGTTCGGCACGGAAGAGAAGAAGGCCGAGGCCATGGTGGCTGCGGCCAAGGACCGTCAGGTCGAGCGGGCCAAACTGACCCGGGCCGATGACGGCCAGGGCGCCCTGGAACTGCAGGAACGCTTCGACCGGGCCTGGCGCCGTGTCGGCCTGTCCCTGGATCGGGTCGGCTTCACCGTGGAAGACCGGGATCGCTCCAAGGGTCTGTTCTTCGTCCGTTATGTGGACCCGGAAGTGGACGACAAGAAGGCCGACAAGAGCTTCATGTCCAAGCTGGCCTTCTGGAAGGGTGACGACAAGTCCGATTCCAAGATCCAGTACCGCATCCTGGTGAAGGATCAGGGCAGCAGTTGTACCGTCCAGGTGCTTTCCCGCGAAGGCGGTGTGGACCGTTCCGATACCGCCAAGAAGATTCTGGGCCTGCTGTACGAGCAGTTGAAGTAAGCGACCGCCGCCATGCGCTTCGCCTCCCTGGGAAGCGGCAGCCGGGGCAACGGTCTGTTGGTCGAGTCCGGTGGCACGCGCGTGCTGCTGGACTGCGGCTTCTCCCTGCGGGAAGCCACTTACCGGCTGCAGCGCCTGGGGGTGGAGCCGGAAACCCTGGCCGGCGTGCTGGTCACCCATGAGCATTCCGACCATCTGGCCGGTGTGGTGCGCCTAGCTGCCAGGTTCAACCTGCCAGTGTGGCTGACGACCGGCACCGCGACCATGCTGTCGGAGTCCGAGTCCGCCTACGGGCAGCTACGGCGTATCGACAGCCAGCAGTCCCTGGCTGTCGGCGATCTGGAAATCCTGCCTTTCACCGTACCCCACGATGCCCGGGAGCCCGTCCAGTATGTCTTTGGCGACGGCAACCGGCGCCTGGGCGTGCTCACCGATTGCGGCAGCCTGACCTCCCACGTGCTGGAGGTATTGCAGGCCTGCGACGGCCTGTTCCTCGAATGCAACCACGATCCGGATCTGCTGGCTGCATCCGTCTACCCGCCCTTCCTCAAGCGCCGTATCGGCGGCAGCCATGGCCATCTGGCCAACGACGTGGCGGCGGAATTTCTGACCCGTTTGGATACTTCCGCCCTGCAGCATGTGGTGGCCGCCCATCTGAGCGAGAAGTGCAACCGGCCCGAACTGGCCGTGGCCGCCTTGAGCGGGGCCCTGGGCTGTGCAGCGGAGTGGATCGGGGTGGCGGATCAGGAAAACGGGGTGGGGTGGCGCAGCTTCTGCTGATGGGGCCTGGGGGAATTGATTCTCGCCCGGGGGAAAACAGGTAATAAAAAAGCCGACCCGGAGGTCGGCTTTTTTCTACTGCGCAACAGCGAGATTACTTCTTCTCGGCGGGAGCGGCAGCAGCTTCAGCGGGGGCAGCAGCGGCGGGAGCAGCAGCGCCTTCAGCGGGCTTGGCAGCGTCAGCAGCGGGAGCAGCAGCTTCAGCGGGGGCAGCAGCGGGAGCGGCCGGAGCAGCGGGAGCTTCAGCAGCGGGAGCCGGAGCGGCGACGACGGGTTCTTCTTTCTTGCCGCAAGCGGAAACGGCCAGGGCAACCAGAGCAGCAACGAGGAGAGAGTGCTTCATTGTTTATTCCCTATCAATTAGTGTGTGATCCAAACAATCCTGAGGCTGATCAGCCAGGGGGGGCTAATCAGGGCGGCATTATAGCAGTAAATTCAGCCGGGTATAGCCTGCAAGGCCCTTTTCTATACGCCTGGCATGTAACAGATTGTCACAGACCCAGGGGGGTATGGGCGACTGTGCTGCACCCTTCGGCCAGGATGGACTCGAAACGCTTGGCGTAGGGGTGGCAGGCCCGCGCATCGGCCTCGATGCATTTGCCCCGGGGCTGTTCCCGGTGGAAGCGCAGCAGGGCGTGCTCGGCATCGATCAGGACCATGGCGTCCTGCAGGTTGGCCAGGCTTTCCGGGGCTTGCAGCCAGGTGAAGGCGTGGCCGTGCTGGCGCGCCAGCTGTACCAGCCGGGGGCAGCCGGTCTGGCTGGGGCCGGGGTGCTGCAGCACCAGGGTCAGGCGGGTATTGGGGCGGCGCAGGAACTCCTGCAGCAGGGCGATCCGTTCCGGGCTTTCCAGCGGAAAACTGGACAGGTCGCCGTCGAAGATGCGGATGGACTGCTGCGCCAGGGGCAGCAGCTGGAGCAGGGCCGCATCCAGTTCGGTGCGGCTGGTGAGAAGGCGTTCAGGCATGGCGGGCTCCCGTGGAGTGCCTACCATAGCAACCACCATGGGGCGGCGCAACCGCCGCCGCCGGCTGTCTTTGCCTTTGCCGGCGCGCTGGTAGAATGGCGCCTTTTTTCGGGGGATGGGCCCATGCCTGTCGGCAAGATCGAATCCTTGGACCACGACGCCCGGGGCGTGACGCGCCTGGAGGGCAAGACCGTGTTCGTGGAAGGCGCCCTCCCCGGGGAAACGGTGGAGTACGCCCTGTTCCGGGAGAAACCCAATTACGCCGTGGGTGAGGTCAGCGCCGTGCTGCGCCCCTCCTGCGCCCGGGTTCCTCCCCGCTGTCCCCATTTCGGCACCTGCGGCGGCTGCAGCATGCAGCACCTGGAGCCCACCGCCCAGGTGGCGGCCAAGCAGCGCCTGCTGGAAAACAATCTGTGGCATCTGGCCCGGCTCAAGCCGGAGCAGGTCTACAACCCCATCTACGGCCCCACCTGGGGCTATCGCCACCGGGCCCGGCTGACCGTGCGCATGGTGGAATCCAAGGGGATGCTGGTGGGCTTCCACGAGAAGCGCAGCAGCTATGTGGCCGACCTGCATACCTGTCCCATCCTGCCGGCCCACGTTTCCGACCTGCTGGTGCCCCTGCGCCAGCTCTTCGTGGGCCTCTCGATCCGGGACCGGCTGCCCCAGGTGGAAATCGCCGTGGGCGAGAAGTGCACGGTCATGGTGCTGCGCATCCTGGAGCCCCTCAGCGGGGCCGACGAGAAGCTGCTGCGGGCCTTTGCCGACGAGCACGGCATTGTTTTCTTCCTGCAGCCCAAGGGACCGGCTTCGGCCTACCGCTTCCATCCCGTGGATGGTCCTGACCTCTCCTACCTGCTGCCGGAGTTCGGGCTGGAAATGCGTTTTTCCCCCACCGAATTCACCCAGGTCAATCCGGGCATCAACCAGATGCTCATCCGCCGCGCCATGCGCCTGCTGGACCCCCAGCCCGGGGAGCGCATCGCCGACCTGTTCTGCGGCCTGGGCAACTTCACCCTGCCCATCGCCCGCAGCGGCGCCCGGGTGGTGGGGGTGGAAGGCCTCAAGGAACTGACCCGGCGGGCCGAGGAGAATGCGGCGGCCAACGGCCTGGCGGCCAACGTTTCCTTCGGCGTCGCCAATCTCTTTGAATGCACGCCCAAGTCCCTCGGGGCCCTGGGCCATTTCGACAAGATGCTGATCGACCCGCCCCGGGAAGGGGCGGTGGAAGTGGTCAAGGCCCTGGGGGAGGATAGTCCCGGCCGCATCGTCTATGTCTCCTGCAACCCCTCCACCCTGGCCCGGGACGCGGCCATCCTGGTGCATCAGAAGGGCTACCGCTTCAGCGGTGCCGGCATCGTGAACATGTTCCCCCACACCTCCCACGTGGAATCCATCGCCCTGTTCGAGAAGGCATAGCCGCCAAAAATCAGGTGCCCCGGAAAGCAGAAGGGACGCCATTCTCCAGCTTGATGCTCTGGAGAATGGCGTCCCTCTTGTCTTTCAGGGTGCCTACTACTTCAGACCCATGGACGCCTCAATCTCGGTGTCCGCTGTGTCCTCTGTGGCTAAAAGCCCTTAACCCACTCAGCCGATCATCCCCGCGCCGATGGTGTTGTTGGTGCTTTCATCGATGACGATGAAGGCGCCGGTGGCCCGGTTCTGGCTGTAGGGGTCGATGAACAGGGGCTGGGCCAGCTTGAAGCTGACGCGGGCGATGTCGTTCATCTGCAGCTTGTCCGTGGCCTGCTGTTCCAGGGTGTTCACGTCCACCCGGTAATCGATGCTGGCCACCTTGGCCTTCACTTCCCGGGTGGTGTGGCGGATCAGGTAGGTGCGGGCCCGGTCCAGGGGCGTTTCCGCCAGCCAGCAGACGGTGGTGTCGATCTGCTTCACCACCTGGGGCTGGGCGGCACTGCGCACGATCATGTCACCCCGGGAGATGTCGATCTCGTCTTCCAGCAGCAGGGTCACCGATTGCTCGGAAACGGCCGCGGGAATGCTCTGGCCGCCGATCTGGATGTCCTTGACCCTGGTTTCCCGGCCGGAAGGCAGCACGGTGACGGCTTCGCCGACAGCCAGCTCGCCGGATTCGACCCGGCCCATGAAGCCCCGGTAGTCGTGCAGTTCCGGGTTGGCGGAATCCTGGGGGCGGCAGACGAACTGCACCGGGAAGCGGAAGGCTTCGGCCTGCTCGCTGTGGGCGCCGGGAGCGGCTTCGAGGATTTCCAGCAGGGTCGGGCCCTTGTACCAGGAAAGGGCTTCGCCCCGGTCCACCACCATGTCGCCGTTGAGGGCGGAGAGGGGGATGAAGCGCACGTCTTCGATGCCCAGCTGGGCGGCGAAGGCCAGGTAGTCGGCCTTGATCTTCTCGAACACGGCCTGGTCGTAATTGACCAGATCCATCTTGTTCACCGCCACCAAGAGGTGGGGGATGTTCACCAGGTGGGCCAGGTAGGAATGGCGCCGGGTCTGGGTCAGCACGCCCTTGCGGGCATCCACCAGGATGATGGCCAGGTTGGCGGTGGAGGCGGCGGTCACCATGTTGCGGGTGTACTGCTCGTGGCCCGGGGCGTCGGCGATGATGTACTTGCGGGTGCCGGTGCTGAAGTAGCGGTAGGCCACGTCGATGGTGATGCCCTGTTCCCGCTCGGCCTGCAGGCCGTCGGTGAGCAGGGAGAGGTCCACCGCTTCCATGCCGCGCTTCTGGGAGGTGCGCTCGATGGCGGAGAGGGTGTCGGCCAGGATGGTCTTGGTGTCGAACAGCAGGCGCCCGATCAGGGTGCTCTTGCCGTCGTCCACGCTGCCGCAGGTGAGGAAGCGCAGCAGGCCGTGATCTTCAATTTTTTCGGGGGCGGACATCAGAAATACCCTTCCTTCTTACGCTGTTCCATGGAGGCCTCGCTGGTCTGGTCGTCCAGACGGGTGGCGCCCCGTTCGGTGATGGTGGTGGTGGCGGTTTCGAGAACGATCTTTTCCACCGTGTCGGCGTCGGATTCCACCGGGGCGGTGCAGGAGATGTCGCCCACGGTGCGGAAGCGCACCTGCAGGTCGATGATTTCCTCGCCGGCCTTGGGCAGGTTGGTCAGCTCGCCGGAAACCAGGGGCACATTGACCGGGACGATGGCGCCCTGGCGCATCACCACCGGGCGGGTGTGGGCGAAGTAGATGGAGGGCAGCTCCAGGCCTTCCCGCTCGATGTACTGCCAGACGTCCATTTCCGTCCAGTTGGAGATGGGGAAGGCGCGGATGTTCTCGCCCTTGTGGGCCCGGGCGTTGTAGAGGTTCCACAGCTCGGGGCGCTGGTTCTTCGGGTCCCATTGGCCGAACTCGTCGCGGAAGCTCATGATGCGCTCCTTGGCCCGGGCCTTTTCCTCGTCCCGGCGGGCGCCGCCGATGCAGCAGTCGAAACCGAATTCCTCGATGGCTTCGAGCAGGGTCACGGACTGGTGCTTGTTGCGGGATTCGCCCTCATGCTTGAGCACCACGGTGCCGCGCTTCATGGAATCTTCCACGGAGCGCACGATGAGGCGCTCGCCCAGCTCGGCGGCCCGCTTGTCGCGGAATTCCACCACTTCCTGGTAGTTGTGGCCGGTGTCGATGTGCATCAGGGGGAAGGGGAAACGGCCGGGGCGGAAGGCCTTTTCGGCGATGCGCAGCATGCAGATGGAGTCCTTGCCGCCGGAGAAGAGCAGCACCGGATTGGCGCACTGGCCGGCCACTTCACGCATGATGTGAATGGCCTCCGCCTCGAGCCAGTCGAGGTGGGAGAGGGTTTGCTTGGTCAGAGTGGTCATTTTTCAGTACCGGGTCGCAACGTTTTCTAAGATCGGCAGGGTGGGGCGGTCGGGCTTACTTCTTGTGCAGCCCGCATTCCTTCGTTTCCGGATTCTCCCACCACCAGCGGCCGGAGCGGATGTCCTCGCCGGGGGTGACGGAGCGGGTACAGGGGGCGCAGCCGATGCTGGGGTAGAACTGGTCGTGCAGCTTGTTGTAGGGCACGCCATTATCCAGCAGATAGGCCCACACTTCCTTCTCGCTCCAGTCGGCCAGGGGGTTGAACTTCTCCAGGCCGTTGGCTTCGTCGAACAGGCGCACCGCCAGGCCGTCCCGGGTGGCGGCCTGCTGGGCGCGCATGCCGGTGATCCAGGCCTGCTTGCCGGCCAGGGCCCGCTGCAGGGGCTCCACCTTGCGCACGTAGCAACAGCCCTTGCGCAGCTCGATGGATTCGTAAAAGGCGTTGATGCCGTTGGCCCGCACGTATTCCTCGGTGAGATCGTGGCGGGGGTAGAAAACCTTCAGCTTCAAGCCGTAGTGCTTTTGCACGGCGGCCATCAGGTCGTAGGTTTCCAGGGGCAGGCGGCCCGTATCCAGGGAGAAGATTTCGATGGGCAGGCCCGCCTTGACGATGAGGTCGGTCAGCACCATGTCCTCGGCCCCCAGGCTGTTGGCGAAGGTGGCCGGGGAGAAGTCCCGGGCGATCTGGGCCAGCAGGGTCTTGGCGGCTTCCGCCTTGGCTGCGGTGGCGGCCCGCAGCTCGTCGGAGACGCGGAACTGGGCGGGAATGACGCTCATGCGGCCCTCCGGCGGAAGAGGGGCTGGGGCTGGTCCACCGCGGCCTGGTAGGGGGTCTTGAAGGTGTCGAAGAGGGTCAGGGCCTTGTCAGCGTCCTTGTCGGCGCGCAGGGCGAAGGCGTCGATGCCGCAGCGGGCCATGAGGAACAGCTGGTCCGGCAGCACGTCGCCGATGGCGCGGATCTCGCCCTGGTAGCCGTAGCGCTCCCGCAGCAGGCGGGCGGCGGAGTAGCCGCGGCCGTCGGTGAATTTGGGGAAATCCACGGCGATCACGGACAGCTGGGCCAGGTCGTCGGCCAGGCTTTCGGGACCTTCGCCGGCGGCCAGCCACACGCCCACCGGGGCGGCAGGGCTGGAAGCGGCCAGCAGCGCGGATTTCCGGGCATGCCAGACGGAGAGGGGCACCAGTACCGGGCCCTGGGGCAGGTCAATGGTGTCGGCCGTCTCGCCTTCGGCCAGGCGCAGCACGCTCCAGCTGTCTTCGACGACGGCGCGGTTCTTGATGATGCGGGTCATGGTCGTTCCTTTATTCCGTGTCGATGGGTCAGGCGGCTTTCTTGCCCTTGAGGCGGTCGCCGTACACCTTGTCCTTGAAGGGCTCCACGCCCAGGCGGTCCAGGGTGTCGATGAACAGCTCGTCCTCGTGGCGGTTGTCCAGGTAGACCCCGATCAGCTTTTCCACCACGCCGGCCACTTCGTCGGCGGGGAAGGAGGGGCCGATGACCTTGCCCAGGTGGGCGTTGTTGCCCTGACGGCCGCCCAGGGTGATCTGGTACCACTCCTCGTTGCCCTTATCCACGCCCAGCACGCCGATGTGGCCCACGTGGTGGTGGCCGCAGGAGTTCATGCAGCCGGAGATGTTGAGCTCGATGTCGCCGATGTCGTAGAGGTAGTCCAGGTCTTCGAACTTGGCCTGGATGGCGTTGGCGATGGGGATGGACTTGGCGTTGGCCAGGTCGCAGAAATCGCCGCCGGGGCAGCAGATCATGTCCGTGATGAGGCCGATGTTGGGCGTGGCCAGGGCGGCGGCCTTGGCGTCCTGCCACAGGGCCTGCAGCTCGTCCTGGCGCACGTCGGCCAGCACCAGGTTCTGCTCGTGGGTGACACGCACCTCGCCGAAGCTGTAGCGGTCGGCCAGGTCGGCCACCCGGTCCATCTGCACATCGCTGACGTCGCCCGGGGCGGTGCCCGGCTTCTTCAGTGAAAGGGTAACGGCGGCATAGCCGGGAACCCGGTGGGGGCGCACATTGCGCTCCACCCAGCGGGCGAAGGCGGGCAGTTCGGCCTGGGCCTGGACGAAGCCTTCGTCGATGGCCGGCAGCTGCGCGTAGGCGGGGGGATTGAAAAAGGCCGCCACCCGGTCATATTCGGCCTGGGTGATGGTGGCCGGGCCGCCCTTGAGGTGGGCCCATTCGGCTTCCACCTGCTCGGCAAATTTTTCCACGCCCAGGGCCTGCACCAGGATCTTGATGCGGGCCTTGTAGGCGTTGTCGCGGCGGCCGTAGCGGTTGTAGACCCGCAGGATGGCTTCGTTGTAGGTGAGGATGTCCTGCCAGGGCAGGAACTCGCGCACCACCTGGCCGCGGATGGGGGTGCGCCCCAGGCCGCCGCCGACGATGACGCGGAAGCCCACTTCGCCCGCCTCGTTCTTGCGGATGTGCAGGCCGATGTCGTGGAACCAGGTCAGGGCCCGGTCTTCCAGGGCACCATTCACGGCGATCTTGAACTTGCGCGGCAGGAAGGCAAATTCCGGGTGGAAGGTGCTCCACTGGCGCAGCAGCTCGCACAGGGGCCGGGGGTCCAGGATTTCATCGGCGGCGACGCCGGCGAACTGGTCCGTGGTGACGTTGCGGATGCAGTTGCCGGAAGTCTGGATGGCGTGCATTTCCACTTCCGCCAGTTCCGCCAGGGCGTCGGGCACCCGCTCCAGGGGAATCCAGTTGAACTGCAGGTTGTGGCGGGTGGTGAAGTGGCCGTAGCCCTTGTCGTAGTCCCGGGCGATTTTTGCCAGGCGGCGCAGCTGGGCGCTCGACAGCATGCCGTAGGGCACGGCGACGCGGAACATGGGCGCATGGCGCTGGATGTAGAGGCCGTTCTGCAGGCGCAGGGGGCGGAACTCCTCGTCCGAGAGTTCACCGGCCTTCCAGCGGCGCACCTGGTCCCGGAATTGGGCTACCCGTTCCTGGACGAGGGCGTGGTCATAATTGTCGTAACGGTACATCGTAGGGCCTCGGGCGAAAGAGTCTTAGTGGGCAATGAGTTTGGCGCCGATCAGCACCAGCATGGTGGCCAGGATGGGGCGCAGGATTTTATCCGGTACTTTGGCCGAAATGTGGCTGCCGACCCAGATGCCGGGCAGGGAGCCGATCAGCAGGGCCATCAGCAGCTGCCAGTCCACGCTGCCCATGAGCCAGTGGCCGGTGCCTGCCACCAGGGTCAGGGGCACGGCGTGGGCCACGTCGCTGCCGACGATACGCACGGCGGGCAGCTTGGGGTAGAGGAAGAACAGGGCGGCCACGCCCAGGGCGCCGGCGCCGACGGAGGAAATGGACACCAGCACCCCCAGGGTGGCGCCCACCGCGATGGTGATAGGCGTCTGATGCCGTTGCACGAAGGAAGTTTCGTGGTTCAGGGCGTAGGACTGCAGCTTCTTGCGGAAAATGATGGCACAGGCGGTGAGCAGCAGGGCGATGCCCAGGCAGAGGGAGATCAGGCCGGTGGTTTCCGGCCCCTGCTTGGGCAGGTGGGCCAGGATGTAGAGGGTGACGGCGGTGGCGGGCATGCTGCCGGCAGCCAGCAGGCCGACGATGCGCCATTCCACATGACCCTTGCGCGAATGCACCACGGTGCCGCCGGCCTTGGTGACGGCGGCGTAGAGCAGGTCGGTGCCGACGGCGGTGGCCGGGTGGATGCCGAACAGGAGCACCAGCAGGGGGGTCATGAGGGAACCGCCGCCGACGCCCGTCAAACCGACGATGGCGCCGACTACGAATCCAGAGAGGGTATACAGCCAGTCCATGGTGCGCCTTGTCGTGAAGTGGGGCGCATCGTAACAGCCGTTTATTGGCCTCAAAAGAATATCGTGCTACATTGATATAACCTAAAGTTATTAGCAGGCTATGTCATGAAGCTGCAGCAACTGCGTTATCTGGTCGAGGTTTCCCGCCGCGGACTGAATGTTTCCGAGGCGGCGGAAGCACTCTACACCTCCCAGCCCGGAGTCTCCAAACAGATCAAGATGCTGGAGGACGAACTGGGCATCATCGTCTTCGAGCGTAGCGGCAAGCGCCTCACCGGCATCACCGAGCCGGGCAAGGCGGTGCTGGAAATATCCAACCGCATCCTGCGGGAGGCGGAAAACCTCAAGCGGGTGGGCGAGGAATACGCCGGCGGCGATTCCGGCAGTCTGGTCATTGCCACCACCCACACCCAGGCCCGCTACGCCCTGCCGCAAGTGGTGAAGCGCTTCACCGAGCGCTATCCCCGGGTGCGCCTCAACCTGCACCAGGGCAGCCCGACCCAGATCGCCGAGTGGGCGGCCAACGGCGAGGCCGACATCGCCATCGCCACCGAGGCCCTGGACCATGTGCCCAACCTGGTGACCATGCCCTGCTACCAGTGGTCCCACTGCGTCATCGCCCCGGCCGGCCACCCCATCCTGGAGCAGGGTCCCCTGTCCCTCTCGGTGCTGGCCCGCTTTCCCCTCATCACCTACGATCCGGCCTTCACCGGCGGCGGCCGCATCAGCAGCGCTTTCGAGCGCCACGGCCTGACGCCCAATGTGGTTCTCTCCGCCATCGACGCGGACGTGATCAAGACCTACGTCACCCTGGGCCTGGGCCTGGGCATCATCGCCCGCATCGCCTTCGACCCGGAGCGGGACGGCCGGCAGAACGGCCTGGTGGCCCTGGATGCGGGCCATCTGTTCGAATCCAACACCACCCGCCTGGCCCTGCGCCGGGGAACCTATCTGCGCCGCTATGAATATGATTTCATTGAGTTGTTTGCGCCGCACCTGACGCGCAAGGCGGTGGAAAAGTCCATGGAAGGCGCCCTTTCCGGCGGCGCCGGCCGGGGCGAGGACGAGTACCAGCTCTGAGCTGTCGCCGCCGATTCTCCCGGGTTCGCGGTTTTCCTTGATTTTCCTTGGAAAACCGCGTTATACTCGCCGGCTTTCCAACCTTGCCCTACCTGCGAACGCATGGCGGAGGGCTGTTAGCCAAAAGGAGAATACATGCGCCATTACGAAATCGTATTTATCGTCCATCCGGACCAGAGCGAGCAGGTTCCGGCCATGGTCGAACGTTACCGTTCGATCGTGACCACCCGCAGCGGCGTGATCCATCGTCTGGAAGACTGGGGCCGTCGTCAGCTGGCCTACCCGATCCAGAAGGTTCACAAGGCCCACTACGTGCTGATGAACATCGAGTGCGACGGCGAGACCCTGAACGAACTGGAGCACTCCTTCAAGTTCAACGACGCCGTGCTGCGTCACCTCACCGTCAAGACCAAGGCTGCCGTGACTACTCCTTCCCCCATGATGAAGGAAGAGAAGTCCAAGTCCCTGCTCGAAGGCAAGGCTGAAGCCGCTGCCGCCGAAGCGGCCCCGGCTGCCTAATTAATCGTTGGCTGCTGCGAAGCTGACTGAAAACCGCGTTGTCATCACCGGGACGCTGATCGAACACAAACCCTTGCGTTACACCCCCGCCGGCGTGCCGGTGAGCGAAGGGCGCCTGCGCCACGAATCAGAAATGATCGAAGCCGGCCACCCCCGCAAGGTCGAATGTGAAGTCAACGTCGTTGCCCTGGGAACCACAGCCAAATGGCTGCAGGATGCCGGGCCCGGCAAGGCGGTAAGACTCGAAGGGTTTCTCGCCCTGAAGAGCAAGAACAGCCGGCAGCCCATGTTGCACGTAGAACGAATCGAATTTTTGGAAGGAAATGAAAATGGCTCGACCGTTTTTCAAGAAGAAGGACGATGACAAGAAAAAGCGCCGCGGTGGCGGCATGTTCAAGCGCCGCAAGTTCTGCCGCTTCACTGCCGAGAAGATCGTCGAGATCGACTACAAGGACGTGGACCTGCTGAAGGACTTCATCGCTGAAAACGCCAAGATCATGCCGGCCCGCCTGACCGGCACCAAGGCCCACTACCAGCGCCAGCTGGGCGTCGCCGTCAAGCGCGCCCGCTACCTGGCCCTGCTGCCCTACACCGACAACCACGTTTAATCGGGAGAGAGAAACATGCAAATCATTCTTCTGGAAAAGGTTGTTAACCTGGGTAACCTGGGCGACGTGGTCAAGGTCAAGGACGGCTACGCCCGTAACTACCTGATCCCCCAGCGCAAGGCCAAGCGTGCCACCCCCGCCGCCCTGGCTGAGTTCGAAGTCAAGCGCGCCGAGCTGGAAAAGGCCCAGGCCGACAAGCTGGCCGCTGCCGAAGCCCAAGCCGGTCAACTGAACGGCCTGATGGTCCAGATCAGCCGCAAGGCCGGTATGGACGGCCGTCTGTTCGGTTCCGTGTCCAACTTCGACATCGCCGAAGCCCTGGAAGCCCAGGGCCAGAAGGTCGAGAAGGCTGCCATCCGCATGCCCAACGGCCACCTGAAGGCCATCGGTGACTACCCCATCGATATCGCCCTGCACACCGACGTGATCGCCCAGATCACCGTCTCCGTCCTCGGCGAGCACTAAGCCACAAGCGCCCTGCGGGGCGTCTTGCACAAAGGCCTTGCAGGTTGATCCTGTAAGGCCTTTTTCTTTTCTGCCGTCGCTGCAACGGGCCCCAATGGGCGGCGGCAGAGTAGAATTGCCCTTCCTCGACATTGACCTCGCCATGAACAAGCCCCGTCGTTTCTCCCGCTCCGACCCTTCCGATTCCCCCATCGATCCGGCCCTGGCCCAGTTGCGGGTGCCGCCCAACTCCCTGGAGGCCGAACAGTCCCTGCTGGGCGGCCTGCTGCTGGACAACCAGGCCTGGGACAAGGTGGGCGACATGGTCGCCGAGGGCGACTTCTACCGGGACGAACACCGGCGCATTTTCCGCCAGATCCAGCGCCTGCTCTCCCTGGGCAAGCCGGCGGACGTGGTGACGGTGTCCGAGGCCCTGGATGCGGCCGGCGAGACCGAACATACCGGCGGCCTGGCCTATCTGGGCGAACTGGCGGCCAATACGCCGTCGGCCTCCAACATCCGCCGCTACGCCGAAATCGTGCGGGAGCGGGCCATCCTGCGCCAGCTGGTGACGGCCGGCGACGAGATCGCCTCCAGCGCCCTCAACCCCCTGGGGCGGGATGCCAAGACCCTGCTCGACGAAGCCGAGACCCGGGTTTTCGAAATCGCGGAAAAGGGCGCCCATTCCCAGCAGGGTTTCGTGCACATCAACCCCCTGCTCAACGAGGTGGTGCAGAAGATCGAGGAACTGCACGACCGGGACAATCCCTCCGACGTCACCGGCGTGCCCACCGGCTTCATCGACCTGGATTCCAAGACCTCCGGCCTGCAGCCCGGCGACCTCATCATCGTCGCCGGCCGCCCCTCCATGGGCAAGACCGCCTTCGCCCTCAACATCGCCGAATACGTGGCGGTGGAGCAGGGCCTGCCGGTGGGCGTGTTCTCCATGGAAATGGGCGGCGCCCAGCTGGCCATGCGGATGGTGGCGTCCCTCGGGCGCCTCGATTCCCACCGCCTGCGTACCGGCCGCCTCAACGACGAGGAGTGGTCCCGCCTCTCCATGGCCCTCGGCAAGATGCACGAGAAGCCCCTCTACATCGACGAGACCGGCGGCCTCAACCCCTTGGACCTGCGGGCCCGGGCCCGGCGCCTGGCGCGCCAGTACGGCGGCAAGCTGGGCCTGATCGTGATCGACTACCTGCAGCTGATGGTCTCCGCCAAGGCCGGCGGCGGCGAGAACCGGGCCACGGAAGTGTCGGAAATCTCCCGGGCCCTGAAGTCCCTGGCCAAGGAACTGTCGGTGCCGGTGATCGCCCTCTCCCAGTTGTCGCGGAAGGTGGAAGAGCGGACCGACAAGCGCCCCATGATGTCCGACTTGCGCGAATCCGGCGCCATCGAACAGGATGCGGACGTGATCATGATGATGTACCGGGACGACTACTACAACAAGGAAAAGAGCCAGTATCCGGGCCAGGCCGAAGTCATCATCGGCAAGCAGCGTAACGGCCCCACCGGCACGGTGCACCTTACCTTCCTCGGCGAATATACCCGCTTCGAGAACTGCGCCTTCCAGGGCAGCCGGGGTCCCGAGTACTGATCCTGGCGGGGCTCTCGGCGTGAAGACCCTGCTCGTCGTCTTCCACTCCCAGACCGGCGGCGCCGCCGCCATGGCCGAGGCCGCCGCCCGGGGTGCCGGCGACGAGCCGCTGGTGACGGTGCGCCTGTGCCATGCCGACAGCGTCGGCCCGGCGGACCTGCTGGCGGCCGATGCCTATCTCTTCGTCACGCCGGAATACCTGGGGGCCATGGCCGGCCGACTCAAGGATTTCTTCGACCGCAGCTACTACCCCGTCCTGGATCGTCTCAACGGCCGTCCCTACGCCGTCCTGGTGTGCGCCGGCAGCGACGGCCAGGGGGCTGCCCGGCAGGTGATGCGCATCGCCACCGGCTGGCGCCTCAAGGCGGTGGCCGAGCCCCTCATCGTGTGCACCCGGGCCCAGACGCCGGAGGCCATTCTGGCTCCCAAGATTCTGGCGGCGGACGATCTGGACCGCTGCGCCGAAGTGGGTGCCGCCCTGGCGGCAGGCCTGGCCCTCGGCATCTACTGAAGGCCGCACCGGGACGGCGGGCCGCTCCGCTGCCTCCCCGGGAGCAATGGGGCGGCGCTGTTCCGGCCATATTCCCGTAGATATAGAAAAGACGCCATTCTCCGCCGCATGTGCCTGGAGAATGGCGTCTTTATTGCCTTCCATGGCTTCCCCTGGTGGGAGGGAAGCGTCTACCGGGACTAGCCCTCGCTGGGACGGGCTTCCAGGCTGATGCTGCCCTGGCGGCCCAGCAGGCGCACGCTGCCGTCCCGCTCCACCTGGGCCAGCAGGGGCCGGTCCACCACCGGCAGGGATTCGCCGGGGCCCTGGGGCAGATGCACCCCGTCGGCACTGCTGTAGGCGGCCCAGTTCATTTCCCAGAAGCCGAAGAGACGCTTGCGCAGGGCGCCGCTGTCCCCGTCCTGACGCTGGGCCAGGGCCGCATCGGCCGGGTCCACCGGCACCCAGCCGTAGAAGGGGGCGTGGAATTCGGCGCGCCAGTGCTGGGCGGTGGAAACGTCGCCGCTGGCGCCCAGGCTGGGGGACTGGCGGGAAGGGCCGAGGCGCTGGCCGCTGACCCGGCGGGCGGGAATGCCGCAGGCCCGGCACAGGGCGACGAAGATGCCGGCCAGGCCGGTGCCGCCGTCGTTGCGGGCGCAGAGGGCGGCCTGGATGGACTCGGGGGCGCCGCTGCAGCTGATGCCGTGATCCACCACCCAATCGTAGATGGCCAGGGCCTGGGGCATGGGTTCCCGGATGCGGCCGGTGATGCGTTCGGCCAGCTCGGCCAGCACGTCCTGGGGCCAGGGGCCCAGGCTCTGCAGGTTCTGGTTGAGCACTTCCTCCGTCTCCGGCGTGGCGCCGCGGCGGGTGATGTCGAACAGGCGCTGGCGGGTGCCCAGGCGCAGCTTCAGTTCCAGGGTCGGAGCCCGGGTGCCGGCGGGCCATTCGGCGAAGAAGGTCAGCAGGCCGCTGTCCCCGTCCCGGCGCAGGCCGGCCTTGCCGTAGTTGCCCTGCCAGTCCAGGTCTTCCACCCGCTGCCAGTCGTTTTCCGAAGGTACGGGAATCCAGGCCCGCAGGGGCTGGCCGCTGTCCGGCGCGGCGACCTTGACCACCAGGTCGTAATGGCGCCAGGACTGCTGGCGCGGACGGGGCAGGGGGGCCGGGCGCATGCCGGTGACGTGGCCGGCGGGCGGCTGGTTGGGGGCGGAGGGACGCAGGTTGGCGGTATTGCCCCGGGCGTTGCTTTTGGCCGGAGCCGCCTTGGCGCCGGCCTTGCCGGCCGGCTTCTTGGCCGTCGCCTTGGCGGCGGGCTTAGAACTTGTATTGGTATTGGTTTTCTTGGCAGCGAGGACGCTGCCGGGAGCGACGGCAAGGCCGCCGGCAAGCGCGAGAAAGGCACGGCGCTTCATGCTCAGTCCTCCGGAAAAACTAAAGCCGCACCAGGTGCGGCTTTAGGGGGATGAAAACGTGGAAAAATTATAGCACTTCGGCCGCGTGGTCAGCCAAGCGGGAACGCTCGCCCCGTTGCAGGGTGATGTGGCCGGAGTGGGTCCAGCCCTTGAAGCGGTCCACCACGTAGGTGAGGCCGGAGGAACCCTCGGTCAGGTAGGGCGTGTCGATCTGGGCGATGTTGCCCAGGCAGACCACCTTGGTGCCCGGGCCGGCCCGGGTGATGAGGGTCTTCATCTGCTTCGGCGTCAGGTTCTGGGCCTCGTCGATGATCAGGTACTTGTTGATGAAGGTGCGGCCCCGCATGAAGTTGAGGGACTTGACCTTGATGCGGCTGCGGATCAGGTCCCGGGTGGCGGCCCGGCCCCAGTCGCCGGCCTCGTCGTCGGTCTTGTTGAGCACGTCCAGGTTGTCCTCCAGGGCGCCCATCCAGGGGGCCATCTTCTCCTCCTCGGTGCCGGGCAGAAAGCCGATGTCCTCGCCTACCGGCACCGTCACCCGGGTCATGATGATCTCCGAGTACTGCTTGGTCTCCAGCACCTGGGTCAGGCCCGCGGCCAGGGTCAGCAGGGTCTTGCCGGTGCCGGCCTGGCCCAGCAGGGTGATGAAATCCACCTCCGGGTCCATCAGCAGGTTGAGGGCGAAATTCTGTTCCCGGTTGCGGGCGGTGATGCCCCAGACGTTGTTCTTGGGGTGGGTGAAGTCGATCAGGGTTTCCAGCTCGGCGCTCTTGCCGGAAACGTTGCGCACCAGGGCGTAGAGGGGCTGGGGACCTTCCTGGTAGACGAATTCGTTGACCAGCAGGTGGGAGCAGAGGGGCCCCTTGATGCGGTAGTAGGTGCGGCCTTCCCGCTTGCCCGACTCCATGCCCTGGCCGTGCTTGTCCCAAAAGTCTGCCGGCAGTTCCCGCACGCCGGTGTACAGCAGGTCAGTGTCTTCCAGGACCTTGTCGTTGAAGTAGTCCTCGGCGGCCAGGCCCAGGGTGCGGGCCTTGATGCGCATGTTGATGTCTTTCGACACCAGGATCACCGAACGCTTGGGGTAGCGGCGCTGCAGGTGGAAGACGACGGCCAGGATCTGGTTGTCGTACTTGGAGGTGGGCAGGGCCTGGGGCAGTTCGGAACTGATGGCCTCGGTCTGCAGGAACAGGTGGCCGGTGGCCAGCTTGCTGGACGGGGTTTCCAGGGAAATGCCGCCCTCGATCTCGTCGCCGGCGTGGGCCAGGATGTCGTCCAGGGTACGGCTGGCCTGGCGGGCATTGCGGGAGATTTCCGACATGCCCTTCTTGTTGTTGTCCAGTTCCTCCAGCACCATCATCGGCAGGAACACGTCGTGTTCCTCGAAGCGGAAAAGGCTGGTGGGATCGTGCATCAGCACGTTGGTGTCGAGGACGAAAATCTTGCAGCGGGAAGAGGCGGTGGAGGAAGAGGAAGCTACCGTTTTGCTGCTCGCGGCGGGTTTGCGGGCCATGGGGCGTCCTGTCGGTCGAGGGTCAGAGGGATGTGACGAAATCGAGTACTTCCTGGGCGTGGCCGGGCACCTTCACCCCGCGCCATTCCTTGCGCAGCTTGCCTTTGCCGTCGATGACGAAGGTGCTGCGCTCGATGCCCCTTACCTGTTTCCCATACATGTTTTTCAATTTCATGACACCGAACAGGGAACACAGGGTTTCGTCCGGATCGGAGATCAGGTCGAAGGGCAGGTTCTGCTTGGTACGGAAGTTTTCGTGGGACTTGAGGGAATCCCGGGACACCCCGAGGACCAGGGCGCCGGCGGCGACGAATTGCGGGTGCAGGTCGCGGAACTGCTGGGCTTCGGTGGTACAGCCGGGGGTGCTGTCCTTGGGGTAGAAGTAGAGGACGACGGTCTTGCCGGCGTGGGCGGAGAGGGTGAAGGGGCTGGTGCCGGTGGCCGGCAGGGAGAAGTCGGGAACGCTGCTGTCGGGGGAGAGGGGGGTATCGGCCATATTGGAGCTCCGTGGTTTTTTGTCCATTGTTGGAGCAAACCCGGGAGCGGGTCAAGGCCGCCAGGGGCTGACGGGGCTCAGACCCGGGCCAGCAGTTCCTCGCCGCGGCAGCGTTCGGCCAGCCAGCCCAGGCCCAGTCCGGCCAGACTGGCGTGCAGCTGTTCCGGCCGGGCCGTGGCCTGCAACAGCAGCCGGCCCTGGCCCTGGGCCGAAGCGCCGGCCAGGCGCTGGGCCTGGCGGGCCACCGCCTCGGCCACGTCCACCAGCTGGGCGCGGCCGGCCACCAGGGGCGCCAGCAGGGGGGTGAGGAAGGAATAGTGGGTACAGCCCAGGACCAGCTGATCGGCGCCGGCATCCAGCAGCCGCTGCATCTTGAGGCGGACTTCGGCGACGAATTCGGGGGTCTGCAGGTCCCGGCTCTCGACCCGGGTGGCCCAGCCGGGGCAGGGCTCCACCAGCACGTCGACACCGTCGGCATGGTCCCGGATGAGGCGGGCCAGGCGTTCGCTGCGGGCGGTGGATTCGGTGGCGAGGACGGCGATGCGGCGGCTGCGGCTGGCCTTGGCCGCCGGCTTGACCCCGGGCTCGACGCCGACCACCGGGATGTGGGGCAGGGCGGCGCGCAGCATCTGCACGGCAGCGGCGGTGGCGGTGTTGCAGGCGACGACGATGAGGCCGCAGTCCTGTTCCGCCAGATGGTGGCCGATGGCCAGCACCCGGCCTTGGATGAAGGCGTCGCTGCGCGGCCCGTAGGGCACGTGGGCGGTATCCGCCAGGTAGGTGAGGTCTGCCGTGGGCAGGCTGCGGGCGATGGCGGCCAGGACCGAGAGGCCGCCGATGCCGCTGTCGAAGATGCCGATCATGGCGGGGGATTTTACCGCGCCGCGACCACCACCAGTTCCACTTTATAGCCGGGCTTGGCCAGGCGGGCCTGGACGCAGGCCCGGGAAGGGGCGCTGCCGGCGGGCAGCCAGGCATCCCAGACCTCGTTCATGGCATCGTAGTCGGCCATGTCGGCCAGATAGATGGTGACCTGCAGCAGGCGGCTCTTGTCGCTGCCGGTCCTGGCCAGCAACTGCTCGATGCTGGCCAGGATTTCCCGGGTCTGGGTGGCGGCATCAGCCTCCAGGGTCTGGGCCACTTCCACCAGGTAGATGGTGTCGTTGTGGATCACCACGTCGGAGTAGCGGGGCGTGCTACCGAAGCGTTCGATGGGCATGGGATGTTTCCGAAAAAGGTGAGGACTATCGGCGCCAGCCGATTTCCCGGGCACTGGCGGGGCCCACCAGGGTTTCATCCAGGGAGTCGGGAATGCGGGCCCGGTCGGGGCCGAGGGGGAGGCGGCCGGCCATCAGTTCGGCTTCGCTCTGGGGATAGCGCGGTTCCTGGAACGGCGCGGCATAGCCGTCGGGATGCAGGGGCAGGCCGGTGGCCATGTCGTACTTGTCGCTGGCACCCAGGGTATGTAGCAGCTCATGGGCAGCGACGACGTGGTTCTGGGCCGTCTGGCGCGGGTCGGCAAAGAGATGCACGACGCCCAGCATGCCCTTCTCCAGGCCGCTGGAATGGGGCACCCGGGGGGTCAGGGCCGGATCGTGATAGATCAGGTAGAGCCGTACCTGGGGCTTGGGGCTGGTGGGCGGAGAGTGCTGCCAGGCCCAGTAGCGCAGTTGCAGGCTCCACAGGATGCTGTCGAGCACGCTGCCGCCCTGGGGTCGGGGCGGCGGCAGCTGGCGGATTTCTCCGCCCAGGGTGATGTCCACCGGGCGCTGGGTGGTGACGCCGTGGCGCGCCGCTTCGCTGTTCAGGTAATCGCTGATGGGCTGGAAACTGTCCTCACCGAGGCGCTGGAGATAGCGCCGGGTGGCGGCACTGTCGTCGGCCGCCAGGGGATAGACGGCGACGCGCAGGGTGCCTTTCCATGCCGTGGCATTGGCCTTGGCATGCCAGGCGGAAAAGGCCACCGACGCCAGTACCAGCAGCAGTACGGCGATGCGTAGACGACGCCACATGGCGGTCGGTGGTCTTGAGCGGAGAGGTTAGGCTTTGACCGGGATCTTGCCGATCTTGACCTGCCATTCCTTGGGGCCGGTCTCATGCACGCTGGTGCCGGAGGAATCCACGGCCACGGTGACGGGCATGTTCTGCACCTCGAACTCGTAGATGGCTTCCATGCCCAGGTCGGCAAAGCCCACCACCTTGGCGCTCTTGATGGCCTTGGCCACCAGGTAGGCGGCACCGCCCACGGCCATCAGGTAGGCGGACTTGTTGTCCTTGATGGCCTCGATGGCGACGGGGCCGCGCTCGGACTTGCCGATCATGGAGATGAGGCCGGTCTTCTCCAGCATCATGCGGGTGAACTTGTCCATGCGGGTGGCGGTGGTGGGGCCGGCGGGGCCGACCACTTCGTCGCGCACCGGGTCCACGGGGCCCACGTAGTAGATGACCCGGTTGGTGAAGTCCACCGGCAGCTTCTCGCCCTTGGCCAGCATGTCGGCGATGCGCTTGTGGGCGGCATCGCGGCCGGTCAGCATCTTGCCGTTGAGCAGCAGCTTCTGGCCCGGCTTCCAGGAGGCCACTTCTTCCTTGGTCAGGGTATCCAGATTGACCTGGGTGGCGGCCTTCAGGTCCGGGGTCCAGGTCACGGCGGGCCAGTCTTCCAGCTTGGGCGGCTCGATCTTGGCGGGGCCGGAACCATCCAGGTGGAAGTGGCAGTGGCGGGTGGCGGCGCAGTTGGGCACCAGGGCCACGGGCAGGTTGGCGGCGTGACAGGGGTAGTCCAGCACCTTGACGTCGAGCACGGTGGTGAGGCCGCCCAGGCCTTGGGCGCCGACGCCCAGGGCATTCACCTTTTCGTACAACTCCAGGCGCAGTTCTTCGGCCCGGGTCAGCTTGGCGCCGCTCTTGGCCTTGTCCTGCAGATCATGGATGTCCACCGGGGCCATGATGGATTCCTTGGCCAGCAGCATGGCCTTCTCGGGAGTGCCGCCGATGCCGATGCCGATGATGCCGGGAGGACACCAGCCGGCGCCCATCTCGGGGATCTTCTTGAGGACCCAGTCCACCAGGTCGTCGGAGGGATTGAGCATGGCGAACTTGGACTTGGCTTCGGAGCCGCCGCCCTTGGCGGCGCAGATCACTTCCACGTGGTCGCCGGGAACGATCTCGAAGTGCACCACGGCCGGGGTGTTGTCCTTGGTGTTCTTGCGGGCGCCGGCCGGGTCGGCCAGCACGGAGGCGCGCAGGGGGTTGTCCGGGTTGGCGTAGGCGCGGCGTACGCCTTCATTGACCATTTCCTGCAGGCTCATGGTGGCGTCGTCCCAGCGGACGTTCATGCCGACCTTGAGGAAGACCATGCCGATACCGGTGTCCTGGCAGATGGGGCGGTGGCCTTCGGCGGCCATGCGGGAGTTGGTCAGGATCTGGGCAATGGCGTCCTTGGCGGCGGGGGATTCCTCGCGCTCGTAGGCTTCGCCCAGGGCCTTGATGTAGTCCAGGGGGTGGTAGTAGCTGATGTACTGGAAAGCGTCCGCGATGGACTGGATCAGGTCTTCCTGGCGAATGGAACTCATGCTGGGTTTCCTCAGTGCTTGGATTGGAGGTTGAGGGTCTGATTCATGACTTTGTCCGTAACGGCCATCATGAACGCGGAAACGACGAATACAGCGTGGATGCCCACCTGCCAGCCGAGGACCCGGTTGTCCAGCTGGGCGGCGTTGATGAAGCTCTTCAGCAGGTGAATGGAGGAAATGCCGATGAGGGCCGTGGCCAGCTTTACCTTGAGGACGCCGGCATTGACGTGGGACAGCCATTCCGGCTGATCCGGGTGACCCTCGATGTCCAGCTTGGAGACGAAAGTCTCGTAGCCGCCGATGATGACCATGATGAGCAGGTTGGCGATCATCACCACGTCGATCAGGCCGAGGACGATGAGCATGGTCTTGGCTTCGTCCAGGTGGGCAATGTCGGCCACCAGGTGGGACAGTTCCATCATGAACTGAACCACGTAGATGCCCTGGGCGACGATGAGTCCGAGGTAGAGGGGGGCCTGCAGCCAGCGGCTGGAGAAGATCAGGCGCTCCATATTGTTTTGGAATTTGGAATTCATCTTTGTGCGTTGCAAGGTTGTTGGAACCGTTGGGAGCGCGGATTTTAGCATGCCTAGGTGGCTGATTTTGGTGCTCTTTTATGCTGCGGCGCAGCGAGGAGGTGTAAGGGCACTGTAAGAAAGGGGGGGTTTAATCGCGGCCATTCACGGGGCTTTGCGGGCAGTTGATTTGCTCCAGGTCA
The DNA here is from genome assembly GCF_004217225.1 of Azospira oryzae. Classification (GTDB taxonomy): domain Bacteria; phylum Pseudomonadota; class Gammaproteobacteria; order Burkholderiales; family Rhodocyclaceae; genus Azospira; species Azospira oryzae. The sequence goes on from NZ_SHKM01000001.1 coordinate 207,450, forward strand.
CGGAAAACCAGCGGGTCGCAAAATCCAGAAACAAAATGCGACTCACGCCCCCGAAAGGGAGGGCGTTTAGCTCTCGACGCAGCAATTTTTGCTATTGCAGACAATGCAGAGGAGATGAGTATGTCCCAGATCGAATCCGTTCTCGTTGAAAACCGTGTCTTCCCCCCTTCCGAAGAAGTGGTGAAGCGGGCGACGATTTCCGGCATGGCCGCTTACGAGGCCCTGTGCAAGGAAGCGGAAACCGACTACACCGGTTACTGGGGCCGTCTGGCCAAGGAACACGTGGTCTGGAAGCAGCCTTTCACCAGCGTGCTGGATGAATCCAACGCTCCCTTCTACAAGTGGTTCGCCGACGGCAAGCTGAACGTTTCCTACAACTGCCTGGACAAGAACGTCGAAGCCGGCCTGGGCGACAAGGTCGCCATCATCTTCGAAGCCGACGGCGGTGCCGTTTCCAAGGTCACCTACAAGGAACTGCTGTCCCGCGTCGCCAAGTTCGCCAATGCGCTGAAGGCCAAGGGCATCAAGAAGGGCGACCGCGTCATCATCTACCTGCCCATGTCCATCGAGGGCATCGTCGCCATGCAGGCCTGCGCCCGTATCGGCGCCATCCACTCCGTGGTCTTCGGCGGCTTCTCCGCCAAGTCCCTGGAAGAGCGCATCCTGGATGCCGGCGCCGTGGCCGTCATCACCGCCGACGAGCAGACCCGCGGCGGCAAGAACATCCCCCTGAAGCCCGCCGTCGATGAGGCCCTGACCCTGGTCGGCGCCAACTCCCCGGTGAAGACCGTGATCGTGGCCAAGCGCACCGGCGGCGCCTGCAACATGGTGGCCGGCCGCGACGTGTGGTGGACCGATGCCGAAGCCGGCCAGTCCGACGTCTGCGAACCCGAGTGGGTCGAGGCCGAGCATCCCCTGTTCCTGCTCTACACCTCCGGTTCCACCGGCAAGCCCAAGGGCGTCCAGCACTCTTCCGGCGGCTACCTGCTGCACGCCGCCCTGACCATGAAGTGGACCTTCGACATCAAGCCTGACGATGTCTTCTGGTGCACCGCCGACATCGGTTGGGTCACCGGCCACACCTACATTACCTACGGCCCCCTGGCCTGCGGCGCCACCGAGATCGTCTTCGAAGGCGTGCCCACCTTCCCGGACGCCGGCCGCTTCTGGAAGATGATCCAGGACCACAAGGTCTCCATCTTCTACACCGCGCCCACCGCCATCCGCTCCCTGATCAAGGCCGGCGGCGACCTGCCCAAGAAATACGACCTGACTTCCCTGCGTCTGCTGGGTTCCGTCGGTGAGCCCATCAACCCCGAAGCCTGGATGTGGTACTACAACGAAATCGGCGGCGGCCGCTGCCCCATCGTCGATACCTTCTGGCAGACCGAAACCGGCGGCCACATGATCACCCCGCTGCCCGGCGTCACCCCCCTGGTGCCCGGTTCCTGCACCCTGCCGTTCCCCGGCATCCAGGCCGCCATCGTCGATGAGACCGGCCACGAGCTGGAGTGGGGCAAGGGCGGCTTCCTGGTGGTGAAAAAGCCCTGGCCCTCCATGATCCGCACCATCTGGGGCGATCCGGAGCGTTTCAAGAAGTCCTACTACCCCGAAGACCTGGGCGGCCGCCTGTACCTGGCCGGCGACGGTGCCGTGCGCAACGCCAAGACCGGCAACTTCACCATCACCGGCCGTATCGACGACGTCCTGAACGTCTCCGGTCACCGTATGGGCACCATGGAAATCGAATCCGCCCTGGTGGCCAACCCCCTGGTGGCCGAAGCCGCCGTGGTGGGCCGTCCCGACGACCTGACCGGCGAAGCCATCTGCGCCTTCGTGGTGCTGAAGGGTTCCCGTCCCTCCGGCGAGGATGCCAAGCGCGTCATCAAGGAGCTGCAGGACTGGGTGGGCAAGGAAATCGGCCCCATCGCCAAGCCCAAGGACATCCGCTTCGGCGAGAACCTGCCGAAGACCCGCTCCGGCAAGATCATGCGTCGTCTGCTGCGTTCCCTGGCCAAGGGCGAGGAAGTCACCCAGGACGTTTCCACCCTGGAAAACCCGGCCATCCTGGAGCAACTGAAACAAGCCGGCGCCTGAGCCTGCAACCAACCGCCGGGGCGACCCGGCGGTAAAACAACTGAAATACAGAGGGGCGTGGAGGAGACCACCCAGTCGTGAAGCCGGCATGATCCACCGGCCATCGACACTCTGTACCAAGCGGCAGACTATAAAGACCGCTTTCGGGCCGGCGCGATATTGTTCGCGCCGGCCTCTTCATTTGCTACGTTGCGCAGGGAGAGAATAAAAAATGTCCACAAACGCAACCCAGATGCTGGTGTCCGCCACCATGGAGTTCCTGCGGCGCCATTCGCCCTTCGACCGCATGGAGGGTGATGCCCTGCGTTTCCTCGCCGAGCGCCTCAAGCTCGCCTATTACCACAAGGATGCGGCCATCCTGACCCCGGACATGGGGGCGGCCCGCACCTTCTACATCATCCAGCGGGGCAAGGTGGTGGCACGCCAGGCCGGCGAGGTCAATGTCACCGAATACAACGTCATGACCCTGGGCCCGGGGGAATGCTTCCCCATCGGCGCCGTCACCGCCCAGCGGGCCTCCACCAACGGCTATACCGCCATCGAGGATGTCTTCTGCTACCAGCTGGCGGCCGACGATTTCTTCGAGCTGATGCGCATGAGCTCGGTGTTCAACCTGTTCTGCACCCAGTACATCGCCAGCCTGCTCAACCAGTCCCGGCAGCAGCTGCAGGTCCAGTTCGCCCAGCGGGCGGCGGAGCAGCAGTCCCTCAACACGCCCCTGTCCCTGCTGGCCAAGCGGGAACCCGTCTCGGTGCAGCCGGAAACGCCCCTGCGCCAGGTGCTGGAGGCCATGGGCCAGCAGCGCCTGGGCTCCATGATCGTCACCGATGCGGAAGGCAAGCCGGTGGGCATCTTCACCCAGAGCGACGTGCTGCACCGGGTGGTGCTGGCCGGCGTGGCCCTGGAGGAGCCCATCGGCAAGGTCATGTCGAAGGACCCCCACACCCTGCAGGACACGGTCTATGCCTACGATGCGGCCCTGGCCATGGCCATGCACGGCATCCGCCACGTGCTGGTGGTGGATGGGGAAGGGCGGCTCAAGGGCGTCATTTCCGAGCGGGACCTGTTCACCCTGCAGCGGGTCGGCCTGCGCCAGATCCGCCAGTCGGTGGAGACGGCGCCGGACCTGGAAACCCTGCTGCAGACCAGCCACGACGTGCGTCAGCTGGCCCTCAACATGCTGGCCCAGGGCGTCGGCGCGGAGCAGGTGACCCAGTTCATCTCCGCTCTCAACGACACCATCACCCGCCGGGTGCTGGAACTGAACCTGGACAAGCACGACCTCTACGGCGTGGACTGGGCCTGGCTTTCCTTCGGCTCCGAAGGCCGGGAGGAGCAGACCTTCAGCACCGACCAGGACAACGGCATCATCTACCTGTGCCCGGACTTCATGGACAAGGAGCAGCTGAAGATGCGGCTGCTGGACTTCGCCCGGGACGTGAACGACGACCTGGACAAGTGCGGCTTCCCCCTCTGCTCCGGCAACATCATGGCCGGCAACCCGGACCTGTGCCTGACCCTGGAGGAGTGGGAGGAAAAGTTCACCAACTGGGTGCGCCATCCCCATCCAGCGGCCCTGCTCAACGCCACCATCTTCTTCGATTTCCGCACCCTCTACGGCAACCCCAGCCTGGGGGAGCGGCTGCGCAAGTGGATGCTGAGCCTGACCACGAGCAACCCGGGCTTCCTCAAGATGATGGCCCACAACGCCCTGGACGTGGAGCCGCCCCTGGGCAAGATCCGGGACTTCGTCACCGATCTGGACCCGGAGCATCCGGGCACCATCGACCTGAAGAAGTACGGCGCCCGCCTGTTCGTGGATATCGCCCGCATCTACGCCCTGGCCGCCGGTATCCACAACAGCAACACGGTGCAGCGCCTGCGCCACAGCGCCAAGCGTCTGGGCATCAGCGGCGAGGAAATGGCCGCCATCATCGACTCCTTCAACTTCATCCAGCTGCTGCGCCTGCGGCATCAGCACCTGGAGACGGAGGCGGGCCAGGCCGGGGACAACCGCATCCATCCGGACAAGCTCAATGAGCTGGACCGGCGCATCCTCAAGGAATCCTTCCGCCAGGTGCGCAAGCTGCAAAGTCGCATCAAGATGGACTACCAGGTATGAGCTGGCTGGCCCGTTTCTTCCGCAGCAAGAAGCCGGAGGTGGTGCTCTCGCCCGAGCAGCGGGAGCGCCTGGAGCGCTGGCAGCAGCTGCCGGACCCGGACCTCAACCACTCCCATTTCCAGACCCGCTACGTGGTGGTGGACGTGGAGTCCTCCGGCCTCAACATGGTCAAGGACCGGCTCATTTCCATCGGCGCCGTGGCCGTGGTCAATGGCCTCATCGACACCCAGGACGCCTTCGAGGTGATCCTCAAGCAGGAGGTGGTGAGCGACACCGCCAACATCCTGCTGCACGGCATCGGCGGTTCGGCCCAGCGGGAGGGCATGGAGCCGGCGGATGCCCTGCTGCTGTTCCTCGAATACATCGGCAAGTGCCCCCTGGTGGCCTACCACGCCATGTTCGACCACTCCATGATCGCCCGGGCCATGGAGAAGTACCTGGGCATCGAGTTCGAGCAGCAGTGGCTGGACCTGGCCTGGATCATGCCCGAGCTGTTCCAGGACCGCATCGACACCAACGTGGCCCTGGATGCCTGGCTCAACCTCTTCGGCATCGAGAACATCCAGCGCCACAACGCCGTCTCCGACTGCTACGCCACCGCCAAGCTGCTGCAGGTGGCCATGGCCCGGGCGGCGGAGAGGGGCGCCGAATGCCCGGAGCGGATGATGGAAATCGAGCGGGTCCGCCGCTGGCTGCGGCGCAGCAACTGAGGAGGCAGGCGCCATGCCGACCGCCAAGGGGTTCCGTCAGCAGCTGAAGCGCTACTACCTGCTTTATACGGTCGGCTTCCTGGCCTTCGTCGCAGTCCTCGCCTTCCTCGAGCACCTGGGGCTGCCGCCCCGCTGGATCGGCTACGCCTTCCTCCTGTTCACCATCCTCATCTACGCCACCATCGGCGTCATGAGCCGTACCGCCGATGTCTCCGAGTATTACGTGGCGGGGCGGCGGGTGCCGGCCCTGTTCAACGGCATGGCCACCGGGGCCGACTGGATGTCCGCCGCCTCCTTCATCGGCATGGCTGGCACCCTCTACCTGACTGGCTACCAGGGCCTGGCCTACATCATGGGCTGGACCGGCGGCTACGTGCTGGTGGCCCTGTTCCTGGCGCCCTATCTGCGCAAGTTCGGGCAATACACCATCCCCGACTTCCTCGCCGTGCGCTACGGCGGCAACGCGCCCCGCCTGGTGGGCGTGGCGGCGGCCATCATCGCCTCCTTCGTCTATGTGGTGGCCCAGATCTACGGCGTCGGGCTGATCACCAGCCGCTTCGTCAGCCTGCAGTTCGAGATCGGCGTCTTCGTCGGCCTCGCCGGCATCCTGGTGTGCTCCTTCCTCGGCGGCATGCGGGCCGTGACCTGGACCCAGGTGGCCCAGTACGTGATCCTCATCATCGCCTACGTGACGCCGGTGGCCCTGCTGTCCTTCCAGATCACCAGCGTGCCGGTGCCCCAGCTGGTGTACGGGGAAGTGCTGCAGGAAGTGGGCAAGCTGGAGGAAAAGCTATTCGAGACTCCGGCCGAGCAGGAGGTGCGGGGCCTGTACCGGGAGCGGGCCGACGCCTACTACGAGAAGATCATGCGCCTGCCCGTTTCCCTGGCGGAAGAGCGGCAGCGCCTGACCATGCGCATCAACGCCCTCAAGGAAGAGAACGCCCCCATGCGCGAGGTGGTGGCCTTGGAGCGGCTGCGGCGGGACCTGCCGGCCAACGCGGAGGAGGCGCGGGAGCGCTGGGACGCGGCCATGCACGCCGCCGCCGACCGGGGCGCCATGCCCATCCGCCACGCCGAGGCCTTCCCCGGGCGCAGCGAGGCCGAATCCTCGGCCGCCCGGCTCAACTTCCTCACCCTCATGTTCTGCCTCATGGTGGGCACCGCCGCCTTGCCCCACGTCCTGATGCGCTACTACACCACGCCCACGGTGAAGGAGGCGCGGGAGTCGGTGACCTGGTCCCTCTTCTTCATCCTGCTGCTGTACTTTACCGCCCCGGCCTACGCCGTGTTCGCCAAGTACGAGGTCTATTCGACCCTGATCAACACCCCCATCGCCCACCTGCCGTCCTGGGTGGCGGCCTGGGGCAAGGTGGGGCTGGTGGCCATCGAGGACATCAACCACGACGGCCTGCTGCAACTGGCGGAACTGTCCCTCAACCCGGACGTGATCGTCCTGGCGACGCCGGAGATCGCCGGCCTGCCCTACGTCATCTCCGGTCTGGTGGCGGCCGGCGGCCTGGCGGCCGCCCTGTCCACGGCCGACGGCCTGCTGCTGACCATCGCCGGTTCCCTCTCCCACGACGTCTATTACAAGATCATCCAGCCCCGGGCCTCGACCCAGTGGCGCCTGGTCATTTCCAAGTCCCTGCTGCTGGTGACGGCGGTGCTGGCGGCCACGGTGGCGGCCCAGCGGCCCGCCACCATCCTCTACATGGTGGCCTGGGCCTTCTCCATCGCCGCCGCCGCTTTTTTCCCGGCCCTGGTCATCGGCATCTTCTGGAAGCGGGCCAACCGGGCCGGCGCCGTCTCCGGCATGGTGGTGGGCCTGCTCATCACCGTCTATTACATGGTGCGGGTGCAGTTCGATTCCGTGCCCTGGCTCGGCCTGCGCGGCATCGGCATGGAGCCCTGGTTCGGCATCCAGTCCACCTCGGCCGGCGTCTGGGGCGTACCGGCGGGCTTCCTCACCATCGTCGTCGTCAGTCTGCTGACCAGGCCGCCCTCCCGGGAGGTGCAGGACTTCGTCGAGCAGGTGCACTATCCGCAACTGCGCTGAGGCCCCGGGGCATTCCGGGGCGCCGCCGCCACAGGGGACAGCCATGCAACTTACAGATCGGCATCGGGAATACTGGCGCAAGAACCTGCGCATGACGGCGCTGCTGCTGGCCATCTGGTTCCTGGTCACCTACGTGGTCAGCTACTTCGCCCGGGAACTCAACGAGTTCACCGTGCTGGGCTTTCCCCTGGGCTTCTACATGGGGGCCCAGGGCTCCCTGGTGGTCTATGTGCTGATCATCTGGTTCTACGCCCGCTACATGAACCGGCTGGACCACCAGTACGGCGTCCATGAAGGGGGCCGCGACTAGCGTCCGCCCGGGCGGGGCGTTTCAGGCCTCCAGGTGGGCCACCAGGGATAGCAGCTGCGGATGCTCTCCATCCCGCATCAGCTGCCGTGCCAGTCGGGGCTCGAAGGCCGCCAGGCGCCGGGCGATGCGTTCGCTCTCCTGGTGCCGGCCGGCATGGTGGTAGGCCATGCCCAGGTGGTAGTAGGCGATGCCGTTTATGGGCTGCAGCTCCACCGCCTTTTCCAGGGCCGTCGCCGCTGCTTCGTGTTCGCCCAGGGTGGCATGGGCCAGCCCCTTGCCGTACCAGGCCCGGTCCAGCTGCGGATTGAGGCCCAGAGCGACGTCGAAGGCGGCGATGGCCTGCCGGGGCCGGCCCAGCCGGTCCCGCACGTAACCCAGGTTGAAGTGGTGCTCACCACGCTCCGGCGCCAGGGAGGCGGAGCTGGCGTACCAGGCCTCGGCTTCCTCAAGGCGTTCCTGGCGGGTGGCAAGATAACCCAGGCAGGCCGCCGTGGCCGCTGCTGGGGCATGGCGAAAGGCCTCCTGATAGGCAGCGTAGGCCGCCCCATCCCGGCCGAGGAAATGCAGCAGCCAGCCGTGCAGGCGGTGGAGCCAGGGGCCAAGTGGCATCGTTTTCATCTCCCGTGCCCGGGGCAGCGCTGCGGGCGCGCCTGGCATAAAATTCCGTCAGCCCACGGCATGGCGCCGTGGCCCCTTCAGTGTGAGGACCCATGGTATCCGCCGCTCTCCTGCTTGTCAGCGTTCTGCGCGCCCTGATCGAAGTGGCCGGGCTGTGCCTGCTCGGCCAGGGCGTGCTGGCGCTCCTCGCCGGCAGCCGCCGGGAGGGCAATCCCATCTACCAGATGTTCCGCATCGTCACCCGTCCCGCCCTGCTGCTGATGCGCCGTCTGGCACCCCGGGTGATCCTGGACCGGCACCTGCCCCTGCTGACTTTTTTCGTCCTCTTCTGGCTGTGGATCATCCTTGCCTATTTGCGCCAGCTCATCGCCCTGGAAGCAAATTGAGCGATCCGGCGAAAATGTTTTGCGTTATTCAAAAGCTTCGCTATAATGCGCGGCTTCCGCGGAGAGGTGGATGAGTGGTTTAAGTCGCACGCCTGGAAAGCGTGTTCAGGGTAATACCCTGACGGGGGTTCGAATCCCCCCCTCTCCGCCAGAATACTGGCAAGCCCGATTTCTAAGCCTAATCAATAGGTTGTAGAACTCGGGCTTTTTGTTTTTACCACACGCGTTTACCACACGCGAGCCCGTCTCCTCCAGATTGTATATGGCCGCAACCTCAGATACTTCCGAAGCGCCACAACGCAACTTCCATGAAGAGATTGACGCCTACATCTCTAAGATGCAAGCGTTGGCAGCCATTGCGAATTTGCAGTCATCGACTCAGAGACTCCATCCGCTGTTTGCCACCCTCGAAACTCTTTCACGTTTGCGCAAAGCGTGGATTACGCCTCAGGGGTTGAGGGTAGAGAAACTTGGGCCAAACCCTCAGGTAGTTGTGCGCCAACTGCTGCATGTATTGAATGCGTTGTCGGTCTATGGATATGACCGGATGTACTGGCGAGCAGATGGATACTTTGAGGAGTTGGAACAAAACGAAGTCAATAGAAAGTTCATTCGTAGTCGCTTGCCCCAACCTGAACACTACGAGGCCACCATCTCAGAGTTGGCCTACTGGGGATGGCTCAAAGCGCGTGGACTGTCCCCTTGTCTCATGGAGGAGGAAGGCAAGCCCGATTTACTCGTGGGCCACGACCAAACAGGTGATCCGGTCTTCTGTGATGTAAAGGCGATTCTTCCCGATACGCATCCCAAGCGAGTTGAGAAGGTCATCAAAAAGGCAAACGAACAGATAAAGAACGTTGCGGGAGAAACTACAAAAGGATTTTGTCTGATCCGAATAGTTTCCCCCGTTGTTCGCCTTCCGGTCATTTCCGATACGGGACAGGGCAATCTTTGGCTGAAGCCAGAGCAAGGTAATCGCAATCCCTCAGGTGTTCCGTATGAGATCGCTGAGTTCTACGACAGAGCGGCGAAACTGCTGAGTTCGCAAAACTGCCGCTCAGTTGCTAAGGTCGTTCTCACTTGGGAGGAGCAACTTGTGATTGGAAATATCCCCGGCTGGGTAACTATCCATGGGGTTCGGAATAGCTGCCAGGTTGACCACGCGAATGCGCGTCAAAACATCACGTTGGATGTTGATCTTCTACCAAAAGCAACAATCGCCTCTAATATCAACCTCGTTCCACGGCTTTAGCCTCCGTGAATCAGATCGTAACGTGATGAACTGTCATGCAGCATTCCTGACGAGAAGGCCGTAGTCTGCCGGGTTGATCCTGTGGCCGAAGGTCGGAAAAAGAGAATCCTTCAGAACCTTGCGATCAGTGTAACCAGCACAGAACAAGCTGGCAGCCACGTCATAGCAGCGGCTGTACAAAACCAGATCGTCAGTCGTAAGGACATCGCGTATTCCTCGGTTTCCGCCAAGAGCCTCGCGCCAGTGACCGGCGGGGTAGCCCGTCAGCACTTCACAGACAAGGCTTTTGATCGACTTCTCCCAGTCGTTTGCGACAACAAAGGTCAAGTCCCGCCTGATGTTGCCCTGTTTGGCTGCTTCGGCTGCTTTCTTGATGCAGTGGTGGGTCAATTCGTTGTCAGTGCTGACCAGAGTTGCAACCCTCACGGGGAGATGCTTGGCAAGGCGAAGGGCGAGGTCTTCCATGTCGAGGAAGTAGTCACGGACATCGCGTCCTTCAGGGGTGTTTGCCATCATCGCCAGATGGGCGGCAATGTCACGGCTCAGGGTGTAGTCGGTGCGGGGGCGTCCGGTTCCGCCCTTGGTGACTTTTGCAGAGATTTCTGCAAAACCATTGTCATTGCCGAGCAACGGCTTGATGTTGTGATCAACCCACATGTTGAACCTGCCATGTGGTTTGCCGATACGCTCCCAGAGCTTTCGGGCATCCATGCAGGGTGCCTTGCGGTTCTCGACGATGGGCAGCACACGCCGAGTGTTCATCATTCGCTGGGCTTGCTCTTCGGTAAAGCCGAGGGTCACCAGTTCAGCCTTGGGGCAGTTGTTCGGGGTGAAGGCAAGGGATTTGCCGGTACGTTTGGATTTGGACATAAGCAGTTTTCCTATCGGTAAAACCCGCGTGAAGCCCCTCCATGTCAGCCACCAGCCCCCACTGCAAGGGGAACTGACATGGCAACACACGGGCTTTACGGATCGGGCTGGTTAAGGGAATGGCCTTGGGGAGGCCGGAGTGAGATTCACAGGAACACCGAAGTGGTCACGCTCGGTTCTTCGCCGGGTGGCCTTCGGTATCACCTGTGTTGGGTCTTCATCTTGGTTATTCATGGATGAAGAACATGGAGGTGGTGTCACCTCGGAAAGATGCTGGTCTCTCCGATGTGAAACCTCAGGGGAGTCTCCGGTGGCCCCATCGGTACCACCAGCGTTGATACTGAAGAGGTATATCTTCAGGTATCACCAGAGCATGGTCTCGGTTGTACCCCCCTTACCCCCCATCACCGCGTCCCTGAGCAACATCGAGCAGGTTGTTGTTGGCCTTGGTCGTCGTCGTTCAGGTAGTCACCCTGGCTGCTGCCTTGATGGGTGACACGTCGCCTGTCTCAATGGCCGTGCCCTTCTGCACGACCACCAACTGTGCCAAGTTCAACCCCATGCCCTGTGTCATGGCTGCCGCTTGGAGGCGTAAAGAGGTGGGTAAGGGAGAAGCGAAACCTGCTCATCGGATGCTCGAACTGGCATCACCGTCGCACGGCCTTCGGAGTCCCCCCGGAAGGGCTGTTCCTTCCTATGGGGTGGCCTAATCGAAAAGCTTATAAAAATCAGTTGGTTGCCAAAGTCATAAAATGACGATTGGCTGTCTTGTTTCGTGGCCTTGTACGGTCAGCAAAGAAGCCCATAAAACGCGCTACAAGCCGTTTTCTTAGCTTAGAAATGGGTTGGTATTGCCCGGTCTCAAAAAACGGCTTCTGTGTACCTTTGCATTCGTCTGGGTGGTATTGGTCAGGCGGTGGAAGTCTCGCTCTCCCTGATCCGCATGATCGTTTGGCGGCTGGTGTTGAAGTCACGGGCAAGCGCAGCAACAGCTTCACCCTGCTGGAGACGCTGAAGGACTTCGGCCCGTTGCTCTTCGGTCAGAGCGGTGGGGCGGCCACAGTGCTTTCCTTCCGCTTTGGCTCTGGTGAGTCCCTGCTGGGTACGTTCGATCAACAGGTCGCGTTCAAACTCGGCAACAGCGGCGAGAACCTGCATAGTCATCTTCCCTGCTGAACTTGTCAGATCAACACCGCCCAAAGCAAGGCAATGAACCCTGACGCCAATCTGGGCCAGTGCTTCGACAGTTGCCCTAACATCCATCGCATTACGTCCAAGGCGGTCGAGCTTGGTGACAACGAGGATGTCTCCTTCTTCGAGTCGGTCAAGGAGCTTGGCAAAGGCTGGACGTGCGGAGGCTTGGGTGGAGCCACTGATGCACTCAGAGACGATTCTCTTGGGGTCGATGTTGAATCCTGCCGCTTTGATTTCCTGAACCTGATTGTCGGTGGTCTGATCGGTAGTGGAGACGCGGCAGTAAGCGAAGAGACGGGACATGGACAACCTCGTATGTACGAAAACGATGTCCGTATTTTCAATATGTCCGAAATTCGTGTCAAGCTATGTTTCGGACATGCCTGGGCGAGGTGTCCGTAAGGGGTCGGTTTTGAACAATGACCTGAGAGGTAATGCCGATCAAAGGTGGTCATCGGTCGGAAAGTCTGCTCAGCGATTGTGTGCAGAGAAAGAAAGCCGTGGTTGGCTTCTGAGACGCGAGGGGGTAGAGGGGGGGAAATCGTCAGGCCTCAATCTAACGATTCCCCTCTGAGATTTTTGCGGCGTTTTCAAGCCGACATTTTCCGACAGTCATCGCGTGTCAGGTGCGGCTATGGGACAATGCTCAGATGGTAGACACTCGCACTGCACAGAAGCGTAGCGAGATCATGTCGAAAGTTCGCTCGAAGCACACAAAGCCTGAGCTTTTGGTGCGACGAATGATTTTTGGCATGGGGTATCGTTACCGTCTGCATGTCGTTTCATTGCCCGGAAAGCCAGACATCGTGATGGTTGGGAGGCGGAAGATTATCGATGTGCGGGGTTGCTTTTGGCATGGGCACGAAGGGTGTAGGTACGGAAGGTTGCCAAAGACCAGAGAGAATTTCTGGGGGGCAAAAGTTGAGCGTAATCGAGAGCGGGATAGGCTGAATCAGACCAAACTGGAGTGCGCCGGTTGGCGTGTGCTGGTGGTCTGGCAGTGCGAGTTAAAGAATCAGGAAGTACTGAAGGCAAAGCTGCATGAGTTCATCGAAGCAAAATAATCGTCCGATTGGCATTGATCTCTTCGCGGGTGCGGGGGGGCTGTCGCTTGGTTTTGAACAGGCAGGGTTTGACGTTGCTGCTGCCGTTGAAATTGACCCGATTCACTGTGCCGTTCACGAGTACAACTTTCCGGATTGCGCAGTTATTTGTGCGAGTGTTGTTGATCTGACGGGAGAAGAGATTCGCAGCCGCGCAGGATTGGGCAACAAAGAAATCGACTGTGTTTTCGGGGGGGCACCTTGCCAAGGTTTCTCGATGATTGGGAAACGGGTGCTTGATGATCCTCGGAATCAACTTGTGTTCCACTATGTGCGCTTGGTTCGAGAGTTACGCCCGAAATACTGTGTGTTTGAGAACGTGAAGGGGCTTACAGTAGGGAAGCACAAGCAGTTCCTGGCTGAGTTGATTGAGGCTTTGGAACAGGCTGGATACGACGTGATGCTTCCTTACAAGGTGTTGAACGCTGCTGAGTTTGGTGTGCCGCAAGATCGGCGCAGACTGTTCTTGATTGGTACTCGTAAGGGCGAACAGATGCCTGATTATCCGGATACGCTGGGTCAGGTCAGCGTGATCGAAGCGATTGGCGATCTACCCAATGCCGACCAATTTCAAGAGTTGCTTGAAACTGACTCGGTGCCGGTTGAGTTTGAGACAGAGAGCAAATACGCCCGAAAGTTACGAGGGCTTGATAATGATCCGAAGGACTACTCCTATTGCAGAGAGTTCGATCCCAACGTATTGACGGCCAGTCTTCGTACAGAACATACCGATCTTTCTCGGAAAAGATTTGTCGAGACAGCACACGGTAAGACCGAACCCGTAAGCCGTTTTCACAAACTGCACCCTCAAGGGGTTTGCAATACACTGAGAGCTGGAACAGATAGTGCGCGGGGAGCATTTACTTCTCCTCGCCCAATACATCCGAACTGGCCGCGAGTCATCACGGTTCGAGAAGCTGCGAGGCTCCATTCCTATCCTGATTGGTTTCGCTTTCATGTCACCAAGTGGCACGGGTTTCGGCAGATTGGAAATAGTGTCCCCCCTCTGCTCGGGCGGGCAGTTGCGGGGCAGATAGTCAAAGCTCTCGGTGTCGTACCCAAAAAACCGAAGAGGAAGATTGGTTTTGCTGATCGGCGTGAAGAGCTGTTGTCCTTCGACATGAGTACTGCGGCACGGTACTTCAGCGTACCGAAAGACACCATTGCAAAACGAACCCGACAAATTGAACTTACACTGGCGACGTGAAAATGGGAAAAGCCAAAAAAGAAACCTCCAAAAGTACAACTCCGACGGCCACAGCCTACGAGGTCGCTATTGAGAAGATTTTCTTCAAGTACTACAAGCGTGGGGATGTCGAAGTTCAGTTCCGCAAGTCAGATATTGATGATGTAGCTGACGACGAAGAGGTTAAAGCGGCAAACAGCGGTAAGAAATTGAGTAACCCACCGGCACTAGTCTACGAGTTCCGGTCGCGGCGAGCCTTGCCTCCGGCTATTGCCAAAACTGCAAACGAGGGTTTTGAATGGGGCATAGAGCTTGATGGAAAGAGCCGCTATGTCTTCAAGCAGATGCGAGGAATGTTGATCGAACCACGGCCAGATATGGCGGCGATCCCAATTCCAGATGCTACGCCAGAGATTGTGGAGCAGTATGCACTCGATGACGAACAAGCTCTGTTGGCGAAAATTCGCTACAACCGTCTGATCGATATTTTCCTGTGCATTGCTACCTATTCTCTGCAAAACCACCTAAGAACATCTGCGGAAATGCGTCCTGAAAAAGGGAGCCGCAGCCAAATCGAAATTGACGAGATATATGTCGGAGTCGACAAAAAGGGGCAGCATTACGTCATCCCCGTACAAGCCAAAGGCGGCAAGGACAAGCTCTCGAAGATGCAGTCTCGGCAAGACATTGCTTGGTGCAAGCAGCGTCTTCCAGAACTCGAATGTAGAGCCATTTCAGCTCAGTTTGTTGGCGACGAGATCGTCTTGTTCTTGCTCAAAGAAGAGGGAGAAGACATCAAGGTCGAAGAAGAGAAACGTTACAAGCTCTTCAGGTCTGACAAGTCGGAAGTGCCGAATGGTCGGCGTTCCTAAGGGGGAGAATCGTCAGGTCAGTTGTCAAACCAACGATTCCCCTCAGAAGTTCTTCTTACGTTTTCAGTCGGGGTTGTTTTGATCGTAGGGAATGGGGTAGCTGACTCGTTCAAGCGCTTCCTTCTTCACGGCCAGAGTTGCTCCACCTGAATACAGCCCGTAGGTAATCCTGGGCTTTTCATGCCCAACGATGTCGGCGGCGAGGTTCTCGCTAATCCCAGCGTTCTCAAACAGGGTAATCAAGGTGGAGCGCAGGGAGTGGAAAGTGTAGGCGTCGGAAAATCCAAGAGATTCCTTCAGTCGCCCAAATCGTTTACCGATGGCGTTTGACCTATCACCGTACTTGTTGAAGGTCAGACCGGAGAGCAGGTAACCATCACTCGAATCTTTCACCAATCGCCGAACGACAGGCAGCAAGGCCGAATGGATGGGAACCTCTCGGTGCCCTGCCTCTGTCTTGGAATCGGTGATCCTGAACGAGTCTTCCGCAACTTCGGATACCTTCAACGAGCAGAGTTCTTCAATTCTCGCGCCAGTGTAAGCGCCCAGCATGATCAGGTCGGCTAATTGGGCATCGAATGGGGCGTTTTTGGCTCTGCCGACTTTCCGCTGTTTGGCTGCCTCCCAGAGTTTCACTACCTCTGCCGGGGAATAGGGAAGATTCGAGGCTTTTACCCTATTGTTTCCGTTCTTGCCCTTGCTGAGGGTGAGTACGCCGTGGAAGGGGTCAAGGTCGGAAGGTACGGCGTCATGTGACTGAAGGTGCTTCCAGTAGTTGCGGCAGAAACTGAGGATACGCTTTTGGGAGGCAATGCCCTTTCCTGACTTGGCGATGTCATCCATCCACTTTCTGATGCCAGACTTGGTGACTTCCTCCAAGGTTGCAAACCGCTTGGTCAATAGCTGGACATCCTTGATCGCCTGATCCTTGGATTTGGCCGCAAGGGTAAGCTGCGCTTGCCATTCGGGGAATAGCTCAGAAGTGAGACGGGCTTTGCCAGTGGCAATGCCGTAGAAACGGCTGGCTGCTTCCTCACCCACTTCGTTTTCAAGTGCGATTGCCCGCTCTCGTAGTTGATCGCGTAACACCTCAATGCCGGTCACGTACAAGCTTTCGCCGGATTGAGCCGACGTTTCCTGCATCGAAAGGTGGCGCTGCCAACGCTTCGCCTCTTCGGTCAGTGCGTCTTTCTCGCCCCTCGCTTCGGCAATCATGGCTTTCCACTTGGCAATTAGAGGGAGCTTTTCTTGGTCGGCCTTGCGTTTGTCGGGTGTGCCAAGAGATTGAACAAAGCGGATTTTTCCCAGTGCGTCACGAGCATCTTCTGGGATGGTCAGTACGGCGTACCAGAGGTTTCGGCGTCGTTCGAGGTAAGACATGGTTCATGTTGCTTCGTATGGATTTACCACACATTTTTACCACACGCCTACTTGCTTTTAAAGCCTATTTATAAGGAATTCATAGGGTTGAATTGATCGCGGCGGAATGTCCCCAACTCTCCGCCACGGATTACTGCAAAAAGGCCCTCGTTGATCGAGGGCCTTTTTCTTTTTCACCTTCCCCTTTTTGTCCCGCCCTCAGAGCGTGCATTCGGCCCGGTTCTGTTGTTCCAGCATGTCGCGCAGGGTCAGGGTGTCGGGGTGGGTGGGGAAGCTGCATTGGGGGCTGCTTTCCCGTTGGCCGCCGAGGAGGGGGCAGGTGCCGAAGAGGTCGGCGACCCAGTCCACGAAGGCGCGGACCTTGGGCGACAGGTGGCGGTTCTGCAGGTAGGCCACCGAGATGGGCATGGGGCTGGGGGTGAGGTGGGGCAGCACTTCCTTGAGGGCGCCGGATTCCAGGTGGGGCAGGGCCATCAGCAGGGGCAGCTGGATCAGGCCGAAGCCCTGCAGGGCGCAGTCCAGGTAGGCTTCGGCGTCATTGACCGAGACCTTGCCGGCCATTTTCACCGGGGTGAAGACCCCGTCCACGATGAAGTCCCAGTCGATGGTGCGGCCGGTGCGGGTGGAGAAGTAATGTACCGCCTGGTGCTGCTGCAGGTCGTCGATGCTGTGGGGCGTGCCGTAGCGTTCCAGGTAGTCGGGGGCGCCGCAGGTGATGGACTGGAAGGTACCGATGCGCCGCGCCACCAGGCTCGAATCCTGCAATTCACCGACCCGGATGACGCAATCCACCGCTTCCCGCACCAGGTCCACGGCCCGGTCCCCCATGCCGATCACCAGCTCCACGTCCGGATAGCGGCTGCTGAAGTCGCACAGGTGGGGAATGAGGATGAGGCGGCCGATGGGCGGCGGCACGTCGATGCGCAGGCGCCCCTTGGGGCCCCGGGCGGCGTCGCGGAAGGAGGCCTCGGTCTCCTCCACCTCCGCCAGGATGCGGGCGCAATGCTCGTAGTAGGCGGCCCCGTCCGGGGTCAGGCTGATGCGGCGGGTGGTGCGGTTGAGCAGGCGCACCTGCAGCAGGGCCTCCAGGTTCTGGATGATGGTGGTGACGGTGGCCCGGGGCAGGCCCAGGGTTTCCGCCGCCCGGGTGAAGCTGTTGGCGTCCACCACCCGGGTGAAGACCTGCATGGCTTGAAAGCGGTCCATGGTGCCGACTCCTCGATTGTTTGCCGATGATGAATAGTATTGTCGAAATATACATGTTTATCCGGTTGTAGATAACACAGAGAATCGCCCCATTGCCAATTCCGGCAGCCTTGGCTGCCCCCGTGCCATGGATGCGATACCCGGCGCTCCGGCGACCCTCGCCGAAGACTTCACCATTCCCGGTCCCCAAGGGGCCATTCCCGCGCGCCTGTACCGCCCCAGGACAGGCGGCCGGCCCCTGCCCGTCGTGCTCTATTTCCACGGCGGCGGCTTTGTCGGCGGCTGCCTGGACGATGCGGACGTGCCGGCCCGCTTCCTCGCCGCCCGGGTACCGGCCCTGGTGCTGGCGGTCGGTTATGCCCTGGCGCCCGCCCGGCCCTTCCCGGCGGCGCCGGAAGATGCCCATGCCGCGGCCCTGTGGCTGGCGCAGCAGGCCGCGGCCCTGGGCGGCGATGCCTCGCGCCTGGCGGTGGCGGGGGACGATGCGGGGGGCAATCTGGCTGCCTGCCTCACCCTCATGGCCCGGGACCGCAACGCTCCGGCCATTGCCGCCCAGGTGCTGGTGGGGCCCATGCTGGACCCGAGCATGACCCGCCTGGGGGATGGCCAGCGCCTCAATTCCGACCTCAGCGCCGCCGACTGCGCCGCCTGCTACCGCCAGTACCTGCCCCAGCCGCGTCAGCGGCTCCATCCCTATGCCTCGCCCCTGGCCTCGGTGCGCCAGGCCGGCCTGCCGCCGGCCCTGGTGCTGACCGCCGAGTGCGACGTGCTGCACCAGGAGGCGGAGCAGTACGCCGCCGCCCTGATCGAGGCCGGCGTACCTACCCAGGTGGCCCGTTTCCCCGGCGTCACCCATGCCGCCCTGGCCCGCCATCCGCCGGCCCTGGCCGAGATCGCCCACTTCCTCGGCCACCGCCTTGGTGCCGGGATGGCGGTCGCCCCCAACCAATAAAACCATCCCTTTTCGAGAGGAACTGTCATGCCCCAACTCAAGAAGCGTCTCATCATCGCCGCCGCCCTGGCCGGGCTGGCGGGCCTCGGCGGCACTGCCGCCGTCTTCTATGCCCATGCCGGTGGCGCCCCGGCCATGGCGGCCCCGGCCGCCGCCAGCGTCGAGGTGGCGGAGGTGGCCAGCCGCCCCGTCACCGACTGGCAGTCCTACTCGGGCCGCCTGGAGGCGGTGGAAAGGGTGGAACTGCGGCCCCAGGTGTCCGGCGTGCTGACAGCGGTGCATTTCAAGGACGGCAGCCTGGTGAAGAAGGGCGACCTGCTCTTCAGCATCGACCCCCGGCCCTTCGCTGCCGAGGTGGCCCGGGCCCAGGCCCAGCTGGCCGGTGCCGAGGCGCGGGCCGCCTACACCGGCGCCGACCTGGCCCGGGGCGAACGCCTCCTGGCCGAGAACGCCGTCTCCCGCCGCGACTTCGAGGAAAAGCAGAACGCCGCCCGGGAAGCCGCGGCGGCCCTCAAGGCGGCCCAGGCGGCCCTCAAGGTGGCCGAGCTGAACCTGGAATACACCCGCATCACCGCCCCCATCAGCGGTCGCATGTCCCGGGCCGAGGTGACGGTGGGCAACCTGGTGGCGCCGGGCAATGCGGCGCCCCTCACCACCCTGGTCTCCGCCGACAGCATCTACGCCGCCTTCGACGTGGACGAGCAGAGCTATCTGAAATACGTCAGCGGCAGCCAGGGCAAGGGCCTGCCCATCCGCATGGGCCTGGCCGACGAGAGCGGCCACGGCCGGGAAGGGCGCCTGAGTTCCGTGGACAACCGCCTCGACAGCACCTCCGGCACCATCCGCCTGCGGGCCGTCTTCGACAATCCGGACGGGCGCCTGGTGCCCGGCCTCTACGCCCGGGTGCGCCTGGGCAGCGAGGCGCCGCGGGAAGCGGTGCTGGTGGACGAGAAGGCCGTCGGCACCGACCAGGACAAGCGCTTCGTGCTGGTGGTGGACGGCAAGAACCGCACCGCCTATCGGGAAGTGCGCCTGGGAGCGGTGCAGGAAGGCCTGCGGGTGGTGGAGAGCGGCCTCAAGGCCGGCGAGCGCATCGTCGTGAATGGCTTGCAGCGGGTCCGTCCGGGCGACGAAGTGGCGCCCCAGATGGTCTCCATGGGCGGTCGCGAGACGGCCGGCGTGGCCCGGGCGGCGAGCCCGGCGGACAAGGGTTGAGGCGGCGCCATGAACATCTCCAAGTTTTTCATCGACCGCCCCATCTTCGCCGGGGTGCTGTCCATCCTCATTCTCCTGGCCGGGGTGCTGTCCGTCTTCCAGCTGCCCATTTCCGAATACCCGGAAGTGGTGCCTCCCTCGGTGGTGGTGCGGGCCCAGTATCCGGGCGCCAACCCCAAGGTGATCGCCGAGACGGTGGCGGCGCCCCTGGAGGAATCCATCAACGGCGTCGAGAACATGCTGTACATGCAGTCCCAGGCCAATAGCGACGGCAACCTGGCGGTGACGGTGTATTTCAAGCTCGGCATCGACCCGGACAAGGCCCAGCAGCTGGTGCAGAACCGGGTCTCCCAGGCCCTGCCGCGGCTGCCGGAGGACGTGCAGCGCCTGGGCGTGACCACGGTGAAGAGTTCTCCGACCCTGACCCTGGTGGTGCACCTGCTCTCCCCGGACGACCGCTACGACGCCACCTACCTGCGCAACTACGCCGTGCTCAACGTCAAGGACCGGCTGGCCCGGCTCAACGGCGTCGGCGAGGTTTCCATCTGGGGCGCCGGCAACTACGCCATGCGGGTCTGGCTCGATCCCCAGAAGGTGGCCCAGCGTGGCCTCACCGCCGGCGACGTGGTGCGCGCCATCCGCGAGCAGAACGTGCAGGTGGCGGCCGGCGTCATCGGCGCTTCGCCCAATGCGGGGAACGTGCCCCTGCAGTTTTCCGTGAACGCCCAGGGCCGCCTGCAGACGGAGGAGGAATTCCGCGACATCGTGCTCAAGAGCAGCGGCGAGGGCGGTGTCACCCGCCTCGGCGACGTGGCCAGGGTGCAGCTGGATGCGGCCGAATACGGTCTGCGCTCCCTGCTCGACAACAAGCCGGCCATCGGCATGGGCATCATGCAGTCCCCCGGCGCCAACGCCCTGGAAGTCTCCTCCCAGGTACGCGAGGCCATGGCCGAACTGGCCAAGGATTTCCCCGCCTCGGTGGAATACCGCATCGAATACGACCCCACCCAGTTCGTCCGCGCCAGCATCAAGGCCGTGGTGCATACCCTGGTGGAGGCCATCGCCCTGGTGGTGCTGGTGGTCATCGTCTTCCTGCAGACCTGGCGCGCCTCCATCATCCCGTTGCTGGCGGTGCCGGTGTCCATCGTCGGCACCTTCTCCCTGATGCTGGGCTTCGGCTATTCCATCAATGCCCTGTCCCTGTTCGGCATGGTGCTGGCCATCGGCATCGTGGTGGACGACGCCATCGTCGTGGTGGAGAACGTGGAGCGCAACATCGAGGCCGGGCTGACGCCGCGGGAGGCCACCTACCGAGCCATGCGCGAGGTCAGCGGCCCCATCATCGCCATCGCCCTGACCCTGGTGGCGGTGTTCGTGCCCCTGGCCTTCATGACCGGCCTCACCGGCCAGTTCTACAAGCAGTTCGCCATGACCATCGCCATCTCCACGGTGATCTCGGCCTTCAACTCCCTGACCCTGTCCCCGGCCCTGGCGGCCATGCTGCTCAAGGGCCACGGCAGCGAGCCGGACTGGCTGACGCGGCAGATGAACCGCTACCTGGGGGGCTTCTTCGCCGGCTTCAACCGCTTCTTCCGCCGCGCCTCGGACAACTACGGCCGCGGCGTCACCGGGGTGCTGGCGCGCAAGGCCTCGGCCATGGGCGTCTATGCGGTGCTGCTGGGCCTCACCGTGGGCCTCTCCTATCTGGTGCCCGGGGGCTTCGTGCCGGCCCAGGACAAGCAGTACCTGATCGGCTTCGCCCAGCTGCCCAACGGCGCCTCCCTCGACCGCACCGAGGCGGTGATCCGCCAGATGGGGGAGATCGCCCTGGCCCAGCCCGGGGTGCAGAGCGCCATCGCCTTCCCCGGCCTTTCCATCAACGGCTTCACCAACAGCTCCAGCGCCGGCATCGTCTTCGCCACCCTGAAGCCCTTCGACGAGCGGCGCGGCAAGGAGCTGTCGGCGGAAGCCATCGCCGGCGCCCTCAACCAGAAGTACGCCGCCATCCAGGAAGCCTTCATCGCCGTCTTCCCGCCGCCGCCGGTGATGGGCCTGGGCACCCTGGGCGGCTTCAAGCTGCAGATCGAGGACCGGGGCGCCCTCGGCTACGCCGAGCTGGACCGGGCGGCCAAGGCCTTCATGGCAGCCGCGTCCAAGGCGCCGGAGCTGGGCCCCATGTTCTCCAGCTACCAGATCAACGTGCCCCAGCTGGACGTGGACCTGGACCGCACCAAGGCCAAGCAGCAGGGCGTCTCCGTCACCGATGTCTTCGACACCATGCAGATCTACCTGGGCTCCCTCTACGTGAACGACTTCAACCGCTTCGGCCGCGTGTATCAGGTGCGGGCCCAGGCCGACGCGCCGTTCCGCTCCCGGCCGGAGGACATCCTGCAACTGAAGACGCGCAACAACCAGGGCGAGATGGTGCCCCTTTCCTCCCTGGTTAAAGTGAGCACCGGCTTCGGTCCGGAAATGGTGGTGCGCTACAACGGCTACACCGCGGCCGACATCAACGGCGGCCCGGCTCCCGGCTTCTCCTCGGCCCAGGCCGAGGCGGCGGTGGAGCGGGTGGCCGCCGAGACCCTGCCCCGGGGCGTCAAGTTCGAATGGACCGACCTCACCTACCAGAAGATCCTGGCGGGCAACGCCGGCATCTGGGTCTTCCCCATCAGCCTCCTGCTGGTGTTCCTGGTGCTGGCGGCCCAGTACGAAAGCCTGACCCTGCCCCTGGCGGTGATCCTGATTGTGCCCATGAGCATCCTGGCGGCTCTCACCGGCGTCTGGCTCACCGGCGGCGACAACAACATCTTTACCCAGATCGGCCTGATGGTGCTGGTGGGGCTGGCCTGCAAGAACGCCATCCTCATCGTCGAGTTCGCCCGGGAGCTGGAACTGCAGGGCAGCACGCCCCTGCGGGCGGCCATCGACGCCAGCCGGCTGCGGCTGCGGCCCATCCTCATGACCTCCATCGCCTTCGTCATGGGCGTGGTGCCCCTGGTGCTGTCCAGCGGCGCCGGTTCCGAGATGCGCCACGCCATGGGCATTGCCGTGTTCTTCGGCATGCTCGGCGTCACCTTCTTCGGCCTCTTCCTGACGCCGGCCTTCTACGTCCTGCTGCGCACCCTGGACAAGCGCCACAAGCTCCATTCCGCGGCCCACCACGAGGCCCCCATCACCGCCGTGCCGTCCCTGGAACAGCCCCGTTGAGACGGCAGGAGAGAACCATGACCCCAAACACAATGCGAATCCCCAGCTTCAAGCCGGCGTTGCCGCTCCTGCTGCTGGCCCTGGCCGGCTGCGCCGTGACGCCTCCCTATCAGCGTCCGGTGGTGGAAACGCCCGCCGCCTTCAAGGAAGCCCCGGCGGAGGGCCAGTGGAAAACCGCCGAGCCGGCGGAGGCCCAGCCCCGGGGCGAGTGGTGGAAGGTCTTCGCCGATCCGGTGCTGGACACCCTGGAAGCCCAGGCCGCCGTCGCCAACCAGGACCTCAAGGCTGGCCTGGCCCGCCTGGCCCAGGCCCGGGCCCTGCAGCAGAACGCCCGCTCGGCCCTCTTTCCCCAGGTCGGGATCGGCTTCGGCCCCACCCGCCAGCGTCCTTCGCCGGCTTCCCAGGGCCTGCCGGCGGAGGCCGAGACCAGCCCGGCCACCCTGTGGCGGGCCCAGGCCAGCGTCTCCTATGAGGCCGACCTGTTCGGCCGGGTCAGCAGCGGGGTGGCGGCGGCCGGCGCCGATGCGGCCCAGCGCCAGGCCCTGTTCCATTCCCTGCAACTGGCCATCCAGGCCGACGTGGCCCAGGCCTATTTCTCCCTGCGGGAGCTGGACGCCCTGGCGGCCCTCTACGCCGACACCGTGGCCCTGCGCCAGCAGACCCTGCAACTGTTCCAGCGCCGCTTCGACGCCGGCGACGTGGGCGAGCTGGAACTGGCCCGGGCCCGCACCGAGCTGGCAGGGGCCGAGGCCGAAGCGGTGGGCGTGGAACGCCAGCGGGCCGTGGCTGAACACGCCCTGGCGGTGCTGCTGGGCCAGGCCCCGGCCGCCTTCAGCCTGCCGCCGGCGCCCCTGGGGCGGATAACGGTGCGGGTGCCCGCCGGCCTGCCGTCGGCCCTGCTGGAACGGCGGCCCGACATCGCCGCCGCCGAGCAGGCCATGGTGGCGGCCAACGCCCGCATCGGCAGCGCCCGGGCCGCCTTCTTCCCGCGCCTCAGCCTGACCGGCGCCCTGGGCTACGAATCGTCGGAGCTGGGGGACCTCTTCAAGTGGTCCAGCCGCGCCTTTGTCCTCGGCCCCCTGGTAGGCACCATGCTGTCCCTGCCCATTTTCGACGGCGGCGCCCGCCAGGCCGGGGTGGACCAGGCCACCGCGGTGTTTGACGAGGAGGCGGCCAAGTACCGCCAGAGCGTGCTGCAGGCCTTCAAGGAGGTGGAGGACAACCTGGCCCACCTGCGCCTGCTGGACCGGCAGTCCGCCTCCCAGGACCAGGCGGTGCAGTCCGCCGCCCGGGCCGCCCGGCTGTCCCAGCTGCAATACCGGGAGGGGGCCCTGAGCTACCTCGGCGTTCTCGATGCGGACCGCAGCGTGCTGCAGCAGCGGCGGGCGGCGGTGCAGCTGGACGGCGACCGGGCCCGGGCCACGGTGGCCCTGATCCGGGCCATCGGCGGCAGTTGGGGCGAGGGCGGGAAAGACGGCGTAGAGGATGCCGGAAAGGGGGGCGAGGCCGCGCCGGCCCCGTCACTCCCGGCGCCGGCGGAGGCGCCCCTGGCCCGTGTGGAAGGGATGGCGCCGGCGCCTTGAGGCATGGCCGGGAGGCCCGCCGGTGGCGGGTCTCCGGATGCCCATGCCTGGGAGTCAGATGGGGTGCGGCTCCTGGCAGAGGGGCCGCGGTAATGCCCGCTCAGTCGCGCGTGGCGGGCAGGGCGGCGGCGTAGGCCCGTTTGGCCGCCGCCGTCAGGCGCTTGATGCGGTATTCGGCCTTGGAGGCCGTGGAGCGGTCCGGGTGGGCTTCCCAGCCCAGCAGCCGGGCCGGCGGATGGGCCCGGGTGTAGCGGGCGCCCTTGCCCCCGGCGTGGGCGGCGTAACGGGTCGCCACATCGGTAGTGATGCCGGTGTAGATGCTGCCGTCGGCGCATTCGATGAGATAGAGGAACCAGGGCCGGCCGGCGGCCGGTGCCTCTGCGGGTTCTTCCGGAAAAGCATCAGGCAACGTATCCGGCAACGTATCCGGCAACGTATCCGGCAACGCTGTCGGCGGCCGTTCCGCCCTTTCCTTTCCCGCTGCCTGCGTTGCCTTTTTACGCGGCTTTTCCACTGCTGCTGCCGTCGCTGCCTTGACCATTTCCACCACGGCTTTCCGGGCGGCGTTCACGGCTGAAGCATCGCCCGGGCCGCGGCGGCGGCGATGGCGTCGGCGATGACGGGGGCCAGGGCGGCGGGGAAGTCGTGGCCCATGCCCGGCACCAGGCGCAGTTCGGCGCCGGGGATGTGGGCCGCCACGTCTTCGCCGCAGGCCGGCGGAATGAGGGGGTCGGCGGCGCCGTGCAGCACCACCGTGGGCGCCCGGATGCCGGCCAGCAGGGGACGCCGGTCGCCGTGGGCGAGGATGGCGGCCATCTGCCGGGCCACGCCCCTGGGGTCGAAGCTGCGCTCGTATTCGGCGGCGAACATGGCCTGCAGCTGTTGCGGGTCTTCCGGGTAGGCCGGGCTGGCGATGGCCTGGTAGCGCTGCAGGGCGTCGGCGACGATGGCGTCCCGCTGCCGTTCCCGGGGCAGGGGGGCGAACAGGGCGGCGGCCGCGGCGGGCGTGGGCGGCGGCAGGGAAGGGTGGCCGCTGCTGGACATGATGCTGGTGAGGGACAGTACCCGCTGCGGGTAGCGGGCGGCGACGATCTGGGCGATGGCGCCGCCCATGGAGGCGCCGGCGATGTGGGCCCGGGGAATGGCCAGGGCGTCGAGCAGGCCGACGCAGTCGGCTGCCATGTCATCCAGCGTATACGCGGGTTCCAGGGGCATGCCCCGGAGCGCCGCGCCCAGATTGGGCACCGGGGCATGGTCCAGGTGGGTGGACAGCCCCGCATCCCGGTTGTCGAAACGGATCAGGCGGAAGCCCCGTTGCAGCAGGGCCTCGCACAGGGCCCGGGGCCAGCGGGTGAGGGGCACGCCCAGGCCCATGATGAGCAGCAGGGGCGGCGCCTCGGCCGGGCCTTCGAGCAGCACTTCCAGTTCGATTCCATTGACGGCGAGACGGGGCATGGCGGGCAGGGGCTGGGGATCGGGACGGGGCATACCTTAGCAGATATGCCCCGCCACGGTCCGCTCCAGGTGCGGCTTCTGGCGTGCTTGCCGGCGTGTTTCCCGGCGTGTTTCCCGGCGAGCATGCCGCGCCGGGTCAGGTGGCGGCCGGAGTCAGCCAGTCGGCGTGGGCCCCGTCTTCGCCCCGGACGCAGGCGAAGTAGCGCTGCTGCAGCAGGCGCGTCACCGGGCCGGGCTGGCCTGTGCCGATGCTGCGGCGGTCCACCTCCACCACCGGTGTCACCTCGGCGGCAGTGCCGGTGAGGAAGACCTCGTCGGCGCAATAGACCTCGTCCCGGGTGATGCGCTTGGCCCGCAGCGCGAGGCCTGCCTCCCGGGCCAGGACGTGGATGCTGCGGCGGGTGATGCCGTCCAGGGCCGAGGTGGTTTCCGGCTCCAGCAGCTCCCCGTCCCGCACCAGGAACAGGTTTTCCCCCGAGCCTTCGGCCACGTAGCCTTCCGTGTCCAGCAGCAGGGCCTCGTCGTAGCCGTCGCGGCGGGCTTCCCGTACCGCCAGGATGGAGTTGCTGTAGGTGGAGATGGCCTTGGCCCGGCACATCTGCACATTGGGGTGGTGCCGGGCGTAGGAGGAGATGCGCACCCGGATGCCCTGCTCCAGGGCGTCGCCGCCCAGGTAGGCACCCCAGGGCCAGGCCGCCACCATGACGTGGGTTTGGGCCCCGGCCGGGTCCACGCCCACCTTCTCCGGCCCGAGGAAGACCAGGGGGCGGATGTAGGCGCTGTCGAGGCCGTTGCGGCTGACCGCCTCGCGGCAGACCTGGGCCAGCTCTGCCCGCGACCAGGGCAGGTCGATGGCCAGGATGTGGGCCGAATCGGTAAGGCGGCGCAGGTGTTCTTCCAGGCGGAAGATGGCCGGCCCCCGGGGCGTGGCGTAGGCCCGGATGCCTTCGAAGCAGCCGTAACCGTAGTGCAGGGTGTGGCTGAGGACGTGCACTTTGGCGTCGCGCCAGGGCAGCCAGTGGCCGTCGAGCCAGATGAAACCGTCGCGGTTTTCCATGGACATGGGAGTTCCTCCAATACGTCGTGTGGGCAGAGCGTGGGCAAAAACAGCCCCTGCCGGCGGCAGGGGCGGCAAAGCCCGCCCGGGGGTGGGGGCGGCGCGGGTGTCCGGACGTGGATGGAACGGCGGGGCGCTGGCCCGCCGCTGCCCGGTGGGGCGGCGGTGGCACAGCGGATACAGCGGTAGGGCAAGGATGGGGGAGGGCCGGACCCGGCTCAAACGAAACGAGGCAGGTTGGGATGAATTTATTTCATCTGGATTGAGCGCCGGGGGCGGCGACTTCCGTGGGCCGGGTGAGGGCGGTGCGGGCGGCATGGCGCGGCACCACGGCCGACCGTGGCGCCGGCGCTGGCCTGGCAGCAGCGCTGGTCATGGCAATGGTGGGCACGAAAGGAGAGGCAGAAAGGGCGGCGCCCGTGGCTACGCCCTGGGCCTCAGGCTGCGCCGACCCGCTCCAGGAAGCCTTGGGGCACCCGGGTCACCTTGCGCGGGCCGTAGTCGAAGAAGACGATGCCGGTCTTGCCCCGGGCCACTTCCCGGCCGCTTTCCTTGTCGCTCATGCGCCACAGCAGGTCGCAGCCGTACTTGTTGAAATCCGCCGGCGCCATTTCCACCACCATGGTCTCGCCGTGGAAGGCTTCGGCCTTGTACTGCAGGGCCGCGTCCACCACCACGATGCCCACGCCTTCCACGTCCAGCTCGGTGTAGCCGAGGGACTTGAAGAAGCGCACCCGGGCTTCCGACACCAGGGTCAGCAGCAGGGCGTTGTCCAGGTGGCCGCCGTAATTGATGTGGCCGATGTAGAGGGGAATCTCGGTGGCAAAGGCAAAGCGTTCGGGCAGTTCGATCTGGATGCGGGCCATGGTCGGGGTCGGGAGTGAGTGGCTGACTGCCGGATGCTAACCCAAGGCGGCGGCGGGACAAATCGCCGCAGGTCCGGATGGCTGCCAAGCCCGCGCCATTTGTTTGCTACCATCCCGTACGTGATCATCTGCATGGCGTACGCATGTCAGCCAAACGGCCCAAGCTTTACCTCGTCTTCTTCATCCTGGCCGTCCTCGGCACGGTGGTGCCCGCCGCCTTCCTGCTCGGCTCGGCCTATTACAGCGAACACCGCCAGGCCGCCCAGGATGCGCGCAATGTCTCCGGCGTGCTGGAGGCCCGGCTCGAGGCCACCCTGCGCCGCATCGAATCCAACCTGGGGGAACTGGTGGCCGACCTGCCGCGCCAGGCCCTGCATCCCAAGGCCTTTTCCCGCTACGGCGAAGCCATGCAGCGGCAGTTGGCCATGCGGGCCAGCCATTTTCCGGAGATCGTCGGCCTGCGCATCATCGATGCGGAAGGCAATGTGCTCTATGCCTCGGATGTCACCCGGCCCCGGGTGAATGTGGCGGACCGCAGCTACTTCCAGGCCCTGCGCCGGGAGCCCCAGACCCGCCTGTTTTTCTCCGAAGTGGCGGTGGGGCGCATTTCCGGCCGTACCCAGCTGGTGGTGGCCATGCCCATCCGCCGGGCCGACGGCAGCTTCGCCGGGGTAGCGATGGCGCCCCTGGAAATGCGCTATTTCCAGCAACTCTTCGACGCCATCGACCTGGGGCCCCGGGGGGTGATCACCTTCCGCCGCTCCGACGACGGCCGTCTGGTGCTGCGCCGGCCTGAGCGGCCGGGCACGGTGAACCAGACCCTGAGCAACAATCCCATGCACCTGCGGGTGGAGGCCGGCGAGCGGGAGGGCGTCATCAGCTACCGGGCGGCCCTCGACCAGATGGAGCGGGTATACGCCTTCAAGCGCATCGGCGACTTTCCCTTCTACGTGGCGGTGGGCATCGCCGCCAAGGATTTCCTGGCGCCCTGGTACCTGACCCTGGGCATTACCAGTGGCGTCGAGCTGATTTTCCTCGCCGGCCTGGGGCTGCTACTGTGGCGCCTGGACCGGGCGGAGCGGCGCCGGGCCGCGGCCAGCCAGGCCCTGGCCAGCAGCGAGCGGCGTTTCCAGCAACTGCTCGATTCCGCCGGCGAGGGCATCTGCGGCCTGGACCGGCAAGGCCGGCTGACCTTCGCCAACCCAGCGGCCCGGCGCCTGCTGGGCTACGGGGAGGAACTGCCCCGGGGCGATTTCCTGCAGCAGGTGCACGCCGACGATGCGGGTGCCGCCCTGCGCACCTGCCTGGAGGAGGACCGCTCGGTGCACAGCGACGACGCGCTGTTCGCCCGGGCCGACGGCAGCCGTTTCCCGGTGCAGTACGACCTCTATCCCCTGGCCCAGGAAGCGGGCGTGGCCCAGGGCGCGGTGCTGCTCTTTGCCGACATCGCCGAGCGCAAGCGCCACGCCGACCAGATCGAATACCTGGCCCACCACGACGCCCTCACCGGTCTGCCCAACCGGCTCCTGGCCGAGGACCGCTTCAACCAGGCCCTCGCCGCCGCCAGCCGCCGCGGCGAACAGGTGGCCCTGCTTTTCCTCGACCTGGACGGCTTCAAGACCATCAACGACTCCCTCGGCCACGAGGTGGGGGACAAGGTGCTGCGGGCCGTGGCCGACCGCCTGCGCAGCCACCTGCGGGAGAGCGACACGGTGAGCCGCTTCGGCGGCGACGAGTTCCTGGTGATCATGCCCGGGCTGCAGCAGGTGGAAGTGATCTACCCGGTGATCGGCAAGCTGCTGGCCTGTCTGGAACAACCCCTGGCCCTGGAGCACTACCAGCTGTCCACTTCCGTTTCCATCGGTGTCGCCGTCTTCCCTCACGACGGACGGGACTTCACCACCCTGATGCAGAAGGCCGACACGGCCATGTACCACGCCAAGGACGCGGGCCGGAACACCTACCGCCTCTTCGACGAGGCCATGAACCTGCACGCCCAGGAGACCCTGCGCCTGCGCAACAACTTCCAGCGCGGCCTGGACGGCGATGAATTCGTGCTGCACCTGCAACCCCAGGTGGACCTGGCCAGCGGCCAGGTGGTGGGGGCCGAGGCCCTGGTGCGCTGGCAGGACGGCAGCCGGCTGATTGCCCCGGCCCATTTCATCCCGGTGGCCGAGAGCAGCGGCTTCATCGTGCCCCTGGGCCAGTGGGTGCTGCGGGAATCCTGTCGCCTGGCGGCCCGCTGGCAGCGGGAGCTGGGACGGGAGGTGACCATCGCCGTGAACATCTCCGCCATCCAGTTCAAGCGCGGCGACCTGGAGCGCACCGTGGCCGAGGCCCTGGCCGAGAGCGGCCTGCCGCCCCATCTGCTGGAGCTGGAGCTGACCGAGAGCACTCTGCTCAACCAGACCGAATCCGTGCTGTCCACCCTGCGCACCCTGCGGGACCAGGGGGTGCGCCTGTCCATCGACGACTTCGGCACCGGCTATTCCAGCCTGGCCTACCTGAAGCGCCTGGCGGTGAACAAGCTGAAGATCGACCAGTCCTTCGTGCGCAACCTGGACGGCGATGCGGAGGATGCGGCCATCGTCCGCGCCATCATCGAAATGGCCCACCGCCTCAACCTGCGCACCGTGGCCGAAGGGGTGGAAACGGTGGAGGTGCTGCAGAGCCTCCGCCGCTTCGCCTGCGACGAGGCCCAGGGCTACTACTTCGCCCGGCCCCTGCCGGTGGATGAGTTCGAGCGCTTCCTGGCCAGCTGGCCGGGGCTGCTGCCGGGGCGCATGGCCTACTGAGGCGGGCGGGAGTTTGCCGCCGGCGAGTCGGCCTTGCTGTTGGGGTACGGCGGACGGCCGCCCGCTGCCCTCCGGCGATCTGACCTAGGCGGCCTTGGCGGAGCGCACCAGCCAGCGGATGAAGTCCATGGCGCCCCGCTTCTCCTGCACTGCCGGCGGCGCCACCACGTAAAAGCTGCGGTCCGGGCAGTCTGCCGCGAAGGGGCGGCTGAGGCGGCCCTCGGCCAGGTAGGGGGCTGCCAGGGTCTCCGCCATGAGGGCCACGCCGTGGCCCGCCACTGCCGCTTCCAGCATCAGCAGGGCATCCTCGTAGAGTGGGCCCTCCGTGGGCTCGGCATGCTTGACCCCGGCGGCGGCAAACCAGCGCTGCCAGGAGAGCAGGGGGTGGCGTAGCAGGCGGACGTGGCCCAGGTCCAGGTCCGCCGGGGTGTGCAGCTGGGCCGCCAGGGCCGGGCTGCAGACGGGGAAGACCCGCTCCTCGAACAGCTTCCAGGCCAGCAGCCCGGGCCATTCCTCCTCGCCGTAGCGCAGGCCGATGTCCGCCTCGCCGGCCAGCAGGGGAGCCAGGCTGGTGGCGGTGCCCAGGCTGAATTCCGTTTCCGGGTGCTGCTGCTGCCAGGCCGCCACCCGGCTCACCAGCCACTTGCTGCCCAGGGCCGGGGCGGCGGAAATGCGCAGGCGGGTTTTCTCCGGCGCCCGCAGTTCGGCGCTGGCCTCGTCCAGGCGCAGCAGGGTGTCCCGCACCACGGCCAGGTAGCGGCGGCCGGCGGCGGTGAGGGCGATGGCCCGGTGCCGCCGCTCGAACAGACTCTGGCCCAGGTGTTCTTCCAGCAGGCGGATGCGGTGGCTCACCGCCGAGGGCGTCAGGTGCAGGGCTTCGGCGGCGGCGAGGAAACTGCCCAGGCGGGCGGCAGCCTCGAAGGCGGGCAGGGTGTGCAGGGGCGGCAGGTCGTGCATGGCGGCGGCGGGTCGGAATCCAGTCTGCATTGTGACCCGGCAGCCGGCGGTGAAGCCAGTTTGCCGGGATACATTGAGCAATTACGGTCAGGATTTGTTGCGCCCCTTCGTCCATAGTGCGTGCTGCGAACAGGAGGAAATGATGAACGACGACCGAATCAGCCGCTACGCGGCGCGCTTCGACAAGGTGCTGGCCTATATCGAGGCCCACCTGGACGAGCCGTTGACGGCGGAGCGCCTGAGCCGGGTCGCCCATTTCTCCCGTTTCCATTTCGATCGGCAATTCGCCGATTTTCTCGGCACCAGTGCGACCCGCTATCTCCTGCTGCTGCGGCTGCGACGGGCTTCCTTCAAGCTCGCCTTCCAGCCCCGGATCCGGATCATCGACATCGCCCTGGAGGCCGGCTTTGAAAACCCGGAATCTTTTTCCCGCGCTTTCCGCCACATCTTCGGCCAGTCGCCCAGCCAGTTCCGGCGGCAGCCCGACTGGCAAGGCTGGAGCGAGCGCTACCGGTTCCGGCTACCCGAAAGGAATGCCACCGTGCAGGTTGAAATTGTAGAATTTGAAAGCACCCTGATTGCCGCCCTGGAACACCTGGGCCCCGCCGAGAAGGTCAACGACTCGGTTGCCCGCTTCATCGACTGGCGCAAGTCCACCGGCCTCTCGCCCAAGGACAGCAGCCGCACCTTCGGCATCGCCTACGACAACCCGGACACCACCGAGCCGTCCCGCTTCCGCTTCGACATCGCCGGCGAAGTCTCGGCCCAGGTGCCGCCCAATGCCCAGGGCGTCGTCACCAAGGAAATCCCCGGCGGCCGCTGCGCCCGGGTGCGCCACCTGGGCTCCCACATGCGCATCGGCGAGAGCATCTATCCCCTCTACCGCAACTGGCTGCCGGGCAGCGGCGAGGAACTGCGGGACTTCCCCCTGTTCTTCCACTACCTCAACCTGTTGCCGGATACGCCGGAGAATGAACTGGTGACGGATATCTATCTGCCGCTGAAGTAAGTCGTCCGGTCTGACAGGAACGGGCGGTCAGTTGCCGGAAGGCGACTGACCGCCCGTTTCCGTACTGGCATTTCCGTCGCTGTTACCGAGTTCAATCAGCCACTCGGCAAAGGCCTCCACCTCCGGCCGCTTGGACGAGGGGCTGCGCAGCAGGTAGTAGGCGCGTCGGTTTGGGGTGGGTTGGGGCGGGGCCAGGGGGATCAGGCGGCCGGCTTCCAGGTGGTCCCGGATCAGGGGTAGACGGCCCAGGGCTGCGCCCTGGCCGGCCAGGGCGGCGTAGATGCACTGGTCGTAGTGGTTGAACTGCAACAGGGCCTTGGCGGCGGGCGGGGTCGGGGCCAGTTGGCTGAGCCAGCCTTCCCAGCGCAGCCAGGGATAGTCCCGGCCGTCCTCGAAAGAGAGCAGGGTGAGGTGGGCCAGGTTGGCGGCGGAAAGCCGGGGGCCGTCGGGCAGGGCCGCAGCCAGGGTCGGCGCCACGACGGGGGCCAGGGTTTCGTCGAAGAGCTTGAGACTGCCGGTGGGGGCCGCTTCCGGGGTGCCGTAGCGCAGGGCCACGTCCACTTCCTCCGCTTCCAGATCCACCGCCCGGTTGTCGGCGGAGACCCGGATGCCGATATCAGGATGGCGGGCCTGGAAGCCGGAAAGCCGGGGCACCAGCCACAGGGCGGCGACGCCGATGGAGGCGGAGATGGTGACCCGGGGTTGGCGTCGGGATGCGGTGATGTCCTCCACCGTGCTGCCCAGGCGGGCCAGCACTTCGCTGGCGGTGCGGAACAGGCGTTCGCCCTCCGGCGTCAGGTGCAGGGCCCGGGTGCTGCGCTGGAACAGGGCCACGCCCAGTTGTTCCTCCAGGGTCTGGACCTGGCGGCTGATGGCCGACTGGCTCAGGTGCAGCTCTTCCCCCGCCTTGGTGAAGGAGAGGTGGCGGGCGGCGGCGACGAAACCCTTGAGGGGGTCCAGGGGTGGCAGGCGGTGCAGGGGCAGGCTCATGGCGGGGTTGTTTATC
This sequence comes from Azospira oryzae, assembly GCF_004217225.1. GTDB lineage: Bacteria > Pseudomonadota > Gammaproteobacteria > Burkholderiales > Rhodocyclaceae > Azospira > Azospira oryzae. The sequence continues at coordinate 240,914 of NZ_SHKM01000001.1, forward strand.
TATGCGTTTATTGCATCAATTGAATGCAGATTTCCCGTTTGTGTGTTGTGCATTGGCTTTCCATACTTCATTCATGGCGTGGCTGTACTGATACGGCCATATCAAAAGCGCATGAATGGAGGATAGGAAAATGCAAGCGATCCGGCAAGGCCAGGCAGCGGGCCAGACAACGCAGTGGCTGCATCTGGAACTGGAACGGCGGGAAATGCTGGTGCTGGCCGATGCCCGGGGCCAGACCTTGGAGTGCCGCACGGGCGAGCTGTGGCTGACGGAGGATGGCGGGGGCGACCGGATTCTCCGGCCCGGCGAAGCCCACGTGGTGGCCGGCAACGGCTGTCTGGTGGTTTCGGCCTGCCAGGATGCCCGCTTTGTCCTCGGCGGTGGGGGGCACGATCCGGCCACAGTTTCCCTGCAGCCGGTACGGGGCTTTCTCGCCAGCCTGCTGCCCCACGAGCTGTCCGGCCTGGGCGGTCGCGGCCTGGCCTGAGGTCGGGAATCAATAGGCCCCGCCGCCGGTCCCATTCTGCAACCAGACCTTGCCGTCGAGTCTTCCCATGGATCGCTTTACCCCACCGGCCCCGACCGTCAGCGCCAGCCCCTTGAGTCTCACCGCCGCCGACGGCTATCTCCTGGCCGCCCACCACTGGCAGCCGGAGGGCGTGCCCCGGGCGGTGGTGGTAATCAACCCGGCCACCGCAGTGAAGGCCGCCTACTACCACCGCTACGCCCGCTTCCTGGCGGAAAACGGCTTTGCCGTGCTGACCTACGATTACAGGGGTATCGGCGCCTCCCGCCAGGGCAGCCTGCGCCGCTGGTGCCATGTCTCCAAGCTGGACTGGGGCCGTTACGACTGTGAAACGGCCCTGGCCTGGGCGCGGCAGACCTATCCCGATTTGCCCCTGCATCTGGTGGCCCACAGCATCGGCGGCCTGCTGCTGGGCCTGGCCCCCTCCGGAGCGGCGGTGCAGCGGGCCTTCACCGTGGGCAGTCAGTACGCCTACTGGCCCGACTACGGCCCGGGCAAGCCCCTCATGTGGCTGCGCTGGCATGTGCTGATGCCGCTGCTGACCGCCGTGCTCGGCTACTTCCCGGCCCGGCGCCTGGGCTGGCATGAGGACCTGCCCGCCGGAGCCGCCTACGAATGGGCCTTCCGCCCGGCCTCCCTGGAGAAGTCCTATCGACGCCATGTGCGGGGCGGGGCCGATCCCCTGGCCCATTTCGACGGCTTCCGCGGCGAGATGCTGGCGGTGAGCATTACGGACGACCCTTTCGGCACCCCGGCGGCCATCCGCCGCCTGCTGGTCTACTACCGGGGCGCCCGGCGCCATCATGTGCACCTGTCGCCGGCTGCGGCGGGGGTGGAAGCCATCGGCCACTTCGCCTGGTTCCACGAACGTTTCCGCCCCACCCTGTGGCAGGACTCCCTGGCCTGGTTGCAGGACGGCAGCCTGACCCGCGCGCCCCGGGAAACCCTGGTGCCCGAAACTGGTGCCGGGGCTTAGGGAATCAGCCGATCTTGGGGCGTTCCTTGGCCGAGTAGTTGCTGAAGTGGCCCTCCTTGGCCGCCTGGGCCCGGCCGGCGGCCACCAGGCCGGCTGTCTTGCCCTGGGGGGCGGGCAGGGAGACCAGTTTTTCCAGCTGCCCGCTGCCACATTTCGGGCAGGCCGGCACGGTACTGGCCCGCACAAGCAGTTCAAAGGTGTGCTGGCAGGCCTGGCACTGGTAGTCGTAGAGGGGCATGGGGCACTCCTGTCGCAATGACGACAATCGAAGGGGAATGCCCGAGAAATGCAAGAAGGGTGCCGGGGAAAATGCAATGGCCACAGAGGGCACAGAGATCACAGAGGGAGTCAGCCCCGCCGGTAACGGTCGGCAGTCTGCGATACAAGCAATTTCTTCCCGTGGGCGTTGCACCCCGGGGTTCTCAACTCTGTGCCCTCTGTGTCCTCTGTGGCTATGCAGCCTTTCAGGTCGTCGCCTTGGCCAACGCCTGGTCGATGTCCCAGAGGATGTCGTCCAGGGTCTCCAGGCCCACGGAGAGGCGGATCAGGTCCGGCGGCACGCCGGCGGCGGTCTGCTGTTCCGGGGTCATCTGGCGGTGGGTGGTGGAGGCCGGGTGGATCACCAGGGTCTTGGCGTCGCCGATGTTGGCCAGGTGGGAAAGGAATTCCACGCTGTCGATGAACTTCTGCCCGGCGGCCGCCCCGCCCTTGATGCCGAAAGTGAGCACGGCACCGGCGCCCTTGGGCAGGTATTTCTTGGCCAGATCGTGGTACTTGCTGGAGGGTAGGCCCGGGTAATTGACCCATTCCACCTGGGGATGGGCTTCCAGATGCCGGGCAATGGCCAGGGCGTTGCTGCAATGGCGATCCATGCGCAGGGACAGGGTCTCCACCCCTTGCAGCAGCAGGAAGGCATTGAAGGGGGAGAGGGCCGGGCCGAAGGTGCGCAGGCCTTCCATGCGGCACTTGGCGGTGAAGCCGAAGTTGCCGAAGGTCTCGTAGAACTTCACCCCGTGGTAGCCCGGGCTGGGCTCGGTCATGGTGGCGAACTTGCCGTTGTCCCAGGGGAACTTGCCCGATTCGACGATGATGCCGCCCAGGGTGGTGCCGTGGCCGCCGATGAACTTGGTGGCCGAGTGCACCACGATGGCGGCGCCCCATTCGAAGGGCCGGCACAGGTAGGGGCTGGCGAAGGTGTTGTCCACGAACAGGGGCAGGCCGGCGGCGTTGGCGATCTTGGCCACGGCCTCGATGTCCAGCACGTTGAGGCCCGGGTTGCCCATGGTCTCGGCGTAGACCACCTTGGTCTTGGGGGTGATGGCCTTGGCGAAATTCTCCGGATCGTCGCTGTCCACGAAAATGGTGTTGATGCCCAGCTTGCGGAAGTTCACGTCCAGCTGGGTGTGGGTGCCGCCGTAGAGGGTGCGGGCGGCGACGATCTCGTCCCCGGCCTCGCACAGGTTGAGCAGGGCCACCATCTGGGCGGCCATGCCGGAGGCCACGGCGACCGCGGCCTTGCCTCCTTCCAGGGCGGCGATGCGCTCTTCCAGCACGGCCACGGTGGGGTTGGAGAGGCGGGAATAGACGTTGCCGAAGGTCTGCAGGTTGAACAGGCTGGCGGCGTGTTCCGGCGAATCGAAGACGTAGGCGGCAGTCTGGTAGATGGGGGTGGCCCGGCTGCCGGTAGCGGCGTCGGGCACCTGCCCGGCGTGGAGGGAAAGGGTGTCGAACCCGAACTGGTGGTCGGCCATGGTGTGCTTTCGGGAAATCGGACGGATCAGAGGGGGCGGCGGGAAGAAACGATGCCCGTATTCACGCCCATGAAATTGAGGCCGCCGAAGAGGCGGGCGTATTCGATCTTGACGCAGCGGTCCTCGATCACGGTGAGGCCGGCGGCCTCGGCGATGTGGCGGGCTTCCTCATTGATTACGCCCAACTGCATCCAGAAGACCTTGGCGCCGATGGCCACCGCTTCCCGGGCAATGGGGGCACAGTCTTCCGGCTTGCGGAAGACGTCCACGATATCCACCTTCTCGGGAATGGATTTCAAGTCCGGGTAGCACTTCTCCCCCAGGATCTCCGGGTACTTGGGATTCACCGGGATGATGCGGTAGCCCCGTTCCTGCATGTACTTGGCGGCGAAGTAGCTGGGGCGGTTCCAGTCGGCGGAGAGGCCGACCACGGCGATGGCGCGGTTTTCTTTCAGGACCTGGCGCAGGGTGGCAAGTTCGCTCATGCAAGTGTTCCGTGTGAGGGGTGGGGCGGGCAGCCCCGGGTTCCCCTCGGGTCTGCCGCGTTAGCCGTGGCACCAGGTGGGGTGGCGCTTGTCGATGAAGGCATCGATGCCTTCCCGGGCGTCCCTGGCCTGGAGATTGTGCACCATCACCCCCTTGGCGTAGGCGTAGGCCTCATCCAGGGGCAGTTCGGCCTGGCGGTAGTAGGCGGCTTTGCCCACGGCCAGGGTGTGGCGCGACTTGCTGGCGATTTTAACCGCCAATGCTTCCACCGCGACATCCAGTTGTTCCCCGGACACGTGCTCGTTGATGAGGCCGAAACGCAGGGCCGTGGGGGCATCGATGAGGTCGCCGGTGAGCAGCATCTGCAGGGCGTGCTTGTGGGAGACGTTGCGCGACAGGGCCACCATGGGGGTGGAGCAGAAGAGGCCGATATTGACGCCGGGCGTGGCGAAGCGGGCGTCGTCCGTGGCGATGGCCAGGTCGGCGCTGGCCACCAGCTGGGCCCCGGCGGCGGTGGCGATGCCATGCACCCGGGCGATCACCGGCTGGGGCAGGCTGACGATGCGCTGCATGAGCCGGGCGCAGGCTTCGAAAAGGTCTTCGGCATAGCTTGCGCCGTAATCGGCGCTGCGCATTTCCTTCAGGTCGTGGCCGGCGCAGAAGGCCGGGCCGTTGCCGGCCAGGATCACCACGCCGATGCTCGGGTCGGCGGCGATGCGGTCGAACTCGGCCTGCAGGGCGGCGATCATGGGCCGGGAGAGGGCGTTGCGGGCGGCGGGGCGGTTGAGGGTGAGGCGGGCGATGCCGTCCTTGTCCTGCCGCAGTACCAGGGCTTCTTCGCTCATGTGCTGTTCTCCTTTTGTTATTACTTGAGGGCCTGTTCCAGGTCGGCCAGCAGGTCTTCCACGTCTTCCACGCCGACGGAAAGGCGTACCAGGCCGTCGTCGATGCCGATGCGGCGGCGCTGCTCAGGGGGGACCGAAGCATGCGTCATCAGGGCCGGCAGTTCGATCAGGCTTTCCACCCCGCCCAGGCTTTCGGCCAGGACGAAGATTTTGGTGTTTTCCAGCAGCTTCTTCGCCGCCGGCAGGCCGCCCTTGACCACGGCGGAGACCATGCCGCCGAAGCCGCGCATCTGGCGCTTGGCCAGTTCATGCTGGGGGTGGCTTGCGAGGCCGGGGTAATGGACCTTCTCGATGGCCGGGTGGTTGGCTAGCCAGCGGGCGATGGCCTCGGCGTTGGCGCAGTGGCGTTCCATGCGCAGGGCCAGGGTCTTCAAACCGCGCAGGGCGAGGAAGGCATCGAAAGGCCCCAGCACGGCGCCGGCGGCGTTCTGCAGGAAGGCCAGGCGCTCGGCCAGTTCCGGATTGGCGGTGACGGCCACGCCGGCGATCACGTCGGAATGGCCGTTCAAGTACTTGGTGGCCGAATGCACCACGATGTCGAAACCGTGTTCCAGGGGCCGCTGGATCCAGGGGCTGGCGAAGGTGTTGTCGGCCACGGTGAGGAGGCCCCGGTTCTTGCCGATGGCGGCCACCAGGTCCAGATCCACCAGCTTCAAGAGCGGATTGCTCGGGGTTTCCACCCATAGCAGCTTGGTTTCCGGGGTGATGGCGGCCTCGATGCTCTCTCTGGAGGAGAAGTCGGCATAGGTCACCTTGAGGTCGGCGGAATTGCTGCGCACCCGGTTGAAGAGGCGCACGGAGCCGCCGTAGAGGTCGTCGGAGGCCACCACATGGCTGCCGGCGGGCAGCAGTTCCAGCACCGTGGCGCTGGCGGCCAGGCCCGAGGCGAAGGCGAAGCCGTGGCTGGCCCCTTCCAGATCGGCGATGCAGCGCTCCAGGGCCAGACGGGTGGGGTTGGCGCTGCGGGCGTAGTCGAAGGTGGCCCCGGCGTACTGCTTCGGCTCGTTGAGGGCCGGCTGGACGTAGGTGGAGGTGGCGTAGATGGGGATGGAGACGGCGCCGGTGGTGGGGTCCGGCTCCTGGCCGGCATGGATGGCGCGGGTGGCAAAACCTTGTTTATGGGTCATGGGGGGCTCGAAAAAAATCCAAAAACGGAGCCACAGAGGACACAGAGAGCACAGAGGGGAAAACCATCGGCGCCAGAAATGCCGGGGGCGCTTTTCCTGCACCCCGGCAAGCTAACGGTCCTTTGGGTTTTACTCTGTGTTCTCTGTGCTCTCTGTGGCAAAAGATTCAGGTCTTAGCTCTTCAGCTTGCGCCGCAGGTGGTTGAGCAGGTCGATGCGGGTCACCAGGCCGAGGAAGCGGTCGCCGTCCACCACGATGGGCACCAGGCCCTGGTCGAAGAGGGGCAGCAGGTCGCTGATGGGGGCCGTGGGGGGCAGGGTGGTGAGGCGGCTGGTCATGAATTTCTTCACCGGCTGGCGGAAGTTGGCCTCGTCCTTGGTGATGGCCAGCAGCAGGTCCGATTCGTCGATGAGGCCGACGATCCGGCCTTCGTCGTTGGTCACCGGCAGCTGGGAGACGTCGTAGAGCTTGAAGCGGCCGTAGGCGGTGAGGACCGTATCCGTTGGCGCCACGGTGACCACGGCGCCCTCGTCGGCGCGGCGGCCGATGATGTCCCGCAGGTCGCCCCGCACGTCCTTGGGCAGGAAGCCCTGATCCGCCATCCAGAAGTCGTTGTACATCTTGGAGAGATAGCGGTTGCCGTGGTCGCAGACGAAGGTGACCACGTGTTCCGGCTTGGTGCGGGTGCGGCAGTAGCGCAGGGCCGCGGCCAGCAGAGTGCCGGTGGAGGAACCGCCCATGATGCCTTCCTTGCGTAGCAGTTCCCGGGCGGCGGCGAAGCTCTCGGCGTCGGGCACGGTGTAGGCCTCGCGCACCCCGGTGAGGTCGCAGATGGGGGGAATGAAATCCTCGCCGATGCCTTCCACTAGCCAGGAGCCGGCCTCCTTGATGTAGCCGTGGGCCACGTAGTCGGCCAGCACGGAGCCGGCCGGATCGGCCAGCACCATCTTCACCCGGGGCGATTTCTGGCGGAAGAAGCGGGTCAGGCCGGTGAGGGTGCCGCCGCTGCCGACGCCGCAGACCACGGCGTCGATGCGGCCCTTCAGCTGGGACCACAGTTCCGGCCCGGTGCCGGTCTCGTGGGCCTTGGGATTGTTGGGGTTGCCGAACTGGTTCACATACCAGGCGCCGGGAATCTCGCTGGCCAGGCGCTGGGCCATGTCCTGGTAGTACTCGGGATGGCCGACGCCCACGTCGGAGCGGGTCATCACCACCCGGGCCCCCAGGGCCTTCAGGGCAAATATCTTTTCCTGGCTCATCTTGTCCGGCACCACCAGCACCACCTTGTAGCCGCGCTGGGCACCCACCAGGGTGAGGGCCAGGCCGGTGTTGCCGGCGGTGGCCTCCACCAGGGTGGAGCCGGGCTTGATCAGGCCTTCCTTCTCGGCGGCGTCGATCATGGAACGGGCCACCCGGTCCTTGATGGAGCCGCCCGGATTCTGGCTTTCCAGCTTGAGGAAGAGACGGCAGGGGCCGGTGTCGAAGTGGGTCACTTCCACCAGGGGGGTGGCCCCGATCAGGTCCAGGCTGGAGCGGGGCAGGGTGGCGGAAGGAGCGAGGGTGGCGGCGGTATCGGTCATGGAATCTCGGTTCGGCTGGAAGACGAAGGGGGCCGGCGGGGACAGGTGGAGATGGGGGCCGGCCCGGGAAGGGGCGCCGTGGCCGGTTGCGGCAGTCATGGCGCTCCTGGGATGTCGCCCACTGTAATTCCAAGCCGATTTTTACAAAAAGAATAAAAGCGAATTATTTGATATCTGTTGGTTATAGCTATTTTGCCCCTGGCGGCATCATCGGCCCCTTTTCCGGCTCTCCCGGGGATGGCGCCAGGGCCAGCATTGACTGGGTTTTCGACCTTTCGGGAATAAGGGAATAAAAAAATGGAACTTCAGTGCATGAAGAGCCCTGGCTAGAGTGCAGCCATTCCCACGCCATGAGGTTGTCATGCCCCTGTATCTGGTCCAAGGCCATCCCGCCGCTGCGCGTTGCGCCGACCTGGGCGAGCGGCTGGCCCGCATCCACCGGGGCCGGCCCGGCGCCCTGCTCGATCTCCGGGCCGACATGGCCGTCCCCAGGCTGGAGGCGCTGATCGAGGCCCAGGACGGCATCGACGCCCGGGCCGTGCTGGCCCTGGGAAGTCTGGCCAGCTACGGCGTGCATGAACTGCCGTCCGGCCCGGGAAGCGGGCCCGGTGCCCAGGTCTTGCCGGGGCCGCCCGTCGGGGCGGCGAACACGGTATCGATGCAGGGAGGGAAAAATGGAGAGGAAAGCACCATGGAAGATGAACTGATCCTGGCCCGGGCCCATGCCCGGGGAGTGGCGGAACGGCTGGCCTACGCCGGCGCCCTGACGCCGGAAGAGGCCTGGCTGCTGCTCAAGCTGCGTTCCGATGCCTGCCTACTGGACGTGCGCAGCGAGGCCGAGCGGGAACTGGTGGGCGCCATTCCCGGGGCCCGGGAGGTGGAATTCATGCGCTATCCGGACTGGGAGGAGAACCCGGACTTCGTCGCTCAGGTGCGCCGGGAGGTGGCGACGCAGGCGCTGGTGCTGCTCATCTGCCGCTCCGGCCAGCGTTCCCACCGGGCGGCGGAACTGCTGCGGCAGGCGGGCTACCGGCAGGTGTACAACGTGCTGGAAGGCTTCGAAGGGGCGAAGGACGCCCAGGGGCGGCGCACCCTCAACGGCTGGCGGCAGCGGGGCCTGCCCTGGCAGCAATGAGTTTTGTTATTCCATAACGAAATAAAAACATCAACAATAAGTATTGGATGGTCTATTTGCGAAAAGGCAATCTGCTTTTGCCGCAACGGCATTCTTAATGCCCAGGGGCCTTCCTTCTCGAGGGCCGGCGGATCAGGATAGGAGATCGCAATGTCACTGCTCATCGTCGGCGCCGACAACGTGCGCACCATCGAAAACGAAGTGGCCCGCCTGGCGCCGGCCCTGCTCGATGCCCCCACCGAGCACTGGAGCGGCCGCAAGGCCGGCGATTCGCGCCGGGTCATTCCCTCCCGCACCCGGCTGGTGGTGGTGGTCTGCGCCCGGGTGAACCACGAACTGCTGCGCCACGTGCGCCGCCAGGCGGAGAAGAGCGACGTGCCCCTGATCTACTGCCGCCATTCGGCCCTGGAGGTACGGGAAAAATTGGCAGCCTTCGTCGGGTAGGGCAGCAACGCGGACTGAATCACTCCTCTTCAGAAGATGTTCTTCTGTCGATTGAAATGCCGCTTATTGAACGCTATCGGAGCCAAGCCGCCGACCTAGGCATGGCGGCGCTTTGGGTTGTTGAAGCGTTTGATGTAATCAGAGATGCCCCGACGGGCTTCTTCCCAGTCGCGATAGATTTTTCGATGAATCCGCTTTGGTTGTAGCGGTATTGAGCGCCAAGTATGTTCCCATGCGTGACTGTGTCGACCCACCGACGCATTGTCGCGAAAGAGGTTTGCATCGGCGAGCCGTACTGCTTAATCCAGGCGTAAAGGCTGTGCGAAGAATTACGATGAATTGGAAAGCAGGGTGTGCGAGGCACCATGATGAAAATGCAGAACCGCCCCGGCCGGGAAAAACTACTTCAGTAACCAGAAAACACAATATGCTGCCCGGTATTAAATAAAACAAACATATTGAATTGTAATATCAATGGGTGTAAGTTGTTATTTGTTTTAGGGGTGTGGAGGGTTGTAGTGCTTGAAAAAAAATATGATTCTGATGCTTGTTGTTTGTTTGATAAGCATTTTATTGTTAGGAGATTTTTTATCTCAGTTGGGGTTTTTTTATTTTGCATTGCTATTTTAGGGCATCTGTTCTCTAGTTTTTTGTTTATTTTTAGGGGTGGGAGTGCAGATGTCTTTGCGTTCCCGGTGATTGTTTTTTTTATCTCCTATCTATTTTTTTTCTTGTCATTTTTGCTCCTTGATTTGAATGTTTCTGTAGATGGCAGTGAATTCTTTTCCGAATTTGACCGGATTGTTTTTTGGCGCTTCGGGTTTGTTAGTCCATTTAAAGGATGGCTTACGAAACCGTTGGTTGGAGTTCGGGATAAAATTTCTTCAATTATATTGCGCCATTATTGTGGAGACGAGATTGTTGCTGTTTTTTTTGTTACGCTATATTTTGTTTTAAGCTTCTTCTTTGATTTTGATAAAATGGTTAAAAGATATTCGGCAGGGGGTGGAGTGTTTTTATGCTCTTTGTTGTTGATGATGGTTTATTGTGCAGCATCATCTGGTTTGGTTTTTTTGTTGCGACTTTATTGTAGGATTGTTGGTGTAAAGTCTAAACAGTAATTTCAAAACGGGATTGTAAAATAATGCAGCTCATTTTCTTAAAATTGAGATTGTTGTTGCGAACAATTCCGACTGTTTCTGCTGCATAGATCAAGTCGGCAAGTCATGCAAGCTTAGAACTGCGGCGCCACGTACGCCGCCAGGCGGAGACAAGCGAGGTGTCCCTGATCTACAGCCGCTATCGGCCCTAGAGGTATGGGAAAAGTTGAAATTATTTTGGCAGAGTCGGAAATTATTCGTGGTGATGGCGATTACATTACTGGCTCATTTGGGTGTCTGTGTCGATTCAATCTTAGGCTTCGTGGCTGAGAATGGAGTGATGCCGGGTTTTCTAAGGCGCTGATGACATGTTGTTTTTGAAGTTTGCCTTGCTTTTTATTGGTTTACATTTTCTATGTGTATTTGTTTTTTGTATTTATTCAAAAATCACTAACAAAAATCAGAAAGTAGTCGATATTTTGAACCTAGTCGACAATGATTGCCGGGCAGGGCGCGCGCGTGGGGTTCAACGTTTTTTATGGAGAGGCGTAGTTCTTTCGAAGTGGGCCTCCTTCGTCTCGTTGGTCTTGTATCTATTTGTTTTGATTTTGTTTTCATTACGAGCGTGAGTTGTTGAAGAAGCTTGGGGCTAAAGTTTATTTGTGCAGCAGCGCAAAAATAAAATTTTTCGATGACGGCAGTGTGCATCCTCATCTAGTCCGAGGCTTTCAGCCTCCCGGCGCCAGGCCCTCGTCGTAGATGCGGTAGCCGTTGCGACCGGCCTGCTTGGCGGCGTACATGGCTAGGTCCGCATGTTTCATCAGGGTCTGGCTGTCGCTGCCATGGGCGGGGAAGAGGGCGATGCCGACGCTAGCGGTGATGACGTCCACCCGGATGCGGGCCTGGCCCAGCTCATAGGGTGCCGCCAGGCTGGCGATGATGGTTTCGGCCGCCCGGATGACCCCTGCCGGCGCTCCCACCTCGGCCAGCACCACGATGAACTCGTCGCCCCCCTGGCGCGCCACGGTGTCGCCCTGGCGCACGCAGCGGGTGAGGCGCCGGGCGGCGGCGCTGAGCAGCTCGTCGCCCACTTCGTGGCCATGCACGTCATTTACCTGCTTGAAATGGTCTAGGTCGAGGAACAGCACGCCCACCTGCTGCTGGTGGCGCCGGGCCCGCAGCAGGGCCTGTTCCAGCCGGTCCTGCAGCAGGCGCCGGTTGGGCAGGCCGGTGAGGGCGTCGAAATAGGCCAGCTGGCGGATCTTCTCTTGGTCCCGGCGGCGTTCGCTGATGTCCTTCACCTGGACGTCGAAGCACTGGGCCACGCCCTGGGTGCTGCGCAGCACGGCGGCCGTCAGCTCCACCCACACCGGGCTGCCGTCGCTGCGCAGGTAGCGCTTCTCCGCCTGCCACACCGGCATTTCGCCCTGGCGCAGGCGGCGCCACATGGCCAGGTCGGCGGCCAGGTCCTCGTCCGGGGTCAGGTCCTCGAAACTGAGGCGCTCCAGGGCTTCCCGGGAGTAGCCGAGAATCTGGCAGAGGGCCTGGTTCACCTTGCCCAGGCGGCCGTCCAGATTGACGATGGCCATGCCCACCGGGGCGAATTCCATGAAATCCCGAAAGCGCTTTTCGCTTTCGAGGAGGGCGATTTCCCTTCCCTTGCGTTCGGTGATGTCGGCGCACAGGCCCACCACCTGGACCAGCCGCCGGTTGCCGTCGCACACCGGCGACAGGGTCAGGGCGGCGGGGAAGACCTGGCCGTCCCGGCGCTGCAGCCACAGTTCGCCGCGCCAGTGGCCGCCATCGGCCAGTTCCTGCATGAATTCCGGCGTCGGCCGTCCCGGCTGGGGCAGCAGCAGGCAGTGGTGGTCCTGGCCGACGATGTCGGCCTCGCTGTAGCCGGTGATGGCGCAGAAGGCGCCATTGACCGTTTCGAAGCGTCCCTCCCGGTCGAGGATGAAAATGCCTTCGCTGGTGTTCTCGAAAATCTGGGAAAACTGGGCGCCGCGGCGCACCAGGGCGTGATGGGCGAAGGCCTGGGCGGTGACCGCCCGCAGTTCCTCCCCGTCCCAGGGCTTGTTGAGGAACTTGTAGATGTTGCCCTGGTTGATGGCGGCGATGACGGCGCCGATGTCCGCATAGCCGGAAAGGACCATGCGCACGGCGTCGGGGCGCAGGGCCCGGGCCTGGGCCAGGAATTCGACGCCGCTCATGCCGGGCATGCGGTAGTCGGAGAGGATGACCTGGACGTCGCGGTCGGCCAGTACCGCCAGGGCCTCCTCGCCGCTGGTGGCGGTCAGCACCTCATAGGGGGCGCTGCGGAATTCCCGCTTGAGGGCGTTGAGCAGGGCCGGTTCGTCGTCCACCAGCAGCAGGGTGCGGAATCCGGGGGGAGGGGCGAGGGTCATACCGACAGGGCTCCGAAGGGATGCCAATGGATTGTACGTCGCCAGCCTCCCGGCGGCCCATGCTGGCGTGGCTTCATCCATGGGCTGCGGGTCCTGGGCCGGCACACGGCAGCAGATTAAATAGTATCGTCACGGCAGCGCCGTAACCTTGACCCACGTTCCTTGCCCATGACCGAACCCATGTCCGCCCCACCCGCAACAAGTCAGCCTGCCGAGGGCGCCGCTCCTCCTGCCGTCTCCCTGGGCCAGGCCTTCCGCTACTGGTTCAAACTGGGCTGCATTAGCTTCGGCGGGCCGGCGGGGCAGATCGCCATCATGCATAGCGATCTGGTGGAGAAGAAGCGCTGGATTTCCGAGCGGCGCTTTCTCCACGCCCTCAACTACTGCATGGTGCTGCCCGGCCCCGAGGCCCAGCAGCTGGCCACCTACATCGGCTGGATGATGCATCGCACCCTGGGCGGCCTCATGGCCGGCGGCCTGTTCGTGCTGCCTTCCCTGTTGCTGCTGATCGGCCTGGCCTGGGTGTACCTGGCCTTCGGCCAGGTGCCGGCGGTGGCCGGGGTGCTCTACGGCATCAAGCCGGCGGTGACGGCCATCGTCGCCCTGGCCGCCTGGCGCATCGGTTCCCGGGTGCTGCGTAACAGGGCTCTGGTGGCCATCGCCGCCGCCGCCTTCCTCGCCATCTTCGCCCTGGGGCTGCCGTTCCCCGCCATCGTTCTGGGGGCCGGTCTGCTCGGGGCTCTGGGCGGGCGTTGGCGGCCGGCCTGGTTTCAGGCCGGGGGCGGCCACGGAGTGGCGAAGCAGCATTTCGGCCCGGCCCTCATCGACGACGAGACGCCGCCGCCGGCCCATGCCCGTTTCACCTGGGGCCGCTTTGCCCGGGTGCTGCTGCTGGGCCTGGGCCTGTGGGCCGGGGCCATGGCTGGGCTGGTGGGGCTGTTCGGCTGGGATGGTGCCCTGAGCCAGATGGGCTGGTTCTTCACCAAGGCGGCCCTGCTCACCTTCGGCGGCGCCTATGCGGTGCTGCCCTATGTCTTCCAGGGGGCGGTGGAGCATTACCAGTGGCTGTCGCCGGCCCAGATGATCGACGCCCTGGCCCTGGGGGAAACCACGCCGGGGCCCCTGATCATGGTGGTGACCTTCGTCGGCTTCGTCGGCGGCTGGAACCAGGCCCTGTTCGGTGCCGACCATCTCTTCCTGGCCGGGGCGGCGGCGGCCCTGGCGGTGACCTTCTTCACCTTCCTGCCGTCTTTCGTCTTCATCCAGCTGGGCGGGCCCTTGGTGGAATCCACCCACGGCCAGTTGAAATTCACCGCCCCCCTCACCGGCATCACGGCGGCGGTGGTGGGGGTGATCCTCAACCTGGCGCTGTTCTTTTCCTGGCATGTGCTGTGGCCGGCGGGCTGGGGTGGGGCCTTCGAGTGGCCGGCCCTGGTGCTGGGCCTGGGGGCGGGGCTGGCTCTGTTCCGCTACCAGCTGGGGGTGATCCCGGTGATCCTGGGCTGCGGCGCCGCGGGCCTGCTGCTGGCCTGGATACCGCCGCTGCTGTAGCGGGGTGCTGAAACGAAAACGCCACCTTTGCGGTGGCGTTTTTTGTCTGGGACCGGGGTGCTCTTCAGGCGTCGACCTGGCGGCGGGAGGCGCTGGCCGCTTCCCGGGCGCGGCGGGCTTCGTCCAGCAGGTAGCGCTGGTAGTCGTCCAGGTCGCCGTCGTAGGGACCCACGGCGCCGTCGGCCACCAGCCAGAATTCGTCGCACACCGAGCGCAGCAGGGCCCGGTCGTGGCTGACCAGCATCACCGTGCCTTCGAATTCGTTCAGCGCCACGCTCAGGGCCTCCCGGGTGGAGAGGTCCAGGTGGTTGGTGGGTTCGTCCAGCAGCAAGAGGTTGGGGCGCTGCCAGACGATCATGCACAGCACCAGCCGGGCCTTTTCACCGCCGCTCATGGTGCCCACCGGTTGCTTGACCATGTCGCCGCTGAAATTGAAGGTGCCGAGGAAGTTGCGCAGGTCCTGTTCCTTGCCCGCCACGTAGCCGCTGCGGCCGGCGGCGATGACTTCCTTGGCCAGGCGGATCATGTGTTCCAGGGGCGTGTCCTCAGGCCGCAGCACGTCCAGCTCCTGCTGGGCGAAGTAGCCGATGTTGAGGCCCTTGCCCTCGGTCAGGTCGCCGGCGATGGGCGCCAGGTCCCGGGCGATGGTCTTGACCAGGGTGGACTTGCCCTGGCCGTTGGCCCCCAGGATGCCGATGCGCTGGCCCGCATGCACCGAGCGGTTGATGCCGCGCACGATGACCGTGGGCGGTGTGCCGGGCGCCGCATCCTCCGCCGGCGGGTAGCCGATGTCGGCGCCGAGCAGGGAGAGCATGGGGTTGGGCAGGTTGAGCGGCTCTTTGAATTCGAAGGTGAATTCGGCGTCGGCCAGCACCGGGGCGATCTTCTCCATGCGCTCCAGGGCCTTGACCCGGCTCTGGGCCTGCTTGGCCTTGCTGGCCTTGGCCTTGAAGCGGTCGATAAACTTCTGCAGGTGGGCGATCTTTTCCTGCTGCTTGGCCAGGGTGGCCTGTTGCAGCAGCATCTGCTCGGCCCGCATGTCCTCGAAGGTGCTGTAGTTGCCGCCGTAGCGCACCAGCTTGGCGTTGTCGATGTGCAGGGTGACGTTGGTGATGGCGTCGAGGAATTCCCGGTCGTGGCTGATCATCACCAGGGTGCCGGTGTAGCGCTTGAGCCAGGCTTCGAGCCAGACCAGGGCGTCCAGATCCAGGTGGTTGGTGGGCTCGTCCAGCAGCAGCAGGTCGGAAGGACACATCAGGGCCCGGGCCAGCTGCAGGCGCATGCGCCAGCCGCCGGAGAAGCTGTTCACCGGCTGGGTCAGTTCATCGACGTGGAAGCCGAGGCCCAGGATCAGGGCCTGGGCCCGGGCCGGGGCATCGTGGGCGCCGGCGTCGTAGAGGGCGGTGTAGGCATGGGCCATGCGCATGCCGTCGTCGCTGGCCTCGGCGGCGGCCACCTCCTGCTGGGCGGCCAGCAGCACGGTGTCGCCCTCGATGACGAAGTCGGTGGCGCTCTGCTCGGTCTCCGGCATGTCCTGGGCCACCTGGGCCATGCGCCACTGGCTGGGGATGGAAACGTCGCCGCCGTCTTCGTGCAGGTTGCCGTTGAGCAGGGCGAAGAGGGAGGACTTGCCGGCGCCGTTGCGCCCCACCAGGCCGACTTTTTCGCCGGGGTTGATGGTGACGGAAGCGCGGTCCAGCACCACCTTGGTACCGCGGCGCAGGACGATGTTCTTGAGGGTAATCATGGGGAAAGCCAGCCAGAGGGTCGGCCATGATAGCCACTTGGGCCGCCCGCACCAAGGAAAATCGGGGCGGCGGGGTGGAAGGCCATGGCTATTTTGTCGCCGGGAAAACTTGATATTTGAATGGCATCAAGTCAGGATTCGGGATGAGGCGCGCCAGGCTTCGCTGCGAGAGGATTGCCCCATCCCGCGATCGAGCGAAGTTTTTCCGCCTCATTCCAACAAAACGCAGTCTTTCAGGGAGTATCCAATGCGTCGTCCAGTTTTTGCCGTTCTGCTTGTTCTGTCCGCCATCATGCTCAGTGGCTGTTCCATGATGGCTCCCCAGTATTCCGCTTCCATCGAAAATGTGCAGATGCTCAAGGATGGCGGCGAACTGGGGGCCAAAGTGGGTAAGTTCCAATCCAAGCCTTCTGCGGAAAACGCCAATCCCATTTCCCTGCGCGGTTCTTCCCTGAACTCGCCCTATGAAAATTCCTACGCCGCCTACCTGGCCGAGGCGATCAAGCAGGAACTGTCGCTGGCCGGAAAACTGAAGGCCGGAACGGATGTGGAGATTTCCGGCGATCTGCTGAAAAACGATATCGACGCGACGGGCTTCAGCGTTGCTACGGGAGACGTGGGGGCGAGGTTCGTGGTGAAGAAGGGCGACCAGGTCCGTTACGACAAGGTGAAAACCATCCATCACCAGTGGGATTCCTCTTTCGTCGGTGCCATCGCCATTCCCCGTGCCCAGCAAGCCTACCCCGGTCTGGTGCAGCGCCTGTTGGCGGCTCTTTATGCCGATGCCGAATTCATTCAGGCCCTTAAGTGATCCGGGAAAGGCGACTCAAAATGCGTTTGCTCAAATGCCTGATGGCGCTTGCCGCAGTGGCAGTATTGGCCGGCTGTGCCCATCCCTTGACCATCGGTCCGGATTTGTCCAAGGTCGAGCGTGATGCAACGGAGCGTCCCATCCCGCGCAATGTGGGTTACTACATCCCGGCCGACGTTCTCGAGCGTGCGGTGACCACGGAAGGTGGTGGTGGCGATTCCGTCACCTACAAGCCATACAAGGACATGGAAATAGCCTTCTACAAGATGCTGGGCAATGTCTTCAAGAACGTTACCCGGCTTAAATCCGCGAACGACGCCGAGGTGCTGGCCAAGGGCGACATCGCCTATGTGATCACGCCGGAGATCAGCACCAATTCCTCCTCTCCCAGTCCCTTTACCTGGCCGCCGACCCGCTTTGCCGTCAATCTCTCCTGCCGTATTACCGATGCCTCCGGCAAGTTTGTCGGGCGGGCCGGGGTCACCGGCAACGGTCAGGCGGAATATGACGAGTTCAAGGCCGACTTTTCCCTTTCCGGACGTCGGGCGGCACTGGATGCCGTGCTGAAAATGCAGGCCGAATTGCTGAAGATGTCGGCTCTGCGGGCGGAATAGCACTTCTGCCTGTCAGGTTCTGCCAAAGCCCCCGGAAGACCTGTCGGCACCGGGGGCTTTTTATTGCCTGCAGTTCGCCTCACTGCATGAAGCGATAACTCTCGGCCCGGTGGCGTTGCCACTGGCCGTTGCCGGTGAGTTCCAGCACCTGGCGGTGGTATTTGAGGATGGTGGTGCGGTGGCCGACGCTGATCAGGGTGGTGTCGGTGGTGGCCAGGGTGCGGTAGAGGCTTTCCTCGTTGGCGATGTCCAGGGCGCTGGTGGCCTCGTCCAGCATGGCGTAGCGGGGCTTGCTCAGGAGCACCCGGGCGAAGGCCAGGCGCTGCTGTTCGCCGACGGAGAGGACCTTGCCCCAGTCCCGCTCCACATGCAGGCCGCCGACCCGGCCGGCCAGGTCGGGCAGGTTCACCCGCTCCAGCAGGTGCAGCAGTTCGGCGTCGCTGATGTGCTGTTCCCGCTTGGGGTAGAGCAGCTGGCTGCGCAGGGTGCCGAGCAGCATGTAGGGCTGCTGGGGCAGGAACAGGATGTCCTCGCTGGGCGGGCAGGTGATGCTGCCGCTGCCGACCGACCACAGGCCGGCGATGGCTCGTAGCAGGGAGCTCTTGCCGCTGCCGCTTTCGCCGACGATGAGCAGCCCTTCCCCCGGGGTGATCTGGAGGGACAGGTCCCGCACCAGCACCCGTCCGTCGTCCGGGGTCTGCAGGGTGACCCGCTCCAGGGACAGGCGCGGCTCCTCCAGCAGTTCGATGTGGCCGGCGCTGCGGTGCTGCTCCGGCAGCTGGCCGGACATGATGCGGGCGAAGGCGTCCAGCCGGTCCACCCCGGCGGCGAAGCGGCTCAGGCCCTCGAAGTTTTCCACGATCACGGAAATGGCCCCGAGCACGGCGGCAAAGGCGCCGGCGGCCTGGATGGCGCGGCCCACCTCCAGTTCCCCCGACAGCACCCGGGAGGAAATGATGGCGGCGGGCAGCACCATGGTGAGCAGGGTGTAGGCGTACTGGAAGAGGTTGAGGCTGAGTTGCTTGCGGATCAGCTTGTTGAAGTTGTTAAAGGCCTTGGCGAAGCGCTGCTTCACCTGGTGGGCTTCCTGGGCCTCGCCCCGGTAGAAGGCGATGGACTCGGCGTTCTCCCGTACCCGCACCAGGCTGAAGCGGAAATCCGCCTCCTTGCGCAGCTGGTGGAAATTGAGGCCGATGAGGGGCTTGCCGAAGACGAAGATGGTGATGAGGGTGCCGGCCAGCGCATAGACCACCAGGAAATACACCAGGTCCCGGGAGATGGACCACAGCACGTGGCTGAAGGCCGCCAGCTGCAGCACGGCGCCGATGAAGATGAGGAGGAAGAAGAGGGAGCGCTGGGTGAAGGTGTTGATGTCTTCGGCGATGCGCTGGTCCGGGTTGTCGATGGCCGTCTCGGCGTTGAGCTCGTAGAAGTGCCGGTGGCTGAAATAGTTGTCGAGGAAGCGGTGGGTCAGCCAGCGCCGCCAGTGCAGGCCCAGCTTGTCGCGCACGTAGTAGTAGAAGCCGTAGATGGGCACGGCCACCGCCAGCAGGACCAGGCAGAGCTGGATGGCGTCCCAGAAACGGGGCTCGTCCCGGGCCGCCAGGGCCGAGGTGAATTCCCCGGTCTGCTCGTTGAAGAGCACGGCGAAGCGGGTCTGACCCAGGAGCAGCACCACCAGCAGCACCAGCAGTCCCCAGGCCTTCCATTTCTCCTCGCTGCGCCAGTAGGGCGCGGCAATGCCGGTGAATCGTTGCCACAGGTGTCGGTCGACGGATTTCATGGTTGTTCTTGTCGTTGCGGGCGAAGCGCCCGGGGGCTGGCCCCGGGCAGGGGGGCGGCTCAGGGCGCCGGTTCGCTGTCGAGCAGGCGCTCACATTCGGCCATGAGGGTCTGGGCCATGTCGGAATGATAGTTCGGATCGAGGGACTCGAGCATTTCGTGGGCCGTGTACAGGCCCGCCTCCCGGGACAGGGAGGCGGCGATGTCCCGGGCCAGGCGGTCGCTGAGGCCGGCCAGATGGCGGCGCTCGGCCAGGGCCATGGTCTGCTTGGAGCGGGCCAGCCAGTCGGCGGCCAGGGTGGCGCCCTGGGCGTCGGTGAGCCACTGGCCGTGTTCGTAATAGAGGGACAGGCGTTCGGCCGCCAGGGCGAAGATGAGGGCGGCCCGCAGGCCGCGTTCCGAGGTGAAGGTCTGCGGGGTGTTCTCCCAGGCCATGGGCGGGGCTCCGTGTTGAGTGCAGGGCGGAACATAGCACTCCCGGGCCCGGCGGCCCAGCGCCCTGTGGAGAAGGCCGTCCCTGTTGGCTTCCGGGGCAGCTGCCAGGCCCGGCGGACGGCCCTTGCAGCGGCCTCGTCCCGGGCGCGGGGATGCAAGAATATCCGACTACTGTACATTTATACAGTAGTCGGATATTCTTGCATCCAAGGACGGCATTTCGAACCGTACCGAACCTTGCAATCCATCCGACATCGAGGAGCCAGTCGCCATGAACCGCCTTCAGAAATGGTTTGAACACATCGCCGGCGTCACCCAGGAAGAACGGGAGCGCCGGGCTTTCGCCCAGGCCCTGTTCGGCAGCAAGCCGGTGGATACGCTGGCCCTGCAGACGCCCGCCTGCTGGCGGCGCAAGGCCCGCCACAGCGGCATCCGCCGCTAGGCCCGGGGGGCGCTCTTGGCCAGGAAGTACTGGCACTCCAGGCCCGAAGCGTCCTGCACCTCCAGGATCGGCGGGCGCCGGCTCTTGAAGTCCAGGGCCCGGCAGCCGTAGGGAAAGCTCACGTCGTGGGTGATGTAGTAGTGGGCGCAGCGGGTGCACAGGGGCGCCTGGGGGCGTGCCGGTCGGGAATCCATGAAACGGGTGTCTGGCTGGTGAAGGAGGAGGGCCGGTCCCAGAGGCCGGCGGGATCAGGAAAGTCCTGGGGAAAAGCGGGGCGGCCGGGCCGGTGCGGACCTGGGCCCCGGCTGTCACTGTTGATGCCGCAGCGGGCCTAGTCCGAACCTTCGCCCTTGCCCAGCAGGGCCTTCAGGTTGGCGAAGGGCGAATGGCTGGCGCCGCCGCCAAAGCCGTTGGTGGCCCGGTTGCCCTGGTCGAACTCGATCTGCTTCTGGTGTTCGTTGTCGTGGCAGTAGAGGCACAGCAACTCCCAGTTGCTGCCGTCCACGGGATTATGGTCGTGGTTGTGGTCCCGGTGGTGCACCGTCAGTTCCCGCAGGTTGCTGTGGGTGAATTCCCGGCCACAGCGGCCGCAGATCCACGGATAAATCTTCAGGGCCCGTTCCCGGTAACCCTTTTCCCGTTCGTCCCGGGCCTGGCGGGCTGCCAGCACCACCTGGTCCAGGCGCTGGTGGTCGATGCTCTTCTTGCTCATGGCGCAGGCTCCGTTGCTTATTTGGTGAGGGCGGCGTTGCGGCCGGAGAACTGGTCGGAGAGGCGCAGGATGGCGTCGCCGAAATTCCCGGTAGGCTTTTCGCTGCAATAGCGATTGACGTAGTTCTCGATGGTGCCGCTGGAAATGGCGGAAACCTGCTGGCTCTGCCGGGCGTAGTTGTGGCCGCTGAGGACGCCGCGCATCCAGGCCAGATAGAGGGCCCGCTGCTCCGCCTCGTCCCGGGAGCGGACCCAGGCCTGGCAGCTCATGTCGTCGAAACCGAGCACCTTCAGCGGTGCCGCCGTAGCCGGCGCCACCGGGGCGGCCAGGCAGGCGGCGAGGGACAGCAGGACGAGGGCCAGACGGGCGGGGTGTTTCCGGGGCGGCATGCCAGACTCCAGGTGAAGGTCGCAGCCGCCATTCTAGGGCTTTCCCCCCGGCGGCCACCATGCCCCGACCATAACCGCTGATGCGGCCCCTGGGCAAATCCCTGACGTGGCTGCCGCGACCAGTATTGGCTTGTGCTCTGCCGGGAGGCTAATGGCGTCGGTCGCTTGCGTGTTGCACGTCGGTACAGGCGCCCCGGCGCCCCCCCGTATAATTCAACGAATGCTAAATATATGGAAACTGTGCGCCTTGGCCCTGCTGGCGGCAGGCGGGGCGCCGGCTCTGGCGACCGAGCACCTGTGCGGGGCGGAAGAGAAGGTTCTTTTCGCCTGCAACGAGGGGCCGCGCCTGGTCTCGGTGTGCGCCTCCGCCGACCTCTCGAAGACGGCGGGCTATGTGCAGCTGCGCTACGGTGTGCTCGGCAGTGGCGAGATCATCGCCGGGCTCGAGGCCAGCTACCCGCGCCGCCATGTGAGCAAGGGCAATGTGCTGTACCAGGGCCGCATCGGCATCTATTTCCGCTTCCAGATGGAGCGGACCGGCTTTGTCGTTTTCAACGTGCGCGACGTTGCCAGCGGCCTGGTCATTTCCCGGGGGGCGAAAATCCTGAAGAAGCGGCTATGCCAGCAGACCACGGTGGTGGACTGGGCCGAGGCGCCGGTGCCGGTGGCCGACGCTTACGCCGTCACCGGCATCGGGTCACGCTAGGGCTGAAATGCCCGGCGGCTAGAGGCGCTCGGCGATGAGGCTGGTGTAGCCGATGTGGCCGAAGAACTGATGGGCCTCCGCCCGGCGCCGGGCTTCGGCCTTGAGGGCCTCCGCCAGGGGGCGGCCGATGCGGCCTTCATCCGCCAGGGCGTCGGCGCCCCGGTCCACCACCGTGTAGAGATAGCTGGGGGCGCTGCTCTCGGTGTAGCCGTGGCTGTGGAAAGCATCCACCCGGAAGCCGGCCTGCCGCGCCAGCAGGGGCGTGCGGCGGGCGATCCAGCTGTCGTCGATGAAATGCTCGCGGAAAGCGTGGGCGCAGATTTCCAGGGGGTCCAGGTCGCCGGTGCCGAAGGTGGTGGAGGCGTAATCGCCGTCGAACACCGCCAGGCGGCCGCCGGGACGCAATACCCGGTGGGCTTCCTGCAGCGCGTCCAGGGGCTGGGAGAGGTGGCACAGGGTGGTGTGGAAGATGACCACGTCGAAGTGGCCGTCGGCAAAGGGCAGGCCGTGGGCGCCGCCTTCGCGGAAGGAAAGGTGGGGCAGGTGGGCGCCCAGTTCCCGGGCCTTGGCGAGGAAGATGGGGGAAGGGTCCAGGCCCACCACTTCCACCACCCCGGGCCAGGCGGCCAGACGGCGGGCGACGGCGCCGGTGCCGCAGCCCACTTCCAGGACCCGGGCATCGGCAGGGAAGGGAATCTCCGCCAGATAGGTTTCCAGCATGCGTCTCTGCTGGGGCTCGGCGGCACGGATTTCCAGCACCTCGGCGATGCGGGCGGTAACCTCGGCGGCGGCTTCGGTGATGGTGTTGTAGATGTCGGGCATGGTCGGCTCACGGTGATCGTTGTGCCGGCCACTGTAGGGCCCGCCCGGCCCCGGGCGGAAATAGCCGTTTTGTCTTTTCTTATGCGCCGGGCAGCGCATGCCCACGAATGCAGCCATTCCGGTGCATCGGGAGGCTGCTACCCAGTAAAATTCCACCTTGCCACTCAGTGACTCGAGGACAGCCCGCGGAGTCTTAGCCGGGTCATTGGTTGCCGTGGTGTACCCAATGAAAAATGGCCGGTTCTGCTTGCAGACCGGCCATTGCTTTACGGCGGCTTCCGATTCGAAGTGGCGGTTGCCAGTTAGGGAAAGTAGACGTTTAACCGTGAAAGTGAACGACTTGTAGGGCTTTTCCTGTAGGTCTGCTCTTCTGTCAGGTTAGCTTGAACGCTTCGACTTGAGCACAATAGCGTGCTCATAGATTTCCGCCATTTTCTCCATCCATTGGGCAGTTCCCATCATTCTCACGGCTACGAGGTATAGGAATGCAAATGCAGCAAATACCCAGTCGATGTCGCTAAACGGTTGCAAGCCATCCTTCTGGGTTTTGAGAAATGCAAAGTAGCCAGTAGTTGCAAGTGGGATCAAGCCCACTTTTTCCAGAGCACCCACCAGTATGCCAATGCGCTCTCGGAGTTGCTTTGCCATCAAAACAAAGTTGGCTTTCGCAAAGCTCAAATGGTGAATTTCGCACGTTTGGGATAGGTCGTGAATGAGATCAAGGTCGTTGTTGAACTCAGCTAAGAAGGGCGTTGCCACTTCTTTTTCGACGTTACGAAATTTCGCTAGTTCGGGAATGAGAGATGCAATCTGATACCCCATTGCAAAGAGTGAGGAGGCGAGTACGAAGAGCAAGGCCGTGAAAACGAGGTATTCGTTCTTCCAGAGGTGTGTGCTCAGCGCCAGCAGAAAGCCGATGCAAAGACTACCGATCGAGAAGCCAAGGAGCCATTTCTGTGCTGTAGTTTCGTATGGTTGAAACTTGGCCTCCTTTGTCTTCTTGCGCAGAACCATTTCTACAGCGTTCTTGGGTGTGATGAGTTCCATGGTGCGAAAGTTAGCGTTTGAATTCAACGGCCAGAGCGGTTTTTGACGTAGGTTCAGTGGAATGATGGTTGGGCATTTCATACAGCGCCAAATGCAGTTGGCTTAAGCATTGCCTCATGCGATTTGTGCAGCAGACGGACTTTCGGCAAGTTGTTGAGCAATGAAAACTCCTCAACAAGTGCAGTGAAGTTGCCGCCGTTCTTGGATATGCAGTTGTAAAACAACAAGAGCAACTCTTGATCTGATAGTTGCGCTCGAATTAGCCGAAGGTAGGGGCCACAAACGTAGTCTGCCTCCTTGACGAAGCGCACGATGTTGTAGAGGTAGCGGTAATAGTGACCGAGTTCAGTTTGGTGATCCTTCCAGAAGAGGTCATATGACAACCGGACAATAGCTTCTTCACTGTACTTACCACTGGCCTTAGTCTCGTTTTCCCTATAAATTTTATTGAAGCGGGTGTAGAAGGCGTTAAAGCAATCGCGCCCCCTAGTCACGGTTCCATCTTTCTCAAGGTCAATCGAATTAACTATCCCGTTGTGGATGGTCAGCATCTGAAAGAATGTTGATTCAAAATTCTGCTTCTTAAGGCTATCACTTTGCTCTCGGAGTGCGTCCGCCGAACGCTTTAGCTCAACGCGAGATTCGCGTAGTTCAGTTTGCTGAATAACGATCGTCACCAGCAAGCCCATGAACGTTAAAAAGGTCAGGAGCGGGTTGAGTACGCCACCAAAGAAGTCCCCCCATTCACCAAAGTTGCTTTTACCAATAGCGAATAGATTGACTAGGAATACCAACAAGACAGCGACGACAGCGGCTTGAAATAGGCGATAGAGGGACCGGACAGAAGTTTTGTTGCGCGGCGAGATTAGCCTCGCAAAGCGCCTGAAGAGTTTTTGATTTGCGTTCATGTGAAACAAAGGTGAGATGCCTCAACGTGAGGTGACTGGCAAAACTGCCGTATAAACTGGTGAAATACCGTACAAGCAAGAAAGCCCGGCAGCCTCGGATGTTCCCCAATAGGGGCTTTCGCTAGATTGGCGGCAATATTTGCGGGGATCGATGGCGGTCATGCGTGGCATGCGTGACTGGTTCAATGTGACGCTGATTTTGCCAGTCGGTCAGCCAAATGTCATGTCTTCGGTTTTTTGCGCACGGCTGCATCGGGACTATTCCCACCACATCCGTTCCTGGCGGAAAGCCGGTGCAACCCGAGCTTCGATAACCCCGGAGGAACAACATGGCCGCCTGCTACGCCGGCAGGTGGCAGTTTTGCGTTGCCCCTGGGCGGCAGCTTTGATGGGAAGGCTCTGGGGCCCGTCACCGCACAGATAGGGCCGCTGAAATGCAGAAGGGACGCCATTTCTGGCCCGGTGTGCCGGGAGAATGGCGTCCCTTCTTGTTTGTGGGGCAGTGGCCTGTCGGCCACTCCCGCTCGGGTGTGT
Source organism: Azospira oryzae (assembly GCF_004217225.1). Classification (GTDB taxonomy): domain Bacteria; phylum Pseudomonadota; class Gammaproteobacteria; order Burkholderiales; family Rhodocyclaceae; genus Azospira; species Azospira oryzae. The sequence goes on from NZ_SHKM01000001.1 coordinate 265,852, forward strand.
CAGCCGCCCAGGTAGGCTTCTTCCACCTTGGGGTTGGCCAGCAGGTTGGCGCCGGAATCGGCCAGCACGATCTTGCCGGTCTCGATGACGTAGCCGTGCTTGGCGATCTTCAGGGCCTGGCGCACGTTCTGCTCCACCAGCAGGATGGTGAGGCCGCGGCGGTTGATTTCCACCAGGATGCGGAAGATTTCCTGCACCACGATGGGGGCCAGGCCCATGGAGGGCTCGTCCAGCAGCAGGAGTTTGGGCTTGGCCATGAGGGCCCGGCCGATGGCCAGCATCTGCTGCTCGCCGCCGGAGAGGTTGCCGGCGAACTGCTGGGAGCGTTCCTTGAGGCGGGGGAAGAGCTGGTACACCTCTTCCATGGAGGCGGGGATGCCCTCCTTGTCCTGCCGGGTGTAGGCGCCCAGCTGCAGGTTTTCCTCCACCGTCAGGGTGGTGAGGATGGCCCGGCCTTCGGCCACCTGCACCAGGCCCCGCTCGACGATCTGGTGGGCGGGCAGGCGGGAGATGTCTTCGCCCTGGAATTCGATCTTGCCCCGGGTGGGCTTGATGAGGCCGGAGAGGGCCAGCAGGGTGGTGCTCTTGCCGGCGCCGTTGGCCCCCACCAGGGCGGTGATCTCGCCCTCGTTGAGGTGGAAGTCCAGGCCCTTGACGGCCTCGATGTGGCCGTAGGCCACGGCCAGGTCGTGTACGCGCAGAAGTACGCTCATTACTCGTCCTCCTTGCCCAGGTAGGCCTCGATCACGTCCGGGTTGTTGCGCACTTCGTCCGGCGTGCCTTCGGCGATGATGCGGCCGAAGTTGAGCACGGCGATGCGGTCGCACAGGCCCATGACGAAGCGCATGTCGTGCTCGATCATGAAGACGCCGTAGCCCCGGTTGCGGATGTTGTTGATCTCTTCCATGAGGATGGTCTTTTCCGACGGGTTCATGCCGGCCACCGGCTCGTCCAGCAGCAGCAGCTTGGGTTCCGTCGCCAGGGCCCGGGCGAATTCCAGCTTGCGCTGGTCGCCGTAGGAAAGGTTGTCGGCCAGCATGTCGGCCTTGTGATCCAGACCCACCCAGGAGAGCAGCTCCAGGGCCCGTTCCCGGGCCTTCTTCTCGGCAGCGCGGCAGGCCGGGCTGTTGAGGAAGATGCCGAAGCCGCCGTAGTTGAGGTGGTCGTGCATGCCCACCATGACGTTTTCCAGCAGGTCCATTTCCTTGAAGATGCGGATGTTCTGGAAGGTGCGGGCGATGCCCTGGTGGGTGATGCGGTGGGGCTCCAGGCCGATCAGGGTCTGGCCCTGGAAGTCGATCTGGCCGGCGCTGGGGGTGAGCAGGCCGGTGATGAGGTTGAACACCGTGGTCTTGCCGGCGCCGTTGGGGCCGATGAGGCCGTAGATGCTGCCGGCGGGCACTTCGAAGCTGACGTCCTGCAGCACGTGCAGGCCGCCGAAATGCTTGCCGACGTTACGGATGGAGAGCAGATTGGGTTGCTGGGGGGCGTTCATGCCTGACCTCCCTTGAGACGCTTGAAGAAGGCACGGATGCGGCGGGATTCCCACAGGCCCTTGGGCAGGAACAGCACCACCAGCACCAGCACGGCGCCGTTCACCAGGGAACGGAAGTCCTGCAGGGAGCGCAGCAGTTCCGGCAGCAGGGTCAGGATGGAGGAGCCGAGCATGGGGCCGATGAGGCTGGAGGTACCGCCCAGTACCGCCATGGTGAGGATGTCCACGGCGTTCTCGAAGCCGTATTCCCGGGGGCTGATGAAGAAGGTGAAGTGGGCGTTGAGGGCCCCGGCCACGCCGGCGATGAAGGCGCCGAGGGAGAAGGCCAGCAGCTTGTAGCGGTCCACGTTGATGCCCATCAGGCGGGCGGCCACCTCGTCTTCCTTGATGGCCTCGAAGGCGCGGCCCACCTTGGAGCGGCGCAGCCGGGCCAGGCCATAGACGGTGACGGCCAGGATCAGGGCGATGTGCCAGCCTTCGGTGGCCAGGGGAATGCCGTTGAGGCCTTCGGGGCCGCCGGTGATCTCCAGGTTGAGCACGGTGATGCGCACCACCTCGCCGAAGGCCAGGGTGGCCATGGCCAGGTAGACGCCGGAGAGCCGCAGCACCGGGGCGCCGATGATCAGGGCCACCAGGGTCGGGGCAATGCCGCCGGCCAGCAGCACGCTGCCGAAGGACCACTCCAGGTGCAGGGTGAGCAGGGCCGAGACGTAGGCGCCGACGCCCATGAAGGCGGCGTTGGCCAGGGACAGGAGGCCGCAGGAAAGGGTCAGCCAGATGGAGAGGGCCAACAGGGCGTGGACGCCCACCGAGAACACCAGGGTGCTGTAGGTGGACCAGAAGTCATTGAACCATTCCATCACGCTTTCCTTTCCAGCTTGCGCCCGAACAGCCCGGAAGGCCGCACCAGCAGGATCAGGAAGAGCAGGCCGAAGGCCACCGCGTCGCCCATCTGGCTCGACAGGTAGGCCTTGCTGATGACCTCGGCGAAGCCCAGGAAGAGGCCGCCGATGAGGGCGCCGCGGATGTCGCCCATGCCGCCGAGGATGATCACGGCGATGCCCTTGTGCAGCATGGGCTGGCCCATGAAGGGGGTGATGGCGTTGAAGTTGAGGCCGATCAGCACCCCGGCGATGCCGCCCAGGGCGGCGGCGACGAAGGAGGTGATGTGGAACAGGCCTTCCACGTTGATGCCCAGCAGATAGGCGGCCTTGGGGGATTCGGCGATGGCCCGCAGGGCGCGGCCCAGCTGGGTTCGCTTCAAGATGGTGAACAGCACGGCCATGAGCAGGAAGGCGATGGCGACGATGGCGATTTCCAGGGCCCGCACATGCACGTCGCCAACCATGAATTCGCCGGCCGGCATGACGTCCTCGGGGAAGCGCAGCACCTCGGCACCGAACAGGCCCTGGGCGGCGCTGGTGAGCATGATGCCGACACCGATGGTGGCGATCATGGGAATCAGGTGGGGGGCGTTGCGGGCGCGCAGGGGTTTCAGCACCAGCACGTCCACCAGGAGGCCGATGGTACCGCTGACCACCATGGCGCCGAGCATGGCCACCCACAAGGGGGCGTTGAGGTGGCTGACCATGGCCAGGGCGGCGTAGCTGCCGACCATGAACACCGCTCCGTGGGAGAGGTTGATCACCGCCAGCACGCCGAACACCAGGGTGAAACCCAGGGCGAACAGCGCGTAGACGCTGCCGAGCGTCAGGGCGTTGAGGAGTTGTTGTTCAAGCATGGGGAAATTCCAGTTGCAAATGCAATGCGGGGCAGACTTTCATCGGCCCCGCATTGGTGGGTAAGACAGGCTTACGCGGACAGTCGCTTACTTGCCGTCGAAGGCGGTGAACTTGCCACCCTTGACCACGTAGATGAAGGGCTTCTGATCCGCATCCCAGCCGCCCGGCTTGCCGGACTTGGTGACAGCGGGACGGAACTTGAAGGGGCCGGTGGCGCCGTTGATGGTGGCCTTGGGCAGGGCGTTCTTCAGGGCTTCCCGGTCGGCGGCGATGTCGCCGGAGAGCTTCACTTCCTGCAGGGCGGCGGCGGCCACGTGCAGGGCGTCGAAGGCCTGGGCGGCGAACTGGTTGGGCTCGGCGTTGTACTTCTTCACGTAGGCGGCGACGAAGGCCTTGTTGGCGGGCGCCGGGTTGGTGTTGGACCAGGGGCTGCCGACGAAGGTGCCTTCACCGGCCAGCTTGGAGATCTCGAACAGCTTGGGGGAATTGAAGCCGTTGCCGCCGATGAAGGGCACCTTGATGCCCAGGCCCCGGGCCTGCAGCATGATGTTGGCGGCTTCTTCGGCCAGACAGGAACAGATCACCGCATCCGGGTTGGAGGCCTTGATCTTGGTCAGCTGGGCCTTGAAGTCCACGTCGCCCTTGACGTAGGTCTCGGTGGTGGTGACGGGCAGCTTCTGGTCTTCCAGCACCTTCTTGAAGACGTCGTAGCCGCTCTTGGTGAAGGCGTCGTCGTTACCGTAGATGACGGCAACCTGCTTCAGCTTGTAGTGCTTGGTGGCGGTGGCCACGGTCACCGGCAGCACGTCCGATTCCATGACGGAGTTGCGGAAGACATAGGGGCCGATGTCGGTGATGCCGTTGGCAGTGACGGAGGTGCCGAAGACCACGGTCTTGGCGCCGTTGGCCACGGGGCCGGCGGCGAACATGGAGTTGGACAGGGTGGGGCCGAAGACCATCAGCACCTTGTCCTGGAAAATCAGCTTCTTGAAGACGTTGATGCCTTCTTCCTTCTTGCCCTGCTCGTCCTCGACGACCAGCTGGATCTTGTTGCCGTTCACACCGCCCTTGGCGTTGATTTCATCGGCAGCCAGCTGGAAGCCGTTGCGGATGGCGACGCCGTACTGGGCGGCACCGCCGGTGAGGGCGGCGGCCACGCCGATCTTGATGTCGGCGGCCTGGGCCAGGCCGGCGGCGGCGAGGGCGCCAACCAGAACGAGGGATTTGGGCAGGAAGCGCATAGTTTCTCCAGTGAATTCTGTTTTTGATTCGTACCAATGCGTCGGGCCGGGCCGGTGGGCCCTGGCGGAACGCCTGTCGATATCGGCGCCGGTGCGGCAATGCCCGCCTTTTGGGCGCGGCGCTTGCCTGGCCGGCACAGGTTTCTCGTAACCTGCGCCCAGGCCCGGGCTGGGAAGCTTGTGGTTCCAGCCTGTCCTGGTTTGACCGGGTTCCCCGTTGGGCGGGCGGCGGCGGGACGAATCCCGGGCAGCCCATGCGAAATGGGGAGGAAACCGTCAATTATACCGGCTCCGGGCCCTCCGGCGTCAGTACGTGGAAACCCGCAGGGGCGAACGGTGCCGGAATCCGCAAGTGCCCGGCTCATGGCCGAGTGCTCCGGACTGGCGCCGCATGGCGGCTGGCGGCCTATAATCGAGCGCTGCATACCGTTTCCGGCCCCGCCCGAGTGCTGCTCGGCCGGCCCGGCATGCATTCGGTCTTTCGCTCAAACTGATGGAGAAATCATGCAACTGTGGCAAAAACTCATGCTGACCGCCGTGGCGGCCCTGGCTGCCGCCGGCGTCCAGGCGGGCGCCCCGGAAAAGACCCCTTCCGGCCTGGTCTATGAATCCCTCAAGGACGGCAGCGGCGAAAAAGCCGCCCCCGAGCTGACGGTGCAGGTGCACTACCGGGGCACCCTGGCCAACGGCAGCGAGTTCGACAGCTCCTACAAGCGGGGCCAGCCCGCCACCTTCCCCCTCAACCGGGTCATTCCCTGCTGGACCGAAGGCGTCTCCAAGATGCGCGAAGGCGGCAAGGCCCGCCTCACCTGCCCGCCGGAAATCGCCTATGGCTCCCGCGGCGCCGGCGGCGCCGTGCCGCCCAACGCCACCCTGACCTTCGAGGTGGAACTGCTCAAGGTGATCCGCTAATCCTTGGCGGATGTGGGACCCGGGCGCCACACAGCGCGCCCCGGCCCGGGGCGTCCGCCCCGTGCGGACTTTCCCTGTTTCCCCCTTTTTCCTACTCGCTGACCCGGCCCCGCTGCAGCTTCACCAGGCCCCGCTTGACCTTGCTGTCCACCCGCTTGCGCTGGGAGCTGCGACTGGGTTTGGTGGGACGGCGCTGGACGGGGACGAAGGCCGCGGCGGCGATCATTTCCCGCAGCCGCACCAGGGCGTCTTCCCGGTTGCGCTCCAGACTGCGGTGCTTCTGGGCCTTGATGACGATGATGCCGTCGCTGCTGAGGCGCTGGTCGCGCCGGGCCAGCAGCCTGGCCTTGATCTCTTCCGGCAGGGACGAGGCGCCCACGTCGAAGCGCAGGTGCACCGCGTTGGAGACCTTGTTCACATTCTGGCCGCCGGCGCCCTGGGCACGGATGGCGACGATTTCCACTTCGCTTTCGTTGAGGGTGATGCTCACGGCTGAATCCTTGGGGCGGGGGCAGGTCGGCATTTTCCCCCATTCTGCGCCAATCCGCCGCCAGCCCGTTGCCGGGCCGCCATGAAAAAGGGCCACCCCGGGGTGGCCCTTTGCTTTGGCGCGGGGCGCCGGTCTCACTGCAGGTAGGCGGGGCGGGCGTAGCCCTGGAAGTGCTTGTCCAGCACGGCCTTGTATTCGGGGGACTTGAAGGCGGCGACGATGTCCTGGGTCCAGGGCTTGTGCTGGTCTTCCGTCTTCACCGCCACCACGTTGAGATAGTGGTCCGGCGTCTTTTCCAGGGCGATGGCTTCGCTCAGCTTGAGGCCGGAGGCGATGGCGAAGTTGCCGTTGATGACGACGAAGGCGGCATCGTCCAGGGTGCGGGGCAGCTGGGCGGCCTCGATGGGGGTCAGCTGCAGCTTGTGGGGGTTCTCCGCCACGTCCTTCTCGGTGGCCTTGAGGGGATCGGTGCCCGGCTTCACCTTGAGCAGGCCGTTCTGTTCCAGGAACACCAGGGCCCGGGCCAGGTTGGAAGGATCGTTGGGCAGGGTGATGCGGTCGCCGTCCTTCAGTTCCTTGAGACTGGCGCGCTTCTTGGAATAGAGGCCGAGGGGGGCGATCGGGGCCTTGATCACGTCCACCAGGTTGAGGCCCTTGTCGGCGGCGAATTTCTTCAGGTAGATGACGTGCTGGAACAGGTTGGCATCCAGGGAGCCCTGGGCCAGGGCCAGGTTGGGCTGCACGTAGTCGTTGAATTCCACCAGCTTCACGCTGTAGCCCTTCTTTTCCAGGATGGGCTTGATGCCCAGCTTCAGCTGGTCGAAGTTGGGGCCGGCGGTGGCGCCGAGGGTCAGGTTTTTCTTCTCCTGGGCCAGGGCGCCCGGGGCGGCGGCGGCCAGGCCCAGGGAGAGGGCGGCGGCCAGCAGGGTGTGGATGATTTTCATGGCAATGGCTCCGGTGGGGATGGTTGGGGTTGTTTTCTACGTTGGCTCAGTGGCTGTCGGTGCCGGCCTGCAGCAGGCCCAGCAGGGCGGGGTCGGCCTGGCGCCCGGTGTAGTCGGCGACCCACTGCTTCTCCCGGGAAAAGAGGCGCAGGGCCTTGAGCCCAGGGTCGGGGCCGAGGGCGAACCAGTGTTCGGTGCCGGCGGGGACTTCCAGGTAATCGCCGGGGCCCGCTTCCAGCAGCACCTGGCTGCCATCCGCCCGGACTACGCCGAAGTAGCCGGTGCCGGCCAGGATGTAGCGCACCTCGTGGTCCGTATGGGTATGGACCTGGGCGAACTGTTGGCGCAGGCGGGGTAGCTCGGGCAGGTCGGCGTGAAAGGCCACCAGGTCCCGGCCGGCCCCGGCGGGGGCCTGCACGGCCTGGCCCAGGCTGGCGTCGAGGTGTTGCAGCAGCTGGGCCTGTTGCGCCGGGTCCAGTTCGGGCCGGGCCAGCAGGGCGGCGGTGTGCGGGTCCTGGGGCAGGGGCAGGTGGCGCAGGGTCAGGCCCAGGCTGCGGGCGAGGGCGTTGACGGTGGCCGGGTCGGCTTCGTACTTGCCATCGGGGGTGAACAGGCGTGCCATGCAGGGGCTCCAGTGGTTGCGGGCGGGGGCCGATCGCTGCGATCGGGCCCCACGCCGGAAGTGAGGATGAGAGCCACTTTAGGGAATCGCCGGCGCCGGCGGAAATACCGATTGGTGGGGTCGATATGCGGCGGCGGAATATGGGGCAGGGGACGCGCCCGGCCAGAGGGGCGGCGGATGGTGCCGGCCAAGAAAAAGGCCGCCCGGAGGCGGCCTGTGGCGGGGCGGTTAGGCCGGCTTGGGGCCGGCTGTCCGCTTACTGCCAGTAGTTGGGGCGGGCGTAGCCCTGGAAGTGCTTGTCCAGCACGGCCTTGAATTCGGCGGACTTGAAGGCGGCGACGATGTCCTGGGCCCAGGCCTTGTTCTGGTCTTCGGTCTTCACCGCCACCACGTTGAGGTAGTGGTCCGGGGTCTTTTCCAGGGAGATGGCTTCGCTCAGCTTGAGGCCGGAGGCGATGGCGAAGTTGCCGGGCACCACCACCAGGCCGGCGTCGTCCAGGGTGCGGGGCAGCTGGGCGGCTTCGATGGGGGTCAGCTGCAGCTTGCGCGGGTTCTCCGCCACGTCCTTCTCGGTGGCCTTGAGGGCGTCGATGCCGGCCTTGACCTTGATCAGGCCGTTCTGCTCCAGGAAGTGCAGGGCCCGGGCCAGGTTGGAGGGATCGTTGGGCAGGGTGACGCGGTCGCCGTCCTTGACGTCCTTGAGGCTCTTGGCCTTCTTGGAGTAGAGGCCCATGGGGGCCACCGGCACCTTGACCACGTCGGTCAGGTTGAGGCCCTTGTCGGCGGAAAACTTCTTCAGGTAGATGACGTGCTGGAAGACGTTGGCGTCCAGGGAACCCTGGGCCAGGGCCAGGTTGGGCTGCACGTAGTCGTTGAATTCCACCAGCTTCACGCTGTAGCCCTTCTTTTCCAGGATGGGCTTGATGCCCAGCTTGACCTGGTCGAAGTTGGGGCCGGCGGTGGCGCCGATGGTCAGGTTCTTCTTCTCCTGCGCGAAGGCGGGAGCCGCCGCCAGGCCCAGGGCCAGACCGGCAACGAGGAGGGAACGGATCAGTTTCATGTGTTTGGACTCCGTAGTTGGGGGTGAATCAAAAGCGTTGGCCACAGAGGGCACAGAGATCACAGAGGGGGTTCATTCTCCGTGGGGTAGGGCGAGGGGCCTGGAAGGGCCGGTGCCCTGGCAGCCAATAGAGACGGACTTCTCAGCCGTGCCATCGTGGAAAATGGCGTCCCTATTGCCTCCCGGGCCTATTGCCTTTCGCTTTTTTCTCTGTGCTCTCTGTGTCCTCTGTGGCTAAAAAGGTTTCCTACTCAGCTCAGCGCTTGTCCACACGCCGCGCCAGCCATTGGCCGAAGAACTGGATGCCCTGCACCAGCACCACCAGCAGGACGATGGTGATCAGCATCACATCGGTCTGGAAGCGGTAGTAGCCGTAGCGGATGGCCAGGTCGCCGATGCCGCCGCCGCCCACCACGCCGGCCACGGCGGAGTAGGAGAGGAAGCTGACGGCGGTGATGGTGACCGCCAGGATCAGGCCGGAACGGGCTTCCACCAGCAGCACCTGGGTGACGATCTGCAGGGGCGAGGCGCCCATGGCCTCGGCCGCCTCGATGACGCCCCGGGGCACGTCGCGCAGGGTCTGCTCGATGATGCGGGCGAAATAGAAGATGGCGGCCAGGGATAAAGGCACGCTGGCCGCCAGGGGGCCGATGGAGGTGCCGACGATGTGCCGGGTGAAGGGCGACACCGCCACCAGCAGGATGATGAAGGGGAAGGAGCGGAAGACGTTGATGAAGCCGTTGGCCACCAGGTTGAAGCGGCGGTAACGGCCCAGCACCTGGCCGGGGGAGGTGAGGAAGACCAGGATGCCGAGGGCGCCGCCGACGATGACGGCGGCGGTGAGGCAGATCAGCATCATCAGGCCGGTCTCGCCGGCGGCCTTGCCGATTTCCGGCAGCAGTTCGATGAAGGTGTCGAGGATGGTGGGCACGGGGGCCAGGGTTTCATCAGCCATGGGCGGCCTCGCTCAGCAGGTGTTGGGGGGCGGGCTCGGCGGCGGCTTCCTCGGCGTCGCCTTCGGCATCGCCGTATTCGCGCAGCCACTGGGCCAGCTGGGAATCCGGCGGGATGCGGCCGTTGGCGATGGTCAGGCGCTCGACGATGGAGCCTCCTTCCATCACCGAGACCCGGTGGCAGAGGCGACGGATGACGCCCATCTCGTGGCTCACCAGCAGGATGGTGACGCCCAGGCGGCGGTTCACGTCGGCCAGCACTTCCAGCAGGGACTGGGTGGTGCGGGGGTCCAGGGCCGAGGTGGGCTCGTCCGCCAGCAGCACGTGGGGCTCCGGGGCCAGGGCCCGGGCGATGGCGACGCGCTGCTTCTGGCCGCCGGAAAGCTGGGCCGGATAGACCCCGGCCTTTTCGGAGAGGCCGACGAATTCCAGGCAGGTCTTCACCCGCTCGTTGATGCGGGCCTCGTCGGCCCCGGCGATGCGCAGGGGGAAGGCCACGTTGTCGGCCACGGTGCGGTTATGCAGCAGGTTGAAGTGCTGGAAGATCATGCCGATGCGCTGGCGGGCGGTGCGCAGGTCGGCGGGGGAGAGGGTCATCAGGTCCTGGCCGTGCACCACCACCTGGCCGGCGTCGGGGCGTTCCAGCAGGTTGGCCAGGCGCAGCAGGGTGGACTTGCCGGCGCCGGAGAAACCGATGATGCCGTGGATTTCGCCCGGGGCCACGTCCAGGTCGGTGGGGTGCACGCCCACCTGCTGGCCGTCCGGGGTGCGGAAGCTTTTGCTGACTCCCCGTAGCGCCAGGGCGGGGGAATCGGTGTTTTGAGTTGTCATTATGGGAAAACGCTGTTCTGGATGGTTCGGGTCGTCGTCGGGCACCTTGGGACAGTCAGGCTCGCCGAAAGTGCCGCGGGCGCCGGCTGGCGGGGACTTGCGCCGGGCCGGGGGCCGGGCGGGAAGCGCGGCGCCAGGGAGGGGAAAACCGCAAAGGCGGAACTTTAGCCCTCGAACCGGGGGCTGACAAGCCGCTGAATGCTATGGATTTCCCGTAGCTGCCGTGTTTTTTCCCCTTTTCCGGTGCCGGGTTCCGGGGGGAAAGGCGCCATGCCCATCCCCGCCGGCCCCCACTTACCCCGCCTGGCGCAGCAGGTGCTTCTGGATCTTGCCGCTGGTGGTCTTGGGCAGGGCCTCGATGAAGTGGTAGCGCCGGGGCCGCTTGTAGTGGGCCAGCCGGTCTCCCTCCAGGAGGAAGTGGTCCAGGGCCTCCCGGGTCAGGGTGGCGCCGGGCTTGGCCACCACGTGGGCGGCCACCACCTGGCCCCAGGTGTCGTCCGGCTCGCCCACCACCGCCACTTCCAGCACCCCGGGGTGTTCCACCAGGGCGTCTTCCACTTCCCGCGGATACACGTTTTCCGCCCCGGAATTGATCATGTGGTCGATGCGGTCGCGGATCCACAGGTAGCCGTTGGCATCCAGGCTGCCCAGGTCGCCGGTGTGGTACCAGCCGAAGGCCAGGGCCCGGGCGTTGGCCTCCGGGCGGTTGAGGTAGCCGCCCATCATGCAGGGGCCCCGCACCAGGATTTCGCCCACCTCGTCCGGAGCCGCCAGGTCGGCGGGGTCCGAAGGACTGCCGTCGGCCTTGACCCGGGCCACCAGCAGATCGTGGTTGAGGGAGGGCAGGCCGGCGGAACCGGCGTGGGAGAGCTGTTCGTGGGGGTAGAGCACGGACATGCAGGGCCCCATTTCCGTGGTGCCGTAGATCTGCACCAGGCCGGCGCCCACCTTCTTGTCCCATTCCCGGATCAGGTGGGGCGCCATGGAGGCGCCGCCGTATTCCACCAGGCGCAGGCTGGAAAGGTCCCGGCTGGCCACGTCCGGGTGATGCAGGAGCAGGGTGACCATGGTGGGGGCGGCGAAGAAATGGGTCACCTTCTCCACCTCGGTCAGGCGCCAGGCCTCGCCGGCGTCGAAGCGGCGCAGCAGCACCTGGGTGGCCCCCAGCTGCAGGCGGGGCAGGAAGCTGGTGTGCAGCTCGGCGGTGTGGTTCAGGGGCGCCACCGCCAGGCCCACGTCCTCCCGGGAGAGGGTCATGGCCTGGTGCATCATGGCGTTGTGGGCCAGCTTGCTGCGGTGGGTGTGCAGCACGCCCTTGGGCCGGCCGGTGGTGCCGCTGGTGTACATGAGGATGCAGTTGTCGTTTTCCTCCACGATCACCGGCGGCAGGGTGGCGGGCTGGTGCCGCACCAGCTGGTCCAGCCTGGCGGTGGCGAAGGCGGGGGCTGCGTCAGAGTCGGCGTAGATCCAGTGGGCCGTGGGCACGCCATGCTCTCGCGCCTTTTCCACCACCTCGCTGCCTTCCTTCTCGAACAGCAGCACCTTGGCCTGGCCGTCCTCCAGGATGAAGGCCAGCTCCTGGGCCGCCAGGCGGTAGTTGATGGGATTGAAGACGGCCCCGACCCGGGCGGCGGCCAGCAGGGAAAAGACGAAGGCCGGGGTGTTGTAGAGGAAGGCGGCGACCACGTCGCCCTTCTGCACGCCCAGGGCGAGGAGGGCGTGGGCATGGCGGTTCACCTCGGCGTTGAGCTGGGCGTAGGTCCACACCCGGCGCTGGGTCGGCGTGTGGTGATCGCCGCCCTCCCAGGCAATGAGGGCGGGCTTGTCGGGGAAGTAGCGGGCGGGCCAGGAAAGGGTGTCGCCCAGGGTCAGGCCGCGGCTCATGGGCGGACTCCGGCGGGGCGGTGGGACTTGGTGTGCATGGCGATGGGGCCCGGGAGGGGCGCGGCGGCATTGAACAGGCTGCCACTGTAGGGCCCGGCCCGCAGGGCTGTGAAATACCGCTTGTGTCTTTCTATATTCCGCCGCGGCCCGGGATCGGGTTATCCGGCACGTCCAGGGTCAGTCGCAGCATGTCGATGAAGGCGGCGGTGCGGGTGGGCAGCAGGCGCCGCCCCGGGGTGACGCACCAGACGGTGACGCAGGGCAGCTCCCATGCGGGCAGCAGGCGCTGCAGCTGGCCACTTTCCACATAGGGGCGGGCGAAGCGGTGGGCCAGGCCGACGATACCCATGCCGTGGGCCGCCAAGGTGCGCTGCATGCCCACCGAGTTGGCCGTCAGGGGGCCCGTGGGCAGGCCCTCCCAGCGCTCGTTGCCGCAGGAGAGGCGCCAGGGCTGGGCCTCGCCGTTGCTGGTGATGAGGCGCAGGCAGATGTGCTGCATCAGCTCGGCCGGGGCCCGGGGGGCGCCGTGGCGCTCCACGTAGGCCGGGCTGGCGTAGAGGCCGGAATGGAACCGGGTCAGGGGCCGGGCCACCAGGCTGGTGTCGTCCGGCAGCTGGCTGGCGACCCGCACCGCCAGGTCGAAGCGTTCCGCCAGCAGGTCCACCCGGCGCGGCGAGAGGTCCAGTTCCAGGCGCACCGCCGGGTAGTGGGCGGCGAAGTCGATGAGGGCCGGGGCCAGGTCCAGCTCGCCGAAGTCCGGCGGCATGGAGACCCGCAGCACGCCCTGGGGTGTGGCCTGGCGGTGCAGGGCCAGGGCGGCGGTGGCTTCGGTTTCCTCCAGCAGGCGGCGGGCGTGGTCCAGGATGCCTTCGCCGAATTCGGTGATGGCCAGGCGCCGGGTGCTGCGGGTCAGCAGCCGTTCCCCCAGGGTGCTCTCCAGGGCGGTGATGCGGCGGGAGAGGGTGGACTTGGGCAGGCCCACCCGCTCGGCGGCCTTGGAAAAACTTCCCGCTTCCATGATGCGGGCGAAGAGCACCAGGTCGTTGGCGTCCAGCTTGAGGTCGGGGGTCATGGCGGGCTCCGGGCGTAAAGGGTCTGTCGTTGCATTGATGGAACAATGATATCCATTCGAATGGCTTCCGGTGCGTTATTGCGGGTAATAAAGTGCACTCAACGGTTCGCCGGAGCAGCATCCGCCAGCCCGGCCCCGCACCCCAACCCCACGGAGAAGCCATCATGAAAATCCTGCAGATCAACGCCAGCGCCCGTTCCGCCGGTGCCAATTCCACCCGCGTCGCCGATTCCATCACCGCCCGCCTGCAGGCCGCCCATCCCGGCGCCCTGGTGGAAGTGCGGGACCTGGCCGCCAATCCCCATCCGGTGCTGGACGAGCCGGCCCTCTCCGCCCTGTTCACCCCCGCCGAGCAGCGCAGCCCCGAGCAGGCCGCCCGGGTGGCCCTGGACGACGCCCTCATCGCCCAGGTGCAGTCCGCCGACGCCATCGTGCTGGGCGTGCCCATGTACAACTTCGGCGTGCCGGTGCAGCTGAAGGCCTGGATCGACGCCATCGCCCGTGCCGGCGTCACCTTCCGCTACACCGAGAACGGTCCCCAGGGCCTGATTACCGGCAAGAAGGTGTACGTGGCCCTGGCCCGGGGCGGCCTCTACCGCAACACCCCGGCCGATTCCCAGGTGCCCTACCTGAAGAGCGTGCTGGCCTTCCTCGGCATGACCGACGTGGAATTCATCTACGCCGAGGGCCTGGCCATGGGGCCGGATGCCGCCGCCAAGGGCTTCGCCGAAGCCCAGGCCCAGATCGACGCCATCGCCGCCTGAGCCTGACGCTGCCGGTCCGCTCCCCTGCCTGCGGGCATCGGGCCTGGGCCGGCGCTGTCCACCGTTTAACCTGGGAGGCCCGTCCTCCCCGCCGCCGTCCCGCCCGGGACGCGGCTTCATCAGGAGTCCATGCCATGACCACTCTCCACCGCACTGCGCCGCCGGCCGCACCGGCTGCCGCCAACGCTGCCAATGCCGCCTCCCGGGCCGTGGAACGCCTGGTGCGGGGCATGGCCACTTCCGACGGGGCCGGCGTGCGCCTGACCCGGGTGCTGACCCAGAACCTGCAGCGCCGCCTCGATCCCTTCCTCATGCTCGACGCCTTCCGCAACGAAAACGCGGAGGACTACATCGGCGGCTTTCCCGACCATCCCCACCGGGGCTTCGAGACCGTCACCTACATGATCGCCGGCCGCATGCGCCACCACGACAGCGTCGGCAACGAGGGCCTGCTGGGCCCCGGCGGCGCCCAGTGGATGACCGCCGGCAGCGGCCTCATCCACTCCGAACTGCCGGAGCAGGAGGAGGGCCTGATGGAAGGCTTCCAGCTGTGGCTCAACCTGCCGGCCAGGAACAAGATGGTGGCGCCCTACTACCGGGACATTCCGCCCGCCGCCATTCCCGAATACACCACCGCCGCGGGCGTGCGGGTGCGCATCATCGCCGGCGCCAGCCAGGGCGTGGCCGGGGCCGTGCAGCGCCCGGACACTGAGCCCCTCTACCTGGACATCCACCTGCCTGCCGGCAGCGCCCTGTTTCATGAGATTGCCGCCGGCCACAACGCCTTCACCTACACCTACCGGGGCAGCGTGGAGGTGGGCGGCAATGTGGTGCCCGACCGGCACATGGCCATCCTGGCCAACGACGGCGCCCCCGGCGTGCACCTGGCAGCGGCGGAGGATTCCCGCCTGCTGCTGGTGGCGGGCCGGCCCCTGGGCGAGCCCATCGCCCAGTACGGCCCCTTCGTCATGAACACGGCGGAGGAAATCCAGCAGGCCATGCGCGACTACAGCGCCGGCCATTTCGCCGCCGCCCCGGTGCGGGCCCTGTAGCTTTTCTCCTTCTCCCCTGGCAACGCCGCCGGCCTTTCGCCGGCGGCGTTTTTCTTTGGCACTGCCATCTCCGGCGGGGCATGAAAAAGGCGCCGAAGGGGCGCAAAATTAGGGGGTGCGGGGCCGCCCGGCCCCGGCGGAAGGGAGAACGACATGAAACGATGCGCCCTCTTGCTGCTGCCCCTGCTGCTGGCCGCCTGCGGCGGTCCCGGCAGCTATGCGGAACGGGAGGATTTCCAGTCCGACCCGCGCCATCGCCGGGATTTCCCCACGGCGGCGGCGCCCCTGTGCGATGCGGCCCGGCGGGTCCTGCTGGGGGACGGCTACGTGGTGCTGCCCGGGCGCGATGCCCTGACCTTCAGCGGCGCCAAGGAATTCCGGGTGGACGACAAGGGCCACGCCCAGCTGCGCCTGCACCTGGCCTGCAGCGAGGCGCGTGGCGGTGCCACCCTGTTCGTCACCGCCACGGAAGAGCATTTCGACGTCAAGACCACCCGCCAGAGCACCAGCGTCGGTGTGCCCCTGGTGGCCCCCATTTCCTTCAGCAGCAGCACCGAGGGCGACAACCAGGTCAAGACCCGGGGCGAGACCGTGGCCGCCCGGGATTTCTACGAGCGCTTCTACCGGGCGGTGCAGCGGGAACTGGGCGGCCGCGAGTAAAGACGGGCAGGGAAGGGGGAAGGAAAGGGGGAAGGAAAGGGGGAAGGAAAGGGGCAGGAGCGCCCGGTCCCATTCCCAGTGCGGGGCAGGGCAGGGGCGGAGGCCGCAGCGGGTGTCGCGGCCTGGAGCGGGGGCGCCAAAACAAAAGGCCGAATCTCCAGGAGATCCGGCCGTCCTCATGGTCGAGCAAGCGCCGGGCGAGGCCGGCGGGTCCCCCTATTTTTTATTATTTGATCGGCTTGCCCAGGCGGGTGACGGCGGCCACGGCGTGTTCCACCGTGGCGGCGACCTGCTGACCCATGTCGGTGACCTGCTGCTGCACCCGGGCCTTGTGTTCCTGCTGGCTCATGGTGACGATCTGCTGGGCGTTCTGCAGGTAGGCCAGGGTCTGGCCCAGGACCGGCTGGGTGGCCTTGGTCTGCAGTTCCAGCACTTCCTGGGCCGACTTGGCGCCCATGACGCAGCGGATGTGCTCGATGCCGTGTTCCAGCAGGGCGCGGGCGGTGTTGAGGTTGAGGTTGGCGAGACGCTCGATGCTGGCGAAGCTGCCGTGGGCCAGGTCCAGGGTGTTTTCCATATTGGTCCTGGTGACGGCCAGCAGATGGTTGTGCAGATTGATCATGTTATTACCCCTAGCGTTGTCTTATAAGTATCGGTGTCGATGTATCGAGCGGCGCCATCATAGCCACGGCAACCCTGCCTGGGACCCGGGTCGAGTCCCGGGAATGACCCTGGGGTCTCGCCTAGGTGAGAAGCCGGCGGGGATGTGTTAGCCCGGTGCCGCCCGTGCCTGCGGACGGTCCCGGCGCCGGTCGTCGCCCTCTGCGGCAGAGGGCGGGCGGGCCTGGCGGCGGAACCCTTTACCCCCGATGACAAAAGGGGTAAATGCATCTTACGCCCACTCTGGAAGCCAATGAATACGCCACTCTCCAGAGGTCATATGCCAAGAGTCCTACTGTAAGTGGCTTTCCGGGGAGGTGGTCTGTTAATGCCCATGGAATAAGCGCTGCCCGGCAGGTCCGATGAAATCAGGCATCTCCTTGGCGCTATTGATGCGCTGCGACATGGGAACGGTGGCAGAGGCAAGGTGGCAGATGAAAGGCGACGTGGGACGGGCGGCGCGCCGGCAGGCCGGGGCAGCCTCTTAACGCCCCGGCCGATGTACTGTATATTTATACAGCCATGAAGGATGAGCCCTGCCAACTCCCTGACGATTCCCGTGCCCCGGTCCCGCCCGCCGACCTGCCCGCTGCCGCGGCGGCGCCCGAACGGCGCATCGCCCACCTGGACATGGACGCCTTCTTCGCCTCGGTGGAACTGCTGCACTACCCGGAGCTGCGGGGCCGGCCGGTGGTGGTGGGCGGCCGTGCCGTGGACCGGCCCCGGCGCCAGGCCGACGGCAGCCTGCACTTCGCCCGCCTGCGGGACTACGTGGGGCGCGGCGTCATCACCACCTCCACCTACGAGGCCCGGGCCCTGGGCGTCTTTTCCGGCATGGGACTGATGAAGGCGGCCCAGCTGGCGCCCGACGCCATCCTGCTGCCGGCCAACTTCGACGCCTACCGGGACTATTCGCGCCGCTTCAAGGCCGCCGTGGCGGCCATCGCACCCTGTATCGAGGACCGGGGCATCGACGAAATCTACATCGACCTCAGCCACATCGAGGAGGCCACGCTGCCCCTGGCCCGGCGCCTGAAGGCGGCGGTGCTGGCGGCCACCGGCCTCACCTGCTCCATCGGTATCACGCCCAACAAGCTGCTGTCCAAGATATGCTCCGACCTGGACAAGCCGGACGGCATCACCGTGCTCGGCATGGAGGAGGTGCCGGCGCGCATCTGGCCCCTGGCGGCGAAGAAGATCAACGGCATCGGCCCCAAGGCCAACGAACGCCTGGGCCAGCTGGGCATCCACAGCATCGGCGACCTGGCGGCGGCGCCGCCGGAAATGCTGGTGCAGCACTTCGGCCGCAGCACCGGCGCCTGGCTGCACCGGGCCGCCCACGGCATCGACGAGCGGCCCTTGAGCACCTCCCGGGAGCCCAAGTCCATCAGCCGGGAAAGCACCTTCTCCCGGGACCTGCACGCCCGCCACGACCGGGCCGAGCTGTCGGAAATCTTCACCGGCATGTGCCTGCGGGTGGCCGACGACCTGGCGCGCCAGGGCTACGTGGCCCGCACCATCGGCATCAAGCTGCGCTATGCGGACTTCCAGTCGGTGACCCGGGACCTCACCCTGGCCGTGCCCACCGCCGACGGGGCGGCGATCCGCAAGGCTGCCGGCGAATGCCTGAAGCGGGTGCCCCTGCAGCAGCGCCTCCGTCTGCTCGGAGTGCGGGCCAGTTCCCTGCTGCCGGCGGCGGCAGCGGCGGCCCTGCCATCACCCCTGGTCCAGGCCGAACTGCCCCTCTAGGGCCGGGGCGGCGTCCCCGTTTTTCGGGGGGTGGCGATGGCCTTTTTTCGCGTCGCCGGGACCATGCCGGCGGGACAACCTTGACGCGCGTCAAGCCTGCACGGGGCGCGGAACCCAGCTGCCACCGTGACGCCCGATTCTATTGACCCTGATCAAAGTACGTTTTCTGCCGCTGAAGAAATTGGGGCCTCCTCACTCAATTTTTTCAGGAACAGGGAGCCATGAAAACGAAGCGTTTCAACCTACTCAGGCTGGCGGCCATTCCGGCCCTGGCCTTTGCCGTGCAGTTCGCCTTTGCCGGCACGCCGGAATCCCACGGCGACGCCACCATGCGCGATTACCAGGCCGGCGGCGGCTCGCCCCTGGCCAGCGTGCCCATGCACCAGGACATCAATCCCCTGGCGCCGAAGATGACCGAGGCCGAGTTCGAAAAGGCCAAGCGCATCTTCTTCGAGCGCTGCGCCGGCTGCCACGGCGTGCTGCGCAAGGGCGCCACCGGCAAGGCCCTGACGCCGGACCTGACCATCGCCAAGGGCCTGGAATACCTGAAGGTCTTCATCAAGTACGGCTCTGCCGGCGGCATGCCCAACTGGGGCACTTCCGGCGTTCTCAGTGACGACGAGGTGGACCTCATGGCCCGCTACATCCAGCAGACCCCGCCGGCCCCGCCCGAGTACGGCCTGAAGGAAATGGAAGCCAGCTGGAAGGTGATCGTGCCGGTGGAAAAGCGGCCGAAGAAGAAGCTCAACAACCTTAACCTGGACAACCTCTTCTCCGTCACCCTGCGCGATGCGGGCGAGATCGCCCTGATCGACGGCGACAGCAAGAAGATCGTCAGCATCCTCAACACCGGCTACGCGGTGCACATCTCCCGCATGTCCGCCTCCGGCCGCTACCTGTTCGTCATCGGCCGCGACGCCAAGATCAACCTCATCGACCTGTGGATGGAAAAGCCGGACACCGTGGCCGAGATCAAGGTGGGCATGGAAGCCCGCTCGGTGGAAAGCTCCAAGGCCAAGGGTTTCGAGGACAAGTACGCCATCGCCGGCACCTACTGGCCGCCCCAGTTCGTCATCATGGACGGCGACACCCTCAAGCCGCGCAAGATCGTCTCCACCCGGGGCATGACCGTGGGCACCCAGGACTACCATCCGGAACCCCGGGTGGCGGCCATCGTCTCCTCCCACTTCAATCCGGAATTTTTCGTGAACGTGAAGGAAACCGGGATGGTCTATTCCGTGGATTACCGTGATCTCAGCAACCTGAAGATCAAGATGATCGAGGCGGCCCCCTTCCTCCATGACGGCGGTTTCGAATCCACCCACCGCTACTTCATGGATGCGGCCAACGCCTCCAACAAGATCGCCGTCATCGACACCAAGGACGGCAAGCTGGCCAAGCTGGTGGACGTGGGCAAGACGCCCCACCCGGGCCGGGGCGCCAACTTCGTCGATCCCAAGTTCGGTCCCGTGTGGGCCACCGGCCACCTGGGCGACGATTCCATCTCCCTCATCGGCACCGACCCGGTGAAGCACGGCGACAACGCCTGGAAGGTGGTGCGCACCCTGAAGGGCCTGGGCGGCGGTTCCCTGTTCCTGAAGACCCATCCCAAGTCCAAGAACCTGTGGGTGGACACCACCCTCAATCCGGAAGCCAACATCAGCCAGTCCGTGGCGGTGTGGGACGTGAACAACCTGGACAAGGGTTACGAGCTGCTGCCCATCGGCGACTGGTCCGGCATCAAGGAAGGCCCCAAGCGCATCGTCCAGCCCGAGTACAACAAGGCCGGCGACGAAGTGTGGTTCTCCGTGTGGAACGGCAAGGACCAGGAATCGGCCATCGTCGTGGTGGACGACAAGACCCGCAAGCTGAAGGCCGTCATCAAGGACCCCAAGCTGGTGACGCCGACCGGCAAGTTCAACGTTTACAACACCCAGCACGATGTGTACTAATTGGGTCTAGCCTCTCCTGAAGCGGCATCCCAGCAAGACGAGAGAAGGTGCGCCTTCTCTCGTCTTTTCATTGGTCACCCCTAGCCGGAATCGCCCATGTTCAGTCCCAAGGAAAGCCGACGCTGCAGCCGGGAGCTGCTGTCGGACATCCCCCTCTTCAACGGCCTGGCCGACAGCGTGACGGACCAGCTGCTGGCCGCCAGCCGGGTCGTCTCCATTCCCGCCCACACCCAGATCTTCTCCGTGCAGAGCCCGGTCAAGGAAGCCTTCGTCCTGGTGCGCGGCACCCTGCGCCGCAGCACCCGCCTGGCCGGCGAGGTGGAGAAGACCCTGGAACTGATCCAGAGCCCCCAGCTCCTGGCCCCCGGCGAAGTGTTCGGCGCCGAGCGCTACACCTCCCAGTGCGAGAGCCTGGGCAGCAGCCTGATCCTGGTCATCGACGCCTGGCGCCTGCGCGCCATCGTGCAGCAGGACCTGCCCCTCAGCGACCGTCTCATCCAGCTCCTGGCCCTGCGCCTGCGCAGCACGGAATGCGACGTCACCAGTTACCACTACGGCCTCTCCGCCACCCAGCGGGTCCTCGACTACCTGCTGGCCCAGGGCGGCGAAGCCCTCAAGTCCGCTGGCGAAACGCCGGTGACCCTGCGCCCGAGCAAGAAAATGATCGCCGCCCGCCTGGGCATCACCCCCGAGTCCTTCTCCCGCTGCCTGCGGGAGCTGATCGACCTGGGCCTGATCGTGGTGGACGGGCGCGTCCTCTACATCCAGAACGCCGCCCTGCGGGATTACGAGAACGGCAACCCGGAGCGGCGCATGAGCTTTTCCCGGCGCGAGCGGGCCGAGATCATCCGTCCCCGCAAGAAGCTGTCCGCCGGCGCCCTGGTCAATCTCTGCGGCCGCCTGCGGGTCCTCTCCCAGCGCCTGGCCACCTCCTGGGCCATGATCGCCACCGGCCTGCCGCCGGCCAAGTACCAGGTGCGCCTGCGGGCCCTGGTGGGGGATTTCGAGCGGGTGGACAAGCGCCTCGACGGCCTGGCGCTGGCGCCCCAGGTGGGCGAGCGGCTGCAGGCGGTGCAGGCCATCTGGCCCGCCTACCGGGAAGCCCTGCTGGGCAGCGCCACCCCGGCCGAGGCCGCCGCCGTGCTGGGGCTCAGCGAAAAGATGCTGGAGGCCACCGACGCCATGACCAAGGCCGCCGAACTGTGCGGCGAAACCCCGGACGCCCACTACGTGAACACGGCCGGGCGCAACCGCATGATCTCCCAGCGGGTGTGCAAGCTCTTCCTCTTCTGGGACTGGCCCGGCTGCGAAGACCTGGGGGAGCCGGCCCTGACCGAATCGGTGCGGGAATTCGCGCGCAACCTGACCGAGCTGCAGCAGAACAGCCACGGCGTGGCCGAGCTGGCGCTGCAGCTGAAGGAGGTGGACGCCCAGTGGCAGGTCTTCATCGCCTCCCTGCTGCCCGACCTGTCCCGGGCCCGGCGCACCCACCACGCCCGGGTGGTGTTCACCGAAGGCGAGCGCCTGCTGCGCCTGATGGATACCACGGTGAAGCTCTACGAGCGGCTAGGCAAATGAGGCCCGCCCGCCGTTCTTGACCGGGATCAAGCCTGCACTTCGCCAACTGACTGGTAATAAAGGATTATTTCCAGGCCGCCGGCCGCAGCGCGAAAAACTTGCCCGGGTCGGCACAGTGCCGCTTTCCAACCACTACACCGAAGGAAGCGTGCCATGAAATCCGCCCACCTCTCCCTGCTGGCCCTCGGCGGCCTGCTCCTGCTGGGCAACGCCCAGGCCGACGAAGCCCTGGCCAAGGCCAAGAACTGCATGTCCTGCCACCAGGTGGCGGTGAAGGTGCTGGGCCCCGCCTACAAGGATGTGGCCGCCAAGTACAAGGGCGACGCCGGCGCCGTCGACAAGCTGGCCGCCAAGATCAAGGCCGGCGGCAAGGGCGTTTGGGGCGAAGTGCCCATGCCCCCCAACAATGTCACCCCCGACGAAGCCAAGAAGCTGGCGACCTGGGTCCTCTCCCTGAAGTAAGCCCTCGGCCTTGTCCGGCGGACCTCGGCGCCCTCCCGTCGCCCGGTCCGCCTTCCCGCCTGCCTGTCCGGCAGGTCTGGTCCAAGCCCGGCCCTGGACGCCCCTTCGGCGCCTGCCCCGGCTACAATCCGGGCCATGCCTGCCTGCCGCCGTACCCCTTTCTCCGCTTTTCTTCCCGCCTCCCTCGCGCCGGCCCTGGGCCGCTGCGGCGCGCTCCTGCTGCTGGGCCTGTGGGCCGCTGCCGCCGGCGCTGCGGACATCCGCCTCGGGGTGCTGGCCTGGCTCGGCTCGGAAGAGGCCGAGGTGCAGTGGAAGCCCCTGGTACAGGAACTGGAGCGGCGCCTGCCGGGCCACCGCATCCAGTTGCGCCAGTACGACCTGGATGAACTGTCCCAAGCCCTGCAGGGCGGGGAGGTGGAATTCGTCGTCACCAACCCGGGCCACTACGTCGCCCTGGAGGCGGAGCACGGCATCAGCCGCATCGCCACCCAGGTTTCCGCCCCCTCCCAGGACCCGGCCCACGTGGTCGGCTCCGCCGTGGTGGTGCTGGAGCGGCGGCGCGACCTGCGCCGCCTGGAAGACCTGCGCGGCGCCACCCTGGCGGCGGTGGCGGAGGATGCCTTCGGCGGCTACCAGCTGATCTGGGCCGAACTGCTCCGCCACGGCCTGGACCCGGAGCAGGGCCAGCCCCGACCCCTGTTCACCGGCTTCCCCATGCCCCGGGTGGTGGAGGCGGTGCTGCGCGGCGAGGCCGACGCCGGCGTGCTGCGGGCCTGCCTGCTGGAGCGCCTGGAGAGGGAAGGGACGGTGCCGCCCGGCCGCCTGCGGGTGCTCTCGCCCCGGGCCGACGTGGGCCATTGCGGCGTCACCTCCACCCTCTACCCGGGCTGGGCCTTCGCCGCCGCCCGGGGCACCGACCCGGCCCTGTCCCGGGCCGTGCTGCTGGCCCTGCTCTCCCTGCCGGCGGACGAGGGCGGCCAGACCTGGAGCGTGCCCGCCGACTACCATCCGGTGCACGAGCTGTTCCGCGAATTGAAAATCGGCCCCTACGCCTTCCTGCGGGAGACCGGCTGGGATGCCCTGTGGCACCGCTACTGGCCCTGGGCGGCGGGGCTGGCGCTGCTCCTGCTGGGCGGCGGCCTGTACACCCTGCGGGTGGAGCATCTGGTGCAGCGGCGCACCCGGGAACTGAGCTCGGCCCTGGCCGAGCGGCACCGGCTGGAGGCCACCCTGCGCTCCGGCCAGGAGCAGATGGACCATCTCTCCCGCCTCTCCATCCTGGGGGAACTGGCCGGCACCCTGGCCCATGAACTGAACCAGCCCCTGGCCGCCATCGGCAACTACGCCCGCAGCCTGCTGCGCCGCCAGCAGGCCGGCAACCTGACGCCCGAGGCCCTGCAGCAGGCGGCGGCGGAGATCGCCAGCGAATCGGAGCGGGCCGCCGGCATCCTGGGCGGCATCCGGGCCTTCGCCCGCAAGCGCAGCCGGGTGCGGCAGCCCTGCGACCTGGCCCAGCTGGTGCGGGAGAGCGCCGACCTGCTGCGGGGCATCCAGGCCAAGGCCCCGGCCATCGCCCTGGAAGACGCCCTGCCGCCCGGCGGACGCCAGGTGCTGGCGGACCCGCTGCAACTGCAGCAGGTGCTGCTCAACCTCTTCAAGAACGCCTGGGACGCCCAGGAGGCCGTCGGCAGCGACGCCCCCATCGCCGTCAGCCTCAGCGCCGGGGAAGGGCGCTGCCGCGTCGCCGTGCGGGACCACGGCGGCGGCCTCAGCCCCGAACTGCAGCAGCGCCTGTTCGAACCCTTCTTCACCACCAAGCCCGACGGCCTGGGCCTGGGGCTCTCCATCTGCAAGACCATCATCGAGGCCCACGGCGGCGAACTGGCGGCCGCCGCGCCTGCCGACGGCCCCGGCCTGGTTCTGCACTTTTCCCTGCCCCTGGCCGCTGACGGCGAAAGCACGCCCCCATGAACACCACTGCCACGCCCCCGGTCATCCACGTTGTGGATGACGAAGCCCCCTTCCGCCGCTCTCTCCTGTTCCTGCTCGAATCCGTGGGCTGGCAGGCGGTGGGCCACGAATCGGCGGAAGCCTTCCTCACCGCCGCCCCCGCCTTTCCCGCCGGCGGCGGCTGCCTGGTGCTGGACATCCGCATGCCCCGGGTCAGCGGCCTGGAGCTGCAGCGGCGCCTCAAGGCCGGCGATCCGGCCGCCAATCCCTTCCCCATCATTTTCATGACCGGCCACGGCGACGTGGAACTGGCGGTGCAGGCCATGAAGGAGGGGGCCGTGGATTTCCTGCAGAAGCCCTTCAAGGACCAGCAGTTCCTCGACACCGTGGAGCGGGCCGTGCAGCTGAGTCTGGAACGCCACGCCGCCAGCCGCCGCCACCAGGAGGCCCGGGAATGCCTGGAGCGCCTCTCGGCCCGGGAGCGGGAAGTGGCGCGGCTGCTGGCCCTGGGCCAGGCCAACAAGGAAGTGGCGCGGGCCCTGGGCATCAGCGAAAACACGGTGCACGTGCACCGTCAGCACGTCATGGAAAAGACCGGCACCGGCAGTGCCGCCGAACTGGCCCGGCTCATCCTGCGGGCCGACCCGGCCGGGCTGGACTGAGAGTCGTCAGACGCCGGCGACTGCCTGGCCCCTGTTGCCGGCCGCTGCCGCGTTGAAGGATTCCAGCACCGGCGCCATGGTGGCCACGCCGCGCCGGATCGCCGCCTCGTTGCAGGCAGAGAACCCCATCACCAGCCCCGGCGGCGCCGGCTGGCCCATGCCGTAGAAAGAGATGGGGCGGGCTTCCACGCCCCAGGCGCCGAGGGCCGCGGCCACCGCCCGGTCGTCGCTGCCCCGGGGCAGGAGCGCGGTGGCGTCCAGGCCGGTGGTGATGGGCAGCACCGTCAGCAGGCCGTCGAGCTGGGTGGCGCACTCGTGCTGGAAGCAGGCGGCCCGCTCGCCGTAGAGGCGGCGCATCTGGCGCAGGTGGCGGGCGAAATGGCCTTCGCCGATGAAGGCGGCCAGCACCGCCTGGGGCAGGATCGGGGCGTGGCGCACGGTGAGGGAAATGGCCGAGGCGAAGGGTTCCGCCAGCCATTCGGGCACCACCGCGTAGGCCAGGCGCAGGGCGGGAAAGAGCAGCTTGCTGAAGGTGCCCAGGTAGATCACCCGGTCGTGGCGATCCAGGCTTTTCAGGGCCGGCAGGGGCGCTCCGTCGAAGCGGTACTCGCCGTCGTAGTCGTCCTCGATGATGATCCGCCGGCCCGCTTCGGCCCAGGCCAGCAGGGCCAGGCGCCGCTCCAGGGGCAGGGTGCCGCCCAGGGGCGACTGGTGGGCGGCGGTGACGTAGGCCAGTCGGGCCTCCTCTGCCGTCGGCAGGGCGTCGGTGCACAGGCCCAGCCGATCCACCGGCACGCCCTGCACCCGGGCGCCGCCCAGCTCGAACAGGCGAGCCGCTCCGGGATAGCCCGGGTCTTCCACCAGGGCCGTATCGCCCGGGTCCAGCAGCAGGCGGGCGCACAGATCCAGGGCCTGCTGGGCGCTGGACAGGATCATCACCTGGCCCGCATGGCAGTCGATCCGCTGGGAATAGCGCAGGTGCTCGGCGATGGCGCGGCGCAGGGGCTGGTGGCCGGCACCGTCGCCGTAGCCCATGTCGTCGGGCCGCAGGCCGCGCCCCTGCTGGTGCGTGAGGCGCTGCCAGAGGGCGTGGGGAAAGGCCCCCAGGTCCGGCTGGTTGGGGCTGAAGGGCCGCCCCAGGACCATGCCCTCCCGGGAGAGGAAAGGGCTGTTCGCCAGCAGTTGTCCCTGGCGCGACAGCCGGGGGCGCTTAGTTGCAGCATCGTCCGTCCCTGCCGTGTCGGCGGCGGCAGCACGGGCAATGCCCGGGGCGGCGCTGGTCCGGGGCTGCGCCGTGCCGGCCGCGGCGATGGGCAGGGCCGCAGCCACGGTGGTGCCGCTGCCGGTGGCGCCGCTGAGATAGCCTTCGGCGATCAGTTGGTCGTAGACGGCCACCACGGTGCCCCGGGAGATGGCCTGCTGGCGGGCGAAATCCCGGGTGGAAGGCAGGCGGCACCCCGGCGCCAGGCGCCCGGCCAGGATCGCGGCCCGCAACTCCCCGCACAGCCAGCGTTGCAGGGTCACGCCCTCGGCCCGGGGAGCCAGGGCCAGCTCCAGTTCTGCGGCACGTTTCATGGAAAGTGGACCAATCGAATGGTCGATAAATGGACGTATGCATCGTACCACCGGCCCATTAGGATGGCCTCATCCTGCAGCGCGGGATTCCCCCAACTCTCCCAAGGATGGAAACCATGGAACAACGCTTCGATATCGGCAAACTGATCCCCGACGGCTACAAGGCCATGTTCGGCGTGCACACCTACGTCCAGGGCGCCGGCCTGGACCTGGGCCTGCTCGAACTGGTGCGCCTGCGCGTCTCCCAGATCAACGGCTGCGCCTTCTGCGTCGCCATGCACGTGCCCCTGGCCCGCAAGTACGGCCTCAGCGAAAACCAGATCAACCTGGCCGCCACCTGGAAGGAAGCCCCAGTCTTCGACCCCCGCCAGCGCGCCGCCCTGGCCTGGGCCGAAGCCGTCACCGCCCTCAGCGGCCAGGAAGTGCCGGACGCCATCTACGAAGAGGTCAAAGCCCACTTCAGCCCGGTGGAAATCGCCAACCTGACCCTGTGCGTAGTCGAAATCAACGGCTGGAACCGCCTCATGGTCGCTTCGCGTACGCCGCCGTTGCTGTAGGCCGGAGCCGGAAAGCAAAAAAGCCAACCCTGGGGTTGGCTTTTTTGTTGGGGCTGATTGCCGCTAGGCACTGGCGTGGTTTTAGGGCTGCTACTCTCAAACATAGAAGAGAGCATCGCATTCTCGGTATTCCCACGAGCAAGGCGATTCCATTCGCGGAGCGACTGAGCGTCATGTTAGAGCGCATTAAGCCGCCAGCTTTGAATGCGCAAGTCAAGGTGCGATCTTTCTTTTTAGGTTTGTGATTACCACTTGAACCGAATGGTTCTTGCGATCTACACGCGCTGAACTGATAACGATTGTATCTTTGGGATTGTCCGCTGCCACGTACAACTCAAAGATTCTGTCATCGCCATCGAAGACCGTTCCAAGTGTGAGATTGGCCTCCCATTCCTTGGGGGGCGACTCGTATTCCTCCAGCGCTTTGTGCGAGGCAACCCGGGCGAGCTCCTGAAGTTTGTCTAGCTCCTTCGGGACAGCGTCTGTACGATTGGCGGGCGGCATGGGTGTGCGCTTGACCGAAGGATTAGCTATTTTCTTTAACGTTAATCAAAGCAGATTGAACTAAGGCGGAACGCAATTCGGTTAGTTCTTCAGTGCCAAGAACTTGCCGCAAACCTCGAATGACCGTAGATATTGCGAGATCTGCTGATAATGGTTGTCCTTGCCATTCTGGTCCCATGTTTTCTTGCCCAAGAACATCTGCAAGGGTTTTGTACATTTCTTCGATTTTCTGTTGCCGATCTTCGGCACGTTCAGCGTTACGTAGATACCAATCGCTTGCGCCAATCTTCCGTAGAGCACCCTCAAATTTTTGAAGGTCTGAATCGAGATCATTGGTTAGCCAGACGGCGTGTTTATTTCGAATTTGAAATAGCGTTGAGGCGTGCGGCAAAACATTTTCTGTTGGTCCTTCGCGAAACAAGGTGCCAAGCGTAGCAAACACCTCTTGAACGTACTCTTCACAAAAGATCACATGTTTATCAAAGGCAACATCCGCCATGTGGGAGCTGGCCCCAATAGCAAACTGATGCTCGGAAGCTTGAAGAATCAATTGACGTTCGTGTGCAGCTTGATCCCGTAAAGTCTGAACCAATGCAGCAACGAGTGAGCCAACGAGAGGAACGGCGGCAAGCTGCTGGATAAGCTCCCCATGTGGCAGCAACACATAAGCCGCAGCCGATCCCAAGAATACGACAGTAAGTACAGCGTAGAGGGGCTTTGGGGCTAACGTTTGATGTGAGGGGTCGCCGCATCGGCGAAGCCGGGAAGGGAGGCCACAAGCGTAGCTTGCGGCCTCCCTTTTGACGGAATTGTTAGCGAATTTCACGGTAGATTAGAAAGAACAATTTTTTGAAGAGTCGCTAGTTTTTTTGACGGATCCTTGCCTGATAACGGTGAAATAGAGACGTTTGGCAAGGGTGAAAAATAAGACGATATTTCAGGAAGCTGGAGTCGAGCGTGCTCACACCATTTGTACTCAATAGGAATCACGATCACATTGTCTCTTGCGTACAAATTATTAATTATTTTCGCGGATAAGTTTTGTGGTTCTTTTGTGGGGCAAAAGGCAGAAAAAATATACTTTGGCTCGATTCCATTTTTACCCAGCTCTTCTATTCTCTTTTCATAGGCATCTTCATAGCCATCTTTTCCAAGGTCATCATTTGATTGTGGAAGAACAAGAAAGTCATGGTCTCCAAAAGAATATGTGCTGCCTTTGTGGAATCGACTTCTCGAAAACAACTGCTTAATCAAATAAGTTTTGCCCCAGTTTTGAAAACCCGTGAGTAAGAAAACTTTGCGCATGACTATCCTATTCGCTAACGTGAAGTGATGGCATAACTGCCATATAAGCCGGCGGAATGCCGTATAAGCAGAAAATAGTGGCAGCCTGGGAGGCTTTCATATGCAGAATTTCGTTAGATTGGCAGCAATGCCGCGAGGATAGATGGCAGCCATAAGTGGCACCTGTTCAACGTCGCGATGATTTTGCCAGTCGGTCAGCTAAATGTCATTTTTATGAGCTTTCCCAACGACTTCATGGGGACGCTTTTCCCCACGTCTCCTTCGGTTTCGTTCAATCCCATCTGTGGCCCGCCAACTCAGCCCCCATCCCCCAGCGGCTTCTCCTCCCGCTTCAACTCATGGGGCCTGGCTCCCAGGTCGTTCCACGGGGTGCCGTGGCTGCGGGCCTGGGTGAACCAGCGGAGTTTGGCGGCCAGGCGGAACAGCCAGGCGGGGAGGAGGGGGCGGGCCATGGAGGCACTGGCTTCGGGGGGGATGCCGCGGCCGGCGGCCAGGGCCGGGGCGGCTTGGCGGAGGGCGGCGATCTGCTTGCGGAACATGAAGCCCATGCTGGCCAGGGGCTTGCCGTGCAGCACTTCGCCGGCGCCCATGGCCAGGCCGCCGGCCCAGCCGAGTCCGGCGTTGTGGGCGAAGCGGCGCAGCTGGGCCATGGCGGAGCGGTTGTGGGCTGCTTCCGGGTAGCCGCTGTTGAGCAGGCCTGCGACCCGCTGCAGGCGGCCGGGCTGGGCGGCGATCTGTTCCAGGGCCTTGAGGACCAGGCCCGGCAGGCCGTCCACGTAGAGGGGGGCGGACACCACCAGCAGCTCGGCTTCGCCCAGGGCGGCCAGGGCGGCGTCGGCGCGGCGGCCGGGCTTGATGAAGTCGATGACGTGCACCAGGGTGACGGCGACGCCCTGCCGTTCCAGGTTTTCCGCCAGGCTCCGGGCCAGGGATTCGGAGGTGCTTTCGCCCTTGGGCCGGGCACTGCCCACCAGCAGGGCGGCGCGCTGCACCGGCGCCGGCGGCAGGGCCGGGTCCGGCGCGCAGGCCCGGGCCAGGGCGTCCGCCGGCGGGTGGTGGGGGAAGGGTTCGCCGTCGCTGCCGGCCAGGGCCTGGGCGAAGCGGGCGGCCAGGGCTTCCTCCCAGGGGGCGGTGGCGGGGGCCAGCACCAGGGTGTGGAAACGGGGGGCCATGAGGTTGATGGCGTTGCCGCCGGCGAAGGCGGCGAACAGTTCCCGGGCCGCCGCATCGGGCGCGGCTTCCAGGCCGACGAAGAGCATGGCCGGGTAGCGCTCGTAGCGGGGCTGGTGGCGGGTGACGCCGACCGATTCGTGGAAGAAGGGGTGGATCACGCCCAGCAGCCGGTCCAGGGCGCCCTTGAGGGAGGGCCGGTAGCCGCCGTGGAAGAGGGGCGTCACCATCACCGCCAGGTCGGCCTGCTGGAAGGCCTTGGCGATGGCGTTGGCGTCATCCTGGGTGCGGCACAGGCCGGGGGTCTTGGTCCAGCATTCGAAGTCGCCCAGGCAGGGGGCCAGGCGCACCTCTTCCAGGCGGAAGCGGCTGATCAGGGCGCCGCTGTCGGTGGCCAGGGCGGCCAGCCGGTCGGCCACCCGGCGGTCGGGGCCGTCGTCGTCGGGGGTGGCGTCGAGGATCAGGATGCGGCGGTCGGCGGCGGGTGTGGTGGGCGGCTGCATGGGCGGACGGGGGAATGGAATTGGCATGATGTTGCCATGATCCCGAGGCCGGGGAAATGGCGATGTGCAGCAGGGAGGGCAGGTCGGGGCGCCCAGGACAAGCGGTTTAGGCAGCCGCCGGCAATAGTGACTTTCGGTTATGGCCCTAACCGGATATCCGAATAGGCGCGGTGGGGCGCCCTCCCTAGACTTGACCCCAAACAAACCAAGTACAGGGAGTACAGCCATGACCCATGTCCCATCCGTGCCTGCAGGGGCGCCGGCCGGCGCCTTGACGCGCCTGTGGCGCAGCGCCGCAGCCACCTTCCTCCTCTCCGCCCTGGCCGCCGCCGGCCTGGGCCGGGCCGAAGCCGCCGATGCCGGCCAGATCGCCCGGGGCGAATACCTGGCCCGCCTGGGCGACTGCGTTGCCTGCCATACCGCCGAAGGCGGCAAGTCCATGGCCGGCGGCCGGGAACTGGCCACGCCCTTCGGCGTGCTCTTCTCTACCAACATCACGCCGGACAAGGAAACGGGCATCGGCAACTACACCTTCGCCCAGTTCGACCGGGCCATGCGCAAGGGCGTGGCGGCGGACGGCCACAACCTCTACCCGGCCATGCCCTATCCCTCCTACGCCAAGATGACCGGCGAGGACATGCAGGCCCTCTACGCCTACCTGATGCAGGGCCTGGCGCCGGTGAAGCAGGCCAACAAGCCCACCGCCATGCGCTGGCCCTTCAACCAGCGCTGGGGCCTTTCCCTGTGGAACTGGGCCTTCCTCGACGCCACGCCTTTCCAGCCCGACGCCGGCAAGGACGCCACCTGGAACCGGGGCGCCTACCTGGTCCAGGGTCTGGGCCACTGCGGCGCCTGTCACACGCCCCGGGGCATCGCCTTCCAGGAGAAGGCCATGAGCGACGCCGGCAGCAAGGGCAAGCACTTCCTCGCCGGGGAGACCGTGGAATCCTGGCGCGCCCTGAGCCTGCGCGGCCTGTGGACGGTGGAGGACACCGCCCTGTTCCTCAAGACCGGGCAGAACCGCTTCGCCACCGCCTCCGGCAACATGGCCGAGGTCATCCACCACAGCACCCAGCACGTGAAGGACGAGGACCTGGTGGCCATCGCCACCTATCTCAAGTCCCTGCCCCCGGGCGAGCATGAGCTGCCGGCCCCCAGCGTGCCCCGCAGCGAGGTGGCGGGCAAGGTGCCGGGCAATCTCTTCAACTCCCGCGGCGGCCTGGCCTACGTGCAGTTCTGCGGCGACTGCCACCGCCAGGACGGCAACGGCGTCAGCAAGATCTTCCCGCCCCTGGCCGGCAACCCGGCGGTGACGGCGAAGGACCCGGCCACCCTGCTGCACATCACCCTCACCGGCTGGAAGACCGCCTCTACGGCGGCCCATCCCCGGGTATTCACCATGCCCGGCTTTGCCCGCCTCAACGACCAGGAACTGGCCGAGCTGATCACCTTCGTCCGCAGCAGCTGGGGCAACGGCGGCGAAGCCGTGACCGCCTCCCAGGTGAAGAAGATGCGGGCCGAAGTGGTGAAGCAGGACCCCAAGGCCATCGACAACAGCAAGTTCGAGACGCCGC
Organism: Azospira oryzae; assembly: GCF_004217225.1. GTDB lineage: Bacteria > Pseudomonadota > Gammaproteobacteria > Burkholderiales > Rhodocyclaceae > Azospira > Azospira oryzae. Next base: position 297,775 of record NZ_SHKM01000001.1, read on the forward strand.
GTCTGGCCGACATGCTGGCCAAGCCCAACGCCGAACAGCTGGTGCGCGGCATGCGTCTGCACCTGGAAACCAAGGACCTGCTGCCCAACCATGTGGGTGACCAGCTCAACTGCACCAGCTGCCACCTCAATGCCGGCACCGTGGCCGACGGCTCGCCCTTCGTCGGCGTCTCCGCCTTCTTCCCCAGCTACGCGCCCCGGGCCGGCCGCATCATCACCCTGGAGGACCGCATCAATGGTTGTTTCAAGCGCTCCATGAACGGCAAGCCCCTGCCCGTGGAGTCGGCGGACATGAAGGCCATGGTCGCCTACTTCGACTGGATGAAGGGCGCCACCAAGCCGGAAGACAAGGTGCCGGGGCGCGGCATCGGCAAGATCGACCGTTCCCTGAAGCCCAACAGCGACAACGGCAAGAAGATCTACGCCGAGCAGTGCGCCGTGTGCCACGGCGAGAACGGCGAAGGCCTCAAGTCCGCCGACGGCAAGATGGTCTATCCGCCGCTGTGGGGCGACGAGTCCTTCAACATCGGCGCCGGCATGGCCCGCACCTATACCGCCGCCGCCTTCGTCAAACGCAACATGCCCATCGGCTTCCACGGCAAGTTCCCCCTGGGCCAGGGCGGCCTCTCCGACCAGGAGGCCCTGGACGTGGCCGAGTACTTCAGCCACCAGCCCCGCCCGGACTTCCCCGAAAAGGTGAAGGACTGGCCCAATGGCAAGAAGCCGGAGGACGCCCGCTACTGAGGCCCCCCCTTCATCCAGCTTTCCGACCCGCCTTGAGCCTGAGGCTGCCGCCCCCTCCCGGGGCGGCTTTTTTCCGGGGGGCGGATCGAGATTGACGTAGCCGAGGAGAAACCCGACTCCCAGCCATCTGCATATGCATTCAGAATAGAGAGCGCCCGACCGCTCCGTCACTCATTCCCGAACTTCGAGAGGAGATACCCCATGAGAAAACTGATTACCCCGCTGCTCTCCGGCCTCCTGTTGCTGCCGGCGCTGCTGCCCCTGTCGGCCCAGGCTGTCGACGGCAGCGACATCATGCAGAAGGGCGGCGCCAATCCGGCGGCCATGCCCTGCATCACCTGTCACGGCACCGACGGCAAGGGCATGGCCGCCGCCGGCTTTCCGCGCCTGGCGGGCCTGCCCGAGGCCTACATCGCCAAGCAGCTGGCCGATTTCAAGGCCGGCCGCCGGGAGAATGCGGTGATGCAGCCCATCGCCCAGTCCCTCACGCCTGAGGAAGTGGCGGCCGTGGCCAAGGCCTACGCCGAGCTGCCCAAGGTCAATATCAAGCCCGGCCCGGTGGAGCGGCCCCAGCCCGGCAGCGGCGCCTGGATCGCCCTGCGCGGCGCCTGGGAGCGCAACATCCCCGAATGCACCCTGTGTCATGGTCCCGCCGGCGTCGGCGTGGGCGACACCTTCCCGCCCCTGGCAGGCCAGTCCGCTCTCTACATCGAGAACCAGCTGAAAGCCTGGCGCGGCACCAAGGCCGTGGCCGCGACCCGCAAAACCAAGGCGGTGGCCGCCGTGCCGCCCAGCCGCCGCAACGACCCCAACGGGCTCATGGCTCACATCGCCGTGGATCTGAGCGAAGCCGAGATCAAGGCCGTGTCCGACTATTTCGCCGGCCTGGGGGAATCCAAGGAAGCCTTCGACGAAAGCCAGCATCGCCTGCGCTGAGACGAACGTTCCCCCTACATCGAAAGGATTCCCGCCATGAAAAACGCCAAGATTCTTGCCGCCCTGCTGGGCAGCATCTGCCTGTTCGCCGGTATCGCCCAGGCAGCCGACACCGCCAACACTCTCCGTAATTCCCGCCTGGACGACCAGACCCAGCTGCCCAAGGCCCCGGCCAAGCCGGTGAGCCAGCAGTACTTCCAGCCCCCGGCCGACACCGACATTCCCAACAACGCCTTCGGCGAGTTGGTGCGCCGGGGCCAGGACCTGTTCATGAACACCAAGGCCCTGGCGCCCGAATACGTGGGCAACGAGATGAACTGCGTGAACTGCCACATCGACCGGGGCCGCAAGGCCAACTCGGCGCCCCTGTGGGCGGCCTATCCCATGTATCCGGCCTACCGCAAGAAAAACAACAAGGTGAATACCTATGTGGAGCGCATGCAGGGCTGCTTCCAGTTCAGCATGAACGGCAAGCCGCCGGCGGCCGACAGCGAAATCCTCACCGCCCTCACCACCTACGCCTACTGGCTGTCCACCGGCGCCCCCACGGGCAAGGCCCTGCCGGGACGGGGCTTCGACGAGCCGCCGCCGCCCAAGGGCGGCTACGACATCGCCCGGGGCAAGGCGGTCTATGAGAAGCAGTGCCAGCTGTGCCACGGCGAAAACGGCGAGGGCAAGAAGGTGGGCGTCACCTCCGTCTTCCCCGCCCTGTGGGGCAAGGACTCCTACAACTGGGGCGCCGGCATGCACCGCATCAACACCGCCGCCGGCTTCATCCAGCACAACATGCCCCTGGGCCGGGGCGAGACCCTCTCGGACCAGGAGGCCTGGGACGTGGCCGCCTACATCAATTCCCACGAGCGGCCCCAGGACCCGCGCCTGGTGAACGGCAGCATCGACGAGACACGCAAGCGCTACCACGCCGACGACGGTGTCAATCTCTACGGCGTGGTGGTGAACGGCAAGAAGCTGGGGCAGGGCGTGCAGTAGGCCCGGCCGTTTCCCTTATCCCCAACCCCCGGAAAGGGGCCATGACAGCCCCCTTTCCTTTTCGCAGCCGTACCGCTCCAGGGACGGCTGTTTTTTTGGCTCAGAGGAACATGCCGCCGGAAGCCTCGATGCGCTGGGCGGTGATCCAGCCCGTCTCCTCCGACAGCAGGGCGGCCACGGCATGGCCGATGTCGTCCGGCTGGCCGACCCGGCCCAGGGCGGTCTGGGCGGCGATGAAGGCGTTGAGCTGGGCGTTGTCGCGCACGGCGCCGCCGCCGAAGTCGGTCTCGATGGCGCCGGGGGCCAGCACATTGACGGCGATGCCCCGGGGCCCGAGTTCCTTGGCCAGGTAGCGGGTCAACACCTCGATGCCGCCCTTCATGCTGGCGTAGGCGGCGTAGCCGGGCAGGGCGAAGCGGGCCAGGCCGGTGGAGACGTTGAGGATGCGCCCGCCGTCGTTGAGCAGGGGCAGCAGGGCCTGGGTGAGGAAGAAGGGCCCTTTCAGGTGGGTGTTCATGAGCAGGTCGAACTGGGCCTCCGTGGTCTCGGCGAAAGCGGCGTTGATGCCCATGCCGGCGTTGTTCACCAGGAAGTCGAAACGCTCCCGCCGCCAGGTCCCGGCCAGGGCCTGGCGCACCGCCTCGGCGAAGGCGGGGAAGCCGGCGGCTTCATCTACCGCCAGGGGCAGGGCCATGGCGCGGCGGCCCAGGGCCTCGATCTGGGCGACGACGGCAGCTGCCTCGTCGGCCCGGCTGCGGTAGGTGAGGATGATGTCCACGCCGCGGGCGGCGAGCTTGAGGGCGGCGTTGCGGCCCAGGCCCCGGCTGCCGCCGGTGATGAGTGCGATCTTGGTCATGTCTGGCTCCTTGAAGATGGGGGAGGGCCGGCCCTGGGGCCGACCGTGGAAGCCAGTCTATTGATCGAAAAGTTCCGGATAAATACGCTTGATTTGTTTAGACTGTTCGTCATTCATAGACAATGAGGGCGCCATGGACCAGCTCGACGCCATGCAAATCTTCCTGCGGGTGGCTGAACTGGCCAGCTTCACCCAGGCCGCCGACAGCCTGGGCCTGCCCAAGGCCAGCATTTCCGCCGCCGTGCAACGGCTGGAGAGCCAGCTCGGCGCCCGCCTCCTGCACCGCACCACCCGCCGGGTGCAGCTGACCCAGGACGGCCAGGCCTACTACGAGCGCAGCCGGGACCTGCTGGCGGACATGGAGGAACTGCAGACCATGTTCCGCCGCGACGAAGCCCAGCTCAGCGGCCGCCTGCGGGTGGACATGCCGGCCGGGACGGCGCGCCACGCGGTCATGCCCCGGCTGCCGGAGTTTCTCGAACGGCACCCGGGGCTGGAGGTGGAAGTGAGCAGCACCGACCGCCGCGTGGACCTGGTGCGGGAAGGCTTCGACTGCGTGCTGCGGGTCGGCGCCCTGGGGGATTCCTCCCTGGTGGCCCGACCCCTGGGCCAGCTGCGCCAGCTCAACCTGGCCAGCCCGGCCTACCTGGAACGGCACGGCACGCCCCATTACCTGGAAGACCTGGCCGCCCACCGGCTGATCCATTACGTCCCCATCCTGGGGGGCAAGTCCCCCGGCTTCGAATACGTGGACGGGGCCGGGGAGCTGCGCCGCATCCCCATGGCCGGGGCGGTGACGGTGAACAATTCGGACGCCTACACCGCCGCCTGCCTGGCCGGCCTGGGCCTCATCCAGGTGCCGCTGGCGGGCATGCAGGCCCTGCTGCAGGCTGGTCTGCTAGTGCCGGTGCTGCCCGGGTTCAACGCCCCGCCCATGCCGGTGCATCTCCTCTATGCCAACCGCCGCCACCTGCCGCGCCGGGTGCGGGTCTTTATGGACTGGCTGGTGGAGGTGATGGCGGACTATGCCGGCGGCGAGGCGGCGGGATGAGGGCGGTGCTGGGGCAGGAAGCGGTGATGCAGGAGGCGGTGATGCAGGAAGCGGTGATGCAGGAAGCGGTGATGCAGGAAGCGGTGATGCAGGAAGCGGTGATGCAGGAAGGAGCGGGCCACCTGAGCCGCCCCGGCCGCCTTCAGGGCCGGGCGAAGTCGATCCGTTCCACCGTGTAGCCCTTCTTCTGCATCAGGGCGGGCAGGCCGGTGGGGCCGAACAGGTGCAGGCTGCCGACGCCGGCGAAGACCCGGCTGCCCTGGCGGTGCAGCTGGTCGATGCGTTTGGCCATGTCCGGGTTGCGCTCGTTGAGCAGGCGCTGCATGGCCTTGCGTTCCACCGGCGTTTCCATGCACTCGCACCAGGCGGGATAGTCCGCCATGGTGGCGTAATCCCCTTCCTCCCAGGCCTTGGCCAGGCGCCTGAGGGCGCCCAGGGCCTTCTCCGACTCCAGGGAATTGAGGCTGGCCTCGACGAAGGCCTGGGTCTCCCGGGGCGTCTTCATGTGCAGGGCTTTCATCTGCAGTTCCGGCTCCTCCAGGGAAACCACCGGGCGCTTGGTGCCGTGGCCGAAGCCGGCCAGCATCACGTCCAGGGCGTAGGCCGGGTCCAGCCCTTCCTTCTTCGCCAGCATCACCGTCAGGGTCACCACCTGCAGTTCCGGCGACAGGGCGGCGATGGCGGCGTAGGGCAGGCAGGAGGCCTCTGCCTGGCGACGGATCCGCTCCTGCAGTCCGGCCGGCAGCTTGGGCCCCTTGCGGAACAGCATCAGCTGCTGGATGCGGGCGGCGATGGCCGGGTCGAGCACGTCCATCTCCAGGGCCACCGTGTCCGTCTCCGCCATGGCCCGGCGCATCAGGGGGCCCGGGTAGAGCCATTCCTGCTTGCCCACGTGGACCGTGCCGTAGAGGTAGGAGGCCCGCCCGTCCTTCTCGATGCGCCAGAGAAAGCCATGGTCCCGGGCGTTCTTCAGGTATTCCCGGGTCTCCTCCGCCGAGGGCGGCGCGTGCTGGGTGGCGGGGCAGTCCGGCGGCGTCTGGGCCAGGCCCTGGAAGGAGAGGAGCAGGGCGACGGCAAACAGCAGGGCCCGGCAGCGGGCGCGAGGCGACAGGCGTGAGGTATGAGACATGGCGGGAAACATGGCGGGCGTGGCGGTGTTGGCAGATTGCGGCAAAGGGGAATCGGCATTGTCCCCCGACCGGGGGCGTTGGCAAGTGCGGCTGGGGGGCTGGCAGCCGGCCTCAGGGCAGGGGCTTGCCGTTGCTCCTGGGGCCGAGGGGAAATTCCGGTGTCTGGCGCGGATCGGGCCAGCCCTGGCCGTGGCTGGCCTCGGGCACCAGCTTCAGGTTTTCCTGCCGCGGCCCCAGCAGGGCCGCCGGCCAGCGGCGGGCCAGTTCCGCCGGCATCACCGTGTCCCGCCCGCCGATCCAGTGGATCTGGGAGATGGCGGCAAGCCGCTGTGCCCGGTCGGCCGGGTTGAGGGAAGTATCGAGGGGCGTCAGCCGGTGGAAGGTGGTCCATGCCCGGTGGTCCAGATTGCCGGCGATGGTCACTAGGCGGATCACGTCGCTGCGGCGGGCCGCCAGCAGGGCGGCAACGGCGCCGCCACCCGAGTAGCCCACCAGCACCAGGGTGCGGGCCTCCTGGTGTGCCTTCAGCTGGTCTAGGGCCCGGTCCATGGCGTCGATCACCTCCGGCGCGAAGCGGCCGTCGGTCCAGTAGCGCTGCGCGCAGGGGGCAGCACCGGACTCGGCGTACTGGCAGGGCCGGGCCAGGTAGGCCGCCTTGCCTTCCCGCTGGGCCAGGGCCAGTTGCAGCAGCAGGGGCGAGACCGGGGTGGGGTCGGCCGAGGGCTGGCTGGGATTGAGCCAGGCCAGGCCGTCGCCCTCGATATACACCGCCAGGGTGTCCCCCTGGCGGGGCGTCACGGGTTCGTAGGTGCGCAGGGTGAAGGGCGCTGCCGTGAGCGTGCCTTTCTGCCATTGCCTGGCGGCCGCCAGGTTGTCGGCATGGTCCTGCCGTTCGCGGGGCGAGGGCAGGGCGGTGCAGGCGCCCAGGGCCAGGCTGAGGAGGACGAGCACGAATCGGTATTTCACGGACATGGGTATCGGTGCGGAGTGGTCAGGCGAAAGCCCGATGATGGCATGAAAATGTCATCGTGGCGGAGCCATCTGGCGTAATCGGGGCGCATAAGGCGCGTCTTTACAAAAAAATAACAGGAAATGACAGCTTCAAGCTTCTGACATTTGTTTACAATCGCGACGACATAACGCAATGGCATTGTCTGGCGGCGTGGGGATTCGCGCCGGGCCGCAGTCGGTAGCCGCCGCCGTTGCGCCAGGTCCCTCGTGTGCGCCGAGTTGCCGGCCCGCATTTTTCTTGCCCGTTCTCGTTTCAGGTCCATTGATGATGAATAAGTACCTTCCGGTGAAGCTGGCCCGGTGCGGCCCCCTGTGTGCCTTCGTTCCCGAGCGGCGCAAGACACTGGCTGCCGCCATCCAGGCCTGCTTCGGTGTCGACTCGCGGCGCTGGCTGGCGACCCTGTGCCTGTCCCTCGGCATGCCCGCGGCCCAGGCCGTCAACGGCAACTGGAACGGCAGCGTCAGTTCCGACTGGGCGACGGCGGGCAACTGGGCCTGGTCCGGCGCTGTACCCACCGCCGGTGACGACGCCCTGGTCAGCGTGGCTACCGGCAATACCCCGATCATCGGCTCCGCCACCGCCGCCCATGCCAACACCGTGGTGGTGGGCGGCGGCAGCAACGGCGTCCTGACCATCCTGGGGACCCTCAATTCCGCATCCGGCCTGCTCGGCAACAACCTGGGCACGCCCACCACCTCCGGCAGCGTCACCGTCTCCGGGAGCGGCGCCAACTGGAGCAACAGCGGCGATCTCCATATCGGCAACTACGGCGTCGGCGTGCTCAATGTGCAGGGCGGCGCCAGCCTTTCGGCGGGCAACTTTTACCTGGGTTCCACCAGCGGTACCAACGGCAGCCTGATCCTGAGCGGCAACGGTTCCACCGCCACCAGCGGCGGCTACGCCTTCATCGGCAACTCGGGAACGGGCACCCTCAACGTGGGCAGCGGCACCACCCTGACCAGCGCTTCCGGCGGCGTTCTCGGCCTGTATGGCGGCAGCAGCGGCACGGCCACCATCAACGGTACCTGGAACATGGGTAGCGGCAATCTGGTGGTGGGCAGCGGCGGCCAGGGCAACCTGACCATTTCGGCCGGCGGCGACGTCAGCAACGCGGTCGGCAGTATCGGCAGCGCCAGCAACGGCCTGACCAGCAGCGTCACCGTGATCGGCGCCGGCAGCTCCTGGACCAACAGCGACCGTCTTTTCGTCGGCGTCTACGGCAAGGGCCAACTCGACATTCTCTCCGGCGCCACAGTCAGTAGCGGCGATACGGCCCTGGCCCGCTACGCCGGCTCCACCGGCACCGTCAACGTCAGCGGCGCAGGTTCCTCCTGGGGGATCGGCGGTTCCCTGCGGGTGGGCGGCGACATCACCGATGCCGCCAATCCGGGCGGCACCGGCACCCTCAATATCTCGAGCGGCGGCCTGGTGACCAGCTCCGCCGGCAGCATCGGCGACAGCCAGAATGCCGTCGGTAGCGTCACCATCGACAACGCCGCCTGGAACATTTCCGGCCGCCTGGGCGTGGGCAACTTCGGCAAGGGCACCCTGACGGTGCAGAACGGCGGCACCCTGACCTCCACCGGCGGTCTGGTGGGCTGGCAGAGCAGCAGCACCAACAACTCGGTGCTGGTGACGGGCACCGGCTCCACCTGGACCATGAGCGGCCACCTCTACGTGGGCAACGAAGGCCAGGGCACCATGACCATCAGTGCCGGCGGCAAAGTGACTAATGTGGACGGCTTCATCGGCACTGTCGGCAACGGCGTCAGCGAAGTGACCGTCACCGGCAGCGGCTCCCAGTGGGAGAACCAGGGCGACCTCTTTGTGGGTCAGAGCAGTGGCGGCAAGGGCAAGCTCGCCATCGGCAATGGCGCTACGGTGACCTCGGTGCAGGCCATCCTGGGCGACCTGGCCGGCACCACCGGCACGGCGGTGATCACCGGCAGCGGCTCTTCCCTCACCGCCAGCGGCGACTTCAACGTGGGCCGTTTCGGCACCGGCTCCCTGACTCTCGGCAGCGGCGGCACCCTCAGCAGCGACCGGGGCTATGTGGCCAACGAGGCCGGCTCCACCGGCACCGTGCTCATCAGCGGCAGCGGTAGCGGCTGGACCACCACCGGCACCCTGCATGTCGGTTCCCGGGGTGATGGCAGCCTGGTGCTCAGCGACGGCGGCGACATCACCGCCGGCAGCCTGGTCATCGCCCACAGCGCCGGCAGCACCGGCACCCTCAGCATCGGCGCCGAGGAGGGCAGCGCCGCGGCGGCGGCCGGCACCATCCACAGCGGCAGCATCACCCTGGGCGCCGGCGACGGCACCCTGGTGCTCAACCATACCGACAGCAACTACCTGCTCTCCTCCGTCATCGCCGGCACCGGCGATATCAAGGTGCTGGGCGGCACCACCGTGCTGACGGCGGTTAACACCTTTACCGGCAGCACCAGCATCGCCTCCGGCGCCGGCCTCTCCCTGGCCGACAGCGCCGCCCTGGGCGGCAATGTGACGGTGGCCCACGGCGGCACCCTGACTGTCGGCCAGAGCAATGTGGGCGGCAACATCAGCAATTCCGGCACCCTCTCGGTGCCCGAACAAAGCGGCAGCTACAAAACTCTCAGCGTCGGCGGCAACTACACCCAGGCTGGCAACGGCACCCTGCGCCTGGGCGTCAATGGCACCGGCGCCGGCCAGTACAGCCAGCTTTCCGTCACCGGCAGCGCCAGCCTCAACGGCACCCTGGCGGTGGACGTGGCCAGCGGCAGCCCCCTTACCCTGGGGGACCGCCTCAACTCCGTGATCACCGCCACCGGCGGCGTTTCCGGCCAGTTCTCCAGCATCACCGACAACAGCACCCTGTTCAACCTGAGGGCGGTGTACGGCAGCAACGATGTGGACCTGCTTCTGGTGGCCGCCAGCAACAACGCCGTCAGCAGCGCCCTGCAGAGCACCGGCAACAGCCAGGGCGGCGGCGCCGGCGCCGTGCTCGATGCCCTCATCGCCCAGAACCCCACCAGCCAGCTGAGTCTGATGTTCGCGCCCCTGACCTCCGCCAGCGAAGTCTCCCGGGCCGTTTCCCAGAGCCTGCCCCTGCTCACCGGCAACAACGTGCTGGCCTCCCAGAGCGTCATCGCCAACGTGGGCCAGCTGATCAACAACCGGGTGGCCGCCGTCACCGGCATGGCCTCCGGCGACAGCCAGTTCGCCGACCGCCAGTTCTGGATCAAGCCCTTCGGCTCCCGCGCCACCCAGGCCGACAGCAACGGCTCCGCCGGCTACCACGCCAGCACCGCCGGCATGGTCTTCGGCCTGGACGGTCAGGTGTCCGACGCCGACCGCCTGGGCGTCGCCCTGGCCTATGCCGACGCCAGCGTGGACAGCCGCTCCGCCGTCGCCCCCCACAACGCCAGCGTCAAGCTCTACCAGCTGATCGGCTACGGCAGCCGCAACCTGGCGCCCGGCACCGAACTGAGCTGGCAGGTGGACGGGGGCTACAACAGCAACCGGGGCACCCGCGACATCCGCTTCGCCGGCGTCTCCGCCCATTCCAAGTTCGACACCTACACCGCCCACGCCGGCCTGCGCCTGACCCGCAACCTGACGCTCTCCGAGCGCACCGTGGTGGCGCCCTCCGTGGGCCTGGACTACGCCTGGATGCGCAACGCCAGCTACCAGGAAAGCGGTGCCGGCGCCCTCAACCTGCAGGTCAAGCGCCAGGACGTGGAGCAGATTCTCCTCTCCGCCGACGCCCGGCTCTCCCACCGCCTGGACAACGGCATCAACCTTCTCGCCAACCTGGGCGCCGCCTACGACCTGCGCAACCAGCAGGCCGCCGTCACCGCTGCCTATGCCGGCGCCCCGGGCTCCTACTTCATCACCAACGGCGTCGAGTCCGACCCCTGGATCGTCCGTGCCGGCCTGGGCCTCTCCAAGCTCACCGCCGGCGGCCTGGAGATCATCGGCCGGGTGGACGGCGAACACCGCCAGGGCTTCAACAACCGCAGCGCCTCCGTCAATCTGCGCTGGGCCTTCTAAGGCCGGCGCAGGGGATTGGCGCTTTTGCTTTCACCGTCAAAAGGCTGAGGGGCGGTATGGGATAATTCGCCCATGCAACCCGCACCCCATGCTGCCTTTCAGACTCCCGACGCGGTAGACAAGTACGCCGAAGGGCCCCGGCGCAACGTTCCCGGCTATCTCAGCCTGCTGCCGATGACCCGCCTCCTCATTGAGGAGCGGGTGGCCGGGCAGGGGCGGATTCTTGTGGTGGGTGCCGGCGGCGGGCTGGAACTGGAAGACTATGCCCGAGCCCATCCCGGCTGGCAGTTTGACGGGGTCGATCCCAGTGGGCCCATGCTGGAACTGGCGGCCCAACGGCTCAGCCCGTTTTCTTCCCGGATCGCGCTACACCAGGGCTATGTTCAGGATGCGCCGCAAGGCCCCTTCGATGCCGCCACCTGCCTGCTGACCTGCCACTTCGTACCCCGAGAGCAGCGCCTGCCGATGCTGCGGGAGATTCGCTGCCGCTTGAAACCCGGGGCCCCGTTTGTCGTTGCCCATCTCAGTGCCGAGGCCGAGCAGAAACGGCGGGATATCTGGATGTCCCGCTATGCTGCCTTTCTGACCGCATCTGGCAGCAGTCCGGAACAGGCCCAGGCCACCCGGGAAAAGGTGGAGCGCGAGCTGACCATTCTCAGTCCCGAGGAGGACGAAGGAATCCTGCGCGAGGCCGGTTTCCACGATGTGCAGCTGTTTTACGTCGGCTTTGCCTTCCGTGGCTGGGTGGCCTATGCCTGAACGCCAACACCGCCAGGGCCGCCACTACCGCAGCGCCGCCTTCAATCTGCGCTGGGCCTTCTAGGCAACGCCAGGACCAGGCCGGCCGGTGCCCCCAGGGTGCCGGCCGGCCTTTTTCTTTACCGACCCAGGGTGATTACTAGGTTGGTGCAAATAAGCGGCTTCGTCAGCTTGGCATCAGGTATGTCGGGAATTGAACGGACATAATGCACGCGAGTCATAGGGCTTATGACTTAGGTCATAAACCAAACTCCAATGCCAACCCGCTCTCCCGAAAGGAGCCGTCATGACGATCGCCAAGCGCCTCGCCATCCTTATTCTCATCGCCGTGGCCGGACTGGTCGTGGTCGGCGCCTTCGGCCTGCGCCAGATGGGCGCCATCAACGCCAACCTCGAGTTCGCCAACGAAAACTCCATCCCCAGCATCCGCATGGTGGCCAACATGGAGTCCTCCTTCTTCCGCCTGCGCACCTTCATGCTCACCTACATCATGAGCCCCGATGCCGAGCGGCCGTCCCTGGCCCAGCAGGTGATGAACAACCGGGAGCGGCTGCAGGGCTACGTCAAGGGCTATGAGCCCCTGGTCAGCGACGACAAGGACAAGGAATACCTGGAAAACTCCAAGCGCATGCTGGCCGAGTACTTTTCCCTGATCGACCGGCAGATGGCCTCCATCCGCGCCGGCCAGGTGGACAAGGCGAAGGAGGATGCGGTCCTGGCCGGGGCCCTGGGCCGCCGCATCGCCGACAACGTGGAAGCCCACATCAAGTACAACGAGGAACTGGCCACCCAGGAAGTGCGCAAGGCAGCCGAGGCCTACAGCAGCGGCAAGGTGGTCTCCATGATCGTCATGGTGCTGGCCACCCTGGGCGTGGCCGGCCTGGGCTTTCTGGTCTACCGCCATGTGGAGCAGTCCCTGGGCAATATGGTGACCATGTTCAAGCGCATCGAGCACGACCTGGATTTCACCGGCCGCCTCGAGGTGCGGGGCACCGACGAAGTGGCCCAGGCCTCCACCGCCTTCAACCGCCTGCTGGACCGCCTGCAGGCCAGCTTCCGGGAAATCAGCAGCCACACCGAGGCCGTCAATACTGCCGCCAACCGGGTGGCCAATGCCTCCCATGAAATGTCCATCGCCTCCGGCCATCAGAGCGAAGCCGCTTCCAGCATGGCCGCCACGGTGGAGGAGATGACCGTCAGCATCAACCACGTGGCCGACCGGGCCGGCGAAGCCAACCAGCTTTCCACCGCCTCCGGCGAGCTGGCCCACAAGGGCGAGGGCATCATCGGCGACACCGTGGCCGGCATCAACAGCATCGCCGAAACGGTGCGTCACGCCTCCGAGCAGATCAGCCGGCTGGAGCAGCAAAGCGAGCGCATCAACAACGTGGTCTCGGTGATCAAGGAAGTGGCGGACCAGACCAACCTGCTGGCCCTCAACGCTGCCATCGAGGCCGCCCGGGCCGGCGAACAGGGCCGGGGATTTGCCGTGGTGGCCGACGAAGTGCGCAAGCTGGCCGAGCGCACCACCCAGTCCACCCAGGAAATCGCCAGCACCATTCTGGAAATGCAGGCCGGCGCCCAGGCCGCTGTGCAGGGCATCCATGCCGTGGTGGAGCGGGTGGATACCGGCGTCTCCCGGGCCGAGCAGGCCAACCAGGCGATCCAGGAGATCGGCGACGGCTCCCGCCGCACCGTGGATATGGTGGGCGACATTTCCGACGCCATCCGGGAGCAGAGCGTCGCCAGCACCGCCATCGCCCAGCAGGTGGAAAAGATCGCCCAGATGTCCGAAGAGAACAGCGCCGCGGCCCAATCCACCTCCGACACCGCCGGCGAACTGGCCCACCTGGCCCAGGAGATGCAGCAGGTGGTGGCCCAGTACCGGGTGTGAGCGCCAAGGGGTGGGGCCCGAGCCTCACCGCGGCGTAACCAGCACCCGAAGCAGCAAGGAAAAAGGCGCCCATGGGCGCCTTTTTCTCGCAGCGGGGCCGGGCCGAATAGCCGGGACCAGCGCGGTTTCTTAAGCCCGCACCAGCCGCAGCACGGTGATTTCAGAGGGAGCGCCGAGGCGCTTGGGCGGGCCCCAGTAGCCGGTGCCGCGGCTGGTGTAGACCGTCAGCCGGCCCAGCCGGTGTAGGCCGGCGGTGAAGGGCTGTTGCAGGGGCACGAAGAAATTCCAGGGCCAGAACTGGCCGCCGTGGGTGTGGCCGGAAAGCTGCAGGTCGAAGCCGGCGGCAGCGGCAGCCGGCGCCGAGCGGGGCTGGTGGGCGAGCAGGATGCGGGTTAGCCCCGGCGGGCTGCCGGCCAGGGCTGCCGCCGGGTCGCTGGCCTGGGCCGTATCGAAGGCGCCGGCCGAATAGTCCGTCACCCCGGCCAGCACCAGGCGGGAGCCATGGTGGGCGATGACGGTGTGGCCGTTGTGCAAGCCCTTGAGGCCGATGCGCTCGAACTCCGCCATCCAGGCCCCAGCGCCCGAATAGTATTCATGGTTGCCGGTGACGAAATAGCTGCCGTGGCGGCTGCGCAGCTGGCCCAGGGGCGCGGTGTGTTCCCGTAGATGCTCCACGCTGCCATCTACCACGTCGCCGGTGATGGCCACCAGATCGGCCTCCAGCCCATTGACCCGGTCCACGATGGCCTGCACGTAGTCCCGCTTGATGGTGGGCCCCACGTGGATGTCGCTGAGCTGGACGATGGTGAAGCCCTCCAGTGCCGGCGGCAGGTCGGCCAGGGGCACCTCCACCCGGACGATGCGGGCCACCCGCCGCGCATTGACGTAGCCGAACAGGGTGAACAGGCCGGCAACAGCCACCACTGCCAGGGCCGTGGGCTGCGCCAGGGAAGGCGCGCCGGCCAGCAGCAGGCCCGCATCCCGCAGCAGGGTCAGCACCAGCACCGAAGAGAAGAGGCCCATGGCTAGGCTGCCCAGCCAGCTGAGCCGGTCCGCCAGGGTTTGGTTGTCGGTGACGAAGCGGCCCAGCAGGCCCAGGGGCACCAGGCAGGCGGAAAGGGCCAGCCCGGCAATGGCCAGGGCCAGGGCGGCGGGATGCAGATCCAGCGACGGCAGCAGGCGCCAGCCGATGTAGGTATGGAGGCCGCCCATGAGCGGCAGCACGCGCCACAGGGCCCGGCGCAGGCGGCCGGGCAGGGCGGGCTGGGCCGCAGCAGCGGGCGGTGTGGCCGGCGGCCCCGGGGCGGCACGAGGCGCGCCCGGGGCCCGGGGAGGTTTCAGACCATCAAGCCTGGTCGGCCGGTTTATCCGCGGCCTTGGCCTGGGGCTCGGCGCCTTCCGCCTGGGGCGTGCAGCAGCGGCTCCAGCGGCTGTGGAAGCGGCCCTTGAGCTGTTGCCGCTCTTCTTCCGTCAGGCTTTCCCACTGGGCCCGGCGCTCGCGCCAGTGGTGGAAGCCGCCGCCGCGCATGCCGCCGAAGAGGATGCGGCTCAGCACCAGCACGCCCAGGGCCTGCCAGTAGCTGATGGGGGAGACCCCGGCAAAGAGGTCCGGCAGCAGGCAGTTCCACAACTGCATCACCACCCAGGTAAGGGCGCCGATGCCGACCACGACCATCAGGCCGATCTTGAGGCAGCGCGAGGCGCAGCCGGATTTTCCAGTTCTGCATTTCATGGTTTGTTTCCTGTTCAGGGTTGGGGTTCGTAAAGGGGACGCAGCCGCTGGCGCAGGTGTAGCACCGCCTGCCGCTTCCAGCCGAGCAAGGTGTTCATGGGCACGCCGCTCTCCGCCGCCATCTCCTTGAAGCTGCGGCCGTCGATCTCGTGGGCGATGAAGGTTTCCCGCGGCCCCGGCGCCAGTTCCTCCAGGGCCGTGGCGATGGCATCGAGCCACAGGCGGCGCAGATAGGCCGCCTCCGGCCCGCCGTCATCTGCCGGCAGGGCGGCTTCCAGCCAATGCTCCTCGTCGCCGTCTTCTTGCACGGCCACGGGCAGGGGTTCCTCCCGGCGCTTGCGGAAGCGATCCACGATGCGGTGGCGGGCCACCCGGAACAGCCAGGCCCCCACCTGCTCGATGGGCTCCGGCAGGCGCCAGGCCTCCACCAGCTCGAAGAACACGTCCTGCAGAATGTCCTCCGCCTCGCCCGGGTCGGGCACGCGCCGGCGAATGAAACTCCCCAGCCGCCCGCTCTCCCGGGCAATGGCTTCAGTCAGGCGTCGGTTCTGCTCGGCCATCAGGCGGGTCTCGTCGCGGGGCAGGGAAAGGGAGAACGATGTGTCCATGCCTGGGTAGACGAACGAAGGGCATGGATATTGTGGGTAGGTGAAAAAATAGTTGGTGGTAACGGGCAGAGGTTGCCGGGCTTGGCCCGGGGAACTGCCGGAGGCATCGCCCCATTATCGGCCAGAGTGCCGCCGGTTTGTCGGCGGCTCAGCCGCAAGCCTCAAGGCTACGCCAGTTCCGGCCATGGCAAAAACAAAGCCGCCCGGTTTTCCTGGCGGCTTTCTTGAGCGGCGACGACTATGGTCAGGAGGGCAGGGCCAGGGGATGCAATCCCGGCCCGCTTCCATGCCTTCAGGCAGCAGGATCGGCGGGCACTGCCGGCGGCTTGGCCGCCAGGGGCTGGAAATGGCTGCAATGGCGCAACCGGTGCATGCTTTGCAGGCTCAGATGCACGGCGCAACTGGCCTCGTCGGCAAAGGTCAGGCTGGGCACGTGGTGGCGACAGTCGGCGCATTTCACTTCCTTGTCACCGGCCAGGGGGACGCCGTTGAGTACGGCCAGGGCTACCTCCCGCATCCGTTGCAGCGTCGCCATGGTATCCAGCGAAGCCACCTGGATCAGCCGCGCCCTTTCCCGCAGGGAAAGGCTGCAACCTTGGACGAAGCCGCCATCGCCCATGGCGTGCAGGCGGGATTGGGCTTGCAGGATCAGCCGGTTCAACTCCGCTTCGTGGGGTGTGATGGTGCGCTTATCCATTGCCTCAGTCCTCCGCTGCCCCGCTCGGATTAGCCGTGTCGTGGCTTTCATCCAGGCACAGGTGATTGAGCTTGGCCAGATTGATGAAGCGGTGCTTGCCGAAACAGATGGAGGGAATATGGTCCCGGTCGCACAGGCCCCGCAGCACGCCTTCCTCAATGCCCACCACTTCCGCGAATTTCTTCCAGTGCATGATCGGCACCAGCGCCGGCTGGTTGATTCTTTCTGCGACTGTCATAATCACTTTGCTCCACAATGAAGCACACATAATCACAATAAGAATTATATGTGCGAATAAGCAAAATATTTACTAGTGAATATATGACAGAGAGTTACGCGGGTCAAGGGGAAACGTCGGCGATCAGGGCTAGGGTGGCGGCTGTGGTGACAGCCAAGACCGAGCCTCACCGCAAGTTCAAGCACATGGAAGAGCTGACGGGCGTCAAGGCCGCGTCATGGAAGGCGGTGTGCGAAGGACGGCAGCGGGCGAATGAAGAGCACTTTGAGGCGATTGGAGTGGCTTGGCCCGAGTACTCGCTTTGGCTGCTGACGGGGAAGTCTCAGCCTGAGGCTGGGCAGACTAGTCCTGAACTGGAGCAGCTTAAAACCCTTCAGCAGAATCTGGCGAAGGGTTATTTGGACCAAAGCTAAAGTCCCGTGGTAGTAGCCGATATGGCTCCAGTCCATTGCCACCTCGGCAAAAACGTCCGTTGTTGAGACTCTGTCTATAGACTTGCAAGCCTACCGTGCCAGTTCGTACTAATTCTGTTTGCAGAGGGTGCGATGCGACTAAAGAACAACACAGGGAGTACCTAGAATGGCTGCCAAGGAAGCCAAGGCCCGTATCAAGATCAATAAGCTGTTAGAGGAGTCTGGTTGGCGCTTCTTCGATGATCTAGCGGGTAAGGCCAACATCGTTCTTGAACCAAAAGTCAAACTGACCAAGGATGCTGTAGATGCCCTTGGTGACAATTTCGAGCAATCAAGCAATGGATTCATTGACTTCCTCTTGCTCGACGATGCAGGTTTTCCTCTCCTTGTTCTTGAAGCCAAGTCGGAAGACAAGAATCCCCTGGTTGGCAAAGAACAAGCGCGCAAATACGCCAAGTCACAAAACTGCCGCTTCGTCATTCTCTCCAACGGCAACCTCCATTATTTCTGGGATCTGGAGCAGGGTAACCCCCACATCATTACCCGTTTCCCCTCACCTGATTCGATCAAGGGCTATCACCGCTTCCAGCCCAATCCGCAGCGCTTGATCACCGAGCCGGTTAGCAAGGACTACATCGCGCTGACGCAGATGCCAGGCTATGCCACCGAGGCGGGCTGGAACAATGCCGGTGAGCGCGATGCCTTCATCCAGAAGAATCGTCTGCGTTTCCTACGCGACTATCAGAAGCGCGCCGTGCAGGCGATTCAGGATGCCGTTGCCGAAGGTCACAGCCGCTTTTTGTTCGAGATGGCCACCGGCACTGGCAAGACGTTGACCGCCGCCTCCGTCATCAAGCTCTTCCTGCGTACCGGCAACGCACGCCGCGTGCTCTTCCTCGTTGACCGGCTGGAACTTGAAGACCAGGCCAACAAGGCGTTCGTCGCCTATCTGAAAAACGATTACACCTCGGTGATCTACAAAGAGCGCCGTGATGAATGGCGCAAGGCCGAGATTGTCGTCACTACCGTGCAATCCCTGCTTTTCAACGACAAATACCGCCGACTGTTCTCGCCCACTGATTTTGACTTGGTTATTTCTGACGAAGCGCATCGCTCAATCGGGGGCAACGCACGTGCCGTGTTCGAGTATTTCGTCGGTTACAAGTTGGGCCTGACTGCGACGCCGCGGGACTACCTGAAGAAATTCGACGCGTCCAAGCCCAGTACCCGTGACCCGCGGGAAGCCGAACGTCGGCTGCTACTCGATACTTACCGTACTTTCGGCTGCGAGTCCGGTCAGCCGACTTTCCGGTATTCCCTGCTAGACGGCGTGCGCGAAGGTTTCTTGATCAACCCCGTGGTTGTTGATGCGCGGACCGACATCACTACGCAATTGCTGTCGGATAAAGGTTATGCCGTCGCCAATGGGGGGGAGGGCGGGGAAGAAGGCAGTGAAGACAGCTTTTTCCAGAAGGACTTCGAGAAGAAATTTTTCTCCGAATCTACCAACCGCATTTTCTGCCAGACCGTTCTCAATAATGGCTTGCGCGATCCGATCAGCCACGAGTTTGGTAAGTCCATCGTTTTTGCGGTCAGCCAGAACCACGCGGCCAAGCTGACCCAACTCCTCAATGAGCTGGCCGATGTCATCTGGCCGGACAAGTACCAATCCGATTTTGCGGTGCAGGTCACCTCGTTGATCCCCGATGCCCAGCAGTACACCATCAACTTCACCAACAACAACCTGCTCGGCTCCGCCAACTTTCTAGAGGCCTACAAAACCAGCAAGGCCCGGGTTTGTGTCACCGTTGGCATGATGACCACCGGTTATGACTGCCCGGATATTCTCAATCTCGCCCTGATGCGGCCGGTGTTCTCCCCGTCTGATTTCGTTCAAATCAAGGGCCGCGGCACACGTAAGCATGGCTTCCTCGAGCAGTTATTCGACAAACAGCTCAAGGCGCAGATCGGCAGGCAGGAGAAAAGTCAGTTCAAGTTCTTCGATTTTTTTGCCAACTGCGAGTACTTCGAGGAGAAGTTTGATTACGACCAGGTGCTCAAGCTGCCGAGACTGGGCACTGGCGAAGGCAACGGTGAGGTTGGCGGCACGACCATTGGCCCGAACGGCGAATACATCCACGGCGGTCCCGACAATATCCATCAGGTCCGGGAGGAAGCCGTTGGCCCCCAGGGCATGAAGATCGACCGCATGTTCTTCGAAGGCTTCGAAAACGTGGTCAAGGCTGATCCGATCCTGCAGCGCCAGGTAGATAACGAACAGTGGGACCAGGCCATCGACTACGTCACCACCCACCTGCTCGACAAGCCGGCCGAGTACTACACCCTCGACAAACTGCGTCGCGCCGCCGGCGTGGATCGGCGGCTGACCCTGCGCGAGATTCTGGAAAAAATCTTCGGCCTCATCCCCTATTTCAAGGGCAAGGACGAACTCCTTGAGGACGAATTCCAGAAGTTCCTGCTCGACCAGCCCCCCGAAGCCCTGAGCCAACATGCCGAGGCCGTTGTTGCCATGAAGTATTTCTTCAAGGCCTACGCTACTGACGGGCACTTGCGGGACATTCTCGAAAAGAAGCGGCTGACCGACCTTAACGTCAACCCAGCCTTCAGCATGGCCGACTTCAAGGCCGTGCCCCAGGAATGGCGTGAGCGCATTCCCGAGTACGTGAAGGATTACGTCTCCCTCAACCAGTTCATGTGAATCGCCAAAACGAAGCAACATCGACTACAATCGAAGCTTTAATGACTACATTGGCATTCCCGTGCTGCTTGATCTTCTATTTGGCACCTACCGGCAGCGAGCGCTGGCCCAGTTGCTCTTGCATCCCGAGAGCAGCTACCACGTCCGCGAACTGGCCCGCCTGACCGGAACCACGCCGGGCACCCTGCACAAGGAATTGGCCCGGCTGGCCGAAGTCGGCCTGTTACAACGGGAAAAGCAGGGCAATCAGGTGCGCTACCAGGCCAACCGGGAGTGCCCGGTTTTCGCCGAACTGGCGGGCCTGTTCCGCAAGACCAGCGGCCTGGTCGGCGTGCTGGCCGAGGCCCTGAGGCAGCTCCAGCCCCCGCCGCAACTGGCCATGGTCTTCGGTTCCTTAGCCCGGGGCGATGAAAACGCCCGCAGCGACGTCGATCTGCTGCTGATCGCCGACTGCAGTTTTGGCGACGCCATCAAAGCCTTGCACCCCGCCCAGTCCATCCTGCAACGGGAGATCAACCCGGTGCTCTATACCGCCGCCGAGTTTGCCCAGCGCGTCGCAGCCAAGGATGGCTTCGTCTGGAACATTCTCGCCAACCCCAAACTCTTCGTGATCGGCACCGTCCATGACCTTGGAAAATTTGCTGGCGATTCATCGCCTGCAGGCGTTTGAAGCGACGCCGGACGGCGTCCTGCGCCTGCTGGCATCGGCCGAGCGCAACCTGGCCGATGCCCGCCTGAGCAAACTCAGCAACGACAACCGCTTCGACGCCGCCTACAAGACCATCATGCAATGCGCCATGGTCGGCCTGTGGGCCAATGGCTATCGCACCGCCACCAGCCAGCCCGGCCACCATCAGACCGCCCTGCAAGCCCTGCCCAAGACCCTGGGCACGGCTGCAGATACGGTCATCGTTCTCGATGCCCTGCGCAAGCAGCGCAACCTTAACGACTACGAAGGCGACCCCGTCACCGACGCCGCCGTCCGGGAATGCCTAGCCCAGGCCGAAGCACTGCTCACCCACACCCGGCAATGGCTGCAACGCCATCGCGCCGACCTGCTTAGCGAAAACGAATAAACCCCATGCTCGACAGCGACACCAAACGCCGTATCGATTCCTGCCGCGACATTCTCGTCGGCAAAGTGCCGGACCCCAAATCCCAGGTCGAACAGATCACCATCGCGTTGATCTACAAGTTCATGGACGACATGGACGCCGAGGCCGAAGAACTGGGCGGCAAGCGCAGCTTCTTTGCCGGCGAATACGCCAAGTACGGCTGGGCCCGACTGATGGCCCCCAATATGGGCGGTTTCGACGTGCTGGCCCTCTATTCCGAAGCCATCGGCAAGATGAACGAGAACCCCGGCATCCCGGCCCTGTTCCGTGACATCTTCAAGAACGCCTATCTGCCTTACCGGGACCCGGAAACCCTGCGCGCCTTCCTCAAGGAAATCGACGGTTTCACCTACGACCATTCCGAACGTCTGGGCGACGCCTTCGAATACCTGCTCTCCGTGCTTGGCAGCCAGGGCGATGCCGGCCAGTTCCGCACCCCGCGCCACATCATCGACTTCATGGTCGAGATCATCGACCCCAAGAAAAACGAAAGCGTCCTCGACCCCGCCTGCGGCACCGCCGGTTTCCTCATTTCGGCGTGGAAGCACATCCTCCGGCAGAACACCAAAACCCGTACCGGCGACCTGCTGACGCCGGAAGAGCGGGCCACCCTGGTGGCCAACATCCACGGCTACGACATCTCCCCCGACATGGTGCGCCTGTCCCTGGTCAATCTGTACCTGCACGGCTTCACCGACCCCCACATCGTCGAATACGACACCCTGACCAGCGAAGAACGCTGGAACGAGACGGCCGACATCATCCTGGCCAACCCGCCCTTCATGTCGCCCAAGGGCGGCATCAAGCCCCACAAGCGCTTTTCGGTGCAGGCCACCCGCTCGGAAGTGCTGTTCGTGGACTACATCGCCGAGCACCTCAGCCCCCAGGGCCGGGCCGCCATCGTCGTGCCCGAGGGCATCATTTTCCAGAGCGGCACCGCCTACAAGAAGCTGCGCGAAATGCTGGTCAAGACCTCCCTGGTGGCCGTGGTATCGCTGCCGGCGGGGGTCTTCAATCCCTATTCGGGGGTCAAGACCTCGATCCTGATCCTCGACAAGCGCCTGGCCAAAAACTGCGATTCGGTGCTGTTCGTCAAGGTGGAGAACGATGGCTTTAATCTCGGGGCGCAACGGCGGGCAATTACCGGGAGCGACCTGCCAGATGCTGTGAAGCAACTAAGGAAATTCTTTGCCGATGCTGCAGGATTCGATAGTGCTCAGATGGCACACAAGGTGGCGCGGGTGCAGATCGGTGCGAGCGGTGAATGGAACCTAAGTGCTGATCGCTATCGGAACAGTCCTGACATACAAGCCGCCTATGAAATCGTGCAAATTGGCGACGTTGTTAGCACGATTACGCCTCCCCTCAAACTACAAAAGGAATCGTATTCCGCTGCCGGTCGCTACCCGATAATTGACCAATCTCAACAAGAAATCGCAGGCTGGACTAACGACGAGTTCGCCGTTATCCGCCCGGCCAAACCCTTGGTCATTTTTGGTGATCACACTTGTGCGGTGAAACTGATAAAACAGCCCTTCGCACAAGGTGCTGACGGGATAAAAATCCTAGAGACAAATAACCAACTGCTTCCAGAGTTTCTGTATTACTCCTTGAAAGCAAATCCTCTCGCAACGGATGGTTACAAAAGGCACTTCACGGACCTAAAGAGAAAACTGCTTCCACTCCCGCCCCTCGCCATCCAGCAGGAAATCGTCGCGGAAATCGAGGGCTACCAGAAGATCATCGACGGCGCTCGGCAGGTGGTGGAGAACTACCGGCCCCGAATCAATGTGCAGCCGGATTGGCCGGTTGTAGCGCTAGGCGAGATCATTGAAGGTAAGCCGAAGAATGGCTATTCCGGAAAACCTGTTGATTACGAAACCTCAACTAAGGTTTTGTCATTGAGTGCGACTACAAGCGGAGTATTGGATATATCCCGGACCAAGTATCTGGACGAAGATATTCCCAATGATGCAGCGTGCAGGTGTCGCCAGGGTGATATCTATCTTCAGCGTGGAAATACCGCGGAGTTGGTTGGCACGGCGGCAATCTTTGACGTCAATGAAGTGAATTATATATACCCTGACCTCATGATCAGAGTGAGGGCGGACGAAACAAAAATTCTGAGCCATTACCTCCTGCACCAATTGCAGAGCCCAAGCGTACGCAACTATATAACTCGAAACGCTGTGGGTGCGGCAGGGAGTATGCCGAAGATAAATCAAGGGATCGTGGAAAGAATTCCCATCCCTCTTCCCGACCTCGAAACCCAACGCGCCATCGTTGCCGAAATCCAAGCCGAGCAAGCCCTGGTCAATGCCAACAAGGAACTGATTGGGTGCTTCGAAGCAAAGATCAAGGCCACTATCAACCGGGTCTGGGGCAGCAGCGAGTAGTCACTGATACGGCGCTGGGTGGACCTGTGCGCGACTGACTGCGCCGCAACTCGATTATTGGCCCATGCCGCCCCCGGGGTGTTTTGCCGGTTCCCCCATGAAAACGCCGCCCAGGGAATTGGGGCGGCGTTTTTGTTTGCAGCGGCGCTTGAGCTTCACCCCAACACCGTCGTACTCCTCCCTCCCTTTAGCCGCTTCAACGTCGCCACCAGGTGATCCACTTCCTGGCAGGTGTTGTAGAAGGCTAGCGACGGACGCACCGTGGCTTCCAGGCCGAAGCGGCGCAGGATGGGTTGGGCGCAGTGGTGTCCGGAGCGCACGGCGATGCCTTCCTGGTTGAGGGCCTTGCCCACTTCCTCGGTCTTGAAGCCTTCCAGCACGAAGGAGGCGACGCTGGCCTTGTCCCTTGCCGTGCCGATGATGCGCAGGCCGGGCACGGTGCGTAGCCCATGGGTGGCGTATTCCAGCAGGGCGTGCTCGTAGCGGGCGATGTTTTCCAGGCCGATGCGTTCCACGTAGTCCAGGGCGGCGCCCAGGCCTACGGCGTCGGCGATGTTGCCGGTGCCGGCTTCGAACTTGTTGGGTGCCGGTTGGTACAGGGTCCGCTCGAAGGTGACGTCGGCAATCATGTTGCCGCCGCCCTGCCAGGGCTGGGTGGCTTCCAGGATGGCGGCCTTGCCATAGACCGCGCCGATGCCCGTGGGGGCGAAGACCTTGTGGCCGGAAAAGACGAACCAGTCCGCATCCAGGGCCTGCACATTGACCCGCAGGTGGGAGACGGATTGGGCCCCGTCCACCAGCACCTTGGCGCCGGCCCGGTGGGCCAGGTCCACGATTTCCTTGACCGGGGTGATGGTGCCCAGGGCGTTGGAAACCTGGGTGATGGCCACCAGCTTGGTCTTCTCGTTGAGCAGTTTCTGGTACTCGTCGAGGCGGATCTGGCCGTCGTCGTCCACCGGAATGACGCGAATCTTGGCGCCCTTCTCGGCCGCCAGCTGCTGCCAGGGGACGATGTTGGCGTGGTGCTCGAGAATCGAGACCACGATTTCATCGCCGGCGCCGATGTTCTGGCGCCCCCAGCTCTGGGCCACCAGGTTGATGGCCTCGGTGGCGCCGCGCACGAAAATGATTTCGTTGGCAGAGCCGGCGCCGATGAAGCGCGCCACCTTGTTCCGCGCCGACTCGTAGGCATCCGTGGCCCTTGCCGCCAGTTCGTGGGCGGCGCGGTGGATGTTGGAGTTTTCGTGGGCGTAGAACCAGGCCAGCCGGTCGATCACCGCCTGGGGCTTGTGGGTGGTGGCGGCGTTGTCGAACCACACCAGGGGCTTGCCGTTCACCCGTTCCGCCAGGATCGGGAAGTCGCGGCGGATGGCGTTGACGTCCAGGGGCGGGTGGGCCAGGGGCTGCACCGGGGGCTCGGCCTGGGCCGCATCGGCCCCCACCGGGTCGAGGAAGTAGAAGGAGGAACTGCGGCTGGGCACGGCGGCGGGAATGCTGCCTTTACTTTCCCGGGGCGCCTTGTTGTCAGCCAGCAGGGCCTTCAGCTCTTCCGCGCCGGGCAGGCCGAAGGACTGGGCCGTGACGCGGTCGTCCCGCGGCACCACGATCTCGTTCTCCTTGGGCAGGTGGGCAGGGTAAGCGCTGCCTTCGCCCAGGAAGTAATAGGGCGTGGCGGGCGCGAATACCGGCGCTGCGGAGGAGGCGGACTGGGGCAGGGCGGGGGCATAGGCCTGGGGCACGCCCAGGGCGGCGCTCCCAGGCTTGCCTGCCCCGGGAATGGCTTCCACAGCCGAGTCTGGCGCACCGTTCTGGCTGCTTGCCGCCGGCGCCAGGGAAGGCGCCCGCTGGCCCAGGGCGATCACCGGCTCATGGGACTGGGGAGCCACGTTGCCGACCGGCGCCGGTGTTTCCACCGGCCCCGGATTGCCCGGCAGGGCGGCGAAGAACTCGCTCGCCAGCCGGGCCAGGGTGGCCTCGTTGGGCAAGCCCGCCGGCAGCAGCCCGGCCAGGCCTTCCGGCGGGTTACTTGTAGGTGTCGGGGTAGTCATGGTACTTGCCGATCTCCACGTCATCGAGCACGGCCAGGGCATCTTCGGTCAGCACGGCCAGGGAGCAATAGAGCGAAATCAGGTAGGAGGCGATGGCGTTGCGGTTGATGCCCATGAAGCGCACCGACAGCCCCGGGCTCTGTTCGCCGGCCAGGCCGGGCTGGAACAGGCCGACCACGCCCTGGCGCTTTTCGCCGGTGCGCAGCAGGATGATCTTGGTCTTGCCGTCCTCGATGGGCACCTTGTCGGAAGGGATCAGGGGAATGCCGCGCCAGGTGAGGAACTGGGAGCCGAAGAGGGAAACGGTGGGGGGCGGCACGCCGCGGCGGGTGCACTCGCGGCCGAAGGCGGCGATGGCCAGGGGGTGGGTGAGGAAGAAGGCGGGTTCCTTCCACACGCGGGTCAAGAGATCGTCCAGATCGTCCGGAGTGGGGGCGCCGGTGAGGGTGGAGATGCGCTGGGCGTCGTCCACATTGGCCAGCAGGCCGTAGTCCGGGTTGTTGATGAGTTCGGATTCCTGACGTTCCTTGATGGTCTCGATGGTCAGGCGCAGCTGTTCCTTGATCTGGTCGTGGGGGCTGCTGTAGAGGTCGGAAACCCGGGTGTGCACATCCAGGATGGTGGTGACGGCGTTGAGGAAGTATTCCCGGGGCTGGGCGTCGTAATCGACGAAGGTCTGGGGCAGTTCGGATTCATCCCGCTGGGAGCAGGCGACGCGCACGTCCCGGGGGTTGATGACCTTGTTGAGGCGGTAGATGCCGGCTTCCACAGGCAGCCACTGCAGCAGGTGCACCAGCCAGCGCGGGGTGATGGTGGATAGCTGGGGTACGGTCTTGGTGGCATTCGCCAGTTGCCGCGCGGCATTGTCGCCGAGGGCCTGGGCGCCTTCCGGATGGACGACTTCGGTCATGGATGACTCTCCTTGCTTGAGTTGTGATGGAGCGGTGGTTTGAAAAAAGGAATCAGGCTGCGGCGGCCTTGAGCGGGGTCGGCGGCGGCAGGGAGTGCTGCGAATGCTGGGAGTGTTGAGAGTCGGCCTGGGTCACGTGGCTGCCCGGGGGCACGCTGTGGGTGAGCCAGACGTTGCCGCCGATGCTGCTGCCCTTGCCGATGGTGATGCGGCCCAGGATGGTGGCGCCGGCGTAGATCACCACGTCGTCCTCGACGATGGGGTGGCGCGGCTGCCCCTTCTCCAGGTTGCCCGCCTCGTCCGTGGCGAAGCGCTTGGCGCCCAGGGTCACGGCCTGATACAGGCGCACCCGCTGGCCGATGACGGCGGTCTCGCCGATGACCACCCCGGTGCCGTGGTCGATGAAGAAGCCGGCGCCGATGGCGGCCCCCGGGTGGATGTCGATGCCCGTTTCGGCGTGGGCCAGCTCGGCGACGATGCGGGCCAGCAGGGGCACGCCCAGGCGATAGAGCTGGTGGGCCAGGCGGTGGTGGATCATGGCCACCACGCCCGGGTAGCAGAGCAGCACCTCATCGACGCTGCGGGCCGCCGGGTCGCCGCTGTAGGCCGCTTCCACGTCGGTGTCGAGCAGGGCGCGGACCTGGGGCAGGGCTTCGGCAAAGCTGCGCACGATATGCACGGCCCGCTCTTCCACGGCGCCGTCGGCGGCCGGCTGGTGGCGGGCGGCGTAGCACAGCTCCAGCCGCACCTGCCCGAGCAGGGCTTCCAGGGCCGCGTCCAGGGTGTAGCCGATGTAGTAGTCCTCGGTTTCCTGGTGCAGCTGGGCCGGGCCCAGGCGCATGGGGAAGAGGGCGCCCTGCAGCTGGGTGACGATCTCCTGCAGCACCTCCCGGGAGGGCAGCTCCCGGCCGCCCACGTCCTTGTGGCGCTGCTGGCGTTCGCGCCAGCGCTCCCGCTCGGCCCGCAGTTCGGCGACGATGCGGCCCAGGTCCCACTTGGCGCCCGGGCGCTGGCCCTGGGGGCCCTGGGACTGGCCGCAGCCGTAGGTGGGGGCGGCCATGTTCAGTCCTGCACCCAGGGCAGGGCGGCGTGGCGCCAGCCGCCCAGGGCGCCGCGCTGCTGCTGCTCGTCCAGGTCGCCCTCGAAGCCTTCGAGGATGTTGTAGACCTGGGTGAAGCCCGCCTTGGCGGCGGCCTCGGCGGCCAGGGCCGAGCGCTTGCCGCTGCGACAGAGCAGCAGCACCGGCTGGTCCTTTTTCACCTTGGCTTCCAGCTCCTTGACGAAGCGGGGGTTGCGGTTCAGCGCCGTGCCGGTGGCCCAGGCCACGTGCAGGGTATCGGGCACATGGCCGACGAACTTGCGCTCTTCGGCGGTGCGCACATCCACCAGGGCCGCGGCGCCGCTGGAGAACAGCTCCCAGGCTTCCTTGGGCGTGACGCCGCCGGCGTAGGGCGTACCCTGGGCCTGGGCGGTGGCCCGGGCCCGTTCGAGAATGGGGTGGCTGGTGGTGGCGCTGGGGGCGGGGGCGGATGACGCCTGGGCGCCGGCGTGACGGGATGGGGCGGCACCGTTGGCGAAGGCGGTGCTGAGGGCTTGAACTGGCATGGCGCTTTTCCTCCTGGGTGGATGTCCGGCAGACGGCGGGGCGTCGTTGCGGGCGATGGAGGCAAGCCTAGTGGGGGAGTGTTTATTATGAAAAATACTATTTTGAAATGCCTATATTGCTAATTTGAATATATGCAATTGTGCTGACCGGCGGGCGGGTGGCGGCCCCGGGGATGTGTCGCTGATGACAGGTAAAGCTCGGCGGGCGCCGCGCAAGGGCGCAGAAAGGGCTGCAGAAAGGGCCGCTCCAGCCCAGTGAGGCGGCTGGGCTGATTTCGCCTACTGTGCTGCCGCCGCCGCCCGGGCCAGTTCCTCCCGGCTCAGCACGAACTCCCGGCTGTTGGCCAGCCGTTCCACCGCCAGGTCGATGAAGCGCCGCACCCGGGCCGGCTGGGCCCGGCGGCTGCCGTAGTAGATGAACATCTGGTAGCTGTCGGTCATGTGTTCCGGCAGCAGGGGCACCAGGCGTCCGCTGCGGATCAGGGCGGCGCCGGTGGGCACGGCGATCTGGGCGATGATCTCGCCGGCCAGCACGGCGTGCAGTTCCAGTTGTTCGTCGTTGGTGCAGAAGGCCGGGCGCACCGGGTGGTCCTGCTCTCCATCGCCCACCTTGACCCGCCAGGGGATGATGCGGCCGTCTTCGGAGTGGCGGAAGACGCTGCAGCGGTGGGCCTCCAGATCGTTGAGGCTGCGCGGCACACCGTGCCGCTGCAGGTAGCTGGGGGCGGCGCAGATCACCATCTGCATGGGGAAGAGGGGCCGGGCGATGAGGCCTTCCTCCGGTGCCGCGCCCAGGCGAAAGCCCACGTCCACCCGTTCCTCCACCCAGTTGCTGCGCCGGTCGTCGAGCTGGATGTCCGGCTGCACCTCCGGGTAGAGGCGGCAGTATTCCTCGATCACCGGGCCGATGACCGACACGGAAACCGAGCGGGGGCCGACGATGCGCAGGGGCCCGGCCAGGTCTTCCCGGGTCTGCCGGGCGCCGCTCAGGGCCTGTTGCAGGCCCAGCAGGGAGGGCCGGGCCGCCTCGAAGAAGCGCTGCCCTTCTTCCGTCAGGGACATGCTGCGGGTGGTGCGGTGAAAGAGCCGCACCCCCAGGTGCTGCTCCAGCTGGCCCAGGGCCTTGCTGGCGGCCTGGGGGGATATCTGCTGGGCCGCCGCGGCCTTGCTCAGGCTGCCCAGTTCCACGGTGTGGATGAAGGTGGCGATGGAGCGCAGTTCGTTGACGGCCATGGGGCTTTCCGTGGTTATTTACATCGAATGGTTGTAAATAATACAAACTATTTGGCGGTAGTTGGATGTTTGTTGCCCCGCTACAGTTCGTCCATCGCGCTTTCTGACACTTTCTGGCGCTTCCCCCCCATTCCCTTCAGGAGGATTTGCAAATGGACAACTTCACTTTCTTCAATCCCACCCAAGTCGAATTCGGCAAGGACAAGGAACAGGCCATCGGTCGCCATCTGGCCGAGCACGGCATCAAGAAGGTGCTGCTCTGCTACGGCAGCGAGCGCATCAAGCGGGACGGCCTCTTCTCCGTGGTCAGCAAGAGCCTGGCGGAGCAGGGCATCGCCATCGTCGAATGCGGCGGCATCGTCAGCAACCCGGTGATTTCCAAGGTGCGGGAGGCCATCGCCCTGGCCCGCGACCATCAGGTGGAGGCCATCCTCAGCGTCGGCGGCGGTTCCGTGCTGGACAGCTCCAAGGCCATTGCCGCCGGCGTGCCCTACGCCGGCGACGTGTGGGATCTCTTCATCGGCAAGGGGCATATCGAATCCGCCCTGCCGGTGTTCGATATCCTCACCCTGGCCGCCACCGGCAGCGAGATGAACAACGGTGCCGTGGTCACCAACGAGGCCACCCAGGAAAAGTTCGCCATCACCTCCGTGCATACCTATCCCAAGGTCTCCATCGTCAATCCGGCCCTGATGAAGACCGTCTCCCGGGACTACCTGGTGTATTCGGCGGCGGACGTCATTGCCCACGCCATCGAGGGTTACTTCACCGCCAAGGACGAGCCCCGCTTCCAGTCCCGCCTGGTGGAGGCCATCATCAACACGGTGATCGAAACCACCGAAACCCTGCTGGCCGACCCGGAAAACTACGAAGCCCGAGCCGAGTTCGCCTGGGCCGCCACCCAGGCCCTGAACGGCCTGCTCTATGCAGGCATCTCCGGCTACAGCTACCCCAACCACATGATCGAGCACTCCCTCTCGGCCCTTTTCAACGTGCCCCACGGCGCCGGCCTCTCCGTGGTCATGCCGGCCTGGATGAAGTGGTACCACAGCCGCAACCCGGTCCAGTTCCAGCGCTTCGCCAAGTACGTGTTCGGCGTGGAAACCGTCGAGCAGGGCATCGCCGCCCTGGAAAAGTGGTTCGACAAGATCGGCACCCCCACCCGCCTTTCCCAGCTGGGCATCAGCGAGGCCGACCTGCCCAAGACCATCGACAACGTGCTGGGCAACGCGGTCCATTTCGGTGTGGCCGAGACCTATCCCCGGGACGTGGTTGCCACCATTCTCAAGAGCGCCCTGTAAGCCTGGGCAGCCCGCCGGGCCTGGTTAGGGGTTGCTGAGCCGGGGCCCTGAGTCCTGGCGCGGCAGTAATGAAAAGGCGCTGATTTCCGCGTGGAATCAGCGCCTTTTTTTGTTTCATGATGACTCCAGTACCGCAATTCTCTGGACTGCGCCAAGGCTCGATACATCATGTTTATCAATCAGTTAGGCGAGTTCAACATATGCCGGTGCTTTCCGAAACTTGGCCCGGCTTTCCCTCGCGTGGCTCCCATGCGGCTCTTGGAAACCGGGCTTTCCGAGGAGTCATCATGGCGAAAAGATCGACGTTCCCCCGTTTTCAGTAGCAGAGGGCTTTAGAGTCCGGGGGTAATTTACCCGATTTCTGGGTGAGTGATTTGGCATAAGCCGCAGGCGTCAAACCGCCCAGAGATTTTTTCGGTTGCTCCTCGTTGTATTCACGGCGCCAGCCTTCGATGACGGCCTGGGCATTGCGCAGGCTGGTGAACCAGTGCTCATGCAGACATTCATCCCGGAAACTGCCATTGAACGATTCGATATAGGCGTTCTGATTCGGTTTGCCAGGCTCGATGAGGAAGAGCTGAACGCCGCGAGCATGCGCCCAGGTCAGCGTGGCCCGACTACAGAACTCCTTGCCGTTATCCGTCCTGATTGCTTTGGGCAGGCCGCGTGTCTTGGCCAACTGATCAAGGGCCCGGGCGAGTTGCATGCCACCGATCGCGCGCTCCGAAACAATCGCGACCGCCTCGTGCGTCGCATCATCGACCACGGTCAGGCTTTTGATGACTCGTCCTTCCGCCGTCCGGTCAAACACGAAATCCATTGACCAGACCTGATTGGCGGCCGAAGGGCGCTCTAACGGGGGACGCTCCGACACCGGGATCTTTTTCCGCTTTCGCCTTCTCACTTGCAGGCCAGCCTCGGCGTAAAGCCGGTCCACCCGCTTGTGATTCACCACCATGCCGGCCTGCCGCAGCTTCAAGTAGATCATCCCGGCCCCATAGCGCCGATGGCGTTGGGCGAGCGTGACGATCTGCTCCTTCAAAGCCGCATTGTGATCCGTTGCCGGCCGGTAACGGAATGAACTCGGACTCGTACCAGTGAAGCGAAGTGACCTCCGCTCGCTAAGCCCCTTGTCGATCAGGTAGCGCACCAGATCACGTCGTGACGGTGCGCTCACCACTTTTTTCGCAGGGCTTCCTTGGCAATCTCGTTTTCCAGCATCGTTTCGGCCAGCAGCTTCTTCAAGCGCGTATTTTCCGTTTCGAGCTCCTTGAGCCGCTTGGCGTCCGACACACTCATGCCACCGAACTTGCTGCGCCAGAGGTGGTAACTCGCTTCCGAGAAGGCGTGCTTGCGGCACAACTCAGCTATCGGCATTCCGGCTTCCGCTTCCCGCTGGAAACCAATGATCTGTTCTTCGGTGAATCGCTTCTTCATGTCCAATCTCCTTATCGTGAATGATTGGACTCTAAAGTCAGGCGATACTCAATTCTGGGGGGGCGTCGGGGAATACAAAAAATCCATAAAGCGAGACAGATAAAAAAAGCGCGCCGTATTACTACGGCGCGCTAGCTAAAGGATATGGGAAACATCAATGGTGAGAAGCCCCTGTCAGAACTATCACGCAACGAGCCTGAGCCTGGGCCTCGCCCGGCGCTGACTTACAGCAGCTTCTGCATGCTCAAAAGCTTCGCGTGCAGCATTGCGTGCAATCCTATCAACGATTTCATCCATCCCTCCTGCTGCTGCAATACGGACACTCCGTGCAGCACCACCGCTAACGACTGTTCCAGTCTTTGCCCGAACAGGGCGACACCATGAGTCCATTTGGATCTCCATAAAAGTTAAAAAGGACGACGGAATCTATCGAGCCAAGCATTCAGAACCTTTGCACTCCAGCGAGGACTACGTCCCAACACGATAGTTGGTTCTGGAAATGGAGGAAGACCCGAAAACTCATCTGCTGACATCACACTGCGCCTAGACAACAAAGAATTGCTCGACTGGTGCCGTCGGAGGCGCTCCAGAGTAGACCTTGAAATGCACAACTTTTGGCACACCTCGTCTATGCCAAGCAAAACATCAGTAGATGCGAAATCGAAATCACCCATGAGAAGCCCAATAAAATCGTCAGGACGCATTATGACGCATCTTGACGCGTCAGTAAAGTGACGAGGGTCATGTTTCTGATAGGTATAGACGGCTCACGGTCTTCAGAGCAACAGCGGCAGCAACACTGTGTGGCGACCTGACCCTGCAAAGTTGCTGTAGGAGCGTCTCGTCCTATCGTTCAGTGACATAGCCAGCTTGGGAATTAGCTATGATTGCCGAGGTCACTAGGCCATCTTTCTTCGGCTGCCGTCCTAAGCTATAGCGCGCCGTGACTCGATTTCTCAAGGCTCTTATGTGGCTCCCAACCCACAGCGCTACATCCCCTAGAAGCGGGATGAAATAGAGCTAACCTATTGCTCCGTATATGGTTTCAGGCCTCGCGTGATCTGCGCTAAGGGCTTGACACCGGCCCATTTTTGTTTCCAGCCCCTTGCCTGCCGGGGGGCTTTGGTTTGCCGCTATGGGCCTACTTCTCCCGCCGCAGCATCCCCGTCACATCCACCCGCCGCAGCGCTTCGACCTCGGCCACGGTGGGCGGGGCGATCATGCGGGCGTGGCGGAAGACTTTCAGGTCCCAGCCGGTCTGGGCCCGCACTTCGTCCACGCTGGAGAAGGGGTAGTAGGCGTCGAGCCAGAATTCCTTGGTTTCCGGATGGGGCCGCAGGATGCCCAGGGTGGTGACGATGGCGGAGGGGCCGCCGCCGACGAAGCCGTAGCGGGCCCGGGCGTCGCCGCCTTCGAGATAGCCGGGGGAGGAGATGTAATCCACCTTGTCGACGAAGCGCTTGGCCTCGTGGGTGACCATGATGACCGTTCGCTTGGCGCCGCTGGCGATGTCGTTGGCGCCGCCGGCGCCGGTGAGGCGGGTCTTGGGCGGGGTGTAGGTGTCGCCGAGGCCGTTGCCCTTGCTGCGGTCCCAGATGCCCGTCGTATTGACGTTGCCGAACTTGTCCACCTGGGCGGCGCCGATGAGGCCCACGTCCACCCGGCCGGAGGCGACGAGGAAGCCCAGGGCGTCGAGGCCGCCGGTGAAGCTGGTGGCGTTGGCCGAGAGCCGGTTGCATTCGATGCCCCAGGGCAGGCCGCCGATGGGAGTGGCGCCGTAGATGCCGCCTTCGGTCATGGAGCGGATGTTGGGGCCGTGGTGTTCCTGGGCGAAGTAGCCGGCCAGTAGCGACAGGCCGACGCCGAAGATGGCCAGTTCGCCGTCCTTGATTTCCCGGCCGGCGGCGATGGCCATCATTTCCTGGCGGGAGTAGCGTAGGGGCCCCTTGCGTTCGGCGGTCTCCGGGGCGGAGTCGGTGCGGGTGGCGGTTGCGGTGCTCATCAGGCGGCCCTCTCAGTCAGGGGAGTGGTATGCAAAGGGAAGTGGCGTCGTGGGCTGGCCGCCCTCGCGTGGCTCGCAGCTACGCAGGCTCGGTGGCTCATGCGGCCCTCTTCAGAATGTGATTTTCAGCTTGCAGCTGTTCCACCTTGGCCCGGTCCAGGATCCACTGGCGGAACGGGTCCAGGAGGAAGCGGGTGGGGCTGTCTTCCAGCTTGGAGATGACGTCCTGGCCGATGAGGTTGAGGTAGGCATCCACGGTCTGGTAGGAAAAGATGTAGCGGTCAATGTAGCGGAAGGTGCCTTCTTCCGTGGCCAGCCATTCGTTCATCAGCTTCATGTGGGCTTCGTCCACGTCATGCACGCCGGGGGAGGCGGCGGGCCAGGCGGAGAAGGGCCACCACACCACGGCGTCCACGATCAGGCCGGGGATGCGCACCAGGTTGGGGTACTGGCGCATGCAGTCCGTGTCCACGATGTGGTCGGCCACCAGCACCAGGCGCTTGGCAGCCCGGGAGAGTTCGAAGCGGCTCCACTCGGAGCCGATCATGATGGCGTTGCCCTCCGGGTCGGCCAGGGTGACGTGGATCACCGCCAGGTCCGGCTTCAGGGGCGAGTAGGCGCCCAGGGTGCGGCCGGAGAAGGGGTCGGCGATCTCGGGAATCTTGCCCGTGGCCGGGTATTCCTCGGGGGCGAAGGCACTGCGCTGCTGGATGTCGGAGCCGATACAGGTGGTGGCGGGGACGAAGGGCCAGTTGAGGGCGCCGCCGAGAAAGCGCAGGGCCATGGCCAGGTTGGAGTAGTCCTCCAGGGCCAGCTTGCCTTCTTCGACGACACGGCGCAGGCCGTTGGCGAAGCCGAAGCCCTCCAGGCCGGAGAAGCCCACCTCGGCCTTGTCCACCGTGCCGGCGGCGGCCAGCAGGTTGAGCTGCTGGGTGTTGCAGTGGAACAGGGCGTGCAGGTTGCGCCGGCCCTGGCGCACCAGTTCGCGGCCGAAGGCAATTGCGTCGGCGCCCACCGGCAGGCCGGCGCCGCTGGCGTACTGGATGCCGTCGCCGGCGTAGCGCTGGGCGGCTTCGGCCAGGGGCAGGAGTTTGTTAATGGACATGGCGGGGATTCCCTTGCGTGAGGTGCTGATCGGTGGCGACCTGAATGGTTTTGTCGCTGTGCTTGGGCTCGGCGGCAAGCAGGCCCAGGTCGGCGGCGAGGGCGCCGACCGGCTGGCCGTAGGGCGAGAGGCCGCGCAGGACGCCGGCCTTGTCGAAGAGGAAGACGCCGGCGGTGTGGTCCAGGGTGTAGCCCATGCTCTCGGAGGGCTGGCGTTCGGCCACCAGCTGCAGTTCCCGGATCAGGTCGGCGGTGGCGCTGTCGCCGCCCCACAGGCCGAGGAAGGGGCGGCCGCCCTGGGGAGCGAAGGCGGCCACGTATTCCCGGAGCAGGGCGGCGTGGTCCCGCTCCGGGTCCAGGGTGACGAAGAGCACCTGCACCTGGCGGCGCCGGGCGGCGGGCAGGGCTTCCACCGCGGCCTTCAGTTCGGCCAGGGTGGTGGGGCAGACATCGGGGCACTGGCTGTAGCCCACCGCCAGGGCCACGGCCCGGCCGCGGAAATCGGCCAGGCGGCGCACCTTGCCGGCGGTGTCGGCGAGGCGGAATTCGGGGCGGCGGGGCAGGCCGGCAGCAGGCGCATCGGCCTGCAGCCGGGGCGCGTTGGCCGCCTGGGCGGCCCTGGCGCCGGCGAAGGGGTATTGCTCGTATTCGGCCTTGACCACGTACTGGCCGAGGCGGCTGAAATCGGCGGCGGCCAGGGTGCCGGTATGGCGGTAGAGGAATTCGCCCCGGCCGTCGAAGAAGGCGAAGGAAGGGGTGGCGAAAGCGCCGAGCTGCCGTGCGAAGTCGCCCGCCGAGCCGCGCCGGCCGGCGAGATCGAGGATGGGTTCGCTGCGGGCCAGGTCCACCTTGACGCTGCGGTAATGCCGGCTGAAGCGGGCCGTCACGCCTGGGTCCTGGAAGACCGTGCGTTCCATCTCCCGACAGCCGGGGCAGTCGGGCAGGGTGAAGGCGACGGCCAGCTTCCTGCCCTCGGCCCGGGCGGCCCGGGCCTCGGCCTGCAGGTCCGTGGCTTCCCGGGTGAAGAGTGGGGAGAAGCGGGCTTCCCCGGCGCCCGCCGCAGCGGAGGCCAGGGCAGCGAGGAGGGCCAGCAGGCCCAGGATGCGTGACGGTGACGGCATGGCGGACTTTCTCAGCGCACCCAGAAGAGGGCCTTGTGGCGCAGCTTGTCCAGGCCGGTCATGGCCAGCCAGGTGACGAGGCCGGTGTAGAGGATGCCGGCCACCATGCGCGGGTAGTCGGCGAAGTCGGCGTAGTACTGCACGAAGCGGCCCAGGCCGGCGTTGGCGCCGAACAGCTCGGCCACGGTGAGCAGGATGAAGGAGAAGCCCAGGCCCACGGCGGCGCCGGAGAAGATGTGGGGCAGGCTGGCGGGAAAGACCACCTTCACCAGGGTTTCCAGGCGGGAGAAGCCCAGCACCCGGGCGTTGTCCCGGTGCCGGCCTTCCACCGCCAGGGCGCCGGCGGCGGAGTTCTGGAAGACGGGCCAGAAGGCGCCGATGAAGACGACGAAGGTGGCGGAGAGGTGGAAGGTGGGCAGCACGGCGATGGCGTAGGGGATGTACACCGTGGGCGGGATGGGCGCCGCCACCTTGGCGAAGGGGAACAGGCCGCGGCCGACCCCCGGCACGATGCCGGCCACCAGGCCGAGGGCGATCCCGGCGGCGACGGCCAGCAGGTAGCCCGGCGCCAGGATGAAGAAGGAGGAAACGGTGCCCTTCCACAGTTCCGGCAGGGATTCCCACAGGGCCTCGGCGACGATGCGGGGGCCGGGCAACAGGGGGTTGGCGCTCTGGTCGATGAAATAGGTGGAACCCTGCCAGGCCAGGAACAGCACGGCCCACAGGGCCACGGCTTCCCAGGCGGGGAGGCGGGAGAGGAGGGCCGGGAAAAGGCCGGAGTGGGGGGCAGAGCGGCCCTGCCGGGGCGTCTTGTCCACCAGGGGCGAGGCCAGGGCCTCGCCTTCCAGGGCTAGGGATTCGGACATGGATTTCTCCTTCACATCAGTTCAGTACGTTGGCCTTACGCCGCCGCCAGGCCGGACAGCACGTCCGCGTCCAGGCGTTCGGCGATGTCCTCGCGCAGGGCGTGGAAGGCCGGGGAGGCGAAGAGGCGGGCCCGGTTGCGGGGACGCTCGAAGGGCACCTCGATCTGGGCCAGGACCCGGCCGGGGGAAGCCCCCAGCACCGCCACCCGGTCTCCCAGGTAGAGGGCCTCGTCCACGTCGTGGGTGACGAAGACGATGGTGCGGCGCGGGCTGGTGCTCTGCCACACTTCCAGCAGCAGGTCCTGCAGCTTGCCCCGGTTGATCGGGTCGAGGGCGCCGAAGGGTTCGTCCATCAGCAGCACCGGCGCTTCCAGGGCCAGGGCCCGGGCGATGGCGGCGCGCTGCTGCATGCCGCCGGAAAGCTGGAAGGGGTACTTGCCGGCGGCGTCCGCCAGGCCCACCCGGCCCAGATAGTCCCGGGCCTTCTCGCGGCGTTCGGCGCGGGAGAGCTTGGGATGGGCCTTGGCCACGGCCAGGGCCACGTTGTCTTCCACCTTCAGCCAGGGGAAGAGGGAGTAGTTCTGGAAGACCACGGCCCGGTCGATGCCGGGGCCGGTGATGGTGGCGCCCTGCCAGGCCAGACGCCCGTCGGTGGGGGCTTCCAGGCCGGCGATGAGGCGCAGCAGGGTGGATTTGCCGGAGCCGGAAGGCCCCAGCAGGGTG
Organism: Azospira oryzae; assembly: GCF_004217225.1. Lineage (GTDB taxonomy): Bacteria > Pseudomonadota > Gammaproteobacteria > Burkholderiales > Rhodocyclaceae > Azospira > Azospira oryzae. The sequence continues at coordinate 335,446 of NZ_SHKM01000001.1, forward strand.
AGGAACTGCCCCTCGGGCACTTCCAGGGCGACCCGGCGGAGGATGGTGTCTCCCTCGCCGTAGGCGAAGGAGACGTTATCCACCGCCAGACCGGTGGCGCTGGTCTGGGCGGCGTTGCTCACAGGGTGTCCCTTTCCTTGAATTCCTTGAGGCGGGCCTGGTAGAAGGCGTCCTTGGGATTTTCCCTGGCCAGGGATTCCAGGGCCTTCTGGTAGATGGAGAGTTCGAAGATGGGGGCCAGGGGGCGCTTGCCCTCGATGAACTCGGAACCGATCATGGACAGCCAGAACTTCTCCACGCCCTTGACGTTGGGGTCGCTGCGCTGTTCCAGGTTGGGGGAGTAGTAGCCCTTCTCCAGGATGGCCCGATCCAGCTTGATGTACTTGGCGATGGCGTCGATGGTTTCCTTGCGGTGCTCGGCGGCGTACTTCTCGGCCTGCAGCACGGCGCGCAGGAAGCGTTCCAGGGTGGCGGCGTCCTTCAGCTTGTTGCCGGAGACGATGACGCGGCAGCAGGGATGGCCGGGGGAGAGGTCGCCGGAGCGCACCACCACCTTGAGGCCCTGCTGTTCGGCGCGCAGGTCATGGGGACCCCACACCAGGCCCGCATCCACCTGGCCGGACTTGACGGCCTCGATGACGGCGGGCGGGTTCTTCAATTCGAAGATCTGCAGGTCGCTTTTCCAGTTGATCTTGGCGTCCTTGAGGGCGCCGCGCAGCACGGCGTCGCCGGAGGCCAGGCGCACCGTGGCGACCTTCTTGCCCTTGAGGTCGGCGAGGCTGCGGATGGTGCCGGCCAGCTCGGGCTTGACCACCAGGGCCGCGTCCTGGCCCATGATGCCGCCGATGATCTTGATGTCAGAGCCCTTGGAGTAGAACAGCAGGGGCGCGGTGGTGCCGAAGGTGCCCACATCCAGCTTGCCGGCGATGACGGCGCTGATGCCGTCGGCGGAGTTCTGGAATTCCACCAGTTCCACCTCCAGGCCTTCCTTCTTGAAGAAGCCCTGTTCCTGGGCGACGAAGTACTTGGCATGGCCGGTGACGGGCAGGTGGCCCACCTTGAGGGTCTCGGCCTGGGCGCCGGCTGCAGCGGCAGCCACCGCCAGGGCCGCCAGCAGACGCTGGGGCAGGCGCTTGAGGAAGCGGGAGGTACGGGTGTTTTTCATGGAAGCTCCTGGCTCGATTCGTGAATGGACGGTGCCACTATAGGAAAGCTGGCTAATAACCGAAAAATAATGAATTAAGATTTAAATAGTTCGTTTGGCTATATATTGGACAAGCCGACACTCGAGGGGCAGCGTTCAGGCGGCCTGCCGCTGATGTTCCGGCAACGGGTCGAAGCCCGCGTGGGGGCCGGGAGCTGCAGGGGGGCTGCCAGCGGCGGCCGGGAAGGGCGTGGCGATGCCGGTGTCGAGCAGGGCATGGCGGGCGGGCAGGCATTCCCGGGCCGGGCGGGCCAGGTAGTAGCCCTGCAGCTGGTCGGCGCCGGCGTCGATGGCGATGGCCAGCTGGTCCGCCGTCTCGATGCCCTCGAAGACCACCCGGGCCTCCAGGTCGTGCACGATTTCCACCAGGCGGGGCAGCACGCGCCGGGCCTTGGGATTGGTGCCGGCCTCGACGATGAGGCTGCGGTCCAGCTTGACCACGTCCGGCTCCAGTTGCCACAGGCGGTCGAAGTTGGAATGGTGGCGGCCGAAGTCGTCGATGGCGATGCGGTAGCCCCGGGAACGGTAGTTGGCCACCGCCTCCTTGATGCGGCCGGAGTCGTCGATGGCGCTTTCCAGGATTTCCAGCACCACCCGCTCCGGGGTCAGGCCCAGGCGTTTGAGGATGGCTTCGAAGACCAGGCCGTGGTCGCCGGAAATGGCCAGCAGGTGCCGCGGATGGATGTTCAGGTAGAGGTCGCCGCCGCTGCTTTTGGTCTGCAGCAGGTAGTTGAGGGCGTGCACGGTGCGGGCCAGGCGGTCGAGGAAAACGATTTCCTCCCCGTCCGTGGGCAAAACGAAGACGGCTTCGGGGGCGAGGGGGCTGCCGTCGGCAGCGGTGGCGCGGAGCAGGGCTTCGTGGCCGGAAACCTGGCCGCTGCGGGCGTCGGTGATGGGCTGGAAGGCGCTGTCCAGGGTGAGGCCGGCAAAGCGGCCGGTGACCCGGTTGTGGGCGAGGCTGAGGGAGTCGCCGGGGCTCAGGTGGGGGCCGTACTGGCTGCGGTTACGGTCGTTCAGGTAATGGACGAGGTCGGTCAGGGGCATGGTGTTCTCCGGAATCTGGTGATGTGCTTGATGAGCTGCGCCATGGGCGGACGCTGGGTCTGGCGGATGGTGTCGGGCACATTCGACAAGGCGGGCAGGCGTTCCGGCGGGTCATGGTGTTCTCCTTGGTTGGGAGCGGATGGCCGAACTTTAGGCCATCTGCTTAAGCGTTAAAAAGACTTAATAGTCTTTTGTTTATTCTGTGTGGGAATAACAAGTGGACGGAGCAGTTTTTAGCCTGGATCAAATGCACGGGGGTATAACTGAGTAAAATGCTCAACTATTAAATCCCGACAAATTTTGTCGGATATTCTCAGGAGAGCATCATGTTGTGGGGCAGAAAGCAGCGGCGGCTGGCGCAATTGGAGCAGGAAGTGCGGCAGTGGGCGGCCCGGGACGAGCAGGCCCGGGCAGAAATCCAACGCCTTGAGGCCGAGGCCGGACAGTGGCGGCAGCAGGCGGAAAACCTGGAGCAGGAACGCCAGAGCCTGGGCCGGGTGTTCGGCAGCCTGGATGCCTTCGGCGCCTCCCTGGCCGGGGTCAGCCAGTCCTTCGTCGGCCTCGCCGGCCACCTCAACCAGGACAAGCTCTCCGCCGCCGAGGCCGCGGGCCAGGCCCTGCACAACCGGGAGTCCTTCGCCCGCATCGCCAGCAACCTGACTTCCCTGGTGGAGCACCTGGGCCACTCCTCCCGGCGGGTGGAAGACCTGGCCCGGCGGGCCGGGGAGATCGGCGGCATCGTCCAGCTGATCAAGGAAATTGCCGACCAGACCAATCTGCTGGCCCTCAACGCTGCCATCGAGGCGGCACGGGCTGGCGAGGCGGGCCGGGGCTTCGCCGTGGTGGCCGACGAGGTGCGCAAGCTGGCAGAGCGCACCACCCGGGCCACGGTGGATATCGGCACTCTGGTCACCACCATCCAGACGGAAACCGGCGCCGCCCACGACGCCATGCAGGCCGGTGCCGGCAATGCGGCCCGCTTCGCCGCCGACAGCGAGGCGGCCATGCGCAGCATGGAAGCCCTGCAGGGCCTTTCCGCCGCCATGGAGGCCAGCGTGGACGGGGCCGCCCTGCTGGCCAATGTGGAACTGGCCAATCTGGAGGAACTGAGCCTCAAGCTGGAGGTGTACAAGGTCTTTCTCGGCATCTCCGGCCTGCGCCCGGAGCAGGTGCCGGACGAGACCGAATGCCGCCTGGGGCGCTGGTATTACGATGCGGAGGTGAAGGCCCGTTTTGCCCGCCTGCCCGGCTACAGCGCCCTGGAATCGCCCCACCGGGCGGTGCACCAGCGGGCCCGCCAGGCCCTGGAGCTGCACTACGCCGGCCGCACCGAGGAATCCCTGCAGGCCCTGGCGGCCATGGAATTGGCCAACCAGACCGTGATGGCAGGCATGGGCCCCATGCTGGGCCACGCCCTCTCCGGCCGCTGAGCTGCCGTGCCGGCGCCTTAGCCGGGGGCCGCTGGGGGCGACGGGGCTGGCGGGGCCGGCTCGTTTTCCGGCAGGGGCAGGGTGAAGCAGAAGCTGGCGCCGTGGCCGGCTTCGCCCCGGGCCTCGATGCTGCCGCCGTGGCGATGCACCACCCGCTGCACCGTGGCCAGGCCGATGCCGATGCCGGGGAATTCGTCCTGCCGGTGCAGCCGCTGGAAAGGCTGGAACAGCTTGCCCACCTGGGCCATGTCGAAGCCGGCGCCGTTGTCCGCGATACAGAACTGGATCTGCTTTTCCTGGCGCCGGGCATGCACCCGGATCAGGGGCGCCGCAGTGCGGGCCGTGTACTTCCAGGCGTTGCCCAGCAGGTTGCGCAGTACCACCTCGATCATGCGGATGTCGCCCCGGGCGACCAGGCCGTCTTCCACCTGCCAGGCCACCCGGTGCCCGGGCTCGCTGCGCGCCAGTTCCTCCAGAATGCGCCGGGCCAGGGCGGAGAGGTCGATGTCGTCCCGCCGCAGTTCTTCCCGGCTGCTGCGGGAGAGGGTCAGCAGACCCTCGATCAGGGCGCCCATCTGCTGGCCCGAGGCGATGATGTGGTCGAGGAATTCCCGGGCCTCCGCCGGCAGGGCGGTGCCGTGGTCCTCGATGATGGCCCGGCTGAAGCCGGTGATGGCCCGCAGGGGCGCCCGCAGGTCGTGGGAAACGGCGTGGGCAAAGCTGTCCAGTTCCCGGTTGGCGGCCCGCAGCTCGGCGGTGCGCTCTTCCACCCGCCGCTCCAGGTCGGCGTTGAGACGGTGGATTTCCCCTTCCGCCTCCTTGCGCCGCTGGATGTCCTCCACGGCGGCGATGAAGTACTCCGGGCTGCCGTCCGCCGCCCGCACCAGGGAGACGGTAAGGTTGATCCACACCAGGTGGCCGTCCCGGTGACGGTAGCGCTTTTCCATGGCGTAGCTGTCGATCTCGCCGGCCAGCAGCCGATGCATCTGCTCCAGGTCGCTGTAGAGGTCGTCCGGGTGGGTGATTTCCTGGAAGGTGCGGCCCAGCAGTTCTTCCCGGGGGTAGCCGATAATGTCGCAGAGGCGCTGGTTTACCAGCAGCCAGCGCCCGTCCGGCGCCACATGGGCCATGCCCACGGCGGCCTGGGAAAAGGTGGCGCGGAAGCGCTTTTCGCTCTGCCGCAGCAGGTCCGCCGCCTGCAGCCGTTCGGCGAGGAGGCTGCCCACCCGGGCCAGCAGTTCCTCCACCGAGAAGGGCTTGTTGAGGAAGTCCTGCACGCTGTCCTGCAACAGGCGGATGCGCAGGTCCTCGTCGGCCTTGGCGGTCAGGATCACCACCGGCACCCCGGCCAGGGCCGGCTCCTGGCGCAGGGCCTGGACCATGCGGTCGCCGCTGAGGCGGGGCATCATGACGTCGCTGACGATCAGGTCCGGCGTCTGGCGACAGGCCATTTCCAGGCCTTCCTGGCCGTCCCGGGCGGAGGCGACGCGGTAGTGCCGGCCCAGGGCCTCGCAGATGAAGGCGTTCATGTCCGGGTTGTCTTCCACCACCAGCACCAGGGGCAGGGCCGCATCTGCCCGGCCCTGGCGGTGTTCCGGTAGTGCCGGGGGCGGCTGCAGTTCTTCCAGGGCCTGGCGGCTGAGGTCGCCGGGAAGGGCTTCGCCCTGGGCCTGCAACTGGGTGCCGGGAGGCGCCAGCAGGGGCAGTTCCAGGATGAACAGGGCGCCGCCGGAGGGGGCAGCATCGATTCGGACGCTGCCGCCATGGAGCTGGGCCAGTTCCCGCACGATGGCCAGGCCCAGGCCGGTGCCGCCGTGGTGGCGGCTGCTGCCGCCCTCCACCTGGCGGAAGGGCTCGAACACCTGCTCCCGCATGGCTTCGGGAATGCCCGGGCCGTTGTCCTCCACCTCGATCCGGGCCTGCCCGCCGGCCGCCGTCAGGCGCAGCTGGATGGCGCCGCCGTCGCCGGCGAACTTGAAGGCGTTGGAAAGAAGGTTGAGCAGGATGCGCTGGTACTTTTCCGCATCCACCTGGGCCGTCAGGGTCGGCGGCGTGGTCACGACGTAGCGGATGCAGCGGCCTTCGGCCAGGGAATCGAAGTGGGAGGCGATGACCCGGGTCAGGTGCGCCAGGTCGCCCTCCGTGTAGTGCATGACCATGCGCCCGGCTTCCAGCTTGGCCACGTCCAGCAGGTCGCTGACGTGCCGGTAGAGCATGCGGGCGTTGCGTTCCACCACCTCCAGGTCCCGCCGCAGGGCGGGCGCCAGGTCCGGGTCGGCCAGGTGCTTGCCGACGGGGCCCAGGATCAGGGTCAGGGGGGTGCGCAGTTCGTGGCTGATGTTGGCGAAGAACTGGGTCTTCAGTTCATCCAGTTCCCGGGTCTTCTCGTAGAGCCGGGCCAGCTCGGCGTTGGCCTGGTGCAGGCGCAGGTTGTTTTCGGCGATGGTCTTGGAGCGGGCGTAGATGTCCGCCTCCATCTTTTCCGCCTGCTGCCGGAGGGAGTCGGTGATGCGGCTCTGCTCCAGCTTCTGTTCCCGCAGCATGACGAACTCGGTGACGTCCTCGGCCTTGTGGATGATGTAGCGCAGCCGTCCCTCGGCATCGAGCACCGGGGTGTTGATGGGCGTCCAGTAACGCACCTCGAAGCCGCCGCCCTGTTCCGGCGGGCGCCGGATATCGTATTTCTGCACCGGCATCAGGTCGGGCTGCCCGGTCTGCAGCACCCGTTCCAGGGAGGCCCGCAGGTTGTGCACGCCGTCGGCGGCAGGATCGTCCGGGTTGTCCGGGAAGATGTCGAACATGTCCCGCCCCAGCATGTCCTCCCGCCGGGTCAAGGTGGCCTCGGTATAGGCGCTGCTGACGGCGATGACCCGCAGTTCCGGGTCCAGGGCCAGGCAGGGGGTGGGGATGCATTCGAAGAGGGCCTGGAAATCAGGGGGGGCAAAGGAGTGCTCCCGGGGCGTCCGGGATGTGGCGCTGCCTGCCTCGGTTGGACTGCTCATGCCGCTACCTCCAGGGGCCCGGTATGCGGGGCCGGGGGCGCCGCCGCACGCTACAGCTCGGGGAGTGATCCGCCGGTTCGGATGGCTTGCATCGCACCGGAGTTGATGGGTTTGACTTTCTCCTTTTCGAGGGGGCGGATCAAGGGCTAGTTCCCCGGGGCTATGACCAGGGTCATAGCCCCTTGGTGAGGGCCGGGCTCAACCCGGATTGCCCTGCAGGGCGGCGGCCACCGCCCCGTGCACGATGCGGCCGGCGTTGACGTTGAGGCCGGCGGCCAGGTGGGGATCGTCCGCCGTGGCCTGCCGCCAGCCCTTGTCGGCCAGGGCCAGGACGAAGGGACGGGTGGCGTTGTTGAGGGCCTGGGCCGAGGTGCGGGGCACGGCTCCGGGCATGTTGGCGACGCCGTAGTGGATGACCCCGTCCACGACGTAGGTGGGGTCCGCATGGGTGGTGGGGCGGGAAGTCTCGACGCAGCCGCCCTGGTCGATGGCCACGTCCACGATGACGCTGCCCGCCTTCATCTTGCCGACCAGGTCCCGGTCTACCAGACGCGGCGCGGCGGCGCCGGGCACCAGCACGGCGCCCACCAGGAGGTCGGCGCGGACGGCGTAGGCTTCGATGGTCTCCCGGGTGGCGGCGACGGTGCGCACCCGGCCCGGGTACTCCCGGTCCAGGGCCTCCAGCTTGGACAGGGACAGGTCGAGCACCGTCACTTCGGCCCCCAGGCCCACGGCGACGCGGGTGGCGTGGCTGCCGACGACGCCGGCACCGAGCACCACCACGTGGGCCGCCGGTACCCCGGGCACGCCGCCGAGCAGCACGCCGCGGCCGCCCTGGGCCTTTTCCAGCCAGTGGGCGCCGACCTGTACCGCCATGCGCCCGGCCACCGCCGACATGGGCGCCAGCAGGGGCAGGCCGCCGACGGCGTCGGTAACCGTCTCGTAGGCCAGGGCGGTGCAGCCGGAATCCACCAGGGCCTGGGCCTGGCGCGGGTCCGGGGCCAGGTGCAGGTAGGTGAAGAGGGTCAGTTCCGGGCGCAGGTAGGGGAATTCGGCCGGCTGGGGCTCCTTCACCTTGACCACCAGATCGGCACGCCAGGCAGAAGCCGCATCGGGCACGATGGTGGCACCGGCGGCGGCATAGGCGCCGTCGTCGTAGCCGACACCCTGGCCGGCCCCCTGTTCCACCAGCACCTGATGGCCCCGGGCGGTGAGTTCGCGGACGGTGGCCGGCACCAGGCCGACCCGGTATTCGTGGACCTTGATTTCCTTGGGTACGCCGACCTGCATGGAAGTCTCCTTGGGCAAAGGGCTGCCGTTCAGTGTGCCATAGCCGCCGTGACGACGGCATGACCGCCTAGAAGGAATTTTCCAGGGCCACCTGACCCGGCTGGCCCCGCTTGGAGAGGCGGCAGTCCTTGGCCTCCAGGGCCAGGCGGGTGTCCTCCACCATGGCCGGATTGCCGCACACCATGAGGCGGCTGTGGCCCGGGTCGATCTCCAGGCCGAGGGCCGCTTCCAGGCTGCCGTCGGCCAGCAGGGCCGGGATGCGCCGGCTCAGGGTGCCGGGCGGGGCAGCCCCATCCCGGGTCACCACCGGCTGGTAGCGCAGGCGGCCGGCCAGCTCTCCCACCAGGGGGTGGCCGGGCAGGGCGGCGAGCCAGTCCCGGTAGGTCAGTTCGGCGCCGTCGCGCACGCTGTGCACCAGGGCGATGTGCTGGTACTGCTGCCACACCGCCGGGTCGTTGAGGATGGAGAGGAAGGGCGCCAGGCCTGTGCCGGTGGCCAGCAGCCACAGGTCCCGGCCGTCCTGGAAGCGGTCCGTGGTCAGGTGGCCCCAGGCCTGGCGGTCCACCGCCACCCGGTCGCCGACCCCGAGGCGGGCCAGGCGGGAGGTGAATTCGCCGTCGGGCACGGCGATGGAATAGAACTCCAGATGCTCGTCGTAGGCGGCGGAAACCATGGAGTAGGGGCGCCAGGCCAGGGGTCTGTCGGGGGCCGTGGTGAGGGGCAGGCCGAGGCGCACGAACTGGCCGGGGACGAAACGGAAGGACGGCTGGCGGGTCAGACGGAAGGAGAAGAGCTTGTCCGTCCAGCGTTTGAACCAGGTGATGCGTTCCACCGAATACTTGTCGCCGGCGTCCATGGACGGCCTCCCTTGAGTAGGTTTATTTCCTAGTAAATTAGTCGGGAATTTGGCCGGGCAGTTCCCGGACGTGACCAAGGTCGTACCGGATTTCCCATTCGTCGTAATAAACTGGCGTCACACCATAAGAAAAGAGCATTGCCATGACTGCCTCCGCACCCCGACAGAACAACGATCTCTCCACCCGGCTCCAGGCCGGCCTGCAACACCTGCAACCCCGCCTGCAAGCCTTCGCCCGCCACCGGCGGGTGCGCCAGGGCGCCTGGGGCCTGGGCATCTTCCTGGTGCTGTTCGGCCTCCTCGGCTATTTCTGGCTGCCGGGCTTCGCCAAGGCCAAGCTGGAATCCCTGCTGGCCGAGGAATTCGAGCGGCCGGTGCGCATCGAGCGCATCCAGGTTTCCCCCTACACCCTGTCGGCCACCATCAGCGGCTTTGCCGTGGGGCAGCGCGGTGCCGATGCCGGCGTGCCGGCGGAACAGCGCCTGCTGGGCTTCGACAGCCTGCATGTGAATGTCTCCTCCATGAGCCTGGCCCGGGGCATCCCGGTGGTGAGCGAAGTCAAGCTGGTGGGGCCCTATGTGCATCTGGTGCGGGAGGAGGGCAACCGCTACAACATCTCGGACCTGATCGAGAAATGGACGGAAAAGCCCTCCGAGGGGCCGCCACCGAAATTCTCCGTGGCCAACATCGCCGTCGAGGGCGGCCGCATCGACTTCGACGACCGGCCGGTGAAGGTCAGCCACCACATCACCGACCTGGCCCTGGGCATTCCTTTCCTGGCCAACACGCCGGGCACCGTGGAATCCTTCGTCGAACCCCATTTCGCCGCCAAGCTCAACGGCGCACCCCTGTCCCTCGGCGGCAAGCTGCGTCCCTTCGCCCCGGGCAAGGATGCGGTGGTGGATGTGGAAATCCGGGACTTCGACCTGGCCGGGGTGGATGCCTACATTCCCGCCAACATTCCCCTGACCGTCACGGCCGCCAAGCTGGAAGGCGATCTGGCGGTGACCTTCAGCCAGGCCGAGGGCCAGGCCCCCAGCGTCGGCGTCAGCGGCGGCCTGGGCATCAAGGGCGTCGCCGCCAAGGGCAACAAGGTGGGGCTGCAGGTGGGAGCCATCCAGCTGGGCATCCAGCGGGCCACCCTGGACGATGCCAAGGGCGTGGACCTGAAGCTGGCAGTGCGGGATCTGGCCTTCTCCCGGGACGGCGAGAAGCAGCCCTTCCTCGGCTTTTCCGCCCTGACCCTGGATGGGGTGTCGGTCAATCTGGTCAGCCGTCAGGCCAAGGTGGCCGGCATCACCCTGGAAAATCCCCAGGCCGGGGTACGTCGCCTCAAGGGCGGCGAGGTGGATCTGCTGCAGTCCCTGGCCGCCCTGGCGCCCACGCCGGCGGCCCCGGCCAAGGCGGCTCCCGCCAAAGTCCCGGCCAAGACAGGTGGTACGGCCGGGGCCGCCAAGGTGCCGGCGCCCTGGGGCTGGCAGGTGGCCCAGCTGCGGGTCGGCGGCGGCAAGCTGCGCTACACGGACGACAATCTGGAGAAGGTGCCGCCCCTCAGCGTGGACGGCCTGGACCTCCATGTGGCCGGCCTTTCCTCCGCCGCCGGCAGTCGCAGCCAGATCGGCATCGAGGCCCGCATCAACGAACAGGGACGCTTCAAGGTGGAGGGGGCGGTCGCCCTCGCGCCCCTGGCCGCCGATCTGCAGCTGGATCTGGAACAGGTCAATCTGGTGGCCCTGCAGGGCCTGGCGGCAGAGCAGCTGAACGCCCTGCTGACCAAGGGCGACCTGACAGTGAAGGGCAAGCTTAAGGTGGCGGCTGGGGCCGCTGGAGCCGCTCCCGGCGTGGCCTTCGACGGCGACGTCAATCTCACCGACTTCAACGTGCTGGACAAGCTCAACGCCACCGACCTGTTGCGCTGGCGCAGCCTGCGCCTGACCGGGGTCGAGGCCGGCAGCGTGCCGCCCCGCTTTGCCGTGGGCGAGATCGCCATCACCAGCTTCTACGCCCGGGCCATCCTGTCGCCCGAAGGCCGCCTCAACCTGCAGGACATCGTGCGCCAGGACGAAGGCGCCAAGCCGGCCGCCGCTGCGCCTGCCGCTTCCGCCGCCGCCGTGCCGGCGACGCCGGCTGCAGCTCCTGCCCCCGTCGCTGCCCCGGCCAAGCCCGCCGGGCCGGCGCCCCAGATCCGCATCGGCAAGGTGGTGCTGGCCGGTGGCAACATCAACTTCACCGACCGTTTCATCAAGCCCAACTACAGCGCCAACCTGACCGACCTGTCGGGCCGCATCGGCACCCTGGCGGCGGGCAAGCCGGCGGAGCTGCTGATCCGGGGCAAGGTGGACCGCACCGCGCCCCTGGATATCTCCGGCAAGATCGATCCCCTGGGCTCGCCCATCGCCCTGGATGTGCAGGCCAAGGCCCGGGGCATCGAGATGTCCTCCTTCACGCCCTATTCGGGCCGTTACCTGGGCTACACCATCGAGAAGGGCAAGCTCTCGGTGGATGTGCAGTACAAGGTGGAGAAGGGCGAGCTGCAGGCCCAGAACAAGATCTTCATCGACCAGCTGACCTTCGGCGACAAGGTGGAAAGTCCCAACGCCCTGGGCATTCCCATCGGCCTGGTGGTGGCGCTGCTGAAAAACTCCCGGGGCGAGATCGACCTCAACCTGCCGGTGCAGGGCTCCCTCAACGATCCCCAGTTTTCCATCGGCGGCATCGTCGGCAAGATGATCCTCAACCTGCTGACCAAGGCGGTGACTTCGCCCTTCACTCTGCTGTCCTCCCTCTTCGGCGGCGGCGAGGAACTCTCTTACGTGGCTTTCGATGCTGGCCATGCCCGCATCACCCCGGAGGTGGAAAAGCGCCTGGAAACCATTGCCAAGGCCCTGCGCGAACGTCCGGCCCTGGAACTGGAAATCACCGGCACGGCCGATCCGGCGGCGGAGCAGGAAGGCCTCAAGCGCGCCATCCTGGAGCGCAAGGTGCGGGCCCAGAAGCTGGCCGAGCAGGCCAAGGGCGGCAAGGCCTCCGGCAGCATCGCCGCGGTCACGGTGAGCGCCGAGGAATATCCGCGCTACCTGGAAAAGGCCTACAAGGAGGAATCCTTCAAGAAGCCCCGCAATTTCATCGGCCTCACCAAGAGCCTGCCGGTGGCGGAGATGGAGGCCCTGATGATCGCCAATATCCCCGCCGAAGAGGAAGAGATGCGCCAGCTGGCCCAGCGCCGTGGTACGGCAGTGCAGACCTGGCTGGTGGAGAAGGGCGGCATTGCGGCCGAGCGCCTGTTCCTGCTCTCGCCCAAGGTGGGCGGCGAAGCACCCAAGGGGGCGCCGGTGGGCGGGCGCGTGGACTTCAGCCTGCAGTAGGGGCTGGCCAGGGGCCGTCGCTGCCGGCCCCGGCCAAACAAAAAGGCCGCCCTTGGGCGGCCTTTTCTTTCCGGAGAAGAAGGATTACTTCTTCTTGGGAGCGACGGCAGCCTTGAAGGCGGCGCCGGCGGAGAACTTGGGGCTGGTGGAAGCCGGGATCTGGATGGTGGCACCGGTCTTGGGGTTCTTGCCGGTACGGGCAGCGCGCTTGACGGCCTTGAAGGAACCGAAACCGACCAGGGTCACGCTGTCGCCGGTGGCGACGGCCTTGGTGATGGCTTCGATGGCTGCGTCCAGGGCACGGCCGGCAGCAGCTTTGCTCAGGTCGGCACCAGCCGCCATAGCGTCAATCAGATCGCTCTTGTTCATTCAGAAATCTCCTTGGTTTCGAAGGTGACGCGGGATTCCGCGCTCGGCAGGGATTCTGGCATAACGGGACGAAGCTGCCTAGCCTGATTTGCTGGAAATTCAGCAGGGATGGGGCTTTCCCCCGGATTGGGATGACTGCGGGATGGACTTTTCCTGCCCCGATCTGGTGCAAAAAAACGGGGGCGGAGGCACCGTGCCGGCGGCGGGAAGCGGACCCCGGCCCTTGCCGGCAGTCCAGAGGCTTCCCGCTTGACCAATACGATCAATGACTTAGGTCGATCGCCGGGCTGCGGGCCGCGTCAGAACTTGATCTCCAGCCGGGCCGAGAAGATGCGGTAGGTGCGGGTGCTGCTCTGCACCGACTGCTCCGTGCTGCCGCTCAGGTAGGTGGCGCCGGTGTCGTAATCCGCCTGCAGCAGGTTGGCGGCGGAAAAGCGGATGCGGGTGTCCGGCTGCACCTGCCACAGGGCATAGACGTCGTAAACCCGCTTCAGCTGCTGGGTGTAGGTCTGGGTGTTGCTCTGCTGCACGGTGTAGGCGGGGGTCCAGTTGAGGTTGCCGCCGATGGTGAGGGGCAGGCTGCGCAGGCGGTAGTCGGCCCCCAGGTTGGCACTGTAGGTGGGTTGCTGGTCGAGCCGGTTGTTGGGGCCGGCGATGCCCTCCACCTCGGACCAGAAGCGGCTGAGGTTGGCCCGGATGTCCACGGGCGGGGCCTCGGCCAGCAGTTCCGGCAGGCGGAACTTGGCTTCCAGCTCGATGCCCCGGGTGGTGGCGCTGCCGATGTTCTGGGGCGTGGTGACCCAGCGCTGCACCGGGGACCAGCTGACGCTCTGCAGGGAGGTGACGTTGCGGATGAGGTTGTCGATGTTGCGCTGGAACAGGCTGGCGCTGAGGATGCCGCCTTCCGCCAGGTAATGCTCGAAGGCCAGGTCCAGGCCCCAGGCCAGTTCCGGCTTGAGGTTGGGGTTGCCGGCGCTGTCCGCCTTGTCCACCGTGTTGGCGCCGCTGGTGGGATAGGTGCTGGAGAGGCTGGGCCGGGGCACCAGCTGGTTCAGGGTCGGCGCCTTGTAGCTGCGGGTCAGGCCCAGGCGGATCTGGTCCTTGCTCTCCTCGGTGAAGCGCCAGACGCTGTGGAAGAGGGGGCTGGCCACGCTGCTGTCGTTGCTGGCGGAGCTGGCGGCCCACTCGCTGCGGGTGCGGATGGTTTCCCAGCGCAGGCCGCCGTAGAGGGACCACAGGGGCGAGACTTCCCACTCGTCCTGGCCGAAGGCCGCTAGGCGGCTGGTGCTGGCCTGCAGGTCACTGCCAAACTGGGCCAGTTGCAGGGCGCCGTCCTGCACGGTGGTGGCGCTCTCCTTGCGCTGGCCCCGTTCCAGTTCCCAGCCGAAGGCCAGGTTGTGCTCCCGGTTGAGGGGATGGGAGAGCTTGCCGGCGGTGCTGAAGCTGCTGTCGCGGATGCTGGTGCTGTTCCAGTGGGTGTGGGCCACGGCGCCGCCGGCATCGTATTCGCGCCGGTCGGTGGTGCTGTCGCTGTTGGCCAGGCCGCCGTTGAAGCGGATGTCGAGCTTGCTGCCGCCGTCCAGGCGATGCTTCCAGTTGCCCATGAGGCGCAGCATGGTGCTCTCGTTCTCGGTGCGCCAGCTGGCATTGGCATAGGGGGCCGCACCGACGCTCTGGGTGAGTTGGGTGTTACCGGTGGTGGCGCTCTGGTTCTGGGCCAGGAAGGGATTGAGGCTCAGGCTGTCGCCGCCGTCCAGCTTCCAGTTGAGGCGGGAGGAGAGGTGCAGTCCGTCGGCCACGGTATGGCTGCGGCTTTCCTCCAGGCGCTGCAGGATGGGGATGCCGGTGGCCAGGTTGCGGGCGCTGGTGGTGGTGGCCACTTCGCTGTCCTGGTCCCGGTGCATCAGGTTGGCATTGATGTTGTAGCCGAAGTTGCCGATGGCGTCGCTGCGCTGCAGGGAGACGAAGGGCTGCAAGCGGCCGTTCTCCAGGTTGAGGCTGGGACGGAAGTCGTTCTGCTTGCGGGCGAAGTCCTCCCGCAGGACGATGTTGATGGTGCCGGCGATGGCCCGGGCGCTGTGCTCCGCCACCGGGGCCCGCATCACCTCGATGCGCTCCACCTGTTCGGGCGGGATGCTGTCCAGGGAAAAGCCCCGGGGCGCGGGCTCGCCGTTGAGCAGGATCATGGTGTAGCCGTTGCCCAGGCCCCGCATGCGGATGTCGCCGCCCCGGCCCGGGGTGCCGGACATGGTGACGCCCGGCAGACGCTTCAGGACGTCGCCCACGGACGAGTCGCCGTAGCGGTCCAGTTCCTCCCGGCCGAAAACCATCTTGGCGGCCGTGGCGAAACGGCGTTGCTCGGTGTCGTCGAGGCGGGTGGAGGAAACCACGATTTCCCCCAGGGTGCGGCCATCCTTCTGACTGCTGGCGGGTTTGGTTGTGGGGGCCTCTGCTTCCGCAGCTGCGGCGGCCAGAGGCAGGGCGGCGAGCAGGAGCGGCAGGAGGGGGCGCAGGCGGGGCAAGGGCAGGGCGTTAGGTGACAGCACCATGGCGGCAGGACTCTCGATGGGGAAAGTGAAGGCCGATGCATCGGCCGAGTCTTGTTATGGGCTGGGGGGCTGGGATGGCGGAAATCCTGGCTACCTGGCGGGCGAAGTATACGGAGCCTGGCGCCGCCCTGCAGGAGCACTTTGTAAGGAAATATTTCGCCTGACGACGGTGGTGCGGGAGGGCCTGTGATCGCCGCAGTCGGCGGCTTGGCTGCGGCAGCGGAGCCCGCTCCGCCGGGCAGGGCGGTGATTGCATCGCCGGTCATGCAGAAGTGGCGCCGGGGGCGCCCGGAAAAGCAAAAGGGCCCAGACGCGCTGACGTCTGAACCCTTGGCTTTCCTGCTTATCTGAATGGCGCGCCCGGAGCGATTCGAACGCCCGACCCCTTGGTTCGTAGCCAAGTACTCTATCCAGCTGAGCTACGGGCGCGCAACAGAAGGTGCGCATTATACGGATTCGGAACAAAAACGCCAGGGGTTCCGGGCGATTTTTTTCAGCTTCGGCGGGAAGGGGGGGAAGGGAAAAACGGGGTCTGAAAAAGCAAAAGGCCAATCCTAAGATTGGCCTGAATGCTTGATGGCGCGCCCGGAGCGATTCGAACGCCCGACCCCTTGGTTCGTAGCCAAGTACTCTATCCAGCTGAGCTACGGGCGCGCTGTCTTGCAACTTTTTACTACTTTCTTTGCTGCTTTCCGCAAAGAAGCGAGATTGTATAAAAACACGCTTCGTTTGCCAAGCCTTTTTTACTGCAGGAAAGGCTGGCGGAGACGGAGGGATTCGAACCCTCGATACGAGTTTTAGCCCGTATGCTCCCTTAGCAGGGGAGTGCCTTCGACCTCTCGGCCACGTCTCCGGAAGGCCGGCATATTAACGGGTTAGCCGGCCCGGGTCAAACTACTTTGCAGCCGGGGCTGCAAATAACTGGGCGGCGCCGTTTACGCCTGGTCCAGACCGAAGGTCTTGTGCAGGATGCGCACGGCCAGTTCCAGATACTTCTCGTCGATGACGACGGAAATCTTGATCTCGGAGGTGGAGATCATCTGGATGTTGATGCCTTCCTCGGCCAGGGTGCGGAACATCTGGCTGGCCACGCCCGGGTGGGAGCGCATGCCGACGCCGACGGCGGAAACCTTGCAGGTCTTGTTGTCGCCGACGATCTCGCGGGCGCCGACGTGCTGCTTGACCTGCTCCAGCACGGCCATGGCCTTGGTGTATTCGCTGCGATTGACGGTGAAGGAGAAGTCGGTGGTGCCGTCCACGCCGACGTTCTGGATGATCATGTCCACGTCGATGTTGGCGTCGGCGATGGGGCCGAGGATCTGGTAGGCGATGCCGGGACGGTCAGGCACGCCCAGCACGGTCAGCTTGGCTTCGTCGCGATTGAAGGCGATGCCGGAAATGATCGGTTGTTCCATGTTCTTGTCATCCTCAACAGTGATCAGCGTACCTTCCCCTTCATCCTGGAAGCTGGAGAGGACGCGCAGTTTTACCTTGTACTTGCCGGCGAACTCGACGGAGCGGATCTGCAGCACCTTGGAGCCGAGGCTGGCCATTTCCAGCATTTCCTCGAAGGTGATGGTGTCCAGCTTGCGGGCTTCCGGCACGACGCGGGGGTCGGTGGTGTACACGCCGTCCACGTCGGTATAGATCTGGCATTCGTCGGCCTTGAGGGCGGCGGCCAGGGCGACGGCGGAAGTATCGGAGCCGCCGCGGCCCAGGGTGGTGATGTTGCCGTTTTCATCGGCGCCCTGGAAACCGGCGACCACGACCACGTTGCCTTCGGCCAGATCCTTGCGCATGCGCTCGTCGTCGATCTGCAGGATGCGGGCCTTGGTGAAGGTGCTGTCGGTCAGCACGCGCACCTGGGAGCCGGTGTAGCTCTTGGCCTTGAGGCCTTCTTCCTGGATGGCCATGGCCAGCAGGCCGATGGTCACCTGTTCGCCGGTGGAGGCGATCACATCCAGTTCCCGGGGGGAGGGGGTGGCGGAGATTTCCTTGGCCAGGCCGATCAGGCGATTGGTTTCGCCGGACATGGCCGAGGGCACCACCACCACATCGTGGCCCATTGCCTTCCAGCGGGCCACGCGCTTGGCCACATTCTTGATGCGCTCCGTCGAGCCCACCGACGTGCCGCCGTACTTCTGAACTATCAGCGCCATTCGTTATCCAATTGAGCGGAGTAAGAAAACCCGTGATTCTATCTGAACCGCGTGCCTAACAGTAGGGTGTTCGGTTAGGCCAACTAAGTGAAATCCCTTAGTGATTTTTTGATTCATGCCACTTGCAAATATATGTGAATGGCCTATACTTACGTACTATGACTTTGGTGATATGTTTTGGGTGTCCCAGAACATGGCCTTCGGCAAGCGGTTTGGCGCCGAAACGGCTCTGCCAGAGCAGATTGACACCCCAATATTCGAGAGGAACACACCATGAGTAATGTCAAACTGGTTGAAAAGATCGACCCCCGCGAAATCCGCCGCAAGCTGGGCCTGAACCAGCAGCAATTCTGGTCCAAGATCGGCGTCACCCAGAGCGGCGGTTCCCGCTACGAGAGCGGCCGCAACATGCCCAAGCCCGTGCGCGAACTGCTGCGCCTGGTGCACGTGGAGCAGGTGGACATCCAGCGCATCAAGCGCGAGGACATCGAAGTGGTCGAGTACCTGAAGGCTTTCGAACCCGAAACCCTGAAGAACCTGAAGAAGGCCGCCAAGGCCAAGCAGAAGAAGGCCGCCTGATTCATATCGGTCCCCTGCTGTAAAAAAAGCCCCTGCTTGCAGGGGCTTTTTCTTTTGGGGTCTGCCGTGCTGCTTTTCAGGGACTGACCGTGACCGGCAGGCCCAGGGCGCGGATGCGCTCGGCCACCGCCTCCAGTTCCGCCGGGCTGAGGCGCTCGAGACGCTCGGCCCCGGGTTGCAGGGACGGGCGGGCCAGGCCGTAGAGATGGACCCCGCGTACCCGTTCCCCGGCCTGGGCCAGCAGCTCCAGGTAGGCCGTCAGTTCGGCCTCCGCTGGTGCGGCGCCGTCGCGGCGGAAGAGGCAGGTCTGGACCCAGGTGGGGGCCAGTTCGCCGCAGCGGCGCAGATTGGCCAGGACCTTGCCCGGATCGCCCCGGGTACCGTTGACCTCCTCCATGCCCGGCGCCGTGGCCCGGTCCACCTTGAACCAGACCTCGCCGCCGGCTTCGCCCAGGCGGCCGATGCCGGCCTGGACCTCGGGCCGGTGCAGCAGGCTGCCGTTGGTGATCAGGCGCAGGGCGATGCGGCCCTGTAGCTGGTGCCGTTCGACCTGGCGCCGCACTGCTTCCACCGCCGCCGGGAATTCGGGGGCGCTGGTGGGTTCGCCGTTGCCGGAAAAGGCGATGTCCATCAGCCGGCGCGCTTCCGGCGGCACGGCCCGCAGCATGAAATCGCCCTGCAGGAGGTCCGTCAGCATGGCGTCCAGTTCCCGCTCCAGTTGGGCCAGGTCGATGGGTGGCGGGCCGCCCCGGGTGAGATCCGGCACCTGGCAATAGACGCAGGCCCAGTTGCAGGCGTTGTTCGGATTGAGGTTGATGCCGACGGAAACGCCACCCGCCCGGCGCGATACCACCGGATAGACGTAGGTCAGACCGGCGCTGTCGCGGCGATGGTCGGTGACGCTGAGGGGCTGGGCAGGGGATTCCATGGGCGGTCGGACAGTGGCTGAAGAATGGCCGGAGCGGGGCTGGGGCCGGGCCGGAGAGGCGCCCGGCAGCGGCGGCGGGGCGGGCTGGTGGCCAATGATATAATCAGCGGCTTACAAAAACACCTCCCCAGCATGCTAATCACCCGCCGCCTGGAATTCGATGCCGGCCATCGCATTCCCGATCACCGCAGCCAGTGCCGCCATCTGCACGGGCACCGCTACGTCCTGGAAATCACCCTGGCCGGCGACATCATCAGCAAGGACGGCGATCCGGCCAACGGCATGGTGATGGACTTCTCCGACGTCAAGGCCCTGGCCAAGGCCCATGTGGTGGATGTGTGGGACCACGCCTTCCTGGTCTATGCCGGGGACAAGGCGGTGGTGGAATTCCTGCAGACCCTGCCGGACCACAAGACCGTGGTGCTGGACTGCATTCCCACGGCGGAAAACCTGTCGGAAACGGCTTTCCGCATTCTCGATGCGGTCTATCAGGACAGCTACGGCAACCATCTGCGCCTGCAGCAGGTGCGCCTCTACGAAACGCCCAACTGCTGGGCCGACGCGGTGCGCCGGGACTGACCCGGCGTCCCCGTTTTCT
The DNA here is from genome assembly GCF_004217225.1 of Azospira oryzae. GTDB lineage: Bacteria > Pseudomonadota > Gammaproteobacteria > Burkholderiales > Rhodocyclaceae > Azospira > Azospira oryzae. The sequence continues at coordinate 354,819 of NZ_SHKM01000001.1, forward strand.
TTCCCGCCGTGTGCCCGTGAACGACGCCCCGATCCAGATCGATACCGGTTCCGCGCCGACCTTCGCCCTCATCTGGCTGCACGGCCTGGGTGCCGACGGCAGCGATTTTGTCCCCGTCATCCCCGAACTGGGGCTGCCGCCCGAGCTGCCCGGCCGCTTCATCTTTCCCCACGCGCCCTACATGCCCGTCACCTGCAACGGCGGTTACGAGATGCGGGCCTGGTACGACATCCTGTCCCTGGCCCCGGGCAGCCGGGAGGTGGATGAGGCCAGCCTCCAGCGCTCCCGGGAAACGGTGCGGCAGCTGATCGACGAACAGGTGGCGGCGGGCATTCCCAGCCGGCGCATTTTCCTTGCCGGCTTTTCCCAGGGCGGCGCCGTGGCCTACACCACGGCCCTGACCCAGGCCGAGCCCCTGGGCGGACTGATCGCCCTGTCCACCTACCTGCCGGCGCCGGAACTGGTGCGCCGGGAGCTGAGCCCGGCCAACCGGGAACTGCCGGTGTTCGCCGCCCACGGCAGCGACGACGGCGTGGTGGCGCCGGCCCTGGGCCTGCAAGCTCGAGACTGGCTGGAACAATGGGGTCTGGCGCCGGAATGGCGCCTCTATCCCATGGAACATTCCGTCTGCCTGGAAGAGGTGGCGGACATCGGCGCCTGGCTTGTCCGGCGCCTGGCGGCCTAGGGGCGCCGCCGGCAACTTGGTGGATCGAGGAAGGGCCGGGCCCCCGGCGGGCACCGCTTCCGGCAATCCGTTGGTACAACCCATCGCCGTAGTGAAGACGTATTTGTCGCGTACCAATTTCAACAGTTCACGGCTCGTGCGCCTGCTCGCCGATTTCAACGCCGGGGAGCGGGGCGATGCCAGGGCGGAGAGCCGTGGCAAGCCGTCCTTCGCCGAACGGCTGGGGCAGTGGCTGGACCTCAACCACGCCATCGCCCTTTCCGGCGCCCTCCATCCTTCCCTGCGCCAGGGACCGGGGGGGACGGCGGCGGGGGCGGCTGGGGCGGCGGACCAGGTGGCTGCCCTGGTGGCCCGGGTCCAGGCGGCCCTGCGCGATGCCATCACCCAGGAGGGCGGCGGCAAGGCCCGCATCAAGCTGCCCGTGCCGGAAGCCGGCGCCACCCTGGAAAGCGGCGGCAAGTACCTGCCTTACCGGCGTTACTACCTGGCCCAGCAACGGGAGATGGAGGCGGCCCTGGTGCAGCTGCGGGCCCAGGTGCGGGAGGCGCTCAAGGGCGGCTCCCCGTCCCTGCGCCAGCTGGCGGGCCTGGACGGGGTCCTGGAAAAGGCCCTGGCGGAACGGGAGCGCAACCTGTTCCTCAACGTGCCCCTGTTGCTGGAAAAACGCTTCGAACAACTGCGCGACGCCTACACCTCGGCCCTGGAGGCTTCCTCCCAGGCCGACGGGGTGGCGCGCTGGATGCAGCCGGGAGGCTGGCTGGCGGTGTTCTGCAAGGATCTGCAGAGCGTGCTGCTGGCGGAACTGGATCTTCGCCTGCAACCGGTCCTGGGACTGGTGGAGGCTTTTGGCAATGAGGTAAGCAAGTCGCAATGAACCGAAATTTCTGCTTGGCCGCCTTTGCGGTGGGACTGATCGCCGTCTGCTGGGTGGGGGTGGGCTATATGGCCTCCCATCCCCTGGCATTCAGCATGACCCTGATCATCGGCGTGGTGTACTGCGCCGGCGCCCTGGAACTGCTGCGCTTCCACCAGGCCACGGAGAGCCTGGCCCGGGCCCTGGAGCGCATTCCCGAAAACCTGGAACACCTGGCGGACTGGCTGGTGCAGGTCCATCCCTCCCTGCAGAGCGCCGTGCGCCTGCGCATCGAGGGTGAGCGGCCCGGCCTGCCCGGCCCCACGGTGACGCCCTATCTGGTTGGCCTCCTGGTCATGCTCGGCATGCTCGGCACCTTCCTCGGCATGGTGGTTACCCTCAACGGCGCCGTCCTGGCCCTGGAGAGCACCACCGACCTGCAGACCATCCGCGCCTCCCTGGCGGCGCCGGTGAAGGGCCTGGGCCTGGCCTTCGGCACCTCCGTCGCCGGCGTTGCCGCCTCCGCCATGCTGGGCCTCATCTCCTCCCTGTGCCGGCGCCAGCGCCTGCTCACCGCCCAGGGGCTGGACAGCCGCATCGCCACCAGCCTGCGCGGCTTTTCCCTGGTGCACCAGCGCCAGGAAACCTTCAAGGCCCTGCAGGCCCAGTCCCAGTCCCTGCCCGAGGTGGCCGACAAGCTGCAGGCCATGATGGCCCAGATGGAGCGCCACAGCCTGGAACTGCACCAGCGTCTGGCCGCCAGCCAGGAAGCCTTCCACCGGGACGTGCGGGAGGTCTATGGCAATCTGGCCCAGTCCGTCGATGCCTCCCTCAAAGCCAGCCTCAGCGACAGCGCCCGGGCCGCCGGCGCCGCCATCCAGCCGGTGGTGGGAGCCACCATGGCCGGCATCGCCCGGGAAACCACCTCCCTGCACGAGCGGGTGGCCGCCGGCGTCACCTCCCAGGTGGCCGCCCTGGCAGCTGCCTTCGAACAGGGAACGGCGACCCTGCTGTCCGGCGTCCATGCGGACAACGCCAGCCTGCAGGCCGATCTGGCGGCCCGGGAAGCCCAGCGCCAGGCGGCGCTGCAGCAGTCCCTGGAAGGCATGGCCGCCAGCCTGCAGCAGGAATGGCGTCAGGCGGGCGAACGCAGCCTGGAACAGCAGCAGCAGATCTGCCGGACCCTGGAGGCCAGCGCCCAAAGCCTCAACGCCAATGCGGAAGAACACGCCCGCCGCACCATCGACGAAGTGGCCCGGCTAATGCAGGCCGCGGCGGAGACGCCCCGGGTGGTGACCCAGGTGATCGGCGAACTGCGCAGTCTGCAGGCCGATCTGGCGGCCCAGGATGCCCAGCGGCAGCAGGCCCTGGCCCAGTCCCTGCAGGCCATGGCCGCCTCCCTCCAGGGCGAGTGGCAGCAAGCCGGGGCCCGGACCCTGGCCCAGCAGCAGCAGATCTGCGCCACCCTGGAGCAGACCGCCCGGCAGATCGGCGAAAACGCCCAGGCCCACGCCAGCGACACCATCAACGAAATCGCCCGGCTCATGCAGACCGCCGCCGAGGCGCCCCGGGTGGCCGCCGAGGTCATCGGCGAACTGCGCCAGCAACTCTCCGGCAGCATGGTGCGGGACAACGAACTGCTGGAAGAGCGCCGCCGTCTCATGGAAACCCTCAACGGCCTGCTCGACGCCATCAACCATGCCTCGGTGGAACAGCGCAGCGCCATCGACGCCCTGGTTTCCTCCTCCGCCGCCATGCTGGAGCGGGTCGGCGCCGAATTCACCGACAAGGTGGGGGGCGAGTCGGCCCGGATGATCGACGTGGCCTCCCAGATGACCACCAGCGCCGTGGAAGTGGCCAGCCTCGGCGAGGCCTTCGGCCATGCCGTGCAGTGCTTCGCCGAATCCAACGACAAGCTGGTGGCCAACCTGCAGCGCCTCGAAGGCTCCCTCGACAAGAGCATGGCCCGCAGCGACGAGCAGCTGGCCTACTACGTGGCTCAGGCCCGGGAAATCATCGACCTCAGCATCATGTCCCAGAAGCGCATCGTCGATGACCTGCAGGGCCTCTCCGCCCGGCCGGCCGCCGTCGCCGGCGAGGTGGGCTGATGGAGGAGGTGGACGCCAGCGTCGAACAGACGGCCCCCGTGTGGGCCGTTTTCGGCGATCTCATGGCCGGTCTGCTGGGCGCCTTCGTGCTGATCCTGGTGGGGGTGCTGGGCGTCCAGTTGGAACTGGTCAGCACCCTGGAGGCCGAGGTGAAAAAGCGCCAGGTCGAGGAACAGCGGCGCATGGCCCTGGAAAAGGCCCTGGCCATTCCCCTGGCCTCGGGCCGGGTGACCCTCAACAACGGGCGCATCGGCATCAGCGGCAGCGTGCTGTTCTCCCTCAACTCTGACCAGCTGCAGCCCGAGGGGCGGCAGGTGCTGAAAAGCCTGGCCGCGCCCCTGGCCGCCTACCTGGGGGCGAGGGAAGAGATGCTCATGGTCAGCGGCTTCACCGACGACATGCCGGTCAAGGGCAGCAACCGCCAGTTCGACGACAACTGGGAGCTGTCGGCCCAGCGCGCCCTGACCGTGACCCGGGCCCTGATCGACGAAGGCGTGCCCTCGTCCGCCGTTTTCGCCGCCGCCTTCGGCTCCGAGCAGCCGGTGGTGCCCAATGTGGACGCCAAGAACCGGGCCCGCAACCGGCGTGTCGAAATGGCGCCGGTGCCCAGGACCACCAATGGCGGCAGCAAGCCCCATGACTGAGGCTGCCCCGGGCGCGCCGGCCGGCACCGTGCCGTTGCCGCCCACGGCCGGCGACGCGGCCCTGGAAGACCTGCGGCAGCAGGGCGCCGCCGGCTTCGACCCGGTCGGCCTGCGCTACCTGGAAGCCCTGGCCCGCCGCAGCCGGACGTATCGGGGGGGCGTTGCCGAAGGGCTGGCCTCCCGGCTGCAGGCGGCCATGGACGCCTACGGCCGGCGCCTTGCCGCCGCCCGCCAGTCCGCCGCCGAGGCCCTGGCTCAGGCCGCGGCGCGGCATCCTCAGGCTGCCGACGAGTTGCAGGCCCTGTTCGTCGCCGGCGACCTGGCCGGCCTTACTCGCCACATCGCCGCCCTGGATGCCTGCACCGGGCCGGGCCCCCTGGCTGGCCTGCTGGCGTACATGGCCGGCCTGGGGGATGGGGCAGGGCAGGGAGGCGCGGCGGAACCGCCGCCTGCGGCTCCCGATGGGACGCCGGCAACTCCTGTCGCCGCACCGGCCGTGGCGACCGGCACTGGCGAGACCCCTTCCGGCACGGTCTCCCCGGCCCGGGAACTCAAGTCCCTGCGCTATTTCCGCAGCACCTGGTCCCGCCTCAGCGCCGAGCAGCAGCTGGCCCAGGCCCTGGCCCAGGCGCCGGAAAACGCCGGCCCCCTCAATTCCCACCTGCTGGTGCTGCGGGCCCTGCAACTGATGCAGGAGGTGTCACCGGACTATCTGCAGCGCTTCATGTCCTACGCGGACACCCTGCTCTGGCTGGAGCAGGTGGACGACCTCAGCGGCGCCGTCAAACGGCGCAACGAGACGGCCGCCCCCGCTGGCAGGAAGGGCGCCCGTTCCGGCAGCAGCGACTAGCCCGGACCCGCCGGGCCGTCGCCCTGTGGCCGGGAGCGGATACGCGGCGACGGTTTTTTCGCTGGGACTGGCGCGCTCCGCATTGCACCGCTTGCCCCGGCGCAGGCGCGTACGGAGCGGCCGCTGGTTCCGAGTTGGGGTGAACGGGTAATCTGGCAGGGGTAATCTGGCAGGGGTAATCTGGCAGGGGTAATCTGGCAGGGGTAATCTGGCAGGGGTAATCTGGCAGCGGTGCGGATTTCTCTTGGGAGATGGGCAGTGACAGGCAGCGTGGCGGGCCGGCTGGTGCCGGCAATGATGATTCTCCTGGCCTCCCCCGGGGCCCTGGCCGGCGCCTCGGCCTATGCGGTTGGCAGCGGCGAGGCCAGTGGCTGGGCCACCCGCGACAGCCAACTGGAAGCCAATCTGGCGGCCCTGGAGTTGTGCAACCGCCAGGCCCCCCGTCGCGATTGCGTGCTGGATACCACCAAGGCCGTGGTGCGGGCGGAGAACCAGGTGCAGGCTGCCTTCTCCCGCAGCAGCGCCGGCCTGCCGGACGCCCGCAGGCGGGCCCTGGCCAACTGCGGCGCCGCCAACTGCCAGGTGACGCTGGCCGTGACCCAGGCCGGCTTCTATGTCCTGGCCCGCTCCGAGCCGGATCACGCCGGCGACCGGCGTTCCTTCCTCACCTTCGGTTTCGCCGACCTCAACGAGGCCCAGCGCCAGGCGGTTCGCCATTGCGAAGAGGCGTCGGAGCGGCGCTGCAGCGTCGTCTGGAGCGGCGCCATCGCCGGCCTGCAGGCAGTCCGTTCCGCGCCCTGAGTCTGCTCGTTCCCGCCTTCACGGTGTGCGGGGTGGCAGGGAAAATTTGGGGCAGATTTGGGGCAGATTTGGGGCAGATTTGGGGCAGATTTGGGGTCGGCTTGGTCGGTAGAGCGTCTGGCGGGATGTTGCTGCTTGATTGATGCAATGACGTCGTCCGAGCCCTTTTTGCGCGGGCTGCTGGATCGTGACGGCAGGGGGAAGAAAAAGTGGCGGAGGCTGTGAGATTCGAACTCACGGATGGTTGCCCATCGGCAGTTTTCAAGACTGCTGGTTTAAACCACTCACCCAAGCCTCCGCAGTCGCCGGGAGCCTGCAGGACAGCGGGCCGGAGGGCGATGTGGGGCGCCATCATAGCACAGGCCGGCGGCCCTTTTGGCGGCGCCGGCGTGACCGCCCGGAATGCCTTTCTGTAACGGTGTGTAAGGGGGGCTCCCAGGTTTGCAACTTTGCCGGGGCCCGGTTAGTCTTAGCCGTTAACAAAAACCAACTCGTTCTTTTGGAGGACTCCATGCTTCCCCAGTATCAAATGACCGGTGCCGGCACCCAGGCCGGCCTTGCCACCCAGAACAAGGTGCTGCGCAACACTTACCTGTTGCTGGCCCTCTCCATGATCCCCACCGTCATCGGGGCCATGGTCGGCGTGCAGATAGGCTTCTCCTTCTTCGCCGGCAGCCCGATGATTTCCTTCCTGCTGTTCCTCGGCATCGCCTTCGGCTTCATGTGGGGCATCGAGCGCACCAAGAACAGCGGCATGGGCGTGGTCCTGCTACTGGGCTTCACCTTCTTCATGGGCCTGATGCTGTCCCGCATCCTGCAGGTGGCCCTGGGCTTCTCCAATGGCGGTTCCCTGATCGCCATGGCGGCCGGCGGCACCGGTGCCATCTTCTTCACCCTGGCCACCGTGGCCACCGTGACGAAGAAGGACTTTTCCTTCATGGGCAAGTTCCTCTTCATCGGCATGGTGGTGATCCTGCTGGCGGCCGTGGCCAACATCTTCTTCCAGATCCCGGCCCTGGCCCTGACCATCTCCGCTGCCGCGGTGATGCTCTTCTCCGCCTACATCCTCTACGACATCAGCCGCATCGTCACCGGCGGCGAGACCAACTACATCGTCGCCACCCTGTCGGTGTACCTGGACATCTACAACGTCTTCGTCAGCCTGCTGAACCTGCTGATGGCCTTCACCGGCGAGCGCGACTGAACGTTGCGCTAGCAGCATGCAAAAGGGGCGGCCCGTGGGCCGCCCCTTTTTTTATGGTCTGTCTCGAGTGTTATGGGTGTGTGGATCGGTGTGGCGGGGTGCTGCGGTGTTTCAGGCGGCCTGGCGCAGGCGCTGATCCCGGGCGGCCGCTTCGGCGGCTTCCTGGACCCGTTCCCGCAGTTCCTTGCCGGCCTTGAAGTGGGGCACGTGCTTGGCCGGGACTTCCACCTGTTCACCGGTCTTGGGATTGCGGCCCTGGCGGGCCGGGCGGTAGTTGAGGGAGAAACTGCCGAAACCGCGGATTTCCACCCGGTCGCCCCGGGTCAGCGCTTCGGCAATGGCGTCGAGCATCAGATTGACGGCAAAGTCCACATCCCGGGTGGTCAGATGGGGAAGCTTGCCCGTCAGATCGGCAACGAGTTCGGATTTGGTCATAGGGGGCGATTCTAACCCGACAGGCCCCCTCCTTTTCAAGGGGGCCGTTGAATTCAATGACTTATTGCAGGGGCTGCTCGCCGCCCAGGGCCTCCACGATGGCCGGCAGCAGGCGGGAGAATTCGCCGCTCATCAGGGCCAGGTCGGCCTCGAACTGCTCGGCGGCGTTCTCGGCCTGCTTTTCCGCCTCTTCCTTGACCACGTCGAGGAAGGCGACCCGCTTCACTTCCAGCTTCTCGGTGAGGATCAGGGAAATGCGGTCGTTCCAGGTCAGGGCCAGGCGGGTGGGCAGCTTGCCGGCGGCGATGTGCTGGCGCACGTCGTCCCCTTCCAGGGTGTGGCGCACGTAGCGCACGGCGGCCTTTTCCTCCACCGGAGATTTCAGTTCGCAGTCCCGGTCGATGGTGAAGGCGCCGGGGGCGTCGCCGCCGGCCAGCCAGTCGGTCATGGCCGCCACCGGGGACATGGCGGTGTTGAGGCGGGTGAGGGGGAATTCGTCGAGGGACTTGCCCAGCATCTCCAGCACTTCCTCGGCCTTGGAGGCGTTGCTGGCGTCCACCACCAGCCAGCCGCCGGCGGTGTCGATCCAGACGCTGGTGCGGCGGCGGCGGGTGAAGGCCCGGGGCATCAGTTCGTCGCGCACCCGTTCGCGCAGTTCCTTGAGCTGCTTGCGGCCCACCGGGTAGCCCTGCTGCACGGCCAGTTCCTCGGCCCGTTCCTGGGCGGTCTGGTTGACCACGGAGGAGGGCAGGAGCTTGTGTTCAACGGCCAGGGAGAGCAGCAGGTAGGGGCCCTGGGCGTGGGCCAGGGCGGGCTCGTCGGTGGGGGGCAGCCAGCCCTTGGTTTGCGGGTCCATGGGACCGCAGGGGTTGAAACGGTTGCGGCCCAGCTGGGTTTCCAGGGCTTCGGGGCTGGGTTTCCAGCCTGCGGGCAGACGGTAGATTTGCAGGTTCTTGAACCACATGGGCAATGGGATGGGTCTGAAAATGGACCCGCCATTCTACGCGCAATCCGCCCACAAACGCCCCGGCTTGGGGCTTTGATTTCGTCCATGGCGGGACGTCGCGGAAAGCGGTGCGCCACCAACGACCTGCCTGAAACCCAGCAGGGACGGTCGTTTCCGGCATGGGGTGGCGCCCAGGTCCGTCCTGCCTGCCTCCCGGGGCAGGTGCCGCTGCGGCGTCCTCAGTCGTTCGCGGGCGTGGCGCTGCGGTGGCGGCCCAGGAGGGCGGTGATCTCGTCCGCCGGCATGGGCCGGGCCCGGAGGAAACCCTGCATCTGGGCGCAGCCCCGCTCGGCGAGGAAGGACCATTGCTGTTCCGTCTCCACCCCTTCGGCCAGGGTTTCCAGGCCCAGGTCCCGGGCCATGCCGATGATGGCGGTGGTGATGGCGGCGTCCTCCGCATCCTGGGGCAGGTCGCGGATGAAGGAGCGGTCGATCTTCAGCTTGTCCAGGGAGAAGCGCTTCAGGTAGGCCAGGCTGGAATAGCCGGTGCCGAAGTCGTCCAGGGCCAGGCGGATGCCCATGGCCTTGAGCTGGGCCAGGGTCTGGGTGTGGCGCTCGCCGTCTTCCATGAGCATGGATTCGGTCAGCTCCAGTTCCAGCCAGCAGGGCGACAGGCCGCTGGCGGCCAGGGCTTCCTGCACCAGGGCGGCCAGGTTGGCCTGGCGGAACTGCACGGCGGAAATGTTCACCGCCACCACCAGGGGCGGCAGGCCCGCGTCCTGCCAGGCCTGGGCCTGGCGGCAGGCTTCCCGCAGCACCCACTGGCCGATGGGCAGGATCAGGCCCGTCTCCTCCGCCACCGGGATGAAGCGGTCCGGCGGGATCAGGCCCTGCTCCGGCTGCCGCCAGCGCAGCAGGGCCTCGCAGCCCACCAGGGTGCCGCTGTGCAGGTCGTACTGGGGCTGGTAGTGCAGGGCCAGTTCCTGGCGCGCCAGGGCCTGGCGCAGGTTGTTTTCCAGCAGCAGCCGCTGGGACACCCGGGCGTTCATGGCCGCGGTGAAGTACTGGTAGTTGTTGCGCCCGCTTTCCTTGGCCACGTACATGGCGGCGTCGGCGTTCTTCAGCAGGGTGTCGCCGTCCTCGCCATCCTCGGGGAAGACGGCGATGCCGATGCTGGGCGTCACCGCCAGCTCGTAGTCGTCGATGGCCAGGGGCGTGGCCAGGGTGTGCAGCAGCTTTTCCGCCACGCTGGCGGCCTGGGCCGGGCTTTCCAGCTGGGGCAGCAGCAGCACGAATTCGTCGCCGCCCAGGCGGCTCACCGTGTCGCTGGCCCGCACCGCCGTCAGCAGCCGCTCGCCCACCTGGCACAGCACCTGGTCGCCGACGGTGTGGCCGAGGGAGTCGTTGATGTTCTTGAAGCGGTCCAGGTCGAGGAAGAGCAGGGCCAGGCAGCTGCCGGCCCGCCGCGCGGCGGCGATGGCCTGGCCCAGGCGGTCCTGCAGCAGCACCCGGTTGGGCAGGTTGGTGAGGGCGTCGTACTCCGCCAGGTGGCGCACCTGGGCCTCGGCCGCCTTGCGCTCGGTGATGTCGGAGAAGGCGGCGATGTAGTGGCTGGCCTGGCCGCCCTCGTCCCGTACGCTGCTGATGTTGAGCCACTCCGGGTAGAGGGAGCCGTCCTTGCGCCGGTTCCAGATCTCGCCGGACCAGGCGCCGGTGTCCCGCAGCTGGTGCCACATCTGCCGGTAGAAGTCGGCGTCGTGGCGGCCGGAGGAGAAGATGGCCGGGTTCTGCCCCACCACCTCTTCCGGCCGGTAGCCGGTGATGCGGGTGAAGGCCTGGTTCACGGTGATGATGCGGTTGTCGCCGTCGGTAATGACCATGCCCTCGTTGCCGCTCTCGAACACCTGGGCCGCCAGCTTCAGTTCCCGGGCGTTCTCCAGCAATTGGGCGTTGCGGCTGTCCAGGTCCTCCCGGTACTGGCGGAAGAGGCGGGCCAGCCAGCCGGAGAAGAAGAAGGAGAAGAGCAGGGTGGCGCCGGCGGCGACGGCCAGCACCAGGGCCGTGGTGCTGATGTGCTGGCGCACCCCCGATTCCAGGGAGCTGCGGCGGCGCGCCAGGTCTTCCTGCAGGTCGTCCAGGTAGACCCCGGCGATCAGCACCCAGCCCCAGGATTCCACCGGCCGCACCACGGAGAGCTTGGGCGACAGTTTGCCGGTGGCCGGGTTGATCCAGTCGTAGCGGATGGGGCCGCCGCCCTGCCGCGCCAGGTCGAGAATGCGGGCGATGGTGCGCTGCTCGTCGCTGCCCCCCAGGCTGTCCAGGCGGCGCCCTTCGATGCCCGGGTTGGCGGGGGTGATGAGGATGTTGCCGTTCTCGTGCAGCACCGCCAGGTAGCCGTCGTGGGCGAAGCGCACCGAACGCAGGCGCTCCAGGGCCTCCCGCTGCAGGTCCGCCTCCATCTGGTAGAGGTAGTCGCCGGCGCCGATGAGCCAGCCGAAGGGCTCGAAGCGGCGCACGTAGGCGATCTTGTCGGCCATTTCCTTCTCGTTGCCGGGGGCGTACCAGCGGTAGCGGGAATAGCCGTCGCCCCGGGTGCCCGCCTCGATCAGGCCGCGCATGATGTAGTGGCCGCTGTCGTCCCGGTTGTCGAGCAGGGAGCTGCCTTCCCGGCCCGGGGCCGTGGGCAGCAGGACGCAGTTGCCGGCCAGGTCGTCGATGAAGAAATAGCCTCGGCCGTCGAAGAAACGCAAGGGGCGCAGGGCCTCCACCACCAGGCGGCGGATTTCCTTTTCCGGGCGCTTGCCCTTTTCCTGGGCATAGATGGCCTCGGCCAGGCGCAGGGCCTGGTCCACCTGGACCTTGAGGCTGGTCTTGAGCACCGATTCGGTACGGGAGCGGACGAACTCCAGGTAGTTGCGCTTGGAATCCACCTCGGCCTCCAGCAGAGACTGCTGCTGGGCCAGGGTTTCCGCCTCCAGGGCCGCCAGGCTGGCCTCGAAATCCCGCTCGTGCTGCAGGGTGAAGTGGATGCCCAGGCCCAGGGTGAATACCAGGACCAGGGTCAGCATGCCGATGAGCTGCAGGCGGGGGAGGGATTTTTCGTTGATGACCAGAGACACGGGGAACGGCGGCGGAATTTCGAGCGCGAATATTACTATAGTTATATGCGGCAGTCGTGGGGAAACCCGGACGGCGCCGGCCTCCGGCGCTCCGCCCGGCAGCCCGGGGAGCAAGGCCTGCGCCGGGTGCGGCCCTGCGGCCGGCGCAGGCGGCGGGCCGGCTTTCTGGTAGCATTGGCACCCTGTTTCGGTCCCGCCTCCATGCTCGCCTCTCCCCATCTCGTCGCTGATACCGCCGCCGTTTTCGAGCCGGGCGGCCCCCTGTCCGCCAACATCCCCGGCTACCGCACCCGCAGTCAGCAGGTGGAGATGGCCGAGAAGATCGCCGCCGCCATCGCCGACAACCGCATGCTGGTGGCCGAGGCCGGCACCGGCACCGGCAAGACCTACGCCTACCTGGTGCCGGCCCTGCTTTCCGGCGGCAAGGTGATCGTCTCCACCGGCACCAAGACCCTGCAGGACCAGCTCTTCAACAAGGACATCCCCACCGTCCGCGCCGCCCTCAAGGCCCCGGTGAAGGTGGCCCTGCTCAAGGGCCGGGCCAACTACGTCTGCCCCTACCACCTGGACCGCTCCCTGCTCGACGGCCGCTTCCAGAACCGGGAGGACGTGGCCTACATCCAGAAGATCGCCCGCTTCGCCAAGGAAACCCGTAGCGGCGACAAGGCCGAGTGCCTGGACGTGCCGGAAAACGCCACGGCCTGGATCATGGCCACCTCCACCCGGGAGAACTGCCTGGGCCAGGAGTGCCCCCACCACAAGGAATGCTTCGTCCTGCAGGCGCGCAAGGAAGCCCTTTCGGCGGACGTGGTGGTGGTGAACCACCACCTATTCTTCGCCGACGTCATGCTCAAGGACGAAGGCATGGCCGAACTGCTGCCGGCCTGCAACGCGGTGATCTTCGACGAGGCGCACCAGCTGCCGGAAACCGCCAGCCTCTTCTTCGGCGACAGCTTCTCCACCTCCCAGGTCCTGGACCTGGCCCGGGACGCCCGCAGCGAGGGCCTGGCCAGCGCCCGGGACTGCCTCGACCTGCAGGAGGCCACCCGCATCGTGGACAAGGCCGCCAAGGACCTGCGCCTCACCGTCGCCGTGGAGCCGGCCCGCTATGCCTGGGGCCAGCTCGAGGGCAACGCCCAGTTCCTCGACGGCCTTGCCAACCTGGAAAAGGAACTGGAGCTGCTCAACGCCATCCTGGAAAACCAGGCCGAGCGCAGCGAGGGCCTGGAGAACTGCTGGCGGCGCAACGGCGAACTGCTGCAGCGCCTCGTCCAGTGGCGCCAGGAGCAGCCCGGGGTGGTGCGCTGGGGCGAGGCCTTCAACCATTCCCTGCAGCTCAACGCCACGCCCCTGGATGTGGCCCGCCTCTTCCGCAAGCAGCTGGACGGCCATCCCCGGGCCTGGATCTTCACCTCCGCCACCCTGGCGGTGCAGGCCGACTTCTCCCACTACTGCAACGAGCTGGGCCTGTGGGACGCCGAATCGGCCCGCTGGGAAAGCCCCTTCGACTACGGCCAGCAGGCCGTGCTCTACGCCCCCCGGGACATTCCCGATCCCAACCTGCCCGGCTTCACCGAAGCCGTGGTGGAGGCCGCCTGGCCCGCCCTCAAGGCCTGCGGCGGCGGCGCCTTCTTCCTGTGCACCTCGCTCAGGGCCATGCGCCGCACCCACGAACTGCTGGCCGCCAAGCTGGAGGACGAGGGCCTGGAAATGCCCCTGCTGCTCCAGGGCGAAGGCAGCAAGACCGAGCTGCTGGAACGCTTCCGCCGCCTCGGCAACGCCGTCCTGGTGGGCAGCCAGAGCTTCTGGGAGGGCGTGGACGTGCGCGGCGAGGCCCTTTCCCTGGTGGTCATCGACAAGCTGCCCTTCGCCCCGCCGGACGACCCGGTGCTCAAAGCCCGGGTGGAACAGATGGAAAAGGAAGGCCGCAGCGCCTTCATGGAATACCAGCTGCCCCGGGCCGTGATCAACGTCAAGCAGGGCGCCGGCCGCCTCATCCGCGACGAGACGGACCGGGGCGTGCTGATGATCTGCGACCCCCGGCTCATCACCAAACCCTACGGCAAGCGCGTCTGGCGCAGCCTGCCGCCCATGAAGCGGACCCGGGATTTGATCGAAGTCCTGGATTTCTATGCCGCCCTCCAGCCCAATTGACCCCATGACGGCCGCCATCCTGCCTCCCGTTCCCCGCCTCGACGAGCTTTCCCCGGATTGCCGGGAGGCCGCCGCCCACCTCAACCGGGACTGCGCCTGCCTGGCCCTGGACCACGCCGCCCTGGAGGCCCAGCTGGAAGGGGAGGGGGGCAACGGCGATTTCTACCGGGCGCTGCGCGAGAGCCGGCCCCACCTCTTTTCCGACACCATGGTCTTCGTCGGCGAGGCCCACCTGGAAGCCATGGCCGAGCTGGCCGCGGCGGTGGACGAGGTGGCGCACCTGCCGGCCTACCAGGCAGCGGTGCTGGCCTGGGCACCCCAAAGCGCCCGCTTCGCCCCGCCCAACGCCGGCGTCTTCCTCGGCTACGACTTCCACCTCACCGTGGACGGTCCCCGCCTCATCGAGATCAACACCAACGCCGGCGGCGGCCTGCTCAACGCCAAGCTGGCCCGGGCCCAGCGCGCCTGCTGCGCCACCGTCAGCCACTTCCTGCCGGAGGCCGGCGGGGTGGAAGCCGCCTTCCTCGCCATGTTCCGCGAGGAATGGTGCCTGGCCCGGGGCGATGCGCCCCTGCGCCGCATCGCCATCGTCGATACGGCGCCGGCGGAGCAGTACCTGGCCCCCGAATTCGAACTGTTCCGCCGTCTCTTCGAAGCCGCCGGCATCGCCGCCGTGGTGGCCGACCCCGGCGAATTCACCTACCGGGACGGTGTGCTGTGGCACGGCGGCCAGCCGGTGGACCTGGTCTATAACCGCCTCACCGACTTCGCCCTGGAAGAGCCGGCCAGCGCGCCGTTGCAAGAGGCCTACCTGGCCGGTGCCGCCGTGGTCACGCCCCATCCCCGGGCCCACGCCCTCTTTGCCGACAAGCGCAATCTGGTGCTGCTCTCCGACCCGCAGCGGCTGGCCGAGTTGGGCGTGCCCGAGGCTTGCCGCCGCATCTTCGCCGCCACCATTCCTCCCACCCGCCTGGTGCGGGCGGCGGAGGGGGAACAGTGGTGGAGCCAGCGCAAGCAGTGGTTCTTCAAGCCCGCCGCCGGTTTTGGCAGCCGCGCCGCCTACCGGGGCGACAAGCTGACCAAGCGGGTGTTCGAGGAAATCCTCGCCGCCGGCCAGGACGACGGCACCGCCTACGTGGCCCAGGCCCTGGTGCCCCCCTCGGAGCGCCGCGTCTTCTCCGGCCCCGCCGCCGGCGACAGTCACGCCCACCTGAAGCTGGACATCCGCGCCTACGCCTACCAGGGCCAGGTGCAGCTGGCCGCGGCCCGCCTCTACCAGGGCCAGACCACCAATTTCCGCACTGCCGGCGGCGGTTTTGCCGCCGTCTTCGCCGTGCCCTGCCGGGAGGAAAAGTGATGGCGGAGGAAGTGCGTCCCCCTCGGGTTTTCGGCTTCACCGGCACCAGCGGCTCCGGCAAGACCACCCTGGTGGAGCAGGTCATTCCCCGGCTCATCGCCCGGGGCTGGAAAGTCTCCCTGATCAAGCATGCCCACCACGGTTTCGACCTGGACACCCCGGGCAAGGATTCCTACCGCCACCGGCAGGCCGGCTGCGGCGAAGTGATGGTCACCTGCGGCAGCCGCTGGGCCCTCATGCACGAACTGCGGGAAGAGGCGGAGCCGACCCTGGCCCAACACCTGGCCCGCTTCGCCCCCTGCGACCTGGTGCTGGTGGAAGGCTTCAAGCAGGAAGCGATACCGAAAATCGAGGTGTATCGGGCCGCCAACGGCAAGGCGCCCCTGTATCCTGAAAATCACCACATCGTCGCCGTGGCTACCGACAGCCCGGTGCACACCGCATTGCCGGTACTCGACGTGAACGATGCGGAAGCGGTGGCCGCTTTCGTCATGGACTATTTCAAGCACCCACAGCGATGATGTAAAGCCAAGACTCCAAGGATGACGCCCATGCTCAGTTTTGAAGACGCCCTGGCCCAGTTGCTGGCCGCTGCCAAGCCCGTCAGCGAAGTTCGCTGGCTGCCCACCCAGGCCGCCGCCGGCCGGGTGCTGGCCCAGGACCTGACCTCCACGGTCAATGTGCCGCCCCTGGATAACTCCGCCATGGACGGCTACGCCGTGCGCGCCGCCGACATTCCCGTGCCCGGCACCGTGCTGCCGGTCTCCCAACGCATTCCCGCCGGTTCCGTCGGCACCACCCTGGAACCGGGCACCGCCGCCCGCATCTTCACCGGCGCCCCGGTGCCTCCCGGCGCCGACGCCGTCATCATGCAGGAACGCTGCGAGCATGCCGGCGAAGGCCGGGTCAATTTCCAGCACGTGCCCAAGGCCGGGGAGAACATCCGCCGGGCCGGGGAAGACGTGGCCAAGGACGCCCGCATCCTCGCCGCCGGCACCCGCCTGGGGCCGGCCCAGCTGGCCTTCGCCGCCTCCGTCGGCCTGGCCGAAGTGCCCGTGTATCGCCGCCTGCGGGTGGCCACCTTCTTCACCGGCGACGAGCTGGTGATGCCGGGCCAGCCCCTGCCGGCAGGGGCCATCTACAACTCCAACCGCTACGCCATCGTCGCCCTGCTGGAACGCCTGGGTTGCGAAGTGAAAGACCTGGGCCAGGTGCCCGACAGCCTGGAAGCCACCCGGGCTGCCCTGCGCGAAGCCGCCGACGCCGCCGATCTGGTGGTGACCTGCGGCGGCGTCTCCGTGGGCGAGGAAGATCACGTCAAGCCCGCCGTGGAAGCCGAAGGCAGCCTCAACCTGTGGAGTATCGCCATCAAGCCGGGCAAGCCCCTGGCCTTCGGCGAAGTGCGCCGCAGCGAAGGCGAAAGCGCGGGGCAGGGCAGCGCCGCCTTCATCGGCCTGCCGGGCAATCCGGTCTCCGCCTTCGTCACTTTCCTCATGCTGGTGCGGCCCTTCATCCTGCGCAGCCAGGGCGCTACCGAGGTGGCCCCCCGGGCCTACTCCCTTCCGGCCGCTGGCGAGTGGAAGAAGGCCGACAAACGCCGCGAATTCCTCCGTGCCAGCCTCACCGCCGAAGGCTCCGTGGCCCTCTACCGCCATCAGGGCGCCGGGGTCATGGCCTCCCTGGTGGAAGCCACGGGCCTCATCGACAATCCTCCGGGGCAGGTGATCCAGGCCGGCGACACCGTGCGCTTCCTCTCCTTCTCCGAACTCCTGGGCTAAGGTTCCGTCATGATCAAGGTGCTCTATTTCGCCGGCCTGCGGGAAGCCCTGGGCACGGCCGCCGAGGAAGTCTCGCCGCCGCTCGACCTGCTCGACGTGGGCGCCCTGCGGGCCCACCTGGCGGCCCGGGGCGGCGACTGGGAAAAACTGCTGACCACCAAGAACCTGCGCTTCGCGGTGAACCAGGACATGGCCCGGGCCGACACCCCGGTGCACGACGGCGACGAAGTGGCCTTCTTCCCGCCGGTCACCGGCGGCTGATGCGGCTGATTCCCTGAAGGAGCGAACATGAGCGTCCGCGTGCAGCAAGAGGATTTCGACCTGTCCGCCGAAGTCGCGGCCCTGCGCGCCGGCCAGCCCGGCGTCGGCGCCGTGGCCGCCTTCGTCGGCCTGGTGCGGGACATGAACGAGGGCAGCGGCGTCTCCGAGATGGCCCTGGAGCACTATCCGGGCATGACGGAAAAGGCCCTGGAGGCCATCGTCGCCGAGGCCAGGGCACGCTGGGACATCCTCGGCGCCCGCATCATCCACCGGGTCGGCACCCTGCAGCCCTGCGACCAGATCGTCCTGGTGGCGGTGAGCAGCGCCCACCGGGGCGAGGCCTTCGCCGCCTGCGAGTTCATCATGGACTACCTGAAGACCCGGGCCCCGTTCTGGAAGCGGGAAGTGACCCCCGCCGGCGCCCGCTGGGTGGACGCCCGGGAAACGGACGACTCCGCCGCCGCCCGCTGGGAGAAGGGCGGCAAATAAGCCACTCCAGGAGATAGGCAGGACGCCGCTCTCCGGCATGCCATGCCCAGGATGCCCGTCCCGTCTTCCTTTCCAGGGAGTGACGAAATCTGCAGCGGCTTTTTTTTGTTCACGGCCACCAGCCCGGGTTTCGTTGTTGCCTGGGGTGGCGTCGCCGGGGTCCGGCAAGTCCGTTTGTTCCCGAATTGTGCAAATGTCATGAGTTGATATGATGCCCGGGTCCAATTGTTCTGCCGCCGCTTTCGCTGCCGCGGCCACCCCGCCATGAACCGCTTTTCTCTTACCGCTTCCTGTATCGCCTTCGCCGTTACCTTCAGCCAGCCTGCCGCTGCGGGCCTGTTCGGTCCCGCCAGCCAACCTCTGCAGGGTGACGCCCTGCTGGAAAAATTGCATTCAGCTCCGGTGGTATTCAAGGTCCAGGGAAATCTGCTCCATATCCGCTCCAAGGGAGCCGAGGTCGGCGGTTTTCTGCTCGGCTTGGTGGCCGGTAGTGCCATGGCCTCGGGCACAACCAACCCGGGTGCGAGTGCCCAGCAGATGCAGGCCAATATGCAGATAGCCACCACTTTCAGCCAGAACGTGAATAGTGCTGTCATCAGTGCCGCCGAGGCCCAGGCGGCCAAGCCTCGGGCTCAGGTGGCGAAGGAGGGGCCGGTCCTGGCTGTCAGCCAAGAACTCCTGGCCAGTTTGTCCCAGGTGCCGCAGTTGAATATCGCCACCGCCGGCGCTGAGCGCAGTGCTTCTGCCGCCGACCTGCAACTGACGGTTTCCCAGCCCCAGTGGCAACTCGACTATTCCATGCTGTCTAGCGACTACACCCTGCGCTACAACGTCAGCGTGCAGCTCTACCAGAAGGAAAGCGACACGATCTACTTCAAGGAGTCCTGCCAGGGCGAATACGGGGAGAAGATGCCCCAGGAAGAATGGGAACGGGATGAGTTCGGCGCCCTGCAGAATGCTTCCCGGGAGATCGCCAAGCGTTGTGCGGCCGAGTTGCAGGGCAAGCTGGGATTGGCAACCGGGGCGGTTGCAATGGCGGAGGAACCCACCGATACGGTACCAGCTGTGGTGTCGTCGGCCCCCTCCGAGGCCGGGGCACCTGCCGTTGCTGGAGAGCCTGCTGCAGATACTGGCCAATAACGCTCGGGCGGCTGATGGTCGTCACAGGGATTGATCAAGCCGCCGTCAGGCGGCTTTTTCATGGGGGATTGCCGGTCTCCGGCCGACGCCGGACGACCATGGCAGGTACGGGGTGCGGTGGTGCTTCAGTCATTGGGAGTCTTTGGCCTGCCCCATGAAAAAGGCCGCCCGCAGGCGGCCTTGGCGTGGTCGGCGGTGACGCCTCAGTGGGTCTTGAAGCGGCTCACCGAGCCGTGCAGTTCCAGGGACAGTTCCTGCAGGTGGCGCGCCGCCTCGGCCGTGTGGGCGATGGCGTTGGCGCTGTCCTCGGACATGCGGGCGATGCGCTCGATGCTCTGGGCCATGTCGCTGGAAGTGGTGCTCTGTTCCTTGATGGAATTGGTGATGTCGTTTACCACCTGGGTCACCCGCTGGGCGCCGTCCCGGATGTTGTTGATGGATTCGCCGGCCTCGTTGGCCAGTTCCACCCCCTTGTCCACCTGATTCACGCCCAGTTCCATGCTGGCCACGGCGTTGCGGGTGCCCGCCTGGATCTTGCTGATGGTGTCGGCGATTTCCTGGGTGGACAGGCTGGTGCGTTCGGCCAGCTTGCGCACCTCGTCGGCCACCACGGCAAAGCCCCGGCCCTGTTCCCCGGCCCGGGCCGCCTCGATGGCGGCGTTCAAGGCCAGCAGGTTGGTCTGGTCGGCGATTTCCTTGATGGTGTTGACGATGGAGGTGATCTGGTCGGACTGGCGGCCCAGCTCTTCGATGATGGAGGAGGAGGCCTGCACCGCTTCGGCGATCTGGCGCATTTCCTGGGCGGCGTTGTGGATGACCACGGTGCCCTGCTGGGAATAGTCGCCGGACTGGGTGCTGATGGCGTGGGCTTCCCGGGCGTTTTCCGCCACCTGGTCGATACTCACGGTCATCTCCTGCATGGCGGCGGCCATGGAGGCGGCGGATTCGCTCTGCTCCCGGGCCGAACCGGTAACTTCCTCGGAGGCCCGCATCAGCTGGGCGGCAGCGGTGGACAGCTGTTCGGCGCCGCCGACGATGCTGCCGATCATGCTGCGCAGGGTTTCCTGCATTTCCTTCATGCTGGCGATGAGACTGGTGGAATCGCCGGCCTCGGTGCGGATGTCCACCGTCAGGTCGCCGGCGGCGATGCGCTTGGTGATGACCGTGGCCTCGTGGGGTTCGCCGCCCAGGATGCGCAGCAGGCTGCGCCGCACCAGGAACAGGGAGACGCTGATGAGGCCGCCGATGGCCAGGCCCCAGATGAGGAACTTGATGGCTTCCTGCTTGAAGATGGCGTTCACGTCGTCGGTGTAGATGCCGCTGCCGATGACCCAGCCCCAGGGCTCATAGCCCTTGACGTAGGAGATCTTCGGCACCGGGTCCTCGAAGCCGGGCTTGGGCCACAGGTAGTCGACGAAGCCGGCGCCCTGTTTCTTCACCGTCTCGTTGAATTCGCGGAAGAGGTACTTGCCGGCCTTGTCCTTCAGCTGGTCCAGCTTCTTGCCGTCCATCTCCGGCTTGATGGGGTGCATCACCATCAGGTCGTTGAGGTCGTTGATCCAGAAATACTCGATCTTGTCGTAGCGCAGGTCCTTGATGGCGGCGATGGCGGCCTGCTGGGCTTCTTCCTTGCTCAGTTTGCCCGCCTGGACCTGCTTGTCGTAGTGGGCCACCAGGCCGTGGGCCACTTCCACCAGGTTGCGCACCTTTTCCTGGCGATCCTGCATGAGCAGGGATTTTTCCGTGGCCAGCACCACGGCGAACAGCACCACCAGGCTCAGGACCGTGATGCCGGTGAGCCAGAGGAACTTGGTACGAATGGAAACGGGTTTTCCGGTAGTCATGGTGTCTTCCTCCACAGGCGCCGGACGGCATGCCTGCTCGTTGTTTTTTTAAGGCAGAGCAAATCTGCTGCGGAGATTCTAGCCGAAACTGGGCCCGTCCCGACAAACGCCGCTGTCCGGAAACGACGATTAGGCGCCTGTCCTACGCCGATGTTCTAAAAACCGGATGCCGTGGGAATAGGGGCGCGAAAGCTGGGGATGTAGTGAAAAGCGCCATATACAATAACGATTTTCGCTACACACAAATGAATCGGCTCCTGATAGGTGGGCCAGGTCCGGCGCCCTAAAATGGTGAGTTTGGTCGGTAGGTCCAGGGCCGATGCTGCCTCGACGTTCTGCCTCAATCCGGTCCGGATGGGTTGCAGCGTACGGATGGAAGCTCCTGTGGTCCCCAGCAAGGCGTGGGGGAGGGGAACAGGACGTAGCGCAATACATCGTTTGTTCACAACAAGAATACACCGGCCTTTTTCTGGGCTCAGTTCCATTGCCGCCGAATCTCAGCCTATCTCCGGGAGGAGCGGTCGGGGCGGGCGGCAAGGGGGGCGCCATTAGCGACTAGGACATGCTGGAGGAAGGAATCATGGGAGGAATCTGGCCGGACTTCCTGACTGCGCTGATTCTGGTCGGCATCGGGTGGTCCTGCAGCCTGCTGCTGCTCGACCGGGAAACCATTCCCCGCCTGCTGTCCTCCCTCAACCTGGGGCGGCTGCTGCACCTCTCCCTCGAATCGTCGGACCTGGGCATCTGGTGCTACGAGCATCAGCAGGACCGCATCTTCCTCGACGGCCGCGCCAGCCTGCTGCTGGGCCTGCCGACCCGGGCGGCGCGTCTGGCCGAATTCCTCGAATGCGTGGTGCCGGAAGACCGGGAGCGCATCCGTCGCATCTGGCTGCATCCGCCGACGACGGCAGCGCCGGGGACGGTGGAATTCCGCGTTGGCGACTCGCACCGGGGCCTGCGCCATCTCTCCCTCTCCTCGGGTCTGCCCGGCCGTGGCGGCAAGCGCCGGCGCCGGAGCGGGGCCATGGCCATGGGCACCCTGCAGGATGTGACCGAGCGCAAGAAGGTGGAAATCGCCCTGCGCGAGAGCGAGGCCCGCTTCTCCACCATCTTCCGCACCTGCCCGGCGGGCATCGCCCTCTGCCGGGTGGCCGACGGCTCCCTGGTGGATGTGAATCCCGCCTTTCTCCATATCTACGGCCTGGAGCGGCAGGAGGTCATCGGCATGACGTCCTTCGCCCTGCATCTGTGGGGCTCGCCCCAGCAGCGGGAGGTGGCCCTGGCCTCCATTCTCATCGACGGACGGGGCTACCAGAGCGAGCGTTCCATCCGTCGCCCGGACGGCCAGGTGCGCCACCTGCTGATCTCGGTGGACCTGGTCTTTCTCGACAGCGAGCGCTACCTGCAGTGGACCCTGCTGGACGTGACGGAGAACCGGCGCAGCCAGGCCCTGGCCAGCCGCAACGAGATTCTCACCAACGCCATCATGAATTCCCTCGACGTGGCCGTGGCGGTGCTGGACCGGGAGGGCAACATCCTGCGCACCAATCGCAAATGGTCCGAGTTCGCTCTCGGCAACGGCGCCGGCGAGGAGCTGGCGGCAGGGGTGGGGCTCAACTATTTCGAGGTCTGCCGCCGCTCCTTTCCCGAGGCTTCGGCGACGGAAGCCCTGGCCGGCATGCAGGCGGTGCTGGAGGAAAGGCTGCCGGTGGCCAGCATCGAGTATCCCTGCCATGGTCCTGCCGGCGAGCGCTGGTATCTGTTGCAGGCGACGCCCCTGGGTTCGGGCCTGCAGGGCCTGGTCACCATCCACATGGACATCACCGCCCGGCGCCAGGCGGAAGAGGGCCTGCGGCAGCGCCTCATGCTGCAGGACAAGCTGGCCCGGGTGGCGGCTTCGGTGCCCGGGGTCATCTATTCGATCAAGCTGCGGCCCGACGGCACTTTCTGCATTCCCTACGCCATGCAGGGCTCGGTGGACATCTTCGGCCTGCGGCCGGAGGACCTGACGGAGGACCTGGGGCCGGTCCTCAGCCGCATCCACGGCGCCGACCAGGAACGGGTGCTGGCGGTGGTGCTGGAGTCGGCCCGGACCATGGCCCCCTGGCACTGCGAGTTCCGCGTGCATCATCCCCAGGGGGGCGTGCGCTGGGTGGAGAGCAAGGCGGTGCCGCGGCTGGAGGACGACGGTTGCGTCATCTGGCACGGCTATATCCACGACGTCAGCGCCCGCAAGCAGGCCGACGCCGAACTGATGCGCTCCCGGGACCAGCTGCGGGCCCTCAACGAAGGCCTGCAGCGGGTGCGGGAGGAGGAGCGTTCCCGCATCTCCCTGGAAATCCACGACCAGCTGGGGCAGAGCCTGACCGTGCTGAAGCTGGAGATGGCCTGGCTGCGGGCCCGCCTGCTGGGCGGACAGGCGGAGGAAAAGACCCGGCTGCAGGAGGTCGGCCGCCTCATCGACGACACCCTGCGCGCCGTGCGCACCATTTCCTGGGATTTGCGCCCCGGCATCCTCGACACCCTGGGCCTGGGGGCCGGCGTCGAGTGGCTGGTGGACGATTTCCGCCGCCGCCTGGGCATCCGCTGCAACGTGGTGGTGCCCCGGGAGCGCCTGGAGCTGCCGGATGTCCTGGCCACCCATCTGTTCCGCATCTGCCAGGAACTGCTGACCAATGTGGCGCGCCATGCCCAGGCCAACCGCATCGATGTGAGCCTGGGCCTGGCCGACGGCCGGGTCCTGCTGGAGGTGCGGGACAACGGCAGGGGGATGCCGATGCTGCCCGCCCACGGCCATTCCCTGGGCTTGCTGGGCATCAAGGAGCGGGCGGCCCAATGCGGCGGCGAGGTGCACATCGCCACCCGCCCGGAAATCGAGGGCACCCGGGTGCGGGTTCTCGTTCCACTTATAACAAGGGAGACGGATATTGGAAATATTGGTCATTGACGACCATCCCGTCGTCAGCCGGGGCATCAGCCAGATCCTCGACCAGGAACACGACATGCGAGTGGCGGCCCAGGCCGGCACCATCGACGAGGCCCTGCTGCTGCTGCGACAGCGCAGCTTCGACGTGCTGGTGCTGGATGTGAACCTGCCGGGCCGCAACGGCCTGGAGGCCCTGCCGGAAATCCACCGCATCGCGTCGGCCATGCCCATTCTCATTTTCAGCATCCACTCGGAGGAGCACCTGGCCATGCGCGCCCTGAAGAACGGTGCCAGCGGCTTTCTCAACAAGGAAAACGCACCGGAGGAACTGGTGCGGGCAGTGCGCAAGCTGGCCGCCGGCGGCACCTATGTCAGCGCCCGCCTGGCGGAGTGGCTGGCCCTGGAGGTGAGCGGCCGGCGCCAGTGCCTGCCCCACGAGAACCTCTCCGACCGGGAGTACCAGGTGATGTGCCTGCTGGCGGCCGGACGCTCCGTCTCCCAGATCGCCGAAACCCTGCACCGCAGCCCCAACACCATCAGCACCTACCGGGCCCGCATCCTGGCCAAGATGGGCATCCGCAACAATGCCGAACTGACCCTCTACGCCATCAACAACCGCCTCATCGCCAGCCCGCCGGCCCCCTTCTAGGGCCATTCCGTACGGCTCGAGCTTTCCCCGGCAGGCTGTAGTTGCAACGACGACAAACCTCCGGCAGGAAGGTGATAGGGGAATCAGGTCCCGGGTGATACCGGGGCGAATCAAAGCGTCATAAATTCGTCCTGGTTGGAATCGGTGGCGGCCGGCAGGGCTGCCGGCCATGTTTGTGGCAGCCGCAAACCACCCCATCCCGGCGCGCAACTCCAGGAACCATCACCACGACCGTGGATGCGGGACAACAACAGCTCCCTGGAGGAATCATTGGAAGCATCACGCCTCTTCAAGCGCGGCATCCTGGCCTTTTTGTCCATCGCCGCCGCCACGGGGGCCGCCGTTTATGGCGGCCATGAAGCCTTTCACCGCTTTGCCGAAAATTCCCTGGGCCTGTCGGACCGGGTGGTGGATACCCTGGGTTCGATGTGCATCGTGGTCGTTGCCTTCTGCGTCCATTACGCCATCTCCCGCCTGTTCTACCGGGACTTCCTGCTCGGCTCCCGGGTGGCGGCCGAGCATCTGCAGCAGCGCTCCCGGGAGCGCCTGGCCTGCGCCGCCGAACTGGCCGGCCGGGTGCGGGAAGTGGGGCGGGTCGGCGAGCTGACGCGGGAGCAGCTGGGCCAGCTGGTGCAGATCACCGAAGGGGCGGCGCGGGACATCATCGTCCAGTGCGAGAACCTGGACGCCACCATGGGCGACCTCAAGCAGATGGTGTCCCAGGCCGACGAGCTGAGCGCCCGCCTGACGGAAGACACGGAGGCCCGCATGGCCCACAACCGCACCGTCATCTCCCGTCTCGAACAGTACATCGAAGAGCGGGTCAGCGAATCGGCGGAGGACCAGCAGCGCACCAGCCGGGTCATCGGCGAAACCCGGGCCCTGGGCGGCCTGGTGGAGGTGATCCGGCACATTTCCGGCCAGACCAACCTGCTGGCCCTGAATGCCGCCATCGAGGCGGCCCGGGCCGGGGAGGCGGGGCGCGGCTTCGCTGTGGTGGCCACCGAGGTGCGCAAGCTGTCGGGCGAGGTGGACCAGGCCGCCACCCAGATCCATGCCGGCATCTCGGCCATGGCCCAGAGCATCCAGTCCCAGTTCGAACACAAGCTGGCCGGCACCCACGTGGACGCGGAACGTACTTCCCTGCAGGCCATCACCGCCCAGCTGGAAGGGCTGGCCGAGGGCATCCAGCAGGCCATCAGCGGCGAGGCCAATTCGGTGCGCCTCATCTGCGACGGCGCCGCCATGCTGGACCAGGCCATTCTCCAGGTGATGAGCAGCATCCAGTTCCAGGACATCACCCGGCAGCAGATCGAACGCATCCAGGAGGGCATGCTGCGCATGGAGGACTACGTTCAGTCCCTGGTACTCCAGCTCGAATCCCTGGAGTCCCTGGAGGCCTGCCACCCCCGGGAGGAACCCCTGGACCAGCTGGTGCAGGGCCTCTATGCCAGCATCACCGGCGGCAGCAAGGCGCCGGCCGGCGGCCTGGTGGAACTCTTTTGAGCCCGGCGCCGAAATCCTCGGCGCCGGCCTGCTGCGCCAATCCCCTGCTGCGCCCCGGGCACCGCCAGGCCTGGCCCCTGGTGCTGCTCTACCTGTGTGCCGGCGGCGCCTTGCTGGCCCTGCTGCAGGGCGCGGCCGGCCTCTCCGACGGCGGTGCCGCCGTGCTGGTGCTGGGGAGTAGCGCCGCCGTGCTCTACCTGCTGCTCTACCGCAGCGGCACTCCCCGGGGGCTGGCGGCCTGCCGGGATTACGTGCATCGCCTCAACCTGGCCTCCGCCGTCTTCTCCGCCGCCCGGGAGGGCATCGTGGTGACCGACCTGGAGGGCCGGGTGGAAGCGGTGAATCCGGCCTTCTGCCAGATCACCGGCTACGGCGAGGCGGAACTGCAGGGCTTCAACCTGCGCCTGCTCAAGTCGGGCCGCCAGGACGGCGCCTTCTATCGCCAGCTGTGGCGCGACCTGCTGGAGAGCGGCCACTGGCAGGGGGAAATCTGGAACCGGCGCAAAAACGGCGAAACCTATCCCCAATGGCTGACCATCAGCACGGTGCGCGACGAGGCGCACCAGCCGGTCAGCTATGTGGGCGTGTTTCTCGACCTGTCGCCGATCCGGCGCTCCGAGCAGAAGCTGCTGCACCTGGCCCACCACGATCCCCTGACCGACCTGCCCAACCGCACCCTGTTCCTGGCCCGCCTGGAGCATGCCCTCAGCCTCTCGGCCCGGGAAGGCGGCAGCGGTGCCGTGCTCTTCCTCGACCTGGACCGCTTCAAGGACGTCAATGACAGCCTCGGCCATCCGACCGGGGACCGCCTGCTCTGTGCCGTGGCCGAGCGCTTGCGGCCCTGCCTGCGGGAGAGCGACACCCTGGCCCGTCTGGGCGGCGACGAATTCCTGCTCCTGCTGGAAACCGCGGCCACCCCGGAACGGGCCGCCGTGGTGGCGGAAAAGCTCCTGGAGCAACTGGCGGCACCGTTCCGTCTCGACGACAGGAGCGAGGTCTACGTCGGCGCCAGCATCGGCATCTGCCTTTATCCGGCGGACGGGGACAACGCCACCACCCTGATCCAGCATGCCGATTCCGCCCTCTACCAGGCCAAGGCGGCGGGGCGCCACACCTTCCGTTTCTACAGCGAAGCCCAGACCCGGCAGGCGGATGCGCGCCTGGCCCTGGAGGCGGCCCTGCGCCGGGGCCTGGAGAAGGAGGAGTTCCTGCTTTACTACCAGCCCCAGGTGGATCTTCGCACCGCCAGCCTGGAGGGGGTGGAGGCCCTGGTGCGCTGGAGCCTTCCCGGTGGCGAACTGGTGCCGCCGGCCCGCTTCATTCCCCTGGCGGAAGAAACCGGCCTGATCCTGCCCCTGGGGGAATGGGTGCTGCGCCAGGCCTGCCGCCAGATGCAGCAGTGGGTGGCGCGGGGCCTGCCGATCCGCCGGGTGGCGGTGAATCTCTCTTCCCGCCAGTTCCGCCAGGCCGACCTGCTGCAGCGCATCAACGCCATCCTGGCGGAGACGGGCCTGGCGCCCCGCTACCTGGAGCTGGAAATCACCGAAAGCCTGCTCATGGACAATTCGGCCCAGGTGGACGCCAAGCTGGAAGCCCTGGAGGCCATGGGCATCCGGCTTGCCATCGACGATTTCGGCACCGGCTATTCCTCCCTTTCCTACCTCAAGCGCTTCCCCCTGCACACCCTGAAGCTGGACCGCAGCTTCATCCGGGACATTGCCGACGACCCGGTCAGTTCCAACATCGTTGCCTCCATCATCGAGCTGGGTCAGCACCTCGATATGGACATCCTGGCAGAAGGGGTGGAGACCGACCAGCAGCGTGGCATCCTGCTGCAAAACGGCTGCCGCACCTGCCAGGGCTATCTGTTTTCCCATCCCCTGCCGGCCGAGGAACTGGAGGCCCGCTGGCTGCGGGCTGCCGCCGGCCATGAAGCGCGGCCCTGCAATTAGGGCGGCCAGGTAGTTGAAATCAAAGGGAGTGCCCCCATCTTCCGGTCAATCCATCGGAAAGGAGCTCCCATGCGCTTCGACAAATTCACCACCAAATTCCAGCAGGCCCTGGCCGACGCCCAGAGCCTGGCCATCGGCGCCGACAACCAGTTCATCGACCCGGCCCACCTGCTGCTGGCCCTGCTCAACCAGGACGACGGCGGCACTGCCTCCCTGCTGGCCCGGGCCGGCGTCAACGTGCCGCCCCTGCGCACCGCCCTGGAACAGGCCATCGCCCGCCTGCCCAAGGTGGAAGGCCACGGCGGCGACGTCACCGTCGGCCGCGACCTGACCAACCTGCTCAACCTCACCGACAAGGAAGCCCAGAAGCGGGGCGACCAGTTCATCGCCTCCGAGATGTTCCTGGTGGCCCTGACCGGCGACAAGGGTGAAACCTCCCGCATCGCCAAGCAATACGGTCTGGAGAAGAAACCCCTGGAAGCCGCCATCGACGCCGTGCGCGGCGGCCAGGGCGTGGACAGCCAGGAGGCCGAAGGCCAGCGCGAATCCCTGAAGAAATACTGCGTGGACCTCACCGAGCGGGCCGCCCAGGGCAAGCTGGACCCGGTGATCGGCCGGGACGACGAAATCCGTCGCGCCATTCAAATTTTGCAGCGCCGTACCAAGAACAACCCGGTGCTGATCGGCGAGCCCGGCGTCGGCAAGACCGCCATCGTCGAGGGCCTGGCCCAGCGCATCGTCAATGACGAGGTGCCGGAAACCCTGAAGGGCAAGAAGGTGCTGGTGCTGGACATGGCCGGCCTGCTGGCCGGCGCCAAGTACCGGGGCGAGTTCGAGGAGCGCCTCAAGGCCGTGCTCAACGACATCGCCAAGGATGAAGGCCGCATCATTCTCTTCATCGACGAAATCCACACCATGGTCGGCGCCGGCAAGGCCGAGGGCGCCATCGACGCCGGCAACATGCTGAAACCCGCCCTGGCCCGGGGCGAGTTGCACTGCATCGGCGCCACCACCCTGGACGAATACCGCAAGTACATCGAGAAGGATGCCGCCCTGGAGCGCCGCTTCCAGAAGGTGCTGGTGGACGAGCCTTCCGTGGAGGCCACCATCGCCATCCTGCGCGGCCTGCAGGAGAAGTACGAGCTGCACCACGGCGTGGACATCACCGACCCGGCCATCGTTGCCGCGGCAGAACTCTCCCACCGCTACATCACCGACCGCTTCCTGCCGGACAAGGCCATCGACCTCATCGACGAGGCCGCCGCCCGCATCAAGATGGAAATCGACTCCAAGCCGGAAGTGATGGACAAGCTGGACCGCCGCATCATCCAGCTGAAGATCGAGCGGGAAGCGGTGAAGAAGGAGAAGGACGAAGCCTCGAAGAAGCGCTTCGGCCTGATTGAGGACGAAATCGCCAAGCTGCAGAAGGAATATTCCGACCTGGAGGAAGTGTGGAAGGCCGAGAAGGCCCAGGTCCACGGCGCCGCCCACGTCAAGGAAGAGATCGACAAGATCAAGGCCGAGATCGCCAAGCTGCAGCGCGAAGGCAAGCTGGAAAAGGTGGCCGAGCTGCAATACGGCAAACTGCCCCAGCTCGAAGCCCAGCTCAAGGTGGCCGAGAAGGCCAGCGAAGGCGGACAGCAGCAGAACAAGCTGCTGCGTACCCAGGTGGGCGCCGAGGAAATCGCCGAAGTGGTGAGCCGGGCCACCGGCATTCCCGTTTCCAAGATGATGCAGGGCGAGCGGGACAAGCTCTTGAAAATGGAAGACCGCCTGCACCAGCGGGTGGTGGGCCAGGACGAGGCCGTGCGCCTGGTGTCCGACGCCATCCGCCGCTCTCGCGCCGGCCTCTCCGATCCCAACCGGCCCTACGGCTCCTTCCTCTTCCTCGGCCCCACCGGCGTCGGCAAGACCGAGCTGTGCAAGGCCCTGGCCGAGTTCCTCTTCGATTCGGAAGAGCACCTGATCCGCATCGACATGAGCGAGTTCATGGAGAAGCATTCCGTGGCCCGCCTCATCGGCGCGCCTCCGGGCTACGTCGGCTACGAGGAAGGCGGCACCCTGACCGAAGCGGTGCGACGCAAGCCCTATAGCGTGATCCTGCTGGACGAGGTGGAAAAGGCCCACCCGGACGTCTTCAACGTGCTCCTGCAGGTGCTGGACGACGGCCGCATGACCGACGGCCAGGGCCGCACGGTGGACTTCAAGAACACCGTGATCGTCATGACCTCCAACCTGGGCAGCCAGATGATCCAGCAGATGGCCGGCGACGATTACCAGCTGATCAAGCTGGCGGTGATGGGCGAGGTGAAGAGCTACTTCCGCCCCGAGTTCATCAACCGCATCGACGAGGCCGTGGTCTTCCACAGCCTGGACGAGAAAAACATCCGCAACATCGCCCGCATCCAGCTCGGCTATCTGGAAAAGCGCGTGGCCCAGCTGGAAATGCGCCTGGAGGTGGCCGATTCCGCCCTGGACGAACTGGCCAAGGCCGGCTTCGACCCCATCTTCGGCGCCCGCCCGCTGAAGCGGGCCATCCAGCAGCACATCGAGAACCCGCTGGCCAAGCAGATTCTCGAAGGCAACTTCGGCCCCAAGGACACCATCCTGGTCAGTTGCGACGAGGGCGGGGTGATGCGCTTTGCCAAGGGCTGAGCTCCGGCATTGACCTTGGTTGCAAAGAAAAAGGCGGCACCGGGCAATCCGGTGCCGCCTTTTTTTCGGGGAAGGTTCAGTTGCTGCGGATCGCGAATTCCCGTCCTTCGTAGGCGCCCTGCATGTTGTGGATACGCCTGCCGGTGGTTCGCAGCACGGCCATGGATAACTCCTCGTACTGTGTTCCGGTCGGTTCGTAGGCGTGGTGGGTACCCAGGGACATGATGCGGGCATCGCCCGTGCCCTGAACAGTTGATGATTTGTAGCCGCTGAGCAGTACGGCAACGATCTTTACGCCGGCGTCCGCCTGTACCTGCCACGTCACCGATTCGTAGGAACTCAGCACCAGTACCAGGGGGCGTCCGGTGTTGTGCACCCGGACCGGGATGGCCGGCACTTCACCCGCTCTTTGCCGGGGGGAGCGGATGCCCTGGTAGACGCCAATGGCTTCGATTCTGGCGTTGCCCGGCAGACCGGCCAACACTGGCGCCGAGCCGGCGGATGGCGGAGCAGGAGGCTGGGGCCGGGAGAGAGACAAAGTGCCAGATTCAGGTGGGAGAGGATATTGCATGGAATCCATCTGGCGCTGTATCTGGGCCATGCGCCGGTCGGCAGCGAATTGGTCCACCCCAATGGGGTCGCCAGCCGCCACGGCTTCGTAGCGCGTGATCCGGTCGTTGTTGAATACCAACAGGGCCTTGAGTGCCGGCACGTAGGTCAGATCACCGCTGGCCGGGCTTTCCAGGGGGGTCAGGTTTCCAGCCGAGAGGGTGTAGAGATAGTCCCGGTAAGGGCTGGAGGTGGCGGAGGCGGGAGTGATGAGCCGCAGCATGACCTTGTCCGCGTCTTCAGTGGCGACAACCATCTGGACCGAACTTCCCGGTCCCAGGTCCACTGCTTTGGTGCTCATGCTTTCCGTATCCAGTACCGTCAGCCCGGCCTGCGCGGGAGCAACGAGGAATCTGCCGTCCGCGGTCTGGGCGGGGGACTCCCGGCCCCAGCTGTTGTATGCAGCCTTGCCCTCACTGACCAGGGTGGCCGTGGTGTTGCCGTCCCGGCTGACAATTTCCACCTTGGACATACCCTTGTCCGTGTAAAGAATGAACTGTCCGGGTGCGTCTGGCACGTTGTAGGCCGCCATGACCCTGGAGAAGGGCAGTTCCGTTTCCCGGCCGTCGCGGAAGTTCACCAGCAGGGCCCGCAGCCGGTTATTGACCTGGCGGGAATAGATGGCTTGTTCCCGGTCCAGCCAGATCAGGATGCCGTTGAGAACCCCCGACAACTGGCCGATCTCCTCGCCGCTTTCGGCGTTGCGGAAACGCATCTGCTGGCTGGCTTCGCTAGTTGTTACTACCCGGCCGTTGAAGGAGATCCGGACTTTGGCGTTATCGTTGATCTTGTCCTTGCGAATCAGCTGACCCGATCCCACATCCACCACCTGCAAGGCTCCGGCCGTCCCGGTCAGAGCCACCACGCCGGCCTCCCGGGCGAAGGCGCCACCGCTCAGCCTGTCTTCGCTGACGATGAAGCGGGGCGCTGCAGCGGGAACGGGACGCAGGGCCGGCTTTGCCAGTTCGAGGCCCACCCGCAGCAGAACCAGCCACTGGCCGATGGATTCATCCTGCTCGCGAAAGCAGGTCAGATCGTTGAGTTTGCTCCGTACCTCATCGAGGGAGGCATACCAGGCCGGTGCGTAATCCTTGCTGCAGGTCAGAGCCCGCAGGGTCAGACGTCGTTCCCATTCCTGCTCGAAGCGCTTCTTGGCACCGCTGCCCAGTTGCTCCTCCAGCACCCCTCGCGCTTTCAACACTTCACCCGGTAGGGTGAATGCCGCATTCACCTTGCCCTGGGCGTTGAAGGGATAGCGGCCGCAGCCGGGCAGGCAGGCCAGCAGGAGCAGGGCGGCGGCACCGATGCCGAAACGTTGCAGGAATTTCATGTCTTACCCCAAAGGATGTGGCGATGACCAGGCTGGAGCAGATTCGCTCTGGCTGTGGCAGGTATCTAATTTGGATATTGTAATGGCATACGAACGGGGGTGGGAGTGGGGCGGATACCGGCGACGATGCACCAATGCAGGTGGTGCCGCGCCTGACGTAGACATCGCCGTCTTGCTGCCTGCGGGCCGGCCCCGAGTGTCGTGATGTGGCGGATGTGTCGGGGGGCTTATCAAGGGCGCCGAGTTTTTTTAAACTGCCCGTCCCCGGCCCTCCTGTCCGGTTGCCAACCCACGGTGGGCAACGGAGGTGGTGCGGCGGGGGCCATTTCCATCCATCTTTTGCTTGTGCCGGCCCGGGCGGGCCGGGAGAACGACATGCCCCAGATCAGCATTCGCACCGAGGACGACCGGGTTTTCTACGACATGGCGGGGAACGACCATCCCTGCGTCGGCTGCGGCTGTTGCTGCAAGTTCTTTCGCGTTTCCTTCTACCACGGGGAGCTGGATACCCAGCCCGGCGGCTATGTGCCGGAAGCCCTGACGTCGTCCCTGACGCCCTTCCGCGCCTGCATGAAGGGCACGGAGTCGGGGGAGGGGCGCTGCATCGCCCTGCAGGCGGACAATCGCTGCGGTATCTACGACAACCGGCCTTCGGTGTGCCGGGAGTTTCCGGCCCTGCTGGAGGACGGCAGCCTCAATCCGGAATGCGTGCGCCTGAAGCGCCTCTTCAGCCTGCCCATTCCCGGGGAAGCGCCGGGTCCGTCCGGGGATGACACACAGCGGGCTGCCTAGCCCGCTTTTTTTTGCGCCGGATTTTCCCCCGGGGCATGCCCGGGGAGGCAGATGGGGCGGCCATTGTGGCCGACCCATGCCGGAGATGGGCGTGCTTGCTTGATCCTGGGGCAGGGTGCCGGGGGGCAACCGGCCCGGCGGTATTTCAGTGGGCCGGGTCCCGCAGCTCGGGCACGGCGCGGCGGGCCTCCCGCAGGCAGCGCAGGGCGGTGTCGAAGTCGATGCTGTCGATGGCCTCGTCGCAGGCCCGGGCGCCGGGGCCGAGGGCGGCGTGGAGCAGGGGGGTGTAGCGCTTCCACAGGGTCTGGGCCTGGAAGTTGTCGGCGGCCAGGAGGGCTTCCAGTTCGGCCAGCACGTGGCGTACCCGCTGCCAGTCGCCGGCGCCGAGAACCCCGGGGTTCTCGTCCACTGCCCCCAGGGGCAGGGTGAACCAGAAGGTGCTGCCGTCGCCCGGGGCGGAGGTGCAGCCGATCTCGCCCAGCATCAGGGCCACCAGGCGCTTGCACAGGGCCAGGCCGAGGCCGGCGCCGCCGTAGCGGCGGGTGCTGGAATTGTCGCCCTGGTTGAAGATCTGGAAGAGGTTGTCCCGCAGTTCGGGGGCGACGCCGATCCCCTGGTCGCTGACCTCGAAACGCACCCGCACGTTGCCGTCGTCGCTGGGCACCCGGTGGGCCCGCAGGATCACCGGCCCCTGTTCGGAGAACTTGATGGCGTTGTCGAGCAGGCCGTTGAGCACCTGGCGGATGCGCTCCGGGTCGCCGTGCAGGCGGGCCGGCAGGGCCGGGTCGCTCACCACCTGGACGCCGATGCCCTTGGCCGCCGCCGCTTCGGCCAGGCCCTGGCGGGCCTCCTCCAGCAGCTCGGCCAGGCCGAAGTCGCGCAGGGCCAGGGTGATCTTGCCGCTCTCGATGCTGGAGACGTCGAGGATGGAGTTGATCAGTTCCAGGAGGCGCTGGGAGGCCTGTTCCACCTTGTGCAGATGGTCCTGGCCCCGGGGGCCCTGGACTTCCCGCTGCAGGATGGTGGTGAAGCCCATGATGTGGTTGAGGGGGGTGCGCAGTTCGTGGCTCATCTTGGCCAGGAAGGTGCTCTTGGCCCGGTTCGCCGCCTCCGCCTCGTCGGCCCGCTCCGCCAGTTCCGTGGCCAGGCGGGTGCGTTCCTCCAGCAGGGTCTCCAGCTCGGTGCCGATGCGTTTGCGCACCGCCAGGTCGGCCCGCAGGCGCTCGGCGGAGCGGTACATGAGCCAGGCGGCCAGGCCGATGGCCAGCACGGCCAGGGCCGCCAGGCCGCCCAGGATCAGGCTGTGCTCCTGCCAGCCGCCCAGGTAGTCCCGGCTGGCCATGCCGACGATGACGTAGAAGGGGTAGGACTCCAGGCGGCGGTAGGCATTGTTGCGTTCGACGCCGTCCAGGCTGGTGCGGGCCAGGTACTGGCCGTCCGTCGGGTGCCGGCGCAGCATGTCCAGCAGTTCCTGGGAAACCTCCCGGCTGCCGACGGCGTTGCGGGTGCTCGGATAGCGGTGCACCAGAGCCAGGTCGGCGGTGCGGATGGAAGCCGCGCCCTGGGGGCCGAGGCTGACGGAGGCGAGGATGCGCTCGAAATGCACGGTGGGGATGGCGGCATAGACCACGCCGGCGAAGGTGCCGTCCGGGGCCTCGATGCGGCGGGAAAGGGTGACCACCCATTGCTTGGCAATGCGTCCCATGAGGGGACCGGCAATGATCAGTTCGCTGGCGCTGCCGTCCCGGGCCCGCAGGAAGTACTCCCGGTCCCCCAGGTTGACCGGGCCGCCGCCGGGAATGCCGGCACCGTAGCGCACCACGCCGTCCCGGTCGATGATGCGCAGGCTGATGATCTCGGGCACCAGGGCCTGCTGCCGTTCCAGATAGAGCTTCAGTTCCAGGGGCCGCACCTTGCCGCCGGCCAGCTGCTCCTGGTACTGGGCCACCGTCGATTGCAGCACCACGTCGATCTTGTCGAAGACGCTGCTCAGGTGCAGGTCCAGCATGTGGGAGACGTTCTGGGTCGCCACCTCGGCCCGCTCCCGATAGCGGATGCGCTCCTCCCAGATGGCCATGGCGGCCAGGGACACCACCAGGGTGGCGATGATCAGGGCCACCAGGGCATGGGGCAGCCAGCGCGGCATGTCGGCACCCGGGGCCTCGACGGCGGGAATCTTGGCTGGAGCATTCATGGCTGGTGGGGTCCCGGTGAGTGATGCGGTGGCTGATGACGTCGGTTTATTCTGGGGCCTGGATGCCTTCCGAACAAGAGGCGGGGAGGGGCGGTGCCAGGTGCCGCCGATGCCCCGGCCCCGATGGCGGCGGGAGTCGGCCCCCCGGGCGGCGCTTGCATCTTGCTACATATTTGAGAATAATTC
The DNA here is from genome assembly GCF_004217225.1 of Azospira oryzae. Lineage (GTDB taxonomy): Bacteria > Pseudomonadota > Gammaproteobacteria > Burkholderiales > Rhodocyclaceae > Azospira > Azospira oryzae. The sequence goes on from NZ_SHKM01000001.1 coordinate 390,286, forward strand.
GCATCTAGCCAGCAGTGAGTGCCTTACTCCGCGCCAGCCACGTTTTCCGTCCACCTGGCTTTCCCGCGGAGTTCCTGCATGCACGTCGCTTCTTCGACCGAGTCCCTCGACCATCTCTACCGGTCCCATCACGGCTGGCTGTTCGGCTGGCTGAGAAAGAAGACGGGCTGCCGCGACCACGCCGCCGACCTGGCCCAGGACACCTTCCTCAAGCTGCTGGCCCTGCCGGAAATGCCGGCCCTGCGGGAGCCCCGCGCCTACCTGCTGGTGACGGCCAACCGCCTGCTGATCAACCTGCACCAGCGCTCCCGGGTGGAGCGGGAAACCCTGCAGGCCCTGGTCCTGCTCCTGGAGCCGGACAGCGAGCCCAGCCCCGAACACATCGTCGCCATGCGCCAGCTGCTGCGCCAGGTGCTGCTCATGCTCTCCGAGGAACTGGAGGAAAAGCCGCGCCGCGCCTTCCTCCTGGCCCGGCTGGAAGGCCTTTCCTACGCCGATATCGCCGCCGAGCTGCAGGTCTCCGAAAGCAGCGTCAAGCAGTATCTGGCCAAGGCCCTGGCCCATTGCCACGGGAGGCTCTATGGCCACCTGTGAGCGGGAGGAACTGGCCGCCATCCGGGAGGCCGCGGCCGCCTGGGTGGTGCGCCTGGCCGACGAACTGGAGGAGACGGGGGAGGGCGATGCCGGCGGCGAGGCGCAGCGGGACTTCCAGGCCTGGCTGCGGGCCGACCCCCGCCACCAGGAGACGTTCCGCCAGATCCGCCTGATGTGGGACGCCCTGGAACAGCCCCTGCCCCGGGCCGCCCCGGCCCGCCGGCCGCTGCTGCTGGGGGCCGCCTCCCTGCTCGGCCTCTGTCTGCTGTTCCTGGGCCACGGCCAGCACTGGCTGGCAGACGAGCGCAGCGGCATCGGCGAGGTGCGGCAGCTGACCCTGACGGACGGCTCCCGCCTGACCCTGGACAGCGGTTCCGCCGTGGATCTGGATTTTTCCGGCACGGAGCGCCGGGTGCGCCTCCTGGCCGGTCGGGTCCTGGCCCAGGTAGCCCACGACCCGGCGGGCCGCCCCTTCCGGGTGGTGAGCGAGGAGGGCACGGCCCAGGCCCTGGGCACCCGCTATGTGGTGGATCGCAGCGGCGACGGCACCCTGGTCAGCGTCATCGAATCCTCCGTCGCCGTGCGGGCCGCCCGGGGCGGCGCCAGCGTCACCCTGGGACCGGGCCAGGCCCTGCGCCTGGGGCCGGGCGGCACGGCCGAGCCCCTGGCGGCGGCACCGGCGGCCGACAGCTGGGAGCGGCACCGCCTGATTTTCGACAACGCTCCCCTGGACGAGGTCCTGGCCCAGCTCAACCGCTATTTCCCCGGCCACCTGCATGCCGGCGGCGACGATCTGGCCCGCCTGCGCTTTACCGGCGCCCTGCCGGCGGACGATGTGGACAAGGCCCTGCGCCTGCTGGCCGAGGTGCTGCCCCTGCGGGTGGAGCGCCACTCCCGCTGGCTGATCCGGGTCCGTACCTGAAAATTTTTCAAAATATTTTGCCCGGGGACTGCCCGATTCCGTTTCTCGCCGGTCATGGAAAGTGAAAGCCACTTTTTTTCGACCGTCTTTTCAGGAGTCTGCATGTCCCAACCAGCCCAGCGTCCCGGCCGCCGACAGGCCCGGCCCGCCTTCCGTCTCACCGCCCTGGCCCTCGCCCTCTGCTGTGCCGGGCCCCTGTGGGCCGATCCGGCCGCCGGCAAGGCCGGCATCCACCTGCAACAGCCGGCCCAGCCCCTGGGCCAGGCCCTGTCCCAGCTGGCGGCCAAGACCGGCCTGCTGCTGGGGGTGGATGCCAGCCTGGTGGCCGGCAAGACCGCCCCGGCCCTGGACGGCTGGTTTGCCCCCGATGCGGCCCTGGTCAAACTCCTCGCCGGCAGCGGCCTGGAAGCCGTGCCCGGCAGCGACGGCACCTACACCCTGCGCCGCCTGCCGGCCCGCAGCGAGGCCGCCCTGCCGGAAGTGAAGGTCACCGCCAGCGGCGACTACCTTTCCCTGCCGACCCCCTACGCCGGTGGCCAGGTGGCCCGAGGCGCCCGCCTGGGCATGCTGGGCAACCGGGACGTGATGGACACGCCCTTCAACATCACCGCCTATACCGCCGACGTGGTGGAAAACCAGCAGGCCCGCACCGTGGCCGACGTGCTGGCTAACGAGCCCTCCGCCCGTTACACCGTTTCCGCCGGCCACCTCTACGAGAACTTCCGCCTGCGCGGCTTCGACGTTTTCGCCGGCGACCTGTCGGTGAACGGCCTCTTCGGCATGACGCCCCAGGGCCACGTGCCGGTGGAGTTCCTGGAGCGGGTGGAAGTGCTGAAGGGCCCCGGCGCCATGTTCACCGGCATGCCTCCCGGCGGCGGTGTCGGCGGCGTGGTGAACCTGGTGACCAAGCGGGCGGCGGACGATCCCCTGACCCGGGTGACCGTGGACTACACCTCCGATTCCCAGATCGGCACCCATCTGGACCTGGGCCGCCGCTTCGGCCCCGCCAAGCAGATCGGCCTGCGGGTCAATGCAGCCCACCGGGAAGGGGACACCACCACCGACGGCCAGCAAAAGAAGCGTGATTTCCTCTCCGTCGGCGCCGATTACCGGGGCGAGGCCCTGGTGTTGTCCGGCGACTTCTACTACAGCAAGGAGGAAATGAAGGGCGGCACGCCGGCCTCCGCCTACTGGTTCGCCGATTCCCTGCCGTCCCCCCTCAGCGCGCCCGATGCCAAGCAGAACCTGTTCCCCGGCGCCTACGGCACCCTGGAGAACATGGGCCTGATGCTGCGGGCCGACTACGAGATCAACGACAAGCTTTCCGTCTACGGCTCCCTGGGCACCCAGCATTACGACTACTGGGGCTTCATCAACGGCACCCATGCCCGCAACATCCAGGCCAACGGCAATTTCACCGGGGTGCTCACCGGCCAGTACGGCTTCAGCGATTCCGTCGCCTCCGAGATCGGCCTCAAGGGCCGCTTCAAGACCGGCGACGTGGGCCACGACGTGGTGGTGAGCACCTCCGGCCTGCTGCAGGAAAGCGGTTCCCTGACCAAGTCCGGCACCAGCTTCGCCTCCAACATCTACAACCCGGCGGCGGCCAACGTCGGCACCTTGCCCCGTAGCGCGCGCAAGACCGGCGAAACCACCCTGACCAGCCTGGCCATTGCCGACACCCTCTCCTTTCTCGACGAGAAGGTGCTGCTGACCCTGGGCCTGCGGGACCAGCGGGTGCGCACCCGCAACTTCAACGGCACCACCGGGGTGCAGACCTCCAGCTACGACAAGAGCGCCGTGACGCCCTCCGTCGGCCTGGTGGTGAAGCCCTGGGCGGCGCCGGTGTCCCTCTACGGCAACTACATCGAAGGCCTGAGCAAGGGCGACACGGTCACCGACGTCACCGCCACCAACTACGGCCATACCTTCGCTCCCTACAAGACCGAGCAGAAGGAAGTGGGGGTGAAGTGGGAAGCGGGCAAGTTCGCCAACACCGTCTCCCTTTTCGAGCTGACCAAGCCGGGCATGATGAAGGTGGGCAATGCCTACACCGACGGCCAGGAACGTCGCCACCGCGGCATCGAGTGGAACACCTTCGGCGAGGTGAGCCGCAATGTGCGCCTGCTGGGCGGAGCCACCTACACCAAGGCGGAGCTGACCCGCACCCAGAACGGCACCTATGACGGCAACACCGCCATCGGGGTGCCCGAGTGGCAGGCCACCCTGGGCTCCGAATGGGATACGCCCTGGGTGAACGGCCTGACCCTGACCGGCCGCCTGACCTACAACGGCAAGTTCTACCTGAACGCAGCCAACACCCACCAGCTGCCGGCCTGGACCATCCTGGACCTGGGCGCCCGCTACACGACCCGGGTGGCCGAGCAGAAGGTGGTGTTCCGCGCCAACGTGAACAACGTCTTCGACAAGAACTACTTCTCCGGCAGCTTCTCCGACAGCTATTCCATGGCCACCATCGGCGCGCCCCGCAGCGTCAGCCTGTCGGCCTCGGTGGACTTCTGAGTCCGTTCCTCCCGCCCCCGGGCCGTGGCAATGGCCGGGGGCTCTTTTTTTCGAGGCATCCATGCAATCTATGAGCTTGTTGTCCCTGCGCCTGGGCCGCGGTCTCCTCCTGGGCCTGCTGCTGGCGCCCCTGCTGCCCCTGGGCGGTAGCCCGGCCCTGGCTCGCGACGAGACCGCCTGGCGTCCGGTGGAACTGCCCCAGTCCCTGCAGCGGGACGTGACGTCCCGCCATACCGGCCGCACCTACCGGATTTTCGTCGCCAAGCCGGCCGGGGCCGCCCCTGCTGCCGGCTACCCGGTGCTCTACGCCCTGGACGGCAATACGGCCTTTCCCACCCTGTCGGTGGTGGCCCGGCGCATGGCCGAGCGTGCCGCCGTCACCGGCGTGCCGCCCACCCTGGTGGTGGCCATCGGCTATCCGGGTTCCGCCGACGAGGCGGTGACGGCCCGGGCCGACGACTACACGCCGCCCCTGCCGCCCGGCCGGCCCAAATCCGAGCGGGGCGGCGAGCGTCAGGGCGGCGCCGACCGCTTCCTGGCCTTCATCGAGGAGGAGCTGAAGCCCCTCATCGCCGCCGAGTTCCCGGTGGATCCGGCGCGCCAGGGCCTGTTCGGCCATTCCTACGGCGGCCTGTTCGCCCTGCACGTGCTGTTCACCCGGCCCCAGGCCTTCCACACCTACGTCGCCGCCAGTCCCTCGGTCTGGTACGGCGACCGCTACCTGCGCCTGGAGCGGGAGCAGCTGGCCGCCGGCGCCCGCCGCCAGGCCCAGGTGCTGATCACCGTCGGCGCCCGGGAGGACGATCCGCCCAGCGACAACCCGGATTCGCCCCGGGCCCGCCTCCTGGCCAGCCGCCCCATGGTCACCGACGCCCGGGAGATGGGCCTGTGGCTGGCCGGCGGCGCCCGCCTGGCCGGGCCGGTGCGCTACGAGGTGCTGGCCGGGGAGAACCACGGCTCGGTGATCCTGCCCTCCCTGACCCGGGCCCTGGCCTTCCTCGGCGATCCCGAGGCCATGGCGCCCTGAGGCCGCCCATTGCCGTGTTCGCCCTTTCCTTCGCCAACCGGGGCCCCTGGCCCCTTTTCGGATGCATTGCCATGCGTATCTACCAATCCTGGACCCAGGTCCTGAGCCGCGTTCTGGCGGCCGGCCTGGGGGGCTACGCGGCCGCCTGGGCCCTGGTCTTCGCCCTGGGGGTGTGGCTGCCCCTGGCCCGGGTCAGCCTGTGGTTCCTCATGGGCCAGATCCTGCCCGTCCCCCTGCTGCTGGCCCTGCTGTGGGCCTTTGCCGCCTCCAGCGCCGCCCGGGCCTGGGGCTGGCTGCTGGCCCTGGCGGCCCTGCTGGCCGGCCTCGGCTACCTGGGAAAGGTGCTGTCATGAAGGCCCCCACGTTCACCCAGTCCATGTCCTGGCTGCACACCTGGAGCGGTCTCCTCTTCGGCTGGCTGCTGGTGCCCATATTCTTCACCGGCACCCTGGCCGTGTTCGAGCCGGAGATCAGCCACTGGATGCGGCCGGAAATCCGCCATGCCCCGGCCGAGCCGGCCCGGGCCCTGGCGGTGGCCGAGGCCCGCCTGCGTCAGGTGGGTGAGGGGGCGCCCATCTGGCGCGTGCAGATGCCCTCGTCCCGCCAGCCGGCGGTGGGCATCGTCTGGGGCAACCGGGAGCAGACCCGGGAGGAAGTCCTGCATCCGGTAAGCGGCGAGGTGCTGCCGGTGCGGGCCACGGAAGGGGGGCATTTCTTCACCCACTTCCACGCCGAACTGGATGCGGGCAAGGTGGGGCGGGCCATCGTCTGCCTGGTGGGGCTGGTGATGCTGGCGGCCCTGATCAACGGCATCGTGGTGCACAAGAAGATATTCCAGGACTTCTTCACCTTCCGCCCCCAGTCCTCGGCCCAGCGCAGCTGGCTGGACGCCCACAACGTCCTCGGCGTCCTCGGCCTGCCCTTTCTCCTGCTCATCACCTATACCGGCGTGGTGATCCTGGTGGACAGCTACCTGCCCGCCGCCACCTACCATTTCTACGACGGCAAGGCCGGCGGCCCCCGGGGCGACGTGGTGCGCAGCTTCGAGCGCCGGCCGGCGGGTGTGGCGGCGCCCCTGCCGTCCCTGGCGCCCCTGCTGCAGGAGGCGGAGACGGTCCTGGGCGCCGGCCATGTGGGCTGGATCGGCATCCGCGCCCCCGGCGACCGGGAAGCCACGGTGCAGTTCATGCGCCATCTGGACGACCGCCTCGGCGCCGTCGCCGACCACATCACCTTCGCCGCGGTGAGCGGCTGGGAACTGGGGCGTCAGACCGAGTGGAACCCGGTGGCCTACGCCTTCCGCACCCAGGTCGGGCTGCACCTGGTCCATTTCGGCGGCTATCCGGCCCAGTGGCTGTATTTCCTTTCCGGCCTGGCCGGCACCGCCATGATGGCGGTGGGGCTGGTGCTGTTCACCATCAAGCGGCGCAAGCGTCCCGGCCATGAATTCGGGGCCGCCACGGCCCGGGTCTATGGCGCCATCGAAAGCCTCAACGTGGCCACCGTGGCCGGGGTGATGCTGGCCAGCGCCGCCTTCCTCTGGGCCAACCGGCTGCTGCCGGCGGACCTGGCGGAGCGGGCGGCCTGGGAGATCGGCGCCTTCTTCGCCGTGTGGGCCCTGACCCTGGTCCATGCCGGCCTGCGTGCCCCCGGCGCGGCCTGGCGCGGGCAGCTCTACGCCGCCGGCCTGGCCTGGGCCCTGCTGCCCCTGTGCGACGTGGCCGGCGCCCCGGGGCTGCTGGATGCCATGCGCCTGGGGGTGGATCTGACCGCCCTCGTCGGCGGCCTGGCCCTGGTCTATCTGGGATGGCGGGTGAGCCGCCGTTTTGCCGCCGCAGCGGCCAAGGAGGCAGCATGAACATTTCCTGGTTGCACGCCGCCGCCAGTCTCGGCCTGGCCTATCTGGGCATGCTGGGCCTGTGCCTGGGCATGGCCCGCCACTACCGGCAGCGCTACCACCATCCCCTGACACCGGGACGGGGCCGGGTCCTGCGCCTGGCCGGCTGGAGCGGCTGCCTGCTGGCCCTGGCGCCCTGCCTTGCGGGCTGGGGCGCGGCCCAGGGCGTGGTGCTGTGGATCGGCCTGCTCTCCGCTGCGGCCACCGGCCTGGTGTTCCTGCTGGCTTGGCGGCCGCCCTGGTGCACCCGGGGCGGCGCCCTGGCCGCGCTGGCGGTGCTGGCCTGGCTGGGGAGTCTGGCGTCCGGAGGCTAATAAAAGTGCTTGCAATTAAATAGCGCGCTATTTAATATAGGCGCCATGGATGACAAGCCCAACAACACCACCCCGCCAAGCCCGGCCTCCCTGCTGCTGCAGAACCAGTTCTGCTTCAGCCTGTATGCCACCACCCTGGCCATGCAGAAGGTCTATCGCAAGGTGCTGGGCCCCCTGGGTCTGACCTATCCCCAGTACCTGGTGATGCTGGTGCTGTGGGAGCGGGACGGCCTCACCGTGTCCGAGATCGGTGAGCCCCTGGGCCTGGATTCGGCCACTCTGACGCCCCTCTTGAAGCGCCTGGAGACGGCGGGCCTGCTCAGCCGCAGCCGGGCCGCCAGCGACGAGCGCCAGGTGGTGGTGAGCCTGAGCCAGGCGGGGCGGGATCTGCGTCGCCAGGCCGAGGCCGTGCCCGCCGCCATGCTCTGCGCCGCCGCCTGTTCCACCGACGAGCTGGGCCGGCTCAAGGGCGAACTGGACGACCTGCGCCGGCGGCTGCAGGCCTACGGCTGAGGGCTGGAGATGGCGTGAAGCGCCGCTGCAAGAGGGCCTCCCGGCCCTTTTCTTCCGGCAAATATATAGCGCGCGATTAAATAGCGATGCTTGATGATTTTCATGGGCGGCGATGCGCCCGGACCGTTCCGAAGTCGTCGCAGGCAGTTCCCACTTTTCTAGGAGAAAGACCATGTCGATCGAAAAAGTGCTGTACCGGGCCCAGGCCCAAGTCACCGGCGGCCGTGACGGCCGTGCTGTCGGCGCCGACGGCCATCTGGAGTTGTCCCTGAGCACGCCCAAGGAACTGGGCGGGGCCGGCGGTGCCGGCACCAATCCGGAGCAGCTTTTCGCCGCCGGCTATTCGGCCTGCTTCATGGGCGCCATGAAATTCGTCGCCGCCCGGGACAAGATCGCCTTCCCGGCCCAGGCCAGCATCGAGGGCCTGGTGGGCATCGGCGTCATCCCCGCCGGTTTCGGCATCGAGGTGGAACTGCGCATCGCCCTGCCGGGCCTGGAGCGGCAGGCGGCCGAGGAACTAGTGGCCAAGGCCCATCAGGTGTGCCCCTATTCCAACGCCACCCGGGGCAATATCGACGTCACCCTGACCCTGGTCTGAGGGTCTCGCGGGGCGGCGTTGCCGCCGCAGCAAAGCAGCCGCCGCGGCCTGGCCGTCGGCGGCTTTTTCATGGCCGCTTGGATGGGGTGGCCGGAGAGGCGCGCGGATAGGCGATCTCCGGCATGGCATGGCTGGGAAGTCCGCCGGATGAGGCTTCCAGGGGATGGGGTGCCGCCATGTTGCGGGCGGCTGGAAAGGCGTCAGAACTGCAGGGCGCCGGTGAGGGAGCCCACTTCTTCCGCCGCTTCGGCCAGGATGCCGCTCAGGGTTTCCTCCCCCAGCACCATGTCCAGATTGCCGCTGCCGCCCATGTCGGCGCCGCCCGGGGCTGCGCCGCGGCTGTTGAAGCGGTGCAGGGGCGAGGGCACGGGGCACAGTTCCTCGGCCAGCAGCAGGGTGTCGCCGAGGGAGTGGGGCGGGATGGCGAGGAAGCCGTCCCAATAGGCCTCGATGGCTTCTTGCACCGGCGCCGGCACTTCCAGCACCTGCAGCACGGCCCGGCCCAGGATCATTTCGCCGCCTTCCATCCAGGCGTCGAAATCCCCGTCCAGCAGGCCGGGCTGGCGCTTGGCCTGGGACAGCAGGTAGAAGCCGCCGACCTCGTGCACGATGCCGGCGAACATGGCCGTTTCCCCATCCACCTTGGTCACCCGGCGGGCGATGACGTGGGCCAGGGCGGCCACATGGGCCGTGTGTTGCCACAGTTGGGCGGCCATGGTCTGCAAGGCCGGATCGCTGGGGCTGCCGGACAGCTGGCGGGTGATGAGGGCCATGGCCAGGGCGCGCACGGTGCGAAAGCCCAGGCGGGCGACGGCGGTGCGCACGTCGGTGACGGGATTGCCGGCACGGTTGTAGGTGACCGAGTTGGCCATGGCCACCACCCGGGCCGCCAGCAGGGGCTCGGCCTGCACCAGATGGGCGGCGGCTTCGATGTGGCACTCCGGATCGTCCAGGGCCTGCCGCACCTTGATGGCCACCTGGGCGCTGGTGGGAAAGGCGAGTTCGCCGTGGCCGACCCCGGCCGCCAGGGTGTTGAAGACTTCGAGCTTGTCCATGGCCCAGCATCATACCCCTGTGCCACGGGGCGTCCAGCCGCTGCGTCAAGAAGGGCCAATGCAAAACGGCGGCCCTGGGGCCGCCGTTTCCTTGTTGCGCCGATGCCGTGGGATCAGCGGATTTGCAGCAGGCTCTCGTCCCACTTGGCGTGCTTTTCGTAGCCCAGCAGGTTGGCCACGGTGGCGGCGATGTTGGAGAGGCCGGCGCTTTCCGTCTGCTTCAGGCCCAGCTTGCCGCCGCTGACGTTGTCGTAAAGGATCAGCGGCACCGGGTTGAGGGTGTGGGCGGTCTTGGCCTTGAAGGAGCCGTCCGCATTGAGCTGGGGCTGCTTGGTCTTCTTGTCCAGCTCGAACATCTCGTCGGCGTTGCCGTGGTCGGCGGTGATCAGGGCCACCCCGCCCATGGCGTCGATCACCGGCAGGATGCGCTCCAGGGCCAGGTCCACCGCCTCGACGGAGAGGGTGGCGGCGCGGAAGTTGCCGGTGTGGCCCACCATGTCGCCGTTGGCGAAGTTGCAGCGCAGGGTCTTGTACTGGCCGCTCTTCAGGGCGGCGATCATGGCGTCGGCGATCTCGGCGGACTTCATCCAGGGCCGCTGCTCGAAGGGCACCACGTCGCTGGGCACTTCCTGGTAGGTCTCGCCCTCGAACTTGCCGGAGCGGTTGCCGTTCCAGAAGTAGGTGACGTGGCCGAATTTCTGGGTTTCGGAGCAGGCGAACTGGGTCACGCCGCTCTTGGCGAACCACTCGCCCATGGTGTCCTTGATGGCCGGCGGGGCCACCAGGAAGCGCTTGGGCAGCTGCAGGTCGCCGTCGTACTGCAGCATGCCGGCGTAGATGACCTTGGGCATGCGGATGCGGTCGAACTTGTCGAAATCCGCTTCCTCGAAGGCCCGGGTGATTTCGATGGCCCGGTCGCCGCGGAAGTTGTAGAAGACCACGGCGTCGCCGTCCTCGATGGTGCCGACGGGTTGGCCATTGGCGCCGATGACGAAAGGCGGCAGGTCCTGGTCGATGGTGCCGGGATGGCGCTGGCGCAGGGCCTTGACCGCTTCCGCGGTGCTGGCGAACTGCTCGCCCTGGCCCAGCACGTGGGTCTTCCAGCCGGCTTCCACCAGGGCCCAGTTGGCCTCGTAGCGGTCCATGGTGATGACCTGGCGGCCGCCGCCGGAGGCGATGCGGGCGTCGAAGGATGGGTCGGAAATCTCCGCCAGGAAAGCCTCGAAGGGCTCCACGTATTCCAGGGCGCTGGTCTCGGGTACGTCGCGGCCGTCCAGCAGGGCGTGGATGCGCACCGTCTTGACGCCTTCGGCCTTGGCCTGGACCACCATGGCCTTGAGGTGGTCGATGTGGCTGTGCACGTTGCCGTCGGAGAAGAGGCCGATGAAGTGCAGCACACCACGACCGGCCTTGGCCCCGGCGACGATCTCCTGCCAGGCCTGGCCCTGCCAGATGCTGCCGTCGGCGATGGCGCCCGCCACCAGGGCGGCGCCCTGGGCGTACACCTGGCCGGCGCCGATGGCGTTGTGGCCCACTTCGGAATTGCCCATGTCGTCGTCCGACGGCATGCCGACGGCGGTGCCGTGGGCCTTCAGGCGGATGTTCGGGCAAGTGGCGAAGAGCTTGTCCAGGGTGGGCTTCCTGGCGGCGGCGATGGCGCTGCCGACGTCGGTCTTGGGCAGGCCGTAGCCGTCCATGACGATGATGACCACGGGACCGGGCACGCCGGGGAAGGAGGAGAGCTTTTGCAGCATGGGGAAATCCTGGCAGAGCGATTCGGGAAAGGTCGGCAAGGCTGCGGCCCCGCCGAGGGCGCCCGTCAAAAAGCGGCAAGATGCGCCGCCGCGGCGCCGGGCGAAGTATCCTAGCCGGGAACCCATCAGTCAATCCGAGGAGCAGACATGGCAGTTCAGCAGACGGCAGCAGGCAGCACGGGTTTGGCCCTCAATCTGGCGCTCCAGGGCGGCGGCGCCCACGGCGCCTACAGCTGGGGTGTGCTCGACTGCCTGCTGGCGGACGGGCGCTACGGCTTCGACGGCATCAGCGGCACCAGCGCCGGCGCCATGAACGCCCTGGTGCTGGCCGACGGCCTGATGAAGGGCGGTCCCCAGTGGGCCCGCCTGGCCCTGGAAGAGTTCTGGCAGGCCATCGCCGACAGTGTGCCCCTGGATCTCTCCATGCCGGTGCAGGGCGGCGAAGGCCTGGCCCTGATGCCGGCCACCCGCATGATGCTCAACTGGACCCAGTATCTTTCGCCCTACCAGTTGAATCCCCTCAACTTCAATCCCCTGCGCCAGCTGCTCAAGGAGCGGGTGGATTTCGAGGGCCTGCGCCGGCACAGCCCGGTGCGCCTGTTCCTCGCCGCCACCAACGCCAACACCGGCAAGCTGCGCCTCTTCCGCAACGCCGAACTGAGCGTGGAGGCGGCCCTGGCCTCGGCCTGCCTGCCCATGATCCACCACGCCGTGGAGATCGACGGCGAGCCCTACTGGGACGGCGGCTATTCTGCCAACCCGGCGGTGTTCCCCCTGTTCTACGAATGCGACAGCCCGGAAATCCTGCTGGTGCTGCTGGCGCCGCCCACCTACGGCGAGGTGCCGACCACGGTGGAGGAAATCCGCGCCCGGGCCATGGAGCTGGCCTTCAACACCAGCGTGCTGCGGGAAATGCTGCTCTTCGCCAACGTCATCGACTTCTCCGCGCGACTGGGCCTGGAGGCGGGGGGGCTGGAAAAACGCATCCTGCAGACCCATTTCCATCTCATCGAGGCGGCCGACCTGCTGCACCAGTTCGGCTCCGAAACCAAGGTGGCGGCCGACTGGCCCTTCCTGCTAAAGCTCCACGACCTGGGCTACGCCGCCGCCGAAGACTGGCTCCGGGCCCACAGCGGCGACATCGGGGTACGCAACTCCTTCGATTTGGCCCGGCGCTTCCGCCTCTAGGCTTGCCTATGCCGGTGCCGGGGCGGCAAGGCTAGAATAGGGGCCGTCAGCCGTTCATGTCCCCATCCTTTCCGCGAGACGCCATGTTCAAAAAAGATATCGACCTGATCCGCACCCTTCACGCACGCTACGGCCTGCAAGGCCCACTGCTGGATGCCGGGGGGCTGATCGCTCCCAGCATCGCCGACTACGATATCTCCATGGCCAAGGCCCTGGCCCTGGATCTGGACCTGGACGGCCACAAGTGGTCCATCAAGGTGCCCCACCCGGTGCAGAACGACCGCTATGTGCGGATCGAGCGTCCCTGGACCTTCATCGATCCGGCCTACGTCATCGCCAACCCGGAGTACGGGGACCCCTACATCGAGCAACTGCCGGAAAAATATGCGGACACCTTCAACACCGTGATCATGGTGTCGGTGTTCGAGCATGTGGAGAATCCCTACAAGGTTTCCGACGCCCTCTACAAGATCGTCAAGAAGGGCGGCTACCTGATCAATTCGGCGCCCTTCCTCTTTCCCTACCATCCCAGTCCGGAAGACAACTTCCGCTATTCGCCCGCCGCCCTGCGCCGCATTCATGAATCCAGCGGCTTCACCTGGGTGGAGGGGGATTTCCATATCAACCTCTCCGCCAAGGAAGGTATCGGCGATACCAATCCCCAGAACTACGGCGCCCCCCAGGGCATCATGGCCTGCTACGCGGTGTGCCGGAAGGATTGACCCACCTTGTGCCCAAGGGCCCGATGCTTCCCGGCATCGGGCCGTTTTTCTTTGAGGAGCCTGCCCCATGACAGCTGATCGCACCGATGCTTCCCCGGCGGCCCGGCACCAGCGCTGGTGCCAGCGCCGCCTGGCCGAACTGGATGCGCCGCAAGGCTGGCCCGGCCTGATCGGCCTCATCTGGCTGGAACCCGGCGACAACGCCGTGGGTGCGGGCGCCGACTGCCTGGTGCGCTTGCCCGACGGTCCGGAGCGCCTGGGCTTGTTGCGCTGGCAGGGCACCAGCATCACCTGGGAGCCCGCCGGCGGCGGGGTCCAGGCCCTGCAGACCGACGCCCAGGGGGAGCCGACGCCGGTGCGCAGCGGCGCCTACCAGTTTTTCATCATCGAGCGGGAAGGCCGTCTGGCGGTGCGCCTGCGGGATCTGGAGTGGCAGGCGAAGCGGCCCTTCGCCGGGCTGGAGTGCCTGCCCTATGCGCCGGCCTGGTCCATCGAGGCCGCCTGGGAAACCCTGGGCGAGCCCGTGACCATGGAAGTGCCGACGGTGACCGGCGAACTGAAGGCGGTGACGGTGCGGCACCGGGCGGTGTTCGACCACGCCGGGCAGACGGTGGCCCTGCTGCCCATGGAAACGGGGGAGGAGGGCGTCTTCTTCGTCTTCCGCGATGCCGGCAGCGGCCGCCTGACCTACGGCGCCGGCCGTTTCCTGCGCTGCCCGCCGCCTCAGAACGGCAAGGTGCTGCTGGACTTCAACCGGGCCTACAACCCGCCCTGCGCCTTCACCCCCTTCGCCACCTGCCCCCTGCCGCCGCCGGAGAACTGGCTGGGCTTTGCCGTCGAGGCCGGCGAACTGAAATACCGGGGCGGCCACTGAGGCTCCCGTACCCATCCTGCTTGGAGAGAAAAAGATGCGTGTCGCCGTTCCCCTGTCTCAGGCCTACAAGCTGCTCAACCACGGCCCCGTGACCCTGGTCAGCAGCGCCCACCAGGGGCGCCGCAACGTCATGGCGGCCTCCTGGGCCATGCCCCTGGATTTTTCGCCGCCCAAGGTGGCAGTGGTGATCGACAAGGGCGCCCATACCCGGGGCCTGGTGGAAGGCTCCGGCGAATTCGTGCTGGGCATTCCCGGCAAGGCTCTGGCCGGGGCGGTGGTGGCCGTGGGTTCTTGCAGCGGCCGCGACGGGGACAAGTTCGCCCGCCTGGGGCTGGCCACGGCGCCGGCGGAAAAGGTGGGGGCGCCCCTGGTGGAGGGCTGTGCCGCCTGGCTGGAATGCCGGGTGCTGCCGGAAGAGCACAACCAGCACAACCAGCAGGCCTACGACCTGTTCCTGGCCGAGGTGGTGGCGGCCTGGGCCGATGACCGGGCCTTCCGGGACGGCCGCTGGCTGTTCGCGGCGGAAGAACTGCGCACCCTGCATTACGTGGCGGGCGGGCAGTTCTTCCTCACCGGCGACAGCCTGGAGGTGCCGGCCTAAGGCCCGGCGCGGCCCCTGGGCGGGGCCGGGAGAAGGGAAGCGAAGGGGCGAAGAGCCGCCGCCGGGGGCGGCTCCAGCTCAGTGCTGGTGGGGGATGCCGGCGACTTCGAAGGCGTAGCTGCCTTCGGGCGGGGCGCAGTGGAAGCAGGGGGCGTGGGCGGTGTTGCCCAGGCCCAGGACCTGTTGGGCCAGGAGGCGGGCCACCTCGGGCTGGCCGGCGCAGGCCTCGCGGATGACGGATTCGATTTCCACCTCGGTTTGCTGCGACTGCACATGACTCAGTCGCTGCAGGAGGGAGGTCAGTTGTTGGCGTTCAATGGCGTTCATGGCTGGCTCCTCAGGCGATACGGCTTCGGGATGAGGTCGATTCTGCGCCTGTTGAATGTTGCAATGCAACAAGTTTAGGCCAGGCATTTGATCCAGGTTGATACAGTGTGTAACAGGCCCCGCAGCTACTGGCGGAAAAACTGCCGCGGCGACTGGCCGAAAGCCCGCTTGAACATGGCGGAGAAGGCGCTGGGGCTGGCGTAGCCCAGTTCCGCCGCCACCGCCCCCAGGCTGCGGCCCTGGGCCACCAGGGCGGCGGCCCGGGACAGGCGCAGCTGCTGGCGCCAGGCGCCGAAGGGCATGGCCAGCTCCTTCTGGAAGAGGCGGGCCAGGGTGCGGCTGCTGGCGCCGACCCGGGCGGCCCAGGCCTCCAGGCTGAGGTCCGCCGCGGGCTGGTCGAGCAGGGCCTGGCAGAGGGCCATCAGGCGCCGGTCCCGGGGCAGGGGCAGGCCCAGGGAGAGGGGCTTGGCCTGGCGCATCTCCTCCACCAGCAGGGCCGTCATCAGGCCGCGCCGGGGGTCGGCGGGGGCCGGGCTGGCGGCCAGGGCCTCGCTCAGGGCCCGCATGACGTCGGAGATCTCCACCACCCGGCAGGAATCCAGTGGCAGGGGGGCCGCCGCCGTATCCACGTAAAGGGTGCGCAGCTCCACCTGGCCCAGCATGACCACGGTGTGGGCCACCTGGGGCGGAATCCAGATGGCCCGCAGGGGCGGCACGATCCAGGCCATGTCGGCGGTGGCCAGGCGGATGGTGCCGGCAATGGGGTAGGCCAGCTGGGCCCAGTCGTGGCTGTGCCAGGGGATTTCCACGTCGGCCGGTGCCTTGCGCAGGTTCACCGTGACCGGCTCGGCGGCGCTGGGGGGCCGGCGGGGCCAGGGATCGTAGGGCAGGCGCGGCTGGGCGGCAGGCATGGGCGTCTTCCGGAGGGAGCGGGTTGGGGGCGGCATCCGCCGGCTGGAATCGGGGCGGAGCGGGTTGGCGCTGGGGCCGGGCCAGCGCCGGTCCGGGGCGGTACGGTCAGCGGTACGGTCAGCGGTACGGTCAGCGGTACGGTCAGCGGTACGGTCAGCGGTACGGTCAGCGGTACGGTCAGCGGTACGGTCAGCGGTACGGTACGGCTGGCATGATTGCGACAATTATTGTCCGTCTGCCGTATTTCTGCCAGGGGCCGGGAGGGTTAGGATGCCAGCCTGTTTTCCATCATCAGGAGCCGGGCCCATGGGTACCGACAGCAATGCCGCCGTGGCATCCCCCGAACCTGTGGCGCTCGCTGCCGCCGTCACCGATACGACTGCCGCCTCTGCCGGTGCTGAAGCAGGCGAGGCCGCCGGGCTGCAGCGCCGGCGCGAATACGCCACCATCAGCGTGGTGGGCTTCGCTCACGGCGTCTCCCATTTCTTCCATCTCCTGCTGGCGCCCCTCTTTCCCTGGCTGATGCAGGAGTTCGGCCTCAGCTTCACCCAGGTGGGGGCCACCATGACCCTCTTCTTCGTCGTTTCCGGCATCGGCCAGGCCCTGGCCGGCTTCGCCGTGGACCGGCTGGGGGCGCGGCGGGTGCTGTTCTTCGGCGTCTCCTGCCTGGCGGCCGCCGGCGTGGCTTTGGCCCTGGCCCACAGCTATGCCGGCCTGTTCCTGGCCGCCGGCCTGGCGGGGCTGGGCAATGCGGTGTTCCATCCGGCGGACTTCACCCTGCTCAACCGCCATGTTTCCGCGGCCCGCCTGGGCCATGCCTTCTCCATCCACGGCCTCTCCGGCAACCTGGGCTGGGCGGCGGCGCCGGCCTTCCTCACCGGCATCGCGGCCCTGGCCGGCTGGCGCGGCGCCGCCCTGGGCGCCGGCGCGGTGGCCCTGCTGGCCCTCGGCCTGCTGGTCTGCTTCCGCCATCTGCTGGCCGATCCGCCCCATGGGGCAAGCCGGCACGACGGGGCTCCCGGCTCCCCCTTCGCCTTCCTTGGCTGCGGCCCGGTATGGCTGTGCTTTGGCTTCTTCCTGTTCACCACCACCGCCTTCGGCGCCTTCCAGAATTTCGGCTCGCCGGTGCTGCAGCAGGTCTATGGCCTTTCCGTGGGCCTGGCGGCCAGCGCCATCACCGCCTTTCTCCTGGGCGGGGCCGGCGGCATGGCCCTGGGCGGCTTTCTCGCCGGCAAGGCCATGGCCCACGACCGGCGTATCGCCCTGATCCTGTCCACGGCGGCCCTGCTGGCCCTGCTGTTGGCCAGCGGTGCCGTGCCTGGTGCCCTGGTGCCGCTGCTGATGGCCTGCATCGGCTTCTGCAACGGCCTGGCCGGTCCTTCCCGGGACCTGCTGGTGCGCCGGGCGGCGGCGGCCCGTTTCGGCCAGCAGGCTTTCGGCCGGGTCTACGGTTTCGTCTATTCGGGGCTGGATACGGGGCTGGCCCTGTCGCCCCTGCTGTTCGGGCCCATGCTCGATGCCGGCCATTTTGCCAGCGTGCTGGTGGGCGTGGCCATCCTCCAGTCCATCGCCGTGCTGACGGCCCTGGGGGTGGGGCGGCGCCAGGTTTGAAAAGGCCGAAAATCCGGGCCACAGAGAGCACAGAGACCAGCGGGAGGTGGCGGGAGGTGGCGGGAGGTGGCGGGAGGTGGCGGGAGGTGGCGGGAGGTGCGGGCTGCCGGGTGACTGGCCAGGCCCGGTTCAGGGACCTGGCCGGAAAGGCAGGAGGGACGGCCATCTTGGCCTGATGCAGGTGGAGAGGCCCGTGGATATTGCCTCTCCGCCCTGCCTGTTTTTCGGGATCAGGCGTCCAGGGTCACCAGGGTCTGGCGGCCCCACCAGGAGGCGCCGGGGGCCACCACCACCGGCTCGCCCACGGCCACGGCCTCGACGCACAGCATGTGGCGGAAACCGTTGGCCGGCATGTCCTTGAGGCTGGCGCAGCGGTGTTCCCAGGGGTTCCACACTACCACGTCGGGAAAGCCCTCGCTGGCGATGGCCAGGGCCTGGCGTCCGTCCTTCAGCAGCAGGGGGCGGGGCACGTCCAGATAAACCTGGTCCACCTCGTCATCCACCATCAGTTCCGGGCCGGTCTCGACCTTGGTCTCCTGGCTGCCGGGAAGCTGGCGGCGGCTGCCGTGGAGGCCGGTGAGGGTGACGTTCTCCACTTCCTTGACGCGCAGGTAGGTGTGCAGGCCGCCGGTGAATTCCAGGGGTTCGCTGCCCGGATTCTCCACTTCCAGTTCGATGTCCAGGCGGTCGCGGGTCAGTGCCACGGTCAGCTCGGCGCGGAAGTCGTGGGGCCACAGGGCCCGGCTGGCGTCGTCGGCCGTGAGGCTGTAGACGGCGCAGGCGAAGCCGCCTTCTTCCGCTTCCGGCTGTTCGCGCCACTCTTCCAGGGTCCAGGTGGCGGTGCGGGCGAAGCCGTGCTTGGGCAGGGGGCCGCGCTCGCTGAACTGGGGAAAGATGACCGGCACGCCGCCACGGATGGGGACGCTGCCGCCGAAGTTGGCCTGGGGGCTGAGATAGAGGCGCTCGCCGCCGCCGGCGGGGACCCAGGACAGGGCCTGGGCGCCGAAGGCGCTGATGACGGCGGTGCTGCCGTCGGGCAGGGTGAGGCGGACGGCGTCGAGGCCGTGGAAGGTGGTGTTGCCGAGTTTCTGGGATGCCGACATGGGGAGCGCTGGGAGAAAGGGCGGGGCGCTATTGTAGCCGGGCGGCGGCGGCTCCGCCCGGTGCGGTGTTTCAGGCGCCCTTGCGGCGGGCGGCGCTGCGGGGCTTGCTGCCGTTGTCTTCGTTCGCGGCACTTTCCTCGGCCAGGCCGGCCTCGATTTGGGTGGCCGCCTCGGCGGCGGTGTGGGAGGCGTTGGCGGCCAGGTGGCCCAGGGTGTGGTCCAGCTGGGTGACGCTCTGCTGGAACAGGTTCACCGCCGGCAGGATTTCCGCCGGCAGGCCCTTGCCGGCCTTTTCGATGCTGTGGGCGACGAAGGCGCTGAGGCCGTGGCTGTGGCCTTCGAAAAAGCGGATGGCCTCTTCCTGCAGGGCCATCAGGGCGCCCAGGCCTTCCTGGGTCAGGGCCAGGGAGTGGCGGTGCAGGGTGTCGCCGGTCTTGCCGGCGTCCAGGCGGGGCAGGGCGCCATCGTCCGCCTGCAAGGATTCGAGCAGGTCCTGGCGGGCGGCGCTGCAGATGTCCAGGGTGCGGTGGCCGGAATCGAGCAGCAGGCCGGCGATGCTGGAGAAGGCGTTGAGGGAGCCCTGGTGCAGGGCGGCGGTGGCGGGTTGCAGGTCGTACATGGCGGCTGTCTCCTGGGTGGGGGGCTTCCTTTTTTAGCACCCCCACATGACAGCGGCGTGACCGCCGGGCCTAGGTCGTGGCCGCCACTTCGGCGTGGCGGAAACAGTCGGTGGTGTGGTCGTTCACCATGCCCGTGGCCTGCATGAAGGCGTAGCAGATAGTGGAGCCGACGAACTTGAAACCGCGCTTGGCCAGGGCCTTGCTCATGGCGTCCGATTCGGCGGTGCGGGTCGGCGCCTCGGCGATGCTGGCCCAGCGGTTCTGCCGCGGCGCGCCGCCGACGAACTGCCACAGGTAGGCGGCGGCATCGCCTTCTTCCTCGCACAGCTGCAGCCAGGCCCGGGCGTTCTGGATGAAGGCGGCCACCTTGAGCCGGTTGCGCACGATGCCCGGGTTCGCCAGCAGGCTGGCCACCTTGGCCTCGTCGTAGGCCGCCATGCGGTGGGGATCGAACTGGTCGAAGGCGAGGCGGTAGGTTTCCCGCTTTTTCAGGACGGTGATCCAGGAGAGACCGGCCTGGGCCCCTTCCAGTAGGAGGAATTCGAAGAGCCGGGCCGGGTCCCGCAGGGGCACGCCCCACTCGGTGTCGTGGTAATGCTGGTAGAGCGGGTCATCGCTGACCCAGGCGCAGCGGCAGGGCATGGTCGGCTCCTCGGAATGAGCCGGCAGTGTAACGCCCCGACCTGGGGAAAACACCGGGGCGGGGCACTTTTTCGCCCCGGGAAGGTTCATACTCTTGAAAACGGCGGGTGGCACTCCCATGTGGGAGATGAAGACGCGGAAAGGATGAATGGCCGCCCTTCGTTTTAACACGAGAGGACCCGATCATGGACACGTTCTACAGCAGCGACGAGTATTCGGTTCTGGCCTACCCGGCCCAGTACGGTTTCGAGTTGGTAGACAAGACCGGGAACCGCTCCCTGTTCATTCAGGGCGTGCGGGCGGAGCAGTTCCACCGGGCCATCCGGGAAGTGGTGGGCGAAGGGACGGACACGGAAACCGTGGACGACTTTCTCGCCGACTATTGTGCCGGTGCCGCCCAGCCCATCGTGTTCCAGTAGACCGGAACAGTCCTGAATGAAAAACGGCGGCCCCGCGGGTCCGCCGTTTTTTTTTGCCCTAGCCCGGAGGCTCAGCCCTTCAGGTCGGGGAAGTCTTCCTCGAAGAATTCCCACTCGCCCTTTTCGTTGGCATTGCGGCGCTTGGCCTCGTTGGCCCGCAGCTCGACGCGCCGGATCTTGCCGGAGATGGTCTTGGGCAGGTCGGAGAACTCCAGGCGGCGGATGCGCTTGTAGGGAGCCAGATTGGCGCGCAGGAAGGCGAAGATGTCCTTGGCCAGTTCCTTGGACGGCTTCTCGCCGTTGCGCAGGATGACGTAGGCCTTGGGCACGGCCAGGCGCACCGGATCGGGGGAGGGCACCACCGCCGCCTCGGCCACGGCCGGGTGCTCGATCAGCACGGATTCCAGTTCGAAGGGGGAGATGCGGTAGTCGGAGGCCTTGAACACGTCGTCCGCCCGGCCCACGTAGGTGATGTAGCCGTCCTCGTCCTTGGTGGCCACGTCGCCGGTGTGATAGACGCCGTCGCGCATCACTTCGGCGGTCTTCTCGGCGTCGCCGGAGTAGCCCACCATCAGGCCCAGGGGGCGCGGGTTGAGCTTGAGGGAAATCTCGCCCTCGGCGGCCTCGTTGCCTTCGCTATCCACCAGCACCACCTGGTAGCCCGGCAGGGGGCGGCCCATGGAACCGGGCTTGAGGGGCTGGCCCGGGGTGTTGCCGATCTCGGCGGTGGTTTCGGTCTGACCGAAGCCGTCGCGGATGGTGATGTTCCAGGCGTTCTGCAGCTGTTCGATGATTTCCGGGTTGAGGGGTTCGCCGGCACCGATCAGTTCGCGGATCTTCAGGCGGCCCTTATAGGCGGCCAGGTCTTCCTGGATCATCATGCGCCACACGGTGGGGGGCGCGCACATGGTGGTGACCTGGTACTTCTCCAGCACATTGAGCATGGACTTGGCGGAGAAGCGGCTGTAGTTGTAGAGGAAGATGCAGGCGCCGGCATTCCAGGGGGCGAAGAAGCAGCTCCAGGCGTGCTTGGCCCAGCCCGGCGAGGAAATGTTGAGGTGGATGTCGCCGGGCTGCAGGCCGATCCAGTACATGGTGGACAGGTGGCCCACCGGGTAGCTCTGGTGGGTGTGCAGCACCAGCTTGGGCTTGGAGGTGGTGCCGGAGGTGAAATACAGCAGCAGGGGGTCGGAAACCTTGGTGGCGGCATCCGGGGTGTACTCGGCGGAGGTGGTGTGGCTGTCCTTGAAGGACTTCCAGCCGGCGGGTTCGCCGCCGACGCAGATGCGGGTGTAGTCGCCGGCCAGGTCGGTGAATTTGTCGGTGTGGGCCGCACCGATGATGACGTGCTTGACCTGGCCCCGGTCCAGGCGGTCGCGCAGGTCTTCGGGGGTGAGCAGGGTGGTGGCGGGAATCAGCACGGCGCCCAGCTTGATACAGCCGAGCATGGTTTCCCACAGGGGCACTTCGTTGCCCAGCATCATCAGGATGCGGTCGCCCCGCTTGACGCCCTGGGCCTTGAGCCAGTTGGCCACCTGGTTGGAACGGGCGGACATCTGGGCGAAGGAAATCTTGTGTTCGGTGCCGTCTTCCTCGACGATCCACAGGGCGGGCTTGTCGTTGCCCTTGGCCATGACGTCGAAGTGGTCCAGGGCCCAGTTGAACTCGGTCAGCTGGGGCCACTGGAAGCCGTTGTAGGCGGTGGTGTAGTCGGTGCGGTGGGCCAGCAGGAAGTCGCGGGCCTTGAGAAAGGCTTCAGTAGCAGACAACTTGTTCTCCTCTGTTTTGTCGTTCAGTGTGAAAAGGCAACGCCGGATTGCTCCGGTACAACCCGCGACAGAACAGGGAGAACGGACCGGCCTGTGTGGTCAGGTGGTCCTGAGATCGAGAAGCGGCCGACGACGGCCCGACTCCCCCCTGCCCGGATCGCGTAACGCGTTTTATATTGTTTATTGACGTTGACGTTAACGTAATGAAATCGCCAGTGTCAAGGCGGGGCGGGCCCACGGGGGCGGCAGCAGAATTTCCGGGGAGTTGGGCTATAATCCGGGCCTTGCGTTCAACCCTCCAATCATTGGGAGTCCCTGGCATGGCCCTGTACGAATCCGATCACACCAAATTCATGCGCGAAATGCTGGCTAAGAACCCGGAGTGGGTGGAAGACCAGCGCAAGGGCCGGGCCATCTGGTGGGACAAGGAACTGCCCAAGGAAGAGCAGGAAGGTTTCAAGGCTGCCAAGGTGGCCCAGAAGTCCTACCCCTACGATGTGAACAGCAAGTAAGCCGGTTACGGCAACCATACCAAGCAAAAGGGCCAGGCATGATGCCTGGCCCTTTTGCTTTGTTGGCGAGGGCAGGGATTTCCGGGGCCGTCCCTGGT
Organism: Azospira oryzae; assembly: GCF_004217225.1. GTDB lineage: Bacteria > Pseudomonadota > Gammaproteobacteria > Burkholderiales > Rhodocyclaceae > Azospira > Azospira oryzae. The sequence goes on from NZ_SHKM01000001.1 coordinate 412,881, forward strand.
GGCGGTCCGGCCCGGACCCCGCCCCCTTTTGAGGGGCGCCGCGCGGATCAGTCGGTGAGGGGCTTGATGACGCGCTTCACGGCCGGATCTTCGGGGTGGGGGTGGATGGTGAAGCCCAGGCTGGTCATCAGCTTGAACATCTTGGAGTTGAGGGCCAGCACGTCGCCCACCACGGCCCGGTAGCCCTTGGCCCGGGCGCACTCGATGATGGCGCTCATCAGCTTGCGGCCGACGCCGCGCTTCTGCCAGCCGTCGGCCACGGCCAGGGCGAATTCCACCGTCTCGCCGTCCGGGTTGGAGACGAAGCGGGAGACGCCCACCTGGACTTCCTTGCCGTCCTCCTCGGTGACGGCGACAAAGGCCATTTCCCGGTCGTAGTCGATCTGGGTGAAACGCACCAGCATGGACTGGGTCAGCTCCCGCAGGGTGTCCATGAAACGGAAGTACTTGGATTCGTCGGACAGGTGGGCGACGAATTCCTTCTCCATTTCCGCATCTTCCGGACGGATGGGGCGGATCACCACCACCTGGCCGTCGGGCAGGACCCAGTCCTCCACCAGGTGGGCCGGGTAGGGGTGGATGGCCATGTGGGAATAGCGGTCACCGGATGAGGGGGCGAAGTCGATGACGATGCGGGCATCGGCGGCGATGGCGCCGTTTTCATCGACGATCAGGGGGTTGAGGTCCAGCTCCTGCAGCCAGGGCAGTTCGCACACCATCTGGGAGATGCGCAGCAGCACGTCCTCCAGGGCCTCCATGTTGGCGGCGGGCATGTTGCGGTAGTCGCCCAGGATCTTGGCGGCCCGGGTGGAACGGATCAGGTCCTCCACCAGGTAGCTGTTCATGGGCGGCAGGGCCACGGCGGTGTCGTTGAAGACCTCGCACTCGGCACCGCCGACACCGAAGGTGATGACGGGGCCGAAGACCCGGTCCCGGATCACGCCCACCTTCAGTTCCCGGCCGTTGGGACGGGCCACGAAGGGCTCGATGGAAACGCCGTTGATGCGGGCGCTGGGGGCGTTGCGGCCCACGGTGTCGAGAATGTCGTGGTAGGCATTGCGCACGGCAGCGGCGGAGATGATGTTGAGACGCACGCCGCCCACTTCGGACTTGCGCGGCAGGTCGGGGGAATCCACCTTCATCACCACCGGGAAGCCGATCTGCTCGGCCAGCAGCAGGGCCTCGGTGGGAGTGCGGGCCACCATGGTCTGGGCCACCGGAATCTTGAAGGCCCGCAGCACGGACTTGGATTCCATTTCGGAGAGCACCTTGCGCCGTTCCGACAGCACCGCCTCGATCAGCATCTTGGCGCCTTCGGTGGCGGTCTTGGCCTGGCGGGAGATGGGCTCCGGCGTCTGCAGCAGCAGCTTCTGGTTGCGGTAGTAGGTGGACAGGTGGGAGAACAGGTCCACCGCCGTTTCCGGCATGCGGAAGGCGGGGATTCCGGCCTCGGTCAGCATCTTGCGCGCCGGGTAGGTCTGCTGTTCGCCCATCCAGCAGCCGACGATGGGCTTGGTACAGGTCTCGCTGGCGGTGATCACGGCCTTGGCCACTTCCTCGGGCTGGGTCATGGCCTGGGGCGTCAGCATCACCAGGATGCCGTCCACCTCCGGGTCCTGGGTGCCGGCCAGGATGGCGTCCCGGTAGCGTTCCGGGGTGGCATCGCCGACGATGTCGATGGGGTTGGCGTGGGACCAGGTGGGCGGCAACACCGCATTGAGGGAGGCGATGGTGGACTGGGACAGGTCGGCCAGGGGAATGCCCAGCTCGGCGGCCCGGTCGGCGGCCATGGCGCCGGGGCCGCCACCGTTGGTGATGATCAGCAGCTTGTTGCCGTCGGGGCGGAACTTGGAGGCCAGGCCCTTGGCGGCGTAGAACAGCTGGCCGATGTTGCGCACCCGCACCACGCCGGCCCGCTTCAGGGCGGCGTCGAACACCGCGTCGGAGCCCAGGGCCATGCCCGAGTGCACCTGGGCGGCGACGGAACCGGATTCGTAACGGCCGGCCTTGAGCAGCAGGATGGGCTTGATGCGGGCGGCCGAACGCATTGCGCTCATGAAGCGGCGGGCGTTGCGGATGCCTTCCACGTACATGAGGATGTAGTGGGTGCGGTTGTCGTAAACCAGATAGTCGAGAATCTCGCCGAAATCGATGTCGGCGGAGCCGCCGGTGGAAATGACGGAGGAGAAGCCCACGTCATTGACCTTGGCCCAGTCGAGAATGGCGGTGCACAGGGCGCCGGACTGGGAGACCAGGGCCAGGTTGCCCGGGTTGGCGGAGATGTTGGCGAAGGTGGCGTTGAGGCCCTGCACCGGGCGGATCAGGCCGAGACAATTGGGGCCCAGGATGCGCACGCCGTAGCTGCGGGCGATTTCCACCATCTTGCGTTCGAGGGCGGCACCGGAGTGGCCGGCCTCGGCGAAGCCGGCGGTGATGACCACCACGTTCTTGACGCCGCTGCGGCCGCATTGCTCGATGATGGCCGGCACGGTGCGGGCCTGGGTGGCAATCACGGCCAGGTCCACGCGGGCGCCGATCTCCTCGATGGACTTGTAGGCCTGCACGCCCTGCACGGTGTCGTGCTTGGGGTTGATCGGGTAGAGGCGGCCCTTGTAGCCGGCGGCCACGATGTTGCGGTAGATGATGTTGCCGACGGAGTTTTCCCGGTCCGAGGCACCGATGACGGCGACGGACTTGGGTTCGAACAGGCTGGTAAGGTAGTGTTCTTCTTCGTGCATGACTTGTCCCCGAGCTTTGGACCAGCCCGGCTTGGCCGGTGCTGATTCGAGTTCCAGTTTGATATTGTGCGACGCAAAAATCTAGCACAAAAGTCAGAAGGTGTCTCATGGGGAAAACCGCAGCCCCCGGTTGCCGTTTGATCCAGGTCAGGAAAGTGACAATTAAACCTATAGTCTGCCTGTCGGGCCGATTCCCGGCCGCTTGCAAGGGTTGATTCGGCCGCGCCCCGTTTCACCCGTACGCCATGTTGCATTGCACCATATTTGGCCGGAGCCCTTGCTCCCGGCTTTCGTCCAGCCTTCGTCCGGAGCTCCCATGTCCGCCCCTGTTTCCGTCCTGCCGCCATCCTCCTGGATCACCCGCTTTGCCCACCTCCTGCCCGACGGTGGCAGCGTGCTGGACCTGGCCTGCGGCAGTGGCCGCCATGCCCGCTGGCTGGCGGCCCGGGGCCTGGCGGTGACGGCCGTGGATCGGGATGCCGAAGCCATTGCTGCCCTGACGGGGCTGCCGGGCATCGAAGCCCTGGCTGCGGACCTGGAAGGTGGTCCCTGGCCCCTGGCCGGACGCCGCTTTGACGGCATCGTCGTCACCAACTATCTGCACCGGCCCCTGTGGCCCCTGCTGGCGGCAGCCCTGGCGCCCCGGGGGGTGCTGCTCTACGAGACCTTCATGGCGGGCAACGAGCGTTTCGGCAAGCCGAGCCGGCCGGATTTCCTGCTGCAGCCGGGGGAGTTGCTGGAGGTCTGCCGGCAGCAGGGGCTGCAGGTGGTTGCCTACGAGGCGGGAGAGGTGGAGGCGCCGAAAGCGGCCATGGTGCAGCGCCTGTGTGCGGTGCGGGGCGATTTGCCCCGGCTTCCCGGCCGGCCCTGAGGCGGGGCGCTTAAGCCAGGTTGGCGGCGATCAGGCGGGCGGCCGTATGGCCGCTGCGCACGGCCCCTTCCAGGGTGGCCGGATAGTCGCCGGCGGTGTAGTCGCCGGCCAGCCACAGGCCGGGCAGGGGCGTGGCGTTGGCGGGGCGCTCCAGATCGGGCCGGCAGGCGAAGGTGGCCCGGGCCTCCCGGATGGTGCGCTGCCAGCGGGGTGGCGCCAGGGGGCGGCCGAGGGCGCTTTCCAGCTCCCGGTGCAGGGACTGGGCCAGGGCCTCGGGGGCCAGCGCTTCCCAGGGACCGTGGGCGCTGAGGACGCAGGCCAGCAGGCCCCGGTGGCCGTCGAGAGGGCCCCGGTCGAAGACCCATTGGCCGATGGGCCCGGCCAGGCCCAGCAGGGGGAAGGGCAGGGTTACGTCTGCGTCGTACTGCAGATACACCGTAGCGATGGGCTCGTAGGCGAAGGCGGCCAGTTGCCGGCGCAGGGCGTCCAGGGCCGGTGCCGGCGGCAGCAGGGCGGCGCCGTGCTGGGGGGCGGTGGCCAGCACCACCTGGCTGAATTCGGCGCTGCCCGTCTGTCCTTCGTTTTCCCACTCCAGTCGCCAACCCGCGCCGCTGGCCGAAATGCGGCGTACCCGGCTGGAGAGGCGCACCGGCTGGCCATTTTCAGCCAGCCAGGCCGTAGCGGGTTCAGGGACGAGGCCCCCCAGGTGGGTGGTCGGCAAAAGCATGTCCGTCGCGCCTCCCGGGCCACCCAGGCTATCGCGCAGGACGTTGGCGAAGACCTGGGCTGAGGCGGTGGCGGCCGGGGTGTTGAGGGCGGCCAGGCACAGGGGTTCCCACAGGAAACGGGTCAGCCGGGGGCCCTGGCGGTGCCGTTGCAGCAGTTCGCTGACGCTGCAGTCGGCGGGGAGTCGGTAGGCGCTGGCCTTGAGGGCTTGCATGAAGCGGGCGGCAGCGACCTTCTCGCCCAGGCCGGCGCCTTTGGCCGTGAGCAGGCCCCAGACCAGGTGCAGGGGGGCGGGCAGGCGCGGCAGGCGCAGACTGAAGTGGGGCGGCGTCAGCAGGGCCAGGGGCGCCCGGCGCAGGTGCCCGGCGCTGCCGATCTGGTCCATCAGTTCCAGGGTGGCGCCGTAGGCGCCGATGAGCAGGTGGGGGCCGTTGTCCAGGGCCAGGCCTTCGACCTGGACCAGGCGGGCGCGACCGCCCGGCTGGCGCGCCGATTCGAAGACGCTGACGGGGATGCCCTGGCGGACCAGGGCCACGGCGCAGGCTAGGCCGGCCCAGCCGGCGCCGACAATGGCGACCCGGGGCGGCGCCCCGGCGCCGGGCGGCGTCAGCCCTTGATCCACGCCTTGAGAGCCAGCCAGGCCTTGCGTCCGGGCGGGATGGATATGCGGTGGGTGAGGACCAGCCCGGGCTCGGCGGCGATTTCTTCCAGCAGGCTGCGGTAGATGGCGGCCATCACCAGCCCCGGCTTCTGCTGGCGGCGGTCCACCGCCGGCAGGGCGGCGAAGGCCTGCTCGTAGAAGCCGCGGGCCCGTTCGATCTGGAACTGCATGAGGGCGGCGAAGGCTTCCGTCGGGCGGCTGTTGAGGATGTCCGCCGCCGGCACGTTGAAGCGCTGCAGTTCGTCCATGGGCAGGTAGATGCGGCCGCGGCGGGCATCCTCGCCCACGTCGCGGATGATGTTGGTGAGCTGGAAGGCCATGCCCAGGTCGTGGGCGTACTTGCGCGTGGCCCTTTGCGTCATGCCGAAGATTTCGGCGGAGAGCAGGCCCACCACGCTGGCGACGCGGTAGCAGTAGAGCTGCAGGGATTTGAAGTCGGCGTAGCGGGCCTGGGTCAGGTCCATTTCCATGCCGTCGATGATTTCCAGCAGCAGTTCCTTGTCCAGGGGAATGGTCTTGATCACCTCGGCCAGGGCCTGGGCCACCGGGTGCTGGGGCGTGCCGTCGTAGAGCCGTTCCACCTCCTGGCGCCACCAGGCCAGCTTGATGGCCGCCACCTGGGGGTCCTCGACTTCGTCCACCACGTCGTCCACCTCCCGGCAGAAAGCGTAGAGGGCGGTCATGGCCTGCTTCTTCTCCCGGGGCAGGAGGGTGAAGCTGATGGTGAAGGAGGAGCCGCTGGCGGCTGCCTTCTGCTGGCAGTAGTCGTGGGGATTCATGGGCGGGATTCTAGCGGCATCCGTGGCGGAAGAGGGCGGCACGGCAGGCCAGGAGCAACCAGTCGCCGCCGCCGAGACGGGGGCGCCGGCGGAAAACGTCGCCCCCTACCTGCCCGATTTTTTCCAGGATGCGTAGGCCCCCTTCCACCGTCAGGCGGATTTCCCAGCCGAAACGGCCGGGCAGGTCCAGGGCCAGGGGGGCGCCGTCCAGCATCAGCTGGCGGGCCCGCTGCACCTGGAAATCCATGAGGGCGCACCAGGCCTCGTCGACCTGTCCGGCGGCGATGGCTTTTTCGTCGAGGCCGAAGCGCAGCAGGTCCTCCTGGGGCAGGTAGACCCGCTGCTTCTCCCAGTCCACGGCCACGTCCTGCCAGAAATTGATCAGCTGCAGGGCGGTGCAGATGGCGTCCGAGCGGGCCAGGTTTTCCGGCGTGGCGGCTTCGAACAGGTGCAGCATGATGCGTCCCACCGGGTTGGCGGAGCGGCGGCAGTAGTCGAGCAGGGCGGGGTAATCGGCGTAGCGCTTGACCGTGACGTCCTGGGCGAAGGCCGAGAGCAGGTCGTGGAACGGCTGCAGGGGCAGGTCGTGGGCCACCAGGATGGGGGCCAGGTCCTGGAATAGGGGCGTTTCCGGGGTGATGCCGGCCTCGATGCGCTCCAGCTCGGCGTCGTAGGTTGCCAGGGCCTGCAGGCGCTCGGCATCGCCGGCTTCGCCCTCGTCGGCGATGTCGTCGGCGCTGCGGGCGAAACGGTAGATGACTTCCACCGGGCGGCGCAGGTGCCGGGGCAGGAGGATGGAGGCGACAGGGAAATTTTCGTAGTGATCGACGGGCATGGGCATGCGGTCGTGGCGGACGCTTGCCGGGCCAGGCCGGCGTCGTCTCTGGCGGTTGCGGCCCCCGCGGATTCGCGGCGTGGGGCAAGGCTTACAGTATAGAGGCAACTCGGGTAAAATAGCTCGTTTGCGCGAGAGTGGCGGAATTGGTAGACGCACTGGATTTAGGTTCCAGCGCCGCAAGGCGTGGGGGTTCGAGTCCCTTCTCTCGCACCACGGATCGGGCGGCCTAGGCTGCCCTTGTTGTCACTAAGGAAAACGCATGCAAGAGAATTCCCAAGTCTCCAGCGCCCTGGAACGTCGCCTGGATATCGCCGTTGCCATCGCCGATCTGGATAAGGACGTGGACGAGCGTCTGAAGCGCATGGGCAAGAGCGTCAAGCTGCCCGGCTTCCGTCCCGGCAAGGTGCCGTTCAACATGGTCAAGCAGCAGTACGGTGCCCAGGCCCGCCACGAAGCCCTGGCCGACGCTGTGGACAAGGCCTTCGGCGAAGCCGTGACCGCCCAGAAGCTGCGTGTGGCCGGCTATCCCCGCATCGAGGCCAAGAAGACCGAGAGCGACACCCAGCTGGAATTCTCCGCCATTTTCGAGGTTTATCCCGAAATCACCCTGGGCGACGTTTCCACCACCGACGTGGAGCGCCTGTCCTTCGAAGTCGGCGCTGCCGAAGTGGACAAGACCCTGGACATCCTGCGCAAGCAGCGCGTCACCTTCGATAAGGCCGATCGCGCCGCCGCCAAGGGCGACCGCGTGGTCATCGATTTCCTGGGTAAGAAGGACGGCGTTGCCTTCCAAGGCGGCCAGGCCACCGATTACCCCTTCGTCCTGGGCGAAGGCATGATGCTGGCCGATTTCGAGAACAACGTGGAAGGCCTCAAGGCTGGCGAGTCCAAGACCTTCGACATGACCTTCCCCGCTGACTACTTCTCCAAGGACCTGGCCGGCCAGTCCGTGCAGTTCGAGATCACCGTCAAGGAAGTCCAGGGCGCCAAGCTGCCCGAGGTCGATGCCGAATTCGCCAAGCTGATGGGCATTGCCGACGGCGACGTGGAAAAGATGCGCGCCGAGATCCAGACCAATCTGGGTCGCGAAGTGAAGAAGCGCATCCAGGCCCAGACCAAGGACCAGGTCATGGAAGCCCTGCTCAAGGCCAACCCCATCGACGTGCCCAATGCCCTCATCGAAGGCGAAGTGGAGCGTCTGATGCAGGCCGCCAAGGCTGACATGGAAGCCCGCGGCTTCAAGGGCAAGGACCTGCCGGTCAAGCCCGAGTGGTTCGGCGAGCAGGCCAAGCGCCGCGTCACCCTGGGTCTGGTGCTGGCCGAGCTGGTGAAGGTGGAAAACCTGTACGCCAAGCCCGAGCAGATCAAGGCCATGGTGGAAGAGGCTGCCCAGTCCTACGAGAACCCGGACGAAGTGGTGAAGTGGTACTACGCCCAGCCCCAGCGTCTGGCCGAGGTCGAGGCCGTCGTGGTCGAAGATAACGTGGTAAGCTGGGTCCTGGAACGGGCCAAGGTTACCGACAAGACCGCCGACTTCGACGAACTGATGGGTCGCCGCGCCTAAGACGCGCTTTGCATCCGCAGAAGAAGTAACGTAGGGGCTGCAAGTTTTTGCGGCCCCTGCGTCATAATAAGTCACCGCAACGTCCCAAACCTTCGACTCCCCCAACCAAAAAACAGAGGATGCGCATGAAGATCGATAACGGCAGCCAGTGGGATCCCCAAGCCCTGGGGCTGGTCCCCATGGTGGTTGAGCAAAGCGGCCGCGGTGAACGGGCTTTTGACATTTATTCCCGCCTGCTCAAGGAACGCATCGTGTTCCTGGTCGGGCCGGTGAACGACGCCTCCGCCAACCTGGTGGTGGCCCAGTTGCTGTTCCTGGAAGCAGATAATCCCGACAAGGACATCTTCTTCTACATCAATTCCCCGGGTGGTTCCGTGACCGCTGGCCTGTCCATCTACGACACCATGCAGTTCATCAAGCCCGACGTCTCCACCCTGTGCATGGGCCAGGCTGCGTCCATGGGCGCTTTCCTGCTCAACGCCGGGGCCAAGGGCAAGCGTTTTGCGCTGCCCAATTCCCGTGTCATGATTCACCAGCCCATGGGCGGTTTCCAGGGCCAGGCCTCCGACATCGAAATCCACGCCAAGGAAATTCTCTCCCTGCGTGCCAAGTTGAACGAGATCATGGCCAAGCACAGCGGCCAGCCCGTGGATCGTATCGAGAAGGATACGGATCGCGACAACTTCCTTTCTGCAGCCGAAGCCATGGAATACGGCCTGATCGACAAGGTTCTGAGCAGCCGTGCCGATGCCCAGGAAGCAAAATAAGGCAGGGGACGACATATGACGGAAAAGAAAAGCGGCAGCGCCGAAAAGCTGCTTTATTGCTCCTTCTGCGGCAAGAGCCAGCATGAGGTGAAGAAGCTCATCGCCGGACCGTCCGTGTTCATTTGCGACGAGTGCATCGAGCTGTGCAACGACATCATCCGCGACGAGATCGCCGGTGACGTCGGCGGCAAGGGCGGCAAGGACGACCTGCCGACGCCGAAGGAAATCTGCAGCATCCTGGACCAGTACGTGATCGGCCAGGAAGTGGCGAAGAAGATCCTCTCCGTGGCCGTGTACAACCACTACAAGCGCCTGCGCCATCAGGGCAAGAGCGCCGATGACGTGGAACTGGCCAAGAGTAACATCCTGCTGATCGGCCCCACCGGCTCCGGCAAGACCCTGCTGGCCCAGACCCTGGCCCGCCTGCTCAACGTGCCCTTCGTCATGGCCGATGCCACCACCCTGACCGAGGCCGGCTACGTCGGCGAGGACGTGGAAAACATCATCCAGAAGCTGCTGCAGAAGTGCGACTACGAAGTCGAGAAGGCCCAGCAGGGCATCGTCTATATCGACGAAATCGACAAGATTTCCCGCAAGTCCGACAACCCCTCCATCACCCGGGACGTTTCCGGCGAGGGCGTGCAGCAGGCCCTGCTCAAGCTGATCGAAGGTACCGTGGCCAGCGTGCCGCCCCAGGGCGGGCGCAAGCATCCCAACCAGGACTTCGTCCAGGTGGATACGGCCAACATCCTCTTCATCTGCGGCGGCGCTTTCGATGGCCTGGAAAAGGTCATCCGCAACCGCTCCACCCGTGGCGGCATCGGTTTCGGCGCCGAAGTGAAGAGCAAGGAAGACAAGAAGGCCGTCGGCGAAGTGCTGCGCACCGTGGAGCCCGAGGACCTGATCAAGTTCGGCCTGATTCCCGAGTTCGTCGGCCGCCTGCCGGTGATCGCCACCCTGGACGAACTGTCCGAAGCTGCCCTGGTGGAAATCCTGATCGAGCCGAAGAACGCCCTGATCAAGCAGTACCAGAAGCTCTTCGCCATGGAAGGTGCCGAACTGGAAGTGCGTCCCGCGGCCCTCACCGCCATCGCCCGCCGCGCGCTGGAACGCAAGACCGGCGCCCGGGGCCTGCGTTCCATCCTGGAAGGCGTGCTCCTGGAAACCATGTATGAACTTCCGGGCATGGACAATGTCTCCAAGGTGGTGATCGACGAAGGCATGATCTCCGGCGAAGCCAAGCCCATCCTCATCTACGCCGAGCAGCCCAAGGTTTCCGGCTCCAACTGATCCCGCGCATTGCCTGCAAGCCGGGGAGTCGCCAAATTTGGTGACTCCCCGGGCTTGAAGAATCCTTCCATCGCCCCTATCTTCAAGGGTGATTGCTTTTCATAAGGACTCACCATGTCCAGCATTACCCTATTACCTTCCGAGCCCGTGGATCTGCCCTTGCTGCCCCTGCGGGACGTGGTGGTCTTCCCCCACATGGTCATTCCCCTGTTCGTGGGGCGCCCGAAGTCCATCAAGGCCCTGGAAACCGCCATGGAGGCCGGCAAGAGCATCCTGCTGGTGGCCCAGAAGTCCGCTGCCAAGGATGATCCCGCTCCCGAGGACCTCTACGAGATCGGTTGCGTTGCCAACATCCTGCAGATGCTGAAGCTGCCCGACGGCACCGTGAAGGTGCTGGTGGAAGGCACCCAGCGCGCCCGCATCACTGCGGTGGACAACCAGCAGACCATGTTCTTCGCCACCGCCACGCCCATCGCCGGCGAAGACGGCCCCAACCATGAAGTGGAGGCCATGCGTCGGGCCGTGATTGCCCAGTTCGACCAGTACGTCAAACTGAACAAGAAGATTCCGCCGGAAATCCTCACCTCCATTGCCGGCATCGAAGAAGCCGGCCGACTGGCCGACACCATCGCTGCCCATCTGCCGCTCAAGCTCGAACAGAAGCAGGAAATCCTCGAGCTGTTCGACATCAAGGGGCGCATCGAGCGTCTGCTGACCCAGCTCGAGTCCGAGATCGACATCCTGCAGGTGGAGAAGCGCATCCGCGGCCGCGTCAAGCGCCAGATGGAAAAGAGCCAGCGCGAGTACTACCTGAACGAACAGGTCAAGGCCATCCAGAAGGAACTGGGCGAAGGCGAAGAGTGGGCCGACCTGGAAGAGATGGAAAAGAAGGTCAAGGCTGCCGGCATGACCAAGGAAGCCGTCGCCAAGGCCCAGTCCGAGCTGAAGAAGCTCAAGCTGATGTCGCCCATGTCGGCCGAAGCCACCGTGGTGCGCAACTACATCGAGACCCTGGTGGGGCTGCCCTGGAAGAAGAAGACCCGGGTCTCCAAGGATCTGGCCGAAGCCCAGAAGATCCTGGACAAGGACCACTGGGGCCTGGAGAAGGTCAAGGAACGCATTCTCGAGTATCTCGCCGTGCAGCAGCGGGTGGACAAGCTCAAGGCGCCGATCCTGTGCCTGGTCGGACCTCCCGGGGTGGGCAAGACCTCCCTCGGCCAGTCCATCGCCCAGGCCACCAACCGCAAGTTCGTGCGCATGAGTCTTGGCGGCGTGCGGGACGAGGCTGAGATTCGCGGCCACCGCCGTACCTACATCGGTTCCATGCCGGGCAAGATCCTGCAGAACATGACCAAGGTGGCGGTGAAGAACCCCCTGTTCCTCCTCGACGAGGTGGACAAGATGGGCATGGACTTCCGCGGCGATCCTTCCTCCGCCCTGCTGGAGGTGCTGGATCCGGAGCAGAACTCCACCTTCGTGGATCACTATGTCGAAGTGGAATATGACCTGTCCGAAGTCATGTTCGTGGCGACGGCCAACACCCTAAACATCCCCGGCCCGCTGCTGGACCGGATGGAGCTGATCCGCCTCTCCGGCTACACGGAAGACGAGAAGGTCAGCATCGCCCTGCGCTACCTGTTGCCCAAGCAGATGAAGAACAACGGTCTGAAGAAGACCGAGATCGCCGTGGCCGAAAGCGCCCTGCGCGACATCATCCGCTACTACACCCGGGAAGCCGGCGTGCGCAGCCTGGAGCGTGAAATCTCCAAGATCTGCCGCAAGGTGGTGAAGACCCTGCTGCTGAAGAAGAGCCAGACCAAGGTGGCCGTCACGGCACGCAATCTGGACAAGTTCCTCGGCGTGCGCCGTTACACCTTTGGCATGGCGGAAAAGGAAAACCAGGTGGGTCAGGTGACCGGTCTGGCCTGGACCGAAGTGGGCGGCGAACTGCTCACCATCGAAACCGCCGCCCTGCCGGGCAAGGGCAATACCATCAAGACCGGCAAGCTGGGCGAGGTGATGCAGGAGTCCATCCAGGCGGCCGTTTCCGTGGTGCGCCAGCGGGCCCAGTCCCTCGGCATCAAGGACGACTTCTACCAGAAGACCGACATCCACATCCACCTGCCCGAAGGCGCCATTCCCAAGGACGGCCCTTCCGCCGGTATCGGCATTTGCACGGCGATGGTGTCCGTGCTGACCGGCATTCCGGTGCGTTGCGACGTGGCCATGACCGGTGAAATCACCCTGCGGGGCGAGGTGCTGGCCATCGGCGGTCTCAAGGAAAAGCTGCTGGCCGCAGTGCGTGGCGGTCTGCAGAAGGCCCTGATCCCGGAAGAGAACGTCAAGGACCTGACCGAGATTCCCGACAGCATCAAGGGCAAGATCGAGATCGTTCCCGTGCGCTGGATCGACCAGGTGCTGCAGCACGCCCTGGAGCGCATGCCCGAGCCCCTGCCGGCTGTAGATCAAGCAGCGGCGCCGGTCGCCGCCCAGGCGGATGATTCCGCCAATTCCGGCGTCATCACCCACTGATGCCATTTTTGCCATGCCGGATGCAATTCTTCCGGCATGGCAACACCCCCTCAGAATATCCCCCGAATCGGCTAGAAACCGCTTGACACAAGGTTTTCCGGCTTGTTATAAAAGTGCGTGCAGGACTTTCCTGTTAACAACCTTTATGTAAGGGGGCTTACGTGAACAAATCTGAACTGATCGATCAAATCGCCAAGTCTGCGGATATCTCCAAGGCTGCAGCCGGCCGTGCGCTTGATGCCACCATCGGTGCCGTCAAGACTTCCCTGAAGAAGGGCGGCATGGTGACCCTGGTGGGTTTTGGCACCTTCTATGTTGGCAAGCGTGCTGCCCGTTCCGGCCGCAACCCGCGCACCGGCGCCACCATCAAGATCAAGGCAGCCAAGGTGCCGAAGTTCCGCGCTGGTAAAGCGCTCAAGGATGCGGTAAACTAACGGTCTTTCGCGCTTAGCCAAACGGCACGGGTGCTTAGCTCAGTTGGTAGAGCGCTAGCCTTACAAGCTGGATGTCGGCGGTTCGATCCCGTCAGCACCCACCAGAAAAAGAGCGTACAGAGTTAGTCAGGAGTGGTAGTTCAGTCGGTTAGAATACCGGCCTGTCACGCCGGGGGTCGCGGGTTCGAGTCCCGTCCACTCCGCCAGTAAGCAAAAAGGCGAACGAAAGTTCGCCTTTTTTTATTTCAGTGAGCCAAACAACGGAAGCCTTCTTATGTTTGACGCCGTCCGCAACAACAAACGCATCGTTCAGGTATTTCTCGGATTGATCACCCTGCCGTTCGCTTTCTGGGGGGTTGAATCCTACATCCGCAATGCGGGCGACAGTCGCGATGTGGCGACTGTCGGTGGCACGCCCATCACCCTGCAGCAGTATCAGCAGGCCTGGCGCAACCAGCAGGAGCGGCTCCGGGGCGCCCTGGGACCCAACTACAATCCGGCTCTGATGGAGTCTCCCGAGGCTCGCCTGGCGGTGGTCAATTCCCTGGTGGATCAGCGGGTGCTGCTGCTGGAGGCGAACAAGCGCCGCCTCATGGCCAGCGACGACCTGCTGCGCGATGTGATCAGCAAGATTCCCGCCCTGCAGGAAGACGGCAAGTTTTCCGCCGCACGTTACGAAACCGCCCTCAAGGCCCAGGGGCTGACCCAGACGGGTTTCGAAGCCCAGTTGCGTCAGGATCTGACGCTGCAGCAGCTGGTCGGCTCCGTCAGCGATACGGGCATGGTGGCGGCTGCAGCCGCGGAAGCCATGCTGCGCATTCAGGCGGAAGAACGGCAAGTGGCAGAGCTGCGTATCGTGCCCGAGCAGTTTGCGGCTCAGGCCAAGCCCAGTGCCGAGGCCATGCAGAAGTTCTATGAGGAAAACCGGGCCAGCTTCGAAATTCCGGAGCAGGTGCGGGCCGAGTTCGTGCAGCTGTCGGTCGATGCCCTGCTGGCCCAGCTGGTCGTGACGCCGGAAGAGATCAAGTCCTGGTACGAAGGCCACAAGGATCGCTACCAGCAGTCCGAAGAGCGCCGCGCCAGCCACATCCTTATCCCCAGCGGCAGCGACGTGGCCCAGGCCAAGAGCAAGGCCGAAGCCGTGCTCAAGGAAGTGCAGCAGAATCCTGCCAAGTTCGCCGATATCGCCAAGCGCGAATCCAAGGATCCCGGTTCTGCCAGCAAGGGCGGCGATCTGGGCTTCTTCGGCAAGGGCAGCATGGTCAAGCCTTTCGAGGATGCGGTCTTCAGCCAGAAGGAAGGCGAGCTGTCCGGCCTGGTTCAATCCGATTTCGGTTTCCACATCATCAAGGTCACCGGCATCAAGGGCGGCAAGCTGAAGACCCTGGACGAGGTGAAGCCGGAGATCGAAGCGGAACTGAAGCGTCAGGCAGCCTCCCGCAAGTTTGCCGAAGCGGCTGAGGCCTTCAGCAACACGGTTTATGAACAGTCCGACAGCCTCAAGCCGGCGGCGGACCGTTTCAAGCTGCCGCTGCAGCAGACCGGTTGGTTCTCCCGTCGCGGCGGTCAGAATGCCGGAGTCCTGGGCAACGAGAAGGCGTTGGCCGCCCTCTTCGGCGAAGATGTGCTGAAGAACAAGCGCAATACCGAAGCCGTTGAAATCGCCCCCAACACCCTGGTGGCTGCCCGTATCGTCGAGCACAAGCCGGCCAGCCTGAAACCGTTCGATACGGTCAAGGGCCAGATCGAGGAGATTCTCAAGATTCAGGAGAGCAACGCCCTGGCCAAGAAGGCCGGCGAGGAGAAGCTGGCCCAGTTGAAGGCCGGCGAGGACAAGCTGGGCTGGGCCCTGGTGAAGAATGTGTCGCGCATGGAAGGCAGCCGCCAGGTGCCGCCCGCCGCCCTGCAGGCCATCTTCAAGGCCGACGCCGGCAAGTTGCCTGCCTATACCGGGGTGGAGTTCCCCAACAACGGGGGCTATGTGCTGTACAAGATCATGAAGGTCAGCCAGCCCTCGTCCCTCGATGAAGGCAAGCGCAAGGTGCTGCAGAAAGAATACACCTCCCTGGTGGCCCAGGAAGATTTCGCCGCCTACCTGGCT
Organism: Azospira oryzae; assembly: GCF_004217225.1. GTDB lineage: Bacteria > Pseudomonadota > Gammaproteobacteria > Burkholderiales > Rhodocyclaceae > Azospira > Azospira oryzae. The sequence continues at coordinate 428,182 of NZ_SHKM01000001.1, forward strand.
GGCCTGCGTGCCCGCTACAAGGTCGAAGTGAACAAGGCCGCCCTGGAGGACAACAAGGATCGTTGATCCGCATTATCCGAGGCACAAAAAAGCCGACCGTGAAAACGGTCGGCTTTTTTATTGCGGCGGCTGACGGACCTCCGGAGAAGGGCTTTCTCGTCAGGCGCCCATCGGTTCGGCGTTGCCCAGGGCGGTGGTGTTGAAACCGCCGTCCACGTACAGCACTTCGCCGGTGATGCCGCTGGCCAGGTCGGACAGCAGGAAAGCGGCAGCGTTACCCACTTCCTCGATGGTCACGTTGCGGCGCAGGGGGGCGTGGTGGGAGTTGTAGGAGAGCAGCTTGCCGAAGCTGCCGATGCCGGAGGCGGCCAGGGTCTTGATCGGGCCGGCAGAGATGATGTTGGCGCGCATGCCTTCGGGGCCCAGGCTGGTGGCCATGTAGCGCACGGCCGCTTCCAGGCTGGCCTTGGCCAGGCCCATCACGTTGTAGTTGGGCATGGTGCGCTCGGCACCCAGGTAGGAGAGGGCCAGCACGGAGCCGTTGGCCTTCTTCAGCATGGGGCGGGCGGCCTTGGTCAGGGCCGGGAAGCTGTAGGAGGAAATGTCATGGGCGATGCGGAAGGCATCGCGGGAAATGGCATCGAGAAAGTCGCCTTCCAGGGATTCGGACGGCGCGTAGGCAACGGAGTGGACCAGGCCGTCGAGGCTGTCCCAGTGCTTGCCCAGTTCGACGAACAGGTTGGTGATTTCCTCGTCGTTGGCGACGTCGCAGGGCAGCACCAGGGTGCTGTCGAACTCGGCGGCAAATTTGGCGACCCGCTCCTGGAAGCGTTCGTTCTGGTAGGTGAAAGCCAGCTGGGCGCCTTCACGATGGCAAGCCTTGGCGATGCCATAGGCGATGGAATGCTTGGAGAGCAGCCCGGTGATCAGGATGCGTTTTTCGGCAAGAAAGCCCATACATGCCCCTAAGTTGAAAGTCCGCGGGATTATAGCGGAAACGGGGCGCATTTTACCGCAGTGCGTCACGGGAGGTTAAGGGCCGGGGGCGCCTTAATGACGCTCGCAGGCGCTTCCGCTAAACTCCGGGCCATGCGCAAAGGCTCTCTTTCCGGGATCGTCTCCCTCGTTGTTTCCCTGCTCCCCCTGCTTCTGACCGGATGCGGTGAAGGCCCCTGGAACGACCCCTATCCTGTGGCGGAGGCCGGTCGCAACGTGCTCTATTCGGCCTTCACCGAGCGCCCCAAACACCTGGACCCGGTCCAGTCCTACGCCGAGGACGAAAGCGTCTTTACCGGCCAGATTTACGAGCCACCGCTCCAGTACCACTATCTGAAGCGTCCCTACACCCTCATTCCCGCCACGGCTGAGAGCGTGCCGGTGCCCCGCTATTACGATGCCGCCGGCCGTCAATTGCCGGCCACTGCCGACGAGAGTCTGATCGCCAGCAGCGTGTACGAAATCCGCATCAAACCCGGCATCCGCTACCAGCCCCATCCGGCCTTTGCCCTGAAGGCCGACGGCACCCCCGTTTATGGCGATCTCGATCCCCTCAAGCTGCAGGACGTGCGGCGCCTGGCCGACTTTGCCGAGACCGGTAGCCGCGAGCTGACGGCCGATGATTACATCTACCAGATGAAGCGCCTGGCCCATCCCCGCCTCCATTCCCCCATCTTCGGCATGATGGCCGAACGCATCGAAGGCTTGGCCGCGCTGGGCAAGATCCTGCAGGCCGAAGCGGCCAAGGCGCCGGCAGGCCGCTGGCTGGACCTGGATCGCTATCCCCTTGCCGGGGTGGAGAAGGTGGATCGCTATACCTGGCGGGTTCGCCTCAAGGGCAAGTATCCCCAGTTCCTCTACTGGCTGGCCATGCCCTTCTTCGCCCCGGTGCCGAGGGAGGCGGACCGCTTTTACAGCCAGCCCGGCATGGCGGAAAAGAACCTGAGCCTGGACTGGTACCCGGTCGGCACCGGTCCCTACATGCTGACGGAGAACAATCCCAACAGCCGCATGGTGCTGGAGCGCAATCCCAATTTCCACGGGGAAACCTATCCTTGTGAAGGCGATCCGGGTGACCGGGAGAAGGGCCTGCTGGCGGATTGCGGCAAGGCGCTGCCTTTCATCGACAAGGTGGTGTTCACCCGGGAGAAGGAAAGCATTCCCTACTGGAACAAGTTCCTCCAGGGCTATTACGACGCTTCGGGGATTTCCTCCGACAGTTTCGACCAGGCGGTGCGCCTCAATGTGGGGGGCGATGTGCAGCTCACCGAGGAAATGCAGGAAAAGGGCATCCGCCTCCTCACCAGCGTCCGGGCTTCCATTTTCTACATGGGCTTCAACATGCAGGACAGCCTAGTCGGCGGCCTGGGCGATGGGGGGCGCAAGCTGCGCCAAGCCATTTCCATCGGCATCGACCAGGAAGAGTTCATTTCCATTTTCATGAATGGCCGCGGCATTCCCGCCATGAGCCCCCTGGCGCCCGGAATCTTCGGCTTCGAGGAAGGGCAGGGGGGTATCAATCCGGTGGTCTACGACTGGCGGGACGGCGCTCCCAGGCGCAAGTCCATCGAGAGCGCCCGCCGCCTCATGGCCGAGGCCGGCTGGCCCAACGGGCGCAACGCCCGCACCGGTGAGCCCCTGGTGCTGAATCTGGACACCACCGGCGGCGGCATGGGCGACAAGTCGCGGCTGGACTGGCTGACCCGCCAGTTCGCCAAGCTGGATATCCAGCTGGTGGTCCGTTCCACCGACTGGAACCGTTTTCAGGAGAAGCTGCGCAAGGGCGCGGTGCAGATGTTCTATCTGGGCTGGAATGCGGACTATCCGGACCCGGAGAACTTTTTCTTCCTGCTGCACGGCAGCGAAACCCGGGTCAAGCACGGGGGGGAGAACTCCGCCAATTACATGAATCCGGAGTTCGACCGCCTCTTCGAGCGCATGAAGAACATGGAGAACGGGCCTGAGCGGCAAAAGATCATCCGCCAGATGGTGCATCTGGTGCAGCAGGATGCCCCCTGGGTCTTCGGCTTCCACCCCAAGAACTACACCCTCGGCCACCGCTGGCTCTACAACCGCAAGCCCACGGATGTGGGCAACAACACCCTCAAGTACCAGCGCGTCGATGGCGCCGACCGGGCGGCCCGGCAGCGGGAATGGAACCAGCCCGTGCGCTGGCCCCTGGCCCTCCTGCTCCTGGCGCTGGCAGGCCTGCTGGTGCCGGCGGTGCGGGCCCATCGTCGCCGGGAGCGGCAGTCCGCCCGCTGATCGGCGCCCCTGTTCCTTTGTCCCGTATTGCGCTATTTTTTTGCGTTCTGGCGTCGCACAAATCCGCTGTGATGTCTGATATCATATATAAGACTTAAGGAGCTTCCGGCGGCTGCGAATGTAGTTGCGTATTTCGGGCAGCTCCCCTGTCCCCAGATCACTGAATTCCACCTGTCGAGAGGAACCAGCCGTGCTTGAAGCCTACCGCCAACACGTCGCCGAGCGTGCCGCACTCGGTATCCCCCCCCTGCCTCTGTCCGCCGCCCAGACCAAGGACCTGGTCGCCCTGCTGCAAAACCCGCCCAAGGGCGAGGAGCAGGCCCTGGTGGAGCTGATTACCTACCGTGTTCCCGCCGGTGTTGATGATGCCGCCAAGGTCAAGGCCGAGTTCCTGGCCAAGGTGGCCAAGGGCGAGCTTTCCTGTGTCCTGATTTCCCGCGCCAAGGCCACCGAGCTGCTGGGCACCATGCTCGGCGGCTACAACGTCAAGCCCATGATCGACCTGCTGGGCGACGCCGAAGTCGGCGCCGTGGCCGCCGAAGGCCTGAAGAAGACCCTGCTGGTGTTCGACTTCTTCCACGACGTCGCCGAGCTGGCCAAGGGCGGCAACGCCAACGCCAAGGCCGTGATGCAGTCCTGGGCCGATGCGGAGTGGTTCACCTCCCGTCCCGAAGTCCCCGCTTCCCAGAAGCTGACCGTGTTCAAGGTCACCGGCGAAACCAACACCGACGACCTGTCTCCCGCTCCGGATGCCTGGTCCCGTCCTGACATCCCCCTGCATGCCCTGGCCATGCTGAAGAACCCCCGTCCGGGTATCGAAGCCGACAAGGCTGGCGAGCGCGGCCCCGTCAAGCAACTGGAAGCCCTGGCCAAGAAGGGCAACCTGATCGCCTACGTGGGCGACGTGGTGGGTACCGGTTCTTCCCGCAAGTCCGCCACCAACTCCGTGCTGTGGTTCACCGGCGAAGACATCCCCTTCGTGCCGAACAAGCGCTTCGGCGGCGTCTGCCTGGGCTCCAAGATTGCTCCCATCTTCTTCAACACCATGGAAGATGCCGGCGCTCTGCCCATCGAGCTGGACGTTGGCCAGATGGACATGGGCGACGAGATCGAGCTGAAGATCGACCAGGCCACCGCCAAGGTCACCGCCCTGAAGAACGGTGCCGTCATCGCTGAAGCCCAGCTGAAGACCCCCGTGATCCTGGACGAAGTGCGCGCCGGCGGCCGCATTCCCCTGATCATCGGCCGCGGCCTGACCACAAAGGCCCGCGAAGCCCTGGGTCTGGCTCCTTCCACCCTGTTCCGCCTGCCCCAGCAGCCCAACGATCCGGGCAAGGGCTACTCCCTGGCCCAGAAGATGGTGGGCCGTGCCTGCGGTCTGCCGGAAGGCAAGGGCATCCTGCCCGGCACCTACTGCGAACCGAAGATGACCACCGTGGGTTCCCAGGACACCACCGGCCCCATGACCCGCGACGAGCTGAAGGACCTGGCTTGCCTGGGCTTCTCCGCCGATCTGGTGATGCAGTCCTTCTGCCACACCGCCGCTTACCCCAAGCTGGTGGACGTGCGCATGCACCGCGAGCTGCCTTCCTTCATCAGCACCCGTGGCGGCGTTGCCCTGCGTCCTGGTGACGGCGTCATCCACTCCTGGCTGAACCGTCTGCTGCTGCCCGATACCGTGGGTACCGGCGGTGACTCCCACACCCGTTTCCCCATCGGCATCTCCTTCCCGGCCGGTTCCGGTCTGGTGGCCTTCGCTGCCGCCACCGGCGTGATGCCCCTGGACATGCCCGAATCCGTGCTGGTGCGCTTCAAGGGCAAGATGCAGCCCGGCATCACCCTGCGCGATCTGGTCAACGCCATCCCCCTGTACGCCATCAAGCAGGGCCTGCTGACCGTGGAGAAGAAGGGCAAGAAGAACGTCTTCTCCGGCCGCATCCTGGAAATCGAAGGCCTGCCCGATCTGAAGGTGGAACAAGCCTTTGAGCTCTCCGACGCCGCTGCCGAGCGTTCCGCCGCTGCTTGCGCCATCGCCCTGAACAAGGAGCCGATCGTCGAGTACCTGCGCTCCAACATCACCCTGATGAAGTGGATGATCGCCGAAGGCTACCAAGACGCCCGTACCCTGAAGCGCCGCATCAAGGCCATGGAAGAGTGGATCGCCAACGGCACCCTGCTCAAGGCCGACGCCGATGCCCAGTACGCCGCCGTGATCGAGATCGATCTGGCCGACGTCAAGGAACCCATCGTCGCCTGCCCCAACGACCCGGATGACGTGAAGGTCCTCTCCGAAGTCGCCGGCGACAAGATCGACGAAGTGTTCATTGGCTCCTGCATGACCAACATCGGTCACTTCCGCGCTGCCGGCAAGGTGCTTGATGGCAAGTCCGACATCCCGACCCGCCTGTGGATCGCTCCGCCCACCAAGATGGACGCCCTGATCCTGACCGAAGAAGGCTATTACAGCGTTCTCGGCAAGGCTGGTGCCCGTATGGAAATGCCGGGCTGCTCCCTGTGCATGGGCAACCAGGCCCAGATCCGCAAGGGTTCCACCGCCATGTCCACTTCCACCCGGAACTTCCCCAACCGTCTGGGCATCGACACCCGGGTATACCTGGGCTCCGCCGAACTGGCCGCCATGTGCTCCCTGCTGGGCAAGATCCCGACTGTGGCCGAGTACATGGAATACATCCAGGTGGTGAATGCCAAGGCTGCCGACATCTACCGCTACATGAACTTCGACCAGATCCCCGAGTTCGTGGAAGTGGCGGAAACCGTTACCGTCTGAGCGGTACGGCGCAAGACAAAACCAAAGGAAGCAACACGAGGAGATGCGGCCCCGCTTCGGCGGGGCCGTTTTTTTTGCAGCGACGCCTTTCCTTTGGCGTGCCGGTCCCGCTGTTGGCAGCCCCGGTGGTACGGTGGCACGGCTGGCTGCTATGGAATGCCGGCCGGGATCGGTTATGCTCCGGCCCGGGCAACGGCGCCATGAGCGGTCGCCGGCTTTGCTGCGTTAAGGGAAACAATGGAAATCATCACCAAGAAGCAGGCCATCAAAACCTGCAGTGGCTATTCCTGCATCGGCCTGTACAACCCCAAAAGCCCGGGCAACGTGGGCTCGATCATGCGTGCCGCCGGCTGCTATGGCGTCAATACGGTTTTTTACACCGGCAAGCGCTATGACACGGCCAAGGAATTCTGCACGGACACCAAGCAGGTGCATCAGCAGCTGCCCCTGATCGGCGTGGACGATCTGCAGCAGGTGATCCCCCTGGGCTGTGTGCCGGTGGCCATCGAACTGGTGCCGGAGGCCAAGCCCCTGACCGAGTACCGCCACCCGGAGCGGGCCTTCTACATCTTCGGCCCGGAGGATGGCAGCCTGAGGAAGAACGTCACCTCCTGGTGCCAGGATATCGTCTACATCCCGACCCACGGCTGCATGAACCTGGCGGCGACGGTCAATGTGGTGCTGTACGACCGGATGCTGAAGGCCGGCGGCTACCGCGGCTAGTGGGTGTCCCGGGAGGGCGCCACGACGCCCTCTCCGGCTAGTGCTCCTTGCCGTCCACCCGGGGAGCGAGCAGGAAGGGGATCAGGCGCCAGCCGAGCAGGCCGAAACAGCCCAGCCAGCAGGTGGCAGCCAGATAGATCCACTGCACATAGGCTGCCGGGAAAAACTGGGGGATGACGATGCGCAGGACAAAACCCAGCAGCATCAGCCTCAGGGCCAGCTTGTCCAGGGTCTCGAAGACCACCTTGCGGCCGGTATGGCCCTTGGCGATGCGGATCAGCATGGCCGGAATCACCAGGCCCATGGCGCCGAAGGTGAATACGTGGAGCGACAGGGAACCGATCCAGGGCACCGGGCTGAAGTAATGCAGGCTCTCCAGCAGCAGTTGGGCGGTAATGGCCAGATAGCCCAGGTACATGACGCCGATGTCGATGCGGCTGAGACCCAACAGGGGCTTCCAGAATGCCAGGCGCAGCAGGAGCAGGGCGGCCAGCAGCAGGGCCAGGACGGCGCCGGCCAGCGGCAGCAGCAGGGGTTGCAGCACCAGCAGCAGCCCCAGCCCCTTGATGGCGCCATCCAGGAGCGGATGGCGGAGGATGGCGACCTGAAACACGCCTTTCATGAACTGGGTCAGGGTCCGTTCGAACATCACCAGGAAGGCCATGCGGAACAGGCCCAGGGTGATGCCGACGCCGATGGCGAAGGTCTCCGGCTGCAGCAGCAATTGCTTGGCCACGAGAAAGGCCGGCAGCACCAGCAGGAAATAGTAGTTGTCCCGATAGCTGTCCTGGGCCCGGTAGCGGATCAGCGTATGCAGCAGCATGACGATGATGCTGCCGATGAAGAGGTTGCTGCCCAGGTGGAACAGCCAGCCGGGCCATGACCCGGCGGTGGCCATGACGACCCGTTCCAGCAGCCAGGCGGCAACCAGGTAGGCCAGGGAAGCGCCGTGATGGCCTCGCACCGAGACCCAGTTTTTCGTGGCCGTGAGCAGGAAGCCGCCGAGGACGGCCCAGCCGAAGCCGAAGAACATTTCGTGGGCGTGCCATTGCAGCGGGGTAATGGAGGCGGCGGGCAGGGCGAGGGCGCCGGAAAAGACGGCGGCCCACAGCAGGGGCAGGCTCAGGCCGGCCAGGCAGGCGAGGGCGAAGAAGGGGCGAAAGCCCACCAGCCACAGCGGGTGTTCGGCAAATTTCACGATGGTGTGTCCGCTTGGGCCGGGCGGCGGCAATTGGCCGGCCCGACATGAAAAGGGGCTCCAGAATAGGAGCCCCGATGGTCGATGCGCTTTGATGCCTGTCAGCTTTGGCTGAAAAACCGCCGGGCGGCGCCGGCGGGGATGTTCATGCCCGTGGCCTGGGCCCGCTGCAGCAGTTCCCAGTAGTAGCGGTAGGAAGCCCGGTCGTGCAGTCGGCCGGCATGCTGGATGGGGCCCCAGTCCTTGTCCTGGGCAGCTTCCAGAATTTCCGTGGCTTCCTGCACTTCGGAAAAGTCGGGGCGCATGGCTTCGACGATGGGCATGATCTGGTTGGGGTGAATGCTCCACATGCGCAGATAGCCGAACTCCCGGCGGGCCCGGCGGGCGTCGTCGGCCGCCACGGTCGTGTCCTTGATTTCGGTGGTGACATTGTGGGAAGGCACCACGCCGTTGGCCAGGGCGGCGGCGGCGATGTCGGCCTTGGCCCGGGCCACCAGGGGGTGGTCGAACTGGCCGGGGCTCTTCATGGCGCTGCCGGGAATGGCGCCGTGGTGGCCGGAGACGAAGTCCATGAGGCCGAAGTCCAGGCTTTCGACGCCGGGCAGGGCGGCGATTTCCCAGGCATCCCGGAGGGCGCCGTGGGTTTCGATCAGCACGTGGACCGGAATGGGGCGGCTGATCCGGCACTGGGCCTCGATGCTGCGCAGGGCATCGATCTGGGTCCGCGCATCGTCGACGGAGCGAACCTTGGGAATGGTCAGGAAAGCGAGGCGCTGGCCGGCGTGGTAGACCAGGATTTCCAGATCCTGGCGCCAGTGGGGGTGGGTGATGTCGTGGATGCGCGCACCGACCCGGCCGAAGCGGTTGTCGCTGCCGCTGATGAGGCCGGCGGCCATTTCCGCATGTTCGGCTTCGGCACCGGCGTGGGCACCGTCTTCGCAGTCGCAGGTGATGTCGAAAACGGGCTGGTTGTTATGGGCCAGTTCCTGCTGCAGCTGCAGGGCCTTCTTCATGAGCTTTTCCGATCCGGCGTAGTGGTCCACCACAGGCAGGACGGGGAAGGGCTTTTCACCGGCGAAGAGAACGTCGTTGGGATGACGCAGGGTCATGGGCAAAGCTCCAAAGAAAAAGGCCGCGGCATTTTACCGCGGCCTTTGCAGCAAGTGGCTTGCTGTTGCTTACAGCATGGAAGCCACGGCGGCGCGCTCTTCTTCCAGCTCGGCCAGGGTGGCGTTCATCTTGCCGCGGCTGTACTCGTCGATCTCCAGGCCCTGGATGATCTTGTAGTCGCCGTTCTTGCACTCGCAGGGGAAGCCGTACACGACGCCTTCGGGGATGCCGTAGGAGCCGTCGGAAGGCACGCCCATGGTGACCCATTCGGAAGAGCCCAGGACCCAGTCACGCACGTGGTCGATGGCGGCATTGGCAGCGGAAGCGGCGGAGGACAGGCCCCGGGCTTCGATGATGGCGGCGCCGCGCTTGCCCACGGTGGGCAGGAAGACGTCGTTGTTCCACACGGCATCGTTCACCAGGCCCTTGACGTTGTCGCCGTTGGAGGTGGCGAAACGGTAGTCGGCGTACATGGTGGGGGAGTGGTTGCCCCACACGACCATCTGCTTGAAGGAGGAAACGGCGCGGCCGGTCTTGGCAGCCAGTTGGGACAGGGCGCGGTTGTGGTCCAGGCGCAGCATGCCGTGGTAGTTGCGGGGGTTGGTGCGGCCAACCTTCTTGGCGGCGGAAGCGGCGATGTAGGCGTTGGTGTTGCAGGGGTTGCCCACCACCAGGACCTTCACGTCTTCCTTGGCGTTTTCAGCGATGGCCTTGCCCTGAACGGTGAAGATGGCACCGTTGGCGGTCAGCAGGTCGGCACGCTCCATGCCCTTGCTGCGGGGACGGGCGCCCACCAGCAGACAGACGTCGGCATCCTTGAAGGCGACGTTGGGGTCGTCGGTGGCAACCATGCCGGCCAGCAGCGGGAAAGCACAGTCTTCCAGTTCCATCATCACGCCCTTGACGGCCTGCTGGGCTTGCGGCAGATCGAGCAGCTGCAGAATGACGGGCTGGTCTTTGCCGAGCATTTCGCCGGAGGCGATGCGGAAGAGCAGGCTGTAGCCGATCTGGCCGGCGGCGCCGGTAACGGCTACGCGCATGGGGGCTTTGGACATGGTGCGACTCCTGTGAGTACAGTCGTTGAACAAAATTCGTGAATTCGTCGCCGGCGCAGGCTCTCCGCGCCAAGCTTTGAAATAGTATGCCCTCGTTTCCGGGGTGTCAATGTTGCAACTTATGTCTTATATAAGATGTAAGTATTAGAATAGACTATTGACGTTTTTTGTGCTGAAATAACCAGATTATGACCCGCCAAGTTACGTCACTGTCGCCCACCTTCAGCCCTTTGTATCGTCAGATCAAGGAGTTGATGATGAGTAGCCTGGAAGCGGGGGAATGGGGTCCCGGCGATGCCATTCCCAGCGAATCCGAGCTGGCGTTGCGCTTTGGTGTGAGTCAGGGAACGGTGCGCAAGGCCATCGACGAGATGGCTGCCGAAAATCTCCTGGTGCGCCGTCAGGGCAAGGGCACTTTCGTCGCCACCCACAACGACCCCCGTTCCTTCTTCCGTTTTTTGCGCCTCGTTCCCAACGAAGGCGGTCTGCAGCAATCCCACAGCGAACCCATCGAATGCTGGCGTGCCAAGGCCGGTCAGGATGTGGCGCGGGTTCTCGGTCTCGAAGTCGGCAAGCCCATCACTATCGTGCGCCGGTTGTTGAGCTTTGATGCCGAGCCGGTGGTGCTGGACGAAATCTACGTGCCCAGCGATCTCTTTCCCGATCTCTCCCTGGAAATCCTCAAGGGCAGCGATCAATCCCTCTACAGCATGTACGAGTCCCGTTACGGCGTGCGCATGATCCGTGCCGAAGAGCGCATTCGTGCCGTGGCTGCGGACAAGAGCAATGCGGATTTGCTGCGGGTGCCGGAAGGCAGTCCCCTGCTGCTGGTGGAGCGGGTGGCATTTACCTACGGCAACAAGCCGGTCGAGTGGCGCCGCGGCTTTTACTCGACCCAGAAACACCATTATCTGAATGAACTAGGCTGAGGCAAGGAGGTCGGCGGCAACGGAAATTCGGAAACAAAGGGAAGTCGAAAAACACTATAATTTATAACTTTCATAAGGGTGCGGTGGCAGTTCAGTCGCCGTTTCGCAACAAGCAAGAGGGATGACGTTCATGGCAGAACTCAGTATCAAAAAGAAGCGTCCGAAAAATCTGGACCTGACAACGATCCGCCTGCCCCTACCGGGTATTCTTTCCATTCTCCACCGCGTCAGCGGCGCCGGCCTGTTCCTGTGTCTGCCCCTGCTGCTGTGGCTGTTCCAAAGCAGCCTGGCGACGCCCGAGTCGTTTGCCACCTTCAAGGCCGTCGCAGCCCATCCCCTGGTCAAGATCATCCTGCTGGGCCTGCTGTGGGCCTTCTGTCACCACTTCTGTGCCGGTATCCGCTACCTGTTCCTGGATGTGCACATGGGCGTTGATCTCGAATCCGCCCGTCTGACCAGCAAGATCGTCTTCGCCGTCAGCATCGCGCTGACCGTCATCCTGGGAGTTGCCCTGCTATGGTAAATCGCATTGTTGTTGGCGCCCATTACGGCCTGAAGGACTGGATTGCCCAGCGCGCCACGGCCGTCATCATGGCCGTCTATTCCGTCATCCTGTTGGCCGCCGTCGGTGCTATCGGCCCCAACACCTACGAAGCCTGGCGCGGTCTGTTCGCCAACGGCTTCATGAAGTTCATTACCTTCCTGTTTTTCATCTCCCTGTTCTACCACGCCTGGATCGGCGTGCGTGACATCTGGATGGACTACGTCAAGCCCACCGGCATCCGCCTGGTGCTGCATGTCCTGACCATTTTCGCCCTGCTCGGCTACGCCGGCTGGGCCACTCAGATTCTGTGGAGACTGTAAGTAATGACTATCCCCGTGCATAAGTATGATGTGGTGATCGTGGGTGCCGGCGGTGCCGGTCTGCGCGCCGCACTGCAAGTTTCCGAAGCCGGTCTCAAGACCGCCGTGCTGTCCAAGGTGTTCCCCACCCGTTCTCATACGGTTGCCGCCCAGGGCGGCGTGGCCGCCTCCCTCGGCAATGTGACCGAGGACAACTGGCACTGGCACATGTACGACACCGTCAAGGGTTCCGACTGGCTCGGTGACCAGGACGCCATCGAATTCATGGTGAAGAAGGCCAACGAAGTGGTCGTGGAACTGGAACACTTCGGCATGCCCTTCGACCGTCTGGACAGCGGCAAAATCTACCAGCGCCCCTTCGGCGGCCACTCCCAGAACTATGGCGAGAAGCCGGTGAACCGCTCCTGTGCCGCTGCCGACCGTACCGGTCATGCCATGCTGCACGCCATGTACCAGCGCAACGTCAAGGCCAACACCCAGTTCTTCGTGGAATGGATGGCCCTGGACCTGATCCGTGACGAAGACGGCGACGTGCTGGGCGTGACCGCCATGGAAATGGAAACCGGCGAAGTCCACATCTTCCACGCCAAGGCCACCATTTTCGCCACCGGCGGTGCCGGTCGCATCTACTACTCTTCCACCAATGCCTTCATCAACACCGGTGACGGCGTCGGTATGGCTGCCCGTGCCGGCATCCCCCTGGAAGACATGGAATTCTGGCAGTTCCACCCCACCGGCGTGGCCGGTGCCGGTGTGCTGATCACCGAAGGCGTGCGCGGCGAAGGCGGCATTCTGCGCAACGCTTCCGGCGAGCGCTTCATGGAACGCTATGCCCCCAACCTGAAGGATCTGGCCTCCCGCGACGTGGTGTCCCGTTCCATGGTGACCGAGATCAACGAAGGCCGCGGCTGCGGTCCCGACAAGGATCACGTGCTGCTGGACATTACCCACCTGTCCCCTGAGACCATCATGAAGCGCCTGCCCGGCATTCGTGAAATCTCCATCCAGTTTGCCGGTGTGGATCCCATCAAGGCCCCGATCCCCGTGGTGCCGACCTGCCACTACCAGATGGGCGGTATTCCGACCAACTACAAGGGCCAGGTCATTGTGCCGAAGGGCGACGAGAAGTCCGTTCCCGTGGGCGGTTTCTACGCCGCCGGCGAATGTGCCTGCGCTTCCGTGCATGGCGCCAACCGCCTGGGCACCAACTCCCTGCTGGACCTGCTGGTCTTCGGCAAGTCCTCCGGCGAGTCCGTGGTGGAAGACCTGAAGGGCAATCCCCGCGCCCACAAGCCCCTGCCGGCCAACGCCGCCGACGTTTCCCTGGCCCGTATCGCCCGTCTGGACAACCAGAAGAACGGCGAGAGCGTGCATGAAGTCCGTCTGGCCATGCAGCGCACCATGCAAAAGCATGCCGGCGTGTTCCGCTTCAACGACCTGCTCAAGGCTGGCGTCGAGGAAATCAAGAAGGTCGCCGAACGGGCCAAGACCACCGAGATCAAGGACAAGTCCAAGGTCTGGAACACCGCCCGTACCGAAGCCCTTGAACTGGACAACCTGATCGAAGTGGCCAAGGCCACCATGATCTCCGCCGAAGCCCGCAAGGAATCCCGCGGCGCCCACGTGCGCGACGATGCCCTGGATACCGCCGAGACCCCGGCCGGCCGCGACGACAAGAACTGGCTCAAGCACACCCTGTGGTACTCCGAAGGCAACCGCCTCGACTACAAGCCGGTGAACCTGCAGCCGATGTCTGCCGACGTCGAGTCCATCGCTCTCGCCAAGCGGACCTACTAAGGCCAGGAAGGAATTACGCAAATGAGCGCCAATACCAAACGTACCGTTCAATTCAAGATCTATCGCTACGATCCGGATAAGGACAACGCACCTTACATGCAGGACATCACCGTCGAACTGGAACAGTCCGACAAGAAGCTGCTGGATGCCCTGGTGCGCCTGAAGGTCAAGGACGATTCCCTGGCTTTCCGCCGCTCCTGCCGCGAAGGCGTGTGCGGTTCCGACGCCATGAACGTCAATGGCAAGAACCGTCTGGCCTGCCTCACCGACGTGGACGAGCTGCCCCAGCCCATCGTGCTGCGGCCCCTGCCCGGTCTGCCCGTGGTGCGCGACCTGATCGTGGACATGACCCAGTTCTTCAAGCAGTACCACTCCATCAAGCCGTACCTGATCAACAACGATCCTCCTCCCGAGCGCGAGCGTCTGCAGTCTCCGGAAGAGCGTGAAGAGCTGAACGGCCTGTACGAGTGCATCCTCTGCGCCTGCTGCTCCACCTCCTGCCCGTCCTTCTGGTGGAACCCCGACAAGTTCGTCGGTCCGGCCGGCCTGCTGGCTGCTTACCGCTTCATCGCCGATACCCGCGACCAGGCCACCAACGAACGTCTGGACAACCTGGAAGACCCGTATCGCCTGTTCCGTTGCCACACCATCATGAATTGCGTTGATGTCTGTCCGAAGGGCCTGAACCCCACCAAGGCCATCGGCAAGATCAAGGAAATGATGGTTCGGCGTGCTGTTTAATGGATCGTGCTGAATACGAGCGCCTTCGCTGGCGCTGCATCCGCCGCGGCCTCCTGGAGCTGGACCTGACGCTGACCAAATTCCTCGACCAGGAATTCGACAAGCTGACGGAACCGGAGGTCGAAGCCTTCAAAAAGCTGGCGGAATTAGAAGATTGGGATTTCCTTGGCCTGATTGTTGGGGGCAAGGAACTTTCCGACCCGCATGAGGCTGCCGTACTGGCCAAATTGCGTAAGTGCTGAGTAAGGAAGGGGCGCCACCATGGCGCCTCGTCCTTCGCTAAAAAAGTAGTGATGACAACCACCACCACAGGGGCTGCAAAATGAGCGAACGCAAGGCTACTCTCAATATCGAAGGCCAAGGGCCGGTCGATTTCCCGATCATGTCTCCCACCCACGGCAACGACTGTATCGACATTCGTACCCTGGGCGGCAAAACCGGTCTCTTCACCTACGATTCCGGCTTCCTGTCCACTGCCAGCTGCAAATCCAAGATTACCTTCATCGATGGCGACAAGGGCGAGCTGCTGTACCGTGGCTATCCCATCGAGCAACTGGCCGAAAACTGCAACTTCCTGGAAGTTGCCTACCTGCTGAAGAACGGCGAACTGCCGAACGCTTCCCAGAAGACCGCTTTCGAAGACACCATCAAGAACCACACCATGGTGCACGAACAGCTGGCCAAGTTCTTCAGCGGCTTCCGCCGCGACGCCCACCCCATGGCCGTGATGGTCGGTGTGGTCGGTGCCCTGTCCGCCTTCTACCATGAAGCCATGGACTTCTCCGATGCCGAGCATCGCAGCATCAGCTTCAACCGCATCATCGCCAAGATGCCCACCATCGTTGCCATGGCCTACAAGTACACGACCGGTCAGCCGTTCATGTACCCGCGCAACGACCTGGACTACACCGCCAACTTCATGCACATGATGTTCGGCACCCCCTGCGAGACCTACAAGCCGAACCCCGTGCTGGTCCGTGCCCTGGACATCATCTTCACCCTGCACGCCGACCACGAGCAGAACGCCTCCACCTCCACCGTGCGTCTGGCCGGCTCCTCCGGTGCCAACCCCTTTGCCTGCATCTCCGCCGGTATCGCCTGCCTGTGGGGCCCTGCCCACGGCGGCGCCAATGAAGCCTGCCTGCAGATGCTGGAAGAGATCGGCGACGTCTCCCGCGTCGGCGAATACATCGCCCGCGCCAAGGACAAGAACGACTCCTTCAAGCTGATGGGCTTCGGTCACCGCGTCTACAAGAACTTCGACCCCCGCGCCA
Organism: Azospira oryzae; assembly: GCF_004217225.1. Lineage (GTDB taxonomy): Bacteria > Pseudomonadota > Gammaproteobacteria > Burkholderiales > Rhodocyclaceae > Azospira > Azospira oryzae. The sequence goes on from NZ_SHKM01000001.1 coordinate 443,922, forward strand.
AGCTGATGCGCCAGGTGTGCAACGACGTTCTGAAGGAACTGGGCCTGGAAAACGATCGCCTGTTCAAGCTGGCCATGGAACTGGAAAAGATCGCCCTGGAAGATCCGTACTTCGTCGAGAAGAAGCTCTACCCGAACGTGGACTTCTACTCCGGCATCGTGCAGAAGGCCCTCGGTATCCCCACTTCCATGTTCACCTGCATCTTCGCCCTGGCTCGTACCGTGGGCTGGATGACCCAGTGGGAAGAGATGATCACCGATCCGGAATACAAGATCGGTCGTCCGCGTCAGCTGTACATCGGCGCCGCCAAGCGCGACGTCGCGCCGCTGGCCAGCCGTAAGTAAGACGAGAAAAGGGGCGGCGTGGCCGCCCTTTTTTTCAATGGTCGGCGGAAAATTCGCCGATTGCAGTGAGAGACAGACGTTCCAACAATAAAACCACACCACAGGTGATTGCCATGATGATGCAAAACTTCGGCACCTCCTACCTCTTCGGCGGCAATGCCCCGTTCGTGGAGGAGCTGTACGAGAACTACCTCGACAATCCCGCGTCCGTTCCCGACGAATGGCGCGAATACTTCGACAAGCTGGCCCAGCAGCCGGGTGCCGCTGCCCGCGATGTTCCCCACTTCCCCGTGATCGCCGCCTTTGCCGAACAGGGCAAGCGGGGTCCGGTGCGTACCGTGGTGGCCGCCGGTGACGACAAGAAGCAGGTTGCCGTCCTGCAGTTGATCAATGCCTACCGCTTCCTGGGCAACCGCTGGGCCAATCTGGACCCGCTCAAGCGCCAGGAACGCCCCGAAATCCAGGAACTGGAGCCGTCCTTCTACGGCTTCACGCCCGCCGACCTGAACGAGCCCTTCAATACCGGCTCCTTCCAGTTCGGCGCCGATCGCGCTCCCCTGGGCCAGATCATCGAGGCGCTGAAGGAAACCTACTGCGGTTCCATCGGCGTCGAATACATGTATATGAGCGACATTGCCCAGAAGCGCTGGCTGCAGGAGCGCCTGGAACCCAGCCGCGGCAATGGCAACTACACGCCCGAGCGCAAGAAGCGCCTGCTCGACCGCCTGACCGTGGCCGAGACCCTGGAACGCTACCTGCACACCCGCTACGTGGGTCAGAAGCGCTTCTCCCTGGAAGGCGGCGAGTCCCTCATCGTCGCCATGGACGAAGTGATCCGCACCGGCGCCGCCACCGGCGTCCAGGAAATCGTCATCGGCATGGCCCACCGCGGCCGCCTCAACGTGCTGGTGAACACCCTGGGCAAGGCGCCCAAGATGCTGTTCGACGAGTTCGAAGGCAAGAAGGCCCAGGATCTGTCCTCCGGCGACGTGAAGTACCACATGGGCTTCTCCTCCGACGTGTCCACCGACCATGGTCCGGTGCACCTGACCCTGGCCTTCAACCCCTCCCACCTGGAAATCGTGAACCCGGTGGTGGAAGGTTCCGTCTATGCCCGCCAGCGTCGTCGCGGCGGTGACGATGCGGCCAAGGCCCAGATCCTGCCCGTCCTGATCCACGGCGATGCCGCCGTTGCCGGCCAGGGTGTGAACCAGGAAATGCTGAACTTCTCCCAGACCCGCGGCTACGGCACCGGCGGCACGGTGCACGTCGTGGTGAACAACCAGATCGGCTTCACCACCTCCGATCCCCGGGACTACCGTTCCTCCCTGTACTGCTCCGACATCTTCAAGATGGTCGAAGCCCCGATCTTCCACGTCAATGGCGACGATCCGGAAGCCGTGGCCCTGGTCACCCAGCTGGCCCTGGAATTCCGTCAGACCTTCAAGAAGGACGTGGTCATCGACATCATCTGTTTCCGCAAGCTCGGCCACAACGAGCAGGACGAGCCGATGGTGACCCAGCCCCTGATGTACAAGAAGATCCAGGCCCACCCCGGCACCCGCAAGCTGTATGCGGACAAGCTGGTGGCCCAGGGCGTGCTCTCTGCCGACGGTCCCGACCAGATCATCAAGGACTTCCGCGCCGCCCTGGACCAGGGCAAGCTGCTGTCCGACCCCGTGCTGTCCAACTACAAGCGTCAGCACGCCAACGACTGGGCGCCCTACACCAACAAGAAGTACACCGAGCTCGGCAACACCAAGGTGCCGAAGAAGGAACTGCAGCGTCTGGCCAAGCGCCTGACTGCCATTCCCGAAAACTTCACCATGCACTCCCGCGTCAAGAAGATCATCGAAGACCGGGCCCAGATGGGTGAGGGCAAGCTGCCGGTGGACTGGGGCATGGCCGAGAACCTGGCCTACGCCACCCTGCTGGCCCAGGGCTACGGCGTGCGCATCTCCGGCGAGGACGTGGGTCGCGGCACCTTCTTCCACCGTCACGGTGTGCTGCACGACCAGAACCGGGAAAAGTGGGACGCCGGTTCCTACATCCCCCTGGCCAACCTGCAGGAAGACCAGGGCAATTTCCAGAGCTTCGACTCCGTGCTGTCCGAAGAGGCCGTGCTGGCCTTCGAATACGGCTACGCCACCGCCGAGCCCAATGAGCTGGTGGTGTGGGAAGGCCAGTTCGGCGACTTCGCCAACGGCGCCCAGGTGGTGATCGACCAGTTCCTCTGCTCCGGCGAGGCCAAGTGGGGTCGTGCCTGCGGTCTGACCCTGCTGCTGCCCCACGGCTACGAAGGCCAGGGTCCGGAGCACTCCTCCGCCCGCCTGGAACGCTACATGCAGCTCTCCGCCGAGTTCAACTGGGAAGTCTGCTACCCCTCCAACGCCGCCCAGATCTTCCACCTGCTGCGTCGCCAGATGGTGCGCAAGCAGCGCAAGCCCCTGGTGGTGATGACGCCCAAGTCCCTGCTGCGCAACCCCAGCGCTTCCTGCTCCCTGGACGAGCTGGCCAACGGCACCTTCCAGACCATCATCGGCGAAACCGAGAAGCTGGAAGCGAAGAAGGTCACCCGTGTCATCGCCTGCGCCGGCAAGGTCTATTACGACCTGGTGGCCGCCCGCAAGGAACGCAAGCTGGAGAACATCGCCATCCTGCGCGTCGAGCAGCTGTATCCGTTCGACGACAAGCGCTTCGATGAGGAACTGTCCAAGTTCCCCAACGCCAAGGAACTGGTGTGGTGCCAGGAAGAGCCCCTGAACCAGGGTGCCTGGTACGCCAAGGCTCACCGCCTGCAAGTCGCCCTGAAGAAGGGTCAGACCCTGCACGTGGTGGCCCGTCCTGCTGCTGCTGCGCCGGCCGTGGGTTACCTGGCCAAGCACGTGGAGCAACAAAAAGCCCTGCTGGAAGAAGCACTGGGCAAACTGAACTAAAACCGAGAGACAAAGGAAACGTAGATCATGATTATCGACGTCAAAGTCCCGCAACTGTCCGAATCCGTTGCCGAAGCCACCCTGGTGTCCTGGCACAAGAAGGCAGGCGAAGCTGTCAGCCGCGATGAGAACCTCATCGATATCGAAACCGACAAGGTGGTCCTGGAACTGCCCGCTCCCGATGCCGGCGTGATCGTCAAGATCATCAAGGGCGACGGCGACACCGTGGTTTCCGGTGAAGTCATCGCCCAGATCGACACCGAAGCCAAGGCTGCCGCCGGCGCCGCTCCGGCTGCCGCCGCTGCTCCCGCCGCTGCCGCTCCGGCCCCGGTGGCAGCTGCCGCTGCTCCGGCTGCTGCTGCCGGCACCGCCAGCCCCGCCGCCCGCAAGATCCTGGACGAGAAGGGCATCGCTGCCGCCGACGTCTCCGGCACCGGCCGTGGTGGCCGTGTCACCAAGGAAGACGCCGTGGGCGCCCAAGCCAAGGCCGCCGCGCCCGCCGTGGCTGCCCCTGCCGTGTCCATCCCCCTGGGTGACCGTCCCGAGCAGCGCGTTCCCATGACCCGCCTGCGCGCCCGCATCGCCGAGCGCCTGCTGCAGTCCAAGAACGAAAACGCCATCCTCACCACCTTCAACGAAGTGAACATGGCCCCGGTCATGGCCCTGCGCAAGCAGTACGGCGACAAGTTCGAGAAGGAACATGGCGTGCGTCTGGGCTTCATGGGCTTCTTCGTCAAGGCCGCCGTGGCTGCCCTGAAGAAGTACCCGATCCTGAACGCCTCCGTCGATGGCAACGACATCGTCTATCACGGCTACATCGACATCGGTATCGCCGTGGGCTCCCCCCGCGGTCTGGTGGTGCCCATCCTGCGTGATGCCGACCAGATGTCCATCGCCGACATCGAGAAGAAGATTGCCGAATACGGCCAGAAGGCCAAGGACGGCAAGATCTCCATCGAAGAACTGACCGGTGGCACCTTCTCCATCTCCAACGGCGGCGTGTTCGGCTCCATGCTCTCCACCCCCATCATCAACCCGCCCCAGTCCGCGATCCTCGGCATCCATGCCACCAAGGACCGCGCCGTGGTCGAGAACGGTCAAGTGGTGGTGCGCCCCATCAACTACCTGGCCATGTCCTACGACCACCGCATCATCGACGGCCGCGAAGCCGTGCTGGGTCTGGTGACCATGAAGGAAGCCCTGGAAGATCCCGCCCGCCTGCTGCTCGGCGTTTAATGCGCATTGACTGACTGATCCAAGGAACGCAGAGCCGCGGGGCCACCAGCCTTCGCCCTCTGCGTTCTTTTCATGAACGAAAGGTTCTGACCATGTCCAAACAATTCGACGTTCTCGTCATCGGCGGCGGCCCCGGCGGCTATGTGGCTGCCATCCGCGCCGCCCAGCTGGGCTTCTCCGTCGCCTGCTGCGAATCCAATCCCTACGCCGATCCCAAGGGTGAGCCCCGCCTCGGCGGCACCTGCCTGAACGTGGGTTGCATCCCCTCCAAGGCCCTGCTGCACACCTCCCACCTGTTCGAGGAAGCCGGCCACGCCTTCGCCGCCCAGGGCATCCAGGTGAGCGCGCCCAAGATCGACGTGCCCACCATGATCGGCCGCAAGACCGCCGTGGTGACCCAGCTTACCTCCGGCATCAAGGGCCTGTTCAAGAAGAACAAGGTCACCCAGCTCAATGGCCACGGTTCCTTCGTCGGTCAGGGCGGCGCAGGTTGGCAGGTCAAGGTCGGCGACGAAGTCGTCGAGGCCAAGCAGGTCATCGTCGCCACCGGCTCCAAGGCCCGTCATCTGCCCGGCATCGCCGTGGACCAGAAGATCGTGCTGGATAACGAAGGCGCCCTGGAACAACAGTCCGTGCCCAAGAAGCTGGCCATCATCGGCGCCGGCGTCATCGGCCTGGAAATGGGTTCCGTGTGGCGTCGTCTGGGTTCCGAAGTGACCATCCTGGAAGCCTCTCCCGACTTCCTCGCCGCCGCCGACCAGGACGTGGCCAAGGAAGCCCTCAAGCTGTTCACCAAGCAGGGCCTCAACATCCAGATGGGCGTCAAGCTGGGCGAGACCAAGGTCAGCAAGAAGGGCGTCTCCATCGCCTACACCGACAAGGACGGCAAGGAACAGAAGCTGGATGCGGAGCGCCTGATCGTCTCCGTCGGCCGTGTGCCCAACACCGACGGCCTCAACGCCGAAAAGATCGGCCTCAAGCTCAACGAGCGCGGCCAGATCGAAGTGGACGGCCACTGCCGCACCAACCTGCCCGGCGTCTGGGCTGTGGGCGACGTGGTGTCCGGCCCCATGCTGGCCCACAAGGCCATGGAAGAGGCCGTCATGGTTGCCGAACTGATGGCCGGCCAGGCCGGTCACTGCAACTTCGACACCATCCCCTGGGTCATCTACACCAGCCCCGAGATTGCCTGGGTCGGCAAGACCGAACAGCAGCTCAAGGCTGACGGCGTGGCCTACAAGGCCGGCAAGATCCCCTTCCTGGCCAACGGCCGGGCCCTGGGCATGGGTGACCCCACCGGCTTCGTCAAGATGCTGGCCTGCGCCAAGACCGACCGCATCCTGGGCGTGCACATCATCGGCCCCAATGCCTCCGAACTGATCGCTGAAGCCGTGGTGACCATGGAGTTCGGCGGCGCCTCCGAAGACCTGGCCCGCATCTGCCACGCCCACCCGACCCTGTCGGAAGCGGTGCACGAAGCCGCCCTGGCCTGCGACAAGCGCCCGCTGCACTTCTAAGCGGAAGCTATCCGGCCTGCAAGCCCGGTGCAGACAAAAAAGGCGAGGATTATTCCTCGCCTTTTTCTTTTTCCGGGGACTGCTAACGACCCGTTGTAGACATGAATGGCGCAGCGTAAAGCTGCCATTCATAGCCTGCCGCTGGCTAGTCGTACCCGTGCCCTAATTTTCGAGGAGGAAGGTGTATGCACCAACAAAGCTCCCACATCAGTCCTGTCTTCATTCACTGTCGGGATGGGGGGCGCGCAAATCAGCAGGGAAGTGGGCGATGCGACCGTCCTGTATCTGTTCGGGGTAATAGGAGCGACGGTCCCACCGACCGATTGACCCGACCTCGGCAATGAATCTCTTGAAAGGACCTCGCGTACCGGATGCGAAAGGTACATAGACGTGTGGGGCTTGGAAGTACTCGTCACCGAGGTCGTCGATGTCCAAGACATCTTCGAACGGCACCACGCCGACAACTTCGAACCATGCTTGGTTCATCTCCGGGATCTTGCTCCAGAACTCGTAAATGGCTTGTCGCTTCTCATCATGCCGGTCGCTGCCCAACCAAGGGTCTTCGTGTATTTGGCTTCTGGCGTCGTTCACAGCCATCGCCGCATCCCACGATTTTCCGTCATCAGAGAGGTACGCGAAATAGCGTTGCACACAGAACTTAAGCCCATCGTGCGACATCCCCCGGTATGGCCTCACTACCCATAGGGGGCTCTTCCTGAATTCGGCGAGGTTGCCCGCGTTCGGGTAGTCACTGGCGTCAGGCGAGCGAAGCAGTAGCGACTCACGGGACTGGTCTTTAAGAATGCGGCTGGCCTTCCTCTTCATCACCAACCGGGCTCGTAGCTCAGCCCGCTGAGAACGTCGGCGGATGGTCAGCGAAACACCGAAATAGGCGAATAAAAGATGGTCGTTTTCGGGGCGGAAAAGGCGGTCTTCGAGCTCAGCCTTACCCCAGAGGTGCCACTCCGCCAATTCCATCTCTCGGCACCTTCGGGCGAAATCGTCGCGTGCCTTCTTGGAAAAATCGCAGGCCGCCGTGAACACAAGTCCGTAAAGCTTCTCCTCAGGCCCCAGAACTGTGTCGTCTAGGTACTTGACTAGGGCTTTTGGCCCAATGCTCCTTTCACGCTTGCACTGTATGAGCCAGAGCCTGTCATCAATTCCCTCGCTGAAGGTCGATTCCTCCTCGACGGTTTCGCCTTCATCAGCTGAAGCAGAGGGTTGAGTCTCCTTGGCGACGATTTCGTAGCCTCTCGCATCGAACCCATCGTCGCTGCCAGAACGCCCCGTGGCTTCCAGTCGCCGCCAGGGCTTGAACTTGTACGCAAGCTGTCGCACGAGGTCTTCGAATCTCTTCGGGTCTAGGTCTTCGAAGTGCAGGGGGCCAATTGTGCGAGTGGTGGTCATGCCGTAAGCGTATCAGGAGAAAGGTTTGCTGGGTATGCGGGTGCTGTCGGCTTAATAGGATTAACCGTTGCTGGCATGCTCGGGAGCTGACGTCGGCGACAGCCCGGTTGTGGCCGTTAGCTGAAGTTCCTGATCAACGGCTGGGCCGTCCCCGGCTGATGTTTTAAAATAGCCTCCTTTCCGCGCCGATCCTTTCAGGCTGCCAGGCGCCACAACAACATCGCACCCCCCGAGGTGCTCCCGACGGATTCCCCATGCCCCACCGTACCCTCAACGTTCCCGAGCGCGGCATGCTCGATGCCTATGAGGCCCTGCTGGCCTCCCGCGGATTCACTGCCGATGCGGCCCAGAAGGCGGCGGCCGAGCGGCTGCAGAAGCTCTATTACGAGCTGGTGGCCTTCAAGGCGGCGCGGCGCAACAAGCTCTACAAGATGTTCAATTCCCGCCTGGAAGTGCCCCGGGGCGTCTATTTCTGGGGCGGGGTGGGGCGGGGCAAGAGCTTCCTCATGGACTGCTTCTACGATTCCGTGCCCTACAAGCGCAAGAAGCGCATCCACTTCCACGGCTTCATGCAGCAGGTGCACAAGGACCTGGAAAGCCTCAAGGGCGAGACCGATCCCCTGGCCATCCTGGCCGGGCGCATTGCAGCCGAGACCCGGGTGCTGTGCTTCGACGAGTTCCACGTCTCCGACATCGCCGACGCCATGATCCTGGGCCGCCTGCTGGAGAAGCTCTTTGCCAAGGGGGTGGTGCTGGTGATGACCTCCAACTACCCGCCGGAAAACCTCTACCCCAACGGCCTGCAGCGGCAGAACTTCCTGCCCACCATCGCCTTGCTCAAGCAGCAGCTGGACGTGGTGCAGGTGGAGGCGGGCATCGACTACCGCCTGCGTACCCTGGAGCAGGTGGAGATCTACCACTATCCGGCCGACGACGCGGCGGAAGCCAAGATGGCCGACTACTTCCGGGAGCTGGCCGGCGGGGAAGGGCAGGCCGGCGGCAGCATCGAGGTGCTAGGCCGGGAGATTCCCGTGCTGCGCCGCTCCGCCGGGGTGGTGTGGTTCGACTTCCAGGCCCTGTGCGACGGCCCCCGTTCCCAGAACGATTACCTGGAACTGGCCCGGGCCTACCACACGGTGCTGGTCTCCCGTCTGCCCCGCATGAATTCCACCCAGCGCGACATGGCCCGGCGCTTCACCTGGCTGGTGGATATCTTCTACGACGCCAAGGTCAAATTCATTGCCACCGCCGAGTGCGAGCCGGAAGGGCTGTACACCGAGGGCACCCACGCCGGCGAGTTTTTCCGCACCGTCAGCCGCCTGGTGGAAATGCGTTCCCGGGACTACCTGGCCTTGCCCCATCTGGCTTGAGTTTTCGGGAGGGCGGGGCGACACTGGTGCCGCCCCTTTCCTGCCGTGCCGATCATTGGAGGTCTGCCGTGAAGCGTCTGCTGCTGGTTCCGTTGCTCGCCCTGGGCCTGTTCCTGGGGATGTTCTCCATGGCCTGGGCCCAGCAGGAAGTGGAGATCGTGCCCCTCAAGAGCCGCACCGTGGACCAGGTGCTGCCGGTGCTGCAGCCCCTGGTGGAGCCGGGCGGCGCGGTGTCGGGCATGAACAACCAGCTCATCATCAAGGGCAGCCGGCGCAACCGGGAGCAGCTGAAGCAGGTGCTGGCCTCCATCGACACGCCGCCGCGCATGCTGCGCATCCGGGTCACCCAGAACCGGGACCTGGACAGCCGGGGCCGGGACGTGGGCGTCTCCGGCAACGTGGGCCTGGGCGGCAATGTGCGCATCATCCAGTCCCCCGGGGCCGCCGGCACCCTCAACGGCAGCGGCAGCCTCGGCCGTAGCGGCGGCGGCAGCGTGCAGATCCAGCGGGGCGGCTCCAGCGTGACCACGGAGATCGTGGACACCCGCAGCACCCGCAGCAGTTCCGCCGGGCAGATGGTGCAGGTGATGGAAGGGGGCCGGGCCTTCATCCAGATGGGCCAGTCCGTGCCGGTGCCCCTGCGCCAGGCCGTGCTCGGTCCCAATGGCGTGGTGGTGACCGAGAGCACGGTGTACCGGGACCTGGGCCAGGGCTTCTATGCCGAGCCCCACCTAGCGGGGGATCGGGTGACCCTGGAAATCAGCCCCCAGAGCGACACCCCGGGCAGCTACGGCCCCGGCAGCGCCAATATCCAGCGCCTCAGCACCACCGTCTCCGGCCGCCTGGGCGAGTGGATCGCCCTCGGCGGCATGGGCCAGGAATCGAGCGGACGGGAGCGGGCCAACAGCACCCTGTCCACCCAGGACGTACGCGACAACCGGACCGTCTGGCTGCTGGTGGAAGAGATCAAGTAGTCCCGGCTTTCCTTTTTTTCCGCAGCCCCGGCGGCGGAACACAACAACCAAGAAGAACATGACCGATTTTCGCCAAAATCCCTGCCGCCTGCCTCCGGAGCGCCTGTTCACGCCCTGTCCCGAGAGCCTGCTGGAATTCGCCACCACCGCCGAACTGGACGATCTGGCCGAGGAATTCGCCCACCCCCGGGCGGTGGAGGCCTTGAGCTTCGGTCTCGACATTCCCCGCCACGGCTACAACCTGTTCGTCCTCGGCGAGCCGGGCAGCGGCCGCCACGCCCTGGTGCACCGGGTGCTGGACACCCAGTTCCGCCATCGCGGCAACGGCGATGCCGCCTGGGACTGGTGCTATGTGCACAACTTCCAGGAGCCGACCCGGCCGCGCCTGCTGAGGCTGCCCGCCGGCCGCGGCAGCAAGCTGCGGGAGGACATGCAGAACTTCGTCTCCGGCCTAGCCCCGGCCCTCACCGCCGCCTTCGAGAGCGACGACTACCGGCGCCGCCTCAATGCCCTGGAAAGCGAGGCCAAGAAGCGGGAGGACACGGCCCTGCGTACTCTTGGCCGGGAGGCCATGAGCAAGGGCGTGGCCCTGCTGTCCACCGAGGAAGGCTTCACCTTCGTCCCCGCCAAGAGCGAGGACGAGACCATGAGCGAGGAGGAGTACGACGCCCTGCCCAAGGAGCGCCAGGAGGAGCTGGACGCCATCATCGAATCCTACGAGCCGCGCCTGCAGGACCTGGTCAGCCAGTTCCCCCGCTGGCAGCGGGAGCTGCAGGCCAAGGTCAAGGACATCTCCCGGGAGGCCCTGCGCCTGGCCGTGGGCCACGAGATCGAAGAACTCAAGCCCGCCTATGCCGACCTCGCGGAGGTGAGCGCCTTCCTCGACGCGGTGCTGCACGACGTGGTGGAAACCGGCGACAACCTGCGGGAATCCCAGAAGGGCGAGGGGGAGATGGAAACCCTGCTCTTCTCCGGCAGCATTTCCCTGCAGCGCTACCTGGTCAATCTGCTGGTGGACAACAGCGGCACCAGCGGCCGGCCGGTGGTGTGCGAGAGTCTGCCCACCTTCCAGAACTTGCTGGGCCGGGTGGAACACACCGCCCACATGGGCATGTGGGTTTCCAACTTCACCCTGATCCGGGCCGGCGCCCTGCACCGGGCCAACGGCGGCGCCCTGGTGCTGGATGCGGGCAAGCTGCTGACCCAGCCCTACGCCTGGGAAGGACTCAAGCGGGCCCTGCAGGCCGAGCGCCTGCGCCTGGAATCGCCGGAGGATCTCTTCGGCCTGCAGAGCACCCAGCAGCTCGAGCCGGAGCCCATGCCCCTGGACGTGAAGGTGGTGCTGGTGGGCGATCGCAACACCTACTACCTGCTCTCGGAAATGGACCCGGAATTCGGCGCCCTGTTCAAGGTGGCGGCAGACCTGGAAAACGACGTGGTGCGGGGCCCGGAGAATGCGCTGCTCTACGCCCGCCTGCTGGCCACCCTGGCCCGCCGCGACCAGCTGCGGGCCCTGACCCGGGCCGCCACGGCCTGGGCCATCGAACGGGCGGCCCGCCTGGCCGAGGATTCGCGCAAGCTCACCACCCGCACCCGGGTGCTGGCCGACCTGCTGCGGGAGGCGGACTGGATGGCGGAAAAGGACGGCGCCCCCGACATCGACCGCCAGCATCTGGAGCGGGCCCTGGCGGCTCAGGTACGGCGCGCCGACCGGGTGCGGGAGCGGCAGCAGGAGGCCATCCTCAACGGCGAATTCATGATCGCCACCGAGGGCATGGAAATCGGACAGATCAACGGCCTTGCCGCCATCGACATGGGCGAGCTGACCTTTGCCCACCCCATGCGGGTCACCGCCGCGGTGCGCATGGGCGACGGCGACGTCATGGACATCGAACGGGAAACGGAACTGGGCGGCCCCCTGCACAGCAAGGGCATGCTCATCCTCTCCGGCTTCCTCTCCAACCGCTTCGGCCGCCTGGTGCCCCTCTCGGTCAATGCCAGCCTGGTCTTCGAGCAGTCCTACGGCGAGGTGGACGGGGACAGCGCCTCCCTGGCCGAGCTGTGCGCCCTGCTGTCGGCCATCGGCATGCTGCCCCTGCACCAGTCCCTGGCCATGACCGGCTCCCTCAACCAGCTGGGCCAGGTCCAGCCCATCGGCGCCGTCAATGAGAAGATCGAAGGCTTCTTCGACATCTGCCAGGCCCGGGGCCTGACCGGCAAGCAGGGGGTGATCATTCCCGCCGCCAACGTCTCCCACCTCATGCTGCGGGCCGACGTGGTGGCGGCGGTGCGCCGCGGCGACTTCCACGTCTTCGCCGTGCGCCATGTGGATGAGGCCATGGCCCTGCTCACCGGCCTGCCGGCGGGCACTCCCGATGCCAAGGGCGAGGTGGCCCCGGACAGCGTCAGCGGCAAGGTGGCCACCCAGCTCATGGAACTGGCCCAGCAGCGCCACGGCCCGCCGGAAAAGCCCAAGGCGCCGCGCAGGAGCAAGGCCAAGGAAAGCCCGGCCAAGCCCAAGCCGGGCAAGGAGCCGGTGGAAGACGTGGCCGGCCACGGGGAGCGCGGGGCAGGGGAGGCCTGAGCCCATGGGCGATCCGGGGCAGGGGATGGAGCCCCTGGCGGAAGAGGGTGCGGTCACCCCGGCGGAACTGCAGGCCGCCGCCGAGGTGGTGGAACATGCCTCGCCCCTGGTGCGGGGCCTGCTCATCGCTGCCGGCAGCCTGTGCGTCGTGCTGGGTGTGGTGGGCCTGTTCCTGCCCCTGCTGCCGACCACGCCCTTCATGCTGCTGGCCGCCGCCTGCTACGCCCGGGCGTCCCTGCGTTTCTACCGCTGGCTCACCGGCCATCGCCTGTTCGGCCCGCCCATCCTGGAATGGCGGCGGCACCGGGCCATTCCCTACCGGGCCAAGCGGGCCGGAGTGCTGCTGATGGCCCTGACCTTTTCCACCTCCATCCTGCTGGTGGTGAAAAATCCCTGGGCCCAGGCCGGCCTGGCCGCGTTCGGCCTTTTCATGTGCCTGTGGCTGTGGCGCCTTCCCTCCCGGGACCGGCCGGGGGGCTGAGCGCCGTGGGCCGCCAGGGCCGGCTCCCTCCTTCAGGGGGCGTGGGCAGGCCCACAGGCCGGCGATGCGGGCCGGCTATAAGGACTATTTCCCGATTCAATTGGCTTGCGCCGCCGCCCCTTGCTAAGGTGGATTCACCTTTGATGCCACCACCGTGAAGGAGCCAGCCATGACCCGGATGATCGAAGAAGCCCGTTGCATCTTCACTCGGCTGTGGGCCGATGCGGTGTGGGGGAACCGGCCGGCCGCCCTCTCGTTCCGCCCCGCCAGGCCGCGCCACGCCGCGCGCCCCATGCCCCACCCCCAGCCGGCCCCCTGAGGCCGCCCCCGCGGCCCTGCGGCCCCATTGCGCCGCCAGAAGCCGCACCAGATAAGCCTTTCCAGGTGGTGCCGTGGGGTGGCCGGCAAGGTGGCCATGCCTGGAGGCGGTGCCGCTGACAGGCACGGCCGGGGCCGGTCCCGGCCGGCTGTCCCCGGTGCCACTTTTTTCATCGGCCGGCGGCTGCGCTAGACTGGCGGGCAATTCCCTTTGCATGAAGGTTCGGCCCATGGTTATGCCCCTGGTGGTGGCGCCCCATCCGGAACTGGCTCCCTGGATCTACCACATCCTGGTGATGCCCCTGGACGGCTGTCTCTCCCGTCTGCCCTCGGCCCTCAGCCCCGGCCTGCTGCTGTTCGCCCGGGGCGGTGCGGTGCAGCCCCTGGCCGACGGCAGCTGCCGGGCCGTGCCCCGTGCCAGCCTGACGGGGCCCTATCTGGGCCCCCGGGAGTCCCGGGCGGCGCTGGGCAGCGTCTTCCTTTCCGTCATGTTCCGCCCCGGCGTCATGGCCGAAGCCCTGGGGCCCGGCGTCGGCGAGCTGCGGGACCGCATCGTGCCCCTGGATGAAGTGCTGCCGCCCCTGCTGGTGCGGCAGATGCTGGAAACGGTGGATGCCAGCGACTCCCCGGCCGACTGGGTCGCGTCGGTGCAGGGCCTGCTGCGCCGCTGCCTGCGTCCGCGGCGCGACCCGGCGCGGCTGGCCGACCTGCTGGGCGCCTCCACCCACCTGTTTTCTCCCGCCGGCCAGATCGCCGCCCACCTGGGCATCGGCCTGCGCCAGCTGGAACGGCGGGTGGCCCACGGTTACGGCGCCAATCTGCGGGAGCTGCGGCGGGTGGCCCGTTTCGGCTTCTCCCTGGCCCGTCTCCAGGCCCAGCCGCCCCGGCGGGGCGAATTGACCCGCATCGCCCAGGACTTCGGCTACTACGACCAGGCCCACATGGACCGGGATTACCGGGACATGGCCGGCGCCTCCCCCGGGGAGCTGCTGCGCGCCGTCGCCGATGGGGCTCCCGGATACTGGTGGTATCGCCTCGGGCAGCGGGACTTCCGCGACCTCTTCCTGCCCGACGATGTCGACTCCGTACAAGCCGGACTCTTTTCCCCCGCCTAGACTGCCCACCGTTTCCCTTGTCTGGAGAAAACGGTGCAACACGCTCCCACCCTGTACGGCGACGGCTATCTGCTGACCCAGGTCGACACCCTGACCGAAGCGGTGCGCAGCAACAGCCTCTGGTATCTCAGTTTCGGCCTGGCCTGCTGCGCCGTGGAAATGATCCACGCCGCCGCCTCCCGCTACGACATGGACCGCTTCGGCATGATGCCCCGGGCCAGCCCGCGCCAGGCGGACCTGATGATCGTCGCCGGCACCGTCACCAACAAGATGGCCCCGGCCCTGCGCAAGCTCTACGACCAGATGGCCGAGCCCCGCTACGTCATCTCCATGGGCTCCTGCGCCAACGGCGGCGGCTTCTACCACTACTCCTACTCCGTGGTGCGGGGCTGCGACCGCATCATCCCGGTGGACATCTACATTCCCGGCTGCCCGCCCACCGCCGAGGCCCTGCTCTACGGCCTGACCCAGCTGCAGAACCTGGTGCAGCGGCGCAAGCGCCTCATCCATCGGGCCGAGGAGGCACGGGCGGCGGAGGCAACGAAAGGCGCCTAGGGCGGCCCGGGCGGCCATGAAAAAGGCCGGCTCGGAGGAGCCGGCCTAGCAGCCGTTGTGCTGATACTGGTGCAGCTAGATGTTGAGCACGATGCGGCCGTCGATGTGGCCGGCCTTCATGCGGCCGAAGATGTCGTTGATGTTCTCGATCCGGTCAGTGCTGTAGTGGGTCTTCACCTTGCCCTCGCCGGCGAAGGCCAGGGCTTCTTCCAGGTCCTTGCGGGTGCCGACGATGGAGCCGCGCACGGTCTTGGCGTTGAGCACCACGTCGAAGATGGGCAGGCCGAAGTCGCCGGGGGGCAGGCCCACCAGGGACATGGTGCCGCGCTTGTGCAGCATGCCCAGGGCCTGGCTGAAAGCACTGCGGGAGACGGCGGTGACCAGGATGCCGTGGGCGCCCTTGATCTGCTTCTGGATTTCCGCCACCGGGTCCACCCGGGCCGCGTTGAGGGTGACGTCGGCGCCCAGGGTCTTGGCCAGGGCCAGCTTTTCGTCCGCCACATCGACGGCGATGACGTGGAAGCCCATGGCCTTGGCGTACTGCACCGCCATGTGGCCGAGGCCGCCGATGCCGGAGATGGCGACCCAATCGCCGGGCTTGCATTCGAGCACCTTGAGGCCCTTGTACACCGTGACGCCGGCGCACAGCACCGGGGCGGCGGGGGCGAATTCCAGGGTGTCGGGCAGCTTGCCGACATAGCCCGGATCGGCCAGCACGTATTCGGCATAGCCGCCGTTCACCGTGTAGCCGGTCATCTGCTGGGAATCGCAGAGGGTTTCCCAGCCGGTGATGCAGTGTTCGCAATGGCCGCAGGCGGTGTGCAGCCAGGGGACGCCGACCCGGTCCCCTTCCTTGACGTGGGTGACGCCGGCGCCTACGGCGGCCACGTAGCCGACTCCCTCATGGCCGGGGATGAAGGGCAGGGAAGGCTTCACCGGCCAGTCGCCGTCGGCGGCGTGGAGGTCGGTGTGGCAGACCCCGGAGGCCACCACCTTGACCAGCACCTGCCCGGGCGGCACCTCGGGCACTGGCACTTCCTCGATCACCAGGGGCTTGCCGAATTCGTGGACGACGGCGGCTTTCATCATCTGGGCCATGACGCTTCTCCTCAATGGATGGACGATGTCTCCATCATAGGCCTTGCTGCCGCCGGTTTTCTGATGCGGGTCAAATCTCGATGCCGCACAGGGCCAGCACCGCCAGGAGCCCGGGGCTCAGGTGCCGGTCGGCATGGACCAGCACCTGCAGGTCCCGCTCCAGGTTGAGGAAGGGGGCCGCCACCGGGGCCAGCCAGCCGGCCTGGAAGGCATCCTCCAGCTCCAGGCGGGAAAGGCAGCCCAGGCCCAGGCCGGCCCGCACGCACTGGCGGATGGCCTCCGGCTGTTCCAGTTCCAGGGCCACCCGGGGCGTCAGGGTGGCGTTGGCCAGGGCCCGGTCGAACACCTCCCGGGTGCCCGAGCCCCGCTCCCGCAGCACCCAGCCGGCCCCGGCCAGGTCCGCCGGCGTGGCGGTGCCGCCGGCCAGGGGATGGCCCGCCGGGGCAAAGACCTGGAGCCGGTCCGGGCGCCAGGAAAAGCGCCGCAGGCGGGGCTCCTGCACCGGCCCTTCGACGAAGCCCAGGTCGATGCGGAAGGCCAGCAGGTCGGCCCGCACCTGTTCCGTGTTGTGCAGGGAGAGGCGCACCCGGCCCTGGGGATGGCGCCGCTGCAGTTCCGCCACCAGGGGCGGCAGCAGGTGGTTGCCGATGGTCAGGCTGGCCCCCAGATGCAGGTCGAAGGCGGCGGACCCGGCGGCACCGGCCTCGATCTCCCGCACCTGGTCCAGCACCTGCTGGGCCCGGGGCAGCAGCTGCCGGCCCGCCTCATTGAGCAGCAGCTGGCGCCCCACCCGGTCGAAGAGCTGCACCGAGAGCTGCCGCTCCAGGTCCGCCAGGGCCATGCTGGCGGCGGACTGGGTCAGGGCCACCGCCTCGGCGGCCCGGGTGACGTGGCCGTGGCTGGCCACGGCGGCGAAGACTTCCAACTGGCGCAGGGTGATTTTCATCGGCTTGACTGATGTATCGAATAAGAATTATCGGTTTTACCTATTGTATGAGCGGGGGCTAATGTTCGCCAGGTTCGTTTTCGAGAAAGAAACCCATGGCAAACCTGCGGCAGTGGAGACAGTGGATTCCCGGCCTGGCCCTGGCGGCCGCCATCAGCGTGCTGGCCTTGGGACTGGCCCTGGGCGCCGGTCTGGTGCGCTACGGCGCCAGTTCCCTGACCCTGGCCATCCTCATCGGCGCCGTGCTTGGCAACGGCTGGCCGGCCCTGGCCCAGGGCGCCCGCCGCGCCGGCCTGGGGCTGGCCCAGCGCAACCTGCTGCGGGCCGGGGTGGCCCTCTACGGCTTTAACCTTTCCTGGCAGCAGATCGTCGCCGTGGGCAGCGCCGGTCTGCTGGCGGACGTGCTGCTGGTGGCTTCCACCCTGGCCCTGGGCTGTTTCATCGGCATCCGTCTGCTCGGCCTGGACCGGGAGACGGCCCTGCTCACCGCCGCCGGCAGCGCCATCTGCGGCGCCGCAGCGGTGGTGGCGACGGTGCCCGTGCTGCGCCTGGACGAAGCCCGCACGGCGGAAAAGACGGCGGTGGCGGTGGGCACGGTGGTGCTCTTCGGCACCCTGGCCATGGGCCTCTATCCCCTGCTGTACGCCTGGATCGGCCCCCAGCATCTGGACTTCGGCCGCTACGTCGGCTCCACCGTGCATGAAGTGGCCCAGGTGGTGGCCATCGGCGATGCCCTGGGGCCGGAGGTGGCCCGCGGCGCGGTGGTGGTGAAGATGATCCGGGTGCTGCTGCTGGTGCCCTTCCTGCTCCTGCTCGGCGCCTTCCTGGCACGAGGCAGTAAGGCCGAAGCGGAGGGCGCGTCCCGCCGCAGCCCGGTGGCGGTGCCCTGGTTCGCCGCGGCCTTCATCCTGCTGGCCGGGGTCAATTCCCTGCAACTGCTGCCCGAAGGGGTGGTGGCGGCCCTGCGCCAGTGCGGCATGGTGCTTCTGACGGCCGCCATGGCCGCCCTGGGCCTGGAGACCACCCTGGCCCGCATGGGCCGGGCCGGCCTACGGCCGCTGCTGCTGGGTGCCGCCCTCTTTGTCCACCTGGTGCTCGGCGGCGGCCTGCTCAACTGGCTCTTGGGCTGAGGCGGCCTGGGTCAGGCGGCGGTAAACCAGCCCCGCTGCCAGGGTCAGCAGGCCGCAGGCCGCCAGGGTGGGGCGGATGCCTACCTGATGGGCGACACTGCCGACGATGAAGCTGCCCAGGGGGGCGATGCCGAGGAAGGCCATGGAGAAGATGGCCATGACCCGGCCCCGGTAGGCGTTGTTCACCCGGGTCTGGATCAGGGTGTTGCTGCCGGCGATGGTGATGATGACGCAAAAGCCGATACTCATGATGATGGGGTAGGCCACCTGCTGGGAGGGGCTGAGGGCGAAGCAGGTGAGGGCGGCACCCACCGCCGGGGCAGCCAGGGCCACCTTGCCCTCCAGGCCGCCCGTGTCGCGCCGGCTGGCGAGGAAGAAGCTGGCCACCAGGGAGCCGGCGCCGGCGCAGCCCATGAGCAGGCCGAAGGTGCCTGCGTCGCCGCCGAAAATCTCCTTGGCGAAGAGGGGCATCATCACCGCATAGGGGGTGGCCAGGAAGCTGATGCAGGAGACCAGCAGCAGGGAGCGCCGGATCGGGCCATGCCCGCGCACATAGCGGATGCCCTCCTTCAGCGCATCCAGGGCCGGCGCCGGCCGACTGGGGCCCTGGGCCGGCAGGCGGATGGCCGAGAGGGCCAGCAGCACCGCCAGGTAGGAAAGGGCATTGAGCAGGAAGCACACCGCCTCCCCCATCAGCACCACCAGATACCCCGCCAGGGCCGGGCCGACGAAGCGGGCTGCGTTCATGAGGAAGGAATTGAGGGCGATGGCGTTGGGCAGGTCTTCCTTGTCGTCCACCAGCTGCACCGCGATGGCCTGCCGCGCCGGCACGTCCAGGGCATTGATGCAACCCAGGCAGAGGGCCATGAAAATCAGCAGCCCCGGCGTGATCCACTCCATCCAGGCCAGCACCGCCAGCACCAGGGCCTGCACCATGGACAGGCTCTGGCTCAGCAGAAGCAGGCGCCGCCGGTCCACCCGGTCGCTCCACACCCCGGCGAAGGCGGAGAAAAAGAGGATGGGAATCTGGCTGGCAAAGCCCACGCTGCCCAGCACGAAAGCCGAATTGGAAAGCCGGTAGGCCAGCCAGGCCATGGCGATCTGCTGCATCCACGTCCCCGCCAGGGAAATCAGCTGGCCAACGAAATAGAGCCGGTAATTGCGGGAATTGAGGGCGCGGAGAAAGGCAGGCATGGCGGGGCGTCAGGAGAGCGTGCCCGACATGCTAACGAAAAGGGGAGATGGAGGTTGTGACGAATGGTAAAGCGGGGGCTAACTGCCTTAGGCAGAACTGGTAAGTTTGGATCGGCGGGGAGCTTGAAATGTAGAGCTAACGTTTGACATGAGGGGCGGCCGACAGCAGGCAAAGCCTGATGTTGGACGTCCCCTCGATGGAAGGGTTAGGCGTCGCCTTGTTCACAGCTCGAACGGCGGCAAATTGGGGTTGAGCTGCCGATCCATGGCATGCACCATTTGGCGAAAACCCCGTGAGTCAGCTAGAAACGTGGACAAGAAACCTGCGGAGTGCGCACACGCGTTGAACAGCACCACCGTATCAGACTCCTTCTTGACCTCTTCAACTCTTTCAAAGCCCGCCGCCTCGCGGAAGTAGACATCTTTGACCTTTGCTAGCCTCTTGCTGCGCTCAGGCGAATTCAATTTGTGCGCCAGGTTGTTGCGGAGGGCGTTGATTGCAAAAACCAGCTCCCACTCCCCAAGAGTGTTCTTACGAAGGCAAAGTGCCCGAGCGATGTGGGCCTTTTGAGCGAAGGTGAGGCGTGCCTCCTCGAGATGCTCTCGATGGAAGACGTACTGATCCAGTACAGCCGACAGACCCTCCTCGATAAGCAGGTGGCCTTTGAGCAGGACATGGGCCATCTCGTCGACGGTCTCCATCTCTGTTCGGAAACGCTCAATGGAAGCAAGAAGGTCGGGGTGCATCGCGTAGAGAGTATTTTGTGACGCCTAACGTTTGAATTCACCGGACTGCGCGGCTTTTCGCGCAGGTCCGGTGGAGTGATGGGTTGGGCCGCGCGCGTCAATCACCCAAGACGCTCCTGATGAACTCAACTTCCTTCAAGCGGAATGTTGAATAGATGAAGCCTTTAGTGTGCTCGTCGTAGACGCGCGAGAAATTGCCGGCCTCAGTGTAGGGTGCGCTGTACTGAACGAGCTTCTCAATGCAGTCGGCGGCACAGTTGCAATCTAGGCCACCAAAAGGAGACATGGCGTCTGGGCTGAACGCAAAGGAAACTTGTCCGGCCGGTGCAGAAAGCTCGCATTGCCGAATGAGCGGATCGTTGAGCGGCAAAGACGATAGCACCGGCGCGTGAATGCTTCCGCATCTTCGAACACCAACGAAATGGCCCGGAATGGGGTTCGATGTCATTCGATCGAGCAATGACCGAAGCTCACCGGCGGACACAGTCTTTTCACCCCGCTTAAGCGCCAAGGCTCCAGCTAGAAAGGGCAAGGTAATGCCGGTGTTTCCCATTCGTTGTTCCAGCCACTGACGCATAAGCATCAGCCAATCAGGCAGGGAGGCGGTTGTGGTCATTGCGAGGCCCAACGTGAAGTAGACGGCAAAACTGCCATATAAGCCGGTGGAACGCCGTATAAGCCGAAAAACACGGCAACCTGGGATGCTGACCGATGGAGGCTTCCGTTAACTCGTCGGCAATATTCGAGGGGATAGATGGCGGCCATACGCAACACTGATTCAATGTCGCGTTGATTTTGCCAGTCGTTCAGCTAAATGTCATGCGGGCAATTCTTGCAACCGCTTGCACATGAAAAAGGCCCGGGGCAACGCCGCCGGGCCTTGGGGTAAAGCGCCTCACCTGCCACCCTGGCGGGCGGCGGCGGGGTTGGTGCCTCAGTTGAGATCGAAGCGGTCGGCGTTCATCACCTTGGTCCAGGCGGCGATGAAGTCGCGCACGAACTTTTCCTGGTTGTCGTCCTGGGCGTAGACCTCGGCGTAGGCGCGCAGGATCGAGTTGGAGCCGAAGACCAGGTCGGCCCGGGTGGCGGTGAACTTGGTGGCGCCGTTGTTGCGATCGACGATGGCGTAGCTGTTGCGACCCGTGGGTTTCCAGGTGTAGGCCATGTCGGTCAGATTGACGAAGAAGTCGTTGCTGAGCACGCCGACCCGCTCGGTGAACACGCCGTGCTGGCTGCCGCCGTGGTTGGCGCCGAGAACGCGCAGGCCGCCGACCAACACGGTCATCTCGCTGGCGGTGAGGCGCAGCAGTTGGGCCTTGTCGAGCATCATTTCTTCCGGCGTCACCACGTAGTGGGTCTTCTGCCAGTTGCGGAAGCCGTCGGCCAGGGGTTCGAGCACTTCGAAGGATTCCACGTCGGTCATGGCCTGGGTGGCATCGCCACGGCCCGGGGCGAAGGGCACTTCGACCGGGAAGCCGGCGGCCTTGGCGGCCTGCTCCACGCCCACATTGCCGGCCAGGACGATGACGTCGGCGACGCTGGCGCCGGTCTCAGTGGCGATCTTTTCATAGACCGCCAGTACCTTGGCCAGGCGGGCCGGTTCGTTGCCTTCCCAGTCCTTCTGCGGCGCCAGGCGGATGCGGGCGCCGTTGGCGCCGCCCCGCTTGTCGGAGCCCCGGTAGGTGCGGGCGCTGTCCCAGGCGGTGGCCACCATCTCGCCGACGGAGAGGCCGGCGGCGGCGATCTTGGCCTTCACCGCGGCCACGTCGTAGTCCTTACGACCAGCGGGGATGGGGTCCTGCCAGATCAGGTCTTCCTGGGGCACGTCCGGGCCGAAGTAGCGGGCCTTGGGGCCCATGTCCCTGTGGGTCAGCTTGAACCAGGCCCGGGCGAATGTCTCCGAGAAATAGGCCTGGTCGTCGCGGAAGCGCTCGGCGATCTTGCGGTATTCCGGGTCGAATTTCAGGGCCATGTCGGCGTCGGTCATGATGGGCTTGCAGCGGATGCTGGGGTCTTCCACATCCACCGGCATGTCCTCTTCCTTGATGTTGATGGGCTCCCACTGGTGGGCGCCGGCGGGGGACTTCTGCAGCCACCAGTCGTAGCCGAGCAGCAGCTTGAAGTAGCCGTTGTCCCACTGGGTGGGGTTGGTGGTCCAGGCGCCTTCGATGCCGCTGGTCACGGTGTCGCGGCCAATGCCGCGGCTGCTGTGGTTGTTCCAGCCCAGGCCCTGTTCTTCCAGCTCGGCGCCTTCCGGGGCGGGGCCCAGGTTGGCGGCGCTGCCGTTGCCGTGGGCCTTGCCGACGGTGTGGCCGCCGGCGGTGAGGGCCACGGTTTCTTCATCGTTCATGGCCATGCGGGCAAAGGTGGTGCGCATGTCCCGGGCGGTCTTCAAGGGATCGGGCTTGCCATCCACGCCTTCGGGATTCACATAGATGAGGCCCATCATGACGGCGGCCAGGGGGTTTTCCAGGTCCCGCTCGCCGGAGTAGCGGCTGCCTTCGGCGCCGGTGGGGGCCAGCCATTCCTTCTCGGAACCCCAGTAGATGTCCTTTTCCGGGTGCCAGATGTCTTCTCGGCCGAAGGCGAAGCCGAAGGTCTTGAGACCCATGGATTCATAGGCCATGTTGCCGGCCAGGATCATCAGGTCGGCCCAGCTGATCTTGTTGCCGTATTTTTTCTTGATCGGCCAGAGCAGGCGGCGGGCCTTGTCCAGGTTGGCGTTGTCGGGCCAGGAATTGAGGGGGGCGAAACGCTGGTTGCCGGTGCCGGCGCCGCCCCGGCCGTCGGCGATGCGGTAGGTGCCGGCGGAGTGCCAGGCCATGCGGATCATGAGGCCGCCGTAGTGGCCCCAGTCGGCCGGCCACCAGGGCTGGCTGTCGGTCATGAGGGCCTTGAGGTCGTTCTTCAGGGCAGCCACATCCAGCTTCTTCAGTTCTTCACGGTAGTTGAAGCCGGCACCCATGGGATTGGTCTTGGCATCGTGCTGGTGCAGGATGTCCAGGTTCAGGGCCTTGGGCCACCATTGCATGGTCTGGCTGCCGGCGCTGGTCTGGGCACCGTGCATGACCGGGCATTGGCCGGCGGGCTTGGTTTGATTCGTGTCGTTTGCCATTTTTTCCTCCTTGGGTGAACCGTTGATGATCGGATATGAGGCAGTCTAGTGAATCGGTTGTAATTATTAAAATTGATTAATTGAATATTCTAAATAGCCAATGGCTATGATGAAGGGTGGCGGAAAAAGCGACTGCCCGGGCCGACCTGTCCGGGCAGTATAGTCCGCCGCCCAAAAAGAAAACGGCCGCATCGCTGCGGCCGTTTTGGCGTCTGCAACCGGCGGCATCAGGGCCGCCAGGGGATTGCCGGGAACCGGCCTTACACCTTGACGAACAGGGTCACCAGGGGCTCGTCGCCCACCTGGCAGCTCCAGTGGCCGTGCACCTTGGGATCGAAGGTGGCGCCGGCGGGCAGGGTGTCGGCGGAGTAGAAGTGCTGGCCGGCCTTGAAGTTGCGGCTGCTGCCGTCCTGCAGGCCGATCTTCATTTCGCCGCCGAGCACGAACAGCCATTGTTCTTCGGTGGTGCAGTGGAACTGGCTGCGGAAACCCACCGGGCTCTGGCGGAATTGGCAGGCCTTGGCCGGGGTGAGGGCGGAGAGCATGGCCTGGGGCGTGCCTTCGCTGAGGGGCACTTCTTCCTCGCGGAAGCGGGCGTAGCCGTCGTGATCGGTATACAGGGTGACTTTGGTGAAGGTGCTCATGGCTGGCTCCGGCGGAGTGGAGGGAATGGAAAGTGGTGGGAGAGTGGTGGTAGAAGCGGGCGCCGTCCGGCGCGGCGGCACCGTTCAGCGCTTGGGTTCGTGGAAATAGGGCAGCAGGGCCTTGGCCGCCTCGATGCGCTGCTCGGTGCTGGCGCCGGCGTCGTTCATCACCGCCAGGAGAAAGTCCCGGGGATCGCTGAACTGGCTGCCCAGGCTGGGAGCGGCCAGGGATGCGGCTGTCGCGGCAGGTGCCGTGGAGAATGGCTTGGCTGTTGGCTGTGCGGGCGGTTCGGCCAGCGGCTCGTTAGCCACGGCCGCGGCGGACTCCGCCTGCAGTTGCGCCAGGGCCCGCTGGAAATCCGTGGTGCTGATGCTTTTCAGGGCGGCCAGCATGTCCGCCTGCTTGTCGGCGTTGGGGGCCATGGGCAGCCAGGTCTCGTCGGCGAACATGGCGCCCATGGTGGGGTCGATGAAGGCGCTCCAGCCTTCGTTGGCCAGCCGGGCCGGAGGCAGTTGGGGGCAGTCGTTGCCCTCGCCACCGTCGACCGGGTAGCAGCGACGGGCGGCGGCGGGCACGTCAGCCAGATACTTGTGCACCAGGGCCTGGAGGAAGGCATGCAGCGCGGCGACGGGCTGGGGCTCGGCCAGGGACAGCCACAGCTGGTAGCCCGCCGGGCCGCCGACGGCCACGGCCGGGGCCGGTAGTTCCAGTTCCTCGGTGAGGGCCTGGCAGAGGGCGGCGGCCTGGGGCCAGTGGGCGCTGCGGGCAAATTCGATGACCAGGGCCCGGGCGTAGCCTTCCGGGCTGGTCAGGTGCAGGGCGATGGCGGCCTCGCCGGCCGGGCCCCGTTCCAGGTCGGCGGCGGTAAGGCGGCGGGCCGGGGCGGTGACGGCCGCGCCCGGAGGCAGGACGTGGCCGCTCTGTTGGGGCAGGCAGTAGAGGCGTTGCAGTTGGTCGATCAGTCGCATGGCGGATATCGGTTGGAAGGCGGTTGGTGTGCGGGGCCTGGGCAGGGGGCGATTGTCAGTCCTCCTGCCGGCGCGGGTCCAGCACCGCGGCCAGCCGGTCGGCGGCCAGGGTGATGGCGGTGACCGCCAGGGTCAAAAGCAGGCCCGGATAGAGGCTGATCCAGTACTGGCCCGAGAGCAGGTAGGCAAAGCCGTTGGCGATGAGGCGGCCGAGGGAGGGCTCGGTGGCCGGGGCGCCGAGGCCGAGGAAGGAGAGGGTGGCTTCCAGGGAAATGGCGGCGGCCAGCTGCAGGGGCAGGATCACCAAGAGGGGCGGCAGGCAGTTGGGCAGCAGGTGGCGCCACAGCAGGCGGGCGTGGGAGAGGCCCTGCAGGCGGGCGGCGGCCATGTAGTCCTTGCCCGATTCCACCAGGGCGGCGGCCCGGGCGCTGCGGGCGAAGTAGGCCCACTGGGAGGCGGCCAGGGCCAGGGCCACCTTGAAGAGGCCCGGGCCGGAGAGGGCCAGCAGGGCCAGGGCGATGAGCAGGGCGGGGAAGGACAGCTGCAGGTCGGCCAGAGCCAGCACCAGCCGCTCCCAGCGGCCGCCGAAGTAGCCGGCGGTCAGGCCCAGGGCAGCCCCCAGAAGGCAGGCCAGGCCGGTGCCGGCGCCCGCCACCACGAGGCTCAGGCGCAGGCCGTAGACCATGGCCGAGAGCAGGTCCCGGCCCTGTTCGTCGCTGCCCAGGAGGTAGGTGCCGCCGGCTGCGGCGGCGCTGCCCGGGGGCAGGCGGGCATCCAGGATGTCCAGGGCCGCCGGGTCGTAGGGGTCCTGGGGCGCCAGGAAGGGGCCGGCGAAGGCAGTCAGCAGGGTCAGGGCGAGCAGCAGCAGGGCCAGCTTGCCGGCGGGGTTGGCGGCGAAGCGGGCGAGGAAGGATGACGAGAAACGGCCCATGCAGCGGGCCGCAACGCCGCCGCCAGCGGAAGTGGATATGGGAGTGGAATCGGGAGTGGAATCGGGACGGGACTCACTCATTGCCGCCCCTCCCGCACCCGGGGGTCGAGCCAGCCGTAGAGCAGTTCCACCAGCAAGTTGAGGACCACGAAAAGGGCGGCGGCGAAGAGCAGGTAGGCCACCACCACCGGCCGGTCCAGGGCGTTGATGGCGTCCATCAGCAGCTTGCCCATGCCGGGCCAGCCGAACACCGTCTCGGTGACCACGGCGAAGGCGATCAGGGCCCCCAGCTCCATGCCCAGCACGGTGACCACGGGAATGAGGGTGTTGGGCAGCACATGGCCCGTCACCACCCGGCTTTCCGTCAGGCCCTTGGCCCGGGCGAAGCGCACGTAGTCCTGGGCCAGGGCTTCCCTGCTGCCGGCCCGCACCAGGCGCACCACCAGGGCGGCCTTGTAGAGGGCCAGGTTGAGGGCCGGCAGCAGCAGGTGCCGCCAGCCGTCCAGGGTGAAAACCGACAGGGACAGGCCCAGCACTTCCCGGGTCTCGCCCCGGCCCCCCGGCGGCAGCCATTGCAGTTGCACGGCGAAGACCAGGATCAGCATCAGCCCGACCCAGAAGGCAGGCAGGGCGAAGCCCAGGGTGGAGGCGGCACCGATGAGGCGGCCGGCGAGGGAGGTCGGCCGGAGACCGGCCCACAGGCCCAGGGGTATGCCCAGCAGCAGGGCCAGGAAGAGGGCACTGAGGGCCAGTTCCAGGGTGGCCGGCAGGCGTTCCAGAATCAGGGAGAGGGCCGGCACGCCGTGGATGAAGGAGGTGCCCAGATTGCCCCGGGCGGCGTTGCCGAGGAAGGTCAGGTACTGGCGCCAGAGGGGCTGGTCCAGGCCCAGGGCGGCGATGGTGCGGGCCGTGTCCGCCGGGTCGGCCTGGGGATCCACCAGCAGTTCCACCGGGTTGCCCACCACGTAGAGGGCGGCGAAGACCAGGGCGGAGACCGCCAGCAGGACCCAGGCCCCGTGCAGCAGACGGCGGAGGATGAAGGTCACGGTGCGGGTCTCGTCCGGGGTTGGGGCAGCTCGGCGTGCCTGCCGGCCTAGCGGGGCCGCACCTGGGCGGCGAAGGTGAATTCGTCGATGCGGGCCGGGTAGGTGAGGCCGGCGCGCAGGGCCCAGGTGGCCACCTGATGGTGCAGGGGGATTACCGGCAATTGCTGCATGGCCTGATCCATGGCCGTCTCGGCGGCGCGGCTGCGGCGGGCCGGGTCGGTGCTGGCCAGGGCGCTGCGGATGTCCGCATCCACCCTGGCGTCGCTGAAGCGGCCCCAGTTCCAGGCACCCCAGCCGGATTTTTCGTCCGGGGTGCCGAGCAGGGTGCGCAGGGCGAAGTCGCCGGAGAGGGAGCCCCAGCCGAGCAGGGCAGCGCTGAAATCGGCATGGCGCAGGCGGCCGAAGTAGGCGGCCAGGGGCAGGGTTTCCACCTTGGTCTTGACCCCGATGCGGCCGAAGAACTGGGCCAGGGTCTGCAGGATCTGCTCGTCGTTGAGGTAGCGGTTGTTGGGGCCGTGCAGGGTCAGGGCGAAGCCCTGGGGGTAGCCCGCTTCTGCCAGCAGGCGCTTGGCCCCTTCGGGGTCGTAGGGCTCCGCCGCCGGCTGCTGGCCGTGGCCGGGAATGCCCGGCGCCACCAGGCGGCTGGCGGGCACGCCGAGGCCGTCCAGGGTGCGGGCGGCGAGGGCCTCCCGGTTGATGGAGCGGGAGAGGGCCTGGCGCACCTTGAGGTCTTTCAGGGGATTCTTTGCCAGGGGCTTGCCGGCCAGGTCGGTGACGAAGGGCGAGGCGTCGCGGAAGAGGTCCAGTTGCAGGAACAGGGTGCGCCAGGAGACGCGCTGCTCCAGCCGGAAATTGGCAGAGAGGCGGGCATCCTTTTTCAGCCTGGCCACGTCGGCGCCGGGCACGCCTTCGATCATGTCCACCTGGCCCGCCAGCAGGGCGGCGAGGCGGGCGGCATCCGCCGGCAGGATGCGCAGGGTGAGCGTATCCCACGCGGGCTTCTCGCCCCAGTAGCCGTCGAAACGGGCCAGCTCCACCGCCTCGCCGCGGCGGAACTTGAGCAGGCGGAAGGGGCCGGTGCCCACCAGGGCCTTGCCGCTGTTGAAGTCCTCCGTGCCGGCCTTGGCCGCGGCCTTTTTGGAAACGATGAAGATGGAGGCCAGGTCCAGGGGCAAGGGGCCGTAGGGCTGGGCCGTGGTCAGGCGCAGGGTGTGGGCATCCACCACCTTCTTGCCGCTGATGGCCCTGGTGAAGCCGGTGAAGGGGCCGGGGCTCTGGGTGAGGCTGGCGGGGCGCTCCAGGGAGAAGACCACGTCCTCCGCCGTGAGGGGGCTGCCGTCGTGGAATTTCACTCCCGGGCGCAGCTTGAATTCCCAGGTGGTGGGGTTGACGGCCTGCCAGGACTGGGCCAGGCCCGGCACCAGCTGGCCATCCTTGTCCACCGCCACCAGGGTCTCGAAGAAGTGGCTGGCCACGGCGATGTTGGGGGCGGCGTTGAGATAGTGGGGGTCCAGGGAGGAAACGTCGGCGGCCAGGCCCACGCTGAGTCCGGCCGCCCGCAGGGACGGGCTGGCGAGCAGCAGCAGGGGGAGCAGGAAGGACAGCAGCAGACGACGGGCCATGGGGTTTCTTCGGGGCGTAGGAATGAAGCGCGTTGGGATGAGGGCCGACAACGGAATGATGGGGCCATGGAGGCGCCAGTCTACCGAGGCCGGCGGCCGGGGGAAAGGACGGCGGCCATCGCGGAGCGGCGTTGCTGCGGCATCAGCCGGCGGTGGTAAGTGGTGGAAGGCACCAGTCGCCGGGCGGTGCCGGGTGTGGGGGCAAGGTGCGGCGGATGAAATGGACCGGCCGGCTGGCGGGGAAGGCGGCAGCAAAGTGGGCGAGAAAGATAAGCAAGAAAGGCGGCGCCAGTCCCGGGGTTGCTGCCTCCAGACCATCGGCCTGAGAGCAAGGAAGGACGGACATTCCGGCCTATCATGGCTGGAGAATGGCGTCCTGCCTGCCTTCCAGGGCATGCCATAAAAGCATTCCGCCCCGCCCGGGGCCGGCTGCCGGCAGGGGCGCCGGCAGGCCGGGTGTCAGCGGCGGCTCAGCAGCAGGCCGCACTCCAGGTGGTCGGTGTAGGGGAACTGGTCAAAGGCGGCGGCCGCGGCGATGCGGTGGGTGTCGTGCAGGGCCGCCACGTTGGCCTTGAGGGTCTCCGGGTTGCAGGAGATGTAGAGGATGTGGTCGAAGCCCCGCACCAGTGCCAGGGTGCCGTCGTCCAGGCCGGCCCGGGGCGGGTCCACGAAGACGGTGGAGAAGCGGTAGCCCTTCAGGTCGATGCCGGCCAGGCGGGTGAATTCCTTGGTGCCGCTGTAGGCTTCGCTGAATTCCTCGGCGGAAATACGCACCACCTTGACGTTGTCCACCCGGTTGGCTTCCAGGTTGTACTGGGCGGCATGGACCGAGGTCTTGCTCATTTCCGTGGCCAGCACCCGCTCGTAGTGGGACGCCAGGGCGATGGTGAAATTGCCGTTGCCGCAATACAGCTCCAGCAGGTCGCCGCCCAGGGTGTCGGCCTGGGCGCAGGCCCAGGCCAGCATCTGCCGGTTCACCTCGCCGTTGGGCTGGGAGAAGGCGCCCTCGATCTGCTGGTAGCGCAGCTGGCGGCCTTCCAGTTCGAAGCTTTCCTCGACCCAGTCCCGGCCCAGGACCAGTTTCTGCCCCCGGCTGCGGCCGATGAGCTGGATGTTGAGCCGCTGCGCCAGGTCCCGGGCGGCCGCTTCCCACAGGGGGCGCAGGGGCCGCTTGTACACCAGGGTCACCAGCAGTTCGCCGCTCAGGGTGGAGAGGAAGTCCACGCGGAACAGGTAGTCCTTGAGCAGTTCGCTGGCCTGCAGTTCGTCCCGCAGCCGCGGCATCATTTCGCAGATGGTGGCGGAGGCCACGGGGAAGGTTTCCAGGGGCACCGCTTCCCGGGGATTGTCCGGGTTGAACATGGCGTAGGCCACCTGGCCCTCGCGGCGGACGATCTGGAACTCGGCCCGCAGCCGGTAGTGCAGGGGGGCGGAGCGGGCGATGTGGGGCTCGGGCAGGTCGAAGGGGGCGAAGTCGGCCCGGTAGCGGGCGATCTTTTCGGCCAGCAGGGCGTCGTAGGCGGCGGGGTTGATTTTGCGTAGCGGCATGGTCTTGGCAGGGCGGCAGTCACGGTGCGCCGGCGGCATGACAGGGGGCGTGACCGGGTGGATATTCGGGTCGGGCGGGCCGGCGCAGCCGCAATATACACAACTCGCCGGGGCCTTTCAGGATTTTGTGCCGGGGCGGCGGAGGCGGCCCCGGGGCTGCCCTAGAGCTTGAGCCGGTGGCTTGCCGCCAGGGCCTGCAGCCGGGCCTGGGCCTGGGTGAAGTCGAAGTCGCGCACGGCCCGGGCCAGGGGCGGGAAGTCCTCGCCCAGGGCGCCGTGGAGCAGGGCCTCGTGTTCGTCCAGGAGCTTTTCGCAGGCGAAATCGTCGTTTGCCAGCTGCTGGGCCAGGCGGGCGCAGACTTCCTCCACCTGCATCCAGTTCACCGTGGCCTTGGCCGCCGGCACTTCCTGGGTGGCCAGGACGGCGGCGATGGCGTCCACCAGCGGGGGCAGGCTGTCGGCGATCTTGCCCAGCAGGTCCTGCAGCAGGTCCGGGGGGTCCCGCTGGCGGATGGCGTGCTCCAGCCCTTCGGCCAGGTCGCGCAGGGGCATGGCGCCGATCTGGGCGCTGACGCCCTTGAGGGTGTGGGCCTCCCGTTCGGCCCCGACCCAGTCCCCGGCATCGATGGCCCGGGCCAGCCGTTGCGGGGCGTCGCGCTGGCCGCTGACGAACTTGTCCATGAGGCGCAGGTAGAGGCCTTCCCGGTCCAGGGCCTGGTGCAGGCCCAGGGTCGCATCCAGCCCGGGGATGCCGGCGAAGGGCTGGCGGTCGGCCTTGGCTGGGGCCGCGACCGGCGGCGTCGGCGTGACGGTGCCGGGCAGCGGCGCGGCGGCCTGCGGGGCCACGAGGGGCGCGCCGGGGGCCAGCCACTTGAGCAGCTTGCCCAGCAGGTCCCTCGGGTCCACCGGCTTGGCGATGTGGTCGTTCATGCCCGCCGCCAGGCAGCGTTCCCGGTCCTGCTCCATGGCGTTGGCGGTCATGGCCAGGATGGGCAGGACGGCGGCGGGGAACTGTCGGCGGATTTCCCGGGTGGCGGCGATGCCGTCCATGACCGGCATTTGCATGTCCATCAGGATCACGTCGTAACGCTGCTGGCGCACCTTTTCCAGGGCGCTGGCGCCGTCGTCCGCCACATCCACCACCATGTTGGCGCCGGCCAGGAATTCGCTGGCCACTTCCTGGTTCAGCTGGTTGTCCTCCACCAGCAGCACCCGCAGGCCGGCCAGGGGCGCCAGGTCGGGCAGGGCCTCCGGGTCGGCCGCGCTGTGGGGGCCGTCCTCATGGTCGAGGATGCGCATCACGGTGTTGAACAGCTGGGAAGGACTGACCGGTTTGATGAGGATTTCCTCGATGCCCTGGAGGCCGCTCTCGCCGGCGCTGCGGGCCAGCTCATCGCGGCCGTAGGCGGTGATCATCAGCACCAGGGGCGGCTGGGGCAGCTCCAGGCGGCGGATTTCCCGGGCCGTGGCGAGGCCGTCCATTTCCGGCATCTGCCAGTCGAGGAAGACGATGTCGTAGGGCTCCCCGGCGGCGCTGGCCCGCTGCAGTTCGGCCAGGCAGCGGTTGCCCGAATCGGTGTCGCTGACCTGGAAGCTCATGCTGCGCAGCATGTCGCAGACCACGTCCCGGGCATGGTCGTGGTCGTCCACCACCAGCAGGCGGCGGGTCCGCAGGTCGGGCCGGGGCGGGGCCCGGTGGCGGGCGGTGCTGCTCCGGCCCAGGCGGGCGGTAAACCAGAAGGTGGAGCCCCGGCCCGGTTCGCTCTCGGCCCCCACCTGGCCGTCCATCAGTTCGGCCAGGCGCTTGGCGATGACCAGGCCGAGGCCGGTGCCGCCGTACTTGCGGGTGGTGGAGCTGTCGGCCTGCTGGAAACTGTTGAAGAGGGTGGGCAGTTCCCCGGCCTTGATGCCGATGCCCGTGTCGTGCACGGCAAAGCGCAGCAGCACCTCCTGGCCCTGGTCTTCCTCCAGGCCGACGTGGATGGCCACCTCGCCCCGTTCGGTGAATTTCACCGCGTTGCTGGCGTAGTTGATCAGCACCTGGCCGATGCGCAGGGGGTCGCCCACCAGGTGGCGCGGCACCTCGTCGGCCATTTCGATGACGAACTCCAGGCCCTTGCTGGTGGCCCGCTCCGACATCAGGCTGGAGACGTCCTCCAGCACTTTCTCCAGGTCGAAGTCGATCTGCTCGATGTGCAGCTTGCCGGCCTCGCTCTTGGAGAAGTCCAGGATGTCGTTGATGATGCCCAGCAGGTGCTGGCTGGAATGCTGGATCTTGCGCAGGTATTCGCGCTGGCGTTCGTCCAGGTCGGTCTTCAGGGCCAGGTGGGTCATGCCGATGACGGCATTCATGGGGGTGCGGATTTCGTGGCTCATGTTGGCCAGGAAGTCGGCCTTGGCCTGGGCCGCCGCTTCGGCCAGGGCTTTGGCCTGGGCCATCTCCGCCAGGATGCGGCGCTCCTCGCCGATGTCTTCCACGGTGCCGGCCATGCCCTTTTCCGGGGCGTTGCGGTCGATCACCTGGGCCATGATGCGGCCCCAGAAGCGGCTACCGTCCTTGCGTACCAGCTCCAGTTCCTCACGGAAGTAGCCGTGGCGGGCCAGGCCCTCCCGCACCCGCTCGCCCACGGCGAGGAAGGTGGCCTCGTCCGGGTACCAGATGCGGGTGCTCTGCTCCAGGATTTCCCCCGGCTCGTAGCCGAGGATTTCCTCGATGGTGCGGTTGCAGCGGCGGATGATGCGGTCCCGGGTGAGCACGATACCGATGCGAGTGCCGTCGAAGACCGCCTGCTGCTCCTGGTTGGCGTCCCGCAGGGATTTGGCCAGCTCCACCAGCTCGGCGGTGCGCTCCTCCACCAGCACCTCCAGGTGGTCCCGCTCCCGGCGGATGGTCTCGTTCTGGGCGGCGATGTGCTGCTGCAGCAGGTTGAAGTTCTGCAGCAGCATGCGGATCTCGCCGCTGCCCTGGACCTCCACCGGCTCCAGGGGAATGTGGCCGGCCCCGGTTTCGCCGATCTGGCGGGCGGCCCGTTCCAGGGGCGCCAGGGAGCGGCGCACTCCCAGCCACACCAGCAGGGCCACCAGCAGGGTGATGAGGGCGGCGCCGCTGTAGATGCGCTTGGTAGCCCGTTCCAGGGGGGCGAAGGCTTCCCGGGTGGGCAGGTAGGACACCACCATCCAGTTGGCGGTGGGCACCATGGCGGCGGCGCTGATGATTTCCAAGCCCTTGGAATCCACGGTCTGGCCCGGGCCGATATAGCCCTTGAGGCGGCGATCCAGCAGGGGATTGATGCCGGGAGCCGGCAGCTTTTCCAGGACCCGGGTGGGGTCGGTGCTGGCGGCGAAGATGCCCTGGTCCAGGGCGTATACGTGGAAGCCGCCGCTCTGGCCGTTATGCACTTCGTCGGTGAGGTGCAGGGGGCTGCCCGGGGCGATCACGTCGGCACCGCAGAGGGCGCCGAGGAAGGTGCCGTCGGCGGCGATGACGGGTACCGCCACCAGCAGCACCGGCTTCTTGGCGAAGCGGCCGAACCAGACCCGGATGGCCGGCTTGCGGGTGTCCCGGATGCTGATGAAATAGCTGCTGTCGTTGTAGGGCGTGCCGACGTGGCCCCGTTGCGGATACTCGGCGGTGCGGATGCCGTTGGCGGCGATGAAGTAGATGTCCCGGGAAAAGATGCGGCTGGCCACCGTCTGCTCATTGAGGAAGGTCTGGATCTGCCGGGGCGAGTTGAGGGACTGGGCAACCAGGTGGCGGGCCAGGCCGTCGATGACGTCCAGGCGCAGCCGCAGTTCCGCTTCCAGGGTCCGGGCGAGGAAGTCGGCGCCGGTCTTCTGCTCCTGGCCGATGAGGACCACCGAATCCCGGCGCAGGGCGTCGGCCACGTAATAGGCGAGGGAACCCATGCCCAGGGCGAAAATGAGGGCGCAGAAGAGGGCCGCCTTGATCTTCAGGGGCAGGCTTTCGATTTTTCGGCGCATCCGCGTTGCTAAATTGCCCATCCGCACTCCCGCTCAGGCTCGATCCCCGCTTCCCTCCACTGCTGGGACAGCGGCGGAGGGGTTTGATTCACCCGGCATGGCCGGGCGGGCTTGCCGCCCATGGTTCCAGTGTCAAAAATTCGGGGGCGTCTTGTCAATCGGCATATGCCGAATGCGAGGCGACGGTTGTCCCGGGGGGCGCCGGGAGCAAAAAAAAACGGGGCCTGGGGCCCCGTTTCGTGGTTGCGGCAGGTTTGGCTCAGACGGCGGCCAGGGCCTGTTCCAGGTCGGCGATGAGGTCGTCGATATGCTCGATGCCGATGGACAGGCGCACCGTATCCACCGTGACGCCGGCCTTGGCCAGTTCTTCCGGGTTGAGCTGGCGGTGGGTGGTGGAGGCCGGGTGGCAGGCCAGGGACTTGGCGTCGCCGATGTTCACCAGGCGGGTGAACAATTGCAGCGCGTCCTGGAAGCGGGTGCCGCCCTCGATGCCGCCCTCGACGCCGAAGGTGAGGATGCCGGAGGGCTTGCCGCCCAGATACTTCTTGGCCAGGGCGTGGTCCGGGTGGTTTTCCAGGCCGGCGTAGTTCACCCACTTCACCTTCTTGTGGCTCTGCAGGTACTTGGCCACGGCGATGGTGTTGTCGGTGATGCGCTCCATGCGCAGGGCGGCGGTCTCGATGCCCTGCAGGATGAGGAAGGCGTTGAAGGGGCTGATGGCGGCGCCGGTGTTGCGCAGGGGCACGACCCGGGCGCGGCCGATGTAGGCGGCGGGGCCCAGGGCTTCGGTGTACACCACGCCGTGGTAGGAAACGTCGGGCTCGTTGAGGCGCTTGAAGCGGGTCTTGTGCTCGGCCCAGGGGAACTTGCCGCTATCGACGATGATGCCGCCGATGGAATTGCCGTGGCCGCCCAGGTACTTGGTCAGGGAATGCACCACGATGTCGGCGCCGAACTCGATGGGGCGCAGCAGGAAGGGGCTGGCCACGGTGTTGTCCACGATCAGCGGAATGCCGTTGCGGTGGGCGATCTCGGCCAGCTTCTCGATGTCGGTGATGTTGCCCAGGGGGTTGCCGATGGTTTCGGCGTAGATGGCCTTGGTCTTGCCGTCGATCAGCTTCTCGAAGGAGGCCGGGTCCCGGTAGTCGGCGAAGCGCACCTGGATGCCCAGCTGGGGGAAGGTGTGGGCGAACAGGTTGTAGGTGCCGCCGTAGAGGGTGGCGGTGGAGACGATGTTGTCGCCGGCTTCGGCGATGGTCTGGATGGCGTAGGTGATGGCAGCCTGGCCGGAAGCCAGGGCCAGGCCGGCGATGCCGCCTTCCAGGGCGGCGACGCGCTTTTCCAGGACGTCCTGGGTGGGATTCATGATGCGGGTGTAGATGTTGCCCGCCACCTTCAGGTCGAACAGGTCAGCCCCGTGCTGGGTGTTGTCGAAGGCGTAGGAGGTGGTCTGGTAGATGGGTACCGCCGCCGCCTTGGTGGTGGGATCGGGGGAATAACCGGCATGTACGGCCAGGGTTTCGAGCTTCGGCATCAGGAGTCTCCCTTGTTTGGATGATCGGTGGGGCGGCCCCTCGGTGGCCGCCATGACAGTGGATGAGAGTCTAGCACTAAAAAAGCGGTTTTCTAGATCGATTGGGTATATGCAAACTACGAGTTGGTTCCTAGGGACTTTCCCGGGAAGTACCTAGGACGAACCCTGGGGGCGCCGAATATTACTTTCGTTTTATGCGCAAAGGCATAAAATTAAATCAAGCCAACCACTATAAGAAAAGAGGTGTGCCATGCGTCCCCTCGACCTTATCCGAGCCTTTTTCAGCGGTAGTCCCTTCTCCCGGCGGGAACGGGAGGAAGTGCGCAGCCAGATCAACTTCTGCCGCGTGGCGGCCGAATGGACGGCGGTGCGCCGCGAAGTCACCGCCTGGGTGGTGGACGGGCGTACGCCCGGGCCCATGTGGTGCGAGCGCCTGCCCCGGCTGGAAGAACGGCCCCTGGGCCGCTGGATCGCCAGCGGCGCCCGGCGCAACTTCGGCGATCTGGGTTCCTTCTCCGATTTCGCCCGCATCCACCGCCAGGTGTGCGAGGACGTGCGGACCATCGCCCGGGCCCAGGCCCAGGGTGACGAGCAGGAGGCCAGCCGCAGCTTCCACCACGACTTCGAGCCCCACTACCGGGAGTTGCGCAGTTGGCTGGTGCATCTGGCCGACCTGTTCGACGCCGGCTGCGCCCAGGGCATGGAGGAAGAGTTTCAGTTCACCCAGCCGGCGATGATGCGGTAGAGGGCTGCGGGCAGGCCGACGCAGAGCAGGGCGAAGACGGTCAGTTTCAGTTCGGCCCACTGGCCGTCCCAATAGCGGCCCTGGAGCCAGGCCCACCAGTCGGGGAGGGCGGCCAGGCGCAGGTCTTCGGCAAAGTCGGCAGCGTCGCCGAATATCATGCGCCAGATGTCCCGCAGGGGCGGCACCGACAGGGCCAGGCAGGCCAGCAGCAGCCAGGGATGGTCCACCCAGGGGATGAGGCTCTGCAACACCCGCGCCTAGCCCCGTTGCAAGGTCTTCAGTTCGTAAAGCAGGTCCAGGGCCTCTCGCGGCGAGAGGCTGTCCGGATCGATCTCCCCCAGTCGCTCCAGGGCCGGGTGGGCCGGAGCTTCCGGCCCTTCGTCGGGCGCCGGGACGGCGGCGAAGAGGTCCGGCTGCAGCGGGTCCACCGCGGCCCGGGTTTCCAGCTGCCGCAGTTCCTTCTTGGCGGCCCGCACCACCGCACTGGGAATGCCGGCCAGGGCCGCTACCTGAATCCCGTAGCTCTGGTTGGCCGGGCCTTCTTCCACAGCGTGGAGGAAGACGATGCGGTCGCCGTGCTCCACCGCGTCCAGATGCACATTGACCAGGGCCGGGTATTCGTGGGCCAGGCGGGTCAGCTCGAAATAGTGGGTGGCGAACAGGGTCAGGCTGCGGTTCTTTTCCAAGAGGTGGCGCAGGATGGCCATGGCCAGGGCCATGCCGTCGAAGGTGGAGGTGCCCCGGCCCACCTCGTCCATCAAGACAAGACTTTGTTCCGTGGCGTTGTGCAGGATGGCGGCGGATTCGGTCATTTCCACCATGAAGGTGGAGCGGCCCGAAGCCAGATCGTCGGAGGCGCCGATGCGGGTGAAGATCTGGTCCATGGGCCCCAGCCGGGCCGCCTTGGCCGGAACGTAGCAGCCGACGTGGGCGAGCAGGGCGATCAGCGCCGTCTGCCGCATGTAGGTGGATTTACCGCCCATGTTGGGGCCGGTGATGAGCAGCAGGCGGAGTTCCGCGTCTTCGCTTTCCCCCAGGTCCAGGTCGTTGGGGATGAAGGTGTCGCCCTGGGCCTGCAGTTCGTTTTCCACCACCGGGTGGCGGCCCGCTTCCAGCCACAGGCCGGGCCGGTCGGTGAATTCGGGGCGGCACCAGTTGCGGGCCACCGCGGTGTCGGCGAAGGAGGCCAGCATGTCCAGCTGGGCCAGGGCCCGGGCCACCGCCTGCAGCTGCGGCACCACCGGCTGCAACTGATCCAGCACCTGCTCGTAGAGCCACTTTTCCCGGGCCAGGGCGCGATCCTGGGCGGAGAGGGCCTTGTCCTCGAAGGCCTTCAGTTCCGGGGTGATATAGCGTTCGGCGTTCTTCAGGGTCTGGCGCCGGCGATAGTCGTCCGGCACCTTGTCGGCATTGGCGTGGGTGACTTCGATGTAGAAGCCGTGCACCCGGTTGTATTCCACCTTGAGGGTGGCGATGCCGGTGCGTTCCTTCTCCCGGGCTTCCAGGTCCACCAGGAAGGCGCCGCAGTTGTCGTTGAGGGCCCGCAGCTCGTCCAGCTCGGCATCGAAGCCGGTGGCCATGACGCCGCCGTCCCGCACCATGGCCGCCGGTTCCTGGGCGATGGCGCGCAGCAAAAGCTCGATGGCCTCCACCGGCGCTTCCAGCTGGCCCCACAGCTCACCCAGCAGGGGCGAGGGATGGCCGGCCAGGGGGCGGCGCAGTTCCTCCAGGCAGGCGAGGGAGTCGCGCAGGCTGGAGAGGTCCCGGGGGCGGGCGTTGCGCAGGGCAATGCGGCCGGCGATGCGCTCCACGTCGGCAAAGCCCTTCAGGCCGCTGCGCAGGTACTGGGCCAGGGCCAGGTGGTCCGCCATGAGGGCGCCGATGGCATCGATGCGGGCCGCCGGCACCGCCCGGTCGCGCCGGGGGTGGTGCAGGGCGTGGCGCAGGTAGCGGGCGCCCATGGCGGTGACGCAGGAGTCCAGCAGAGAGAAGAGGGTGGGGGAGGCTTCGCCGCGCAGGGTCTCGGTCAGTTCCAGATTGCGGCGGGTGGCGGCGTCCAGCCCCAGGTAGGCCGACTCCCGCTCCACCACCAGGCCCTGGACGTGGGGCAGGGCCTGGGTCTGGGTGGCCTGGGCGTACTGCAGCAGGGCCCCGGCGGCCCCCAGGGCGGGGCGCAGGTCCTCGGCGGCGAAGGCGGTGAGGCTCTGCACCTTGAAGTGTTCCAGCAGCAGGCGCTTGGCCGCTTCGGCGTCGAAATGCCAGTCGGGGCGGCGGGTGGTGGCGGCGCTGATGTTCACTTCCGGCACCAGGGAATCGGGCAGCAGCACTTCGGCCGGGCGGATGCGTTCCAGGGTGGCGGTCAGCTTTTCCGTGGCCACTTCGCTGACGCGGAATTCACCGCTGGCCAGGTTGAGCCAGGCCAGGCCCCAGACGCCGCGGCCGCCGGTCAGGGCCATGAGCAGGGTGTCCCGCTTCTCGTCCAGCAGGGCGGCGTCGGTCAGGGTGCCGGGGGTGACGATGCGGGAGACGGCCCGCTCCACCGGGCCCTTGCTGGTGGCCGGGTCCCCCACCTGTTCGCAGATGACCACGGATTCGCCCATCTTCACCAGCTTGGCCAGGTACTGCTCCACCGCGTGGTAGGGCACCCCGGCCATCTTGATGGGCAGGCCGGCGGACTGGCCCCGGGTGGTGAGGGTGATGTCCAGCAGGCGGGCGGCCTTTTCCGCATCCTCGAAGAACAGCTCGTAGAAATCCCCCATGCGGTAGAAGAGCAGGGTGCCCGGATGCTGGCTCTTCAGCGCCAAATACTGCTGCATCATCGGGGTGTGGCCGGAGGGATCGCTGTTCTTCTTGGTTGCCATGGGCTTCGAAAAAATGGATGGGCGCGGCAGGGGCCGCCGAAGGGGCGGATTATCCCGTGTCTGGCGGCGGGGGGGAAGGTCGGGGGGAGAAGTCTGGCCGAATTTCCCTTGGGGCGGGAGGGGAACTTAAGGTTGGCTTAATCCTGGCTGCCAATACTGGCTCCCGTATTCACTTTGGGAGACCCAAATGTATTTCCCCAGACCCCTGGCCATGGGCGTCGCCCTGGCGCTCCTGGCCGGCAGCACCCTGGCCGCATCGCCCACCTCTCCTGCCGAACTCCAGGCCGCCTGGCTGGCCGAAGCCCGACAGTCCAATCCCGCCTTGCGCGCCTTTTCCGCCGAGCGGGGCCGCAGCTTCTTCAGCACTACCCATGGCAGCGACTGGAGTTGCGCTTCCTGCCATACCAGCAACCCGGGCCAGGGCGGCGCCCATGCGGTGACCCGCAAGCTGATCGAAC
This sequence comes from Azospira oryzae, assembly GCF_004217225.1. Taxonomy (GTDB): domain Bacteria; phylum Pseudomonadota; class Gammaproteobacteria; order Burkholderiales; family Rhodocyclaceae; genus Azospira; species Azospira oryzae. Next base: position 483,327 of record NZ_SHKM01000001.1, read on the forward strand.
CCCTGGCCCCGGCCGCCAATCCCCGTCGTTTCAGCGATGCCGCCAAGGTGGACAAATGGTTCGGCCGCAACTGCAAGGATGTGCTGGGCCGGGCCTGCACGGCCGAGGAGAAGGGCGACCTGCTGGCCTATCTGCTGACCGTCAAACCCTGAGGAGCGATGCCATGAAAACACTACAGAGCCTGTCCCTGGCAACGCTGCTGCTGGCCGGCGGCGCCTGGGCCGGCGACCATCGTTATGCCCTGTCCCCTACCTACGCGGCGGAGTGCGGCAGTTGCCACGTCGCCTATCCGCCGGCATTGATGGACGCTGCCGGCTGGAAAGTGACCCTGCAGCAGCTGGAGCGCCATTTCGGCAGCGACGCCAGCCTGGAGCCCCAGGCCCAGCGGGAGATCGCCAGCCTGCTGCAAGCCCAGGCCAGCACCCGCAGCGCCCATGAGGGCAAGGGAGCGGCGCCACGCCTCACCACCACCGCCTGGTTCCAGCGCAAGCATCGGCCCGAGGAGCTGCGCGGCTACCCGCTGCCCAAGGTGCCGGCCGGCGCCAGGGCCACGCCCATGGCCCAGTGTCAGCAATGCCATCGCCGGGCCGAACAGGGCGATTTCGGCGAAGGCTCCCTGCAGCCGGCCGATGGCCGTCGATGAGGAACCGCCATGACTACCCATGATCAACAACGTATTACCGCCGCCAACGCGTCGGATTCCTCCCCCCGAAAAATCCTGGTGTGGGATATGCCGGTGCGCCTGTTCCACTGGAGCCTGGCCCTGGCCTTCACCACCGCCTTCATCACCAGCGAGTCGGAACGCTGGCAGCTGATTCACATCGCCAGCGGCTATGTGGTGGCGGCCCTCATCGTCTTCCGCCTTCTATGGGGGCTGGTGGGCAGCCGTTACGCCCGCTTCAGCCAGTTCGTCCGGGGCCAGGCGGCGATCCGCGAGTATTTGCTCGGCATGCTGAGCTTGCGCCCGCCGCACTACACCGGCCACAATCCCGCCGGCGCCCTGGCCGTGCTGGCGCTCCTGGGCCTGGGCCTGCTGACGGCCGCCACCGGCTGGATGACCTTCAACGAGGTGGCCGGTGACTGGCTGGAAGATATCCATGAAGGCGTGGCCTCGGCCATGCTGGGGCTGGTCTTCGTTCATGTGGCAGCTGTGCTGTGGAGTAGTCTGGTGCACCGGGAAAACCTGGTGGCCGCCATGTGGCACGGTTACAAGCAGGGCCGGCCGGAAGACGGCATTGCCCGCCGTCACCTGCCGGTGGCCGTGGGGCTGCTGGCCCTGATCGGCGGCGCCATTGCCCTGGCGCTGGTGTGATTGGATAGGGCGCACACAATAGAGAGGTCCGGCAGCGATCATGCGAATTCTCATCGTGGAAGACGACCAGGCCCTGGGGGAAGGCATCCAGATGGGCCTGCGCCAGGGCGGCTGGCAGGCCGACTGGGTGCAGGATGGCGAGGCTGCCGGCCATGCCCTGGCCAGCGAGCCCTTTGCCGCCCTGGTGCTCGATCTGGGGCTGCCCAAGGTGTCCGGCCTGGAGGTGCTGCGCCAGCTGCGGGCCCGGGGCGATGCCATGCCGGTGCTGATCCTCACCGCCCGGGATGCGCCGGATGACGTGGTGGCCGGCCTCGATGCCGGGGCCGACGACTACATGATCAAGCCCTTCAACCTGCAGGAACTGGGCGCCCGCCTGCGGGCCCTGACCCGCCGCCGCGGCGGTCGCGCCGTGCCGGAAATCGTCCATGGCAATCTGCGCCTGGACCCGGCCGGGCGGCGGGTGACCCTGGCGGGGCAGGCGGTGGAACTGTCGGCCCGGGAATTCGACCTGCTGCACGAACTGCTGGCCCAGGCCGGCCGGGTGCTGACCAAGGCCCAGATCGAATCCCATCTCTATGCCTGGGGCAGCGAGCTGGAATCCAATGCCATCGAAGTGCACATCCATCACCTGCGGCGCAAGCTGGGGGCCGACCTGATCCGCACCGTGCGCGGCGTCGGCTACCTGATTCCCGAAGCCGGCCGGAGCCCGGCGCCATGATGCGCACCTATTCCCTGCGCCTGCGCATTCTCTTCGGCATCCTCGCCGCCGTCGCCCTGGTGTGGAGCGTGGTCGGGGTCATCGCCTACCGGGAGGCCCGGCACGAGGCCGAAGAACTGCTCGATGCCCACCTGGCCCAATCGGCCACCCTGCTCTTCGCCTTTCTCGGCGACGAGGCCGACGACATCGGCGAGCGCCTGCCCCGGCATCGCTACGACAAGAAGGTGGCCTTCCAGGTGTGGGAGGGCGAGCGTCTGCTGACCCGCTCCCCCCGGGCGCCCGACAGCCGTCTGTCGCCGCGGGAGGAGGGCTTTTCCGATGTGCATATCGACGGCAAGGCGTGGCGCGTCTTCAGCGTGCGCGATGCCCGCCGCCACTACCTGATCCAGGTCGCCGATGCGGCCGAAAGCCGGGCGGAAATCAGCAACGAGGTGGCCAGCCATCTGCTGCAGACCATGGGCGTGGGCCTGCCGGTGCTGGGCCTGGTGCTCGGCATTTTCGTCCTGCTGGCCTTCCGCCCCCTGTCCCGTCTCGCCGATTCCATCGGCGCCCAGGCGCCCCAGCGGCTCCAGCCCATATCCCTGGCCGAGGCCCCGCGGGAAGTGGTGCCGATTCTGGAACGTCTCAACCGTTTGTTCGAACAGGTCCGGCGTGCCCAGGACGACGAGCGCCGTTTTACCGCCGATGCGGCCCACGAATTGCGCACGCCCCTGGCCGTTTTGCAGACCCATGCGGAAGTGGCCCAGGCCGCCGGCGACGACGCAACCCGGCAGCGGGCCCTGGCCCATCTGGTCAGCGGCAGTCGCCGGGCGGCGCGGCTGGTGGATCAGCTGCTGACCCTGGCGCGGCTGGACGCCCAGGCCGAATTGCCGGACCAGGAAGCCTGCCCCCTGCGCCGCCTGGCGGTGGAAACCGTGGCTTCCCTGGCCCCGACCGGCTTCGACAAGGGGGTGGAGCTGGAGGTGGAAGAGGGGCCGGAAATCAGCGTCACCGGTTCGCCCCTGCTGCTGCAGGTGCTGCTGCGCAACCTGCTGGACAACGCCATCCGCCATACGCCCGCCGGTGGCCGGGTGCTGGTCTGCTGCCAGGCGCAGGGGGACGGCGGCGCTGATGCCGTCCTGCATGTGCGCGACAGCGGCCCGGGCATTCCCGCGGAGCAGCGCCAGGAGGCCCTGGCCCGCTTCCGCCGGCTCGATCCGGGCGCCGGTGACGGCCACGGCCTGGGCCTTTCCATTGTCACGCGGATCGCCGAACTGCATGGCGCCCGCCTCAGCCTGGGAGCCGCCGCCGATCTGGGGGGACTGGACGTGGCGATTGCTTTCCCCGGTCATGCCCGGCAGCCGTCTCCTCCCCTGGGTGATTGACTAGCTGACTTGAACCAGTGCGTCATGCACACTGAGTGGTCCCATCCCATTCCCGCAAGGATGACTGTGAATACCTCGCCCATTGCTGCCTCCTACATCGATGTGGACCTGCGCCAGGTCATCTACGCCCTTTCCGACGCCCTCGACCTGGTGGGTATCGACGACGTGGCCCACGGCAAGCGGGTGGGCATCATGGCGGCGGCCTGCGCCCGGGTCATGGGGCTGGACCGGGGCGACACCACCTTTCTCTTCGACCTGGGGCTGCTGCACGACATCGGCGTTTCCTCCACCCGCACCCACAACCATCTGGTCAGCGAATTCGACTGGCAGATGTCCCAGGAACACTGCAACGTCGGCTGCGAGCTGCTGCGGGACTTCGGGCCCCTGGCCGCCATGGCCGAGCCGGTGCATTACCACCACACCCACTGGCAGGACCTGCAGGGGCGGGCCGACGTCTCCCGCCAGGTGGCCGAGCAGGCCAACCTGATTTTCCTGGTGGACCGGGTGGATGCCCTGACTGCGCCCTACTACAGCAGCGGCAACGTGCTCATGCAGGCGCCGGCCATCCGCCAGAAAATCCGCGACAGCGCCGGCACCTTCTTCGCCCCCGAACTGGTGGAAGCCTTTCTCCAGGCCTCCGCCGCCGAGGCCTTCTGGCTGCGCCTGGAGCCCCGGGGCATCCAGTCCGCCCTGGAGGACATGCTGGCCCAGGGCCAGCCCTGCCGCGCCTCCCTGGCCCAGCTGAAGCAGCTGGCCGGCATCTTCTCCCGCATCGTCGATGCCAAGAGCCCCTTCACTGCCGAGCATTCCCTCGGCGTCGCCCGTCTGGCCCGGCATCTGGCCGAGGCCATGGGGGTGCCCCAGGCCAACTGCGAGCGCCTGGAAATCGCCGGCCTGCTGCACGACCTGGGCAAGCTGCGGGTGCCCGACGAGGTGCTGGACAAGCCGGGCCAGCTCGACGAGCGGGAACGCAAGATGATCAACGCCCACAGCTTCGAGACCTACCAGATCCTGCACCGCATCCGGGGCTTTGAGGAAATCGCCGCCTGGGCCTCCTATCACCACGAGGAGCCGGACGGCAGCGGCTACCCCTTCCACCTGACCGTGGACGCCATGTCCCGGGAGGCCCGCATCCTGCGGGTGGCGGACATTTTCCAGGCCATGGCCCAGGACCGTCCCTACCGGGCCGGCCTCTCGGCCGATGCCGTGCTGCAGTTCCTCCAGGAACTGGCGCACCAGGGCCGCATCGATGCCGAGGTGGTGGCGGTGGCGGCCCGGGACATGGCGGCCGCCATGCGGGCGGCCCGGCCTGCCGCCGCCTGATGCCGTCGGAGAGCGGCTCCGGTGCTTGGCCCGAAGGGGCCGGGAATGCGACCATGACGCCATTGCGGCGTCGTTAGAAAAGGTGAATGACGATGGATGTGGTCTATCTGGTCTACGGCCTGGCCTTCCTCCTCATGGGCGTGGTCATCGTCGTCCGCTACGACCACCGCAGCCATCTGCAGCTGTCCCGCATCCTGTGGATGCTGGCAGCCTTCGGTTTCGTTCACGGCTTCCTCGAATGGACCGACCTGTGGCGCGAAGTGCGGGGCGACGTGCCCTGGCTGGCCGCGACGCGTCCCTTCTTGCTGCTGCTTTCCTACCTTTTCCTGTTCGAGTTCGGCCGAAACCTGGTGCTGGCCTCCCTCGCCCCATTGCCCTGGCAGGCCCGTGTACGCTGGCTCCTGGGGCCCTGGCTGTATTTCCCCATGCTGCTGGGCGTCGCTCTCGGCGCTGGCCTCAGCGCCGCGCCGCTCCTGGGCATGACCATCTGGTCCCGCTACCTGGGCGGCTTTCCCGCCAGCCTGCTGACCGGCATCGGCTTCTACCTCTACTGCCGGCAGGTCCTGCTGGAGACCATGCCGGCGGCGGAGCAGCGCTCCATCCGCCTGGCCAGCAATGTGGCGGCCGGGGCCTTCATCCTCCATGCCGTGCTGGGGGGCATCGTGGTGCCCCGGGCCGACTGGTTCCCACCGTCCCTCATCAACCAGCAGGCCTTCCTCGAACTGTTCCACGTCCCGGTGCAACTGCTGCGGGCGGCCTGCGCCGTGCTGGTGGCCCTGGCGGTGATGGGCCTGCTGAAGATATTCCAGCTGGAGAGCCTGCAGCGGCTGCAGGATGCCCTGGCGTCGGCGGAGCAGGCGAGCCGGGCCAAGTCCGAGTTCGTCGCCAACATGAGCCACGAGCTGCGCACCCCCATGAACGGCGTCCTCGGCATGGCCCAGGTGCTGCGGGAAACGCCCCTGGACGAGGAGCAGCGGGAATACGTGGAGGTCATCAACAGCAGCGGCGAATCCCTGCTGGCCATCATCAACGACATCCTGGACCTGTCGAAGATCGAAGCCGGCCGGCTCGACCTGGAGAGCCGGGACTTCGACCTGGGGCAGCAGCTGGCCCAGGTGATGGAACTGTTCGCGCCCCAGGTGCGGAGCAAGCGCCTGGAGATGCACCTGCATGTGGAGCCGGACGTGCCCCTCAAGCTGCGCGGCGATCCGGGGCGGTTGCGCCAGATCCTGGTCAATCTGGCGGCCAACGCGGTCAAGTTCACCGCCCGGGGCGAGATCACCCTCTCGGTGTGGCGGGAAGGGGAGAGCGGCGGCAACGTCATCCTGCGCTTCGCCGTCAGCGACACGGGCATCGGTATCCCGGCGGAAAAGATTCCCCAGCTGTTCGCCCCCTTCACCCAGGTGGACGGTTCCATCGCCCGCAAGTTCGGCGGCACCGGCCTGGGGCTTTCCATCAGCAAGCACCTGGTGGAAATGATGGGCGGCTGCATCGGCATCAACAGCCAGGCCGGCCAGGGCGCCACCTTCTGGTTCACCGTGGTGCTGGCCCGGGGCGAGGCCTAGGCCGGCACCGCCACCGTTTCAGCCGGCGTCCGGATAGAGCCCGCACAGGGTGCGTACGGCGGCCCGGATCGCTTCCGGCCGGGTGTTGCCGAAGCCCATCAGCAATCCCCGTGAGGCGCTGGCCCCGGGGCCGACCCGGTAGGCCGACAGGGGCGTGACGCCGATGCGGTGGGCGCGGGCGGCGGCGGCCAGGGCCAGGTCGTCCACCCGCCCGGGCAGATGGGCCAGCAGGTGCAGCCCGGTGGCGGCATGGGTGACGGAAAACCGCGCTTCCCCGGCTTCCCTGAGGGCCTCGAGCAGGGCGGCCCGCCGCTCCCCGTAAAGGGCCCGGGTGCGGCGGATGTGGGCGCCCAGGTGGCCGTTGCCGATGAATTCGGCCGCCGTGGCCTGGATCGAGGCGGGTACCCGGTGGTCGGTGCCGTTGCGCACCGTCTGCAGCACCTCCACCAGTTCGTCGGGCACCACCAGATAGCCCAGCCGCAGGCCCGGGGCCAGCAGCTTGCTCAGGGTGCCGATATAGATGACCCGGCCGTTGCGCGCATCCAGGGCCTTCAGCGCCGGGGTCGGCGCCCCTTCGTGGCGGAACTCGCTGTCGTAATCGTCTTCCAGGATGAAGGCGTTGGCTTCGTCGGCCCATTGCAGCAGGGCCAGGCGGCGCTCCAGGCTCATGGTGACGCCCAGGGGATACTGGTGGGAGGGCGAGACCAGGGCCAGCCGCGCCTCCGGCGCCCGCCGGCGGCCGTCCTCCACGTCCAGGCCCGCGTCATCCACCCGGATGCCCACCGCCGTCACGCCGGAGAGGACCAGGCTGCGGTAGGCAGCGTCGTAGCCGGGGTTTTCCACCCACACCGAATCCCCCGCATCGGTCAGGGCCAGGGCGGCGATGGCGATGGCCGCCTGGGCGCCGGGGGCGATGATGATGTTGTGCGGGCGGCAGACCACGCCCCGGGCGGCGCCCAGGTATTCGGCCAGGGCCACCCGCAGGGCCAGCAGCCCCTGGGGCTCGCCGTAGGACAGGTCGGGGGCCGGATGGCGGCGCCAGAAGCGGCCGTCGAGGCGGCCCCAGAGGGCGTAGGGAAAGGCATCCAGGGCCGGCAGGCCCGGCGTCAGGGGCCAGGCGGCCTGGGCCATGGACATGGAGTCGGGGCCGCGCAGGCAACGGGCGCGCTGGGAGCCCGGCGTGCTTGCGGGGGCTGCCGCCGGCGGCCGTGGGGCAGTGTTCCTGGCGGAAGCGGCAGACGCGATCGAAGCGCTGCCCCCAGGAGCCGGTGCCCGGGCCGGGCCGGCGGCGTGGGCTGCCACATAAGTCCCCGATCCCTGGCGCGCCTCGAGAAAGCCTTCGGCGATCAGTTGCTCGTAGGCGCCGGAGACGGTGATCCGGGACAGCTTCAGTTCCGCCGCCAGCACCCGGGAGGCGGGCAGGCGGATGCCGGCCTGCAGGGTGCCGTCCGCCACCCCCTGGCGGAAGAAGCGCACCAGCTGCTCGCGCATGGACAGCCGGCTGCCCGCTTTCGGGGTGAAGCGGTTCCAGATCGGATAGGCGGTGGCGCGGGTTCTCATGGGGAGTTTCTCAGCTTGGTGGGAAGCGCAGTTCGGTGCACGGGAATCGGGAAAAGCGGCGTCGGCAGCGGCTGGAGAAGCGCGGCAGGCGACATCCGGCACTGTCCGGGCAATGGCAAAGTGGTCTTATTTATTATCAAAAGTGGCAATTTATACAAGGCCATTTTGCCGCCACACTGGCGAGGCTGACAAGGCCAATCGACGCCCCAGGAGACCGCCCGTGAACACCCAATCCCTCAAGCCCGCCGACCTGCTGCATCCCACTGTGGCAGCCCTGATCTCGGTCATCGTCAATTACGGCGGCACCTTCATCCTGGTTTTCCAGGGTGCCAAGGCGGCCGGCCTGAGCCCGGAGCAGACCGCCTCCTGGATCTGGTCCATTTCCGTGGGCGTCGGCCTGACCGGCGCCTGGCTGAGCTACCGCTACCGGGAGCCCATCATCACCGCCTGGTCCACCCCCGGCGCCGCTTTCCTCATCGCCGTGCTGCCGACCACGCCCTATGCGGAAATGATCGGCGCCTACATGCTCTCCGCCATCGGCTTCATGGTGCTGGGCGTCTCCGGCTACTTCGAGCGGGTGGTGAGGATGATTCCCCCCGGCATCGCCGCCGGGCTGCTGGCAGGCATCCTGCTGCGCTTCGGCATCGGCGCCTTCGGCGGCGCCGGCATGGACCCGCTGCTGGTGGGGGTGCTGGTGCTGACCTATGCCCTGCTGCGCCGCTTCACCGCCCGCTACGCCATCGTCGGCGTGCTGGTGGCCGGCATCCTGCTGCTGCTCGGGCTCGGCCAGGCCAGCTTCGCCGGGGTCTCGCTGAAGCTGGCCCTGCCGGTGTTCACCACGCCGGCCTTCTCGGTAAACGCCCTGCTCAGCGTGGCCCTGCCTCTTTTCGTCATCACCCTCACCGGCCAGTACATGCCTGGCATGCTGGTGCTGCGCAACGACGGCTTCAAGACCAGCGCCAGCCCCATCCTGGCGGTGACCGGGCTGGGCTCCCTGCTGATGGCGCCCTTCGGTTCCCATGCCTTCAACGTCGCCGCCATCACCGCCGCCATCTGCACCGGCAGGGAATCCCACGAGGAGCCGGGCAAACGCTACATCGCCGGCCTGGCCTGCGGTGTGTTCTACACCCTGGTGGGCATTTTCGGCACCACCCTGGCGGCCCTCTTCGTGGTGCTGCCACCCACCTTCATCACCACCCTGGCCGGCCTGGCCCTGCTCGGCGCCATCGGCGGCAGCCTGGCCACGGCTCTGGTGGATCTGCGGGGCCGGGAAACGGCCCTGATCACCTTTCTCGCCACTGCCGCCAACGTCACCCTGTTCGGCTTGGGGGGCGCCTTCTGGGGCCTGCTCGCCGGCCTGGCGGCCCACGCCCTGATCCATGGCGACCTGCGCCTCCTGCGCGGCATGCCCCGCCTGGGCCAGTCCGCAGCCGGGGAGGGGCGCTAGGGCCGGGCCCGGGTGGATACCCGCAATGGGCGCCGGGTCTGTCGGCGCCTCGTCCATCAGCAACAGAGAAAGGCAACGAGAGATGAACAACCCAAACGATCTGCCCCGGCCGCCATACGACCAGGCCTCCGGAGCGCTGGGCCGTACCGACCCCGAAGCGGCCCGCTACGTGGCTGCCGAATATGCGCGGCAGCGGAATTCGATCGAGCTGATCGCCTCGGAGAACATCGTCAGCCCCGCCGTGTTGCAAATGCAGGGCTCGGTGCTCACCAACAAGTACGCGGAAGGCTACCCGGGCCGGCGCTATTACGGCGGCTGCGGCCCGGTGGACGGGATCGAAGCCCTGGCCATCGCCCGGGCCCGGAGCCTCTTCGGCTGCGCCTACGCCAACGTGCAGCCCCACTCCGGCAGCCAGGCCAACCAGGCCGTTTATCTGGCCCTGCTGCAACCCGGCGACACCATCCTCGGCCTGGGCCTGGCCGCCGGTGGCCACCTGACCCACGGGGCACCGATGAACCAGTCGGGCAAGTGGTTCCGCGGCGTCGCCTACGGCGTGCGGGCGGACGACCACCGCATCGACATGGCGGAGGTGGAACACCTGGCCTATGAACACCGGCCCAAGCTGATCATCGCCGGCGGTTCCGCCTATTCCCGCGTTCTCGATTTCGCCGAGTTCCGCCGCATCGCCGACTGGGTCGGGGCGCGGCTGTTGGTGGACATGGCCCATTTCGCCGGCCTCGTCGCCGGCGGCGCCCATCCGTCGCCCCTGCCTTACGCCGACGTGGTGACCTCCACCACCCACAAGACCCTGCGCGGGCCCCGGGGCGGCCTCATCCTGAGCAACGACGCGGCCCTCGGCAAGGCCATCGATTCCGCCGTTTTCCCCGGCCTGCAGGGTGGGCCCCTGATGCACGTGATCGGCGCCAAGGCGGTGGCCTTCGGCGAGGCCCTGCAACCGGAGTTCCGCAGCTATGCGGCCCGGGTGGTGGAAAATGCCCAGGCCCTGGCCCAGACCCTGGCGGCCGGCGGCCTGCGCATCGTCTCCGGCGGCACCGACACCCATCTGGCGGTGGCCGACCTGCGGCCCCTGAATCTGACCGGCAATGTGGCGGAGAAGGCCCTGGAGCGGGTCGGCATCACCCTCAACAAGAACGCCATTCCCCACGATCCGCAAAAGCCCATGGTCACTTCCGGCATCCGCGTCGGCAGCCCGGCCGGCACCAGCCGGGGCTTTCGCACCGCCGAGTTCCGCCTGATCGGCGGTCTCATCGTGCATCTGCTCGAAACCCTGGCCGCTAATCCGGAAGCGCCGGACCCGGCGGTCGCCGCTGCGGTCCGGGCCCAGGTGGCGGAACTGTGCCGCCGCTTTCCCTTGCCTTACTGAGGCTGACTCACGTACCCGGGCCTTCCTGCCGTGACGGTGAGCTGGCCTGGCACCTAGGCGCAGCCTTCGCAGAAGGCGTAGGGCCGTTCGCCGTCGCCCTGCAATTGCAGGCGCCCGTCCTGGCGCAGCAGCATGCCCTGGCGCACCATGGTGCTGACCGAGCGGGAGAGGTGGCCGGCGCTGCAACCGATGCGCCGGGCCAGCAGGTGCATGGGCAGGGTGGCTTTGCCGCTGGGCTTCTGTCCGCTCCGGATGCCGTTTTCGCCGCAGCGCAGATAGCACAGCAGACGGTTGTTGGTGGGCATGGAGCGGCCGTGTTCCCGCTCCCGTTCCAGGGCCCAGATGTGGTTGGCGATGCTGCTGGTGAGAGCCTTGCGGAAGAGGGGCAGCTGGGCGATCAGCTGATCCACGATGTCCAGGGGAATCTGCAGCACTTCGGAATAGGTGACGGCGCGGATGCCGTAATCCTGCCGGGCGGCCTCGCCCTCGGCGGCGGGGCCGGCGGCCAGGGCCTCGGTGCCGAACAGTTCCGATTCGGCCAGCAGGCGCAGGGAGCGTTCCCGGCCTTCCGCATCCGTCACCGCCAGTTCCAGACGGCCGTGGCGGACCACAAACAGACTTTGCCTGCGGTTGTGGCAGGACTGCCACAGGGTGCCCGGGGCCCAGCGTTCCCAGCTGACCCGATGGGCGATCTTGGAGTCCTGCAGCACTTCCTGCAGGACTTCCATGAGCGTTGGCGAGGCGATGCTCTCACCTGTCGTGATTTCCATGTCCAACCCCCGTTGATGTCGTCTTGGTTTTTTTTGTGCAACGGGCGAAAGATGGCGTCTGGCAAGCGATGGCGCGGGGGTGGCGTGGGGAGCGGATTTTCTCCTTGCAATCCAGTACCTTGGAAAGTCGAAAACTTGATGTGAATCAAGTTTCACAAATTCATGCCGGCAGGATGCCGCCGCAGTGCCGTGAGCCGACTGCCGGCATGGCGGACTGAGATTGCCGCCGGCAAAAAAAAACCGGGCGCCGGGCCCGGTTTTTGGTAGCGCGCGAAGCGCCTTATTTTTCCACGAAGGCCCGCTCGATGACGTAGTCGCCGGGGGTGCCGATGTGGGGGGAAACCTGGAAGCCGAGGCGGTCCAGCATGGCGCTGGTGTCGGCCAGCATGGCCGGGCTGCCGCAGAGCATGGCCCGGTCGGTTTCAGGGTTGAGCTGAGGCAGGCCGATCTGGGCGCACAGCTTGCCGCTTTCCAGCAGCTCGGTGAGGCGGCCCTGGTTGCGGAAGGGTTCCCGGGTCACGGTGGGGTAGTAGATCAGCTTTTCCCGTACCAGCTCGCCGAAGAACTCATTGTTGGGCAGCTCGTTCTCGATGAAGTCGGAATAGGCCAGTTCACTCACCGTGCGCACGCCGTGGATCAGCACGATCTTGTCGAACTGCTCGTAGGCCTCCGGGTCCCGGATCACGCTCATGAAGGGGGCCAGGCCGGTGCCGGTGCCCAGCAGGTAGAGGTGCTTGCCGGGCTTCAGGTCGTCCAGCACCAGGGTGCCGGTGGGCTTGCGGCTGACCAGCATCTTGTCGCCCGGGTTGAGGTGCTGCAGGCGGGAGGTGAGGGGGCCGTCCGGCACCTTGATGCTGAAGAATTCCAGATGGTCCTCGTAGTGGGCGCTGGCGATGCTGTAGGCGCGCATCAGGGGGCGGCCCTCCACTTCCAGGCCGATCATGACGAACTGGCCGGTGCGAAAGCGCAGGCCCGGGTCCCGGGTGGTCTTGAAGCTGAACAGGCTGTCGTTCCAGTGATGCACGCTGGTGACTTCTTCGTGGATGAACGAGGACATGGCAGGACTTTCGCGGATCGTGGGGACAAAGGTGACGGGAAGTTGGAACGGATTCTAGGGGCCGGGTTCATATAGATGAATCGAATTAAATTTATATAATCCGTCAGACAAATTGATAAGCAAGGCCCCTCGCCATGAAATTCACCCTGCGCCAGTTGGAATCCTTCGTCGCCGTGGCCCGCCAGGAGAGCGTCTCCCGGGCGGCGGAGAGCCTGTCCCTGTCCCAGTCGGCGGTGAGCATGAGCCTCAACGAGCTGGAAAAGCAGTTCGATACCCGCCTCTTCGACCGCCACGGCAAGCGCCTGCAGCTCAACGAACTGGGGCGCCAGCTGCTGCCCCGGGTGCAGGCCCTGCTGGACCAGGGGCGGGACGTGGAGGCCCTGCTGCAGGGCGAGGGTGAGGGCGGCCCCCTGCGCCTGGGGGCGACCCTGACCATCGGCAACTACCTGGCGCCCCTGCTGCTGGGGGAGTTCATGGGCGGGCGGCCGGAGGAATCCCGGGGCCGGGTCCATCTGGAGGTGCACAACACCGCCACGGTGATCCGCCAGGTGGCCAATTTCGAGCTGGATTTCGGCCTCATCGAAGGCGTCTGCCAGCACCCGGATCTGGAAGTGTCGCCCTGGATCGAGGACGAACTGGCGGTCTTCGCCGCTCCGGACCATTCCCTGGCGGGCAGGCAGGACGCCACGCTCGAAGACCTCCTGGCCGAACCCTGGATTCTGCGGGAGCCCGGCTCGGGTACCCGCCAGACTCTTGAAGGGGCGCTGGGGTCACGGCTGCCCCGGCTGAAAGTGGCGCTGGAACTGGAACACACGGAGGCCATCAAGCGGGCCGTGGAAGCGGGCCTGGGCATCGGCTGCATTTCCCGCCTGGCCCTGAAGGAGGCCTTCCGCCGCGGCAGCCTGGCGGAGCTGCCGGCCCCCGGGCTCAACCTGCGGCGCCAGTTCCACTTCATCATCCACCGCCAGAAATTCCGCACCCGGGGCATCCAGCATTTCCTCGACCTCTGCCGCCGGGCCGTGGACGGCATCCAGCGCAGCGACCAGATCGTGCTGCGCCGGGCCGACGGCTCGGTCATCGACTACCGCTAGGGCAGGGCGGCGCGGCCCCGGGCGGAGCAGCGGCGGGGCTTGGCGCAAGACGGGGTGTGAAGCAAGGCAGGGAAGGGCGCCGGCATTTGCCGGCGCGGCAAAGCGAATTGCCCGAGGGGCAGCCGGCAGGAACGGCTAACGGTAGTGGATGGCCAGCCAGACGGTGGTCTGGTCCTGGGCGGTCCAATGTACCCGGTGGCGGCGGTGGGGGGCGATGTGCAGCCAGTCGCCGGGGGCCAGGCGGCGCGGCTCGGCCTCGTCCTCGAACTGCAGTTCGGCGGCGCCGCTGAGCAGGGCCACCCATTCGCCGTCCTCCTGGTCGTACCAGAAACCGGGCGGGCTGGACTGACCGGTGGAAACGATGCGCTCGAGGCGAAAGGCGCCACCCGCCAGCAGCGCGTCGAAGCGCTCTCCGTCGAAGGGGCCGTCGGGAACGGCCAGCAGATTGCCCCAGGGGGCGGGTGCGTCCATGGCGCCTGTGCTTTCTGCCCCTTGGCTGCCCCCGGCCTGGAGTGGCCGGCCGGGGCGGGTCGGGGCGGAGGGGCTGGGAAGCCCCTTAGCCGTCGATGCGGACCACGTCTTCCGGTTCGAATTCGTCGGGGATGGTGCCGTCGCCGATGCCGGTGACCATGGCGGCGGTGGTGTCGGTCAGCTTGACGAAGTATTCGGCGCTGATGGGGTCGAAAAACTTCTGGCCGATCTCGATCTTGTCGAAGGTGCTGCGGCGCTGCGTGCCTTGGGTGCTCATGGTGTGCCTATGGATTTGCAGGTGGGGAAAGCGCCGGCGGGCGCCCCGATTGGTTTCTGGCCCCGGATTCTCTCACAACGGCGCCATCTTTGCCGCTGCCGGACCGCCGTCGCCGTCTTCATTCTAGGCGAGGCGGCAGCGTCGTTTAAGGACGATTTTCCGCCCCGGCCCGGGCAGCGGGCCATGGCTGCGGCAGGTTCTAGCTTCATGCCGATGGGATGGTCGGTGGGCGGCGCCGGGCCCGTTCCCGGCGGGGGCCGGTACTGTCCGCCCGGGCCTGTTCCGGGCGTTCGCGAAAAGCGGCCGTGCCCCGCATCCCCGTGCCCGCCCCTGTCTCAGCCCGGCAGCGGTTCCCCGAGCGCCAGGGCCAGTTTCAGCCGTTGCACCGCATCGCCCACCATGCCCGTTTCCAGATTGCCGTAGCCCAGCACCAGGCCGTTGCAGCGCACCGGGGGGCGGGCGTAGTGGCTGAGGGGGCGCGGGCCCAGGCCCAGGGCGGCGGCCCGGGCGGCCACGGCCCGGTCGTCCTGCTGGGGCGGCAGTTCCAGCACCAGATGCAGGCCGGCCTCGCCGCCGCCGAGTCGCAGGCCCGGCCCCAGGGCGGCGCTGAGGGCCTGGCGCAGGGCCGTCTGGCGGGCCGCGTAGCGGGCGCGCATGCGGCGCAGGTGGGCGGTGTAGTGGCCGCGCCGGATGAAGTCCGCCAGGGCCCGCTGCTCGATGCCCTGGCCGGCCCGGGTGGTCTGGGCCGCGGCCAGGGCGAAGTCGGCGGCGATGCCCCGGGGCAGCACCAGATAGCCCAGGCGCAGGCCCGGGTAGAGGGTCTTGCTGAAGGTGCCCACATAGACCACCGGCGCCTCCTCCTGCAGGCCGAAGAGGGCCGGGGGCGCCGGGCCGGCGCGGCGGAATTCGCTTTCGTAGTCGTCCTCGACGATCCAGGCCCCGGCCTGCCGGGCCTGCTCGATGAGGTCCAGCCGGCGCCCCAGGGGCATGACCCGGCCCGTGGGGTACTGGTGGGAGGGGGTGAGGAGGATCAGCCGGGGCGGCCGTTCCGTCCAGTCCGCCGCCGTCGGCGCCATGCCGGCCTCGTCCACCGCCACGTCGTGCAGGGCCAGGCCAGCCAGGCTCCAGGCGATGCGGGCCGCCTGGTAGCCCGGGTTTTCCAGCCAGGCGGTGTGGCCGGCGTCGGCCAGGAAGCGGGCGCACAGGTCCAGGCCGCTCTGGGTGCCGCTGGTGATGACGATCTGCTCCGCCGCTACCGGCAGGCCCCGCACCGTGGTCAGGTGGGACGCCAGTTCCCGGCGCAGGGCCGGGTCGCCGCCGTGGGCGGTGTAGCCCAGTTCCCGCCAGCTCACCTCCTGCCAGGCCCGCTCCAGGCAGCCCCGCCAGGCGCGGAAGGGAAAGGGGCCGTAATCCGGAATGCCCGGGCTGAAGGGCAGGGGCGGCGCATGGGGCACGGCGGCGGGCTGGCGGGCGATTTCGGCCCGGGCCGACAGCCCCGGCGAAGGCGGGGCCGGGCCGCGTTGGGCAGGCCCGTCGGCGGCGGCGCCCAGGGCGGCCAGGGGCGCCACCCGGGTGCCCTGGCGGTCCGCCACCATGCAGCCTTCGGCCGTCAGCTGCTCGTAGGCGAAGAGCACCGTGTTGCGGGCGATGCCCAGGGAATCGGCCAGGGCGCGGCTAGCCGGCAGGCGCGTGGCCGGGGCCAGGCGGCCGCTGAGAATGGCGTCCCGCAGGCGGTGGTAGAGCAGGCGCTGCCGGGGCATGGCCTCGGGCAGGGGCGGGGCCAGCAGCCAGTCCAGTTCCATCGTGGCTCCATGAATAAGGTGTTTGGTGGCGCTACAGAAGGTACCACGCAAGCCTTAGGCTGGCCCTGTTTCCATTCACCGGAGCTTGCCGCCATGCGCGAATCCCAGCCTTCCCCAAACACTCCTAGCCCTTCCGCCTCTTCCAGCCCTTCCGTCCGTACCCGGATCCTGCGCCGGCCCCAGCGGGCCGCCTACGACCTGGCCAGCGTCGCCGCCATCGTGGATGCGGGCCTGCTGTGCACCGTGGCCTTCCAGTGGGAGGGCAGCGTACACGCCATTCCCACCCTGCACTGGCGCGAGGGCGACCACCTCTACCTGCACGCCGCCAAGGCCTCGCGCCTGGGCCAGGCCCTGCTGGCCGGGGAGGCCTGCGTCAGCATCGCCCTGGCCGACGGCCTGGTGCTGGCCCGCTCCGCCATGCACCACTCCCTCAACTACCGCTCCGTGGTGATCTACGGTCGCTTCGAGGCGGTGACCGAGCCGGAGGAAAAGCACCGGGCACTGCGGGCCTTCATCGAGGGCCTTTACCCGGGGCGCTGGGAGGAACTGCGGCCCATGACGGCCAAGGAGGTGAACGCCACCGCCGTGCTGCGCCTCTCCCTGGCCGAAGCCTCGGCCAAGGTGCGCCAGGGCGGCCCCAAGGACGATGCGGAGGATCTGGCCTGGCCCGCCTGGGCCGGCGTCATTCCCCTGCAACGCCGCCAGGGCGAGCCGGAGATGGAGGCCGACAGCCCCCTGGCGGAAGCGCCCCCGACCCGCTTCGGCAGACCGGGGCAGGATGGGGTGGGTGTGGTGGGTGTGGATTAGGCGGCAAGCCAGCCCCCGGGCGGGACCCGGCGGGCAGAAGGAGGATTTACCGAGGCCCGGAACCGGGCCTCAGGCGGCCTGGTCCGGCGTTTCGCCGTCGGCCGGGCCCAGGTGGGCCTCGGCCATCTGCTCGGCCACGGCCCACAGGGCGGGGGAGCCCTTCTCGATGGGCGGGCGGCAGCGCTGCTTCACCTGCTCCAGGGTGACGGCGCATTCCACCCAGGTGCCGCCCTCGGTGGCGGCGTTGTGCAGCATGGGCTGGAAGCGGTCCAGGGCCTTGGCGAACTTGGCGTCGTCGCTCTGTGCTGCCTCGAACTCGAACCACAGCTCCCGGAACTCCGCCGCCTGGGCTTCCGGCAGCAGGCCGAAGAGGCGCTCCGCCGCCAGCCGCTCCCGCTCCGCCTGGCCCGCATGGCTTTCCGGCACATGGAAGGGCACGTCCCCCGCGTCGATCTCCACGATGTCGTGGATCAGCAGCATCTTCACCACCCGCAGCACATCCACCTCCCCCGCCGCATGTTCCGCCAGCACCAGGGCATAGAGGGCCAGATGCCAGGAATGCTCCGCACTGTTCTCCCGCCGCGAGCGATCAAGCAGGGGCGTCAGTCGGACGACGCTTTTCAGCCGGTCGATTTCGCGGAGGAAGGTGAGTTGTTGGGGGAGGGGGGAGGAGGGCATGGTACGCAGGGGGGTGTAGAGCGAAGGGTGGGGAGTCTATCAGAACCAAGTTTTTTACTTTATATGACCACTAATGACCAAAATCGGAAGTTGTCAGTCTAAGAATACTCATCTTCAGAAACGTGAAAACGAGCGGCCTGCTCAGTTCTTGCGCAGGGTCACTTTATATGGGCTGGGCATCGTGGATGCTGTTAAAGCTTGGACATGGCTTTGTAGTGGTCTGGATATCCAGTTTGCTCAAAAATTAATCTCAGTCCGTCTTTGAAAGTGCTGTAGTCAAACTCTTTCATATCGATAATGTTTTGCCCAAGAGAGTGGGACTCTCTGTTGATATATCGACAAAATGCTTGGTATTTAGCATCTTGAAGTTCTGGCATCTGAAAGACATTGTTTAGGTCTTTTTTTCGAACGAAGTTGAAAAAATACTCGATGATGTTTCTCATGCAGTTTGCTATAAGTGCAGGAGGTTGACTGTGGTCGTTTATAACTGACCAATACGCCTGGTAATCATTCTGTATTTCCTCGTACTTCATTTCTTGGATAACGCTGCCAGAAGAGGTTTTTGTTAGTCTGAAAAGTTTTTGATTTTCCTTGCGACGGTCGTGATTGGTTTCAGTTAGTTCGTAGAAAAAATATAGACTATGAGTCAATACAATAACTTGGCAAAATCTTTCGTCATTAAAGAAAACCGTACGAATCAATCGTCCCACGTTAAAGACGAATATGTGTGACAAGCTAGAGATAGGGTCATCAATTACTACGATTCGTTGAGTGTGAGTATCGTCTACACTTGATTTTCCTTTGCAAAGTTCGCAAAAATACAAGAAGCTGATCATCATCTTCTCGCCTTCGCTGAGCGATTGAAAGGCGTCTTTATCTCCTCCTGCACGCACTACGCGATAGAGACTATTTGAGTGTTTTTTTACGCTGAAATCGGCGATGCCTAAGTCAAGAAGGCCTGCGTTGATTGCATCCACAGCAGCTTCAACATTAACCGTTTGCTTCTGTGCCTCTGTTATCTGTTCCTTGATTTTTCCGAGCTCGGAATTTATCTTGACTATTTCAATGTCCAAGGATTTAAGCTTCTGGTTTGTGGCTTGTAGATCCTGCTCAAATCGCGATACTGTTTGGTTGTATTGCCACCGCATTATTAACCAAAATTCGCCTTTTAAATTGGTGAGTGATGCATCGCGATTTTGTAATTTTTGGTTGTATTCATTTATTGCTTTGTTTATTGCGCTAATTTCAAGATTGAAATCTGCAGCAAAGCTGGATGTGTCAGTCAATGCTACAGGAGCTTTGGGGCTTCTAATCTTTTCTCCGATATACCCAGCATTGTTTCTTATGGTTGTGACGAGCAGCTTGTACTTGCTCGAAAGAGTGTCTTTGTGTTTTTCTGCAAATGGATGATCTAAAAATGCACTAATTTCGGGAAGGGATTCAATGGCGATTTGATATTTTTTCTGCATTGAAATTAGCGTATCCAGTTGCTTCTGATAGCTCTCGTCAAAATAAAATCGGACGCCTTCAACGAATTTTTTAGTGATAGTCATCTCTTGGCAGAAGGGGCACTGAACTCCTGCATCGCTAACCTCATTAGGTAGGAAATCAACTCCTTGTTTAACCCAGTCTGCATTCCCGAGTTGCTCTATTAGTAATGCAACCTCGCTGTCAGAGTTGCCAAGTATGGCTGTTCCGAATATTTTGTCAGACTCGATGTGGTGTGCTTGGAATTCAATTTTTGATAACAGCTGCAGAGGGTTTGAATCATCGCCCTTGAGCGCATCAACATCTTTCCGTAAATCTTGAATACCCCTTGTCGGTTCGCTTGTGGGTTTTGGGATGGTGAGTAAGTGCTCGAATAGCGTTTCCTTTTTTCCCATTAAACCTTTGAGGCAGTACTCAAGAACGCGATCCCCACCCGCGTATGTTTTTTTTATATCCCATACCTCCTCCATTGCTTGTTGTTTTTGATTGAGAAATGCTTGATTAATTTTTTCTTTGTCGCTGCGCTTCGATTGAAGGGACTGCTCAAGCTCTATTTGTTTTTTTGTTCCTTCTGCTATTTTTTGTTCAGCCTCCTTATTCTCTTTGGCGAGGCTAAAAATTCCTTTTAGATTATCAGCGATAAAGAAATTATCTTTTATGAAATTTTGGTTGTAGACAAGAACTGGCGTAGTGTCTGCTGTCACTTTGCTGCAGGAGATGAAATCAGGAGCATCTGGCTCATAAAGGAAATTGGATATTGTTGACTTGCCGGTTCCATTTAGTCCGTAGACTAGATTAATCTTTTTGTCAGTCTCAAGACTTGTCGCGTGCTTGAAGCTGGCGACGGCATCCATTCGGATTTCAGTAATCATTTATTTCGACTCCATACAGATAAGCGCATAGCGTGAAGTAGATGGCAAAGCTGCCATATAAGCCGGCAGAGCGCCGTATAAGCAGGAAAATGTAGGGGCCTGAGAGAGTTTTGAATAGAGGCTCCTACTAGATCGGCGGCAATATTTACGAGAATAGATGGCGGTCATTTGCGTTACTCGTTCAATGTCGCCTTGATTTTGCCAGTCATCTAGCTAAATGTCATGTTTGTGGTTTTTTGCCAGCCTCTACATTGAGATGCTTTCCCTCTCGTCCGGTTCTTTACCGACAACCACCTCTTAGTGGAAGTCCCGACTCCGCGTCGCCAGCCTCCCCAGTAACGGCGTCAGATCCACCAGCCGCTTGGCCACCAGATGGGTGACGCCGTGGTGGGATTCGAGTTGGCCGTAGACGCCCAGGAGGCGGGCGGCCAGGGTTTCGCGGCGCTGTTTTTCCACCAGTTCGGGGCGGAGGATGACGTTGATGGGGCCGGTTTCGTCTTCCATGGTGACGAAGACGATGCCGCTGGCGGTGCCGGGGCGCTGGCGGTGGGTGACGATGCCGGCGGCCCGGGCCAGTTTCTTGTCCGGCGCGGCCCGCAGTTCGGCGGCGGTGATGAAGCGGCCGGCCGTGAGGCGATCCCGCAGCAGGGCCAGGGGGTGGCGGCCCAGGGTGAGGCCCAGGGTGGCGTAGTCGGCCACCAGATCTTCCCCTTCCGTGGGAGTAGGCAGGGGCGGCGGGGCTTCCGCGGGCGGGGGCAGGGCGGCGAAGAGGTCGCCCTGGATGGGGAGGGCGTGGCCCCTCTCGTCTTTCTCTTCCATCCCGTTTTTGCTGCGGCCTGTTGCGTTGGCGGCATCGCTGGCGCTGCTGCGGTTGCCAAGGGCCTTGGCGCTTCCTTTTTCCTTTCTCTGTTCCGCCTCCTGGCCATGGCCGCTGCGGCTGCCATGGCGGCGGGGCTGGCCGGTGTTCTCCACGGCGGCGCTTTCCCAGGCGGCGGCGCGGCGGTGGCCGGCCAGGGCTTGCAGGGCGTTGGCGGCGGCGAGGCGTTCCAGTTCCGGGCGCTGCAGTCCGGCCCGGGCGGCCAGATCGGCCACCGAGGCAAAGGGGCCGTCTTGCCGGGCGGCGACGATGCGTTCGGCGGCGGCCTGGTTGAAGCCGGCGATTTCCCGCAGGCCCAGGCGCACGGTGCGGGGGCGGGAAGGCGGGTGATCGGGCAGCAGTTCCACCAGCAGGGATTCCCAGGCGCTGTGGGTGACGTCCGGGGGCAGTACGGTGACGCCGTGGCGCTGGGCGTCCTGCACCAACTGGGCGGGGGCGTAGAAGCCCATGGGGTGGGCGTTGAGCAGGCCGCAGAGGAAGGCGGCGGGCTCGAAGCGTTTCAGCCAGGCGGAGAAATAAACGAGGATGGCGAAGCTGGCGGCGTGGGATTCGGGGAAGCCGTAGTCGCCGAAGCCCTTGATCTGCTCGAAGATGCGCCGGGCGAAGGATTCGGGCAGGCCCCGCTCCTGCATGCCGCGGATGAGCTTCTGCTCGAAGGGTTCCAGGCCGCCCTTGCGCTTCCAGGCGGCCATGGCCCGGCGCAGCTGGTCCGCCTCGCCCGGGGTGAAGCCGGCGGCCACCACGGCCAGCTGCATCACCTGTTCCTGGAAGATGGGCACGCCGTAGGTGCGCTCCAGCACCTTGTCCACCGCCGGGGAGATTTTCTCGATCTTCTCTTCGCCGTGGCGCCGCTTCAGGTAGGGATGGACCATGTCGCCCTGGATGGGGCCGGGCCGCACGATGGCCACCTGCACCACCAGGTCGTAGAACTGGCGCGGCTTGAGACGCGGCAGCATGGCCATCTGGGCCCGGGATTCGACCTGGAAGATGCCCAGGCTGTCGCCGCGGCAGAGCATGTCGTACACCGCTTTCGATTCCCGGGGAATGTCCTGCAGGCGCACCGGCTTGCCGTCCCGGGCGCCGAGCATGTCGAGGGCGCGGCGGATGGCGGAGAGCATGCCCAGGGCCAGCACATCCACCTTCATCAGGCCCAGGGCGTCGATGTCGTCCTTGTCCCACTGGATGACGCTGCGCTCAGCCATGGCGGCGTTCTCGATGGGCACCAGCCGCGACAGGGGCCCGCGGGAGATGACGAAGCCGCCCACGTGCTGTGACAGGTGCCTTGGAAAGCCCCGCAGCGCGCGGCTCACCGCCAGCCACTTGGCCACCCGGGGGCTTTCCGGGTCCAGGCCCACGGCGCGCAGGCGGTCGGGCAGTTCGTCCTGTTTGTCCCACCAGGCCAGGGTGTTGGCCAGGGCATCGATCTGCTCCCGGCCGAAGCCCAGGGCCCGGCCTGCGTCCCGTAGCGCCCCCCGGGTGCGGTAGGTGATGAGGGCGCCGGTGAGGGCGGCCCGCTCCCGGCCGTATTTTTCGTAGAGGTACTGGATCACTTCCTCCCGCCGCTGGTGCTCGAAATCCACGTCGATATCCGGCGGCTCGCCCCGCTCGGCGGAGATGAAGCGCTCGAAAAGCAGTTCGGATTTGGCCGGGTCCACCTCGGTGATGCCCAGGGCGTAGCACACCGCCGAGTTGGCGGCGGAGCCCCGGCCCTGGCAGAGAATTTCCCGGCTGCGGGCAAAGCGCACGATGTCGTACACGGTGAGGAAGTAGGCCTCGTATTGCAGCCGGGCGATGAGGCCCAGCTCGTATTCCACCTGGGCCCGGGCTTTCTCCGGCACGCCATCCGGGTAGCGCACCGCCAGGCCCGCTTCCACCTCCTGGCGCAGGTAGGCGGCGGGGGTGAGGCCGTGGGGCACCACTTCTTCCGGGTACTCATAGCGCAGCTCGTCCAGGGAGAAGGTGCAGCGGGCGGCCACGGCCAGGGTTTCGGCCAGCAGTTCGGGCGGGTAGAGCCGGGCCAGGCGCAGGCGCGGGCGCAGGTGGCGTTCGCCGTTGGGGTGGAGGGCGTGGCCGGCGGCGAAGACCGTGGTGTTGAGGCGCAGGGCGGTGAGCACGTCCTGCAGGGGCCGGCGGGCGCGGCTGTGCATGTGCACGTCGCCCGCCGCAAGCAGCGGCAGGCCGCAGTCGGCGGCCAGTTGCTGCAGTTGTTCCAGGCGGCCCCGGTCGTCCGGCCCGGCGTGGAGTTCCACGGCCAGCCAGGCACGGTTGGGAAAGCGCTGGGCCAGCCAACGGCCGTCGGCGGGGTCGGGATTGAAGCTAGGCACCCATAGGGCTAAACAGTCGGGCAGGGCGCCGCTGGGGCCGAAGCCTTCCAGGTCGCCCCGGGTGAGGCGGTAGGCGCCTTTCTCGGCCCGGCGCCGGGCCAGGGTGATCAGGGCCGAGAGGTTGCCGTAGCCCTCCCGGTTTTGCGCCAGCAGCACCAGCTTGAGGCCGTCGGCGAGGACGATCTCGGTGCCGTGGATGAGCTTGAAGCCCACCGCCTTGGCCGCCACGTGGGCCCGCACCGAACCGGCGAAGGAGCATTCGTCGGTGACGGCCAGGGCGCCGTAGCCCAGCTCCACGGCCCGCTGCACCAGTTCCTCCGGGTGGGAGGCGCCCCGCAGGAAGGAGAAGTTGGAGAGGCAGTGCAGCTCGGCGTAGTCGGGCAGGGCCGGCGGCAGGGTGGTTTCCGGGAGCGGCATGGTTCAGCGGCTTCTGCTGGCGGGAGCGGTGGTGCAATGCCTTGGCCGGTGTGCGGCAAGGCGGGCCGGGCGAGGGAGTGCCCGGTTGGAAAGAGCCCAGTTGGAAGGCGGCAGGCGGCTGGGGCGCCGGGGGCTGTCGTTCCCTCGGGCGGTTGCCGGAGACAGGCTGGCCGGGAGGCTGGCTGGAAGGCCGCCGGCGGTACGGCTTGCGTCGTCCTGGGCCGGGAGCCGCCCGTGATGCTGCCGGCTCATGCGAACCTGCCGTGGAGGAACCAGCCGCTCTCGTCCCGGAACACCCACAGCCATTCGCCGGCCGGGTTGCGGGCGACGAAGTAGTCGCGGCGCAGGTCGCCGGGGGCGGGAAGGCCGTCGGCACTTTCCCCTTCATCCCACCAGCCGCTTTCGATGCGCTCGGGGCCGGCCAGGAGTTGCAGGGGGCCGCCGTGCCGGGGGCGGCCCTGGGTCTCGCCCAGGGCCTGGGGGTGGGCCAGGAGCCAGAGGGGGCGCGGCCCCTGGCCTGCCATGGCCTGTGAGTGGCCCGGGTCCTGTGTCCTGGCCATGATGCCATGGAGATCGAGGTTCGGGGCGCAGCGCCGGGTGGCTTGCTCGGGGCGGTGGTCCGGTACGGCGGCCAGGCTGTAGACCTTGTCCTCCCCCAGGCGGGCCTTGATGCGTTCCAGGGCCACGGCGGTGCGGGCCGGGTCGGTGCCTTCTTCTTCCGGCGGCGCCTGGCCGGGGAGCTGGCGGTCGCTGCCCGGCAGTTCCTCCACCTGGTCGGCGATCAGGGTCAGGGCGTCCACCGGCGCCGCCAGGGCGAGGCGGCCCAGGCGTTCGCTGAGGACCCGCTGCAGCCGCTCCCCGTCCCGGGTGAGGCCGGCGAAACCCAGCACCAGCCGGGTCGGCGGCAGGCCGCGGCGGGTGCTGCCGGCATATTTTTCGTGCTGCAGTTCCAGGGTGCAGCGGCCGACGCCGGCGCCCCGGCTGGCGAGCCAGCCCTGCAACTGTTGCAGCAGGCGGCGGGCGGCGAAGTTGAGGGCGGGGGCGTCGTCCACCCGGGCCGGCAGTTCCAGGCCCTGGCGGAAGGTGTCGGGAAAGGGAAAGCGGGGCCGGGGGTCGGGCACTTCGCCCAAGGCCCGGGCCAGGTCGGCGGCCAGTTGCAGGCCCAGGCGCCGGTTGAGGCCGGCCCGGGGCAGGGCCAGCAGGTCGCCGAGGCAGGCCACGCCGAAGTTTTCCAGGCGCTGCCGCTGCTGCCGGGGCAGTTCCAGGCAGTCCAGGGACAGGGGCGCCAGGGCGGCGCCCAGGCGGGCCGGGTCGGCGCACACCGGCAGGGGACCGCCGTTTTCGGCCAGGAGGGGCGTGGCCGCCGGCCGGGGGCCGTCGGCGGCGGGCTCCAGCCAGGGGGCGCCGTTGGCCAGCCAGCGGGCGGCCAGGGGCGTCGGGGCGCAGGCGGCGGCGAGGCTGTAGCCCTGGGCCAGGGCGCCGTCCACGGCCTGTTGCAGCAGGGCCGGGAGGCCGCCGAAGAGGCGCAGGCAGCCGCCGATTTCCAGCAGCAGGCCGGCGGGCGGGTCCAGGCTGACCTGGGGGGTGAAGTTGCCGCCCCAGCAGGCCAGGCCGGCCAGGGCCCGGGTTTCGGCGGCGCCGTCCCGCTCCGTCACCTTGAGCTCGGGCGCCAGGCCCCAGGCCGAGGCCAGGCCCATGCCCGGTGCCACCCCCAGTTGCCGGGCGGCGCCGTTGGCGGCCACCACCCGTCCCTGGCTGGCGGCGGCCCTAGGCGTGGACGGGGCGTCGGGCGGGGGCGCCAGGGCGTCCAGGGGCAGCAGGGGAAAGCGCAGGGCGAGCCAGAGCACGGTCGCGTTCCTGAAGGCGGGCCACGGCCAGGCGCGGCACCAGGGTGAGGGGCGGGGGCAGGCCGCCGCCCCGGCGTTTGACGATCTGCACCAGCAGGCCCTGGGGCCGGCATTCCACAGTCAGGCGCAGGGGGGCGGGGGAGGATTCCCGCAGCCGGGCCGGGGGACGCACCAGACAGGCGGGGCCGCTGAAGCTTTCGGCAGCCAGCTGCAGGCGGCGCAGGCCCCGGGCGTCGATGTCCGGCAGCCAGGCCAGGACGGCGGCAAAACCGCCTTCTTCCAGGGCCGTCTCGCAGGCCCAGGCGGCATCCTGGCCCCGGGCCTCCACCACCAGCAGGCGCTGGCCGGGCAGGCCGGCGGCGGCCCAGCCGGCGGCGTGCAGGGGCCAGGGCGGCGCCACCAGCAGCAGGGGGCCGGCCAGAGCGGCCAGGGCCGGGGCCAGCAGGCCGGCGACGCCTGCCTCCGGCGGCGCCAGGAATTCGCTCAGGGCCTGGCGCGGCCAGCCGCCGCCGGGCAGTTCCCGGTCCAGCTCCGGGTAGCCCGTGGCCAGACCGGGGGCCTTCACCCGGGCCAGGGCGTCGCCGCGCCAGACGTCGGGCCGGGCCAGGAGATCGGCCAGGGTGACGGGGGCGGGGGAAGAAGGCAGGGCGGACATGGTCGGCGCAGGAGGTGGATTGGTAGGGGTTGGTAGGGGTTGGTTGCGGATGTAGTCGCGGGCGTGGTGGCGGGCTTGAGCGATCGGCGGCTGGGGTGCAGCGAGGTTGTCGTTGGCTGGCGTCTGCTGTTGTCGGGCGGCTTGGTTGGGTTGCTTGATCGTGTGGCTGGGGCGTTTGCCGGATCGGGGGCAACGGCTCTGTCGGTGCGGCGGGTCTGGGGCGGCAAATCGCTTTGTGACGGGCTTTCGTCTCTGGCGGCGGCCGGCTTGTCGGCAAAAAATGGCGACAGCCGGGGCGGGGCCGTGCCCGGCAGGGCGGCCTGTGCTTGCCTGGAAAGAAGGCGGGTTAGGGCGTCAGGGTGGAGCGGATGGCATCGCGGGCGGCGCAGCGGCAAGCGGGGGACGAGCGGGCGGGAGCGCCGCGGGCCTGCCGGCAGACTCGGCTGCGCTTCCGCAGTGGCGGATTGCCCGGCTCAACCCTCCCGGAACAGCAGGCTGCCGTCGGGGGCGTGGTCGAACATGGGGCCCCACACCACTTCCCAGTAGTAGCCGTCCGGGTCCTGGAAGTAGCCGCTGTAGCCGCCCCAGAAGGTTTCCTGGGGCATCTTGGCGATGCGGGCGCCGGCGGCCTTGGCCTGGGCGAATACGGTATCCACTTCGTCCCGGCTGCGGGCGTTGTAGCCCAGGGTGATGCCGTTGAAGCCAGGGCCGGCCAGGGCCGTGTCGGGACCGATGTCTTCGGCCAGCTTGTCCTTGGGATAGACGATGAGCCAGGTGCCGGGCAGCTGGAAGAAGGCGATGCCTTCGTAGTCGTCCCGGGGCAGCAGGCCGAAGACGTGGCGGTAGAAGGCGGTGGCCCGGGAGAGGTCGTCCACGCCCAGGGTCAGGGTGGTGAGGCGGGGAATGGTCATGGACGGCTCCTTCGCAAGTGGCTGGTCAGCGGGGATCAGTCGGGGTCAACTGAGACTGCCGGAAAAACCGCCGCGGATGAGGCCCACGGCCACGCCTTCGATGGCGAAATCGTCCCGGTTCGGGTCCACCAGAATTGGGCCGTAATCCGGGTTTTCCGCCAGCAGTTCGATGCGCCCCAGGTTGCGCTTGAAGCGCTTGACCGTGACTTCGTCGGCGATGCGGGCGACCACGATCTGGCCGTCCCGCACCTGGGTGGTCCGGTGCACCGCCAGCAGGTCGCCGTCGAGAATGCCGGCGCCGAGCATGGAGAGGCCCCGCACCTTGAGCAGGAAGTCGGCCCGGGGATTGAACATGTCCGGCGCCACGGAGTAGCGGCCCTGGACGTTTTCCACGGCCAGAATGGGGGAGCCGGCGGCGACGCTGCCCACCAGGGGCAGGCCCAGTTGCTCCACCAGGCGGATGCCCCGGGCCGAGCCCGGCTCCAGGACGATGGAGCCCTTCTTGGCCAGGGCCTTGAGGTGATCTTCGGCGGCGTTGGCGGAGGCGAAGTCGAAGGCCCGGGCGATTTCGGCCCGGGTCGGCGGGGCGCCCAGGGTTTCCACATGGTTGCGGATGAAGTCGAGGATTTCCTGCTGGCGCGGGGTGAGCTTGACCATGGTGGCGGTCTCCTAATCGGTTGACTGTATTTTTATACAGTAACCGGGCAAATGGCAAGGTTTCATTTGCAACGGTCCGCCGGGGCGGGGAGGGATGGCACCGATGTGGGGCGAAGGGCGGGGGAAAACGGGGTGGCCGGGAAGGTCCGGGGACCGGGCCGGGTGGCGGTGCCTGCCCGGGGATGCCCGCGGATAGGGCGTCTCGGGGTGGCAGGGCGGGACTGTGGCCTGTTTTGTGCTCTGCAGCAATCAGGGAGTGACATTTGTCGGGAGTAGCACCATGGACACCTCACGCTGGAGCAATTTCTTTGGGACCGGGGCCCTGGTCATGCCGCCCCTGCTGGGCCTGGGCACGGATTCGATGGTGAGTTTTGCCGTCACCGAGCTGGTGATGCTGCTGGTGCTGCTGATGGCCGTGGCCTGGGAGCAGATCATGCGCGAGGCCGAAGAGGGCCCCGGTTCCGACGGGGACGGCGAGCCCTGAGGGCAGACCCGGCCCCGGGGCGGTGGGTCGCTAGGCCGGCGGCGCCTGCCCGGATCAGGCGGGATCAGGCGGGATCAGGCAGGCAGGGGCACCGGGGCGAAGGGCACGCTGCCGATGGCCAGGTAGGTCTGGCAGCGCTCGATGTATTCCCGGGTGCTCTTGGGCATGGGGGTGCGGGCCCGGGTGATGTAGAACACCAGGTCCCGCCCGGCCCGCAGCAGGTGCAGGCCGTCGGAGACGCTGTGCACCGGGGAGCCGGCAGGGGGCGGACAGCGGCTGGGGGTGCCGGTGGGCGGCCCCGGGGTGAAGTTGGCCAGGCGCTCGCCGGCGGTGACCAGGGAGGACCAGATGTCGAAAATTTCCGGATCGGTGCGCAGGGTCTCGGTCTTCACCTTGGCGGCGGCGGCCAGGTCCCGGATGGGGCCGGCGACGCCGGCGAAGAGGGGCACCTGGCCGATGGTGTCGATCATGGCCGCGGCGATGCGGTCGATGTCGCGCAGGGTCTGGCCGATCTTGATGTAGCGGCCTTCGTAGAAATCTTCCACGGGAATGGAGAAGGCGCGGAAGGGCTCGCCCCACAGCTCGTCGATGCCTTCCTCGCCGCTGCGGTGCAGGACGAAGCGGCCCAGCTCCATGGCTTCCATCAGGTACTGGCCGCATTCCCGCATCAGGGCGTCGTCGCAGCCCACCTCGATGCCCTCGGCCTGCAGCTCCACCAGCTTGCGGAAAATGTCCGTGGCCCGGTTGAAGAGGGCGCCGGCCAGCATGGCGGCCTTGACCCGGCTCTTGCCCGGGTCCTGCTCGGCGGCGTAGGCGGCCCGGGCTTCGGCCAGGCGGTGGCCGGGAATGTTGAGGCCGTATTCGGTGTGGTTGAAGAGGCGCCGGGTGAGGGCCTCGATCAGGCGCTTCTTGGCGTCCAGGGAGTCGGCGGGGACCGGGTAGGTCTTGATCCAGTAGCCGTCGTAGTACACCCGCTCCTGGCCGTCGATGAGGCGGCGCGTGCCTTCAGCCGGCGGCTCGGCGGCTGCGGCGATTTCCAGATGACGGACGGTGGTCATGGTCCCAGACTCCCTAGGGGGCGATGATGGGGATGGAAGCAAGAGCCGTGCTTTCCATCCGGGGGAGCGGATTGTCGCTGATTTATGGGAATTTTTCCCGGAAAAGGAGGGGCGCCCCGGCGGGGCCGGGCACATTTCCGGTGCAGGAATACAACACCGGGCCGGAGATGCCCATTTCTGGGGCATTCCCGGCCCGGGGGATAGGCGTCGGCGGCTCAGCCCCGGGGCCTGGCCAGGCGGCGCAGGCCGATCACCAGGCCGCTGAGGCTGACCAGGAAGCCCCCCAGACTGGCGACGATGAGCAGGATGTCCCACAGGGGCCGGTGCTGCAGCAGGGGCAGCCAGTCCCAGCTGTGGAAGAGGGCGAAAAGCCAGCGCTTGAGGCGCAGGCGGTCATCCAGGCGCTGCACCAGGGCGCCGTTGCGCGGGTCCAGGTAGAGCCAGGTATGGGCCGGGTCGTCGAATTCCAGGCGCAGTACCGGCAGGGCCTTTTCCATGTGGCCGGTCATGGAGTGGTAGGTGCGCTGGTAGTAGTGCCAGTCGTATTCCGTCTGCAGGTGGGTCGCCGCCAGCCCGGCCTGGGGCAGCAGCTGGCGCCCGCCTGCCTCGAGGACGCCCGGCGCCAGGGCGGCCTGCACCACGCCCTGCCGCTGCCAGGACAGCAGCCGGCTGTGGCCCTGGCCGTCCCGGGCCTGGACGTAGGTGGTGCCGGCGAAGGTCAGCCATTCCAGCTCCCGGGCCTCCAGCCCGTCGGCGCGGAAGCGTTGCAGCACCTCGCCGATTCCGGGAGCGTCCGTGCCGGCGGCCAGTTCCAGGCGGGCCGGGGCCGGCTTGGGGGTGCCGGCGTCGAAGACCTTCCACGGATTGACCGAGAGCAGGCCGCTGAGAATCCAGGTGAAGGTGAGCAGGCCGAAGATGAGGCCCAGCCAGTGGTGCCAGCGCAGCATGGCCTTGCGGTAGGGGCTGCGGCTGCCGTTGGCGTAGGGCCGCCGCCGCCAGCGCAGGAGGCCCACCACGAGGCCGCTCAGGGCCAGCAGGGTGGCGGCGAGGGAGGTGTAGATGATGATCTCGGTCCACCAGCCGTCCAGCGCGCCGCCGCGCAGGGGATAGAGCCAGTGCAGCCAGGCGCCGAGCCAGTTCCAGGTGCGCTCGGTGGCGCTGGCGTCACGCACCACCTCGCCGGTGCTGGCGGAGACGTAGAGCAGGGTGCGGCCCCGGCCGTCGTCGCTGCCGTCCATTTCCACCACGTGCAGGGGGCGGTGGCCGTCCAGGGCCCGGGAGTGGGTCCAGGCGTCTTCCTGCAGGGCTTCCAGGTAGCGGGCCGGCTGGCCGGGCAGGAAAGCCCGGGCCGCCGCCAGGGCGGCCTCGGCGCCGATGCTGCCGACCGCCTTGCCGTCATGGCCGGATATGGCGGCAAAGCGGTTTTTCTCCAGCCCGGCGATGAACACGGGGCGGCCGCCGATGCTGGTCAGGCGCAGGCTGCGGGGCCGGGCGCCGGCGGGGAGGGCGGCCAGGGCCTGCTCCAGATTGACGCAGCAGCCGGCGGAGGCCAGGGGCGGCAGGGTCTGCAGGCGTTCGGCGGTGCCCAGTTTGGGGTAGCCGACGTACATCATGACCACGCCGGAGAGGAACCACAGGGCCATGAACAGGCAGAGGGCGATGCCGAGCCAGCGGTGGCCGAGGAAGAGCAGACGTTTCATGGAGGGCAGGCGGCTGGGTGGAAGGGCCGGCCCCCGGGCGGGGGCCGGTGGGGCCTCAGAAGCTGGTCTGGACCGACAGGTCCAGGGTGCGCGGGGCGCCCAGATAGACCATGTTGGTGCCGGAGACGTTTTCGGCGTAGACCTTGTCGGTGAGGTTCTTGATGCGGGCCGTCAGGGTGGTCTTGCGGTCCAGCTTGTACTGCACGAAAGCCCCCAGCAGGCCGTAGCTCTCGGCCTTCAGGGTGTTGGCGGCATCGGCGTAGCGGTCCGAGACGTAGCGCAGGTCGCCGCCGACGCGCCAGTCGGCGCTGGGGCTGTAGCTCAGCCAGAGATTGGTGACCCGGGCCGGGATGCCGCTGGGCCGGTTGCCCTGGCGGGAGACGGCGACGCTGCCCACCTTTTCGGTGAAGTCGTCGTACTGGGCATCCACCACCGAGAAATTGCCGGAGGCCTGGAGCCGGGGCGTGAGCTGGTAGGCGGCGTTGACCTCGATGCCCCGGGAGGACTGCTGGCCCACGGGGATGGTGGTGCCCGGGTTGTTGGGGTCGGCCACGGCGATGTTCCTGCGGGTGATCTCGTAGTAGGCGACGCTGCCGTGGCCCCGGCCTTCGGCGAAGGCGAACTTGCTGCCGATCTCGTGCTGCTTGCCGGTGGTCAGGTCGAAGTTGCGCACCTGGGCGAAGCTGGCCGTGGCCAGGATGCCGGCGGGGGGATCGGCGGCGGTGCTGTACTGCACATAGACGTTGGCGTTGGGCGTCAGGTCGTAGGTGAGGGCGGCGCGGCCGGTGAGGGGCGTGTAGGTGCGCTTGAAATAGGCCGGGTCGGTGGCGGAGGCGGCCCGGTGGTTGGTCACTTCCAGGTCGATGTGGTCCTGGCGCAGGCCCGTCAGCAGGGACAGGTCCTTGCTCAGGAAGGTGCGGTTTTCCAGGAACAGGGCCAAGGTGGTGACCCGGTTGGAGCGGTCAGGCCGGTAGACGTCGCTGGCCAGGCCGGTGACGCCGTTGAAGGTGCCCGGATCGTAGGTGAGGGGATCGACGTTGCCCAGGGCGGCGTTGCCGGTGGAGGCCGGGTAGCGGGTCTGCTTGTTGAGGCTGTAGTCCAGGCCGCCGGCCCAGGCCGTGGGCAGGCTGCCCAGGGTGCTGTCCCAGTTGAACTCGAAGCGGTTGCCGTTCACATCCTGGTCGTGGCGCTGCAGCAGGCCGCCGCTGCGGTTGACCCGGGTGTTGCTGGCGTTGAAGGCGTAGGTCTCCACGTTGCGGTAGTCCCGCAGGGCGTCGTAGTGGTAGAGGGTGTTGCGCAGCTTGAGCTGGTCATTGACCTTGTAGTCGAGGATGGAGCGGAACCATTTGACGGTCTGCTCATAGAGGCCGTCGCTGACGTTGTAGTTCTTGAAGCGGGTGCCATCGTCGATGTGGACCTTGCCGTCAAAAGGCTTCGTCAGGGGCGTGCCCCAGTAGGGCCGGTCCACCGTTTCCTTCTGGTATTCCACGGCTAGGGTGTGGCTCAGGTTGGAGGTCAGGTCGGTGAGCAGGGAGGCGGCCATCTGCCAGGCTTCCCGCTTGGTGCTCTTGCTCCAGCCCCGGGCCGAATCCCGGTTCACGTCCAGGCGGATGACGTTGTGCTCGTTGAGGCGGCGGTTGGTGCCGATGGCCACCTGGGTGGCGTTGTAGCTGCCGTAGCGGGCCTTGGCCTCGGTGAAGTCGCCGTCCCGGTTGGCCAGCTTGGTGACGTAGTTGATGGAGCCGCCGATGGCGCCGGCACCGTAGAGGAAGCTGGAGGGGCCGCCGATGGCCTCCACCCGGTCATAGATCCAGCTATCCACCGGGCGGGCGGCGATGGTGTCGTACTGCACCGTGATGCCGTTGAACAGCTGGGTCACGCTGCCGCCGGAAAAGCCCCGATAGAACACGGCGCCGGGGGAGCCGGGGGCCGAGGAGGCGGTCATGCCGGCCACGCCCTTGAGGATTTCCTGGGTATTGTCGGCGCCGCGGCGCTCGATGGCTTCCCGGTCGATGACGGTGACGGCGGCCGGCGTCTCCTTGACGCTGAGGCCGAGGCGGCTGCCGGTGACCACCTTCTTGTCGAAGGCCAGGTCGTCCTGCAGGCCCTGGTCCCGCACCACCACCTCGTCCAGCACCCGGGGAGTGTCGGCGCTCTGGGCCCGGGCCAGGGGTGAAAAGATCATCAGCACGGCGAGGGAGACGGGCGCGAGGCGGTGGGGCAAGGGACGGCCGCAGCAGGCGACGGGGGCAGGGAGCATGGAACACCTATCCGGGAAAGTGCCCATCGGGCCGGGATGGCCGGACGCCGTTTCCCCGGGGCGCGGAGCGGCGTTGATGGGTCAGTCAGCGGAGGCGGATGCTAGGGGAGGACTATCACTAAAGGAATGTGACACAGTGTCACAGGTGCTTTCCCCATTCCCGCCGAGGAAGGCGGGGCGGCCATTGCCAGAGGGCATGCCTCAAGGCGGGCAATTGGTGGGCACGGCCAGCTGGCCGCCCCCGGGAGTGGCGTAAACATTGGCCAGGATGGGATTGTCCCGGTAGCTGGTGAGGCAGTAACGGCCGCCGGCACTGCGCACCTCGACCCGGGATTCGCCGCCGGGATGGCCGTAGGTGGTTTCCGTCTGGCGGGGACGGGCCTCGATGCGCACCGGTTCCCCTTCCTCCAGCAGCACCTGGCGCGGCGGCCCGTCCCCGGCCCGGCTGGAGCCCGGCCACAGGGCGCCCAGCAGCAGGCCCAGGCAGAGGCCGGCTCCGAGGCGGCGGCAGGACTCAGCCGAGGGCCTCATCACCCTCGTCCGCCCGGTATTCCAGCAGGTCACCCGGCTGGCACGCCAGGTGGCGGCAGATGGCCTCCAGGGTGGAAAAGCGCACCCCCTTGACCTTGCCGCTCTTGAGCAGGGACAGGTTCTGCTCGGTCATGCCGATGGCCTCGGCCAGTTCCCGGGAGCGCATCTTGCGCCGGGCCAGCATCACGTCCAGATTGAGAATGATCGCCATGGCCGCTCACAGGATCAGGGCGTTGTCTTCCTGCAGGCGGCGACCTTCCTCCATCACCTGCCCCAGGAGATGCACCGCCAGCCCCACCAGGACCATGGCCAGACTGTCGCTGCCGATGCCGATGGAAAGCAGGCGTTGGCCGGGCGGATGGTCCAGGGTCAGGGCCAGCACCAGCAGGGTCTGGGACAGCACCTTGAGGCCGGCCCAGGCCAGCATGCCCAGGGCGAAGCGACGATAGGCGCGGGCCACGGCGGTGGAAAACAGCTCGCCGTTGCCGTAGCGCCGGCAGATGCCGGCCAGGGTGAAAAAGACGTAGCTGCCCGCCGCCAGGGCCGGCAGATCGGTGAGATAGCCCAGCAACCGCTGCGACATGCTGAGATCGGCAGCCGCCACCCCGGCGATGCGGAAGGCGTCGGACCAGGTCACGCCCCAGTCGGCCCAGCGTTCCACATGGGCCCAGAGATAGGCCACCAGCACCGGCAGAAGCAGGGCGGCAGCCAGGGAAACCACCCGCAGCAGACGGGAGGCGCGGCGAATGCGATGTTGTGGAGTGTCCATGAGGCGTCCTGTTATGCAGTAAAAAATTAATGTTTTATATTAAGTTTTTGCAAATATAGGACAAGTGGACCTCGTATGGCAAGGGTGCCGTTGAACAATTGCCGTCGTAGCCTTGTCGTGCTGCTGCGAGGGGGAACAGTTGGGGCTTAAGACCTGCGAGGGGTTGCTGCGGAGGAGGTGAAACGGGGGACTCCCGATCTTGTGGGCGAAGGGAGCCTCCAGTATCGAAGCGAAAAGGGGATGGGGATTTGTCGCCTGCTGCCTGTTTCGTTCACGGCGGGGGGAATCGCCGGTGAACAACGGTAGGTCTTGCCAGATGATCCCGGAGCGTTGGAACTCCCGGATCATCTGCCGTCAGGGTTTGCCTAGCGTTCTTCCAACCACTGCAAAATTTCCGCCGCGGCCTTGGGCCAGGGATGGTCGAGCATGAGCATGTGGCCGCAGTGGGGGATGATCTTGAAGTCGCCGTTCCAGCGCAGGGCGGTGAAGCCGATGCTGGAGGGCGGGAATACGGCGTCGAACTGGCCGCCCATGACCAGCACCGGCAGTTCGGGCCGGGAGCGGTAGCTGCGGTAGCCGAGGCCGGCCATGTCGGCGGCGGCTTCGGCGGATTCGGGCTGGATCAGATGGGCAAACTGCAGCAGGCCTTCGGGCGGCATGTCGGGGGAAAAGTAGATGTCCCGCATCAGGAGCAGGCTGGCTTCGTCCATCTCGCCCTGGCTGATGGCGGGAATCTTGGCGAAGAAATCCGGATGTTTGAGGGCCAGGCTCATGATGGAACCCTGGGTGCCGGAAGTGGGTACCGGGGCCAGCAGCACGGCGGCCGGGGCACCCTGGCATTCGAGCACCCGCTCGATGACGGCGCAGCCCATGGAGTGGCCGATGAGGACGGGCGGCCGGGGCAGCTTGGCCATCACCTGCAGCACGTCGTCGGCGTAGTCATCCAGGCCGAAGCGGTCGAGCCGTTCCCGGCCTTCGCTCTGGCCGTGGCCGGAAAGATCGAGGGCGACGCAGTCGTAGCCGGCGGCGTTGAAGCGGGGCAGGAAATTGACGTCCCAGCAGCGGCTGTCCATGTAGCCGCCGTGGACGAAGAGGCAGGGAGGCTGGCCGTTGGGTTTGGCGGCAGGACGGTGCAGGGTGTGGATCTGGCGGGGTTTCATGATGAGGGAGCTGGGACGGCGAGTGGGAAATGGTTTATGCCGGAACGATAACACCTTTGTTTTTAATCTGTGTGACGCTCCGGGGGCGGCGGAGGGCTGGCGTATCATTGCCGCCTGTTCCCCATTTTCGCGGCTGCGCTCGCGGCCCCCGCCGACCATGAAAACCGAAACGCCCCAGACCATTTACCTGAAGGACTACACCCCGCCCGCCTATCTGGTGGACACGGTGGACCTGGATGTGGACATCCGCCCCGGCAGCACCACCGTCACTGCCACCCTGGCCTGTCGCCGCAATCCGGCGGGCGCCGGGGCCCAGGCCCTGGTGCTGGATGGCGAAGAGCTGGAAACCGTATCGGTCGCCATCGACGGCCGGACGCTGGCAGCCGGCGAGTACACGGTGGCAGCCGAAACCCTGACCATCCCTACGGTGCCCGAGCAGTTCACCCTGCAGACCGTGGTGCGCATCGTGCCGGAAAAGAACACCCAGCTCTCCGGCCTCTATCGTTCCGCCGACGGCTACTTCACCCAGTGCGAAGCCCAGGGCTTCCGCCGCATCACCTGGTTCCCGGATCGGCCCGACGTGATGGCCACCTTCAGCGTCACCCTGCACGCCGACAAGGTAGCCCTGCCGGTGCTGCTGGCCAACGGCAATCCCGTCGCCAGCGGCGACGAGGCCGATGGGCGTCACTGGGCCCGCTGGCAGGATCCCTTCAAGAAACCCTGCTACCTCTTCGCCGTCGTCGCCGGCAAGCTGGACGTGCTGCGCGACACCTTCACCACCGCCAGCGGCCGCATGGTGCAGCTGGCCATCTACGTGGAGCCGGGCAAGCTGGACCAGTGTCCCCACGCCATGCTGGCCCTGAAGAAGTCCATGGCCTGGGACGAGCAGCGCTTCGGCCTGGAGTGCGACCTGGACCACTACATGATCGTCGCCGTGGGCGACTTCAACATGGGGGCCATGGAGAACAAGGGCCTCAACATCTTCAACACCAAATACGTGCTGGCCAGGGCCGACGTGGCCACCGACGTGGATTTCGAGAATATCGATCGGGTCGTGGCCCACGAGTACTTCCACAACTGGACCGGCAACCGGGTCACCTGCCGGGACTGGTTCCAGCTCTCCCTGAAGGAAGGTCTGACGGTTTTCCGCGACCAGGAATTCGGCGCCGACCTGCACAACCCCACCACCGCCCGCATCCGCGAGGTGCGCGGCCTGCGCGCCGCCCAGTTCCCCGAGGACGCCGGCCCCATGGCCCATCCGGTGCGTCCCGCCTCCTACATGGAGATCAACAACTTCTACACCGCCACGGTCTATGAAAAGGGTGCCGAGGTGGTGCGCATGATCCAGACTCTGATCGGCCGCGAAGCCTTCCGCGCCGGCATGGACGAATACTTCCGCCGCCACGACGGCCAGGCCGTCACCTGCGACGATTTCGTCGCCGCCATGGCGGCAGCTTCGGGCTTCGACTTCACCCAGTTCATGCGCTGGTACAGCCAGCCCGGCACGCCCCAGGTCAAGGCCGAGGCTGCCTACGATGCCGCGGCGAAGCGCTACAGCCTGAGCTTCACCCAGAGCAATCCCAAGGCTTCGGACAACGGGCTCTACCTGATCCCCATCCGCGTCGCCCTGTTCGACCGCCAGGGCCAGGAACTGGCCGGCCACAGCCGCACCCTGTTGCTCACCGAGAGCACCCAGCGCTTCGATTTCGATGATGTGGCAGAGGCTCCGGTGCCTTCCCTGCTGCGGGACTTTTCCGCCCCGGTGGTGTTGGACTTTGCCTACAGCGACGCCGACCTGACCCTGCTGCTGGCCCACGACAGCGACCCCTTCAACGCCTGGGAAGCGGGCCAGCGCCTGGCCTCCCGTCTGATCCTGGAAGCCACCGCGGCCATCGCCGCCGGTAAGGCGCCGGTGGTGCCGGAAGGCTTCATCGCCGCCGCCCGCCGCCTGCTCGGCAGCCATGAAGAGGCCGGCGCCGCCTTCGTCGCCGAAGCCCTGACCCTGCCCGGCGAGGCCACCCTGGCCGAGATGCTGGAGGAGGTGAATCCGGATGCCCTGCACGCCGCCCGCAACCATCTGCGCCTCTCCCTGGCCGAGGGCCTGCGGGCCGAACTGGCTGCCGTCTATGCGGAACTGGCCCCCAGCGGCCCCTACCAGCCCAGTGCCGAGGATGCCGGCCGCCGCGCCCTGCGCAACCTGTGCCTCTCCTACCTGCTGGAATTCAACACCGCCGGCATGCGCCAGCTGGCCGTGCGCCAGTTCGAAGACGCGGACAACATGACCGACCAGTTCGCCGCCCTGGCCGCCCTGGCCAACGTGCTGGGCGACTGTCCCGAGCGGGAGACGGCCCTGGCCGCCTTCTACCAGCGCTGGCAGGGCGAGGCCCTGGTGGTGGATAAATGGCTGGCGGTGCAGTCCTCCAGCCGCCAGCCCGACGCCCTGGCCACGGTGCAGCGCCTCACCGGCCACCCGGCCTTCGACCTCGGCAATCCCAACAAGGTCTATGCCCTGCTGCGCACCTTCGGTGCCAACCTGGTGCGCTTCCACGCCGCCGACGGCGCCGGCTATCGTTTCTTCGCCGAGCAGATCAAGGCCCTGGACGCCCGCAATCCCCAGGTGGCTTCCCGCCTGGCCCGCTGCTTCGATCGCTGGAAGAAGTTCGACGCCGGCCGCCAGGTCCACAGCCGGGCGGCCCTGGAGAGCCTGCGGGACCATCCCGGTCTGTCCCGGGACGTGTTCGAGATCG
The DNA here is from genome assembly GCF_004217225.1 of Azospira oryzae. Taxonomy (GTDB): domain Bacteria; phylum Pseudomonadota; class Gammaproteobacteria; order Burkholderiales; family Rhodocyclaceae; genus Azospira; species Azospira oryzae. Next base: position 521,710 of record NZ_SHKM01000001.1, read on the forward strand.
TCACCCGGGCCCTGGGTTAAGACGGGGAGAGTCGGGGCCGCCGCCCAGCAAGGTGGCGGCCTGAAAAATAGGGTTGCCGGGAAGGCGCATGGCGCCTTGTTCCCGGCCTGCCGTGCCTGAAGGTGTCCGTCCCTATTGGGCTGCAGCCGGCAGGGGCTGGCTCCGGATGGCCGCGGCTATCTCGGCGGCGGCCTGACTGAGAGCCCGGCGCTGGGCTGCCACCAGGGCGGCGGCGCCGCCGTCGCCCGTCATGGTTTCGCTTCCCGCCGCCAGCGGCTCATGCACCTGGCTGCGGCCGAGCAGCTCCTTGCCCTGCCGCGGCTGCAGGGTCCACAGCAGATCCAGATCGACGCCCCGGCCCACCTGGGCCTCCAGGCGCTGCACGTGCAGGGTGAGGCGGAAGTCGGCGTCGAAATGGGGGGCGCCGTTGGGCAGGGCCGCCACCCGGGAGGAGGCCAGCAGGCGTCCCAGGTCGGCGGCGATGCTGCGGGCGATGCCGCTGCGCAGGGGCTCGGCCCAGCGCTGCTGTTCGCTGAGCAAGATGCGCTGGTCCGGGCCCCGCAGCACCAGCTGGGGCCGGTCCAGCAATTCGGGCAGGCTGGCGCTGAGCAGCAGCACGCTGGGGCCGTTGCCCTGGCCGCCGGGGCGGCCGTCGTCCAGGGTGTAGAGGCTGGCCTTGGGTGTGGTGCCGCAGGCCGCCAGGAGCAGGGCGGTGCCCAGGATGGCGAGGGCGCCGCGCCGGGCGGCGGCGAAGGCGGAAAGGGTAGAAGGGGCGGCGATGGGGCGGCGCGTGGGCATGGTCGGCATTTCTCTCAATCCTCTCAATCGTCCTTCTTGCCCTTGAGCAGGGCTTCGGGCTGGCGTTCCAGCAGGTCCGCCAGGTTGCGCACGGCGCTGGCGGCCCGGCCCACTTCCCGCAGGGTGTCGCGCACTTCCTGCTGCATCGGGGCGTCGCTGGCCAGGACCTTGTTGGCCTGGTCCAGGGCCTTGCGGGCGTCGCGCAGGGTGTCGGCCAGTTCCGGCACCACTTCCCGGTCCAGGCGGGTGATCAGTTTGTCCGTGTGCTGCAGGGTGTGCTGCAGGGTCGTGGCGATGGTTTCCAGCTGGTCCTGCAGAGAGTCCAGGCTGCCGGGCTGGGTCGGCAGTTCGGCAATGCCCTTGCCCCAGCGCATGGCGGCGGGCTTGGCGTTGGGGAAGTAGTCCAGGGCCACGTAGCGCTGGCCGCTGACGATGTTGCCGGTGCGCAGCTGGGCGCGGAAGCCCCGGGCCACCATGGCGTTGAGCACTTCCCGGATGTCCTTGCGGCTGGGTTCCGCGTTGCCCATGCCGCGGCTGCGGCGGCTGAGGCGTTCCGGGTAGAGCTTGATCTCCACCGCCATGGAAAAGTTCTTGGTGGTCTGGTCGAAATCCAGGTCGATGCGGGACACCTCGCCGGCGGTGATGCCGCGGAAATCCACCGGAGCGCCCACCGTCAGGCCCCGCACCGATTCGCGGAAGATGAGCACGTACTTCTGGTAGCTGCTGTCGGGAATGCGCTGGGCCGTGGCCTGGTCCGGATGGAGGACGAAGGTGCTGGCGGCGGGGGCCGCTGCCGGCGTTTCGCCGGGCTCCCCTTCCGGGCTGGAGAAGGCGACGCCGCCCAGCATCAGGCTGAGCACGGACTGCATGTTGAGCTTGACCCCGTCCGCATCCATGGCCACATCGACGCCGCTGGCGTGCCAGAAGCGGGAACTGGGACTGACGAAGCGGTCGTAGGGCGCATCCACGAAAATCTGCACATCCACGCCGCGGCCGTCGGGCTGCATGGCGTAGCCGATGACCCGGCCCACCGGGATGCGCCGGTAATAGACCGGGGCGCCGATGTCGAGGGAGCCCAGGGTGTCGCTGCTGAGCTTGAACTGGCTGCCCCGGGTGTCGCTTGTGATGGCCGGCGGTTCCTCCAGGCCGACGAATTCCCGGGCGTCGCTGCCGGACTGGCCCGGGTCGATGGCGATATGCACCCCGGAGAGCAGGGTGGCGAGGCCGGAAACGCCGCCCACGGTGACCCGGGGGCGTACCACCCAGAAGCGGCTGTCCTCCACCAGCAGGCCCTTGGCGCTGTTGTTCACCTGGACCTTGACCTGGACCGAGCTGCGGTCCGGGCTCAGGGTGATGTCCGTCACCGTGCCGATGTCCACGTCCTTGTACTTGAGGCGGGTCTTGTTGGCCTCCAGGCCTTCGGCCCGGGCGAACTGCAGGGTGATCTGGGGCCCCCGCTCGAGCAGGGCCTTGATGCCCAGGCCCAGGCTGAGGGCCACCGCCAGCAGGGGAATGATCCACACCAGGGTGGGGCGGCGGCGGGGCGGGGTGACGCGGACCGTCTCGGCGGCGGGCAGGGGCGTGTCGTCAGGCATGGCGGTGTTCCTCGGCGGAGGCGGCAGAAGTGTCAGGGGGTACGGTCTGGGGAACGGCCCGGTCCCAGATGAGGCGCGGGTCGAAGGCCATGGTGGCGAGCATGCTCAGCACCACCACGGCGCCGAAGGCCACCACCCCGGGCCCGGGGGAAATGATGGCGAGGGACTGGACCTGGACCAGGGCCACCAGCAGGGTGACCACGTAGACGTCCAGCATGGACCAGCGGCCGATCAGTTCCAGCAGCCGGTAGAGCCGGGCCCGCTGCCGGGTGTTGCGGTGGGAGCCGCGGTGCACGCTGAGCAGCAGGTAGGTGAGGGAAAAGAGCTTGAGCATGGGCAGCACGATGCTGGCGCAGAAGACCACCAGGGCCAGTTCCCAGGAGCCCGTGTCCCACAGCACCACCACCCCGCTCATGATGGTGTCGTGCTGGGTGCCGAAGGGGGAGCGGGTCTCCATGATGGGCAGCAGGTTGGCCGGCAGGTAGAGCACGTAGGCGGCCAGCATCAGGGCCCAGGTGCGCGCCAGGCTGTCCGGCTTGCGCAGGTGCAGGGGCGCCTGGCAGCGGGGGCAGTGTTCGTGCTGTTCCAGGGAAGCCAGCAGGCCGCAAACCTCGCAGACGGCGAGCCCTTGGCTGGCGGCGGTATGGCGGCGGCTCATGCCGGCTTGGCCTCATCGTCCGGATGCGCCTCGTCCCAGGCCTGCCACAGGGTATGGCCGTCGAGCAGGCCGGCCAGGGCGGCCAGCAGCAGCATGAGGCCGCCGAAGCACCAGATGGCCGGCCCCGGCAGCACGTCGGCCAGGTGGGCCAGCTTCACCAGGGAGACCAAGACGCCGAGGATGAACACTTCCACCATGGCCCAGGGATGGGCCAGGCGGAAGGCGCGAAAGACCGGGGCGAAGGCCGGCGAGCGGCGTCCCAGCCACAGGGGCAGCACCAGCCACAGCACCGCGCCCAGCTCGATGGCCGGCATCAGCACCGTGGTCAGCAGCACCAGGCCGCCCAGGGCCTCCCGGCCGTCCTGCCAGAGATGGTGGACGGCGCCGATGACGGTGGTTTCGGTGTAGTTGCCCTGGATGTTGAGGCCGACGATGGGGTACAGGTTGGCGGTGAGCAGCAGCACCAGGGCCGCCAGGGTCAGGGCCAGGATTTTCTCCAGCCGGTCCCGGTGGAAGCTGTAGAGGCGGGCGCCGCAGCGGGGGCAGTGGGCCCGGCTGCGGGGCAGCGTCAGGACCACCGGCTGCAGCAGCAGGTCGCACTCGTGGCAGGCGGTGAGGGGGGCGGCGGGCATGGCGGCCTCGCTCGGCGGTGCAGGCATGGGGTGCGTTTCAGTGCAGCAGCACCCAGGCGTTGATGCGCCGGCCGTCGTGCCAGATGTCGGTGATGCGAGTGGTGAGGTCGAAGGCGGCCTGGTCGGTGATGCGCATCTCGACGATGGCGATGGGCTGTTGCGGGTCGCCGTCGCGGACGATGGCGATCTCGCCGACGGGGCCGAAGCGCGCCAGGGCCTGACGCAGTCCGCTTTCGCTGACGTCGGCGGGGAGGCCGGAGAACATGATCTTTTTCATCGGAAGTCCAGGGGCTGGTGGAAGGGTGGCGCTTGTCAGGGGCGCCCGGCGGCGCTCCGGGGCGGGCCGCCAGGCCGGGCGGTCGTCCGGGGGCCTGATGGCATATTACCCGCAGCGCGGCGGGGGCGGCGGGAGCGCAGCCCCGGAGTCGGCTGCCTACTTGAGCAGGACGTAGCTGCCGGGGGCGTCTTCCAGGGGCGGATAACGCTTGGAGCCGGTCTTGGCCGGCGCTGCGGGGGCGGCGGAACGGGCCGCCAGCCATTCCTGCCAGGCGGTCCACCAGGAGCCTTCCCGGGTGGGCGTTTCCTCCAGCCATTGCTCGGGGGCCACGTACACCTCGCCGGCGGGCCGGGTGTGGAGGCGGTAGTGGCGGCGCGGGTGGCCGGGTTCGCTGACGATGCCGGCATTGTGGCCGCCGCTGGTGAGGACGAAGGTGACTTCGGCCGGGCTCAGGTAGTGGATCTTGTGCACCGAGCGCCAGGGCGCCACGTGGTCGCTTTCCGTGCCCACGGCAAAGACGGGAATGGTGATGTCGCCCAGGGACACGGGCCGGCCGCCGACCTGGTAGCGGCCTTCGCTGAGGTCGTCGTTGAGGAACAGCTGGCGCAGGTACTGGCTGTGCATGCGGGCCGGCATGCGGGTGGTGTCCGCATTCCAGGCCATCAGGTCGTTCATGGCGCCCCGCTCGCCCAGCAGGTACTGGCTCACCATGCGCGACCACAGCAGGTCGTAGGAGCGCAGCAGCTGGAAGGCGCCCGCCATCTGGCCGGCGGAGAGGTAGCCCTTTTCCGCCATCTGGGCCTCGAGCAGGCTGATCTGGCTGTCGTCGATGAAGAGGGCCAGCTCCCCCGGCTCGGTGAAGTCGGTCTGGGCGGCCAGGAGCGTGACGGAGGCCAGGCGCTCGTCCCCGTCCCGGGCCATGGCGGCGGCGGCAATCGCCAGCAGGGTGCCCCCCAGGCAGTAGCCGGTGGCGTGCACCCGGCGCTTCGGCACGATGTCGTTGATGGCCTGCAGGGCGGCGAAGAAGCCGTTTTCCAGGTAATCGTCCATGCCCTGGTCCCGGTCTTCCTCGTCCGGATTGCGCCAGGAAATGCAGAAGACGGTATGGCCCTGGTCCACCAGGAACTTGATCAGGGAGTTGTGGGGCGAGAGGTCCAGGATGTAGTACTTCATGATCCAGGCCGGCACGATGAGGATGGGCTCGGGATGGACCTTGGCGGTGGTGGGGGAGTACTGGATCAGTTCCATCAGCCGGGTGCGGGCCACCACCTTGCCCGGGGTGATCGCCACGTCCCGGCCCACCACGTAATCCTCGCTGCCGGCGGGGGGCTCGTTGTTCATGGCCCGTTGCAGGTCCTCCTGCAGATGGGCCATGCCGCGCCACAGGTTCTGGCCGCCTTCGCGGATGGTGTGTTCGAGTACCACCGGATTGGTGAGGGGGCTGTTGCCGGGGGAGAGCAGGTCAAGAATCTGCCGGGCGGCGAAGGAGACGATGCGTTCGTGGTGGGCGGAGACCCCCCAGATGCCGTGGGTCGCCGCCTTCCACCAGCGCTCGGTGAGGAGGAATGACTGCTGCATGACATTGAAGGGCCAGCGGTGCCAGGCCTCTTCCTTGAAGCGGCGGTCGGTACTCCAGGGGGCGACGAAGTCCGGCCCCTCGTTGAGCATGGAAAGCTGGGCCGCCTGCAGGGCGGCGGCTTCCGTCGCCGCCAGCTTGAGCAGTTCCAGCTGTTTGCCGGGGGAGACGGCCAGATGCCCGGCCCAGTCGATCATGGCCATGGCCAGGGTGAGGGGCGAGAGGGAGTTGGTGAGCTGGGCGATGGTGGCGTGCACGTGCTGATCCAGGCGCTGGGTGGCGCTGTCGGCCTGTAGGGGCGTCAGCACCTGGGCGGCCGGGGAGATCAGGGGCAGGAGGGGAGAAGTGGCGACGGCGGGGGGCATGGGGTCTCCTTTCTATCGGGCGGGGGCCGCTCGCTGGCGGCCCCCCGGGGAGAACATCATTTTTTGCTTTTTGCGGCCGCTTTCGGCATGGCGGCGGCGACCTGCTGCAGCGATTGGGTCAGGGCACCACCCTGCTTGATGGCGGCCAGGGCCAGGTCCTTGCCGAAGGGCAGGGTGGCGGCGGTCTGGCGGGCGCCATCCTCCACGGCTGCCTGCCATTCTACATATTGACTTTGCATGACGGGGGCCAGTTCTCCGGCGGCGGTCGTGGTCAGCTCGTAGGCGGCCTGGGCATAGGCGGTGCCGTTTTTCAGCAGGGTGTGGGCCAGGCCGGTCTGGATATCCACCGCCTGTTGGACGCTGGTGCTGCCGAGCAGTTGCTTGTAGCCCGCCGCCTCGTCTTCCAGCATTTGCCGCACGGCGCCGAAATTGAGTTCGGCCAGGTTCTGGATGGTGTCGAAATAGACCTGGGTGGCCCCCAGGAAGGAGGTGGCCAAGGCGTTGTTGGCCTGGGAAAGCGAGGCCAAGGAGGCGAAGTTCAGCTTTTCTGACATGGGTGACTCCTGTTCTTGGATTGGATGGAAAGCCGTCCCGGAGCCTGATGGTCGGCCATTTGCAGGGCCGGCCCCGGGTCGATCCATTATTCAGCGATCGTTTAATAATGACAAGGGGCTCTTTGTAACCGTCTGTGCCTGGCCGAACGTGATATCTTTGCGCTCCGAATATGAGCCCGCCACCTTCATCCCCGCGCCGTCCCGGGCGCCCCCGCAGCACCGATGTGGACAGCCGCGAAAAGCTGCTGGCCGCGGCCTTGCTGGCTTTCTCCGAACTCGGTTTCGCCGGCGCCAGCCTGCGGGCCATTGCCGTCTCGGCGGGGTTCGACGTGGCCATGATCTTCCACCACTTCGGCTCCAAGGAGGGACTGTGGCAGGCGGTGGTGGAATCCATGGCGGCCGATTTCCAGCAGTCCCTGAGCCATGAGCTGGTGCCGCTGATGGAAGGGGATTGGCCCATCGCCGAGCGGGTCACCCGGGTGCTGGACGTGTTCGTGGAAAAGCTCATCGAGCGGCCCGCCGTGACCATGCTGATCATGCGCGAGATGCCGCTGCCGGGGGAGCGCCGCGACTTCCTGGTGGCCCGCCTGCTGCGTCCCTCCTGCGACGGCCTGGTGCCCTTCTGGCTGGAGGCCATGGAGGCGGGGCTGCTGCGTCCTTCCGACCCGGTGCTGTTCCACGTCGGCATTTTCGGGGCCATGGCGATGATCCTGGCCTTCCGCGACGTCCTGCCCCGGCTGGGCTCGGCGGAGATGGACCTGGCGGAGATCAAGGCCCATCTCTACCGCGGCCTGCTGGCCGACCCGGCCTGAGGCACGGGCAAAAAAATACCGGACGATGGAATCCGTCCGGCCAAGGGGGAGCCTACGTGCAGGCTCTGTTCGGAGCGCCCGGGGGAGTCGGTACTGCAGCGCCCATTTCTATTAATAGATGGCATTGGAATATTTGTCGATGCTTTTTTAGGCCGGTGACGATTCCTTTTTCCCGGGTGGCATACGGGGCGACAGGCGGGCCGCCGGTGGCGGAAGGCCGCCCCATGCGGAATTTCTGCCTATGCTGGCGGTCGTATCTGATATACCTTCTGGCCCTGTTTTCTTTTTTCAGCGTGCAGGCCCCGTGACTCCCACCCCCGACTATTCCAAGATGACCGGCAAGGAACTGGATCGCATTGCCCATGTGATCCGTCCTGGCGGCTGGTCCGTGGCCGGGGGGCGGCCCATTTCCACCCTGCTGGGGTCCTGTGTGGCGGTGTGCCTGTTCGATCCCCAGCTGAAGATCGGCGGCATGAACCACTTCCTTTTGCCCAGCCGGGGCAAGGACCGGGAGCTGGACCCGGACACCATCCTCTCCGGCGACTATTCCATGGAAGTGCTGGTCAATGCCCTGCTGGCCCAGGGCGGCCAGAAGCGGCGGCTGGTGGCCAAGATGTTCGGCGGCGGCAACATCGTTTCCGCCATCCTCACCTCCATCGGCGAACGCAATGTGGAGTTCGCCACCGAGTGGCTGCAGCGGGAAAACATCCCGGTGCTGGCTTCCGACGTGCTGGGCCCCTGGTCGCGCAAGGTGGTGTTCGTGCCGGGCACTGGCGACGCCTTCTGCATGCGCATGCCGGTGACCCAGAGCATCGTCGCCCAGGTCAGCCGGGAGGAAGAGGCCTACGCGAACAGCCTCTCCAAGCCGGCACCGCCGGCAGGCAAGAAAATCGAGCTGTTCTGAAGCCCATGCCCCGGGATGCCCGGGGGACGGGCGTTTTGCGGCATCCGGCCCCGTCTGCCGCGTCCCTGCTGCTTTCCAGGCCAGGTGCCATGAGGGGAGCCCTCCGGGCCGGTCCGGGGGCTGGCGCCGCGTTGCCGCTGCCCCCGGGTGGTTTTCTCTCAGCAGGTCAGTTCCGGCCGTTCCCGGAACTCTTCCAGGGCTTCCGGATTGGCCAGGGCCTCGACGTTTTTCACCGGCCGCTGGTGCACCACGTTGCGCACCGCCAGTTCCACGATCTTGCCGCTCTTGGTGCGGGGAATGTCCCGCACCTGCACCACCTTGGCCGGCACATGGCGCGGCGTGGTGTTGCGGCGGATCTGCTCCTTGATGCGCACGCTCAGGGCGTCGTCCAGGGTGAGGCCGTCGCGCAATTTCACGAAGAGCACCACCCGCACGTCGTCGTACTTGCCCGGGGGCCAGTCCTGGCCGATGACCAGGGATTCCACCACTTCCTCCAGCTGTTCCACCTGCCGGTAGATTTCCGCCGTGCCGATGCGTACGCCTCCCGGGTTGAGGGTGGCATCGGAGCGGCCGTAGATGACCATGCCGTTGTGCTCGGTCAGCTCGGCGAAGTCGCCGTGGCACCAGACGTTGGGGAAGCGCTCGAAGTAGGCGGCGTGGTACTTGGCCCCGTCGGGGTCGTTCCAGAAGCCCACGGGCATCACCGGGAAGGGCTTGGTGCATACCAGTTCGCCCTTTTGCCGGCGCACCGGGTTGCCGTCGTCGTCGAACACCTCCACCGCCATGCCCAGTCCCCGGCACTGGATTTCGCCACGGTAGACGGGCAGGGTGGGGGCGCCTAAGACGAAGCAGGAAATGATGTCGGTGCCGCCGGAAATGGAGGCCAGCTGCAGTTCCGGCTTGATGTCCCGGTACACGTAGTCGAAGCCTTCCGGGCTCAGGGGGCTGCCGGTGGAGAAGAGGGCGCGCAGGGCTTGCAGCTGGTGAGTCTCCCGGGGCTTGAGGCCCATCTTGGCGGCGGCATCGATGAACTTGGCCGAGGTGCCGAAGTGGGTCATGGCTTCGGCGTCGGCGTAGTCAAAGAGAACCTTGCCCTGATCAGCAAAGGGGCTGCCGTCGTAGAGCAGCAGGGTGGCGCCGGAGGCCAGGCCCGAGACCAGCCAGTTCCACATCATCCAGCCGCAGGTGGTGAAGTAGAAGACCCGGTCGCCGGGCTTCACGTCGCCCTGCAGCTGGTGTTCCTTGAGGTGCTGCAGCACGGCGCCGCCGTGGCAATGGACGATGCACTTGGGCACGCCGGTGGTGCCCGAGGAATACATGATGAAGAGGGGATGGCTGAAAGGCAGGCGGGCAAAGGCCGGCGCCGTGGCGGAGAAGGGCGCCAGGGCCTGATCCCAGGTCACGGCCTTGGGGATGGCGCCGATATCGGGTGTGGCGGCCAGGTAGGGCACCACCACCACCTTCTCCAGGGTCGGCAGCTGGGCGGCGGCCTCGGCGTTCTTGGTGAGGCAATCCACGGCCTTGCCGTTGTACCAGTAGCCGTCCACGCAGACGAGGACCTTGGGGCCGATCTGGCCGAAGCGGTCCAGCACGCCCTGAACGCCGAAGTCCGGCGAGGCGGAGGACCAGATGGCGCCGAGCGAGGCGGCGGCCAGCATGGCGATCAGGGTCTCCGGCAGGTTGGGCAGGTAGCCCGCCACCCGGTCCCCGGGCTGCACGCCGGCGTCCTCAAGGAACTGCTGGAAGCGGGAGACTTGGGCTCGCAGTTCATCCCGGGAGAGGCGGCGCTTGACCTTGTCCTCGCCCCAGAAGACCAGGGCGTCTTCCGGGCCGGCAAAGCGCAGCAGGTTTTCCGCGTAGTTGAGGCGGGCCTCGGGAAACCAGCGGGCGCCGGGCATTTTGTCGCCGTCTTCGAGGACGGTGCCGCCCTTGTCACCCACCACGCCGCAGAAGTCCCACAGCAGGGACCAGAAGGCGGCGGGCTGGTCCACGGACCATTGCCAGAGGGCGTCGTAATCGTTGAGGGGAGCGGCGGCCGCCTGGCTGGCGGCGCCCATGAAGCGGGTGAGGTTGGCGGCGGCTACCCGTTCGGGGCCGGGCCGCCACAGCAGATCGTGGGCGGTGTTCATCTTGTCTCCATCGTTTTTATGGGAGACGGAGGTACGTTGCCCCCGTCTCCGGGTGCTGCCGGGATCTAGAGGTCTTGCAGGCTGGCCCGCAGGCTTTCCGGAATGGGGGCCGACTTGCCGCTGCCGGTGTCGATCCACACCACCTTGGATTCGCCGGTGGCGTAGAGGGTGTCGTCCCCCACCAGGCGCAGTTCGTAATGGGTGGGAATGGAGGAGCGCCCGGGATGGCCGGCGAAGAGCTTGACCTCCACCGTGCCCGGGTAGGTCAGGGGCAGCAGGAAGGTACAGGAGGCATTGACGATGACCGGGCCTTCGCCCACCGGGCCCACGGTGTAGCCCAGCTGTTCCAGCCATTCGCAGCGGGCCTGTTCCATGTAGCGGAAGTACACCGTGTTGTTCACATGCCCGTAGGCATCCATGTCGCCCCAGCGGATGGGGATATGGCTGGTGAGGATGAGTTTACGTTTTGTCTCCATGGTATTTTCTTGTGTGGTTTGGGGTGATTGAAACGCTACCATACGTTAGCGTATAGTATTCGCAAATTTTGGCTTGTAACAATCCCATAACAACAATCTGAACGGAGCGAGGACATGCAACGCGAATCCATGGAATACGATGTGCTGATCGTCGGCGGCGGCCCGGCCGGTCTGGCGGCGGCGATCCGCCTGAAGCAGCTGGCGGCCGCCAACGGGCAGGAATGCGGTGTCTGCCTGATCGAAAAGGGCTCCGAAATCGGGGCCCACATTCTGTCCGGCGCGGTGATGGACCCCAAGGCCCTGACCGAGCTGATCCCCGACTGGAAGGAGCAGGGCGCTCCCCTCAATGCCCCGGTCTCCGAAGACCGCTTCTTCATCCTCTCCGAGGACGGCGGCTGGCAGGTGCCCAACGGCCTCCTGCCTGGCTGTTTCCACAATGAAGGCAACTACGTCATCTCCCTCGGCAATGTCTGTCGCTGGCTGGGCCAGCAGGCCGAAAACCTGGGCGTGGAAATCTACCCGGGCTTTGCCGGCGCCGAAGTGCTCTATAACGAGGACGGCTCCGTCAAGGGCGTGGCCACCGGCGACATGGGCCGTTTGAAGGACGGCAGCGAAGGCCCCGCCTTCCAGCTGGGCATGGAGCTGCATGCCAAGTACACCCTTTTCGCCGAAGGCTGTCGCGGCCACCTGGGCAAGCAGGTCCAGGCCAAGTTCAACCTGGCTTCCGACGCCGATCCCCAGGTGTACGGCATCGGCATCAAGGAACTGTGGGAGATCAAGCCCGAGAAGCACCAGACCGGCCTAGTGGTGCACACCGGCGGCTGGCCCATGGACAACGACACCTACGGCGGCGGCTTCCTCTACCATATGGAAGACAACCTGGTTTCCGTCGGCTTCGTCGTCGGCCTGGGTTACGACAATCCCCACCTGTCTCCCTACGAGGAGATGCAGCGCTTCAAGACCCATCCGAAGATCCGCGAATTCCTCGAAGGCGGCAAGCGCGTCTCCTACGGCGCCCGGGCCATCACCGCCGGCGGCCTGCAGTCCCTGCCCAAGCTGACCTTCCCCGGCGGCGTGCTGATCGGCGACGATGCCGGCTTCCTCAACGCCTCCCGCATCAAGGGTTCCCACTGCGCCATCAAGAGCGGTTCCCTGGCCGCCGAAGCCTGTTTCGAGGCCCTGGCCGCCGAGCGCAGCTTTGATGAACTGACCGCCTATCCGGAGAAGTTCAAGGCCTCCTGGCTCTACGAGGAACTGTACAAGGCCCGCAACTTCAAGCCCTGGATGAGCAAGGGCCTGCACTGGGGCGGTTTCATGTTCGGCGTGGATCAGAAGCTGTTCGGCGGCAAGGCGCCGTGGACCCTGCACCACAGCGGCCCGGACCACCTCAAGCTGAAGAAGGCCAAGGACTGTACCCCCATCGCCTATCCCAAGCCCGACGGCGTGCTTACCTTCGACCGGCTGTCCTCCGTCTTCCTCTCCAACACCAATCACGAGGAAGACGAGCCCTGTCACCTGCAGCTGAAGGACGCTGCCGTGCCGATCCAGGTCAACCTGGCCCAGTACGACGCGCCCGAGCAACGCTACTGTCCGGCCGGGGTGTACGAAATCCTGCGGGAGGCCGACGGCTCCAATCCCCGCCTGCAGATCAACGCCCAGAACTGCGTGCACTGCAAGACCTGCGACATCAAGGACCCGACCCAGAACATCACCTGGGTGGTGCCCCAGGGCGGTGAAGGGCCGAACTACCCCAATATGTAACCGTACGGTCACCTTCTTGTCCTAAAATGCGCCGTCCCCGAGACGGCGCTTTTTTTTTATGTTCATCCGTTGCCTTGCCCTGTTCCTGCTGTTGCCTTCCCTGGCCTTTGCCGCCCGGCCCTTCGTCACCGACGATGCCCGGCTGACCACGGCCGGCAGCTGCCAGCTGGAAAGCTGGGCCCGCATCTATCCCCAGAGCCGGGAACTGTGGATGCTGCCGGCCTGCAATCCGGGCGGCAATTTCGAGATCACCGCCGGGGCCGGCATGGCCCACAACGACCACGCTCCCCGCAGCGACGACTATGTGCTGCAGGCCAAGACCCTCTTCAAGCCCCTGGAAAGCAACGGCTGGGGCTGGGGTCTGGCGGTGGGAAAGATCGCCCATCCGGGCGTCAATGCGGGGCCCAACCTGCTGGGCAATACCTACGCCTACCTGCCGGCTTCCTTCTCCTTCCTCGACGACCGGGTGGTGCTGCACACCAATGTGGGCTGGCTCAAGGACCGGGCCAGCCAGCGTCACAACCTGACCTGGGGCCTGGGGGGCGAGTGGTGGGTGCATGAGCGGGCCAGCCTCATCGCCGAGTCCTTCGGCGACAACCGGGTCAAGCCCTACTGGCAGACCGGCCTGCGCTTTTTCGTGGTGCCCGAGCGGGTCCAGGTGGATGCCACGGTGGGCCGCCAGGTGGATGGGGGCCGGGACAGCCAGTGGTTTTCCGTGGGCCTGCGGCTGACGCCGGATCGCTTCTTCTGAGTCAAATGCACCATCCCGGTGCCCACCGGGAAAGTCGGCGAAGGACTGCTCCATCCTGGTGCATTGATGGCGGTTGCGGTGCGGGGTGGATGTCCGGCGCGGCCCGTAATCCGGTCAAAGGCCGGGGGTGGCCCGGGGGTTGCTAAGCAAAGCTGTCATCTCTCCTGGCTCTGCATCCCCATGTGTCTCTTTCTCAAGTACGACGGACCCTACGTTCCCTCCCTCTGGCCGATCCTCGGCGGCCGCCAGGTCGATCGCCACGTGTGGCGCTTCGACGCGGCGGACAACGCCGCCCTGGACCAGCTCATGGAAAGCCTGGCGGCGGAAACCAACCGGGAAACCCTGAAGGAAACCCTGGCCGTCCACTGCGACCAGAGCGAGGCCAGCCTGGGTCTGGTGCCCACTCTGCAACTGGCCCTGCCTTTCAACACCCTCTACGCCCGCCGGCTCCACGCCTGGATGCTGGGGGACCTGCGGCCCCATGTGCGCATGCACTTCCAGCCCCTGGTGGACATGACCCAGGACGGCCAGGTGTTCGCCCTGGAGGCCCTGTGCCGTCTGGAGCATCCCCAGGGACGCCTGCTCAGCGGCGCCGAGGCCTTCCATCTGGCCGGGCAGCTGGGGCGGGAGGCGGACCTGGACCTGGAGTGCCAGTTCATGGCCCTGGAGGCCAAGGCCAACCGCATTCCGGCGGGCACGCCCCTGTTCCTCAACGTGCTGCCCCAGAACATGCTGCACAGCCAGTGGACCCAGCGCATGGTGGAGCACCTCAACCGCCTCGGCATCGACCGGCGCGAGGTGGTGATCGAAGTGGTGGAGTCGGAGCGGGTGGACCCCAATGTCCTCGCCGACAGCTGTGAAGCCCTGCGCACCCTGGGCTTTCGCATCGCCCTGGACGACATGGGGGCCGGCTTCAACGGCCTGTCCACCCTGGCGGCGGTGCGGGCCGACTTCATCAAGGTGGACCGCAGCATCGTGCACGGTGCCCAGGGCAGCCGGGTGCGCTCGGTGCTGCTGGAGGCCATCGTCTCCATGGCCCAGCGCCTCGGCGCCACGGTCATCGCCGAAGGCCTGGAACGGCCGGAGGACGTCAATTTCGTGCGCGACATGGGCATCAGCTATGCCCAGGGCTTCTACTTCGCCCAGCCCCAGCTGCTCACCGAGCCGGAGGTGGCGCCCCTGCCGCGCCAGGACGATTCCTGCCGCTCCCGGCCCCGGGACCGTTTCCAGCTGACGGACCTGATGGACCCCTGGCAGTCCATCGACCTGCGCGCCTCGGTGCCGGAGGCGCGGCAGATATTCCAGGAAGCCCCGTCCCTGCCCCTGGCCATCGTCACCGACCAGGGTCAGCCCATCGGCCTGGTGCGGCGGGGCAAGGTGCTGTCGGCGGCGGCCCGCACCCTGGGCAAACTGTGCGAACCGGTGGCGCGCAATCTGCCGCACCGCCTGACGACGCCGGCCCTGGCCCGCATCCTCTACCACGACCGCAAGGATTCGGACCCCTGGGTGGTCACCTCCAACGAGGGGCAGTATCTGGGGGTGATCCATCCCATGACCCTGATCGCCCAGATGCTGGCGCGGCGGGAAAACGGCAGCAACCTGCATCCGCTCTCCCACCTGCCCACCGGCCCCAGCCTGCGCCATACCCTGGAATCCCGTCTGGCGGAGAACCAGACCGTGTGCCTGGTGTATATCGACCTGGACCACTTCAAGGCCTACAACGACCGCTACGGCTTCATCCGCGGCGATGCCATGATCCGCACCCTGGCCGAACTGCTGCGCCATACCTTCGTCGGCCGTCCCGAATGTCTGCTCGGCCACATCGGCGGCGACGACTTCATCCTGGTCATGGAAAGCATGGGGCCGGGGCTCACCGACGAGCTGCTTTCCATCATGGAACAGTTCCAGGCCCTGGCCTCCCACCTCTACGACCACGAGGACATCGCCCGGGGTCATTTCCTCACCGACGACGGCCTAGCCCACCCCATCGCCAGCATTTCGGTGGCCGTGGTCAATGCCAGCACCGGCCGTCTGGCCAATGCGGTGGCGGCGGCGGAACGGGCAGCGGCCCTGAAGAAGGTGGGCAAGGTGGAGCAGGGCAGCGTCATCGTGGTGGAAGGCGTGCCGCCGGCCATGATCAAGCAGCAGCACAACCATGGCCTGGGCCTGTGGAAGGAAAACGCCATTGCCGCCCTGGCCGACTTCATCGGCGCGCCCCGCAGCCGGGACCCCCACGCCCTGGATGCCTGGTTCCGCAGCTATCCCTTTTTCGAGATGGTGTTCGAACTGGACGGTGCCGGGGTGCAGCGCTACCCCAACTGGATCAACCCGGACATGTACGGCCGCATCAAGGCCGGCGGCGTCGGCGTGGACCGCAGCGAACAGCCCTATTTCGCCCACGTGGCCGAAGGGGGCCAGCCCTACGTGTCGGAAATCTACCTCTCTTCGGCCACCGAGGATTTTTGCATCACCCTGGCCGTGCCCCTGCGGGAAGGCAGTGTCATCGACGGGGTGCTGGTGGCGGACATCAACATCAGTTCCATGGCCAGCCTGACCCGGCGCTTCCATCTGGACCACGAGGCCCAGGCCGCCTGATTGGTTCCGGTGGCAGAAAAGACAACGGGCCCCGCAGGGCCCGTTGTGATTTACAGCGACTAGCGCCGGGGAATCAGAACAGCTCTTCCGCCAGAGCCAGGGTGCCGGTAGCGCCATCGACGATGGAGTCGGTCAGGCCCTGGGCCTTGGTCAGCTGGTGGTCGGCGAAGAAGCGGGCGGTGACGATCTTGGCAGCGTAGAACGGGTCGCTGTCGCCGCCGGCGATCTTCTCCTGGGCCACCAGGGCGGCCCGGGCCATCTGCCAGCCGCCGGCAACGATGCCCAGCAGACGCAGGAAGGGCACGGAACCGGCATGGGCTGCCTTGATGTCGTCCTTGAAGATGGCGACGATCCAGTTGGCGGCCTGTTCCAGGGCATCCACGCCAGCGGCGAAGCGCTTGCGGATGGCGACGAAGTCGGCGCCGTTCTGGGCTGCCAGCTTGGCGTCCAGCTTGCGCATCTCGGCGATCACGGCCTTGATGGTGGCGCCGCCTTCGCGGGCCATCTTGCGGCCGATCAGGTCGTTGGCCTGGATGGCGGTGGTGCCTTCGTAGATGGCGGTGATGCGGGCATCGCGCAGGTGCTGGGCGGCGCCGGTTTCCTCGATGAAGCCCATGCCGCCGTGCACCTGCACGCCTTCGGAGGCCACCTCGATGGACATCTCGGTGCTGTGGCCCTTGACCACGGGGATCATCAGGTCGGCGAAGGCCTGGTTGGCAGCGCGGACGGCTTCGTCCGGATGGTGCTTGGCGGCATCCATGGCGGCGGCCACCACGTAGGCCAGGGCCCGGGCGGCTTCGGTCTGGGAACGCATGCTCATGAGCAGGCGGCGCACGTCCGGGTGCTTGAGGATGGAGACCTTGGGGCCGCCGCGCACGCCCAGTTCGGTACCCTGGATGCGGTCCTTGGCGTACCACACGGCCTGCTGGTAGGCACGCTCGGCCAGGGCCACGCCTTCCATGCCGACGGCGAAGCGGGCGGCGTTCATCATGATGAACATGTATTCCAGGCCGCGGTTTTCCTCGCCCACCAGGTAGCCGACGGCACCGCCGTGGTCACCGAAGGCCATGACGGCGGTGGGGCTGGCGTGGATGCCCAGCTTGTGTTCGATGGAGACGCAGTAGGCGTCGTTACGTTCGCCCAGGGAGCCGTCGTCCTTGACCATGAACTTGGGCACGACGAAGAGGGAGATACCCTTCACGCCTTCCGGTGCATTGGGCAGGCGGGCCAGCACCAGATGCACGATGTTCTCGGTCATGTTGTGGTCGCCGTAGGTGATGAAGATCTTCTGGCCGAAGATCTTGTAGCTGCCATCACCCTGGGGCTCGGCGCGGGTGCGCACGGCGGCCAGGTCGGAACCGGCGCTGGGCTCGGTCAGGTTCATGGTGCCGGTCCACTCGCCGCTGACCATCTTCGGCAGGAACTTCTGCTTCAGGGCGTCGGAGCCGGCGGTCATCAGGGCCTCGATGGCGCCGGTGGTGAGCATGGGGCACAGGGAGAAGGCCATGTTGGCCGACTTCCACATTTCATTGACGGCGGTGGAGATCAGCTTGGGCAGGCCCTGGCCGCCGAACTCGGGGGAACAGGCCAGCGCGGTCCAGCCGTTCTCGGCGAACTGGGTATAGGCTTCCTTGAAGCCGGCGGGCACGGTGACGGCCTTGTTATGCCACTTGGAGCCTTCCTGGTCGCCGCTGAAATTGATGGGGGAGAGGACGTTGCCGGCAAACTTGGAGGCTTCCTCCAGAATGGCGTCGGACAGGTCCGTGTCCACTTCCTCGTAGCCCGGCAGTTGCACGACCTGTTCCAGGCCGGCCAGCTCTTTCATGACGAAGTGCATGTCACGCAGGGGGGCATTGTATTGACTCATTCGCGCTTTCTCCTTTGATTAATGGTTGTTGCTTTTGGGTTACTTCTTGGCGAGATAGATGGAATCGTCGAAGGTGCTGATCCACTGGGGGCGGTAAACCACCAGGATGGTGACGACCATTCCCGTCAGCCAGGCTTCGGAAAAGCCCAGCAGCAGGAAATAGGGCAGGTAGTCGTCGAGCAGCTTCTCCAGCGGGTAGGCCCCGCCCAGGTAGAGCAGGGCGCTGGCGGCGACGCCGGTGGCCAGGATGGTCAGGGCCGAACCGAAGAAGCCGTTGGCGAAGATGAAGACGAAGGGGTTCTTGCTCAGTCGGCGCTGGTTGAAACGGTAGATGCCGTAGGCCAGCAGCACCGGCAGGCCGGCCATGACCAGGGCGTTGAGACCGAAACTCTCCCAGCCGGCGGCGCCGTTGACCGTGATCCCGGCCAGCACCAGGGAAAGGCCGACGAAGGCCAGCCAGGGGCCGAACTCCAGGGTGAAGGTCATGGCGCCGAGGAGGTGCAGGTCGAGCCCGGGCAGGACGCCGGCCTTGATGCTCCACAGCAGGGTGAGGATGACGATGGTGCCCAGCCACACGTTGGACTGGGCACTGTCGCCGAGCCGGCCCCAGGGGGCGCGGCGCAGGGCCAGCAGGAAGACTGCGGCGAACAGCCCCCAGCCCAGCCAGTGCAGGGCCGGGTCGAGGAGGTTGTCCGGCAGATTCATGCCCGGCTCCTGCAGTGCTTGCTACTGCCTTAGACGGCGGCGGCCAGTTGGGGCACGACCTCGAACAGGTCGGCCACCAGACCGTAATCGGCCACCTGGAAGATGGGGGCTTCCGGGTCCTTGTTGATGGCGACGATGACCTTGGAGTCCTTCATGCCGGCCAGGTGCTGGATGGCGCCGGAGATGCCGATGGCGATATACAGCTGGGGCGCGACGATCTTGCCGGTCTGGCCCACCTGGTAGTCGTTGGGCACAAAGCCGGCATCCACGGCGGCACGGGAAGCGCCCAGGGCGGCACCCAGCTTGTCGGCCAGGGGCTCCAGCAGGGTCTTGTAGTTCTCCCCGTTACCCAGGCCGCGACCACCGGAAACGATGATCTTGGCGGCGGTCAGCTCGGGGCGCTCGCTCTTGGTCAGTTCCCGGGAGACCAGCTTGGACTTGCCCAGGTCGGGACCGGCGGCGATGGCCTCGACTGCGGCGGAACCGCCTTCGGCCACGGCTTCAAAGCCGGTGGTACGCACGGTGATGACCTTCACGGTATCGGCGGACTGCACCGTGGCCAGGGCATTGCCGGCGTAGATGGGACGCACGAAGGTGTCGGCGGACTCGACCCCGACAATGTCGGAGATCTGGGCCACGTCCAGCAGGGCGGCGACGCGGGGCGCAAAGTTCTTACCGTTGGTGGTGGCGGGGGCAACGATGTGGCTGTAGCCGGCCGCGTTGGCCACCACCAGGGCAGCGATGTTTTCGGCGGTCTGGTCGGCGTAGTGGGCGGCATCGGCCACCTTCACCTTGGCCACACCGGCCAGCTTGGCGGCTTCGGCAGCGGCGTTGGCACAGCCGGAACCGGCCACCAGCACATGGATTTCACCACCGATCTTGGCGGCTGCGGTGACGGCGTTCTTGGTCGCCGCCTTCAGGGATTGGTTGTCGTGTTCGGCAATGACGAGGATAGCCATTAGATCACCTTCGCTTCGTTCTTCAGCTTGCTCACCAGATCGGCCACGTCGGCCACCTTGACGCCGGCCTGGCGCTTGGCGGGCTCGGCCACCTTCAGGGTCTTCAGACGGGGGGCCACGTCCACGCCCAGGTCTTCCGGCTTGACGGTTTCCAGGGGCTTCTTCTTGGCCTTCATAATGTTGGGCAGGGTGGCGTAGCGCGGCTCGTTGAGGCGCAGGTCGGTCGTCACCACGGCCGGCAGGGCCATTTCCAGGGTTTCCAGGCCGCCGTCCACTTCACGGGTCACGGTGGCTTTGCCGTCGGCGATCACCACCTTGGAGGCGAAGGTGGCCTGGGGCCAGCCTTGCAGGGCGGCGAACATCTGGCCGGTCTGGTTGGAGTCGTCGTCGATGGCCTGCTTGCCGAAGATCACCACCTGGGGCTGTTCCTTGTCGGCCACGGCCTTGATCAGCTTGGCCACGGCCAGGGGCTGCAGGTCGGCGTCGGATTCGATCAGGATGCCGCGGTCGGCACCGATGGCCATGGCGGTGCGCAGGGTTTCCTGGCAACCGGCGACACCGGCGGAGACCACGATCACTTCGCTGGCGATGCCGGCTTCCTTGAGGCGAACGGCCTCTTCGACGGCGATTTCGTCGAAGGGGTTCATGGACATTTTGACGTTGGCAATATCAACGCCGGTACCGTCGCTCTTGACGCGCACCTTGACGTTGTAATCCACCACCCGCTTTACTGGTACCAGGACTTTCAATGTATCCTCCTTGGGACTACGCGAATTTGTCTGATGAATCTATCTGAGTATCCTACTCCGTCGGCCACCTTTGTGGGGCGTCTCCCGGCCTGCTCCGGGGAGTTTGACAGCCCCCGGCCCGAACCGCAGAATAGGCCCATACTCGCTGGTATGGATCAGCATACGGTAGCGTACGGAAAAACCCTTGTCAACGGCTTGAGATGAAACAGGAAAAAACAACAAAAGTCCGCACCCAGCTTGACCGCAGCGACTGGATCGAAGCGGCCATCAACGTCCTCGCCGACGAGGGAACCGACGGCCTGCGGGTGGAGGTCCTGGCCAAGAATTTCGGGGTGACCAAGGGCAGTTTCTACTGGCACTTCAAGGACCGTCAGGACCTGCTCATGGCTGTCCTGGAAACCTGGAAGGAAGGCCGCATCAAGGACATCATCAAGCAGACCACGGCCCAGCCCGGCAAGGAACGGGAACAGATCTATCACGTGATCCAGGTGTACAGCCTGGCGCGCAACCGCAAGGGCATCCCCATCGAGCTGGCGGTGCGCGACTGGGCCCGGCGCGATCCCCAGGCGGCGGCCATCGTCGAAGAGGTGGATACGTCGCGGCTGGAGTGCACGCGCAAGCTGTTCGTCGCCTGCGGTCTCTCCGAGAAGGAGGCGAAGAGCCGCAGTCTCATGCTCTACGCCTACGTCTTCGGCCAGAGCCTGATGATCTACGACCATTTCGACGACAACCTGGGCGCCCTGCGCGACTGGATCGCCGACCGCATCGTCCTGCCGACTCCCTGAGCTTTGCCGGACCGCCTTCCTGGCGGTCCTTTCACTCCCGCATCAGTTTCCCTTCCTGCATGCGCAGGCGCCGGCCGCAGCGGGCGGCGATTTCCTCGTCGTGGGTGACCAGCACCAGGGTGGTGCCCTGGTCCGCATTGAGCTTGAACATCAGGTCCACGATCTGGTGGCCGGTATGGCCGTCCAGGTTGCCGGTCGGCTCATCGGCCAGCACCAGCTTGGGCTCCAGGGCGAAGGCCCGGGCCAGGGCGACCCGCTGCTGCTCGCCGCCGGAAAGGTGCTTCGGGTAGTGGCGCAGGCGCTGGCTCAGGCCCACCCGTTCCAGCCATTGCCGGGCCTTGGCCGCGGCCTCCCTGAGGCCGGCCAGTTCCATGGGCAGCATGACGTTTTCCTCCGCAGTGAGGGAGGGCAGCAGCTGGAATGACTGGAAGACGAAGCCCAGCATGCGGCCCCGCAGGCGGGCCCGGGCGTCTTCGTCGAGGTCGTTGAGATTCTCGCCGTCGAGGCGGACGGAGCCGCTGCTGGGCGAATCCAGGCCGGCCAGGAGGCCGAGCAGGGTGGATTTGCCGGAGCCGGAGGCGCCGACGATGGCCACGGTTTCCCCCGCACTCACGCTGAATTCGATATCGTGCAAAATGGTCAGGGGCGTATCGCCGTTGCTGACGGTCTTGCCCAGACCCACCACTTCCACCAATGAATGTTCGGACATGCGGGAAAAAATCCTCGTCGTTTTGAAGTTGCTGCCCTGGCTGATGCTGCTGGCGGCGCCTGAAGTCATGGCCAGGACCATCCTGGTCTTCGGCGATTCCCTTTCCGCCGGCTACGGCATCCGCCAGGAGGCGGCCTGGCCGGCCCTGCTGCAGAACCGGCTGCAGGAAAGGCGTTTCGATTATAGCGTCGTCAATGCCAGCATCTCCGGCGAAACCACTGCCGGCGGCCGTTCCCGCCTGGAGGCCGCCTTGAGCAAGCACCAGCCTTCGGTGTTGGTGCTGGCCCTGGGGGCCAACGACGGCCTGCGGGGCCTGCCCCTGGCGGTGATGCGGGACAACCTGGCGGCCATGATCAAGGCGGCCCGCCGGCAACAGATCAAGGTGCTGCTGGTGGGCATGCGCCTGCCGCCCAATTTCGGCGCCTATGCCGACGACTTCCACCGCAGCTTCGCCGAACTGGCCCGGCAGGAGAAGCTGGCCTACGTGGATTTCCTGCTGGACGGCGTGGCGGACAAACCCCAGCTGTTCCAGGCGGACAACCTGCATCCCCTGGCTGAGGCCCAGCCGCGCCTGCTCGACAATGTGTGGGCGGGGCTGGCGCCCCTGCTCAGCGGGCGCTGACTGTGAGCCCCGGGGTGCCCGGGGATAGCTCGCCGATCACGGCCGCTTCGCCGAAACCGGCGTCGCGGAAGGCTGCCAGCACTTCCGCCGCCGCTTCCGGGGCGCAACTCACCAGGAGGCCGCCGGAGGTCTGGGGGTCGGTGATGAGCTTCTGCTGCCATTCCTCCAGCCCCGCCTCCAGGGCCACTGCATGGCCGTAGCCGGCCCAGTTGCGGTTGGAGGCGCCGGTGGCGATGCCGGCCTGCACGTGTTCCACCGCTTCGGCGATGAGGGGCAGGGCGGCGAAGCGCACATGGGCCGCCAGCCCGGAGCCGCGGCAGATTTCCAGCAGATGGCCGGCCAGGCCGAAGCCGGTGACGTCGGTCATGGCGTGCACCGCCGGCAGTTCCGCCAGCCGGGTGCCGACCCGGTTGAGCTGGGTGGTGTAGCCGATCATGCAGCCATAGCCCTCGGCGGAAAGCCTGCTCTTCTTCAGGGCGGCGGAGAGAATGCCCACGCCCAGGGGCTTGCCCAGGATCAGCACGTCGCCCGCCTTGGCGCCGCTGTTCTTCTTCACCTTGTCCGGATGCACCAGGCCCAGGGCCACCAGGCCGTAGATGGGTTCCAGCACGTCGATGGAATGGCCGCCGGCGATGGGGATGCCCGCCTCGGCACAGACCGAGGCGCCGCCGGAGAGGATGCGCTCGATCACCGGCAGGGGCAGCTTGTCCAGAGGCATGCCCACCAGGGCCAGGGCCAGGATCGGCGTGCCGCCCATCGCGTAGATGTCGGAAATGGCGTTGGTGGCGGCGATGCGGCCGAAGTCGTGGGGATCGTCCACGATTGGGGTGAAGAAATCGGTGGTGGCCACCAGGGCCTGGCTGTCGTTGAGCTTGTAGACCGCCGCATCGTCGGAGGACTCGGTGCCCACCAGCAGCTGGGGCGGAATGAGGGCCGCCGGGGTGGCGGCGAGGATCTGGGAGAGCACGGCCGGGGCAATCTTGCAGCCGCAGCCGCCGCCATGGGAAAAGGAGGTGAGCTTGATGTCGTCCATGGGGTTTGCCGTGGGAAGGTCGGGGAGGGGCGTTAGAATGGCGCCTCTTCCGGAAAAACGCCACCCCGACATGAAACATCCCGCCCTCGCCAGCGTCGCTCAACTGGGTGACTACGATGCCATCATCGATGTCCGCACGCCGGCCGAATTCGCCGAGGACCACGTGCCCGGGGCCATCAACTGTCCGGTGCTGTCCAACGAGGAGCGCGTCGCCGTGGGCACCCTGTACAAGCAGGTGTCGCCCTTCGAGGCGAAGAAGGTGGGGGCGGCCCTGATCTCCATCAACATCGCCCGCCACCTGCAGGAGCGTTTCCGCGACATGCCCAAGGAGTGGCGGCCCCTTATCTATTGCTGGCGCGGCGGCCAGCGCAGCGGGGCGATGCAGATCATCTTCCGCCAGATCGGCTGGCGGGCGGACAAGCTGGACGGCGGCTACAAGGCCTTCCGCCAGCACGTCATGGAGCAGATCGACGCCCTGGCGCCGCGCTTTGCCTACCGGGTGGTCTGCGGCGCCACCGGCAGCGGCAAGACCCGCATCCTCCAGGCCCTGGCCCGGCAGGGCGCCCAGGTGCTCGATCTGGAGACCCTGGCGGCCCACAAGGGCTCGGTGCTGGGGGTGCTGCCGGGCGAGCCCCAGCCGGCCCAGAAGGGTTTCGAGACCGCCCTGTGGCAGGCCCTGGCCGGCTTCGACAGCTCCCGGCCGGTGTTCGTCGAGGCCGAGAGTCGCAAGATCGGCCGCCTGCATCTGCCCGACGCCCTGCTCGAGGCGGTGCGGGGCGGCGAGTGTCTGGAGGTGGCGGCCAGCCTGCCGGCCCGGGTGGAATTCCTGCTGCGGGATTACGACTATTTCCTGCAAGACCCGGAATGGCTGGTGCGCCGCCTGGACAACCTGAAGGAGCTGCAGGGCAAGGAAACCGTGGCCCGCTGGCAGGCCCTGGCCCGGGAGGGCGGCTGGTCCCAGCTGGTGCAGGAACTGCTCGACCTGCATTACGACCCCCACTATCGCCGCTCCCAGGGCCAGAACTACCAGGGCCGCCGGCGTCACGATCCTTTCGTCAGCGACGACCTGAGCGACGCCGGCATCGAGGCCCTGGCCGCCAGCATGCTCGTCGCCGCCGGCGCGTGATAGTCTGGCAGGCCCGTCCCCTGGACTTTCCGGAGGTGCCATGCTGATCAAGGCCGACCAGTCCCTGTTGCTGATCATCGACATCCAGGAGCGCCTTGCCCCTGCGATCCACGAGGGCGAGGCCGTCATCGCCCACAACTTGTGGCTGACCGGGGTGGCCCGCCGCCTGACGGTGCCGGTGCTGGCCACGGTCCAGTATCCCCGGGGTCTGGGCGCCACGGTGCCGGCCCTGGCGGAAATGCTGGCGCCGGAGGAGGTGGTGGAGAAAATCCATTTTTCCGCCGTGGCCGACGGCTGCCTCGACGAGCTGCCCGCCCTGGCCCGCCGCCAGGTGGTCATCACCGGCACCGAAACCCATGTCTGCGTGCTGCAGACGGCCCTGGACCTGCTGGGCCGGGGCAAGGAGGTGTTCGTGGTGGCCGAGGCGGTCGGTTCCCGCCGGCCCGAGGACAAGGCCCTGGCCCTGGAGCGCCTGCGCCAGGCCGGCTGCGTCATCGTCTCCCGGGAGATGGTGGCTTTCGAATGGCTGCACCGGGCCGGCACCGACCTGTTCCGGGCGGTGAGCCGGGACTTCATCCGCTAGCCTCCGCCAAGGGCAGGGCCGGCAGGCGCGTCCGGCGGCGTTCTCCGGGCGGCCTTCCCGGCAAGGCAACAAGGGCGCCATGTTCCAGGCAGGTGCCTTCAAGATCGTTACCCGGTGCGCTTCCCGGCCCGGTGGGGCCTGGGTATGCCGGCTCCGGGTTTCATCCCTTATCCTTCATTCCGATTCCATCCCCACAGGAGATGTCCATGCTCAGCGGAAAAGTCGCTCTCGTCACCGGTTCCACCTCCGGTATCGGCCTGGCCGTGGCCCGGGCCCTGGCCCGCAACGGCGCCTCGGTGATGCTCAACGGTTCCCGTCCGGCGGCCGAGGCGGAAGGTCTGCGGGCGGCCATGGCCGCCGAGTTTGGCGTCAAGGTGGCCTACACCTCGGCCGACCTGGCCGATGCTGCCTCGGTGCGGGCCCTGGCGGCGGCTGCCGAGAAACAGCTGGGAGTCGTGGACATCCTGGTGAACAACGCCGGCATCCAGCACGTGGCGGCGGTGGATGAATTCCCCGAAGAGAAGTGGGACCAGCTCATCGCCATCAACCTGTCCTCCGTCTTCCATGCCACCAAGGCCGTGCTGCCGGGCATGAAGGCGCGCAACTGGGGCCGCATCGTCAATATCGCCTCGGCCCATGGCCTGGTGGCCTCGCCCTTCAAGGCGCCCTACACCGCCAGCAAGCACGCGGTGGTGGGCTTTTCCAAGGCGGTGGCCCTGGAGGTGGCGGAGACCGGCATCACCTGCAACGCGGTGTGCCCCGGCTATGTGCGCACGCCCCTGGTGGAAAAACAGGTGGCGGCCCAGGCCAAGGTGCACAACCTGCCGGAGGATCAGGTGATCCGCGACGTGATCCTGGCGGCCCAGCCCAACAAGCGCTTCCTCGAGGCCGACGACCTGGCCGAGTTCGTGCTGTTCCTCTGTTCCCCCGCCGGCGCCGGCATGACCGGCGCCGCCCTGCCCATGGACGGGGCCTGGACCGCCCGCTGAGGCACGCCGGGGCAGGGCAGGGCGCCCGGCCCCGATTTTCCGGCGTTGGTGGTGCGTTCGCCGGTGTTGGCCGCCCGTTGCCGGCAGGTTTGGAAGGCGGCCGGGTTATCGGCTACAATTCGGCTTTCCCGCAGCTATATCGTCATGACCAAATACGTCTTCGTCACTGGCGGCGTGGTTTCTTCCCTGGGTAAGGGAATTGCCGCTGCCTCTCTGGGTGCGATTCTCGAATCCCGCGGAATCACCGTCACCCACCTCAAGCTTGATCCCTACATCAACGTCGACCCGGGCACCATGAGCCCCTTCCAGCACGGCGAGGTGTTCGTCACCGAAGACGGCGCCGAGACCGACCTGGACCTGGGCCACTACGAGCGCTTCACCAGCGCCAAGATGGGCAAGCGCAACAATTTCACCACCGGCCAGATCTACGACACGGTGCTCAAGAAAGAGCGCCGCGGCGAGTATCTGGGCAAGACCGTGCAGGTCATCCCCCACATCACCGACGAGATCAAGGCCCACATCAAGCGTGGCGCCGAAGGGGCCGACGTGGCCATCGTCGAGGTGGGCGGCACCGTGGGTGACATCGAGTCCCTGCCGTTCCTGGAAGCCATCCGCCAGATGGGCTTCGAGGAAGGCCGCAACAACACCTGTTTCCTGCACCTGACCCTGCTGCCCTACATTCCCACCGCCGGCGAGCTGAAGACCAAGCCGACCCAGCATTCCGTCAAGGAACTGCGGGAAATCGGCATCCAGCCCGACGTGCTGCTGTGCCGCGCCGACCGGGAAATCCCGGAAGACGAAAAGGGCAAGATCGCCCTGTTCTGCAACGTCCAGCGCGAAGCCGTGATCGAGGTGCTGGACGCCGATTCCATCTACAAGATCCCGGCCATGCTGCACGACCAGATGCTGGACGAGATCGTCTGCCACAAGCTGGACATCCTGGCCAAGGCCGCCGACCTCTCCGTGTGGAACGGCCTGGTGGACGCCCTGGAGCACCCCCAGCACAGCGTGGAAATCGCCTTCGTCGGCAAGTACGTGGACCTTACCGAGTCCTACAAGTCCCTCATCGAGGCCCTGAAGCACGCCGGCATCCATACCCGTTCCAAGGTCAACATCCACTACCTGGATTCCGAGGACATCGAGAAGAACGGCTGCGGCGCCCTGAAGGGCATGGATGCCATCCTGGTGCCCGGCGGCTTCGGCAAGCGCGGCACCGAAGGCAAGATCGCCGCCATCCGCTACGCCCGTGAAAACAAGGTGCCCTACCTGGGCATCTGCCTGGGCATGCAGCTGGCCGTGGTGGAATTCGCCCGGGACGTGGCCGGCATGGCCGGTGCCCACTCCACCGAATTCGAGCAGAACAGCCCCTTCCCGGTGATCGGCCTGATCACCGAATGGCAGGATGCCTCCGGCAAGGTGGAAAAGCGCGACGAAAATTCCGACCTGGGCGGCACCATGCGCCTGGGCGGCCAGCTGTGCCAGCTGGCCGACGGCACCCGGGCCCGCCAGATCTACGGTGCCCCCGAGATCGTCGAGCGCCACCGCCACCGCTACGAAGTGAACAACACCCTGCTGGCCCAGCTGGAAGCCAAGGGCCTGGTCGTCGCCGGCCGCGCCCCCGGCACCGACCTGTGCGAAATGGTGGAACTGCCCGCCGACGTGCATCCCT
Organism: Azospira oryzae; assembly: GCF_004217225.1. Classification (GTDB taxonomy): domain Bacteria; phylum Pseudomonadota; class Gammaproteobacteria; order Burkholderiales; family Rhodocyclaceae; genus Azospira; species Azospira oryzae. The sequence continues at coordinate 549,389 of NZ_SHKM01000001.1, forward strand.
GGTTCGTCGGTTGCCAGTTCCATCCGGAATTCACTTCCACCCCGCGCAACGGCCACCCCCTGTTCACCTCCTTCGTCCAGGCTGCCCTGAAGCAGCAACAGGCGACCGCCAAATGAAACTGTGCGACTTCGAGGTTGGCCTCGACCAGCCGATTTTCCTCATCGCCGGCCCCTGCGTCGCCGAGTCCGAGCAGCTGTGCGTGGACGTGGCCGGCCAGATGAAGGAAATCTGCGGCCGCCTGGGCATCCCCTACATCTTCAAGGCGTCCTACGACAAGGCCAACCGCAGCTCCGGCAAGAGCTTCCGCGGCCTGGGCATGGATGCCGGCCTGAAGATCCTGGAGAACGTGCGCCGCCAGATCGGCGTGCCGGTGCTCACCGATGTGCACACCGAAGCCGAGGTGCCCGCCGTGGCCGCCGTGGTGGACGTGCTGCAGACCCCGGCCTTCCTCTGCCGCCAGACCGATTTCATCCATGCCGTGGCCGCTTCCGGCAAGCCGGTGAATATCAAGAAGGGCCAGTTCCTGGCCCCCGGCGACATGAAGAACGTGGTGGACAAGGCCCGGGAAGCCAACGGCGGCGCCGACACCATCATGGTCTGCGAGCGCGGCGCCTCCTTCGGCTACAACAACCTGGTCTCGGACATGCGCTCCCTGGCCATCATGCGCGACACCGCCTGCCCGGTGGTGTTCGACGCCACCCATAGCGTGCAGCTGCCCGGCGGGCAGGGCACCGCTTCCGGCGGCCAGCGCGAGTTCGTGCCGGTACTGGCCCGGGCCGCCGTGGCCAGCGGCGTGGCCGGCCTGTTCATGGAAACCCATCCGAACCCGGCCTGCGCCATGTCCGACGGCCCCAACGCCTGGCCCCTGGACCGCATGGAATCCCTGCTCCGGGTGCTGGTGGGCATCGACCGTCTGGTCAAGTCCGGCCCCCTGGAAGAGCTGAGCCTCTGATGATCGCCCACGTCGTCCTGTTCAAGACCAAGCCCGGCATCGCCACCAACGATCCCCGGGTGGTGGCCCTGCTGGGCGAGCTGGACCAGTTGCCCAAGGCGGTGCCGGGCATCGTCACCTGGAAGCACGGCCCCAACGTGACCCTGGACCCTCAGGCCTGGGATTACGCCGTCTATGCCGAGTTCGAGACGGAAGGGGCGCTGCAGCGCTACTACGACAACGAGGTCCACGCCGACATCGTGCGGCGCTGGGACGAGATCGGCATGCTGCTCTTCTCCGATGTGAAGCTCTGAGATTTCCGCCATGGCCGCCTACCTCCTCGCCGAAGCCAGCGTCACCGATCCGGTGGCCTACGAGACCTACAAGCAGCTGGCCCAGACCGCCATCGCCCAGTACGGCGGCCGCTACCTGGTAAGGGGCGGCGCCAGCGAGGTGCTGGAAGGGGGCTGGAGCAAGCCGCCGCGGCTTGTGGTGGTGGAGTTCGAGAGCGTGGAGCAGGCCAAGAAATTCTACGATTCCCCCGAATACCGGGCGGCTCGTGCAGCAAGAAAAGAGGCGGCGGACATGAACATGCTCGTCGTCCAGGGTATTTGAAGTTTTTAGTTTGCAACTTTTAAGAGCAAAGGGAGAAACATGAGCTCTGTCGTTGATGTCGTCGCCCGCGAAATCCTGGATTCCCGCGGCAATCCCACCGTTGAAGTCGATGTGCTGCTGGAATCCGGCGTCATGGGCCGTGCCGCCGTGCCGTCCGGCGCCTCCACCGGTTCCCGCGAAGCCATCGAACTGCGCGACGGCGAAGCCGGCCGCTATCTGGGCAAGGGCGTGCTCAAGGCCGTCGAGAACGTGAACACCGAAATCTCCGAGGCCATCATCGGCCTGGACGCCCAGGAACAGGCCTTCATCGACAAGACCCTGATCGACCTGGACGGCACCGAAAACAAGTCCCGCCTGGGCGCCAACGCCATGCTGGCCGTCTCCATGGCCGTGGCCAAGGCTGCCGCTGAAGAAGCCGGCCTGCCCCTGTACCGCTACTTCGGCGGCATGGGCCCGATGCAGATGCCGGTGCCGATGATGAACATCATCAACGGCGGCGCCCACGCCAACAACAGCCTGGACATCCAGGAATTCATGGTCATGCCCGTGGGCGCTTCCACCTTCCGCGAAGCCCTGCGCTGCGGCGCCGAAATCTTCCACGCCCTGAAGAAGCTGCTGGACAAGAAGGGCTTCTCCACCGCCGTGGGCGACGAAGGCGGTTTTGCCCCCAACCTGGGCAGCCACGCCGAAGCCATCCAGCTGTGCATGCAGGCCATCGAGAACGCCGGCTACACCCCGGGCCAGGATGTGCTGATCGCCCTGGACTGCGCCGCTTCCGAGTTCTACAAGGACGGCAAGTACCACCTGGCCGGTGAAGGTCTGCAGCTGACCTCCGCCCAGTTCGTGGACTACCTGGCCAACCTGGCCGACCAGTTCCCCATCGTTTCCATCGAGGACGGCATGGCCGAAGGCGACTGGGACGGCTGGAAGCTGCTGACCGAGCGTCTGGGCCAGAAGGTGCAGATCGTCGGCGACGACCTCTTCGTTACCAACACCAAGATCCTCAAGGAAGGCATCGACAAGGGCATCGCCAATTCCATCCTGATCAAGATCAACCAGATCGGCACCCTGTCCGAAACCTTCGCCGCCGTGGAAATGGCCAAGCGCGCCGGCTACACCGCCGTCATCTCCCACCGCTCCGGTGAGACCGAAGACAGCACCATCGCCGACATCGCCGTGGGCCTCAACGCCGGCCAGATCAAGACCGGCTCCCTGTCCCGCTCCGACCGCATCGCCAAGTACAACCAGCTGCTGCGCATCGAAGAGGACCTGGGCGATACCGCCTCCTACCCCGGCCGCGAAACCTTCTATAACCTGAAGTAAGGCCGACAGGGCCGGGAAGTTCCAATCCCGGCCCTTTTCGCATCCGACTATCGCCCGATCTCACCAATCACCCCATTCCATGCGCTGGCTCACCATCGGACTCATCGCCCTCATCACCCTGCTTCAGTATCCCCTGTGGCTGGGCAAGGGCGGCTGGCTGAAAGTCTGGGACGTGGACCGGCAACTGCAGCAGCAGAAGGACGCCAACCGCAAGCTGGAAGTGCGCAATGGCGGCCTCGATGCGGAAGTGCGGGATTTGAAGCAGGGTTACGACGCCATCGAGGAACGGGCCCGTTTCGAGCTGGGCATGATCAAGGGCGACGAGGTCTTCGTGCAGTTGCCGGAGAAGGCGCCGGAACGCCCCGCCGAGCCGGCACCGGAAGTGCCGCCGGCGAAGAAGGCCCGGGCCTCCCGCTAGTCGCGGTGCAGCACAAGGAAAGGCAGCCATCCGGCTGCCTTTTTTCTTTGCTTGGTGCGGCTGCTGCAGTCGGTCGGCGGCAGCCCGGCCATTGCCGTCCTCTCCGGCAGCAATGGGCTTGGCGTCGCAATGGTTGTATAGTGCAACCATATTTCAGCCCGTCGGGAGGCGGCATGGCAGATCCGGAACAGGCCCTGGTGGATGGCATCCGCGCCGCCTCGCGCCAGATGGTGCGGGAACTGGGATTCATGCAGGCGACCCTGGCTGCCACCGACTACCCGGCCTCCGCCGTGCATGCCCTCATCGAACTGGGCAAGCACGGCAGCATGAGCGCCGCGGCCATCGCCGCCTGTCTCGGCCTGGACAAGTCCAGCGTCAGCCGCATGCTGCGCAAGCTGGTGGATGCCGGCGAACTGACGGAGACGGTGAGCGATCACGATGGCCGCATCAAGAATCTGTCTTTGACGGCCCGGGGCCGCCGCACCCTGGCGGCGGTGGAGGCCTATGGCCGGCGGCAGGTGGAGGAGGCGCTGCAGCACATGGCGCCGGAGGCCCGCGGACTGGTCCACGCCGGGCTCGAAGTCTATGCCCGGGCCCTTGCCCAGGCGCGCAGCGGCGCCGCCGGAGCGGTCATTTCCCCGGTGCGGATCTGTCCGGGCTATCGGGTTGGGGTGATCGGCCGGGTGACCGAGATGCACGGGCTTTTCTACGCCCGCCACGCCGGCTTCGGCCAGTATTTCGAAAGCCAGGTGGCCACCGGCCTGGCGGAGTTCTGCGGGCGGCTGCAGCGCCCGGGCAACGGCCTGTGGGTCGCCTTGCAGGGGGAGCGTATCGTCGGTTCGGTGGCCATCGACGGCGAGGATCTGGGGTCCGGCCTCGCCCATCTGCGCTGGTTCATCGTCGACGGGGCGGTGCGCGGCGGCGGTGTCGGCCAGCGTCTGCTGCAGGCGGCGCTGGCCCATTGCGACGGCTACGGCTTTGCCGAGACCCGGCTGTGGACCTTTGCCGGCCTCGAGGCGGCCCGCCATCTCTACGAGGCCAGGGGCTTCGTGCTGGGGGAGGAGCGCCAGGGTCGGCAGTGGGGCGAGACGGTGACGGAGCAGCTGTTCGTCCGCCCGGGCGTCGCGGGGTAAGTCCCAGGAGCGCCATCGGCTGGCGAAATGGGTTGAGAAGCGGGGTTGAGGAGCGAGGCTGCGGAGCGCCTCTGCCCCCGCTTGGAAGGGGGCAGCCGTCAGCTATCCGGAGGTCTTGCCGGGGGGCTCAGTGCAGCAGGCGCGGCGGCTGTTCCGCCTGTTCTTCCGGCATTTCCGTGTGCATCAGCTCGCCCTCGCCATTGGGATAAAGGGGCGCGCCGCAGTCGTCGCAGAATTCGAAGGGGAAACGGTGGTCGTGCACCACGATGTCGGTGACGCCGCATTCCCGCAGCACGGCTTCCATTTCCGCGACGGATTCGCTGTTTTCGTCCTCGGTGCCGATGAGGGCCCAGACGACGCCGTGGATGACCTTGTCCGCCTGGGACTGGAGGGAGAAGCCGAGGCGGTATTCCTCCAGGCGCTGGTCGTGGAAGGGGCCGATGGCCACCCGCAGGGAGGGCGGCTCGACCCCCATGACGGTCTGCAGGAAGGCGACGGAGGCGCGCAGGGAATAGGGCCGGGAATCCTTGTCCGCCTGGCGGCAGGCGGCATGGTAGGCGTCGGGCAGCAGGGCCTCGTAGGCGCAGCCGGTGAGCAGGGGCTCCAGGGCGGCGCCGCCCTGCTGGCGCCACTGCTGGCGTGCCACTTCCCGGTTGCCTTCCACCTCGTGCCAGTAGAAGAGGGGGCTGTGGCGGGGCACGGCGATGGCGGCCAGGAGGTAGCGGGTGTCGGAGAGGAAACGGTTGGTCTCCGGCATTTCCCGGGTGTCCAGGGCCATGTCCTGGCCGGCCAGGGCGCAGCGGCCCAGCTCGTTGGTGAGGCGGTAGGTGTCGCTGTAGCTGCGGGGCAGCTGGTCCGGGCTGAAGAGGAAATCCACCACGGCGACGCGGGCCTCGGCCGCCAGGACGTGGCCGCACAGCTGGGCCTTGAGAGCGGCCAGGGTGCCGGCGGGGATGTTGGCGGTGGGAATGCCGAAGCGGGACCAGGCCAGCACCGGCGCCGCCACCAGCAGCACGTCGTAGTCCTGGCCCTGGTGGCTGATGAGGCACGACTCGGCCCGGGACTCCACCATGTCCGCCAGCTCGTCGTGGGCCTGGGCGTTGGTTTCGTAGAGGCGGTCCAGGGCAGCCGTCAGTTCGTCCTCGTTGCCGTCGGCCAGCAGCTGCTCCACCAGGGCCGCCAGGCGCGCTTCCCAGAAGGCATCCTCCAGCTTGCCGCCGGATTCGGCGAGGCCGGTGGCCAGCCAGGAGAGTTGGGAGACATCGCGGGAGACGCGGGAGCGGGAGCCGAAGCGGGGTCGTTTCATGGTGATGAACTGCTCGAGGTGCCGGAACAAAGCGGGCGAAGCCGTAATTCTATCAACCCGCGGGCTGGTCCCGGGATTCTTCTGTGTCCTGGGGACGAGGCGGCATGAGGAATTCCCGGGGGGCCTGCCGGAAACGGGCGAACAGACTGGCGATCAGGCGACGTCCCTGGGCGAAGGAGACCTGGCGCGCCTTGAGGGCCACATACAGCGCCAGGGCAAAGCTGACGCCAAGATTGGCCATGCCCACCAGGGCCACTCCCAGGCCTGCCAGGGCCAGTTCCTGCCAGGGGGCGGCGAAGTCCAGGGCGACGGCGGCGTAGCCCAGGTAGGCGGAGGAGAAGGCGATGTGGCGGATGTCCACCGGCAGGCCGAAGAGTACGCCGATGGCGGTCATGCCGCCGAGGAGGAAGCCGAAGAAGAAGTTGCCGGCCAGGGCGCCCAGGTTGTTTTCCACGTAGGCGGCGACCCGTCGCATGCGGGCTTCGCCGAACAGGCGCTGGGGCCATTCCAGCTGCAGCAGGCGCTGGGGGATGCGGTTGTAGGCGGCCAGGTTGTCGTAATAGCCGGCGATGAGGCCGGCGAGGAACAGGCAGACCCCGGCCACGCCGGCATAGAGGATGGCGCCGCTGTGCCAGGGATGCACGTCGGCCAGCAGGTGGTGGGCCTTTTCCGGTCCGATGAAGGGCGTGCCGCCCATGCTGCCGAGGACGAAGGCGATGAGCATGGCCATGGGAATGGCCAGGCCCACGTTGCCGATGATGGCGGCGATCTGGCTGCGGCAGGTGCGGGCCACCAGGCCGGCCAGGTTGTCCAGGTTGCGCGGTGTGGCGTTGCCGCCGGGGCCGGTGGCCTCGTCGATGCTGGCGGCGATGGCGTTGGCGGTCATGGCCGGCTGCTTGGTGGCGACGGTGCCATGGAGGATGTGGATGAGGACGAAACCCAGGCCGTAGTTGAGGCAGAAGGCCAGGGCCTCGGTCAGGGGCGGCAGGTGCAGCTTGGCCAGCTCCAGCTTGATGAGGGCCATGAAGGCGATGACGAAGCCGCCGAGCAGGGCCGAGCGCAGGAGGGCGAAGTATTCGCTGCGGCTCTCGGTGATGTAGTGCTCGCCGGTGCGGCCCGCATTCTCGGTGACGCGGCGGGCCAGCAGTTCCATGTTCTGGCGCCAGTAGGTGCCCAGGTCGTTTTTGCGGCACTCGGCCCGCACCAGCTGCTTGAATAGGGTCACCAGGGCCGGCAGGGCATCCTGCAGGCAGCGTTCCTGGCGCAACTGGCGCAGGACGGCGAGGAGGGCCTCGGCCCGCTCCAGATGCTGGCGCAGCCGCTGCAGGTGGAAGGTGAGGGAGAGGCTGGTGCCTTCCCGGGCGGCCCGGTTGCGGATGCGGTCGCCGATGCCGCGGCACTGGTCGAACAGCACCAGCAGCTGGCGGTCGTCCTCCGCCGCAAATTCCGGCTCCCGCCACCACTGCTCGAACTGCTTGAGGAAGCGCAGCATCTCGGCGTTCTGGGCCAGGAAGGGGGACTCGAAGTTCTCGATGCTTGGTTCCACCCGCAGCAGTTCCGGTTCCAGGCCGATGGCGCTGATGCGGTAGGAAATGACCAGCAGGCCTTCCAGCAACTGGGCCAGGGCCGGCGCCATGGGGGCGCCGCGGACGCTGCTGCGGCCCAGGTCGAGCAGGGTGAACAGGGCCAGCCATTCGGCGTCGGCGATGCCGTCCACCCACACCTCGTCGTCCGGCTCGGGGAACAGCAGGCCGAGCACGTCCTTCAGGTATTCGGGCGCCACCACGTCGGGCAGCAGGGTGCGGGAGAGGCGGCGGGCGGTCTCGGAAAAGAAGCCGGTGTTGGGAAAGACGCCGGCATCCACATAGAGGGAGACCTGCTTTTTTTCGGCGAAGAGGCGCAGCAGGGCCAGGCGCAGGCCATCCCGCAGCTCGGGACGGGTCTGCAGCAGGTAGCAGAGGGCGTGCAGGGCCTGGGTGGCGGCCGCCGTGTCGTCGCTGTCGGCGGGACGCAGGGCGTCCACCAGTTCGATGAGGGGGGGCAGGAGGTCGCCGTCGGGGTTGGCGGCCAGGTCGCAGAGGCGCTGCAGCAGGGTTTCCAGGGGCAGGGGGGAAAGGGAGCGTGTCATAATGTTCTAATTCGTCCTTTTGACTTTCCGGTAGAAGATTTTGCCATGATTTTCGTCATCTCCCCGGCCAAGAGCCTGGATTTCGACACTCCGCCGGTGACGGCGGAACATACCCAGCCCGACTTCCTGGAGCGTTCCGCCGTCCTCGTGCAGCGCCTGCGGGAACTGTCGCCGGCGGAGCTGTCCCGGCTGATGGACATCTCCGACGCCCTGGCCGTGCTCAACGTCACCCGCTACGCCGAATGGGCGCCGCCCTTCACCCCGGCCAACGCCAAGCAGGCCCTGCTGGCCTTCAATGGCGACGTCTATGAGGGCCTGGATGCCGCCTCCCTGCCGCCCGCCGGCCTGGCTTGGTGTCAGCAGCATCTGCGCATCCTCTCCGGCCTCTACGGCCTGCTGCGGCCCCTGGACCTGATCCAGCCCTACCGCCTGGAAATGGGCACCAAGCTGAGCAACGCCGCGGGCAAGGACCTCTATGCCTTCTGGGGTGAGGACATCACCCAGGCCCTCAATGCCGCCATGCCCCAGTCGGGGCCGGCAGTGCTGGTGAACCTGGCTTCCGAGGAATACTTCAAGGCGGTCAGGCCCAAGGCCCTCAAGGCCCGCGTCGTCAATTGCGTCTTCGAGGACTGGAAGGGCGGCCGCTACAAGATCATCAGCTTCTACGCCAAGCGGGCGCGGGGCCTCATGGTGCGCTATGCCGCCAGCCACGGCCTGACCCAGCCGGAAGGGCTGCAGGGTTTCAATGTGGACGGCTACGCCTTCGTTCCCGAGATTTCCGACGCGGACACCTATATTTTCCGGCGCCGGGTGGAGGCTTAAGGCATGCGTTTCGAACATCTGGTGGAAGTGAACGATCCGGACAATCCCCTGGCCTTCACCCTGGAACGGGAGCACCTGTGGGCCGGCCTCATGGCCCGGGTAGAGGATTCGGTGCCCTTCCTGCCCGGCATGGTGGAATGCCGCATCCTCTCCCGCGAAGCGGGGGCGGTGGAGCGACTGCTGGTCTTCGGCGCCGCCGAGGTGCGGGACCGGGCCAGCTATGTGGAGGCCGAGTGGGTCTGCTTCGAGACCCGGCGCACGGCCCAGCATGCTGGCGGCAGCCTCACCATCCGCATCGAGGAGCCGGAGGCGGGGCGCCTCTTCCTGCGCTTCACCTACGAGACTTCCTTCGCCGAGCCGGGGGACGACCCGGAGGCCGTCGCCTACGTGGATTACATCCGGGCGGCCTACCATGCGGCAGACCTGGACACCCTGGCGGTGATCCGGGAACTGGCCATGGCCCGCTCCACCCACTAGACTGAAGGCATGAATTTCATCCATCCCGCAAGCCTATTTCGACGGAGGCGCGCCATGAACACACGCATCTGCACCGCCCTGGTCCTGGGGCTGCTGGCCACGGCCGCCCAGGCCCAGAACAGCACCCAGATCTACCAGATGCCCAAGGAGCAATCCATCGAACTGGGGGACGGCCAGACCCTCTACCCCTACAAGAAGGCGCCGCCGATGGGCACGGTGATCGAGCAGGGCAACGCCACGCCCGGCATTCCCACCACCGGGGTACAGCCGCTGCCCACGGTTCCCGGCACCCGCACGGCGCCGCGCAGCCCCAGCTACCGCTACTACCAGCCCCACAAGGACGGCAAGGGCACTTCCGTCATCGGTCCCGACGGCGTCACCTACTGTCGCAGCCCCAACGGCAAGCTGGTGGTCTGCTACTGAGGCGGCAGCCTCCCACGGCAACGAAATCGCACCAGGCCCGGGGCAGTTTCCCGGGCCTTTTTGTTCCGCCCTAGAGCGTCACTTCCCCATCCACGTAGAACCAGCGGCCCTCCCGGCGCTGGAAGCGGCTCGTTTCGCCCATGCGGAAGGCACGGCCGTTGTCCTTGCCCCGGGCGGTGAAGCGGACCCGGCCCCAGCAGCCGTCCTGGTCCCCTTCCTGGCTGGCCTCATGCACCGTCAGCTCCAGCCACTTGGGCTGGGGCGGGGTGTGGGCATCCAGGTCCGGCGGGCAGGTTTCCACCGCCCAGGTGGCCACCAGGTAATCGCTCAGGCCCAGGGCGTAGGCGCTGTAGCGGGAGCGCATCAGGGCCTCCGGCGTCCCTGCCGGCTGGCCGCCGTGATAGACGCCGCAACAGCGGGCGTAGGGCTGGCCGGAGCCGCAGGGACAGGTGCGAACGGGAGCGGGCTTGGACATGGGGAGCAGGCGGGGAAAGGCGGAGTGGGCGGAATGAAAAAGCGGCAGGGCAAGTGCTGCCGCGTCAGGCGCAAGGTCGATTGGGCCAACTGCAAAAGGCAGAAACGACACTGCCGCCCATGGGCGGCAGCGCTGGCGGCGGCGTAAAGCCTTACATCATGCCGGCGACGGAGGCGTACATCTGGGTCGGCGACCGGCTGGGCGCGACGCTGCCGGAGGGGCCTTGCTGCCCCAGGCTGACCTTGGTGGATTCTTCCACCGGCTCCCGGCGATCCTCGGCCTTGCTTTCCTGCTCCTTGCGCTCGACCTGGCGGGTCTCGGCCGTTTGCTGGGTCTGCTGCAACTGCTGGGTCTGGAGGGAGCTGCTTTGACTGCTGACTGCCTGAACCATGGGATGACTCCTGCGAGATAACACTTAAATCATAGGCCTATTTGCGACGGCGGCCAGGAGAATTTTCGCCGGCGGGCGGCAGGCCAGTCCCTAGGCGGCTTCCGGCGGGGCCGCCAGGCGCGCCAGGGCGGCCTGGGGGGTGAGTATCTGCAACTGGCCCAGGGCGCTGCGGCGGCGGGCCAGCTTGAGCACCAGCTTGTCCTTGGAGAGCAGCCAGTGGGCGCCGGCGGTGACCGCCAGTTCGATGAACTTCTGGTCGTCCCGGTCCCGGCATTTGGGCAGGGGCGGCGCTGTCACGTCGTCCGGCTGGCGCTGGGCCAGGGCGGCGTAGGCGGCGTAGATGGCGGCCTGCCGTGCCGGCTCCACCTTGAACTGGGGATAGGCCAGCACCCGGGCCAGTTCGTCCAGGGTGGCGCCGTTGGCCAGGGCCACGGCCCGGCCGGCAGCCAGTTCCCGGGCCAGGGGCTGCACCGAGGGTTCCTCGAACATGTAGAGGTCGAGGACCACGTTGGTGTCCAGCACCCAGCGTTGGGGTACGGACGGGTAATCGGTGGCGGGCATGGCGGCGGGGCAGGTCCAGAGCGGCGGAGGGCGCCATTCTACCGGAGGGGCGCCGGCGACGGCCGTCCCGGCCTGCCTATTCGCCGGAGCGGGTGAGGCCGGGCACGGGCAGGGGCAGGTCCGGGAGATCGACTATCGGCGCGCCTTCCGGCTTGCCCTCCAAGCCGTCGAGCAGGGGCTGGCGGGCCTGGGCGGGACGGGCATTGCCCCATTCCACCAGCTCCAGGCTGCCATCCAGGTGTTCGACGATGGCGGTGCAGGAATCCACCCAGTCGCCGCAGTTGATGTAGGTGACGCCGTCCATGGGGCGCAGGGCGGCCCAGTGGATGTGGCCGCAGATGACGCCGTCCAGGCCCCGCTCCCGCACCGCCCGGATCACCGAATCCTCGAAGTCGAAGATGAAGTTGATGGCGGTCTTGACCTTGCGCTTGGCGTAGCCGGCGAGGGACCAGTAGCCGCTCATGCCGAGCCGGCGCCGGACCCAGGAGAGGCTGGTGTTGATGCGCACCAGGGTGTTGTAGGCCATGTCGCCGAGGACGGCGACCCAGCGGTGGTAGCGGGTCACCTGGTCGAACTCGTCGCCGTGGATGAGCAGGAAGCGCTGGCCGGCGGCGGTGGTGTGGATGTGCTCGTTGCGTACCTGGATGCCGCCGAAGTCGGTGCCGTCGTGTTCCCGCAGGGCCTCGTCGTGGTTGCCGGGGATCAGCACCACCTTGTCACCGTGGCGGGCCCGGCGCAGCACCTTCTGCACCACCGTGTTCTGGGCCGTGGTCCAGTATACGCCGCGGCTCATGGACCAGAAGTCGATGATGTCGCCCACCATGTACAGGTATTCGGAGGGGTGTTCGCGCAGGAAATCGAGGAGGCGGTCCGCCTGGCACGCCCGGGTGCCCAGGTGGATGTCGGAGATGAAGATGGCTCGTACTTGCGGCATGGTTGGACGCAAGTGTGCCGGCCGAAAATGACGGTCTTGTGACGTTTCGGCGGCGTTTCAGTGAAGTCCTGGCAGTTGGGCGGCGACGGCTTCGGCGATGGCCAGGGAGGCGGTGAGGCCCGGGGATTCGATGCCGAACAGGTTGATCAGGCCGGCCAGCCCGTGCTGCTCCGGCCCCTGCAGGCAGAAGTCCGCCGCCGCCGCACCGGGGCCGCTGATTTTCGGGCGCACGCCGCTGTAGGCCGGCTGCAGGGCGTTGTCGGGCAGCTGCGGCCAGTAGCGCCGCACTTCGGCGTAGAAGGCGTCGGCGCGGCGGGGATCGACCCGGTAGTCCAGGGCTTGCGGGTCCCGGGTCGCCAGCCATTCCACATCCGGGCCGAAGCGGGCCTGGCCGCCCAGGTCCAGGGTCAGGTGCACGCCCAGGCCGCCGGGCTCGGGCAGGGGATAGACCAGGCGGGAAAAGGGGGCGCGGCCGGCCAGGGCGTAGTAGTTGCCTTTGGCGTAATGGGCCGGGGGGATGGCCGTCGGGGCCAGCCCTTCGATGCCGGCCGCCACCTGGGTGGCGTGCAGGCCGGCGGCGTTGATCAGGATGGCCGCGTCCAGTTCCAGGGGCGCCTCGCCGCCGATGCTGATCCGCCAGAGGCCGCCGTGGCGCCGGGCTCCCCGAAAGGGGCTGCGCAGGGCCAGGGCGGCGCCGGCGCTTTCGGCTTCGCCCAGCAGGGCCAGCATGAAGCCGTGGCTGTCCACGATGCCGGTGGCAGGGGAGAGCAGGGCGGCGCTGCAGCGCAGGGCCGGTTCCAGGGCCCGGGCCTGGGCGGCGTCGAGACGGCGCAGGTCCGTCACGCCGTTGGCCTCGCCCTGGCGCTGCAGGGCGTCGAGGCCGGCTTCCTGGGCCGTCGAGGTGGCGACGATGAGCTTGCCGCAGGCCCGGTGGGCCACCTGGTGGGTGCGGCAGAAAGCGTAGAGCAGTTCCCGCCCCCGCAGGCACAGGGCTGCCTTATGGGAGCCGCTCGGGTAGTAGAGGCCGGCGTGGATGACTTCGCTGTTGCGGGCGCTGGTCTCCTGGCCGAAAGCGGTGTTCTTTTCCACCATCACCGTGTCGATGCCGCGCCGCGCCAGTTCCCGGGCGCAGGCCAGGCCCACCACTCCGGCGCCGATCACCACCGCTCCCGTCCGTTCCGTCATCGCCCGCTTTCTGTCACTGGATCGGCGGATTCTAGCCGAGGGCTGGATTGCTGCGGTGCACTGCGGTAGAGTAGCGGTTCGCCATACGTCACGGTATGGAAATTACCCACAACGCTTGCAGAGGGACATACATGGAACTGAAGACTATCGGTATCGTTGGCGCCGGCACCATGGGCAACGGCATCGCCCAGGCTTTCGCCGTCTCCGGCTTTGACGTCATCCTGACCGACATTTCCGAGGCCGCCGTGCAGAAGGGCGTGGCCACCATTTCCGGCAGCCTGGACCGCCTGATCAAGAAAGAAAAGATGACGGCCGAGCAGAAGGCCGCCGCCCTGGCCAAGATCCAGACCGCCACCGACGTGGCCGCCCTGAAGGGTGTGGACCTGATCATCGAGGCCGCCACCGAGAACTTCGAGCTGAAGACCAAGATCTTCAAGCAGCTGGACGAGTTGGCCAAGCCCGAGGCCATCATCGCATCCAACACCTCCTCCATCTCCATCACCAAGCTGGCCGCCACCACCAAGCGTCCCGCCCAGGTCATCGGCATGCACTTCTTCAACCCGGTGCCGATGATGGCCCTGGTGGAAGTGATCCGCGGCCTGCAGACCTCCGATGCCACCTACGCCGCCGTGGAGACGCTCTCCAAGGCCGTCGGCAAGACCCCGGTGGAAGTGAAGAACAGCCCGGGCTTCGTGGTGAACCGCCTGCTCTGCCCCATGATCAACGAAGCCATCTTCGCCCTGGGCGAAGGCCTGGCCGATGCGGCCGCCATCGACGACGCCATGAAGCTGGGCTGCAACCACCCCATCGGCCCCCTGGCCCTGTGCGACATGATCGGTCTGGATGTGGAACTGGCCGTGATGCAGGTGCTGTTCGAAGGCACCAAGGATCCCAAGTACCGTCCCGCCCCCCTGCTGGTGGAAATGGTGGAAGCCGGTTACCTGGGCCGCAAGACCGGCAAGGGCTTCTACACCTACTGAGCCGCGGTCGCCATGGCCTGAGCGCAGCCGGGCTGCGGTCGTAAAAAAGGCGGCGGGGAGTCTGACTCCCCGCCGCCTTTTCTTTTGCCTGCCGCTTTTACTTGTCGACGCTGCCGGCCTGGAACACGGCAATGGCCTTGCCGTCGCCGTCCCGCAGCAGCAGGTGGCGGTCGCTGATCTGCCAGCTTTGCGCCCAGCCCAGGGTGTTGAGGAAGGCCTGCTCCTCGTCCATGTGGTGCATGCAGGCCATCAGGGTGCCGCCCATCTGGGAAAAGCCGATGCGCTGGCCCTTCAGTTCGTAGCTGCCGAGAATCCTGTTGCAGCCGCCGGCGCCGCTGACCCGGCCGTCGGCCTGGAGCAGCAGGTGGGGCGCCAGATTGCCCCGGTGGCGGCTGAGGGGCTTGCCGTCCAGCTGAACCAGGCGCCAGGTGGTGCCGACCAGGGGCAGGGGCGCCGATGCTGCCGCCGGGCTGGCGGTGCCGCCGGCACCTGCCTTGGCCGTCGCCGGGGAGGCGGCCGGCCGGGCTGCTGCCACGGCGTCGCTGCCGGGGCAGCCTGCCTGGGGCCAGACGCCGTAGAAGCGGTCCACCACCACCTTGACCTGGCCGTCGCGACGGCTTGCCAGGTGGCCGGCGAAGCGCACCAGCTGGGCTTCTCCCACCTCCCGGCCGAGCTTGCCGGCCGCCGACTCCAGGACCCCGTAGGCCGCTTCGGCGGCGACGGGGAACTGGGGCGAGCCCGGAGCGCAGAGGCGGATGCTGCCTTCCTTGCCCTGGCGGCTGTAGAGGCCGGTGAGGGTGCCCGAGACCCGGGCCGGCAGGGCCTGGGGCAGACGCACCAGTTCGTAGTTGTGACGGCTGGCGATGGAGCGGCTCTCGCCGTCGAGCAGACGCAGGCGTTCCGGGTTTTGCACGGACAGGCGGGTGCTGTCGCTACCGGGGGCTTCCAGGGTCAGGACGTCGCCCTTGGCATCCAGGCTCCAGCGGCCGTTGCGGCGCACCGCGGCGGTGACGCCCTTGCCCCGGTAAGCCTGGCTCAGCTGGAAGCTGTGGTCCGCCTCCAGGTCCAGCTGCCAATCCACGCCGACACAATTGGCGCAGGGCATTTCCCCGATGTAGGTGGCGGGCAGGGCCGGCGGCGCCGCCTGGGCGGCGAGGCCCCAACCCAGGCCCAGCCCCAGGAGGACGAGGTGCAGAGGCTGAAAGGGGTGGCAGGAGGTCGGGACGGCAGGTTTTGACGGATGACCCATGGCTTTCCTTGTGCGGATGGCAGAACGGTTGTAAGGGTTCAGATGGCCGGATCGGTGCCTTCCGGCGCCTGGGGCAGGATCAGGTTGAGCAGCACCGCCAGCACGCCGCACAGGCTGATGCCCTGCAGGCTGAAACTGCCGATGGTGACGCTCAGGCCGCCGATGCCGGTGACCAGGGTGACGGAGACGATGCACAGGTTGCGCGGATTCATCAGGTCGGTGCGGGCATCCATCAGGGTCTTCAGGCCGATACCGGCGATGGAGCCGAACAGCAGCACCATGATGCCGCCCATGACCGGCATGGGAATGGTCTGCAGCAGGGCGCCGAACTTGCCGACGAAGGCCATGAGGATGGCGAAGCCGGCGGCCCAGGTCATGATCACCGGGTTGTAGTTGCGGGTCAGCATGACGGCGCCCGTGACCTCGCCGTAGGTGGTCACCGGAGGGCCGCCGAAGAGGCCCACCACATTGACCGCCAGGCCGTCCCCCAGCAGGGTGCGATGCAGGCCGGGGGATTGGGTGTAGTCCTTGCCCACCACCGAGCCCACCGCCAGGATGCCGCCGACGTGCTCGACGATGGGGGCGATGGCCACGGGAATCATGAAGAGGATGGCGGCCAGGTTGAACTCGGGGCTGCCGAACTGGGGCACGGCCAGCCAGGCGGCCTCATGCACCTTGGTGAAATCGACGATGCCGAAGAAGAAGGCGGCCACATAGCCCACGGCCACGCCCACCAGGATGGGCACCAGCTTGAGCAGGCCCCTGGCGCGGATGGCGGTGAGCATGGTGGCCACCAGGGCGATGGCGGCTACCGCCAGGGCCGTGTCGTAGGGCACCACCTGCTGCTCGCCGGCCTTGCCGGTGGCCATGTTCACCGCCACCTGGGCCAGGCCCAGGCCGATCACCATGACCACGGGACCGATCACCACCGGCGGCAGCAGGCGGTGGATGAGGCCGACGCCGCGCCACTTCACCAGGGCGGCGGCGACGTAGTAGAAGAAGGAGGCGGAGGCCAGGGCGCCCAGGGTGGCGGGCATGCCCCAGGTCTGCACCGAGTAGATCACCGGGGCGATGAAGGCGAAGGAGGAGCCCAGGTAGATGGGCACCTGGCGCCTGGTGCAGATCTGGAAGATGAGGGTGCCGACGCCGGCGCCGAGCAGGGCCAGGCTGGGGTTGAGGCCGGTGAGCAGGGGCACCAGCACGGTGGCGCCGAAGGCGACGAAGAGAATCTGGGCGCCGGAAAGGGCGGTGCGCCAGGTCGGATCGGGTTTCTGGGTCATGGTCGCCGCCCTACTTGGTGCCGAAGATCTTGTCGCCCGCATCCCCCAGGCCCGGGATGATGTAGCCGTGCTCGTTGAGGTGGCTGTCGATGGCCGCCACATAGACGTCCACATCGGGGTGGGCGGCCTGCAGCTTGGCGATGCCTTCCGGCGCCGCCACCAGGCAGATGGCGCGGACGTGGGCGCAGCCCTTGCGCTTCAACATGTCGATGGTGGCGATGAGGGAGCCGCCGGTGGCCAGCATGGGGTCGATGATGAGGGCCAGGCGTTCGTCCAGGGAGCCGACGAAGCGCTCGAAATAAGGTTCCGGCATGAGGGTTTCCTCATTGCGGGCGATGCCCACCACGCTCACCTTGGCGCTGGGAATGAGGTCCAGGACCCCGTCCAGCATGCCCAAGCCGGCCCGCAGGATGGGCACCACGGTGACCTTCTTGCCCTTCAGGCGCTGCACTTCCACCGGTCCGGCCCAGCCGTCGATGGTGACGCTTTCCACTTCGAAGTCGCGACAGGTTTCGTAGGTGAGGAGGCGGGCCAGTTCGGCGGTGAGTTCGCGGAATTTCTTGGTGCTCATGTCGGCGGCGCGCATGAGACCGATTTTGTGCTGGACCAGGGGATGCTGGACTTCGATGACGGCCATGGTGATCTCGTAAAAACGGGGGCAAACCGCGCAAGGATAATCCATTGGCGTGTCCCTGGCGCGTGGCGCCGCGGAGATTCCGGACATTTCCTGCGCCGGGCGGCCGTGCCTTGGGTAGAATACGCCCTCTTTTTTTCGGTAAATCAGCGACATGGCAAGACTGGCGCTGGCCCCCATGCAGGGCCTGGCAGACGACGTGATGCGGGAGGTGCTGACGGCCATCGGCGGTTACGACTGGTGCGTCACCGAATTCATCCGCGTCACCGATGCCCTCCTGCCCGCCCGCGCCTTCCGCCGCATGGCGCCGGAACTGGACAACGCCGGCCGCACCGGCGCCGGCACGCCGGTGGCGATCCAGCTGCTCGGTTCCGACCCCGTCTGCCTGGCCGAGAACGCCGCCCGGGCGGCAGAGTTCGGCCCCCTGGCGGTGGACCTCAACTTCGGCTGTCCGGCACCCATGGTCAATCGCCACGGCGGCGGCGCCATCCTGCTCAACGATCCGGAACTGCTGCATACCATCGTCGCCACGGTGCGCCGGGCCATGCCGCCGCAAGTGCCGCTGACAGCGAAGATGCGCCTGGGGGTGAAGGACACAGCCCGCACCCTGGACTGCGCCCTGGCCCTGGCCACGGGCGGCGCCGCCGAGTTGGTGGTGCATGCCCGGACCAAGGAGGAGGGCTACACGCCGCCGGCCCACTGGCATTGGATCGCCCGCATCGCCGAAGCGGTGGCAGTGCCGGTGGTGGCCAACGGCGAGGTGTGGAACGTGGCCGACTGGGAGGGAATCCGGGAGGTTTCGGGCTGCGCCGACGTCATGCTCGGCCGCGGCGCGGTGGCCGATCCGCTGCTGGCGCGGCGCATCAAGGGGGAGGCGATTGCCGGGGCCGAGGCCTGGGCAGTGGTGGAGCCGGCCCTGGCCGACTTCTGGCGGCGGGTCACCGCCAAACTGGAACCCCGGCATTGCCCGGGGCGCATCAAACTGTGGCTGGGTTTGCTGCGGCGGACCTGGCCCGAAGCCGAAGCCCTGTATCAGCGCATCCGCCCCGCCCGGGACTGCGCCGCGGTGGAGGCCGGCCTGGCTGCCGCCGGCATCCTGCCCGCGCCGGTGGCCTGAGGCCGAGGTCCGGCGCCGGCCATGGGCGCTCAGCCCGTGGAGCGCACCTTGGTGACGCGGCGGGGAGCCGCTTCGTCCTGCTCGACCTGGACCTCGGCCACCTTGTTGCACACCAGATGCCCGGTGAGGGTGGCGCCCTCGCTGATGGTCAGCTCGCCGTAGCGCACGTGGCCGCCCTTGACCTTGGCGGTGGGGCCGAGGAAGAGGGTTTCCCGGGCCTCGATATTGCCGCTGACGGTGCCATAGACCACCACGTGGTCGGCCAGCAGGTGGCCTTTGACGAAGGCCTGTTGGTTAACCACGATGACCGGGGTCTCGCCTTCCTTGCCGCGCAGGTCGCCGCGCACGTTGCCGTCCACCCACAGGCCGCCGCAGAAATCGACTTCGCCGTGGACCGTGGTACCGGTGGGGATGACGCCCTTCATGGCGACGTCGGGCAGACCGTTGGCGCCGAAGCGCAGGGGTTTGGAATTTTTCATGATGTACGTCCCATCCTTGTCTGTTGGCTCAAACGAACCCCGCTGGGTTCGAGAAGATCTACCGTGACGTTGCGCGGCGTGAAGCCGTCCGGTAGGGGGATGACACCTGCAGTTCTGAGGAAACGGCTGACTTCCACTTTCAACTTCGGGTCCGGGGCATCGCCGGCGGCGGGATAGCGCCAGGTCGCCGGTTTGCCCTCTTGTTCTCCAGCCACTGCGAATTGCAGGGTGCCGTTGAATTTGCGGCCGCTATTGGCCAGGGTCAGGCGGTAACGCAGCTGGCCCGGCAGTGCCGGGTCCTGGGCCACGCTAAAGGCCTTCAGTTCCAGTCCGTCCTGTTCGGCCGGGGAGGCATCCGGCGCTGCCGGGGGCAGGGGTGCGGGAGCTGCCGCCACGGCGGGCTCCGGCGGTGCCGGCACGGCCATGGCCACCGGGACCGGCTCCGCTGCCGGAGGCAGGGGGAAATGCTGACCGGCGCGGAAGGCCAGGGCCAAGGCCAGCAGTACGCCGCCGGCCATGGCCAGCTTCTGCAGCACGCGGTGCCACAGGGGTTTGGGGACTTCGATCCGGACGGTGGGGGTCGGCAGCATCGGTCGCGAACGGTCGTAAAAGTTTTATCAGTCAGTTAACCGCGGCCCGGATGGCTTGGCGGTTCAGCAGGGTGCGGCTTCCTGGCTGGGCACGAATTTCGGCTTGGCTGAGAAGACTTTGGGGGGCGGATTGTTTCCCAATTGACCCCATGCTTCAAGCTGTTTCTCAAGATATCGGCAGCATAGCCATGAAATTAAATGTTTTTTTCAAAAAAAACTACCTAGGGTGATTCCTAGGGGGAGAGGACGGCCGCTGCCGGCGGTGTTTTTTGCCCCAATGTTCCTGCTTTCAAGCGGCCCGGGCTTGGGTATGATGGGCGCCCGCAAACCCTTGCGGCGCGTTCCCCGGGCCCGGCTGCGGCCCTTCTGATCCGAGTCATGTCATGGTCTGTCAGTCCTGCGGCGCCTGCTGCGCCGCCTACCGCGTCGATTTCCATCCGGCCGAGCTGGAGGGCGGGAATTTCGCCTGGGAGGGCGGCATTCCCCTGGCCCTGACGGTGCCCGTGACGCCCCATCTGGTGCGCATGGCCGGCACAGATGCCAGCCCGCCCCGCTGCGTCGCCCTCAGCGGCGAGGTGGGGGTGGCCGTCTCCTGCAGCCGTTATGCCCAGCGTCCCTCGCCCTGCCGCGAATTCAATCCCCTGGCAGAACTGGGCATCACCGACGAGGCCTGCGCCCGGGCCCGGCAGAAGCACGGTTTGCCGCCCCTGGCGGACCCTGCCTGAGACCCTTGCCGCGGCGCTGGCGGGCCGCTCCCGATTGACCCCCCGCCGGCCCCGGTGCTAATGTTGGCGCCATTGATAAAGGCAAACCCGTACGAAAGGCGGGGGCGCAAAGTCACCGGTCTACCGGGCGTCGGCAAGGGCGCTCCAAGACGGCGGGACTGCCATAAGCAACGTGCCATCCCGGGCCGGTTGCGAGGAGACTTCGGCGCAAGCCACGTGTATTCCCTCTAACCATTGAGTTTGGGAGGTTGGTCATGTTTGCTGAAGTTCCGGAGCTTTCCCCGGGGGCGTCCGCTCCCCTTGCCATGGCAGCCAGCATCGAGCTGGAGACCGTCAACGGCATCCTCAGTACCGTCACCATTCCGCCGTGCCCCAGCGTGGTCCTTTCCCTGATGGAGGAGGCGCGCCAGGATGACGTGGATTTCCAGCGCATCAACCGTCTCATCAGCGGCGACGTCAGCCTGGCGGCGTCCATGATGAAGACCGCCAATTCCCCCTTCTTCGCCCTGCGCTCCAAGGTGCAGTCGGTGCAGCAGGCGGTGGCCGTGCTGGGCCTGAAGAACATTCTCAAGGTGGTCACCGGCCTGGAGCTGCAGCGCAGCCTGGGCAAGGGCGGCGGGGTCAGCATGGAGCGCTTCTGGGAACGCTCCAACCTGCACGCCGCCATCTGCGGCTGCCTGGCCCGGCGCCTGCCCGGCACCTCGGTGGAGGATGCCTACACCTTCGGCCTCTTCCACGACTGCGGCATTCCCATCCTCATGCAGCGTTTCCCCGATTACAAGGAAACCCTCATGGCCGCCAACCATTCCAGCCTGCCGGTGCCCGAGGTGGAGTTCGAGCGCCATGCCACCAGCCATGTCATGGTGGGCGCCATGCTGGCCCACAATTGGCAGCTGCCGGAGAAGATCGTCCGCGCCATCCGCGGCCACCACGACCTGACCCTGCTGGAGGACGAGTGGGAGCCGGCCGAGGTGCGCACCCTGATCGCCCTGTCCCTGCTGGCCGAGCACCTGGCCGCCCGCTACCTGGGCGTGGCGGAGGAGTCCGAGTGGCAGCTGTGGGGCGAGCAGGCTTTTGCCTACCTGGGTTTCGACGACGGCGAACTGGAAGAGCTGTACCCGGAACTGCTGGAGGAACTGGGCGACGTCATCGCCGCCCGGGGCTAGGTTTTCAGTCCAGGGTGCGGCGGAAGGTGCGCAGGCCGATACCCAGCACCACGGCGATGAAGGCCAGGATCGGCCAGACGCTGCTCCACACCATGTCGATGCCGTTGCCCTTGAGCAGGATGCCCCGCACCAGCACTAGGAAATGGGTGAGGGGCAGGACATTGCCCACCACCTGGGCCCACTCCGGCATGCCGCGGAAGGGGAACATGAAGCCTGAGAGCAGCATGGAGGGCAGGAAGAAAAAGAAGGTCATCTGCATGGCCTGCAACTGGTTGCGGGCGATGGAGCTGAAGGTGATGCCCAGGGTCAGGTTGGCGCAGATGAAGAGCAGTACCACGGCGTAGAGCAGCAACAGGTTGCCGTGCATGGGCACGTCGAAAATGAAGCGGGCGGCGAGCAGGATCAGGGTCACCTGGATCAGGCCGATGAGGATGTAGGGCACGATCTTGCCGGTCATCACCTCCACCGGGGTGGCCGGTGTCGCCAGCAGGTTCTCGAAGGTGCCCCGTTCCCGCTCCCGGGTCATGGCCAGGCCGGTCATCAGCACCATGGTCATGGTCAGGATCACCCCCAGGAGGCCCGGCACCACGTTGTAGGAGGTGAGCCCTTCCGGGTTGTAGCGGCGGTGCACCCGCAGGTCCAGGGGCGGCGTCGCGGTCTTTTCCAGCCCCGGCAGGTCGGGGGCGAAAACTTCCAGTCCCAGTCTGTTGAGCACCGAAATGGCGCCGCCGGCGGCCATGGGATCGGTGGCGTCCGCCTCCACCAGCAGGGTCGGCGCCTTGCCCCGCACCAGGTCCCGGTGGAAGCCGGGTGTGAAGGTGACGACGAACTGCACCTGGCTGCGGTCCAGCAGGGCGTTGGCCTCTTTTTCGTCCACGCCGCCGACGATCTTGAAGTAGTCGCTGTTCTGCATCGCCGCCACATAGGAGCGGGCGAAGGGGCCCGGGTCGGCCATGACGATGGCGGTGGGCAGGTGCTTGGGGTCGGAGTTGATGGCGAAGCCGAACAGCAGCAGCTGGATGATGGGAATGCCGACGATCATGCCGAAGGTGAGCCGGTCCCGCTTCAGCTGGATGAACTCCTTGAGCAGGATGCCGAACCAGCGGGAAAAGGAGAAGGTGAAGGAGAAGGCTTGGGAGAAATTCTGCAGACGCTGTTTCATGGCATTACCCCTGGAACGGATCCGGACTGCCCTGCATGAGGTGGATGAAGGCATCCTCCAGAGATGCAGGAACGACGGCCATCTCCAGGGGCTTGCCCTGGAGGAAGGCTTCCAGACTGGCTTGCAGCCGGGCCTCGTCGCGGCCGCTGACGTGGAGCACGTTGCCGAAGCTGGCCACCAGATCCACCCCGGGCAAGCCGCGCAGCGCCTCCCCCAGGCCGTGCAGGCTGGCGCCGCTGATTTCCCGGGTGTGCAGGCCCTGGGCCGCCACCACCTGCTCCGCCGTGCCCGAGGCCAGCAGGGTGCCGTAGGCGATGTAGGCGAGACGGTGGCAGCGCTCGGCCTCGTCCATGTAATGGGTGGATACGAGCACCGTGATGCCGGCGGCGGAGAGGCGGTGGATTTCCTCCCAGAAGTCGCGCCGGGCCTTGGGATCCACCCCGGCGGTGGGCTCGTCCAGGAGCAAGAGCCGGGGCCGGTGCAGCAGGCAGGAGGCCAGGGCCAGGCGCTGCTTCCAGCCGCCGGAAAGGGTGCCGGCCAGCTGGCTGCGGCGGCCGGCCAGGCCCAGTTCCTCCAGGGCCCGGTCCACCGCCTCCCGGCGCCGCTCCATGCCGAACATGCGGGCGACGAAATCCAGGTTCTCGCCGATGGTGAGGTCGTCCCACAGGGAGAACTTCTGGGTCATGTAGCCCACCTGGCGCTTGATGGCGGCGCTCTCCCGCAACACGTCCAGACCCAGGCAGGTGCCCTGGCCGCTGTCCGGCGTCAGCAGGCCGCACAGCATGCGGATGGAGGTGGTCTTGCCGCTGCCGTTGGGGCCGAGGAAGCCGAAGATTTCCCCCCGCCGCACCTGCAGCGCCAGGTCCTTCACCACGTGCTTGTCGCCGAAGTGCTTGTTGATGCCGGTGACGTCGATGACCAGCGGGGAGTCGTTCATCCCGGCTTCCATCTCAGCGCTCCAGCAGGCGCACATCCACCGGCAGGCCGGGACGCAGGCTGGCGGCCTGCTCCGGGGCCGGCGCCGCCTCGATGCGGAACACCAGCTTTTCCCGGCTGCCCCGGCTGTAGATCACCGGCGGCGTGTATTCGGCCTGGGGCGCGATGAAGTCGATGCTGGCGCGGATGGGCTGGGCGCAGCCGTCGCAGGCCGCTTCCACCGCCTGTCCCGGCTTGAGCCCGGCCAGGGCCGTTTCCGGCACGTAGAAGCGCAGCTTGCGGCGGTTGTCCGGCAGCAGGCTGGCCACGGCGGCGCCGGCGGGCACCCATTCGCCGGGACGGTAGTAGGTCTCCGTCACCTCGCCGGCGGCAGGCGCGCTGACGGCCTTCCGCTCCACCACCCAGCGCTTCTGGGCCGCCAGGGCGGCGGCGGCCTGGAGGTCGGCCTCGGCGCCTTTGACCTCGGCCTGGCGGCCCAGGGTGCTGCGGTAGGTGGCCAGCTGCTGGCGGGCCGCCTCCTCCTGGGCCAGGGCCTGGTCGAAGGCGCTCTGGGCTTCGTCCAGTTTGGCCTGGGCGACGAAGTTCTGCCGCGCCAGGGCCTGCTGCTGGTCGAGGCGGGTGCGGGCCAGGCGGCGGCCGGCTTCGGCCGCCCGCAGATTGGCTTCCAGCCCGGCGATCTCCGGCGCCCGGCGCGGTTCCTTGAGGTTTTCCGCCTTTTCCCGGGCGGCGGCGATGCGGGCCTCGGCCTCGGCCAGGGCCTGGGCATCCGGGTCCGCCGCCACGGCGAAAAGGGCCTGGCCCTCGCTCACCCGGCTGCCCCGGGGCGTCTCCAGGGACTTCAGGTAGCCGGCCTGGGGCGCTGCCAGGTAGAGGTATTCGCCTTCCACGTAACCCGGGTAGACGGGGGCGGCATCGCGGCCGCAGGCAGCCAGCAGGGGCAGGGCGGCGGCGAGCAGCAGGGGCAGGGTGGCGGTTTTCATGGTGCGGGACTCCCCGGGGCGGTGGGATGGGGCAGGAGGGCCAGAAGCTGGCGCAGGCCCACGGCCAGCTCCGCTTCGGATTGGGGGCTCTGGCGGCCCAGGTTCATCACCGCCAGGCCGACGATGGCGGCGTGGAAGACCAGCACCTGGGGCGCCTCCGGCGCGTAGCCCAGGTGGCTCAGCAATTGGGCGATGGATTGGCGCACGTGGTCCACCAGGCGGCTCACCGCTTCCCGCAGGGACGGTTCCTGATCGGCGGCGGCCACCAGGCCCAGCAGCATGCGCACCCGGGGCAGGAAGCGCATGGCGGCGGCCAGGGCCTGGGCCGGGTCGGCCTCCGGGCTGCCCAGCTGGCGTGTCAGGGCGTCATTCACCGACTGTTCGGCGATGGCCAGCAGCAGTTCGTTGCGGGTGGGGAAGTAATAGGTGAGATGGCTCTGGCTGACCCCGGCCGCCTTGGCGATGCGGGGCTGGGTGAGGGCCGCCAGGCCCTGTTCGTGGAGCAGGGTGACGCCGGCGGCGAGGAGCCGTTGCTTGACGCTCATGGTCGGTGGATGCCGTGGGTGAATACTGTTTGGTAACTCTACCAAGATTTGGTGGGCTTACCAAAAATATTTCGCCCGGGCCGGTGGTGGCTGCCGGTTGAGTCTGGGACAATGCGGCCCTTGGCTTTAGCGGCCGTCATTTTCTGAAGGATTTTTCATGGCCATCGTTTTTCCCGTGCGCGGCGAATACATCCAGCTCGATCAACTGCTCAAGGCGGCCAGCCTGGTGTCTTCCGGCGGCGAGGCCCACATCATGGTGGAAGAGGGCCAGGTGAAGGTGGACGGCAAGGTGGAAACGCGCAAGCGGGCCAAGCTGCGCCCCGGGCAGAAGGTGCAGTTCGGCGGCGAGACCATCCAGCTGGTGGCCGAGGAGGCCTAAGCGCCCAGGCGGCAGTGGCCGGGCGGGACTGCTCCCGCGTTGGCTGAGTGCGGCGACACACAAGACAAAGGGCCGGCAACTTGCGTTGCCGGCCCTTTGTCTTGCGGCCTGCCGGATTGGCAGTTGATCCGTCGCCCGCGCTAGAGGTCGGGGGCGCTGATGCCCAGGGCTTCTTCGGCCCAGGCCAGGGCCAGCTGGCTGGTGTTGCCGAGGCCCGCCGGATCGATGCCCAGTTCGCCGGCGATGTCCGCCGCCTGGGCGCTGCGGCCGTGCTCCACGGCCAGGGCCAGCTGCAGGAAGCGGGCGTAGGGCCCCTCGCTGCGCAACAGGACGGCCGTCACCTCGTCCGCCAGATTGATCAGCTGCAGCACCTTGGTCAGGGGCATGGCCAGCAGCACGTCGAAGAGGGAGAGCAGGCCCACCAGGAACAGCTCGTCGCAATCCTTCTTGGCCAGCACGCCGTCGGCCACGGTTTCGAGGAAGCGGGCCCGGGTCATGGCCACTTCCAGCAGGGCTTCGTCCCGGTCCCGGGGCGTGCCGACGCGGAACATGGCGACGGTGAGCCAGCGGTACAGGCGCTGCCGGCCCAGGACCATGATGGCCTGTTCCAGGCTGGCCACCGGCGCCGACAGGCCGGCTGCCGGGGAGTTGGCCAGGGCCAGCACCTTGAGGGCGATGCCCGGGTCCTTCTTGGCCACGGCCCCCAGGTCCGCCAGGTCGGCCTCGGCCCGGATCAGGTTGAGCATTTCCATGAGCACGACCCGGGAGTTGTCCAGCTTGCCTTCGGGTTCCTCGCAATCGGCCAGCACGGTGAACGGGCCGAGGCAGTAGTCGAAGCCCCAGGCCGCGCACATGCGGCGTTCCGGCCAGCCGGGCACGCCGTCGGCGGCCAGCTCCAGCTGGGGCGCAGCCGCCTTCAGGCCCCGGGCCAGGCGCTGGAAATCGGTGAGGTCGTAGTCGTCCAGGCGGAGCAGGGCCAGGTCGGCCAGGGCCAGCAGGGGCGCGTGTTCCGGCAGCAGGGTGAGGCCGCGCAGGGCGAGGCGGCAGCCATCCGCCCTGGCCTGCTGCAACAGGGGCAGCCAGGCTTCCACGTCCGAACCTTCCACATCCAGCAGCAAGGTGCTGCGGGCGGCCCGCAGGGGCAGGTGGCCGCCAGCGGCCAGGGCGGCGCGGGAGATCGGCACCAGGGCCAGGCGGCGGGTGGCGAAGGCGGGCAGGTCGATCTCTGCCAGGGCGGCGAGGAAAGCGCTTTCCGCCGGCGCGTCGGCCTGGGGGGACGTTTGTCCGGCGGCGCTGCCGGCGGTGGAAAAGCGGTAGCCGCAGAGACGGTTGCGGCTGTCGATGATTTCTTCACGCCGCAGCATGGCTTCGGCGGCGGCGCGTTGCCGTTGTTGGGCCGCCACGGCCGGATCGACGACGGGCGTCGTCACCAGGGCGGAAAGGGGCAGGGGCTGGAGCGGGGTGTCGTCCTGGCCGGTGAGACGGCCGATGAGTTTGCCAAAAACCATGGGTCGGGGATTTTATTGTGGGTTGTTGTAACCCGTTATTTTACGTCCCTCGCCGGGGTGAAAAGCTGTCAAAAGTTGGCAGTCGGGGCGGTAAATCTTATCCCCGATTCACCGGAGCAAGTCTGTGGATAGGCCGGGGATAAGCGCGCCAGCCCCCTGATTCATCGCTGTTTTTGCTCTCCGCCTAAAAAAACGGCAATCGGGGCAAAACCGGGGGATGGGCCGCAGATCGAGCATTGGCGCGGGGTTCCGCCGGTGGATAAAACGCCTTTATCCACCTTTTAGGGGAACAAGCCTGTGGAAAAGCAGTGGGCAAATCACCTAAGTGCGTCACCCGCCAGGGTTTTTGGCCTCCGCCTAAAAAACAGGCGGAGGCCTTGTTATCCGGCTTGCCGCCTAGCTCAGCAACTGGCGCAGCACGTAGGGCAGGATGCCGCCGTGGCGGAAGTATTCCACCTCGATGGGGGTGTCGATGCGACACAGCAGGGGCACTTGCTCCACCCGTCCGTCGCTGCGGGTGATGCGCAGCATCAGGTCCTGCTGGGCTTGCAGGGGACCGTCGGCGCCGGGCAGGTCGAAGCGCTCGCTGCCGTCCAGGCCCAGGCTGGCGGCGCTGGTGCCGGCCTTGAATTGCAGGGGCAGCACCCCCAGGCCCACCAGGTTGGCCCGGTGGATGCGCTCGAAGCTGCGGGCCACCACGGCCCGCACACCGAGGAGCCGGGTGCCCTTGGCGGCCCAGTCCCGGGAGGAGCCGGTGCCGTATTCCTCGCCGGCGAAGACCAGGGTGGGGATGCCCCGCTGCAGGTAGGCGCTGGCTGCCTCGAACACCGTCACCTGCTGCCCGTCGAGCAGGGTGTAGCCGCCTTCCACCGGGCTGCCGTCTGCCTTGGGCGGCAGCATCAGGTTCTTCACCCGCACGTTGGCGAAGGTGCCGCGCACCATGACCTCGTGGTGGCCGCGGCGGGAGCCGTAGGAATTGAAGTCCAGGGACTTCACGCCCTGGGCGGTGAGCCACTGGCCCGCCGGGGTGGCCGCCTTGAAGGAACCGGCGGGGGAAATGTGGTCGGTGGTGACCGAGTCTCCCAGTACCAGCAGGGCCCGGGCACCGTTGATGGGCGCCAGGGGCGGTGGCTCGACAGTGAAGCCGTCGAAGAAGGGCGGCCTGGCGATGTAGGTGGAGGGTGGCCAGTCGTAGATTTGTCCCTCCGGCGCCGGCACCGCGTTCCACAGGTCATGGTCCCGGGTGAAGTCGGCGTAGAGGCGGCGGTAGGTGGCCGGGTCCTGGGCGAAGGGCAGCACGGCGGCGATTTCTTCCGAGCTGGGCCAGATTTCCCGCAGGTACACCGGCTGGCCGTCGCGGCCCGTGCCCAGGGGCGTGGTGGTGAGATCCACATTGACCCGGCCGGCGATGGCGAAGGCCACCACCAGGGGCGGTGAGGCCAGGTAGTTGGCGCGGATGGCGGGATGGATGCGGGCCTCGAAATTGCGGTTGCCGGAGAGCACGGCGGCCACCACCAGGTCCCGCTCGGCGATGGCCTGGTTGAATTCGGGCGCCAGGTCCCCCGCATTGCCGATGCAGGTGGTGCAGCCGTAGCCGGCCAGGGCGAAGCCCAGTCGGGCCAGGGGCGCCAGCAGGCCGGCCTTTTCCAGATAGTCGGTGACCACCCGGGAACCGGGGGCGAGGGATGTCTTGATGTGGGGCTGCACCGAGAGACCTTTGTCCACCGCCTTTTTCGCCAGCAGGCCGGCGGCGATCAGCACCGCCGGATTGGAGGTGTTGGTGCAGGAGGTGATGGCGGCGATGAGCACGTCGCCGTGGCCCAGGTCCACGCCCGCCCGGGCCGTGGGCTGGCGCTGCGGCAGTTGTTCGGCCGGCTTGCCGAAGCCGTTGGCGCTGGTGGGCTGGCTGAACAGGGTGTCGAAACTGCGGCCCATGTCGGACAGATCGATGCGGTCCTGGGGCCGCTTGGGGCCGGCCAGGGAGGGCACGATGGTGGCCAGGTCCAGGCTCAGCTGGGTGCTGTAGTCGATGTCGCCGGCCCGGGGGGCGCCGAACAGGCCCTGGGCGCGGAAGTAGGCCTCGAAGGCTTCCACCTCGGCCTCGTTGCGGCCGGTCTGGCGCAGGTAGTCCACGGTCTTCTCGTCCACCGGGAAAAAGCCCATGGTGGCACCGTACTCGGGCGCCATGTTGGCGATGGTGGCCCGGTCGGTGAGGGACAGGCTGGCGGTGCCGGGGCCGAAGAATTCGACGAACTTGCCCACCACCTTTTCCCGGCGCAGCAGTTCGGTGACGGTGAGCACCAGGTCGGTGGCGGTGACGCCCTCGTTGAGGCGGCCGCGCAGTTCCACGCCGACCACGTCGGGAGTGAGGAAATACACCGGCTGGCCGAGCATGGCCGCCTCCGCCTCGATACCGCCGACGCCCCAGCCGACGACGCCGACGCCGTTGATCATGGTGGTGTGGGAGTCGGTGCCCACCAAGGTGTCCGGGAACAGCAGTTCGCCCTGGCGGCGCACGCCGCGGAACAGGTATTCCAGGTTCACCTGGTGCACGATGCCGATGCCCGGCGGCACCACCTTGAAGGTGTCGAAGGCCTGCATGCCCCATTTCATGAACTGGTAGCGCTCGGCGTTGCGCTGGAACTCCAGCTCCATGTTGCGGCGCAGGGCCGTGGGGGTGCCGTACTCGTCCACCTGTACCGAGTGGTCCACCACCAGGTCCACCGGCACCAGGGGCTCGATGCGCTTGGGGTCCGTGCCCTGGGCCGCCGCCGCATCGCGCATGGCGGCCAGATCGCAGAGCAGGGGCACGCCGGTGAAGTCCTGCAGCACCACCCGGGCGACGACGAAGGGAATCTCCTCGGTGCGTTCCGCCCGGGGCTGCCAGTTGGCCAGCTGACGCACGTGCCGGGGCGTCACCCGGCGGCCGTCGCAGTGGCGCAGCAGCGCTTCGAGGACGATGCGCAGGGACACCGGCAGGCGGGACACGGGGCCGATGCCGGCGGCCTCCAGGGCGGGCAGGGAGTGGAAAAGGCCGATGGGCCCCCGGGCGGTGGCCAGGGGCTGCAGGGTGGAAAAGGAATCGGTGGTCATGACGGCTCCGGAAAAGGGGAGGGACATGGGTACTGAGTCCGCCGCCGGCCGAACGTTCCGGAAATGTGGCTGCGCATGTCACGGCCACCCCGGGCGGGCGTGGCGTGTCTGTCGGCCGCTGCCGTGCCTGAAGGCCGGCGCCGGCGCCGGAGCAAAACGCCGGGCAACAAAAAGGGCAGCCAGCGGGCCGCCCTGGTATGAGAGGCGTCAGTCCTCAGCCGGCGCGGCCGATGGCGGCGGCGAGGCGCTCGGTCTGCACCATGGCGCTGATGCCGATCAGCAGGTGGGCGGCCTGGACCACCCAGTGGTAGTCGCCGGGCAGCAGGGTGGTCTGGAACACGCCCAGGGCCAGCACCACGACGCCCCAGGTGGCACCAAGAATGGCCAGGGCCGGGGCGGCCTTGAGACCGAGCAGGGACAGCAGCCACAGGGACAGCACCAGCAGGGCGCCGGTGCCCATGTGGGCGTGGAGCAGGGCGCCGCCCTGGCCGAGCCAGAGCAGGATGCCGAGAATGAGGGCGGCGGTGCCGGCCAGGCGGGCCGTGACGATGGCGATGCGGGTAAGGGTTTGCTGCATGTTGCGTTCTCCTTTGATGTTTATGGTTTGTTGTGGCGCCGTCCCCGGCCGGGGACGGAGACGCGGCCTTTTCGCCTTTGCCGGCGTTACGGGCCGTGCTGATTCTATGCTGCAATGCCGGAAATGCCGAAGCCCTTTCACACTGCGCCCGGCACCTCGGCTGCAAGCCGCGCCCCTGGCCGATCCCGGCGATGGCATGCTGAAGATAAAGGACTGGTGACGCTTTCAGGGCAGGTGCCATGAAAAACGGGAATGGATCGCTCCATTCCCGTTGTCGTGGGGGCGGGCCGGAAGTTAGGGGCGGGCCGGCAGGGGGGCGAACTCCACCGGCACCCAGGCGTAGCTGCCCTTGCCTTCGGCGCGGACGTGGCCGAGGCCGGGGAAGGGCAGGTGCATGCCGCCCACCAGGACCTTGCTGGCGGCGGCTTCCTTCATGATGGCCTTGCGCGTGGCGATGGCCTGCTTCTGGTCCACGTCGAACTCGATGGAGACGCCGGGCTTGGCGAACTGCACGGCGTGGGCATGGACCAGGTCGCCCCAGATGAGCAGCTTCTGGCCTTTGGACTCCACGGCGAAGGCGGTGTGGCCGGGGGTGTGGCCGTTGGCCTTGACCGCCCGGATGCCCGGCACCAGCTCGCTGCCGGCGGCGAAGGTAGCCCATTGGCCCTTGGCCAGATAGGGTGCGGCGCTGTCCCGGGACAGCTTGAAGAAGGGCTGCATGCCTTCCGGCGCGGCGGCGGCCACTTTTTCCGAGAGCCAGAAATCATTGTCTTCCTGGGCCGCCAGGATGCGGGCCTTGGGGAAGATGGGCTGGCCGCCGGCATCGTTGAGGCCGCCCATGTGGTCGGCGTGGAGGTGGGTCAGCACCACCGTGTCCACCTGCTCCAGGCTGTAGCCGGCCGCCTTGAGGTTGGCGGCGATGTTGCCGAGGGAGGGGCCGAACAGCTTGGCGGCGCCCGTATCCACCAGCACCAGGTTCTTGCCGGTGTTGATCAGGTAGGCGTTCACCGCCGTCTGCATCTTCGGGTTGCCGACGAACATGCGGGCCAGCAGGGCGTTCAGGTCCTGGGGCCGGGCGTTCTTCAGCAGCTTGGTCTCCAGCTCGATGGCGCCGTCGTAGAGGGCGGTCACCTCGAAGTCGCCCAGCTGGGTGCGGTAGTAGCCGGGCACCTGGGTCTGCACCTGGGGCGCTTCGGCCCGGGCCAGGGGCGCGAGGAAAAGGAGGGCGGCGGAAAGGGCGAGCAGTGAGCGGCGCAGTTGCATGGGGAAATCTCCTGTTATGGGTTTGGGATGATGGGAGAAGGAGGGGAGTGTAGCCTATGACGCGGGGCTCGCCGCAAGGACTGTTTCCCCGCCTTTTTATCCCTTGACCTGGAGTGCGCTCCAGCTTTTAGGATGCCTGCCATGAAGCCCTATCTCTCCATCCAGGAAGCGGCCGCCAGCACCGGCCTGAGTCCCGACACCCTGCGCTACTACGAGCGCATCGGTCTCATCGGCGCGGTGCCCCGGGGGCCGGGAGGACAGCGCCGCTACGTGCCTGACGACATGGCCTGGCTGGCCTTCCTGTTGCGCCTGCGCAGTACCGGCATGCCGGTGCGGCAGATGCAGGAATTCGCCGAGCTGCGTCGGCAAGGCGAAGCCACCGCCGGGGCGCGCCGGGAAATGCTGGAGCGGCACCTGGAGGGCGTGCGGCGGAACATCCGCCAGCTGGAGGAAACGGCGGCGGTACTGGCCTGCAAGGTCGAGCATTACCGGCAGCTGGAGGCTTCATCCATCCAACCCAAGGCAAAAGGAGCCTCCCATGGAAAAGTCCGAAGCGATGCAAAACGAGCGTTACGCCAGAGGCCTGGCAAAGCTGCAGGAGATTGACGGCCAGGCCGGGGAAAAGGTGGTGGCCAGCCTGGCCGACATTGCCCCGGATTTTGCCCGCTACCTGATCGAATTTCCCTTCGGCGACATCTACAGCCGCCCGGGCCTGGACCTGCGCGCCCGGGAAATCGCCGTGGTGGCGGCCCTGACGGCCCTGGGCAATGCGGCACCCCAGCTCAAGGTGCACATCCAGGGCGCCCTCAACGTGGGTGTGAGCCGTCAAGAGGTGGTGGAGACCATCATGCAGATGGCCGTCTATGCCGGTTTTCCGGCGGCCCTCAACGGCCTGTTTGCGGCGCAGGAGGTGTTTGCCGAAGCCGGGTGAGCGGGACGGCGGCGATGTTCCCCGGGGCGGGCGTCCCGGATGCCCCTTGTCGTTGTAAGGGGCGGCAGGTTATGGTCCTGGTCTTGCACATGTCATGGTCCGGAAAATGTCGCGCCACCCCATGTATCCTTCCGTCCGCCTCGCCTTGTTGTTGCTCAATACCTGGTCCTTCTTCACCGGCCTGGCAGCCTTTTATCTCTACTGGTTTCTTTCCATGGCTGGCACCGGGGCGATTACCGAGGGCCTGGCGGCCGATATCGGCCAATTGAACGATGTCGGCATCCTGCGGCAACTGGCCCTCAGTTTGCTGCATGCGGCGGTCGATTTCCGTCAAAGCGGAATCACCCTGGCGGTATGGGGCCTGTCCCTGCTTATGCTCTCGAGCGGCCTGTCCTTGCTGCTGCTGTTCCGGGAAATGCGCCGTCCAGCGCAGCCCAGGGAACCGGAGCCGACGGATACAGGAAGCGGCTTCGTGGCCGACCTGCTGCAGGGGCGCCTGCCGTTGTGGAAGGCCTTCTGGCTTGTCTATGTTCCGGAGCCCTTCCTCGCCAGCCTTGTCGTCAATGTCCTCATCGGGAACCTGGACGGAAAGACCCAGGTGCTGCTGTCCATGTTCGTGTTTCCATTGACCGTCGGTTTAGTGTGGACGCTGCTTTTGAGCGTGACGGTCCTGGTCTGGCGTTGCAGCGACAATACCGCCCGGCCGGTTTGGGGCAAGGTGGCGCGGGTGCTGCTGGTACTGGTCATTGCCGTACCGCTGCTGCAGTTCCTGATCCGCATGGTGCCTTTCCTGGGGCTGCTTTCCCGCAGCTGACGGGGGCTAGTTCTCCCAGGGCGCCTGCTCGAAGGCCGTCGCCAGGAAATTGACCAGGGCCCGCACCTTGCCCGAGAGGTGCTTGCGCGAGGGATAGACGGCGTAGATGCCCAGTTCCCGCTGCTTGTACTGGGGCAGGATGGGCACCAGGCGGCCGCTGGCCAGGTCCTGGTGGCAGAGGAAGGTGGGCTGGAAAACGATGCCCTGGTGGTCCAGGGCGGCGGCGCGGCAGGTGTCGCCGTTGTTGGCGTGGAAGCGGGGGCGGAGATTGACGCTTTCCATGCCGTGGGGGCCTTCCAGTTCCAGGGTGTCGCCGCTGGGGGAATAGCTGTAGCCGATGAACTGGTGCCGGGCCAGGTCGGCCAGGGTCCGGGGCGTGCCGTGGGCCGCCAGGTACTGGGGCGAGGCGCAGAGCAGGATGCGGGTGCTGGCCAGGCGCCGGGAAACCAGGGAGGAGTCGGGCAGGCGGGTGATGCGCACCGCCAGGTCGTAGCCTTCATCCACCAGATCCACCACCCGGTCGTTGAGGCTCACGTCCAGGCTCACTTCCGGATGGGTGGCGAGAAAGGCGCCCCACAGCGGCGCCAGGTGCAGCACGCCGAAGGAGAGGGGGGCGTTGACCTTGAGCTGGCCCACGGCCCGGTTGGTGGTGAGGCCCACGGCGCTGTCCGCGTCCTCCAGTTCTTCCAGGATCTGCTTGCTGCGTTCCAGGTAGAGGCGGCCGGCCTCGGTGAGGGACAGGCGGCGGGTGGTGCGGTGCAGGAGGCGGGCGCCCAGGCGGCTTTCCAGGTCCTGCACCAGGCGCGATACGGCGGCCTTGGAACTGCGCAGCTGGTCCGCCGCCTTGACGAAGCTGCCGCTGTCCACCACGGCAACGAAGGCTTCCATTTCCCGGAATCTGTCCATTTTGTTCCGAATATCAAAACAGTTAGTCACTGGATTGTATATTTATCTTCAATCGTCGGTTCAATAAAGTACGTTCCATCGCGGCCACACCTGTTGCCGCCCACTTTCGAGGGACCGCACCATGACCCTGCCCACCCTGTTCATTTCCCACGGCGCGCCGACCTTCGCCCTGGAGCCCGGCATCATCGGCCCCCGGCTGACGGCCCTGGGGCGGCAGCTGCCCAAGCCCCGGGCGGTGGTGGTGGTGTCCCCCCACTGGATCACCGCCGGCCTGGAAGTGGCCACCAGCGCCCGGCCCGAGACCATCCACGACTTCGGCGGCTTCCCGGAGGCCCTGTACCAGTTGCGCTACCCGGCCGCCGGTGCTCCCGAGGTGGCGGCCGAGGTCCTGGAGGCGTTGGCCCGGGCCGGCTTCCCCGGCCGCAGCAATCCCCACCGGGGCCTGGATCACGGCGCCTGGGTGCCTCTCATGCACCTCTACCCGCAAGCCGACGTGCCGGTGGTGCAGCTGTCCCTGCCCATGACCGGTTCGCCCCAGGTGCTGCTGGCCCTGGGCCGGGCCCTGGCGCCCCTGCGGCAGCAGGGCGTGCTGCTGCTGGCCTCCGGCAGCATCACCCACAACCTGATGGACTTCCGCCTGGGCGGCGGCGAAGCGGCCTATGCCCGGGAGTTCATGGAGTGGGTGGCTGACACCATCGCCGCCGGCGACCTGGACGCTCTGCTGGACCTGCGCCGCCGGGCACCCCACGCGGTGCGTGCCCATCCCACCGACGAACACCTGCAGCCCCTGCTGGTGGCCATCGGTGCCGCCGGCGAGGACTGGGCCGCCGCCCGCCGCCTGGAAGGGGGCCTGGTCTATGGCGTGATCGGCATGGACAGCTATGCCTTCGGCGTCACCGCCGGGGGGGCAAACCAAATCGACCATTCCGCGTCTACCCCGGTGTCCGCCGCGGTAGCTGCCCACTGAAGCGAGGAATCACCATGAACCACAGCACCGACCGTTACAGCAGCACCGCCAAGGCCCTGCACTGGCTGATGGCCCTGGGCCTCTTCGGCGCCCTGGGCGTCGGCTTCTACATGACCGGCCTGCCCCTGTCGCCGCAGAAGCTGCAGATCTATTCCTGGCACAAGTGGGCCGGCGTCAGCCTGTTCCTGCTGGTGCTGCTGCGTTTTGCCTGGCGCCTCGGCCACCGGCCGCCGGCTCCCGTGCCCATGCCGGCCTGGCAGCGCCTCGCCGCCGAGGGCGTGCATCACCTGCTGTACCTGCTGATGTTCGCCATCCCCCTCACGGGCTGGCTGATGAGTTCGGCCAAGGGCTTCCAGACCGTCTATTTCGGCGTGCTGCCCATCCCCGACCTGATCGGCAAGGACCCGGACCTGGGCAACCTGCTGAAGACCGTGCATGTGAGCCTCAACTTCCTGCTGCTGGCCCTGGTGGCCGCCCATGCCGGCGCCGCCCTGAAGCACCACTTCCTGGACCGGGACGCCACCCTGCGCCGCATGCTGCCGGGCCGCTCCTGAGTCGCACCAAGAAAAACGCACGCCAACCCCAACGTCACGGAGATAACACCATGATCAAACAAACCCTCGGCGCCGCCGCCCTGGCCGCCGCCGTCTTCGCCCTGCCGGCCCAGGCCGTCGAGTTCAACGCCGTGCAGGCCGACAAGACCCAGATCGCCTTCACCTACAAGCAGATGAACGTGCCCGTGGATGGCAAGTTCAGGACGAGCGCCGCCAGCATCGCCTTCGATCCGGCCAAGCCCCAGGCCGCCAGGGCCAGCCTGGAGATCGACCTGGCCAGCATCGATGCCGGCTCCCAGGAGGCCAATGACGAAGTGGCAAGCAAGCTGTGGTTCAACACCAAGGCCTTCCCCAAGGCCACCTTCGTCTCCAACAGCGTCAAGGCCCTCGGCAACAACCGCTTCGAGGTCACCGGCAAGCTGAGCATCAAGGGCAAGACCCTGGATGCCACCGCCCCCTTCACCTTCAAGCAGGAGGGCACCAACGGCGTCTTCGACGGCGCCTTTGTACTGAAGCGGGCGGACTACGCCATCGGCGAAGGCATGTGGGCCGACTTCGGCACCGTAGCCAACGAAATCCAGATCAAGTTCCACGTCGTGGCGGCGGCTGCCGCTGCGGCCAAGAAGTAAGCCGTATCGCCGCATCACCCCAACCCCAAGCCGTACCCAGAGAAATCTTAGAAAACCCCTTACAGGAGATTAACCATGATCAAGCAACTCGTCGCCGTCGCCATCGCCGCTTCCTCCTTCGCCGCCGTGGCCGCTCCCGAAACCTATGTGATGGACGGCAGCCACACCTTCCCCCGCTTCTCCTACAGCCACTTCGGCTATTCCACCCAGCTCTCCCATTTCGACAAGACCAGCGGCAAGATCGTCATCGACAAGGCCGCCAAGAGCGGCAGTGTGGACGTGACCATCGACATGAAGTCCGTCAATACCGGCTCCGCCCTGTTCAACGGCCACATCCAGGGCGAGGATTTCCTCGACACCGCCAAGTTCCCCACCGCCACCTACAAGTCCACCAAGGTGAACTTTGACGGCGACAAGGTGGTGTCCGTAGACGGCAACCTGACCATCAAGGGCATCACCAAGCCGGTCACCCTCAGCGTCACCTCCTTCCAGTGCATGCCCCATCCCATGCTGAAGAAGGACGCCTGCGGCGCCAACGCCACCGCCGTCATCAAGCGCAGCGAATTCAACGCCGGCAAGTACGCTCCCTACGTGGGCGACGACGTCACCCTGACCATCGCCGTCGAAGCCATCAAGGAATAAGCCTCCCCGAGGCTGCCTCCGGGCCCGCCGATGCAAGGCGCATCGGCGGGCCTTTTTGCCTTTAGAATGGGCCTCCCCAGATATCGCGCCGGCCCGTCGTGTCTCCCCGCTTCTATCCCAAGTCCTTTCTCAAGCTGCTCTCCCTGGCCTTTCTCGCCGCGGCCCTGCCTCTGGTGGTGGCCCTGGTGCAGACGGCCATGGAGGTGAACCTGCTGGTGCAGCAGAGCCGCCAGGCCGTGGGCCAGACCGCCCAGGCGGCCCGGGCCAGCCGCCAGCTGCTGGAACAGACCGTGGCCCTGGAACGCTCCGCCCGCCAGTACCTGGTGCTGGGAGAGCCGTCCCTGCTGGCGGACTACGACACCCTGCGGGCGGGCTTTCGCACCACCTTCAGCGAGCTGTCCCTGCTGCCCCTGGATGAAGCCCAGCTGCTGGAGCTGAACCGCACCATCGACACCGAGGCCGCCCTGCGCGAGCGCCTGGAGAAGATCCAGGGCGGCAAGGCCCGCCTGGCCGAAGACTATGCCGCCCTTTCCGACCTGGCCCGGGGCGTGCAGCGCATCAGCGACGCCCTCACCGACCGGGAAATGAGCCGCCTCGGCGAACTGGCCGGGGAGGCGGAACAGCGCCTGTGGAAGCAGCTGCTGGCCATGCTGGTGCTGGGCCTGGTGGTGTCGGCCCTGGCCGCCGCCCTCATCGCCCGGCCGGTGCGGGAACTGGAGGCCGCCGTCTCCCGCCTCGGCGGCGGCGACCTGCAGGCGCCGGTGGCGGTGCACGGCCCGGCCGACCTGGAGCGCCTGGGCCAGCGCCTGGAATGGCTGCGCCAGCAGCTGAACGAGCTGGAGGCCCAGAAGGTGCGCTTCCTGCGCCATGTCTCCCACGAACTGAAGACGCCCCTGACCGCCCTGCGCGAAGGGGCGGAGCTGCTGGCCGACGGCGCCGCCGGTTCCCTCTCCGAAGGCCAGCGGGAGATCGTCGCCATCCTCCAGGGCAAGAGCCGCCAGCTGCAGACCATGATCGAGCGCCTGCTCAATGCCCAGCGGGCCCTGGATGAACTGGGGCGCCTCGAATTCGTGCCGGTGGACCTGGCCCGGCTGGTGGGCCGGGGGCTGGACGACCACCGTCTGGCAGCCCAGGCCCGGGGTCTGCGTTTCCAGGCCGAATGCGAGCCCCTGACGGTGTGGGGCGACCGGGACAAGCTGGCCACGGTCCTCGACAACCTGCTCTCCAACGCGGTCAAGTACTCTCCCGAGGGTGGTATGATCGCCGTCGCCCTGAAGTCCGAAGATGGCCTTGCCTGCCTGGACGTGCGTGACCAGGGCCCCGGCGTCGCCCCCAACGACCGGGAACGCATTTTCGACTGGTTCTACCTGGGCGGCAGCCGCCCCGCCGCCGCCAGCGTCCCCGGCAGCGGCCTCGGCCTCGCCATCGCCCGGGAACTGGCCCAGGCCCACCGGGGCCGGCTCGAAATGCTGCCCGAAGGCCCTCCCGGGGCCTGTTTCCGTCTCAGCCTGCCCCTCGCTGCCGCCGGGCGCTGAACCCTCCCTAGCCGAACTGC
Organism: Azospira oryzae; assembly: GCF_004217225.1. GTDB lineage: Bacteria > Pseudomonadota > Gammaproteobacteria > Burkholderiales > Rhodocyclaceae > Azospira > Azospira oryzae. The sequence goes on from NZ_SHKM01000001.1 coordinate 588,172, forward strand.
CTTGTCTTACCGCATACCCATGAAATTCCCATCCCTGCTGCTGAGCCTCTGCCTCTTCCTGGGGGCCTGCAGCCATGTGCCGCCGGCGCCGGTGGACGAAAACCGCCTGGTGCTCGATACCCTGGCCCTGGCCCAGAAGACTGCCGCCGCCAACGTCGAGGAACAGAAGCGGGAGCTGGCGTCCGCCCAGCAGGCCTACAACCGGGAACGCAGCCTGGGCAACCGCCTGCGCCTGGGAGTGCTGCTGGCCTTGCCCCAGCCGGCCCTGGAGGACAAGTCCCGGGCCCTGGCCCTGCTTGAACCCCTGGCCGGCCATGCCGGTCCCGCCGGCCAGCTGGCGACCCTGGTCCAGGGCCAGCTCAACGAGCGCCTGAAGGAAGGGCGCCGGGCCCAGCAACTGAAGGAACAGCTGGACGAACTCAAGTCCATCGAGCGCCAGCTTATCGAGCGCAGCCGCAAGGGGAGGCAATAGCCATGGCCGAACTGCTGCTGGTGGATGACGACGCCGACATCCTAAAACTGCTGGCCCTGCGCCTGGCCACCGCCGGCCACCGGGTGCGCACCGCCGACAGCGGCGAGCAGGCCCTGGTCATGTTCCAGGCCCAGCGGCCCCAGCTGGTCATCACCGACCTGAAGATGGGCGGCATGGACGGCCTCGCCCTGTTCGACGAGATCCAGCGCCGGGCCCCGACCCTGCCGGTGATCGTGCTCACCGCCCACGGCACCATTCCCGAGGCGGTGGATGCCACCCGCCGCGGCGTCTTCGGTTTCCTCACCAAACCCTTCGACGGCAAGGCCCTGCTGGAGCAGGTGGAGCAGGCCCTGCGCCTGGCGTCCCCCGCCGGCCAGGGCGGCGGCGAGAACGAGCCCTGGCGCGCCGATCTGGTGGGCGGCAGCCCGGCCATGCAGGAATTGCTGGAGCGGGCCCGCCTGGTGGCGGCTTCCGATGCCAGCGTCTTCATCGCCGGCGCCAGCGGCACCGGCAAGGAACTGCTGGCCCGGGCCATCCACCTGGCCAGCCCCCGGGCGGATAAGCCCTTCGTCGCCATCAACTGCGCCGCCATTCCGGAAAACCTGCTGGAGTCCGAACTCTTCGGCCACCGCAAGGGCGCCTTCACCGGCGCCACCTATAACCACAAGGGCCTGTTCCTGGAGGCGGACGGCGGCACGGTCTTCCTCGACGAGATCGGCGACATGCCCCTGTCCCTCCAGGCCAAGCTGCTGCGGGTGCTGCAGGAGCGCCAGGTGCGCCCCGTGGGCGCCACCCAGGCGGTGCCGGTGGATGTGCGGGTGGTCTCGGCCACCCACCGGGACCTGGACGAACTCCTGAAAAGCGGCCAGTTCCGCGAAGACCTCTACTACCGCCTCAATGTGGTCTCCCTGGCTCTGCCCCTATTGGCGGAGCGGCGGGAGGACATTCCCCTGCTGGCCAACCATTTCCTGCAGCGCACGGCCAGCCGCTACGGCAAACCCGTCACCGCCTTCGCCCCGGATGCCATGGAAGCACTGGTGACGGCGCCCTGGCCGGGCAATGTGCGGCAGTTGCAGAATGTGGTGGAGCAGGCGGTGGCCCTCTCCCCGGTGAGCGGCGGCCTGGTGCCTGCGGCCCTGATCCAGGGGGCCCTGCGCTCCGGTGATAGCGCCTTCACTTCCCTGGACGAGGCGAAGAAGGTGTTCGAGCGGGATTACTTGGTGCGCCTGCTGCGCCTCACCGAAGGCAGCGTCACCCAGGCGGCCCGCCTGGCCCAGCGCAACCGCACCGAGTTCTACAAGCTGCTGGAACGGCATCAGCTGGACGCCAAGCAGTTCAAGCCCGGGGCCGGCGACAGCGCCTGAGGGGCGTCGGGCTGGCCCGACAAAATAAATCCGTTTTAAATCAATTGGCTGCGATCAATGATGGCAGCCCCTGTCGGGCCGCCCCGAAATTCCGGGGCCGGCCTGTTCTTTTTGTTTTCTCCTAACATACTGATCTTCAAGGAAGTTTTTTTCCTGGCACGGCCGTTGCAATAACGGTTGCAAGCCGCGCTCCCAAGGCGGCGCTTTTTGCCCAGGAGAATAAAAATGAAGTTCAGGAAAGTTGTCATGCTGGCCCTGCTGATCGGTAGCACCGGTCTGTTCAATGCGGCCCATGCCCACGGTGGCATCGACGGCGATGCCGTGGTTGGCGGCGCCCTTGGCGGTGCGGCCGGCGCCGCCGTCGGTTCGGCCATCGGCGGCCGCGACATGGCCATGGTCGGTGGTGCCCTCGGCGCGGCAGCCGGCGTTTCCCTGAATACCCGTTCCCGTTACGACGATGGCCGCCGACGCGGCTATTACGACGACCGCCACGACCGGGGTTACCACCGCGGCCACTACAAGCATCGTCACCGTCACCACCACGACCGCCACGACTGGTAAGCCAGTTCCCCCTGCCAAGGAGCGACCATGGATTCCACTTTCGAAATCGGCCATTCCCCGACCCCGGCCCCGGTGCGGGCCCGTCGCCTGCATCCCCTGCTGACGGCGGCCGCCGTCTCTCTCACCGTCTTCAGCCTGCTGGGCATCGGTGCCATCACCGGCCTCATTCCCTCGGCGTCTTCCCAGCTGCAGGAGAAGGGGGCCGATAAGGACGCCGCCAAGGCGGAGGAGGGCGGCAAGCCCGCCGCCAAGGGGGCCGCCAGCGCCAAGTCCACTTGCGCCAACTGCGGCGTGGTGGAAACGGTGCGCATGGTGCAGCTGGAAGGCAATGCCAGCGGACTGGGGGCCGTGGCCGGCGGCGTCACCGGCGCCCTGGTGGGCAACCAGTTCGGCCGGGGCGGCGGCAATACGGCCATGACCCTGATCGGCGCTGCCGGCGGGGCCTATGCCGGCAACAGCATCGAAAAGAACATGAATCGCCAGACCGCCTACCGCATCACCGTGCGCATGGATGACGGCGCCTACCGCACCATTTCCCAGTCCCACGTGCCCGCCGTGGCCGCCGGCGACAAGGTGAAGGTGGTGAACGGCAACGTCAGCGCCATTCCCTGAACCCATCCCAACCCCGTGGAGAACAACATGAAAACCGCAAAATCCTTCGCCCTCGTCGCCGCTGCCGTCCTGGCCATGACCCTGTCCGCCTGTAGCGGCAATCCCACCCGGCAGCAGGTCGGGGTGGCCACCGGCGCCGTCGTCGGCGGTGTGGTCGGCTCCGCCCTGACCGGCGGCAGCACGGCGGGTACCGTGGCCGGCGCCGCTGCCGGCGGCCTGGTGGGCAACGAGCTGTCCAAGCGTCGCTGACGCCGAGCCGAATCCCTTTGAGCCGCGCCCGGTTTCCGGGTGCTTGTGTAAGCCGGTGGTAGGCGGGGGCGCCTACCATCGGCTCTTTTTTTGGTGCACCGCCGCAGCCGGCCCCGGGTCATGCTAGTATTTTTGTCATAGAAAAAAATACCATCGGCAATGCCCGTCGGCAGGGAGCGAGTGGGATGTTTCCGAATCACAAAATGAGGGCCTGGTTGTTCCCGGCCCTGCTGCTTTGGTGCCTGGCTGCCGCAGGGGGAGCCCAGGGGGGCGAGCGCCCCCGCCTGGTGGCCTTCGCCCAGGACACTCTGGCCAACGACTACCGCCTGGCCCAGGTACGGGCCCTGGTGGAGGCATTCAATCGCCAGCCCGGCGTCAATTTCGTCTTTTCCGATGCCCAGGGCGAGACGGCCCGGCAGGTGGCCGACGTGGAGGATTTCGTCGCCCGCGGCGTCGATGTGCTGATCGTCAGTCCCCGGGATTCCCGGGCCCTGGCGCCCGTGCTGGCCAAGGCTTACCGCCAGGGTATCCCGGTGGTGCTGCTGATGCGCCGGGTGGAGGGGGACGCCTATACCACCTGGGTGGGGCCCGACGACGGGCAGATCGGTGCCGCTGCCGCCGCCTTCATCGCCGCCGAACTGCAGGGCCGGGGCACGGTGCTGGTGCTGCAGGGCATTCCCGGCGCCAGCACCTCCCAGATGCGCACCGCCGCCTTTGTCGAAGCCTTGCGCCGCCACCCCGGCCTGCGCCTGCACAGCATTCGCCCGGCCAATTACCTGCGGGCCGATGCGGTCAAGGCGGTGGAGGAGGCGCTGGAGGAAGGGCGTCCTTTCGATGCCATCTACGCCCAGTCGGACAGCATGGCCAGCGGCGCCCGCCTGGCCCTGCGCAAGCACGGCATCGATCCGGGCCGGCTGGTCATCGTCGGCATCGACTACATCCGGGAGGCGCGCCAGGCCATTGCTGACGGCGAGCAGCGGGCCTCCTTCACCTATCCCCTGAGTACCGAAGCGACGGCCCGGGTGGTGCGGGACATCCTCGCCGGACGCCCGGTGCCGCGGCGGGTGGTGGTGCCCAGCCAGCTGGTGACGCGGCAGGGCAGCGCCCGCCAGGAGCCGGTTTTCTAGATGACCGCCCCCAACTGGCTCCCCAGCATCAAGGCCAAGCTGCTGGCCCTGCTCCTGCTCAGCATCTTTCTGGTGCTGACGGTGGTGGGCACCCTGCTGTCCGTCGGGGTGGAGCGTTTTCACCGGGAGGAAACCCGGGAGGTCTTTGCCACCGCCCAGCGGGCCCTCAGTGCCGAGATTCAGACCCGCCAGGCCTTCCTGCTGCAGATGGCCGGGCGCCTGGCGGCAGATGAAGCCCTGGTGGCCAGCCTCAACCTGGTGTCCCGTTACTCCGATCCCCTGCACTACGATCCCCTGGTGTTCGATGGGGAGAAAAAGCGCCTGGCCGGGGATCTGGTTCGCCTTTCCAGCGCCACCGATCACCTGTCCCTGGTGGTGGTGGACAGCCGGGGCCAATGGGTGGCCTTCGGCCGGGTGGAGAAAAACGGCCAGGAGGCGGGTTTTCTGTCCTTCGACAATGCGGGCGCGCCTCTGGCCTGGCAACAGGACTCCCTCTCGCCCAACCAGTGGCACGCCGGACGTACGCCGGTGGAGGTGGAGTTCCTCGCCGGCCTGGCCCGCAATGCGCCGCCGACCCAGGCCATGGTCCGCTCGCCCGACGGGCTGATGCTGCTGGCCAGCGCTCCGGTGATCCGCCACTTTCCCCGGGGCGAGCCTCTCACGGTCGGGCGGGTGGTGGTGGCCCAGACCCTGGGCCAGGGCTTCCTGGAACAGGTGACCCGCTACACGCCGCTGCACTTTGGCCTGCTCTTCGCCCAGGGGCAGGTGGTGGGGGACATCCAGGCCCTGGCTTCCGAGGTCGATCTGAGCCGGGCGGCGCCGCTCCTGAAAAATGCCGGCAATCCCTTGAGCGGCTGGCAGGAGACGCCCCGGCACTTCCTCATGCTGTTTTCCCTGCCCCTGCTGGGCAACGAACAGGCCTATCCGCTCCTAGTCCTGGAAAAGGAGGGCGTAAACAAGCAGGTGCGGGAAACCCTGGGGGTGTTGCTGCTGGTGCTGCTGTTGGCCGGGGCCCTGGTGGTGCCCCTCGGCCAGGCCCTGGCCAACCGGGGCATCTCCCGGCCGGTGCTGAACCTGCTGGCCAGCGTGGAACGGGTCAAGGCCGGCCAGTACGACGGTATCGCCGGTCAGGCGCCGGGCAGCGTCGAGTTCGCCAGTCTTTTCGATTCCCTGCAGGACATGGCCCATACCATCCGCAGCCGGGAGGACCAGCTGCGCCTGTGGGCCAGCGTGCTGGAACAGAGCCGGGAAGCGGTCTTCGTCACCGATGCGGAAAACCGCATCCTGCTGGTGAACCGGGCCTTCGTCGCCGTCACCGGCTACACCCTGGAAGAGGCGCGGGGGCGGACGCCCCGTTTCCTCCAATCCGGCCGCCACGACCAGGCGTTCTACGCCAATCTGTGGCGCAGCCTGAAAGAGACCGGCCACTGGCAGGGGGAAATCTGGGACCGGGCCAAGGATGGCCGCATCCATCCCCAGTGGGCCGCCATCAGCGCCGTGGCCGATGCCGCCGGGACGGTCAGCAACTACATCGCCATCTACTCCGACCTTACGGAGCACAAGGCGGCCCAGGACCGCATCCAGTTCCTGGCCCAGCACGATCCTCTCACCGGCCTGCCCAACCGCATGCTGCTGCAGGACCGGCTCACCGTGGCCATTGCCGCCGCCGCCCGGGAGGGGCATGAGGTGGGGGTGCTGTTCATCGACCTGGACCGCTTCAAGACCATCAACGATTCCCTCGGCCATTCCGTCGGCGACGAGCTGATCAAGGGCGTCACCAAGCGCCTGCAGGACGCGGTGCGGGAATCGGATACGGTGTCCCGCCTGGGGGGCGACGAGTTCATCGTCGTCCTGCACCGCATCCGCCGCTCCGAGGACGCGGCCCATGTGGCCGACGCCGTCCTGGCCCAGCTGACGGCGCCCTTCAACATCGCCGGCAAGGAGCTGCGGGTGACGGCCTCCATCGGCATCAGCGTCTTCCCTGCCGACGGCGAGGACGAGGAGGGGCTGATCAAGAATGCGGACACGGCCATGTTCCATGCCAAGGAACGGGGGCGCAACAACTACCAGTTCTTCCGCCCGGAAATGAACGCCCGGGCCGGGGAGCGCCTGGCCCTGGAGAACTCCCTGCGGGGGGCGGTGCAGCGCAAGGAATTCGTGCTTTTCTACCAGCCCCAGGTGGAGATCCGCAGCGGCCGCCTGGTGGGGGCCGAGGCCCTGATCCGCTGGCGGCGGGGCGACTCTGGCTTCGTTTCGCCGGCCGATTTCATTCCTCTGGCCGAGGAGACCGGCACCATCCTGGAAATCGGCGACTGGGTCCTGGCCGAAGCCTGCCGCCAGCAGGTGCAGTGGGACCAGCAGTGGCCGGCTATGGGCCTGAAACCGGTGCCGGTGGCGGTGAATCTGTCGTCCCTGCAGTTCCGCCAGAAGCACTTCAAGGAAAACCTGCTCGACATCGTCGGCGACTATCCTCTGCCCGCCGGGCGCATCGAACTGGAACTGACGGAAAGCATCGTCATGGAGGAGCCGGAGCTGGTGGGCGCCGTCCTGGCGGAACTGAAGCAGGCCGGCCTGCGCCTTTCCATCGACGACTTCGGCACCGGCTATTCCAGCCTGTCCTACCTGAAGCGCTTCCCCCTGGACAAGCTGAAGATCGATGCTTCCTTCGTCCGGGACATCGTCAACGATTCGGCGGACCTGGCCATCGTGCACGCCGTCGTCTCCCTGGGCCACAGCCTGGGGCTGAAGGTGGTGGCCGAAGGGGTGGAGCACGAGGCCGAACTGCTGATCCTCAACGCCATGGGCTGTGACATCGCCCAGGGTTACCACTTCTGCCGGCCGGTGCCGGCGGAAAAATTCCAGGCCTGGGTTGCTACCTATGTGCCGGTGCCGCTACGGGGCGGCGTCCCCATGCCGGAAAGCTGAGGCGAAACGATCGCGAAAAAGAGAAACGGCGCCCGCAGGCGCCGTTTTTTCATACCCGTAGCGGGCGAGGTGTGCCTCAGCGCGGCAGGTTGCTGCCCCGGTTGGACTGCACGGTCTGCAGCAGCTGGGCGAAGATTTTCGGGCTGCCCGCCACCACGTTGCCGCTGTCCAGATAGCCGGGTTCGCCGGCCAGGTCCGTAGCCAGGCCGCCGGCCTCGGTGATGAGCAGGGTGCCGGCTGCCATGTCCCAGGGGGAAAGGCCGAATTCCCAGAAACCGTCCAGACGGCCGCAGGCCACCCAGGCCAGGTCCAGGGCGGCGGCGCCCGGGCGGCGGATGCCGGCGCAGGTCTGGGTCAGTTCCTTGAAGATGTTGAGATAGGCATCCACGTGGTCGAAGCTGCGGTAGGGGAAACCGGTGCCGATCAGGGCGTCCTGCAGCTTGGCCCGCTTGCCGACGCGGATGCGGCGGTCGTCGAGGAAGGCGCCGGCACCCTTGGTGGCGGTGAACATCTCGTTGCGGATGGGGTCGTAAACCACGGCCTGGGTCACCTGGCCGCGGTGGGCCAGGGCGATGGAAATGGCGTACTGGGGAAAGCCATGGATGAAGTTGGTGGTGCCGTCCAGGGGATCGATGATCCACTGGTATTCCTCATCCCGTCCGACGGAGGCGCCGCTCTCCTCTGCTAGAATCCCGTGATTCGGGTAAGCCTCGCGCAGGGTTTCGATAATGGCGGCTTCGGCAGCCCGATCCACTTCGGTGACAAAGTCGCTCTGCTGCTTGGCAACGACCTTGAGCAGGTCGATGTCGTTGGAGGCGCGGTTGATGATCTGGCCGGCGCGACGGGCGGCCTTGACGGCGATGTTCAGGGTTGGATGCATGGCTTTTGTAAAGAACTCGAAGGGGCAGTTTCCGGGCTTCCGGTCTTGTAGACCCGGCCGGCGACTGCCCTAAGCATTTGGATAAACCGGCATTTTACACCATGAACCCCATTAGCCCCATTGAGATGCTCGGACGCATCCGCGTCGTGCTGTGCAACACCAGCCATCCCGGCAACATCGGCGCCGCCGCCCGGGCCATGAAAACCATGGGCCTGTCCCGCCTGACCCTGGTCAATCCGAAACAGTTTCCCGACGACGAAGCCACCGCCCGGGCCTCCGGCGCTGCCGACGTGCTGGAGCACGCCCGCATCTGCACCAGTCTGGAAGAGGCCTTGCAGGGCACCGTCCTGGCAGCGGCCCTGTCGGCCCGGCAGCGGGACCTGGGGCCCATTCCCCGGCCGGCGCGCCAGGCCGTGCCCGAGTTGCTGCAGTGGACGGCCCAGGGCGACATTGCCCTGGTCTTCGGCGGCGAGACTTCCGGCCTCACCAATGCGGAGGTGGAACAGTGCCAGCGGCTGGTGACGGTGCCGGTGAACCCGGATTACGGCTCCCTCAACCTGGGGGCCGCCGTCCAGGTGCTGTGCTACGAGGTGCGCCAGGCGGCCTTCGACGGGGCGCCCCCGGTCAGTTCCCTGGCCACGCCCTTTGCGACGCCGCCGGCCAGCCACGAGGAGGTGGAAGGTTTCTACGCCCACCTGGAGCGCCTGATGACGGCCACCGGCTTCCTCAATCCCAACAGCCCACGCCGCCTCATGCCCAAGCTGCGCCGCCTGTTCGGGCGGGCGGCCCTGGAGAAGGACGAGATCAACATCCTGCGCGGCATCCTGGCGGCGGCGGAGAAGCCCCTGCCCGGGGCCAAGATTAATCGGGACAATAGTTGATAAAAATAGTGGGATATTTTAAGATAACCCCACAAATCCAAGGAGTATTGATCCATGTTTGCCCGCCTGCGTGAAGACATCCACTCGGTTTTCGACCGCGATCCCGCGGCCCGGTCCGTGCTGGAGGTGCTCACCTGTTATCCGGGCATCCATGCCATCACCCTGCACCGGCTGGCCCACTGGCTGTGGGGGCATCGCCTGCGCTGGCTGGCCCGTTTCGTCGCCCACATCTCCCGCTTCCTGACCGGCATCGAGATTCATCCGGGGGCCACCATCGGCCGCCGTTTCTTCATCGACCACGGCATGGGCGTGGTGATCGGCGAGACGGCCGTCATCGGCGACGACGTCACCCTCTATCACGGTGTCACCCTGGGCGGCACTTCCTGGAACAAGGGCAAGCGCCATCCCACCCTGGAGAACGGCGTCGTTATTGGCGCCGGGGCCAAGGTGCTGGGGCCCATCACCATGGGTGCCGGCGCCAAGGTGGGTTCCAACGCCGTGGTGGTGCGGGATGTGCCCGGCGGCGCCACCGCCGTCGGCAATCCGGCCCGCATCATCCAGGGCGAGCAGGAGCAGAAGCGGGAGGAGAAGGCCGTGAAAATGGGCTTTTCCGCCTACGCCGTGGCCCAGCAGAACCAGGACGACCCCCTGGCCAAGGCCATCCACGGCCTGCTCGACCACGCGGTGGAAACCGACCGGCGCATCGAAACCCTGCTGCACAAGCTGGAACAGGCCGGCGTGCGGGTGGAGGACGAACTGGCGGTGGCCGACCGTTTCGATCCCAAATACCTGAGCAAAATAGTTGACTAATAAATCCGGGTATCAGTATAGTTGACTTAAATTCTCAGGTATTTCCTGGAGGGCCTAAAAATGCGCTTGACCACCAAAGGACGTTTCGCCGTTACCGCCATGATCGATCTCGCCATCCGTGGCGGTGAGGGTCCGGTGACCCTGGCCGGCATCAGCGAACGGCAGAAGATTTCCCTGTCTTACCTGGAACAGCTGTTCGGCAAGCTGCGCCGCCACAACCTGGTGGAAAGCGTGCGCGGCCCCGGCGGCGGCTACTGTATCGCCCGGCCCCTGGAGCAGGTGACGGTGGCCGACATCATCCGCGCCGTGGATGAGCCCCTAGACGCCACCCAGTGCGGCGGCAAGGAAAACTGCCACGAAGAACACCGCTGCATGACCCACGACCTGTGGTCCACCCTCAATGCCAAGATGTATGAATACCTGGCCTCGGTGAGCCTGCACGACCTGGTGAGCAAGCAGCAGGACAAGGTGGCCCTGCTCACGGGGCAGCGCCTTGGTCCCCGGCCCCGGGTCAAGGAAGTCCTGGTCCGCGCCTGAAAGCTGGATCGCCGCCATGTTCGCCCCGGTCTATCTGGACCATAACGCCACCACCCCGCTGCATCCCGAGGTGCTGGAGGCCATGCTGCCCTATCTGCGCGAGCAGTACGGCAATGCCTCGAGCCGCCACGAGTACGGCCGGGCGGCGCGGCGGGCGGTGGACGAGGCCCGGCAGCAGGTGGCGGCGGCCACCGGCGCCCATGCCACCGAGGTGGTGTTCACCAGCGGCGGTTCCGAAAGCAACAACCTGTTCCTCAAGGGCGCCGCGGCCAGCCTGCGGCCCGGCCTGCTGGCGGTCTCCGCCGTGGAACACCCCTGTATCGCCCGTCCGGCGGAGCAGTTGGCCCGCCAGGGCTGGGAAGTGGCTACCCTGGCCGTTGATGGCGAGGGCAGGGTGGAGCAGGGCGCCTATGCTGAACTTCTGGCCCGGCGTCCGGCCCTGGTGTCGGTGATGCTGGCCAACAACGAAACCGGCGTGCTGCAGGATGTGGTCGCCCTGGCCCAGGCGGCCCGGCCCACCGGCGCCTGGTTCCACAGCGATGCGGTGCAGGTGCTGGGCAAGCTGGAGCTGGATTTTCGCGCCCTCAACGGGGCCGGCGTCCACGCCCTCAGCGTTTCCAGCCACAAGATCGGCGGCCCCAAGGGTGCCGCGGCCCTGGTCCTGGACAAGCGGGTCGAGCTGCAGCCCCTGATCGCCGGCGGCGGACAGGAACGGAACTTGCGTTCCGGTACGGAAAACGTCCCCGCCATTGTCGGGTTCGGTGCAGCCTGTGCCCTGGCGGCCCGTAACGTGAAGGAAAACCGACGCCGGCTGGCGGATTTGCGACAGCAACTGGAAGCCGGTCTGCATCACCAGGGCGCCAGGATTTTCGGTGCCGGCGCCGAGCGCCTGCCCAACACCAGCTACTTCGCCTTTCCCGGTGTGGATGGCGAAACCCTGGTGGGCTACCTGGACCGGGCCGGTTTTGCGGTGGCCAGCGGTGCGGCCTGTTCCTCGGCCAATCCGGAGCCTTCCCGGGTCCTCATGGCCATGGGCGTGGCGCCGGAACTGGCCCGGGGCGCGGTGCGGGTGAGCCTGGGGGCCACCAGTACGGCGGCCCAGATTGAAGAATTTCTCGGGGTGCTGAAGGGCACCCTGGAACGCCTGACCAGCCTCACGGCCATGGCGTCGTAACGGACAACAAGAACGTGCAAAACCTTTTTGGAGCGACGAGAACATGAAACTGCCCATCTACCTCGACTACTCGGCCACCACGCCCGTGGATCCGCGCGTGGCGGAAAAGATGATCCCCTTCCTGGTGGAGAAGTTCGGCAACCCCGCCTCCCGCTCCCACAGCTACGGCTGGGAAGCCGAGGCCGCCGTGGAAGAGGCCCGGGAGCAGGTCGCCGCCCTGGTGAATGCGGACCCCAAGGAAATCGTGTGGACCTCCGGCGCCACCGAATCCAACAACCTGGCCATCAAGGGTGCCGCCAATTTCTACGCCGGCAAGGGCAAGCACATCATCACCGTCAAGACCGAGCACAAGGCCGTGCTCGACACCGTGCGCGAAATGGAGCGCCAGGGCTTCTCCGCCACCTACCTGGACGTGCAGGAGAACGGCCTGATCGACCTGGAAGTGCTGAAGGCCGCCATCCGTCCCGACACCGTGCTGGTATCCGTGATGTTCGTGAATAACGAAATCGGCGTGGTCCAGCCCATCGCCGAGATCGGCGAGATCTGCCGCGAGAAGGGCATCATCTTCCACGTCGATGCGGCCCAGGCCACCGGCAAGGTGGATATCGACCTGGACAAGCTCAAGGTGGACCTGATGAGCTTCTCCGCCCACAAGACCTACGGCCCCAAGGGCATCGGCGCCCTCTACATCCGCCGCAAGCCCCGCGTCCGCCTGGAAGCCCAGATGCACGGCGGCGGCCACGAGCGCGGTTTCCGCTCCGGCACCCTGGCCACCCACCAGATCGTCGGCATGGGCGAAGCCTTCCGTCTGGCCAAGGAAGAGATGGTCGAGGAAAATAAGCGCATTGCCGCCCTGCGCGACAAGCTGCTGAAGGGACTTTCCGACATGGAAGCGGTCTACGTGAACGGGGATCTGGAGCACCGCGTCGCCCACAACCTGAACATGAGCTTTGCCTACGTGGAAGGCGAGTCCCTGCTGATGGCGATCAAGGACGTGGCCGTTTCCTCCGGTTCCGCCTGCACCTCCGCCAGCCTGGAACCTTCCTACGTTCTGCGTGCCTTAGGGCGGGAAGACGAACTGGCCCACAGTTCCATCCGCTTCTCCATCGGCCGCTTCACCACCGAGGAAGAGGTGGATTTCGTGGTCAAGCTGCTGCACAGCAAGGTGGGCAAGCTGCGCGAACTGTCCCCCCTGTGGGACATGTTCAAGGAAGGCATCGATCTGAATACCGTCCAGTGGGCTGCCCACTGAACCTGAATTAAGGAGCAATCATCATGGCATACAGCGTCAAGGTCCTGGACCACTACGAAAATCCCCGCAACGTCGGTTCCTTCACCAAGGAGGAAGAGGGCGGCGTCGGCACCGGCATGGTGGGCGCCCCCGCCTGCGGCGACGTCATGAAGCTGCAGATCAAGGTCAACAAGGAAGGTGTCATCGAGGACGCCAAGTTCAAGACCTACGGCTGCGGTTCCGCCATTGCCTCCTCCAGCCTGGTGACCGAGTGGGTCAAGGGCAAGAGCCTGGATCAGGCCCTGGAGATCAAGAACACGGACATCGCCGAAGAACTGGCCCTGCCGCCGGTGAAGATTCACTGCTCCATCCTGGCGGAAGATGCCATCAAGGCGGCGGTGGCCGACTATAAGAAGAAGCACGGAGACAACTGAGCTTTATTGTCCAGTTTTCCAAGGGGAACACATCATGGCGGTTACACTGACCGAGCAGGCGGCCAAGCACGTGGCCAACTACATCACCAAACGCGGCAAGGGCATCGGCCTGCGCCTGGGCGTCCGCACCAGCGGCTGCTCCGGCATGGCCTACAAGCTCGAGTTCGCTGACGAACTGGCCGAAGACGATCAGATTTTCGAGTGCCACGGCGTCAAGGTGCTGGTGGATCCGAAGAGCCTGCCCTACCTGGACGGCACCGAGCTGGACTATGCCCGTGAAGGCCTGAACGAGGGGTTCAAGTTCAACAACCCCAATGTCAAGGATCAGTGCGGCTGCGGCGAAAGCTTCAAGGTCTGAGGCGGCTTGCCTGGGCGTCATTGCCCGGGCTGCCGTGCTGCTTGCACTGTCCCGCAGGGATTCCCTGGGGACATCTTCTTGGGGCGCGCCTAGCCCTGGCTGCGCTTTGCCCGCGGGTGGAGCCTGATCCGCCCAAAAAACAATACAATCGGGGCCGCCATGGATTTCAACGCTGATCATTTCACCCTTTTCGGGCTGCCCCGGGTCTTCAATGTGGACCTGGGCGTGCTTGATGCCCGCTTCCGCGAGGCCCAGGCCCAGGTGCATCCGGACAAGTTCGCCGACGCTTCCGAAGCGGACCGGCGCCTGTCCATGCAATGGGCGACCCGGGTCAACGAGGCCTACCAGGCCCTGAAGAAACCCCTGCCGCGGGCCCAGTACCTGCTGCATCTGGCGGGCCAGGACGTGGGCGCCGAAAACAACACCGCCATGCCCGTGGATTTCCTCATGGAGCAGATGGAATGGCGCGAAGCCGTGCAAGAGGCGCGGCAGGCCGGCCAAGTGGATGAACTGGAAGACCTGCATTTCCGCCTGCGGGACCAGATTGCCGAACGCTATGCCGAACTGGGCACCCTGTTCGACCAGCAGGCCGACTACCCGGCAGCGGCCGACCTGACCCGCCGCCTGATGTTCCTGGAAAAGCTGCAACACGATATTGACGAGGCCCTGGTGGCCCTGGAAGACCAATAATGGCCCTACTGCAAATCGCCGAACCCGGCCAGTCCGAACTGCCCCACGAACACAAGCTGGCGGTGGGCATCGACCTGGGTACCACCAATTCCCTGGTCGCCACCGTGCGCAGCGGCATGGCCGTGGTCCTCAACGACGAGGACGGCCGCGCCCTGCTGCCCTCCGTGGTGCGCTACACCCCGGAAGGGGAGGTGGTGGTGGGCATCGAGGCCCAGGCCGAGCAGGCCCGGGACCCGAAGAACACCATCGTCTCCGTCAAGCGTTTCATGGGCCGGGGCCTGGAAGACATCGGCCATGTGGAATCCGCCCCCTACGATTTCCAGGTGGCGCCGGGCATGGTGCGGCTGAAGACCCGGGCCGGGGTGAAGAGCCCGGTGGAGGTCTCCGCCGACATCCTCAAGGTGCTGCGCACCCGGGCCGAAGCCGCCCTGGGCGGCGAACTGGTGGGCGCCGTCATAACCGTGCCCGCCTACTTCGACGACGCCCAGCGCCAGGCCACCAAGGATGCGGCCCGCCTGGCCGGACTCAACGTCCTGCGCCTACTCAACGAACCCACTGCCGCCGCCATCGCCTACGGCCTGGACAACGGCTCCGAGGGCATCTACGCCGTCTACGACCTGGGGGGCGGCACCTTCGACATTTCCATCCTGCGCCTCTCCAAGGGCGTTTTCGAAGTCATGTCCACCGGCGGCGATTCGGCCCTGGGCGGCGACGATTTCGACCAGCGCATCCTCTGCTGGATCAGCGAGACCGCCAAGCTGGCGCCCCTGGCCGCCATGGACGCCCGCCTGCTGCTGACCAAGGCCCGGGAAGCCAAGGAATACCTGACCGGGCACAACGAGGCGCCGATCACCGCCAAGCTCACCAGCGGCGAACTGGTGAACCTCAAGCTTTCCGCCGAAGTCTTCAACGACATCACCCAGACCCTGGTGGCCAAGACCCTGCAGCCCTGCAAGAAGGCCCTGCGGGATGCGGGCCTGCGTCCCACCGACGTCAAGGGCGTGGTCATGGTGGGCGGCGCCACCCGCATTCCCGCCATCCAGAAGGCCGTGGGCGAGTTCTTCCGCCAGGAGCCCCTGACCAACCTGGACCCGGACAAGGTGGTGGCCATCGGCGCCGCCACCCAGGCCAACCTGCTGGCCGGCAACCGCAATCCCGGCGACGACTGGCTGCTGCTGGACGTGATTCCCCTGTCCCTCGGCCTGGAGACCATGGGCGGCCTGACCGAGAAGGTCATCCCCCGCAATTCCACCATCCCCGTGGCCCGGGCCCAGGAATTCACCACCTTCAAGGACGGCCAGACCGCCATGGCCATCCACGTGGTTCAGGGCGAGCGGGAGCTGGTGTCCGACTGTCGTTCCCTGGCCCGCTTCGAACTGCGGGGCATTCCCCCCATGGTGGCCGGGGCGCCGCGCATCCGCGTCACCTTCCAGGTGGATGCGGACGGCCTGCTCTCCGTCACCGCCCGGGAACAGACCTCCGGCGTGGAGGCCTCCGTGGCCGTGAAGCCGTCCTACGGCCTCACCGACGACGAAATCACCGGCATGCTGCAATCCTCTCTGGAGCACGCCAAGGACGACGCCTTCCGCCGCGCCCTGCAGGAAGCCCGGGTAGAGGCCGACCGCCTGCTCGAAGCCACCGAAGCGGCCCTCAAGGAAGACCCCCACCTGCTGGATGCGGGCGAGCGGGCCCGGGTCGATGTGGCCCTGGAAAAGCTGCGCACCGTCATTCAGGGCGAGGACCGCCATGCCATCAACCACGGCATGGACCTGCTGGCCCTGGAAACCAATGAATTTGCCGCCCGCCGCATGGACCAGAGCATCAAGCGAGCCCTGGCCGGGAAGCGGGTGGACGACGTGAAAATCGGAGAAGAAGAATGACCCAGATCATCGTCCTGCCCCATGAGGAGCTGTGCCCCGAGGGCGCCGTGATTGAGGCCGAACCGGGCACCAGCGTCTGCGATGCCCTGTTGCAGCACGATATCGAAATCGAGCATGCCTGCGAGAAGTCCTGTGCCTGCACCACCTGCCACGTGGTGATCCGGGAAGGCTTCAATTCCCTGGAACCGGCCGAGGATCTGGAAGAAGACATGCTGGACAAGGCCTGGGGCCTGGAGCCCAATTCCCGCCTGTCCTGCCAGGCCATCGTCAAGGCCACGCCCCTGGTGGTGGAAATCCCCAAGTACACCATCAACATGGCCAAGGAAGGCAAGCACTGAGGAGAGCGCCATGAAATGGACCGACATCAACGATATTGCCATCGAACTCGCCGACGCCCATCCGGACGTGGACCCCACCAAGATCAATTTCGTGGACCTGATGAACTGGGTCATGGCCCTGCCCGGATTCAACGACGATCCCAAGCACTGCGGCGAGAAAATCCTGGAAGCCATCCAGGGCGCCTGGATCGAAGAGGCCGAGTAATTCGGGTGATGCGGGCGAATTGACCCCGCCCGCAGCCGAGGTGGAACGAAGCAATCAGGACAGGGAAGGCACGACCATGGAACAGCGCTTCAGCGACCAGCAACTGGAACGGATCATCGACGAGGCAACCATCTACATGTGTGCCTGTCCGGCCCAGGTGGCGGCGGCCATCCGCGACCTGCGCGGGCTCTATCGCTACCAGCAGGACTGTCTGGAGGCGCCGAGCAGCGAGCGGCCGGTGCACCAGCTCATCGCCGCCTCCACCAACACCGCCCATGCGGAACTGGAAGAGTGCCTGGACCGGGTGCTCGACCTGGAGGGCTGGGACCGCCAGACCCTGCGCATGCCCGAAGGCCTGCGCCGCAAGCGGGAGGAATCCCTGGCCGGCTTGTAGCCCCGGGAAAGCATTTTCCGCCCAAAGACAAAGCCCCGCACTGCGGGGCTTTTGTTTTGCTGTCGGAGCCGGGGCGCTTCAGGCTTCGAACAGGTTGAGCAGGCTGTCCAGGCCGCCGTGGCTGATGGCCACCGAGGCCTTGGCCCGGGTTGCCGGCTTGGCGTGGAAGGCCACGGAAAGGCCAGCTTCGGCCATCATCAAGAGGTCGTTGGCGCCGTCGCCGACGGCGATCACCTGCTCCCGTTCCAGGCCCAGTTCGTCCCGCAGCCGGTTGAGGTGGTGGGCCTTGGCCTGGGCGTCCACGATATCGCCCACCACCTTGCCGGTGAGCTTGCCGCCGGAGATTTCCAGTTCGTTGGAGGTGGCGAAGTCGAAGCCCAGTTCGATGCGCAGGCGTTCGGTGAAATAGGTGAAGCCGCCGGAGAGGATGGCGGTGCGCAGGCCGGCCGTCTGGGCCGCTTCCAGCAGTTCCCGGGCGCCCTCGGAGAGCAGCAGGCGTTCGCCATAGACCCGGGCCAGGACCCGGGCGTCCAGCCCGGCCAGCAGGGCCAGGCGGCGGCGCAGGCTTTCCCGGTAGTCGATTTCGCCGCGCATGGCCGATTCGGTGACGGCGGAGACTTCCGCCTTCTTGCCGGCGAAGTCGGCCAGTTCGTCGATGCACTCGATGGTGATGAGGGTCGAGTCCATGTCGAAGCAGATGAGGCCGTAGTCGGCCAGCGTGCGGTCGGCGGGGACGAAGGCCCAGTCCAGCTTTTCGGCTTCGATCAGGGGCAGCAGGGCGTCGAATTCGGTCGTGCGGCTGGCGTTGCGGAAGCACACCACCCGGGGCGGCCGGGGTTCCACGGCAGCGGCCTGGGTGGCGGCGGCAATGCGGTCGAGGAGAAAGGTCGGCAGGGCGCCGTTCTGGATGATGAGGTTCATGGTGGTGAGCGTTGATCGGGGTGGAACTCAGGTCGTCTGGGGCGACGACAGGTAATTGTTTTTCACCCGCACGTAGTGTTCGGCGGAATAGCGCAGGTAGGCGATTTCGTCAGGCGTGAGGGGCCGCACCCGGACGGCCGGGCGGCCCACGTAGAGGTAGCCGCTCTCCAGGGTCTTGCCCGGGGACACCAGGCTGCCGGCGCCGAGCATGACCCGGGGCTGGATCACCGCATCGTCCATGACCATGGAACCCATGCCGATCAGGCATTCGTCGCCGATGCGGCAGCCGTGCAGGATGGCGCCATGGCCCACGGTGACGTAGTCGCCGATCAGCAGGGGCGAGCCCTCCGGCTTGGCGGCATTCTTGTGGGAGACATGGCCCATGGAGAAATCCTGGATGTTGCTGCAGGCGCCGATCTCGATGCGGTTCACGTCGCCCCGCAGGACGGCGTTGCACCACACCGACGAATCCCGCCCCAGCCGCACGTCGCCGATGAGCTGGGCCGAGGGGTGAAGGTAGCAGGACTCGCCGACGGACGGGAAAGTGTCCAGGTAGGGGCTGAGGAGCATGGGCAGGGCCGGGAAAGGCTTAGCCGGCCTGCCGTTCCGGCAGCACGTCGCGCAGCAGGGTGGCGGCGTCGCGGATCATCTTTTCCGTGGTGGCCCAGTCCACGCAGCCGTCGGTGACGGAGCAGCCGTACTTGAGCTGGGACAGGTCGGCGGGGATGGACTGGTTGCCGGCCTCGATGTTGGATTCGATCATCACCCCCACCATGGACTTGTTGCCCAGACGGATCTGGTTCACCACGTCGGACATCACCAGGGGCTGCAGTTCGGGCTTCTTCAGGCTGTTGGCGTGGGAACAGTCCACCACCACGTTGGGGATCAGCTTGGCCTTGACCATGGCCTGCTCGGCCACGGAGACGGAGACCGTGTCGTAGTTGGGCCGGCCGCCGCCGCCGCGCAGCACGATGTGGCCGTAGGCATTGCCGGTGGTGCGCACGATGGCCACCTGGCCCTGGTCGTTGAGACCGAGGAAGCTGTGGGGCTTGGAGGCGGAGAGAATGGCGTTGATGGCGATTTCGGTGTTGCCGTCGGTGCCGTTCTTGAAGCCCACCGGGGTGGACAGGCCGGAAGACATTTCCCGGTGGGTCTGGGATTCGGTGGTGCGGGCGCCGATGGCGGTCCAGGAAATGAGGTCGCCGTAGTACTGGGGCGAATTCGGGTCCAGGGCCTCGGTGCCGGCGGGCAGGCCGATTTCATTGACCTGCAGGAGGAACTCCCGGGCCTTGGCCATGCCCACGTCCACGCGGAAGGAGTCGTCCATGAAGGGGTCGTTGATATAGCCCTTCCAGCCAACGGTGGTGCGGGGCTTCTCGAAGTAGACGCGCATCACCAGCAGCAGGGTGTCGGAGACCTCGTCGGCCAGGGCCTTGAGGCGGCGGGCGTAGTCCAGGCCGGCGACGGGGTCGTGGATGGAGCAGGGGCCCACCACCACGAAGAGGCGGTGGTCCTTGCGGTCCAGAATGTTCTTCAGGTCCTGCCGGCCCTGGCGCACCACGGCGGCGGCCTTCTCGGAGAGGGGCTGGCTGGCCAGCATTGCCGCCGGGGTCGGCATGGGGTCGAAGGCGGCGATATTGATGTTGTCGATGTCGGGGGTGGTCATGGTCGTTATGGGCAGCACTGCTGGTTCCGGTT
Organism: Azospira oryzae; assembly: GCF_004217225.1. Taxonomy (GTDB): domain Bacteria; phylum Pseudomonadota; class Gammaproteobacteria; order Burkholderiales; family Rhodocyclaceae; genus Azospira; species Azospira oryzae. The sequence continues at coordinate 607,913 of NZ_SHKM01000001.1, forward strand.
GCAATCGGGAGGAGCCGGCGCCCACCGGAACGGACGCCGCCAAGCCGAGGATGGGAGTTTAACCCTTCCGCCGTCCCTTGCGCACCCTAATGCCGCGATAGCCGGTGCTTATTGCGGAGCCAGCCAGCGGCGCAGCAGGGTGACCAGTTCCTGCTCCGAGAAGGGCTTGGCGAGGAAGTCGTTCATGCCCGCCTCCCGGCACTGGGCCCGGCTCTCGTCCGGGTCGCCGGCGGTGAGGGCGATGATGGCCGTCGGCGTGCCCCGTTCCCGGGTCCGCCAGGCCCGGGTGGTGGCGCAGCCGTCGAGCCCGGGCATGCGGCAGTCCATCAGCACCAGGTCGAAGTCGGCTTCGGGGCCCAGTTGCAGGGCCTCTTCGCCGGAAGACGCGCTCTGTACCTGGCAGCCCAGGGCTTCCAGCAGGCAGGTGCTGGCCTCCCGGATTTCCGGGTTGTCGTCCACCAGCAGGATGCGGCCGCTGAAGCGGGGCGTTCGCGCCGGATTCGTCTCGCGGCCCTCCAGCCATTTGCCGATGGTGGCGATGAGGGTCTGGGCGTCCACCGGCTTGGGCAGGTAGTCGTCCATGCCGGCGGCCAGGCATTTTTCCCGGTCGCCGCGCATGACGAAGGCGGTCAGGGCGATGATCGGGGTGCGCCGCCGCTGGCCTTCCTGGATGCGGATCTGGCGGGTGGCCTCGTAGCCGTCCATGCCGGCCATCTGGCAGTCCATGAGGATGGCGTCCGGCTGCCAGCTTTCCGCCAGGGTCACCGCCTCCAGGCCGTTGGCCGCCTGGCGCACCTGGCAGTGGGCCTGGGCCAGGTATTCGGCCAGCACTTCCCGGTTGGCCTCGGTGTCGTCCACCAGCAGGATGCGGGTGTCCCGGGGCAGGGCGGTGATGGGGCTGCCCGCCGGCAGCACGGGTACCGGGCTCACCGTGGGGTCGCTCTCCGGTAGTTCGATGTCGAACCAGAAGCAGCTGCCTTCGCCGCTGTTGCTGCTGACGCCGATGCTGCCGTGCATCAGTTCCACCAGCTGCTTGCAGATGGTCAGGCCCAGGCCGGTGCCGCCGAAGAGGCGGGTGGTGGATGAATCGGCCTGGGTGAATTTGTCGAAGATGGTTTCCTGCAGTTCCGGCGGCACGCCGATGCCCGAGTCCCGCACCTCGACCCGCAGGTGCTGGCGGCCGGGGGCGATGCGGGTGCATTCAATGTCCAGCTCGACCCAGCCGCTGTTGGTGAACTTGATGGCGTTGTTGAGCAGGTTGGCCATGATCTGGCGCAGGCGTACCGGATCGCCATGGATCTTGGGCGGGATGATGCCCTTGATGTGATAGCGGAACTCCAGCCCCTTCTGGGCGGCGGCGGCGGCCTGGACCTCGGTCAGTTCGCCCAGCAGCAGCACCAGGTCCACCTCCTCCGGATGGATTACCAGCTTGCCGGCCTCGATCTTGGAAATGTCCAGGATGTCGTTGAGGATGGCCAGCAGCTGCTTGGTGCTGCCGTAGGCCAGGCGGATGTAGCGCTCCTGCTTTTCGTTGAGGGGCGTGTGCAGGAGCAGGTCCAGCACCCCCAGGATGCCGGTGAAGGGGGTGCGGATTTCGTGGCTCATGTTGGCCAGGAATTCGCTCTTGGCCCGGTTTGCCGCCTCCGCCTTTTCCCGGGCGTGGCGCAGTTCGCTTTCCGCCGCCTTGCGTTCGGTGACGTCCTCGAAGGTCCACACCACGCCGCGGCTGAGGTCGTCCGGATTGATGGCCTTGCCCGACACGGCGCACCAGAAGCACTCGCCGTTGCGCCGCCGCATGATTAGCTCCTGGCGCATCACCTGGCCCTGTTCCAGTATGGGCATGATGTCCTGGGTGGCGCTGACGAAGCTTTCCCGGCTCGGGTACAGCTCCTCGGCCCGCAGGCCGATCACCTCCTGGGAGCCGTAGCCGAACATGGCGGCCATCTGCCGGTTGGCCAGGACCACGTGCCGGTCTTCGTGGTTGCTGGTGTCCAGGTAGGCGATGCCGATGGCCGAGGCGTCCAGGGTGGTCTGCTGGATCGCCTCCACTTCCTCCTTGGCCCGCAGCAGGGCGCTCTCGGCCCGGCTGGCCCGGGTCAGGGCCCAGCCAAGCATGGACATGAGGGCGATGAAGCCGACCACGATGGCGGCGATGAACAGGCGCATCTGCTCCATGCGCTCGGCCAGGGCCGCGTTCATGGAAGAGAGCATGCCCCAGCGGTCCAGTTCCGCCGCTTCCAGGTCGTCGGCCAGGAGGCGGGACTCCTGCACCAGATGGGGCAGGTCGGCGGCGGGCGTACCGCTGCCTTCCAGGTACTGGTTGGTCTTCAGCTTCAGGTTGCGGATGCGCTCGGAGAGCCGGGCGCGCATTTCCGGATTGCTGTCCCGGCCTTCGGCGCTGTAGTTCTCGGCCAGGGCCAGGGCTTCCCAGGCGGCGGCCACGTGCTTGCGCCGCGCATCGGGGGAATCGGCGGCCCGCTCCAGCAGCTCCTGGCTTTGGCCGATGAAGTAGCGCGCCTTGAGCAGGGTGCGGGCGCCGTGGACGCTGTCGAAATTGGCGTCGAGGAAGACTTCGTGCAGGGTGTTGAAACGGGCGAAGCCGAGCACCAGGATGAGTCCCGCCAGGATGGCAAAGCCGTAGATGACGAAGGGGAGTCGCTGGGAGGCTCTGGGTCGTGGCGGCACGGATCGGGTCCCCGAATGGAAATCAGCGGTTGTGACCGCCGCTTGTCGCTTTTATGATGTTTGGCATTTTCCACTGAGAAGCCGCCAATGGACAAGCTGTTCCCCGCTCCCCGGTCTTTGCAGATTGCCGCCGACCGCCCCGCCGGTCTCCGGTCGTGGGCCGGAAAGGCAATGCTGGCCTTGTCTCTGGCAATTTTCAGCCTGGCCGCCCGGGCCGATTTTTCCGACGGGGAAATCCGCGTCGGCCTGCTCGTGGATATGCAATCGACCTATGCCCACATCACCGGCAGCGGTTCCGTGGCGGCGGCGCGCATGGCCATCGAGGATGTGGGCGGCAAGATTAACGGCAAACCCATCCGCCTCTTCTTCGCCGACCACGGCAACAGCGTCGCCCAGGGCTCGGCAGTGGCCAAGCGCTGGCTGTTCGAGGAGGGGGTGGACGTCATCGCCGACGTGGCCAGTTCCCCCATCGCCCTGGCGGTGCAGGAAATCAACCGGCCCAAGGGGGCGGTGGTCTTCTACAACGGCGTCATGAGCACGGAAATCACCGGCAGCCGCTGTGCCGCCACCGGGGTGCACTGGATGTACGACAGCCAGGCCTACACCACCGCCCTGGGCCGGGAACTGACCCGGAGCGGCGCCAGGACCTGGTATTTCATCACCCTGGACAATGCCTTCGGCCGCAATACGGAAAAAGAGCTGGCGGCGGTGATCGAGGCCAACGGCGGCCAGGTGCTGGGGCGCACCTACCACGGCCTGGGGGAGCGGCAGCTGTTCGTCAAGCTGCGCCAGGCGGCCGAGTCCGGGGCCCAGGTGATCGCCCTGGTGGATGCGGGCCAGGACATGATTCGGGCGGTGCGGCAGAGTTTCGACCTGCTGCGGGTGAGCAAGGGCAAGACGGTACTGGCGGCGGTGGCCACCGCCCTCAACGACGTCCATGTGATGAAGCCCCAGCTGGCCCAGGGCCTCAAGCTTTCCCATTCCTTCTACTGGAACCAGGACCCGGAGGCCCGGGCCTGGTCCCAGCGCTTCTTCGAGCGCACCGGCGCCATGCCCAGCGACCTGCAGGCCGGCGTCTATTCCTCCCTCATCCACTACTTCAAGGCCGCGGCCGCCAGCGACAGCGACAAGGGCACCACGGTGGTGGCCAGGATGCGGGAAATCCCCATCCGCGACCCCATCGTGCGCAACGCCCGCCTGCGGGAAGACGGGCGCATGGTGCACGACATCTACCTGCTGGAAGTGAAGAAGCCCGGGGACATCCGGGAACCCTGGGACTACCTGCGAGTGTTGCGCACCATCCCCGGGGAACAGGCCTTCAGCCCCCTTTCGGCGAGCGCTTGCCCTTTGCTGGCGCGCTAGGTTTGGCGGCCTGGCCGCGGCGGGGCAGGTGGCTGCCGGCCCCGGCGAGGAACTGGCGACCGGAGTCGTAGCCCACCTGGAACAGGGTCTCCAGGTTGGAACGGGACCAGTCCAGGGAGGTTTCCCATTTGTCCGCCGGGATGTCGAAGGGCACCTTGAGCAGGTTCCACTTGCCGTCCCGGTTGTACTTGGCTTCGAAGATCTTGGTGTCGTCCCGGGCGATTTCCACCAGGGGCACGATGATGGAGAGCAGCCAGGCGTCGTAGAGGTCCCGCGGCGTGCGCATCAGCTTCTCGGCACCCAGCACGTCGAAGACCACGATGTCCTTCACCTCCGGTTCGTGGCTGACCAGGGCCTCGTAGTTGAGGCAGTCGTGGGCGGCGCCTTCGTAGTAGTACTTGGGCTGGCCGTCCTCCGGGTCCACCATCTGGTGCGGCGGGTAGAGGAAGGGGAAGGCCAGGGCGGCGCGCAGGGCGTCGCCGCTGATCTGTCCCTTGGCGCTGCTGAAATTCTGCATGCGCCGGTCGTTGATGTTGTAGGCGTTCACGTAGAAACGCTCGTGGCGCTGCTGCAGGGCGGAAAAATCCACCACCTGCTCGAGGAAGGGCACCGGCGCGCAGAGACCCAGGCTGTCGGCATTGAGGTCGGTGGGGCAGGCCACGGCGAACATCAGCTTGATCAGATCGGCCTGCAGCCGCGTCGCCTCGTGGCCGCCCAGCTGCTGCTCCATGGCCTGGACCAGGGGATTGGCCTGCAGCAGGGCCCGGTAGGCCTCGGCGATGGAGCCGGATTTCTGGAATACCTTGAAATTGACCGGATAGCGCTGGTAGAGGGCGTCGGCGATGCCCATGTCCACGGTGCTGCGCAGGGCCTTCAGGGAATCGCCGCCCTGGGGCGCCAGGTAGAGCAGGCCGATGAGGGCGCCGGCCCCGGCGGTGGAAACCACGTCGAATTCGACGCCGGCCTCCTCGAAGGCCACCAGGGCGCCGGCCATGAGGGTGGCGTTGGGGGCGCCGCCCCCGATGATCAGTGCAGTCTTTGCCATTGCGTTGTCCTCCGGAATTGGGTTTTCCGGCAACGCAGGCCCGGGGTGGTCAGGCGCCCAGTTGCCGGAACAGATCCTTCACTGCATCGACCCGTTCCTTGAGGGTCGGCATATGACGAACGACTGCCAGTTTATCCTGCCCGGCCAGCTTGAAGTGACGGTTTTTCTGAATCAGTTCGATGATGCGGATGGGCTCGATGGGCGGATTGGGGCAGAACTGCACGGTCAGCTGGCTGGCAGTGGCGTCCAGCTTGACGATGCCCAGGGGCCTGGCCAGCAGGCGCAGGCGGTGGGTGGCCAGCAGGCACTGGCCCTGGGGCGGCAGTTCGCCGAAGCGGTCGATCAGCTCTTCCTGCAGGGCATTGATGTCCTCCTCCGTCTCGCAGTTGGAGAGGCGCTTGTAGAGGGTCAGGCGCTCGTGCACGTCGGGGGCGTAGGCGTCGGGCAGCAGGGCCGGGGCGTGCAGGTTGATTTCCGTGGTGACGCCCAGGGGCTGGGTCAGGTCCGGCTCCCTGCCCTGCTTGAGGGCGGCCACCGCCCGGTTGAGCATCTCGGTGTACAGGTTGAAGCCCACTTCCTGCATTTCGCCGGACTGGTTTTCCCCCAGTACCTCGCCGGCGCCGCGGATTTCCAGGTCGTGCATGGCCAGGTAGAAGCCGGCCCCCAGCTCTTCCATGTGCTGGATGGCCTCCAGGCGCTGCTTGGCCTGCTTGGTCAGGGCCTTTTCATCCTGCACCAGGAGGTAGGAGTAGGCCTGGTGGTGGGAGCGGCCGACCCGTCCCCGCAGCTGGTGCAGCTGGGCCAGGCCGAATTTTTCGGCCCGGTTGATGAGGATGGTGTTGGCGTGGGGATTGTCGATGCCGGTCTCGATGATGGTGGTGCATAGCAGCAGGTTGGCCCGCTGCTGGGTGAAGTCCCGCATCACCCGCTCCAGCTCCCGCTCGTTCATCTGGCCGTGGCCGACCACGATGCGGGCCTCGGGCACCAGGGACTGGAGCTTCTCCCGCATGTTGTCGATGGTGTCCACCTCGTTGTGCAGGAAGTACACCTGGCCGCCCCGCTTCAGTTCCCGCAGCACCGCCTCGCGGATGATGCCGTCGGAGAACTTGGCGACGAAGGTCTTGATGGCCAGCCGCTTCTGGGGCGCCGTGGCGATCACCGAGAAGTCCCGCAGGCCTTCCAGGCTCATGGCCAGGGTGCGGGGGATGGGGGTGGCGGTCAGGGTCAGCACGTCCACCTCGGCCCGCAGGGCCTTCAGGGCTTCCTTCTGGCGCACGCCGAAGCGGTGTTCCTCGTCGATCATGACCAGGCCCAGGCGGTCGAACTTCATCTCCTTGGAGAGCAGCTTGTGGGTGCCGATGACGATGTCGATCTTGCCCGCCTCCAGGTCCTTCATGGCCTGGGCGGTTTCCTTGGCGGTCTTGAAGCGGGACAGTTCGGCGATCTGCACCGGCCAGTCGGCGAAGCGGTCCTTGAAGGTCTGGTAGTGCTGTTCGCAGAGCAGGGTGGTGGGGCACAGCACCGCCACCTGCTTGCCGCCGGCGACGGCGACGAAGGCGGCGCGCAGGGCCACCTCGGTCTTGCCGAAGCCCACGTCGCCGCACACCAGGCGGTCCATGGGCTTGCCCGACTTCATGTCCTCGATCACCGCGGCGATGGCGGTGGCCTGGTCTTCCGTCTCCTCGAAGCCGAAGCCGTCGGCGAAGGCCTCGTAGTCGTTCTCGGTGAAGGCGAAGGCATGGCCCTGGCGCGCCGCCCGGGCGGCGTAGAGGGCCAGCAGTTCGGCGGCGGTGTCCCGGGCCTGTTCGGCGGCCTTCTTCTTGGCCTTTTCCCACTGGCCCGAGCCCAGGCTGTGCAGGGGCGCCGCATCGGGCTCGTTGCCGGAGTAGCGGGAGATGACGTGGAGCTGGGAGACAGGCACGTACAGCTTGGCCTCGTTGGCGTAGTGCAGCTCCAGGAATTCGGTGTCGCCTTCGCCCAGGTCCAGGTGCAGCAGGCCCATGTAGCGACCGATGCCGTGGGATTCGTGCACCACCGGGTCGCCCACCTTGAGCTCGGTCAGGTCCCGCAGCCAGTTGTCCATGGAGGCCCGGCGCTGGGCGTTCTGGCGGCTGCGGCGGTTGGGGCTGCCGGCGTACAGCTCGGTCTCGGTGATGATGGCCAGGCCGTCGAGGCAGAAGCCGCTTTGCAGGGGGGCCACGCCCAGGGCCAGGGTCGCGTCGCCGCCGAGGAAGGCGGCAAAGTCGGCGCTGGCGGCGGGCTTGAGGCCGTGTTCCAGCAGCAGTTGCTGCAGGGTTTCGCGGCGGCCGGCGGATTCGGCCAGGAGCAGGGTGCGGCGGCCCTGGCGGCCGGCGATGAACTGCTTGAGGGCGGTCAGCGGGTCCTCGGCCCGCCGTTCCACCGCCACGGCGGGGACGGCGGTGGCCAGGGGCGGCGTGCCTTCCGCCGGGGTGCCCAGGATCAGCTTGGCGTAGTCCTTGGCGGCGACGAAGAACTGCTCCTCGGAGAGGAACAGCTCGGCCGGGGGCAGCAGGGGCCGGGCCTTGTCGCCGGCCAGCATGTTGTAGCGGGACTGGGTGTCGCGCCAGAAGTCCTGCAGGGCAAGCGCCACGTCCCGGTGCTGGCAGAGCACGGCGTCCTTGGGCAGGTAGTCGAAGAGGGTGGCGGTTTCCTCGAAGAAGAGGGGCAGCCAGTATTCGATGCCGGCGGAAGGGACGCCGTTGGAGACGTCCTTGTAGATGCCGGACTTGGCCGGATCGCCTTCGAAGACTTCGCGGAAGCGCTGGCGGAAGCGGGTGCGGCCGCCGTCGTCCAGGGGGAATTCCCGGGCCGGCAGCAGGCGGATTTCCGGCACCGGGTAGAGGCTGCGCTGGGTGTCGGCATCGAAGGTGCGCAGGGTCTCGATCTCTTCGTCGAAGAGGTCGATGCGGTAGGGCAGGGCCGAGCCCATGGGGAACAGGTCCACCAGACCGCCGCGGATGGAGTATTCCCCCGGCGACACCACCTGGGTGACGTGGGTGTAGCCGGCCAGGGTGAGCTGGCTGCGGAACTGCTCGGCGTCCAGCTTCTCGCCCTTTTTCAGGAAAAAGGTGTAGGCCGCCAGGTAGCTGGGCGGGGTCAGGCGGTAGACGGCGGTGGTGGCTGGCACCAGCAGCACTTCGCACTCGCCCCGGCTGACGGCGTAGAGGGTGGCCAGGCGTTCGGAGACCAGGTCGTGGTGGGGCGAGAAATTGTCGTAGGGCAGTGTTTCCCAGTCCGGCAGCAGGCGCACCTTCAGGTCCGGCGCGAACCAGGGGATTTCCTCCAGCAGGCGCTGGGCGTCCGCCGGGCTGGCGGTGAGCACGGCCAGCAGGCGCTTCTGGCTGCGGGCCTGGCTGCCGAGCCGGGCCAGGGCCAGGGCGTCGGCGGAACCGGCCAGGGGCGGCAGGTGCAGGCGTTCGCCGCTGCGCGGCAGCTGGGCCAGGGCGCGGGAAATTTCGGGAGGCAGTTCGGGCAGGGCGGGCGAGGTGGAGGCGGACACGAGGAGGTAAATCAGGCAGGCGGGGGAGGCAGGATTATAGCCCAGGGGCGATGGCTCGGCCGGGGCGCTGCCGTTTGCCGACGCCGGGGCCGGGCTGGCGCCGCAGCGCCGCCGGGGATGATTGCCTCAGGTGCATGGCCGCCGCGCCTTGCGGGGTGCGGCTTGTGGCCGGGCCATGCCGAAGATGCCCGTCCCTCCTGGCCTGCAGGCCATGCCGCTTTTCGATGTTCCCGCTCGTCAGGTGCCGAGCCGCACCGGCTGGCGGCGGGCGCCGAAGTCGCCGGGCCCCGGGCCGAAGCGGCCGGCCAGCTGGTGGCCGCAGTCGGGGCAGGCGCCGCTGGCGGTGAGGCGATATTGCTTGAGGGTGTACCAGTCGCGCACGATCAGGGGCGCGTGGCAGCGGGGGCAGTCGGTGGTGCCGCCCTCGGTGTCGTGCACGTTGCCGGTGTAGACGAAGTGCAGGCCGGCATCCCGGGCGATGCGGCGGGCCCGGCTGAGGGTGGCCGGCGGCGTCTCCGGCGCCTCGAGGAACTTCCAGTCCGGGTGGTAGGCGCTGAAGTGCAGGGGCACTTCGGGCCCCAGTTCCCGTTCGATCCAGCCGGCCAGCTGGGCGATTTCCCGGTCGCTGTCGTTGTGGCCGGGAATGAGCAGGGTGGTGATTTCCAGCCAGCAGTCGGTGAGGTGGTGGATGTGGGCCAGGGTGTCGAGCACCGGCTGCAGGTGGCCGCCGCACAGCTTGGCGTAGAAGTCCTCGGTGAAGGCCTTGAGGTCCACGTTGGCGGCGTCCATCAGGGCGAAGAACTCCTTCCGCGGTTCGGCGTGGATGTAGCCGGCGGTGACGGCGACGCTGCGGATGCCGGCCTCGCGGCAGGCCAGGGCCGTGTCCATGGCGTATTCGGCGAAGATCACCGGGTCGTTGTAGGTGAAGGCCACGGCCGGGACCTCCAGACGGCGGGCAGCGGCGGCGATGGCGGCCGGGCTGGCGGCGTCCATCAGCCGGTCCATGTCCCGGGACTTGGAGATGTCCCAGTTCTGGCAGAACTTGCAGGCCAGGTTGCAGCCGGCGGTGCCGAAGGAAAGGATGGGGGTGCCCGGGTGGAAGTGGTTGAGGGGCTTCTTTTCCACCGGGTCCAGGCAGAAGCCGGAGGAGCGGCCGTAGGTGGTGAGGATCATGGCCCCGTCCCGGGCCTGGCGCACGAAGCAGGCGCCGCGCTGGCCTTCGTGCAGACGGCAGTCCCGGGGACAGAGGTCGCATTGCAGGCGGCCGTCTTCCAGGGCATGCCACCAGCGGCCCGGGTGGGCGCTCTCGGCCACGGCGGGGGTGTGGTCGGGATTCATGGCCGTTCTCCTCTGTTCTGGTGCCACTTGCGCACCCGGTAGGTGGCCAGTTCCACCTGGGGCGACCAGAAATCCCGGGGCAGGCCGGCCTTGGCCTTGAGTTCGGCGAGAAAGCGTGACGGCTCGGGCAGGGCTTCCCAGACCTGGGGCAGAAAGGTGGCGCAGTGGGCGCCGTGGCGCAGGATCAGGCCGTCCTCGCCGGGCACCAGGGCCGCCAGGGCGTCGGCCTCGCTGGCGGCGGCCAGGGGCCGGGGCGTCTGCAGCAGGGACACTTCCAGGTCCAGCAGAGGCCATTCCTCGACGCTCACCGGGGCGAAGCGGGGATCGCGGAAGGCGGCGGCCCGGGCATTGGCGGCCACGTCCTCGCCCAGGGGGCGGCGGGCTTCCAGGGTGCCGATGCAGCCCCGCAGGCGGCCGTTCCGGGTCAGGGTGACGAAGGTGGCGGCGGGCTTTTCCAGGGCCCGGGGCGGTGGCGTTCCCAGATTGGGCGGCGGGTCGGCCAGGCCCAGCTCCCGGGCTATGGCGTGGCGGGCCAGGGCCAGCAGCAGGCGGCCCAGGGCGGCGTCGGGGGGAGCTTCGGCGAGGGCTTCAGTGGGGGGCATGGTCCGGCTCCAGGGCAAAGGCGGCGTAGCCCACCACCCGCTCCCGGTCGCCGGCGGTGTCGCCGGAATTGCGCCGGTCCAGGAGGCGGGGCCGCAGGCCGTGGCGGGCTGCCGCCAGCAGCAGGCCGTTGATGGGAATGGCGCCGCAGGCTTCCTGAGGCGCCAAGTCGGCCCGGGCGGCGGCAATGCGGGCGCAGGTGGCCTGGTCCAGGCGCTCGGCCTCGGCGTAGGACTGGTAGTGGGAAAGGTCGGAACTGACCAGGATCAGGGTTTCATCGCCGCCCCACAGACGCTCCAGTACCTGGGCCACGGCCTCGCCGGAGGCGGCGCCCACGGCCAGGGGCAGCAGGGTGAAGGGCCCCAGCAGGCGTTGCAGGAAAGGCAGTTGCACTTCCAGGGAATGCTCCAGGGCGTGGGCCCCGTCGTCGGCCACCACCTGGGGCAGGTCGGCGATGCGCTGCCGGGCCTCGGCGTCGATGGGCAGCGGGCCCAGGGGCGTGGTGAAACTGTCCACGGTGGGCACGGCCAGTCCCCGGACCGCCACCCGGTGGGTGGGACCCAGCAGGATGACGCGGTGGATGCGCCCGGCCTGGGGCGCCAGGGCGGCATAGGCGGTCGCCGCGATGGGGGCGGAATAGACGTAGCCGGCGTGGGGCACGATGAGGGCCTTGATCGGCCCTGCGGCAGCGGGCGGCCGGGCCTGGGCCAGGTAGGCGTCGATGTCGGCGCCCAACTGGGCGGGGTCGGCCGGGTAGAAGAGGCCGGCGACGGCGGCGGGACGAAGGCTGGGCATGGCTCGCTCCCCGGAAGGTGACGCTACAGGTGCATGAATATCCAGCCGCCGATGGTGCCCGCGGCCAGGGCCAGGAAGCCCAGGCCGATGCGGCGTCCCAGGCTGGGGCCGGCGACGGAGAAGACGATGCCCAGCTTGAACACCAGGTTGGCGAGGAAGGCGATGACGATGGAGTTCACCGCCTCATGCATGGGCAGCTTGCCCATGCCGAACAGGCGCAGGGAGGACAGGGCGATGGCATCCACGTCGGTGAAGCCGGAAATCAGGGAAATGGCGTAGAGGCCCTCGGAACCGGCCACATCGGAGAGCCAGGCGGCCAGCAGCAGCACCACGGCGTAGATGCAGCCGAAGGTGAGGGCGGTGCGGATTTCCGCCGGGTTGTGCAGGTTGAGGGGCGTTTCCGGCTGGCCGCTCTGGTCGCCGAGGATGCGCCACAGCCAGCCGATCACCACCAGGCCCAGCAGCAGGCCGCCGCCCAGGGCCGGCAGCAGTTGCGGCAGCAGCTCGGGTTGCAGCATGGCGGCCAGGAGGGAGAGACGCACCAGCACCACCACGTTGGCGGTGAGGATCACCACCATGGACAGGCGCAGCAGGTTGGGCGTGGCCTTGACGTGGCGGGAATACACCAGGGTGATGGCGGTGGAGGAGGCGAGGCCGCCCATGAGGCCGATCAGGGGCGCGCCGTGCTGTTGGCCGAAGAGGCGCAGGGCGGCATAGCCGGCCAGGCTCATGCCGGAGATGAGCACCACCATCCACCACACCTGGTAGGGGTTGAGGGCCAGGTAGGGGCCGAAGCCCTGGTCCGGCAGGATGGGCAGGATGACCAGGGAGAGGACGCCGAACTGCAGCATGGAGATGAGGTCCTTGCGCGTCAGCTTCTCGCTCAGCAGGTGCAGCTCGGTCTTGAAGTAGAGCAGCACGGTGGTGAGGATGGCCAGCATCACCGCCAGGGTCTGCTCCTGGTACCAGATCATGGCGCCGAAGGTGTAGGCCAGGAGCAGGGCCACCACCGAGGTGGTGCCCGGGTCCTGGGCGTCGGGGCGGGAATGGTAGGCGGCCACCATCATCAGGCCCACCATCAGGAGGCCGGCGGCCAGCACCCACTCGGAACCACTCTTTTCCCCCAGCAGGCCGGCGATGGTGCCGAGCAGGGCGGTCAGGGCGAAGGTGCGCAGGCCGGCCCGGGAGGAGGAGTGCCGTTCCCGCTCCAGGCCCATGAGCAGGCCCACCCCCAGACTGAGGAGAAAGGCTTGGGCGAATTCCAGCCCGGTTTCGGTGAGGAAGTTGTTTTCCATGGTTTTTCTTATTTCGCCTGGTTTTTGATGGGGGGCAAAAATGGCGGAAAAGTCCCCCGGCCGGCCGGTTATGACGAGGCCCCTCCTGTTAAAATTAATGCATGGCCCGACACTACGCAATCGTTCCCGCTGCCGGCAGCGGTTCCCGCTTCGGCAGCGACACTCCCAAACAGTATCTTCCCCTGGCGGGACAACCCCTCATCCACCACACCCTGGCGGCCCTGTGCCGCCATCCGGCCATCGACCGGGTATGGGTGGTGCTGTCGCCGGGAGACGAGTGGTGGCGGGAATACGACTGGAGCGCCCTCGGGCCCAAGCTGGAAACCGTTTTCCACGGCGGCGCCACCCGGGCCCAGAGCGTGGCCAGCGGCCTCAGGGCAGCCCAGATGGCGGCCGCCGAGGACGACTGGGTGCTGGTGCACGATGCGGCCCGGCCCTGCCTGGCTGCCGCCATGATCGACGCCCTGGTGGCGGAACTGGCGGACGATCCGGTGGGCGGCATCCTGGCGGTGCCCGTGGCCGACACCCTGAAGCGGGCCGATGTACAGCAGCGGGCCGCGGCCACCGTGCCCCGGGACGGCCTGTGGCAGGCCCAGACGCCCCAGATGTTCCGCTACGGCACCCTGTGCCGGGCCCTGGCGGCCAACCCGGACGTCACCGACGAGGCCGGCGCCATCGAGGCCTTGGGCCTCAAGCCCCGGCTGGTGAAGGGCGACGCCAGCAATCTCAAGGTTACCTATCCGGCGGACCTGTCCCTGGCGGAGGCCATCCTGCGCAGCCGCCTCGGCCCCCGGGCCGCCCTCGGAGCATTGGCATGAGTCACAAGGAAATTCGCGTCGGCCAGGGCTGGGATGTGCATGCCCTGGTGCCGGGACGGGCCCTGATCCTGGGCGGCGTCACCATTCCCCACGAACTGGGGCTGCTCGGCCATTCCGATGCCGACGCCCTGCTGCACGCCATTACCGACGCCCTGCTCGGCGCGGCGGCCCTGGGCGACATCGGCCGCCATTTCCCCGATTCCGATCCGCGCTGGAAGGGGGCCGACAGCCGGGTGCTGCTGCGCCACACCCTCAGCCTGCTGCAGCAGGCGGGCTGGCGCGTGGTCAATGTGGACGCCACGGTGGTGGCCCAGCGGCCCAAGCTGGCGGCCCACATTCCGGCCATGGTGGCCAATATCGCCGCCGATCTGGGCCTGGCCGCCGAGCGGGTCAACGTCAAGGCCAAGACCTGCGAACGGCTCGGTTTTGCCGGCCGGGAGGAGGGCATGGAAGCCCAGGCCGCCGTCCTCATTGAACGGGAGTGACTTTGTCCGGTCAGACAGCGTCCCCAGAACGGGCCCGGGTGTTTTTCGCCCTCTGGCCCGAGGCGGCCCTGGCTGAGCGCCTGGCGGCCCTGGCCGAAGCCCAGGCGGCGGCCGTGGGCGGCCGCGCCATGGCCCGGGAGACCCTGCACCTGACCCTGGCCTTTCTCGGCGACGTTCCCCTCGAAACCCTGCCGGCCCTGCAGGAAGCCGGCCACCTGGTGGCCCGGCAACAAGTCATGCACCACGTATTCCCCCTGGAGTTTTCCCTGGATCATTTTGGCTACTGGCAGCACAACCACCTCGCCTGGATCGGCTGCCGCACTCCTGTCGCTGCCTTGCACGGCCTCGCTGACGCCCTGGCGGCGGCTGTGGGCGAGCGGGGCTTTGCCCTGGAATCCCGTCCTTTCGTGCCCCACGTGACCCTGGTGCGCCGCGCCCCCGTGGCGCCGCCCTGCCGGGAGGAGGCCTTGCCCCTGTACTGGCGCGCCACGGATTTCGCCCTGCTGCGCTCCCGCCGCCATGCCGGCGGTGCCGCCTACGAGACCCTGGCCCGCTGGCCGGTGGAGGGCTCGGCATGATCAAGAAGATTCCCGTGGCCCAGATCCGGGTCGGCATGTATGTCAGCGACGTCAATGCGGGCTGGATGGATCATCCCTTCCTGCGCAACAGCCTGCTGCTGGAAGACCAGGAGCAGGTGCTGAAAATCCGCCGTGCCGGCATCCGGGAGGTGTTCATCGACACCGCCAAGGGGCTGGATGTGGACGACGTGCCCACGGCCCAGGAGGCGGCACGGAGCAGCCAGCAGGATCTGGAAAGGATGGCCGAGGCGCCGGAAAACAAGGCGCCGCCGCCCCGCACCAGCCTGGCGGAGGAGCTGGCCAAGGCCAAGGGGGCCTTCAATGAGGGGGCCCGCCTGGTGCGCAGCGTCATGGACAACGCCCGCCTGGGGCGCCAGATCGAGATGGAATCGGTGAAGCTGGCGGTGGAGAAGATCACCAACTCCGTCATCCGCAACAGCAACGCCATGTTCACCCTGCGCCGCCTGCAGCAGCGGGACGACTACACCTACCAGCACTCGGTGGGCGTCTGCGCCATGCTGGCGGCCTTCGCCAAGGCCATGGAGATGGACCTGGCGACCATCCACCAGGTGGCCCTGGGCGGCCTGCTGCACGACATCGGCTATGTGCGCATCCATGCCGAGATTCTGGCCAAGCCGGGCAAGCTGACCGACGAGGAATACCTGCACGTGAAATCCCACGTGGTCCAGGGTTCCGACATCCTGCACCAGACGGCGGGCATTCCCCAGCTGGCCTTCGACATCATGGAGCACCACCACGAGCGTTTCGACGGCAGCGGCTATCCCCGGGGCCTCAAGGGCGAGGAGATTTCCCAGGTGGGACGCATGGCGGCCATCGTCGATGTGTATGACGCCATCACCACCGACCGGGTTTATCATCGGGGCGTCAATCCGGGGGAAGCCATGCGCAAGCTTTTCGACTGGAGCAAGTACCACTTTGATCCGGCCCTGTTCCAGATCTTCGTCAAGAGCATCGGCATCTACCCGGTGGGCACCCTGGTGCGCCTGGAGAGCGAGCGTCTCGGCGTGGTGGTGGAACAGCGGGAAAAGAACCTGCTGCAGCCCCTGGTGCGGGTCATTTACGACGCCAAGCGCCAGTACTACCTGCCGCCCCAGGATGTGGACCTCTCCCGCCCCTTCGGCCATGGCGGCGGCGACCGCATCGTCACCCATGAATCCCCCCTGAAGTGGGGCATCGACGTCAATCGTTTCCTTTCCTGAAGCATGCCCAAGCCACCGCCCGCTCCCCGCGAAACCCGCGGCATCGAGAATGTGCTGACCCGCCTGCGGCAGGGCGAGAACCGCTTCGTCCAGCTGGCGGACAACATCCCGGAAAGCTTCTGGCTGATCGACATCGCCGCCCGCCGCGTGGTCTATGCCAATCCGGCCTACGCCACCCACTGGGGCGGCTCGGTGGAAGACCTCTACCGCAACCGCTTCGACTGGCTGCGCTTCATCCACCCGGACGACCTGGACCGCATGCGGGAGGCGGTGCGGCGCAATCCCCGGGGCGGGGTCAACGAGGTGGTGCGCATCGTCCATCCCAACGGCGGCGAGCGCTGGCTGCACATCCGCAGCTTCGACATGAAGGACGAGCAGGGCAATGCCCACAGCGTCGGCGGTGTCGGCACCGACATCACCGACCTGGTGCTGCAGCGGGAAGCCCTGCGGGCCAGCGAGGCGGTGCAGAAGGGCGTGCTGGACGCCCTGCCGGCCCATATCGCGATCCTCGACGCCGAGGGCATCATCGTCGCGGTGAACGAGCCCTGGAGCCGTTTCGCCGCCGAGAACAGCCATGATCCGAGCAGCGCCGGCGTGGGCTGCAACTACATCCGGGTCTGCGAGAGGTCCTGGGGCGAATCGGCGGAAGAGGCCCAGGACATCGCCGTCGGCATCCGTGCCGTGATCGACGGTCTGCAGCACGAGTTTTCCCTGGTCTATGCCTGTCATTCGCCCACCGAGAAGCGCTGGTTCCGCGTTCTGGTGACGCCCCTGGAGGCCCGGGGCAACCGGGGCGCGGTGGTGATGCACCTCAACGTCACCGAGACGGTGGAAGCCCAGCAGCGCCTGACCCATCTGGCCCACTTCGACAGCCTCACCGGCCTCCCCAACCGCCTGCTCTTCCGCGAGCGCCTGAAGGCCGCCCTGGCCATGGTGCAGCGCCAGGGCGGCCGGCTGGCGGTGATGTTCATCGACCTGGACCGTTTCAAGGTGGTCAACGACACCCTGGGCCACCTGGCCGGCGACGCCCTGTTGCAGCAGGTGGCCGCCCGCATCGGCGGCTGCCTGCGGGCCAGCGACACGGTGGGGCGCCTGGGCGGTGACGAGTTCGCCGTGCTGGTGCCGGACCCGGAGCGGGAGTACGACGTCACCGTGGTGGCCCGCCGCCTGGTGGACACCCTGGCCCAGCCCATCACCCTGGAAGGGCAGGAGCTGTTCGTCTCCGCCTCCATCGGCATCACCCTCTACCCGGACGATTGCGACGACCTGGAAAAGCTCATCCGCAACGCCGACACGGCCATGTACCGGGCCAAGGAGCTGGGACGCAACAACTTCCAGTTCTTCACCGCCGCCATGAACGCCCGGGTCAAGGAACAGCTGCAACTGGAGACGGACCTGCGGCGGGCGGTGCAGCGCCAGGAATTCATCCTCCACTTCCAGCCCAAGGTCAGCTGCAGCCACGGCGGCATCACCGGCTTCGAGGCCCTGCTGCGCTGGCAGCATCCGGTGCGGGGCCTGGTCTCGCCCATGGAATTCATTCCTCTGCTGGAAGAAACCGGGCTCATCGTGCCCGTCGGCACCTGGGTGCTGCAGCAGGCCTGTCAGCAGGCGGCGGCATGGCACCTGGCCGGTCACGGGCAGCTGACGGTGGCGGTGAACCTGTCGGCCCGCCAGCTGCAGTCCGAGGCCCTGGTGCAGGACGTGCGCCAGGCCCTGGAGGATTCCGGCCTGCCGCCCCAGGCCCTGGAGCTGGAACTGACCGAGAGCCTGCTGATGAGCCACGTCGAGGACAACATCGCGTTGCTCAACCGGCTCAAGGCCATGGGCGTGCAGCTGTCGGTGGACGATTTCGGCACCGGCTATTCCAGCCTGGCCTATCTGAAGCGCCTGCCCCTGGACACGGTCAAGGTGGACCGGGCCTTCGTCCAGGACATCACCGCCGATCCGGGGGATGCCTCCATCACCCGGGCCGTCATCACCATGGCCCACAACCTGCGCCTCAAGGTGGTGGCCGAAGGGGTGGAGACCGAGGGCCAGATCGCCCTGCTGGTGGCCAACCACTGCGACGAGATGCAGGGTTACTACTTCAGCCGTCCGGTGCCGGCGCCGGAGGCCCTGGCCCTGCTCGACAAGGGGCGGGTGCTGCCGGGCCGCCTGCGGGCCCGGGGGGCGCAGGTGCCGACGGTCCTGCTGGTGCTGACGGCGCCGGCCCTGCGTCTGACCCTCGGCCGGGCCCTGGAGGAGGCCAACCTGCGGGTGCTGCTGGCCGGCGGCGGCGAAGAGGGGCTGGCGGCCCTGGCCTGCCAGCGGGTGGACGCCATCGTCGCCGATGCCGGGCTCACCGACAGCGCCGGCCAGGCCTTCCTCGAACGGGCGGGCCAGTTGCAGCCGGAGGCCGGCTTCCTGCTGCTGTCCTCCGCCGACAACATGGCGGCGGCCGCCGCCGAACTGCCGACCCATCTGGCGGGCCATCTCTTGTCCCGGGACGTGGGCACGGAAGTGCTGGTCGCCGGCGTCCTCGAAGCCCTGCGCCAGCACAGTCTGCTGCTGGAGAACCAGCGCCTGACCCAGGAGGTCCACAGCGCCGGCCTGGAGCTGTCCCGCCTCGGCCAGGAGCTGGAGTCCCTCCTGGCCAGCCACGCCCGTCAGGAAATACGGCCCCAGCAGGCCACCGGTATCGCCCACGAGGTGCTGCAGGAGCTGCCGGCGGCGGTGCTGGGGGTGGACGCCAGCGGCATGGTGGCCTACGCCAATGCGGCGGCGGAACGGTTGTGGCCGGCCTGCGGTCTGATCGGCAACGAGAGCGCCGACCTGCTGCCGCCGGAGCTGCTGGCGCTGCTGCAGGCGGGCGGCGGCAGCCGGGAAATCACCTTGAACCAGGGCGGCCGTTGCCGCGCCCTGTGCCAGCCTTTCGGCAACGATGCCAAGACCCGGGGACACCTGCTGTTGCTGTTGCCCCTGTAGCACCCATGGAAAAGAAACAATGAGCACCATCAAACAAATACCCCTGGAGGAAGCCCAGCCGGGCATGCTGCTGGGGGACGACCTGCGGGATGCCGCCGGTCAGGTCCTGCTGCCCAGGGGCTCCGAACTGGCCGAGTCCAGCCTGCGCTCCCTGGCCCGGCGCGGCATCGAAACCCTGACCATCCGCATCGAGGCGCCGGTGGACGAGGGCGCCCTCATGGCCCGCCGGGAGGCTTCCCGGCTGCGCCTGCAGCACCTGTTCCGCCAGGCCGGCGACCCGGCCTCCCAGGAGTTGCTGCGCCTGATGCTGGAATACCGCCAGGAGCGCCCCCAATGAAGACCCTGCAAGCGCAACAGGTGGTGGAGGCGGTGCGTCAGCTGCCGTCCCTGCCGGCGGTGGTGATCGAACTGCTGCAGTCGGCCGACAAGGACGACGTCAATGCGGACGAGCTGGCCAACAAGATCGCCCTGGACCAGGCCCTGGCGGCCAAGGCCCTGAAGGTGGCCAATTCCCCCTTCTACGGCCTGCAGAGCAAGGTGGCCAGCATCCAGGACGCCACCGTGATCCTGGGCCTGCGCCAGATCCGCTCCCTGGTGGCCGCCGCCGCCGTCACCGGCGCCTTTGCCCAGTCCCGCCACAGCTGGTTCGACCAGCGCCTGTTCTGGCAGCACTGCGTCGGTGTGGCCCTGTGCGCCCGCACCCTGGCGGCGGAGGCCGGCGTCTCCGAGGACGGTGCCTTCACCGCCGGCCTGCTGCACGATATCGGCCGCCTGGTGCTGGTCACCTGTTTCCCCGACGAGTACCGGGAGGCCCTGGCCTACCAGAAGAAGCACGACTGCTTCCTCCTCACCGCCGAACGGGACGTGCTGGGCCTGGACCATGCCCAGGTGGGCCAGGCCCTGGCCGAACGCTGGCACTTTGCCCCTTCCATCCAGGCGGCGGTGGCCCATCACCACGCCCCGGAGGAGGCCACCGCCGATTCCCTCGCCGGCGTCGTCCATGTGGCCGACGTCATGGCCCATGCCCTGGACCTGTGTCCCCGGGAGGATGAACTGGTGCCGCCCCTCTCCGCCGTGGCCTGGAACCGGCTCGGCATCGACTGGGGCCGTTTCAAGCAGATGCTGGCGACGGTGGAAGACCAGTTCGAGGATGTGTGCACCGCCCTCAACATCTGAAGGGCCGCCGCACCCGGGGCGCTTATGCCCCCGGGTTTAGCCAAAATCAAGGATTCGCCGCCGGGGGCGGCGTAGCTTAGGGGAGTCACCCACCGTCGGTCTGGACTCCCCTGTGTCCTTCACTCCCCATGAAATCGCCCTGCTCAAGTCCTCCCGCCTCTTTGCCGGACTGGAGGAGAGCGAGCGCTTCAACGATATCCTGAACCGTCCCGAGAACCGGCTGCAGGTGCCGGAGGACTGCTGCTTCCTGGAGCGGGGCACCCGCTCCCCGGGGCTCTACATCCTGGTGCACGGTTCCGTCGAAATCTTCTTCTGCAACGCCGAAGGGGAAGAGAAGGTGCTGCACTTCATCAAGTCGGGGGAAACCCTGGCGGAAGAGACCGTCAGCGACCAGAAAGCCATCAACTACTGGGCCCGCAGCCTGACGTCGACAGTGATGCTGCGCATTCCCCCGGCCGAGGTGCTGGCCTGGATGGACGAATCCTGGCCTTTCGCCCAGCGCTTCCTGGAACTGGTGTCCGAGCGCATCTGCCTGCTCTACGCCGACGTGGTCACCTTCTATTCCAAGACTGCCGTGCAGCGCCTGGCCTGCTACCTGATCTGCGGCTTCGAGACCTCCCGCCTGACCCTCAAGGATTCCCTCAGCCTGGCCATCCCGGTGCCGAAGAAGAACCTGGCCTCCCGCCTCAGCATCAGCCAGACCCATCTCTCCCGGGCCCTGCGGGACCTGACCGAACGGGGCCTCATCACCCAGGAGGGCAACCGCCTGCAGGTGAAGGACGTGGAGCAGCTGGCGGGCTACGTCTGCCCCCACGGCTGCGATCTGTAAGCCGCAGCCGCCACTCAGGCCGCCCTCAGTGCAGCGGCGGCAGACGCTCTTGCCAGGGGGCTGGCAGGACGCTGACGACGCGGCTGCGGCAGGTGTGCCAGAAGGCCGAGAGCAGGAGCAGGGCGGCGCCGATGCAGAGGGCGGTGAAGGCGAAGCTGAGGCTGACCATGCCCAGGTTCTTCAGCAGGGCGGTGAAAGCGTAGAGCAGATAGGCCAGGGCCGACACCATCAGGGCGCGCCGGTCGATGGCCAGGGACAGCAGTCCCAGCAGGGCGTAGATGAGAAGCGCCGCGGCGGCCTGAACCAGGGTGGCCTCCCGGGAGAACATCTGCAGCGACGTGAAAATGGGATGGACCAGCAGGGGCGCCGCCAGCAGGTGCAGCCAGAAGGCCACGTCGGCGCGGCGGGTCTTGCGCTGCGGATCGGCCGTGTCCCAGGCCATGGCCAGGGCGAACACCGCCGTGCCGGCGACGAAGGTGATGGGGGCATACCATTCCCGGGCCAGCGTTGATCTGAGGAAGAGCATGGCCAGCAGGGTGCCGGCCACCGCGGCGGCGCCGGCGGCGACGGTGATGGGCACGCGGAAACGCCGCCAGTGCAGCCAGGCGCCGAGGCCGCCGAGGAGCCCCGCCAGGGGCAGGGAAACGCTGTCCAGGGGCCGCAGCACGGCCACGGTCATACCCACCAGGCCGCCGACGAAAGCCAGCAGAAGCACGATGGAGGGCAGGGCCAGGCGCCGCTGGCGGGTGAAGAACTCGGCCAGACCCCAGGCCGTGGCGGCCACCAGCAGGGGGCCGGCGCCGTCATGGACGCGGCTGCCGAGCCAGCCGAGGGCGGCCAGGAGCAGCAGGCAGGCGATGACCACGAAAATGTCGTTGAAGCCGCTGACCAGGCGGAAGTGCTCCTCATCCACCACCGGCAGGGGCCGGCCCTGCACCATATAGGCCTGGAAGGCATCCACCGCCTCCTGGCTGAGCACGCCGTCGCGCACGGCGGCCGCCAGATCCTCGTCGTTGTACATCGGGGCAAGCTCCTGCAATAACTCGATCGGTGAGGGAACGGGCGTTCCCGCAGGCCTGCAGGCTACCGGATTTGTATGCCGTCGTCTTGTCCGGCGCGGGTCGTCGATGCCGCCGCCGGATGCCACAGCCGGTCCAGGACCAGGGCGGTGAGGCCGCCGAGGAGGGCGCCGGCCAGCACGTCGCTGAGGAAATGCACCTGCAGGTAGAGGCGGGAGACGCCCACTGCCAGCCCCAGCACGGCTGCCGCCGCCAGGACCCAGGAGCGTTGCAGCAGCAGGCCGAGGGCGATGCCGAAGGCCAGGGCCTGGGCGCTGTGCAGACTGGGGAAGGAGGCGTGGGTGGCGAGGCCGTCCAGGGCCGGGTAGAGGTCGGGCCGGGGGCGCTGGATGAGGCTCTTGGCCAGGTAGCCGATGCCGATGGCAAGGCCCAGGGCGGCGGCCGGCAGCCAAGCCCGGGGCCGACGGCGGTGCGCCAGGAGGCCCAGCAACAGGCTGGCCGGCAGCAGCAGCCAGAGGGAGCCGAGCCAGGTGAGGCTGCCCATGGCCCGGTCCAGCAGGGGGCTGCGGATCTGGGCGAAAAGGTCGAGCAGGGCCCGGTCCCAGGCCGGGATGCCCCGGGGAGCCAGCAACCACAAGGCTGTCAGGCAGGCCATGCCGAAGAGGGCCGTGCCCAGGACTCGCCCGGCCAGGGGCCGTGGAGAAAGGCGTCCCATGGGCTCAGGCGGGGGGCAGGGGCAGCAGCAGGCGGGCGGCCAGGCCGCCGCCCTCCCGGGGCGACAACTCCAGGCGGCCGCCGTGCAGGCGGGCGATGCGTTCGACGATGGCCAGGCCCAGGCCGGTGCCGGTGGTGTCGCTGCGGGCGGCCTCGAGGCGGGTGAAGGGGCGCTTCAGCCGTTCCACTTCGGCGGGGGGAATGCCCGGTCCCCGGTCCAGCACGGCGAGGAAGGCCTGTCCGTCGGCGATGCCGGAGGCCAGGGTGATGTCGCCGCCGCCGTATTTGCGGGCGTTGCCGATGAGGTTGGTCAGGGCCCGTTCCAGGGCCCGGGGGCGCAGCCGCAGGGGCGGCAGGGGCGATGTCTGCAGTTGCACCGGCTCCTGCCGTTCCTGGCAGCGGCGGGCCAGGGTGGCCAGCAGCTGGTTGGGATCGGCGCTTTCTTCCGGCTCCTGCTCCTCGCCCCGGGCGTAATCGAGGAACTGGCCGATGATGCCGTCCATCTGGGTGATGTCGTCGTTCATGCCGGCCCGCAGGCTTTCGTCTTCCACCCCCATTTCCGCCGCCAGGCGCATGCGCGCCAGGGGGGTGCGCAGATCGTGGGAGATGCCGGCCAGGACCAGGGCCCGTTCGCTTTCCAGGCGGGCCAGGTCGGCGGACATCTGGTTCATGGCCCGGGCCAGCAGGCGCACTTCCTCTGCCCCTTCTTCGGCCAGGGTGGGCGGCCGTTCGCCGCGGCCCACGGCCCGGGCGGCCCGGGCCATGATCTTCAGGGGGCGGGCGATGCGGGCGACGATGAGCCAGGCCACCACCAGGGACAGCACCAGGGAGACGGCGCCCCAGCCCAGCCACTGCCAGGTCGGGTTGCGCTCGGTGCGCTCCCGCGGCAGCACCAGCCAGTAATCGTCCCCTTCCTCCATGGAAAAGCGGATCCAGAAGCCGGGCTGGTCGTTTACGGCGATGGCAAAGCTGGCCTGGGGGCCCATCAACTGGAAGGCTTCGCGCTGGAAGATGGTGAAGAACTCCCGGTCGGGCAGGGGCGTGACCCGGTCCTGTTCTTCCGCCGGGTAGAGGCGCAGGCCTTCCCGTTCCGACAGTTCCCGCAGCAGGTCGCGGCGCAGCACCGGGTCGGCGCTGAGCAGGGCGGCCCGGGTGATGTTGGCGACGCTGGTGGTGAGCTGGGCCAGCTGGCGGGCCCGGGGTTCCCGCTCGGCGGCCCGGAACAGGGCGACCCAGACCGAGACGGACACCAGCAGCAGCACCGCCACCAGGATGAAGGCCCGCACCAGCAGGGTGCGGGGCAGCAGGCGCTGCAGGGTGCGCGGCAGTTTCATGGCCGGCGGGGGCTCAGGCGGTGGTGCCCTGGCCGTCCGGCACGAACACGTAGCCGAAGCCCCAGACGGTCTGGATGTAGCGCGGGGTCTGGGGATCCGGCTCGATCAGCTTGCGCAGGCGGGAAATCTGCACGTCGATGGCCCGGTCGAAGGGGCCCTGTTCCCGGCCCCGGGCCAGGCTCATCAGGCGGTCCCGGGAAAGGGGCTGGCGCGGGTGCTGCAGCAGCACCTTGAGCACGGCGAATTCCCCGGTGGTGAGCATCACCGCCTCGCCCTCGGCGCCCCGGGTGAGGCGGCGGGTGGCCAGGTCGATACTGATCTCGCCCACCTGCACCGTGCCTTCGGCCTCCACCGGGGAGCCCGGCGGCGGCAGGGCGCGGCGGCGCAGCACCGCATGGATGCGGGCCACCAGCTCGCGGGGGTTGAAGGGCTTGGGCAGGTAGTCGTCGGCGCCCATTTCCAGGCCGACGATGCGGTCGATCTCGTCGCCCTTGGCGGTGAGCATGAGCACCGCCTGGTGCGGGTCGGCGGCCCGCAGGCGGCGGCAGATGGAGAGGCCGTCCTCGCCGGGCAGCATCAGGTCCAGCACCAGCAGGTCGAAGGTCTCCCGGGCCAGCAGCTTGTCCATGGCCGGGGCGTTTTCCGCCGTCTTGACGACGAAGCCCTGTTCGCCCAGGTAGCGCAGCAGCAGGTCCCGCAGGCGCTGGTCGTCGTCCACGACGAGAATGCGTTGTTTGTTTTCGCTCATGGCTGGCAATGCTAACCGGTTCCGTGCCCCGGCAACAGGGCTCCGCCGGGCCCGACGGGGGCCAAGTCGTTACGCCGCGTTGCTGACCGGGGCTGGGGAAACAATTATTTACAAAGCCGTGGGCCGGCCTTACATCCAGACGGGGCCGGGCTTGCATCCAGGCGTTAGGATGGCGTCGTGGCTGCCGCTCTGGAAGCGGCCCGGCAATTTGGGCACACTGTGCGCCGTCGCCGGCCCGGGCTCCGGGGTTGCGCGGGCTTTCCCGCCGTGACGGCGACGTTGCCGGTTGTAGTGATTCCATGGTGCATATGAAACGACTGTTCCTCTCCGCTCTCCTGCTGCTCTCTGCCGCCTCCCTCTGGGCCCGGCCGGAGGAGCCGCGCCTGCTGGCCCAGGCCGAAGGCGGCCTGCGCATGGAGCGGGCGGAGGACCCCCACGCCCGTCTGAGCAAGGAAGAGCGGCGGGAAGTCCGGCGCCAGTGGCTCAATTCCCGCCAGGCCGAGCGGGAGGAGGGGCCTCCCGGTTTTGCGCCGGGCGAGGAGCGGCGGCGCCTGTCGCCGGAAGAGCGGCAGCGCCTGCGGCGGGATGTGCACGAGGCCGGCCGGGAGTTCTACCCCCGGGAAGAGCGCCGTCCCCTGTACCCGGAAGGGCTGCCCCCGGCGCCCCGCTCTCCCCGCCATCCCTGAGGCGCCACCCCGCCGCCGGACGGGTGCCGAGCCCGTCGTCGATAAAAAATCCTGATCCACCCGGTACTTGCGGACTTGTTCACACAAGCTGTGGATAACTTTGTGGGTTATTGCCGGACAGATGGCCTAAGTAGCCCGGGGATAAGGATTTTTCTTACTCTGCCCAAAAAAACGGCTTTGCCGGTAATTTCAATAAAAACAAATAGATACAACGTCGGTGCTGGCTCCCGCCTGTCATCGTGGCCGGAAAGCGGCTCCCCGGGCCAAGGGGCGGGCTGTTTGTGCATAAGTCAAGTCTTGACACGCTTTTTTTCGCCTTTTTTTTGCCGACCCCAATGCCGGGGCGGGGAAGGGCCGGGCCTGGGTTAAAATCGCTCCCCATGAATCTGCTGGCCCTCGAAACCGCCACCGACCAGGGGTCCGTCGCCCTCTGGCGCGACGGCGTCCTCCTCTCCCGGGAATGTCCCGCCGGTGAGCAAAGCTCCCTGACCCTCTTGCCCCTGGTGCGCGCCATGATGGCCGAAGCCGGTCTGGCCATGGCGGACCTGGACGGCATCGCCTTCGGCGCCGGCCCGGGCGCCTTCACCGGCCTGCGGGTGGCCTGCGGCGTGGCCCAGGGCCTGGCGGTGGCCCTCGACCGGCCGGTGCTGCCGGTGGTCACCCTGGAGGCCATGGCCTATGCCGACGGCAGCCCCCAGGTGGCGGTCTATCTGGATGCCCGCATGAACGAAGTCTATTGCGGCGCCTACCGCCGGGTGGGCGAGGTCCTGGAACTGCAGGGCGCCATCACCGTCTGCCCGCCGGCAGAGGCGCCCCTGCCTGCTGCCGGAGACTGGGCGGTGTGCGGCAACGGCGTACCGGCCTACCCGGCCCTGAGCCAACGCCTGGCCGCCTGGCCCCTGGGCGGGCAACGGGTGCCGACGGCAGCGGCGGTGGCCCGGCTGGCGGCGCCCCGGCTGGCCCGGGGCGAAGGCCTGGACCCGGCCCTGGCGGCGCCCCTCTACATCCGCGACAAGGTCGCCCTGACCGTGGCCGAGCGCCTGGCCCAGGGCGGCAAGGCCTGACCCATGCGCTCCCTTTCCGCCCTGGCCGCCGAACTGGCTCCCCTGGAGTTCCTGCCCATGAACGGCAAGGACCTGGCCCAGGTCATGGAAATCGAAAACCGGGTCTATTCCCATCCCTGGACCCAGGGCAATTTCGCCGACTCCATGAAGGCCGGCTACAGCTGCTGGGTGGCCCGGGAGGGCGGCGCCCTGGTGGGCTACATGGTGCTCATGCCCTCCCTGGACGAGACCCACCTGCTCAACATCAGCGTCGCCGCCGAGCGCCAGGGCCGGGGCTACGGCGCCCGGCTGCTGCGCTTCGCCATGGAGGTGTCGCGCCACGGCGGTGCCGTCACCATGCTGCTGGAGGTGCGTCCCTCCAACGCCAAGGCCCTGGCCCTCTATGAAAACTACGGTTTCCAGGTGATCGGCCGGCGCAAGGGTTATTACCCGGCCGTCGAGGGGCGGGAGGATGCCCTGGTGCTGCGCCGGGAGCTGGGGGAGATCGCGGCATGAACCATAACGGCGAGGGGCCCATGGGCAATCTGGAAATCCTGCATGAAATGGGGCTGACCCCCCTGTGGGTCCTGCGCGGCCAGGCGGAGGAGGGGGCTGAGGCGATGGATGCCGTCGCCCCGGCCGAGTCCGCCGCTGCCGCCGCTGCACCTGTGGCCGAAGCTCCCCGTTCGCCGCGGCCGTCCCTGATTTTGCCGCCGGCCGCTGCCGCGGCCTTCTCCGGTGCGGCGCCGGCGCCCCGGACGCCCCTGCCGGCCGGCAGCCTGGGCAATATGGGCTGGGATGAGTTGCAGGACGCGGTCGCCGCCTGTCAGGCCTGCGCCCTGTGCCAGCAGCGCAAGCAGGCGGTGCTCGGCGTCGGCGACCGGCAGCAGCCGGACTGGATGTTCATCGGCGAAGGCCCCGGTGCGGACGAGGACGAGCAGGGCGAGCCCTTCGTCGGCCAGGCCGGCAAGCTGCTCGATGCCATGCTGGCCGCCATCGACCTGCAGCGGGGCCGGGGCGTCTACATCGGCAATGCGGTGAAATGCCGGCCGCCGGGCAACCGCACGCCGGAGGCGGCGGAGATGGATACCTGCCGTCCCTACCTGCAGCGCCAGATCGAGCTGCTGCAACCCAAGCTGATCGTCCTCCTCGGCCGCGCCGCTGTGCACAGCGTGCTGGCCCAGGAGCGGCCCCTGGCCTCCCTGCGGGGCCGGCCCCACGAATACCTGCTCAACGGCCGGCCGATCCCGGTGGTGGTGACCTACCATCCGGCCTATCTGCTGCGCAATCTCACGGACAAGGCCCGGGCCTGGGAAGACCTGTGCTTCGCCCGGCGCCTGCTGGCCGACGCCCGGCGCCAGGCCGGAGGTTGATTCCGTTCATCTGGAGGCCAGGGAGTCAATAGGGGCGCTATTCTCCGCCATGGCATGCTGGAGATGTGCGTCCCTTCTGCCTTCCAGGGCATGCCCGTTGTGACCGGCCGTTGCTGTGGCGGCGCCGGCCATGCCCTTGTACTTTGCGTTACCATGCCCCATCTTCATGCGCTGATCCCGCCAAATCGAGGAGAGTCCCCATGTCCCTGCGCCTGCTAGCCCTCTTTTCCCTGGTCGCCGCCCTGCTCAGCGGTTGCGGCTACAACACCTTCCAGTCCCTGGACGAGCAGTCCAAGGCCGCCTGGTCCGAAGTGCTCAACCAGTACCAGCGCCGCGCCGACCTGGTGCCCAACCTGGTGAATACGGTGAAGGGCTACGCCGCCCACGAGGAAAAGGTGCTGACCGAAGTCACTGCCGCCCGGGCCAAGGTGGGCAGCATCCAGGCGACGCCGGAACTGGCCAACGATCCCCAGGCCCTGGCCCGCTTCCAGCAGGCCCAGGGGGAACTGTCCTCGGCCCTGTCGCGCCTGCTGGTGGTCAGCGAGAACTATCCCCAGCTGAAGGCCGATGCCGGTTTCCGCGACCTCCAGGCCCAGCTGGAAGGCACCGAGAACCGCATCGCCGTGGCCCGTAACCGCTACATCAAGGCCATCCAGGAGTACAACGTGGCGGTGCGCAGCTTCCCCAACAACCTCACCGCCATGGCTTTCGGCTACCAGCCCAAGGCCAATTTCTCGGTGGAAAACGAACAGGCCATCTCCACCGCGCCCAAGGTGGATTTCGGCGCCGCCCCGGCCAAGTAAGCCGCTCCGCTCATGGCCTTCCTGCGCTGGTTTTGCCGGTTGCTGCTGCTCCTTTGCCTGGGCGGCCTGACGGCGGCCTGGGCCCAGGTGCCGGTGCCGGCCCTGAAGGCCCGGGTGACGGACCTCACCGGCACCCTCAGCGAAGCCCAGCGCCAGTCCCTGGAAAACCGCCTGGCCGCCTTCGAGCGGGAAAAGGGCGCCCAGGTCGGCGTCTTGCTGGTGCCCACGGTGCGGCCGGAGAGCATCGAGCAGTACGGCATCCGCGTCGCTGAAACCTGGAAACTGGGGCGCAAGGGTGTGGACGACGGCCTCATCCTGCTGGTGGCCAAGAACGATCGGGAAGTGCGCATCGAGGTGGGTTACGGCCTGGAAGGCGCGGTGCCGGACGTGGTGGCCAAGCGCATCATCGAAGAGACCATCGTGCCCCGCTTCCGGGCCGGCGACATGGCCGGCGGCATCGGGGCCGGGGTGGAGCGGCTGCTGGCGGTGATCGGCGGCGAGCCCCTGCCGGCGCCAGCGGCCGACCGTGGCGGCGGCGACCTCAACGTGGACCTGCTCTTCCCCATTTTCATGGTCGCCGTGGTGGCCGGCAATGTGCTGCGGGCCCTCTTCGGGCGTCTGCTGGCGGCCGGCGCCTGCGGCGGCGTGGCGGCCGTGGTGGCCGGCTTCATGGGCGCCAGCCTGTTCGGCGTGGCCGGCATCGGCATCGTGGTGTTCCTCTTCATCCTCGTCGGCGGCAGCGGCTTTGTCGGTGGCGGCGGCGGAGGTGGGGGCTGGAGCGGCGGCGGGGGATTCTCCGGCGGTGGCGGCGGTTTTGGAGGCGGTGGCGCCTCCGGGAGATGGTGATGCAAGCATCCGATCTGGGGCGCTTCCTGCGCTATCTGCTGGTGCCCGAATGGCTGGCCCGGCGTCCTTTCCCGCGGGAGTCCCTGGCCCGCATCGAGGCCGCCATTGCTGCCTCCGAACAGCGCCACGAGGGCGAACTGCGCTTCGTCCTGGAAGGCTGCCTGCCCCTGGGCTATGCCCTGCGGCCCGAGGGCTGCCGGGCCCGCGCCCTGGCCCTCTTTTCCGACCTGCGGGTGTGGGACACGGTGCATAACAGCGGCGTGCTGATCTACCTGGACCTGCTCGACCGGCAGGTGGAAATCGTCGCCGACCGGGGCATTAATGCCCGGGTGGAGGCCCATTTCTGGGAGGAGGTGTGCCGCAGGATGGAGGCGGCTTTCGCCCGGGGAGAATTCGAGGCCGGCTGTCTGGCGGCCATCGACGACATCACGGCGGTGCTGCAACGGCACTTCCCGGCCCTGCAGGCCAATCCCAACGAACTGCCCGACGCGCCCCTGATGCTCTGAGGCCCGCGCCCGGGCTCAGTGGGCGTTGCAGTCGTCCAGGTGGATGACGTCGTCCCGTTCCCGCTGGTTGGCCTGGTGGCGCCGGCGCACCAGCCACATGGCGGCGGCGACGAAGAGGCCGAACAGGGTGATGACGGTGTAGATGGAGAAGTCGGCCTTGATCATGGCGGCGTAGAGGCCGGTCATGATGAGGATGGAGAGGTTCTCGTTGAAGTTCTGCACGGCGATGGAATGGCCGGCCCCCATGAGGATATGGCCCCGGTGCTGCAGCAGGGCGTTCATGGGCACCACGAAGAAGCCGGAGAGGGCGCCGATGAGGATCAGCAGGGGCACGGCGACCCAGAAGTCCCGCACGAAATTCATGCCGATGACGATGATGCCCATGGCGATGCCCAGGGGAATGACCCGGATCGACTTGCGCAGGGTGATGAACTTGGCGGCCACGGCGGCGCCCACGGCCACGCCCAGGGCCACCACGCCCTGCAGCATGGAGGACTTGGACAGGTCCAGGTGCAGGGCCGCCTCGGCCCACTTGATGACGATGAATTGCAGGGTGGCGCCGGCGCCCCAGAAGAGGGTGGTGACGGCCAGGGAAATCTGCCCCAGGCGGTCCCGCCACAAGAGGGCCAGACAGTGGCCGAACTCGTGCAGCAGGTACCAGGGATTCTTTTTCAGAGGCTTGTGATCGACCCCGGTGTCCGGGATGTAGAGATTGAATACGGCGGCGATCAGGTAGAGCAGGCCCACCACGCAGAGGGCCATTTCCACCACCGTGTCGATGGGGGTATCGACGAAGGGTAGGTCGAAGCCGAGCAGCATGGCCGATATCTTGGGCTGGATCAGGGCGCCGCCGAGGACCGTGCCGAGGATGATGGCGCCCACGGTGAGGCCTTCGATCCAGCCGTTGGCCAGGACCAGCAGGCGGTGGGGCAGGTATTCGGTGAGGATGCCGTACTTGGCCGGCGAGTAGGCGGCGGCGCCCAGGCCCACCACGGCGTAGGCCGCCAGGGGATGGACGTGGAAGAACATGAGGGCGCAGCCGAAGATCTTGATGCCGTTGCTGATGAACATCACCCGCCACTTGGGCATGGAGTCGGCGAAGGCGCCGACGAAGGCCGCCAGGAGGACGTAGGAGACGGTGAAAAACAGCTTCAGCAGCGGTGCATAGGCATCAGGCGCCTGCATCTCGCGCAGGGCGTAGATGGCGGCGATGAGCAGGGCATTGTCGGCCAGCGCAGAGAAAAACTGCGCCGCCATGATGATGTAAAAGCCGATCTGCATCAGGTAGGTCGCCCCGGGCAGCGGGCGATGGAGTGTCTCGCGTCGAATAGGTCTTGTTGGGCGAAGGTTTATACCACGAAAGGCTTAACTTTGTGATGAAAGTGGGGTGAATGCCCGTGGGGCGGGCCTTTGGCAGCTTCCGCTGGAACGGGCTTTATGTTTGAATAACCCCCATAAATTCAGGGAGGTTCCCCACTTATGGCCGATCGCCGCCTGCAGGTGTTCCATGCCGTTGCCAAGCAACTGAGCTTTACCAAGGCGGCGGAGACCCTTTACATGACCCAGCCCGCGGTCACCTTCCAGATCAAGCAGCTGGAAGAGCACTTCAACACCCGCCTCTTCGACCGGGGCCACGGCCGCATTTCCCTCACCCCCGCCGGCGAGCTAGCCCTGGAGTACGCCGACCGCATCCTCGGCGAATACGCCGACCTGGAGGCCCGCCTGGCGGAAATGACCGGCCAGATGCGGGGCCCACTGCTGGTGGGGGCCAGCATCACCATCGCCGAATTCATGTTGCCCCGGGTGCTGGGGGAGTTCAATGCCCTCTATCCCAACGTACGGGCCCGGCTGGTGGTGGGCAATTCGGAAACCATCGAGAACCGGGTGGCCGAGCATTCCCTGGACCTGGGCATCACCGAGGCCATCGAGCACCTGCCCCAGCTGCAGGCCGAAACCTGTTGCGACGACGAGTTGCAGGTGATCTGCTCCCCCAGCCATCCCCTGGCCCGGGAGTCGGCCATCACCCCGGCCATGCTCCGGGACCACGCCTTCATCGCCCGGGAACCGGGTTCGGGCACCCGGGAGGTGACCGACAACTACTTCCGCCAGGCCGGGGTGGACCCGGCCAGCCTCAAGGTGCTGATGGAACTGGGCAGCCCCGAGGCCCTCAAGGGCGTGGTCAGCACCGGCCTGGGCGTGGCCATCGTCTCCCGGGCCAGTTTCCACAAGGAACTGCAGCTGCAGCATCTGGTGGCCATTCCCCTTTCTCCCCGGCTGACCCGGCCCCTGTCCCTGGTGACGCCGAAGGAGAAGTTCCGCTCCAAGCTGGTCACTTCCTTCGTCGATTTCGCCCGCCGCAAGCTGCAGGAATACGCCGCCTGAGGCGGTGCCGGCGGGGGGCGCCCGGCGGCGTCTTTTCCCTCCGGCGCCGCCTTGGCGTAATATGGCCGCCTGCGCCCGCCCGCGGCGCGCCATCTTCTTCATCCATCACCGTTCCCGCCCATGCCCCGTCCCATCCGCGCCACCATCGATCTGGGGGCGCTCAAGCACAATCTCGCCGTGGCCCGCCAACATGCCGACCAGGGTGTTGCCGGTCCCGCCCGCCTGTTCGCCGTGATCAAGGCCAATGCCTACGGCCACGGCATGCTGCCGGTGGCCCAGGCCCTGGCCGGTCTCACCGACGGCTTTGCCCTGCTGGACCTGAGCGAGGCGGCGAAATTGCGGGAAGCCGGAATCCGGGAACCGATCCTGCTGCTGGAAGGCTTCTTCCAGCCGGAAGACCTGGAAGCGGTGGCGGAGCTGGGCATCATTCCCGCGGTGCACCGCCTGGAGCAGCTGGAAGCCATCGAGGCCGCCGGCCTGCCGGTGAAGCTGCCGGTGTTCATCAAATTCAATACCGGCATGCACCGCCTCGGCTTCACCGCGCAGACCTGGCCGGCTGCCCAGGCCTTTCTCGCCCGCAGCCGGGCCATCGGCCCGGTGACCTACATGACCCACTTCGCCGAGGCCGACGGGGCCCGGGGCGTGGATTGGCAGCTGGAACGCTTCCGCGCCTGGACCGCCGGCTGGCAGGGCGAGGTGTCCCTGGCCAATTCGGCGGCCCTGCTGCGGCACAAGGAGGCGGTGCAGGGCTGGGCCCGCCCCGGCATCCTGCTCTACGGCGGCAGTCCCTTTGCCGAGGTCAGCGCCGAGGAGCTGGGCCTGAAGCCGGTGATGACCCTGGAAAGCGAAATCCTGGCGGTGCAGGACGTGGCCCCCGGGGAGCGGGTGGGTTATGGCGGCATCTTCGAGGCGACCCGGCCCAGCCGCATCGGCATCGTCGCCTGCGGCTATGCCGACGGCTACCCGCGCCATGCGCCGCCCGGCACGCCGATCCTGGTGGATGGCCGGCCCACGGTGACGGCGGGACGCGTTTCCATGGACATGCTGTTCTGCGATCTCACCGATCTGCCCCAGGCCGGTGTCGGCTCCCCCGTCACCCTGTGGGGAAAGGGCATGCCGGCGGACGCGGTGGCCGCCGCCGCCGGCACCATCAGCTACGAGCTTTTCTGCGCCCTGGCGCCCCGGGTGCCGGTGCGCTGGATCGGCAACTAGGCCAGGCAAGCGCCGGCGGCTTTTTTGCCCCGGTGCGACCTGTGTCACGCTCATTTTTCCGCTCCCAGCCTAGAATTTGGGGTTGATCCGGGCCCTTTTTCCGGCCCGCCCCTGGGGAGCCGTCTTGCGCCATTTGCCGTCCAGCCGTCCGCTCTTGCCGCTATGCCGGCATCTTTCCGCCTGTCTGACGTTTCTGCTCCTCATCCTGCCGGCCGCGCCGGCCCAGGCCCTGGAGAATGTGACGCTGCAACTGCGCTGGCGCCACCAGTTCCAGTTCGCCGGCTACTACGCCGCCCAGATGCAGGGCTACTACCGGGAGGCGGGCCTGGCGGTGGATATCCGGGAAGCGGAGCCGGGCCAGGATGCGGTGCAGGCGGTGCTGGAGGGCAAGGCCCAGTACGGCGTCGGCACCAGCGACCTGCTGGTGCATTACCACCGGGGGGCGCCGGTGCTGGTGCTGGCGGTGATCTTCCAGCATTCGCCCCTGGCCATCGCCGCCCGCCGGGCCGCCGGCATCCGCAACATCCACGACCTCAACGGCAAGAAGGTGATGATCGAGCCGGGGGCCAATGAACTGCTCGGCTACCTGGGCCGGGAGCGGGTGGATACGGACAGCCTGGCCCTGGAGCCCCACAGCCAGACCGTGCAGGACCTGCTGGACGGCCGGGTGGACGCCCTCTCCATCTACCGCACCGACGAACTCTACGAACTGCGCAAGCAGGGCGAGCGGGTGGTGGTGTTCACGCCCGAATCGAGCGGCCTGGATTTCTACGGCGACAACCTGTTCTCCACCCAGGCCGAACTGCGCCAGCATCCGGAGCGGCTCAAGGCCTTCCGCGCCGCCAGCCTCAAGGGCTGGAGCTATGCCATGGCCCATCCCCAGGAGGTCATCGACTACATCCTCAAGCATTACGGCCGGCGCCACAGCCGGGACCACCTGGCCTTCGAGGCGGAGCAGATGGTGCCCCTGGTGCAGGCCCAGCTGGTGGAGCCGGGCTACTTCCACGTTGGCCGCTGGCGCCACATGGCCGACACCTACGCCGACCTGGGATTGCTGCCCCGGGACCTGTCCCTGGCTGACCTGCTCTACGCGGGTGAGGGTGGCAACGCTGGCAGCGGTAGCCAGTCCAGCCTGTGGTTCGCCGCCGGCATGGGGGCCCTGGTCGCCGTCGCCCTGGTGGTGGTGCTGGTGCGCCGCTACATGCGCCGCCTGCGCCGCAGCGCCAGGAACTGCCTGGGACTGATGGAGGAGGCGCCTTTCCCGGTGGCGGTGACCCGTCCCGAAGCCGACGGCGAACTGCTCTACATCAACCGCTGCGCCGAGGAGTACTACGGCGTCTCCCGTCACGACGTCGTCGGCCGGCCGGCCCAGGGCTTCTGGCGCAACCCGGAACAGCGCCAGCAGATGGTGGACGAGCTGCACCGTCGCGGCGGCCGCTGGCTGGGCTTCGAGGTGCAGCTGCAGGGCCTGGAGGGCAAGCCGGTGTGGGTGCTGATGTCGGCCGCCTGCATCGACTTCGAGGGGCGGGAGGCCATCGTCCTCTCCTTCCACGACATCACCCAGCGCAAGCGCACGGAGATGGCCCTGGGCCAGAGCGAGCAGCGTTTCCGCACACTGGCCGAGTCAGCTTACGACGTCATCTGGACCATGGACCTCAACGGCCGCTTCACCTACATCAGCCCGTCGGTGGAACGGCTGCGGGGCTACACCCCGGAGGAGGTGCTGCAACAGTCCATGGCCGAGGCCCTGACGCCGGATTCCATGTCCCAGGCGGCGGAGGGCTTCGCTTACCTGCTGCGCACCGGCCAGGTGCTGAAGCACCACTGGGAGTTGGAACAGCCCTGCAAGGACGGCTCCACCGTATGGACCGACGCCATCGTCAATGTGCTGCGGGACGACGAGGGGCACCTCACCGGCCTGCTCGGCATCACCCGGGACATCACCGCCGAGCGCAAACTGCGCCAGGAACTGCAGTCCCGCAGCGTGGCCGTGGATGCGGCGGCGGAGGGGGTCATCATCACCGACGCCAACGGCGTGGTGGAATACGCCAACCCGGCCTTCTGCGACATGACCGGCTACAGCCTGGAGGAGGTCCTCGGCCAGCGCACTTCCCGCTTCAAGAGCGGGGTGCATGATGCGGATTTCTACCGCCAGCTGTGGGGCACCATCACCTCCGGCAACCCCTGGCGCGGCGAGGTGGTGAACCGGCGCAAGGACGGCATGCTCTACCACGAGCTGCTCACCATCGCCCCGGTGAAGAACGAGCAGGGCGCCGTGGTGCGCTACGTCGCCATCAAGCACGATATTTCCGAACGCAAGCGCATCGAGCAGCGCCTGGAACACCTGGCCCACTTCGACCTGCTCACCGACCTGCCCAACCGCACCCTGTTCTTCGACCGCCTGCAGCAGGCCTTCTTCCGCGCCCAGCGCTACCAGGAAGGCCTGGCAGTGCTGGTGCTGGACCTGGACGGCTTCAAGGCGGTGAACGACAGCCAGGGCCACCAGGCCGGCGACCTGCTGCTGGCGGCCTTCGCCTACCGCCTGAAACAGACCCTGCGCCAGTCCGACACGGCGGCGCGCATGGGCGGCGACGAATTCACCGTGCTGCTGCACGGGGTGCGCCAGGACGAGGATGCGGTGACCGCCGCCAACAAGGTGCTGGAGGCCCTGGTGCAGCCCTTCGACATCCTGGGCCAGCGCTGCCAGGTCAGCGCCAGCATCGGCGTGGCCCTGTTCCACCAGGCCTACGCCAGTCCCGACATGCTGGTGCAGGCCGCCGACGGCGCCATGTACGAGGCCAAGCGGGCCGGCAAGAACCGCTGGGTCCTGGCCCGGCCGCCCCAGCCGGCCCCGGAATCCTGATCGCCGCCGCCCTGGTGTATCCTCCCGCCCATCATGGCGAAGACGAAAAGCATCTATACCTGCACCGAATGCGGTGCCCAGTCCCCCAAATGGCAGGGCCAGTGTTCCGCCTGCAATGCCTGGAACACCCTGGTGGAAACCGTGGCCGAGGCCGGCGGCAAGGGCAGCGGCCACCGTTTCGAATCCCTGGCCCCCGGCACGCCCAAGCTGCAGGCCCTCTCCGAGATCGAGACCCGGGAGGCGGCGCGCCTGCCCACGGGCCTGTCCGAATTCGACCGGGCCCTGGGCGGCGGCTTGGTGGCCGGCGGCGTGGTGCTCATCGGCGGCGACCCGGGCATCGGCAAGAGCACCCTGCTGCTGCAGGCACTGGCCGCCCTGGCGCCCCAGCACAAGGTGCTCTACGTCAGCGGCGAAGAGTCGGGGCAGCAGGTGGCCCTGCGGGCCCGGCGCCTGCAGCTGGACGTGGAGCGCCTGCCCCTGCTGGCGGAAATCAACCTGGAACGCATCCTCGGCGTGGTGCAGACGGAAAAACCCCAGGTGGCGGTGATCGACTCCATCCAGACCCTGTGGTCCGACCAGCTCACCTCGGCCCCCGGCTCCGTGGCCCAGGTGCGCGAATGCGCCGCCCAGCTGACCCGGCTGGCCAAGCAGACCGGCGTCACCGTGATCCTGGTGGGCCACGTGACCAAGGAAGGGGCCCTGGCCGGGCCCCGGGTGCTGGAACACATCGTGGATACGGTGCTGTACTTCGAAGGCGACACCCATTCCTCCTTCCGCCTCATCCGGGCGGTGAAGAACCGCTACGGCGCGGTCAATGAACTGGGCGTCTTCGGCATGACCGACAAGGGTCTCAAGGGCGTCTCCAACCCTTCGGCCCTGTTCCTTTCCCAGCACGGCCAGGAGGTGGCCGGCTCCTGCGTCCTGGTGACCCAGGAAGGCACCCGGCCCCTGCTGGTGGAAATCCAGGCCCTGGTGGATACCACCATGGGCGGCAGCCCGCGGCGCCTTTCCGTCGGTCTGGAGCAGAACCGGCTGGCCATGCTGCTGGCGGTGCTGCACCGCCACGCCGGCATCGGCTGCTTCGACCAGGACGTCTTCGTCAATGCGGTGGGCGGGGTCAAGATCAGCGAACCGGCGGCGGATCTGCCGGTGCTGCTGGCCATCATTTCCTCCCTGAAGAACCGGCCCCTGCCGGAAAAACTGGTGGTCTTCGGCGAAGTGGGCCTGGCCGGCGAGATCCGCCCGGCGCCCCGGGGCCAGGAACGGCTCAAGGAAGCGGCCAAGCTGGGCTTCACCCGGGCTCTGGTACCCGAGGCCAACAAGCCGCGCCAGCCCATTCCCGGGCTGGAAGTGGTGGCGGTGAGCCGCATCGAACAGGCGGTGGAGCGGCTGCGGGACTGGGAGTAGGGCGGGCCCAGGGTGCTGCGGTACTGCGCCCGCTGACGCTACAAAGAAAACGACGGCCAGGGGCCGCCGTTTTGCATGGGGAGGGCGGCGTGGCCGCCGGGTTCAGGCTGCGGCGCTGGGCGTGGTTGCCGTCGCTGCCGGGGTTTCTTCCTTCGGCTTGCGCAACTGGGCGAGGAAGTCGTCCATGCCCTTCTGCACCAGCTGGTAGGTCTTGTTGATACCGGCTTCCACCTCGCCGTTGAGAACGTTGAGGCCCTTGAGGATGTCCTTGGCTTCGTTGAAACCCTTCTCAAAGCCGCTGCGGATCACGTCCACGAAGTCGGATGCCACCTGTTCCGGATCGTCGTCGGGCCGCTTGGCGGCATATGCGGCGTAAAGACCGGTGGTGAAGGAGAGGATGCGGGCGGCAGTGGCCTCCGGCGAGTTGTCCTGGCTGGCGGCCTTCTGCAGCGCGTCGGGGCCCTCGGAAATGCCCAGCACCTCGTTGATGCGGTCGATGGCGGTGCGGAAGAGCAGGGCCTGGGAGTCGTTGCCGGCCTGGATCGAAACCTGCAGGGCGGATTCCAGAATGCCGACCTTGAACTGCTTGGTGGCCGTATCGACCTTCAACGCCCGATGCTCTTCCTGGGGATAAACACGGGAATTGCCGCTGTTGGCGCTGGCAGTCTGCTGGCTGGGCCCCTGGGGGGCGGCGATGTCGTTGGGCATGATAGTCTCCGAAATATATTGGCGGTCGCATTTCTCGCTCTATCTGCCATAACGTCATTTTTTTCAATGACTTGAACGTTTCTTTACCTTTTTTTGTAGATTCAAGCCTGGCGCGGCTCTCCGTGGGGTTGTCCGGTGCCGTTGCGGCTCGTTTCGCCGGAGTTGTCCATGTTTTCACTCGCATTCCGCCTCCTGCGCCGGGATTTCTCGGCCGGTGAATTGCGCCTGCTGGCCCTGGCCCTGGTGGTGGCGGTGGCCAGTATCAGTTCCGTCGGATTTTTCACCGACCGGGTGCGCCAGGCTCTGGAGCGGGAATCCCGCCAGTTGCTGGGGGCGGACCTGCTGCTGACCTCCGACCATCCCCTGGCCCCGGAATTTGCCGCCGAGGCGGCGCGGCGGGGCCTGCAGATGGCCCAGACCCAGGTTTTCCCGAGCATGGTGACGGGGGAGGAGGGGGCCCAGCTGGCAGATATCAAGGCCGTCTCCAGCGACTATCCCCTGCGGGGCAAGCTGCGCCTGGCTCCTGGCCTGGGGGCGCCCGACAGCGAGATCCAGGGCGGGCCCCAGGCCGGCACGGTATGGCTGGACGAGCGCCTGGCCACCCAGTTCGGCAGCGGGCCGGAGCAGAGCCTCAACCTGGGCCAGGCCCGCTTCACCGTGGCCGGGGTGCTGACCCTGGAGCCGGACCGGGGCGTCAATTTCTTCAGCGTCGCCCCCCGCCTGATGATGAACCTGGCGGATCTGCCCGCCACTCGGCTGATCCAGCCCGGCAGCCGGGTCGCCTACCGCCTGCTGCTGGCCGGCCCAGACCGGGCGGTGGCCGACTACCGCCGCTGGGCCGAGCCCCGCCTGACCCGGGGCGAGCGGGTGGAGGACGCCAGCAACGCCCGTCCGGAAATCCGCACCGCAGTGGACCGGGCCCAGCAGTTTCTCGGCCTTTCCGCCCTGCTGGCCGTGGTGCTGGCCGCCGCCGGGGTGGCCCTGGCCATCCGTCGCTACCTGCAGCGCCATCTCGATCCCTGCGCCGTCATGCGCTGCCTGGGGGCGCCCCAGGGCCAGGTGCTGGGGCTGTACCTGGGCCAGTTCCTCATTCTCGGCCTGGCCGCTTCGGCAGTGGGGCTGGCCATCGGCTTCGGCGCCCATTTCGTGCTCCACGCCTGGCTGGCCAACCTGCTGGCCGCGCCCCTGCCGGCACCCAGCCTGTGGCCGGCCCTGCAGGGGCTGGTGGCCGGGCTGGTGCTGCTCTTCGGCTTCGCCCTGCCGCCCCTCCTGCAACTGCGCCAGGTGCCCACCCTGCGGGTGCTGCGGCGGGAACTGGGGGAGCCGGACGCCTCCATCCTTGCCACCTACGGCATCGGCCTGGCGGCCCTGGCTGGCCTGCTTTTCTGGGCCGCAGGCGAGCCCAAGCTGGGGGCCTACGCCGCCGGCGGCTTTACCGCCGCCCTGGGCCTCACCGCCCTGATCGCCCGTCTGGCCCTGGCCCTGCTCAAGCCCCTGCGCCGGGTCGGGCCGGCGGTGGGCTTCGGCTGGCGCTACGGCCTGGCCGGCCTGGAGCGGCGCTCCCTGTCCAGCGTGGCCCAGATCGTCGCCCTGTCCCTGGGCCTGATGGCCCTGCTGCTGCTCACCGTCACCCGGGGCGACCTGATGCAGGCCTGGCGCCAGGCCTCGCCGCCGGACGCGCCCAACCGCTTCGTCATCAACATCCAGCCAGAGCAGCGCCAGGAAGTGGGGGAAACCCTGGGCCGCATGGGCATCCGCGCCGAACTTCTGCCCATGGTGCGGGGCCGCCTCACCGGCATCGACGGCCGCCCCGTGACCCCGGCGGACTATGAAGACGACCGGGCCAAGCGCCTGGTGGAGCGGGAATTCAACCTCTCCTGGGCCGCCGACCTGCCTCCCGGCAACACGGTGACCCAGGGCCGCTGGTTCGCCCCCGGCGAACAGGGGAAGGATGGCAAAGGTAGCGCCTCGGTGGAAAAGGGCCTGGCCGAAACCCTGGGCGTGAAGGTGGGGGACGAGCTGACCTTTACCGTGGCCGGCGAACCGGTGCATCTCACCGTCACCAGCCTGCGCAAGCTCAACTGGGATTCCATGCGGGTCAATTTCTTCGTCCTCGCTCCGCCCGGCGTGCTGGAACCGTACCCGGCCAGCTACATCACCAGCTTCCACCTGCCCGACGACGCGGCCAACCGGGTGGGTGAACTGGTCAAGCGCTTCCCCAACCTGACGGTGGTGGATGTGGCGGCCATCGTGCGCCAGCTGCAATCGGTGCTGGATCAGGTCTCCCGGGCCGTGCAGTTCGTCTTCCTGTTCACCCTGGCCGCCGGCGTCATCGTCCTCTACGGCGCCCTGGCCGCCTCCCACGACGAGCGGCGCTACGAACTCTCGGTGCTGCGGGCCCTGGGCGCCGGCCGCCAGCAACTGCGGGGCGCCCTCCTGGCCGAATTCGCCGCCGTCGGCGCTCTCTCCGGGCTGATCGCCGCCGCCGGCAGCCAGGGCGTCGGCTGGCTCTTGGCTGCCAAGGTCTTCAATCTGGAGTATCAGTTTGCGCCGTGGGTGTTCCCGGCGGCCATCGTCGGCGCGGCCCTGGCCGTGACCCTGGCCGGCTGGCTGGCCGCCTCCCGCCTGCTGCGGGTGCCGCCGATGGATGCTTTGAGGGCAGGGGGGTGAGGAGAGTTGGGGTACAGACTAGTTATGTTTCTTTTTACCTTATGGAGCATCCAGCTTGAAGGGAAATAATTACAGCATTCTTCGCGGGGTAAGAGCTTTCAGCCCACTGCTACAAGCCTATGAGGCCGGCTATACGATAGAAGAGATTAAGAGCAGCGTTTTCGAAGCGCTAGCGCCGGAGTTTGAAAACGCAGCAATGCTCGATCGGTATGGTATCGACTTGCTAACCGTTGAAGCTGTAAACATTGCGAAGATACGCAATTCTGATTGGGCATCGAGTTTGTTCGACCAATGTCTACGTATCCGTCGACTGTACTTGGCTAATGACCCAGACGACTGTGCTAAGACTTGTGCTTCATGGGAAGAGCCCATTGGAAAAGCCCTGTCGCTTTATTGGAGCGCTGTACGCTTTGAGCATGAAAAGGCGGACTTGCCACTTGATGAATTCGCCTACGAGCTATTTCGCAACATTGGAGGCCTGATCGAAGGAACACTCCAAGTTTATCTAAAAGAATTACTTCACCTTGCTCAGCGCTCGCAAGGAGAGTCCGTCGCATTCGCCGATGTTGACTCCCTAGGCTTGGGGAAAGTGGTCCAGATGGTTGGCGAAAAGGCTGGAATTGCCCCATATCTGGCTTTGCCTCCGTGGAATGTTCCCCTTAACCAATGGAGGAACATTGCTCAACATTACTCAATGGACTCCAGCGGTTCCTCGATTGTCTGCCGCTATGGATCAAAACAGCAACATAGTATTGCGTTGACCAGGCCAGAGATGTTGGAGGTTGCGAGGGCTCTATTCTTGCTGTTCTCCACAATACGAACCGCGCAGACATTATTTGCACTCGACCATGCAGATGCGCTTGTTGTGCATTGCAAGGGATTTGTGCGTAAAGAGGCCGATACGCAGTTTCAATTTGTGGTTGGAGCGGCTTCGCAAGGCTTCGAGGTTGTCGAACTTGATGTCTCCGAAGATTGCGCTAGAGCCGTGTTGGCTGACGTAACGCTGCAAGATGCAGATGCCCGCTCAATTCATGCCTCGCAATTTGTCTACCCACTTTGGATCGCTACTCGCTCCCAGCTACTCATCATCGACTACAGGGCCAAGTCCGGAAATGTCACACTTCGAACAACCGCCACAGCCGATGATTGCCGCAAGGTATATGACTGCACAGAAGACCTATCCTATCTGGCAACGGTCGTTTGTTTTGAGCCCAATCCCAAGGCATAACATGCCGCTAAATCGGACCTGCGCTAAAAGTTGCACTGGCCGGTTAGCTACCGTTAGCCCCCCTCCCCAGTACTTCATCCCCTCAGTGGTACAATCCCGCCCCTTGACCAGCCGGTCGGGGGCGTTTTCGCTTGCCGCCGGCCTTGCGCAGTTACCTTCGCAGTTACCTTGATTCCCCTGAAAGTTTTTCCATGAGCGCAGAACTCCAGGCCATTGCCGCGGAAGCCCAGCGGCGGCGGACCTTTGCCATCATTTCTCACCCGGATGCGGGTAAGACGACCCTGACTGAAAAGCTGCTGCTGTTCGGCGGCGCCATTCAGGCTGCCGGTACGGTGAAGGCCCGTAAGAGCGGCCGCCATGCCACTTCCGACTGGATGGAGATCGAAAAGCAGCGGGGCATTTCCGTGGCCAGCTCGGTGATGCAGTTCGACTATCGGGACTGCGTCATCAACCTGCTCGATACCCCGGGCCACCAGGACTTCTCGGAAGATACCTACCGGGTGCTTTCCGCCGTGGACTCGGCCCTCATGGTGATCGACGGGGCCAAGGGCGTGGAGCCCCAGACCATCAAGCTCTTGGACGTGTGCCGCATGCGCGACACGCCCATTCTTACCTTCATCAACAAGCTGGACCGGGAAGTGCGCGACCCCTTCGAGCTGCTCGATGAGGTGGAATCGGTGCTGAAGATCCAGTGCGCGCCGGTGACCTGGCCCATCGGCATGGGCAAGACCTTCCGCGGCGTGTATCACCTGGCCAGCGATTCCGTGGCCCTGTTCACCCCGGGCGAAGGCAAGGATGCGGAAGTGGTGAAGGGCCTGGATCATCCGTCCCTGGCCGGCTTCTCCATGGAAATCGCCAAGCTCAAGGAAGACCTGGAGCTGCTGGCCGCCGCCCACCAGTTCGAGGCAGAGCCTTTCCTCTCCGGCAAGCTGACGCCGGTGTTCTTCGGCTCCGCCATCAACAACTTCGGCGTGCGGGAAATCCTGGATGCCCTGGTGGCCAATGCGCCGCCGCCCAAGACCCGGGAATCGGCAGAGCGGGCCGTGGCGCCGGAAGAGGGCAAGTTCTCCGGCTTCATCTTCAAGATCCAGGCCAATATGGACCCGGCCCACCGGGACCGGGTGGCCTTCCTGCGCGTTTGCTCGGGCCGTTTCGAGCGGGGCATGAAGCTGTGGCAGGTGCGTACCGGCAAGGAAATCCGGGCGACCCAGGTGGTGGCCTTCCTTTCCCAGCGCCGCGCCACCATTGACGATGCCTACCCGGGCGACATCATCGGCATGTTCAACCACGGCAGCATCGAAATCGGCGATTCCTTCACCGAGGGCGAGAACCTGCACTTCACCGGCATTCCCTACTTTGCGCCGGAAATGTTCCGCGCCGCCCGGCCCAAGAACCCCTCCAAGATCAAGCAGTTCCAGAAGGGCCTGGAGCAGCTGGGGGAGGAGGGCGCCATCCAGGTGTTCAAGCCCCTTTCCGGCTACGAA
Organism: Azospira oryzae; assembly: GCF_004217225.1. Classification (GTDB taxonomy): domain Bacteria; phylum Pseudomonadota; class Gammaproteobacteria; order Burkholderiales; family Rhodocyclaceae; genus Azospira; species Azospira oryzae. The sequence continues at coordinate 651,649 of NZ_SHKM01000001.1, forward strand.
GTGGTGCTGGGGGCCGTGGGCGTGCTGCAGTTCGAGGTGGTGGCCCACCGCCTGGCGGCCGAGTACGGGGTGGAAATCCTGCTGGAGAACAAGTCCCTCTTCGGCGCCCGCTGGGTGACCTGCGACAAGGCCGAGGACTTCAACCGCTTCGAGCGGGAGAACATGGGCAACCTGGCCACGGATGCCTCCGGCAGCCTGGCCTATCTGGCGCCGACCCGGGTCAATCTGGACCTGACCCAGGAGCGCTACCCCAGCGTGCAGTTCCACGCCACCCGGGAACACACGGTGACCCTGGGCAACCGGGGCTAAACGGGGGCGGGCGGAACGCCAATCCCCGCGGGGGCTTCGGGTCGGCCCGAAGCCCCGTCCTGCTTGGTTCGCCACGGCCTGCGGCGTACAATCCCCGCTTCAAACTCCCTATTTTTCAAGGAACTCCGGATGCCCTTGCGGCGCTCCACCTATTTGCTGGCGACGCTGGTCGGGCTGCTCTGGTTGGGGCTGGTCGTATGGATTTCCATGGACGTGCTGCAATCCCGGGAGATGGCCATGGATGCGGCCCGGCGCCAGGGCGAGGCCCTCGCCCGGGTGCTGGAGAGCAGCCTGCAGGGCTCCATCCAGAAGGTGGACCTGAGGCTGCAGGAGTTCGTCCGCCGCCATCAATATGCGGTGGCGGCAGGACGCCCCCGGGAGGAGCTGGAGCCGGAACTGAACCGCTCCCTCGGCATGTTCCCCGAGGCCCTCAGCTTCCGCGTCGCCGACACCCAGGGGCGCTACATCTACGATGCTTCCGGCGTCCTGGCCAGCAACGTCAATATCGCCGACCGGGATTATTTCCGCCTGCTCCAGGACCAGCCCGGCGCCGGCCTGGTGGTGTCGGGGCCGATGCAGTCCCGGGTCACCGGCGACTGGGTGCTGGTGGCGGCCCGCCGCCTGCAGGATGAAGGGGGCGCCTTCCAGGGTGTGGTGCTGGCTTCCCTGCGGGTGAAGTATTTCGAATCCCTGTTCGGCACCCTCAACCTGGGCCCCCGGGACACCATCGCCCTGTGGACCCGGGACATGCGCCTGATGGCCCGCTGGCCCCACCTGGAAGCGCGCATGGGGCAGCCGGTGGCGAACAGCCCGACCCAGGACTTCCTGCAGCGGGGTGAGACCAGCGGCTCCTTCATCCGCACCGGCGAGCTGGACGGCATGGACCGCCTGTTCGTCTTCCGCGCCCTGCCGGAGCACGATTTCCTCGTCACCGTCGGCTATGCCATCGACGACGTCCTCGCCTCCTGGCGGCATCGGGCCCTGATCTATGCCTGCCTCGGCCTGGTGCTGACCGTGGCCCTGGCCTTCACCGTGCTGGTCTGGCACCGGCGCTTCTCGGCGGCCACGGCCCTGGCCCAGCGCATGAGCCGGGCGGCGGAGGAGAAGAACCGGGAAAGCCTGGCCCTGCTTGACGCCATTCCCGATCCGGCCTGGCTGCTGGATACGCAAGGCACCTATCTGTCGGTGAACGAGGCCTTCTGCCGCTATGCCGGCCGCCCCATGGAAGAGGTCATCGGCCACAGGGTGGAAGACCTGTTCTCGGAGGAGGAAACCCGCCGCATGACGGAAGGCCGCCTGCGGGTGATCGAGGCCCGCAGCCCCCTGCGGGAAGAGGTGTGGCTGGACCTGCCCCGGGGCCGGGTGCCCTTCGAGTTCCTGCGGGCGCCGGTGTTCGACGCCGCCGGCCAGGTGCGGGCCCTGGCGGGTGTCGCCTGGGACATTTCCTCCCGCTACGAGGCGGAGGAGCGGCGCCGCCTCATCACCCACGTTTTCGACCACAGCATCGAGGCCATCCTGATCCTGGATGCCACGGGCCATATCGTCACCTTCAACAACGCCTTTGCCGAGCTGTCCGGCTATACGGTGGAGGAGAGCGCCGGCCAGCAGCCGGATTTCCTCGCCTCGCCCTGCAACGAACCCGACTTCCGCGCCCAGATCCGCGCCACCCTGGACCGGGGCGAGAACTGGCTGGGCGAGGCCATCGCCCGGCGCAAGGACGGCAGCGACTGCCCGGTGTGGTGCAACATCGGCGCCATCGTCAATGAGCAGGGCGCCATCGTGAACAAGGTGGCCTTCGTCACCGACCTGTCGGAAAAGAAGGCGGCCCAGGCCCAGATCGAAACCCTCTCCAACGTAGACCAGCTGACCACCCTGCCCAACCGCCAGTGGTTCTCCCGCATTCTCGGCGAGTGGCTGCAGGAGGGCTGCCAGGGCGCCCTGGTGCTGCTGGACCTGGACCAGCTGAGCCGGGTAAACGACGCCTTCGGCCACGCCGCCGGCGACGAGCTGCTGCGCCGGGTGGGCGAGCGGCTGCGCAAGGGCCTGCGGCCCCACGACATCCTGGGGCGCCTGGGGGGCGACCAGTTCGGCATCCTCATCGACGGCCGCGACGACAGCCGTTCCGTGGCCACCGTGGTGCGCCATCTGCTGGACATCCTGGCCCATCCGATCCAGATGCAGGGCAGCGACGTGGTGACCACCGCCTGCGCCGGCATCACCCTGTTCCCCCAGGACGGCAACGATGTGGCCCTGCTGCTGCGCAACGTGGATACGGCCATGCACCACGCCAAGAACAGCAACCTCAATTCCTACCACTTCTTCGCGCCGGAAATGAACCAGCGGGTGGTGGAGCGCCTGCGCCTGGAAAGCGAACTGCGCCTGGCCCTGCAGCTGGACCAGCTGGAACTGCACTACCAGCCCCAGGTGGAGATCGGCAGCGGCCAGATCAACGGCTTCGAGGCCCTGCTGCGCTGGAATCATCCGGAACTGGGCATGGTCTCGCCGGCGGACTTCATTCCCCTGGCGGAGGAAACCCGGCTGATCCTGCCCATCGGCGCCTGGGTCCTGAAGGAGGCCTGCCGGCAGAACCGCCAGTGGCAGGACCAGGGCCTGCCGCCCATGGTGGTGGCGGTCAACCTTTCCGCCCTGCAGTTCCAGGAAAACGACCTGGTGGCCATGGTTTCCGCCGCCCTCATGACCTCCGGCCTGGCACCCCGCTGGCTGGAGCTGGAAATCACCGAAAGCGTCATCATGCAGGAGCCGGAACGCATGGTGGGCATCCTGGAAGAGCTTAAGTGCCTGGGCGTGCGGCTTTCCATCGACGACTTCGGTACCGGCTATTCCAGCCTGTCCTATCTCAAGCGTTTCCCCATCGACAAGATCAAGATCGACCGCTCCTTCATCCGCGATGTGGTGAGCAGCCAGGGCGACGCGGCCATCGTGCGCATGGTCATCGCCATGGCCGGGGAACTTGAACGCAAGGTCATTGCCGAAGGCGTGGAAACCAACGAGCAGCTCGACTTCCTGCGGCTGCACCAGTGTCACGAATTCCAGGGCTTCCTCTGCAGCCGGCCGGTGCCGGCGCTTCAGGTGCCCGAGTTGCTGGCTGCCGGAGCCGAAGCAATCTGATGTTCCGGGGAGCCCTGGCGGCGCCCCGGCCCCTTTCATTTGCCGTTGCCCGCGGGCGGCGGCGGGCCTTGGCCCTCATTAGCCCCTCTCGTCGCCACCATGGAATCGCCTAAGCCTCTTACCTCCTACCGCAAATACTGGGCCCAGCGCTTCGGCACCGCCCCCTTCCTGCCCATGAGCCGGGAGGAGATGGACAAGCTGGGCTGGGATTCCTGCGACGTGATCCTGGTCACCGGCGATGCCTATATCGACCACCCCAGCTTCGGCATGGCCCTGGTCGGCCGCCTGCTGGAGGCCCAGGGTTTCCGCGTCGGCATCATCAGCCAGCCGGACTGGCATTCGGCGCAAGACTTCAAGCGCCTGGGCAAGCCCAACCTGTTCTTCGGCATCACCGCCGGCAACATGGATTCCATGGTGAACCGCTACACCTCGGACCGGAAAATCCGCTCCGACGACGCCTACACCCCCAATGCCGAGCCCAACAAACGCCCCGACCGGGCCGTCACCGTCTATGCCCAGCGGGCCAAGGAAGCCTATCCGGGCACGCCGGTGGTGCTCGGCTCCATCGAGGCCTCCCTGCGCCGCATCGCCCATTACGACTACTGGAGCGACAAGGTGCGGCGTTCCGTGCTGCCCGACTCCAAGGCCGACCTGCTGATTTTCGGCAATGCGGAACGGGCCCTGGTGGAACTGACCCACCGCCTGGCCCGGGGCGAGAAAATCGGCGACATCCGCGACCTGCGCGGCACCGCCTTCATGGTGCCCAAGGGCTGGCTGCCCGGCGAGGATTGGGGCGCGGTGGATTCCACCAGCGTGGACATTCCCGGCAAGGTGGATGCCCATCCCGATCCTTATTCAATGGGTGACAGCGGCCCCCGCAGCGCCCCGCCCTTTGCCGCCCAGGCCCAGGCGGCGGAGCAGGGCGGCGAGGTGGCGGTGCTGCCCCTCAAGTTCGTCCCCGCCGCCGAGCGGGTGGCGGCGCGCAAGGAGCAGCGGGCCAAGACCGTGGTGCGCCTGCCTTCCTACGAGCAGGTGGTGGAGGACCCGGTGCTGTACGCCCATGCCTCCCGCACCTTCCACCTGGAATCCAACCCCGGCAACGCCCGGGCCCTGGTCCAGGCCCACGGCGAGCGGGATGTGTGGCTCAACCCGCCGCCCATTCCCCTGACCACGCCGGAGATGGACCACGTCTACGGCCTGCCCTACGCCCGGGCGCCGCACCCGTCCTACGGCGATGCGAAAATCCCGGCCTGGGAGATGATCCGCTTCTCCATCAACATCATGCGCGGCTGCTTCGGCGGCTGCACCTTCTGCTCCATCACCGAGCACGAGGGCCGCATCATCCAGAGCCGTTCGGAAGATTCCATCCTGCACGAGATCGAGGAAATCCGGGACAAGACCCCGGGCTTCACCGGCACCATCTCGGACCTGGGCGGCCCCACCGCCAACATGTACCGCCTGGCCTGCAAGGACAAGAAGATCGAGTCTTCCTGTCGCCGCCTCTCCTGCGTCTTCCCTGGCATCTGCGAGAATCTGGGCACCGACCATTCCCACCTGATTAGCCTGTACCGCAAGGCCCGGGCCATTCCCGGGGTCAAAAGGGTGCTCATCGGTTCCGGCCTGCGCTACGACCTGGCGGTGCAGTCCCCCGAGTACGTCAAGGAACTGGTGACCCACCACGTCGGCGGCTACCTGAAGATCGCCCCGGAGCACACGGAGGAGGGGCCCCTCAACAAGATGATGAAGCCGGGCATCGGCACCTACGAACGCTTCAAGCAGATGTTCGAGAAGTTCTCGAAGGAGGCGGGCAAGGAGCAGTACCTGATTCCCTACTTCATCGCCGCCCACCCGGGCACCACCGACGAGGACATGCTCAATCTGGCCCTGTGGCTGAAGCACAACAACTTCCGCCTGGACCAGGTGCAGACCTTCCTGCCTACGCCCATGGCTCTGGCGACGACCATGTGGCACAGCCGCAGGAATCCGCTGAAGAAGGTGGGGCGCGGCTCGGAAGTGGTGGAGACGGCCCGGGCCGGGCGCCAGCGCAAGCTGCACAAGGCTTTCCTGCGCTACCACGATCCGGAGAACTGGCCCCTGCTGCGGGAGGCCCTGAAGGAGATGGGCCGCTCCGACCTCATCGGCAACGGCAAGCGGCACCTGATTCCCATCTTCCAGCCCCCGGGCACCGGCATGAAGGCCGAGGCCATGGTGCGGCGGGACGCCCGGGAGGCGCGGGACGGCGCCGCGGGCCGGCCTCAGGGCGGCAATCGGAAGCCGGCAGCAGGCAAGGCTGGGGGCCAGGCAGGGCGCGGCTCTTCATGCCAGGTACGGCGTCAGGCAGAAGGGGCGGGCCCTCGCGGCACGCCCCGTCCGGGAGCCAAGCCTAGCGCTGCTCCCAGCGGACGTCGCCGCAAATAACCTGCAGTTCCCCGTTCACCTTGAAGCTGCAGGAGAGGGTGACGCACAGGCTGGCGCTGGAGATGGAGAGGTAGGGCCGGGTCACCTGGACCTTGCCGAAATTCTCCACGGCCCGGCGGAAGTAGGGCCGGCGGGCCCAGCGGGCGCCCTTGGTCTTGGCCAGGGGGGCGAAGCGGGCGTCCTGGTTGGGCGAGGCGTCGCTGCTCCACAGGTTGGTGCCGATCTGCTGGCCCTGGGCGTCGAGCAGGTAGCAGAAGGCGGCATTTTCCAGTTCCAGGAAGGAGGCGCAGGCCTCTTCCAGGGAGCGGCCGGCGGAGAGCAGCACCGAGGCGTAGCCCAGGGCGTTGAAATAGGGCGCGATGTTCTCGTGGTAGCTGCGCTTGTCCCGCAGCCAGCGGGCGTCGAAGGTCTGCCACAGGTCGTTCACCGCAAGGCCGGCGCTGGCGTCGGTGCTGACCCGGGGGGCAGGGCGGCCGAAGTAGTAGCCCTGGACGAAATCCACGTCGGACTCCAGGGCGATGTAGGCCTCGTCGGCGGTTTCCACCCCCTCCATCAGCACCATGGCCCCGGCTTCGTGCAAGAGGGAGACGATCTGGGGCAGGGTGCGGCGGATCTTCGGATCGGCGGCGGCCTGAACGATGATGGAACGGTCCAGCTTGACGATTTCGGGGCGGATGCTCCACACCCGGTCGAAGTTGGAGTGGCCGGCGCCGAAGTCGTCCAGGGCGATGAGGAAGCCCAGGCTGCGGAAGAACTCCACAGCGGCCTGGAAGCGGCTGTTGTCCTGCACCGCCTCCTCCAGCACCTCGATCACCAGGCGCTGGGGCGCCAGGCCCGTGTCCCGCAGCAGGGCGCTGACCAGTTCGTCGGCCTTGAGGTTGGGGCCGTTGAGGAAGACTTCCGGCGACATGTTGATGAACAGCCAGCCGTCGGCCTCCGGCTGGGCCGCGAAATTGTGCAGGTGGGTGGCCCGGGCCAGACGGTCCAGGTGCAACAACGTGGGATAATCCCGGTTCGCCCGCCCCAGCAGGTCCAGGGGGGAGATGGGCGTCTGCCCCGGGCCGTGGCCCCGCATCAGGGCCTCGTGGCCGACGATGCGCCGGTGGGAAAGGCTGAAAATGGGCTGGAAATGGCTGGAAATGGCCACATCGCCGAAACGGCCGATGCGGCTGCCGGCAGGCTCCCCGTTTTGCGCCGGCTCCAGGGCGGCGATTATTTCGGCATATCCCGACTCGCCAATGATGGTCGGGATGCAATAACTGTTCAAAATGAAGTTCCTGGACAAAGTTCTCAACATTCTAGACCAAAAGTCATATGCAAGAGCGTACCCCCTATGAAATGCTGGGCGGCCCCCAATCCCTGCGGGAACTGGTGGACCGGTTTTATGACCTGATGGACCTGGAGCCCGAGTTCGCCGAACTGCGGGCTATGCATCCGCCCACCCTGGACGGCTCCCGGGACAAGCTGTTCATGTTCCTCTCCGGCTGGCTCGGCGGCCCCGACCTGTTCGTGCAGCAGTTCGGCCATCCGCGGCTGCGGGCCCGGCACATGCCCTTTTCCATCGGCACCGAGTCCCGGGACCAGTGGGTCAAGTGCATGGTGCGGGCCATGGAGGAGGTGGGGGTGGAGGAAGCCCTGCGCCTCAAGCTGGGCGTCAATTTCTACAACACCGCCGATTTCATGCGCAACCGGGAAGGCTAGGGCGTCCCCGCCGGCAGCGCCGCCGGGGTGTTGGGGCCTCCCGGCGCCCGGTGTCTGCCCGCCGGGGCAGGCGGGACGGGCCTTCCGGCATGGCCTGGGGGAGGGGCAGTACTGGCGCCCCTGTCCGTGATGGCCCGTAAAAAACCATATTGCGCTGCAAAAACAAGGGGCTGATTGTGCTATCATCACGGCCTTCCAAAAAAGGGTTGGCCGCTGTCGACCGCCAACGCCCCATCTTCCCCACCGAATTCTTTTTTTAGCGAATCTTCATGTCCCGTCCGATCCGTAACATCGCCATCATTGCCCACGTGGACCACGGCAAGACCACCCTCGTGGACCAGCTCCTCCGCCAATCCGGCACCTTCCGCGAAAACCAGCAGGTGGACGAGCGGGTGATGGACTCCAACGACCTGGAAAAGGAACGGGGCATCACCATTCTGGCCAAGAACACCGCCATCGAATACGAAGGCACCCACATCAACATCGTGGACACCCCGGGGCACGCCGACTTCGGCGGCGAAGTGGAACGGGTGCTGGGCATGGTGGATGGCGTGGTGCTGCTGGTGGATGCCGTCGAAGGCCCCATGCCGCAAACCCGCTTCGTCACCAAGAAGGCCCTGGGCCTGGGTCTGCGTCCCATCGTCGTGATCAACAAGGTGGACCGTCCCGGTGCCCGTCCCGACTGGGTGGTGGACCAAACCTTCGACCTGTTCGACAAGCTGGGCGCCACCGACGAGCAGCTGGACTTCCCCATCATCTACGCCTCCGGCCTCAACGGCTTCGCCAAGCTGTCCCTGGAAGAAGAGTCCAGCGACATGCGTCCCCTGTTCGAGACCGTGCTGTCCCACGTGCCAACCCCCGCCGGCGATCCCGAGGCTCCCCTGCAGCTGCAGATTGCTGCCCTGGACTACTCCACCTATACCGGCCGTCTCGGCGTGGGTCGCGTGCTCAACGGCCGCATCAAGCCCGGCCAGGCCGTGGCCGTGATGAACCACGGCGACCAGGTGGCTTCCGGCCGCATCAACCAGGTGCTGGGCTTCCAGGGCCTGGACCGGGTGCCGGTGGAACTGGCCGAGGCCGGCGACATCGTCATCATCTCCGGCATCGAGGAAATCGGTATCGGCCTGACCATCGCCGACAAGGATAACCCCGTCGGCCTGCCCATGCTGACCGTGGATGAGCCCACCCTGACCATGGACTTCATGGTGAACTCCTCCCCCCTGGCCGGCACCGAAGGCAAGTTCGTCACCAGCCGCCAGATCCGCGACCGCCTGACCAAGGAACTGCTGACCAACGTGGCCCTGCGCGTCGAAGATACTGCCGACTCCGATGTCTTCCGCGTCTCCGGCCGGGGCGAGCTGCACCTGACCATCCTGCTGGAAAACATGCGCCGCGAAGGTTTTGAAATCGCCGTGGCCAAGCCCCGCGTCGTCTTCAAGGACATCGACGGCGAGAAGTGCGAACCCTACGAAAACCTGACCATCGACCTGGAAGATTCCCACCAGGGCGCCGTCATGGAAGAACTGGGCCGTCGCCGCGGCGAGCTGACCAATATGGAATCCGACGGCCAGGGCCGAACCCGCCTGGAATACCACATTCCCGCCCGGGGTCTGATCGGCTTCCAGTCCGACTTCATGACCATGACCCGCGGCACCGGTCTGATGAGCCACATCTTCGACGACTACAAGCCCGTCAAGCCGGACCTGCCCGGCCGCCACAACGGCGTGCTGATCTCCCAGGAAAACGGCGAGGCCGTGGCCTACGCCCTGTGGAACCTGGAAGATCGGGGCCGCATGTTCGTCAGCCCCGGCGACAAGCTGTACGAAGGCATGATCATCGGCATCCACAGCCGGGAAAACGATCTGGTGGTGAACCCCATCAAGGGCAAGAAGCTGACCAACGTGCGTGCCTCCGGCACCGACGAGGCCGTGCGTCTGACCACCCCGATCAAGCTGACCCTGGAATCCGCCGTCGAATTCATCGACGACGACGAACTGGTGGAAATCACGCCCAAGTCCATCCGCATCCGCAAGCGTCACCTCTCCGAGAACGACCGCAAGCGCGCGGCCCGTTCCGACGCCTGAGCCTCATGCTGAACCGCTGCCTGCCCTGTCGCGCATTCCTTGCCCGGCACCGGCGGGCGGTGCGCTGGGCGGCCTTCGTGGCCGCCCTTTGTCTTTTCTTCTTCTGGCTCGGCACCGTCGCCAAGCCTGTCACCGCCAGCGGCTTCTGCCGCGTCTATTACTGACTTCCGTCCGGAAGTCTGGTCAATGCCCGTATCGGCCCCTCAGGGGCAATAGCGCTGGAGAAAGGCCTCCGGCGGCAGGGGGCGGCTTTCCAGGTAGCCCTGGAAACTGTCGCAGCCCATGGTCCGCAGCAATTCCAGCTGGGTCTGCCGCTCCACGCCTTCGGCCACCACCTTGTGCCCCAGGGTGTGGGCCATGGCCAGGATGGCGCGCACGATGGCGGCCGCTTCCCCGTCCTGATCCTCGTCCAGGGGGAAAATGAAGGACTTGTCGATCTTCAGGGTGTCGATGGGCAGCAGGCGCAGGTAGGAGAGGGAGGAGTAGCCGGTGCCGAAGTCGTCCAGGGCCAGGCCGACGCCGGCCTCCCGCAGGCGCCGCAGTTCCTCCAGGCAGTCGGCCTCCTGCCGCAGCAGTACGGATTCGGTCACTTCCAGTTCGATGGTGGAGGGCGGCAGGCCCTCCCGTTCCAGGCGCAGCAGCACGTGCTCGGCGATGCCGCCGCCCCAGAACTGGCGCGCCGAGAGGTTGATGGCGATGCGCGGCGGCGTGGCCCCCATGCCTTGCCGCAGCTGCCAGTGGCGGCGCCAGGCGGCGGCCCGGGCGATGGCCGTGTCCAGCACCCAGAGGCCGATGGGGACGATGAGGCCGGTTTCCTCGGCCACCGGGATGAACTGGTCCGGCGGGATCAGGCGGCCGCCGTCGTTCCAGCGCAGCAGGGCTTCGGCCCCCAGCAGGCGGCCGCTGGCCAGGTCGATCTGGGGCTGGTAGTGGAGCTGCAGCTCGTCGCGCTCCAGGGCCCGGCGCAGGCCGTTCTCCAGGCTGACCCGGGACTGCAGGCGCTCGTTCATGCGGCCGGTGTAGAAGCGCACGGTGTTGCCGCCGCTGGACTTGCCCTCGTACATGGCGGTGTCGGCATTGCGCAGCAGGGTGTCGGCGTCGTCACCGTCGTCGGGATAGAGGGCGATGCCGATGCTGGCGGTGAGGAAGAAGTCGTAGCCATCCTCCCGGTAGGGGCTGGCGAGGGTTTCCAGCAGCTTGGCGCCGATCTGGCCGGCCTGTTCCGGCAGCTGCAGGTCTTCCAGGATGACGATGAATTCGTCGCCGCCCTGGCGCACGATGGTGTCGGACTGGCGCAGGCATTCCTGCAGGCGGCGGGCCACGCTCTGCAGCAGGCGGTCGCCCTGGTTGTGGCCGAGGGAGTCGTTGATGTTCTTGAAACGGTCCAGGTCCACGAACAGCACGGCGGCCCGGCTCTGCTGGCGCTTGGCCCGGGTCAGGGCCTGGGGCAGGCGGTCCGCCAGCAGCAGCCGGTTGGGCAGGCCCGTCAGCTGGTCGTGGTGGGCCAGGTAGCGCATGCGCTCCTCGTGCAGCTTGCGCTCGGTGATGTCGGTGACGGAGCCGGCCATCAGGGTGGCAACGCCCCGGGCGTCCCGCACGGCGATGCCGCGGGAGGCGATCCAGCGGTATTCGCCGCTCTTGGCCCGCACCCGGTACTCGCAATAGAAGTGGGGGGTCAGCCCCTTGAGGTGCTCGGACACTGCCCGGTTGTAGCGGGCCGTGTCTTCCGGATGCACCAGGGTCAGCCAGGCGTGGGTATCCATCAGGAAGTTTTCGCCGTAGCCGAGAATGGCGTGGAGGCGCTGGCCGGCCGTCAGCTCCTTGCTCAGGGGGTTCCAGGTCCACATGCCGTCGTGGGCCCCTTCCATGGCTAGTTCGTAGGCCCGGGCGGCACGGCGCAGGATGACGATTTCCCGCACGCTGCAGACGGCGGCAACGCCGCAGGCGAGGAAGGTGAGCCAGGACAGCCAGGGCTGCTCCACATACACCGCCGCCAGGCCGGCGCTGATGCAGGCGGCCAGCAACAGCAAGGGCGGCCAGGAGTGCCAGCTGCGGTGCAGCCCGACGCCCTGGGGCGGGGTGCTGTCGGCGGTGCCGAGGATGAGGGGCAGGATCTGGGGCATGGACTCAGTCTGGTCTACGGTCTGGGCCGGGGTGGACGGAGCGCCCTGTCGGCCGGAATGGATCTCCGGCGGAGGCGGGCAGCGGCAGTGTCGTCAAGGTTAGTGCGTCTGGCGCTATCTTGCCATCCTTATCTACTACTTTTGGCTTATTCTTCGTCCAGAACAATGCAAGTTAAAGGAGCCACGGCATGGCCGATGAGATGCAGCTGGTCATATTCCAGGTCGGCAGGAAAACCCTGGCCCTGCCATTGCAGGAGGTGGAACACATCCTTTCCCTCGGCGGCGAGGAGGGACGGCAGGGCATTTCCGCCGAGGGCGGCATGATCCTGTTCCAGGGCCAGGCCATTCCCTGGCGGCCGCTGTGGGACCCCCTGGGGGAACCCAGCGTGTTCCTCGAATTCGACGAGCTGGCCCAGACCCTGCCCCGGCGGCGGCAGGACCATCTGGACTGGATGGCCGCTCTGGACCAGTCCCTGCGCCACGACATTCCTTTCACCAAGGCCCACAGTCCCCGGGAGTGCGCCTTCGGCCAGTGGTTCTACGCCTTCCGCACCGAGGATCGGCGGCTGGCCCTGCTGCTGTCCCAGTTCGAGCATCCCCACGCCCTGGTCCATGGCCTGGCCGAAGTGCTGCTCGGCCAGGTGGCGGCCGGTCGGCGGGAGGAGGCCCTGGCAGCCCTGGAGGCAGCCCGGCAGGGCGTGCTGGCGGAACTGCTGGCGCTGTTCGATACGGTCATTGCCCTGGTGCCTACTTTGAAGCGGCCCCTGGCCCTGATCCTCAACGACTCGGGCCAGCGCACCGCCCTGGGCGTGGACCGGGTGCTGGACATCCGCTCCGTCACCGCTGCCGACGTGCATCCGGCCCGGGGCCGGCTGGGCGGCCTGGTGCCCCAGGCCTTCATCGGCGATAGCGCTTCCGGCGGCGCCCTCATTCCCCTGCTGGCGGCCTCCCAGCTGGCCAGCCTGGGCTGAAGCGGAGGGCGCTGCCTAGCCGCCGGTGGCGGACATGAAGCGCACCACCTGGGGCGCATCCAGCTGGCGGGTGAAATCGTGGCCCAGGGCCTTCATGCCCAGGGTGCGCAGGATGGCCTGGCGCGCCGGTTCGTCGTCTTCGGGGTGGCGGCGCAGCAGGGGCAGCAGGGGGGTGGCGTCGTTCTGCCCGAGGCAGGGATAAAGCTCGCCGGTGGCGGTGACCCGCACCCGGTTGCAGGTGTCGCAGAAATTGTGGGAGTGGGGCGAGATGAAGCCGACCCGGGTCTCGCTGCCGGCAATGCGCCAGTAGCGGGCCGGGCCGCCGCTGCTCTCGTCGCTGGCCTGCAGGGGGAAGCGTTCCTGCAGGCGCAGCAGGGCTTCGTCGGAGGAGAAGTAGGTGCCGCTGCGACCGTGGCCCAGGTCTCCCAGAGGCATTTCCTCGATGAAGGCGATGTCCAGCCCTTCGGCCATGCAGTAGGCCACCAGGTCCGCCAGTTCATCGTCGTTGGTGCCGCGCATCATCACCGTGTTCAGCTTGATGCGCCGGAAGCCGGCGGCCTGGGCCGCGGCGATGCCCCGCAGCACCTGGTGCAGGTCGCCGATGCGGGTGATGGCGCGGAAACGCTCCGGGCGCAGGCTGTCCAGGCTGATGTTGAGGCGCTGCACGCCGGCCCGGGCCAGGGGCGCAGCAAAGCGTTCCAACTGGGAGCCGTTGGTAGTCAGCACCAGTTCCTTCAGGCCCTCCAGGGCGGCCAGCCGCTCCAGCAGCCACAGGGCGTCCCGCCGGACCAGGGGTTCGCCGCCGGTGATGCGCAGCTTGGTGACGCCCAGGCCGACGAAAAGGCGTGACAGGCGCAGGGACTCTTCCAGGCTCATCACCTGGTGCCGGGGCAGGAAGGTCATGTCCTCGGCCATGCAGTAGGTACAGCGGAAGTCGCAGCGGTCGGTGAGGGACAGGCGCAGATAGCTGATGCGGCGCCCGTGGCCGTCCTGCAGCGGGCCGGCGCCCGGCGGCAGGGCAATGGCTGCGGCATTGTCCGGGGGGAAGGCGAGGAGGCCGGAGCGGGGCGGCAGGCTGTCGTTCTGCATGATTACTTGGCTGTCGGGGATGGCGGTTGGACCAGATCGAGCTTCATTGGTTTTATCCGGGGCGCCCATGATATGGGTCAAATCCGTTTTTCGTCGCCAAGACCGTCGGTGGTTTTACCTCCGGGGTGTGCCATACGTCATACATGGCTTATGATGCCCTATCTCCACAGTCCGGTCCGTCTGCCATGTTCCGCTTCGCCACCAAGGAATCGCCCCGGCTCAAGCGCCTTCGCTCCATTTCCCTGTTCCAGGACCTCAGCGTCCGGGAGCTGGTGATTGTGGACCTGTTGCTGCATGAACGCCGCTATCTGGCCGGCGAGGTGGTCTTCGATGCGGGGGAGGACGGGCAGGGCATCTATTTCACCCTGGACGGCCGCATCGGCATCTTCCATCCGGGTCACAGCAATACGCCCCTGGCCGAATTGGGGGGTGGCAGCTTTTTCGGCGAACTGGCCCTGCTCGACGACAGCCCCCGCATGGCCCAGGCCAGGGCCCTGGACGACAGCACCCTGGCGGTGATGTTCCGCGGCGAGTTCGTCGGCCTGTTGCAGACCCATGCCCTCATCGCCTCCAAGATTTCCCTGCAGCTGGCCCGCCATCTGGGGCAGCGGTTGCGCAGCATCAGCCTGCCCCAGCCTCAGCCCCAGGAGGTGGTGGCGTGAGCCCTGTGGTCCGCCCCTTTCCCCGCCAGCCCCGCGCGGCGGGCCCCCTGGTGTGGGCCTGCATCCTCGGCACGACCTGTCTGCTGCTGTTCCTCTTCCAGAAAATCCTGTGGCTGGTGGTGCCCTTCATTCTGGCCCTGATCATCTATTACGCCCTCCTGCCCGCCGTCTTGCGACTGGTGCTGGCGGGCTATTCCGTCACTGCCGGTGCCTCGTTGGTTTGCTTCGGTGCCTTCCTTCTCCTGGGCGGCGCCCTGGGCCTGGCGGCGCCCTGGATTGCCGCCCATGCGGTGAGCTGGAACGAGTGGGGCGGGCGCTATCTTGCCGGCGGCGTGGGCTTCGTCCTGGGGAGTCTGTCCTCCCTGGAAAACAGTTTTGAGTTCCTGGCCCAGGCCCATCTCACGGATAGCGTGCGCAAGGGCATCTCCGATTTTTCTGCCAATTTCGTCTCCCGCAACCTGGCCGGCGCGGTGATGCTGGCGGCGGCCTGGCTGCCCTCCCTGCTGCTGGCGCCTTTCCTGGCCTTCTTTTTCCTGCGGGACGGGCGGCGTTTCAAGAAATTCATCATCCATGCCGTGCCCAATGCCTTTCTCGAGCGCACCCTGTACCTGCTGGACGAAGTGGATCGCACCGCCCGCATGTACTTCACCGGCCTGCTCAAGCTGACCCTGCTCGACACCCTGACCCTGGCCCTGGGGCTGTGGGCCCTGGGGATTTCGGCCCCCTTCCTGCTGGGGCTGGTGACCGCCGTCCTGGCCTGGGTTCCCTATGTGGGCTCCATCCTCGGCTGCGCGGTGGTGGTGCTGGTGGCAGCCACGGATTTTCCCGGCAATCCGGGTATGGCCTACGGTGCCATCGGCCTCTTCATCCTGGTGCGCCTGCTCGACGATTTCTTCTTCATGCCCATGACGGTGGGGCGCAGTCTGCACCTGCATCCGCTGCTGACGGTGATCATGATTTTCGTCGGCGGTGCCGTGGCGGGCATCTCCGGCCTCATGCTGGTGTTGCCCCTGCTCGGCGTGGTGATGGTTCTGGGGGAAACCGTGGGGCAGGTGGTGAACGATCCCCGCCTGCAGGCCCGCCATGCCCATGCCCGCCGCCTGCGGCACGCGGCGGTGACCGGGGACCTGCTGTGATATTGGCCCCTTGGCGGGCGCCGTCGCTTGCGCGTAGAGTGGGGGTGCGGCCTGTCCGGGCCAGCCGGGAAGGCGGTGTCGCTGCGGTAAACGGAAACGGCCCGCACGAATGCGGGCCGCTTGAATTTGGCTCCCCGACCTGGGCTCGAACCAGGGACCTACGGATTAACAGTCCGGCGCTCTACCGACTGAGCTATCGAGGAACTACTACAACTAACCTTGCTGCAAAACAGCCCTGCGGCTGCCTTCTGAATTCTTGGCTCCCCGACCTGGGCTCGAACCAGGGACCTACGGATTAACAGTCCGGCGCTCTACCAACTGAGCTATCGGGGAACAGAAGAGGCGCGAATTATAGTTTTCAAAATTAACGTCGTCAATCGGATCATTAAAAAAATATGGATACGAATCTGATCTACGAAAAGACCGCCGCGGGTGAGGAGGCAATGCGTCAACGCACCCGCCTCGTGCAGCGTCATTTGCGCATGGTGTTGATCCTGGTGGACGGACGAACCAGCGTTGCCGACCTGGGGGAAAAGGTGGGCAACGAGCAGCTGGTGGAGAGCGCCCTCAGCGAACTGGAAAAGGACGGCTTTATCGCCCCCGTGCTGGAGCAGCCGTCGGTCTGGGACAAGGGCACGGCGGTGGTGCAGAAGGTCAAGGAAGTGGCCCTGGGCCAGCTTTCCGCCTTCGGCGGCAATTCCCGCCAGGAAGAGGTCCAGGTCGTACCGGCAGCGCAGGAGGCTGTGGCACCGGTGGCGTCCCCGGCCGAGACGGCGCCACAGGCTGGCTCGGCGCCTGCTGACAAGCCGCCCACGGTCGCCTGGCTGGCCGGCTGGTCCACCCAGACGGAAGCGTCGGCCGAGGGCGGCAAGGCGTCGCGGCCGAAGAAGGTGCCGGCAGGCGAAGAGACGGGCATCCGTCCCATCCGTCGCGGGGGACGTGCTCCCCGGGGGCCGTTGGGCAAGGCGCTGTGGGGTGTGTGCGCAGCCCTGGGGCTGGCTCTTGCGGCGCTGCTGCTGTATCCCTATGACAACCATCGGCCGGAGGTGGAGGCGGTACTGACCCGCATGCTGCAGCAGCCGGTGAAGGCGGCCCGGCTGCACGCCACCTTCCTGCCCCATCCCGGGCTGGTGCTGGAAGGCGTGCACGTGGGCCAGGGCGAGGGGATTGCCATCGGCAGCGTGCGTTTCCTGCCCCAATTGGGACAGTGGCGGACCCTGAAGCAGGTGGAGGTGCGTGGCGTGAGCCTTCCTCTGCCGGTCCTGGCCAGCGTCTCTGAATGGGTCCAGGGGGCGCGGGCGGCGGCGGTGGTTTTCCCCGCCATCGAACTGGGGGAGATCACGCTCCAGTTGGGCGGCCAGTCCCTTGGTCCCCTCGCTGGTACCCTGGTGCCGGAAGGGGCTGCCATGCCCCTGCGCCTGTCCTTGCATGACGAGGCCCGCACCTTGTCCCTGGACCTGACCCAGGCCCCGGGGGGGATGCAGTTGAGCCTGGAAGGACTGGGCTGGGAGCCGGTGAAGGACAGTCATCTCCGTTTTGATTCCCTCAATGCCCAGGGGCTTCTGACCCGGGACGGGCTGCGCCTGTCCAGTATCGATAGCCGAACCCTGGAGGGGCAGGTGAGCGGCTCCCTTTCCCTCAACTGGAACGGCGGAGTGCGCCTGGAAACGGATCTGGTGCTCAAGCATCTTTCCCTGGCCCGGCTTAATCAACTGCTGCTGGGAGGGGCGAAGGGCGAGGGGCAGGTCGATGCCTCCCTGCGCCTGAGCGGCCGGGCGGCCGAATGGTCGCGTCCCCTGAGCCTGGCCCAGGGAGAGGGCAGTTTTGTGGTGAACCGGGGGCTGCTGCCGGTGGATCTGGCAGAGGCCGTGCGGCGGGCATCGAGCGAGCCGCTGCGCGGCGGTGAGACCCGCTTTGAACAACTGGGCGGCAAGGTCCGGGTGGACCTGCTGGGCAAGCGCTTCTACGACCTGCAGCTGACTGCCGGCCTGTTGCGTGCTTCCGGTGTCGCTGCGGTGAATGTCGATGGCAGCCTGGGAGGCAGCCTAGATGTCCAGGTGGGTGGCAAGGGTAACGTGCTGCGCATGCCCCTGACCCTGGGCGGTACTCTGGAGGCTCCGGTGTTGCGCGGCGGGCGCCGCTGAATCGAGAGATAGGGCGAAAAAAAGGGCGAGGTGGAAACCTCGCCCTTTTTCATGCAGTTGCAGTTGCAGCTGGCTGTCAGGCCTTCAGCACGGCGGCAATGGCATCGACCACGGCGTCGATGTTCTTGCTATTGAGGGCGGCCAGACAGATGCGGCCGGTACCCACGGCGTAGATGCCGAACTCGTTGCGCAGTACATCCACCTGGGCGGAGGTGAGGCCGGTGTAGGAGAACATGCCGCGCTGCTTCACCACGAAGGAGAAATCCTGGGCCACGCCCTTGGCCTTCAGCTTGTCCACCAGGGCCACGCGCATGGCGCGGATGCGGTCGCGCATGCCGGCCAGTTCGTCTTCCCACATCTGGCGCAGTTCGGGAGTGGACAGCACTGCGGCCACCACGGCGCCGCCATGGGTGGGCGGGTTGGAGTAGTTGGTGCGGATGACGCGCTTCACCTGGGACAGGACGCGGGCGGACTCTTCCTTGCTGGCGGTGACGACGGACAGGGCGCCGACGCGCTCGCCATAGAGGGAGAAGCTCTTGGAGAAGGAGCTGGAAACGAAGAACTGCAGGCCGGAGGCGGAGAAGGCGCGCACGGCCACGGCATCGGCGTCGATGCCGTCGGCGAAGCCCTGGTAGGCCATGTCCAGGAAGGGCACCAGACCCTTGGCCTTGCACACGTCCACCACTTCCTGCCACTGGGCGTCGGAGAGGTCGGCACCGGTGGGGTTGTGGCAACAGGCGTGCAGGATGATGATGGAACCGGCAGCCAGGCCTTCCAGGAAGGACTTCATGCCGGCGAAGTTCACACCGCGGGTGGCGGCGTCGTAGTAGGGATAGTTTTCCACCACGAAACCGGCGGACTCGAACAGGGCCCGGTGGTTTTCCCAGGAGGGATCGCTGATGTAAACCTTGGCGTTGGGGGAGATGCGCTTGAGGAAATCGGCGCCGATCTTCAGGGCGCCGGTGCCACCCAGGGCTTCGGCGGTGATGACGCGGCCGGCGGCCAGCAGCTCGGAACCGGCACCGAAGAGCAGGTTCTGCACAGCCTGGTTGTAGGCGTTGAGGCCCTCGATGGGCTGGTAGCCGCGGGGCGGCATGGTTTCCAGGCGGGCCTTCTCGGCGGCCTTGACGGCAGCGAGGAGGGGAATCTTGCCGTTGTCGTCGTAATAGACGCCAACGCCCAGGTTAACCTTGGTAGCGCGGGTGTCGGCGTTGAACGCCTCGGTCAGACCAAGAATCGGGTCCCGCGGAGCCATCTCCACGGAAGCAAAGATCGACGAACTCATGCGTTGCTCCTGTTGTGCCAGTCATGCGGCGCTGCGCCATGCGCCATGCCGCGAGTTGGTGAATAATGTGCGCTTACAAGTTGTTCTGCCGATGATTCACTGCAGCGAAAGCAGAAGCAACAGGCGCAACGGATAATTCTAACATGAGCACATCCCCCAGCAGCCCGCAAACCGCGGAAGTCGTCACCTTTCCCGGCAGCCCCTATCGCCTGCACCAGCCTTTCCCTCCCGCGGGGGATCAGCCGGAGGCCATCCGCCTGCTGGTGGAGGGCCTGGAAGACGGTCTCTCCTATCAGACCCTGCTCGGCGTGACCGGCTCCGGCAAGACGTACACCATGGCCAACGTCATTGCCCGCACCGGCCGGCCTGCCCTCATCCTGGCGCCCAACAAGACCCTGGCGGCCCAGCTCTACGCCGAGTTCCGGGAATTCCTGCCGGAGAACGCGGTGGAGTATTTCGTCTCCTACTACGATTACTACCAGCCCGAGGCCTACGTGCCTTCCCGGGACCTGTTCATCGAGAAGGATTCGTCCATCAACGACCACATCGAGCAGATGCGGCTGTCCGCCACCAAGAGCCTGCTGGAGCGGCGCGATGTGGTGATCGTGGCCACCGTCTCCTGCATCTACGGCATCGGCGACAAGGACGACTACCACAACATGATCCTGCACCTGCGCCAGGGCGACAAAGCCGGCCAGCGGGACATCATCAAGCGCCTCTCGGAAATGCAGTACGAGCGCAACGAGGTGGATTTCCAGCGCGGCACCTTCCGCGTCCGCGGCGACGTCATCGACATCTTCCCCGCGGAGCACGCGGAACACGCCATCCGGGTCTGCCTTTTCGACGACGAGATCGAGACCCTGCAACTGTTCGATCCCCTGACCGGCCACCTGCTGCACAAGCTGCCCCGTTTCACCATCTATCCCTCCAGTCATTACGTCACCCCCCGGGCCACGGTGCTGCGGGCCGTGGAGGGCATCAAGGAGGAGTTGCGCAAGCGGCTGGAGTTCTTCCACAAGGAACAGCGGCTGGTGGAAGCCCAGCGCATTGAGCAGCGCACTCGCTTCGATCTGGAGATGCTCAACGAACTGGGCTTTTGCAAAGGCATCGAAAACTACTCGCGCCACCTGTCCGGGCGCAAGCCGGGCGAAGCTCCGCCAACCCTGCTGGATTACCTGCCGCCCGATGCCCTGATGTTCATCGACGAATCCCACGTGGCCATCGGCCAGGTGGGCGCCATGTACAAGGGGGACCGTTCGCGTAAGGAAAACCTGGTGGATTACGGTTTTCGCCTGCCGTCGGCCCTGGACAACCGCCCTCTCAAGTTTGAGGAATTCGAGCGCCTGATGCGCCAGACCATCTTCGTTTCGGCCACGCCTTCCGATTATGAAAAGCAGCACCAGGGCCAGGTGGTGGAGCAGGTGGTGCGCCCCACCGGCCTGATCGACCCGGTGGTGCTGGTGCGTCCGGCCATGACCCAGGTGGACGACCTGCTCTCCGAAATCCGCAAGCGCATCGCTGTTTCCGAGCGGGTGCTGGTAACCACCCTGACCAAACGCATGGCCGAGGACCTGACCGATTACTTAAGGGAAAACGGCATCAAGGTGCGCTATGTGCACTCGGATATCGACACCGTGGAGCGGGTGGAGATCATCCGCGACCTGCGCCTGGGGGAATTCGACGTGCTGGTGGGCATTAACCTGCTGCGGGAAGGTTTGGACATCCCCGAGGTATCCCTGGTGGCCATTCTCGATGCAGACAAGGAGGGCTTCCTGCGTTCGGAGCGTTCCCTGATCCAGACCATCGGCCGGGCCGCCCGCCACCTCAACGGGACAGCCATTCTCTATGCCGACCGGGTGACGGACTCCATGCGGCGTGCCATGGACGAGACCGAGCGGCGCCGGGCCAAGCAGATGGCCCATAACGAGGCCCACGGCATCACGCCCAAGGGGGTCTCCAAGCGCATCAAGGACATCATCGACGGCGTCTACGACCCCGACGCGGCGCAGAAGGAACTCAAGGCTGCCCAGCAACAGGCGGTTTATGAAACAATGTCCGAAAAGAATCTGGCCAAGGAAATCAAGCGGCTGGAAAAACAGATGCTCGAGTCAGCCAAGAACCTGGAGTTCGAAAAGGCAGCGGCGGCCCGGGATGAATTGTTCCGCCTCAAGCAGCAGGCCTTCGGGGCGGCAGTGCATGACAGGGATGAGACATGATCAAGGTTCTTTTCGTCTGCATGGGCAATATCTGCCGCTCCCCCACGGCAGAAGGCGTTTTCCGCAAGCACCTGCAGCTGCACAATCTGGAGTCCCGGGTCCAGGTGGATTCGGCCGGCACCCACGGCTACCACGTCGGCGAATCGCCGGATCCCCGTACCCAGCGGGCAGCTGCCGAGCGGGGTTACGACCTGTCCGAACTGCGGGCGCGCAAAGTGGCGCCCGACGACATGGAATATTTCGACCTGATCCTGGCCATGGACCGGCGCAATCTGGAAGGCCTGCGGGCTATCTGCCCGCCGGAGCGTCAGCACCGTCTCAAGCTGTTCATGCACTACGCCCGCAATTTCGATGAGGACGAGGTGCCGGATCCCTACTATGGACTCGGCTACGGTTTCGATGTGGTGCTGGACATGGTGGAGGATGCCTCCCTCGGCCTCATCGAATCCCTCAAGCGCGAACTGGGCTGCGAAGAACCGCTTGGCACCGGCAGGGGCGGTATCCGGAGCGTTGAGCGGGCCTGACTTCCCCTGGGATCGTGCCTGCCCGAATTCAGGGCGAAAAAAAGCCAGCTCCACGGAGCTGGCTTTTTCCTGGCGCTGACGCCTTACCTTACTTGTTGCGGGTTTCCACCAGCACCAGAGGCTCGTCGCTGATCACCACCGGTGCCGGCCGGGTACGCCGGGGGCGGGGAGCTTCGTTCTCCACCACTGCAGCCTGGACCTGACGGGCCTTGTCCGCGCTGGTTTCCACCATCACCAGGCCGCTGGCTTCCAGGGCTTGGTCGATGTTGGCGACCACGGGCTTGATTTCGGCCGGGGGCACGGCAATGGGTTCGACGGCGCGGGGCGGGGTCGGAATAACCTGCTCCTCCACCGGTGCAACGACCTCTTCGACGGCCACGACCGGGGCGGCTTCGGGGACTGCTGCTTCAACCTGCGGGGCTGCTTCAACTGCAGCTGCCGGGGCTTCCTCTACTGCCGGCGCGACTTCCGCTGCAGACTCAACCACGGCAACGGTCGGCGCCACAGTTTCCACTGCGGCGACTACCACGGGCTCGACCGGGTTTGCCACTTCCACAACGGCGGCGGCAATGACCGGCGCCTGTTCTTGGCTTACCTCGGTGGCAGCATTTTGCTGGACTTCGCCTTCAGCGCCATTTTCCTGGCGGCGCTCGCCCCGGTCGCGACGGTTGTTGCGACGACCGCGACGGCCCCGACCACCCTCTTCATCGCCCTGGGGCGCAGCTTGCTCTGGAGCAGTGCCGGCAGCCTGGGCGTTGAGTGCATCGGCCTGAGCGGCTACTGCTTGCTGGGCCTTGTCCTCGCTGTTGCGTTCGCGACGGGGCTGGCGTTCGCGCCGTTCCTTGCGCTGCTCGTTCTGCTGTTCGCCGCGCTCGTTGTCGGCCTGGACGGCATTGTTGCGCTCGCCGTTGCGGTCACCCCGTTCGCCCCGTTGGCGACGGCCTTCGCGAGGCTGCTGCTCGCGGGCAGTGTCACCCTGGGTTTCGCCGCGGGCGGGGCGTTCGCTCCGCTCGCCGCCGTTGCGGCCTTCGGCGCCTTCACCGCGGCCACGGCCACGCTGCTCGCCACGACCACGACCGCGCTGCTCGCCGCGGCCCTGGCCTTCACTGCGCTGGCCACGGCCCTTGCGCGGGGTGGCTGCCGGTTCGGGAGTGGGCTCGACGGTCTTGTTGCCGCGGAACCAGGAGAAAATCTTGCCGATGATGCCTTCGCTCTTGGCGACAGGGGCGGCAGCCGGCTTCTCGGCCACCACGGGAGCGGGCTGCTCCGGCGTGATGTGCTTGATGGCGGCTTCCTGGCGCGGCTGGCGGGCTTCGCTCTGGGCATTGGCCAGTTGCTTCACTTCTTCCGCCGGCATTTCCATCATGCGGTAGGAGGGCTGTTGTACGTCCTCGTTGTTGAGGTCGTCGTGGCGCAGGCGCTGAATGGTGTGGGCCGGAGTTTCCAGGTGCACATTGGGGATCAGCAGGATGGTGACCTTGTGGCGCAACTCGATGGCCTGGATGTCGGGGCGCTTCTCGTTGAGCAGGAAGGTGGCCACGTCCACCGGCACCTGGGTATGCACGGCGGCGGTGTTGTCCTTCATCGCTTCCTCTTCGAGGATGCGCAGGATGTGCAGGGCGGCCGATTCGGTGGAGCGGATGTGGCCGGTGCCGGTACAGCGGGGGCAGGGGATGTAGCTGGTCTCGGCCAGGGCGGGGCGCAGGCGCTGGCGGGACAGTTCCATCAGGCCGAAGCGGCTGATCTTGCCCATCTGCACCCGGGCCCGGTCATGGCGGAGGGCGTCGCGCAGGCGGTTTTCCACCTCGCGCTGGTTTTTCTGGCTCTCCATGTCGATGAAGTCGATGACAATGAGGCCGCCCAGGTCGCGCAGGCGCAGTTGGCGGGCGATTTCGTCGGCCGCTTCCTGGTTGGTCTTGAGCGCGGTTTCCTCGATGTCCTGGCCGCGGGTGGAGCGGCCGGAGTTCACGTCCACCGACACCAGGGCTTCCGTGTGGTCGATGACGATGGCGCCGCCGGACGGCAGGTTCACCTGACGGGAGTAGGCCGATTCGATCTGGTGTTCGATCTGGAAGCGGGAGAAGAGGGGGACGTCGTCCCGGTACAGCTTGACCCGGTTCTCGTTGGCCGGCATGACCGTGCCCATGAAGGAACGGGCCTGCTCGAAAATCTCGTCCGTATCGATGAGGATTTCACCGATGTCGGGCTGGAAATAGTCGCGGATGGCGCGGATGACCAGGCTGCCTTCCAGGTAGATCAGGAAGGGGCCGGACTGGCTGGTGGCGGCGCCTTCGATGGCTTCCCACAGCTTCAGCAGGTAGTTGAGGTCCCACTGCAGTTCTTCGGCGTTGCGGCCGATGGCGGCGGTACGGGCGATGAGGCTCATGCCGCCGGGGACCTGCAACTGGTCCATAACGTCGCGCAGTTCGGCCCGTTCGTCACCTTCGACACGGCGGGAGACGCCGCCGCCGCGGGGATTGTTGGGCATCAGGACCAGGTAGCGGCCGGCCAGGGACACGAAGGTGGTAAGGGCGGCGCCCTTGTTACCGCGCTCGTCCTTCTCGACCTGGACGATGACTTCCTGGCCTTCCTTGAGGGCTTCCTTGATGCTGGCGCGATTGTCTACGCCAGGCTGGAAATAGGAGCGGGAAACTTCCTTGAACGGGAGAAAGCCGTGACGCTCTTCGCCGTAGTTGACGAAACAGGCCTCGAGGCTGGGTTCGATGCGGGTGATGACACCCTTGTAGATGTTGCTCTTGCGTTGTTCCTTGGCGGCTGACTCAATGTCGAGGTCAATCAGTTTCTGGCCATCGACAATGGCGACACGGAGTTCTTCAGCCTGTGTCGCATTGAAAAGCATGCGTTTCATTTATTGGGCTCCCGCACTTTTCGCACGAACGGAGTCCCGGCGCAGGCAGCGACACGATTAGTTGGGTTGTACTTTTTGAGTCCGCATTGTGGGCGTGCAACTAATGGTGAAAGGAAAATGTGTTCCTGAATTCGCTGAAAAATCTTTCGGCGGGCCCGGAAATAACCGGGGCCGGGAAATCTGCTCGGGGGTACCGATGCGTGCTTAGGGCGCGCAAATCAAGTAGTATCGCTACTTTTGGTGAGCGAACTTAACCAGTTCCGATTTGCGTTGGCTTGATCCCATACAGGTTGGTACGGGTTGAGGCCGCTTAAGGCCTGCCGGATTTCATGGTTTCCCATTTTGCATGCCGCGCAATCATGTTGCGGCTGGGAAAAACCTTCTGGTCTCACGGCGCAGCGCCTCTTTCAGGCCGAGACGAAAATCCGTTTCAGTATATTCAAAATGCCCGACGTTAGCAAAAATTCCGTAACACGGGCCACCATCGGCGAAGACGAGCAGGGCCAGCGCCTGGACAACTACCTCCTGCGGGTATGCAAGGGGGTTCCCAAGAGCCACATCTACCGCATTCTCCGCAGTGGCGAGGTCCGCGTTAACAGCAAGCGTGCCGATGCGGCCTATCGCATCCAGGCTGGCGACATCCTGCGCATTCCGCCGATCCGGGTTGCTGCCCGGCCGGATGAGGTGGCGGCCGCCGAAGTGGCCGGCCAGGCGGTGAAGGCCGATTTGCCCCTTTTGTATGAGGATGATGCCCTGTTGGCTGTAAACAAGCCGGCCGGCATCGCGGTCCACGGGGGGAGTGGTGTGTCCTTCGGCGTCATCGAGGCCCTGCGCCATCAGCGGCCCCAGGCCAAGTTGCTGGAGCTGGCCCACCGTCTCGACCGGGAAACCTCCGGGATACTCCTGGTGGCGAAGAAGCGCTCGGCCCTGACGGCCCTGCACGACATGTTCCGTGAAGGTGGGGCAGGGCGGGGCGCCGACAAGCGCTATCTGGTGGCGGTGCAGGGGCGCTGGATGGACCCGCTGCGCCATTGCCGGCAGGCGCTTCACAAATATCTGTTGGACAACGGCGAGCGCCGAGTGCGGGTCGATCCGGAGGGCAAGCCGTCCCATACGGTTTTCCGCCTGGTGGCCCGATGGCAGCGTTTCAGTCTGCTGGAAGCGGAACTGAAGAGCGGTCGCACCCATCAGATACGGGTGCATCTGGCGCACCTGGGATATCCCATCCTGGGTGATGACAAATATGGGGATTTCGCCCTGAACCGGGAATTGCAGCGGGAAGGGTTGAAACGCATGTTCCTTCACGCCTGGAGAATGCGCTTTCCCCATCCCCTGACCAAGGAAGCCATGAGCCTGGAGGCGCCCTTGCCGCCGGCTCTGGCCAGTTTCCTGCATCATCTGTCCGAAAGTGAAGTTCAGGATTATGGCGAAGCGTTTTGATCTAGTTGTCTTCGACTGGGATGGCACCCTGCTCGACTCCGCCGCAGCCATCGTCAGCGCCATCCAGGCGGCCTGTGTCGATCTGGGGCTGCCGGTGCCCATCGATGCCCAGGCGCGCCATGTGATCGGCCTGGGCCTGTCGGACGCCTTGCGCAGCGCCGTGCCGGACCTGGAACCGGCCCAGTATCCGCTGATGGTGGAGCGCTACCGCCATCATTATCTGTCCCGGGACCACGAACTGGCCCTGTTTGCCGGTGCGGTGGAACTGGTGCGGGAACTTGAGGCGGCCGGGCATCTGCTGGCCGTGGCAACCGGCAAGAGCCGGTTGGGACTGGATCGTGCCCTCAAGGTCAGTGGCCTGGGCCCCCATTTTCACTCCAGCCGCTGTGCCGACGAGTGCTTCTCCAAGCCTCATCCCCAGATGCTGGAAGAATTGATGGCGGAACTGGCCGTCGCCCCGGAGCGCACGGTCATGATCGGCGACACCACCCATGACTTGCAGATGGCGCGCAATGCGGGAGTGGATGCCCTGGCGGTCAGCTATGGTGCCCATGAGCCCGAGGTGCTGCTGGCCCACGGACCCCTGGAAACCTTCTCCCGGCTGGAAGACCTGGCGGCATGGCTACGTCACCACGCCTGATTTGCGCCTCCGGCGATCTGCTCGAAGGTGGCGCCGGCGTGCGTTTCAGCGTGCCGCGCGCGGGCGGTGATGTTCCTGCATTTGCGGTGCGCTTTGACGGTGTGGTGCGGGCCTATCTCAACCGCTGCGCCCATGTGCCCATCGAGCTGGATTGGCAGCCGGGCGAATTTTTCGATCACTCGAAGCTATACTTGGTTTGCGCCACCCATGGCGCTCTTTACGCGCCGGAATCCGGCGCCTGCCTTGGCGGCCGTTGCAATGGCCGGGGGCTGACGCCGGTGGCCGTGACTGAGCAGGATGGCCTTGTTTATTTTCTTGAATCGGATTGACCCAACGTGGATACCCCGACCTTGCCCCCTCCCGATTTTGGCCCCAAGCACGGCAATGATGCAGCCTGGGAGCGGAAGACCCTGGAAAAGCTGGCGTTTGCCTCCCTGGCCGAGCAGAAGACCCGGCGTCGCTGGGGCATCTTCTTCAAGCTGCTGGGTTTCGCTTATCTGACGGTCGTCCTGGCGCTGACGTTTGACTGGGGTGACACGGAAAAACTGGCTGATGGCCGCCATACCGCCCTAGTGCAACTGAAGGGGGTCATTGATTCCAGTGGCGAGGCCAGCGCGGACAAGATCAATTCCGCCTTGCGCTCTGCTTTCGAGGACAAGGGTACGGCCGGCGTCATCCTGCGCATCAACAGCCCCGGCGGCAGTCCGGTCCAGTCCGGCATCATCAACGATGAAATCCGCCGCCTGCGCGGCAAGTACCCGGATATTCCCCTGTACGTCGTGGTTGAGGATGTTTGTGCTTCCGGCGGCTATTACGTGGCTGCCGCGGCCGACAAGATTTTCGTGGACAAGGCCAGTCTGGTGGGTTCCATCGGTGTGTTGATGGACGGTTTCGGTTTTACCGGGACCATGGACAAGCTTGGCGTGGAGCGGCGCCTGCTGACTGCCGGCGAAAACAAGGGCTTCCTCGATCCCTTCTCGCCCCAGGACCCGAAGCAGAAGCTGATGGCTCAGACCATGCTCGGCGAAATCCACAAGCAGTTCATCGATGTGGTCAAGAAGGGGCGTGGCCAGCGTCTCAAGGAAACCCCGGACATGTTCTCCGGCTTGGTGTGGACCGGTGCCCGCAGCATCGAGCTGGGTCTGGCTGACGACTTTGGTACGGTGAGCAGTGTGGCCAGGGATGTAATCAAGGCCGAAAAGGTGATGGACTACACCCAGAAGGAAAACATCGCTGAGCGCTTTGCCAAACGTTTTGGCGCCGACATGGTGCAAGGGGCGGTCAAGGCCCTGGGGCAGGCCAGCCAGCCCCAGGCCCGTTAAGTCCGGCTCCTAGACGGAAAGGAAGAGGAAAACCGTCGGCTCCTTGGCGACGGGATCTTCTTCCTTGCGCCACTGGGCTACGCTCAGGGTGCGTAGGCGCTGTTGGGGCAGGGTCAGGCTGCTGGCCAGGCAGAGCAGGGTGGAGGGCGCCAGGTGTTGCAGCAGGCTGTTGAGCATCTGGGTGTTGCGATAGGGTGTCTCGATGAACATCTGGGTCTGGTTCTGGCGCCGTGATTCCTGCTCCAGCGCCTTGAGGCGCTTGCCGCGCTCATCTTCCTTGGCTGGCAGGTAGCCGTGAAAGGCGAAGCGCTGGCCGCACAGGCCGGACCCCATTAGGGCCAACAGCAGGGAAGAGGGGCCGATCAGCGGCACCACGGTAATGCCTTCCTGCTGGGCCAGGCGAATCAGGTCCGCGCCCGGGTCGGCAACGCCCGGGCACCCTGCTTCCGATACCAGGCCCACGTCAAATCCCTGGCGTAAAGGTTGCAGCAGCCCTTCCAGGGCATTGGCCCGGGTGTGCTCGTTCAATTCCTGAATCTGGATTTCCTGCAGGGGGACCGGAATCTCCAGGCTTTTGAGAAATGCCCGGGCACTTTTGGCGTTCTCGGCAATGAAGTGCCGCAACTGCCTGGCCTGTTCGCAGACGGGGGCGGGCAGAACCGCAGCGGGAGGGGTGGGGCCCAGAGGCACCGGAATCAGAAGGAGGGTGCCGCGAGGGAGGGGCTGGGGGGCGCTCATGGCGATGCGTCCTTAAAGAATAGGGAAGGCTTCGGCTCTCAGCATGTCGCAGAGGGCGATCAGGGGCAGTCCGATGAGGGCGTTGGGATCGTCCCCCTCCATTTTGGCGATGAGGCTGATGCCCAGCCCTTCGGCCTTGGCGCTGCCGGCGCAGTTGTAGGGAGTCTCGGCGCGCAGGTAGCGCTCGATCTCGCCGTCGCTCAGCTGGCGGAAGGTGACCAGGGTCGGGATGCCCCGGACCTGGGTGCGACCGGTACTGCTGTTGTAGAGGCACAGGCCGGTATAGAAGTTAACCGTGCGCCCCCGCATCTGCTGCAGTTGTGCCACGGCACGCTCATGGTTGCCCGGTTTTCCGAAAACCTGCCCATCCAGGCAGGCCACCTGGTCGCTGCCGATGATCAGTGCAGCGGGGTGTTGGGCAGCCACGGCCCTGGCCTTGGCTTCGGAAAGGCGCAGCGCGGTCTGCTCCGGGCTCTCGCCTGCGAGCGGGGTTTCGTCTACTGCTGGGTTTTCCGTGGCAAAGGGCAGGCGCAGGCGGGCCAGGAGTTCCCGGCGAAAAGGGGAGGTGGAAGCCAGAATCAGGGCGGGCTGGGGCAGTGTGGGCATTAGAAATGGAGAGGTGAGTTCGGGCAGAAAAGCGCTGCCCATGAGGGGGAATGAGGCGGTGCGGTAAAAAACGCGGATAAGTCTTTGCCTTTGTTGTTGAAACCCTAATTTCGGCCCGCGTTTTTCTTTGACATGCAAAGCCGAAAATAATATCATCCGCGCCTTATGTCGCAACAGGTTGTGATCGATAGTCTGGCTTTTGCGCGTGACGCCCGTCGTTTGGAAGGTGATCTCGCCATGGCCGACATGCCCCGGGTGCATGATCTGCTGACGGAAGTCAGCGGTAGTGTGCACTACCGGCTTACCGGCCGGATCGGCGCGCTGGGCAAGTCCCAGTTGCTGCTGCAGTTGGATTGCTTCGTGCCGCTGCGTTGTCAGCGCTGCATGGAGCGCCTGGATTTTCCGCTTCACGTCGAGTCCGTACTCGAGTTGGTGGAAAGTGAGGCCGATCTGACCCAGGAGGATCTGGAAGATGATTCCAGGGACTTTCTCCCGGCGGAAAAGAAACTCGATGTACTGGCGCTGATCGAGGACGAGGTCATTCTCGCCCTGCCGGTGGTGCCGCGTCACGATAGTTGCAGCCTCCCCGGAGGCGGCGAGAAATCGGTGAAGGAATCTCCCTTCGCCGTGCTTGCCGGCCTCAGTAAGGCTTAATGATTTTTTAGGAGCTAGTTATGGCCGTTCAACAGAACAAAAAGTCCCCGTCCAAGCGTGGCATGCATCGTTCCCACGACTTCCTGACCACCCCCGCTACCGCCGTTGAACCCACCACCGGCGAAGTGCACCTGCGTCACCACATCAGCCCCAACGGTTTCTACCGCGGCAAGAAGGTCACCAAGGCTAAGGGCGAGTAATCCCCTTAGACGAGGCAGGCAGTTCCCCGCGAGGGGAGGACTGCCTGCCTTTTCTTTTACCCAATTCGAGTCCTCGGATGGGAATCACCATTGCTATCGATTGCATGGGCGGGGACCACGGTCCCAACGTCACCGTGCCGGCTGCGCTCGACTTCTTGAGCCGCAACGCGGACGCCCGTGTCATTTTGGTCGGCCTGGAGGAAAAACTCCGGGCGATCCTGCCTGCTCCCGTGCCGGAACGGGTCGCCATCCGCCATGCGTCCGAAGTGGTGGCCATGGACGAGCCGCCAGCCCTGGCCCTGCGCAACAAAAAAGACTCTTCCATGCGGGTTGCCATCAACCTGGTCAAGGAAGGGGAGGCGGACGCCTGTATTTCCGCCGGCAATACGGGGGCCCTGATGGCCATTTCCCGTTTCGTCCTGAAAATGTTGCCCGGTATCGACCGGCCGGCCATCTGCGCCGTGCTGCCCACGGTCAAGGGCCATGTCCATGTGTTGGACATGGGGGCCAACGTGGACTGCTCGCCGGAGCACCTGCTGCAGTTCGGCATCATGGGGGCCATGCTGGTGGCCGCCGTGGATCACCGCGAGCAGCCGACGGTGGGCATTCTCAACATCGGCGAAGAAGACATCAAGGGCAATGAGGTGGTCAAGCAGGCCGCCGAGTTGCTGCGCAATTCGGGTCTCAACTTCATCGGTAACGTCGAAGGTGATGGCGTGTACAAGGGTGAGGCCGAAGTCGTGGTTTGTGACGGCTTTGTCGGCAACGTGGCCCTCAAGACGTCCGAAGGCCTGGCCCAGATGTTGTCCACCTTCCTGCGTCAGGAGTTTGGACGCAACCTCTTTACCAAGCTGGTTGCCCTTCTGGCGCTACCGGTGCTCAAGGGCTTCAAGCGCCGCGTCGATCATCGTCGCTACAACGGTGCCAGCCTGCTCGGGCTCAAGGGCATCGTCGTCAAGAGCCATGGCTCGGCCGATGCCTACGGTTTCCGCCACGCCATCGAACGGGCTGCCGAGGAAGCAAGGGGGCAGGTGTTGAGCCGCATTGCCGACCAGGTTGCCCGTCACGTTTCCAGTTCCTCTCAAGCGGCTGCCGTAGCGGCCCAGGAGTCTGCCTAATATGTATGCCAAGATTACCGGGGTCGGCAGCTATCTGCCGGCCCAGGCCGTGAGCAACGACGATCTGGTGGCCCGCGGGGTCGATACCAGCGACGAATGGATTGCCACCCGTACCGGTATTCGTAATCGGCACCTGGCGGAACCCGGCCAGACCTCCAGCGATCTCGGTTTCGAAGCGGCTCGCCGGGCCCTGGAGATGGCCGGCGTGGATGCGGCCGAGCTGGACCTGATCATCGTCGCCACCTCCACTCCCGATTTCATCTTCCCCAGCACCGCCTGTCTGCTGCAGAGCAAACTGGGCAACAAGGGGGCAACCTGCTTCGACGTGCAGGCCGTCTGCGCCGGCTTTGTCTATGCGCTGAGCATTGCGGAGAAGTTCGTCCGTTCCGGCTCCCACAAGAAGGCACTGGTGGTTGGCGCCGAAGTTTTCTCCCGCATCCTGGACTGGAACGACCGGGGTACCTGCGTGCTCTTCGGCGACGGCGCCGGTGCCGTGGTGCTGGAAGCCTCCGATGCACCCGGCATCCTTGCCACCGCCCTGCATGCGGACGGCAGCCACCATGGCATTCTTTCGGTGCCTGGCAATGTGGCCGGCGGTGCGGTGATCGGCGATCCCTTCCTGCGCATGGATGGCCAGGCCGTGTTCAAGTTCGCCGTGCGCGTCCTTGCCGACGTGGCGGCCGAGACCTGCGCGGCCGCCGGGGTGGCGACTTCCGATGTGGATTGGCTGGTGCCGCACCAGGCCAATCTGCGCATCATCGATTCCACCGGCAAGAAGCTGGGCATCCCCAGCGACAAGGTGGTGGTGACCGTGGACCGCCACGGCAATACTTCCGCTGCATCCGTGCCCCTGGCGCTGGATACGGCAGTGCGCGACGGACGCATCCAGCGCGGACAGAAGGTGCTGCTGGAAGGCGTCGGCGGCGGCTTCACCTGGGGCGCCGTGCTGTTCCAGTTCTAACTGCATTCAAGCTCTCAGAGGTTAATTCCCATGGCTTTTGCGTTCGTATTTCCCGGTCAAGGTTCCCAGGCAGTCGGCATGATGGCGGCCTACGGCGATTCCGCCGTGGTCCGTGCCACGTTCGATGAAGCATCCGCCGCCTTGGGCGAAGACCTGTGGCAGATGGTGGCCGAAGGTCCGGCCGAAGTGCTGTCCCAGACGGTGAATACCCAGCCTGTCATGCTAACCGCCGGCATCGCCGCCTGGCGCCTGTGGCTGGACAAGGGGGGCAAGGTGCCGGCCGTTGTCGCCGGCCACAGTCTGGGTGAGTATTCCGCCCTGGTGGCCGCCGGCGCCCTGCAGTTCAAGGATGCCGTGCCCCTGGTGCGGCTGCGGGCCGCAGCCATGCAGGAGGCCGTGCCTCTTGGCACCGGCGCCATGGCCGCCATTCTTGGCCTGGACGACGACGGCATTCGCGCCGCCTGTGCCGAAGCGGCCCAGGGCGAGGTGGTGGAACCGGTCAATTTCAACGCTGCCGGCCAGACCGTCATCGCCGGCCACAAGGCCGCCGTGGAACGGGCCATGGAAGTGTGCAAGACCAAGGGCGCCAAGCGCGCCGTGGCCCTGCCGGTGTCCGCCCCGTTCCATTCCTCCCTGATCCGCCCGGCCGCCGACAAGCTGGCTGCGCGCCTGGCGGAACTGGAATTGCAGGCGCCCCGTATTCCCGTGGTCAATAACGTGGATGTGGCCGTGGAAAACGATCCTGCCCGCATTCGCGATGCCCTGGTGCGTCAGGCCTATAATCCGGTGCGCTGGGTCGAGACGATCCAGAAAATGGCTGCCATGGGCGTCACCGTGGTGGCAGAATGCGGTCCCGGCAAGGTGCTGGCCGGCCTGACCAAGCGCTGTGCCGATGGCGTCAATGGTGTGGCCCTGGCCGACCTGGCTGCCATCGAAGCCAATATCAACCTGGAGTAAAACCATGCTGCAAGGACAAATTGCCCTCGTTACCGGCGCTTCCCGGGGTATCGGCAAGGCAGTGGCTCTGGAACTGGCCCGCCTGGGCGCCACCGTGGTTGGCACCGCCACCAGCGAAGACGGTGCCGGCAAGATTTCCGCCTACCTCGCCGAGGCCGGCGCCAAGGGGCGCGGTGCGCTCCTCGAAGTGCGTGACCAAGCCCAGGTGGATGCCCTGATCGCCGCTCTGGAAAAGGAGTTCGGCGCAGTCTCCATTCTCGTCAACAATGCCGGCATAACCCGGGACAACCTGGCCATGCGCATGAAGGACGACGAGTGGGATGCGGTCATCGACACCAACCTGAAGGCCGTCTTCCGCCTTTCCAAGGCCGTCATGCGCGGCATGATGAAGGCCCGCGCCGGCCGCATCATCAATATCACTTCCGTGGTCGGCCATGCCGGCAATCCGGGGCAGGCCAATTACTGCGCGGCCAAGGCCGGCGTTTCCGGCATGACCCGTTCCCTGGCCCGGGAGCTGGGCAGCCGCAACATCACGGTCAACTGCGTCGCCCCTGGCTTCATCGATACCGACATGACCAAGGCTCTGGACGACAAGCAGAAAGAAGGTTTGCTGGGTAACATTCCCCTGGGCCGCCTCGGCAGCCCGGAGGACATCGCCGCCGCCGTAGCTTTCCTGGCCTCCCCGGCCGCAGGCTACGTGACCGGCAGCACCATCCATGTCAACGGCGGTATGTATATGGATTAATGGCGGTTTTCCGCCTGAGGATCCCGCGTTTTGTAAGCGCGGGGCGTTTTGGTAAAATAAGCAAGTTTGTCTGATACCCGATAACAGGGAAGGAGTCCTGAATGGAAAACCTGGAACAGCGCGTTAAGAAGATCGTTGCCGAGCAACTGGGCGTCAACGAAGCCGACATCAAGACCGAGTCCTCCTTTGTGGATGACCTGGGTGCCGACTCTCTGGATACCGTCGAGCTGGTGATGGCCCTCGAAGAAGAATTCGAGACCGAGATCCCCGACGAAGACGCCGAGAAGATCACCACCGTGCAACAAGCCATCGATTACGTTCTGTCCCACAAGAAGTAATCACCCGGGTACGGGACTTCCCTGCCAACCGGCGCCTTCGTGGCGCCGGTCCAGCATTGATGCAGGGAGCCCGCCCTTCCGCAGTATTCTGTATCACCTCTCCCCTCATTCTTTCCGGAGCTAAAGTTGGCACGTCGTCGCGTCGTCATCACCGGGCTGGGGCTTGTTTCCCCGGTCGGTAACAGCGTTGAAGAAGCTTGGCAAAACCTCCTGGCCGGTCGCTCCGGTATTACTGCCATCACCAAGTTCGATGCATCCACTTTCCCCACCCGCATTGCCGGGGAAGTGAAGAACTTCGATATCGGCGCCTACATTTCCGCCAAGGACGCCCGCCGCATGGATACCTTCATCCATTACGGCATGGCGGCCGGCATCCAGGCCATCAAGGATGCCGGGCTTGAAGCCAATCCGGTCGATGCGGAGCGCATCGGCGTGGCGATCGGTTCCGGCATCGGTGGCCTGCCCCTGATCGAGAACACCAAGGACGATTACATCGCCGGCGGTGTGCGCAAGATTTCCCCCTTCTTCGTTCCCGGTTCGATCATCAACATGATCTCCGGCAACCTGTCCATCCTGTATGGCTACAAGGGTCCCAATATCGCCGTGGTGACCGCCTGTACTACCGGCACCCACAACATCGGCGAAGCTGCCCGCCTCATCGAGTACGGCGATGCCGACGTGATGATTGCCGGCGGTGCCGAGTCCACCGTGACCCCCCTGGGCATGGGCGGCTTCTGCGCTGCCCGGGCCCTGTCCACCCGCAACGACGATCCCACCACCGCCAGCCGGCCCTGGGACAAGGATCGTGACGGCTTCGTGCTGGGCGAGGGTGGCGGCGCCATGGTGCTGGAAGAGTATGAGCATGCCAAGGCCCGGGGCGCCCGCATTTATGCGGAGCTGGCAGGCTACGGCATGAGCGGCGATGCTTACCACATGACCGCTCCCAGCACTGATGGTCCGAAGCGTTCCATGCTCAATGCCCTGCGCAATGCCGGCGTGAACCCTGACCAGGTGCAGTACCTGAATGCCCATGGTACTTCCACGCCCCTGGGCGACAAGAACGAAACCGATGCCATCAAGCTGGCCTTCGGCGATGCCGCCAAGGGTCTGGTGGTGAATTCCACCAAGTCCATGACCGGCCACCTGCTGGGCGGCGCCGGCGGCATCGAGTCCATCTTCAGCGTCCTGGCGGTGCATCACCAGGTTTCCCCGCCCACCATCAACATTTTCGAGCAGGATCCGGAATGTGATCTGGACTACTGTGCCAACACGGCTCGGGAAATGAAGATCGACGTGGCCCTGAAGAACAACTTCGGCTTCGGCGGCACCAACGGTTCCCTGGTGTTCAAGCGCATCTGACCGAGACCAACGGGATGAGGTTGCCGCTGCTTCTGCAACTGCAACCCTCCCGCCGCCTGGCAATGCTGTTCGTTGCCTTGCACGCCGCCGCTTCTGGCGGCGTTTTCATTTTGGGCTGGAATATCTGGGCAACGCTTGGCCTGCTGGCTTTGCTGCTCGTTTCCCTGGCCTTCACCCTGCGGCGCCACTATGGGCGGCATCCGGCCTGGGTACGCCTGGGGCAGAAGGGGGAGCTGGCCTGGGGCCAGGGGGGGAAGGAAAGTCCCCGGCTGCGGTTGCTGCCGGGGACTTGCTGGCGTCATCTGGTGGTGCTGCGCTACCGCCTGGAGCAGGAGGACGGGACCTGGTCCCGTCCCCGTGCCGTGTGCCTGCTGGCGGACAGCCTGGCTGACGAGGTGTCGTTCCGCCAGCTGCGGGTGTGGCTGGGCTGGCGGGCCAAATTCAGGGACGACGGGATTTTCTGAGGATGGTGTTGCGCGGCTTGGGCAGCAGGCCGGGGTAGTCGCGGCTGAAGTGCAGGCCGCGGCTTTCCTTGCGTTTGAGGGCACAGCGGACGATCAGGTCGGCCGTCACCACCAGATTGCGCAGTTCAATGAGGTCGTGGCTGACCCGGAAGTGGGTGTAGAACTCGTTGATTTCCCGCATCAGCAGGCGGATGCGGTGCTGGGCCCGCTGCAGGCGCTTGGTGGTGCGCACGATGCCGACGTAGTCCCACATGAAGCGGCGCAGTTCGTCCCAGTTGTGGGAAATGACGATTTCCTCATCCGGGTCGGAAACCCGGCTTTCATCCCACTGGGGCAGGGCAGGGATGGCGACCTTGGGCTGGGCCTTGATGTCGGCCACGGCTGCTTCGGAGAAGACCACGCATTCCAGCAGGGAGTTGGAGGCGAGACGGTTGGCGCCGTGCAGGCCGGAGCAGGAGGCTTCGCCGGCGGCGTAGAGGCCGGCGATGTCGGTGCGGGCCTTGAGGTCGGTGATGATGCCGCCGCAGGTGTAGTGGGCGGCCGGCACCACCGGGATCGGGTCCTTGCTGATGTCGATGCCCAGTTCCAGGCAACGGGCGTGGATGTTGGGGAAGTGCTCCAGCAGGAATTCCTTGGGCTTGTGGGAAATGTCCAGGAAGACGCAATCCAGGCCCCGCTTTTTCATCTCGAAGTCGATGGCCCGGGCCACCACGTCCCGCGGCGCCAGCTCCGCCCGCGGGTCATGGTCGGGCATGAAGCGGGTGCCGTCCGGCAGGCGCAGAATGCCGCCTTCGCCCCGTACCGCCTCTGAAATGAGGAAAGACTTGGCCTGGGGGTGGTAAAGGCAGGTGGGATGGAACTGGATGAATTCCATGTTGGCCACCCGGCATCCGGCCCGCCAGGCCATGGCAATGCCGTCACCGGTGGAGGTGTCCGGATTGGTGGTGTAGAGATAGACCTTGCCGGCACCGCCGGTGGCAATCATGGTGGCCTGGGCGCCGATGGTGCTGACTTCGCCGCTGCGGGTGTCCAGGGCATAGGCGCCGTAGCAGCGCTGCTCAGGCAGGCCCAGCTTGGCGCCGGTGATGAGGTCGATGGCGATGTGCTGTTCCAGCACAGTGATGTTGGGATGCTGGCGCACCTTGCGCGTCAGGGTGTCCTGTACCGCCAGGCCGGTGGCATCGGCCACGTGGATGACCCGGCGGGTGCTGTGGCCGCCTTCCCGGGTCAGGTGGTAGCCCTTTTCGTCCTTGGTGAAGGGGACGCCCTGCTCGATCAGCCAGTCGATGGCCCGCCGCCCGTTTTCGACGACGTAGCGGGTGGCCTTGGCGCCGTTGAGGTGGCCGCCGGCTTCGAAGGTGTCGCGGATGTGGGCTTCGATGGAATCCTGGCTGTCCAGCACGGCGGCAATGCCGCCCTGGGCCCAGGCGCTGGCACTGTCTTCCAGGCTGCGCTTGCTGATGAGGCCGACCTTGTGGGTGTCCGCCAGGCGAAGGGCGGCGGACTGTCCTGCCAGGCCGCTGCCGATGATGAGTACGTCAAAATGCTGGACCACGATGCGCTTTCTTGGTGTGCGGCTTGCATCCGCGACCGAACTGGACCGCGGGGACCGTAGGGCTGACAACTATAGCACGAGAGGGGCGCCGGGGCTTGTAGGCCGGCCGTTGCCGCATCCGGGCTGGTGGCTCGCGGCGGCTTACGGGATTTCCCCACGGGGCGGGTGGGTCGTGGCCCGGCGTGGCTTGCGTTATACTTCGGCTGCCTGTGGTGTGCGATGGAGCGCGATGAGGCGCTTTTCCGCCATCACCCCTAATCCTTACAAAGGTATTTATACAGCATGAGCGAACGCGAGATTGACCAAAAGCTGGTCGAGCGGGCGCAATCCGGCGACAAAAAGGCCTTCGAGCTGCTGGTGGCCAAGTACCAGCGCAAACTGGGCCGCCTCCTGTCCCGATTCATCCGTGACCCGGCCGAGGTGGAAGACGTGGCCCAGGAAGCCTTCATCAAGGCTTACCGGGCCTTGCCTTCCTTCCGCGGCGACAGCGCGTTCTACACCTGGCTGTACCGTATCGGCATTAATACGGCCAAGAACTATCTGGTGGCCCAGGGCCGCCGGGCGCCCACTTCCACCGAGTTCGACTCCGAAGAGGCGGAAACCTTCGATGACGGCGAGCAGCTGCGGGACATCAACACGCCGGAGAATCTGCTGCTCTCCAAGCAGATCGGCGAGACGGTGAATGCGGCCATGGATGCCCTGCCGGAAGAACTGCGTACCGCCATCATGCTGCGGGAGCTTGAAGGCCTGAGCTACGAAGAAATCGCCAAGATCATGGATTGTCCCATCGGCACCATCCGTTCCCGCATCTTCCGGGCCCGGGAGGCGGTGGCGACCAAGCTGCGTCCCCTGCTCGACACCACTCCCGACCGGCGCTGGTAGGCTGTAGCGCTGCCGCCGCCGGATTCCTTCTCCGGTCCGGGGCTTCGTCAGCCGTGATGGCCTGGTGCAAAGGCGGGCAAAATTCCTTTTCCCACACATGTTTGAGCTTTCCCCATGATTGAAACCCAAGCAACCGTGACCGCGCTGGAAGGCGACTATGCCCTGGTGGAGGCCAGCCAGGGCGGTTGCGGGCGCTGCCATGAGCCGGGCGGTTGCGGCGGCAACAATGCCTCCCAGCTTTTCTGTCACGGGCCGCGCCACTTTCGCGTACTCAATCCGCTGGGTGTGAAGGTGGGCGAGAAGGTAGTGGTGGGGGTGCCGGACGGGGCCGTCTCCCACAGCGTCCTGGTGCTCTACCTGCTGCCTCTGGCGTTGCTGGTGCTCGGCGCCGTGGCCGGCGCCGCGCTCATGCCCGGGGCCCGGGACGCGGCTGCTGCCGCAGGCGCCCTGTTCGGAGGGCTCCTGGCCTGGTTCCTGGCGCGTCGCCTGCAGGCCAGGGATGTCCAGTCCCCTCGCTTTCAGCCCGTCATCCGCCAACGTCTCTAAGGTATCCCCATGTCCAGGAGTCGCTCTGCCATGAAACGTCTTGTCGTCCTCCTGTATCTCTGCTGCCTTGCAGCAGTCGCCCAGGCTGCCGATAGCCGGGGCCTGCCCGACTTTGCCGACCTGGTGGAAAAATACGGCAATACGGTGGTCAACATCAGCACCACCCAGGTGGTGCGGCAGAAGCGGGGAGTCATGCCATTCCCCTTCGACGAGGACGACCCCCTGTTCGATTTCTTCCGCCGCTTCGGGCCTTCCGGCCCCTTCGGCCAGGGGCAGCCCGGCGGCGCCGTGCCCCGGGAGTTCGAGAGCAAGTCCCTGGGGTCCGGCTTCATCATCAGCGGTGACGGCTACGTGCTGACCAACGCCCACGTGGTAGACCAGGCCGACGAAATCACCGTGCGCCTGACCGACAAGCGGGAATTCCGGGCCAAGGTGATCGGCGCCGACAAGCGCACCGATGTGGCCCTGATCAAGATCGAGGCCAGCAACCTGCCTGCGGTCCGCTTCGGCGACCCGGCCGGGCTGAGGGTAGGGGAGTGGGTGGTGGCTATCGGTTCCCCTTTCGGCTTTGACAATTCGGTGACGGCCGGCATCGTCAGTGCCAAGGGGCGCTCCCTGCCCCAGGAGAACTACGTTCCCTTCATCCAGACCGACGTGGCCATCAATCCCGGCAATTCGGGCGGCCCCCTGTTCAACATGAAGGGCGAGGTGGTGGGCATCAATTCCCAGATCTACAGCCGCTCCGGCGGTTACCAGGGAATCGCCTTCGCCATTCCCATCGATGTGGCCATGGACATCCAGGGCCAGCTGCGGGCTTCGGGCAAGGTCAGCCGGGGGCGTATCGGTGTGGTGATCCAGGAAGTGACCAAGGAACTGGCCGATTCCTTCGGCCTGGCCAAGCCCGCCGGCGCCATCGTCAATGCGGTGGAGCCGGGTGGTCCGGCAGAAAAGGCCGGGGTCGAGGCGGGCGATGTGATCCTCCGTTTCGACGGCAAGGCTGTGGGCGCTTCCAGCGACCTGCCGCGATTGGTGGGCGCCACCCGACCCGGTTCCCGGGTGTCCCTGCAGGTCTGGCGCAAGGGCGCAGCCCGGGACCTGACCCTCACCGTGGCCGAAATGCCGGCGGACGACAAAGCCGATGGCAAGGCGGCCAAGAAAGGCAAGGCTGTCGAGCCCCAGGTGAATCGCCTGGGTCTGGTGGTGTCCGAGCTATCGGCCGAGCTGCGGCGTGAGCTGAAGGTGGCCGGCGGCCTGCTGGTCGAGGACGTGCGGGGTGCTGCGGCCCG
Organism: Azospira oryzae; assembly: GCF_004217225.1. Classification (GTDB taxonomy): domain Bacteria; phylum Pseudomonadota; class Gammaproteobacteria; order Burkholderiales; family Rhodocyclaceae; genus Azospira; species Azospira oryzae. The sequence goes on from NZ_SHKM01000001.1 coordinate 692,120, forward strand.
CTCCGAGCTGCGGCCCGGGGACGTCATCCTGGCCCTCATCAGCAAGGGGGTTACCAGCGAACTGCGTTCGACGGAGCAGTTCAACCGGCTGTTGGCCCAGTTCGACAAGGGTGCCAACGTGACCTTGCTCATCCGCCGGGGCGACATGCAGACCTTCGTCACGGTCAAGGGGCTCAATGGTGGCAACTGAGTCGATTCTGCAGGCCGGGCCTGTCCTGCAGCTCCTGGGGCGGGTCTATTGCCATCTGTGCCATGACATGGAGGCGGCCCTGGCACCGATTGCCGATGAATACGGCGCTGCCGTCGAGGTGATCGATGTGGACGAGGACGAGTCCCTGGAGCAACGCTGGGGCGAACTGGTGCCCGTGTTGCTGCATGGCGGCGAAGAGATTTGCCACTACTTCCTGGACGAGGCAGCAGTCCGTGAAGTTTTGGCCAAAATCCGCTAGAATCCGCGCTTTCCGGCCAAATTCAAAAGGGTGCTGCACAGCACCCTTTTTACCATATGCAACACATCCGCAATTTTTCCATCATCGCCCACATCGACCACGGCAAATCCACCCTGGCCGACCGCATCATCCACCTCTGTGGCGGCCTTTCCGACCGGGAAATGGAAGCCCAGGTGCTCGACTCCATGGACCTGGAGCGGGAGCGCGGCATCACCATCAAGGCCCAGACGGCCGCCCTCAGTTACAAGGCGCGGGACGGCCAGGTCTATAACCTGAACCTGATCGACACCCCGGGGCACGTGGACTTCTCCTATGAAGTTTCCCGCTCCCTCTCCGCCTGCGAAGGCGCCCTGCTGGTGGTGGATGCCTCCCAGGGCGTGGAAGCCCAGACCGTGGCCAACTGCTATACGGCTCTGGACCTGGGGGTGGAGGTGGTGCCGGTGCTGAACAAGATCGACCTGCCGTCGGCCAACCCGGATGGTGCCCGCCAGGAAATCGAGGACGTCATCGGCATCGACGCCACGGACGCCGTTCTGGCCTCGGCCAAGACCGGCCTGGGGGTGGAGGACATCCTGGAAGCGGTGATCGCCAAGATTCCGCCTCCCGTCGGCGACCCCGAGGCGCCGCTGAAGGCCCTGCTGATCGACTCCTGGTTCGACAACTACGTCGGCGTGGTGATGTTGGTCCGTGTCGTGGACGGGGTGCTCAAGCCCAAGGACAAGATTCGCCTGATGTCTACCGGCGCCGTGCATCTGTGCGAGCAGGTCGGCGTGTTCACCCCCAAGTCCCTGGCGCGCAACGAACTGCGGGCCGGACAGGTGGGTTTCATCATTTCCGGCATCAAGGAACTGCATGCCGCCAAGGTGGGCGACACGGTCACCCTGGTGGAGCGTCCCGCCGCCGAGGCGCTGCCCGGCTTCAAGGAAATCAAGCCCCAGGTGTTCGCCGGCCTCTACCCGGTGGAATCCAACCAGTACGACCAGTTGCGCGACTCCCTGGAGAAGCTGCGCCTCAACGATGCTTCCCTGCAGTTTGAGCCGGAAGTCTCCCAGGCCCTGGGCTTCGGCTTCCGCTGCGGCTTCCTCGGCCTGCTGCACATGGAAATCGTGCAGGAGCGCCTGGAGCGGGAATTCGACCAGGACCTGATTACCACCGCGCCCACCGTGGTTTATGAAGTGGTGATGCGGGACGGTTCCGTGGTCCAGGTGGAGAACCCCTCCAAGCTGCCGGAAGTTGGCAAGTTCGATGAAATCCGCGAACCCATCATCACGGCCACCATTTTTGTGCCCCAGGACTATCTGGGCAGCGTCATCACTCTGTGCAACGCCAAGCGCGGCAACCAGGTGGACATGCACTACCACGGCCGCCAGGTGAAGCTGGTCTATGAAATGCCCATGGCCGAAGTGGTGATGGATTTCTTCGACAAGCTGAAGTCCGTCTCCCGGGGTTATGCCTCCCTGGACTACGAGTTCAAGGAATACCGGGCTGCCGACGTGGTCAAGGTGGACATCCTCATCAACAGCGAAAAGGTGGATGCCCTGTCCATCATCGTGCACCGGGCCAACGCCCCCTACCGGGGTCGGGAACTGGCGGCCAAGATGCGCGAGCTGATTCCGCGCCAGATGTACGAAGTGGCCATCCAGGCCGCCATCGGCTCCAACATCATTGCCCGGGAAAACGTCAAGGCCATGCGCAAGGACGTGCTGGCCAAGTGTTACGGCGGCGACATCACCCGGAAGAAGAAGCTGCTGGAGAAGCAGAAGGCCGGCAAGAAGCGCATGAAGCAGGTGGGCAGTGTGGAGATTCCCCAGGAAGCCTTCCTCGCCGTGCTGCGCGTCGATAGCAAGTAAAGGACATCGTCTTGAATTTCGCTCTGATCCTCTTCCTGCTGCTGCTGGCCAGCGGCGCCATCTGGGCCGTGGATTCCCTGTGGCTGGCCAAGCGGCGCCCGGCCGGAGCCAAGGACCCCTGGTGGGTGGAATACGGTGCCGGCTTTTTCCCGGTGATCCTGGTGGTGTTCGGCCTGCGCTCCTTCGTGGTCGAGCCCTTCAAGATTCCCTCGGGCTCCATGATTCCGACCCTGCTGGTGGGCGATTTCATCCTGGTGAACAAATACACCTACGGCATCCGCCTGCCGGTGATCAACAAGAAGATCATCGAGGTGAGCCAGCCCCAGCGCGGCGAAGTCATGGTGTTCCGTTTCCCTGAGGATCCGTCCCTGGATTACATCAAGCGGGTGGTCGGGGTGCCGGGCGACAAGGTGGCTTATCAGAACAAGCGCCTGTCCATCAACGGCAAGCCCCTGGACATCCAGCCCCAGGACGATTTCCTGCATTCGGAGCGGCTGTACTACTCCAAGCAGTACAGCGAAGTCCTGGGGGCGGTGGACCACCGCTTCCTCAACGACGACGATGCGCCGGCCTTCATTCGCGACGCCTCCCAGTTTCCGGGCCGGGAGAATTGTATTTACAATAACGCGGGCGTCATCTGTACGGTGCCGCCGGGACACTACTTCGTCATGGGCGACAACCGGGACAACAGCCGGGATAGCCGGGCCTGGGGTTTCGTCCCCGACGAGAACATCGTCGGCAAGGCTTTTTTCATCTGGTTCAATTTCAACGACCTGAGCCGCATCGGCCGTTTCAACTGAGTTACGGGAGAGCGCAATGCTGAATAAGCATCAACGGGGGGTGAGTCTTTCCGGGTTGCTGATGTGGAGTGTGATCATCGTTCTCGTCCTGATCACCGGCATGAAGGTGGTGCCGCCGGTGATCGAGTATGTGTCGATCGTCAAGAACATCAAGGCGATGACTGCCGACAGCCAGCTGGCCGGCGCCACGGTGAGCGATATCCGCAAGGCTTTCGACAAGCGGGCCGAGGTCGGCTACATCGACGTCATCAAAGGTTCCGATCTCGACATCAGCAAGGACGGCAGCGATCTCGTCATTTCCTTCGCCTATGCCAAAAAAATCCCCCTGGCAGGTCCGGTGAGCTTGTATATCGATTTTCAGGGCAGCAGCAAGGGCAAGGGTGGCTGAAAAAATCCGTTTGACGGCTCCCCAGGCCGCGTTTTCCCGTCGCTTGGGCCATGAATTTGCCGATCCCTCCCTGCTGCGCACGGCGCTGACCCACCGCAGCCACAGTTCGCCCCATAACGAGCGCCTGGAATTCCTCGGCGACAGCATCCTCAACTGCGTCGTCGCCCACCTCCTGTTCGAGCGTTTCCCCCAGCTGCCCGAGGGCGATCTGTCCCGGCTGCGGGCCAATCTGGTGAAGAAGGATACCCTCCACGAACTTGCCCTGGGGCTGAATCTGGGGGAACAGTTGCGGCTCGGAGAAGGGGAGTTGAAGAGCGGCGGCCATACCCGCCCGTCGATCCTGGCCGATGCCCTGGAAGCCCTGTTTGGCGCCGTTTACCTGGATGCGGGCTTCGACCGTGCCAAGGTCGTGGTGGGCAACCTGTTTACGGCCAAGCTGGACGCCATCGCTCCCGATCAGCCGATCAAGGACCCCAAGACCCGCCTGCAGGAATACCTGCAGGCGCGGCGCCAGCCCTTGCCGGTCTATACCCTGGCGGCCACCGACGGCCAGGCCCACCTGCAGCAGTTCAGGGTGCTGTGCGAGGTTGCCTCTGCCGCCCTGCAAACCGAAGGTCAGGGCAGCAGTCGCCGCGCTGCCGAACAGGAGGCCGCCTCGCGGGCTCTGGAGAAACTCAAAGCATGAATACCGAAAAGCAAATCCGTTCCGGCTACGTGGCCATCGTCGGCCGTCCCAACGTGGGCAAGTCCACCCTGCTTAACCGCCTGGTGGGGGAGAAAATTTCCATCGTCTCCCGCAAGGCCCAGACCACCCGCCACCGCATCACCGGCATCCTCACCAACGACGATGCCCAGTTCGTCTTCGTCGACACCCCGGGCTTCCAGACCGAACACACCAACGCCCTCAACCGGGCCATGAACCGGGGCGTGACCCAGACCCTGGCGGATGTGGACGTGGTGCTGTTCGTGGTTGAGGCCGGCCGTTTCGACGCCAAGGACAAGGCTGTGCTCAAGCTGCTGCCGGAAGACCGGCCGGTGATCCTGGTGGTGAACAAGGTGGACAAGATCGCCGAGAAGGAAAAGCTGCTGCCTTTCCTGGCCGCAGTCACCGCCGAGCGCAGTTTCACCGCCGTGGTGCCGGTTTCCGCCACCAAGGGCAAGCAGCTGGAGCAGTTGCTTGCCGAAGCCCGCCAGTATCTGCCCCATGAAGAACTGCTGTTTGCCGAGGACGAACTGACCGACCGCAGCGAGCGGTTCCTGGCTTCCGAATACATCCGGGAAAAGCTGTTCCGCCTGCTGGGCGACGAACTGCCGTATTCCACCACGGTGGAAATCGAGAAGTTCGAGGTGGAAGGCAATCTGCGCCGCATCTACGCCGCCATCGTGGTGGACCGGGACGGCCACAAGGCCATCGTCATCGGCAAAGGCGGCGAGACCATCAAGCGCATCGCCACCGAGGCCCGCCAGGACATGGAAAAGCTGTTCGACGGCAAGGTCTACCTGGAAGTGTGGGTCAAGGTGAAGTCCGGCTGGAACGACGACGAGCGCCTGCTGCGCAGCCTGGGCTACGAGTAAGCGTCTTTTCCTCCCCTCCGGGCTTTCGCCATGCAACGGCAAAAGGTAGACGGCCAGCCCGCCTACGTCCTCCACACCTATCCCTTTCGGGAAACCAGTCTCATCGTCGAGGCCTTCACCCGGGATTTCGGCCGGGTGGCTCTGCTGGCTCGGGGCGCCCGGCGGCCTCGTTCCGCCATCCGCGGCCTGCTGCTGGGTTTCCAGCCCCTGGAGGTCTCCTGGGCAGGCAAGGGCGAAGTGCTGACCCTGATGAAGGCCGAATGGCAGGGCGGCCAGCCGCTGCTGGCCGGCCACGCCCTTTTTTGCGGCTATTATCTGAATGAGCTGCTGCTGCACCTGCTGCCCCGGGAAGACGCCCACGAAGCCCTCTACGCCGCCTATGCCGAAACCCTGCGCTGCTTTGCCGACGGCGTGCAGGAGGCGGACCTGCGCCGCTTCGAAAAATCCCTGTTGCAGGAACTGGGCTATGGCCTGACCCTGGCCACGGATGCGGAGGGCAGGGCGGTGGAAAGCGCCGGCCACTATGCCTACCAGATCGAGCGGGGGCCGGTACGCTTGTCCCGGCCCGGGGATTCGGCCCTCTCGGTGTCGGGCAAGACACTGCTGGACCTGGCTCACGAGGATTTTTCCGATACCCGTTCCCTGGCCGAGGCCAAGCAGCTGATGCGGGCTTTGATGGCCCATTACCTGGACGGCAAGCAGTTGGAGACCCGGAAGATTTTCCGGGAGTTGCAGGAACTCTGAGGCAGACGCTTCTCGGCGGCTACCCTGAAGTCGACACTTTGCAGCAGGAATATTGAGGTTTAACACCATGAGCATCGAACTCGGCGTCAATATCGACCACGTGGCCACCATCCGCCAGGCCCGCCGCACCTACGAACCGGACCCGGTGTGGGCCGCCGTGGAAGCCCAGCTGGGAGGGGCCGACGGCATCACCGTGCACCTGCGGGAAGACCGCCGCCACATCTGCGACCAGGACGTGGAGCGCCTCAAGTTCACCACCCAGATCAAGCTCAACCTGGAGATGGCGGCCACCGACGAAATGGTGGGCATCGCCTGCCGCCTCAAGCCCGAAATGGCCATGCTGGTGCCCGAAGGCCGCCACGAGGTGACCACCGAGGGCGGGCTGGATGTGGCCGGCCAGGAAGCCCGCCTGAAGGACGTGGTGGCCCGCCTGGCCGATGCCGGCATTGTCACCAGCGTCTTCATCGACGCCGAACTGCCCCAGGTGGAAGCGGCCGCCCGCATCGGCGCCAAGGTCTGCGAAATCCACACCGGCCCCTACGCCCACGCCTTCTACAACCAGGGGCGAGATGAGGAAAGCCCGGCCGTGCTGGCCGAGCTGGCCAAGGTGCGGAATGCCGGCGAAGCCATCCGGGGCCTCGGCATGCGCTTCAACGCCGGCCACGCCCTCAACTACTACAACGTCCAGCCCATCGCCGCCCTGGCGGGCATCAAGGAGCTGCACATCGGCCACGCCATCGTCAGCCGCGCCGTCTTCGTCGGCCTGCGGGAAGCGGTGCGGGAGATGAAGCAGCTGCTGCTCGGTGCGGCGGGGCGGTAAAGGCGAAGCCACAGAGGGCACAGAGAACACAGAGGGTGAACCGTCCCCGCTGCAAACCCGGCGGGACGACTCATCGCTCAGGTCTCAGCATTCAGGTCAATAAACTATGTGCTTTCGTTTTTTCTCGGTGAGCTCTGTGTCCTCTGTGGCTAAAAATGCACTTCTCAGTGGCTAAGAAAACATGATCCACGGCATCGGCACCGACATCGTCGCTGTCTCCCGCCTCGGCGAGTTCTACGCCCGCCACGGCGAGCGCAGCCTGGACAAGCTGTTGACTCCGGCGGAGCGGGAGGAATTCGCCCGTCTGCCCGAGGCCGGCCAGACCCGTTTCCTGGCCAAGCGCTTCGCCGCCAAGGAAGCCTTCGGCAAGGCCCTGGGTACCGGCATCCGGGCCCCGGTGCTGCTGCCGGCCATCGGCGTCGGCCACGATGCCCTGGGCAAGCCGGTCCTGGAACTGGCCCCGGCCGTTGCCGCCCTGCTGGCCGAGCGCCGGCTGGTAGCCCATCTTTCCCTCAGCGACGAGCAGGATTACGCCGTCGCCTTTGTCATTCTGGAACAGACCCAGCCATGAACGCTCCCCGACAACTGCCCCCGGGCCCGGTGATGATCGACATCCAGGGCCTGGTCCTGACCGATCTGGACCGGGAACGCCTGACCCACCCCCTGGTGGGCGGCCTCATCCTGTTCAGCCGCAATTACGAAAGCCCGGAGCAGCTCAGTGCCCTCTGCGCCGAGGTCAAGGCCCTTCGCAGTCCCCAGTTGCTGATTGCCATCGACCACGAAGGCGGCCGGGTGCAGCGCTGTCGGCCAGGATTCACGGCCATTCCCGCCATGGGCAAGCTGGGCGCCTTGTGGGATGCGGCGCCTGGCGAGGCCATCGCTGCGGCCCAGGACCTGGGCTATGTTCTGGCCGCCGAGCTGCGGGCCCGGGGCGTGGATTTCTCCTTCACTCCGGTGCTGGACCTGGACTACGGCCGCAGCACGGTAATCGGCAGCCGTTCCTTCCACCGCCAGCCCGAAGCCGTGGTGCAACTGGCCGGCGCCCTGATCCAGGGCCTCAGGCAGGCCGGCATGGGCTGCTGCGGCAAGCACTTCCCCGGCCACGGCTGGGTCCAGGCCGACTCCCACGTGGCCATTCCGGTGGATGAGCGGGACTGGGACAAGCTCCTGGCCGACATGGAACCCTTCCGTCGCCTGGCCCTGGATGCGGTCATGCCGGCCCACGTGATTTACCCGGTGGTTGATGAAAAATCTGCTGGATTTTCAAATTACTGGATTAATTATCTGAGAAATAACTTGAAGTTTGACGGTGTCGTTTTCAGCGACGACCTGTCCATGGAAGGAGCCTCCGTCGCCGGTGATGTGGTGGCCCGGGCCCAGGCCGCCTGGAGCGCCGGCTGCGACATGCTGCTGGTGTGCAATGCGCCGGAAGCGGTGGGCCAGTTGCTGGAGCGCTGGCAGCCGGCCCTGGAGCCGGTCCGGGCCGCCCGGGTGCAGCGCCTGCTGCCTCAAAAGCCTGCTTCGGATTGGGCCGATCTCCAGGCCGATCCGGTCTACCAGCGCGGCGTAGCCGCCGCCGGGCGCCTCGCCTGAAACCGGGCAGCCAGGCGGGAGCATTCACCATGATCCGCCGCCTGCTACTGCTCCTGCTTCTCTCCCTTGGCTGGAGCCCGCTGTGGGCCCAGTCCTCCACCGTTCCGCCGCCGCCCCTGCTCCTGGCCGAAACCTACACCGGCCAGGAGGACGTGGCCACCTACTGGGTCAGTGAAAAGCTGGACGGGGTAAGGGCGGTCTGGGACGGCCAGGTGCTGCGCTTTCGCAGCGGCCGCCCGGTGGCGGCGCCGGCCTGGTTTGTCGCGGCGCTGCCGGCCACGCCCCTGGATGGGGAATTGTGGGCCGGGCGCGGCCATTTCGAGCGGCTCTCGGCCACGGTGCGGCGGGAGCTGCCGGACGACGCCGAATGGCGGCAGGTGCGTTACATGGTGTTCGAACTGCCGGGTGGGGAGGGCGGTTTCAGCGAGCGGCTGCAGCGCCTGCAAGCGCTGGTGGCCGGCGCCCGGGTGCCCTGGCTGCAGACGGTGGAGCAGTTCCGCCTGGCGAACAGGGCACAGTTGCTGGCCCGGCTGGAGGAAGTGCGGCGGGGCGGCGGCGAAGGCCTGATGCTGCATCGGGCCGATGCCCCCTATGTCACCGGCCGCAGCGAGGTGCTGCTCAAGGTGAAACCCTGGCTCGATGCGGAGGCCCGGGTGGTGGCCCATTTGCCGGGCAAGGGCCGTTACGCCGGCATGCTGGGGGCGCTGCGGGTGGAGATGCCCGATGGCCGCCGGTTCAGCCTGGGCACGGGCTTTTCCGACCAGGATCGGCGCCAGCCGCCTCCTGTGGGTGCTCTGGTGACCTACCGCTATCGGGAGCTGACGGCCGCCGGCCTGCCCCGTTTTGCCAGCTACTGGCGCTTGCGGCAGGACTTCTGAAGGCCGGGGGGCTGACAGGCAGGCGGGGCGGGGGCTGCGGCGATGCCATGTCGGAGAACGGCTTGGAATAAGCGCCCCGGGCCGGCATGGGGAAATGGCCGCAACCGGTGGGCAAAGAAAAAGGGCTGCCGTAGCAGCCCTTTTTGCTGGAACCCGGGGAAGGATTACTTCACGCGGTTCTTGTACTCGTCGGTGCGGGTGTCGATTTCGATCTTGTCGCCGATTTCCACGAAGGCGGGAACCATCAGCTCGAAGCCGGTGCCGATCTTGGCGGGCTTCAGCACCTTGCCGGAGGTGTCGCCCTTGACGGCGGGTTCGGTGTAGGTCACTTCGCGCACCACGGAGTTGGGCAGTTCGACGGAGATGGCCTTCTCGTTGTAGAACACCACTTCACAGGCCAGGCCGTCTTCCAGGTACTTCAGGGCGTCGGTCATGTTGTCGGCTTCGATGTCGAACTGGTTGTAGTCGGCATCCATGAAGACGTACATGGGATCGGCGAAGTAGGAGTAGGTCACTTCCTTGCGATCCAGCTGGACCACTTCGAACTTTTCGTCGGCCTTGTACACTGCTTCGCTGGCGGCGCCGGTCAGCAGGTTCTTCATCTTCATCTTGACCACGGCAGCGTTGCGGCCGGACTTGTTGTATTCGGTCTTCTGGATCACCAGGGCTTCGGGGCCCACCATGATCACGTTGCCGGAGCGGAGTTCTTGGGCGGTCTTCATCGTCAATCCTGCGGAAAATAATTTGAGGGTCTGGCCAAGGAAGCGAGGGGGCGCAATAAGTTAAAACGCGACCCGAAAGCCCAAGCCAAAAATAAAGCGCGTGATTATAGCTTGTTTCGGCAAAAACGCGCCAAGGATTCCGCCAGGTCCGGGCGATTTTCCTGCAAATCGCTCCATTGGCGGCCGTGGGCCAGCAAGGCCGGCAGCTGCCGCTCGAATGCGGGCCAGCAGGCCCCGGGTTGGGCGGGGTCAAGGCCGTTCCAGGCCCGCCAGAAGGTGCGCAGGGCCTGGGCCGCGGCCGTCTCCAGGCCCTCGCTGTAGGCTTCGAGGAAGGCCTCCAGCTTGGGCTCGTGGGCATTTTCCTCCTGGGGATAGATCTGCCATACCAGGGGCCGGGCGGCCCATTGGGCGCGGACGAAGGAATCCTCGCCGCGGACGAAGTTGAGGTCGCAGGCCCACAGCAGCCGGTCGTAGTCGGCCTGGGGCAGGAAGTCCATCAGCACCAGGCGCAGGGCGCCCACCTGCAGCCGGTCTCCGGCCCGGGTCAGCCGGCCGCCGCTCCAGGCGGTCACTTCCGGCAGGGCCGGCCCCAGGGGCATGAAGCACAGGGTCGGGGAGGGGGCCTGGGCCCAGGCGTCCAGCAGGCTTGCCACGGGGAGGTGGCCGTAGCAGAAGAGGGACACCACCCGTTCCGCCGCCGTGGGGGTGGCGCCGAGGCGCTGCCAGAGCGCCTTTCGGGCCAGGGGATCGGCCTGGAAGTCCTGCCGCTGGCCGATCAGCGCCCGTTCCCGCAGCAGGCCGCCGGTACGGACGTCGAAACCGGGGAAGAAGAAGTACTTGAGCAGGGGCAGGCGCGGGTGGGGCGAGGCCAGGCCGTGGCAGTGGCTGGCCCAGTCCTCCGCCGTCAGGTATTCCAGGTTGATCCACACCGGCGGCCGGGGCGCCCGGGCCATGGCGGCCAGGTAGTTTTCCGGCAGTTCGCAGGCGAAGGCTTCCACCACCACCTGGGCTGCCGCCACCTGGGCGAAATCGCCGGCCCAGCGCTGCACGGTGACGCCGGCCACCGTCTGGCAATCCCGTTCCACCTGCAACTCTGGGCAGAGGCGGGCGAAACTGGCCAGGTCGTCCACCCACAGGCGCACGGCAAAGCCGTGCTCCGCCGCCAGTTGCCGGGCCAGGCGCCAGCAGACGCCGATGTCGCCGTAGTTGTCCACGACGGTGCAGAAAATATCCCAGGACAGGCTGGGGCGGGCGGGCGCCAGAGGCGCCGGGGCGGGGGCTTCCATGGGGCCGCATGGTACCATTTCAGCCTTTCCGCCTCGTTGTCACGGACCCTTTTCCCCATGCTTGCCCCGACCCAGACCTTTTCCACCGACTGTACCGATTGTCCCCGCCTGGCCGCCCATCTGGCCGCCATCCGCCAGCGGGACCCGGACTGGCATGCCCGCCCGGTGCCGTCCTTCGGCAGCCTGGAATCCCGCCTGCTGGTGGTGGGCCTGGGCCCCGGGGAACGGGGTGCCAACCGCACCGGTCGGCCGTTTACCGGCGACATCGCCGGGGAGCTGCTCTATCCCTCCCTGCACAAGTTCGGCTTCGCCACCGAGGCCTGGCCCCTCAATGCGGAAGGGTGGGCCAATACGGGCCTGGAGCTGAAGGACTGCCGCATCACCAACGCGGTGCGCTGCCTGCCGCCCCAGAACAAGCCCCTGCCGGTGGAAATCCGCCAGTGCAACGACTACCTGGGCCAGGAAATCGCCAGCATGCCCAACCTGCAGGCCATCCTCATCCTGGGCGCCGTGGCCCACCAGGCGGTGCTGCGCACCTTCGGCCTGAAGGTGAAGGACTACCCCTTCGGCCATGCCGTGCGCCATGTGCTGCCCGGCGGTGTGGAGACGTTCACCAGCTACCACTGCAGCGGCTACAACACCCGCACCGGGCGCCTCACCACCGAGGGCTTCGAGGCCGTGGTGGGCGCCATCCGCGACAAGCTGGACCGGCTCGGCTGAGGACGCCATGAGCGAGTCTCCGGAAGCAACGGCCCCGGCGGCCGGGCCGGCAGCGCCGGCCTTCGACGCCAAGACCTTCCTGGCGACCCTGACGGACCTGCCGGGGGTCTATCGCATGCTCGACGCCGAGGGCAAGGTGCTCTATGTCGGCAAGGCGAAGAACCTGAAGAAGCGCGTTTCGTCCTATTTCCAGCGCACCGTTTCCAGCCCCCGCATCGCTCTCATGGTGAGCCGCATCTGCGGCATCGACACCACCGTGACCCGCTCCGAGGCCGAGGCCCTGCTGCTGGAAAACAACCTCATCAAGAGCCTGGACCCGCCCTTCAACATCCTCTTCCGGGACGACAAGTCCTACCCCTATGTGCAGCTGACCCGGGATCAATTCCCGCGCCTGGCCTTCTTCCGCGGCGCCCCGGACCGCAAGGCCGACTACTACGGCCCCTTCCCGGCAGCCTCGGTGGTGCGGGACTCCATCCACCTGCTGCAGAAGACCTTCCACCTGCGCACCTGCGAGGATTCGGTCTTCGCCAACCGCTCCCGGCCCTGTCTGCTGTACCAGATCCACCGCTGCAGCGGTCCCTGCGTCGGCCTTATCTCCGCCGAGGATTACGCCAAGGACGTGCAGCTGGCCGCCATGTTCCTCAAGGGCAAGCAGCACGAGGTGATCCAGCGCCTGACCGAAGCCATGGAACAGGCCTCCATGGCCCTGGCCTTCGAACAGGCCGCGGTGCTGCGGGACCGCATCCAGGGCCTGCGCCGCATCCAGGAAAAACAGTACGTGGACAGCGGCCGCGACGAGGATGCGGACGTGGTGGTGGCGGTGCAGGAGTCGGGCATGCTCTGCCTCAACCTGGCCATGATCCGCGGCGGCCAGCACCTGGGCGACAAGCCCCTGTTTCCCAAGAATGCGGCGGATTGCGAGCCGGCCGAGGCCATCGCCGCCTTCCTCGACCAGCATTACCGGGAACATCCCATTCCCGCCCGCATCCTGGTCAATGTGCCGCCGGCGGACGAAGAGGCGGCCGAGAGCCTGGCGGCCCTGGCCGAGCGGCCGGTGCCGATCCAGGAACCGCGCCAGACGGCCCACCGCATGTGGGTGGAAATGGCGGTGCAGAACGCCCGCATCGCCATCGCCTCGCGCCGGGCCACCCTGTCCATGCAGGGACAGCGCCTGGAAGCCCTGCAGGAAGCCCTGGGCCTGGCGGAGCTGCCGCAGCGCATCGAGTGCTTCGACATCAGCCACACCCAGGGTGAAGCCACCGTGGCCTCCTGCGTGGTGTACCAGGGCAACGGCATGCGCAAGTCCGAATACCGGCGCTACAACATCCGCGACATCCAGAAGGGCGACGACTACGCCGCCATGCGCCAGGCCGTCTCCCGGCGCTACGACAAGGTGGCGGTGGGGGAGGGCGTCTGTCCGGACCTGATCCTCATCGACGGCGGCAAGGGCCAGGTCGGCGTCGCCTACAGCGCCCTGGAGGAACTGGGGCTGACCCATGTGCCCATGATCGGCGTCGCCAAAGGCGTGGAGCGCAAGGTCGGGCTGGAACAACTGATCTTTCCCGACGGGCGAAAGCCGTTACAATTGCCCTCGACACACCCGGCCTTGCACCTGATCCAGGAAATCCGCGACGAGTCCCACCGTTTCGCCGTTTCCGGACACCGCGCCCAGCGCGGCAAGGCCCGCAGGACTTCGACCCTGGAGGAAATCCCCGGGGTCGGCCCGACCCGGCGCAAGGCCCTGATCGCCCATTTCGGCGGACTCCAGGGCATCGCCGGCGCAAGCGTGGACCGGCTGGCCGAAGTGCCTGGCATCAGTCGGGATCTGGCGGAACGAATCTATTCGGCGTTGCACTGAATGCCCTTCAACATACCTATCCTTCTCACCTGGCTGCGCATCGTCCTGATCCCCCTGCTGATCGGCATCTACTACGTGCCCGAATCCTGGGCCAGCCTGCAGGAGCGCAACCTGATCGCCACCCTGGTCTTCGTCGTGGCCGGCCTCACCGACTGGTTCGACGGCTATCTGGCCCGGGCCCTCAACCAGACTTCGGCCTTCGGCGCCTTCCTCGATCCGGTGGCGGACAAGCTGATGGTGGCCACGGCCCTCATCATGCTGGTGCAGCTGGATCGCACCAACGCGGTCATCGCCGCCGTCATCATCGGCCGGGAAATCACCATTTCCGCCCTGCGCGAGTGGATGGCCCAGATCGGCGCCTCGAAAAGCGTGGCCGTGTCCATGATCGGCAAGATCAAGACCACCGCCCAGATGGCCGCCATTCCCCTGCTGTTGCTGCAGGAGCCGGTGGCCGGCATCGACGTCATGGCCGCCGGTACGTGGTTGATTTATATCGCCGCCGTGCTGACCCTGTGGTCCATGGGTTACTACATGCGCATGGCCTGGCCGCAAATCGTCCAGCACGCGGAAAAATAATTGCCGTCGCAGAACTGTTGACAGGCCCGCGAAAGGCCTTATAATGCGGACCTCGTTGATTGCAGCACTGATCAACACGACGCGGGAATAGCTCAGTTGGTAGAGCGCAACCTTGCCAAGGTTGAGGTCGAGAGTTCGAGACTCTTTTCCCGCTCCAGAATTCCAGGAGAGAGCTGACCGCTTTCTTCAGCAGCAGTAAGAATGTTTCTGGCGCGATAGCAAAGCGGTTATGCACCGGATTGCAAATCCGTGTAGGTCGGTTCGACTCCGGCTCGCGCCTCCAGGTTGAAAAGTAATACGCGGGAGTAGCTCAGTTGGTAGAGCGCAACCTTGCCAAGGTTGAGGTCGAGAGTTCGAGACTCTTCTCCCGCTCCAGTTTCACCAAGGCCGGATCGATGTCCGGCCGGCAGTAAAAAGCTTCATGCGGGAATAGCTCAGTTGGTAGAGCGCAACCTTGCCAAGGTTGAGGTCGAGAGTTCGAGACTCTTTTCCCGCTCCAAATTGAAAAGGGCAGTGCGCAAGCACTGCCCTTTTTGCATTCAGGCTCCCGCCGCAGCTTTTCCCCGGGCCGATTCTCTTCCCGCACTTTCCCGTTGCATCATCTACAGTTAGGTAGACGCGTCGGCGGGAGTCTCCCATGGGCATCAAACCGATCAGCAACGGCAATATGTTCGCCATCGTGGCGCGCACCAATCTGGCCGCCAGATTGGGATTGCAGTCCCAGCCCGCGGCACCGGTCGCCGGCGACAAGGGCGACAGTCAGAACCCGGCCCAAGCGCCGTCTCCCGTCGTCAACGGGCAAGGGCAGGTGACCGGCAGGATCATCGATACCCAGGCCTGAAAGCCTCGCCGTTTGGCGTTCTGGCTGCCCCGCCCGGCGGGAAGCCGCTATAATCCTGCCTTTCGCATCCGCCCGGGTGGTGAAATTGGTATACACAGCGGACTTAAAATCCGCCGCCGCAAGGCTTACGGGTTCAAGTCCCGTCCCGGGCACCACGACGCCTGGCACCCAATTGATCATCTTTGAACTCTCCTGCGAGCAGGAGCACCGCTTTGAAGGCTGGTTCCGATCCGCCGAGGACTATCAGTCCCAGCAGGAACGGGGCCTGGTCACCTGTCCCCACTGCAATTCCCACCAGATCCGCAAGATCCCGGCCGGCATCCACCTGGCTCAGGGCGGTGAAGGGGCGGCGCCGGCGGCTGAGGCTCCGCCTGCGACCGTGGAGACCTCCCTTTCGCCTCTGACTGCCTATCGCCAGGTGGTGGATTTCCTCATGAGCGTCAGCGACGATGTGGGCTCGGCCTTTGCCGAGGAGGCCCGCAAGATGCACAACGAGGAAGCACCCCGGCGCTCCATCCGGGGCCAGGCTTCGGACGAGGAATTCGCCGAACTGGAGGAGGAGGGGATCGGCGTCTTCCGCCTGCCCCTGCCGAAAAAGGAAGACCTCAATTGATCGTCACCAATCAGGCCCTGACCATGGCCGTGGTGATTCGCCACGACGGCCAGCAGGTGACCCTGGTGCCCATGCGCAGCGGCAAGCTGACGGCCCAGCGGCTCCTGGCCAGCCAGTTCAACCATGACTGGCAGACTTTCGATTATCCCCTGGAAAAGGCGGTGCAGAGCTTTCTCGCCCACGCCCGGGACCATGGCGCCTCGAAGGAAGTCCTGAACGGCCTGGAGCGCCTGGCCAAGCGGGACCAGGACGTGGTGGCGAGCCTGTTCTAGGGCGTCTCAGCTCTTGCCGCGCAGGATGCGCGGTTTCGGGTCCTGCAGGATCAGGGTGGGGTGGGAGAAGGGCGCCAGCCTTTCCAGGAAGTCCAGCATCTCCAGCACCGGCGAATTGCGGAAGAAACGGGCCGCCGGCGTGTCCATCCAGATGCGGTCGGCGTAGGCGTAAATCTCGTGGGGGGTGTCGCCCCAGCCGTCGCCGTTGCGGTCGAACCCCTGATAGTCGTCCCAGTAGTTGCCCAGCCAGAAGTCGTTCTGCTGATCCCCCGCATTGCTGGCCATGACCTGCCACAGATTGTTCTCGAAGCGGTTGGCGATGGCGATGTGGCCGCCCCGTTCGCCGTAGAAATTGACCCCGGTGACGTTGTGGGCCAGGCGGTTGCGGTGCAGGACGATGCGGTTGAGGGGATGGGAAGGGGAGTCGGCCATGATGCCGACGGCGCAATGGATGATGTCGTTGTCTTCCACCAGGATGGCCGCCGTCTCCTTCAGGGCGATGCCGGCGCCGGAGGCGTCCATGGCGTGCAGGACCCGGTTGCGGCGCAGGATGGCGCCTTCCGAATTCATGATGACGATGCCGGTGGAGTTGCGCTCCAGCACGTTGTCCTCGATGCGGCTGCGGTTGGCGAAGAGGAAGTTCATGCCGCGCCGGCTGTCCCGGATGGTGTTGCGGCGGAAGTGGTTGCGCGGGGCGTTGGTGATGGTCAGGTCCCGGGTCTGGGCAATGTCGTTATCCTCGATCAGGTTGCCGGCGCTGTACCACAGGCGCAGGGCATCGCCCCGGTCGGCCGAATCCACGTTGAAGGAGCGGATGCGGTTGCGGCGCAGGATGTTGTGGTCCGACTGCTTGAGGGAAATGCCGAAGAGGCTGGCCTCGATCACGTTGCCTTCGATCAGGTTGCCGTGGCCTTCGATGCTGATGGCCGCATCCAGCTGGTCGTGGGAATCGCCGCTGCCCACCAGGCGCAGTCCCTTGAGGCTGGCGCCGCTGGCCCTGAGACTGAGGATGGTGCCGTGGCCACCGTTGTCGATGGTCACCTTGCCCTTGCCGTCCACATGCAGGGGCTTGTCGATGCGTACCGGCCCGGCATAGACGCCCGGTGGCGGCACCAGGACGCCACCGGCGGGAGTGGCGTCGATCCAGGGTTGCAGGGGAGGGAGCGGAGCCGCCGTCGCGGTCGTGGCGGCCAGTAGCAGCGCGGCCAGCCACAGGCAGGGGCAACGGCGGAGAAATCTCATGCGGCGGGAGGCTCGGCCGGGGGCGGCGCCCACAGGCACTTGCCCTTGCTTTCCTTGTTGATGCCGGCCAGCACCTGCTCGTGGGCGGCCAGCTCTTCGATGCTGGCCCGCAGGACCCGGGTGGGGCGGCGCTGGCCCGTGCTCATGGCGATTTCCGCGGCGGCGGCCGGTGCCTGGCCCAGGTCGATCATCAGGCTTTCCTGACCCCGGGTCATGGCTACATAGACTTCGGCCAGAATCTCCGCATCGAGCAAGGCGCCGTGCAGGGTGCGGTGGGAGTTGTCCACCTCGTAGCGGTCGCACAGGGCGTTGAGGTTGTTCTTCTTGCCCGGGTGCATCTCCTTGGCCATCTTCAGGGTGTCCACCACCCCGGAGCAGACCTCGCCGACGGGCGGCAGCTTGAGGCGGGCCAGCTCGGCATTGAGGAAGCCCACGTCGAAGGCCGCGTTGTGGATCACCAGTTCGGCGCCGCGGATGAAGTCGAGGAACTCGGCGGCGATGGCGGCGAACTTGGGCTTGTCCGCCAGGAATTCCAGGCTGATGCCGTGCACCGCCTGGGCGCCTTCGTCGATGGCCCGTTCCGGGTTGATGTACTTGTGGAAATGGCGGTTGGTGAGACGGCGGTTGACCATCTCCACCCCGGCCACTTCGATGATGCGGTGCCCCTGCTTGTGCTCCAGGCCCGTGGTTTCCGTATCTAGAAATATCTGACGCATGACGTTTCCGATGTTAGGCAAGGGCGGCCGGTTTATCTGCCGCCTAGATCAAATCCGTTGAATATGGGGCTTCAGGCGCTCTGGCGCAGGTCCTCGATGCCCCGGTTGGCCAGCTCGTCGGCCCGTTCGTTGCCCGGATTGCCAGCATGGCCCTTGACCCAGGTCCACTCCACCTGGAACTGTCTGGCCAGAACGTCCAGCTCCTGCCACAGGTCCGCGTTCTTCACCGGCTTCTTGTCGGCGGTGCGCCAGCCGTTGCGCTTCCAGTTGTGGATCCAGGCGCTGATGCCTTGCTGCACGTACTTGGAGTCGGTGTACAGCTTCACCGGCACCGGCCGCTTCAGGGCCTCCAGGGCGCGGATGACGGCAGTCAGCTCCATGCGGTTGTTGGTGGTGTCCCGTTCGCCGCCCCACAGCTCCTTCTCGTGGGCGCCGGCGCGCATGAAGACGCCCCAGCCGCCCGGCCCCGGATTGCCCTTGCAGGCGCCGTCGGCATAGATTTCCACAGTTGCCTCATTGGCCATTGTCGTTCGCTTCCTTCTGAGTGATGGGCGCCAGGGCCTTGGCCCGCGCCTTGCGTTCTTTCCAGGCCGGCAGCACCAGGCGCATGCCCGGCACCCGCTTCACCGCCCGCAGCAGGTAGGTGCCGCCGGCAAACCCCCACCAGCGGTCGCCGGCCGGCTCCATGAAGTGGCAGCGCTGCAGCCATTTGCTTTGTTCGAAGGGCGGGGCGTAGCAGCCGAAATTGCCCCGGTCCACCTCGAAGCCCAGCAGGGCCAGCCAGTCCTTCAGGCGCAGCACCGAGAGATAGTTGCCGTTCCAGGGGAAGAGTCCCTCCCGCTGGCCCGGCAGGTAGCGGCGCAGGCCCCACAGGGAAAGGGGGTTGAAACCGGCGATGACCACCTGGCCTTCGGGAATCAGCACCCGCTCCACCTCCCGCAGCATCTGGTGCGGGTCCGGCAGGAATTCCAGGACATGGGGCAAAACCACCAGATCGAGGGAAGCGCTGGCGAAGGGCAGTTGGCGCAGGTCGCAGCGCACATCCACCAGGCCGGACTCGCCGGCCTTCAGGCGCAGGGGAATGCGGTTGTCCCGCAGGTAGTCCACCTGGGGCAGGCCCAGCTGCAGGGCGTGGAAGCCGAAGATGTCCGCCACCAGGGCGTCGATCTTGGTCTGCTCCCATTCGAGTACGTAGCTCCCCTGGGGGGATTGCAGCCAGGCATCGAGTCCGGGAATTGACATGGGAACGCGGTCCGCCAATAGTGCGTGTATGGAAACTAGTCTACCTGCTTGCGCGCCCCTGCGGGGCATCTCGGCCATTCCGGCCTTCAAGGACAACTACATCTGGCTGCTGCAGCGCGGCGACCGGGCCCTGGTGGTGGACCCGGGCGATGCCGCACCGGTGCAGGCAATCCTGGCCCGGGAAGGACTCCGGCTGGAGGCCATCCTGCTCACCCACCACCATGCCGACCACAGCGGCGGCGTTGCCGCCCTGGCGGGCGACGGGGTGCGGGTCCTGGGACCGGCGGCGGAGTCTATCACAGGCGTCGGCGAGCCGCTGCGGGGTGGGGAGCGCCTGGAATTCGCCGACCTGGGCCTGCAGTTGCAGGTGCTCGCCGTGCCGGGTCATACCCGGGGTCACCTGGCCTATTACGGCCAGTGGGAAGGGGCGCCAGTACTCTTTTGTGGCGACACCCTCTTCGGCGCCGGCTGCGGGCGGCTGTTCGAGGGCACCCCGGCCCAGATGGCCCATTCCCTGGGCCTCCTGGCGGCGCTGCCGCCCCAGACCGCGGTCTACTGCGCCCACGAATACACGGCGGCCAACCTGGATTTCGCCCTGGCGGTGGAACCGGGCAACCGGGCCCTGGCCGAGCGGGTGCGGAAGGTGGCCGCCATGCGCCAGGCCGGGCAGGCCACCGTGCCCCTCTGTCTGGCGGAGGAGCTGGCGACCAATCCTTTCCTGCGTTGCGGCGAGGCGGAAGTGCGGGCCAGCGCCGAGAGACAGGCGGGCCAAGCGCTGGCGGATGAAGTGGCGGTGTTTGCCGCCCTGCGGGAGTGGAAAAACCACTTCTGACCCGGCGCCGGGTGGCGGCAGGTCAGGGGAAGGTCAGGCCCGGCTGAGGGCCTCGAGCACCTTGGCGGCGTTGAAGGGCTTGACCACGAAGCCGTTGGCGCCCAGTTCCAGGGCTTCCTGGACGTTTTCCTTGCTGGCGTTGCCGGTGATCATGATCACCGACACCTGGGGGAAGTCCCGCTTGATTGTCTTCAGGGTTTCCAGGCCATTCATTTCCGGCATGATGACGTCGAGGCAGACCACGTCGGGCGTCATGCGCTCCACCATTTCCAGGGCCTGGATGCCGTTGCGGGCCTCGCCCACCACTTGGTAGTCCTCGTTGCGCAGGATGCCGCGCAGCAGGGCGCGCATGACATCGTTGTCATCAACGATGAGAATTTTCGGGTGACGCTGACTCATGGAGCTGGGCAGGGAGCAGGGGCGGTGGACATGCGGCAGACCTGGTTGCGGCCGGCCTGCTTGGCTTGGTAGAGGGCCTGGTCGGCAGCCAGGAGCAGGGCTTCCGGGCTGGTTTCGGGGCTGGCGACGAAGGCCGAGACGCCGCAGCTGATGGTCACCTGGCCGTGATGGGAACCGGCATGGGGCATCTTCAGCTGGGCCACGCTGTGGCGCATGCGCTCGGCGACGAAGGCAGCGCCGCCCAGCTTGGTGTCCGGCAGGATGATGGAAAATTCCTCGCCGCCGTAGCGGGCCAGGAGGTCGCCGCCCCGCTCCATGGCCTTGGCCATGGCCGAAGCCACCTTCTTCAGGCATTCGTCACCGGCCTGGTGGCCGTAGGTGTCGTTGAATTTCTTGAAGAAATCCACGTCGCACATGACGATGGCCAGCTCCGTGCCCTGGCGCATGGAGCGGCGCCATTCCCGTTCCAGGGCCTCGTCGAACATGCGGCGGTTGGCCACACCGGTGAGGCCGTCCACGGCGGAGAGGCGCTTCAGCTCCTGGTTGGCCGCATCCAGTTTGCGCGTCAGCACCAGCAGGGAGTGGCGCATCTGCACGATGCGCTGCATGGCGCGGATCTTGGCCCGCAGCACCACGTCGCTGACCGGCTTCTGCAGGTAGTCGTCACCGCCGGCGGCGATGCCCTTTTCCAGGTCGGCGTCGCCGCTCATGGCGGTGAGGAAGATGATGGGGGTCCATTCGCCCGGCTTTTCCAGGTCCCGGATGCGCCGGGCCACGGTGTAGCCGTCCATGTCCGGCAGCACCACGTCGAGCAGCACCAGGTCGGGGCGTTCGGACTGGAACAGTTCGATGGCCTGGGCGCCGCAGGACGCCGGAACCGGAATGTTGCCGAGTCTTTCCAGATGGTGGCAAACCACAGCCAGTGAGGTTTTGGCGTCCTCGACGACAAGGGTTTTCATATTGTTTTTGTACGGCCCGGGCGGGTGAGTGGAATCGGTGGTGCATTTTATCCCTTTGGCCTGCTTCCGGGGGGCGCATTCCGTCACGTTCGTCCCGAACCTGGTCCCGGGCCGAGTAAAATGGCGGCTCCCGCCTGTCTGCATTTTTCCGGAACCTTCATGACCGACACCCTGTTGCTGATTCTTACCGTCCTCGCCCTGCTGATTCTCGGCGGTCTGGTGCTTCTTCTCCTGCGCAGCCGCGAGCGGCAGGATGCCGCCCTGGCCCTGGCGCCCCAGTTCGCCGCCGTGGACGGCGCCCTGGCCCGGCAGGAGCGGGCCCTGCGCGAGGAACTGGCGGCCATCCGCCAGGAATCTGCCCTGGAAGCCCGGCGCGGCCGGGAGGAACAGAGCGAGGCCCTGGTGCGCCTGACCCAGGCCCTGGGCAGCCAGGTTGGCCAGCTGGGCCAGTTGCAGGCCCAGCAGTTGGAAGTGTTCGCCCAGCAGCTGGCCCGCAGCCGCCAGGAGGCCGCCGCCGAATCCCACCAGGGACGGGAGGCCCAGGCCCAGGGCCTGGCCCGCCTGGCCGAATCCCTCAACGCCCAGGTAGGCCAGTTCGGCCAGACCCAGGGCCAGCACCTGGAAGCCTTCGCCCAGCAGCTGGCCCAGGTTTCCCAGGCCCTGGACCAGCGCTTCGAGCAGCTGCGCCAGGTGGTGGAAGCGCGGCTGGTGGCCCTGCAGGCGGATAACGCCGGCAAGCTGGAGGAGATGCGCAAGACCGTGGACGAAAAGCTCCACGCCACCCTGGAACAGCGCCTGGGCGAATCCTTCAAGCTGGTTTCGGACCGGCTGGAGCAGGTGCATCGGGGCCTGGGGGAAATGCAGACCCTGGCCGCCGGCGTCGGCGACCTGAAAAAGGTGCTGACCAACGTCAAGACCCGGGGCTCCTGGGGCGAAGTGCAGCTGTCCAATCTGCTGGAGCAGATCCTGACGCCGGAGCAGTACGCCACCAACGTCATCACCCGGCCCCGCAGCAACGACCGGGTGGAGTTCGCCATCCGCCTGCCGGGCAAGGGCGACGGTCTGGCCGATGCGCCGGTGTGGCTGCCCATCGATGCCAAGTTCCCCATCGAGGATTACCAGAAGTTGCAGGACGCCCAGGAGCGGGCCGACGCGGCCGGGGTGGAGGAGGCCGCCAAGGCCCTGGAAAACCGCCTCAAGCTGGAGGCCAAGAGCATCCGCGAGAAATACGTGGAGCCGCCCCACACCACGGATTTCGCCCTGCTCTACCTGCCCATCGAAGGCCTCTACGCCGAGGCCCTGCGCCGGCCGGGCCTGGCGGAGATGCTGCAGCGGGAATACCGGGTTTCCCTCTCCGGCCCCACCACCCTGACGGCCATGCTCAACAGCCTGCAGATGGGCTTCCGTACCCTGGCCATCGAAAAGCGCTCCTCCGAGGTGTGGTCGGTGCTGGGGGCGGTGAAGACCGAGTTCGGCAAGTTCGGCGAGGCCCTGGCGGCCACCAAGAAGAAGCTGGAGCAGGCCACCAACAGCATCGGCGCCGCCGAAGTGCGTACCCGCCAGATCGAGCGCAAATTGAAGAGCGTGGAGGCCCTGCCTTCGGGAGAGGCGTCCGGCCTGCTTTCCGGGCTGGAGAGCCTGGAAGTGCCCGAGGATAGCCAGGAGTAGGGCAGGCATGGCCGAAAGCCCCGTCCCTGCTGCCTTGCAGGCCGCCTATCGGGCCACCACCTACCGGGTTTGGCTGCCCGAGGGGGCCGTCGATCTGCGGGTGGGCGAGGCGAGCCCCGCCCTGGCGGCCTACGTGGCGGCCCGGGGCGGGCGGGCCTGGATGGTGGTGACTGCCAGCAATCCGGCCTCCGAGCCCCTCGGCGAGGCTGCCAATCTGGCCCGGCAGCGGGCCCTGGCCGGGCTGCTGCACAGCCTGGGCCTGCCGGCCCTGGCGGCGGAAAACCTGGCCGACGATGGCCAATGGCCGGCAGAAGCCGGCTTTTTCGTCACGGCGCCGGTCTTGGACCGGGAACTGGCCCTGGCCCTGGGGCACCACATGGGCCAGAACGCCGTCCTGTTCGGCGTTGCCCAAGGCGATGCCGGCACCCCGGACACCATCCCGGAACTGCTGTGGTGCCGGGACGAGACCCCGCCCGAAGCGGCGGGCTAGGCGGCTTCAGCCCTGGTGGCGGCGGATGAAGTCGCGCACCTGGGGATAGATCACTTCGCGCCAGCGGCGGCCGCTGAAAATGCCGTAGTGGCCGACGCCGGGGCAGAGGAAGTGGGCCCGCTGGGCCGCCTCCAGGGAGGCGCACAGGTCGTGGGCGGCATGGGTCTGGCCGGGGGCGGAAATGTCGTCCAGTTCCCCCTCCACGGTCATCAGGGCGGTACGGCGGATGGCCGCCGGGTCCACCGTCCGGCCGTGCACCACCAGGCGGCCTTCCGGCAGGTAGTGGTTGAGGAAGACCCGTTCCAGGGTTTCCAGGTAATACTCGGCCGGCAGGTCCATCACCGCGTTGTATTCGTCGTAGAACTTGCGGTGGGCCTCGGCCGAATCGCCGTCGCCTTCGATCAGGTGGTTGTAGAAGTCCAGGTGGGCGTCCACGTGCCGGTCCTGGTTCATGGAAACGAAGCCGGCGTGCTGCAGGAAGCCCGGATAGACCCGGCGCAGGGCGCCCGGGTACTTGGTCGGCACCCGGGTGATGACCTTGGTCTCGAACCACAGCCGGGTGTGCTTCTTGGCGTAGTCGTTCACCGCCGTTGGATTGATGCTGGTGTCGATGGGGCCGCCCATCATGGTCATGGAGCGGGGCTGGCAGGGATCGTCGTCGGCCGCCAGCAGGGAAATGGCGGCCAGCACCGGCACGGTGGGCTGGCAGACGGAGATGACATGGACCTCCGGCCCCAGGTGGCGGATGAAGTCCTGGATATAGCTGACGTAGTCATCGAAGCGGAAGGGGCCGTGGGCCAGGGAGACCTGGCGGGCGTCGATCCAGTCGGTGACATAGACGTCGTGGTCCGGCAGCAGGGCCCGCACCGTGTCCCGCAGCAGGGTGGCGTAATGGCCGGAGAGGGGCGCGCAAAGCAGCACCTTGGGCGCCGTCTGGCCGCTCTGGCGGACGAAATGGAGCAGATTGCAGAAGGGCTTGTGCAAGGCCACCGCTTCGCTGACGGCCACCTCCCGGCCCTCCACCGTGGTGCGGTCGAGGCCGAAGGCGGGTTTGTCGTAGCGGCGGATGAGGCGCGCCATCAGCTCGGAACCGGCGGCGATGCGGGAGCTTTCCGGCAGGTAGGAGAGGGCGGAGAAGGGATTGGCGAAGAGCTGCTGGGTGGTTTCGGCCCACAGGCGCAGGGGGGTCAGCATGGAGTGCTGGAATTCGTGCAGGTCGTAGAGCATGGGGGGAGTAACCTATGATTATTGTCGTACCGGGAATTCCCGGACATGGCCGGA
Organism: Azospira oryzae; assembly: GCF_004217225.1. Taxonomy (GTDB): domain Bacteria; phylum Pseudomonadota; class Gammaproteobacteria; order Burkholderiales; family Rhodocyclaceae; genus Azospira; species Azospira oryzae. The sequence continues at coordinate 716,934 of NZ_SHKM01000001.1, forward strand.
TTCTAATGAAAAATCCGTCAGTTGGATGACCGGGCAGGGCGCCGCAGTGAATTAGTCCATGTCCGGGAGGCAACGGAGCGGCTAGAATGGCCGACAAACATCAAGGGGGCCGACATGGCACTGCAAAAGATCGGACGTTTCGAAATCCGGCGCGAACTGGGTAGGGGAGCCCAAAGTGTGGTTTACCTGGCGTATGACCCGCAGCTGGAGCGCGAGATCGCCATCAAAACCTTGCACTTTTCCCGTCCCGACGCGGCCCAGAATGCCGCCCTGCTGGCGGAGGCGCGTACCGTCAGCCAGCTGCGACATGCCAATATCGTACCGATTTTCGAGGCGGGCGAAGAAGACGGCGATCTTTACCTGGTTTTCCAGTATGTGCCCGGCAAGAACCTGGCCCAGTACCTGAAGGATGCGGGGGCCCTCTCCCCGGTCAAGGCCGTCACCCTGATGCGCTCCATCCTGGAGGCGGTGGCCTGTGCCCACGAACAGGGCATCATCCACCGGGACCTGAAGCCTTCCAACATCCTCCTGGACGAGGACGGCATTCCCCAGGTCATGGACTTCGGCATTGCCGCCCGCATCGAGGACCTGGACAGCAAGCAGGGCGACTTCACCGGCACCCCGGCCTACATGGCGCCCGAGTACATCGAATCGCGTACGGTGGGAGTGCGGGGCGACATCTTCGCCGCCGGCCTGGTGCTCTACGAGCTGCTGACCGGCCGCCGCGCCATCCAGGGCAGCGATCCCTTCCAGGTGATGCGGCGCATCACCCAGGAGGATCTGCGCCTGCCAAGCGAGGTCAGCCTGGATGAGCGCATCGTGGACGTGCTGTACAAGGCCACGGCGCGCAATCCCCTCAACCGCTACGAATCCGTCGCCCAGTTCCTGCAGGCCCTGGATAGCTACCTGGACCCGGTGGAGGAGGAGGGCGCCGCCACTGGCGGCAAGCAGAGCACCCTGGATTTCCTGCTGCGGCGCATGCGGCACAAGAGCGATTTCCCCGCCCTCTCCGAATCGGTCAGCGCCATCAACAAGATCGCCACTTCCGAGACGGAGAGCATCGCCCGGCTGTCCATGACCATCCTCAAGGACTTCGCCCTCACCAACAAGATCCTACGCCTGGTCAATTCGGCCTATTACCGGCAGGCCGGCGGCGGCAACATCAGCACCGTGTCCCGGGCGGTGATCGTGCTCGGCTTCGATGCGGTGCGCAATATTGCCATCACCGTGCTCCTCTTCGAGCACCTGCAGAACAAGTCCAACGCGGCCCAGCTCAAGGACGAGTTCCTGCGGGCCAATCTGGCCGGCATCCTGGCTAAGGACATCGGCACCCTGACCAGCACCCGGGATGTGGAGCAGGCCTTCATCTGCGCCATGTTCCACAACCTGGGCCGCCTGCTGTGCCAGTACTACTTCCCCGAGGAAAGCGAGGAAGTGAAGAAGCTCATGGGGCAGAAGGAGATCGGCGAGGAGGCCGCCTCCCTGCAGGTGCTGGGCATGTCCTACGAGGAACTGGGCATCGGCGTCGCCCGTACCTGGGGCTTCCCGCCCCTGATCGTCAACAGCATGCGCAAGCTGCCCGGCGGCAATGTGCGCCTGCCCAGCACCCCGGAGGACAAGCTGCGGGTGCTGGCGGCCTATGCCAACGAGCTGTGCCTGATCATCGCCCAGGCCGGCCCCGACGAGCGGGCCCGGGAACTGAAGAAGCTGGCGGCCCGCTTCGGCGACAGCGTCAAGGTGGAAGAGCGGGACCTGCGCAGCACCATCGAGAAGTCCATCGAACAGGTCAAGGAATTCGCCAGCATCATCCGCCTCAACCTGCAGCAGACCGCCTTCGGCCGGCAATTGCGGGAATGGATGGGGGAGAAGCCGGCCGCTTCGGCCGCCGGCGAGGACGATTCCAGCATGGCCGGCACCATCCTCAGCGAACAGCTGGGCGGCGAGCTGCTGCCCGCCGCGGTGGTGGGCGAGGGGCAGGCGCCGGATTCGGCGACGGCCCAGGCCATCCTCACCGCCGGCATCCAGGACATTTCCAACACCCTGGTGGAGGAATACAAGCTCAACGACATCCTGCGCATCATCCTGGAAACCATGTACCGGGCCATGGGCTTCAAGCGGGTCATCCTGTGCATCAAGGACGCCCGCCACAACACCATGCAGGGCCGCTTCGGCTTCGGCCCAGACACCACGGAGATCGCCCGGCAGTTCCGCTTTCCCCTGAGCTTTTCGCCGGACATCTTCCACGCCGCCATTTCCAAGGGCGTGGACATCCTCATCAGCGACACCAACGACCCCAAGATCAAGCCCCGCATCCCGGACTGGTTCCGCAAGGTGCTGACCTCGGAAACCTTCGTCCTCTTCCCCCTGACCATCAAGGGCAATCCGGTGGCCATGATCTATGCCGACAAGGACGGTGCCGGGGACATCGTCATCCCGGAAAAGGAGCTGTCCCTGCTGCGCACCCTGCGCAACCAGGCCCTGCTGGCGATCAAGCAGTCCATTTAAGGGGGGCGGGCGCCCTCAGACGGCAATAAAAAAGGCCGGGAATTCCCGGCCTTTTCGTTTTCAGCGATGGCTTACCAGAGCTTCCACCAGGGTTCGACCCGGTTCAGGCCCCGGGTGTAATAGACGCTGTTGGGGTAGTTCTTGCGCATCACCCGCTCCGCATCGTCGCGCAGGTCGATCATGCCCATTTCGTCGTAGGCCTTGACCATGATGAAGAGGGCCTCCTCGATGGCCGGGGCGTCCGGGTAGTTCTTGATGGCGCTCTGGGCCCGGTTGGCAGCGGCCACATAGGCCTTGCGCTTCATGTAGTAGCGGGCCACATGCACCTCGTTGGCGGCCATGGCGCTGACCAGGTACTTCATGCGCTGCACCGCATCGGGGGTGTATTTGCTGTCGGGGAAACGGCTGGAGAGGGTCTTGAAGGCGTCGAAGGACTCGCGCATGCCCTTGGGGTCGCGCTCCGTCTGGTCCTGCATGCTGACGTGGCCCATCATGCCCAGGTCCTCGTTGAAGGTGACCAGGCCTTTCAGGTAGTAGATGTAATCCACATTGGGGTGGTCCGGATGCAGCTTGACGAAGCGGTCGCAGGCGGCGATGGCGGAGGCCGTTTCGCCGGACTTGAAGTAGGCGTAGGCCACTTCGATCTGGGCCTGCTGGGCATAGCGGCCGTAGGGATAGCGGGATTCCAGCTTCTCGAAATACTTCACGGCCTTGTCCCACGACCCCTCGCTCATGGCCTCCTTGGCCTGGGTGTAGAGCTTGTTGGCGGACCAGCCGGCGGTCTCGTCCTTTTGTTCCGGCAGCAGGCCGCAACCGGAAAGGGAGAGCAAGGCGGCGAAAATCAGAGCTAAAGCCGGTAAACTACGCATGATGAACAGTCCAAAAACGAAAGCCAAGGCGCGCCGAAGTGAGGCGCCCGCCGAAATGAGTGCGGCCGATTATAGCGCAAAGCCCATGTCATCTCCGTCTCCATCCCCCGCTTGCGGCGCCGGGTCGCCCATATTCGTGCCCCTCGATGCCGGCGGCCGCCGCCTGGATCAGGTGCTGGCCGAGCTGCTGCCCCAGTATTCGCGCAATCGCCTGCAAACCTGGATCCGGGAAGGCCGGGTCTCCCTCAACGGGCAGCCGGTGCAGGAGCCCAAGCACAAGCTGCTGGGCGGCGAGTTCCTCAACCTGGAGGAAGTCCAGGACGAGAAGCTGGCGGCCGAGACGCCGGAAGACATTCCTTTTCCTGTGGTGTACGAGGATGAAGCCATCCTCATCATCAACAAGCCGGCCGGCCTGGTGGTGCATCCGGGCAGCGGCAACTGGAGCGGCACCCTGCTCAACGCCTTGCTGCACCACACGCCCCAGCTGGCCCAGGTGCCCCGGGCCGGCATCGTGCACCGCCTGGACAAGGACACCTCCGGCCTCATGGTGGTGGCCAAGACCCTGGAGGCCCAGACCGACCTGGTGCGCCAGCTCCAGGCCCGCACCGTGAAGCGGGAATACCGGGCCCTGCTGGTCGGCTATCTCAACCGCAACGGCACGGTGGATGCGCCCATCGGCCGCCATCCCACCCAGCGCACCAAGATGGCCGTGGTCCAGCACAATGGCCGGGAGGCCCGCACCCATTACACGGTGCTGGAGCATTTCGAGCGTTGCACCCTGGTGCAGTGCCGCCTGGAGACGGGCCGCACCCACCAGATCCGAGTGCACATGGCGGCCCTGGGCTTCCCCCTGGTGGGCGATGCGGTTTACAACAAGGGCAAGACCGCCGGGGTCCGTTTCCCCCGCCAGGCGCTCCATGCCTACCGCCTCGGCCTGATCCACCCCCTGACCCGGGAACCCATGCAATGGGACGCCCCGGTGCCCGACGACATGGCTGCCCTGCTCAAGACGCTGCGCAGCGAATGGGATGAGATCAAGACCCTGCGCCGCCAGCGCCAGGAAGAAGCCTGGGCGGAGGAGTGGGGCGACGACTGGGAGGACGAGGAGGAGGTCGAGGTGCTGGAAGCAGAGGGCGCCGAACTCCTGGAAGACGAAGACTTCGATGACGAAGCCGACGAATAGCCTGCCCGGCTTCGTTCCCGACTGGCCAGCCCCGCCCCGGGTGCGCAGCCTGCAGACCACCCGCAGCGGCGGCGTCAGTCCGGCTCCCTATGCCAGCCTCAACCTGGGGGATCACGTGGGCGATGCGCCGGCCCATGTGGCGGCCAACCGGGCCCTGTTGCGGGCCGGCCTGCCGGGCGAGCCCCTGTGGCTGCAGCAGGTGCACGGCACCCGGGTGGCCGACGCCGATAGCGCCACCACCGGGCGGGAGGCCGACGGGGTGGTGGCCCGGCGTCCCGGCAGCATCTGCGCCATCATGACCGCCGACTGCCTGCCGGTATTGCTCTGCGACTGGGACGGCACCGTGGTGGGCGCCGCCCATGCCGGCTGGCGCGGCCTGGCGGCCGGTGTCCTGGAAAACACGGTGGCTGCCATGGGGGTGGGCCCGGAGCGGCTACTGGCCTGGCTCGGGCCGGCCATCGGCCCCCAAGCCTTTGAAGTCGGGCCTGAGGTGAGGGATGCCTTCGAGAAGGTCGATCCACGGGCGTCCCAGGCCTTCGTCCCCGGCGCCTCCGCCGGCAAGTATCTGGCCGACATCTACGCCCTGGCCCGCCTGCGCCTGCAGGCAGCCGGCGTCCGTGAGATCCACGGCGGCGGCCTGTGCACGGTCGGCGACGCCGTCAGCTACTTTTCCTACCGTCGCGACCGGGTCTGCGGCCGCATGGCCTCCCTCATCTGGCTGGAGCCCTGAGCCGGGGGCCTTGGTGCGTTGCACCTTGACCGTGGCGAACAACGCTCCCTACACTGCCTCCGCTGCATCATCATAAAAACTACCGGAGGAACAATGAAAAAACTCGTCGCCGCCGCATCCCTGGCCCTGGCCCTGCTGCCCCTGGGGCACAGCGTCGCCCACGCCGCCGATTACAAGTCCGAATACCGCCTGTCCACCGTCCTCGGCCCCGCCTTTCCCTGGGGCAAGGCCGGCGAACGCTGGGCCGAACTGGTCAAGCAGAAGACCGAAGGCCGCATCAACATCAAGCTCTACCCGGGCACCAGCCTGGTGGGCGGCGACCAGACCCGGGAGTTTTCCGCCATCCGCCAGGGGGTCATCGACCTGGCCATCGGCTCCTCCATCAACTGGTCGCCCCAGGTGAAGCAGCTCAACCTGTTCTCCCTGCCGTTCCTCACGCCCGATGAAAAGAGCCTGGATGCCCTGATCAAGGGGCCGGTGGGCAAGGACCTCTTCGCCGTGCTGGAAAAGCAGGGCGTGGTGCCCCTGGCCTACGGCGAGAACGGCTTCCGCGAGCTTTCCAATTCCCGGCATCCCATCCGCACCCCGGCGGACCTGAAGGGCATGAAGATCCGCGTCGTCGGTTCCCCCATTTTCATCGATGCCTTCTCCGCCCTCGGCGCCAATCCCACCCAGATGAGCTGGGCCGATGCCCAGCCGGCCCTGGCCACCAAGGCCGTGGACGGCCAGGAAAATCCCCTCTCCGTGTTCAATGCGGCCAAGCTGCACACCCTGGGCCAGCAGCACCTGACCCTGTGGGGCTACATGACGGACCCCCTGATTTTCGTGGTGAACCGCAACGTCTGGAACAACTGGAGCGAAGCGGATCGCAAGGCGGTGCGCGAGGCGGCGGAACAGGCGGCGGCGGAGAACCTGGTGGCTGCGCGCAAGGGCGTCAGCCCCGGCGACGATGCCCTGCTCAAGGACATCGAGAAGAACGGCGTCACCATCACCCGCCTGACGGCCGAGCAGCGCAAGGCCTTCAAGGACCTGACCCGTCCGGTGTACGACAAGTGGGCCGAAACCGTGGGCAAGGATCTGGTGAAAAAGGCCGAGGCCGCCATCGCTGCCGGCAAGTAGGCCCTTTTCCCCTGCGACTGCAAGATCGCCGGCCCGGGCCGGCGATCTTGTTTTTGACGAGAACAACAGGATGGATGACCAACAGAATCCCCCCTCCCGCCCCACTGCCCGCATTGAACGGGCCCTGGCGGCGGGCTGCATGGCCCTGCTGTGCCTGATCACCTTCGCCAATGTGCTGGTGCGCTACCTGACCAACGCCTCCTTCGCCTTCACCGAGGAGTTTTCCGTATTCCTGCTGCTGGCCCTGACCCTGCTCGGTTCGGCCGGCGCCTTTGCCGACGGCCGCCATATCCGCATCACCCTGCTGGTGGACAGGCTTTCCGCCAACGGCCGCCGGCTTTGTTCGGCCCTGGAGTGGCTGGCCAATGTGGCCATGTTCGGCCTCCTGGCCTGGCTGGGTTACGGCATGGCCTACGACGATTTCGAATTCGAGGTCACCTCTCCCGGCCTGGGCCTGCCCCAGTGGTGGTACAGCGCCTGGCTGCCCCTGCTGTCGGCCCTGATCGTGCTGCGCCTGTTCCTATTGCTGTGGCGCCGGCGGGGAGGGCGGGCATGAGCTGGCTGCTCTTTCTTTCCTTCTTCGCCCTGATGCTCCTGGGCGTGCCCCTGGGCACGGCCATGGGCCTGGCGGGCCTGGCGGTGGTGTTCTTCGGCGACCTGGGCCTGATGTCCCTGCCCACCAGCGTCTATACCGGCATCGCCAAATATCCGCTGCTGGCCATTCCGGTCTTCGTGCTGGCCGGGATGATTTTCGAGCGCTCCGGCGTGGCCCTGCGCCTGGTGCGTTTTGCCGTGGCCCTGGTGGGCCAGCGGCGCGGCGGCCTGGCCCTGGCCGCCATCCTGGTGTGCATGGTGCTGGGCGGCATTTCCGGCTCCGGCCCGGCGGATGCGGCGGCGGTGGCCACGGTGATGATTCCCAGCATGGCCCGGGCCGGCTACCCGGCCGCCTTTTCCGCCAGCGTCATTGCTGCGGCCGGCTCCACGGCCATTCTCATCCCGCCTTCCATCGTCTTCATCCTCTACAGCGTCCTGGTGCCCCAGGCCTCGGTGCCGGCCCTCTTCGCCGCCGGCCTGATCCCGGGCCTCCTGGCCGGCCTGGCCCTGATGCTGCCGGCCTGGTGGCTGTCGGTGCGCCACGGCTTCGGCGTCGCCGGCCTGCAGGACGGGGAGGCGCGCCAGTCCTTCTGGTCGGCCCTGAAGGAGGCCAGCTGGGGCCTGCTGGCCCCGGTGATCATTCTCGGCGGCATGCGTTCCGGCGCCTTCACGCCGACGGAAGCGGCGGTGGTGGCAGTGTTCTACGGCCTGTTCGTCGGCCTGGTGATCTACCGCACCCTCAACTGGAAGAACATCTACGAAGTGCTGGTGGAGTCGGCCGAGGTTTCCGCCGTGGTCATGCTCATCATCGCCCTGGCCAGCGTCTTCGCCTGGGCCGGCAGCACCCTGGGCACCTTCGAGGCCCTGGGCGGCTGGCTGGTGGGGCTTTCCGGCAACGAGACGGCCATCCTGCTGGCGGTGACCCTGTTGTTGCTGATCGCCGGCATGTTCCTCGACGCCGTTTCCATCCTCTTCATTTTCGTGCCCTTCCTGCTGCCGGTGATCCTGCACTTTGGCTGGGACCCGGTGTGGTTCGGCGTCATCCTCACCATGAACGTGGCCATCGGCCAGTTCACGCCGCCCATGGCCATCAACCTGATGGTCACCAGCCGCATTGCCGGCATCCGCATCGAGGATACGGTGCCCTGGGTGCTGTGGATGGTGGGCGCCATGCTCTCGGCCCTGCTGCTGGTGACCTTTGTTCCCGAACTGGCCACCGGCATTCCCCGATATCTGGGGTATCAATAAGATTCGGCGGAGGGGAGGGCGTATAATCCGCCCCTCCCCGAATTTTCCCCACCTTCTTCCCTTGCCTGGAAAACCATGAGTACCCTTGGCTGGATCATCACCGCCAGCTTCCTCGGCGGCGCCCTCAGCGTCATTGCCGCCGGTCTGGTGACCTTCACCCTGGGGGCAGGCAGCGTCTCCCACCTGATTTCCTACGCCATCGGCGCCCTGCTGGGGGCGGTGTTCCTGGAAATCCTGCCCCATGCCCTGGAACATGGCGATCCCCACACCATGGCGGCCACCATCCTGGGGGGCATCCTGATTTTCTTCGTCCTGGAAAAACTGGTGTTGTGGCGCCACTGCCACGACCATCACTGCGAGGCCCACGACGCCCATCCGCCGGCTCACGACCACGGCCGTTCCGGCCTGCTGATCCTGATCGGCGACACCTTCCACAATTTCGTGGACGGCATCCTCATCGCCGCCGCCTTCCTGGAAGACACCCAGCTGGGCATCGTCACCGCCCTGGCCATCATCGCCCACGAAATTCCCCAGGAGCTGGGCGATTTCCTGGTGCTGCTGCATTCCGGCTATTCCCGGGCCAAGGCCCTGGCCTTCAACCTGCTGTCCAGCCTGGCCACCCTGGTGGGGGCCCTGCTGGCCTACTTCGCCCTGTCGTCCCTGCAGGAGTGGGTACCGTCCCTGCTCGGCCTGGCTGCCGCCAGCATGCTCTATGTGGCCGTGGCCGACCTCATTCCCGGCCTGCACAAGCGGCCCGAACTCAAGGCCACCCTGCAGCAGGTGTCACTGATCGGCCTGGGCATCCTTTCCATCTGGCTGGCCCGGGAGCTGATCGCCGGCCACGCCTGAGGCGGACGGCTGCCCGGCCAGGGCCTCCTGGCGCTTTGCCTCCTGCAACTCCTGCCAGGCCCGGTGCTGCCGCCTGACCTTGGAGCCGCCCAGATAGAGGATGAGGGCGGTGGGCAGCAGCCCGTAGAAAAAGAAGGTTGCGACTCCCGCCACGATGCTGGCCTCGGTGAGGGCCATCATGAAAATGACGTAGAGCCAGCCAATGGCGATGATGTACATGGGCGCCATTATAGCGGGCCCGGCCATCGCTTCCCGGCCCGCTGCAACCAATCCTTCATCTGTCTGTAAGTCGCCTGTCAGCGCGGGAGCTTAACTTCTCCCGGAAGCCCTCCCGCGATCCTCGCTATCCCCTGGTCATTGACAGGGATCAGGCAGCCAAGCAGAATCAAACGCTCCTTCCCCGTCCTCCGCGCGCCGAGCCATTCCGCGCCCCTCAGGAGTTTCATACAAGATGGTCAGCCAGCCGGAAAACCTCCTTCCTGCGATGCAAAATTTCGTTTCTGCCGGACAGACCCTGGCCCAGAATTTCTTCGCCTTCCTGGCGAAACAACCCGGCATGACGCCGCCGCCCGCCGGCACCCTGCCGCCCCTCAAGCTGCCCAGCCCCGAGGAAATGCAGGCCCTGCACCAGGAATACCTGAAGCAGCATGCCGCCCTGTGGGCCGCCATGCTGGCCAAACGCCAGGGCCAGGAACCCGGCTTCGCCGTCCAGCCGGAGCCGGGCGACCGCCGCTTCAATGCCCCCGAGTGGTCGGAAACGCCGATGTTCGATTACATCCGCCAGGCCTACCTACTCAATTCCAGCTTCCTGCGCCAGGTGGTCGAAGCGGTGCCGGAGGAAGACGACAAGGCCAAGAACCGCCTGCGCTTCATGGCCCGCCAGTACATCGACGCCCTCTCTCCCGCCAATTTCGCCGCCACCAATCCGGAATTCATCAAGCAGGCCGTGGAAAGCAAGGGCCAGAGCATCACCGCCGGCATCCAGAACCTGATCGCCGACATGGAGAAGGGCCGTATCTCCATGACCGACGAAAGCGTCTTCGAGGTCGGCAAGAACATTGCCACCAGCGCCGGCCAGGTGATCTTTGAAAACGAGCTGATGCAGCTGATCCAGTACGAGCCCCTGACGCCCAAGGTGGCCAAGCGGCCCCTGCTGATCGTGCCGCCCTGCATCAACAAGTTCTACATCCTCGACCTGCAGCCGGAGAATTCCCTGGTCCGCTATGCGGTGGAGCAGGGCAACACGGTGTTCCTCGTTTCCTGGCGCAACCCCAAGGCCGACCTGGAGAAATACACCTGGGAGGACTACCTGGAGAAGGCCGCCATCACCGCCATCGAGGTCGTGCGCAGCGTCTGCAAGGTGGACCAGATCAACGCCCTCGGCTTCTGCGTCGGCGGCACCATCCTCTCCAGCGCCCTGGCGGTGCTGGCCGCCCGCGGCGAGGACCCGGTGGCCAGCCTGACCCTGCTCACCACCCTGCTGGATTTTTCCGACACGGGCGAGATCGGCCTGCTCATCGACGACAACTTCCTCGCCCTGAAGGAAAGCCAGATCGGCCAGGGTGGCCTGCTGTCGGCCAAGGAGCTGTCCTCCACCTTCTCCGCCCTGCGCGCCAACGACCTGGTGTGGAACTACGTCGCCAACAACTACCTGAAGGGCAAGAAGCCGGACGCCTTCGACCTGCTGTACTGGAACTGCGACAGCACCAATCTGCCGGGCCCCTTCGCCTGCTGGTACATGCGCAACCTGTACCAGAACAACAGCCTGCGCATCCCGGGCAAGCTGGAAATGTGCGGCGTGCGCGTGGACCTGGGCCGGGTGGCCATGCCCAGCTACATCCTGGCAGCCCGGGAAGACCACATCGTGCCCTGGCAGACCGCCTACCAATCCACCCGCCTGCTGGGCGGCCCGTCCCGCTTCGTTCTCGGCGCCTCCGGCCATATCGCCGGCGTCGTCAATCCGGCCGCCAAGAACAAGCGCAGTTTCTGGAGCGGCAGCGACCAGAAGCTGGATGCGGATTCCTGGCTGGCCGCCGCCACCGAACACAAGGGCAGCTGGTGGTCCGACTGGAGCGCCTGGCTGCAGCAGTTCGCCGGCGGCGAGGTGGCGGCCCGCAGCAAGCTGGGCAATGCCCGCTACAAGCCGCTAGAAGCGGCCCCCGGCCGTTACGTCAAGGAAAAGGCCGTCTGAGGCGGCCTGACACCTACATCTGATACAACCGCAGGAAATGCAGCGGGGCGGGGGAGGGGGCTCCCGTCCTGACAACTTTTACCCCATGACTACAAGGAAGGATGAGCTATGAGCAAAGTTGCACTCGTCACCGGCGCCCTGGGCGGCCTGGGTACCGCCATCAGCCAGGCCCTGGCCAAGGAAGGCTACAAGGTCGTTGCCGCCTACCACCCCGAATTCGACAAAAAGGAAGAGTGGCTGGCCGAGCAGGAAGCAGCCGGCTTCAAGGACTTCGTCCTGGTGCCGGGCGACGTTTCCGATTATGAGTCCGCCAAGGCCATGATCGCCGAAGCCGAAGCCAAGGCCGGCCCCATCGACATCCTGGTGAACAACGCCGGCATCACCCGCGACAAGTTCTTCGTCAAGATGGACAAGGGTCAGTGGGATGCGGTCATCAACACCAACCTGAACAGCCTGTTCAACGTCACCCACCACGTCGCCGCCAAGATGGGCGAGCGGGGCTGGGGCCGCATCGTGAACATTTCCTCCGTGAATGGCGTCAAGGGTCAGGCTGGCCAGACCAACTATTCCGCCGCCAAGGCCGGCGTCATCGGCTTCACCAAGGCCCTGGCCCAGGAATTCGCCGCCAAGGGCGTCACCGTGAACGCCATCGCCCCGGGCTACGTGGCCACCAAGATGGTGACCGCCATCCGCGAGGACATCCTCAAGGGAATCATCGACTCCGTGCCCATGAAGCGCCTGGCCAAGCCCGAGGAAATCGGCGCCGCCGTGGTGTACCTGACCTCCGAACTGGCCGGCTTCGTCACCGGTGCCACCCTCAACATCAACGGCGGCCTGTACTACCAGTAATCGGCTGGCCGCAAGGCTGCACCTGGAGCCCCGCCCCGGCGGGGCTTGTTTTTTCTGTATAATCCGCCAGATAGCCGATCCGGGACGCCCGGGTTGAATATAAAAATATCGGCCAGACCTCTTTTTGGCACTCAACGCACCGGAGCCCGCCCCATGACGGAACCAGCCCGCCTCATCAAGAAGTATCCCAACCGCCGACTCTACGACACCAAAACCAGTGCCTACATCACCCTGGCGGATGTGAAGGAACTGGTGCTGCGCTTCGAAGACTTCAAGGTGGTGGATGCCAAGAGCGGCGAGGACCTGACCCGCAGCATCCTGCTGCAGATCATCCTGGAAGAGGAATCTGGCGGCATGCCCCTGTTCTCCTCCGAACTGCTGGCCCAGATCATCCGTTACTACGGCAATGCCATGCAGGGCATGCTGGGCAAGTACCTGGAAACCAACATCAAGGCCTTCGCCGACGTGCAGGCCAAGCTGCAGGAGCAGTCCCGCTCCCTCTACGGCGAAGCCAACCAAGTTCAGGCCCAGACGGACCTGTGGGCCCAGTTCCTGAATTTCCAGGGGCCGGCCATGCAAAGCATGATGTCAGCCTATGTGGACCAGAGCAAAAAGATGTTCCAGCAGATGCAGGACCAACTGCAGAGCCAGACCCGCAACATGTTCACCGGCTTCCAGTTCCCCGGCGCCCAGCCGGACGACCGGAAGGGCGAGTGAATCGATCAAGGAAAGCAAGCTTAAGTGTCATCCGGCAATACTCCCACCCGTAGCCCCCTGCAAACCCCGACTGTCGGCTTCGTCAGTCTGGGTTGCCCCAAAGCCTCTTCCGATGCGGAGCGCATCCTGACCCAGCTGCGGGCAGAAGGCTATGAAATCTCCTCCTCCTACGACGGCGCCGATCTGGTCATCGTCAATACCTGCGGCTTCATCGACGCCGCGGTGGAGGAATCCCTGGACGCCATCGGCGAGGCCCTCACCGAAAACGGCAAGGTCATCGTCACCGGTTGCCTGGGCGCCAAGGGCGACATCGTCCAGAGCACCCACCCGTCCGTGCTGGCCGTCACCGGCCCCCACGCGGCAGAGGAGGTGATGGGCCATGTGCACAGCCACCTGCCCAAGCCCCACGACCCCTTCATGGACCTGGTGCCGGAGGCCGGCATCCGCCTGACGCCCCAGCATTTCGCCTACCTGAAGATTTCCGAAGGCTGCAACCACAGTTGCACCTTCTGCATCATTCCCAGCCTGCGCGGCCCCCTGGTCTCCCGCCCCATCGGCGACGTGCTGCAGGAAGCCAAGGCCCTGGCCGAGGCCGGCGTCAAGGAACTGCTGGTCATTTCCCAGGACACCAGCGCCTACGGCGTGGATCTGAAATACCGCACCGGCTTCGTCGGCGGCCGCCCGGTCAAGACCCGGCTCAAGGAGCTGTGCGAGGCCCTGGCCGAGTTCGGCATCTGGGTGCGCCTGCACTACGTCTATCCCTATCCCAGCGTGGACGACCTGATCCCCCTGATGGCCGAAGGCAAGATCCTGCCTTATCTGGACGTGCCCTTCCAGCACGCCAGCCCGCGCATCCTCAAGGCCATGAAGCGCCCGGCCAGCGCCGAGAACAACCTGGAGCGGATCCGTGCCTGGCGCGCCATCTGCCCGGACATCACCATCCGTTCCACCTTCATCGCCGGCTTCCCCGGCGAGACCGAGGCCGAATTCGAGGAACTGCTGCAGTTCCTGGAAGAGGCCCGTCTGGACCGGGTCGGCTGCTTCGCCTATTCCCCGGTGGACGGTGCCACCGCCAACGACCTGCCCGGCGCCCTGCCGGACGAGGTGCGGGAGGAACGCCGCCGCTACGTCATGGAGCTGCAGGAAGACATTTCCGCCGACCTCCTGGCCGCCAAGATCGACAAGGAAATCACGGTCCTGGTGGACGCGGTGGACGAGGAGGGCGCCATCGCCCGCTCCAGCGCCGATGCGCCGGAAATCGACGGCGTCGTCTATCTGGACGGCGTCTTCGACGTGGAGCCGGGCGACTTCGTCAAGGTCCGGGTGGTGGACAGCGACGCCCACGACCTTTACGCCGAGCGGGTGTGAAACCTAGGATCGGGCTCGCCCTCGGCAGCGGCTCCGCCCGGGGCTGGGCCCACATCGGCGTCATCCGCGCCCTGCGGGATGCCGGCATCGAGCCCGACATCATCTGCGGTTCCTCCATCGGCGCCTTCGTCGGCGCTGCCACCGCCTGCGGCGACCTGGACAAGCTGGAACACTGGGTGCGCAGCCTGTCCTGGAAGGAAGTCCTGGGCTTCTTCGACGTGGGCCTCAACGGCGGCCTGATCAAGGGCGAAAAGCTCCTCGATTTCTTCACCCGGCACTTCACCGACCGGGACTTCCACGACCTGCCCCTGCCTTTCGCCTGCGTCGCCACCGACCTGGGCAGCGGCCGGGAAATCTGGCTCAAGGAAGGCAGCGTGGCCCATGCGGTGCGGGCCTCCATTGCCCTGCCTGGCCTGTTTGCCCCGATCCCCCGGGATGGCGGCTTTCTGGTGGATGGGGGACTGGTCAATCCGGTGCCGGTGTCCCTGTGCCGGGCCATGGGAGCCGACATTGTCATCGCCGTGGACCTGGGCTCCGACATGCTGGGCCGGCGCCTGCGCAACCGGGGCGAGACGCCGCCTTCCGTGGACGGCTGGCGCGGCACCCTGAAACGCTGGCTGGGGGTGGAGGAGGGCGGCAACAGCCCGTCCATGCTCGACGTCATGGCCAGCAGCATCAACATCATGCAGGTGCGCATCGCCCGCAGCCGGCTTGCCGGCGAACCCGCCGACACCCTGATTTCCCCCCGGGTGGCCGATCTGGGCCTGCTGGATTTCCATCGGGCCGACGAGGCCATCGCCGAAGGCCGGGTGGCCACCGAACTGATGCTGCCCATGTTGCGCAGCGTCCTGGAAATGCCGGCATGAACGACCTGCAGCAGCAACTGGCCGCCATCGTCGGCCCGGCCCACGTACTGACCGGAGAGGCCGAGCTGGCGTCCTATCTGACCGACTGGCGCGGCCGCTACCGGGGCCGTGCCCTGGCCCTGGTCAAGCCCGGCTCGACGGACGAGGTCGCCGCCGTGGTGCGGGCCTGCGCCGCCGCCGGCGTGCCCATGGTGCCCCAGGGCGGCAACACCAGCCTGTGCGGGGCCGCCACGCCGGACCAGGGCGGGCGCTCGGTGCTGGTCAATCTCTCCCGCCTCAACCGCATCCGCCAGATCGATGCCGCCAACAATGCCATCACGGTGGAAGCCGGCTGCCTCCTGGCTCAGGTGCAGGAAGCGGCCGCCGCGGCAGGGCGCCTCTTTCCCCTGGCCCTGGCCTCGGAAGGCTCATGCCAGATCGGCGGCAATCTCTCCACCAATGCGGGCGGGGTCCAGGTGCTGCGCTACGGCAACACCCGGGAACTGACCCTGGGGCTGGAAGTGGTGCTGCCCGACGGGTGCCTGTGGAACGGTCTCACCGCCCTGCGCAAGGACAATACGGGTTACGACCTGAAGGACCTTTTCATCGGTGCCGAAGGTACCTTGGGCATCATCACCGCCGCCGTACTCAAGCTCTTTCCCCGGCCCCGGGCCGTGGTCACGGCCTGGCTGGCGGTGGCCGACGGGGCGGCCGCCATTGCCCTGCTGGGGCGGGCCCAGGCCCGCTTCGATGCCCGTTTGACGGCCTTCGAGCTGATTTCGCGGCAGTCCCTCGATCTGGTGTTGCAGCACATTCCCGGCAGTCGCCAGCCCCTGGCGGCTCCAGCCCCCTGGCAGGTCTTGCTGGAGCTTGCCGACGGCGGCGCATGGGCGGACCTGCAGGCCGACCTGGAAGATTTCATCGGCGGAGAAATGGCGGATGGACGGGTCCAGGACGGAGTGCTGGCCCAGAACGAAACCCAGGCGCGGCAGTTGTGGGCCCTGCGGGAAAATATCTCCGAGGCCCAGAAAATCGAGGGCCTCAGCATCAAGCACGACATCTCGGTGCCCGTCTCCCGCATCCCGGAATTTCTCGACCTGGCTGGCACGGCGCTGGCCGCCGCCTTTCCCGGCGTGCGGGTGGTGGCCTTCGGCCATGCCGGGGACGGCAACCTGCATTACAACCTGTCCAAGGCGCAACGCCAGGACAACGACGCCTTCATCGCCGCCACGCCCCAGGCCAACCGCATCGTGCATGACCTGGTGGCCCGCCTGGGCGGTTCCATCTCGGCGGAACACGGTATCGGCCAGTTGAAGCGGGAGGAGTTGGTGCGTTACAAGGACCCGGTGGGGCTGGATTTGATGCGCTGCATCAAGTCCAGTCTGGATCCCCGGGGCCTGATGAATCCGGGAAAAATACTCTGATTCAGCTACGGTAACCGGCCGCTGGCCGCACCCGCTGCATTTCCACGATAAGCAACCGCACCCTGCTGCGGATGCGCTCCAGGCAAAGGCTTATTTCCCGTTGGTCGTGCTGCACCCGGGCAATCTTGTGCCGCAGGTGATGGATGTTGGCCAGGTATTGGCGGTCGATGTCGCCGACAACGGCAGAGAGGGGATGGGATTGCATGGGAGTCCTCCCGGGCTTGGGTGAGTCCCATTATGCTGCACTGCACCAGCTGCTGGAATCGGCCAAAGGTGCTAAATCCGCCCGGCCTATGCCCAAGATCATATGACCGGGGCACGGGGCAAGACGGGGGACATTGCGTCTCCCGCCAAAGACTCAGTGCAGCGTCGGCGGATTGGCTGAGAACAGCTCGGCCACGGCGGCCGCATCGAAGCGGTATTCCCGGTTGCAGATGTCGTCCCGGATGAGAATTTCGCCGTGCTCCTGCAGAATGGATTCGGCCTCTTCCCGTCCGACGGCCCGCAGCATGCTGCGCACCTTTTCCCAGTCCTCGGGGCAGGAGTAGGTCACGCTCCGGGGCGGATAGAGGCGCAGGGTTTCCTCGGCAAAGACCCGGGACAGCAGCACTTCCGTTTCCAGGCCCAGCAGTTCTTCCGGGCGCAGGGTGGCGGCCAGCTGCTGCAGGCGGTTCCAGCCGTCAGCGTCCTTGTCGTGGGCGCCCGGCAGGGTTTGCAGGAAGAGGCCGGTGACGCCCTGCTCGGAAGCCGCCAGATAGAGGCGAGAGGGCTGCTGTTCGGACTGCTGCAGGTAATGCTCGAAGACCTCGGCGATGGTATTGCCTTCCAGGGGCACGAAGCTCTGGTACGGGTCCTTGGCCTGGGGCAGATCCAGGGTCAGCATCAGCTGGCCATGGCCCCACAGGCGCTCCAGGGGCAGGTCGCCGGCTGCCAGGCCGTCGGCCCGGGCCATGCCGCGGAATTCCAGGTTTTCGTTGCAGTCGATCACCAGCAGGGAAAGGGGGCCATCGCCCCGCAGCTGGAAGGTCAGCCGGCCCGGCTGCTTCAGCTGGGCCGCAATGATGGTGGTGACGGCGGTCATTTCGCCCAACAGTCGGGCCACCGCCTCCGGATAGCCGCGGCCGGCCTGCATGGCCTGCCAGGAGGGACCGAGGCGGACGATGGCGCCGCGGATGTCCAGGTCTTCGAAAAGCAGGCGTTGTACGGAATCTTGCATGGGACGGGGAGACCTTATGACTTGAAGGTTTGGGCGAAGCGTTCCGCATCGAAACCCACGCTGACCTGGTCGCCGTGTTCGATGAGGGGGCGCTTGATCAGGCTCGGATACTCACCCATGAGGGCGATGGCCTTGGCCTCATCCACGTCGGCCCGCTGCGCTTCGCTGAGTTTCTTCCACATCAGGCCCCGGGTGTTGAGCAGGACCTGCCAGCCGGCCTTGCGGCACCACTCGGGCAGCTTGCCTGCCGCCACGCCGGCCTTCTTGTAGTCGATGAATTCGTAGGCGACACCGTTGGCTTCCAGCCAGACGAAGGCCTTCTTCATGGTGTCGCAGTTCTTGATGCCGTATACCTTGAGCATGGCAACTTCCTAATTCAAAACGCCATTTTACCGCTTCAGTTTGGCGAAGGCGGCGGCCATGGCATTCTGGCCGGCGGGCTGGGTATCTTCCCGCTGGCGGGCCTTGGCGGTCATGGGGGCGCCGGCCGGCTTGCCGCCGCCGGTGCCCTTGCCGAAGGCATCGTCCAGCCGCATGGTGAGGGCGATGCGCTTGCGGGCCATGTCCACTTCCAGCACCTTGACCTTGACGATGTCGCCGGCCTTGACCACCTCGTGGGGGTCCTTGACGAACTTGGTGGACAGGGCAGAAACGTGCACCAGGCCGTCCTGGTGCACGCCGATATCCACGAAGGCGCCGAAGGCGGCCACGTTGGTGACCACGCCTTCCAGGATCATGCCGGGCTGCAGGTCGCGCATTTCCTCGACGCCGTCCTTGAAGACGGCGGTCTTGAACTCGGGGCGGGGGTCCCGGCCCGGCTTTTCCAGTTCCTTGAGGATGTCCTGAACCGTCGGCAGGCCGAACTTCTCGTCGGTGTATTTGACGGGCTGCAGGCTCTTCACCAGGCGGGCGTCGCCGATCACTTCCTTGATGCCCTTCTTGATGTCGGCCAGGATGCGCTCCACCACCGGATAGGCTTCCGGGTGCACGGCGGAGGCGTCCAGGGGATTGTCGCTGCTGGGCACCCGCAGGAAGCCGGCGGCCTGCTCGAAGGTCTTGTCGCCCAGGCGGGGCACGTTCTTCAGGGCCAGTCGGTTGGGGAAGGGGCCGTGCTGGTCCCGGTAGGCGACGATGTTGGCCGCCAGGGTCTGGTTGAGGCCGGAAATGCGGGCCAGCAGCGGAATGGAGGCGGTATTTACATCGACGCCGACGGCGTTCACGCAGTCTTCCACCACCCCGTCCAGGGCCCGGGCCAGCTTTGTCTGGGAGACGTCATGCTGGTACTGGCCGACGCCGATGGACTTGGGCTCGATTTTCACCAGTTCGGCCAGAGGGTCCTGCAGGCGGCGGGCGATGGAAACGGCGCCACGCAGGGAGACGTCCAGTTCCGGGAATTCCCGGGCTGCGAATTCGGAGGCGGAATAGACCGAGGCGCCGGCTTCGGACACCACCACCTTGGCCAGGGTCATGTGGGGCGAGGCGATGCGGATCAGGTCGGCTGCCAGCTTGTCCGTTTCCCGGGAAGCGGTGCCGTTGCCGATGGCGATCAGGTTCACATTGTGTTTCTGGGCCAGCACGGCCAGGGTATGCAGGGAGCCTTCCCAGTCGCGCCGGGGCTCGTGGGGATAGATGGTGGCGGTGTCCAGCAGCTTGCCGGTCTGGTCCACCACGGCCACCTTGACCCCGGTGCGCAGGCCCGGGTCCAGGCCCATGGTGGCTTTCTGGCCGGCCGGGGCTGCCAGCAGGAGGTCCTTCAGGTTGCGGCCGAAGACGCGGATGGCCTCTTCCTCGGCCTTTTCCCGCAACACGGTCATCAGTTCGGTTTCCAGGTGCAGGGCCATCTTCACCCGCCAGGCCCAGCGCACCGTGTCGGCCAGCCACTTGTCGGCGGGACGGCCCTGGTCCTTGATGCCGAAACGCTTGGCGATGCGCAGTTCGCAGGGATTGGGGCCGAGGGGCTTGTTCTCCTCGTCCAGTTCGGAATCGAGCACCAGGGCCAGGGAAATGGCGCCCTCGTTGCGGCCGCGGAAGAGGGCCAGGGCCCGGTGGGAGGGAATGTCGCTGATGGCTTCCGAGTATTCGAAATAGTCGCGGAACTTGGCGCCGGCTTCTTCCTGGCCGGCGATCAGGGTGGATTTGAGAATGCCGTGTTCGTCCAGGTAGGTGCGCAGGCTGCCCAGCAGCTCCGCGTCCTCGGCGAACTGCTCCATGAGGATCTGGCGGGCGCCGTCCAGCACGGCCTTGGTGTCGGCAAAACCGGCTTCGGCGTTGAAGTATTTTTCCGCCTCGCTTTCCGGCACCAGGGTCGGATCGGCCAGCAGGGCATCGGCCAGCGGCTGCAGGCCGGCTTCCCGGGCGATCTGGGCCTTGGTGCGGCGCTTCTGCTTGTAGGGCAGGTAGAGGTCTTCCAGGCGCTGCTTGGTGTCCGCCATGTCCACGGCGGCCTTCAGCTCGGGGGTCAGCTTGCCCTGTTCATCGATGCTGGCGAGGACGGCGGCGCGGCGGTCTTCCAGTTCCCGCAGATAGGTCAGGCGCTCTTCCAGGTTGCGCAGCTGGGTGTCGTCCAGGCCGCCGGTGACTTCCTTCCGGTAGCGGGCGATGAAGGGCACGGTGGCGCCTTCGTCCAGCAGGGCCACGGCGGCCATGACCTGTTGCGGGCGGGCGCCCAGTTCTTCGGCGATGCGATGTTCGATGGGAGGCAGCATGAGACTCGGGGGAAAGGGGAAAAAGAGGGCGAACTATGCACCAAAGCCGCCGCATAAGACAAGGCAGCGGGGCCCGCTCGGGGATATGGCATATAAGTGCCGGCGCAACTGAGGTAAGATGACACCTTTCCCGTTCTGTCGGGCTGAGAATGAATGCTGGCGCGGTTTTTCAGCGACAGCCCCATTCATCCTTGCCTGGCGGGACTTGGCGGCTGCCATGCCCCGGAACCCAACGCCGAGACACCCTTTTTGACCAAGCAAAACGGCATTTCCTCGCGACAGTTCGTCTATGTCGTCATCGCCTTGCTGGCCTTGGCGGGCTTTTGCGCCTTGCTGGGTCTGGAACTGAACCATTCCTACGACACGGAAATGGCCTTCGCCCGGCGCAATGTGGAAAACCTGGCGGACAGCCTGGAAGGCCGCACCCGGGGCGCTGTGGAGAAGATCGACCTGGTGCTGCTGGAAGTCCAGTATTCCATGCAGCAGCGCCTGGCCAAGGGTCCCGTTTCGCCCCAGGCCGTCAATGCGGAACTGGCCCGGCTGCTCTCCCGCATTCCCGAGTCCCAGAGCCTGCGGGTGGCCGACGCAACCGGCACCTTCCGCTACGACGCCAGCGGCAAGATCTCCAGCCAGAGCATCGGCGACCGGGCCTATTTCCAGCGCAACAAGAACGATCCCAAGGCGGGCCTGGTCTTTTCCGAGCCGATTTTCGCCCGCATCACCCAGAACTGGGTCATCACCCTCAGCCGCAGCCTGCGGGACAAGGACGGGCGCTTCCTCGGCCTGGTCCAGGCCGCCGTCAATGCGGACAGCCTGCAGCAGCACTTCCAGACCCTGAACGTGGGGGAGGGTGGCGTGGTGGCCCTGTACGACGCCGAACTGCGCCTCATCGCCCGCACCCCGCCCCTGCCCAACCGGCTGGGCAAGAGCATCCTCAACACGGAAATCAGCGACAACATCCGCAGCCGGGAGAAGGGGGCCTTCGAGGCCCTCTCGCATCAGGACGGCATTCGCCGCGTGTTCGGCTTCCGGCGCCTGGAAAACCTGCCCTTCGTGGTTTTCGTCGGCCTCTCCCGGGACGAAGTGCTGTCCGAGTGGTATCGCAAGCTCACCTATTACGGCGCCACTGCCGTGGTGCTGGCCCTGGCCCTGCTGGGCCTGATCCTGGTGTGGCAGCGCAGCTACGTGCGGGCGGTGTCCATGGCCCACACCATGACCAATGCCTACGACGAAAGCTCCTCCCGCATCCGGGCCCTGCTGGACAGCATTCCCGACCTGGCCTGGATCAAGGACAACGCCTTCCGCTTCCACGCCGTCAACGAGGCCTACGCCCGCATGTGCGGCAAGCCGGCTGAGGAAATAATCGGCAAGACCGTGTTCCAGGTCTGGCCCGAAGCCCTGGCGCGGACCTTCCAGAATCACGACGAAGCCGTGCTGGCCAGCGGCAAGCCGGGCCACTTCGAAGTCCTGGTAACCAATGGGGAAGGGCAGCCGCGTACCCTGGACTACATCCGGGTGCCGGTACACAACGAGGAGGGCGAGGTCGTCGGCATGGCCGGCATTGCCCGGGACATCACGGAGCGCAAGGAAGCCGAAGCCCGCATCCGCCATCTGGCGGAGCACGACGCCCTGACCGACCTACCCAACCGCAGCCTGCTCAGTTCCCGCATGGCCGATGCCATCAACCGCTCGGTCGGCAGCCAGGCGCCCATGGCCCTGCTGCTCCTGGATCTGGATCATTTCAAGAACATCAACGACTCCCTCGGCCACGAGGTCGGCGACAAGCTGCTCCAACTGGCGACGGAGCGCCTGCGCCACACCCTGGACGCGGCGGACACCCTGAGCCGTTCCGGCGGCGACGAATTCGCCATCCTCCTCACCGAATGCAGCGGTGCCCCCATGATCGGGCGCATCGCCCAGCGCCTGCTGGAAACCATGGCCCAGCCTTTCAATGTGGACGGGCACGAACTGGTGCTGTCAGCCTCAGTCGGCATCAGCATGTATCCCCACGACGGCACCGACCTCGGCGCCCTGCTGAAGAACGCCGATGCCGCCATGTATTCGGCCAAGGCTGCCGGTCGCAATACCTACCAGTTCTTCACGCCGGAAATGAACGCTAGGGTATTCGAACGCCTGTCCCTGGAAAACAGCCTGCGCAAGGCCCTGCCGCGCCAGGAACTGATGCTCTACTACCAGCCCCAATACCGGGTCGGCGGCGGCGATCCCATCGGTTTCGAGGCCCTCTTGCGCTGGCGTCATCCCGAACTGGGCCTGGTGCCGCCGGCCCGCTTCATTCCCATCGCCGAGGAAACCAACCTGATCCTGCCCATCGGCGAATGGGTCCTGGCCGAGGCCTGCCGGCAGCAGATGGCCTGGCAGAGGGCAGGGCAGCCGGCCACCACGGTGGCAGTGAATCTTTCCCCGGTGCAGTTCCGGCAGCGCAATCTGGTCTCCCTGGTGCAGCGGGTGCTGGCCGAAACGGGCCTGCCGGCCGCCCAGCTGGAGCTGGAAATCACCGAAAGCCTGCTCATGGACGACACCGAACGGGCCGTCGAGGTTCTGCACGAGCTGAAGTCCCTGGGTATCCGCCTGTCCCTGGACGATTTCGGCACCGGCTATTCCAGCCTCAGCTACCTGAAGCGCTTCCCCCTGGACAAGATCAAGATCGACCAGTCCTTCGTGCGCGACATGATCAAGGATTCGGGCGACGCCGCCATCATCCAGGCCATCATCGCCATTGCCGCCAAGCTGGAGCTGGGCGTCATTGCCGAAGGGGTGGAAAACCAGTCCCAGCTGGACTACCTGGCCCTGCACCAGTGCGGCGAAGTCCAGGGTTATCTGTTCAGCCCGCCGGTACCGGCCGCCGAGGTTTGCCGCTTCTTCAATTCGGCCACCCGGGCCCCGGCGCCAATGGCATAATCGGCCGGAACAACCGTCAATTCAGCCAACCAACAACGATTCCAAGAGGAGCGAGCCCATGCAAGTACAAACCCACCTGTTCGGCACCATCGAAGTGGATCCCGACACCGTCATTTCCTTCCCGGCCGGCCTCACGGGTTTCGAATCCAGCGTGCGCTACAAGCTGGTGCATGAGGCGGCAGAAGGGGAGCCGGTCAGCTTCACCCTGCAGTCCGTGGACAATCCTTCCGTGGCTTTCCAGATCATTGACCCGACCGCCATCGGTTTCCAGTACGAACTGGAACTGTCCGACGCCGAACGTGCCGCCCTCAAGGTCGAGCAGCCTGAAGACGTGGCCGTGATGCTGCTGCTGTTCAAGCAGGAGACGGCCAAGCAACTGGGTGCCAACGTGCGCGCGCCGCTGCTGATCAACGTCAAGACCCGGCTCGGTCTGCAGAAGGTGATCGGCAACTGCCGTCCCCGCATTACCGTCAGCAACCTCAGTTCCGCGGTTGGCTGATGCCGAAAGAGGCCTGCGGGCCTCTTTTCTTTTGCAGATCGTATTTTACATAATACAAATTATGCAATTAATGAATTGAGTGACGGGGAGTGAAATCGGCGTTCCAAAACTTCCCGGCACCGCCACCGATCTGCCGATACAGCTCCAACTGCGGCATCAGCATCTCCTCAGACCGCAACCTGACTGTCGCAGCCGATCAATGCTTCCAGAGCCCGGGGTTGCTGCAGCAAATCGGCGAGGGTGTAGCTGTCCAGGACCAGGAACATCCCCGCCAGGGCTTCGGCCAGAACGGCCTTGAGTCGGCAGGCCGGCTGGATGCGGCAGTCCGAGTCGCTGCCGAAGCATTCCACCAGGCTGATGTCGCCTTCCGTATGGCGGATCACCCGCCCCAGGACGATCTGCTCGGGAGCCAGGCCCAGCCGCATGCCGCCGCCTTTGCCCCTTACCGTTTCCAGATAGCCGGCCTTGCCCAGTTGGTGCACCACCTTCATCAGGTGCCCGCGGGAGATGCCGAAGGCGGCCGTGATTTCGGCCACAGTGGCCAGGCGTTCGGGGTGCAGGCCCAGGTAGATGAGCACCCGCAGGCTGTAATCGGAAAAGGTACTGAGCTTCATGACTGTTCACACCGTAAAGATATATTTGTTGTATTGATTTAGGTTGATGCGCCTGTTACATTAAAGATATACGAAATTTCAATCTTTTGGGTGACGGACGCTTTTCTCCAACCGCCCATGTCTTTGCGTTTTCCCCATGTCCCAGCCTCCCAAAGCGCCCAAAGTCATCCCGATTCAACCGATGTTCCAGTCCGACGCGAAGGTGTATCCGCGTTCCATCTCGGGCTGGTTCGCCAACTGGCGCTGGGCCCTGGTGTGGCTGACCCAGGCGGTCTATTTCGGCCTCTGCTGGCTGCCCTGGAACGGCCGTCCGGCGGTGCAGTTCGATCTTGATGCCCGCCGTTTCTACATTTTTGACCTGGTGCTGTGGCCCCAGGACACCATCTACCTGGCCATCCTGCTGGTCCTCTCCGCCCTCGCCCTGTTCCTCTTCACCACCCTGGCCGGCCGCCTGTGGTGCGGCTACAGCTGTCCCCAGACCGTCTATACGGAAATTTTCCTGTGGATCGAAAAGGTGATCGAGGGTGACCGGCCCAAGCGCATGAAGCTGGACGCAGCGCCCTGGGATGCCCGCAAGGTGGGCATCAAGACGGCCAAGCATGGCGCCTGGCTGGCCTTTTCCTTCTGGACCGGCATTACCTTCGTCGGCTATTTCGTGCCCATCCGGGAACTGGTGGCGGACCTGTGGCAGCTGCGGCCAACCCTCAACGAGGCTTTCTGGGTCGCCTTCTATGGCTTTGCCACCTACGGCAATGCCGGCTTCCTGCGGGAGCAGATGTGCAAGTACATCTGCCCCTACGCCCGCTTCCAGTTTGTCATGTTCGATCCGGACACCCTGATCATCACCTACGACGCCGAGCGGGGCGATCCCCGGGGCACCCGCAAGAAAGGCGCAGATGCCAAGGAAAAGGGCCTGGGCGATTGCGTCGATTGCGGCATCTGCGTCCAGGTGTGCCCCACCGGCATCGACATCCGGGACGGCCTGCAGAACGAATGCATCGGCTGCGCCGCCTGCATCGATGCCTGCGACCAGGTGATGGACAAGATGGAATACCCCCGGGGCCTGATCCGCTATTCCACGGAAAACGCCGTCAAGCAGCACTTCGGCCGCAGCGAGATCATCCGCCGCGCCCTGCGTCCGCGCACCATCGTCTATGCCTCGGTGTTCTTCCTCCTGACCGGGGCCACGGCCTGGTCCCTGGCCACCCGGGTGCCCCTCAAGGTGGACGTGCTGCGGGACCGCAGCACCCTGGCCCGGGAGGCGGACGACGGCAGCATCGAAAACAACTACCAGCTGCAGCTGGTCAATGCCAGCGAGCAGCCCCGGCGCTATACCGTGCAGGTGGCCGGCCTCGAGGGCATCCGCCTCAGCCAGCCGGCCCAGGTGTCCCTGGCAGCGGCGTCCACCGGCACTTTGACGCTGCAAATCCGGGTGGATGCGGGGAGCGCGGACAAGGGCGCCCATCCCATCACCCTGACGGTGCAGGACGAGGCTGACGCCACCATCCGGGTGACGGAAAAAACCAAATTCTGGATGCCCTGAAGATCGGCCAGGGGCGGTCTTCTCCGCCCTGCCCCGGCCAGGATGGCCTAACGGCGGCGTCTGCTGATGGGGCGTTGCACCGGTTCCGTCGTCAGCCCCAGGGCCTGACGGGATAGACGATCGGCCTCGCCGTTGCGGTGCCGCGGCACCCAGAGAAACTGCACCGCCTCGAAACGGGCCGCCTTGGCCAGCACGGTCTGCAACAGTTCGGCCAGATGGGGCACCGCGGTATGGGCCTGTCCCTGCAGGTGGCGTACCGCAAAATCGCTGTCACCGCGCACCGTCAGGCGCCGCGCCCCCGCAGCCCAGGCCAGATCCAGCACCTCGGCCAGGGCCAGCAGTTCCGCCTCGTTATTGCAGCCCAGCTGCCCCGGGCGCAGGGAAAGCTCCTGCCGGACACCGCCGGGCGACAGCAGCAGGCCGCCCAGGCCGATGCGTCCCGGATTGGGGGCCGCCGCGCCGTCGAACCAGGCCTGCCAGCCCTCCCCTGCCTCCACCCTAATGCACCGTGCCCTGGGCCCGGTTGGTCTGCTGCCATTCCAGCACCGTGCGGGCCGCATTGCCCATCACCTGGGAACGCAGTTCCCCCGGCAACTGCTTGGCCAGGGCGCCGAACAGCTCCTGGGTCATTTCCTGGCCCAGGCCTTCTGCCGCCAGGGCGTGGGCCAGGCAGCGGATCTGGATGTCGGCCAGGGTGTTGGCCAGGATCATCCAGCCGTGCTGCGGCATGGCCTGGGGCAAGGCCAGCATCATGCCGCCCAGCTGCTGCAGAAGTTGCAGGGCTTCACCCCGGTTTTCCGTGGCGATCATGGTGTGCCAGAGGGCCATGTGGATGGCCTGGCGCAGGTCGGACTTGAAGCTGAAGGCCGCCGTTTCCTCGTTCACCAGGCGCTCGAAGAAGGCCTGGTAGCCTTCGCTCTCCCCTGCCCCGTCCAGGCCGGCGCGCAGGCCGGCCACCATGGCCGAGAGGCCGGTCATGGCGCTGGGACCGTAGACCTGGGCATAGGCCAGGCCCCACTGATCCAGGCCGCTGAGCAGCATGGCCTGGCGCAGGTGGCGGCCGGCATGGTGGTCGCCCGCCTCCCCTTCCCGCTTGTCGTTGGCCCAGCCCATGAGGCGCTGGACGATCTGGGCGATGATCTGGGGCCGTTCTTCCCCCTTGCCCTCCAGGGTCTGGCGGAAAGCCAGGGCAAAGGCCTCCTGGGCCAGGCGGGCGGCTTCCCGTTGCAGGGCGTGGGGCGCCAGGTCGGCGACGGGGTCGTTCAGGGTCTGTTCTTCCATGGGGACTCTTATTTCTGCAGGTTCTGCGAATACATGAAGTTTTCGATGCCGGTTTCGCCGATGCGGAACCAGGCCTGTTGCTGGCTGCGGAAGCGCTGCCAGTCGTTATAGATCTTGCGGAACACCGGATTGCGCTCGGCTTCCTCGTCGTAGAAGGCAAAGGCGGCCTTGTAGGCAGCCTTCATCACGTCATCCGGAAAACGGCGCAGCTTGACGCCCTGGGCCAGCAGGCGCGTCAGGGCCGGCGGATTCTTGGCGTCGTATTCGGCGGTGGTGAGCAGGTGGGCTTCTGCCGCCGCCACCTCGAAGGCCTGCTGGTAGGCCTTGGGCAGCTTTTCCCATTCCCGGGCATTGACAAGGAAACTCAGCTGGGCACTGGGTTCCCACCAGCCCGGATGGTAGTAGTAGCGGGCCACCTTGAAGAAGCCCAGCTTCTCGTCATCGTAGGGGCCGGACCATTCGGCAGCGTCGATGGCGCCCTTTTCCAGGGCCGGATAGACATCGGCCCCGGGAATGGTCTGGGGCACCGCCCCCAGGCGCGCCATGATTTCCCCGCCCAGGCCTGGAATGCGCATCTTCAGGCCCTTGAGGTCGGCCAGGCCCTGCAGTTCCTTGCGGAACCAGCCCCCCATCTGGGCGCCGGTGTTGCCGCCGGGGAAGTTGATGACGCCGTAGTCCCGGTACAGCTCCCGCAGCAGGGTCAGGCCGTTGCCGAAATGCATCCAGGCCGTCTGCTGGCGGGTGGTAAGGCCGAAGGGCAGGACGCTGTCGAAGGCGAATGCCCGGTTCTTGCCGACATAGAAGGAGCCCAGGGTGTGGCCGCACTCCACGGTGCCCTGCTGCACCGCATCCAGGGCCTGCAGACCGGGGACGATTTCGCCCGCGGCGAAGGGGCGGATCTGGAAGCGCCCCTCGGTCAGGGCCGCCACCCGGTTGGCCAGCACTTCGCTGGCGCCGTAGAGGGTATCCAGGCTCTTCGGATAGCTGGAGGCCAGGCGCCAGCGCACCACCGGCTGGCCGTCCGCCGCCCGGGCCGTAGCCGCGCCCAGGGCCACCGAAGCGCCGGCGCCGAGCAGGAAGTCACGTCGTTGCATGGCAGTGTTCCTCCCGAAACCAGGTTGCTGCAGGAAAAATCGGGAGCGGCCGAAACCCGCGTTCCCGCTTACTCCAGGACGGCGCCGGCCTGGCGCAGCAGGTCGGCGATTTCCGTATTGTTGGCGGCCACGGCCCACTTCAGGGCGGTGCCGCCGGCCTCGTTGATCTTGTCCACATCCGGCTTGTGCTTGAGCAACAGGCGCACCGCTTCGATATGGGCATTGCGGGCCGCCACCATGAGGGCGGTGGTGCCGTTGTCGCTGGTGCCGTTGATGTCGGCGCCGTGGGCCAGCAGGTATTCCATCACCTCCAGCTGGTTGTTGAAGGCCGCATAGGCCAGGGGCGGCCAGCCTTCGCTGCGGTTCACCGGGGCGCCGCCGGCCAGGAGCAGCTTCACCACCGGCAGATGGCCGCGGAAGCAGGCCAGCAGCAGGGCGTCGTCGCCGAAACGGTTGCGGGCGGTGACCTTGGCCCGGCGCAGGATCAGTTGGTCCACCAGCTCCGCATTGCCGTTGCGGGCCGCCAGCATGAGCAGGGTGCTGCCTTCGGCATCGGCGGTATTGGGATCGATGCCCCGCTCCAGCAGGGCCACCGCCTCCTCCGTGTGGTTTTCCAGCACGGCCTTGAGGGTGTCGTCGTAGATGCCGGCCAGGACCGGCTGGGCAAGGGGGAAAGCCAGGGAAAGCAGCAGGGCTGCCAGGAGCTTGCGCATGGTGGTTCCTCGAGGGTCAGGCGGCCAGGGCGGTGCCGGCGGCAGGGAAACAGCGGAAGAAATTGGCGGTGGTGGCAGCGGCCACCTCCTGCAGGGTGAGACCCCGCAGGGTGGCGATTTCCTCGGCCACGTGGCGCACGTAGGCCGGTTCGTTGGTCTTGCCCCGGAAGGGCGTGGGCGCCAGGTAGGGCGAGTCGGTCTCCACCAGGATGCGCTCCAGGGGCACCTTGGCGGCCACTTCCTTGACCACCTTGGCGTTCTTGAAGGTGACGATGCCGGAGAAGGAAATATAGAAGCCCAGGTCCAGGGCCTGTTTGGCCACTTCCCAGTCCTCGGTGAAGCAGTGCATGACGCCGCCCACCGCTCCGGCCCCCTCCTCCGCCATGAGGCGGATGGTGTCGGCGGCCGAGTCCCGGGTATGGATCACCAGGGGCTTGCCGCAGGCCTTGGCGGCGGCGATGTGGGTGCGGAAGCGCTGCCGCTGCCACTCCGGCTTGTCCTTGTGCCAGTAGTAATCCAGCCCGGTTTCGCCGATGGCGACGACCCGGGGATGGGCGGCCAGGGCCACCAGCTGCTCCACCGTGGGCTCGGCCCCTTCCGTGTGTTCGGGATGGACACCGACGCTGGCCAGCAACTGGGGATGGGCCTCGGCCAGGGCCAGGACCCGGGGAAAGTCCTCCAGATTGACGCCGATGCAGACGGCGGCCTGGACCTGGTTGGCTGCCATCTTGGCCAGGATTTCCGGCAGCCTGGCGGCCAGGTCGGGAAAGTCCAGGTGGCAGTGGGAATCGACAAGCATGGTTTCTCTACGCGGGGCCGCCAGGGGCCCTCAGATGGTATGGGTGGCGCGGCTGGACTGGAGCAGGCCGCCGAGCAGTCCTTCGATCTTGCGTCGGGCCTCGATGCCGCTCTCGTCGTTGTTGAAATGGATGCCGATGCCCTGGGCCTTGCTGTTCTGGGCCCCGGCCGGGGTCACCCAGACCACGGTGCCGGCGATGGGCAGCTTGGTCGGGTCCTCCATCAGGGAGAGGAGCATGAAAACTTCGTCCCCCAGGGTGTAGCGACGGTTGGTGGGGATGAAGATGCCGCCGTTTTTCAGGTGGGGCATGTAGGCGGCGTAAAGGGCCGACTTGGAGTTGATGTTGAGGGAGAGAACGCTGGGGCGGGCTCCGGCGGCGGCAGGAGCGGCAGAACTTGCGGCATTGGTGTCCGACATGGGGTCCTCGCGTCTTTCAGTACAGGGCCCGGTAGGCGAAGAAGAGTTCTTCCAGTACCAGGCGCAGGTTCAACGGATGCTCAGATTGAGCTTTAAATTTAATCAGCAATCTATTGAAATTTATAATTTTAATAGTGCTTGACGAAGCCGCCAGCTGCCCTATTGTAGCGCCATCGGCCTGGAAGTAGCGCGGCGGCAGCCCCTCTGCCACCAGGGCCAGGTCGGCGCTCCATTTCTGCAGCCATTCCACCGTCCGCTTCATGGTGAGGGCGCCGGATTTGTCCGCCTTGAGGGTTTTCTCGATCAGGGCGGCAGCGGCAATGGGGTCCAGTTGGCGTCCCTTCTGCAACTGTCCGAGCAGGGCATCGAGCAGGCCGCGCTGGCCGCTGCCGGCCAGTTCCGCCGCCAGGCGCGGCGCCCCGCCGGCCAGGGCCAGCCAGCGCCCGCCGTCGCTGACCTTCTGCGCCGCCAGCCAGGCGGTGGCCGCCTGGGGCGATGGCAGGGGCACTTCCACGGTTTGGCAGCGGCTGCGGATGGTCGGCAGGAGCCGGTCGGCCTCGCTCGACACCAGCAGGAACAGGGTGTCGGGCCGGGGTTCTTCCAGGCTCTTCAACAGCGCGTTGGCGGTGTTGCGGTTCATGGCCTCCGCCGGATGCAGTAGGACGATGCGCACCCCCTGGCGGTGGGTGCCGACATGGAGGAAGTCGTCCAGCCCCCGCACCTGGTCGATGGTGATCTGCTGGCTGGGCTTCTTCTTGCCCGTTTCCTCGTCGGCCTCGGCCTCTTCGTCGCTCATGGCCGCCGGTTGCACCAGCCGGAAATCCGGGTGGTTGCCCTGCCCCAGCCAGTTGCAGGCGGAACACTGGCCGCAGGCATGGCCGTCCATGCCCGGCGCCTCGCAGAGCAGGCCGGCGGCGAAGGCCCGGGCCAGTTCGAACTTGCCGACGCCGCGCTGGCCGATCAGCAGGAGGGCGTGGGGAAGCTGGGCACGCCGCCCCTGGAGCCGTTGCCAGGCCGATTCCTGTAATTGAAATATATTCATAAACAAATAATTGAAATCAATTCTTCAATTGATTTCTTAATTTCATCCACGGTCCGGTCGGCCTGTACCACCCGGATACGGCCGTTGGACTGGCCGGCCCGCTGCAGATAGCACTGGCGCACCCGCTCGTGGAAGTCGGCCTCTTCCTGCTCGAAGCGGTCGAGGATGCGCTCCTTGCCGATGCGGGCCTGGGCCACCGCCAGGGGCAGATCGAAAAGCAGGGTCAGGTCCGGCTGCAGGTGGCCGTGGACCCAGTCCTCCAGGACTTTCAGCTTGTCCAGGGAGAGCCCCCGGCCGCCGCCCTGGTAGGCCACGGTGGCATCGGTGAAACGGTCCGAGATGACCCAGGTGCCGGCCGCCAGGGCCGGCTCGATGACCTCGGCCAGGTGCTCCCGGCGGGCGGCGAACATCAGTAGGGCCTCGGTTTCCAGGTGCATGGGCTCGGCCAGAAGCAGGGCCCGCAGCTTTTCCCCCAGGGGCGTGCCGCCGGGCTCCCGGGTGGTGACCACGGTCTTGCCCCGGGCCGTGAGCTGGTCCGCCAGCCACTGGATGTGGGTGCTCTTGCCGGCCCCGTCGATACCTTCGAAGGTGATGAATTTTCCGCGCATGGTCATCCTGTAATCAGCGTCCGCCCCGCTGGTATTTGTTTACCGCCCGGTTGTGCTCGTCCAGGGAGGAGGAAAAATGGCTGCTGCCGTCGCCCCGGGCGACGAAATAAAGGGCCGGGCTGGCAGCGGGATGGAGCGCCGCCTGCAGGGCCGCCTGGCCGGGCATGGCGATGGGCGTGGGCGGCAGGCCGCCCCGGGTGTAGGTATTGTAGGGCGTATCGGTGAGCAGGTCCTGACGCCGCAGGTTGCCGTCGAAGCGCTCGCCCATGCCGTAGATGACCGTGGGGTCGGTCTGCAGCAGCATGCCCTGGCGCAGGCGATTGACGAAGACTGCGGCGATGTGGGGCCGGTCCGCGGCCCGACCCGTTTCCTTTTCCACGATGGAAGCGAGGATCAGGGCCTGGTAGGGGTGCTGCAGGGGCAGGCCCGGGTCCCGGGCCGCCCACTCGGCCTGGAGGCGCTTCTGCATGGCCCGGTAGGCCCGGGCCAGCAGGTCTAGGTCGCTGGACTGCTTGCTGAAGAGATAAGTGTCGGGGAAGAAAAGTCCTTCCGGATGGCTTTCGGCGGCGCCGATGCGCTGCAGCAGTTCCCGATCCGACAAGCCGGCGCCGTCATGGCGCAGGTCGGGGTGGGCGTTGAGCTTGTCCCGCAGCTGGCGGAAATTCCAGCCCTCGATGATGGCCAGTTCGCTCTGGCTGACGTCGCCCCGGGTCAGCTTCTGCAGCAGGGCCCACAGGGTGATGCCCTGCTCCACCTCGTAGCTGCCCGCCTTGAGGGCCGCCGCGCTGCGGCTGGCCCGGGCCAGGGCCTCGAAGGCCCAGGGATTGAGATCGATGCCCGCCTCCACCATCTGCCGGGCGGCTGCGCGGGCACTGCTGCCGGGCTGCACCTGGAAGTCCAGAGGCGAGGCATTGAGGCGGACCGGGCTCAGGGCCAGCCAGGCCAGGCCGCCGCCGCCCAGCAGGGCCGCGAGGATTAGCAGGGACAACAGTCTGCGGAACAAGCGCATAGGAAAGCGGGTCTAGGGGAACGGCTGCCGCCACCGGCCTGGCCGTTGCCGAGAATTCGGGGTAAAAGGAGGCGATATAATAGCCCAAGCCCTGTATTCTCCCCAGCTATTGACGCCCGCGCCGGCCAATGACGACGCGGACCTGCTGTACGAGCCGGCCCCCGATGGCCGACCGTTTCCGACAAGCGACTCACGAAAACCCTTAACTTTCCCCCAATTGCCACGGAAATCCCCATGAACGCTCTCTGGAAAACCACCCTGGAAACGGCTGGCGCCAAGTTCGACGCCGATCTGGTCACCGATTTCGGCGATGCCGCCGGCGAACGCCAGGCCGCCCTCAACGGCCCGGTGCTGGCTCCCCTCTCCCACCTGGGCCTGATCGCCGTCGGCGGCGAGGATGCCAAGTCCTTCCTGCACAACCAGGTGACCAGCGATGTGAACCACCTGAAAGCCGAAGCGGCCCAGCATTCCGCCTGGTGTACCGCCAAGGGCCGCATGCTGGCCAGCTTCCTGCTGTGGAAGGAAGGCGACGCCTACCAGGTGCAGCTGGCTGCCGAACTGCAACCCGCCATTCAGAAGCGCCTGCAGATGTTTGTGCTGCGGGCCAAGGTGCAGATCACCAGTCGCAGCGACGAAGTGGCCCTGATCGGCCTGGCCGGACCGGGCAGCGCCGCCCTGCTGGCCCAGGCAGGTTTGCCGGTGCCGGCCCAGCCCCTGGAAGCCCAGGAGGCGCCGGCGGGCAAGGTGATCCGCCTGGAAGGCAACGAGCGCTTCGAAATCGCCGTGGCCGTGGCCGCCGCACCCAGCCTGTGGGCAGCCCTGGCCGCCGGTGCCCGCCCCGTGGGCACGCCGGTATGGCAATGGCTGCAGATCCAGGCCGGCATTCCCCACATCAGCGGCCCCACCCAGGAAGCCTTCGTGCCCCAGATGGCCAATTTCGAACGCATCGGCGGCGTCAGCTTCCACAAGGGCTGCTATCCGGGCCAGGAAATCGTCGCCCGCACCCAGTACCTGGGCAAGGTCAAGCGCTCCCTCTTCCGCGCCAGGGTGGCCGCTACGGTAAAGGCCGGCGACGCCCTCTTCTCCACCCTGGCCGACGAGAACCATGGCGGCACCGTGGTCAATGGGGCACCGGCAGCCGACGGCAGCTGGGAGCTGCTGGCGGTGATTCCGGAAAACTGCGCCAGCGGCGGCCCGGTGCATGCCGGCGGCCCGGACGGCCCGGTGCTGGAACTGCTGCCCCTGCCTTACTAAAACTAGTGCCACAGCGGACACAGAGACCAGCAGGGGAAACTGTCACGGTTTCACCGTCATAGCCGTACTACGGGCGCCTACGGCCTTCCTGTCTTTTCTCTGAGATCTCTGTGCCCTCTGTGGCTATAGGTTTCCCCATGTGTCTCATCCTCCTCGCCTGGCAGACCCATCCGGATTACCCCCTGGCGGTTTGTGCCAACCGGGATGAATTCCATGCGCGCCCCACCCTGGCCGCCGATTTTTGGAGCGACCAGCCCGGCATCCTGGCCGGACGGGACCTGCAGGCCGGCGGCACCTGGCTCGGCATCGACCGGCGCCGGCGCTTTGCCGCCGTCACCAACTACCGGGACCCCAAGGCTCCCGAAGGCCAGCGTTCCCGGGGCGACCTGACCCGGGACTATCTGGCCGGCGACCTCTCGCCCCAGGACTTCCTCTCCGGACTGGACGGCGGGGCCTACGGCGGCTTCAACCTGTTTCTCGCCGACCGGGACAGTCTCTGTTACTACTCCAACCGGCAGGGCCGCATCCAGGAACTTCCGCCCGGCATCTACGGCCTTTCCAACCATCTCCTGGAAACCCCCTGGCCCAAGCTGGTGGCGGCCAAGGCCCGTTTCAGCGAGGCCCTGCAGGCCCTGCCGGAGACCGAACCCCTGTTCCGTCTGCTGGCCGATCCCACCCGCTGGCCCGACGAGCACCTGCCGGATACCGGCGTCTCCCTGGAATGGGAAAGAATGCTCTCCGCCATCTTCGTCCAGTCGCCGGCATACGGCACCCGGGCCTCCACCGTCCTGACGGTGGATCGGCAGGGAGAGGTCTGCCTGACGGAGCGCAGTTTCAACGCCGCCGGCCCCAGCGGTGAAGTGCAGCGGCGCTTCCAGGCTGACTAGGATGACCCGGGCGCCCTGTTAAGGGGGCCGCCGCCGCAAGCTGAAGGCCTTTGGTGGCGCGGCGCCATCCACCGGGCCATCGGCAGGCAAGATTGCTATTGCCGATGCCGACGTGCCTCGACATCAAATAAATCGGCATTTTTCCAAGAATCGTTTGACAGCCTCCTGGGGGGTGCGTATAACGGATCGGGCTAAATCTTCAAGTTCCAGATTCAAGTTCATCGTTGTCCCTCTGCATAGTGGTACTCCATTGTTCCATGTGGTCTCCCTTGATTATTGCGCGCCTCGAGCATCTGCTCATTTTTTAAGCTGTTTTTAAGGAATACAAAATGGAAACTGGTACCGTTAAGTGGTTCAACGACGCTAAAGGCTTCGGCTTCATCACCCCGGACAATGGCGGCCCCGATCTGTTCGCCCACTTCTCCGAAATCAAGGCTGACGGCTTCAAGTCCCTGAGCGAAGGCCAGAAGGTGAACTTCGTCGCCGGTCAAGGCCAAAAGGGCCCCCAGGCAACCAACATTCAGCCCCTGTAATCCAGGTTCGCTGAACGGTTGTAAAAAAAGCCCCGCACTGCGGGGCTTTTTTCATGGTGCCGGCCGTGGCACCGCTTTTGGAATTTCCATCTGCACGGCCCCAGTCCCCAAAGCTCAATCCTCGACGATATCCACTTCCGTAAACGCCGGGACCCGCTCGAAAAGATCCACGATGTCCGCATTGCCCATGCGGATGCAGCCGTGGGACGCCGGCGTGCCCAGGGCGGCCTCGTCCGCCGTGCCATGGATGTAGATGTAGCGGGCCATGGTATCCACCGGGCCGAGCCGGTTGAAGCCTGGCTCCCGGCCACAGAGCCAGAGAATGCGGGAGAGAATCCAGTCCCGCTCCGGCGTGGCGGCAGCCAGTTCCGGTGTGCAGATTTCGCCGGTGAAGCGGCGGCCGCGGAATACGGCATGGGTCGGCAGGCCCTCGCCGATCTTAGCCCGCACGTAATGGCAGCCCCGGGGAGTACAGAAGCTGCCGCTCTCCTCCCCCGCGCCCCCGGCCGAGGTGGAGACGGGATAGGCGCGCAGCACCCGACCCTGGTCGTCCAGCAGTTCCAGGACCTGGCGCCCGAGGGAGACGCGCAGTTTCATGCCTTGGCCGCCTTGCGCCGTTCGGCAAAGAAGCGGGAGAGCAGCTGGCCGCATTCGTCGGCCAGGACGCCGCCGACGATTTCCGTGTGGTGGTTGAGCTGGTCCACCGCGAACAGGTCGAGCACGCTGGCGTGCACGCCGGTCTTGGGGTCCCGGGCGCCATAGACCACCCGGGCGATGCGGGAATGCATGATGGCGCCGGCACACATGGCGCAGGGTTCCAGGGTGACGAACAGCTCGCAGCCGGGCAGCCGGTAATTGCCCAGGTTGCGGGCCGCATCCCGCAGGGCCGCCACTTCGGCGTGGGCCGTGGGATCGCTGTCGCCGATGGGCGAATTGAAACCCCGGCCGACGATGACGCCTTCCCGCACGACGACGGCACCCACCGGCACCTCCCCCAGGCAGCCGGCAGCCACGGCCTGGGACAGGGCTTCACGCATGAAAAATTCGTCGGTCATGGGCGGAAAAAGGACGGCAAAGAGGCGAAATAAGGGAAAAAGGTGGCAGACAATCGAAGCAGGCCCATAGTTTACCTCATGGCCTGCGGGCCCAGCGCCTATAATCGCCCCTTCGCCTCATGCTGCCGCCCGTTTCGCCATGCCTGCAAAAGCCAAAGCCACGCCCGCCCCTGCCGCCGCCTCCATGCCGGAAATCCGCCCCGGCCAGTCCCTCGAGCTGCTCAAGGAACTGCACATCCTGACCCGGGACGGCAAGATGAACCAGGACAGCCGGCGCAAGCTGAAGCAGGTCTACCACCTGTACCAGTTCATCGAGCCCCTGCTGCTCGAGCTGCTGCAGGACAAGCCGGAATTCACCCTGGTGGACCACGGCGCCGGCAAGAGCTACCTGGGCTTCATTCTGTACGACCTGTTCTTCAAGTCTGGCGCCCCCCTGGCCCGCATCGTCGGCATCGAGACCCGGGACGAACTGGTGGGCAAATCCCGGGAACTGGCCCAACGGCTGGGCTTTCCCGGCATGGAATTCCACAACCTGTCGGTGGCCGACTCCATCACCTCGCCCCTGCTGCCGCCCCGGGTGGACATGGTCACGGCCCTGCATGCCTGCAACACGGCCACGGACGACGCCATCCGCTTCGCCCTGGAAAAACGGACCCGTTTCATCGTCCTGGTGCCCTGCTGCCAGGCGGAAGTGGCGGCGGTGCTGAACAAGAACAAGAGCAAATCCCTCGGCCAGACGGTGCTGACGGAAATCTGGCGCCACCCCATCCACACCCGGGAATTCGGCAGCCAGCTGACCAACGTGCTGCGCTGCCTGCAGCTGGAGGCCCACGGCTACCAGGTCCGGGTGACCGAACTGGTGGGCTGGGAGCACTCCATGAAAAACGAGCTGATCATCGCCACCTACAAGAACCTGCCCCGGCGCAAGCCCGCCGAGCGCCTCAACGAACTGCTGCAAAGCCTGGGACTGGAAGAGATGCAGTCCCGCTTCTTCACCGCTGCGCCCGACCGGACGGCGCATTCCGAATCATCAACGTAGCAGACCCGCGAAGGAATCCAGTTGGCCAAAACCAATTTTCAGTTTGAAAAACGCCAGAGGGAATTGGCCAAGAAAAGGAAAAAGGAGGAAAAGCTGCGCCGCAAGCAGGAAGGCCTGCCGGACGACACTCCGGAAAATCAGGAGCCGGCTGAAGGCAGCGAAGGCACCGCCAACGACGACGCCCCGCCTGCCGTGCCCGCCGCCTGATCTGGCTTCACGCCTCCCCAGTCGCCGAACCGTCCGGATTCTTCCGGCGCTTCGGCGATTTGTTTTTGCCCTCCCCCAGGAAGCGGGAGCGCATCAGGCTTTCCTGCCAGATGCCGGCCACGGCGGCGCCGGCGGCGAAGCTACCCTGCAGGTCGCCGCTGGAAACCGCTTGCAGCAAGCCTTCCAGCGCCCGCCCCAGGGCCGCCTGTTCGGCCGCCTGGCGGGCCCGGTAGAGGCGCATGTTCTGCTTCACCTGCTCACTGCGTTCCGCATAGCGGCTACGGGGCCGTCCCCGGCTGGGGCGTTGTTCCGGATTGGCGTCGTCCATGGCAGTTAATTTTGATAACGTTATCTAAATTATAGACGATGGGCGCAAAAAAGCCGCCCCGGGGCGTAACCCCGGGACGGCCTGGGAGAGACGGGCGCAGACGTCGTCAGCCCAGCACGGACGGCAGCAGGGCCTCCAGCGGCGTGGTGGGACGGCCGATGAGGCGGCTCAGCTGGTGCTGGTCGTCGAACAGGGCGCCCCGGGCCGCAGCGGCATCGGAGTCGGCCAGCAGGGCCGCCAGGGGCGCCGGCAGGCCGGCCTTGAGCAGGGCGGCCTCGAAATCGGCCTGACTCAGGTTCACATAGGGCACGGCCCTGCCGCTCAGGCGGGTGATGGCGGCGGCCAGATCGGCCAGGGTGTAGGCCGTGTCCCCGGCCAGTTCATGGACCTTGCCGGCCTGATCGGGCTGGGTGAGGACGGCAGCGGCCGCCTCGGCATAGTCGGCCCGGGCCGCCGAGGCGATGCGCCCCTCGCCGGCGGCGCCGATGTAGGCGCCGTGCTGCAGGGCCGGAGCGACGCTGGCCAGGTAGTTCTCGGTGTACCAGCCGTTGCGCAGGATCACGTGGGGCAGTCCGGACTGGCGCAGCAGGGCTTCGCTCTGACGATGCTCTTCCGCCAGCCCGAGGGGCGAGGCATCGGCATGCAGCAGGCTGGTGTAGGCCAGCAGGCCCACGCCGGCCGCCTGGGCGGCCTCGATGGCGTTGCGGTGCTGGGGCAGGCGCTGGCCCACTTCGCTGGAGGAAATGAGCAGCACCTTCTCGGCGCCGGCGAAAGCGGTACGCAGGCTTTCCGGTTGGCTGTAGTCGGCCTGGCGCACGACGATGCCCTGGGCCGCCAGGTCGGCAGCCTTGGCCGGGGTGCGCACGGCGGCGACGATGCGACTGGCGGGAACCTGCCGTTGCAGCAGGGACTGGATGACCAGGCGGCCCAGTTGGCCGGTGGCACCGGTAACGACGATCATGGATTTGCTCCTTCATCTCTGGTTTCGGGCGGAAAGCATTGGCCACTGGCCACCTCCCGCCCCGGGCTTGGGTTTAGCCAAGGGAAATGGGAGAATAGCAACCATACGAACTAAAAATAAGTACGCACACAAAGGTAAGTACCCATGCCCTCCTCCCCACCCGCCGTTCCGGCCCCCACTCCCGCCGAGACTCCGACCCTGGCCGAACTGATGCGCCGGGGCGACGTCTTTTCCGACCGCTGCCCCTCCCGGGAAGTGCTGCAGCACGTCACCAGCCGCTGGGGCGTGCTGGTGCTGGTGGCCCTGCTGGAAGGCACCCACCGCTTCAGCGACCTGCGGCGCAAGGTGGCCGGCGTCAGCGAACGCATGCTGGCCCAGACCCTGCAATGGCTGGAGGCCGACGGTCTGGTGCGGCGCCAGGCCTTCCCGGTGGTGCCGCCCCATGTGGAATACAGCCTGACGGGCCTGGGCCGGGAGGCCGGGGAGCGGGTCCAGGCCCTGGCGGACTGGATCGAGGGCAACCTGGCGGACATCCTGGCTGCCCGGGAGACGGTGCAGCGGGACAAGTCCGCCAACCGCCCCAAATAAGGGCTCGCGACCATGACCTCCAGCAACTTCCACCTGCGCCCCATGCAAGGGGCCGACCTGCCCGCCGTGGTGGCGCTCCAGGCCCGGGCCTACGCGCCCTTCTTCCATGAGGACGAAGCCGTCTTCCGCGGCAAGCTGACGGCCTTTCCGGACTGGTGCTGGGTGGCGCAGATGGCAGACGGCGAACTGGCCGCCTACCTCTTCACCCAGCCCGCCCGCCTGGGCCGCCCGCCCTGTCTGGGCGATGGGAGCGGTAGCCATAAGGATGGTGCCGATACCCTGCACCTGCATGACATGGCCGTCAGCCCCCTGGCCCGGGGGACAGGACTGGCGGCCCGCATGACGGCCCATGCCCTGGAGGCCGCGCAGAAAGCCGAGTTCCGGCATGGTCGCCTGCGGTGGGCCAGCCTGATAGCCGTCCAGGGCTCCGTGCCCTACTGGGCCCGTCACGGCTTCGTTCCCGGGCAGGTAGCGCCCGATCTTTCTTCCTACGGGCCGGGAGCGGCCTACCTGGTCCGCCCCCTGGCTCCCGAGCTGGTGCCCTAGCCCCCCACCACGCCACCGTCTTCGCGCCGGATCACCACGGTGCCGGAACGGGGCCGGCCGGCGGGCGTTTCCGGGAACTGGCTGTGGGGCCAGTGGGAAATGGCGGTGGCCTTGGCCGGCTCGGAACGCTCGCTGGCCGGCTCCCCCGGGTGCTGGATATTGACGAACAGGGCCCGCCCGTCCGGCGTGCTGGTGATGCCGGTGATCTCGCAGCCCTTGGGCCCGGTGAGGAAGCGCTTGACCTGGCCCGTCGCCACGTCGGCCACCAGCATCTGGTTGTTGCCCAGGCGGGCGTAGTCGCTCTGGTTGAGGACGCTGGTGGAAACGTCGGTCTGGATCCACAGTCGCCCGGCGGCGTCGAACCACAGGCCGTCCGGGCTGCCGAAGGCATCGCCCTTGATGTTGCCGCGGCGGGAAGCCTCCGGATGCTGGGGATCGCCGGCCAGGAGGAAAATGTCCCACTCGAAATCCAGGCTGCCGGCATCGTGCCGGCCCTTGGCCGGAGCCTCGCGCCAGCGCACGATGTGGCCGAAGACGTTGTCGGCCCGGGGATTGGCGGCATTGAGCCCGGGCACTTCACTGGTACCGCGCTTGACGTTGTTGGTGAGGGAAACATAGACCTCGCCGCTCTTGGGATGGACGGCGATCCACTCGGGCCGGTCCATTTTGGTGGCGCCCACCTGGTCGGCGGCCTGGCGGGTGCGGATCAGCACCTGGGCCTGGTCGGCAAAGCCGTTTTCCGCCGTGAGGCCGTTCTTGCCGTGTTCCAGGGCCACCCAGCGCCCCTTGCCCTCTTCGCCGAACTTGGCCACGTACAGGGTGCCTTCGTCCAGCAGGCTGGCGTTGGCAGCCCGGTCGCCGGGCTGGTAGATGCCCCTGGAGACGTACTTGTAGATGTACTCGAAGCGCTCGTCGTCGCCCATGTAGACCACCACCCGGCCATCCGCCGCCAGGGTCACGGTGGCGCCCTCGTGCTTGATGCGGCCCAGGGCGGTGCGCTTGACCGGCGGCTGCATGGGGTTCCACGGATCGATTTCCACCACCCAGCCGAAACGGTGGGGCTCATTGGGGTGCTTGGCGGCGTCGAAGCGCTCGTCGAACTCGTGCCAGCGGTAGCCGGCGGTCTTGTCGTTGATGCCGTAGCGCTTCTCGTCCGGCGTGGCGTTCTTGCCGGTCTTGAAGTAGCCGTTGAAGTTCTCTTCGCAGGTCAGGTAGGTACCCCAGGGCGTATGGCCCATGGCGCAGTTGTTGAAGGTGCCGAAAATGAGCCGGCCGTGGGGATCCTGGGCGGTTTTCAGGCCGGCACTGCCGGCGGCCGGGCCGGAGACGGTGATGGCGCTCTGGGCCGTGATGCGGCGGGCGTAGGCGGAAGGCCGTACCACCTGCCAGCGGCCGCCCTCCTCCTTCACTTCGATGACCGAAACCCCGTGGGCCGCTTGGGACTTGGCCACCTTCTCGGCAGACCAGTCGGCCATGCCGCCGGTGTGGAGCAGGCCGTCATCCGTGTATTCGTGGTTGATGCACATCAGGCCGTGAGTGGAAGAGAGCTTCTTGCCCTCGACGAAGGGGAAGAAATGCATGCCGTCGTGGTGGCTGCCGGACTGCAGGCCCTGCTCGGCGGCACTGTTGCCGCCATCGGCGCGATAGGCCGGGCCGTCGGACACCGGGTCGCCCCAGGCATAGAGCAGTTCGGCCCGGTAACCGGCCGGCACCCGTACCTGGTCCAGCTGGGAAACCGGGATGGGATCGAAACCGATGGGCACCTTGGCCGCCCGCCCGGCACCGGAAGCCGCGCTGACGGCTGCTGCCGGCAGGGGCAGGCCGGCCAGGGCAGCGGCTCCCAGGCCGCCGGCCAGCATCTGGCGGCGAGCGGGACTGGCCAGGTCGAGAAGATGGGGATTGGGACTGGCATTGCTGCAACAGGCGTCGTCGAAGTCTTTCATGGGAGCCTCGTGGCGAAAATTGTCCATTGTTCGCGCCCCATGTGACAGAACCATGACAGGTGGAAAGGGGTTGGGGGTGCCAACGGCTCAGGCAAGACTTGCAGGG
The DNA here is from genome assembly GCF_004217225.1 of Azospira oryzae. Taxonomy (GTDB): domain Bacteria; phylum Pseudomonadota; class Gammaproteobacteria; order Burkholderiales; family Rhodocyclaceae; genus Azospira; species Azospira oryzae. Next base: position 759,331 of record NZ_SHKM01000001.1, read on the forward strand.
GGAAGAATAATGCCGGACAATTTTGTGAAATATTTCACACAAGTGATCGCCATGGATCAATTTGAAGCCCGCCGTCGCCGCGAATGGATGCTCGTTGGCCTGGTCCTGTTGCTGGCCGTGCTGGCCAACCTGCCCCACGACCTGAGCCAGGCCCTGCATCTCAACACCAACTACCTGGTGGCCGTCCTCGGCCTGATGGTGCTGCTGGCCCTCTTCCTTTACGTCCGCTTCACCTTTTTCCTGCTCTACGCCCTGCTGGTGGTCGGCGCCAACCTGCCGGACCAGTGGGCCGATGGCCTGGGCGTATCGCGCATGCCCCTGCTCATCGCCCTCGGCTTCATGGTGGCCGGTTCCCTGGTGAATCAGGTCACCCGCCTGGTGCCGAGCGGCCTGGAGCCCAAGCCCAAGGTGAAAAGCAGCGAAGGCACCCGAGCCCTGTGCGGCGCGGTAGAACGGAACAACCTGTCCCTGGCCCGCCGCGTCCTGGCCATGGAGATCGATCCCAACCAGATGGACGAACAGGGTCGTCTGCCCCTGGCGATGGCCGCCATGAACGGCCACCTGCCCCTGGTACAGGCCCTGCTCCAGGCCGGCGCCAATCCGACCCAGGCGGCCGGTGACGGCCAGACCGCCCTGATGCTGGCGCAGCAGCACGGCCATGCCGAAGTTGTGAGTGCCCTGCGGGAGACCTTGAAGGATCGGCAGGACGACGAAATGCCGCGCCTCAACCCGGATTCGAGCTTCATCCGGACCTGATCCCCAGGACTCGGAATAAAAAAACCGGACTTCGCGTCCGGTTTTTTTGGGGGCCAGGCTGCCTGATATCTACCGGCAGAACGGCACACTCACTCCCACTCGATGGTGGCAGGCGGTTTGCCGGAGACGTCGTACACCACCCGGTTGAGGCCGCGCACTTCGTTGATGATGCGGTTGGAGACCTTGCCCAGCAGCTCGTAGGGCAGATGGGCCCAGTGGGCGGTCATGAAGTCGCTGGTGACCACGGCGCGCAGGGCCACCACGTTTTCGTAGGTGCGGCCGTCGCCCATGACGCCCACGCTCTTCACCGGCAGGAAGACGGCGAAGGCCTGGCTGGTCAGGTCGTACCAGCTCTTGCCGATATCGGCCTCGGTACAGGCGCCGGCGGCCACGTCCCGCTCGGTGGCCAGGGTGGCGCGCAGCTCGTCGATGAAAATGGCGTCGGCCCGCTGCAGCAGCTTGGCGTACTCCTGCTTCACCTCGCCCAGGATGCGCACGCCCAGGCCGGGACCGGGGAAGGGATGGCGATAGACCATCTCCCGGGGCAGCCCCAGGGCCACGCCCAGTTCCCGCACCTCGTCCTTGAACAGCTCCCGCAGGGGTTCCAGCAGCTTGAGGTGCATGTCCTCGGGCAGGCCGCCCACGTTATGGTGGCTCTTGATGGTGTGGGCGCCCTTCTTGCCCTTACCGGCGGATTCGATCACGTCCGGGTAGATGGTGCCCTGGGCCAGCCACTTGGCGGCGGAGAGCTTTTTCGATTCGGCCTGGAAGACCTCCACGAATTCCTTGCCGATGATCTTGCGCTTCTGTTCCGGGTCGGAAACGCCGGCCAGCTTGCCCATGAAGTCGTCCACCGCATCGACGCGGATGACCTTGACGCCCAGGTTGCGGGCGAACATGTCCATCACCATGTCGCCTTCGTTGAGGCGCAGCAGGCCGTGGTCCACGAAGACGCAGGTGAGCTGGTCGCCGATGGCCTTGTGGATCAGGGCGGCGGCCACGCTGGAATCGACGCCGCCGGAGAGGCCCAGGATGACTTCTTCATTGCCCACTTGAGCGCGAATGGCTGCCACAGCCTCGGCGATGTAGTCGCCCATGACCCAGTCGGTGCCGCAGCCGCAGATGCCGTGCACAAAGCTTTCCAGGATGGCCCGGCCCTTCACGGTGTGGGTCACTTCCGGATGGAACTGGACGGCGTAGAACTTGCGCTCCTCGTCGGCCATGCCGGCGATGGGACAGGAAGGGGTGGAGGCCATCAGCTTGAAGCCCGGGGGCAATTCCATGACGGAATCGCCGTGACTCATCCACACCTTGAGCATGCCGTGGCCTTCGGGAGTGGTGAAGTCGGCGATGTCCTTCAGCAGGGCGGTGTGGCCGTGGGCACGGACTTCGGAATAGCCGAATTCTCGGGCCTTGCCGGCGGCTTCGGCGGTCATCACGGTGCCGCCCAGCTGCTGGGCCATGGTCTGCATGCCGTAGCAGATGCCCAGCACGGGGATGCCCAGTTCGAACACCACCTTGGGGGCCCGGGGGGTATCGCCCTCGGTCACGGAGCTGGGGCCACCGGAGAGGATGATGCCCTTGGCGCCGTAGTTGCGGATGAACTCTTCCGACACGTCGTAGGGGTGGATTTCGCAGAAAACCTTGGCCTCCCGCACCCGGCGGGCGATGAGCTGGGTGACCTGGGAACCGAAGTCGAGAATGAGGATTTTCTGGTGGGCCATGATGGGTCTGCTATGTGGGCAATAGGGGCGATGAAGCCGATGCTATGAAAAAGGGCGGCCTAGTTGGAACTGGCCGCCCTTGCTTGGTCCCGGAGGATCAGTCCTGGTGGTAGTTGGGCGCTTCCTTGGTGATCTGCACGTCGTGGACGTGGGATTCCCGGACGCCGGCAGCGGTGATCTCGACGAACTCGGCGGTCTCCCGCATCTGGTCGATGGTGGCACAGCCCACATAGCCCATGGAGGCGCGCAGACCGCCCATCAGCTGGTGGATCACGGCCAGCACGGAACCCTTGTAAGGAACCCGGCCTTCGACGCCTTCCGGCACCAGCTTGTCCACGTTGGCGGTGTTGTCCTGGAAGTAGCGGTCGGAGGAGCCGGCCTGCATGGCGCCCAGGGAGCCCATGCCGCGATAGGACTTGTAGGAGCGGCCCTGGAACAGTTCCACTTCGCCCGGGGCTTCTTCGGTACCGGCAAACAGGCCACCCAGCATGACGCAGTTGGCGCCGGCGGCAATAGCCTTGGAGATGTCGCCGGAGAAGCGGATGCCGCCGTCGGCGATCATGGGCACGCCGGTGCCCTTGAGCGCTTCGGCCACATTGGTGATGGCGGTGATCTGGGGCACGCCGACACCGGCCACGATACGGGTGGTGCAGATGGAGCCGGGGCCGATGCCGACCTTGACGCCGTCAGCGCCGTGATCGACCAGGGCGCGGGCGGCGGCAGCGGTGGCGATGTTGCCGCCGATCACTTCCACATGGGGGAAGTTCTGCTTGACCCACTTGACCCGGTCCAGCACGCCCTGGGAATGGCCGTGGGCGGTGTCCACGATCAGCACGTCCACACCGGCGGCGGCCAGCAGTTCGGCCCGCTCCTCGGTGCCGGCACCGACGCCGATGGCGGCGCCAACGCGCAGGCGACCGGCTTCGTCCTTGTTGGCCAGGGGGTGCTCGGAGGTCTTGAGGATGTCCTTGACGGTAATCAGGCCCTTCAGTTCGAAGTCGTCATTGACCACCAGCACGCGCTCGATGCGATGCTCGCGGATCAGTTCCTTGGCCTCTTCGATGCTGGCACCTTCCTTGACCGTGACCAGGCGCTCCTTGGGGGTCATGATCTTGGTCACCGGCTGATCCAGCTTGCCTTCAAACCGCAGGTCCCGGTTGGTGACGATACCCACCACCTTCTTGCCTTCCAAGACCGGCAGGCCAGAAATCTTGTGCTGGCGGGTCAGAGCCACCACTTCACCGATGGTCATGCTGGGGGTGATGGTGATGGGATCCTTGAGGATGCCGGCTTCGTGGCGCTTGACCTTGGAAACTTCGGCGGCCTGGGCCTTGGCCGAGAGGTTCTTGTGCACAATGCCGATGCCGCCTTCCTGGGCGATGGCGATGGCCAGGCGGGCTTCGGTCACGGTGTCCATGGCGGCGGACACCAGGGGCAGATTCAGGGAGATGTTGCGGGTCAGGCGGGTGGCCAGGCTGACGTCGCGAGGCAGGATGTTGGAATGGGCGGGGACAAGCAGGACGTCGTCGAACGTCAAGGCCTTCTGGATTACACGCATGGCTTTGATCCGGAGTCTCAAAAACGTATTATACGGGACTGGATTACCCTCGGAAAAGAGCCTAGGCATGCCCATCTTCCCATTCCGGCCTGCGACATCCTCCGGCAACCGTCCCCATATTGCCCGAATCGCTGCCATATCCCTGCTTTTCGCAGCCACTTCGGCACTGGCACAAATTTATACCTGGAAGGACGAAAACGGCCGCACCGTCATGTCCGACAAGCCTCCCGTGGGCAAGGTGCAGCAGAAACGGGTGATTGATACGCCTCCTGCCGGCAGTGTCCAGACGCCCCCACCGAAGAGCCTGGCGGAAAAGGAAATGGAATTCCGCCAGCAGCAGAAAATCCGGCAGGACAAGGCGAAAGAGGCTGAAGAGGAGGCTGCCCAGCAGAAGAAGCGCAAGGACAACTGCGATGCAGCCCGCCGCAATCTGGCGCTTTATCAGTCCGGAGAGCGCATCGCCCGCCGCAACGACGCCGGCGAACGGGAAATTCTCGACGACAGCCAGCGGGCTGCGGAAGCAGCCAAGGCACAGCAAGCGGTCAATGAATGGTGCAAATAGCGCTGCAGCAGATTTGATTCGATAAAAAAGGCGGCTTGAAGCCGCCTTTTTCATTCGCCGGAGCCTTCGTCCCCGGCTCCCTTCTTCATCACCTTGCCTTCGGCGGCCCGCTGCTTGCGCACCTCCTTCGGGTCGGCGATGAGGGGGCGGTAGATTTCCACCCGGTCCTTGTCCCGCAGCACCCCGTCGGCCTTGGCCAGCTTGGCGAAGATGCCCAGCTTGTTCTTGGCCAGGTCGATTTCCGGATATTTCTCCAGCAGGCCCGAGGCCTCGATGGCCTGGCGCACGGTGGCGCCCTCCTCCAGCTTGACGGACACCAGGTCCTGCTTGCGCTGCTGGGCGTAGACGACTTCGACGTTGATTTTTTCAGCCATAGATCTGGGCCGCACGTTTGACGAAGGCTTCGACGAACGTATTGGCAATGTGATTGAAGACGGGACCGATCACCTTTTCAAAGAGCTTGCTGGAAAACTCGTAGCTCAGAGTGAATTCGATCTTGCAGGCCTTTTCCGCCAGGGGCTTGAATACCCAGCGCCCCTCGAGGCGGCGGAACGGACCATCCACCAGGCGGATGTTCATCCACAGGGGGATTTCCTTGTCGTTCTCGGTGGTGAAGTGGCTTTTGACGCTGTGATAGTTGATATGCAGGGTCGCCGCCGTCTTCTGCCCGTCGCGGAACTTCAGTTCCGTGGAGCTGCACCAGGGCAGGAACTGGGGATAGTCCTCCACCCGGTCCACCAGATCGAACATCTGCTGGGCCGAAAACTCGATCAATACTGATTTTTCCACCAGGGCCATGGGCGGCCTTTTTCTCGGAATCCTTGTAGAATGGCGCATTTTAGCGGAAAGCCCGGCCCAATGAGCATCACCACCAACAAGAAAGCCTTTCACGACTACTTCGTCGAGGAGAAGATCGAAGCCGGTCTCGCCCTCGAAGGGTGGGAAGTGAAGGCCATTCGTGCCGGACGGGTGAATCTCAAGGAGTCCTACGTCGTCATCAAGAACGGCGAAATCTGGCTGCTGGGCATGCACCTGACGCCCCTCTACACCGCCTCCACCCACGTCCATCCCGAAGCCACCCGCACCCGCAAGCTGCTCTTGCACCGGGAGCAGATCGACAAGCTCATCGGCAAGGTGGAACGGGCCGGCTTCACCCTCGTCCCCCTGGACCTGCACTACACCCGGGGCCGGGTGAAGGTGGAAGTGGGCCTGGCCAAGGGCAAGAAGATGCACGACAAGCGGGAAACCGAGAAGCAGCGCGACTGGGACCGGGAAAAGCAGCGCCTGATGCGGGTCAAGGTCTGATGCTGCTGGCCGATCTGCTCTACTGGGTCGGCCTGGTGGCCGTGGCGGTTGGTGCCGCCACCGGCGTCTTTGAAGCCGAACGCAAGGGCATGGACCTGGTCGGCACGGTCATGGTGGCGGTGGCCACGGGCCTGGGCGGCGGCACGGTGCGGGACCTGCTGCTGGACCGCAATGTCTTCTGGGTGGTGGACCAGACCTATCTGATCACCGCCTTCGCCACCGGCATTCTCACCTTTTTCATCGTCCGCCGGCGCCCCATCTCCCCTCGCCTTTTCCTCTATCCGGATGCCCTGGCCCTGGCCCTGTTTGCCGTCCTCGGCACCCAGGCCGCCCTGCACTGGCATGCACCCTGGCTGGTGGCCAGCCTCATGGGCGTCATCACCGGGGTGTTCGGCGGCGTGCTGCGGGACATCTTCTGCAACCAGGTGCCCCTGATCTTCCTCCCCGGCGAACTCTACGCCTCGGCCGCCCTGGCCGGCTGCCTGCTGCTGATCGGCCTGCAGGCCCTCGGCGTTTCCCCGGTCTGGGCCGCCTGGCTGGCGGCGGCGCTGATCTTCGGCCTGCGCTGGGCCGCCATCGTCTTCAAGATTTCCCTGCCCACCTTCAAGGCCCGGGCCTAGCCGCCGGCCGCAGCGGCACGCCATTCCCCCCGCACCGCCCTAGTACAGATGCGCCTCTCCAGGCGCCCGATCCGGAAAATCGCATCCCTCCTGCCTTCTGGGCACGCCATGAAAAAAGGCGCCGAGTTGTGCACTCGGCGCCTTTTCCGCGGTCGTCAGGAAGACGGGGCTCTCTTTGCCTTTAGCTGGCCTTGTGGGCGCCCAGGCGGGTCCAGGTGTCCACCACCGTATCCGGGTTGAGGGAGATGGAGGAGATGCCCTGGTCCATCAGCCACTCGGCCAGATCCGGATGGTCGGAGGGGCCCTGGCCGCAGATGCCGACGTACTTGCCCTTCTTGTTGGCGGAGGCGATGGCCATGGCCAGCAGGGTCTTCACCGCCGGGTCCCGCTCGTCGAAGAGGGAAGCCACCAGGCCGGAGTCACGATCCAGGCCCAATGTCAGCTGGGTCAGGTCGTTGGAGCCGATGGAGAAGCCGTCGAACACTTCCAGGAACTGGTCGGCCAGCAGGGCGTTGGAGGGAATCTCGCACATCATGATCAGCTTGAGATTGTTCTCGCCCTGCTTGAGGCCATGTTCGGCCAGCAGGCTGACCACGCCCTTGCCTTCATCGACGGTGCGCACGAAGGGCACCATCAGTTCCACGTTGGTCAGGCCCATTTCTTCGCGGACCTTCTTCATGGCCCGGCATTCCATCTCGAAACAGTCGCGGAAGGTGCTGGCGATGTAGCGGGAGGCGCCGCGGAAGCCCAGCATGGGGTTTTCTTCCTCGGGCTCGTAGAGGTCGCCGCCCAGCAGCTTGCGGTACTCGTTGGACTTGAAGTCGGAGAGACGCACGATGACGGGCTTGGGCCAGAAGGCGGCGGCGATGGTGGACACACCCTCGGCCAGCTTCTCGACGAAGAATTCCACCGGATTGGCGTAACCCCGGGCGCGACGCAGAATCTCTTCCCGCTTGGAGGCGGGCAGACGGTCGATTTCCAGGATGGCCTTGGGGTGGATGCCGATGACGTTGTTGATGACGAACTCGACCCGGGCCAGGCCGACGCCGGCGTTGGGCAGCTGGGAGAACTCGAAGGCCAGCTCCGGGTTGCCCACGTTCATCATGATCTTGGTCTTGATCTCGGGCATGGCGCCCAGGTCGCGGGAGGTGACCTCGAAGTCCAGCTTGCCACGATAGACGTGACCGGTGTCGCCTTCGGTGCAGGAGACGGTGACCACTTCGCCTTCGGCCAGGGTCTCGGTGGCGTCACCGCAACCGACGATGGCGGGGATGCCCAGTTCCCGGGCGATGATGGCGGCGTGGCAGGTACGGCCGCCACGGTTGGTGACGATGGCGGAAGCCCGCTTCATCACCGGCTCCCAGTTGGGATCGGTCATGTCGGCCACCAGCACGTCGCCGGGCTTGACCTGGTCCATTTCGGAAGGATCGTGCACCACGCGCACCGGGCCGACGCCGATCTTCTGGCCGATGGCGCGGCCGGAGGCCAGCACCTTGGAGAAGGACTTGAGCTTGAACTTCTCGACGCGGCCGTGGCCTTCCTGGGACTTCACGGTCTCGGGGCGGGCCTGCAGGATGTACAGCTTGCCGTCCACGCCATCCTTGCCCCACTCGATGTCCATGGGACGCTGGTAGTGCTTTTCGATGATCATGGCGTAGCGGGCCAGCTCTTCCACTTCGGCATCGTTGATGGCGAAACGGTGACGCTCGGCCTCGGCCACGTCCTCGGTGATGGTGGACTTGCCGGCCACCTTCTCGGCGGAGAAGGTCATCTTGATCAGCTTGGAACCCAGGTTGCGGCGGATCACGGCCTTCTTGCCGGCGGCCAGCATGGGCTTGTGCACGTAGAACTCGTCCGGGTTCACGGCGCCCTGCACCACGGTCTCGCCCAGGCCATAGGAGGCGGTGACGAAGACGGCGTCGCGGAAGCCGGATTCGGTATCCAGAGTGAACATCACGCCGGCGGCGCCCTTGTCGGAACGCACCATGCGCTGCACGCCGGCGGACAGGGCCACCTCGGCGTGGGTGAAGCCCTTGTGCACGCGGTAGGAGATGGCGCGGTCGTTATAGAGGGAGGCGAACACCTCCTTCATGGCGTGAAGGATGTTGTCGAAGCCGTGGATGTTGAGGAAGGTTTCCTGCTGGCCGGCGAAGGAAGCGTCGGGCAGGTCCTCGGCGGTGGCGGAGGAGCGCACGGCGAAGGAGGCGTCGGCGGTGGAATCGGCGATCAGGGCGTCGTAGTGGGCCTTGATCTCGTTCTGCAGCTGGGCCGGGAACGGGGTGTCGATGATCCACTGGCGGATCTTGGCACCGGCAGCCAGCAGGGCATTGACGTTATCCACGTCCAGGTTGGAGAGTTCAGCCTCGATGCGGGCGGCCAGGCCTTCATGGGCCAGGAACTCCCGATAGGCATGGGCCGTGGTGGCGAAACCGCCGGGAACCCGCACACCGGTATTGGCCAGCTGGCTGATCATTTCGCCGAGAGAGGCGTTCTTGCCGCCGACACGGTCCACATCTGTCATGCGCAGCTGGTCGAAACCGATTACATAATCGCTCATGAAGTCCTCTGAAGATTGTTTCAAAATCGGGAAACCGCTATTTTAGCGCCTTCCACAACACTTGACCCGCCGATTAGGGAAATCCATGACTCAAGCGCCGTCCCATCTCCCCTCCCGCACCATCTTCTTCATCTCCGATGGCACGGGCATCACCGCTGAAACCCTGGGACACAGCCTGCTCACCCAATTCGAGGGTGTGCGCCTGAAGATGGTGCGGATTCCCTTCGTCAATTCCACGGACAAGGCCCGGGAATGCCTGGAACGCCTGAAGGAGGCGACCATCCTGGACGGCGCCCGGCCCATCGTCTTCTCCACCCTCATCGACCGGGACCTGAACCGCATCCTGAGCGAGGCCAACGTCCTCTGCCTCAATTTCTTCGACACCTTCATCGTGCCCCTGGAGGCGGAGCTGGGCGTCAAGTCCACCCACACCATCGGCCGCACCCACGGCTCCATCGACACCAACGACTACAAGCAGCGCATCGAGGCCATCAACTACACCCTGTCCCACGACGACGGCGTCACCAACCAGGGGCTGGAGCAGGCCGACGTCATTCTCGTCGGCGTCTCCCGCTGCGGCAAGACGCCCACCAGCCTCTACCTGGCCATGCAGTTCGGGGTCAAGGCGGCCAACTTTCCCCTCATTCCGGAAGACTTCGAGCGCATGAAAATGCCCGACAGCCTGGTCAAGCACCGGGAGAAGCTGTTCGGCCTCACCATCCAGCCCGAGCGCCTCAACCAGATCCGCAGCGAGCGGCGCCCCAACAGCAAGTACGCCTCCCTGGAAAACTGCCGCTACGAGGTCAAGGAGGCAGAGAAGATGATGCGCCAGCACGACATCCGCTGGCTCGATTCCTCCACCAAGTCCATCGAGGAAATCTCCACCACCATCATGCAGGAAGTGAAGCTGGAACGGCTGAGCTTCTAAACCCGTCGCCCTACAAGGCAGCAGGGGCGCCATTCTCCAGCCATAGGCCGGGAAGAATGGCGCCCCTGCTGCATTTCAGGCCGGGCCGCTTTAAGGTACTGCTCTCGCTGCTGCGGCTCAGCGCCGCTGGCGCACCGTCTCGAACAGGCAAATGGCGGCGGCAGCAGCCACGTTGAGGGATTCGCTGCCCCCCGGCATGGGAATGGCCAGGGGCGCATTGGTCAGGGCCAGCACGGCGGGCCGCACGCCCTGCCCTTCGGAACCGAAGACCCAGGCCACCGGGCCGCGCAGGTCCGCATCGAAGAGATCGCCCTGGGCCCCCAGGCAGGTAACGGCGGCCTTGCCGCCATAGCCGGCCAGAAAGGCGCAGAGGTCCTGGTTCTCATGGATGACCGTCTGGAAATGGGCGCCCTGCCCCGCCCGCAGGGTCTTGGGTGCCCAGGCCTGGGCGCAATCCGCGCTCAGCAGCACCTGGCGGAAACCGGCGGCGGCGGCGCTGCGCAGGATGGAGCCCAGGTTGCCCGGGTCCTGCACACCGTCCAGCAGCACCGCATCGCCCTGGGCGTCGGGGCCGGCGGCGGGCACCGGGGTATTGATGAGGCCGACGATGCCGGTGGGCGTATCCACCAGCCCCAGGTCTTCGAACAGGCGTTCGCTCAGCACCGTCTGCTTGATGCCGGCGGAGGCGGCCAGGTAGGCGGCGATTTCGGGCTTGTCCCGGGCCGCCTCGCTGACGAACAGCTCCCGCACCTTCTGGAAGCGTTCCTCGTAGGCCGTCAGCAGATGCATGCCGTCGAGCACGGAAAAGCCGGTCTTGCGCCGCTCCCGGCCGGACTGGCAGAGGCGCCGCAACTGGCGGTAGGCGGGATTGTCGGGGGATTCGACGAAGCGCATGGTTCAGAACAGCTCGGCCTGGGCCAGCAGCAGCTTCACCGGGCCGAAGGAGCGCCGGTGGATGGGGCTCGGCCCGTGCTGCCGCAGGCGCTCCAGATGGTCCGCCGTGGGGTAGCCCATGTGGCGGTCGAAGCCGTATTGGGGGTATTGCCGGTGCAGGTCGAGCATGGCCTCGTCCCGGGCCGTCTTGGCCAGGATGGAGGCGGCGGCAATGCAGGCCACCTTGCCGTCTCCCTTGACCACCGCCTCCGCCGGCACCGCCAGCTTGGGGCAGCGGTTGCCGTCCACCAGGGCCCGCAGGGGCGCCACGGCAAGGCCGGCGACGGCCCGCTGCATGGCCAGCATGGTGGCGTGGAGGATGTTGAGACGATCGATCTCGGCCACGGAGGCTTCTGCCACGCACCAGGCCAGGGCCTTTTCCCGGATTTCCGGGGCCAGGGCCTCGCGCTTCGCTGCGCTCAGCTTTTTCGAGTCGTTGAGGCCGGCGATAGGCCGGGCCGGGTCCAGGATCACCGCCGCCGCCACCACACTGCCCGCCAGGGGGCCGCGGCCGGCTTCGTCGATGCCGCAGACCAGATCGTCAAACAGCTGCAGGGACATCGTCGGCCCGCACGGGACGGCGCCCGAGCACGGAAAGGATGGCCGCCGCCGCCTTCTCCGCCGTGTTCTGGCGCAGCTGCAGGTGGATGCGGGTGAATTCGTCCTCGATGCGGCTACGCAGCAGCTTGTCGGTCTGCAGGTTGAGCAGGGCCTGGGCCAGATTGTCCGGCGTCGCATCGTCCTGCAGGAATTCGGGCACCACGAACTGGCCGGCCAGGATGTTGGGCAAGCCCACCCAAGGCTGGTACTTCATCCGCTTCATGAGGCGCCAGGAGAAAGGCGCCATGCGGTAGGCGATGGCCATGGGACGCTTGAGCAGCGCCGCTTCCAGGGTGGCGGTGCCACTCGCCACCAGCACCGTGTCGGCGGCCGCCATGGCATCGTGGGAATGGCCGAAGAGCAGGGTGAACGGCACATCCAGGGCCTGATGGCGGTAGATGGCGGTCTCGAACAGCAGGCGGGTTTCCCGGGTGGCCAGGGGCACCAGGAACAAAGCCTTGGGCATGCGGGCGTAAATGCGCTTGGCCGTCTCGATGAAGGTATCCGCCATGTACTCCAGCTCGGACTGGCGGCTGCCGGGGAGGAAGGCGAAGATCGGCGCTTCCAGGGGCAGGTTCAGCTTTTCCCGGGCCGACTGGCGGTTGATCTCCAGGGGCACCATGTCGGCCACCGGATGACCCACGTAGTCCACCGGCACGCCCTTGGCCTCGTACAGGGCCGGTTCGAAGGGGAACAGGCAGAGCATGCGGGAGACGGAACGGGCGATCTTGTGGATGCGCTTGCCGCGCCAGGCCCAGATGGAGGGGCTGACGTAGTGGATGGCGGGAATGCCCTTGTTCTTCAGGCCCCGCTCCAGATCCAGATTGAAATCCGGCGCGTCCACGCCGATGAAGACATCGGGCTTTTCCTCCAGCAGGCGCTTTTTCAGCTGGCGGCGGATGCCGGTGATTTCCCGGTAGTGCTTGAGCACTTCCACATAGCCGCGCACCGCCAGCTTTTCCAGGGGCCACCAGGCATCGAAGCCCTGGGCCGACATCTTGGGGCCGCCGATGCCGTAGAAGGTGGCGTCCGGCAGGTGCTGCTTGAGCGCCTTGATCAGATGGCTGGCCAGGAGGTCGCCCGAGGCTTCCCCCGCCACCATGGCGATACGGATTCCGTTGCCCGCCATGGCCTCACCGAACGATGCCGCGCTTGGACACGGCTAGGAAATCGAGCAACAGCTGGTATTCGGGATGCTTGGCCAGATCGGCCTCCAGCTTGGCCTTGGCCTCTTCCAGGGTCAGGCCGGACTTGTAGATGGCCCGGTAGGCCCGCTTCAGGGCCATCACCGCCTCGGAAGTAAAACCGCGGCGCTTCAGGCCCTCGCTGTTGATGCCGTAGGGCGAGGCCGTATTGCCGGCAGCGGTGACGTAGGGCGGCAGATCCTGGAACAGGATGGTACCCATGCCGGTCATGGAATGGGCGCCGATGCGCACGAACTGGTGCACCACGGTGAAACCGCCGAGGATGGCGTGGTCGTCCACATGGCAGTGGCCGGCCAGCTGGGCATTGTTGGCGAAAATGGTGTGGTTGCCCACCTGACAGTCGTGGGCCAGGTGCACGTAGGCCATGATCCAGTTGTCGTTGCCCAGGCGGGTGACGCCGCCGTCCTGGATGGTGCCCAGGTTGAAGGTGCAGAATTCCCGGATGACGTTGCGGTCGCCGATTTCCAGACGGGTCGGTTCGCCGGCGTACTTCTTGTCCTGGGGTTCGGCACCGATGGAGCAGAACTGGAAAATCCGGTTGTCCCGACCGATCGTGGTATGGCCTTCGATCACCACATGGGGACCGATCTCGGTGTTGTCACCGATCTGCACATGCTCGCCGATGATGGAATAGGCGCCGACGGAGACGTTCGCTCCGAGCCTGGCTCCGGGATGGACGATGGCCGTCTGATGGATCATGGGCTTACTCGATGGAGCGGACGGTGCACATCAGTTCGGCTTCGGTGGCCAGCTGACCATCGACCCGGGCTTCGGCCTTGAACTTCCAGATGCCGCGCTTGCTGGCGATGATCTCCACATGCAGGTTGAGCTGGTCGCCCGGGCTCACCGGCTTCTTGAAGCGGGCGCCATCGATGCCGGCAAAGTAATAGACGGACTTGTCGTCAGGCTTGGAACCCATGGTCTTGAAGGACAGGATGGCAGCGGCCTGGGCCAGGGCTTCCAGGATCAGCACGCCGGGCATGACCGGATGGTGCGGGAAGTGGCCGTTGAAGAAGGGCTCGTTGATGGTCACGTTCTTGATGGCATGGATACTCTTGCCCGGCTCGCATTCGAGCACCCGGTCCACCAGCAGGATGGGATAACGGTGGGGCAGGTATTCGAGAATTTGGTGAATATCCATATTGGTCAAGATTTTTTCTCCAGCTCACTAAGTTTTTTTTCAAGTTCATGGACCCGGTCCGCCAGTTTCGACAGATGGCGCAGATGGGCCGCATTCTTCAGCCAGCCCTCGTGGCGCTCCACGGGGAAGGCTCCGGTGTATTGACCGGGCTGTTTCAGGCTCTTGGCCACCAGGGTGCCGGAAGAGACATGCACATCGTCCCCCAGCTCCAGGTGGCCCAGGATGATGGCACCGCCACCGACGGTACAGCGCCTGCCGATGCGGGCGCTGCCGGCGATGCCGACGCAGCCGGCCATGGCCGCGTGGTCGCCGATCACCACGTTGTGGCCGACCTGGATCTGGTTGTCGAGCTTGACGCCGTCGCCGATCACGGTGTCCTCGATAGCGCCCCGGTCGATGGTGGTGTTGGCGCCGATTTCCACATCGTCGCCGATGATGACGCGCCCCACCTGGGGAATCTTCAGCCAGGCCTCGCCATCCTTGGCGAAACCGAAGCCGTCGGCACCGATCACTGCACCGGCATGGATCAGGGCCCGCTTGCCGATGCGGCAACCGGCATACACGGTGACATTGGGATGCAGCACCGAACCGTCGCCGATACTGGCACCGTCGCCGATGACGCAGCCGGCATGGATCACCACACCCTCGCCCAATTGCACATCCTGCCCCAGCACCACGCTCGGATGCACCGGCGTTTTTGGCTGACGAGCCGGATAGAGCAGCTGGGCTACCCGGGCGTAATACGTGTAGGAATTGGCGGCAACGATGCGGGGCCGCTCCGTACCGTCCTGCATGGCCGGCGGCACGATGACTGCGGCCGCCCGGGTGCTCGCCAGCTGGCTGCGATACTTGGGGTTGGAGAGGAAGCTGATCTGCCCCTCGCCGGCCCCGGCCAGGGTGCCCACCCCCCAAATCCGGACGGCACCGTCACCCAGCAGGGAGCCTCCCAGACGGGCGACGATTTCGTCGAGACGAATCCCCTCCCCCGTCACGCGGCCCCCTGGCAAATCGGCTTACTTGCCGGCCTTGTCGTCGGACAGGGCCTTGATCACCTTGTCGGTGATGTCCAGCTTGGGGCTGACCCAGACCACATCCTGCAGGATCAGGTCGAACTTCTCGTTCTCGGCGATCTGCTTGATGGCCTTGTTGGCCTTTTCCAGCACGGCGGCCATTTCCTCGTTCTGGCGCAGGTTCAGGTCTTCGCGGAATTCACGCTGACGGCGCTGGAAGTCGCGGTTCAGATCGTTCAGCTCGCGCTCCTTGTTGCGGCGCTCGCTCTCGGACATGGTGACGCCGTTCTTTTCCAGATTTTCCTGCAGGGTCTGCAGTTTCTTGGCAACGACCTGGAGGTCCTGGTCCCGGCGGGAAAACTCGGCATCCAGCTTCTTCTGGGCCTTGACGGCAGCGGGGGCATCGCGGAACACCCGCTGGGTATTCACGTAACCGATCTTGTTCGCTTCATTGGCAAAAGCGGGCACAGCCAGAAATGCAGACAGGACAGCGGCGGCACCGACATTAAGCATTTTGTATTTCAAACCAGTCTCTCCTGATTAAAAAGTAGTACCCATGGTGAACTGGAAGCGCTGGGTCTTGTCGCCTTCCTTGTCGTTCAGCGGCTGAGCCACGCTGAACTTGAGCGGCCCCATGGGCGAAGCCCACGCCACGGCCAGACCCGTGGAATAACGCAGGTCACCCAAGGCAAACTTGGAGTAATCCCCGTTGTCGTCCTTGGGGCCAAAGACCTGGCCGGCGTCCACGAACCAGCCCAGACGCAGGGACTTGTCCAGACCAGTACCGGGCATCGGGAACAACAGTTCGGCATTCATCACCACCCGCTTGGTACCGCCGATGGCTTCGTCATTCTGACGGGGGCCGAGGCTGGCCACATCGTAGCCGCGCACTGAAGTCACGCCGCCAGCGTAATAGCTGCGATAGAACGGCAGGGACTTGCCGTTCAGGCCATTACCGATACCAAGCTCCCCATTCAGCATCAGGACCAGGTCCTTGGTGAAGGGGAAGAAACGCTGGTGCTGGAGGTTCATCTTGTAGTACTTGAGACTGCCAGCCGGTGCCACTTCGGCACTGACCCGGGTCATACCGCCCTTGGTCGGATAGATCAAACTGTCCCGACCATCCTGGGACCAACCGACCGTACCACTGACCGAGGTGTTGGAATTACCGAATTCCTTGACGTGGTCCAGGTAAATCTGGCGACTGGTGGAGAGCGTCGTGATATCGGTGTTATCCACAGCCACGCCGAAACTGAAGGTTTCCTTTTCGGCAATGGGAATACCCCAACGCAGGCCGCCACCGATGGAGGTGGTCTTGTAGCTCTTGGCGTAGTAGCTCGAGTTGGTGGGATCGTAGGTCTTCTTGTAGACATCGAAACCCTGACTGATCCCGTCCACCGTGAAGTAGGGATTGGTATAGGAGAGCGAATAGGTCTCCCGGGACTTGGCCGTATTCACGCCGACCGAAACCGACTTGCCGCTGCCGAAGACGTTCTGCTGGGCAATGGAGCCGGACAGGATGACGCCATCGTTACTGGAGAAGCCGGCACCCAGCATCAGGTTGCCGGTGGGCTTTTCCGTGACGTTCATGGAGACATCCACCTGGTCGCTGGTACCGGCCACCGGTGGTGTTTCCACGGTCACATCGGAGAAGTAGCCGAGCTTGTCCACGCGCTGCTTGGAGAGCTGGATCTTTTCGGCATCGTACCAGCCGCCCTCCATCTGGCGCATTTCCTGGCGGATGACCTCATCCCGGGTCCGCGTGTTGCCACCGATGTTGATACGGCGCACATAGACCCGCTTGCCCGGATCCACGAAGATGGTGAAGGCGACCTGGCGCTTTTCCTTGTCCACTTCGGGTGCGGAGTTCACGTTGGCAAAGGCGTAGCCTTCGCGTCCCAGGCGATCGGAAACGGCCTTCTGGGTTTCATTCAGTTTTTCCCGGGAGAAAATCTCGCCCGGCTTGATGGTCACCAGCTTGCGCAATTCGGCTTCAGGCGCAATCAGGTCACCCGCCAGCTTCACCGAGGAAACGATGAACCGCTCCCCCTCATTGACGCTGATGGTGATGTAGATGTCCTTCTTATCCGGACTGATGGAAACCTGGGTGGACTCCACATTGAATTCCAGATAGCCCCGGTTCTGGTAATAGGACTTGAGGCTTTCCAGGTCGGCGGAAAGCTTCTGTTTGGAATACTGATCGTTCTTGGTATACCAGGTCAGCCAGCCAGGCGTCTGCAACTGGAAGAGTTCCAGCAGTTCCTTTTCCTTGAAAGCCTGGTTGCCGACGATGTTGATCTGCTTGATCTTGGCCGCATCGCCTTCGTCAATGGTGAAGTTGATGGCAACCCGGTTCCGCTCCAGAGGCGTTACCGTGGTCTTGATCTCCACCGCGTATTTGCCGCGGGAGAGATACTGGCGCTTCAACTCCTGCTCCGCCTTGTCCAGCAGCGCCCGGTCGAAGATGCGGGACTCGGCCAGACCGACGTCCTTCAGGCCCTTCTTCAATTGGTCCTTGTCGAACTCCTTGAGGCCGACAAAATCGATCTGGGAGATGGCCGGGCGCTCTTCCAGCACCAGGACCATGACATCGCCATCAACCTCGATGCGCACATCCTTGAAAAAGCCGGTGGCAAACAGGGCCTTGATGGCCTGGGCGGCACGCTCGTCATTCAGGGTGTCGCCGACGCGGACCGGCAGGTAGCTGAATACGGTACCGGCTTCGGTACGCTGAATACCTTCAACACGGATATCTTTGACCACAAACGGGTCGAAGGCTTGGGCCGCAGAAGCGAAAAGCGCCGCAACAACCCCTGCCAACAGGTTTTTGTTCATATTCAGCCGGAAATCAATCGGTTGATGTCGTTGTAGAAGGCAAACGCCATGAGCAACAAAAGCAGCGCCAGCCCGATTTGTTGACCAATCTCCATGAACCGCTCCGAGACTGGCCCTCGCTTGATAATCTCAATCATATGATACATCAAATGCCCGCCATCCAGCACCGGCACGGGGAGCAGATTGAGGATGCCCAGACTGATGCTGACCAGGGCCAAAAACTTGAGGTAGTAGTCGATGCCCATGCGAGCCGATTGACCCGCGTAATCGGCGATGGTGACCGGACCGCTGAGATTGCGCCAGGACACCTCTCCCGTCAGCATCTTGCCCATCATCACCAGGCTGAAGGAGGATTTTTCCCAGGTTTCCTCGACCGCCTTGGACAAGGCGGTCAGCACATCGTAGCGCACCGTGACCGTCAACTCGTCGCGGCTGGGACCCGCATCGCGCACGCCGACGCCGATGCGCCCGATCCTGGCGCCGCGATCCCCATAGCCTTCCGGCACGACACTGATTTCCAGCCGGGCATCATCGCGAAGAACGCTCAGGCGCAGCGGCTGGTCCGGCGCACTGCGGATTTTCTGCACCACATCCGACCAGAATTCGATGGCCACGCCATCCACCGCCAGCACCCGATCACCACTCAGGAGCCCTGCGGCCTCCGCCGGACTGCCGGGCGTCACCTTGCCGAACACCGGCGCCAGCTGGGGCCGGAAAAAATTCACCCCCAGGAGCCCCAGCGGATCCCCCTCGTAACCCTGCTCCCTCAAGGGCGTCAGATTGAGGCGCCGGAATACGATTTGCTGACGGGCGTCCTGGACTTCGATGCTCACATAGCCGGGATCGGGCTCTCCACCTTCGGCCCCGGCGGACTTATTGACGCTGGACTGCAGCAGTTCCCAGCGGAAATCCTGCCAGGTCTGCACCGGCCGGCCATCCACCCGGACCACCACTTCGCCGTTTTGAATACCCGCCTCGGCAGCCGCAGAGGCGGCCGGTGGCGCGCCCAGGATGGGGCGCAGTTCTTCGGTGCCGCTGTAGAAAAGCCCCCAGTAAATCAGGACCGCCAGCAGCAGGTTGGCCAGGGGGCCCGCCGCCACAATGGCCATGCGCTTGCCCACCGGCTGCACGTTGAAGGCCCGGTGCAGTTCCTGGGCCGCCACGGGAGCCTCCCGCTCGTCGAGCATCTTGACGTAGCCGCCCAACGGGAAGGCACCGACGGCCCATTCGGTACGGTCCGCCCCGGAGAACAGCGAAAAAACTGGCCGTCCAAAACCGATGGAAAAGCGCAGGACCTTCACGCCGCAAAGCCGGGCGACCCAATAATGTCCCAGTTCGTGCACCACGATCAGGACACCGAGGACGACGGCGAATGCCGCCAGGTAGAAAAGGAAGTTGCTCACCGCAGCGATTCCCGGGCCAACAGTTCCCTGGCCTTGGCACGGGCCTGGGCATCGGCGCCCATCACGTCGTCAAGACTGCCCACGGCGACCGCGGGAATGGCATCGAGGGTCGCCTCAATGACGCGGGGAATGGCGGTAAAGCCGATGGTGCCGGCCAAAAAAGCCTCCACTGCCACTTCGTTGGCAGCGTTGAGCAGGGCTGGGGCACTGCCCTCCTCCGCCAGAGCCCGATAGGCCAGGGAGAGGCAGGGGAAACGCCGGTTGTCGGGCTCCTGGAAATCCAGCCGGCCAACCTGGAACAGGTCGAGAGGGCCGACACCGGACTCGATGCGCTCGGGAAAGGCCAGTGCGTGGGCGATCGGAGTGCGCATGTCCGGGTTGCCCAGTTCGGCCAGCACCGAGCCATCCACATACTCCACCAGGGAATGGATGACGCTCTGGGGATGGATCACCACCTGGATCTTGTCGGCGGCCACGTTGAACAGATAGTGGGCCTCGATCACCTCCAGGCCCTTGTTCATCATGGAAGCCGAATCCACTGAAATCTTGCGCCCCATGACCCAGTTGGGATGGGCGCAGGCCTGATCCGGCGTGACCGATTCGAGACTCTCTGCCGTGGCGTTGCGGAACGGCCCGCCGGAGGCAGTAAGCAGAATCCGACGCACCCCATTTCTTGATAAATCACTTGAGAAATTAATCGGAAGTGATTGAAAAATAGCGTTATGCTCACTATCAATAGGCAGTAACGTGGCGCCATGCCGGGCCACTGCAGCCATGAATACCGGCCCGGCCATGACCAGGGCTTCCTTGTTGGCCAGCAGTACTTTCTTGCCGCAACGGACCGCGGCCAGGGTGGGCGCCAGACCGGCCGCACCGACGATGGCGGCCATGACCGCATCCACCTCCGCCAGCTCCGCCATCTGGCACAAGGCCTGGGGACCGTGCAGCACCTCGATGGAGAGCCCCGCCAGCCGCCCCCTCAAATCGTGGGCCAGAGCCTCGGTACCGACCACGGCATAAGATGGCAGGAATTCCCGACACTGTTCTGCCAGCTTGTCCACCTGCCGGTGGGCACACAGAGCCACCACCCGGTAGCGCTGGGGATGACGGCGGACGACGTCCAGAGTGCTGACGCCGATGGAGCCGGTGGAACCTAGGATGGTGAGACGCTGGGGCTGCATGGGGAGTCCGGCAAAAAATACGGAAGGATCAGAGAACGAGCCAGAGCAGGGTCACCAAAGGCAGGGTCGAAGTGAGACTGTCGATGCGATCCAGAATGCCGCCATGGCCGGGCAACAGCTGGCTGCTGTCCTTGATGCCGGCCTGGCGCTTGAGCAGGGACTCGAACAGGTCGCCGATGATGCTGACCGCGGTCAGCACCAGCAGGGTGGGAATCAGGAGCAGCAAGGGCAAAGCCAGCGCGGAACCGGAAAGGAAATAGACCGCCAGACCGTAGATCAGGACGCCGGCCACGGCGCCATAGGCTCCCTCCCAGGTCTTCCCCGGGCTGATCTGGGGCGCCAGCTTGCGGCGGCCGAAGGCCCGGCCGGTGAAGTAGGCGGCGATGTCGGCGATCCAGACCAGGGCCATGATGCCAAGCAGGGCCCAAGGACCCAGGTGGCGCAGCAGGACCAGGGCCAGCCAGGTGGGCAAGAGCACCACGGCGCCGGTCAGCAGGCCGAACGCCGTCCCCGACAAGGGAAAGCGCCGCACCAGCCACAAGGGCACCAGCAGGGTCCAGAAACCCAGGGCCGGCAGCAGGAACCACCAGGCCAAGGACAGGGCGGCGCCCTTGTCGAGGCTGCCGGAGAGACCGAGCGCCTCCGGCTGGGCAAGCATCAAGGTGGTACAAGGGACACCGAGGAGCAAGGCCACCGCGATCCGCTGGATGCCGACCAGACGCATCAGGCCGCCCCACTCCCAGGCCGCCAGCATGGCAACAACGGTGGCCAGCAGGGTCCAGCCCAGGGGCGAAAGCAGGAACAAGGCGGCCAGGAAACCGATCAGCAGGAAAATGGCGGTGATGACCCGGGCCTTAAGCATGGGAGTTCCCTTTGGTGTCGGAGGCGAGCTGCTCGCTGGTACGGCCGAAGCGGCGCTCCCGCTGCTGGTAGGAAGCAATGGCGGCCTCCAGGGCGGCCGTATCGAATTCGGGCCAGAGGGTATCGGTGAAATAGAATTCCGAGTAGGCCAGTTGCCAGAGCAGGAAATTGCTGATGCGCTGCTCGCCCCCGGTGCGGATGAACAGATCCGGCTCCGGGGCATAGGCCATGGCCAGGAAAGGCGCCAGGTCCTCTTCCTGCCACTGTCCGAGCTTGTCGGGACAGGCCTGGGCCAGACGGTTGGCCGCCTGCAGGATGTCCCAACGACCGCCGTAGTTGGCGGCAATGGTCAGGGTCAGGCGCTCGTTGCCGGCAGTGCGCTCCTCGCCCTGGCGGATGAGTTGCTGCAAGGCGGGATCGAAACGGGACAGGTCGCCCACGATGCGCAGGCGTACACCGTTGCTGTGCAGCCGTTCCACCTCCTGCTGCAGCGCCTTGACGAACAACTGCATGAGCAGGCTGACTTCATCCTGGGGACGGCGCCAGTTCTCGGAACTGAAGGCGAACAGGGTCAGGTATTCCACCCCTTTTTCCAGGCAAGCCCGCACCATGTCGCGGACAGACTCGACGCCTTTGGTGTGACCGGCAAAACGGGGGAGGAAACGCTTTTTGGCCCACCGGCCATTGCCATCCATGATGATGGCAATGTGCCGGGGCACCGCTGCCGCCCGGGGAATCTCCCGGGTGGAGCTTTTGAAAATGGACATCCGGTGAAATCTCCCGGAAGGGGAAGATGGCGGTCAGACCGCCATCAGCTCGGCTTCCTTCTGGGCGACGAGCTTGTCCACTTCGGCAATGTATTTGTCGGTGAGCTTCTGGATGTCGTCCTGGGTACGACGCTCGTCGTCCTCGGAAATCTCCTTGGACTTGACGCCCTCCTTCAGGCTGTTGTTGGCATCCCGGCGCAGGTTGCGCACGGCCACCTTGGCATTCTCGCCTTCGCCCTTGACCACCTTGGTCAGGTCGCGGCGGCGCTCTTCGGTCAGGGGAGGCATCGGCACGCGGATCAGGTCGCCCTGGGTGGCCGGATTGAGGCCCAGGTCGGAATCGCGGATGGCCTTTTCGATCTTGGCGCCCATGCCCTTTTCCCAGGGCTGCACGCCGATGGTGCGGGCGTCCACCAGGGTGATGTTGGCCACCTGGTTAACCGGCACCATGCTGCCGTAGTAATCCACCTGCACGTGATCCAGCAGGCCGGTATGGGCACGGCCGGTGCGGACCTTGGCGAGGTCGTTCTTCAAGGCCTCGATGGACTTCTGCATCTTGGCTTCGGTGTTCTTCTTGACTTCGGAAATCATGGTCTGTTCCCCTCAGCAGTAGACCAGCGTGCCTTCCGCTTCACCCAGCACCACCCGCTTCAGGGCGCCGCTCTTGAAGATGGAAAACACGTTGATCGGCAGTTTCTGGTCGCGGCACAGCGCGAATGCGGTGGCATCCATGACCGCCAGGTTGCGGGCGATGGCTTCGTCGAAACTGATCTTGTCGTAACGGGTGGCGGACGGATCCTTCTTCGGGTCGGCAGTGTAGATGCCGTCCACCTTGGTCGCCTTGAGCACGATCTGGGCGCCGATTTCGGCACCGCGCAGGGCGGCGGCGGTATCGGTGGTGAAGAAGGGGTTGCCGGTGCCGGCAGCGAAAATGACGATGCGGCCCTGTTCCAGATAGCGGATGGCCTTGCCCCGGATGTAGGGCTCCACCACCTGCTCGATATCCAGGGCGGACTGGACCCGGCTGTTGAGGCCGGCCATGCGCATGGCGTCCTGCAGGGCCAGACCGTTCATGACGGTGGCCAGCATGCCCATGTAGTCGGCGGTAGCCCGGTCCATGCCGGTGGCGGCAGGCGCAACACCGCGGAAGATGTTGCCGCCGCCGATGACCACGCCGATTTCCACCCCCAGTTCAGCCACTTCCTTGATCTCGGCGACAATCTCGGAGATCGTCTGGCGATTGATGCCGTAGGCATCGGAGCCCATCAGGGCCTCACCGCTGAGTTTGAGGAGAATACGCTTGTAGGCCGGCTGGGGAGTGGTATCGGGCATGGGCATCCTTAGATTGCTAGATTACTTCTGGGCAGCAGCGGCAGCCTGGGCAGCCACTTCAGCAGCGAAGTCGGTGACCTTCTTCTCGATGCCTTCGCCCACGATGAACAGGGTGAAAGCGGCCACGGAGGCACCCTTGGCCTTCAGCAGCTGTTCGATGGTCTGCTTGCCGTCTTCAGCCTTGACGAAGACCTGGGCCAGCAGGGTCACTTCCTTCAGGAACTTCTGCACGGTGCCGTCGGCGATCTTTTCCAGCATGGCTTCGGGCTTGTTGTCGGCACGGGCCTTTTCGATGGCGACGCGACGCTCGGTGTCGATCAGCTCCTGGGAAACGCCGGAAGCATCCAGAGCCTTGGGCTTGGAAGCGGCGATGTGCATGGCGATGTCCTTGGCCAGCTGTTCGTCGCCGCCCACCAGGTCCAGCAGCACGCCGATCTTGGCGCCGCCGTGGATGTAGGAGGCCAGCTTGCCCTGGGCTTCCACGCGCACGAAGCGGCGGAAGGACATGTTTTCACCGATCTTGCCGACCAGAGCGGCACGGATGGATTCCAGGCTCTGACCACCCACTTCCAGGGCGGAGAGGGCTTCCACGTCGGCCGGGTTCTTGGTGGCCACCAGTTCGGCGGCGTTCTTCACCAGTTCCAGGAAGTCGTCGTTCTTGGCCACGAAGTCGGTTTCGCAGTTCACTTCAACGATGGCACCCAGCTTGGCGTCAGCGGAAATGTAGATGCCGACCACGCCTTCGGCGGTCACGCGGGCAGCGGCCTTGGTAGCCTTGTTGCCCAGCTTGACGCGCAGGATTTCCTCGGCCTTGCCCATGTCGCCGTCGGCTTCGGTCAGGGCCTTCTTGCATTCCATCATCGGCGCATCGGTCTTTGCGCGCAGTTCAGCCACCATGCTTGCGGTAATTGCCGCCATATTTTTTCTCCGGTTGCTACTGGAAGGGCGCCACGCAGGCGCCCTTCCGGATTGACATAAACGAATCAGAAACGCCGCTCGGAAGCGGCGTCGGAAGGGACCGATTACTCGGCAGCTTCTTCCACTTCAACGAACTCGTCGTCGCCGCCGGTGGCAGCCACGATTTCCTGCAGGGACATGCTGCGGCCTTCCAGGATGGCATCGGCCACGCCACGGGCGTACAGGCGGATGGCGCGGGAGGAGTCGTCGTTGCCGGGGATCACGTAATCCACGCCTTCGGGGGAGTGGTTGGTATCAACCACGGCGATCACGGGGATGCCCAGCTTGTTGGCTTCGGTGATGGCGATCTTGTGGTAGCCCACGTCCACCACGAACAGGGCGTCGGGCAGGCCGGCCATGTTCTTGATGCCGCCGATGGACTTCTGCAGCTTTTCCAGTTCGCGCTTCTGCATCAGGGCTTCCTTCTTGCCCAGACGCTCGATGGAGCCGTCCTCGACGGACTGTTCCATGTCCTGCAGACGCTTGATGGACTGCTTGACGGTCTTGAAGTTGGTCAGCATGCCGCCCAGCCAGCGCTGGTCAACATAGGGGGTGCCGGCGCGCTGGGCTTCTTCGGCGATGATCTCGCGAGCCTGGCGCTTGGTGCCGACGAACATGATGGTGCCCTTGTTGGCGGCCAGCTTCTTCACGAAGGCCATGGCTTCGTTGTACTTGGCCAGGGTCTTTTCCAGGTTGACGATGTGAATCTTGTTGCGGGCACCGAAGATGTACTGAGCCATCTTCGGGTTCCAGAAACGGGTTTGGTGGCCGAAGTGAACACCGGCTTCCAGCATCTGACGCATAGTTGCGGACATATAAAACTCCTCAAGGGTTGAACCGCCATCCGCCGCATTACAGCTTAAAAAGCCACTACTGCCACCCGCAAAGCGGGCACCCTAGATAGAGGCGGATGTGAGTGATTTGCCCGGAACCGGACCACCCGGTTCCATGACATGCAGGCCTGGCAAAACAGTTTCGCCAGCCCCGTCTTCCCGGTTTCGATGGACCGAAGCCGAAAAGCCGCAGGATTTTAGCATTTCATCGCTTTTTACTCAAGGCGAACCACCGGCCGCCAAAATTGCCTAAGGGGGGCGCCTTCTATATCCTTCGCCCTTCAACCCGCATCAGACAAAGAGCCGCAATGAGCGTCATCATCAAAACCGCCGACGAAATCGAAAAAATGCGTATCGCCTGCCGCCTGGCGGCGGAAGTGCTCGACCACGTCACCCCCTATGTGAAGCCCGGCGTCACCACCGGCGAACTGGACCGCATCTGCCACGACTACATGGTCAATGTGCAGGGCTGCATCCCCGCCCCCCTCAACTACGCCCCGCCGGGCTACACGCCCTACCCCAAGTCCATCTGCACCTCCATCAACCACCAGGTGTGCCATGGCATCCCGGGGGAAAAGCCGCTGAAGAACGGCGACATCGTCAACCTGGACATCACCGTCATCAAGGACGGCTTCCACGGCGACACCAGCCGCATGTTCGTGGTCGGCGAAGGCTCCATCCTGGCCAAGCGCCTGTGCGAGATCACCCACGACTGCATGTGGATCGGCATCAACCAGATCAAGCCCGGCGCCCACCTGGGCGACATCGGCGCCGCCATCCAGAAATATGCGGAAAATGCCGGTTTTTCCGTGGTCCGGGAATTCTGCGGCCACGGCATCGGCCGCAAGTTCCACGAAGACCCCCAGGTCCTGCACTACGGCAAGGCCGGCACCGGCATCGAACTGAAGCCCGGCATGATCTTCACCGTGGAACCCATGATCAACGCCGGCAAGGCCGCCATCAAGGAAATGGGCGACGGCTGGACCATCGTCACCAAGGACCGCAGTCTTTCCGCCCAGTGGGAACACACCATCCTGGTCACCGAAACCGGCTACGAAGCCCTGACCGTCTCCGCCGGCAGCCGCCCCAAACCCGACTGGATCTGAAGCCCATGCCCAGCAGCGCCCCCGCTCCCCATCCCCTGGCCCATTACAAAGCCATGCTGCAGGAAGGGCAGCAGGCGCTGAAGTCGGACTACCAGTCCCAAGGCGACGCCGCTGCCCTGCTGCGGCAACGCTGCAGCAACATCGACAAACTGCTGGTGCAGATCTGGCAGGACCAGCAGTTCCCCTCCTCCCTGGCCCTGGTGGCCGTGGGCGGCTACGGCCGCGGCGAGCTGTATCCGGCCTCCGACATCGACCTGCTGCTGCTGTTGCCGGCGGAGCCCGACGAGGCCCTGAAGGGCAAGCTGGAACAGCTGGTGGGCCTGTTCTGGGACATCGGTCTGGAAATCGGCCACAGTGTCCGCACCCTGGAAGAATGCCTGCAGGAGGCTGCCGGCGACATCACGGTGCAGACGGCCCTCATCGAAGCCCGCCTGCTGAGCGGCGACCAGGCCCTCTTCAGCCGCTTCCAGCAGGGACTGGCGGCCACCCTGGACCCCCAGACCTTCTTCAAGGCCAAGAAGCTGGAGCAGGATGAGCGCTACATCCGTTTCCATGAAACCCCCTACGCCCTGGAGCCCAACCTCAAGGAAAGCCCGGGCGGCCTGCGGGACCTCCAGGTGGTGCTGTGGGTGGCCCAGGCGGCCGGCCTGGGCCGAACCTGGCAGGACCTGGAACGGGGCGGTTTCATCACCGCCGAGGAAACCCAGGCCCTGATCGAGGCCCAGGGCCTGCTGGAGACCCTGCGGGTCAGGCTGCACCTGCTCACCGGCCGGCGCGAGGACCGGCTGCTGTTCGACGTGCAGACACCCATGGCGGCGGACATGGGCATCGAAGCCACGCCCACCCGCCGCTCCAGCGAACAGCTGATGCAGCGTTACTACCGCAACGCCAAGCTGGTGACCCAGCTCAACATCATCCTCATGCAGAACATCGGGGCCGCCATCTTCCCGGCCCAGGAACGGGCCCCCGAAGCCATCGACGCCGATTTCCAGAAGGCCAACGGCCTGCTCGACGTCAGCGACGAAGAAGTCTTCCAGCGCCGTCCCGGCGCCCTGCTGGAAGCCTTTCTCCTGCTGCAGCAGAACCCGGACCTGAAGGGCATGACCGCCCGCACCCTGCGCGCCCTGTGGCGGGCCCGCCTGCTCATCAACGACGAATTCCGCGCCGATCCGGCCAACCGGGCCTGCTTCCTCAAGCTTTTCCAGCAGAAGCAGGGCATCGTCCACGAATTCCGCCGCATGAACCAGTACGGCATCCTGGGCCGTTACATCCCGGCCTTCGGCGCCGTGGTGGGCCAGATGCAGCACGACCTGTTCCATGCCTACACGGTGGACCAGCACATCCTCCAGGTGATGCGCAACATGCGCCGCTTCACCATGGAGGAGTTCGCCCACGAATACCCCCTCTGCTCCCGCCTGGTGGCCGGCTTCGACCGCCCCTGGCTGCTCTACATCGCCACCCTGTTCCACGACATTGCCAAGGGCCGGGGCGGCGACCACTCCAGCCTGGGCATGGCCGACGCCCGCGCCTTCTGCGAAAACCACGGCCTGGCGCCGGAAGACACGGAACTGGTGGAATGGTTGGTGGGCCAGCACCTGGTCATGTCCCAGGTGGCCCAGAAGGAGGACATCACCGATCCCGAAGTGGTGGCGGCCTTTGCCGCCCGGGTCAGGGACGAACGCCATCTCACCGCCCTCTACCTGCTCACCGTGGCCGATATCCGGGGCACTAGCCCCAAGGTGTGGAACGCCTGGAAGGGCAAGCTGCTGGAGGACCTCTACGGCATGACCCTGCGCCTGCTGGAAAAGGGCGTCACGCCCGAACCCCACGGCGTCATCGAGGAGCGCCAGGAGGAGGCCCTGCGCCTGCTGCGCTACTTCGCCCTCTCCGACACGGTGCACCAGGGCCTGTGGAAGCAGCTGGACACGGTCTATTTCCTGCGCCACTCGGCCGAGGAAATCGCCTGGCACACCCGCTGCCTGCACTACCGCATCCACCACGACGAGCCCCTGGTGAAGGCCCGCCTGCGCCAGATCCAGGACTGCAGCGAGGCCACCGAGACCCTGCAGGTGATGGTCTACACCCGGGATCAGCCGGACCTCTTCGCCCGCCTCTGCGGCTTCTTCGGCCGCGCCGGCTTCAACATCGTCGATGCCAAGATCCACACCACCCGCCACGGCTACGCCCTGGACAGCTTCATCCTGCTTGACGTCTCCAACCGGGAGATTCCGCGGGAAATGGCCAGCTATGTGGAACACGAACTGACCGAGGCCCTGCTCCACCCGGGGCCGCCGGAGGCACCGCCCACCGGCCGCCTGTCCCGCCAGGTGCGGCACTTCCCCATCGCGCCCCAGGTCAGCCTGCTGCCCGACGACCGGGGCCACTGCGTCCTCTCCATCGTCGCCGCCGACCGTCCCGGCCTGCTCTTCTCCGTTGCCCAGACCCTGGCCCGACACGGCGCCGGGCTGCAGACGGCGAAAATCGCCACCCTGGGCGAACGGGCCGAGGACACCTTCCTCGTTTCCGGCGGCGACCTGGACCAGAGCAGCAAGCGCATCCGTCTGGAAACGGAATTGCTGGAAATGCTGCAGGTCTAGGGCAGAATCCAGGCGGCGGACTGCGCCAAGAAAAAAGGAGGCCGCGGCCTCCTTTTTTTAATCCTCCGCCCCCGTGCCGGGGCCCTCGGGAAACAACTCCTCGATGAAGCCGAAGCGGGAAAAGTCCCGGATGCGGGCCGGATAGAGCAGGCCGTCCAGATGGTCGCACTCGTGCTGCACCACCCGGGCGTGGAAACCTTCCACCACCCGCTCCAAGGGCTCCCCCTCGGGGGTGAAGGCGCTATAGCGCAGGCGCTTCCAGCGGGGCACCCAGCCGCGCATGCCGGGCAGGGAAAGGCAGCCTTCCCAGCCCTCTTCCTCCTCGCTGCCGAGGGGCTCCAGCTGCGGATTGAGCAGCACCGTGAAGGGAATGGCCGGAGCCTCCGGATAACGTTCGCTGCTGTCGAAGCCGAACACCACCAGGCGCAGGTCCACGCCGATCTGGGGCGCCGCCAGGCCGACGCCGCCCTCCGCCACCATGGTCGCTTCCATGTCCGCAATCAGGGCGGCCAGGGCCGGAGTGCCGAACTCGGTGATTTCCCGGGCCCGCTGCCGCAGCACCGGATGGCCCATGCGCAGGACGGGACGGGCGACGCCGGGGGCCATGGTCAGTCCCGGGCGCCGTGGTTGGCGACCAGCTGCTCGATGATGCCCCGCACCCGCCCCATGGCGTTCTGCAGCACATCCTCGATGGACTCGAAGTGGATGCCGTCCCGGCTCTCGCCGCGGCCGGCGGCGTAGTTGGCCACCACGTTGATGGCGGCATAGGGCAGATCCAGTTCCCGGGCCAGCACCGCTTCGGGCATGCCGGTCATGCCCACCAGGTCGGCACCGTCCCGCTCCATTCGGTTGATTTCGGCGGCCGTCTCCAGGCGCGGCCCCTGGGTGGCGGCATAGACGCCGCCCATGCGCACCTCCTCGCCGATCATGGAGGCGGCGGTGAGGATCTGGTTGCGCAGCAGTTCGTCGTAGGGATGGGTGAAATCCACGTGGGTCACGGTGCAGCCGTCGCCTTCGTGGAAGGTGGAGCGGCGCCCCCAGGTGTAGTCGATGATCTGGTGCGGCACGACGATGTCGCCGGGGGCCAGGTCGCCGCGGATGCCGCCGACGGAAGCCACGGAGACGATGGCCGTGGCCTTCTTCGACCACAGAGCCCACAGGTTGGCGCGGTAATTCACCTCGTGGGGCGGAATGGTGTGGCCGTAGCCGTGGCGGGCGACGAACATGGCGGGCTGGCCGCAGATGTTGCCGAAGGTGACGGGCCCGGAGGGCTCGCCGTAGGGGGTGCGGACGATTTCCCGGTGGGAAATGTCCAGGTTGGCCAGCTGGGTCAGGCCACTGCCGCCGATGATTGCAAGCATTGCGGGAAAACTCCGAAGATTGGCCGGTGGCGGCGAAGGCCGCCGCCGGGATTACTCGTCCTTGAGGGCGTAGATGGCCGGCAGGTTGCGCCAGGCGCCGTAGGCATCCATGCCGTAGCCGAAAACGAAGCGGTCGGGCACCTTGAGGGCCGCGAAATCGGCAGTCACGGGCTTATTCTTGCCGTTTTCCTTGTCCGTCGCCACTGCCAGATAGACGGCCTTGGCCCCCTGGTGCAGCAGGCGGTCCTTGATGGCCGCCAGGGTCACGCCTTCGTCCAGGATGTCGTCCACCACCAGCACGGTGCGGTCCTTGACGCTGGTCCAGGGCGCGGCGCGCCAGGACAGGGCGCCGCCGGCCGTATCCTGACCGTAGCGGGTGGCATGCAGGTAGTCGAAGTCCGCCGGGAAGGGCAGGCGGGCCATCAACTGGCCGGCAAAGACCACGCCGCCGGTCATGACGCAGAGGATCAGGGGATTGCTCTCCCCCAGGCGGGCGGTGATTTCCGCCGCCACCCGGTCCACGGCGGCGGACACGGTTTCGGCGGAATGGACCAGTTCTCCCCGGGCCAGCAGGGCCAGGGCTTCTTCGCGGGTAGCCATGGGCTGCTCCTTCTTATTTCAGGGAATCGAGGTAGGCGCCGAAGGCGGCCCCTACTTCGGGATGGCGCCGGCCCAGGTCCACCGTGGCCTGCAGATAGCCCAGCTTGGAGCCGCAGTCGTAGCGGGTGCCGGCATAGCGGTAGGCCAGCACCTGCTCTTCCGAGAGCAGGGAGGCGATGCCGTCGGTGAGCTGGATTTCGCCGCCGGAGCCTTTGCCGATGCGCTCCAGGTGGTGGAAGATGCGCGGCGTCAGGATGTAGCGCCCGACCACCGCCAGGGTGGAAGGGGCCTCCTCGGGCTTGGGCTTCTCGACGATGGCGGCGATCTGCTCCAGGCGCTCGGCCACCGGCTTGGAGTCCACGATGCCATAGCTCTTGGTGTCGGCCCGGGGCACGTCCTGCACGCCCAGCACGGAGCAGTGGTAGTAGTCGTAGGTATCCACCATCTGCTTCATTACCGGCGTCTCGCCGTCCAGCAGGTCGTCGGCCAGGATCACGGCGAAGGGCTCGTCCTGCACCACCGGCGCCGCGCACAGCACGGCATGGCCCAGGCCCAGGGCCTCGGGCTGGCGGATGTAGATGCAGTTCATGGACTTGGGCAGCATGTCCTGCACGAACTTGAGCATTTCGGTCTTGCCCCGCTCGGCCAGTTCCTTCTCCAGTTCGTAGGCCTTGTCGAAATGGTCCTCGATGGCCCGCTTGCTGCGGCCGGTGACGAAGATCATGTCGGTGATGCCGGCGGCACAGGCCTCTTCCACCGCGTACTGGATCAGGGGCTTGTCCACGATGGGCAGCATTTCCTTGGGACTGGCCTTGGTCGCCGGCAGGAAGCGGGTTCCCAGGCCGGCCACGGGGAAGACGGCCTTACGCACTTTTTTCATTGGATTTTTCCTCATTCAGCAGATTCAGGAGGGCCGTCTCGTCGAGCACGGGCACCCCCAGTTTCAAGGCATTTTCCAGCTTGGAGCCGGCTTCCTCGCCGGCCACCACATAATCGGTCTTCTTCGACACCGAGCCGCTGACCTTGCCCCCCTGGGCCTCGATGCGGGCCTTGGCCTCGTCCCGCTTCAGGGTCGGCAGGGTGCCGGTAAGGACGAAGGTCAAGCCCGCCAGGGGCCGGGGCCCCAGGGCCTGGGCCGGCAGGGCCGCCAGCAGTTCCCGCCGCAGGGCCGCCAGGGCCGTCAGGCGGGCGCGGTTGCCCTCCTCCTCCAGCCAGGCCAGCACCGCGGTCGCCACCTCGGCGGGCAGGGCCGCCAGTTCCAGGCAGCCGGGTGCCAGGGCCGCCAGTCCCTCGCCTTCAGGCACCAGATCGGCCAGCTGGCGCGCCCGCACCGGCGTCAGGCGGGGAATGCCGAGGGCTGCGTAGAGTTCGGTCCAGCCCAGGCGGCCGCCCAGCTCGGGGCTGGGGGCATGTTCGTCGGCCGGCGCCACACCGGCCGCCAGCAGGGCATCCACGGCGGCGGCATTGTGGGGTTCGGCGAAGAAGTCGGCAATGGCCGTGGCCACGGTGGCGCCGATATCCGGCAGGGCCGCCAGGAGGGGCGCCGGAGCCCGGCGCACCACGGCCAGGGAGCCGAGCCAGTCGGCCAGGGTCTTGGCCGTGGATTCGCCGACGTGGCGAATGCCCAGGGCGAACAGCAGCCGCGCCAGGGGCGGCGTCTTGCTGGCGGCGATGCCGGCCAGCAGGTTCTCCGCCCAGCGGGTGGCGATCTGGCCCTGCTTCACCGTCTCCGGCGTGACGCCACCCCGCTCGTCGGCGAGGCGCTTCATTTCCAGCAGGTCGGCCAGGGTCAGGCGGTAGAGGTCGGCAACGCCGTGGATCAGGTCGAACTCCACCAGCCGCTCCACATAGCGCTCCCCCAGGCCCTCGATGTCCATCATGCGGCGCCCGGCGAAGTGCAGAATGGCCTGGATGCGCTGGGCCCGGCAGGCGAAGCCGCCGGAACAGCGGGCCACCGCCTCGCCCTCCTCCTTCACCACATGGGAGCCGCACACCGGGCAGCTGCGGGGCATCTGGAAGGGCGTGGCGCCGGCGGGACGGCGCTCGGCCACCACCCCCACCACTTCGGGGATGACGTCGCCGGCCCGGCGCACGATGACTGTGTCGCCGATGCAGAGCCCGCCCTTGCGGGCCATTTCGTCCTCGTTGTGCAGGGTGGCGTTGGTCACCGTGACGCCGCCGACGAAGACCGGCTGCAGCCGGGCCACGGGAGTCAGGGCGCCGGTGCGGCCGACCTGGATGTCGATGGCCTCGACCACGGTCAGGGCCTCCTGGGCCGGATACTTGTGGGCCACGGCCCAGCGCGGCTCCCGGGAGCGGAAGCCGAGGCGGGCCTGCAGTTCCAGGGAATTGACCTTGTACACCACGCCGTCGATGTCGAAGGGCAGGCTGTCCCGCAGGGCGCCCATGCGCCGGTGGAAATCGGCCAGACCGGCGGCGCCCCGCACCACGTCCCGGTGCTGGCACACGGGCAGGCCGAAGGCGGCCAGGGCGTCGAGCAGGCCGGCATGGGTGGCGGGCAGCGTCCATCCGGAGACGGCGCCGATGCCGTAGGCGAAGAAATTGAGGGGGCGGCTGGCGGCGATGGCCGGGTCCAGCTGGCGGATGCTGCCGGCGGCGCCGTTGCGCGGATTGACCAGGGTCTTGTCGCCCCGGGCCAGGGCCTTTTCGTTGTAGCGGGCCAGGTCGTCCCGGCGCATGTACACCTCGCCCCGCACTTCCAGCAGGGGCGGCAGGCTTGCCGCCGGGCCCTGCAGGCGCAGGGGGATGGAGCGCACGGTGCGCAGGTTCTGGGTGACGTCCTCGCCGCTGGCGCCGTCGCCCCGGGTGGCCCCCTGGACGAGCACGCCGTGCTCGTAGCGCAGGCTCACCGCCAGGCCGTCGAACTTCAGCTCGGCGGCGTATTCCACCGGCGCCGCGCCCTCCTCCAGCTCCAGTTCCTTGCGCACCCGGGCGTCGAAATTGAAGGCGCCGCTGGGCTCCGTATCCGTCTCGGTCTGGATGGAGAGCATGGGCACCGCATGGCTGACGCTGGGAAAACTGTCCAGGGGCTTGCCGCCCACCCGCTGGGTCGGCGAATCGGCGCTGAGCAGCTCCGGATACTCGGCTTCAAGGGCCTGCAGCTCCCGGAACAGGCGGTCGTATTCCGCGTCCGGGACCGTCGGCGCATCGAGCACGTAATAGGCGTGGTTGTGGCTTTCCAGCTCGGCCCGCAGGGCCGCGGCCCGGGCCCGGGCGACTTCCCTCACCGGCATCAGGCGAACAGGCGTAGGGAGAGGGAACCGCCGGCCACCAGGCCGCGCTGGGCCATGGCGCCCTGGTACTGGGCCACCTGCTTGCGGATGGGCTCCAGCAGGGCCTCGGTCAGGGGCTGGCGGTTGTCGTCCACCACCACCCCGTGCAGGGAGTCGGCGAAGCGGCGGGCCAGGTCGCCCATCTGGTTGAAGACCCGGTCGCCGTTGGGCACCCGGGGCACATCCAGGAGGAAGGTCAGGCCGTGGCAGGAGAGGGTCTTCATGGCCTCGGCGGTGAAGGGCTGCTGGCTCTGGTGGCTGAGGGTGTACAGCACCCGGCCGTCGTCGTCGCGGCGGACGAAGGCACCGTCGGCTTCCAGAACCATGCCGGCGGCCTCGGCCAGGGCGCGGATCTTGGTGCCGGGGAAGAGCTGGCCCACGGCCACCACGTTGATACCGATCTGGATATCCACGTCGGCGCAGAAACGGTCCAGCTCGTAGGCGTCTTCCAGGGCCGACTTGCGGGTCGGCAGGTCGGCCACGGCCATGAATTCCTCGGCCAGCTGGCGCATGGCGGTGTGGAAGATGGACAGCTCGGCGTCGGAAATGGCGCCGCGGCGGTCCGCCAGCTGCACGCCGATGCGCAGGCGGCGGTATTCCTGGGGACTGTTCTCGTCCATCACTTCCCACTCGCCGCTGCCTTCGTTGAGGCCGACCCAGGTGACCCGCTTGCCGATGCGCAGCAGGGCTTCCCGCTGGGACTGCATGAACTGGCCGGCGGGAATGAAATCCACGGTTTCCAGGGCCACGATGTAGTCGGCGGCCGGAGAGAGCAGGAAGGTGGGCAGGGCCGGCGCCATCAGGGTGCGGGGGGCCTCGGCTTCGCCCGGGGCTGGCATCTCGCTGGCGGGTGCCCGCGCAGCCACGGCCGGCGCGGCTTCCCGCAGGGGCATGGCGATCGGGTCGATGGACAGGGCACCCTGGGCCTGTGTCGCGGCGAAGGCAGGCGCAGCGGGCTTCACCGCCAGGGCAGGCTCGGCATCGAAGTCCAGGGCGGATTGGGGCGTGGCCTTGGCGGCGGTCCGGGGTGCTTCGGCGGCATAGACGGGTTCGGCCGCCGGGGCCGGTTCGTCGTCGAAGTTGAACACCGGTTCCTGGCGCGCGGCCGGGGCCGGCTCCGCCTCTGCCTCGAACACCGGCTCCTTGCGCTGGGCCAGCTGGGGCGCGCGGATGATCTCGCCGTTTTCGTCGCGCTGGATGAGGACGGCGTATTCCTCCTCGCCCTCTTCCTCCACGGCATCCTCCTCGCCGTCGAGCAGCACGTCCTCGTCGCTGGGACGCAGCATCTGCTCGGCCACCTGGCGGTGCTTGCGCTCCTGCCACTTGTTGTAGGCCAGTACGCCAACCACGGCGACGCCGCCGAAAGCCAACAGGCCAATGTGCAATTCGGTCATGGCTTTTCCTTTTCCATCGGGGTCATGCGGCCACCTGTTCGCGCATGCGCAGGGCCTCGGCGATATCCACCTCGACGATCCGGGACACCCCGGATTCCTGCATGGTCACGCCCACCAGTTGCTGGGCCATTTCCATGGCGATCTTGTTGTGGCTGATGAACAAAAACTGGGTATTGGCAGACATGCGCTTGACCATCTCGGCAAAGCGCTCGGTATTGGAATCGTCCAGGGGCGCATCCACTTCGTCGAGCAGACAGAAGGGCGCCGGATTGAGCTGGAACATGGCGAACACCAGGGCGATGGCGGTGAGGGCCTTCTCGCCGCCGGAGAGCAGGTGGATGGTGGCGTTCTTCTTGCCCGGGGGCTGGGCGGTGATCTGCACGCCGGCATCGAGGATCTCGTCGCCGGTCATCACCAGCCGGGCCTCGCCGCCGCCGAAGAGGGTCGGGAACAGTTCGCCGAAGTGCCGGTTCACCGTGTCGTAGGTGGCCTGCAGCAGGTCCCGGGTTTCCTTGTCGATGCGGCGGATGGCGTTTTCCAGGGTTTCCATGGCGGTGTTCAGGTCTTCCGCCTGGTCGTCGAGGAACTGCTTGCGCTGGGTCGCCGATTCCAGTTCCTCCAGGGCCGCCAGGTTCACCGCCCCCAGTTCCAGGATGGCCTTCTGCAGGCTGCCGATGGAGCTTTGCAGGCTGCTGGCCTTGGTGCCGGCGAAGGCCTGGGCCTGTTCCGCCAGGACTTCCTCGTTGGCGCCGGCTTCCAGCAGCTGGGCGGTGAGCTGTTCCACATTGAGGGCCGCCGCCTGTTCCTTGAGGCGCAGTTCGCCGACCCGGTCGCGCATGGGGTTGAGGCCCTGCTCGATCTTCAGGCGCTGCTCTTCCAGCTGGCGCAGGGCCTGGGTGGCGTTTTCCATGGCCTCCCGCTGGGCCGCCAGGGCCTGCTCGCGCAGCACGCGCTGCTCCAGGGCTTCCTGCAGCTTGGGTTCGAGAATCTCGACCTGGAGGTTTTCCCGGGTCTGGCGGCACTGGGCCAGGTCGTCGGCGATGCGCTGCAGCTGACGCTGGGACATGACCCGGTTGTTGGCCACTTCGGCCAGCTTGCCTTCGGCCTCGCGCAGGGAGAACTGGGCTTCCCGGTGCTCCCGCTCCACGTTGGCCAGGGCCTCCCGCTCCTCGCGCAGGGCCCGGTCCGCCTCTTCCAGACGGGCCCGCACGCCGGCGAAGCGGGCATGGAGGGCGTCCAGGTTTTCCCGCTGCTGGGCGATGGCCTCGTCGGCGATGAAGAGGCGCTCCTGCTCCACCTCCTCTTCCGCCGCCAGTTCGGCCGCGGCCTGTTCGATCTGGGCGTGGCGCTCCCGGATGCGCTCGAGAATCTGGTTCTGCCGCATCACTTCCATCTGCAGGGTGTGGATGCGGTCCTGCTGTTCCTGGGTGCGGCGGCGCAGGTTCTGGCTGTCGCTCTGGCCGGCGGCGATGCGTTCTTCCACTTCGGCCAGGCGGGCCTGGGCGGTTTCCACCGCCAGCTGCTTGTCGTCAAGGGCGGCGGCGAGGGCCTCGATTTCCCGCTGGCGTTCCAGCAGGCCGTGTTCGGCCGAGTCGGGGGCGAACAGGGTCAGGCTGTGGCGGCTCAGCAGATGGCCTTCCCGGGTCACCAGCAGCTGGCCGGGGGCCAGGCTGGCGCGCCGCTGCAGGGCCGCCTCCATGCTGTCCACGCAATCGATGCCGTGCAGCCAGTCGGCCAGGACGCCGGCCAGGGCCGGCTCATGGCAGCGGATGCGGCCCAGCAGGCCGCCGGCCGGGGCTTCGGCGGCGCCGGAAAGGAGCAGGGTCAGCTTGCCCGCCGGCTTGTCGTCCACCAGGGCGGCCAAGGCCGCCGGGTCTTCCAGGGAAACGGCGTTGAGGCGTTCGCGCAGCACGGCTTCCACCGCGTCTTCCCAGCCCGCGTCCACTTCCAGGCGCTTCCACAGGGGGGTGCGGCTTTCCAGGCCGTGACGGCGCAGCCATTCACCCACCTTGCCGCCGGACTGGACCCGCTCCTGCAACTGTTCCAGGGCGGCGCGGCGGGCGCGCACGTCGGCCACGTCCTTCACGGCTGCCTGCACTTCCTCCAGCAATTCGCGGCGACGGGCCTCGAGCTGGGGCAGTTCGCCCTGGGCGGCGCCCAGCTTGTCCTGCAGGGCGATCAGGCGCTCCTGCTGTTCGGCCAGTTCCTCGGTCTTCAGGTCCAGCTCGCTGGTATCCGGATCGGCCAGGCTTTCCCGCTCCTGCTCCATGCGGTCGCGGCGCTGGGCGATGCTCTGCAGGGTGCGCTCGGCATGGCTGCGGTGGGTCTGTTCCACCTGCAGGGCCTGCTCCACCTTGGCCATCTCGGCCCGCTGCTGGTTGAGGGCCTCCTGGGCCGCCGCCTGGGCCTCCTCGGCCATGGGCAGGCGCTCCTGGCGGGCCTCCAGCTTCATCTGGGCCTGTTCCTGGCGGCCTTCGGCCACCAGTTGCAGTTCGCGCCAGCGTTCCTCGTCCATGTCCAGGCGCTCGGCCTGTTCCTGCCAGTGCTGCTGCTCGCCTTCCAGCTGGGCCAGGCGGGATTCCAGCTGCACGCCGGATTCGCGCTGGTGGCGGATTTCCGTTTCCAGCCGGGCCACGTCCGCATTGACGGCGAAGAGGTCGCTCTGGGCCTGGTGCACGCCGTCGCTGGCGGCGAAATGGGCTTCCCGGGAGGCTTCCAGCTGGGCCTCGATGTCGCGCAGGGCGGCGGTCTGGCCTTCCAGGTCGGTACCGGCCCGCTCGATTTCCATGGCGAAGCGCTGCTGCTCGGCCTTGGCCTCGTTGCGCCGCAGCACCCACAGCACCTGCTGCTTCAGGGTCAGTTCGTCGTTCAGTTGGTGGTACTGGCGGGCCACGGCGGCCTGGGCTTCCAGGCGCTCCATCTGGCCGGCCAGCTCGAGGCGGATGTCCTCCACCCGCAGCAGGTTTTCCCGGGTGTCGGCCAGGCGACCTTCGGTTTCCTTGCGCCGTTCCTTGTAGCGGGTGACGCCGGCGGCCTCTTCCAGGAACACCCGCAGCTCGTCGGGCTTGGCCTCGATGATGCGGGAGATCATGCCCTGGCCGATGATGGCGTAGGCCCGGGGGCCCAGGCCGGTGCCCAGGAACAGGTCGGTGATGTCCTTGCGGCGGACCTTGATGTTGTTGATCAGGTAGTCGGACTGGCCGGAACGGGTCAGCACCCGCTTCACCGACAGTTCGGCGTACTGGCTCCATTGGCCCATGGCCCGGCCCAGGGAATTGTCGAAGATCAGCTCGACGGAGGCCCGGGACACCGGCTTGCGGTTGGAGGAGCCGTTGAAGATGACGTCCTGCATGGACTCGCCGCGCAGCTCCGAGGCCTTGGACTCCCCCAGCACCCAGCGCACCGCGTCCATGATGTTGGACTTGCCGCAGCCGTTGGGGCCGACGACGCCCACCAGCTGCCCCGGCAGGGCCACCATGGTGGGATCGACAAAGGATTTGAAGCCGGCAAGTTTGAGCTTGGTCAGGCGCATCGGCGGGTCAGTCAGGCGGCGGGTCGGCCGGAGGAGAAAACTTGGTTTTTCCCCCGAAAAGCCCGGATCGCGTTTCTCGTTAATCCAAATGAAACGAAAAGGGCGCCAGAAAAGACTGCGGGCGCCCCGGAATCCACATACATGGGCGCGTATAATAGCATTTTGCCTGTGGCGGACGAACTACCCCGCCATCATGCCCCGGTCCTTTTTCACCGGCAGAAACCGGGACCGGGCCGGGCGGCAGCAAAAACTGGCCGTCCGCCGACAGTTTCATTCAGGCGACGGCAGTGCGGCGCTCCGCCTGAAGCGCCTCGGCGTGGCAGGCGACATGTCCGGTTTTCCGCCCTGTCGCACAACACCGCCGCCGGCAGACCAGCCCCGGCCAAGGCCCCACACGACCGATTTATTGCACCCGGATTCCACTGAAATCAAACCCTGAGACCTCACCATGACCACCACTCCCCCCACCCCGCTCAACGATGCCGACCTGGACCGTCTGGAAGTCCTGCTGGACGACCCGGCCCTGGAAGACACCCTGCGCCTGGACGAAATCCAGGGCTACCTCTGCGCCACCCTGGGCGGCCCGGTGCCGGTGCCCGAAGAAGAATGGCTGGCCGAGGTCCTGGGCAGCGACGAAGCCGCCGCCAGCCCCGCCGGCCAGGAACTGACCGGCCTGCTGCGCCGCTTTGCCGCCGGCCAGGCCGAGCTGCTCAACTCCGGCGAGCCCCCCGTGCTGCTGCTCTACGGCCAGGAGGAAGGGGACGACGCCCCCAGCGATTTCGCACCCTGGTGTTCCGCCTACCTGCTGGGCGTGGATGCGGCGCCGGAAGACTGGTTCGACGCCATCGCCGACGAAGAGGAACTGGAATGGCTGGACGAGCGCCTGTTCCCCTTCATGGTGCTGACCGGCGAAGCCGAGGCCGCCGCCAAGGAACACGGCGAGGAATGGCCCGACGGCAAGGAAAAGGCCGACATGGAAAAGCAGTGCCAGGACGACCTGCCCCTGGCCGTGGCCGAAATCCACCGCTTCTGGCTGGCCAAGCGCAACCCGGCCACCCAGCGCCGCGACGGCGACAAGGTGGGCCGCAACGATCCCTGCCCCTGCGGCAGCGGCAAGAAGTACAAACAGTGCTGCGGCAAGGAATAAGCCTCAGCTGAAGCCCTGCCCCGGCGGCCCCGCGCCGCCGGGGCCCTCCCACCCCTTCCTTCCACCGGCGACGGCCTCCTGCCGTCGATCTTCCAGGATTCTTCCGATGCTGGAACGCTACTTCCAACTGTCTGCCCACGGCACCACCGCTCGCACCGAGCTCATGGCGGGGATCACCACCTTCCTCACCATGGCCTACATCATTTTCGTGAACCCGGACATTCTCTCGGCCGCCGGCATGCCCCGGGAGGCGGTGTTCGTCTCCACCTGCCTGGCCGCCGCCCTCGGCTCGGCCATCATGGGGCTCTACGCCAACTACCCCATCGCCCTGGCCCCGGCCATGGGCCTCAACGCCTATTTCGCCTTCACCGTCGGCGGCGGCATGCACTTCCCCTGGCAGACGGCCCTGGGCGCCGTCTTCATCTCCGGCTGCCTGTTCGTCCTGATCAGCCTGTTCCGCCTGCGGGAAGCCATCGTCAATGCCATTCCCCGCTCCCTCAAGTACGCCATCTCCGCCGGCATCGGCCTTTTCCTGGCCATCATCGGCCTCAAGAACGCCGGTCTCATCACCGCCCATCCGGCCACCCTGCTGACCCTGGGGGACCTGCACCAGCCGGGCGCCCTGCTGGCCATCGGCGGCTTCATCCTGATTCTGGCCCTGGAGCAGCGCCGCGTTCCCGGCGCCATCATCATCAGCATCCTGGCGGTCACCGCCACCTCCATGCTGCTGGGTCTGACGCCCTTCAACGGCATCGTCGCCATGCCGCCCAGCATCGCCCCCACCTTCCTGCAGATGGACCTGGAGGGAGCCTTCCACGCCGGCCTGCTGACCGTGGTCATGACCTTCTTCCTGGTGGAACTGTTCGACGCCTCCGGCACCCTCATCGGCGTCTGCCACCGGGCCGGCCTGCTCGACGCCGAGGGCCGCCTGCCGCGCCTGAAGAAGGCCCTGCTGGCCGACTCCGGCGCCATCCTGGCCGGCGCCGCCCTGGGCACCTCCTCCACTACCGCCTACATCGAGTCCGCCGCCGGCACCTCCGTCGGCGGCCGCACCGGCCTCACCGCCGTGGTGGTGGCCCTGCTGTTCCTGGCCGCCCTCTTCCTCGCGCCCCTGGCCGGGGTGGTGCCGGCCTATGCCACCGCTCCGGCCCTGTGCTATGTAGCGGTGCTGATGGTGCGCGGCCTGGCCGAGATCGACTGGGACGACCTCACCGAGTCGGCCCCGGCGGTGGTGACGGCCATCACCATGCCCTTCACTTTCTCCATCGCCCACGGCATCGCCTTCGGCTTCATCACCTATGCCGCCCTCAAGCTGCTGTCGGGCCGGCAGGGCGACCTCAAGCCCATGGTGGTGGTCATCGCCCTGGCCTTCGTCCTCAAATTCGCCCTGCTCTGAGCTGCCCATGAACGACGCCTTTTTCGCCTCCCACATCCGCACCATTGCCGACTGGCCCCAGCCCGGCGTGCAGTTCCGCGACATCACGCCCCTGCTGCGGGACGGCGCTGCCTTCCGCCGCCTCATCGACGCCTTCGCCGAGCGCTATGCCGACAGCCACATCGACGCCGTGGTCGGCATCGACGCCCGGGGCTTCATCATCGGCGCCGCCCTGGCCTACCGGCTCGGCTGCGGCTTCATCCCGGTACGCAAGGCGGGCAAGCTGCCCTTCACCACGATGCAGGAGTCCTATGCCCTGGAATACGGCGAGGCCAGCATCGAGGTGCATACGGATGCGGCCCTGCCAGGGGAACACGTGCTCATCATCGACGACCTCATCGCCACCGGCGGCACCCTGCTGGCGGCGGTCAATCTCATGACCCGGCTGGGGGCCCGCATCATTGAAGCGGCGGCGGTGGTGGACCTGCCGGAACTGGGCGGATCGGCCCGTCTGGCGGAGGCCGGTCTGCCAGCCTTCACCCTCCTCCACTACTGAGGCGATAGGCTGCAGAACGGCTCAGGCAGCCGCTTCCACCCGTGCTTCCAGGCGAGTGGACAACAGGCTGGCGGCGGCGATCATGGCCCCGCCCAGCCACTCCCGCGCCCCCATGCTCTCCCCCGCCAGGAACCAGGCGGAGATGGCGGCAAAAACCAACTCCGAGAGCAGGATGACGATGGCCCGGTTGGCCGCGGTGTGGTGCAGGCCGAACTGCACCACCCTGTTCACCAGCATCAGGATCACGCCGATACCCAGCAGCCACAAAACACTGGCACCACTGTGGGGCCACTGCATGGAACCCCAGCCGGTGAGTAGCAGGGCGCCGCTGATGACCAGGGCACCGACGAACATGGCGACGGACTTGACCTCGATGGAGAGGGCCTGGGCCCGCCGCGACAGCACGTTGGAACAGGCAAAGAAGAAGCCGGACGCCAGGCCCAGCCATTCGGCCCCGTTGCGGGGCCAGGGCAGGCCCATGGCCGGATGCCAGAGCATGGTGGCGGCACCGCCCAGGGACAGGCCCACCACCGCCAGCCCCCACACCCCCAGCTGCTCCCCCAGCCACCAGCGGGCCAGCAGGATGGTCCACAGGGGCGCCAGGTAGAACAGCAGCAACACCCGCATCACTTCCCCGTGCAGGGTGGCCAGGACATAACCCATGTTGCAGGCGGCGCCGGCCAGGCCGATGGCCGCCAGCAGCCAGGAGGGCCGCAGGGCGGCCAGAGCCCGGCGCCAGAAGACCAGGGCCAGCGCCAGGGCCACCGCGTAGGTCAGGGCCGAGGCGGCGATGCCGCTGATGCCCAGGCCGGCCAGCACCCGGTAGGGATACCACAGCACACCCCAGACCAGGGCGCCGGTGAGCAGGGCGCCGACGGCCAGGTGGGTGCGCCTGCCATTTCCTCTCCGTGCCGCTTCTTCCCTCACGCTCCGCCCTTTATAATCCGTTGTTTTCAGCCCAGCCCCACACCGGGAACCCCGCCGTGAATCCATTTCTCGCCAAGCTGCAGCCCTACCCCTTCGAAAAACTGCGCCAGCTGTTCCAGGGCGTCACGCCCAATCCGGACTACCGGGAAATCAAGCTGTCTATCGGCGAGCCCCAGCACGCCACCCCGGCCTTCATCAAGGAAGCCCTGACGGCCAATCTGGGCGGCCTTGCCAATTATCCCACAAGCCAGGGAACGCCCGCCCTGCGCCAGGCCATCGCCGCCTGGATGGAACGCCGCTACGGCCTGGCCGGCGTCAATCCGGACACCGAGATCCTGCCGGTGAACGGTTCCCGCGAAGCCCTCTTCGCCTTCGCCCAGACCGTCATCGACCCCAGCCGCGGCTACGTGCCCCTGGTGGTCAGCCCCAATCCCTTCTACCAGATCTACGAAGGCGCGGCCTACCTGGCCGGGGCCGAGCCCTACTTCCTCAACACCCTGCCGGAGAACGACTTCTCCCTGGAACTGGAGGCCCTCTCCGAGGCCGACTGGGCCCGGGTGCAACTGCTCTATGTCTGCTCCCCCGGCAACCCCACCGGCAAGGTGCTGGACCTGGAGGACTGGAAGAAGCTCTTCGCCCTCTCCGACAAGTACGGCTTCGTCATCGCCTCCGACGAGTGCTACTCGGAAATCTACTTCGACGAAGCCAAGCCGCCTCTGGGCGGCCTGCAGGCTGCAAAACAGCTGGGACGGGGTTTCGAGCGCCTGGTCATGTTCTCCTCCCTCTCCAAGCGCTCCAACGTGCCGGGCCTGCGCTCCGGCTTCGTCGCCGGCGATGCGGCAGTGCTGAAGAAATTCCTGCTCTACCGCACCTACCACGGCGGCGCCATGAACCCGGCGGTGCAGGCGGCCTCCGCCATCGCCTGGAACGAGGAAGCCCATGTGCGGGAAAACCGTCGCCAGTACAAGGAAAAGTTCGATGCGGTGACGCCCATCGTCGCCTCCGTGCTGCAGACCGGCCTGCCGGATGCCAGCTTCTACCTGTGGGCCCGCACGCCCATCGCCGATACCGAGTTCGCCCGCCGTCTGCTCGCCGACTATAATGTCGTGGTCCTGCCGGGCAGCTACCTGGCGCGCGAGGCGCGGGGCGTGAATCCCGGCGAGAATTTTGTCCGGATCGCCCTGGTGGCCCCCCTGGCCGACTGCCTGGAAGCCGCCGAACGCATCCGCCTCTTTGTGCAGCAACTCGAACAGCAACCCTAACCCCCAAAACGGAAACGACAACATGCAAGAACTGCAACAGATCATCGAAGACGCCTGGGAAAACCGCACCTCCCTGCAGCCCGGCACCGCCCCCGCCAAGATCGGCGAAGCCGTGGACCACGTGCTGGAACAGCTGGACAAGGGCACCCTGCGCGTTGCCGAGAAAATCAACGGCGACTG
Organism: Azospira oryzae; assembly: GCF_004217225.1. Lineage (GTDB taxonomy): Bacteria > Pseudomonadota > Gammaproteobacteria > Burkholderiales > Rhodocyclaceae > Azospira > Azospira oryzae. The sequence goes on from NZ_SHKM01000001.1 coordinate 803,729, forward strand.
GGTCACCCACCAGTGGATCAAGAAGGCCGTGCTGCTCTCCTTCCGCCTGCAGGACAACGTGCTGCAGCAGTCCGGTGACCTGCGCTTCTTCGACAAGGTGCAGACCAAGTTCGCCAACTACGACGAACACGCCTTCCGCCAGGGCGGCTTCCGCGTCGTGCCGCCGGCCGTGGCCCGTCGCGGCTCCTACATCGCCAAGGGCGCCGTGCTGATGCCCTCCTACGTGAACATCGGCGCCTACGTCGATGAAAACACCATGGTGGATACCTGGGTCACCGTCGGCTCCTGCGCCCAGATCGGCAAGAACGTGCACCTCTCCGGCGGCGTCGGCATCGGCGGCGTGCTGGAACCCCTGCAGGCCAACCCCACCATCATCGAGGACAACTGCTTCATCGGCGCCCGCTCCGAAGTGGTGGAAGGCGTCATCGTCGGCGAAGGCTCCGTCATCTCCATGGGCGTGTACATCAGCCAGTCCACCAAGATCTACGACCGGGAAACCGGCGAGATCAGCTACGGCCGCATCCCCCCCGGCTCCGTGGTCGTCTCCGGCAACCTGCCGGCCAAGGACGGCAGCCACAGCCTGTACTGCGCCGTGATCGTGAAGAAGGTGGACGCCCAGACCCGGGCCAAGACCAGCATCAACGAACTGCTGCGCGACTAAGCCAATAACAACAGGGGCGCCACGAGGCGCCCCAATCTTTTCGGCGGGAGGGAGGAAGCGTGATTCTCGACAAGCTGTTCCAGCTGATGGCGGAAAAGCAGGCCTCGGACATTTTCATCTCCGCCGGCGCCCCCATCCACATCAAGATCCAGGGCAACACCATCCCGGTGAACCAGCAGATGATGGACCCGGCCATGATCGACAAGATCGCCGAGGAACTGCTGAACGCCGAGCAACTGGCGACCTTTGCCCAGACCATGGAAATGAACCTGTCCTTCGGCATGTCCGGGGTCGGCAATTTCCGGGTGAATCTCTTCCGCCAGCGCGGTTCCACCTCCATCGTCATCCGCTACATCCTGGGCAACATCCCGGCCCTGGACAGCCTGGGGCTGCCTCCGGTGCTGAGCGAACTGATCATGGAAAAGCGGGGCCTGATCCTCATTGTCGGCTCCACCGGCTCGGGCAAGTCCACCACCATCGCCTCCATGCTGGATCACCGCAACGCCAACCGTTCTGGCCACATCCTGACGGTGGAGGACCCGATCGAATTCCTCTTCAAGCACAAGAAGTCGATCGTGAACCAGCGGGAAATCGGCATGGATACTGCCGATTGGGACAATGCCCTGAAGAACGCCATGCGCCAGGCTCCGGACTGCATCCTCATCGGCGAAATCCGGGACAAGCAGACCATGTCCGCTGCCCTGGCCTACGCCCAGACCGGCCACCTGTGCCTGGCCACCCTGCACGCCAACAACAGCTACCACGCCCTCAACCGCATCATCAATTTCTTCCCCCTGGAAAACCGCTCTGCCCTCAACCTGGACCTGTCGGTCAGCCTCAAGGCCATCATTTCCCAGCGGCTGCTGAAGAAGCCGGACGGCAAGCGCATTCCCACGGCGGAAATCCTGCTCAACACCCGCCACATCCAGGAACTGATCGAACGCGGTGAGATCAATGCCATCAAGGAGGCCATGGAACAAAGCCTGGCCCCCGGTTCCCAGACCTTCGAGCAGGACCTGTTCCGCCTCTACAAAACCAACGTCATCACCCTGGAAGAGGCCCTGGGCACCTCCGATTCGCCGACCAACCTCTCCTGGCTGATCAACAACTCGGAATTCGGCAACAGCGGCACCGCTGCCGTCGAGGAAGCGCCGGCCGAGCCCTCCATCGACCCCCATGCCACCAACCCCATGGGGGGCGCCTCCTTCAAGGAATTCACGCTCAGCATGAGCGACGAATAAGACCATCACTCCACCACCATTCATGTCCCAGCCCATTTCCTGCACCAGCGACCCGACCCTGGACCTGGCCGCACAGCTCATTTCCCGCCGCTCCGTCACCCCGGAAGACGGCGGCTGCATGGACCTCATCAGCGCCCGCCTGAAGCCCCTGGGCTTCACCCTGGAAGCCATCAACCGGGGCAACACGGTAAACCTCTGGGCCCGCCGCGGCAGCGCCGCTCCCCTGGTCTGCCTGGCCGGCCATACCGACGTGGTGCCCACCGGCCCCGTGGAACAATGGGCCTCCGATCCCTTCACGCCGACCCTGCGCGACGGCATGCTCTATGGCCGCGGTGCCGCCGACATGAAGGGTTCCCTGGCCGCTTTCGTCACCGCCGTGGAAACCTTCGTCGCCCGCCATCCGCAGCACCAGGGTTCCATCGCCTTCCTGCTCACCTCCGATGAGGAAGGCGACGCCACCGACGGCACCGTGGCCGTGGTGGAAGCCCTACAGGCGCGCGGTGAAGGCATCGACTGCTGCATCGTCGGCGAGCCCACCTGCGTCAATCGCCTGGGCGATATGGTGAAGAACGGCCGCCGCGGCTCCCTCTCCGGCCGCCTGACGGTGAAGGGCATCCAGGGCCACATCGCCTACCCGCACCTGGCAAAGAATCCGATCCATCTGGCAGCGCCGGCCATCGCCGAACTGGCGGCCACCGAGTGGGACCAGGGCAACGAGTACTTCCCGCCTACCACCTGGCAGGTCTCCAACATCAGGGGCGGCACCGGTGCCACCAACGTCATTCCCGGCACGGTGGACATCCTCTTCAACTTCCGCTTCTCCACCGCCAGCACCCCGGAAGGCCTGAAAAGCCGCCTCGAAGCCGTCCTCGCCAAGCACGGCATCGACTACGACCTGGCCTGGACCCTGGGCGCCAAGCCCTTCCTCACGGGGCGCGGTCCCCTGGTGGATGCTGCCATGGCGGCCATCCGGGAAGAGCTGGGGATCGAGACCGAACTTTCCACCACCGGCGGCACTTCCGACGGCCGCTTCATTGCCGAAATCTGCCCCCAGGTGATCGAGCTGGGGCCGGTGAATGCCACCATCCACAAAATCGACGAGTGTGTGGAGGCAGCCGCCCTGCCCCGCCTCTCCGCCACCTATTGCCGCATCCTGGAAAAACTGCTGACCTGACCATGTCCGAAAACGCCCGCACCGAACTCTTCACCCTGCGCGACCTGCTGCGCTACGCCGTCAGCCGTTTCAACGAAGCCGAGTTGTTCTTCGGCCACGGCTCCGACAATGCCTGGGACGAAGCCGTCTATCTGCTGCTGCACACCCTGCATCTGCCCCTGGACCGGCTGGAACCCTTCCTCGACGCCCGCCTCACCGAAGCCGAGCGCAACACCGTCCTGCACATCATCGAACGCCGCGTCAAAAGCCGCGTTCCGGCGGCCTACCTGACTCATGAGGCCTGGCTCGGCGAGCATAGCTTCTACGTCGACGAACGGGTCATCGTGCCCCGCTCCTTCATCGCTGAACTGCTGGAAGAGCAGTTCGCCCCCTGGATCGACGATCCCTGGGCCATTACCCGGGTAGCCGACATCTGCACCGGCTCCGGCTGTCTCGCCATCCTGGCCGCCCTGGCCTTCCCCGAAGCCGACGTGGATGGCGTGGACATCTCTGCCGACGCCCTCGAAGTGGCCAAGCGCAACGTGACTGACTACGGCCTGGAAGACCGGCTGCGCCTGGTGCAATCCAACCTCTTCGCCGGATTGGCGAGCCAGCGCTACGACCTCATCATTTCCAACCCGCCCTACGTCAATGCGGAGTCCATGGAAACCCTGCCCCCGGAATACCGGGCCGAGCCGGAACTGGCCCTGGCCGGGGGCGACGACGGGCTGGACCTGGTGCGCACCCTGCTGCGGGAAGCCAAGGACCACCTCAACCCCGGCGGCCTGCTGGTGGTGGAAATCGGCCACAACCGGGATGTCCTGGAAGAAGCCTACCCCCAGATCCCCTTCACCTGGCTCGACACCTCGGGCGGCGACCAGTTCGTCTTCCTGCTGCGGCGCGAGGAATTGCCCAGCTGAAGGTGGAACGGCAGGCCAAACGGCCCGACATAAAAAGAGCCCCGGTAATACACCTGGGCTTTTTTATGGGCGTCCCACAGAATTCAGCTCAATCCCCACTGACCGCGGGTATCGCGCAGAATGCGGGCCAGCACCTGTTCCAGTTCCATCATGTTCATCATCCTTGCTCAAGCGGTTTGCTCCTGTGACGGCTGAATCCTACCCGCCGACGATGACAACCGGATTACACTAGCACCACCTCAATCCGGAGATCGTCTTCATGGAACTGATGTCACTCTTGCTGATCCTGGCCGTGGCCATCGCTGTTCTCGGCATCCGCATCATCAATCAGCAGACCGCCGCCGTCGTCGAAACCCTGGGCCGCTATTCCCGGGTGCTGGAGCCCGGCCTCAACTGGATTTTCTTCCCTTTCCAGCGCGTCACCGGCATGCTCTCCCTGCGCATCGACGAAGTGCAGAGCACGGTGGAGGTGAAGACCTCGGACAACATGTTCGTCTCCCTCCCCGTCAGCCTGATGATCCGCGTCACACCGGAACGGGCCAGCCATGCCTGGTACAAGCTGCAGAACCCGTCGGCCCAGATCTCCACCTGGGTCCTCAACACCATCCGCGCCATCGCCGCTTCCATGACCCTGGAGGACCTGTTCAAGGACCGGGACCATCTGGTGACCCAGGTGGAAAAGGCCCTCTCGGCCAAGCTGGAGGAATTCGGATACGTCCTGGAAGCGGTGCTGGTGGACCAGCCCACCGTCTCCGGCGACGTCCAGGCCTCCTTCAACCGGGTAGTGGCCGCCAAGCGGGAACGGGAGGCTGCGGAACAGGAAGCGGAAGCCATGCGCATCAAGACCGTGCGCCAGGCCGAAGCGGAGGCCGACGCCCAGCGGGCCCGGGCCAAAGGCCTGGCCGACTCGCGCAAGCTGCTGGCCGAAGGTCTGCGGGAATCCCTCGCCGACTTCGAGAAATTCCACGTCAATTCAGCCGAAGCCCTGACCGTCTTGCTGGAAACCAACCGCATCGATGCCATGCGCGACATCGGCAAGCACGGCAATCTGGTACTGCTGGATGTGGCCAGGGACCCCGGCAACGCCCCCCTGCTGGGGCTGGCGGCAAAGCTGGGCAAAACTGCGGGCAACAGCGCGGTGGCGGAAGATTAAAGTTGAATTTTTGAAGCAGAAAAAGAAAAACCCGGCACTAGGCCGGGTTTTTCTTTATTTTGGGGCGATATACCGGGATCGAACCGGTGACACCTGGAATCACAATCCAGTGCTCTACCAACTGAGCTAATACCGCCACTGAAACCTGTTTGGCGCGCCCGGCGAGGCTCGAACTCACAACCTACGGCTTAGAAGGCCGTTGCTCTATCCTGTTGAGCTACGGGCGCTAATTCTCGCTCGCCTTGGGTGCAACCTGTATCTGCTGGTCGGGGCGGTGGGATTCGAACTCACGACCCTCTGCTCCCAAAGCAGATGCGCTACCAGGCTGCGCTACGCCCCGAAGAGACGCGAATTCTACACATGCCCCCCGGGGTGGTCAAGCGCCAAAAGTAGTTTTTTTTCGTGCAATCAATGATTGTTGCAGGTAAGATGCTTTTCTGATATTTAATCGCCTTTTTGCACAAACACGGATGGTCTTCGAACATGGCTGAAGATTTGCTCCACAAACATTTCACGCCCTACGTCCCCAAGAAGGGCGAGGAATACATGAACAGCAAGCAGCTGGCTCACTTCCGCGCCATTCTTGGCACGCTGAAGCAGGAGTTGATGGCTGACATCGAGCGCACGGTGCATACCATGCAGGATGAAGCCACTGTCTTTGCCGACCCCAATGACCGGGCCAGCCAGGAAACGGATATCGCCCTGGAACTGCGCAACCGGGACCGGGAGCGCAAGCTGATCAAGAAGATCGACGAGACCCTGGGTCGCATCGATTCCGGCGACTACGGCTTCTGCGACAAGTGCGGTGTGGAAATCGGCATCAAGCGCCTGGAAGCCCGCCCCACGGCAACCCTGTGCATCGACTGCAAGACCCTGGAGGAACTGCGGGAAAAGCAGGTCGCCAAGTAAGCGGAGCACTCCGCCGCAAAAAAGCGCAGCCAAGGCTGCGCTTTTTTATTGTCGGCGGGTCAAACTATAAAAAAGGGCGCCGAAGCGCCCTTTTTCTTTGCAACGGTGAAAAACTTACTGTTGCGGTTCTGCAGCCACGGCGGGAGCAGCCTCTTCGGCAGCCACAGCCTTCATGGACAGGCGGATGCGACCCTTCTCGTCGGTTTCCAGAACCTTGACGCGGACGACCTGGCCTTCCTTGAGGTAGTCGGCCACGGCATTGACGCGCTCGTTGGCGATCTGGGAGATGTGCAGCAGACCATCCTTGCCCGGCAGGACACTGACGATGGCACCGAAGTCCAGAATCTTCAGCACAGGACCTTCGTAGACCTTACCCACTTCCACTTCGGCGGTGATGGCTTCGATACGCTTGCGGGCCATCTCGGCGGCTTCACCGTCGGTGGAGGCAATGGTGATGGTGCCGTCGTCCTGGATGTCGATGGAAGTACCGGTTTCCTCGGTCAGGGCACGGATCACCGCACCACCCTTGCCGATCACGTCACGGATTTTTTCCGGATTGATCTTCATGGTGTACAGACGGGGAGCGTAAGCGGACATTTCCGTACGCGGAGCATCCTGGGCATCCTGCATGATGTTCAGGATGTGCAGGCGACCAGCCTTGGCCTGATCCAGCGCCACCGCCATGATTTCCTTGGTGATGCCCTGGATCTTGATGTCCATCTGCAGGGCGGTGATACCGGAATCGGTACCGGCCACCTTGAAGTCCATGTCGCCCAGGTGGTCTTCGTCACCCAGGATGTCGGTCAGCACGGCAAAGCGGTTGCCTTCCTTGATCAGGCCCATGGCGATACCGGCCACGTGGGACTTGAGGGGCACGCCAGCATCCATCAGCGCCAGGGAGCCGCCACAGACGGAAGCCATGGAGGAGGAGCCGTTGGATTCGGTGATCTCGGACACCACGCGCATGGAGTAGGAGAACTCGTCGGCGGGCGGCAGCACGGCGAGCAGGGCACGCTTGGCCAGACGGCCGTGACCGATCTCGCGACGCTTGGGGGAACCGACGCGGCCGGTTTCGCCAGTGGCGTAGGGAGGCATGTTGTAGTGCAGCATGAAGCGGTCTTTGTACTCGCCGGCCAGGGCGTCGATGATCTGCTCGTCGCGGCTGGTACCGAGGGTGGCCACCACCAGACCCTGGGTCTCACCACGGGTGAACAGGGCAGAACCGTGGGTACGGGGCAGTACGCCGGTGCGCACGGTGATGGGACGCACGGTGCGGGTGTCGCGACCGTCGATGCGGGGCTCGCCGGCCAGGATGCGGCCGCGGACGATGGCGGCCTCCATGGCGAAGAACAGGTCGGCCACGGTGTTTTCGTCGGGAGCATCTTCACCCTGGCACAGGGCGGCGACTGCCTCGCTGCGGATTTCCTTGACGCGCTGGCTGCGGGTCTGCTTGCTGGTGATGCTGTAAGCCTCTTCCAGCTTGGCCTTGACCAGGGCTTCCAGCTTGCCCACCAGGACCTGGTCCTGGGCCGGAGCCTGCCATTCCCATTCGGGCTTGCCGGCTTCTTCCACCAGTTCATTGATGGCGTTGATAACGGCCTGCATCTGCTCGTGGCCGTAGACCACGGCGCCCAGCATGACTTCTTCGGAGAGTTCCTTGGCTTCGGATTCCACCATCAGCACGGCGGACTGGGTGCCGGCAACCACCAGGTCCAGCTTGCTGTCCTTGAGCTGGGTGGCGGAGGGATTCAGCACGTACTGGCCGTCGATGTAGCCGACGCGGGCGGCACCGATGGGGCCGGAGAAGGGAATGCCGGAAATGGCCAGGGCAGCGGAGGCACCGATCAGGGCGGGAATGTCGGAATCCACTTCGGGATTCAGGGACATGACGGTCGCCACCACCTGGACTTCGTTGTAGAAGCCTTCAGGGAACAGGGGGCGAATGGGACGGTCGATCAGGCGGGAGGTCAGGGTTTCCTTTTCGGAAGGACGGCCTTCGCGCTTGAAGAAGCCACCGGGGATCTTGCCGGCAGCGTAGGTCTTCTCGACATAGTCGACGGTCAGGGGGAAGAAATCCTGACCCGGCTTGGCTTGCTTGGCGCCGACCACGGTCACCAGGACCACGGTGTCGTCAACGGTGACCAGTACGGCGCCGGAGGCCTGGCGAGCAATCTCGCCGGTTTCCAGAGTGACCTGATGGGCACCGTAGGTAAAGGTTTTCTTTGCAATATTGAACATATCTTCCTTTCTCTCTTTCTCTTGTCTTCGCTTAAATTCTTGCAACCGCCGATTCTACCTGCTTACCCGGGGAAAACCATGCTCCCGGAAAGCAAAAGAGCGGCGCGGCCAAAGGCCGCCCGCTCTTTCAAACGCTACTTGATGCGTCCCGACCGCATGGGCGGACGGTATCAGGCGTGGGCAAGATTACTTGCGCAGGCCCAGACGCTCGATAACGCTGCGGTACTTGTCCACATCGGTGCGCTTCAGGTAGTCCAGCAGCTTGCGGCGGCGGGACACCATGCGCAGCAGACCGCGACGGGAGTGGTGATCCTTCATGTGTTCCTTGAAGTGACCGGTCAGGTCGTTGATGCGTGCGGTCAGCAGCGCGATCTGCACTTCGGAGGAACCGGTATCGCCCTGAGCGCGTTGGAAATCGCCAACGATCTGGGCCTTCTGAGTGGTGTTGATAGCCATATGTCAAACTCTCTTGAGTGTTACGACGCTGCCCCAGTTTGATAGAGCCAGGCGCCCGACGGTTAAAAAAACTTCGCTCCACGGGGAGCGAAGCGGCGGATTATACGCAGGGAGCAGAGGAGTAGCAAGATAATTCCGGCCATTCCCCGCTATTTTGCACACCCCTAGCCGTTGTCCTTCTGGCGCAGCAGGCGGTAGGGCCACAGCTTGCCTTCCCTGACCTCTCCCACCCCCTGCAGGACGCCCTCGCCATAGACCCGGGCCTTGCCGGACTGGAGGTCGGTTGCCACCGGATTGCCGTGGGCAAAGCGCTGCAGGGATTCGGCCTCCAGCAATACCTCGGGCAGGCTGCGCAGCAAGGCATCCACCGGCAGCAGATAGCGCCCCCGGTCCGCCTCCTCCGTATTTTCCAGCTCTGCCAGGGACACTGCACGATCCAGTTCCAGCGGACCGACCCGGGTACGCCGCAGGCCTGTCAGATGGGCACCGCAGCCGAGGGCTTCGCCAATGTCCTCGGCCAGGGTACGGATGTAGGTGCCCTTGCTGCAATCCACCTGCAGACGGAAGTTAATGCCGTCGAAATCGCTGGCGGCCAGGCTGAGAATGGTTACTTCCCGGGCTTCCCGCTCCACCTCCAGCCCCTGGCGGGCCAGCTCGTAGAGTGGCTTGCCATCGCGCTTGAGGGCCGAATACATGGGCGGCACCTGGGCAATCACCCCGGTGAAGCGGGGCAGCACGGCAGCCAGCTGCTCGGCGGAAACCTGTACCGGCCGGGTCTGCAGGACTTCACCCTCCACATCGCCGGTGGCCGTGGTCTGACCAAGGCGGACGTCGGCAACATAGGCCTTGTCGGCATCCAGCAGGTCGGCGGAAAACTTGGTGGCTTCGCCGAAGCAGATGGGCAGCAGGCCGGTGGCCAGGGGATCGAGGGTGCCGGTATGGCCGGCCTTGGCGGCCGAAAAGAAACGACGCGCCTTTTGCAGCGCGTCGTTGGAGGAGAGGTGGAGGGGCTTGTCCAGCAGCAGCACCCCATCCACCTGTTTCCAGGTGCGTCTGGGTTTGGACATGACCTGATCAGCTTTCGGCAGCGGTATCCGGCGGAGCTTCCCCATCCTCGTCGGGCGAAGTCTGGCGGCTGGTGGCCGCCGCTTCGTCGATCAGACGGGAAAGGCTGGTGCCGTGCTCGATGGAATTGTCGTACACGAAATGCAGCTGGGGCGTGGTGTGGATGCGCACCCGGCGCCCCAGTTCCCGCCGCAGGAAACCGGAAGCCTTGTCCAGGCCCTTCTTGATTTCCGCCAGCTGCTCCGCGGCCGCCAGGGTGGTGAAGAAAACCTTGGCATGGGCGTAATCGGGAGTCACCTCGACGTCGGTTAGGCTGACCATGCCGACGCGAGGGTCCTTCAGCTCGGTGCGAATGAGCTCCGCCAGCTCGCGGCGGATCTGCTCATTCACCCGGTCCTTGCGTGAAAAACTCTTGTTAGCCATCGTGCCTTACAGGCTCCGGGCGATTTCCTGGATTTCGTACACTTCCAGTTGATCGCCTTCCTCGATTTCATTGAAGTTCTTCAGGGACAGACCGCACTCGAAGCCGCCCTTCACTTCCTTCACGTCATCCTTGTAACGCTTCAGGGAGTCCAGCTCGCCATCCCACTGCACCACGTTGTTGCGCAGCAGACGGACGCGGGAATTGCGCTTGACCACGCCTTCCAGCACCAGACAACCGGCGATGGAACCGACCTTGGAAATGCGGAAGACCTGACGGATCTCCACCAGACCGGTGATCTGTTCCCGCTTTTCCGGGGACAGCATGCCGGACAGGGCTGCCTTCACCTCATCCACGGCGTCGTAGATGATGTTGTAGTAGCGGATATCCACGCCGAAGGTATCGGCCGCCTTGCGGGCGCCGGCATCGGCACGGGTATTGAAGCCGATGATGACGGCCTTGGAGGCAGATGCCAGGTTCACGTCGGTTTCGGTAATGGCACCGACCGCCGCGTGGATCACGTTTACCCGCACTTCGTCGGTGGACAGCTTGTTCAGGGACTGCACCAGGGCTTCCTGGGAGCCTTGCACGTCGGACTTGACGATCAGCGGCAGGAACTTGGCGGCGCCCTCGCCCATGTTGTCGAACATGGATTCGAGCTTGGCGGCCTGCTGCTTGGCCAGCTTCACTTCGCGGAACTTGCCCTGACGGAACAGGGCGATTTCACGGGCCTTGCGCTCATCGGCCAGCACCATGGCTTCCTCGCCGGCAGCCGGCACGTCGGACAGGCCCTGGATTTCCACCGGGATGGAAGGACCGGCCTGGTCGATGGGCTTGCCGTTCTCGTCCAGCATGGCGCGCACCTTGCCGAACACCTGACCGACCAGGACGATGTCGCCCCGCTTCAGGGTGCCGGACTGCACCAGGATGGTGGCCACGGGGCCCTTGCCCTTGTCCAGACGGGCTTCGATGATGATGCCCTTGGCCGGAGCATCCTTGGGCGCGGTCAGTTCCAGCACTTCGGCCTGCAGCAGCACATGCTCCAGCAGGTCGTCGATACCGGTACCCTTCTTGGCGGACACCGGCACGAAGGGGGAATCGCCGCCGTACTCTTCCGGCACCACGCCTTCGGCAATCAGTTCCTGCTTGACGCGGTCCGGATTGGCTTCGGGCTTGTCGATCTTGTTCACCGCCACCACCAGGGGCACATTGGCCGCCTTGGCGTGGTGGATGGCTTCCTTGGTCTGGGGCATGACGCCGTCGTCAGCCGCCACCACCAGGATCACCAGGTCGGTGGCCTTGGCACCGCGGGCCCGCATGGCCGTGAAGGCCTCGTGACCCGGGGTGTCGAGGAAGGTCACCATGCCGCGGGGAGTTTCCACGTGGTAGGCGCCGATGTGCTGGGTAATGCCGCCGGCTTCGCCGGAAGCCACGCGGGTGCGCCGGATGTAGTCGAGCAGGGAGGTCTTGCCGTGGTCCACGTGACCCATCACGGTCACCACCGGGGCGCGGGGCTCCTGCTTCACATCCACATGCTCGACGGCGTCGTCGAGGAAGGCATCCGGATCATCCAGCTTGGCCGCCAGTGCCTTGTGGCCCATTTCTTCCACCACGATCATGGCGGTTTCCTGGTCCAGCACCTGGTTGATGGTGACCATGGAACCCATCTTCATCAGGGTCTTGATCACCTCGGTGGCCTTGACTGCCATCTTGTGGGCCAGATCGGCCACGGAAATGGTTTCGGGCACATGCACTTCACGCACGATGGGTTCGGTCGGCGCCTGGAAGGCATGGGCTTCGTCGTTGCCGCCGCCATGGCGCTTGCCATGCTTGCCGCCGCCACTGCGCCAGCCGCTGTTGGCATCGCCGCCACGGGTCTTGAGACCGGGACGCTTTTTGTTGCCGTCGTTCCAGCCGCCTTCTTTCTTGGCACCGGGTTTGGCGTCGCCGGGCTTGCCGGCGGGCTTGTGCAGGGTGCGGTCGGCGGGCTTGTCGTCTGCCGGCTGGGCCACCTGGTGGGCGGTCGCCGCCTTCTTGGCAGCTTCGGCGGCCTTCAGGGCCACGGCCTTTTCCTCGGCTTCACGCCGCAGGCGCACCAGTTCGGCGGCGCGGGCCTGCTTTTCCTGGTATTCCCGCTGCTGGTGTTCCAGCAGGGCCTGGTGGCGACGGGCCTCTTCTTCCCGGGCTTTCATCTCGGCTTCGCCGATGACGGAAACCATGCTGCGCTTGACCACCTTGGTACGGGTCGGCGCGGCAGCCGGAGCAGGCTCGGCGGCAGCCACGGGCTCCTCAGCCGGAGCAGCAACGGGCTCGGGAGCGGCTTCCACCACGGGTTCGGGCACAGGTTCGGGTGCGGGTTCGGGAGCAACTTCCACCACGGGTTCGGGCACAGGTTCGGGCGCGGCCTCGACCACGGGTGCAGCCACGGGCTCGACAACCGGCTCAGCCTGGACGGCAGCTTGCTGGGCTTCTTCGACTGCTGCCTCGACCACGCCTTCGCCGGCTTCACGCTTGACCAGGACGCGCTTCTTGCGCACTTCGACCTGGACGGTACGAGTCTTGCCGGTGGAATCCTGGGCCTTGATCTCGCTGGTCTGCTTGCGGGTCAGGGTAATCTTGTTCTTGCCCTGGGCTTCGCCGTGGCTGCTGCGCAGGTAGTCGAGCAGACGGGTCTTGTCCTGCTCGGAGAGCTGATCTTCAGCGGCTTGCTTGCTGACGCCGGCTTTCTGTAGCTGTTCCAGAAGAACAGCGGCCGGCATTTTCAGCTCGGCGGCAAATTGGGATACGGTGGTTTGCGCCATATTTACTTCTCTCCCTTCCCTCTCACTCGAACCAGTGCGAGCGGGCGTTGGTAATCAGTTGCTTGGCGCGATCTGCGTCAATGCCGGTAATTTCGGTGAGTTCATCCACAGCCAGGTCGGCCAGGTCGTCCAGGGTTTTCACACCGCCGGAAGCCAGCTTGGCAGCCAGGGACTTGTCCATACCGTCCAGGGCCAAAAGGGAATCTTCCACACCTTCGAGTTGCTCTTCGGTGACGATGGCTTCGGTCAGAAGCACATTACGGGCGCGGTTACGCAGCTCGTTCACCGTATCTTCGTCGAAGGCCTCGATTTCCAGCATTTCCGCCAGGGGCACATAGGCAACTTCTTCCAGGGTGGAGAAGCCTTCGTCGATCAGGATGTTGGCGACTTCCTCGTCCACATCCAGTTTTTCCATAAACAGCACACGGGTGGCAGCGGTTTCTGCTTCCACCTTCTTTTCCGACTCTTCCTGGGTCATCAGGTTGATGTTCCAGCCGGTCAGTTCGGAGGCCAGGCGCACGTTCTGGCCGCCGCGGCCGATGGCGATGGCCAGGTTGGCCTCGTCCACCACCACGTCCATGCTGTGCTTTTCCTCGTCAACCACAATGGAGCTGACTTCGGCCGGAGCCAGGGCGCCGATGACGAACTGGGCCGGGTCCTGGGACCAGTGCACGATGTCCACGCGCTCGCCGGCCAGTTCGTTGGTGACGGCGGTGACGCGGGTACCGCGCATGCCGACGCAGGTACCGATCGGATCCACGCGGGGATCGTTGGACTTCACGGCGATCTTGGCTCGCATGCCGGGATCCCGGGCGGCAGCCTTGATTTCCATGAGTCCGTCTTCGATCTCGGGCACTTCCAGATCGAACAGCTTGATGATGAATTCCGGCGCGGTGCGGGAGAGGATGATCTGGGGACCGCGGGCATTGCGATCGATACGCAGCAGGAAGGCCTTGACCCGGTCGCCGACGCGCAGGTTTTCCTTAGGGATCATCTGGTCCCGGGGCAGCAGGGCCTCGATCTTGCCGGCTTCGATAATGGCGTTGCCGCGCTCCATGCGCTTGATGGTGCCGGAAACGATGTGTTCCTTGCGTTCCAGGAAGTCGGCCAGAATCTGCTCCCGCTCGGCGTCGCGGATGCGCTGCAGGATGACCTGCTTGGCGGCCTGGGCGCCGATACGGCCGAAGTCGATGGGCTCCAGGGATTCCTCGATCACGTCGCCGACTTCCACGCCTTCGTCCTGCTTCTGGGCTTCGGACAGGGGCATTTCCAGGAACTCGTTGACGTAGGTTTCGTCAGCCACCACCTGCCAGCGGCGGAAGGACTCGTACTCGCCGGTATTGCGGTCGATCACGACGCGCACGTCGGCTTCGTCGTTAATACGCTTCTTGGTAGCGGATGCCAGGGCCGACTCCAGAGCGCCGAACACCACATCCTTGGCAACGTTTTTTTCGCGCGCCAGTGCATCCACCAGCAACAAAATCTCGCGGCTCATTGCTTTTCTCTCCTCGTATCTGCCTTCAACCCGCCATCAATCAAACTTCGGCTCCAGCCGGGCCTTGTCGATATTGCCCGGCTCGAGGGCCACTTCGCCCTCTTCCTTGCCGCTGTTCTTGTCAATCAGGCGCACGCAGACCTTGCCGTCGCGCACGCCCATGAGAATGCCGTTGTAGTTGCGCCGGTTGTTCAGCGCCACGCGCAAGCGGATATGCACTTCCTGACCGGCAAAGCGATCGAAATCGGCCAGCTTCTTCAAAGGCCGGTCGAGACCGGGGGAGGAAACCTCCAGCCGGTCGTAATCGATGTTTTCCACCATCAGCACGCGGGAAAGCTGGTTGCTCACGGCAACGCAATCCTCCACGCCGATACCGCCCTCCTTTTCAGGCTGGTCGATAAAGACGCGGATAACCCGGGCCCGGGGCGTCAGTTCCAGGTCCACCAGCTCGTAACCCAGGCCGGTGACCGTATTTTCAACTAATGAGTGCAGATCCATGCGCTACAAATAAAAAATGGGCGAAACGCCCATCCAAAAAGTTACCCGCCCAAAGCTGGGCAGGACGATGAAAACTTTTGAATTATATCGGAAAACAACAGCCCGGACAACGGCTTTCCTGCCGGAAAGCCGCTACCCGGGCTCCAAACGACCCTGGGGGTAGCCGCGGATCGGGCCGCTGCGGCCCGAAATCACTTCCGGGTACGCTTGTCCCGCTTCTGGATCACTTCCGGTGCCGGCAGGCCAAATTCCCGCATCAGCTTGGCCACATCCATGTCCGTCAGTTCCATGGTGCTGCCCCGCTTGAGACGGGCCGGCAGGACGAAGGGGCCGTAACGCACGCGGATCAGGCGACTCACCGTGGCCCCTACGGCTTCGAACATACGCCGCACTTCCCGGTTGCGGCCTTCGGACAAGGTCACCCGGTACCAGTGGTTGGCCCCCTCGCCGCCCGCGTCCAGCAGGGTGGTGAAGCGGGCCGGACCGTCTTCCAGTTCGATGCCGGCGGCCAGCTGCTTGAGGGTGGCGTCGTCCAGGTCGCCCAGCACCCGCACCGCGTACTCCCGCTCCAGGTTGTAGCGGGGGTGCATCAGCCGGTTGGCCAGGTCGCCGGAGTTGGTGAACAGCAGCAGGCCGCTGGTGTTGTAGTCCAGCCGCCCCACCGCCACCCAGCGGCTGCCGCGCATGCGTGGCAGGAAGTCGAAGACGCTGTCACGGCCTTCCGGGTCGTCGCGGGAGACGATCTGGCCTTCGGGCTTGTGGTAGAGCACCACCCGGGGCAGGCGCAGGGAGCCGAAGCGCAGATGCACCAGGCGGCCGCTGACCTTGACCTTGTCTTCCGGCCCCACCAGCTGGCCCACTTCGGCCGGCTTGCCATTGACCGTGACGCGGCCGGCGGCAATCCACTCCTCCATGTCGCGCCGGGAACCGACGCCGCTCTGGGCCAGGATCTTGTGCAGGCGCTCGGGCTTGGCCTCCACCGGCGCATTGCGGCCGCTGCGGCCGACGGCGCGGGGCGCAGGGGCATTGCGGCCGGCACCGCGACGGGGACGGGGCGCTTCCAGCTCCTCTACTTCCTCCACGGCGGCGACAGGCTCGGGACGGGGACGGGTGGGCGCACGGAACGGTGTCCGCTTTGCCGCGTCCCGCGCGGGTTTCGGGCCAGGCCGGCCAGAAGCCGCGCCAGTGCTGCCTGAGCGACGACCATGGGGAGCGGGGTCGGAACCCTCCACCCACTCGGCGCCGTCATCCCGGCGCGGACGGCCGCCGGCAGGGCTGCGGCGGGGTGCCTGGCCCGTCTTGGGTGCGGCAGGCTTACGGGGAGGCTTAGGAGGCATCGCTTAATTCCAGTGTTTGATTGAGTTGTTCCAGGGGCGGCAGCTCGGTCAGGCTGCGCAGCCCCAGATCGTCGAGAAATTTCTTGGTGGTGGCAAACAGGGCGGGACGGCCCGGGGTATCCCGGTAGCCCACCACATCGACCCAGCCCCGCTCTTCCAGGGCCTTGATGACCTGGGTGGCGACGGTGACGCCGCGGATGTCCTCGATGTCGCCCCGGGTCACGGGCTGGCGGTAGGCAATGATGGAGAGGGTCTCCAGGACTGCCCGGGAATACTTGGGCGGCTTTTCCGGATTGAGGGCTTCCAGATAGGGCATGTACTCGGTGCGGGTGCGGAAGCGCCAGCCGGTGGCCAGCTGGACCAGCTCCACGGTGCGCTCGCTCCACTCCTCCCGCAGCTCGTCGAGCAGCTTGCGCACCACTTCCGGCGCTAGCTCGCCATCGAACATCTGGCGCAGTTCGGACACCGAGAGGGGCTGCTGGGCGGCCAACAGGGCCGCTTCCAGGATGCGCTTGATCTCGGCGGGGTTAGACGGTAACTGGGGCATCGCCCTCTCCTTCTTCCGCAGGGATTTCGACTATCTGCCCCGCCTCTTCCTCGGTCAGGGGCGTTTCCGCGTCGTCGGCAATAGCGAGGCGCACGTAGATGGGCATGAAGGCCTCGGCCTGGGTGATGCGGATCAGCCGCTCCCGGGCCAGCTCCAGCATGGCCAGGAAATGCACCACCACGGAAGGGGCGCCCAGCTCCACGTCGAACATGTGGATGAACTCGACGAAGCCGTCCGCTTCCTTCAGCTGGCGCAGGATCAGGCCCATGTGCTCGCGCACCGACAGCTCTTCCCGCTGCACCTTGTGGGAAGTATGCAGCTGGGCCTGGCGCAGGATGGACTGCCAGGCCTGCTGCAGGTCCGCCACCGACACGTCGGGGAAACGCTGCATCTGGGATTTTTCCACCCAGGTCTCGACCCAGACGAAGTCCCGCTCGGCCTGGGGATGCTCGTTCAGGCGCACCGCCGCCAGCTTCATCTGCTCGTATTCGATGAGGCGGCGCACCAGTTCGGCCCGGGGATCCTCCACCTCGTCCTCTTCCGCCTGCTTGGCCCGGGGCAGCAGCATGCGGGACTTGATCTCGATGAGCATGGCGGCCATCACCAGATAGTCGGCCGCCAGCTCCATGTTCTGGGAGCGCATGGCTTCCACGTACTCCAGGTACTGGAGCGTCAGGGGCGCCATGGGAATGTCGAGCACATTCACGTTGGCCTTGCGGATCAGGTACAGCAGCAAGTCCAGGGGGCCTTCGAAGGCATCCAGCATCACCGCCATGGCGTCGGGCGGGATGTACAGGTCCAGGGGCAGCTGCTCCAGGGGCTGGCCGTAGATGCGGGCCAGGGCCTCCTGGGCCGGCGCCGCCTGGGGGGCCGGAATGTCGTCGAGGACCGGAGTATCGCTCATGTCAGGCGTAGTTCAGGCCCATGGCGGCGCGCACATCGGTCATGGTTTCCTGGGCCAGGCGGCGGGCCTTGGCGCAACCGTCGTTGACGATCTCCCGCACCAGGGCCGGATTGTCCAGATAGACCTGGGCCCGCTCCCGCATGGGCGCCTGTTCCTTGAGGATGCCGTCGATCACCGGCTGCTTGCATTCGATGCAGCCGATGCCGGCGGAAGTGCAGCCCTGGCGCACCCACTCCTTGGTGGCCCCGTCGGAATAGACCTGGTGCAGCTGCCACACCGGGCACTTGTCCGGATTGCCGGCGTCGGTGCGGCGCACCCGGGCCGGATCGGTGGGCATGCGCTTGACCTTCTGGGTGACGGAGGCTTCATCCTCCCGCAGGGTGATGGTGTTGCCGTAGGACTTGGACATCTTCTGCCCGTCCAGGCCGGGCATGCGCGAAGCCTCGGTGAGCAGGGCATCGGGCTCCACCAGGATCATCTTGCCGGTGCCTTCCAGATGACCCAGCAGGCGCTCCCGATCCACCAGGGACAGGCTCTGGGCCTCGTTCACCAGGCGCTTGCCCTCCTCCACCGCGGCAGCATCGCCGTCCTGCTGGAAGCGGGTACGCAGCTCGTTGAAACGCTTGCCCACCTTGCCACCCAGCTTCTTCACCGCTTCCAGGGCCTTCTCCTCGAAGCCGGGCTCCCGGCCGTAGAGATGGTTGAAGCGGCGGGCGATTTCCCGGGAAAACTCCAGGTGGGGAATCTGGTCCTCGCCCACGGGAACCCGGTTGGCGCGATACACCAGGATGTCGGCAGACATCAGCAGGGGATAGCCAAGGAAACCGTAGGTGGTGAGGTCCTTGTGGGAGAGCTTTTCGATCTGGTCCTTGTAGGTCGGCACCCGCTCCAGCCAGCCCAGGGGCGTCATCATGGACATCAGCAGGTGCAGTTCGGCGTGCTCGGGCACCCGGGACTGGATGAAGATGGTGGCCTGATTGGGGTCCACGCCGGCGGCCAGCCAGTCGATCACCATGTCCCAGGCGGCCTTTTCGATGATGTCCGGCTGGTCGTAGCTGGTGGTCAGGGCATGCCAGTCGGCCACGAAGAACAGGCAGGGATAGTCGTGCTGGAGCTTGACCCAGTTCTTCAGGACCCCGTGGTAGTGGCCAAGGTGCAGGCTGCCCGTGGGGCGCATGCCGGAAAGGACTCGTTCCGCGTACATGGTGATGTTTGTCTCAGGCTTGGAAATTGAAAATCAGGGCCAACAGGTAACGCATGATACCCATCAGCGGATAAAGGATGCTGGCCAGCACGCCGGAAAAGAGCAGCAGGATCAGGATCGGAAAGCCCCAGGGCTCCACCCGGGAAAAGGCGACGGCCTGGCGGTAGGGCAAAAGGCTGACGGCGATGCGGCCGCCATCCAGGGGCGGAATGGGCAGCAGGTTGAGCAGCATCAGGCCGATATTCACATCCATGCCCAGGTCGGCCATACGCTCCAGGGGCAGGGTATAGGCATTCACCGGCAGCAGCTGGGCCAGCTTGAGCATGCAACCCCAGCCGATGGCCATGGCCAGGTTGGCCAGGGGGCCGGCGGCGGCCACCCACAGCATGTCCTGCTTGGGACGGCGCAGGCGGCCGAAATCCACGGGCACCGGTTTGGCATAGCCGAACAGCAGGCTACCGCCGGAGAAGAGCAGGATCAGCACCGGAATCAGGATGGTGCCTACCGGATCGATGTGGCGCAGGGGATTGAGGCTGATGCGCCCCGCCGCATAGGCCGTCAGGTCACCGAAGTGGCGCGCCACATAACCATGGGCGGCCTCGTGCAGGGTGATGGCGAAGATCACCGGCAGGGCTGCAATGGCAAGAGTCTGGATCAGTTGGTCCATGGCGCGTCAGCGTAATAAAGGGGGGATTCTACCAAAGGGACCGACCCGGCTCCGGTCGGCCGTGCCGGTCAGAGACCGAAGGGGGCCAGCGCTCCGCGGCCGGCCCGCACCAGTTCCGGTGCCCCGCTGGTGAGGTCGATGACGGTGGTGGGCTCGGTGCCGCAATGGCCGCCATCCAGGATCAGCTCCAGCTGGTCGTCGAGACGGTCCTGGATCTCCCAGCCTTCGGTGAGAGGCGCTTCATCCCCGGGCAGCTGCAGGGTGGCGGTGAGCAGGGGCTCGCCGAACTCCTCCAGCAGGGCCAGGGCGCCCAGATGGTCGGGCACCCGCAGACCGATGGTCTTGCGCTTGGGGTGCATCACCCGTCGCGGCAGTTCCTTGGTGCCTTCCAGGATGAACACGTAACTGCCCGGCGTGACCGTTTTGAGCAGGCGGTACTGGGCATTGTCCACCCGGGCAAAGTGGGCGATCTGGGACAGGTCGCGGCACATCAGGGTCATGTGGTGCCGGTCATCGACGCCGCGGATGGCCCGCAGCCGATCCAGGGCCTCCTTGTCGCCCAGATGGCAGGCCAGGGAATAGCAGGAGTCAGTGGGAAAGGCGATCAGCCCCCCCTCCCGCAGGACCTGGGCGGCCTTGGCCAGCATGCGGGGCTGGGGATTGTCGGGATGGAGGGAAAGATATTCGGCCATGGCGTGGATGATCAGACGAAACGGGAGCAGATGGGCGTGAGGCCGTCCGGCAAGGGCGAGAGGCGCCCCAGGTCGGTATAGCTCTCCTCCGGCCCGTGGAAGTCGGAGCCGCGGGAGGCGAGAAAGCCGTAATGGCGGGCCAGGCGGGCGAAATGATGGATCTGGTCGGGGCTGTGGCTGCCGGTCACCACCTCGATGCCCTCCCCGCCCGCATCCTTGAACTGGCCCAGAAAACGGCGCAAGGCCGCATTGGAAATCTTGTAGCGCCCCGGATGGGCCACCACGGCCACACCGCCGGCGGCACGAATCCAGCTGACAGCATCCTCCAGGGAAGCCCAGCGATGCTCCACGTAGCCGGGCTTGCCCGGGGTGAGGTAGTTGTCGAAGACGTTGTGCACGTCCTTGCACAGGCCGATCTGCACCAGATAGCGGGCGAAATGGGCACGGGAAATCAGGTTGGGGTTTTCCGCATAGGCCATGGCGCCCTCGAAGGCGCCGCGGATGGCAATGGCGTCCAGGGCCTCGGCCATGCGTCTGGCCCGTTCCACCCGGCCGCTGCGGATGCCGGCCAGCCCCTCGTTCAGAACCGGATTGGCGGCATCGAAGCCCAGGCCCACCACGTGGATGGAAAGGCCTTCCCATTCGATGGAAACTTCCACGCCATTGACCAGGCCCATGCCCATTTCCTCCGCCGCAGCCCGGGCGGCGGGCAGGCCGGCCAGATCGTCATGGTCGGTCAGGGCCAGCAATTGCACCCCGTTGCCGGCGGCGCGGCGCGCCACTTCGGCCGCCGGCAGCAGGCCGTCGGAAGCGGTGGAGTGGCAGTGGAAATCCCAGTTCAGGTCAGACATCGGCAGGTCGCGACAAAGGCGCCCCAAGACAGCAGGAAAGCGCGGAATCATAGCACAGGGGCCGCGCCGCCCCTTGGCCTCAGGCCGTGATGAAGGACTCCAGCAGCGCTGCCACCGCCTCGGGCGCATCGTGATGCAGCATGTGGCCGGCATCGGCCACCACGGCTTCCCGGGCCGAGGCAAAACAGCCCAGGCGTTCCCGATAGTCGCCCTCGTCTATATGAAAGCGTTTGAGGAAAGAGGTTTCCGCTCCCCGCACCCACAGGGTGGGCGCCTGGACCCGGCGCCAGCAGGCCTTGGCTTCCTCAAGCCGGTAGAGCAGCGGACTGGCGGCCTTGTGCCAGGGATCGCCGGCCCACTTCACACTCCCGTCATCGTCGACACGCCCCAGATGGGTGGCCAGGAACTCGGCCCGAGCAGGTGTCAGGCGCGGGTTGTCCCGGCGCAGGCGGGATGCCAGGGCGGTCCGGTCGGCGTAGGCATGGAGTGAGGGCGGCGCAGCCAGTTGATCCAGCCAGGCCGACAAGCGTTCCGGCGCCTGGGCCGGGACCATGTCATTGATACCGAAACCTTCCAGGGAGACCAGGTGACTGATCCGCTGGGGCCGCAATCCGGCGTACAGGCAGGCCACGTTGCCGCCCATGCTGTGCCCCACCAGGGGCACGGCCTGCCGGGGGAACAGGCTGTCCAGCATGGCATCCAGATCACCCAGGTAATCGGCGAACCAGTAGGGCCCCCGATTTTCCTGGCTGTCGCCGAAGCCCCTCCAGTCCGGTGCCAGCACGGACCACTCCCGACTCAGGGCATCCACCACGAACTGGAAGGAGGCAGCAACGTCCATCCAGCCGTGCAGCAACACCAGGGGCGGCGCCTCGGCAGGCCCCCAGCGGCGCAGGGCCTGGCGACGGCCGCGCAGGGAGAGATATTCGACTCGGCTCGGTTTCATGGCAGGCAAATGAAAAGGGCCGGCACAGGCCGGCCCCGGGTGTGGTGGCGCAGGACTCAGTCGTCGTGCATCTGGGACTGCAGGTAATTGGGCAGGGTCACCTTGGCGATCAGCTCCAGCTGGGTTTCCAGCCAGTCCACATGCTCTTCCTCGCTTTCCAGGATGTCTTCCAGCAGATCCCGGGTGACGTAGTCGGCCACGCCTTCACAGTAGGCAATGGCTTCGCGCAGCAGGGGGATGGCGGCCAGTTCCAGCTTCAGGTCGCACTCCAGCATTTCCTTGGTGTTCTCGCCGATGAACAGCTTGTTCAGCTGCTGCAGATTGGGCAGGCCTTCGAGAAAGAGAATGCGCTCGATCACCTTGTCGGCATGCTTCATCTCGTCGATGGACTCGTGGTACTCGTGTTCGTTGAGCTTCTTCAGGCCCCAGTTCTTGTACATGCGGGCATGCAGGAAGTACTGGTTGATGGCGGTCAGCTCGTTGGCCAGAATCTTGTTGAGGTACTGAATGACTTTTTTATCGCCCTTCATGGCTGGCTCCTGATTCGTTGGGGAATGGATGCCGGTAGATTAGCACAAGGCACAAAAAAGAAGCCCCCGCGCCGATGTGACGCGAGGGCAAGGGGAAAAAGCGGAACGGACTGCCCGACCGAACCGCAACCCGAGGTTCAACAATGCTTGGCGTTAGCGCATTTGCCGCAGCCCCGGCACTGGCCCAGTTCGTCGCGCAACTGCTGGCGCACTTCCCGGGCGCATTTGCCGCAGCAGGTGCCCACCCCCAGCTCGTCGCGCAGGTCGGCAAGCGTGGAGGCGCCCATGGCTACGGACGCTGAGATCTGGCGATCAGTAACGGCGTGGCAGACACAGACATACATGGCGGGTGCTCCTGAACAGATGGATGGCTAACAAACTAATGAGAATTATTATCACGAACCCATCCAAATGCAAGTGCTTCTCAACAAATATTTATCAACCCATGTAGCAGGCCAACTCCCGGCCCTCCCGGAGGCCCTTGTCAGGCACCCGGGCGACGGCCTGAAATCTAGCATTGGCGCGGTCTGGCAAAACGCCGCTGGCAGCGCCGCCCTGGCTTGTTGTCATGCCCCCTGCCTTTGGGTATAGTCCGCCGCGCAAACGGGAGAGCGCGGCCCGGCTTCCACGGGCTGCCGCCGAAGGCGCAATCCACCATTCGCTAGCCCCGAAATCGCTCAGGCAAAAAGGACCGTTTGCGGCAGAACATCTCTGGAGAGCGGCCCCCGGTCCGGGCGGCCCACCGAAGGGGGCAACGGCCGCTGTTTCTCCATCCTTGGGTGGAACGAACGGGGGCCGCAACACTCTCAGGTTGCAGGACAGAGGGGGCGAGCCGGAAACCAGAACTGTCTGGCATTTTCCGGCTCGCCCCTTTTTCGTTTTCAGAATCGGCTTTCACAGCCCCGCCCAAGGAACTGAAATGACGAAGCAAACCGTCCTCAACAAGGCTCACCGTGCCCTCAATGCCCGCATGGTGGATTTCGGCGGCTGGGACATGCCGGTGAACTACGGCTCCCAGATCGAGGAGCACCATGCCGTGCGCAACGACTGCGGCATGTTCGACGTCTCCCACATGTGCGCCGTGGATGTTACCGGCGCCGACGCCAAGACCTTCCTCCTGCGCCTCATCGCCAACAACGTGGACAAGCTGAAAGTCCCGGGCAAGGCCCTCTACAGCGCCATGCTCAACGAGGCTGGGGGCGTGGTGGACGATCTCATCGTCTATTACCTCACCGACACCCACTACCGGGTGGTCATCAACGCCGGCACCGCCGACAAGGACCTGGCCTGGATGGACCAGCTCCTGGGTCAGTGGCAGCTGGACGTCTCCGTCATTCCCCTGCGCGAAGGTCCCAAGGCCGTGGCCATGATCGCCGTGCAAGGTCCCCAGGCCAAGGCCAAGGTATGGCAGGTGCTGCCCGAGGTGAAGGCCGCCACGGAAAACCTGGCCCCCTTCTTCGGCACCCAGATCGGCCAGTTCTTCATTGCCACCACCGGCTACACCGGCGAGGACGGCTTCGAGATCGCCCTCCCCGCTGCCAAGGCCGAGGACTTCTGGAATGCCCTGATCGCCGCCGGCGTGCGCCCCTGCGGCCTGGGCGCCCGGGACACCCTGCGCCTGGAGGCCGGCATGAACCTCTACGGCCAGGATATGGATGAAACCGTCTCCCCCCTGGACGCCGGCCTGGCCTGGACCGTGGACCTCAAGTCCGAGCGGGACTTCGTCGGCAAGGCCGCCCTCCTCGCCAACGGCCAGAAGGCCCAGTTCCTCGGCCTCAAGCTGCTGGACAAGGGCGTGTTGCGGGCCCACCAGAAGGTGGTGACGAGCCAGGGCGAAGGCGAAATCACCAGCGGCACCTTCTCCCCCACCCTGGAACAATCCATCGCCCTGGCCCGCCTGCCCCTGGGCGTCGCCCTCGGCGACACCGTGCAGGTGGACATCCGCGGCAAGCTGCTCAATGCCCAGGTGGTCAAACCCGTTTTCGCCCGTCACGGCAAGGCCTTGGCCTGATTCACCCCGATTTCAGCAATCAGAATTCACATTCAACTTAAGGAGAGTTCCATGTCCAACGTTCCCGCCGATCTGAAGTACACCAAGAGCCACGAATGGGTTCGCCTCGAAGGCGACGGCAGCGTCACCGTGGGCATCACCGACCACGCCCAGGAAGCCCTGGGCGACCTGGTCTTCATCGAGCTGCCGGAAGTGGGCAAGACCCTGGCCGCCGGCCAGGAAGCCGCCGTGGTGGAATCCGTGAAGGCCGCCGCCGACGTGTACGCCCCCATCGCCGGCAGCGTCACCGCCGTCAACGAGGCCGTGGTGGACGCCCCCGAGACCCTCAACCAGGACGCCTACGCCGCCTGGCTGTTCAAGCTGCAGCCGGCCAACGCCGGCGACCTGGGCGCCCTGCTCGATGCCGCCGCCTACGGCGCCGTGGCCGACAGCGAATAAGCCAACAGACAAGGGAAGGGCAAAGCCCCTTCCCTTTTTTCTTTCCGCCTCCCGAGATTGCCCATGTCCGATACCCTGCCCCAGTCCCTTTCCGCCCTGGAACAGAAGGACGAGTTCATCGCCCGCCACATCGGCCCCTGCGCCAGCGAAATGAGCCAGATGCTGGCCACCATCGGCGCCGCCAGCCTTGATCAGCTGGTGGATCAGACCGTGCCCGCCGCCATCCGCTTCCCCGCCGACCGGCCCCTGCCCGCCCCCCGGCGCGAGCATGAGGCCCTGGCCGACCTGAAGGCCTTGGCCGGCCGCAATGTGGTGAAGAAGTCCCTCATCGGACAGGGCTATCACGAGACCCTGACACCCAAGGTGATCCTGCGCAACGTGCTGGAAAACCCGGGCTGGTACACCGCCTACACCCCCTACCAGGCCGAGATCGCCCAGGGCCGTCTGGAAGCCCTGCTCAACTACCAGCAGGTGATCATCGATCTCACCGGCCTGGAACTGGCCAACGCCTCCCTGCTGGACGAGGCCACCGCCGCCGCCGAGGCCATGACCATGGCCCGCCGCGTCTCCAAGTCCGGCTCCAACCGCTTCTTCGTGGACGCAGCCTGTTTCCCCCAGACCATCGACGTGGTCAAGACCCGGGCCGCCTACTTCGGCTTCGAGCTGATCTTCGGGCCGGTGGAAGAAGCCGCCACGGTGGACGTCTTCGGCGCCCTGCTGCAGTACCCCAACGACAAGGGCGAAGTCACCGACCTCACCGCCACCATTGCCGCCCTCAAGGCCAAGGGCGCCGTCACCGCCGTGGCCTGCGACCTCATGGCCCTGGTGCTGCTGAAATCCCCCGGCGCCATGGGGGCCGACATGGCCCTGGGTTCTTCCCAGCGCTTCGGCATTCCCATGGGCTTCGGCGGCCCCCACGCCGCCTTCTTCGCCTGCAAGGACGAGCACAAGCGCTCCGTGGCCGGCCGCATCATCGGCGTCTCCGTCGATGCCCGGGGCAACAAGGCCCTGCGCATGGCCCTGCAGACCCGGGAACAGCACATCCGCCGGGAGAAGGCCAATTCCAACATCTGTACTTCCCAGGTGCTGCTGGCCAACATGGCCGGCATGTATGCCGTCTATCACGGCCCCGAGGGTCTCAAGACCATCGCCCGCCGCATCCACCGCCTGGCCGCCATCCTGGCCACGGGCCTGGCCAAGGCCGGCATCAAGCAGCTCAACGCCTGCTACTTCGACACCCTGCAGCTGGACCTGGGGGCCAAGGCCCTCACCGTGTACCAGGCCGCCCAGAACGCTGGCTACAACCTGCGTCTGATCGAGGGCGGCCGCCTCGGCATCGCCCTCAACGAGAAGACCACCCGGGAAGACGTGGCCACCCTGCTGCAGCTCATCGCCGGCGTGAAAGTCGACATCGAGGCCCTGGACGCCCAGGTGGCCGCTGCCGACCCGGCCCTGCCGGCCGAGCTGCTGCGCACCGACGCCATCCTCAGCCATCCCGTGTTCAACACCCACCACACCGAACACGAGATGCTGCGCTACCTGAAGAAGCTGCAGAACAAGGACCTGGCCCTGGATCACTCCATGATATCCCTGGGTTCCTGCACCATGAAGCTGAACGCCACCAGCGAGATGATTCCCGTCACCTGGCCCGAGTTCGGCGACATCCACCCCTTCGCCCCCCTGGATCAGGCCCAGGGCTACCTGGAAATGATCGAGCAGTTGGCCGAGTGGCTGAAGACCGTCACCGGTTTCGACGCCGTCTGCATGCAGCCCAACTCCGGCGCTCAGGGCGAATACGCCGGCCTGGTGGCCATCCGCCGCTACCAGGAGGCCAACGGCCAGGGCCAGCGCGACATCTGCCTGATTCCCAAGTCCGCCCACGGCACCAACCCGGCCACCGCCCAGATGGCCGGCCTGCAGGTGGTGGTGGTGGATTGCGACGACAACGGCAACGTGGACGTGGCCGACCTCAAGGCCAAGGCCGAGCAGCACGCCGCCAAGCTCTCCTGCCTGATGCTCACCTACCCCTCCACCCATGGGGTGTTCGAGGAAGCGGTGAAGGATATCTGCGACATCGTGCACGCCAACGGCGGCCAGGTGTACATGGATGGCGCCAACCTCAACGCCCAGGTGGGCCTCACCGCCCCCGGCTTCATCGGCGCCGACGTCTCCCACATGAACCTGCACAAGACCTTCGCCATCCCCCACGGCGGCGGCGGCCCGGGCATGGGCCCCATTGGCCTCAAGGCCCATCTGGCGCCCTTCATGGCCGACCATGCGGTGCAGGCCACCGGCCCTGCCGAGCGCAAGCACAAGGGCCAGGGCGCGGTTTCCGCGGCGCCCTTCGGCTCCGCCTCCATCCTGCCCATTTCCTGGATGTACATCGCCATGCTGGGCGGCAAGGGCGTCAAGACCGCCACCCAGGTGGCCATCCTCAACGCCAACTACGTCGCCGCCCGCCTGCAGGAACACTACCCCGTGCTGTACCGGGGCAAGAACGGCCGCGTCGCCCACGAGTGCATCCTGGACATCCGCCCCATCAAGGCGGCCACCGGCATCGCCGAGATCGACATCGCCAAGCGCCTCATGGATTACGGCTTCCACGCCCCCACGGTGAGCTTCCCGGTGGCCGGCACCATCATGGTGGAGCCCACCGAATCCGAATCCAAGGCCGAGCTGGACCGCTTCATCGACGCCCTGATCGCCATCCGCAACGAAATCCGCAAGGTGGAAGCGGGCCAGTGGCCGGCGGACAACAACCCGCTGAAGCACTCCCCCCACACCCAGAAGGATCTGGCCGACGAGGTCTGGAGCCGCCCCTACAGCCGTCAGGAAGCCTGCTATCCCCTGCCCTGGGTGGCCGAGAACAAGTTCTGGCCCAGCGTGAACCGCATCGACGACGTGTACGGCGACCGCAATCTCTTCTGCGCTTGCGCCCCTGTGGAGGACTACCACCATGGCTGATCAGATCCTGGTGCTCACCGTCATCGGTGACGACCGCCCCGGCCTGGTGGAGCAGCTGTCCACCGCCATCTCCGCCCATCAGGGCAACTGGCTGGAATCCTCCATGTCCCGCCTGGCGGGCAAGTTCGCCGGCATCCTCAAGGTCAGCGTGCCGGCCGAGCAGGCCCCAGCCCTGCAGCAGGCACTGGCCGGCCTCTCCCTGCTCAAGGTGACGGTGGAAAGCTCCCCCGAAAGCCAGGAAGCCCCCAAGGGCCGCCGCCTGCGCCTTTCCCTGGTGGGCCACGACCGCATCGGCATCGTGCGCGAAGTCTCCCAGGTGCTGGCCCGCCACGGCGTCAATGTGGAGGAGCTGGCCACCCACACCTCCAGTGCCCCCATGTCCGCCGAAATCCTCTTCCACGCCCAGGTCAGCCTGCTGGCCGGGCCGGAACTGGATGTGCGCGGCCTCACCGGCGAGCTGGAACGGCTCTCCAACGATCTCATGGTCGATATCTCCCTGGACGAAAAGCTCAGCGCCTGAGCTTCCCGACCCCGCCCGCCCCACCCGCCCCATTCCCGGGGCGGGCGCCTGCCCCTCCCTTTTTTCCCCACATTTCATTTCGGTCAAAGGCCGATGCCCGGGGCCGGGGCACAATTCCACCTCCATCCCCTTACCCTTCCGCCATGTCCGGTCC
This sequence comes from Azospira oryzae, assembly GCF_004217225.1. Taxonomy (GTDB): domain Bacteria; phylum Pseudomonadota; class Gammaproteobacteria; order Burkholderiales; family Rhodocyclaceae; genus Azospira; species Azospira oryzae. The sequence continues at coordinate 832,505 of NZ_SHKM01000001.1, forward strand.
CATCGAAGTGCGCATGCCCAAATACCCCGAATGCTGGGAGAGTTGCGGCAACTGCGCCCAGGGCGACGTCTTCGTGCTGGAACTCCTGGTCCAAGCCGGTGACACATTGGCACGGGACGACAACATCCTGACCCTGGAAACCGGCAAGGTGGCCCTGGACATTCCCTGCCCTTACGCCGGCACGGTGAGGGAAGTCTTCGTCTGCGAAGGCGACGTCCTGGCCGAAGGCGCCCTGCTGCTGACCCTGGACCCGTCCTAACCGCCTGATCCTATGGGAGCCCCCATGGCCATCCAGCCCCGACGTCTGCGACTTGCCCATCTGGGGGCCGCCCTGGCCAGCGGCGGGCGCACCTTCGCCCGCAACCCGGGCCCCAGCGCGCTCCTGGCCCTGCCCCCGGCCGTCGTCGGCGTACTGATCTGGCTGATCCTGGGCCAGGCCACCATCGCCCCCCTGGCCCTGGCCGCCAGCGGCGGCTTCATGCTGGTCGGCCCCCTGCTGCTGGTGGGCTATTTCGAACTGGCGGACCGCAGCGCCCGCGGTGAAGCAGCCCCTGCGGCCCTGGCCCTCACCGCCTACCGCCGCGCCCCCACCGGCCTGTGGGCCATCGGTGCCGTATGCACCTTTTTCTACCTGATCTGGATCACCGACGCGGCCACCCTCTACGGCTTCATGGTGGGCGGAGAACCCCGGGGCCTGGCCACCCTGCTCAGCCCCGGCACCGACGTGCAGGCCTTCCTGCGCTGGAGCTCCCTCATGGGGGCGGTGCTGGCCTTCATGATCTACGCCGTCACCGCCTTCGCCGTGCCCCTGCTGCATTACGGCCGGGCCAACCTGATCCAGGCCGTGGTTCTCAGCGTCCGCGCCGTCTTCGGCAACTTCCTCCTGGCGCTGCTGTGGGGCGTCCTGCTGGCCGCCGGCGTCATCGGCAGCATCCTGCTGCTGTTTCCCTTCCCCCTGGTTTTCCCCCTGCTGGCCTATGCCAGCCACGCCCTCTACCAACAGGTCTTTCCCCTGGAATAAAGGGAGTTCCCATGTCTGCGCCCCTGCTGCCGCACAGCCTCTACCGCATCGAACTGTGCAGCGGCGAACAGCGCCGCTGGCGCTACCGGGGCGAGGATGCCCAGGGCAACCGGTGGTGGCGGGATGAGGAGAGCGGCCAGGAATTCAACGAAGCTTCCCTCATGTATGCCTGGCAGGTGCTGGGCCCGGCCCCGGACGATCTGCCGGCGTCGATCCACCGGCTGCTGGCCGAGCAGATGGATGCGGCCCTGATCCTGGCCGACAAGGAAGGAGTGATCCGCCTGTGGAATGCGGCGGCCACCGCCCTCTTCGGCTTTCCTGCCGCCACGGCCATCGGCGCCAGTCTGGACCTGATCATTCCGGAGCACCTGCGCGCCGCCCACTGGCGCGGCTTCCACCAGGCCATGGCCCGGGGCGCCGTACAGCATCCGGGCAAGCCCCGCCTGACCCGTGCCCTGCAAGGGGACGGGCAGAAGCGCTACGTCAGCATGAGTTTTTCCGTGATCCGGGACGATGCGGGCCAGACCATCGGCTCCCTGGCCCTGGCCTGGGCTGCCGACAAGCCGGCAGGGGCCTGAGCCGGTTCAGCGACCCACCAACTACCGCTTCAGCCGTAGCGCCGCGCCGCTTCCACCGCCAGGCCGGCGCCGATGCTGCCGAAGAGATCCCCTTCCACCGCCCGGGCCTGGGGCAGGACGGCGGCGATGCGCTGGCGCAGACGGGGAATGCCGCTGGAACCGCCGGTGAAGAACACCGTGTCGATCCGCCCGGCGCCGACACCCGCCTGCCGCAGCAAGTCGCCGACGGTGCCTTCGACCCGTTCCACCAGGCTTGTCGTGGCCTGATCGAACTCGCTGCGACTCAGCTCATGGCTGAGGCCGGCTTCCAGGCGCTCCAGGGACAGGGTGCAGGTGTCCGCATCCGAGAGGGCGATCTTGGCCTGCTCCACCTCGTTGGCCAGCCAGTGGCCGGCCCGTTCCCCGATCAGCCCCAGCAGGCGCTGCATCTTTTCCGGCGCCGCCGCATCCATGGCCAGGCGCTGCTGTTCGGCCAGCACCTGGCGGGTGTAGGCGAAGTTGATGGTGTGCCAAGTGGCCAGGTTGAAGAAGATGCTGGCCGGCATTTCCCGGCCGCTGCGCAGCAGGCTGCGGTAGCCCAGCAGGGGCATGACCCCGGCCAGACTCAGCAGGCGGTCGAAATCGGTGCCGCCGATGTGCACGCCGCCGTTGGCCAGCAGGTCGTCCCGGCGCTCCGCCTGGCGCGCCCGCTCGGGGGAAAGGCGGATCAGGGAAAAGTCCGAGGTGCCGCCGCCGATGTCGGCCACCAGCACCAGTTCCTCTCGCGCCAGGGTGGTCTCGTAGTGGTAGGCGGCGGCGATGGGCTCGTACTGGAAGCTGACCTCCTTGAAGCCCACGGCCCGGGCAATGTCGCCCAGGGTGTTCTCGGCCAGGCGGTCGGCGTCGCTGTCGTCGTCCACGAAGAACACCGGCCGGCCCAGCACCGCCTGCTCGAATTCGCCGCCGGCCTGGCGGTCGGCCCGCCGCTTCAGTTCGCCGATGAACTGGGCCAGCAGGTCGCGGAAATGCAGGGCCCGGCCTTGCACTTCGGTCTTGCCGTCCAGCAGGCTGCTGCCCAGGAGGCTCTTCAGGGAGCGCATCAGGCGGCCCTCGTAGCCGGCCAGATACTCGCCCAGGCCGGCCCGGCCGAAGCTGGTGCTGTTGTCTTCCGCATTGAAGAAGACCACGGACGGCAGGGTCACCTTGCCCTCCTCCAGGGCCAGCAGCGTGGGCTGGCCGGGGCGCAGGCAGCCCACGGTGGAGTTGGAGGTGCCGAAGTCGAGGCCGCAGGCGCGGCGGGGAGCGGTGGCAGACATGGAATGACGGCGGTTGGTGGCGAAGACGAAGGTTGCCGGCCAACGCGGCGAGGTCGGCAGGGGGCGGCGGATGCTACGCCAGGCTCCGGCGGATGTCTACCCGGGCGGTCGGCCAAGCCATTGAGGCAACGGGGAAAAGGGGCGATCGGCCCCATGGCCGGCGCCCCCGACCCGGGCCGGCCCCGACGTCGCCCTCCCCCAACAGGCAACCATCGCCTAAAAAACAGGCACTTAGGGACATTGGCCGCCCAGGCCGTCGGGAGCCCACGACAAATCCGGGTCGCCGGAAGCAGGCCGGGAGCATTGCCGGGATCGTCGCACCCACCCCAAAGTCGCCGGCTGGCGCGGGATTCCAGCCAGCCCTGGGCGGCAGCGGCATCCTTTCCCGGCCCCAGGCACGGGCCTTGCGAAGTAAAGGCTCCAACCTGCGAAAAGGAGCTTCCATGCTGAACAAGCAATCCCTGTTTTCCTCCAAGCGCGAGGAAACCGTCCTGCCCCGCAATCCCTGGCCCGGCAGCGCGCCCCAGACCAACAGCAGCAACGTCAGCAGCGCACCGAAATCCAGCACGGCCAGTGCACCGCCGCCGGCGCCGGTGGCTGCCGACAAGGAACAGCCCTCCGGCAGCCGTCTCATCGTCGGCCCCGACGTCAAGCTGAAGGGGGCGGAAATCCAGGATTGCGACACCCTGGTGGTGGAAGGACGGGTGGAGGCCACCCTGGACAGTCGCCTGATCCAGATCGCCGAACAGGGCGCCTTTTCCGGCAAGGTCAGCATCGACGTGGCGGAAATCCGGGGCACCTTCGAAGGCGAGCTGGTGGCCCGCAAGCAGCTGTTCATCCACGCCAGCGGCCGGGTCAGCGGCACCATCCGCTACGGCAGCATCCTCATCGACGAAGGCGGCCAGGTTTCCGGCGACGTGCGCTCCCTGGGGGATGAACACCAGGCAGGCTCGGCCAAGGCCAGCCCGGCCGAACCCGGCATTCCGACCCTGCACGGCAACGTCACCCTGAAGGAGGGCAAGAAGGAAAACGCACTGCTCTAGGCCACCGGCAGGCCCGGCGGCGGGCGGGCTTTGCGGCCCATCCGCCGCCGGGCCTTGAACGGCTGCGGGCGGAGGGTTAAGCTCGACCCGCCCGCTTCCTGCGGGCCACGACAACACCAGCCAGGAGACTGATCCATGTCCCAGCCAAAATACAAGCATGCCCCCCTGTGGACCGCCATCGGCCTAGGCCTGATGCTCGGCACCGCCCCGGCCTTCGCCGAAAAGCCTTCCTGGGCCGGCGGCGGCGACAAGCACGGCCAGGACGAACGTCCGGGCAAGGGCCGTAACGACCGGGATGACCGGGGCCGGGGCGATGATGGCCGCCGGGATGGCCGGGATGGGCGCCGCGACGGCGCCTCGGTGGAAATCCGCTTCGGCGGCGGTGACCGGGACCTGATCCGGGATTACTACGGCAACAGCATCCGCAGCAAGGGCTGCCCGCCCGGGCTGGCGAAGAAACATAACGGCTGCCTGCCGCCGGGACAGGCCAAGCAGTGGCAGCGGGGCGCCCGCCTGCCCAGCAGCGTGGTCATCTACGACCTGCCGCGGGACCTTTCCATCCGCCTCGGCACGCCGCCGGCCGGCTACCGTTACGTGCGGGTTGCCTCCGACATCCTGCTCATTGCCGTGGGCACCAGCATGGTGGTGGACGCCATCGAGGACCTGGGCGGACTTTGAGCCCCCCTGCCCTGGCGCCCAGGCAGGACGCCATCAACGACAACGGCACCCCGCGGGGTGCCGTTTTTGCTGGCTGCGGAGCATGGCCCCGCCAGGATCAAACCCGGAAGCCGCTGACCGCCCGCTGCATTTCGCCGGCCACCCGGTCCAGGGTATCGGAAGCCCGGGAAGTCTCGTTGGCCGCCGCATTGGTTTCCTCCGCGTGGGTGGCGATTTCCTCCACCTTGCGCGCCACTTCCGTGGAGGCGGTGGACTGCTCCCGCAGGGCGATATCCACATCGCCGATGATCTCCGCCACCCGGCGCGCCATCTCCTGCAGCTTGGCGATGGTCTCGCCGGCCTGCTGGGCATGGCTGACGCTGCTCTCCACCGCCCCGACGCCGCCGCTGATGCCGGCCACCACCTGACGGGTGGATTCCTGGATGGAATCCACCATCTGGGTGATCTCCCCGGTGGAATGGGCCGTCCGCTCGGACAGCTTGCGCACTTCGTCGGCCACCACGGCAAAGCCGCGGCCGTGCTCGCCGGCCCGGGCCGCCTCGATGGCGGCGTTGAGGGCCAGCAGGTTGGTCTGGTCGGCAATGTCCTTGATGACGCTGACGATGCTGGAAATCTTCGCCGATTCCACTTCCAGCTCACCGATCTGCTCGGCCGCCGCCTTCACCACATGGGACACCTGGTCGATTTCCCCCACCAGCCGTTCCACCGTCTCCCGTCCTTCCCGGGCCTGCTCGTCGGATTCACCGGCCAGCCGGGCGGCATCGCCGGTACTGTCGGAAACGTGATTGATGGAAACGGTCAGTTCCTCAATGTTGGCAGCGATGGCCGAAGAGGCGGAACTCTGCACGGTGACGCTCTGCTCCATCTGCTTCACCGTCTGGTTCAGCTGCTGGGCGGCGCTGGAGATTTCCTCCGCCCCCATCTTGGTCTGGCCGATGGTGCTGCGCAGGGCCGTCTGCATGTCGCCCATGGCGCCCACCAGGCGCCCCACTTCATCCGCCGTCGGTGCCGGCAGGGCGCCGGTGAGGTCGCCGGCGGCGATGCGCCGGGCGCCGGCCAGGGCTTCTTCCAGACGCCGGGAAATCCGCCGGGCCAGCAGGAAGGAGGCCACCAGGGCCACCAGCAGCCCCAGCACCAGGGCCGTCAGGCCGCTGCTGATGGCGCTGGAAACATCGCTCATGGCCTGGGCGGCGGAACGGTCGGCCCCTTCCCGGTTGAACTTGGCCAGGGCATCGGTGGAGTCGCGCAGCTGGTTGGCCTTTTCCACCCAGCCCTTGCGCCGCAGCTGCTGGGCCTCCTCTTCCTTGCCAGCCTTTTCCAGCACAATCGCCTCCTCGACCACGGCCTTGTAAGCATTGACCGCCTTGCCCACCTCGTCGAGGATTTTCTGCTCTTCCGGGCCGGTTACCAGAGGCGCGTATTCCTTGAGCACGGTACGCACGTCTTCATCCAGCTTGGCCAGGCTTTTTTCGATTTTGGCCTTGTCCTCGGCGCTGCCGGGCAGCATGTACTCCAGGCTGCGCACCCGGTAACGCAGGCGCTCCTGGCTGATCTTGCCCACCATCTGCAGGGATGGCAGCCAGTTGCCGATGATGTCCCGGGTTTCCCCGCCGACTTTCTGCAATTGATAGAGACAGAACAGCAGGGCCAGGATCAGCACCCCGCCGGTAATGGCGAAATTGAAGTACAGCTTGGCCCGCAGGCTCAGGTTGTCAAACCAGGTCATCTTCGCTACCCCCAGGGACTGTTATTGGTACGCCTTATGGCGCTTGCTCGTACGTTCCACCACTATAGTCCAAAACTATACCGCCATCATTGCCTAAAAGCCTCCGTCGACAAAGCCCGGTGGCGCCCGCGGCAAGGCTCGGTACAATAGCGCCTTTGCCGCCGGCCCCGCCCGCGGCCCAGCCGAATTCCACCCATCAAGAGTGCTCCATGGCCCAATACGTAATGTCGATGCTCCGCGTGAGCAAGATCGTCCCGCCCAAGCGGCAGATCATCAAGGATATTTCCCTCTCCTTCTTCCCCGGCGCCAAGATCGGCCTGCTGGGCCTGAACGGCTCCGGCAAGTCCACCGTGCTGAAGATCATGGCCGGCGCCGACAAGGAATACGACGGCGAGGTGCAGTGGCAACCGAACCTGAACATCGGCTACCTGCCCCAGGAACCCCAGCTGGATCCGGAAAAGACCGTGCGCCAGGAAGTGGAATCGGCCCTGGGCGAGATCATGGGCGCCAAGCAGCGCCTGGAGGAGGTGTACGCCGCCTACGCCGAACCCGATGCGGACTTCGACAAGCTGGCCGAGGAACAGGCCCGCTGCGAGGCCATCCTGGCCGCCGCCGGCAGCGACACCGAAGCCCAGATGGAGATCGCCGCCGACGCCCTGCGCCTGCCGGCCTGGGATGCGGTGATCAAAAATCTGTCCGGCGGTGAGAAGCGCCGCGTCGCCCTGTGCAAGCTGCTGCTCTCCAAGCCCGACATGCTGCTGCTGGACGAACCCACCAACCACCTGGATGCCGAGTCCGTGGAATGGCTGGAACAGTTCCTCTGCCGCTTCCCCGGCACCGTGGTGGCCGTTACCCACGACCGCTACTTCCTGGACAACGCCGCCGAATGGATTCTGGAACTGGACCGGGGCCAGGGCATTCCCTGGAAGGGCAACTACTCCTCCTGGCTGGAACAGAAGGAAGAACGACTGGAGCAGGAAGGCCGCCAGGAAGCCGCCCGCATGAAGGCCATGAAACAGGAACTGGAATGGGTGCGGCAGAACCCCAAGGGTCGCCAGGCCAAGTCCAAGGCCCGTATCGCCCGCTTCGAGGAACTCTCCAGCTACGAATACCAGAAGCGCAACGAAACCCAGGAAATCTTCATCCCCGTGGGTGAGCGCCTGGGCAATGAGGTCATCGAGTTCAATGGCGTCTCCAAGGCCTTCGGCGACCGGCTGCTGATCGACAACCTGTCCTTCAAGATCCCCGCCGGTGCCATCGTCGGCATCATCGGCCCCAACGGTGCCGGTAAATCCACCCTGTTCCGCATGATCACCGGCAAGGAAGCCCCGGACAGCGGCGAAGTGAAGATCGGCAGCACGGTGAAGATGGCCTTCGTGGACCAGAGCCGGGAAAACCTTTCCGCCAACAAGACCGTCTTCGAGGAAATCGCCAACGGCGCCGACATCCTCACCGTGGGCAAGTTCGAAATGCCCAGCCGGGCCTACATCGGCCGCTTCAACTTCAAGGGCGGCGACCAGCAGAAGCAGGTCGGCACCCTCTCCGGCGGCGAGCGTGGCCGCCTGCACCTGGCCAAGACCCTGCTGGAGGGCGGCAACGTCCTGCTGCTGGACGAACCTTCCAACGACCTGGACGTGGAAACCCTGCGGGCCCTGGAAGACGCCCTGCTGGAATTCCCCGGCTCGGCCCTCATCATCTCCCACGACCGCTGGTTCCTGGACCGGATCTGTACCCACATCCTGGCGGCCGAAGGCGATTCCCAATGGACCTTCTTCGACGGCAACTACCAGGAATACGAAGCCGACAAGAAGAAGCGCCTGGGCGAAGAAGGCGCCAAGCCCAAGCGCATCCGCTACAAGCCCATCAGCCGTTGAGGGCTCAGGCAGCCCCCCCGCGACGTTGCCGTCCGGAATGGCCGCCTGTCAGCACGACCCCAAGCCCGCCTTTGGCGGGCTTTTTCCATCTAGATAACTTTCATGCCCCTTTACGCCACCTTGCGCCGCCTCGACCTGCACCTGGAAAACCGGCAGGAACGCCCCGCCCTGAGCGGCTGGCGGCGTTTTGTGGCGGAATTCTGGTGGTTCGGCATCAAGGAAGCCCGGGCCTGCATCTTCGCCGGACTGTTCTTTCTCGCCCTCTTCGTCGTGCCGCGGGGGGGCTGGCTGGGCATCGCCCGCTACGACCTGCTCCTGCTGATCGCCCTGGCCTTGCAGGCATGGCTGCTGTGGCGGCGCATTGAAACCTGGGATGAAGCCCGGACCATCCTGCTCTTCCACCTGGCAGGATTCGCCCTAGAGGTCTTCAAGGTATCCGCTCCCATCGCCTCCTGGAGCTACCCGGACCCCGCCTTGACCAAGGTGTTGGGCGTACCACTGTTCTCCGGCTTCATGTACGCAGCTGTCGGCAGCTATGTCATGCAGGCGTGGCGCATCCTCCATCTGCGAATCGAACGCCACCCGCCTTACTGGATGAGCGGCGGCCTGGCCCTGCTGCTCTATCTCAACCTGTTTACCCACCACTTCATCGGCGACTACCGCTGGTATCTGGCCGCCCTCGCCCTGGGGCTTTACGCCCGCAGCAGCATCGTTTTCACCCCCCTGGACCGGGAACGTTCCATGCCCTTCCTGCTCGGCTTCATCCTGGTGGGCTTTTTTATCTGGCTGGCAGAGAACATGGGCACCTTTCTCGGCGTCTGGCGCTATCCCAACCAGTTGGGTGCCTGGGCCACCGTGCATCTGGGCAAATGGTCATCCTGGACCATGCTGGCCCTGATGAGTTTTTCCCTGATCAGCGGCCTCAAGCAGGTCAAAGCCCGAATTCAGATTTCGCCCTAGCCATCCCTGTCGGGATGGCCGGCAAAAAAATACCCGCCTCAAGGACGGGTATTTTTGGGAATCTTTGGTGGCCCTTTACCTAGGCGGCCCGCTTAGTGGCGGGGACGCAGGCTGGCTTCGAACGCGGCTTCGTACTGCTCGGGAAACTGGTAGGCGCTGAAGGCGTTGCGCACCACATCCAGATTCTGGCTGGCGCCCTGATCTTCAAAGCGGATACCGATGGAACGGCCATTGTTGGCCAGGGTCATGAAAGCGTAACGCCAGCTTTGGGCTTCGGCCAGGCGCTCGCGCAGTTCATCTTCGCGGGTGATGGTGATTCCGGCCCGTTTCAGGGAATCCAGGAATTCTTCGAAGGATTCGTTGCTCAGACTGCCCATTTGATACTCTCCTTTGAATGACCGGGACAATTTCTTGCCCCATGAGGCCAATAACGCAGGAGAGATTTAATCGGTTGACTTAAAGTTTCACTTTAATTGCCAGGCCCGGAATCAGGCCTTGGCAGTGCGCCGCCACAGGGTTTGCAGCATTCCGGAGAGGTTCCACTGGCGGCTTTCCACATAGAAATGGAAGGCCGTGCCCGCCACGATGCTGCCCAGCCAGGCCAGGACCATGCCCGTCAGCTGCAGGGCAGGCTCCGCCGGGACGAAGCGGTCAAAAGCGCCATTGACCAGCAGGCAGACCGGGAAATGCACCAGGAAAACGGAATAGGAAACCCGGGAGAGGAAGGTGATGGCCGTCTGGCCCGGCAAACCCAGGGGCCAGCGTTCCATCCAGCCGCTGCGCCGGGCCAGGCCCAGGGCCAGGGCAGCGCACAGGGCCACGGCGATGCGCAGGCGGAAATCCAGAAACAGGGCCACCAGGGCCACCGAGGCGATGATGGCCAGCCAGACGGGGGACTGCCCCCGCTCGGAAGCCCAGTAGGCCATCACACCCATGCCGTAGGCGCCGAAGAAATAGACGGCCCAGATATCCAAGCTGGCGTCCCGGTTGAAATGGAACAGGGAAGCCAGCACCAGGGAAAACACCAGAATCATGCCCAGGCTGTGCACGCCGCGGCTGCGACCGCCGGCCATGGCGGGAATGCGTTCCCGGCCCCAGCGCCCCAGCCAGAGCAGGCCGACCAGCAGGGCGAAGAGCTGGAAGTCGATGGCGATATACCAGACCCCGGCGGAGAGGGCATCGAAATCCAGGATGTTGTGCAGCAGGAAGGCGTGGGCCAGCACCTGCAGGGCCACGGGCTTGTCCGGGATGGAGTCGTGATCCATCCACAGGCGGGCCACATGGGCGCAGACCACGGCGATGGCCATGGCGGCGAGGAACGGCGGCACCAGGCGCAGGTAACGCCGCACCAGCATATTGACCGGCTGCCGCGTCAGCAGTTGGCCCTGGGGCGCCAGGGCGCGAATGGCGAGAAAGCCGCCCACCACCAGGAACACCTGGACGGCGATACGGGCATATTCGCTGAGCCAGCCGATGAGGCCGGGAACCAGCTCCTGGGCGGCATCGGACATGGGGCCGTAGAAGGCCAGGTGGTGCAGAACGATCAGTTGGGAAGCAAACGCCTTGAGGACGTCGATGAATACCAGGCGGGATGGTCCGGAGGACATGGCAGCTTGAGCAGGGGGTCGCCATCGCCGCGGGCGATGGTGGCACGGATTCCAGGTTGTAAATTGCGGTTGAGAGAACGGCCCGGGGACAACGTCCGGGGCCCGCCGTCAGGCAAACCCCGGAATTGTAGCAAAATCAAGCCTCTTTGACGCGCTTGGCAATATGCTCCAGGGCTTCATCCACCTGATCCACCAGGATCAGGCACAGGTCGCCCGGGCTCAGCCGGGCCAGGGCCGTGTCGATGGCCAGGAACTCGCCCCGCACCTCCTCCACGTTCCGGGTGCGGCTGGCGCCCTGCAGGCCTTCCCGCAACAGGCCCAGCACTTCACCGTCGGCGCGGCCGCGTTGGCAGGCATCCTGGTACAGGATGACCTCGTCGAAGGCACCGCCGAGGATGCGGGTCTGCTGGCGGATATCCTCGTCGCGGCGGTCGCCGGCACCGCTGATGACCACGGAACGGCGCTTGGCCGTCATGGTGGCGATGGCGTTGGTCAGGGCCTGGATGGCATCCGGATTGTGGCCGTAGTCGGCGATCAGGGTGGCGCCCTTGTAGTCGAACAGGTTGAAACGGCCGGGAGCGGTGGAGGCGTCGCTGACGAAGGTGGCCAGGCCCTGGCGGATCACCTCCCAGGAGATGCCGATGGCCCAGGCGGCACCGGTGGCCGCCATGACGTTTTCCACCTGGAAGCCGATGCTGCCGTTACGGGTCAGGGGCACGCCGGAGAGGGGAATGCGATGGACCACGGTGGAACCTTCGGCGGCCACGATGTCGCCGCCTTCCACATAGAGGCCGCGACGGCCCTGGGCGAACTGGGTGGCCATCACCGGATGGTGCGGATCGGCGGCGAAGAAGGTGACGCTGCCCGGGCAGGACTCGGCCATGCGGGCGACGATGGGGTCGGTGGCATTGAGCACGGCGGTGCCGTTGTTGGCCACGTTCTCGACGATGACCCGCTTCACCACCGCCAGGTCTTCCACGGTATTGATGTAGGCCAGGCCCAGGTGGTCGCCCATGCCGATATTGGTGACCACGGCCACGTTGCAACGATCGAACCCCAGGCCCTCGCGCAACACGCCGCCCCGGGCGGTTTCCAGCACGGCCGCATCCACATCCGGGTGCAGCAGGACGTTGCGGGCGCTCTTCGGACCGGAGCAGTCGCCGGTGTCGATGCGCTTGCCCTGGATATAGACACCGTCGGTGCCGGTCATGCCGGTGCGCTGGCCATTGCAGGTGAACAGGTGGGAAATCAGGCGCACCGTGGTGGTCTTGCCGTTGGTGCCGGCCACGGCCACCACCGGGATGCGGCCGTCGTCGCCGTCCGGATACATGGTGGAGATGACCGCCTCGCCCACCGCCCGGCCCTTGCCGAAGGAAGGCTGCAGGTGCATGCGCAGGCCGGGGGCCGCATTGACCTCAACGATGCCGCCGCCCTGCTCTTCCAGGGGGCGCTGCACGGTCTCGCACACCACGTCCACACCGCAGATGTCCAGGCCCACCATCTGGGCCGCGGCCACGGCCTTGGCCGCCAGTTCGGGATGGACGTCGTCGGTGACGTCGGTGGCCGAGCCGCCGGTGGACAGGTTGGCGTTGTTGCGCAGGGGCACCCGGGCGCCACGGGGCGGCACCGAGTCGGCGTTGTAGTTCTGCCGGGCCAGGGTGGCCAGGGCGATTTCATCGAAACGGATCTTGGTCAGGGAGGTGGCATGGCCCTCGCCCCGGCGCGGGTCCGCATTCACCTGGTCCACCAGTTGGCGGATGGTATGCACGCCGTCGCCGATGACCTGGGGCGGATCGCGGCGGGCGGCCGCCACCAGCTGCTTGCCCACCACCAGGACGCGGAAGTCCTGGCCGGGCAGATAGCGCTCCACCATGACGTCGTCGCGGAACTCGGAAGCCACATCGAAGGCTTGGCGCACTTCCGCCTCGCTCTTCAGGTTGACCGCCACGCCCTTGCCCTGATTACCGTCCCGGGGTTTGACCACCACCGGCAGGCCGATTTCCTGGGCGGCCGCCCAGGCATCGTCGGCATCGGCCACGGTCCGGCCCCAGGGCACCGGCACGCCAGCGGCGCGCAGCAGTTCCTTGGTCAGTTCCTTGTCCTGGGCGATGGATTCGGCAATGGCGCTGGTGCAATCCATTTCGGCCGCCTGGATGCGGCGCTGCTTGCTGCCCCAGCCGAACTGCACCAGGCTGCCCTCGGTCAGACGGCGGAAGGGGATGTTGCGGGCAATGGCCGCATCGACGATGGAACCGGTGGAAGGACCGAGACGCACGTCCTCGTCCAGTTCCCGCAGGCGGGCCAGCACATTGTCCAGGTCGAAGGGCGTGTTCTCCAGGGCCGCCTGGCACAGGGACACGGCCAGGTCGAAGGCCAGGCGCCCGACGGGCTCCTCGGTGTATTCCACCACCACCTGGTAAACCCCGGGGTCCAGGGTTTCGGAAGTGCGGCTGAAGGTCACCGGGCAGCCGGCGGAAGCCTGCAGGCCCAGGGCCGCAAATTGCAGGGCATGGGCCACGGACGGCAGGGCAGCGGCACCGGCCGGCATGACCAGGCCGATTTCCGGGAAGCGCTCCAGCAGCCGGTCGAGGAAACTTTCCAGCAGGGCGGAAGAGGCGGGGGAAAAGCGCTCGGCCTCGCTACAGGTAACGATGGCTTCGATGGAGGTGTGGCGGCTCCACAGGTTGGGGCCGCGCAGGGCTCGGATGCGGGAGACTTCCATAAAAAATCCTGTTGTGACCGTTTAGTCGGGCCTGCCCGGGAAAGCCCGGGACAGGCGTCTCGTCAGTCGGCAATCATCAAATGGCGGGTGCGGCGTCCAGCACGAAGGTTTCCAGGCCGGCGCGGATCACCTCGGGGGCAATGTCCAGGGCCCGGGCCGTGGCCACGGCGGCCAGCACGTTCTCGGCCTGGAAGGCTTCGCCGCCGGCAGCCATGGGCACCTGGGCCAGGTCCAGCAGCTTGGTTTCCTCCCAGCCCTTGGCCAGGACCACGGCACCTTCCCGCAGCAGCACGGCACGACCGCCCTTGGAGCGGTGCTCGGCCAGTACCGGCAGGCTCGGATCGGCGGCGAAATAGATCACCTCGCCGTCGCACAGCTCGGCCATCTCCACCAGCTGGGGTTCCCGGGCATTGAGCACGGCGACGCCGGTGGGCAGCACCACGTCCACCTGGGTACGCAGGGTGGTGAAGCGCTTCTCCGGGGAGTCCATGTAGTACTTGCTGAGGTCCTCGATGGGCTCGAAATTGGTCAGCACCCCCACCTGGCAACGGTCGTAGGCCAGGCCTTCGGTGACGATGGAAGTGGCGCTGTTCTCGATCACGGCAGCCTGCACCGAACGGTTCATCAGGACGCGGCGGGCCGTATCCCACTGGGCCCGGTCCCCGGCTTCCACCAGGCGGCGGTCCAGGTACAGACCGGTGCTGCAGGCCAGGCCGGTGTAGTGGCCGGACAATTCGAGCAGGCGGGTGACGACGCGGGCCACGGTGGTCTTGCCCTTGCCGCCGCTGATGCCCACCACGGGGATGCGGCCGCTGTCGCCGTTGGGGAACAGGTGTTCGACGATGGCCTTGCCCACAGGCTGGGGCTCGCCGGCAGCGGGCTTGATGTGCATCAGCAGGCCGGGACCGGCATTGACCTCGACGATGGCGCCGCCCTGGTCGGCCAGGGGCTTGGACACGTCCTCCACCACCAGGTCCACCCCGGCGATGTCCAGACCGACGATGCGGGCCGCCAGGGCCACGGTCTCGGCCGTATCCGGATGCACTTCGGCGGTACAGTCGATGGAGACGTTGCCGTTGCGCTGGATCACCACCACCTTGCCTTCCGGCGGCACGCCGTCGGGCTCGAAGCCCTGACGCCGGACCTCCAGGCGGGCGGCGGAATCCAGGCGGACCCGGTTGAGCGGATGATCTTCGCTGTTGCCGCGGCGGGGATCGGAATTCAGTTGCAGCTCGATCAGTTCCAGCACGGTGGATTTGCCGTCCCCCACCACCTGGGCAGTCTCGCCCCGGGAGGCGGCCACCATGCGGCCGCCCACCACCAGCAGGCGATGTTCGTTGCCTGGAATAAAACGTTCGACGATGACTTCGCTGCCTTCGTCCTGGGCCACGCTGAAGGCGGTCTCGATCTCTTCCCGGGTGGTCAGGTTGGTGAACACGCCGCGGCCATGGTTGCCGTCGCTGGGCTTGACCACCACCGGCAGGCCGATGTCCTCGGCCGCTTCCCAGGCATCTTCCGGCGACTTGACGGTGACGCCCTCGGGGACCGGCACGCCACAGGAGGCCAGCAGGCTCTTGGTCAGGTCCTTGTCCCGGGAAATGCTTTCGGCAATGGCGCTGGTGCGGTCCGTCTCGGCCGTCCAGATGCGGCGCTGGCGGGAACCGTAACCCAGCTGCACCAGGTTGCCGGTGGACAGGCGGATGAAGGGCAGATGCCGGCTCTCGGCGGCTTCCACGATACAGCCGGTGGAGGGGCCGAGGCAGTAGTCGTCCACCAGCTCCCGCAGGTGGCTCACCGCCGCCGCCACGTCGAAGGGCTTGTCCTCGATCCCGGCCATGACCAGGTCCCGGGCCGCTTCCAGGGCGTAGCGGGTGACCATCTCGTGCCAGGCCGTCACCACTACCTTGTAGACGCCGCGGATCGGCACTTCCCGGGCGCGGCCGAAGCCGCCGGGCATGCCGGCCAGGGCCTGCAGCTCCAGGGAGACGTGCTCCATGATGTGGCCGGGCCAGGTCCCCTCTTCCACCCGGCGCAGGAAGCCGCCGCGCTCGTCATAGCTGCAGCGGTGTTCCACCAGGCCGGGCAGCCAGGATGAGAGGCGCTCGTAGAAACCGGGGATGGTGTTGGACGGACAGTCCTCCAGATCGCCGATGTCGATCAGGGCTTCGAGGACGGGGGTGTAGGTCCAGACGTTGGGACCCTTGAGATGGGTAATGCTCAGAAATTTGATTGTCTTGTGGCTCATACCTTGTGCCGGAACCGGGGAACCTGCAGGCTCAGGTCAACTCCTTGGGGAAAACTGCGTTTAGCTTAGCTTCCGCGCAATTTCCGATGTAGCCCAAGAAGGGATCAACCTGGCCCGTTTTTCCGGGGGACTCTCCTTTGTAAGGTAAAATCAACGCGCAACTTTTCTTTTGGTTCACCGGCGGGTGCAAAAATTATTTCACAAAACGTAGAACCCTTACGGGAAATTTCCAAGCTGTCCTCCCAATCCGCATCCCTCACCACCACTCTGGAAGAGCTTCCCGGTGCCTGGCTGACGGAGTTGTCCGCCCTCCTGGGGCCGGACGAAACCATCCTGGCCCACCTGGAACTGGACCTGGACAAGACCCTGCGCTTTGCCCGGGGCCTGGTCCTGGTCACCGACCGCCAGCTCATCGCCCGCAGCGGCGAAGAGCCTGCCTGGCAGGCCTTTCCCTACCGGGCCGGCCTCCACCTGCAGCGTCGGGATCATGCCGGCGTGGCCAGCCTGGAGCTGGTGGACGAGCAGCGCCAGCTGGCCCGCTGGCGCCACACCCTGGGCAAGGACACCAACGCCCGCCAGGTGCTGGACCACTTCGAGCAGCAGCGCGACGCCGCCGTCAGCGGCCAGCCCGTGGAAGCCCCGCCCGCCGCCATCTGCGCCCGCTGCGGCGCCCCCCTGGTGCCAGGCCAAGACGACTGCCCGAGCTGCGCCAAGGAGCTGTACACCCCGCCCTCCACCTGGACCCTGTTCCGCCTGTGGCGCTTCGCCCGGCCCTACCGGGGCCAGCTGCTGGCCGGCTTCATCCTGACCCTGATCTCCACCGCCGCCACCCTGGTGGCGCCCTACATGACCATGCCCCTCATGGACGAGGTGCTGATCCCCTACCAGAACGGCCAGCCCCTGGACACCGGCAAGGTCTACTTCTATCTGGGCGGCCTGCTGGGTTCGGCCCTGCTGGCCTGGGGCCTGGGCTGGGCCAAGACCTACATCCTGGCCCTGGTGTCGGAGCGCCTCGGCGCCGACCTGCGCAGCCAGACCTACGAACACCTGCTCAAGCTGTCCCTGGAATACTTCGGCGGCAAGCGCACCGGCGACCTGATGGCCCGCATCGGCAGCGAGTCGGACCGCATCTGCGTCTTCCTCTCCCTGTACCTGCTGGACTTCTTCACCGACGTGCTGATGATCACCATGACGGCGGTGATCCTGGTCTCCATCAATCCCTGGCTGGCGGCGGTGACCCTCATTCCCCTGCCCTTCATCGTCTGGCTCATCCATGTGGTGCGGGACAAGCTGCGCCACGGCTTCGAGCAGATCGACCGGGTCTGGTCCGGCGTCACCAGCGTGCTGGCCGACACCATCCCGGGCATCCGGGTGGTCAAGGCCTTCGCCCAGGAAAAGCGGGAAACCAGCCGTTTCAAGGACGCCAACCAGCGCAACCTGGAGGCCAATGACCGGGTGAACCGGCTGTGGTCCCTCTTCTCCCCCACCATCACCCTGCTCACGGAAGTGGGCCTGCTCATCGTCTGGGGCCTGGGCATCTGGCTGGTGACCAAGAACCAGGTGACCGTGGGCACCCTGGCCGCCTTCCTGGCCTACATCGGGCGCTTCTACACCCGCCTCGATTCCATGAGCCGCATCGTCTCCCACACCCAGAAGGCAGCTTCCGGCGCCAAGCGCATCTTCGACATCCTGGACCACGTTTCCAGCGTGCCGGAACCGGTCAAGCCCCAGCACCTGACCAAGGTGGAAGGCGGCATCACCGTGGAGCGGGTGGGCTTCCGCTACGGCAACCGCACCGTGCTGCGGGGCGTGGACCTGAAGATCAACCCGGGCGAGATGATCGGCCTGGTGGGCCACTCCGGCTCCGGCAAGAGCACCCTGGTGAACCTCATCTGCCGCTTCTACGATGTGGGCGAGGGGGCCATCTGCATCGACGGCGTGGACGTGCGCAACATCCCCGTGTCCGAATACCGCAAGCACATCGGCCTGGTGCTGCAGGAGCCCTTCCTCTTCTTCGGCACCATTGCCGAGAACATCGCCTACGGCAAGCCGGACGCCAGCCGGGAGGAAATCGTTGCCGCCGCCCGGGCCGCCCATGCCCACGAGTTCATCCTGCGCCTGCCCCACGGCTACGATTCCCTGGTGGGCGAACGGGGCCAGGCCCTTTCCGGCGGCGAGCGCCAGCGCATCTCCATCGCCCGGGCCCTGCTCATCGACCCCAAGATCCTGATCCTGGACGAAGCCACCTCCGCCGTGGATACGGAAACCGAACTGGAAATCCAGGGCGCCCTGGACAACCTGATCAAGGGCCGCACCACCATCGCCATCGCCCACCGCCTGTCCACCCTGCGCAAGGCCGACCGGCTGGTGGTCATGGATCGCGGCGTGGTGGTGGAAGAAGGCCAGCACGACGAACTGATCGCCAAGGAAGGCGCCTACTACCGCCTGTACACCGCCCAGACCAAGCAGCTCGACGAGCAGCTGGCCGAGCGTGAGAGCGAGGAATGAACGCCATGACGCCCTGCAATTTCACCCTGATTCGCAATCCCTTCGGCCAGCTGGTGTTCACCGGCGCAGAGGGCGACGTCCACGAAGGCGTGGTGCCGGTGCGCGCCTTCGGCATCACCGCCCCGGACGAGGGCCTGGCCCTGGTCAACGCCCACGGCAAGGAACTGCTGTGGATCGAGCGTCTGGCCGACCTGCCGGAAGGCCCGCGGCAACTGGTGGTCGAAGAACTGGCCAACCGGGAGTTCATGCCGGTCATCTCCCGCATCGTGCACGTCTCCAGCTTCGCCACCCCCAGCACCTGGGACGTGGAAACGGACCGGGGCAACGCCCGCCTGGTGCTCAAGGGCGAGGACGACATCCGCCGCCTCAACCAGCAGGCCCTGCTCATTTCCGACAGCCACGGCGTGCAGTACCTGATCCGCAACCGCCAGGCCCTGGACAAGCCCAGCCGCAAGTTTCTCGAACGCTTCCTGTAAGAACCTTTGCCACAGAGGGCACAGAGAGCGAATACCTGCTGGCCGGAGAGGTAATATTGGCGCCATTCTTCACCGCTGCACCGCGAAGAATGTCATCCCTCCTGCCTCTCCGGGCAGTGTCATTTCCAGCGGCCAGCTGAAATAATCTGAACTCCTGTCGCCCGCGGCGCACCAAGTAACGCCTGCCCGACCCCATGGCGTTACGGCTTTCCCCCTTTTACTCTGTGTTCTCTGTGCCTCTGTGGCAATAAAAGATTCCCCCATGCCCCATCCCCTCGCCCACCCGCTTGAACTCCTCGCCCCCGCCAAGAATGCCGACTTCGGCATGGAAGCCATCGTCCACGGCGCCGACGCCGTCTATATCGGCGGTCCGGCCTTCGGCGCCCGGGCCAATGCGGGCAACAGCGTGGCCGACATCGCCCGCCTCAGCGAATTCGCCCACCGCTACAACGCCCGGGTATTGGTAGCCCTCAACACCATCCTCAAGGACGAGGAACTGGAGACCGCCCGCCGCATCGCCTGGGAATGCCACGACGCCGGCGCCGACGCCCTCATCATCCAGGACATGGGCCTGCTGCAGCTCGACCTGCCGCCGATCCAGCTCCACGCCAGCACCCAGACCGACATCCGTTCCGTGGACAAGGCCCGCTTCCTGCAGGACGTGGGCTTCTCCCAGATCGTCCTGGCCCGGGAGCTGGACCTGGAACAGGTCCGCCAGATTGCCGCCCAGACCGACATCGCCCTGGAGTTTTTCGTGCACGGCGCCCTCTGCGTCAGCTACAGCGGCCTGTGCAACATCAGCCACGCCCACACCGGCCGCAGCGCCAACCGGGGCGAATGCTCCCAGGCCTGCCGCCTGCCCTACGACCTGGAAAACGAACAGGGCCAGATCATCGCCAGCGACAAGCACCTGCTCTCCATGAAGGACAACGACCAGAGCGCCAACCTGCTGGCCCTGGCCCAGGCCGGCATCAGCTCCTTCAAGATCGAAGGCCGGCTGAAGGACCTCTCCTACGTCAAGAACATCACCGCCCACTACCGCACCCTGCTGGACGGCATCATGACGGAACACCCGCAATTCACCCGTTCCTCCGCCGGCCGCAGTACCTTCTTCTTCACCCCCCAGCCGGAAAAGACCTTCAACCGGGGCGCCACCGACTACTTTGTGCACGGCCGGGGCCACAGCGAAGTGGGCGCCTTCGACACCCCTGCCTTCTCCGGCCCGGCCATCGGCAAGGTGAGCCGCCTGGGCAAGGGCTGGTTCGAGGTCGAGACGGCGGAAGCCCTGCACAACGGCGACGGCCTCTCCTATTTCGACGGTCACGGCGAACTGGTGGGCCTGCGCCTCAATACGGCGGAAAAGGCGGGCGCGGCCTGGCGCTGCACGCCCAACGAAGTGCCGGAAGACCTGGCCGTGGGCACCGCCATCCACCGCAACCGGGACCAGGAATTCGAACGCATCCTGGAAAAGAAGTCGGCGGAACGCCGGGTGGGCATCAGCATGGTCTTCGCCGAAAGCGGCGACGGCTTCGCCCTGACCCTGACCGACGAAGCCGGCGTAGCCGTCAGCGTGCCCCTGGCCCACGCCCGGGAAGCCGCCCAGAACGGCGAACGGGCCCTGGCCGGCCTCCGGGAGAACCTGGCCAAGCTGGGCAACACCCAGTATGTGGCCGACGGGGTGGAGCTGCAGCTGTCCCAGCCCTGGTTCCTGCCCGCCGGCGCCATCAACGCCCTGCGCCGGGAAGCGGTGGCAGCCCTGGATGCGGCCCGGGCCGCAGCCTACCAGCGCCCGCCCCGGGCCAGGCCGGTGGAGCCGCCGGCCCTCTACCCGGAAGTGGAACTGACCTACCTGGGCAATGTGTACAACCGCAAGGCCCGGGAGTTCTACCTCAAGCACGGGGTGGAACTGATCGCCGCAGCCTACGAGGCGGACGAGGAAAAGGGCGCCGTTTCCCTGATGATCACCAAGCACTGCCTGCGCCACAGCTTCAACCTGTGCCCCAAGGAAGTGAAGGGCTTAAAGCCCGATCCCCTGACCCTGGTGAACAACGGCGAGCGCCTGACCCTGAAGTTCGACTGCGTGAAGTGCGAAATGCACGTGGTGGGCAAGATGAAAGGGAACAGAAGTATTAATTTAAGGGTGATTCAAAATTGAACCAAATATTAAAAATATCCAATTTATACTACTTACGGCTACGCCAAAACGAAAAAAACAGCAAAACCATAGAAGCGTGGCCATTTCTATTTATTGCGTCATTATTATGCTTCCTATTTTTCTTATCCGAATTTTTTTCGAACACTAAAAATCCGGAACACAACTCGCTTATCACCGGAATATTAATGCTTGCAACAGAAGCAAGTACTTTAGTTATTCTAATGGTTGCAAAAGAACTAAATAACAAGAAAAATTTAAACTATTTATCAAAAAAATATAGCCGAAATTTTTCAACAAAAACAGAAGCCAAAATCTTCTTAATCAACAAGCTCACAAAATCAAAACAAAAAAATTACCACACAATAGCTATAAAAATTAAAAATATATTAGACGAAAGAAACTCGAAATACTATATAGGGAAGCAAAAAAAATTTGAAATCTCCAAAAAAATATACGACCCCGAATCAAAGCAACGAATATATTCCCTATCTCTCGTTTTGATTGCGCCATTATTTGCCCTTTGCATAAATTATGGAGCAAACATTGAGACCATCTTTGAACTATTCAATCACGACCAAAAAACAACACTAATAATCATATGGCTTATACCGTCGTTTTTGTTATGGTTAGGCGCACTACTTCTCATAACACTGATGGAAGTTATATCAACAACTTTTCAAGCCACAAAATTTATGACAAAAAAGCATAAAGCAAAGTCAGATCTTTCGATGCTGGTTTTTTACTCTGATCTTATTGAACTTTCCAGGCCCTTGTAACCCCATCAATAATGGGGCGGAATCTCGTCCTGCAGGGTGCGCTTTTCTTCCGGCAGGCTGGCCAGCATCTGCTGCCGCAGGGCCCGCAGGTCGTGCTGCAGTTGTTCGATCAGCTGCTGCTGGCGGAAGACGGTGCGATTCAGTTCGTCGATGGCATCGTCGGCAAAGCTGAGCTTGATTTCCAGTTCGTTCAGACGCTCTTCCATGGCGGTTCCCGGTCGTTGAGTGAGGGCGGATTCTACGCCTGCCGCCCCATGGCTTACACTACGCCCCTCACGCCTGCTCCCTCCCTGCCTTGACTACCCAGCCCCCCGCCCCGCCCCGCCACAGCCTCTTCGAAGACCTTCAGGCCCTCCTGGTGGCGCCCCTGGTGGTCGCTTTCGCCGTGCTGCTGTTCCGCCATGCCGGTCTCCTCACCGGCGGCACCACCGGCCTCGCCTTCCTCGCCCATTACGGCCTCGATCTGCCGTTCGGCCCCGCCTTCTTCCTCATCAACCTGCCCTTCTACTTCTTCTCGGTGCGGGCCCTGGGCTGGAACTTCACCCTCAAGACCTTCATCGCCGTGGCCCTGCTCTCCCTCTATACGGAGCTGCTGCCGGCCCACGTCGCCTTCGCCAGCCTGGAGCCGGTCTTTGCCGCCCTCATGGGGGGCTTTCTCACCGGCATCGGCCTGCTCATGCTGGTGCGCCACCGGGCCAGCCTCGGCGGCCTCGGCGTCATGGCCGTGTATCTGCAGGAACGGCGCGGCTGGCGCGCCGGCCACGTGCAGATGGCCGCCGACGTGGCCATCCTCTCGGCCGCCCTGCTGGTGCGGGATCCCTACCACGTGCTGCTCTCCATCCTCGGCGCCGTCGCCCTCAACTTCGTCATCGCCGTCAATCACCGCCCCGGCCGCTACGCCGGCACCTGACCCATGGCCCGGGACGACGACTACGAACTGCGGCAGAGCGTGCCGCCCGAGCGCCTCAGCGGCCGCCCCTACCTCAAGGACGAGGCGGACGAACTGGCCCTCCACTTCGACTTCCGCACGGTGCAGAGCACCATGTCCAAGGCCGACCCCACGGCCCTCACCCTGGGCTACACCCGCTCCATGATGGGCTTCCTCCTGCTCCATCCGGAGCCGGCCCGCATCGCCATGATCGGCCTGGGGGGCGGTTCCCTGGCCAAGTACTGCCTGCAGCGCCTGCCCGGGGTGGATTTCACCGCGGTGGAGATCGACCCGGCGGTGATCGCCCTGCGCGACGAGTTCCGCCTGCCGCCGGACGGCGACAACTTCCGCGTCGTCTGCGCCGACGGGGCCGACTACATCCGGGCCATGGAGGACAGCGTGGACGTGCTGCTCATCGACGGCTTCTGCCTCGACGGCCTGCCGCGCCAGCTCTGCACCACCGCCTTCTACGACTACTGCTACGCCCGCCTCAAGCCCGGCGGCGTCATGGTGGTCAACCTGTGGGCCGGCGACGACCTGCTGCAGCTCTACCTGGGCCGCCTGCGCCAGTGCTTCGACGGCCGGGTGCTGCTGATCGACGCCCAGGAGGAAGGCAACCAGATCGCCTTCGCCTGCAAGCAGGAGGACTTTCCCCCGTCCCTGGAGCAGCTGCGCAGTCGCAGCAACGACCTGGCCCCCGCCCACCCCATCGACCTGCCGGACACCGCCGCCCGCCTGCGCCGGGCCCTGGAAGGCCGGCGCAAGCAGCGGGGCCGCGGCCGCTCCGCCTGAACCTCGGCAAGAGGCTGCAGCGGTGGCCAAGCTGCTGTTTCCACGGCACTGTTTGCAGCGATAGGCCAGCACCGCGGCAGGCCTTCCGCTACAATGCCGGCCTGCCCGTCGTCGGGGCCGGCCGCCGGGCACCAGCCCGCCGCCGCTCCGCCGCTCCGCCGCACCCCTGCCGAACGCCGCCCGGGCGCCGGCCTCCCCCTCAGCAGCACCGGAGTCCCCATGTCAGACCTGCTCAGCGACCGCCTGGCCGCCGCCTATTCCGCCCGCAGCGAACTGCTGCCCCAGCTGCACGCCGAAGGCACCAATGCCTACCGCCTGTTCCACGGCAGCGTCGAAGGCCGCTCCGGCCTCACCGTGGACCGCTACGGCGACCTGCTGCTGGTGCAGAGCTTCCACACGCCCCTGGAAGCCGGCGAACTGGCCGAACTGGAAGCCTTCTACGCCGGCGTCCTGCCCGGCCTGGACTGCATCTACAACGACCGCAGCCGCGCCAATTCCCGCATCGCCAACGATCTGCCGCCGGAAAAGGTGGAACCGGCACACCGCCCACGCCAGTTCAGCGAACTGGGCGTCAATTACCTGATCCAGGCCCGCCACGCCGGCCAGGACCCCTGGCTGTTCCTGGACCTGCGGGCCGGCCGCCGCCGCATCATGCAGGAAGCCGTCGGCAAGTCCGTGCTCAATCTCTTCGCCTACACCTGCGGCGTCGGCATCGCCGCCGCCAAGGCCGGGGCCGCCTTCGTCGTCAATGTGGATTTCGCCGAAAGCAGCCTGGCCGTGGGCAAGAGCAACGCCGCCCTCAACGAACTCAATCACCGGCCCCGCTTCATTAAGAGCGACGTTTTCCCCGCCATCCGCCAGCTGGCCGGCATCGGCCAGCCCAAGATGGTGCGGGGCAAGCGCATGCCCCCCTTCATCGAACTGGAGCCACGCCAGTTCGACCTGGTGTTCCTCGACCCGCCCCGCTACGCCAAGAGCCCCTTTGGCGTGGTGGACCTGGTGAACGACTACCCGGCCCTGTTCAAGCCGGCCCTGCTGGCCACCGCCGAAGGCGGCACCCTGGTCTGCTGCAACAACGTGGCCGAAGTGCAGCGCGACGCCTGGCTCGACCAGCTGCAGCGCAGCGCCCGCAAGGCGGGCCGGGAAGTGCGGGCGGCCGAATGGATTCTCCCCGAGGCCGACTTCCCCAGCCCGGACGGCCAGCCGCCCCTGAAGACGGTGCTGCTGCGGGTCTGACCTCCGTCTGCCGACCAAGCCGGAAAAAGCGGCGCTCCTCCGGGAGTGCCGCTTTTTTTATGGATGAGGCCGACACGGCGACGACCGCACTCGTCCAACGGCGCCAGGGCGCCATGCGGCAAAAGCCGCGGTCACGTTGCCCGCCCCACTGGGTGACGCACCACCGGCATCGCCGCTGCCACGACTAACCCCGCGCCGCACGGCGGCAGGCGGCGACGTTTTCCCGCTTGGGATGCCCCACTTGGCGTACACTGCGAGGCCTGAAGATTTCCACGGCCCCACCATGACCCGCTCCACCCTCAAACTGCCGAGTAAAAAAGCCGGCGACGCCAACAGCGAACCCTCCCGCGATCCGGCGCGCAAGCCCATCCGCGGCGGCAACCGCGCCACCCGCAACCAGCCCCGGGCGGAAGCCCCGGCCCGGGACGAGGCGCCCCGCCGCTCCGCACCGCGTAGTGAAGAGTCACCCCGCCGCCGCAGCGAAGGCGAACAGCCGCGCCGGGAAGGCAGCGACCATGCCCGTCCGCCGCGGCGCAGCGACGCCCCCGGCAAGCCGGCCTACGGCCGCGATGGTCGCGATAGCCGCAATGAGCGGAATGGTGAAGCACCGCGCCGCCCCCGCCGGGAAGACGGCGAACGCCCCTACAGTGACCGGGACCGCCCGGCCCGGGGCAAGCCCGCCGGCCGCGATGAGCGGCCACCGCGCCAGGCCGATGGCCGCCCGCCCCGGCGCAGCGATGGACCCGGCAAGCCCGCTTACGCCCGCGACGGCCGGGATGGGGATGCCCCCCGTGGGCCCCGCGCCCCCCGCCGCGAGGACGGCGAGCGCAGCTACGGCGAACGCAAGCCCGGCGCCCCTTTCGGCAAGCCCCGCAGTGAGGACGGTCGCCCGCCCCGGCGTGGCGACGCCCCCGCCCGCCCGGCCTACGCCCGGGACGGCGAACGGGCGGAGCGCCCCCGCCGCGAAGGCGGCGAACGGACCTACGGCGACCGGGAACGGCCCTTCCGCGGCAAGC
Organism: Azospira oryzae; assembly: GCF_004217225.1. Classification (GTDB taxonomy): domain Bacteria; phylum Pseudomonadota; class Gammaproteobacteria; order Burkholderiales; family Rhodocyclaceae; genus Azospira; species Azospira oryzae. Next base: position 858,141 of record NZ_SHKM01000001.1, read on the forward strand.
CGGCGGGTGACTTCGCCAAGCCGGCCCGCCGTTTCGACGACGCCCCCCGCCGCCCTGCGCCGCGGCGCGACGATGCGGCCACGGGCGAGCGCTCCGCCGATGCCCGGCCGCCCCGGGGCGACCGCGGCAATCCCAGCGAACTGCCGCGCCTGTCCAAGGTGATGTCGGAGCAGGGCCTGTGTTCCCGCCGCGAAGCGGACGAATGGATCGAGGCCGGCTGGGTCAAGGTGGACGGCAAGGTGGTGAGCGAACTGGGTTCCCGTATCGTGCCCACGGCCCGCATCGAGGTCGATCCGGAAGCCCGCAAGCACCAGGCGGAAAGCGTCACCATCATCCTGCACAAGCCCATCGGCTACGTCTCCGGCCAGGCCGAGGACGGCTACGAGCCCGCCGTGGTCCTGGTCCAGCCGGAAAACCGCTGGGAAGAGGACAAGGGCGGCACCCGCTTCAAGAGCGCCCACCTGCGCCGCCTGGCCCCTGCCGGCCGGCTCGACATCGACTCCACCGGCATGCTGGTGCTGACCCAGGACGGCCGCGTGGCCAAGCGCCTGATCGGCGAAGACTCCACCGTGGAAAAGGAATACCTGGTGCGGGTCGAGGGCGAACTGATCGAAAACGGCCTGGCCCTGCTCAACCACGGCCTCAGCCTGGATGGCGTCAAGCTCAAGCCGGCCCACGTCTCCTGGCAGAACGAGGAGCAGCTGCGCTTCGTCCTGCGCGAGGGCCGCAAGCGCCAGATCCGCCGCATGTGCGAGCTGGTGGGTCTGAAGGTGGTGGGCCTGAAGCGCATCCGCATCGGCAGCGTGGTCCTCGGCAAACTGCCGCCGGGCCAGTGGCGCTACCTGCGCAGCGACGAGAAGTTCTAGCCTCCTCCCCCTTTTCCCCGGGGATGTAAAGATATTCCGACGTCCCCGGGGGAAATGCAGTACACTGCTGCACCTTGGCCGAATAGCATCACCTCGGCCAACGTGATGCCCCCTCTGCCCTCAAGCCCTCCGCCCTTGCGGTACCCTCGGCGCCCCGCGCCCCGAGTCATCCCCAGATGCATTCGTGCTTGTTGCCGGCCACGCCCCAGGCGCTGCCCCGGAACTACGTCCAGAAGAGATCGCATCAGCCCCCGGCCGGCTTGCGCCATGTGTTTGTGCGCCCGGCTCTGATCCACCTCGCGCTGTTCCGCCTGTCCGACAGGAATGGGGCAGACCAAACGGAGAACTGAATGTCCAAGGAAGAAGCCCTCGAATTTGAAGGCACCGTCATGGAAGTGCTGCCCGAATCCCGCTATCGCGTCACCCTGGCCAACGGCGTGGAAATCCTCGCCTACGGTTCAGGCAAAATGAAAATGCACCGCATCAAGGTGCTCATGGGTGACAAGGTCACCGTGGAAATGTCCCCCTACGACCTGACCAAGGGTCGCATCACCTTCCGCCACCTCGGCGAAGGTGCCCGGGGCCCCGCCCCCGCACGCCGCCGCCGCTAGGCGCGCCACGGCACCCTGCGCCATCCCCGCCGACGCGGAACTTCGCAGGGTGCTGATCAACTCAAGGAAACAAAGCTTAGTGAAAGTAAAAGAACTCATGCCGGGCGACCGGATTGTCGACTTCTGCAAGGGAGACGACGAGCATTACGAAGTCATCGCAGTACGCCCCCTGGGCCACCGTTTTGAAGTCACCTTCCGCTCCCACCGGGGCGAGGCCTCTGCCCACTACAACGGCAACGCCTACATCTCCGCCTTCCGCTGAGGCCGGCGCCGCCGTCCTCCCAGCGCCACCCGCTGCGGCGCTCCTTTCCTGTAATACCTGCCTGAAAACCTGCCCCGTAGCAACGGGCAGTTTTGCTACACTCGACGCCACCGGATAACCGTTCCGGCGTTGCAGAGTCCCCTTTCAGGCAAAGGAGCCGCCATGCCCTCTCCCTTCCGTCACCCCCTGGCCCTGGCCGTCTGCTCCGTCCTCGCCGGCAGCCTGTCCCTTTCCGCCTGGTCCGCCGAGCTGCCCAAGCGCAAGTCGGGTCTGTGGGAAATCCACACCCAGATCGTCGGCGCCCCCAGCCCCGGCCCCATGAAGATGTGCGTGGACGCCAACACGGACAACCTGATGCAGGAGCAGCCCGGCCAGAAGCCGGACTGTAGCGCCATGGACGTCAAGCAGAGCGGCAACAAGGTCACCATCCATACCGTCTGCCGCATGGACAAGACCACAGTGACCACCGATGGCGTCCTCACCGGGGATTTCTCCAGCGGCTACAAGAGCGACATGACCATGCGTTACAGCCCGCCGCTGCAGGGCATGAAGGAAACCAGGATGACCCAGGAGACCCGTTGGCTGGGCCCCTGCGCCAAGGGCCAGAAACCGGGCGACATCATCATGCCCAACATGGGCACCTTCAACCCGGCGGAGATGATGAAGGATCCCCGCTTCAAGGAAATGATGCAGCAGCATCAGCACTAGCCCGGCCAAGCGGGCGCAAAAAAAAGGCCTGTCGCTGACAGGCCTTTTTTTCTGGTGGCGGCTGTTATTCGTCCGCGCCCGGCGCCTCTTCCGGCGGCGCCAGTTGGCCCGCGGCAGCAGCCTGCAGCAGGGCGGCCCGGCTTTCCGGCGTCTCCAGGCTGATGCGGCCCAGGGTGCCGTTGCGGTAGTCGTTGAGCAGGATCAGGGAGGCCTTCTCCAGGTCCAGCTCGCCGGCCCGGCCCTTGATGATGCAGCCCCGCTTGCGGGCCACGGTTTCCACCACGCCCACCGCATCGGTCTCGGCCGCCTTGAGGCCGTAGCGGGCCTCCAGGCATTGGGGATAGCGCTGCAACAGCAGTTCCGCCAGATACACCCCCACCTCCTCGTCGATGTAGGCATTGGGGCCGACGGCATGACTGGCGGCCAGCATCAGACCGTCGCTGGCCAGCTCGATCTTGGGCCACATCAGGCCCGGGGTATCGACGATGGACAGGCGCGGGCCCAGGTCCATGCGCTGCTGCTGCTTGGTCACCGCCGGCTGGTCGCCGACCGCCGCCACCTTGCGCTTGACCAGGGCGTTGAGCAGGGTGGACTTGCCCACGTTGGGGATGCCCATGATCATCAGCCGCAGGGGCTTGACGTTGCTGTTGCGGTGGGGCGCCAGGGTCTGGGCCAGGGCCGGGATGCGGGCCACCTCGCCGGGCTTCTTGCAGGAGATGGCCACGGCCTTCACGTCGGGCTGCTGCTTGTAGTAGTCGAGCCAGGCCTGGGTCACGGCCGGGTCGGCCAGGTCGGACTTGTTCAACAGCTTGAGGCAGGGCCGCTGGCGGTGCTTGCGCAGTTCCTCGATCATGGGGTTGCGGCTGGCTTCGGGCAGACGGGCGTCGAGCACTTCGATCACCACGTCGGCGAACTCCATGGTTTCGGCGGCCTTCTTGCGGGCCGAGGTCATATGGCCGGGGAACCACTGTATTGTCATGTCTTGCCTGAAATCTCAAATAGGATGCGACGGGAAGGGGCGTCGGACGCCGGGAAAATCCCGCGAAAGGCCGCCATTATCGCAGGAGTTGGGCGCCCCATCCGTTACAATCGCCCACTTTCAGCCAAATATCCGTTCCGCCATGGCCACTCCCCCCCTCAAAGCGCAAAAAGTCTTCGCCCTGATGCAGGTCATCGGCGGCTTCGTCGCCGCCCTGGTGCTGGGCTACTCCACCATGAACAACCTGACCCCGGGCCAGATGAGCGGCACCCAGCTGCTGCTGGCCGGCCTCACCCTGGCGGCCCTGGCCTACGCCGGCTATTTCACCCAGAAGCTGGGCAAGCTGGTGGAACAGGGCAAGGCGGAAAAGGCCGGGAGCGACACCGGCAAGTAGGGACTCAGTTGCGGGCGTGGGAGAGCTTGAAGCTGTCCACGCCCTCGAAGCCAGCCAGTTCCTCCGCCAGCTGGGTGATGGGCGTGCCGTTGGCCTTGCCCAGGGATACGGCGACGAAGCGCCATTCGGCCTGGCCGGCATCGTAGCCGATGGCAAAACTGCCCGGCGCCAGTTCGTAACCCCGCTTCAGGGCGGCCCGGGCCAGCACATCCTGGCGCGGCGTGAAGCCGGCCCGGAAACGCATGGTGATGGCCACCGCCTGCCGCGACGGCAGCCAGCCCTCCAGCCGGGACACCAGCATCATGCAGGTGGCCGACAACAGGGCCAGCAGGATAGCCGCCGCGTAGAACCCAACTCCCACCAGGATGCCGATGGCCGACGAGGCCCAGATGGAGGCCGCCGTGGTCAGGCCGCTGATGGTGAAGCCCTCGCGCATGATGACCCCGGCACCGAGAAAGCCGATGCCGGTGACGATGCCCTGGATCACCCGGGTGGGATCGGTGGCCGCGGGCTGCAATCCCTGGCCGCCATACCAGTAGCCGGGATAGCCGATGATCACCACCAGGGCCGCCGAGGCCATGCAGACCAGGCCGTAGGTGCGCATGCCGGCCGCCCGGCCGTGGTAGGAGCGCTCGTAGCCGACGATGAAACCCAGCAGCAAAGCCCCCAGCAGATTGACGAAGACCAGCAGATTGGTGGCCACCTCGTCGGCGGACCAGTAGATTTTCAGCGCATCGGGACTCAGGGGAGACATGGCGGACTCCTTATGGGGCGCGGCTCTCGGGGCGGCCGGTTACAATGGGCCCATTCTACGCGCAAAGCCGGACCCCACCATGCCCGAAACCCAAGCCCCGCCGCCCTACGCCAGCCTGACCCCGGACGCGGTGCTCGACGCCCTGGAAAGCCTGGGCCTGCTGCCGGACGGCCGCCAGCTGGCCCTCAACAGCTACGAAAACCGGGTGTACCAGCTGTGGCTGGACGAGCCCCTGGCCGGCCACAACATTGTCGTCGCCAAGTTCTACCGCCCGGGCCGCTGGAGTGATGGCGCCATCCTGGAAGAACACGCCTTCACCCGGGAACTGGCGGAGCGGGAAATTCCCGTGGTCGCCCCCCTGGAAATCGGCGGCCGCACCCTGCACCACAGCGGCGAACACCGGCTCGCCCTGTTCCCCCGCCGCGGTGGCCGGGCACCGGAGCTGTCGGACCCGGACACCCTGGAATGGCTGGGCCGCTTCATCGCCCGCATCCACGCCGTCGGCGCCCTCGCCCCCTACCGGGAACGGCCGGCCCTGACCCTGCACAGCTTCGGCGAGGAGCCCCGGGACTTCCTCCTGGCCGGCGGCTTCGTTCCGCCGGAACTGAAAAACGCCTGGGAAGGCACGGTGAACGTGGCCCTGGACGGCGCCCGCCGCTGCTTCGAGCGGGCCGGCGACGTCGCCAGCCTGCGCCTGCACGGCGACTGCCACATGGGCAACGTGCTGTGGACCGATGCCGGCCCCCACTTCGTGGACTTCGACGACAGCCGCACGGGCCCGGCCATCCAGGACCTGTGGATGCTCCTTTCCGGCGACCGCCGGGAACAGCAGCGGCAGCTGGACGACGTGCTGGCCGGCTACCGGGACTTCATGGACTTCGATCCCCGGGAACTGCATCTGGTGGAGGCCCTGCGCACCCTGCGCCTGGTCCATTACAGCGCCTGGCTGGCCCGCCGCTGGAACGACCCGGCCTTTCCCGCCGCCTTCCCCTGGTTCGGCAGCCAGCGCTACTGGGAAGAACGCATCCTGGAACTGAAAGAACAGATCGCCCTGATGGACGAGGGGCCCCTGGAACTGTTCGGCTAAGGGGCTTGCGCACACCCACCGCCGCCATGACGTTAGACTGACAGCCTCGTCACCCAAAGCCTTCCCCATGCCCAAGCTGTTCCTCATCCTGATCCTGGCCGGCGCCGTCCACCTGGGCTGGCGTCACTATGCCGGCACCGATGTCGCAGGGGCCGCCACGGTTGCGTCCGGCACCTCACCCAGTCTCGACGAACTGCAGGCCCTGGCCCGCGGCGTCGGCCCCGGCGAAGTGGTGATGTACACCACCAGCGAATGCCCCTACAGCGCCCAGGCCCGCTCCTGGCTGAGCCAGTACGGATTTGCCTACACCGACTGCAACATGAGCATCGACCGCCGCTGCGAGCAGGAAATGCAGAGCTATGGCGGCAACGGCGTGCCCTACCTGATCGTGCGCGGCCACCACATGAAGGACGGCTTCGACAGCGACGAATTCATCGCCGCCCTCAGGCGCTGAAACCAAGGCCCCGCACCAGGCCGCCCCATCCCGGCTTTATGCCGCCAGGGTGGCGGTGCTATCCTCGCCATCGACCATCTCCCTCGCCCTCCCCGTACCGACTGCTGCCATGACCCGACTCAAGCGCTGGCTCTCCGCCCTCCTCATCCTCGCCGTCACCCTGATCGTGCTCGCCGTCGCCGGCCTCCAGGTCGGCACCCGGCTGCTCAAGGACCAGGTGCAGCAGGCCCTGGGGCCCGACAGCGAAGTGGGGGAAATCCGCCTCGGCTGGAGCGAGGTGGAAATCCTCAAGCTGCGCCTCAAGGCCCCCGCAGGCTGGCCGGCAGCCGACACCCTGCGGGCCGAGCGCATCGTCGTCAGTCCCGACCTGCGCAGCCTGCTGGGCCAGCCCATCCGGGTGTCCTCCATCCGCATCGAAGGCGCCTATGTCTCGGCCCTGCGCAGCGCCGACGGCAAGATGCGGGTGGTGCCGAACCTGCTGGAACATCCGGCGCCGGCGGAGCAGGCCGAGAAGACGCCGCCGCCCCGGGTTCACCTGGGCCGCATCGAACTGACCGGCGCCGTGCTGGAATTTTTCGACGCCACGGTGCGCAAGCCTGCCCTGAAAATCCGCCTGGAACAGCTCGACGCCACGGTGCAGGACATCCAGCTGCCCGACCTTGCCGGCCGCACCCGGCTGGCCCTGGACGGCGTGCTGAAGGGCGTGCGCCAGGACGGCCGCATCAGCATCAAGGGCTGGATGGACCTGGCCACCCGGGATTCGGACATCACCAGCACCTTCCGCCAGGTGGACCTGGTGGCCCTCCAGCCCTATCTGGTGAAGGCCGCCGAAACCGGTGTCAAGAAGGGCAGCCTGGACCTGGACCTGCACGCCGTGGTCAAGGAGCAGCGCCTCAAGGCCCCGGGCAATCTGGTGCTGAACCAGCTGGAACTGGATAGCAACGGCAGCACCTTCATGGGCATGCCGCGCCAGGCGGTGCTCAGCCTGTTGAAGGACAAGAACGGCCGCATCGACATCAAGTTCGTCCTCGAGGGCAACCTGAAGGACCCCCAGTTCCATCTCAACGAAAGCTTCGCCACCAAGGTCGGCGCCTCCATCGCCGACACCTTCGGCATCAGCTTCGAAGGCCTGGCCAAGGGCGTCGGTACCGTGGGCCAGAAAACCGTGGAAGCCGCCGAAGGCGTCGGCAAGGCCATCAAGGGGCTGTTCGGCAAGTAGCAGCGGGGAACAGGCGCTCTGCGAACGGACGGCGACCGCAGCGCCGGTGGCGCCGGCATGATCCGGCATGGAATGGAGCGCCCTCACGCCGCCCTTTCCTCCGCTTTGCCACAACCGACCTGGGGGCGGCGACGCCCGGCAGGCCGCCACGGCTCTCGACCCGGCTACGCCCGCGACAGAGACCGATGCTTTCCCTCTGCCACGCTTGGCATGCCAATTCGCGACTCACGATCGAAGCGATCGTCATAAAATGCGACATTCCCCAGCCACCTGCCCCAAAGGCTCGCCCATGAAAAAACTGGCCCTGCTTGTCTGTAGCCTGTCCCTGACCGGTCTGGTCTCCGCCGCCACCGTGCAGCAGTTCCAGCCCCAGGGCAAGGTCGCAGACCAGACCCGTATCACGGCCCGCTTCAGCGCCGACATGGTGAAGCTGGGAGAGGCCACGGCGGCCGCGCCCTTCGAGGTGGATTGCGCCCGCATCTCCGGCGAAGGCCGCTGGGTGGATGCCCGCACCTGGGCCTGGCAACTGGCACGCGCCCTGCAACCCGGCGAACGCTGCGTCTTCACGGTCAAATCCCAACAGCTTGCCCTGAGCGGGGAGAGCATCGGCGGCAAAACCCGTTTCGAGCTGTTCGGCGCCCCTCCCCGGCCCTGGCGCATCGCCCCCTCCCCCGGCAGCGCCATCGACGAGGAACAGGCTTTCGTCATCAACGGCGGCGGCGAGCTGGATGCCCGCTCCCTGGAAAACAATCTTTGGTGCGAAGCCGACGGCGTCGGCCAGCGCCTGCCGGCCCGGCCGGTGGCGGCCAAGGTACGCCAGGAGGTGCTGCAACGAGTAGGCAATACGGGCGCCGCGCCCCTGGTGGTGACCTGCAGCGAACGCCTGCCCGCCGGCAGCCGGGCCCGCCTGGTCTGGGGGGCCGGCATCCGTGCCGCCAACGGCACGCCGACGGAAAAGGAGGAAAGCTTCGTCTACAAGGTGCGGGAGCCCTTCAAGGCCACCTTTTCCTGCGAGCGGGAAAAGGCCGGTGCGCCCTGCTCCCCCTTCTCGGGCCTCAGCCTCCAGTTCAATGCCCCTTTCGATGCCAAGCAGATCGGCCAGTTCGCCCTCGTCACCCCGGAGGGCAAGCGCAAGCCCCAGGACCCCAACCAGAACAGCAGCAGCAAGAGCGACACCCTGCAATCCCTCAGCTTCCCCGGCCCCCTGCCCCAGAATGCCGAGCTGACCCTGGAAATCCCCGCCGGGCTGAAAGATGACGCGGGCCGCCCCCTGGCCAACGCCGCCAGCTTCCCCCTCAAACTGCGTACCGGCGGGCTGCCGCCCCTGGCCAAGTTTCCCGGCGCCTTCGGCATCGTCGAGCTGCAGGAAGGCGGGCTGCTCCCGGTCACCCTGCGCAACGTGGAGGCCAGCCTGAAGACCGCCGGGCTGACCCTGCCGGGCCGGCACCGCTTCAGCCAGCAACGCCTGACGGAAGATGCGGACGTGATTGCCGCCATGCTGGCCCTGGAGAAGTTCGAGCAGCAGAGCCGCAAGGTCCGCCTGAAGGTGGATGGGGAATGGCGGGAACTGATCGACCCCTACTACGCCCGGGAGCTTTCCTTCCTCCAGGGCCGGGCCGGCGTCGCCCGCCAGGAGTTGCCCAAGCCCGGCGGCAGCAGCGAGTTCGAGGTGATCGGCGTACCCCTGCAGAAGCCCGGCTACCACATCGTCGAAATCGAAAGCCAGCTGCTGGGCCAGGCCCTGCTGGCAACGCCAAAGCCCATGTACGTGCGGGCCGCGGCCCTGGTCACCAACCTGGCGGTGCATCTGAAAACGGGACGGGACAACGGCCTGGTCTGGGTCACCGCCCTGGACAGCGGCAAGCCGGTGGCCGGCGCCGAGGTGCGCATCTCCGGCTGCAACGGCCAGTCCCTCTGGCAAGGCAGCACCGATGCCCAGGGCCGGGCCCGGGTGGATCAGGCCCTGCAAGCGCCCTACTGCCGGGATACCCAGTTCCTCTTTGCCAGCGCCCGCCTCAACGGGGACTACAGCTTCGTCCGCTCCGACTGGAACGAAGGCATCGAACCCTGGCGCTTCGGCGTGGCAACCTGGGGCGAGAGCGGCGACTTCAAGATCCACTCCGTGCTCGACCGCACCCTCTTCCGTCCCGGCCAGACCCTCTCCATGAAGCACCTGGCCCGCAGCCGCAACAGCCGGGGCTTTGCCATTCCGGCAGCGGAGGAACTGCCCACCCGCCTGGTCATCCGCCACGGCGAGAGCGGTACCGAATATCCCCAGCCCCTGAGCTGGGATGCCCAGGGCGCCGCCACCAGCAGCTGGAAGGTGCCGGACTCGGCCAAGCTGGGCAATTACGAAATCGTGCTCGCCGGCGGCAAGCGGGGCGAGCAGTACACCGGGGAATTCCGGGTCGCCGACTTCCGCCTGCCGGTGTTCACCGGCAGCGTGCAGGGCGTGCCGGCCCGCCAGGTGGCGCCGGGCAAGGTGCCCCTGGCCCTGGGCCTGTCCTTCCTCAACGGCGGCGCAGCCAAGCGGGCGGAAGTCCAGGTCTCGGCCACCCTGCGCCCGCGCTGGCCGGTGTACAAGAACTTCGAGGCCTACAACTTCCACATCGATTTCGATGCCGCTGCCCTGGCCGCCTTCAAGGTGGAGGCCAACCGGGAACAGGAAACCCTCATTCTCGATCGCCAGGCCGTGACCCTGGACCAGGCCGGCGCCGGCAAGCTGGAGGTGGTGCTGCCCGCCAAGCCCAAGGGCCCCAGCGAGGTCTATGCGGAAATGACCTTCGCCGACCCCAACGGGGAAATCCAGACCCTGCGGGGCCAGGTGGAACTGTGGCCGGCCAATGTGGCGGTGGGCATCAAGGTGGCGGACTGGGCCTCCGGCAACGGCAAGAACCGCATCGAAGTGGCGGTGCTGGATATCCAGGGCAAGCCCGTGGCGGGCCAGGCGGTGAGCGTCAAGGCCAAGCGGCGGGTGGATTACAGCCACCGCCGGCGCATCGTCGGCGGTTTCTACGCCTACGAAAACCAGCAGGAATACCAGGACATGGGCGAAGTCTGCGCCGGCACCACGGACAGCCGGGGCCTGCTGCTGTGCGAGCCCAAGGCCGGCGAGCCGGGGGCCATCCACCTGCTGGCCGAAACCCGGGACAGCCAGGGCAACGTGGCCCGGGCCAGCACCAGCTACTGGGTCAGCGGCGGCGGCGACCTGTGGTTCACCGCCGGCAACCAGGACCGCATCGACGTCATTCCCGAAAAGCGCAGCTACCAGCCCGGGGAGACGGCCCGCTTCCAGGTGCGCACGCCCTTCCGGGAAGCCACCGCCCTGGTTTCCGTGGAGGCGGGCGGCATCATCGACACCTTCGTGCAGCCCCTTTCCCGTTTCAAGCCCACCGTGGAAATCCCGGTCAAACCCGAATGGGGGCCGAATGTCTATGTCTCCGTGCTCGCCGTGCGGGGCCGGGTGGAGCCCCTGAAATGGACCAGCTTCTTCCAGTGGGGCTGGCGCGAGCCCCTGGCCTGGTTCAAGGAATGGTGGCACCCGGAGCAGCCCACCGCCATGGTGGACCTGGCCAAGCCGGCCTACCGCCTGGGCCTGGGGGAAATCGCCGTGGGCAACGACGGCTTCCGCCTCAAGGTGGAGGTGAGCAGCGACAAGAGCGACTACCGGCCCCGGGAAGAGGCCACGGTGAAAATCCGCGTCACCACGCCGGACGGCAAGCCGGCCCCCGCCGGCAGCGAGGTGGCTTTTGCCGCGGTGGACCAGGCCCTGCTGGAACTACGCCCCAACGACAGCTGGGACCTGCTGCAGGCCTTCCTGCAGAAGCGGGCCTACCAGGTGGAAACCGCCACCGCCCAATCCCAGGTCATCGGCAAGCGCCATTTCGGCAAGAAGGCCCTGCCCCCCGGCGGCGGCGGCGGCCGCGCCCCGGCCCGGGAACTGTTCGACACCCTGCTCAGCTGGCAGCCCCGGGTCAAGCTGGACGCCAACGGCAGCGCCACCCTCAAGGTGGCGATGAACGATTCCCTCAGCGAATTCCGCCTGGTGGGTGTGGCCACGGCCGGGGCCGGCCTGTTCGGCAGCGGCAGCAGCAGCGTGCGCACCCGGCAGGACCTACAGATTATCTCCGGCCTGCCGCCTCTGGTGCGGGAAGGCGACCATTTCAAGGCCCTGGTCACCCTGCGCAACGGCACCGCCCGCCAGATGACGGTGCGCCTCCAGGCCCGCCATGGCAGCCAGAACCTGCCCGAACGCCAGGTCGTCCTGGCCGCCGAAGGGGCCGCCGAACTCAGCTGGGAGACGGACGCCCCCGATGGTGCCAGCCACCAGGACTGGGAATTCACCGCCAAAGAAGAAGGCGGCAAGGCCCAGGACGCCCTGAAGATTACCCAGCAGGTCGCCCCCGCCGTGCCGGTGACGGTGCAGCAGGCCACCTTCACCCGGGTCGACGGCAAGTACGAGGTCGGCGTCAGTCCGCCGGCCGGCGCCCTGCCCGGCAAGGGCGGGCTGGAGATCAGCCTGTCGCCCAAGCTGGCAGTGCCACCGCCGGGCCTGCGTCGCTTCTTCGAGGAGTACCCCTTCTCCTGCCTGGAACAGAAGACCTCCATCGCCGTCGGCCTCAACGACGCCCGGCGCTGGCAGGCCGTGGCCGACAGCCTGCCCGGCATGCTGGACAGCAACGGCCTGGCCGGCTACTTCCCCGGCACCCCGGGCAGCGCCACCCTGACGGCCTATCTGCTCGACCTCACCACCCTGGCCGGCTTCGCCGTGCCGGAGGAGAGCAGGCGGCGCATGGTGCAGGGCCTCACCGCCTACGCCGAAGGCCGCCTGCGCACCGGCGAATGGGCGCCCGCCAGTTACGGCGACCCGCTGCTGCTGCGCCGCCTCAACGCCCTGCAGGCCCTGGGCCGGCAGGGTGTGCAACTGCCGCGCACGGTGGCGGCCCTGGAGGTCGATCCCCTGCGCCTGCCCACGGCGGCCCTCATCGACTGGTATCTGGTGTTGCAGCGCACCGCCGACCTGCCCCAGCGCAGCAAGCGCCTGGCCGAGGCCCAGCAGGAACTGCGCAACCGCCTCTCCTACACCGGCGGCCGCCTGACCTTCACCACGGAACGGGAAGACTACTGGTGGTGGATGATGCTCAACGCCGACGCCAACGCCTTCCGCCTCATCGAGGCCATGCTCGACAACCCGGTCTGGCAGGAGGACCTGCCGCGCCTGGTGCAGGGCGCCATGGAGCGCCAGGTGCGGGGCCGCTGGCTGACCACCACGGCCAATGCCTGGGCCCGGGTCACCCTGGACCGTTTCGCCCGCAAGTTCGAGCGGGAGCCGGTGGCCGGCAAGACCGTGGCCACCCTGGCCAAGGCCGGCGCCGAGGTGGACTGGCGCCAGGCCGGTGCCGCCCAGCCCGCCCCCCTGGCCCTGCCCTGGCCCAATCCGGCCGGCAAGGAGGACAAGCTGCAGCTGAGCCACCAGGGCAGCGGCAAGCCCTGGGCCACCGTACAGGTGCTGGCGGCCGTGGCCGACGGCCCGGCCCGGGCCATGGGCTACCGCATCAGCCGCAAGGTGGCGCCGCTGCAGGAGAAGATCCCGGGCAAGGTCAGCCGCGGCGACCTGTGGCGCGTGACCCTGACGGTGGATGCGGAACAGGACATGACCTGGGTGGCCCTGAGCGACCCCATTCCCGCCGGTGCCCGCATCCTTGGCGACGGCGACGGACGGGACAGCGCCATCGGCACCCTGGATGAGAACCGGGACTCGCACGGCCTGCGGCCCAGCTACGTGGAGCGCAGCTTCAGTGCCTTCCGGGCCTATTACCAGTGGCTGCCCAAGGGCCGCTTCGTCCTGGAATACACCCTGCGCCTCAACAACAGCGGCGACTTCGCCCTGCCGCCGACCCGGGTGGAGGCCCTCTACGCCCCCGACGTGTTCGGCGAAGTGCCCAACAGCCGGGTCAAGGTTGGCGACTAAAGCGGCCGTGCCCCGCTTTTCAGGCTTTGGGGAGCGCCGCCTGCCGCTGCGGCGACGGGCGCTGCTCCCCACCCTGGCCCTGCTCCTGGGGCTGGCCGCGCCTGCCGCCCAGGCCCTGCCGGACTACGCCCAGGTGCGCCGGGAATACCGGGCCTCCGACGCCACCCTGCTGGCCCGGGACGGACAGGTGCTGCAGAGCCTGCGCCTCGACCGCAACGTCCGGCGCCGGGCCTGGACGCCCCTGGCGGAAATCTCCCCGGCCCTGGTGCGGGCCGTCATCGTCTCCGAAGACCGGCGCTTCATGGAGCATGACGGCGTGGACTGGCGCGCCGCCGGCAAGGCCGCCTGGAGCAATTTCTGGGGCAGCCGCACCCGGGGCGCCAGCACCCTGACCATGCAACTGGCCGGCCTGCTGGAGGAGGACGGGCAGCGCCGGGGCCGCCGCTCCTTCCTCGACAAGCTCGGCCAGTCCATGGCGGCGGGACGCCTGGAGCGCACCTGGAACAAGCGCCAGATCATCGAGGCCTATCTCAACCTGGTCCCCTTCCGGGGCGAACTGCAGGGCGTCGGCGCCATGAGCCAGGAGCTGTTCGGCAAGTGGCCCCACGGCCTGGACGAGCGGGAATCCGCCCTGGCCGCCGCCCTGCTGCGCTCCCCCAATGCCTTCCCCGCCGTGGTGGCCCGCCGGGCCTGCCGCCTGCTAGCGGAAATGGGCCGGGAACAGGAATGCAGCGACGCCCAGGCCTTCGCCGCCTATGTGGACTACGCCCTCAGCGGCGCCCAGCGCACGCGCCAGGCCCCCGCCCCCCAACTGGCGCCCCACCTGGCCCGCAAGCTGCTGGAGCAACCCGGCCAGGCCCTGCTTTCCAGCCTGGATGCTGACCTGCAGCAGTTCGCCAGCCACGCCCTGCGGCGCCACCTCCATACCCTGCGGCACCAGAACGTGGAAGACGGCGCGGTGCTGGTGCTGGACAACGCCAGCGGCGAAATCCTGGCCTGGGTCGGCTCCAGCGGCGACCTCTCGGAGGCGGCGGAAGTGGATGGGGTCACCGCCCTGCGCCAGGCCGGCTCCACCCTCAAGCCCTTTCTCTACGCCCTGGCCTTCGAACAGCGGGCCCTGACGCCCGCCTCCCTCATCGAAGATGCGCCCCTGGCTCTGGATACGGGCAACGGCCTCTACGCTCCCCAGAACTACGAGCCCCACTACCAGGGCTGGGTCTCGGTGCGACGCGCCCTGGCCGGCTCCCTCAACGTGCCGGCGGTGCGCACCCTGGTGCGCCTGGGGCCCGAGCCCTTCCGCCGCAAGCTGCTGCAGGCCGGCCTGGCCAGCCTCAACCAGGATGGCGACTGGTACGGCTACAGCCTGGCCCTGGGCTCGGCGGATATTTCCCTGCTGATGCTGGCCAACGGCTACCGCAGCCTGGCCAACGGCGGCCGCTGGAGCCCCCTGCGGGCCGTGCCTGCCACCGCTGCCGGCAGCAATGGCAAGGCCCAGCCCATTCCCTGCCGCCGCGAAGGCTGTGCCGGGGTTTTCAGCGACGTGCCCCGCCCGGCCTTCACCGCGGCGGCGGCCTTCCTGGTGGGAGACATCCTGGCCGACCGCAATGCCCGGGCCTCCACCTTCGGCCTGGAATCCTGGCTCGCCACGCCCTACTGGAGCGCGGTCAAGACCGGCACCAGCAAGGACATGCGGGACAACTGGTGCACCGGCTATTCCCGCCGCTACACCGTGGCGGTGTGGGTGGGCAATGCCGGCGGCAGCCCCATGCACGACGTTTCCGGCATCAGCGGCGCGGCACCGGTGTGGCGGGAGGTCATGGACTGGCTGCACCGGGGCGATCCGGCCCGGGCCCGGCCACCCCAATCCAGCCGGCCGCCGCCGGCCCCCGCCGGCGTGGTGCGCCAGAGCATCCGCTTCGAGCCGGCCCGGGAACCGGCCCGCCAGGAGTGGTTCCTGGCCGGCACGGAACAGACGCTCATCCGCCAGGCCGGCGGCCAGGCCCTGGGCCGCATCGCCTACCCGGCCGACGGCACCATCCTGGCCCTGGACCCGGACATTCCGCCCAGCCGGCAACGCATCGAACTGCGCCTGAGCGGCCCCGCCGCCCCGGGCTGGCACTGGCAACTCGACGGCAAGCGGCTGGCCGCCGCCCAGCCGGCGCCCCGCTGGCTGCCCCAGCCCGGCCGCCACCGCCTGCAGCTGGTGGATGCCCGGCAGCGGGTGATCGACGAGGCCGCTTTCGAAGTCCGGGCCCTGAAAGGGAAAAGCCGGCGCTGACGCTGCCGGGCAGAGGAAGCCCTGGCCCCCATGAAAAGGGGCGAAAAAAAAGGCCGAAAAAAAGGCCGGTGGTCCCGGCCTTTTTTCATTTCCTGCAAATCCCGTTCATTCCTTGTACAGCCACTTCACCGGCTCGATATTCACCGTGCCCTTGTCGCAGCCGACCAGGACATGGCCGTCCTGGATGGTGCAGGAGAGGCGCATGGTGCGGTCGGCCAGTTCGGCCAGGGCGCGGCTCTGGGCTTCGGGGATGAACAGCACGGTGAGCTTTTCCTGGCGCTCCACCTTGCTGGCCAGCTGGGACCACCAGATTTCCGCCGCCCGGCCGCCGTAGGCCATGACCAGCACCTGGGCAGAACGGGAGAGACCCTTCTTGATGCGCTTTTCGTCCGGCAGGCCCACTTCGATCCACTGCTCGATGGCTTCGGTGTAGTCCTTGCGCCACAGGTCCGGCTCGTCGTCGTCGGAGAGGCCCTTGCAGAAGGCCAGACGCTCGTCGGCGTTGAGGGCGAAGGCCAGCAGGCGCACCATCATGCGCTCGTCGGTTTCCGACGGGTGCCGTGCCAGGGTCAGGGAATAATCGGCGTAGTGGTGCCGGTCCATGTCGGCGACGCTGAGGTCGGCCTTGAATACGGTGGATTTGAGAGCCATAGGGCGGGCATTTTACCCGCACTTGGGACAACGGCGGGTGCCGTGGCGCCGCTCATGGCGCCTCAGGGCCGCGGCGGCCGGGTAATGCCGGGGCCCGCTGCCTTGCAGGGCACTGCCCCGGGAGGCAACAGGGACGGGCATGCGCGGCATGCCTGCCCGGAGAATGGCGTCCTTCCTGCCTCCCGGGCCGGCGCCGTTCAGCCGCCTTTCAGCCCTCGCCCCGGGCCCGCCGCTTGCGCCGCACGTAGACGGTCTTGTGCACCCGGGCCACCACCTGCCCGGCCTCATCCACCACGTCGATGTGGAACTCGGGCAGGTATTTGTCGCCGCCGGCGGTGCGGGCCACGATCTCCTCCAGGGTGGCGTCGTCCACCTTGAACAGGGCCTTGACCACGCCCTTGCCCGGGGCCACGAAGTCGATCACGGCCCGCTGGTCCCATACCAGGTAGTCCTTGCCCAGGCGCTGCATGAGCAGCAGCATGTACCAGGGATCGGTCATGGCGAAAAGGCTGCCGCCGAAATGGGTGCCGACGTAATTGCGGTTGTACCAGCGCAGGCGCAGTTCCACTTCCGCCTCCCGGTAGTCGGGGGCGATGCGGGGGCTGCGAATGCCGGTGAACAGGAAGGGCGGCCACAGGTTGATGAGGCGGCGGAAGGTGCTGGCTTTCATGAATCTCTCGTCGGGAATGGGGATGGGCAATGGCCAGCCGGGCCACGGCGCGCCTGGCGGAATCCGCGGCGCTCAGTGCAGACCCATGACCACGGCGCGATGAGCAGAAGCCGGAGCCTCCGGCACTGCTCACGGTCGGCCATCGCCGGCCATTGCGTTAATTCAAACGATCGTTTGACTTCTATTTTCCCCAAGAGTTGCCTGCCCCGGCAAGCCCTTTTTTGCCCCCGACCCATTCTTGCGCCGGGCCGGGAGCCGCGCCCCGCCTGGCGACTGCCGGGGCGGGCGAAAGTCCGCTAATATCCGCCCCCTCGACCGCCATTTCCCGGAGCCCGCCCATGTTCCTCGCCATGAACCGCTTTCGCATCAAGCCGGGCAGCGAAGCCGCCTTCATCGAACACTGGCAGAAGCGGGAAAGCTATCTGGCCGAAGTCCCGGGCTTTCTCGGCTTCCACCTGCTGCAACTGGAACCCCTGGGCGACGACCCGGGCGAATTCACCCTCTTCGCCTCCCACACCATGTGGGCTTCGCAACAGGCTTTCGAGGACTGGACCCAGTCGGAGGCCTTCCGCAAGGCCCACGCCAATGCGGCCCTGACGCCCCGGGAACTCTATGTCGGCCCGCCCCAACTCGAACTTTTCAAGGCTGTAATCTAATGCTCAGCTACCGCCACGCCTTCCACGCCGGCAACCACGCCGACGTCCTCAAGCATCTGGTCCTGCTCCAGCTGCTCGACTACCTGACCCAGAAGGACAAGGCCCTCTACGTCATCGACACCCACGCCGGCGCCGGCGCCTACGACCTGAAGTCGGACTACGCCAAGAAGCTGGCCGAATTCCAGGGCGGCATCGGCCGCCTGTGGGAAGTGCCCCCTGCCGACCTGCCGCCGGCCCTGGCCGACTACGTGGCCCGCATCCGCCAGTTCAACGGCAACGAGGCCAACGGCCCCCTGCGCCTCTACCCCGGCTCCCCCTGGCTGGCCCAGCAGGGCCTGCGGGACATCGACCGGCTGCGCCTGTACGAGCTGCACAGCACCGACGCCCGCCTGCTGGCCGCCAATTTCAAGGATGCCGGCCGCCAGGTCCAGGTCACCTCCGGCGACGGCCTGGCCGGCATGAAGGCCCTGCTGCCGCCCCCGTCGCGCCGGGCCCTGGTGCTGATCGACCCCTCCTACGAGGTCAAGACCGACTACGCCACCATCTACAAGTCCCTGCAGGACGCCCTGCAGCGCTTCGCCACCGGCACCTACGCCGTCTGGTATCCCTGTCTCAACCGCCCCGAATCCCGCCAGTTCCCCGACCGCCTGAAGCGCCTGCCGGCCAAGGACTGGCTCCACGTCTCCCTGCACGTGCGCTCGCCGGACGCGGACGGCTTCGGCATGGCCGGCAGCGGCATGTTCATCCTCAACCCGCCATGGACCCTGGCCGCCACCCTGAAGGAAGTGCTGCCCCGGCTGGTGGAACTGCTGGCGGAAGAAGGGGATGCCGGCAAGGGCGCCCACTTCGTCCTGGAGAGCGGCGCCGGCGGCACCCTGGGCGATACGCCGCTACGCCCCGAGCGGACCCGGCCGACGGTGTTCAACCCCCGGGGCAGCGCCGGTTTTCCGTCTAATACGGCGGGGCGGAAGGCGCCCCGCGCGCCTGCCGCCAGCGCCGGGCAAAAGCCTGGGCGTCCGGCAGGAAAGCCCGGCAATCCGCCGCAAAGCCCGCGTAATCCTGCAGCAACTCCGCGCCCGCCCCGCAAAGGGCCATCCGGGCGCTCGGGCGCGTAAAGCGCTGGGCCATGCGGTCCAGGGCCAGGGCGATGATCTCCGGCTCCCGGTAGGAGGCCAGCCAGTCGTCGCCCCGCATGCGCGGCAGGATGGCCGCCAGCCGCTGCGGCAGGGCCGGCCCCAGCGCTTCCGCCTGGGCGTAGAGGCCGGCGGAAAACTGCGCCAGCCCCCGGGGCAGATCGCCCGCCGCCAGGGCTGACCACTCGGCCCAGTCCCGGGCCAGGAAGTGGTCGTAGAACAGATCCACCATGATCCCCGCCACCCGGCGCCGTGCCGGGCTGATGCGCTCCCGGCTGCGACAGAAGGCGGGATGGGTTTCGGCAAAGCTGTCCAGGCGCCGGTGCAGTTCCACCCCGGCCAGCACCTCCGCCGGCAGGCCGCCCGGAGCATTGTCCAGAGGCCCCTTGACGAAGTCGCCGAGGAAGCCGCCCAGACGGTGCTCCGCCACCTCGCCGCCCAGATAGGCGTGGGCCAGGAAGTTCATGGCCGCTCCTGTCGCCGCCCCCGGACGCCCGCCCGGCTCACTCCAGCTCCGTGTATTTGCGCGAAGAGCCCCGGGCCTTCTCCACCGGATACTTGGCCGCGTTCTTGCCGATCTTGGCCAGGGCCGCCGCCGGCAGGTCGATGCCCGCCTCCGCCGTCAGCAGCAGCAGATACAGCAGCACGTCGGCGCATTCGTCGGCCAGGGCCTCCCGCCCCGCCGGGTCCGCCACCAAGGCGACCATGTCGGCGTCGCTCTTCCACTGGGTCAACTCCAGCAGTTCGGCCGCCTCCAGGTTGAGGGAGACGATGAGGTGGCGCAGGCTGTGGAACTGCTTCCAGTCCCGCTCGTCGCGGAAGGCCAGGATGGCCTCGGTCAGCCGCTGCAGATCGGACGGGGAGCGGGCTTCAGGGTCGGCAGGGACGGGCATTTCTGCTAAGGTCATGGGCTTTTCAATGTTGGACGGGGCGGACCGTGATTATGCCCCGACGCACCGGACCATGACCGACTCTGCCCCCTCTTCTGCCCCCACTGCCGCCTCCTCTGCCTCTGCCGCACCCGCCCTCTCCCCCCGCGTCGCCGCCTACCAGCCCACGCCCGACTTCCCCTTCGCCGACCTGCAGCCCGTCGCCGTATGGCGCCATTTCGCCGCACTCTGCGCCATTCCCCGCCAGTCCAAGCACGAAGCCGCCCTGCGCGACCTTCTGGCGGCCTGGGCTGAGGGCCGGGGCCTGGCCAGCGAGCAGGACGGCGTCGGCAACCTGGTGATCCGCAAGCCCGGCAGCCCGGGCCGGGAACAGGAGGCCGGCGTCATCCTGCAGGGCCACCTGGACATGGTCTGCCAGCAGAACAGCGGCACCGGCCACGATTTCCAGCAGGACCCCATCCGCCCCGTACTGAAGGATGGCTGGCTGCTGGCGGAGAACACCACCCTGGGCGCCGACAACGGCATCGGCGTGGCCCTGGCCCTGGCCGCCCTGGAAGCCGACGGCCTTTCCCATCCGCCCCTGGAAGTGCTGCTCACGGTGGACGAGGAAGCGGGCATGGGCGGCGCCCTGGGCCTGGCGCCGGGCCTGCTGCGGGGCCGCTACCTGATCAACATCGACACCGAGGAATGGGGCCACCTGTACCTGGGCTGCGCCGGCGGCATGGACGTCAATGTGACCTATCCCTACAGCAGCGAGCCGGCGCCGGCGGGCTGGACGGTGGCCAAGATCTCCCTCACCGGCCTCAGCGGCGGCCACTCGGGCATCGACATCCACAAGGAGCGGGGCAACGCCATCAAGCTGCTGGTGCGCCTGCTGGGGGAACTGGGCCAGCAACTCGGCACCGAGGCCTGGCGCCTGCTGCATTTGGAAGGGGGCACCGCCCGCAACGCCCTGCCGCGGGAGGCCTTCGCCACCGTGATCCTGGACCCGGCCTGCCTGGCCGAGATCGAGGCGACCCTGGCTACGGGCGCCCAGGCCCTTGCCCGGGAGCTGAAGGGGGTTGAAAACGGCCTATCCGTGCGCCTCTCCGAGCTGCCCTCCCTGGCCGGTCCGGCCATGGCCCCCGCCGCCCAGCGCCAGCTGCTGGCCGCCCTCAACGCGGCGCCCCACGGCGTCGCCCGCATGAGCATGAGCGTGCCCGGCATCGTCGAAACCTCCAACAACCTGGGGGTGCTCAGCGTTGCCAACGGCCAGGCCCGGGCCAACTTCATGGTGCGCTCCCTGGTGGATTCCGCCGCCCAGGCCCACGCCCGGCGCATCGCCGACCTCTTCGGCCTGATCGGCGCCGACTGCCAGCTCACCGACGGCTACTCCGGCTGGAAGCCCAACCCGGATTCGCCCCTGCTGGCCCTGGCCCAGCAGGTCTATGCCGCACAGTTCGGCGGCAGCGCCCAGGTGGAAGTGATCCACGCCGGCCTGGAGTGCGGCATCATCGGCGCCAAGTACCCGGGCCTGGATATGCTCTCCTTCGGCCCCACCATCCACGGCGCCCACGCTCCCGGCGAGCGGGTCGAGGTGGAAACGGTGGCCAGGAGCTGGCAGTTCCTGGTGGCCCTGCTGGCCGCCCTGCCCCGGGTCTGATAAACCCTTTGCCACAGAGGGCACAGAGAACACAGAGGCAGGCAAAAGCCAAACCGTCTCAGCCGGAAGGCGGGCAGCTACGACTGCCCCTCTCTGTGTTCTCTGTGCCCTCTGTGGCTAAAAAATAGAACCTCCAGGAGCCCCCCATGCCCATCTACAAGATCGACCAGAAAACGCCCCAGATCGCCGCGAGCGCCTGGGTCGCCCCCAACGCCACGGTGATCGGCGACGCCCGCCTGGGCGACAACGTCTCCATCTGGTGGAACGCCGTGCTGCGGGGCGACAACGACCCCATCCACATCGGCGCCAACAGCAACATCCAGGACGGCTCCGTGCTGCATACGGACGAAGGCGTGCCCATGCATATCGGCGCCAACGTCACCGTGGGCCACATGGTCATGCTGCACGGCTGCACCGTGGGCGACAATTCCCTGATCGGCATCGGCAGCGTCATTCTCAACCGGGCGGTGATCGGCAAACACAGCATCGTCGGCGCCAATACCCTGATCCCGGAAGGCAAGGTCTTCCCCGACGGGGTGCTGATCGTCGGCTCCCCCGGCAAGGTGGTGCGGGAGCTGAGCGAGGAGGAAAAGGCCCGGCTGCAAAAGAGCGCCGACCATTACGTGGATAACGCCCGCCGCTACGCCAGCCGGCTGGTGGAGCTGTAGGCCTGGCGGGCTGCGCCAGGCAGCGGCAGAAGGCCGGGAGCGACCCCGGCCTTTTTTATGTCCGTAGAACTACTTAAGTCTTTATTCCTACTACTTTTTTCGTATGTCGCCACCATAGTCTTTTCCCCATAATGGCCTGGAAAATAACCAGAACCAAGGCTGCCACAGCCTGGAGACAAGACCATGACGGCACATCCCCAGCCGCCGCCCCGGCTCTCCCGGGGGCAAGCCCTGCTGTTGCACCCGGCCAGCCCCTGGGCGGTCCTGACCATTGCCCTGGCCCTGAGCCTGTGGTTCTGGCGCACGTCCGTCGCCACCAACGACCGCATCACTGAGGAACGCTTCCAGCGCTACGTGGCCGAGGCCAGCCAGCGCATCACCCTGCGCATGCAGGAGCACGAGCAGATTCTGCGCGGCGCCGTCGGCCTGATCCTGTCCTCGGACGACGTCACCCGGCAGGAATGGCGGGACTTCTTCCAGGCCCTCAACCTGAAGGAACACTACCCGGGCATCCTGGCCCTGGGCTATACCGTCATGCTCAAGGCGGAAGAGCGGGCGGCCTACGAAAAACAGGTGCGCCAGGAAGGCTTTCCCGACTTTGCCATCAGCCCCCGGGGCGACCGTCCCGTCTACAGCAGCATCCACCTGATCGAGCCCTTCTCCGAGCGCAACCAGCGGGCCTTCGGCTACGACATGTATTCGGACCCGACCCGCCGCGCCGCCATGGAACTGGCCCGGGACCGCAACAGTGCCGCCCTCACCAGCCGGGTCACCCTGGTGCAGGAGGACGGCCACGACATCCAGGCCGGCACCGTGCTCTACATGCCGGTCTATCGCCCCGGCCAGCCCCTGGAAACCACCGCCCAGCGCCGCCAGGCCCTGCTCGGCTTCGTCTACAGCCCTTTCCGCATGGGCGACCTGATGACCGACATCCTGGGCCACTGGGGCCGGGAACTGGACTTCGAGATCTACGACGGCGCCCCCTTCAGCGAAGCCAACCGCCTCTACGCCACCCGTAGCGGCATCACCGACAGCAGCGGCATCCGCCGCACCCAGGTGACCCTGGCCCTGCCCATGCGCGAGTGGACCCTGCGCTTCCAGAGCACCCCGGCCTTCGAGGCGGAACTGGAGCAGCATTCCCCCCTCATCATCCTGGCCACCGGCGGCACCATCAGCCTGCTGCTGCTGCAACTGCTGCGCAGCCTGGCCCGGGAAGTACGGCAACAGCAGGGCAACCAGGCCGCCCTGGCCCAGGAGCACCGGCGCCTGGCCAGCATCGCCCGCCTGCGCGACGCCTACATCCGGGGCCACGACGGCCACACCATCTTCGCCCTGGTGCTGACGGAAATCCTCGATCTCTCCAACAGTCAGTTCGGCTACATCACCGAACTGAGCTACCGCCCCGACGGCGAGCCGGTGCAGCGCTTCCTCGCCCTCTCCGACATTGCCTGGGACGAGGCCAGCCGCCAGCAGTACGCCGGGGCGGCGGCGGGCCGCATGCAGTTCGTCGGCCTCAACGGTCTCTACGCCGCCGCCATCGACAGCGGCGCGGCGGTCATCGCCAACGATCCGGCACACCATCCCCGGCACAACGACCGCATCCCGGCCGGACATCCGCCCATGCAGGCCTTCCTCGGCCTGCCCATCTTCCGCGACGGCCGCATCGTCGGCAGCGTCGGCCTGGCCAACCGGCCCGGCGGCTACGACCAGGCCCTGGCCGACTACCTGCAGCCGGTGGTGGACAGCTGCTCCCAGCTGATCGACGCCCTCAAGGACCAGCAGGCCCTGCAGGAAAGCGAGAACCAGCTGCGCCAGCTATGCAATTCCCTGCAGCAGCTGATCTGGACGGCGACGCCGGACACCCGTTGTGACTTTCTCAGCCGCCAGTGGGAGGAATACACCGGCAGGCCGGCAAGCGAGCAGCTGGGCCGGGCCTGGATGGCCCAGATCCACCCGGAGGACCAGGGCCGCCTCAACGCCGCCTGGGAAAGCTGCATCGCCCGGGGCGAGAACCTGCGCATCGACCTGCGCATCCGCCGCCACGACGGCCAGTACCGCTGGTTCGACACCCGGGCCTCGGCCCTCAAGGACAGGGAGGGCAAGCTGATCCGCTGGATCGGCAGCAACACGGACGTGCAGGTGGAGCGGGAAATGATGGCGGCCCTCAGCGAAGCCCGCCGCATCATTTCCCAGGGCCAGCGCCTCGGCCACTTCGCCAGCTGGGCGGCGGACCTCAAGCAGGGCCGCTGGTTCATCCCCGACTTCACCCCCATCGTGGACTGGCCGCCGGGCGAGTACAACTGCGCCCAGCTGCTGCAGCTGGCCCACGCCGAAGACGTGGCGAACCTGCAGCAGGCCTGGCGCGAGGCCGAGGCCGGCACGACCCCCTTCGACATCAAGTGCCGCATCCTGCACCGGGGCGAGCTGCGCTGGGTCCATCTCACGGCGGAATTCGAACGCACCCCGGAGGGCAAGGCCGAGCGCGCCGCCGGCGTGGCCCGGGACATCACCCGGGAAGTGGCGGCGGAAGAACAGATCCGCCAGTTCAACGACAGCCTGGAACGACGGGTGAAGGAGCGCACCGCCGAGCTGGCGGCGGCCAACCACGAGCTGGAAGGCTTCGCCTACGCCGTCTCCCACGACCTGCGGGCGCCCCTGCGGGCCATCACCGGCTTCAGCCAGGCGCTGCTGGAGGACTACGGCGACAAGCTGGAAGGCGAGGCCAGGGAATTCCTCGACGAGATCATCCGCGGCGGCCGCCACCTGGGAGAACTGATCGACGGCCTGCTCACCCTCTCCCGCTGCACCCGGGGCGAACTGCGCCGGGAGCCGGTGGACATCTCCGCCCTGGCCGAGGCCATGGCCCGAGAAATCCGCAGCCACCAGCGGGGCGCCCATTTCACCCTGGAGGTGGAACCCGGCATCCAGGTCCAGGGCGATCCCGCCATGCTGGAAGTAGTGATGCGCAACCTCATGGAAAACGCCTGGAAGTATTCGGCCCACCAGAAGACGCCCCACATCCGCGTCTACGCCGACAGCATCACCGCCGACACCGTCGCCTGGTGCGTCGCCGACAACGGCGCCGGCTTCGACATGAACTACGCCAACAAGCTGTTCAAGCCCTTCCAGCGCCTGCACCGACAGAGCGAATTTGCCGGCACCGGCATCGGCCTGGCCACGGTGCAACGCATCATCCACCGCCACGGCGGCGACATCACGGCCTCCTCGGCGGTGAACCAGGGCGCCGTCTTCCGCATCACCCTGCCCACTTGAAAGGACCCGAACCATGGACAAGAACATTCTGCTGGTGGAAGACAACGACCAGGACGAAAAGCTGATCCTGCGGGCCCTGCGCAAGGTGAACCTGGCCAACCAGGTGGACGTGGCCCGGGACGGCCAGCAGGCCCTGGACTACCTCTTCGCCGAAGGCGAGTTTTCCGGACGGGCCGGCCAGCCCCTGCCCACCGTGGTGCTGCTGGACATCAACCTGCCCCGCATCAGCGGCCTGGACGTGCTCAAGCGCCTGCGCGCCGATTCCCGCACCCACCTGCTGCCGGTGGTGATGCTGACCTCCTCCGACGAAGAGCAGGACCGCCTCGCCTCCTACGAGGACGGCGCCAACAGCTTCGTGCGCAAACCCCTGGATTTCGGCGAATTCGCCGAAACCGTGGCCCGCATGGGGGTGTACTGGCTGGCCACCAACATACCGCCGAAGAACTGAGAGGAGGCTGCCCCATGCTCTCGCCGCTGCACATCCTGGTCATCGAGGACATGGCCAGCGATTACCTGCTCCTGGCCCGCAGCCTCAGCCACGGGGAGATCCCGGTGGAAACCCGGCACGTCGGCAACGTGGACGAGCTCAGCGAGGCCCTGGAGGATCGCCACTGGGATGTGGTGCTGTGCGACTACTCCATTCCCGGCCTCTCCTTCGAGGACGCCTTCCATCTGATCCGCCGGCGCCAGCCGGAGGTGCCGGTGATCGTCGTCTCCGGCTCCCTCATGGACGAGGACGCGGTGGACCTGCTCAGGCTGGGCGCCTCCGACTTCGTCCTCAAGGACCGGCTGGCCCGGCTCATGCCCGCCATCTGCCGCAGCATCGAGGAAAGCGAGGAAAAGCAGCGGCGCCAGCGCATCGAGCGGGAGCTGGAGATCGTCTGGGAACGGCTCGACCTGGCCCTCACCGCCACCAACGACGGCCTCTGGGACTGGGACCTGAGCAGCAACGCCCTCTACCTCTCGCCCCGCTGGTTCACCATGCTCGGCTACGGCGAAAACGAATATCCCTGCAGCCTGGAGACCTGGCGCCAGTTCATCCACCCGGACGACCTGACCCGGGCCATGGCCATCCTCAGCGACGCCACCGGCGCCACCGGCCGGGAGCGTATCGAGCAGGTCCTGCGCATGCGCAGCAAGGACGGTACCTGGCACGACGTGCTCTGCCGCGCCATGGCCATCCGCAACGACGGCCAGGTACGCCGCATCATCGGCACCAACACCGACGTCACCGCCATCAGCCAGGCCCAGCACCAGTCCCTGCAGACGGAAGCCCGTTACAAGGCCCTGGTGGAAGCCTCGGCCCAGATCGTCTGGAGCTGCAACGCCCGGGGCGAAATCTTCGAGGACTCCCCCTCCTGGCAGGCCTACACCGGCAGCAGCATGGCCGACGGCGATCTGCGCCTGGCCTCCATCCACCCGGAGGACAAGGAGGAACTGGCCCGGCGCTGGCGCCAGGCCCTGAGCCAGAACTCCATCCTGGAGATGGACCACCGCCTGCGCCACCATTCCGGCCAGTGGCGCTGGACCCACTGCCGCGCCGTGCCCCTGCGTCTGGCCAACGGCCGCATCGGCGCCTGGGTGGGGATGAACATCGACATCCACGACAAGAAGCTGGCCGAGCTCAACCAGCAGCGCTACGAGCAGCTGGTGCTCAACGCCGGCGACGGCCTGGCCATCTACGACCGGGACCTGCGGGTGTGCCTGTGCAACCGGGAATTCGCCGAATTCCTCGGCCACACGCCGGAGAGCATCCGCGGCCTGGCCCTGCAGGAACTGCTGCCAGCGGACCGCTTCGAGAAAGCCCTGCCCCACCTGCAGGCGGCGCTGCAAGGCCAGTCGGTGCGCTTCCAGCTGTCGGTGGACAGGCCCGGCCGGGGCACCTATCACATCAGCCTGCGCTACCAGCCCCTGATGCAGAACGGCCAGATCGACGGCATCGTCGCCAGCCTCACCGACGTCAGCGAGCTGAAGCAGGCCGAGCAGGCCCTGCGCCAGACCCAGGTGGAACTGGAGCAGCACCGGGACAAGCTGGAACAGCTGGTGGAATCCCGCTCCGCCGAACTGCGGGCCAGCGAGGCCCGCCTGCGCCTGGCCATCGCCGCCGCCGGCCTGGGGGCCTGGGAATACGACCCGGAGCTGGAATGCCATCTGCCGGCCCTCAGCGGCAACACCCTGTTCGACCTGCACCAGGGCAGCTTCGCCGAATTCCTCCAGGCCATCCACCCGGAGGACCGGGAAGCCATGGCCCAGGCCATGGGCCAGGCCCTCCACACCGAAGGGCGCCATCTCTTCGAATACCGGGTGCTGCAGCAGGGCACCTGCCGCTGGGTGGCGGATACCTTCGACGTGCAGCGCCGCCAGGGCCGCCTGCAGGTGGTGGGCACCCTGCAGGACATCACCGAGCGACGCCAGGCCGACGCCAGCCGGGAAGCGGCGCGGGAGGCGGCGGAGCAGCTGGCCCGCATCAAGAGCGAGTTCCTCGCCAACATGAGCCACGAGATCCGCACCCCGCTCAATGCCATCCTCGGCTTCGCCCAGCTGGGCCAGCGGGAGACGCCGGAATCCCGCGCCAGGATTGGCTTTCAGCGCATTCATGACGCCGGCCAGCACCTTCTGGGCATCATCAACGACATCCTGGATTTCTCCAAGATCGAAGCCGGCAAGATGAAGCTGGAGATGCAGCCCACCAATCCCTGCGAGGTGGTGGACCACGTGGTCAAGCTGATGGCCGCCTCGGTTTTCCAGAAGGGCCTGGAACTGCGGGTGGAGGAAAGCGACAACCTGCCCGCCGCCTTCGACGGCGACTCCCTGCGCCTGGCCCAGGTGCTGCTCAACCTGCTGGGCAACGCCCTCAAGTTCACCGACCAGGGCAGCATCACCCTGCGCGAGGAACGGGACGGCCAGGACCTCATCTACAGCATCCGCGACACCGGCATCGGCATGAACCGGGAGCAGCTGGGGCGCCTCTTCCACGCCTTCGAGCAGGGCCACGGCGGCACCTCCCGGCGCTTCGGCGGCACCGGCCTGGGGCTCACCATCACCAAGCGCCTGGTGGAGATGATGGGCGGCAGCATCGAGGTGGAATCCACCCCGGGCCAGGGCACCTGCTTCTCCATCCGCATCCCCATGCACAACGTGGTCGAGGCCCAGCCCTCCCCGCCCCTGCAGGTCGGCCTGCTCGGTTTCGAGCAGGAGGACCGGCGCCAGCTGGCCGCCACCCTGGCGGCCTACGGCATTTCCACCGCCATCATCGGCGGCGACGCGGCCACCACCCCCAGCGGCCTGGCCCTGGTCGTCGCCGACGTCAAGGTGGAGCCCGCCCTCCTCGGCCGCCTGCTGCAACGGGGCGAACGGGTGGCCGTGCTGCACCAGCCCGGCTGCCTGCCCCCTCCCAGCCCCCTGGCGCCGGAGCTGCAATACCTGGAGCGGCCCCTGCGCGCCTGCCATGTGGAATCCCTGGCTCTGGGCCAGTGCGCCGCCGGCACCACGGCGGCGGACCCCCAGCGCCGCCTGGGCGGCATCGCCATCCTCATCGCCGAGGACAACCAGGCCAACCGGCTGGTGCTGCGGGAACTGCTGGAATCGGAAGGAGCCAGCATCGTCTGCGTCGAAAACGGCCTGGAGGCGGTGGAAACCCTGCAACGACGGGGCTCCCAGGACTTCCAGCTGTTCCTCACCGACGTCCAGATGCCGGTCATGGACGGCTACACCGCGGCCCGGGAAGTGAGCCGCCAGTACCCGGAGCTGCCCATCATCGGCGTCACCGCCAACGTCACCCTGGAAGACCGGCAGAACTGCCTCAACGCCGGCATGGTGGACCACGTGGGCAAGCCCTATCAGCTCGACGCCCTGGTGGAGGCCATCCTGCGGGTGGTGCGCAGCGACGCCCGCCCCTCTCCCCTGTGGCAGGCCCCACCCAACCCGCTGCCGGTGCAGGCGGCGCCGGCGCCGGCAGCCCCGGCCCAGGCCGACTCCGGCGAACTGGACTGGCCCCAGCTGCGCAGCCGCCTGGGGGTCAAGCCCGGGCTGATGGAGCGCTTCCTGCGCCTGTTCCTGGAAAGCAACGGCCGCCTGCCCGACGAACTGCGGGACCTGGCCTGCAACCCGGACCTGGAACGGCTGCGCCGCCTCGGCCATGCCCTCTACGGCTCCGCCGCCAACCTGGCCGCCGTACCCACCGCCACCCTGGCCCGCCGCCTGGAATACGCCGCCGCCGCCGGCGAGCCGGAAAGCACGGTCCTGGCCGGCGAGCTGGCGGACCAGCTGGAGCGGCTGTTCGCCACCATCCACCAGTATCTGGACCAGTTGCAGGAGAACGCGCCATGACCTCCCGGCCCATCCTCGTCATCGCCGACGACCAGGCGGAAAACCTCCTGCTGCTGGAGGCCATGCTCCAGGAAGACTACGAGGTGCGCACCTTCCCCGACGGCACCGACGTCCAGCTCTACCTGAAGCAGGGCGGCCGGGCCGACATTTTCCTGCTCGACATCGTCATGCCCCACCTGGACGGCTTTTCCCTCTGCCGCCAGATCAAGGCCAATGCGACCACCCGGGAACTGCCGGTGATCTTCATCACCGCCCTCGACAGCCCAGACGTGGAAGCCCGGGGCCTGGCCCTGGGCGCGGTGGATTTCATCCACAAGCCCTTCTCCATGCCCGGCATCAAGGCCCGCCTGCGCACCCACCTGCAGCTGGCCGCCACCAGCCGCCAGCTGCGGGAGCAGAACGAAAACCTGGAAGCCCTGGTGGCCCAGCGCACCCGGGAATACATGGAGCAGACCCGGGAACTGCTGCAGCGCAAGCAACAGGTCATTTCCGGCCAGGAGGCCACCATCCGCGCCTTCTGCTCCCTGGCCGAGGCCCGGGACAACGAGACCGGCAACCACATCCGCCGCACCCAGAACTACGTGCGCATCCTGGGCCTGGAACTGCAGGACCACCCGGACTTCCGCCGCCACCTGGACGACCAGGTGGTGACCCTGCTCTACAAGTCGGCCCCCCTGCACGACATCGGCAAGGTGGGCATCCCCGACCGCATCCTGCTCAAGCCGGGCAAGCTGGACGCCGCCGAGTGGGAAATCATGCGCGAGCACTGCCGCATCGGCCGCGACGCCATTTCCCAGGTGGCCAAGGAAGTGGGGGAAGACAACGATTTCCTGCGCTACGGCATGGAGATCGCCTACGGCCACCACGAGCACTGGGACGGCGGCGGCTACCCCCAGGCCATCAAGGGCGAGGACATTCCCGTCTCGGCCCGCCTGATGGCCGTGGCCGACGTCTACGACGCCCTCATTTCCCGGCGCGTCTACAAGCCGCCCATGCCCCACGACGAAGCCCTGGCCTACATCGTCGGCCAGGCCGGCAGGCATTTCGACCCCACCGTGGTGGCCGCCATGCAGGCCCAGGAGCGGGCCTTCGTGCGCACCGCCACCGAATTTAGCGACTGAACCAATTCACATCAGCAATCAGTAATCTGCGGGAGGAACCATGAAGATTTTCATCGTCGACGACGACCCCCTGGCCCGGCTGGTCACCACCAACAGCCTGGAAGAACAGGGCTTCACCATGATCGAGCTGGAGGACGGCCAGGCCTGTCTGGGCCGGGTGGAGGAGCAGCCCGACATCATCATCCTCGACGTGGAAATGGACGGCCTCGACGGCATCGCCACCTGCCGCGCCCTGCGCCAGGACGGCCACGAACGGCCCCACGTGCTGTTCATCTCCAGCCACGACGACATGGAAACCCGGCTGGCGGCCTACGACGCGGGCGGCAACGACTTCCTGGTCAAGCCCTTCATGCCCGACGAGCTGACGCGCAAGATCCGCCAGGCCATCGGCCAGCTGGAACTGCGCGACTCCCTCGCCTCCCGCGCCGACATGGCCCAGACCGTGGCCTTCTCCGCCATGTCCTCCATGGGCGAAATGGGCGCCGTGCTCGAATTCATGCGCAAGTCCTTCCTTGCCCTCAGCCCCCGGGAACTGGCCCAGGAAATCTTCAACACCCTGGGCGGCTACGGCCTCCAGGGTGCCGTGGAAATCCGCAGCCCCGACCACGCCCCCCTGCACTTCAGCAGCCAGGGCTCGGTAGCCCCCCTGGAAAGCGCCATTCTCGAATACGCCCGCAACCTGCCGCGCATCGTCCAGTCCGCCGAACGCATGGTCATCAACTACCCCCTGGTGACCCTGCTCATTCCCCAACTGCCCCAGGCCGACCCGGACCGGGTCGGCCGCCTGCGGGACCACCTGGCCATCGTCGCCGAAGCCGCCGAAGCCCGGCTGCAGGCCCTGGGCACGGAAAACCTGCGCCTGGCCCAGGCCGAAGCCATCGTCCAGGCCGTCACCCAGCTCAGCGTCACCCTGGAAGAGATCGAAAAGCGGCAGCAGGAACAGCGCCTGCAAGCCCAGGCCGCCCTGATCGCCCACCTGCACGAAATGGAAGACGCCTTCGTCCGCCTGGGCCTCAGCAGCGAACAGGAACACTCCCTGATCCGCATGGCCCGCGCCGCCATGGAAGACCAGAGCGCCTCCCAGGCCGGCCAGGAGACGCTGGAAATCAGGTTGAGGGAAGTGGTGCGGGCTTTGAATCGGGCGATTCAGGGGAAGGCGGTGAGGCAGTGATGGGGTGGAAAAATGCGGAGAAATAGGTGCTTGTCGGCCAAAACTGTCACCCCACTTCTTCTGTGGATAGGGCAGCTGAAGGCCAAATACCAATCATATGAAAGCACCGAAACCTGGCCTTAGTGCTCGCTTATCGGGCATCCATGGCAACCGCTGCAGCTTCGCCAGCATCCTCTCTAGGAGCGGTACGCCGCGTTCTCTTCCTTTTCCTGCCTTCCTTTTCCGCAGACTGGTCCGCAACAAAGACAAACTCAGCAGGAATGTTCATCAGCTGGAGAGCCTTCATGTTTCGCATAAGGCTAATGCGGGAAAATAACGGCAAATTAAGCGATTTAGCAGTGGCATCCTTCGGTGTGACTATGGCAAAGACCACACAACAGTTCTGTTCCCTGATACACGAAATTAGCGCTTCTGCATACTCCGCGTTGGTCCTGTCACGAATCAGGGCTTCTAACTTCTCCTGAGCCCTGGGTTCCAGACGTAGCAACTCTATAGCGTTTACCCCCTGGTTAAAGAGGTGGCTAAGCTGTGCTGAAAGCGTGGAGAGCTTCACGTGATAGAAGGCTGCCGTATTACCTCTAAGTCTTAGAAGGTCGCATGGTTCAACCTGTTTCTGACCATCCGGACTAATGTTCTCCATGTCGAGGCAAATGAGAGTGTTGTCGTTGTCCGATACTTTCTGGTTGTATTCCCCCTCGCTCGAATAGGTATAGGCGGCAAGATCGCAGTCCGCACAGCGAGAGTCGAGGTAAGCGCTCAGTCGGGCTACGTAGTCTCGATCAACCTTGTACCAACTGCCCTCGCAAAGATGATAGGTCTGCCCCTCCTCTCCCTCGATGCAAGCATCGAAAACAAGGCTCTTGAAGATGGTGTAGTGATTACGAGGGCTGCCATTCTCATCAGTAAGAACTAGGCTATGGCCACGCAACACCTCGATATCTACGGCCTCCCGATCAATCCCCTTCTCATCCAGATAACCAAAATAGTGGTCAATGTGGACGTCGTTGTAGATCAGGCTAGAACCCGCTCCCAAAAACACAGAAAAAACGTTGTCACTATAGTTAACGATATCTGGCACAGTCAGACAGAGGCCTGTATCCCTCTCGCGGAATGCCTGGAGTAGGAGATCATTCAGAACAAAGATCTGTGCAGGATCGCATACTGGGACAATATTCTGGATCTCCGGAAAAGCGACCTTATATTGGTCATCCTCGTAAAGGGCAAGGAGCCGTTCGCACATGCCACACAACTGATCTGCAGAAATATCGGAGCTGATTCTCAGATTACTGCCCCCTGTTGCATGCCTGAATAACTCTCTGCATTCCTCACGTACCTTGCCGGTCAAACTTCTCAGAATCGTGCTATCACGGTCGAAATCAAAGTAGGTCAGTTCGGACTCAACAGGTAACTGAGTCCGCATGCGCTTTGCAGCTCCTGGATCAAGCGTGTCGGTGCTTTTCAACTTCCTCGGATCAAGGCTATTGAGGGTAACGCGCAGGCCGAAATCGTACTCATAACTGGCATCCAAAAGGTTGTGGCTTACATGACCAAATGAAAGCACGAAGCATCGCTCCCTTACTGGAAGGAAGATCAGCGCCCCCTTCTGAACCTGGGTCAACTCCTTGTCGATTGCAAAGTACTCCTTCCACCACGGCGGTCGGGGAACGCTATCCAAGATATACAGAGTTGCCCCATCCGGTAGATTATCTGCGACGACGTTATCTGCCAGTGCATGGCCTAGTCGTAGTGCATTTGCAGCAGAGTAGCCTGGCTTCAACAGATATATCGAAAACGATCGGCTCTTGGCCATTTTTCCTCCTTTAGTCCTTATGATTTTTAATCGTCAGTCATAACTCCGATTTGAAAAGAGCGATATGCATATGTCAACAACACAACCCAGATTGATCTTCTTTTACGTGACAAATTTTGGAAGACAAAACGTCATAAAAGAAAAAGGGGCGCCTAAGCGCCCCTTTTCTTTCCCCATCAACCGCCCTACTTCAGCGACGTCTCCCGCACAAAGCCCACCGGCTGGGTTCTGCCGATGAAGGCTTCGCCCTTGCGGGCCCGGGCGCTGAGGAAGATTTGCACGTCCTTGGGCGTCACGGACATCTGGGTTTCCTTGCCGGTCTTGGAGATGCAGCGGATCTGCAAAGTCTCGTCGGAGGCGGCGACGGCCACGGCGGCCAGGGTATCGCCTTCGTTGAGCTTCATCAGGATGACGCCGCGGCCGCCCCGGGGCAGCTCGTTCACGTCGGCAATGGGGAACACCAGCAGGCGGCCGCCGCTGCTGATGGCGAGCAGGGTTTCGTGGCTGTCGAAGGTCCACGGCGAGAGGATGGTGTCGCCCGGCTCGACGCTGATGAACTGCTTGCCGGCCTTGTTGCGGCCGAGCATGTCGCCGATGCGGCAGGTAAAGCCGTAGCCGCTGGAAACGGCCAGCAGCACCCGCTGTTCGGCGTTGCCGCAGACCATCTGGGCCACCTTGGCGCCGCTGGGGATGGTGATGAGGGTGGAAACGGGCACGCCGTCGCCGCGCCCGCCGGGCAGGCTGGAGACGGGCACGGTGCAGGCCCGGCCGTCGGTGAGCAGCACCACCACGTTGTCCACGGTGCGGCATTCCTGGGCGGCGAAGAGCTTGTCCCCTTCCTTGAAGCCGACGGTGGAAAGGTCGAGGCCGTGGCCCTGGCGGGTGCGCATCCAGCCCTTTTCGGAGAGCAGCACGGTGACGGGTTCATTGACCACCACCTGGGCCACGGCGGCCCGCTCGGCGGCCTCCACCACGGTGCGGCGCTCGTCGCCGTATTTCTTGGTATCGGCCTTGATCTCGCTGATGATCAGGCTCTTCATGGCCTTGTCGTCGGCCAGGAGGTTTTCCAGGCCGGCCTTCTCTTCCCGCAGCTCGGCCAGTTCCTGCTCGATCTTGATGCCTTCGAGGCGGGCCAGCTGGCGCAGGCGGATTTCCAGAATGTCTTCGGCCTGGCGGTCGGAGAGGTTGAAGCGGGCGATCAGGGCGGCCTTGGGCTCGTCCGACTCGCGGATGAGGTGGATCACTTCGTCGATGTTGAGGAAGACGATGTGCCGGCCTTCCAGGATGTGGATGCGGTCGTTCACCTTGCCCAGGCGGTGCTCGGTGCGGCGGCGCACGGTGTCGAAGCGGAAGGCGATCCACTCGGCCAGCAGGTCCTTCAGGGTCTTCTGCCGCGGCCGGCCGTCCAGGCCGATGGCCACCATGTTGATGGGGGCCGAGGATTCCATGGAGGTGTGGGCCAGCAGGATGTTCATGAACTCGTTCGCATCCTGGCGGCTGGAACGGGGTTCGAACACCAGGCGCACCGGATGCTGCTTGTCGGATTCGTCCCGGGCCTTTTCCAGCACCGAGAGGATCAGCTGCTTGGTCTGGGTCTGTTCCTGGGTCAGGGTCTTCTTGCCGGTCTTGACCTTGGGATTGGTCAGGTCCTCGATCTCCTCCAGGATCTTCTGGTTGGAGGCGGAGGGCGGCAGTTCATAGACCACCAGCTGCCACTGGCCCCGGGCCAGTTCTTCCACCTTCCAGCGGGCGCGCACCTTGAGGGAGCCGCGGCCGGTCTCGTAGGCGTTGCGGATGTCGGCGGGGGTGGAAATGATCTGGCCGCCGCCGGGGAAGTCCGGCGCCGGGATGTATTCCATGAGGTCGGCCACCGACAGCTCGGGCTTCCTGATCAGGGCGATGGCCGCTTCGGAGACTTCCCGCAGGTTGTGGCTGGGCATTTCCGTGGCCATGCCGACGGCGATGCCGGAGGCGCCGTTGAGCAGCAGCATGGGCAGGCGGGCCGGCAGCAGGGCCGGTTCCTGGAAGGCGCCGTCGTAGTTGGGCTGGAAATCCACGGTGCCCATGTCCAGCTCGCCGAGCAGCAGCTGGGCGATGGGGGTGAGGCGGCATTCCGTGTAACGCATGGCGGCGGCGGTGTCGCCGTCCCGGGAGCCGAAGTTGCCGATGCCGTCCACCAGGGGATAGCGCAGGGAGAAATCCTGGGCGACGCGGACGATGGCCTCATAGACGGAGGAATCGCCGTGGGGGTGGTATTTACCGATGACGTCGCCCACCACCCGGGCGGACTTGACCGGCTTGGCGCCGCTGGTCAGGCCCAGCTCGTTCATGGCGTAGAGGATGCGGCGCTGCACCGGCTTCTGACCGTCGCAGACATCGGGCAGGGCCCGGCCCTTGACCACGCTGACGGCGTATTCCAGATAGGCCCGCTCGGCGAAGAGGGCCAGGGGGGCGGAATCGGCGTCCGTCGGCAGGGGCGGCAGGGGCGCCAGGTTGTTGCCGCCACCGCTGCCCCCGGAGGCAGCAGCCACGGGCATCTCCGCCTCGGCATCGCCAGCATCGCCGCTGGATGCGGCTTCCAGGGCACCGTCCATTTGCGCCGCCTGTTCGATCAGGTGTTCGGCCACGGCCTCGGCCTGGGCCACTTCGGCGGCAGTCGCCTTGTTGTCGTCGGCGGCGAAGAGATCGCCGCTCAGGGTGTCGTCGTTCTTGTGGGTCATGGTCAGATATCCGCCTCGACTTCGTTACCGTGCACTTCCAGCCATTCGCGGCGGGAGCTGGCTTCGCCCTTGCCCATGAGCATGTTCATCTTGGCGATGGTCTCTTCCATGGGGTAGTCGCCGAATTCCACCCGCACCAGACGGCGGGTGTCCGGGTTGAGGGTGGTGTCCCACAGCTGTTCGCTGGACATTTCGCCCAGACCCTTGAAGCGGGAGATGGAGAGGGCTTCGAGCTTGATGCCTTCCTTGACCAGCTTGTCCTTCACCGCTTCCAGCTCGTTCTCGTCCAGGGCGTAGATCTTGCGCGGCGGCCGGTTCTTGCCCTGGCCCGGCACGTCCACCCGGAACAGGGGCGGCTTGGCCACGTAGATGTTGCCGTTGGCGATGAGCTTGGGGAAATGGCGGAAGAACAGGGTCAGGAGCAGGCACTGGATGTGGCTGCCGTCCACGTCCGCGTCGGACATGATGATGACCTTGCCGTAGCGCAGGCCGTCGATGCTGGTGTCGCTCTCCAGGGTGTGGTGGTCCACGCCGATGGCCACGGCGATGTTGTGGATTTCCACGTTGGCGTAGAGCCGGTCCGGCTCCACTTCCCAGCTGTTCTGCACCTTGCCGCGCAGGGGCAGGAGGGCCTGGAATTCCTTGTCCCGGCCCTGCTTGGCGGAACCGCCGGCGGAATCGCCTTCCACCAGGAACAGTTCGTTGCGCTCGATGTCGTCGGATTCGCAGTCGGTGAGCTTGCCCGGCAGCACGGCAACGCCGCTGCCCTTCTTCTTTTCCACCTTCTGGGCGGAACGCTGGCGGCTCTGGGCCTGCTTGATGGAAAGCTCGGCCAGCTTCTTGCCGTATTCCACGTGCTCGTTGAGCCACAGTTCGAAGGTGTCGCGGAACATGGCGCTGACCAGCTTCACCGCGTCCCGGGAATTGAGGCGGTCCTTGGTCTGGCCCTGGAAACTGGGGTCCAGGATGCGGGCGGAAAGGAGGAAGCTGGCGCGGCCGAAGACGTCTTCCGGCAGCAGCTTGACGCCCTTGGGCAGCAGGCTGTGCATGTCCACGAAGCTCTTCACGGCCTGGAAGATGCCGTCGCGTAGGCCCGATTCGTGGGTGCCGCCGCCGGGGGTGGGAATCAGGTTCACATAGGATTCCCGGGCCAGGGCGCCCTCTTCCGTCCAGGCGATGGCCCAGGCGGCGCCCTCGCCCTCGGCGAAACCGTCGCCGTTGGTCGGCTTGCCGGCGTATTTCTCGCCGACGATCATGGGAATCACCAGGTCGGTGCCGTCCAGCAGCTCGGCCAGGTAGCCGCGCATGCCGTCCTTGTAGGCCCATTCCTTGGTCTCGCCGCTGCGCTCGATGTGCAGGGTGACGGCAACGCCGGGCAGCAGCACGGCCTTGGAGCGCAGGATGTGCTCCAGCTCGCCCATGGGGATGGTGGGGGAATCGAAATACTTGGCGTCGGGCCAGGCGCGCACCCGGGTGCCGCTGGCCTTCTTCGGCGCATCGCCGATGCGGGCCAGGGGCTCCACCACGTCGCCGGCGGCGAAGACCAGGCGGTGCATGCCGCCTTCCCGGGCCACTTCCACCTCGAGGCGGGTGGACAGGGCGTTGGTGACGGAAACGCCGACCCCGTGCAGGCCGCCGGAGAAGCTGTAGGCGCCGCCGGCGCCCTTGTTGAACTTGCCGCCCGCGTGCAGGCGGGTAAACACCACTTCCACCGTCGGCGCGTTTTCCACCGGGTGCAGTTCCACCGGAATGCCGCGGCCGTTGTCGGCCACGGAAATGGAGCCATCCACATGGACGGTGACCAGGATGCTCTTGGCGAAACCGGCAATGGCTTCGTCCGCCGCGTTGTCAATGACTTCCTGGATGATGTGCAGGGGATTTTCGGTCCGGGTGTACATGCCCGGGCGCTGCTTCACCGGTTCCAGGCCCTTGAGGACCGTGATCGACGAAGCGTTGTAATCGGAAGGATTGCTCATGGTGCTTTTTTTCCCCGTTTCGGGCAAAGCGGCAAAAACGCCGCGACAGGCTAAACAAAACGGGCGTCAGATTACCAAATTCGGGCCGGCAACGCCCATCCTGCTTGTATGACAGGCGGGCCGTCCACCGGCACGGGCGCGGCGCCCCGGCCTTGCCGGATCACATTTAATCGTTGAAAAACAAGGGCCATTGCCGAAAACGGGAGCTTGCGTCCGATAATTCCCCGACTATTGCGGTGCAGCGATAAAATTGGCGCCAGGCAGCCGTTCCAGCGCCAGCCAAGAAGTCCGGCCCCGCCCCGCCTGCGGCAAGGGCAGCGGCCAGACAGCGGAAAGCGATCCAGCCCTTGAATCCCCACACCTTCCCCGTTCGCCTCCAGACCCTCCTCCTCGACTACTGGCAACGCCTGCGCCGCCTCGGCTGGCGCGGCGCGCTGCTGCTCCTGGCCCTGCCGCCGGCCCTGCTGCTGGCCTACGCCCTGCTGCTGATCCCCTTCACCCCGGGCATCAGCGACCTGCGCAAGGCCAAGCAGGAGCAGCCGGCCCGCATCCTCAGCGCCGACGGCAAGGAACTGGCCGTGTTCAAGCGGGCCAACCGGGAATGGGTGAAGCTGGCCCAGGTGTCGCCCCGGGTGGTGGAGGCCCTCATCGCCACCGAGGACCACCGCTTCTACCAGCACCACGGCATCGACTGGCGCCGCACCGCCGGCGCCGCCCTCAACACCTTTTCCGGCGACCGCCAGGGCGGCTCCACCCTGACCCAGCAGCTGGCCCGCAATCTCTACCCGGACGAGATCGGCCGGGCCCCCACCCTGACGCGCAAGCTGAAAGAGGCCATCACCGCCCTCAAGATCGAGGCCCTGTATACCAAGGAGGAAATCCTCGAGACCTACCTCAATACGGTACCCTTCCTCTACAACGCCTACGGCATCGAAATGGCGGCCCGCACCTATTTCGACACCTCCGCCGGCAACCTGGACGTGCTGCAGAGCGCCACCCTGGTGGGCATGCTCAAGGGCAACAGCTATTACAACCCGGTGCTCAACCCGGAACGGGCGGTGCAGCGGCGCAACACGGTGCTGGCCCAGATGGTGAAGCGGGAGCGACTCTCCCCGGCCCAGTTCGACGGCCTGAAGAAAAAGCCCCTGCGCCTGGACTTCGAGCGCCAGAGCGAGCCGGAAGGCCCGGCCCCCCACTTCGCCCAGCAGCTGCGCAAATGGCTCATCGCCTGGGCCGACGACCACGGCTACAACGCCTACGCCGACGGCCTGGTGGTGTACACCACCCTGGATTCCCGCCTGCAAGCCTGGGCCAACCAGGCCGTGGCGCGCCAGGGCTACGTGCTGCAGAACCAGGCCGATGCGGCCTGGAACCGCCGCGGCGGCTGGAACGCCGCCAATCCCCTGGTGCGCACCCTGGTGGGTGAAACGCCGGAATACCGCAGCGCCGTCGCCGCCGGCCTGAGCCAGGAGGAGGCATTGAAGAAACTCCTAGCCGACAAGGCCTTCATGGCTGCCCTGCGCCAGCAGAAGACCCGCATCCAGGCCGGCTTCCTCGCCCTGGACCCACGCAACGGCCAGGTCCGGGCCTGGGTCGGCAGCCGGGATTTCAGCCAGGACGCCTTCGACCACGTGCAGCAGGCCAAGCGCCAGCCCGGCTCCACCTTCAAGCCCTTCGTCTATGGCGCCGCCTTCCTGCGGGGCGCCCAGCCCGGCGACAGCCGCATGGACCAGGCCGTGGAAATCCCCCTGGCCGGCGGCGAAATCTGGCGCCCCGCCGACCACGAGCCGCCCAGCAACCAGCCCATTACTCTGGCCACCGCCCTGGCCCTGTCGAAAAACACCGTCACCGCCCAGCTGATGCAGGAAGTGGGCGCGGTACGGGTCGCCCGCCTGGCCCAGGCCATGGGCATCCGCCAGAGCCGGCTGGAAACGGTGCCCTCCCTGGCCCTGGGCACCAGCCCGGTGAGCCTCAGGGAGATGGTCGCCGCCTACGGCACCATCGCCAACGGCGGCGGCTACCTGGAGCCGGTGCTGGTGAGCCGCATCGAAAACGGCAAGGGCAAGATCCTGGCCGAATTCGCCCCGGCGGACCCGGAGCCGGCCCTGCCACCCAAGGTGGCCTACACCCTGGTGGACACCATGCGCGGCGTCATCGACCGGGGCACCGGCAGCGCCATCCGCAGCCGCTTCGGCATCCGCGCCGACGTGGCCGGCAAGACCGGCACCACCCAGGACAACACGGACGGCTGGTTCATCCTCATGCACCCCCAGCTGGTGGCCGGCGCCTGGGTCGGTTTCAACGATGCCCGCATCACCCTGCGCAGCGACTACTGGGGCCAGGGCGCCCACAGCGCCCTGCCCATGGTGGGCGATTTCTTCCAGCAGGCCCTGCGCTCACGCCAGATCGACGCCAAGGCCCGCTTCGCCGAACCCGAGGACAGCAGCCTGTTCACCCGCGTCCTGGCCTGGGGCCGGGACTGGTTAAGCCGACTGCTGGCCCCCGCGCCGGAAGCGCCCCCGCCCCACAGCTCCCGCCGCGCACCCGCCCCGGCCAGCCCGCCGCCGCAACCCGAGCCACTGCCCGTCGAACCGCCCCCGGCGCCCCCGCCGGAAGAGGCCAACCGCTACGGCGAACCGGGCTTCAATCCCCTGGCCCCGCCGCCACCCAGCGCCCCGGCGCCCAGCACTCTGGTGGAAGGCCAGTAGATCTGGCCATCCAAATCGCTTCCTGGGCTGCAAAAACCACCGGCTGAAGTCTTTTCCGAGGCTGTCCCTGGGGCGGGATGGCTACGATTCCCCTGAAGCAGAGAAGACGAGTCTGAAGCGCATATCGAAGACAGCACCCGGTGGTTGCAGATGGGCCACATCACTGGCTCTCGCCGGTGGGATTTCCACCGGCGCATGAATCGACGAACTGCGCCAGACTCCCCCAGCGGAGGACAGGACTAGATGGTCACGATTGCCCACTCTTGGTGTAGCTCTTGACCCTTTTGATATACGGTTCGCATCCAGCCAGATTGCCGCTGAACTCCCAATCCTTGATGACCTTGTCCTCCCCCACAACCAATTTGATGGTGCAGTTATAGCTAACAGGTACCAATTGAGACGAGGTTGTGGTTCCAAAAACCGGTGTGCGCCCTACATATCCAGTCGTAGTCGCCGTTTGGGGCATAAAAACTGCTGAATTCCGGCTTTCTCCCCAGTAATAGACCGTGTCCCCGGAAAACTCCTGCTTACTGTTCGGATAGCCGAGAGCACTGAATGCTTCCTTCTCATGTCGTCCTACCAAGGCATTGAGACCATCCTCAAGCTGACCAAAGGTTGCGCAACCAGACAGGGCGACTGCAGCGACAACGATAGCGAGGTTTTTTTTCATAGGCTTTTTCCTCTCCAGGTTCAACGAGGGGGCAGATTCTACGAAAACCTTTTTGCCACGGGCAAGCCTCCGGAGAACATGGAAAACAACGTAGGTCTCCTGCTGCCGGAGCAAGGAAATAGGCTTGTCGCCCACGACTCGAGAAACGTGGCCATAGAGGTAGCCTCCTTCGTTAGCGCCATGACCTTGCTCTAAGGGCACCTCTCTCTAAGGCACCTCTCGACAAACTCGCCTACCCGCCAGGATCACGGAACTGGTTGCGGTTTGGTTGGAGCGACGGAGCGGCCCCCTTGGCCTGCGTTATGGCTGCTCCCCACATCGAAGTAGCGGGCATGCCCAGCAGAAAGCTCCGCGAAAAACTTGGCCAATGCAAAGCTCTTGGTACCGTTGGCAAGGCTCTTCTCGGCAACGAAGGTTTCGGCAACCCGGACGAAACAGTAGTAGGAAACACCGACAGCCGGCACGGAGCAGGCAGGGGAATGATGACGAAAGGGGAAAACCGGGGGACGAGTCTGAGGCCGCAAAGGGCATCGACAGGACTAGCGGAGATGGGGCTTTTTGCCCGAGCGGAAGGCAAAAAGCAAAAAAGCCGCCAAAAGGCAGCTTTTTGTTCTTCGTCACACCGTCGTTTTCCAGAGATTTCTGGTGGGTGGTACAGGGATTGAACCTGTGACCCCTGCCGTGTGAAGGCAGTGCTCTACCGCTGAGCTAACCACCCGGTGCGTCGAAGAGGTGCGCATTAGACCACAACAATTTCGGGTGGTCAAACGTTTTTGAAAAAAACATCTTTTCTCCCCCGGAGCGCCCGCTGCCGGGACCGGCGTCCATGGCATCCATTACAATAGCCTTCTTTTGTTCAACGCCAGACACCCACCATGATCCGTACCCGTTTCGCCCCCAGCCCCACCGGTTACCTGCACATCGGCGGCGCCCGCACCGCCCTCTTCTCCTGGGCCTACGCCCGCCGCCACGGGGGCAAGTTCGTGCTGCGCATCGAGGATACGGACGTGGCCCGTTCCACCCCGGAAGCCGTGCAGGCCATCATCGACGGCATGAACTGGCTCGGCCTGGAGCACGACGAAGGCCCCTTCTACCAGATGCAGCGCATCTACCGGTACAAGGAAGTGATCCAGCAGATGCTGGAAGCCGGCACCGCCTACCACTGCTACACCTCCCCCGAAGAACTGGAACAGATCCGCGAAGCCCAGCGGGCCAAGGGCGAAAAGCCTCGCTACGACGGCCGCTGGCGCCCGGAGCCGGGCAAGACCCTGCCCACCCCGCCTTCCGGCATCCAGCCGGTGGTGCGCTTCAAGAACCCGGTGGACGGCGTGGTAGCCTGGGACGACCTGGTCAAGGGCCGCATCGAGATCAGCAACAGCGAGCTGGACGACTTCATCATCGCCCGGGCCGACGGCACCCCCACCTATAACTTCTGCGTGGTGGTGGACGACTGGGACATGGGCATCACCCAGGTCATCCGCGGCGATGACCACGTGAAC
The DNA here is from genome assembly GCF_004217225.1 of Azospira oryzae. Lineage (GTDB taxonomy): Bacteria > Pseudomonadota > Gammaproteobacteria > Burkholderiales > Rhodocyclaceae > Azospira > Azospira oryzae. Next base: position 901,311 of record NZ_SHKM01000001.1, read on the forward strand.
AACACCCCGCGCCAGATCAATGTGCTGCAGGCCCTGGGCGCCAGCGTGCCCCAGTACGCCCACCTTTCCATGATCCTGGGCGACGACGGCCAGAAGCTGTCCAAGCGCCATGGCGCCGTTTCCGTCATGCAGTACGACGAGGACGGCTATCTGCCGGAAGCGGTGCTCAACTACCTGGGCCGCCTGGGCTGGTCCCATGGCGACGACGAAGTGTTCTCCATGGAACAGTTCTGCCAGTGGTTCGACCTGGACCACATCACCCCGTCGGCCGCCCAGTTCAATACGGAAAAGCTGAACTGGCTCAACGCCCACTACATCAAGCAGGCCGACAACGGCCGCCTGGCCGACCTGGTGCGCCCGCGCCTGGCGGCCCGGGGCATCACCCCGGCGCCGGTGCCGGCCCTGGAATCCATCATCGCCCTCTACAAGGAACGGGTGCATACCCTGAATGAGCTGGCGGACGCGGCTGAGGTGTTCTACATCGACATCCACCCCAACGCCGAACTGCTGGCCCAGCACCTCAGCGAGGAAGCCAAGCCGGCCTTGGCCGACTTCATTGCCGGCGTCCAGGGCGTCAATTGGGAAGCGCCGGCCATCGGCGCCCTGATCAAGGAGACCGTGGCCAAGCACGGCCTGAAGATGCCCAAGCTGGCCATGCCCCTGCGGGTGCTGCTCACCGGTCAGGCCCAGACCCCGTCCGTGGATGCAGTGGTGGCCCTGTTCCCCCGGGAAAAGGTGCTGGCACGACTGGCCGCAGCAAAAATTTAAAAAAAGTTGGCGAAGAGGGTTTACAAGCTAAAAAACGCTCCCTATAATTCGGCCTTCTTTCGCGGCGGGGGTATAGCTCAGCTGGGAGAGCGCTTGCATGGCATGCAAGAGGTCCGCGGTTCGATCCCGCGTACCTCCACCATACAAATGCGAAAGATACCTAGGGTCCCCATCGTCTAGAGGCCTAGGACACCGCCCTTTCACGGCGATAACCGGGGTTCGAATCCCCGTGGGGACGCCACCTACAGCAGGGCTTGCTGATCGACAAAATCAGCAAGCCCTAAGTTTTGTAAGCGGCAACCAGCTTTACCGTTGCAAGCTTCAGAAGTTCGGAGTGGTAGTTCAGTTGGTTAGAATACCGGCCTGTCACGCCGGGGGTCGCGGGTTCGAGTCCCGTCCACTCCGCCAGCTAAAAGCAAAAAGCCAGCAGAAATGCTGGCTTTTTGCTTTTCAGCCCTCCCCTTGTCACCCCCGACTGCCCTACGAGCCTTTCCCCATCAGGCCCACAGCCCGTCAAAGAGTACGCGGCAAGAGACAAAACAGGGACTTATCCAGGTGAATGGCGATTTTCTTAAAAAAAATCACAAAAGGGCTTTACAACCCCCAAAACGCTCCCTATAATTCGGTCTTCTTTCGCGGCGGGGGTATAGCTCAGCTGGGAGAGCGCTTGCATGGCATGCAAGAGGTCCGCGGTTCGATCCCGCGTACCTCCACCATACAAATGCGAAAGATACCTAGGGTCCCCATCGTCTAGAGGCCTAGGACACCGCCCTTTCACGGCGATAACCGGGGTTCGAATCCCCGTGGGGACGCCACAGATTCAAGTGGTACCGGCAGCATCGGTAGCGCAGTACAGAGTTAAAGCAGTTTGGAGTGGTAGTTCAGTTGGTTAGAATACCGGCCTGTCACGCCGGGGGTCGCGGGTTCGAGTCCCGTCCACTCCGCCAACAAAATAGAGAAAACCGGCCCTGTGCCGGTTTTTTCGTTTCCAGCCTCCATTTCCTCATATCTCCGGGAGTCCGCCATGGACACAGCCGCCACCCTGGATGCCGTTGCCGAAGAACTGGCAGAGGCCCGCCGCGTCCTTTTCATCACCGGCGCCGGCATCTCCGCCGACTCGGGACTGCCCACCTACCGGGGCGTCGGCGGACTCTACGAGGAGGACCTGACGGCAGAAGGCTTCTCCATCGAAGAGGCGCTGTCCGGCCCCATGCTGCACCAGCATCCCCAGATCACCTGGAAATACCTGGCCCAGATCGAGCGCACCTGCCGCGACGCCCGCCCCAACCGGGCCCACCAGGTCATCGCCGATCTGGAACGGCGCGGCACCGCCGTCACCGTCTTCACCCAGAACATCGACGGCCTGCACCGCCAGGCCGGCTCTTCCGACGTCATCGAGATCCACGGACGCCTGCACCATCTGCACTGCACCCGCTGCAGTTATGAGACGGAAGTGGACAGCTTCTCCGACCTGGAACTGCCGCCGGCCTGCCCCCGTTGTAACGCCCTGGTACGGCCCCGGGTGGTGCTTTTCGGCGAATCCCTGCCGCAGATGGAAATGGAACAGCTGCTCCGCACCCTGGACGCCGGCCCCGACATGGTCTTTTCCATCGGCACTTCCAGCCTCTTTCCCTATGTGGCCGAACCGGTGCTGTGGGCCAGCGAGCAGGGCATCACCACGGTGGAGATCAATCCGGGCACCACGCCCGTCAGCCCCTTCGCCGACCACCGCATCACCCAGGGGGCTGCCGCCACCCTGGAGGCCCTGTGGCAACGCCTCCGGTAAAGACCGTACGTCACTCCAACGGCCTGGATTTTTTACCTTTGGCAGCGGATATCCCCTTCTTTTCATAGGGTATAATTCCGCGATTAGGTCATCCTGAAACGTCGTGCCCGACGCCCGGCCCGCCTGCCGTGCCGGCCCTCGGGAATCCCCCCGCCTGGCGGGGAACAGCAGACAAAGAGAATCTATGACGCTCGACGACACGCTAGGCTGCACCCTCCGCTTCATCCGGCAACTCCATCGTTCCCTCCCGGCCCTGGCCTGCGGCGCCCTCTTCGCCGCCACTCCCGCCCAGGCCAACGACCAGCCCCTGACGCTTTCCTTCGCACCCAGCCTGCAGTCCATGGTGCCGTCCCGCACCGAACTGTCCGCCCGCCCCGAAGCCAGCCCGGTCCAGAACGATGGCAGCCTGCCGGTGGAGGAGATCGCGCCGATCCCCCAGTTACCCCGCACCATCGACCTCACCACCTCCCCCGACAACCTGTGGGAACGCATCCGCAACGGCTTCGGCATGCCGAACCTGAACAACGACCTGGTGCTGACCCACCAGCAGTGGTACATGAACCGGCCCGATTACGTGCGACGCATGGTCGAACGCAGCCGCCGCTACATGTTCCACATCGTCGAGGCCATCGAGAAGCGCGGCATGCCCATGGAACTGGCCCTGCTGCCCATGGTGGAAAGCGCCTACAACCCCATGGCCTATTCCCGCAGCCACGCTTCCGGCCTGTGGCAGTTCATTCCCTCCACCGGCAAGAACTTCAAGCTGGAACAGAACTGGTGGGTGGACGACCGGCGCGACATCATCGCCTCCACCTCCGCCGCCCTGGACTATCTGCAGACCATCTACGAGATGCACGGCGACTGGCAGCTGGCCCTGGCTTCCTACAACTGGGGCGAAGGCGCCGTCGGCCGGGCCATCGCCAAGAACCGGGCCAAGGGCCTGCCGACCGATTACGAAAACCTGACCATGCCGGCGGAAACCCGCAACTACGTGCCCAAGCTGCAGGCCCTCAAGAACATCCTCTCCAACCCCCGCCTGCTGGCCCAGCTGGACCTGCCCCAGATTCCCAATCAGCCCTACTTCGCCGCCGTGGCCAAGCCGGCCGACATGGATGTGAAGGTGGCGGCCAAGCTGGCGGAAATGCCGGTGGATGAATTCGTCGCCCTCAACCCGGCCCACAACCGCCCGGTGATCAAGGCCGACCGTCCCCTGGTGCTGCCGGCGGAAAAGGTGGAGCGCTTCCGCGCCAACCTGGAAAACAACGAAGCCCCCCTCTCCTCCTGGACCTCCTACACCCTCAAGGCCGGGGAAAAGCTGGACAAGGTGGCGGCCCGCCTGGGTGTCTCCGTGGCTCACCTGAAGACGGTGAACGGCCTGCCGCCCAAGGCCAAGGTAGGCGCCGGCACCACCCTGCTGGTCCCGGCCCGGGACGGCATCGAAGGCGACCTCGCCGTCGCCTCCTTCACCCCGCCGGCAGCCGAAACCGCACCCGCCCGCAGCGACGCCCGCACTGATTCCCGTGCCGACTCCCGCAACGAACCCCGGGCCCAGCCGGCCAAGTTCCACGTGGTCAAGAAAGGCGACACCCTCTTCTCCATCGCCCGCCGCTACGACGTTTCCGTGGACGAGCTGAAGCGCTGGAACAAGCTGGGCCGCAACATGGCCGCCGGCACCAAGCTCACCGTGGCCCCCGCCGTCGCCGCTCCCGCCGCTGCCGCCAAGACCACGGTGGCCAGCGCCCCGGCCAACGGCCGCGTCAGCGCCACCCTGGAAGGCAAGAACCTCAAGCTGAGCAAGAACGACAAGGCCCCGGCCAATGCCAAGGCCGCTGCCGCCAAGGCCAAGGTGGCCCGCTACACCATCCGCAAGGGCGACACCCTGGCCGGCATCGCCAAGAAGTTCAAGGTGGAAGCGGACGACATCAAGCGCTGGAACAAGGTGGCTCCGGGCAACCTGAAACCGGGCCAGACCATCACCATCCAGCTGGCCCAGAACGACTGAGGCCGAAGGACGACGGATAAAGGCGCCTGCGGGCGCCTTTTCTTTTGGCCGGCGGGGCGCGGCAAGGATTTTCCGCCTTCCGCCTTCCGCCTTCCGCCTTCCGCCTTCCGCCTTCCGCCTTCCGCCTTCCGCCTTCCGCCTTCCGCCTTCCGCCTTCCGCCTTCCGCCTTCCG
>NZ_SHKM01000001.1:906136-1980731 GCF_004217225.1 Azospira oryzae
CCGCCCCCGCCCCCCGACGGCTCCGTTGTGGCGCGCCTAAGCTGCCGCCACCTGCAGGTGCAGCCCTACACCGTCATCTCCAGCGCTTCAAGTACGGATATCCCCGCTCCGGCGGGGCTGCGGCGGGGCGTAGAATTCAAGCCTTCGCCGCCGTCCCTGCCGGCGCCGGGCCGCCCCGGAACCCGGCTTCCACTCGCTGACCATGACCCCCACGTCTTCCACCGCTGCAGCCGCCGATAGCGGAGGGCTGCAAGCCGGCACCCCCGCCTTCCGTCGCGCCAACCTGGCCCTGGCCACCGGCGGCTTCACCTGCTTCGCCCTACTCTACGGCACCCAGCCGGTGCTGCCCCAGCTCACCCACGAGTTCGGCATCTCTCCGGCCAGCGCCAGTTTCAGCGTCGCCGCCGGCACCCTTTCCATGGCCCTGCTGCTCATCCCCTTGAGCCTCATCGCCGACCGCTATGGCCGGGAGCGGCTGATGCGCCTGGGGCTGCTGGGGGCCGCCCTGTTCGCCTGCGCCTCTGCCTTCATGCCGGACTTCCACCTGCTGGTGCTGTGCCGGGCCCTGCTGGGCGCCTGCATCGCCGGGGTGCCCGCCGCCGCCATGGCCTACCTGGGGGAAGAGATCGCCCCCAACGCCCGGGGCCGGGCCATGGGCCTCTACATCGCCGCCAACGCCCTGGGCGGCATGTCCGGGCGCTTTCTCTCGGCCCTGGTGACGGGCTGGTGGGACTGGCGCCACGGCCTGGGAGCCCTGGGCCTGCTGGGGCTATTGGCGGCCTTCGCCTTCTGGCGCCTGCTGCCGCCGGCCCGGCACTTCAGGCCCCGCTCCCTGGAGCCCCGCCTGCTGCTGGCGGACGTGGGCCGCATCTACGCCGACCCGGGCCTGCCCTGGCTGTTCGTCACCGCCTTCCTCATCATGGGCAGCTTCGTCGGCATCTACAACTACCTGGGCTTCCGCCTCAGCCTGCCGCCCTACGGCCTGGGCCCGGCGGCCATCGGCGCCATCTTCCTGCTCTACGCCGTGGGCAGCGCCTCCTCGGCCCTGGCCGGCCACCTGGCGGACCGCATCGGACGCAGCCGCATCGTGCTGCTGATGAGCCTGACCATGGCCGCCGGCATCGGCCTCACCCTGGCCGCCGCCCTGCCCCTGATCATCCTCGGCCTGGCCGTGTTCACCTTCGGCTATTTCGCCGTGCATGCGGTGGCCAGCGGCTGGGTGGGACGCCGGGCCGGGCCGCGGCGGGGGCTGGTATCGGCCCTGTACCTGTCCAGCTACTACCTGGGCGGCAGCGTCATCGGCAGCGCCACGGGCTGGCCCTGGATCCACGGCGGCTGGCCGGGAGTGGTGGCCACCCTGCTGGCCTGCGTGGCGGTGGTGCTGGGCATCGCCCTCTCCCTGCGGCGCCTGGGAGACGGCTGAGGAACCCGGAAAACACCCAGGCCCCAAAGGCAGAAGGGACGCCACTTTCCACCATGGCACGGTGGAGAATGGCGTCCCTTCTGCCTTGCCGGGGTGCTTGTTTTGCGGCTAGTCCGCCGGATAGAGGTGGCAGCGCACCACCACGCCGCCGGCCTGGGTGCTGGGGGCCGGGTATTCCTGGCGGCAGCGCTCGCTGGCCTGGGCGCAGCGGGGATGGAAATGGCAGCCCTGGGGCGGCCGCGCCGGGGACGGCGTTTCGCCGGGCAGGCGCACCATTTCCCGCTGACCCGCCAGACGGGGCTCGGGCACGGCCGAGAGCAGGGCCCGGGTATAGGGATGGCAGGGAGCCGCCAGCACCTGCTGCACCGGCCCCTGCTCGACGATGCGGCCCAGGTACATCACCGCCACGTCGTGGGCCAGGTATTCCACCACGGCGAAGTTGTGGGTGATGAAAAGATAGGCCAGCCCCAGTTCCTCCTGCAGGCGGCGCAGCAGGTTGAGAATCTGGGCCTGCACGGAAACGTCCAGGGCCGAGGTGGGCTCGTCGCACACCAGCAGCTCCGGCTGCACCGCCAGGGCCCGGGCGATGGCGATGCGCTGGCGCTGGCCGCCGGAAAATTCGTGGGGATAGCGGCCCAGGGCCTCCGCCGGCAGGCCCACCGATTCCAGCAGGGCGGCCAGGGCCGCCCGCCGTTCGTCCCGGCTGGCGGCCACCCGCAGGGCGGTCATGCCTTCCTCGATGATCTCCCCCACGGTGAGGCGGGGGTTGAGGGAGGCGAAGGGATCCTGGAACACCATCTGCATGCGCCGGCGCAGGGGCTTCAGTTCCCGCTCCGGCAGAGCCAGCAGTTCCCGGCCATCGAGCCGCACCGAGCCGCTGGCCGGCAGCAGGCGCAGCACGGCCTTGCCGGCGGTGGTCTTGCCGCAGCCGGATTCGCCCACCAGGGCCAGGGTGCGGCCCCGCTGCAATTCCAGGGACACCCCGTCCACCGCCTTGACGTGGCCCACGGTGCGCTTGAAGAGGCCCTTGCGGATGGGGAAATGGACCTTCAGTTCGCCCACGGCCAGCAGGTTTTCCCGGGCGGCGTCGGCGGCAGCGGCAGCAGTCGGTGGCGCGGCAGGCAGGTCCGGCAGGCGCTGCTCGCCGCCCGGCAGCTGCTGGGCCACCCAATGGCAGCGCACTTGGTGCCCCGCCTCCAGCTCGGTCCAGCCCGGGCTTTCCAGCCGGCAGCGGTCCATGGCCACCGGGCAGCGGGGGGCGAAGCGGCAGCCGGCGGGCATGGCGGCCAGGCCCGGCACCTGGCCGGGAATGGTGGCCAGCTGGGCGCCCCGCTGGCCCAGGTCCGGCAGGGCAGCGAAGAGCTTTTGCGTATAGGGGTGGCGCGGGCTGGTGAAGAACTCCTGCCGGGGCGCCGTCTCGACGATTTCGCCGGCGTACATGACGCCGACCCGGTGGGCGCTGCGGGCCACCACCCCCAGGTCGTGGGTGATGAGCAGCATGCCCATGGCCCGTTCCGCCTGCAGCCTGGCCAGCAGGTCGAGAATCTGGGCCTGGATGGTCACGTCCAGGGCCGTGGTCGGCTCGTCGGCGATGAGCAGCCGCGGCTCCCCGGCCAGGGCGATGGCGATCATGGCCCGCTGCTTCATGCCGCCGGATAGCTGGAAGGGATATTCCTCCAGCCGCCGCTCCGGGTCGGCGATGCCGACGGCGGTGAGCAGGGCCAGCGCTTCCCGGCGGGCCGCCTCGCCCTTCATGCCCCGATGCCGTTCCAGGGATTCGCCGATCTGGCGGCCGATGGTCAGCACCGGATTGAGGCTGGTGGCCGGTTCCTGGAAGATCATGGCGGCGGCGCTGCCGCGGCGGTCGCGCATGGCCGCTTCGGGCAGGGCGAGAATCTCCTCCCCTTCCAGCCACACCTCGCCGCCCTGGATGCGCCCGGCGTTGGGCAGCAGGCGCAACAGGGCCAGGGCGGTGGCGGACTTGCCGCAACCGGATTCGCCGAGCAGGGCGAAGGTCTCACCGGGGGCCACGGCGAAGGAGACGCCGTCCACGGCGGTGAGCACCCGGCCGCCGGCGAGGAAGCCGGCCTTGAGGTTGCGGACGGAAAGCAGGTCGGACATCAGGCGGCCCTCGGATCGAAAGCGTCCCGCACCACGTCGGCGAAGAGGTTGGCGGCCAGGACCAGGATGAACATGAAAACGAAGGCGGCGGCCAGGGACCACCACACCATGGGCTCCCGGGCCAGTTCCATGCGGGCGTTGTTGATCATGGTGCCGAAGCTGATCATGGTCGGGTCCACGCCGATGCCGACGTAGGAGAGCACGGCCTCGGCCAGCACCAGCCCGGAGAAATCCATGACCAGGGCGATCAGCACGATGTGCATGACGTTGGGCAGGATGTGACGCAGCAGGATGCGCCAGGAGGAAACGCCGAAGGCCTGGGCCGCCTGGATGTATTCGAGCTGGGACAGCTTCAGGGTCTCGCCCCGCAGCAGGCGGGCCAGGCCGGTCCAGCTGGTCATGCCGAGGATGAAGCAGAGGGCCAAGAGGCGCAGGTCGGCCCGCTCGGCGGCGGTGGCGAACCACTCCGGATGGGTGTCGATCACCACCTGCATCATCAGCACGGCGGCGGCGATGAGCAGCACCCCGGGAATGGAACTCAAGGTGGTGTAGAGATACTGGATCAGGTCGTCCACCCAGCCGCGGAAATAGCCGGCGGCGATGCCCAGCAACACCCCCACCGGCAGGGTCACCAGGGTGGTGACGAGGCCGATGACCAGGGCGGTGCGGATGCTCTTGAGGATCTGGTAGAGCACGTCCTGGCCCACCTTGTCGGTGCCCAGCACATGGTATTCCGGCGCCAGGGCCAGCAGGGGCGTGAGCAGCAGGAAGAGCCCGGCCAGGGTCAGCAGCAGGGCATCCCAGGCCGGCGCCGTGCTGGTGGGCGGCCGCCGCCACAGTTCCCGCCAGGACTGCCGGAAGGAACACTGCCGGCGCCGGGCCAGACGGCCGGCGAGAAAAATCGCCAGGGCCGCCCACAGCAGGATCGCCAGACCGTACCCCTGCAGCAGGCGCCGGGCCACGTCGCCGGCCCAGGCGGATTCCTCCGACCCCAGGTGGGCGCCGCCGAACTTGAGGCGGGGAAAGTCCCGCTGCTGCACCAGGCTGCCGTCGGGCTGGCGGACTTCCTGCATTTCCTTGGCGTAGGCCCGGGTGGCCAGGGGCGCCGAATAGGTCTTTTCCACCTGGGTGCGCAGGGGCGTCAGGAGGGCGTCCAGGAGCGAGAGGACTTCGACCCCGTAGGCCGGTGCCGCCCCGGCGCCGCTACCCTGGCCGTTCTGCGGGGCATCGGCCAGGCGGGGCCGGTAATGGGCGGAGTCCAGCAACCCCACCGCCACGAACAGCGCCAGTACTGCCAGAGAGGCCATGCCGGTACGGCTGTGCAGCACCCGGCCCCAGGCGGCGCCCAGGGGCGGCGTGCGGGCCACGCCCCAGGCCAGCAGGCCCAGGGCCGCCACCAGCAGCCAGATGACCAGGTCGGACCAGAGGAAGACGGGAAGGAAGGCCATGTCAGTCGAAGCGAATCCGCGGGTCCACCAGGGTGTAGGAAATGTCGGTCAGGATCAGGCCGGCGATGTACAGCACGGAGCCGATGAAGACCATGGAGCGGACCACGGCGAAGTCCTGGGCGTTGATGGCGTCGATGGTGTAGCTGCCCAGGCCGGGAATGCCGAAGAAGGATTCGGTGAGCAGGGAGCCCATGAAGAGCAGGGGAATCACCACCACCACCCCGGTGAGGATGGGGATCATGGCGTTGCGCAGCACGTGGCGGAACATCACGACGCTTTCCGAGAGGCCCTTGGCCCGGGCGGTGCGCACGTAGTCCTTGCCCATTTCCTCGAGGAAGATGGTGCGGTACCAGCGGGCGCTGCTGCCGATGCCGGCGACGACGCCGATGGCCACCGGCAGGAGCAGGAATTTCCAGGCGTCCAGGCCCTCCACGTAACCGGAGATGGGCACCAGCCGCCACACCTTGGAGATGAGCCACTGGCCGCCGATGATGTAGAACAGGCCGGAGATGGACATCATGGCGACGCAGGCGACGACGCCCCAGAAATCCAGGGCCGTGGCGCGGAAAAAGGCCAGCAGCAGGGCCAGGGAAACGGTCACCAGCAGGCCCAGGATGAAGGTGGGGATGGCGATGGCCAGGGAGGGCCCCATGCGGGTGCGGATTTCGGTGGCGATGTCGCGGCCGTCCTCCGCCGCGCCGAAGTCGCCGACGAAGAGCCGGGCCGACTTGGTGAAGAAAATGGTACGGGTCGCCTTTTCCAGGCCGGCGGCCTCGCCGTTCCAGAAGAGGGGGGCATCGTAGCCCCGCTCCGCCTTCCACTTGGCGATGGCTTCCGGGGTCACCCGTTTCACGCCCAGCTGCATGCGTGCCATGTCGTCCGGCGTATTGACGACGAAGAAGAGGGCGAAGGTGAGCAGGTTCACCCCGATGAGAATGGGGATGGCGTAGAGGAGGCGACGCAGGAGGTAGGCAAGCATGACCCCGCGACTATACCAAGGCCGCCCCGCCCCTGACCACCAAAGCGCTTTGCCCGGACCCGGCGCCGGCCCTAGAATGGCGGCCGGTTTGCCTTCTTTTGCTCCTGCCCGAGTCCAGCCCATGACCCCCATGCCCTCCCCTCCTCCCCACGTCGCCGTCATCGGCGGCGGCCCGGCCGGGCTCATGGCGGCGGAAGTGCTGGCCCGGGACGGCGCCCAGGTCACCGTCTACGAGGCCATGCCCTCGGTGGGACGCAAGTTCCTCATGGCCGGCAAGGGCGGCATGAACATCACCCACAGCGAGGACTTCGCCGCCTTCCAGGAACGCTACGGCAGCGCCCGGGAACGGCTGGCGCCCCTGCTGCAGGAATTCGGCCCGGAGGCCCTGCGGGCCTGGATCCACGGCCTGGGCGTCGACACCTTCGTCGGCACCTCGGGCCGGGTCTTCCCCACCGAGATGAAGGCGGCGCCCCTGCTGCGGGCCTGGCTGCACCGGCTGCGCCAGGACGGCGTCGCCTTCCAGGTGCGGCACCGCTGGCTCGGCTGGAGCGCCGACGGCGCCCTGCGCTTTGCCACGCCGGCAGGGGAAATTGAAGTAAAGCCCGCCGCCACGGTGCTGGCCCTGGGCGGCGGCAGCTGGGCCAAGCTGGGCTCGGACGGCGCCTGGGTGCCCACCCTGACCCGGGCCGGCATCGCCGTGGCGCCCCTGCGGCCGGCCAACTGCGGCTTCGACGCCGCCTGGAGCCCCCATTTCCGGGAGCACTTCGCCGGCCAGCCGGTGAAGCCGGTGGTGGCCGCCTGCAGCGGCCCCGACGGCCGGGCCTGGCGCCGCCAGGGGGAATTCGTGGTCAGTGCCGACGGCGTCGAAGGCGGCCTCATCTACGCCCTCTCCGCCCCCCTGCGGGACCTCATCGAGCGGGACGGCAGCGCCACCCTGAGCCTGGACCTGCTGCCCGGCCACAGCGCCGAGCGGGTGCTGGCCGAGGTGCGCCATCCCCGGGGCTCCCGTTCCCTCTCCAGCCACCTGCAAAGCCGCCTGGGCCTGAAGGGGGTGAAGATGGGCCTGCTGCGGGAATGCCTGGACAAGGAGCGCTTCCAGGACGAGACCGCCCTGACCGCCGCCATCAAGGCCCTGCCCCTGCGGCTGGTGGCTCCCCGTCCCCTGGACGAAGCCATCAGCAGCGCCGGCGGCGTGCGCCTGGAGGAGCTGGACGAGCAGCTCATGCTGCGGCAGCGGCCCGGCCTCTTCTGCGCCGGCGAAATGCTGGACTGGGAGGCGCCCACCGGCGGCTATCTGCTCACCGCCTGCTTCTGCACCGGCCGAAAAGCTGGCATGGGAGCCGGGCAATGGTTAAAGTTGAGGCAACGGGCGGCCAGCACAACAACATAAGGGCCGCCCCAACGCCAGACGCCGCTCCCGGCCGCCCCTGCGCCATTCCCGGGAGTCTCCCGTCGCCATCAAGGAGGGACTTATGCTGCACGAAGATGTCGAACAGTTCGGGAATTTCCTGTTCACCCTGGAATGGCTGCTGGAAGTCTCCGCCCGCTACGACAGCAATATCCACTTCCACCTGGTGCATGTCGACTTCGGCTCCCCCCACATCCTGGGCGAGACCTACGGCGCCCAGGCAGCCAGCCTCAAGCTGCACGAAGTCCAGGACGCCCTCGGCCAGACCCTGCGCAAGACCGACCTGGTGGCCCGGCACGGCGTCGATTTCTGGATCATCATGCCCAGCGACCCCAGCATCGACCCCCTCTCCACCCGCCTGCGGGAGATCATCGAGGTCGCCTCCCAGTGCGGCCTGGAGATCGTGGGCCGGGACATTTCCTTCTTCTCCCTGAAACAGGGCCATCCGGAACTGGGCCTCAACTGTTCCGGCATGGATTTTCTCGCCTACCTCAAACACAACCACAGCCGCCTGGCCCTGCACGAGCTGGAATTGCCGGCCCAGAACTGAAAAAGGGCGCCGCCGGCGCCCTTTTTCTTCCGCCCCTCCGCTTCAGGTGGTGGCGATCACGTAGCGGCCGCGGCCGCTTTCCTTGGCCCGGTACATGGCCTGGTCCGCCTGCAGCAACAGGGTATTGGCGGCGCTCTCGCCGTCACCCAGGGCGATACCGATGGAAACCCCGAGACGGCAGCTCTGATCCTGGACCGGGAACGGCTCCGCCAGAGCTTCGATGCACTTGGCGGCGACCCGGGCCGCGGCCTGCTCCGCCTGGCTATCCAGATCGCCCATGAGGATGACGAATTCGTCGCCGCCGACCCGGGCCAGGGTGTCGCTGGCCCGCACGCAGCCGCTGAGGCGGCCGGCCACCAGGCGCAGCACCTCGTCCCCGGCCTCGTGACCCAGGCTGTCGTTGATCGGCTTGAAGCCGTCCAGGTCGAGGAACAGCAGGGCGATGCGGCTGCCCTTGCGCTGGGCCAGGACCCGGGCCTGGCTCAGGCGGTCGGCCAGCAGCATGCGGTTGGGCAGGCCGGTGAGGGCGTCGTGGTGCGCCGCCTGGGCCAGGGCCGCCTGGCTCTCGCTGAGCTTGCGCAGGAGCCGGTTGAAGGCGGCGGTGAGATGGCCCACCTCGTCGTTGCGCAGCACCGGCAGGGGTTCCAGGGGGCACTCGCCGCGGGTCATGCGGTCGGCGTGCTCCGCCGTGCGCCGCAGGGGGCGGAAGACGTGGGCCAGGCCCAGGGAAGCCAGCACCAGGAAGACCAGGGACACCACCACGCTGTTGCGCAGGATGTACTGCTGCACCCGGGTCACCGGCTCGAAGGCTTCCGCGGTGGGCAGGCGGGCCACCACGAACCACTCGGCGCTGGGCACGGAGACGATGGCCACCGCCTCTTCCACGCCCTTGGCGTTGACGGTGATGCCGGTGCCCCGGTAGCCGGCCATGGCCCGGTCGTGCAGGGGATTGACGCCGGCCGGCGGCGTCGGCTTGAGCACCAGTTCCGGCTCGGTGGCGGCGACGAAGACCCGGTCCCGCGGAGAAATGAGGAGGAAGCCGCCGCTGCGGCCGATCCGGCTCTGCAGCAGCAGGTTGAGGAAGCCCGGGGTGGCCAGGGGCGTCAGGCCCACCAGGGCCGCCTGCACCCGGCCCTGCTCGTCCCGCACCGGGGCCGCCATGGGCAGCACCGGCTCCCGGTCCAGCCAGTCCGGCGCCGGCCGGCCCAGGCTGGCTTCGCCGGCCAGGGCGGCCTGCACATATTCCCGATCCGCCAGGTTGATCCTGGCCTGCAAGGGCCGCTCGGGGAAATCGGCCAGGATGGCACCCCGGGAATCCACCAGCAGCAGCCCCTGGTTGAACAGGGGATGCAGTTCATGCCGCTCCTGCAGCCAGGCCCGCAACTGCCGGGGCTGGCCCAGCAACTGCCGCGGCAGGCTGGCCGCCAGGCGCTGCAGCAGGTCGCGCCGCTCGACCAGCTTGCTGTCCACGTCCCGGGCCACATAGCTGGCCAGGGCCTGCTGCTGGGACGCCACCACCTTGTCCAGATCCTCGCGCAGGAACTGGCTGAGGATGAAATAGCGGGCCGTCGTGCCGACGACCACGATCCCCAGCCCCAGGAGCAGGATGCGCAGGATGATGCTGTGGGAAAGCTGGCGCAGTCTCATGGTGCCCATCATAGCGGAAGGCGGCGGACCGCAATCTGACTTGAAGTCCCCATCAGGCTGCCGCCGCCGCAAAACGGCCGCGTCCCCAGCGGTTCAACCAGAGGGAGACGAGGATGACGCTGCCGCCCAGAGCGATGCGTTGCAGGTCCGCGTCCCGGTTCCAGATCAGCAGATTGACCACCAGCCCCAGGGGCACGTGCAGCTCGTTCATCACCGCCAGGGTGCCGCCATCCACCCGGGTGCTGCCCTTGACCCACCAGAACATGCCCAGGGCCGTGGCGAACAGGCCCATCCACAGCAGCACGCCCCACTGTACGGCGGTCGTGGGCAGCCGGGCCGGATTGCCAAAGATGAGGAAGGACGGCAGGGCCAGCACCAGGGCGCCGAGGAAGAAATGGCCAAAACAGCGGGACAGGGGGAACTGCAGCGGATAGCGGGCCAGCAGGTGGCGGCACAGCACCTGCCCGGCGGCAAAGGTGGCGTTGGCCAGCTGCAGCAGCAGGAAGCCCGCCAGGTATTCCCCCGCCACCAGCTGGAAGCGGATCACCACCCCGCCCCCCACCGCCACCAGGGCGGCCACCAGGGCCCAGGGATTGAAGCGCCGGGCCAGGGCGTCGTCGAGCATGGTGACGTAGATGGGGGTGAGCACGGTGAACAGCAGTACCTCGGGCACCGTCAGCACGGTGAAGCTGCGGTAGAGGCAGAGGTAGGTGACACCGAACTGCAGGGCCCCGGCCAGCCACAGCCCGGCCACCAGGCGCCCGGGCAGGCCGCGCCAGCGGGTGAAGGGAATGAACACCAGGGCGGCGATGGCCACCCGCACCAGCACGGCGAAATCGCTGTCCACCCGCCCCGCCAGGTATTCGCCGATGAGGCTGAAGGAAAAGGCCCAGAGCAGGTTGACGGTGATCAGGTAAGGCATGGGAGAAAACGACGGCCCGGGGCCATCCGGCTAATGGAGGCGGGAGTATGCCATCACCGGGGCGCGCTGGCAGCCTCGGTCCCCTCCTCCGGCCTGGGCTTGGCCTCGATGGGCAGCCAGACGGTGAAGGTGCTGCCCCGGCCCGGCTCGCTCTCCACCTCCAGGCGGCCCTGATGCTTCTGCACGATGCTGTAGGCCAGGGAGAGGCCCAGGCCGGTGCCCTTGCCCACGGGCTTGGTGGTGAAAAAGGGCTCGAACAGGCGGTGCAGGTACTCCGGGGCGATGCCGCAGCCGCTGTCGCTCACGGCCACGAACACCTCGTCGCCGCGGCGGCCGGTGCGCAGCCAGATGTCGCCCTTCTTGGGAATGGCCTGGGCCGCATTGACCAGCAGGTTCATGAAGACCTGGTTGATCTGGGACGGCTCGCACCACACCAGGGGCAGTTCGCCGTATTCCTTGTGCACGGCGCACTTGTACTTGAGCTCGTTCCAGACGATGTTGAGGGTGGAATCCAGGCCCTGGTGCAGGTCGGCCCACTGGCTCTCGGCCTCGCCGGCCCGGGAGAAGTCCTTCAGGTCCCGGGCGATCTTGGCCACCCGCTCCAGCCCGTCCCGGGACTCGGCCAGAAGCTGGACGATGTCGCTGCGGAGGAAATCGAAGTCCTTCTCCTGCTTCAGCTGGCGGGCGCTTTCCAGCTGCCGGCAATCGCGGCAGGGACCGCTGTCCGCCGCCTCATAGGCGGCGATGATGGCGAAGATCTCCCGCAGGTAGTGGTCCAGGGTGCCCAGGTTGGAATAGACGAAGCCGATGGGGTTGTTCATCTCGTGGGCCACCCCGGCCGCCAGCTGGCCGATGGAGGCCATCTTCTCCGACTGCAGCAGCTGGCTCTGGGCCTCGGCCAGCCGCTGGTTGAGGGCCTTGGCCTCGGCCAGGGCCTGCTGCAGTTCCTGTTCCGCCCGCTTGCGCCCGTCGATGTCCCGCACCACGGCCAGTACCCGCTGGCCGCCGGAGAGACGGAATATCTGCAGGTTCACCAGGACCCAGAACTGCCGCCCCGAACTGCCCCGGGCCATCCACTCGAAGGACTGGGGCCCCTCCTCCCGCACCCGCCGCATGTAGTCCCGGGCCGCCTGGGGCGGGAAAGCCGGGTCGTCGGCGGTGATGCCCTGCACATCCAGGGACAGCAGCTCCTCCCGGCTGTAGCCGTACATGCGGCAGGCGCCGCCATTGACGTCCAGGATGCTGCCGCTGGCGACGTCGTGCACGAAAATGGCATCGCCGATGGTGTCGTAGATGGTGCGGAACTTGTCCTCGCTCTCGGCCAGGGCCGCCTCGGTGGCCCGGCGCTCGGTGATGTCCTCCTTCACCGCCAGGTAATGGGTGATGCTGCCGTCGGGCTGGCGGATGGGGTTGATGCTGGCGTCTTCCAGGTACTCGCTGCCATCCTTGCGCCGGTTGAACAACTCGCCGCGCCAGCCCTCGCCCCGGGACAGGCAGCGCCACATCTCATCGTAGCTGGAGCGTGGCGTGCGCCCGGACTGCAGGATGCGCGGATTCTGCCCCAGCACCTCCTCCCGGCTGTAGCCGGCGGTGCGCACGAAGGCCTCGTTCACGTATTCGATTTCTGCCGCCAGGTTGGTGATGACGATGCTCACCGGGCTCTGCTCCGCCGACAGCAGGAACTTGTGCAGCTCGGCCTCGGCCCGCTTGCGTTCTGTGATGTCCCGGGAAATGCCCTGGATGTGGGTGACCCGTCCCTGGGCATCGGTGATCAGGGTCATCACCGCCTCGGTCTGGATCAGGGAACCGTCCTTCCTCGGCTGCACCAGTTCGTAGTGGCGTGAGGCGGCAGCCTCCTGGCCCGTATCCACGGCGGCGATCCAGCGCCCCAGCTCCCCGTCCAGGTGCTGGTGGCACTCCGGCGTCAGCAGGTCCGCCATGGTCTGCTGCAGGGCCTCGTCCACGGTGATGCCGCGCATGGCCTGCACCGAGGGGCTGACATAGGCGAAGCGGCGGGAAGCCAGTTCGTACAGCCACACCACGTCGCTGCCGCTCTCTGCCAGCAGGCGGAAACGGGCTTCCTGCTCCCGGGCCTGCAGGGCGGCGCTGAAGACCCGCCCCAGCAGCAGCAGCACGGCCATCAGCACGACGCCCGCCGCCGTCAGCCAGGCGAAGTTGCGCCGGGCCTCGCGATAGATTTCGCTGTCGTCCATTTTCGCCACCAGCAGCCAGTCGGTCTGGCCCACCGGCAGCACCACGCCCAGCACCGCCAGGCCCCGGTAATCCCGCCCCGCCAGCACCTCGCCGACGCCATGCAGGGCCATGCCCGAGATCAGCCCCGGCGTGTCCAGGGGCAGGCGCAGCTTGAGGGGAGCCCCGGCCTGCCGCCCCAGGGGAGAAAGAAACAGTACCTCGTCCCCGTCCCGCCGCACCAGCAGGCTTTCCCCGGTGGCGCTGGGGACGGGCCACTGGCTGACCATGGGATAGAGCACCCTGGCCGGGTCGATCTCGAACAGGGCGTAGCCGATGAGGCGCCCCGTCTCCCCCTCGGCGAAGAGGGGCACCAGCAGGTCGAGGACCACCTCGCCCTCGCGTCCGGCCTTGCGATGGAAGTCCACCAGGCGCGGCCTGCGGCTCTCCAACAGGGCCTGCACCGCTTCCTGGTGCAGGGTGTCGTCCCGCAGATGATCGTCCGCCGGGTCGGCCAGATAGCTGCGGCCGGCCAGGTCATGCAGGCCGATGGCGGAGATTTCGGGAATGGTCTGCTGCAGGTAGCGGAAACGCTGACGCAGGCCGGCCGCGGCCCGGGCGTCGCCCGGTTGCTGCAGGAGGCGGGCGAAATGCTGGGACATGACGCTGCCCGGCGGCTGGCTGAGAAAGATCAGGCGATCCTCGATCCAGCGCTGGATTTCCTGGGACTTGAGGGCCGCCACCGCCTGTAGCTGCTGTTCCGCCGTCTCCCGGGCGGCGCCGAACAGCACCTGGTGGCTGCGGTAGAGCCCGCCCGCCAGGAGCAGGACGAAGCCGATGATGGCCACCAGCCAGTGCCTTGCGGTCGGCACGAAGGCCGTCTCAACCCTATCACCTGCGGACATGGCGTTCACTCTCTCCCCTGCCTGTGCGGCGCCAGGCCCCGGCCGGCGAATCTCCGGCCATGGGGCATCCTACCGCGGCAGGGCCGGGAAAGTCCCGGCTGCAGGACATTTCCGGCCCTGTCGGGCCCGTTCAGGCGGCCTGCCAGACCGGCTTGCGCTTTTCGATGAAGGCGTCGATGCCCTCGGCGGCATCGCCGGCCATCATGTTGCAGGCCATGACCTCGCCGGCATACTGGTAGGCGGCTTCGATGCCCATTTCCAGCTGCTTGTAGAACATCTGCTTGCCCGTGGCCACGGCCACCGGGCTCTTGGCCAGGATGGACTGCACCAGGTGCTCCACCGCCTCGTCCAGATCGCCCAGGGCCACCACCCGGTTCACCAGGCCCCGGCGCTGGGCTTCCCCGGCATTGATGAACTCGCCGGTGAGCAGCATTTCCAGGGCCTCCTTGCGCCCCATGTTGCGCGCCAGGCCGACGGCGGGGGTGGAGCAGAAGAGGCCCACGTTGATGCCGGAAACGGCGAACTTGGCCACGTCGGCGGCCACCGCCAGGTCGCACATGGACACCAGCTGGCAGCCGGCAGCGGTGGCGATGCCGTGGATGCGGGCAATCACCGGCTGGGGCATTTCCTGGATGGTCAGCATGACCTTGGCACACAGCTTGAACAGGGCCTGCATGAAGGCCTTGTCGTGGTTGCTGCGCATCTCCTTGAGGTCGTGGCCGGCACAGAAGGCCTTGCCGGCGCCCTGCAGCACCACGACGCGGACCGTCTTGTCGGCGGCGATGCTCTGCAGTTCGGCCAGCAGGGTTTCCAGCATGGCGTTGGAGAGGGAATTGAACTGGGCCGGACGGTTCAGCACCAGGGTGGTACGGCCGTCGGGGCGGTCTTCACGCAGCAGGATGGGTTCCTGGTTTGTCATTTTTTGTCTCCTACAGAAAAAAGCCGGAGGCTGTGCTGTCTGCCCCCGGCTTGGTTATGGATGCGGCTGGTTTACTCGATGGCGGCGGTGGACTTGGCCATTTCCCGCAGCACGTACTTCTGGATCTTGCCCGTGGAAGTCTTGGGCAGGGGTCCGAAGATGACCTTCTTCGGCACCTTGAAGCGGGCCATGTGCTCGCGGCAGAACTCGATGATTTCCACCTCGGTGATGCTGACGCCGTCCTTCAGTTCGATGAAGGCGGCCGGCACCTCGCCCCACTTGGGATCGGGGGTGGCCACCACGGCCGCAGCCATCACCGCCGGATGGCGGTAGAGGGTGTCTTCCACCTCGATGGAGGAGATGTTCTCGCCGCCGGAGATGATCACGTCCTTGGAACGGTCCTTGATCTTCACGTAGCCGTCGGCCTGCATCACCGCCAGGTCGCCGGTGTGGTAGTAACCGCCGGCGAAGGACTCTTCCGTGGCCTTGGGGTTCTTCAGGTAGCCCTTCATCACCAGGTTGCCGCGGAACATGATCTCGCCCATGGTCTCGTTATCCCAGGGCACCGCCTCCATGGTGGCCGGGTCGAGCACGGTGATGGCTTCCTGGGCGTGGTAGCGCACGCCCTGGCGGCCGTTCAGGTTCACCTGCTCGCCCACCGGCAGGTCGAACCACTCGGGCTGCTGGGCGCAGACGGAAGCGGGACCATAGGTCTCGGTGAGGCCATAGACGTGGGTAATCTTGAAGCCGATCTTGGCCATGCCTTCGATGACGGCGGCGGGGGGCGGCGCGGCGGCGATGAGGCCGGACACGCCGTGGTTGATGCCTTCACGCCATTCGGCCGGCGCATTGGCCAGCATGGAATGGACGATGGGGGCGCCGCAGTAGTGGGTCACCTTGTTTTCCCGGATGGACTGCAGGATCAGCTTGGGATCGACCCGGCGCAGACAGACGTTGGTGCCGGCATTGGCCGCCATGGTCCAGGGGAAGCACCAGCCGTTGCAGTGGAACATGGGCAGGGTCCACAGGTACACCGAGTGGGGCGGCATGCCCCAGGAGACGATGTTGGACATGGCGTTGAGGTAGGCGCCCCGGTGGTGATAGACCACGCCCTTGGGGTTGCCGGTGGTGCCGGAGGTGTAGTTGAGGGAGATGGCGTCCCATTCGTCCTGGGGGCCCTTCCACTCGTAGTCCGGGGTGCCTTCGGCCAGCAGGGCCTCGTAGTCCTTCTCTCCCAGCAGGTCGCCGGGGCCGGTGTATTCGCTGTCGTTCACATCGATGACGACGATGCTGCGGCCCAGTTTTTCCAGGGCCGGCCCGACGATGTGGGAATACTCCTTGTCGGTGATGAGGATCTTGGCCTCGCCGTGGTTCAGCATGAAGGCCACGGCTTCGGGATCGAGACGGGTGTTGAGGGTGTTGAGCACGGCCCCGGTGACGGGCACGCCGAAGTGGCATTCGTACATTTCCGGCGTGTTGTTGAGCATCACGGCGACGGTGTCGCCTTCCTTGATGCCCCGGGCTTCCAGGGCGGAGGCCAGGCGCCTGGCGCGGTTGAAGGTTTCCAGCCAGGTATAGCGGCGCTGGCCGTGGATCACGGACACCCGGTCCGGGTAGATGTAGGCGGAACGGGCAATGAAGGTTAGCGGCGACAGCGGCACATAGTTAGCCGCATTCTTTTCCAGACCCTGCTTGTAGATGTTGCTGCTGTTGTCGTTATGACCTGCCATGAATATCCCTCTTATGTGTTTGCGTTGGTATTTTTCATGAACTCCCTGCCCCCGGACTGCTAACGGCAGGGAGCCAGTCTGGCCTCCCGCTCCAGGTCGGCCAGCCGACGTCCGATTTCCTGGCCGAAGGCATCGGCAGCCAGGCTCAGCGCAACCACCCCACCCCGCGCATCGGGGCTAGGAGCGGGCTTCTCCACGCTGAACGGACGCTCGAATATGAGTTTGCGCTGTTTGTCGAACAATGTCATGCGGCCCTGCAACACGCCGCGGCTCTGGGTCGGGCTGTCGAAGACCTGGGTGAATTCATCCACCTCCAGGCGCAGGGCGCAACCGCCGTTGCCGCCGCCCAGCTGCTGACGCAGGCGCAGGTTGAGCAACTGCCCCGCCGGCGCCGCCCAGCGGCTCTGGCTGTAGGCCATGAGGCGGCTGGCGTCGTCGTAGGCCAGACGGTAATTCACTGCCGGCGTATCGAGCCAGGGGACCAGGCGCAGCTCCAGGCTGACGGGCCTGGCCACGGCGCTGGCGGCGCCATCGACGCCGGCCTCGGCCGGGCGCGGCCCGAAATCGTAGGTGGCGGCCGGCGGGGCGCCGCGGCCGCCGGCGCAGGCGGCCAGGGTCAGCAGCAGGGAACAGGCGGCGAGGCGCCCGGTGGTGGCGAAGGTCATGGATTTCTCCCGGGATGGGGCAGGAAGCCGGGCTCCCCGGGGCCGGGCACGGGGGCCGGGGCGCCGAAGATGAGGCTTTGGGGGTCCCGTTCCACCTGGTTCAGGACCCGGTTGAGCTGGCGCGTGCTGGCGGCGATGTCGCCGGCCAGGTCGCCCCAGCGCGGCGACAGCAGCCCGGCGCCGGATTCGCCGCCGCCGGACTGTTCCAGCCGCTCCGACAGGCGGCGCAGGCTGGCCACCAGTTCCTTGGCTTCCCTGGCGGTGCCGGCGCTGCCTTCGAGGGCGCTGCTGAGGTGTTTCAGGTTGTCGTCGGCCAGGGCCTTGCGCAGCTGCACCAGGGTCGGCCCCAGCTCCTGGGCGGCGGGTTTCAGGCCGGCGGAGATGCTTTCCAGGTTGGCCAGGGTGTTGCCGACCCGGCGCTGGTTCTCCTCCCCCACCAGCTGGTTGGCGGAAGTCAGCAGTTCCCGCGCCTGGCGCAGGGTCTCGGCGCCGGCATCGGAAAGCTCCTGGATCAGGGAAGGCTGCATGGGAATGCGCGGCAGGCCGTCGCCGGCCGCCAGGGGACGGTCGTCGTCGCCCCGCTCCTCCAGCTGCACCTGGGCCAGGCCGGTGACGCCCTGGTAGTTGAGCAGGGCCACGGTGCTGCGGGTCACCGGCACCTCGTCGAGGATGCTGATGCGGATGAGGATGTCGTCCGGCTGGTTCTTGTCCAGGCGGATATCCTCCACCCGGCCGACGCGGATGCCCCGGTAGCGCACCTGGGCCTGCAGGTTGAGGCCGGTGACGTTGCCCTGGGTCACCACCAGGTAGTCCCGGGTGACGTCGTGCTTGCCGCCGAACCACCACACGGAGAACAGGACGGCCGCTGCCAGGAGCAGGGTGAACAGTCCGGCAACGAGGGCATGGGCGCGGTTTTCCATAAACGACTCCTGCTGATGCCTAGAGGGGCGCGGGGGCGGCCGGGCCTGGGGCCGCGGCGGCGCCGCCGAAAAAACTCGAAATGAAGGGATGCTCCACCCGGCGCACCTCCTCCGGCGTGCCGAAGGCGACGATGCGCTGGTCGGCCAGTACGGCGATATGGGTGGACAGGCCGGTCAGGGTGGCCAGGTCGTGGGTCACCATGATCACGGTGAAGCCCAGCTCGGCCTGCAGTTCCCGGATCAGGCGCACGAAGCCTTCGCTGCGGTCCGGATCCAGGCCGGCGGTGGGCTCGTCCAGGATCAGCAGTTCCGGCTCCAGGGCCAGGGCCCGGGCCAGGGCCACCCGCTTGACCATGCCGCCGGAGAGTTCCGCCGGCTTGAGCAGGCCGTGGCGCGGGTCCAGTTCCACCATGGCCAGCTTCAGGTGCACCAGGTCCCGGATCAGGCTCTCGTCCTCCAGGCCGAATTCCCGCAACGGGAAGGCCAGGTTGTCGAAAACGGAGAGGGCCGAATACAGGGCGCCCTGCTGGAACAGCATGCCGAAGCGCTGGCGCAGGGCCCGGTCCACGCCCGGGTCCCCCGAATAGAGGGGGCAGTCGAAGAGATGGACCCGCCCCTTCCACGGTCGCAGCAGCCCCACCACCTCCCGCAGCAGGGTGGTCTTGCCGCTGCCGGAGCCGCCCACCAGGCCCACCATCTGGCCCTGCTCCACCACCAGGTCCAGCTCCCGGTGGATCACCGTGTCGCCGTAGCGGCTCCACAGGCCATGGACTTCGATGACCGGCCGGCTCATTTGGGCAGCCCGATCTCGCGGGTGGCGATGGCGAACAGGGCATCCACCAGGATGACGATGGTGATGGCGGTGACCACGGCGGCGGTGGTGCGGGCCGAGAGGCTCTCGGTGTTGGGTTTGACGTGGAGGCCGAAGTGGCAGGCCACCAGGGAAATGAGCAGGCCGAAGACCCAGCCCTTGGCCAGGCCGATCCACAGGTTGGCCAGGGGCACGGCCTTGGGCAGCTGGTCGAGGAAGAAGCCGTAGGACAGCCCCAGCTGCAGGTTGGCCGAGACCATGCCGCCCAGGATGCCGGCGGCGGAGGTCCACAGCACCAGCAGGGGCAAGGCGGTGGTGAGGGCGGCGATTTTCGGCAGCACCAGGCGCTGGGTGCGGGAGATGCCCATGGTGGCCAGGGCGTCGATTTCCTCGGTGACCCGCATGACGCCGATCTGGGCCGTCATGGCCGAGCCGGAACGGCCCGCCACCAGCACCGCCACCAGCACCGGCCCCAGTTCCCGGATGATGCTGATGCCCAGGATGTTCACGATGAAGATGTCGGCGCCGAACATCTTCAGTTGCAGGGCCGACAGGTAGCTCATCACCACGCCGATGAGAAAGCCCACCAGGGCCGTCACCGGCAGGGCCTTGGCGCCGCTCTTGTAGAGGGTGGCCGAGTACTCGACCCAGGGCAGTTCCCGGGGATGGCGCAGCAGGTAGGCCAGGTCCAGCACCAGCTGGCCCAGCAGGGCCACCAGGCCGAGCAGGTTGTGGCTGAACTTGAGGACGAAGACGCCGAGGGCTTCCACCGCTTCGAAGGGGCGGGCCGGCGGCAGGGCCGCAGCCGCCGGCGGCAGGGCCGCCACCCGTTCCAGGGCGCGCCGGTGATCAGCTGCCAGGGCCACGCCGGGCGGCCACTGGCGGCCCCAGGCGCGCCACAGGAGGAGCGCCCCCAGGCTGTCGAGACGCCCCAGGGCAGTCAGGTCCCAGCCGGCACCGGCGGCGGCCAGGGCGGCCAGGCGATCTTCCAGCTCGGCCAGGGAACGGGGCAGGGAGGCCAGGGTCCAGTCCCCGCTGATGCGGGCGATGGGGCCCGCGTCGCCCTGTACCGTTTCCAGGCCGCCCGCGTTCATGGCTTCAGGCCGCCTGCCTGCCGCCGCCCTTGGCGGCGTTGAGGCGCTTCAGGCGGAATTCCAGGCCGGCCCGCTGCCAGGCCTGGATTTCTTCGGCGAAGGCCGCCGCCGTCAGGGGATTGGCGGCCAGCCAGTCTGCCGGCAGTTCCAGGGTGGCGCCCTTGTCGCCCATGGCGATGCTGTAGGGCGGCCGCCCCTGGTCGCTGCGGGAGCGGTGGAAGAGTACGGCCAGGCGCAGGGAGAGGATCAGCAGCCAGTTCACGTCGCCCTTGGGCAGCACAGCCACCTTGTCCAGCTTGCCCCGGTGCCCCAGCACCAGCATGGCCAGGCGGGCCTGGTCCTTCTTGGAGAAGCCGGGCATGTCGGCGAAGGTGAGGATGTAGGCGCCGTGCTTGTGGTAGCCGTTGTGGGCGATGGAAATGCCGATCTCGTGCAGCTTGGCGGCCCAGCGCAGGAAATGCTCCGCATTGTCCCGGTCCGTGCTGTCGCCGCCGCAGCCGCCCGCATCCAGGTGGCTGAAGATTTCCCCGGCGGTCTGCTCCACCCGCTGGGCCTGCCACAGATCCACCTGGTAGCGGCGCATGAAGCTGGCCACGGTGGCGTCGCGCATGTCGTGGTGGTGGAAGCGGCCCAGCAGGTCGTAGAGCACCCCCAGGCGCAGGGCGCCGTCACCGTAGGTCATGTGCTCCAGCTGCAGGGTCTCGAAGATGGCGCCCATGATGGCGATGCCGCCGGAAAGCACCGGCGTGCGGTCGTTGCGCAGGCCTTCCAGGGGCATGGCCTCGGCGGAGCCGGCCTTGAGCAGGATGGCGCGCAGCTTCTGCAGGCCCTCCCGGGTGATGCCGGCGACGCCGCCCGGATTGAGGTTGTTCAGCTCCAGCACGTCGGCGATGGCCCGGGCCGTGCCGGAGGAGCCGACTGCCTCGTTCCAGCCCAGGCGCTGGTAGTCGTGGGCAATGGTCTGGATTTCCTTGCCCGCCGCCACTTCGGCTTCCCGCAGGCGCTTCTTGTCCACCTTGCCGTCGGGGAAGAAGCGCACCGTGTAGCTGACGCAGCCCATGTACAGGGATTCCAGCAGCAGGGGCTCGGCGCCGCGGCCGATGATGAATTCGGTGGAGCCGCCGCCGATGTCGAAGACCAGGCGCTTGTGCTCCGCCGGCGGCAGGGAATGGGCGGCACCGATGTAGATCAGGCGTGCCTCTTCGCGGCCGGCGATGATTTCGATGGGGAAGCCCAGGGCCTCCTCCAGCCGGGGCAGCAGTTCGGGAGCGTTCTTCGCCACCCGCAGGGTGTTGGTGGCCACCACCCGCACGGCGTCGGGGGCGAAACCCCGCAGGCGCTCGCCGAACAGGCGCAGGGCGGCGATGGCCCGATCCTGGGCGGCTTCGTTGAGGTATTTGTCGGGGGACAGGCCGGAAGCGAGCCGGACCGGCTCCTTGAGGGAATCCAGGGGATAGATCTGGTCGTCCACCACCCGCCCGACCTGCAGGCGGAAGCTGTTGGAGCCCAGATCGACGGCGGCAATCAATTCATAGCGCATGCAGCGGGCAGCCTTTTCAGTGGCTCTTGTTCTGTCGGAGAGCCGTCATTCTAGCACCCGCAATGTGGGCGTCTCGTGACAGCGACCCGGAGCGCCCCGCACGGCACCAACCGTGGGAAAGGGCGCATACTGGTCGTTTGCGGTCATATTCCCTTAACATTAACGTAACAAAATGGCGTTTGTCCGTAATCCGGCAATCACGCCACTCCCCTGCCCCGCGCCACCGCCGCCATGAACCTGAACCGATCCCACATCTACCGCCGCTTCCCCCCGGAAAATTTCATCAACCGGGAACTGGGCCTGCTGGCCTTCAACCGCCGCGTCTTCGCCCAGGCCCAGGACGTCTCCATGCCGCTGCTGGAGCGCCTGCGCTACCTGTGCATCGTCTCCTCCAACCTGGACGAGTTCTTCGAGATCCGGGTCGCCGGCCTCAAGGAGCAGCTCAAGCTCGGCTCCAACACCCGCACCACCGACGGCAAGACGCCCCAGGAGGTGTACCGCCAGGTATCCGCCGAAGCCCACCGCCTGATGCACGAGCAGTACGAGCTGCTCAACGCCGACGTGCTGCCGGCCCTGGAAAAGGAGGGTATCCAGTTCCTGCGCCGCACCCGCTGGACCGACGCCCAGCGCGAATGGGTGCGGGACTACTTCTTCCGCGAAGTGATGCCGGTGCTCACCCCCATCGGCCTGGACCCTTCCCACCCCTTCCCCCGGGTGCTCAACAAGAGCCTCAACTTCGCCGTGGAACTGGAGGGGCGCGACGCCTTCGGCCGCAACTCCGGCGCTGCCATCGTCCAGGCGCCCCGGGTGCTGCCCCGGGTCATCCGCCTGCCCCAGGAACTGAGCGAGGGCGAATACAGCTTCGTCTTCCTCTCCTCCATCCTCCATGCCTTCGTCGGCGAGCTGTTCGCCGGCATGAACGTGCTCGGCTGCTACCAGTTCCGCGTCACCCGCAATTCCGACCTGTTCGTGGACGAGGAAGAGGTGAAGAACCTGCGCACCAAGATCCAGGGCGAACTGCCGCAACGCCACTTCGGCGACGCGGTGCGCCTGGAGGTGGCGGACAACTGCTCGCCCACCATGAGCGAATTCCTCCTCGGCCAGTTCAACCTCTCGGAAAGCGACCTGTACCGGGTCAACGGCCCGGTGAACCTGGTGCGCCTGATGCAGATTCCCGACCAGGTGGACCGGCCCGACCTGAAGTTCGCCCCCTTCCCCCCGGGCATGCCCAAGACCCTGGAGAAGCGCACCAGCATCTTCGCCAGCATCCGCAAGAACGACATCCTGCTGCACCACCCCTACCAGAGCTTCACCCCGGTGATCGACCTGCTCAACCAGGCAGCCACGGACCCGGCGGTGGTGGCCATCAAGATGACCGTGTACCGCACCGGCACCGACTCGGTGCTGATGGAGTCCCTCATCCGCGCCGCCGAGAACGGCAAGGAAGTGACCGCCGTGGTGGAACTGATGGCCCGCTTCGACGAGGAGGCCAACATCAACTGGGCCACCAAGCTGGAAGAGGTGGGGGCCCACGTGGTGTACGGCGTGGTCGGCCACAAGACCCACGCCAAGATGATCATGATCGTGCGCCGGGAGGAGGATAAGTCCGGCCAGAGCCGCCTGCGCCGCTACGTGCACCTGGGCACCGGCAACTACCATCCGCGCACCGCCCGCCTGTACACCGACTTCGGCCTGCTCACCGCCGACGAGGAAATGGGCGCCGACGTGAACGAGGTCTTCAAGCAGCTCACCGGCCTGGGCCGGGCCCAGGCCCTGCACCACCTGTGGCAGGCGCCCTTCACCCTGCACTCCAACATCATCGCCGCCATCCGCCAGGAGACGGAGAACGCCAAGGCCGGCCTGCCCGCCACCATCATCGCCAAGATGAACTCCCTGCTGGAGCCGGAAACCATCATGGCCCTCTACGAAGCCTCCCAGGCCGGGGTCAAGATCGACCTCGTGGTGCGCGGCGTCTGCGCCCTGCGCCCCGGGGTGCCGGGGCTGTCGGAGAACATCCGGGTGCGCTCCATCATCGGCCGCTTCCTGGAGCACCACCGCATCTTCTACTTCCACGCCGGCGGCGCCGAGAACGTCTATCTCTCCTCCGCCGACTGGATGGAGCGCAACTTCTTCCGCCGCATCGAGCTGTGCTTCCCGGTGCTGGACCCGAAGCTGAAAAAGCGGGTCATCAGCGAAGGCCTGCGTCCCTATCTGGTGGACAACCAGCAGGCCTGGGAGATGGACGGTTCCAGCGGCACCTACACGCGCAAGAAGAACGCCCGGGCCAAGCCCCGCTGCGCCCAGAGCGAACTGCTGCACGGGCTTTCCAGCGGGGTCTGAGCCGTCACACCACCCCTGCCAGGAAGTAGAAGGGACGCCACTTTCCAGCCACTGCCGGCCGGTAACGGCGTCCCTTCTGCCTTCCAGGGCAGCACCATGGAGCGACGCTGCGCCATCTTTTCCCGTTCCGGACTTGCGCTGCCGCGCCGGGGGAACGAAGCTGTGACTTTCCTTGCCTCACCCTGGGCAAACGCCCCATCCACCGTTGCACCGAACTCAAGGAGAAGAGCAAATGAGCACCGCCACTCCGCTGCGCCTCGTCACCCTGGTCGGCAGCCTGCGCCAGGCTTCCTATAACCGCATGGTCGCCAACACCCTGCCGGAACTGGCCCCGGCCGGCGTCGGCATCAACACCCTGCCCGCCCTGCACGACATTCCCCTCTACGACGGCGACGTCGAGGCCAAGGGCATTCCCCCGGCCGTGACTGCCCTGGCCGAAGCCATCCGGACCGCCGACGGCCTCATCATCGTCACCCCCGAATACAACTACTCCGTGCCCGGAGTGCTGAAGAACGCCATCGACTGGCTCTCCCGGGTGCCCAACCAGCCCTTCGCCGGCAAGCCCGTGCTGCTGCAGTCAGCCTCCATGGGCCCCTTCGGCGGCGCCCGGGCCCAGTACCACCTGCGCCAGGTGCTGATCTATCTCAACCCGCGGGTCTTCAACGTGCCCGAGGTGATGGTGGGCGGCGTGCAGAACAAGGTGGATGCCGCCGCCGGCAAGCTCAACGACGCCAGCACCCGGGACCACATCGCCGGCCAGCTGGCCAGATTCGCCGACTTCATCCGCGCCGGCGCCTGAGCGGGCAGTCGGCGGCACCAACGAAAACGCCCTCCGAGGAGGGCGTTTTTTCTTGCCGCCGGGACGAGCGGCCGGGGGATTGGCGGACGTCAGCCGCGCCGCGCCCCCACCACGCCCTGGACCTCGTGGATCAGCTTCAGGGTACGGGTCAGCTGGGGCAGGTTGAGAATTTCCACGGTGAAGCCCATGTGGGCCTGGCCCTGCTTGGAGAGGGTCTGCACGCCGATGACGTTGATCTTCTCCCGGGCGAAGACGTCGGAGATGTCCCGCAGCAGGCCCTGGCGGTCGTGGGCGTCCACCGTGATGTCCACCGGGAAGATGCCGTGGGGATGGCCGCCCCACTCGGTCTCGATCACCCGCTCCGGGTGCAGGGCCTGGAGGTTGGCAAAGTCCGGGCAGTCGGCCCGGTGGATGGAGACGCCCTTGCCCCGGGTGACGAAGCCCTGGATCGGGTCCGGCGGCGCCGGCTTGCAGCAGCGGGCCAGCTGGGTCAATAGCTTGTCCACGCCGACGATGAGAATGCCCCGGTCGCCGGCGCCCTCCCCTTCGGCCGGCTTGGGCCGGCGCACCGGCATGGGCTCGGCACCCCGCTCGTCCACCGGCGGCTCGGTGCCACGCACGGCAGCCTGGAACAGGCGCAGATTGAGTTCGTTGCGGGCGGCGGCGATGTAGAGATCGTCCGCCTTGGCGTAGCCCAGCTTGCCCGCCAGTTCTTCGAGGTTGGTGCCGCCGCCGCCGACCCGCTGGATTTCCTTGGCCACGATGCCCCGGCCTTCGGCCAGGGATTCTTCCAGGGCCAGGTTGGAGAACCAGGCCCGGGCCTTGGTCCGTGCCGTCTTGGTGGCGATGTAGCCGAGGGAGGGATTGAGCCAGTCCCGGGAGGGGCCGCCCTGCTTGGCGGCGACGATCTCCACCCGCTGCCCGGTCTTCAGGGCCGTGTCCAGGGGCACCAGGGCCCCGTCCACCTTGGCGCCGCGGCAGCGGTGGCCCAGGTCGGTGTGCAGGCGGTAGGCGAAGTCCACCGGGGTGGCGCCCTGCGGCAGGTCCACCACCTTGCCCTGGGGCGTCATGACGTAGATGGTCTCGTCCAGGGCGGCCTGCTTGTAGTGGTTCACCCAGTCGGAGGAGTCGGAGACTTCGTCCTTCCAGGTCAGCAGCTGGCGCAGCCAGGCGATCTTGTCGTCGTAGTTGTCCTCGGAGCTGTGCTTGGTGCCTTCCTTGTAGCGCCAGTGGGCGGCCACGCCCAGCTCGGCGTGGCGGTGCATTTCCCAGGTGCGGATCTGCACTTCCAGGCTGCGCCCGTCGGGGCAGCGCACGGCGGTGTGCAGGGAGCGGTAGTTGTTGCCCTTGGGATTGGAGATGTAGTCGTCGAATTCCTTGGGGATCGGCGTCCAGATGTTGTGCACGATGCCCAGCACCGTGTAGCAGTCCTTGACCTCGTCCACGATGACGCGCAGGGCCCGGATGTCGTAAACCTCGGAGAAATCCACGCCCTTCTTGCGCATCTTGTTCCAGATGGAATAGATGTGCTTGGGCCGGCCGTAGATTTCCGCCTTGTGGATGCCCACCGCCGCCAGTTCGGACTTGACCCGGTCCACCGCGTCAATGATGAACTGCTCCCGCTCCAGACGCTTCTCGTCGAGCATCTTGGCGATTTTCTTGTAGGTGTCCGGGTGGATGAAGCGGAAGGAGAGGTCCTCCAGCTCCCACTTCAGCTCCCACACCCCCAGGCGGTTGGCCAGGGGCGAATACAGTTCCAGGGTTTCCCGGGCCACGTGCACCCGCAGGTCGTCCGGCTCGGCGGCGTAGTAGCGCAGGGTCTGGGTACGGGAGGCGAGGCGCAGCAGCACCACCCGGATGTCTTCCACCATGGCCAGGAACATCTTGCGCAGGACTTCCACCTGGGCCTTCATTTCCTGGGGATTCTGGGTGGTGTCGGCGACGAAGCCGCGGGAGATGGGGCGCAGCCGGTTGAGGCGGGAGATGCCGCCCACCAGGTGGGCGACGCCGCCGCCGAAGCGTTCGTTGAGGGTTTCCAGGCCCTTCTCGTCGTAGGTGGCCACGGCGAAGAGCAGGGCCGCAGCGCGGGAGTCCGCGTCCAGCTTCAGGCCGGCGATGATGAGGGCCATCCCCAGGGCGTGGGAGAGGATGCCCTCGCCGCTGCCCAGGGTGTTGTCGCCATAGGCGTCACGGGCGAAGAGGGCCGCCTCCCGGATAAAGGCCGTCTCGTTTTCGGAGAGACCATCGGTGAGGGTCAGGAGGGACTGTTCGAAGTCGCTCTGGGCGGCGACGGAATGGACGACGGAAACCATGGCGCGGATTATACGCCCCTGGCGGCAAATACGCCGGGACCCGCGCCGGGCCGCCTCCCGGGGCCGGCAGTGCCGCCAACCCAGGCCCGCCGCGGCCCCGGGCACTGGCCCGCCGTTGGGGCATAATCCACGCTCCAGCCAAAGACAAAGGCCGCGCCCCCAGGTAGCGGCCGGACAGAGAGACATGAACCCCAACACACCCCTTTACCGGCATCCCTACCTGCTGCTGACCCTGACCGCCCTCTTCTGGTCCGGCAACATGGTCCTGGGCCGCGGCATCCGCGCCGACGTGCCGCCCATCGCCCTGGCTTTCTGGCGCTGGGTCATCGCCCTGGCCCTGATCGCGCCCCTGGCCCTGCCCCACCTGAAGGAACAGTGGCCCCTGCTGAAAAAGGGCTGGAAGCCGGTGCTGCTGCTGGGCATCCTCGGCGTCGGCTGCTACAACACCTTCGCCTACGTGGCCCTGCAGTACACCGCCGCCACCAACGCGGTGCTGCTCAACTCCTTCATTCCCATCGTCACCATCGCCCTCTCCTGGCTGTTCCTGGGCAAGCGCCTCAAACCCATCGAAGCGGTGGGCGTGGCCATTTCCTTCCTCGGCGCCACCACCATCATCGCCCGGGGCGACCTGGCGGTGCTGCTGGGCCTTTCCCTCAACCTGGGGGACGTGTGGATGCTGGGGGCAGTGCTGACCTGGGCCATCTACACCGTAGGTCTGCAGTGGCGCCCGGCCGGGGTGCATCCCATGCTCATGCTGGGCGCCCTGACCCTGGTGGGGGTGCTGGCCCTGGCGCCCATCTACGCCCACGAGCTGGGGGCCTTCGGCGGCCCGGCCCGGCACATCAACCTGCACTGGGGCTCCCTGGCCGGCATCGCCTACGTCGGCGTCCTGCCCAGCTTCGTCGGCTACATCTTCTACAACCGGGGCGTGGCCGAGGTGGGGGCCAACAAGGCCAGCCTCTTCATCCACCTCATGCCGGTCTTCGGCACCCTGCTCTCCGCCCTCTTCCTGGGCGAACTGCCCCACCTCTACCACTTCGTCGGCATCGGCCTCATTTTCAGCGGCATCTACCTGACCATGGCCCGCCTGCCCCGTCTCAAGGGCGCCTGATGGGCTGGCTCGACCGACTGCTGGGACGCCGCCGGCCCCGCCCCATTCCGCCGCCCCTGTGGCAGCAGACCGTGGCCCGCCTGCCCTTTCTGCAATGGCTTCCGGCGGCGGACCTGGCGCGCCTGCAGAGCCTCAGCGAAGCCTTCCTGGCGGCCAAGCAGTTTTCCGGCGCCGCCGGCCTGGAGGTGGACGATGCCATGGGCGTGCACATCGCCGCCCAGGGCTGCCTGCCCATCCTCAACCTGGGCCTGGAGTGGTACGACGACTGGGTCGAGATCATCGTCTATCCGGACGAGTTCGTGGTGCCCCGCCAGGAGATGGACCCGGACGGGGTGGTGCACGAATACGACGAGGTGGCGGCGGGCCAGGCCTGGGACGGCGGCCCCCTGATTCTCTCCTGGCAGGACAGCCAGATGGCGGGGGACGGCTACAACGTGGTGATCCACGAATTCGCCCACAAGCTGGACATGATCAACGGCGCCCCG
The DNA here is from genome assembly GCF_004217225.1 of Azospira oryzae. Taxonomy (GTDB): domain Bacteria; phylum Pseudomonadota; class Gammaproteobacteria; order Burkholderiales; family Rhodocyclaceae; genus Azospira; species Azospira oryzae. The sequence continues at coordinate 934,456 of NZ_SHKM01000001.1, forward strand.
GACGGCCTGCCGCCCCTGCATCCGGGCATGGACCGGGAAGCCTGGGTGGCCGCCCTGGACGGGGCCTACGACGATTTCCTGGCCCGGGTGGAGCGGGCCGAAGCCAGGGGCGAAGAAGCCCTCGAGCAGTTGCCCATCGACCCCTACGGCGCCGAGCATCCGGGGGAGTTCTTCGCCGTGGTTTCGGAGAGCTTCTTCGAACAGCCCCAGGTAGTCGCCGCCGAGTATCCGGCCCTCTACGCCCAGCTGGCCCTGTTCTACCGCCAGGATCCCCTGGCCCGGGCTCAGGCCGCCGGTTCCAGCCGCTCCAGGTAGCGCACCAGGGCCTCCAGCACCGCCTCCGGCTGGTCCCGGTGGGGCGAGTGGCGGCAGTCCGCCAGTTCCAGCAGTTCCACCTCCGCCGGCACCTGCTCGGCGATGACCTCGATCTGGCGCAGGGTGGCGTATTCGTCGTCCTTGCCCTGGATGGCCAGCACCGGCACCCGGATGCCCGACAGGTAGGACTCGATGTTCCAGTCGCGGAACTGGGGCGAGAGCCAGGTATCGTGCCAGTCGTGGAAGACCCGGAAGGCATCCCGGTGGTAGCGCCCCAGGCGGGAGGGCCAGTCGGTCTGGCGCCACGCTTCGCCGGCCTGGCGGATGCCGGCCAGGGCCTCCTCCTCCACCCAGGCGTGGGGCGCCAGCACCACCAGGCCGGAGACGGCCTCGGGATAGGTGCCGGCGTGGATCAGGGCGATGGAGCCGCCGTCGGAATGGCCCACCAGCACGGGCCGTTCGATGTCCAGGGCGGCCAGGGTGGCGGGCAGCATCTCCAGAGCCTCGTCGTGCATGTAGCGGGGCGTGCGCGGTGACGGCGCCGGGTCCGAATCGCCGTAGCCCTGGCGGGAAAAGACCAGGGTGCGGCAGCCCGTGGCCTGGGCCACCTTGTGCGGGAAGTCGCGCCAGAAGCCGACGCAGCCCAGGCCCTCGTGCAGGAACACCAGGGTCGGGCGATAGATCTGGTGGGCGCTGATCAGCTCGTATTCCAGCTCGCGCCCGAGCACATTCACTTTGGCCACATCAGGCTCCCAGCAGGAATTCCCGGACCACCGCCACCTGGGCCGGGTCCTGGAACATGGGGGCGTGGCCGACGCCGGGGATTTCCCGGGTCCACGCCTGGGGACCGCGCCGGGCCATCTCGGCCAGGGCCTCCCGGGGCAGCAGGTCCGACTCGGCGCCGCGGATGACCAGGGTCGGACAGCGGATGGCGTCGTAGTAGGGCCACAGGATGACATCCTGGTGCATGACGAAGCCGAGCTGGAAGGCCTCGGCGATGGCCGGGTCGTAACGCATCTCCCACTGGCCGTCGTCGGCCTGGCGCACGCTAGTCTCGGTCAGGTGGCGCCATTGGGCATCCGTCAGCGAGCCGAAGGGGGCCGAGACCTGGCGGATGAACTGCTCCGCCGCCTCCAGGCTGGGGAAGCGGGGCGCCTTGCCCACGTATTCGCCGATGCGGCGCAGGGATTCGTTGGTGATCACCGGCCCCACGTCGTTGAGGATGAGACGGGTGATGGGGCTGCGCTCCATGGCGGCGATGCACATGCCGATGAGGCCGCCCATGGAGGTGCCGAGCCAGTGCACTTCGGCCACGTCGAGGCGGGCGATGAGGCTCACCATGTCCGCCACGTACTGGGGAAAACCGTAGCCGGACGCCTTTTTCAGCCAGTCGCTGCGGCCCCGGCCGACCACGTCCGGGCACACCACCCGGTAGTGCCGGCTCAGCTGGCGGGCGAGGAAATCGAAGTCGCGGCCGTTGCGGGTGAGGCCGTGCACGCACACCAGGACCCGGGGATTGGCGGGATCGCCCCACTGGGTATAGGCCATGCGGTGCAGGCCGGAGCCGTCCAGGGCGGCGCAGAGCACCCGCTTCTCGACCATGGCCGGCGCGGGGGAAAACAGGCGGCGCAGACTGTTGCAGATATTCATGGGCCTCGTCTCCTGGCAGAGGGTATGGCCCAAAGTCTAGCACTCCCGCGGGGGAGCGCCCCGCCGCCTAGCCGATCATTTCCAGCAGGGAGGCTTCCAGCTCCTGTCGCCCCAGGGCCGAGGCCATGGCGACGATGACGTAGCCGGGCTTCAGTTCGTAGTCCTTGGGCGGGTTGAAGACCCAGTCCAGCTTTTCCCGCACCGCCAGCAAGACGTACTCGTTGCTGCGCAGCTTCAGGTTGCCCAGGGGCGTCGGCGGGAAATGGCCGGGCACCGCCACCTCTTCCACCCGCAGCCGCTTTTCCGACTTCAGCATCTCGTCGAGGAAGGAGACCACGTGGGGCCGCACCATGAGGGAGGCCAGGCGCATGCCGCCGGTCAGGTCCGGGGAGAAGATGGCGTCGGCGCCGGCCTTCTTCATCTTCTCCACGTTGCGCGACTCCTGGCAGCGGGCCACCACCCGGATGGCCGGATTGAGCTGCTTCACCGTGATGGTGATCATCAGGTTGCGCGAATCGTCGCCGGTGACGGCGAAGACGCCCCGGGCCGATTCCAGCCCGGCGCCCAGCAGCACGTCGTCGTCGGAGGCGTCGCCGTGCAGGTAGAGCAGGCCCGGGCTTTTTTCCCGCTGGGCCTCCAGTCCTTCCAGGTTTTCCTCGATGGCGACGAAGTGCCGGTTGGTGGCTTCCAGCTCCCGCGCCACGTTGCGGCCCACCCGTCCGAAACCGCAGACGATGTAATGGCCGGTGAGCTTCTTGATCATCTTTTCCATGCGCCGTCTCCGCAGCGTGCCGTTGAGATCCGATTCCACCAGGGTCACCGTGACCGTGGAGAAGAGAAAGGACAGGGTGCCTGCCCCGAGAATGCCGATGAACACCGTGAACATCCGGGCCGCCGGATTCTGGGTCATCTCGATGATTTCGCCGTAGCCGATGGTGGCCACGGTGATGAAGGTCATGTAGAAGCAGTCGAACCAGGTGTAGCGCCCCCCGGTCAGCAGGTGGTAACCGAAGGTGCCGATGACATGCACGGCCACCAGCATGATCAGGGCTCCATAGAGGTAACGCTGGACCTGGAGCGGCTGATTGCTGGTGCTGGCACTCATGGGGATGGATTCGGGGGCGGCGGCGGTGGTTGGCGATAGCGGCGGCGGCGCCATGCGTAGAGCAGGTATGCGCGCCATGCCGTACGGACAATACCATATCCCGCCAGGGCCAGCAGCAGGCCCAGGCACACCAGGCCTAGGGCCAGGGGCTCGCCCAGGGCCAGCAGCCAGTCGCCCAGGGCGCCGATCCAGGCCAGCATGCCCCCATCCCCCGGCTCCGGCGGCGCCACGAAGGCGCCTCCTTCCCGCAGCAGCACCAGCCGGCCAAGATGGTAGGCGACGAAGTAGAGCGGCACGATGGTCAGGGGATTGGTGTACAGGGTGGTCACCAGGGCCAGGGGCAGATTGACCCGGAACAGGGTGGCCAGGATGGCCGCCCCCAGCATCTGGAAGGGCCCGGGAATGAGGCCGCAGAAAAGGCCCACGGCCACGCCGCCGGCGGCGGAATGGCGGTTCAGGTGCCACAGGCGGGGATGCAGCAGGGTGCCGGCAAAGGGCGCCAGCCAGCGGTTGCCGATCAGGGCCTGGTGGTCGGGCAGAAAACGCTTCAGATGTTTGCGCACCATGGATTCATTCTACTGCGCCGGCCCCCGGACGGCCCAGGGCCAGCCCGGGGGCGAAAGTGGCTATGCTATTGCCATGAACTGGCCCCTCTATTCCTTCGCCCTGGGCATCGTCATGCTGCAACAGCAGCCGGCCCTGCCGCCCTGGCCCTGGCTGCCCCTGGGGGCGGCGGCGGCCCTCGGGCTGCTGGCACTGGGACGGCGGCCCGGCGCCCTGCCCCGCCTGGGAACAATCCTGCTGGCCGCGGCCCTGGGTTTCCTGTGGGCCGGCTGGCGGGCCGAGACCCGCCTTGCCGAACGGCTGGCGCCGGCCCTGGAAGGGCAGGATCTGCAGCTGCAGGGCCGCATCGCCGCCCTGCCCCAGGACTTTGGCCGGGGCCAGCGCTTCGAGTTCGCCGTGGCGCCCGGGGCCGGAGTGAGCCTGCCGCCGACCCTCCTGCTCTCCTGGTACGACCGGCCGGAAACGCCCCGGCCGCGCCTGGAGCCGGGCCAGGAATGGCAGCTGACGGTGCGCCTGAAGCGCCCCCACGGCCACGCCAACGGCGCCGGCTTCGACTACGAGGCCTGGCTCCTGGAACGGGGCATCGGCGCCACCGGCTATGTGCGCGAAGCTGCGGACAACCGCCTGCTGGGCCGCAGCGACGGCTTCTTCAGCCGCATTGAGCGGCTGCGCCAGGCGGTGCGGGAGGACTTCCAGGCCCGCCTGCCGGAAGCCGACTATCCCTACGCCGGCATCCTCACCGCCCTGGCGGTGGGGGACCAGAAGGCCATTCCCGGCGACCAGTGGAAGGTCTTCGCCGGCACCGGCACCACCCACCTGATGAGCATTTCCGGGCTCCACGTGACCATGATGGCGGCCCTTGCCGCCGCCCTGGCCGGCGGCCTGTGGCGCCGCTCGCCAGCCCTCATGGCGCGCTGGCCGGCCCAGCGGGCGGCGCTCCTGGCCGGCTGGCTGGCGGCAGCCGGCTACACCTTGCTGGCCGGTGCCGGGGTGCCGGCCCTGCGCACCCTGGCCATGCTCGGCGCCGCCGCCCTGGCCCTGGCCAGCGGCCGCCGGGTGGCGCCCGGCAACGTCCTCGCCTTCGCCCTGCTGGCGGTGCTGCTGCTGGACCCCTGGGCCGTCCTGGCGCCGGGCTTCTGGCTGTCCTTCGTCGCCGTCGGTGCCCTGCTGCTGGCCGCCCGCCCCCTGGCGGAGGAGCCGCCACGCCAGTCCTGGCGCCGCCGCCTGGGGCGGCACCTGGAACACTGGAGCCTGACCCAGTGGGTCGCCACCCTGGGCACCCTGCCTCTGCTGCTGCTCTTCTTCCAGCAGTTCTCCCTGGTCTCGCCCCTGGCCAACGCCCTCGCCATTCCCCTGGTCAGCCTGGCGGTGACGCCCCTGGCCCTGGCGGCGGCCCTGCTGCCCCTGCCCGGGCTGGCTGCCGCTGCCCACGCCCTGCTGCACGGACTGATGCTCTGCCTGCAGTGGCTGGCGGCCCTGCCCGGGGCCCTGTGGACGCCGCCGGCGCCCACCCTGCCGGCCCTGTTCCTGGCCGCCCTCGGCTGCGTCTGTGTGCTCCTGCCCCGGGGCTTTCCCGGCCGCTGGCTGGGGCTGCTGATGCTGCTGCCCCTGCTGACCACGCCCCAGCCCCGGCCGCCGCCGGGCCAGGCCTGGGTGACCCTGCTCGACGTGGGCCAGGGGCTGGCAGTGGCGGTGCGCACGCAAAAGCACACCCTTCTTTACGACGCCGGGCCTTACTACAGCCCGGAATCGGATGCGGGGGAGCGGCTGGTGCTGCCCTGGCTGCGGTCCGTCGGCGTGGATCGGCTCGACACCCTGGTGGTGACCCACCGGGACTGGGACCACTCCGGCGGCGCCCGCTCGGTGCTGGAAAGCCTGCCGGTGACGCTGCTGCTCGATTCCCTGCCCCCGGCGTCCCCCGAGGCCAGGGACCTGCAGCCCCTGGCCCAGGAACGGCGGGCCTGCGCCGAGGGGCAAGGCTGGGAATGGGACGGGGTGCGCTTCTCCATGCTGCATCCGCCAGCAGGCAGGGTGGATGCGCCCCAGGGCAGGAGCAACCACCAGAGCTGCGTCCTGCTGGTGCAAGCGGAGGGGCAACGGCTGCTGCTCACCGCCGACATCGAGGCCGCCGACGAAGCCTGGCTGCTGGCCCGTCACCGTGCGGAACTGGCGAGCCAGGTGTTACTGGTGCCCCACCACGGCAGCCGCAGCTCATCCACGGCGCCCTTCGTCGCCGCCATCGGCGCCCGGGAGGTGCTGTATCCGGTGGGCTACCGCAACCGCTTCGGCCATCCCCGGCAGGAGGTCGTGCAGCGCTATGCCGCCAGCGGCGCCCGGGCCTGGCGCACGGACCGGGACGGGGCCATCGGCCTGGTCCTGGGCGCAGCCACGGCCAACGGCAAGCCGGAACTCTGGGCCGAACGGCAGCGCCGGCCCCGCTACTGGTACGACCGCTACGCCTGGAAGGAGAGCGGCCAGGGTGGGCCGGACGAAGAAGAGAACGGTAACGACGGCAAGGCCCCGGCACCAACGACAACGGCCCCGCAGGGCCGTTGAAGAAGGCGGGCCGGCAGGCCGGCGGGGCAGGATCAGCCGGCCTGGAAGCGGGCCGCCTCGGTCTGCAGGGCCTCGGCCAGTTGCTCCAGCTGCCCGGCGGTATTGGCGTTTTCGCTGACGGCGGCGCTGTTCTCCTCCGCCATCTGGGCGATGCGCTCCACGTTCTTGGCGATCTCGGTGCTGGCGGCGCTCTGTTCCCGCAGGGAGGAGGAAATGTCGCTCACCATGTCCACCACCTGCTGGGCCCCGGCCTGGATCTGGCCCATGGCGTCGCCGGCCTCCCGGGCCAGTTCGACGCCCTGGGAAACCCGCTCGACACCGTGCTTCATGCTGACCACGGCCTCCTGGGTGCCGCCCTGGATGGCGGCCACCATGTCGGTGATCTCCTGGGTGGAATGGGCGGTGCGTTCGGCCAGCTTGCGCACCTCGTCGGCCACCACGGCGAAGCCCCGACCTGCCTCGCCGGCCCGGGCCGCCTCGATGGCGGCATTGAGGGCCAGCAGGTTGGTCTGGTCGGCGATTTCCTTGATGACGCCGACGATGGTGGAAATCTTCTCCGAATGCTGGCCCAGGTCCTCCACGATGCAGGCGGACTGGTTCACGGCGCTGGCGATCTGCTCGATCTCCTGCACCACGTTGCCGACGATCTGGGCGCCCCGGGCCGACAGGTCGCCGGACTGGGACGAAAGGGCGTGGGCGTCCTGGGCGTTCTTGCTGATGTGGTCCACGCCCACGGTCATCTGCTCGATGGCGGCCGCCATGGAGGAGGCGGCCTCGCTCTGCTGCTGGGTGGACAGGGTGATCTGCTCGCTGGCGTCGGCCATGCTGCGGGCCGAGGCGGAGAGCTGGTTCACGCTCTGCTGTACGCTGGTGGTGAGGCTGGCGAAAGCGCCGGCCACCTCGTTGAAGCTGCCGGCCACCTGCTGCAGTTCATCCTTGGACTGGAGCTGGATGCGGGCCGTCAGGTCGCCCTGGGCGATGCGGTGGGCGCTGGCGGAAAAGCCGGTGATGCAGGAAACGATGGCCAGGTAGGCGCCGGCGGAAAGGTAGATGAAGACCAGCACCATCACCAGGGACAGGCCCAGGTTGAGCAGCAGGCCCCGTTCGGCCTTGGCCTTGCGCTCGCCGATGAGCTGCTTGGCGGTGGGCAGCAGGGTGTCGTATAGCTGGGCGTAGCCCTTGTCGATGACGGCGGTGGACTGCTTGAAGAAGTCGCCGGAATCGGTGACGAACATGCCGGCGATGATGTCCTGGTTCACGATATTCACCAGTCCGCTCACCGCCTCGTTGAGATCCTTGGAGGAAGTACCCAGGGTGTCGCGGATGGCCGGGTTGTGGCGGGCCGTCTTCTGCAGGTTCACATTGAGGGCAGCCAGGGTGTCGGAAACCTGGGCCATGAGGATGCCGATATCGACCCGCTGGTGATCGTTGATGCTCTTCTTGGCCAGGATGCCGGTGCCCTTGGCCCGGGTCTGGCCGAGACGCTCCAGCATGGAGGGCAGCTTGACCACGGCGGTTTCCAGCAGATAGTAGGAATCCATGTTGGGGTCGATGGTGAGGCCGCTCTCGTCGGCCACGTCCACCTTCAGCTGCAGGATGGCGGCGATCAGCCGGGTGTGGGCCGCAAAGCTCTCCGTGGCGGTCCAGGAAAGGCCGTCGGCGGCAATCAGGTTCCACTCCTCGTTGATCTTCTTCCACTCTTCGGAAGCGGCAACGGAGGCCGGCAGGATCGGACCCAGGCCCTGCAGGGCGGTCTTCACTTCGCCGGTCTTGGCCTCTCTCTTGGGCAGCAGGCTGGCGTCGCCATTGATGACGCCGGAGGAGAGGCCCCGGTGTTGCTGGGCCGCCTGCACCAGGCGGTCCATGGGCACGATCACCTCCAGGGCCGCCAGTTCGTCGTTGGCCAGGTGGATCTGGCTCTGCAACTGGCGCGACAGATTGACGAAGAGCACGGCGATGGCGATCAGGGCCACCAGGCCGATGAGGGCGAATTTCTTCGGATAGGTCAGCCGATGCATCAAGGCAATGGCCGGTGCAAACAGGATTTGCATCATTTTTTTAGGCTCCAGGTTGAACAGCGTCTTGCGGTCTGCGCCGCCTTTCTCCCTCGGGTCTTTTTTTAGTATTTGCTACGGGCAATGCCAAAACAGGTCGCTTACCGGGGCTCCTCCAGGAACATGCCGTCGGCCAGGTGCACCGTGCGGTCGGCCCGGGCCGCCAGGGCCGGATCGTGGGTGACGATGACGAAGGCGGTGCCCTGCTCCCGGCTCACTTCCAGCATCAGGTCGAACACCTGCTCCGCCGTATGACGGTCCAGGTTGCCCGTCGGTTCATCGGCCAGCACGCAGGCCGGGCGGGTCACCAGGGCCCGGGCGATGGCCGCCCGCTGCCGCTCGCCGCCGGACAGTTCCGACGGCAGGTGGTGCAGGCGATGGCCCAGCCCGACTTTCTGCAGCATGGCCTCGGCCTGGCTTTCCGCCTCGGCCCGGGGCAGGCGGCGGATGAGCAGGGGCATGGCCACGTTCTCCAGGGCCGTGAATTCCGCCAGCAGGTGGTGGAACTGGTACACGAAGCCCAGGTAGCGGTTGCGCCACTCGCCCCGGGCCGCCTCGGACAGGCTGAAGGGATCGGCGCCCTTGAGCCTCACCGTGCCGGCGGTGGGCCGGTCCAGCCCGCCCAAGAGGTGCAGCAGGGTGCTCTTGCCCGAGCCGGAGGAACCCACCACCGCCAGGCGCTCGCCGGGCTGCAGGGAAAGGTCGATGCGGGTCAGCACCGGCACTTCCAGGTCGCCCTGGCGATAGACCTTGGACAGGCCCTGGCAGGCCAGTACGGCCGCATCGCTGGCCGTATCGCCGGCCCTATTCTCCATCGCACTTTCCGCTACTGCTGCCGCACTTGCCATCGCTGCCTCATTCATAACGCAGGGCCTCCGCCGGATTGACGCGGGAAGCGCGCCAGCTCGGGTAGAGGGTTGCCGCCAGGGCCAGCACGAAGGCGATGGCGGTGATACCGGTGACGTCGCCCCACTGCAGTTCCGACGGCAGCTGGGAGATGTAATACACGTCCTTGGCCAGGAACTGGGTGCCCAGCACCCGCTCGATGAAGGGCACCACCACGTCGATGTTCAGGGCCAGGGCGACGCCGCCGACCACCCCCAGACCCAGGCCGATGACGCCGATGAGGGCGCCCTGGACCACGAAGACCGCCATGATGCTGCGGGGGCTGGCCCCCAGGGTGCGCAGGATGGCGATGTCCGCCTGCTTGTCGGTGACGGCCATGACCAGGGTGGAGACGATGTTGAATGCTGCCACGGCCACAATCAGGGAAAGAATGATGAACATCATGTTTTTCTCGATTTGCACGGCGCGAAAGAAGTTGGCGTGGCTGCGGGTCCAGTCGGAGATGTAGGCATCCTCCTGGATCAGGGGCACCAGTTCCCGGGCCACCCGGGGAGCGCGGAACAGGTCGTCCAGTTTCAGGCGCACGCCGGAGACGCCGTCGCCCAGGCGGTACAGCAGCTGGGCGTCGCTCATGTCGATGAGGGCCAGGCCCGAGTCGTATTCATACATGCCGGCCTCGAAGATGCCGACCACGGTGAAGGAGCGCAGCCGGGGCACCACCCCGGCCGGGGTCACGGTGCCCTGGGGCGCGATCAGGGTCACCTTGTCCTCCAGGGTGACGCCCATGGCATTGGCCAGGTCGCTGCCGAGGACGATGCCGAAACCGCCGGGCTGCAGGTTCTCCAGCTTGCCCGCCTTCATGAAGCGGCCAAAGTCCGCCACCTTGTCCTCCAGCTCGGGAATGACGCCCCGCACCAGGGTGCCGCGCACCGTCTCGTCCCGGGAGAGCATGGCCTGGGCCTGGACGAAGGGCGCCGCCGCCTTCACTTCCGGATGCTGCAGGGTCTGCCGCCCCACCTCCAGCCAGTTGTGCAGCTCGCCGTTGATGGCGGTGACCTGGATGTGGGAAGCCACCCCCAGGATGCGGGTGCGCAGTTCCTTCTGGAAGCCGTTCATCACCGACAGCACCACGATCAGGGCCGCCACGCCGAGGGCGATGCCGGCCATGGAAATGAGGGAAATGAAGGAGATGAAATGGTTGCGGCGCTTGGCCCGGGTATAACGCAGGCCGACCAGGAGTTCGTAGGGCAGTTTCATGCCGAGGGGAGGCCCGCGGGAACGGGCTGAAAAGCAAAGGCGCTATGCTACACTTTTGCCCGCTTTTGGCCACTTGCGGCAATACGCAGCGGGCAGGTGCCGGCGGCCCCGGACCCGGCTCAAAGGCTGGCCGCAGCTCCCGGACCAGCACCAAATGTCGCCTCGATCGGCCCCGCCGCATTCTCCTTGTTTTCCCCCATATTCTTCTTTTCCAGCCAGGCTTTGCCCATGCGCCTCACCCTCCTCGTTCCCGAACTGCTGTGGCCCGAACCGGAAGACGACCTGGCCTGGCAGGCCCTGGATTGCCCGGCCCTGGACACCCTGCTGCAACGGAGCGAACTGCAGCGCCGCCCGGCCCTGGCCGCCGAGGCCCAGGCGGCCCGCTGGCTGGGACCGACACCGCAACCCCTGGGCGCCCTGCGCCTGCTGGGAGAGGACGGTGCCGCCCTGGCACCGGACGCAGGCGTCTGGCTCTGTGCCGACCCCATCCACCTGCGCCTGCACCAGGAAGAGATCATCGTCGCCGACAGCCGGGAACTGGACCTGGAAGCCGCCGAAGTCGAAACCCTGGCCGCCAGCCTCAACGCCCACTATGCGGGCGAGGCCAGCTTCCACCCGGTGACGGCCAGCCGCTGGTATGTGCGCCTGGAGACGCCCTGGGCGGCCGAACTGCCCGGGGACACCTTGCCGCCCCTTTCCGCCGCCGCCGGCCGCCGCCTCAACCTGCCGACCCCGGCGGACCTGCCGTCGCGCCGCCTGCTGGCCCTGATGAACGAAATCCAGATGCTGCTGCACAGCCACCCGGTGAACGAAGCCCGGGGCGAACGGGGCCTGCCCGCCGTGAACGGCCTCTGGCTGTGGGGCGCCGGCAGCCTGGGGCCGGCGGCAGCGGCCCCGGAGGCAGGCGCCATCTGGAGCAACCAGCCCCTGCCCCGGGGACTGGCCCGGGCCGCCGGTCTGCAGCACCACCCCCTCCCCGCCTCCGCCCACTCCCTGTTGCAGGCCGGGCCGGCTGAAGAACGCCATCTGGTGTGCCTCGACGACCTGCTGCAGGCGGCCCAGGACCAGGATGCCCAGGCCTGGCGCGACGCCCTGGCAGACCTGGAAAACCGCTGGTTCGCTCCCCTCAAGACAGCCCTGGCCAGGGGGCGCCTCAGCCAGCTGGAAGTGGTGGCCGGCACCAGCTACGGCGACCTCACCTGGCAGGCGAGCCCGCGCCAGATCAAGGGCGGCCTCTTTTCCTTCCTCGCCGGCAAGCCCGAAGCCCTGCAGCAGCTGGCCCGCCGCCTGGCCGCCGCCTAGGCCCCGACCGCCCCCAATTTCCCCAAAGTCACTGTCATGACCCAGCTCATCGCCCGCCCCGTCCCGCCCCGCCCCCAGTGGCAACTGGAGCAGGAAGGCCTGCACCCGCTCCTAGCCCGCATCTATGCCGCCCGGGGCATCAAGCACAAGGCCGAACTGGATTACGACCTGAAAAGCCTGATTCCCCCGAGCCAGCTCACCGGCACCGAAGAGGCCGCCATCCTCCTGGCCGATGCCATCGAAGCCGAGGCCCGCATTCTCGTCGTCGGCGACTACGACTGCGACGGCGCCACCGCCACCGCCGTGGCCGTGCGCGCCCTGCGCCTCCTGGGCGGCACGGTGGACTACCTGGTGCCCGACCGCTTCGTCCACGGCTACGGCCTCTCGCCCCAGATCGTCGAACTGGCGGCAGAGCGCCAGCCGGACCTGCTGGTCACCGTGGACAACGGCATCGCCAGCATCGAAGGGGTGGAAGCGGCGCGCCAGCTGGGCATCGCCACCCTCATCACCGACCACCACCTGCCGGCCGAGACCCTGCCGGAGGCGGACTGCATCGTCAATCCCAACCAGCCCGGCTGCACCTTTCCCAGCAAGGCCCTGGCAGGAGTCGGCGTCATGTTCTACGTGGCTCTGGCCCTGCGCGCCGAGATGCGCCGTCGCGGCGCCTTCGGCCCGGAGCGCCCGGAGCCCAACTTCTCCTGCCTGCTGGACCTGGTGGCCCTGGGCACGGTGGCCGACGTGGTCAAGCTGGACCACAACAACCGCATCCTGGTGGCCCAGGGTCTGAAGCGCATGCGCGAAGGCAAGCTGACGCCGGGCATCCGCGCCCTCTTCCGCGCCGCCGGACGCAATCTGCAGACCGCCTCCGCCTTCGACCTGGGCTTCACCGTCGGCCCCCGCCTCAACGCCGCCGGCCGCCTCTCGGACATGAGCTTAGGCATCGAATGCCTCATCACCGACGACGAGGCCCGGGCCGCCAACATCGCCCAGCAGCTGGACCAGCTCAACCGGGAACGGCGCGAAATCGAGGCCGGCATGCAGGAGCAGGCCCTCATCCACCTGGAAAACTTCGACCTGGAAGCCAGCGGCGCCGGCGTCGCCCTTTTCGACCCGGACTGGCACCAGGGCGTGGTCGGCATCCTGGCCTCCCGCATCAAGGAAAAGCTGCACCGCCCGGTGTTCGCCTTCGCCCGGGGCGACGACGGCCAGATCAAGGGTTCCGGCCGCTCCATTCCCGGCCTGCACCTGCGGGATGCCCTGGATCTCGTCTCCAAGCGGGCCCCCGGCATCCTGCTGCGCTTCGGCGGCCACGCCATGGCCGCCGGCGCCACCTTGATGGAAGAACGCTTCGAGGAATTCAAGAGCCTCTTCGCCCAGGTGGCCGACGAACTGCTCAACCCGGCGGACCTGACCCGCACCCTGGAGACGGACGGCGCCCTGGAGGCCGGCTACATCTCCCTGCAGGTGGCGGAAATGCTGGCCGGCGAAGTGTGGGGCCAGGGCTTCCCGGCACCGTTGTTCGAGGACGTGTTCGAGGTGGAAAGCCAACGGGTGCTGAAGGACAAGCACCTCAAGCTGCGCCTGAAGAAGGAGCGGTCGTTGCTGGAGGCGATCCAGTTCAACGCCACGGAAAATCCCGGCCCCCGGGCCCGCCTGGCCTACCGCCTGACCATCAACGACTACAACGGGGTGCAGACGCCCCAGCTGGTGGTGGAGCACTGCGCCCCGGCCTGAGGGGCATAAGGGACGGGCCTTTCCAGGCAGCCTACCGGGAAAGTCGCATGAATGCTGGCTCCCAGGGTAGGTGATTTCCAGCCTTCGCCCCGGGCCGCGACGCCTGCCCGGGCGCCGGTCGCCGTCTAGCTGCGCTTCAGGGACACCGCCCCCACCGCCGCCAGGATCAACAGGGCCGCCACCCCTTCCCGCCAGCCGGGCTGCTCCCCCAGTATCAGGGCGCCGCCGAGGACGCCGATGAGGGGCGTCACCAGGGAGGACAGGGAGGACACCGCCACCGGCACCATCAGCACGATGCGGTTCCAGGCCCAGTAGCAGAACATGAAGGCGACGAAGACGTTGTAGGAGACGCCGAAGGCCGGCCAGAACGAGGGCCAGGCCAGGCGCGAAGTTTCCAGGGGAAGCGCCACCGCCAGCATGGGCAGGCCGCCCAGGACCATCATCCAGCCCGTCAGGGCGGTGGTGGACAGCCCCACCGGCAGACGCTTCAGCAGCACCACCCCGAGGGCCCAGCTCCACGCCGCGCCAACCATGCAGGCCACCCCCACCGGCGCCCGCAGCATACCTTCCAGGCTGTCGCCCATGAGCACCCCGACCCCGGCCAGGCCCAGCAGCAGGGCCACGATGCGGCCCGCCGTCAGCCGCTCGCCGAGAAGCCACACCGACAGCAGCACGCTCCACAGGGGCATGGTGTAACCCAAGAGGGCCGCCCGTCCCGAGGGCAGCAGGCCGACGCCGTAGATGGCGAGGACATTCCAGCCGACGATGTTGGTCAGGGTCACCAGGGCCAGGCGGCCCCAGCGGCTGCGGGGCACCCGGATGCTGCCGCCGCCGGCCCGGGCGATGGCCAGGATGCCGAGGCCGCCCAGCAGCAGGCAGCTGCCGCGGAAATAGAGGGGCGGCACTTCGGACAGCACCACTTTCATCACCGGCCAGTTGAAGCCCCAGCCCAGGGCCAGGGCGGCCAGCAGCAGGAGCCCCTGGCGGGGCAGACGTTCGAAACTGGAGGTGGGGAGGGACACCGGCGGCAACCCGGAAGAAAAGGGGCTACGGAGTTTACTCCTTTGCCCGCCTTCCTTGCATCGTCGCGGCCACCGGGAGCCCGGTGCAAAGTGTATAATTGCCGGTTTTCCCAGCAGAACAGCCAAGAACATGGAAGCGGAACAGCTCAACGCCATCGCCAACAAGCTTGCCGACCTGGAATCCCGGTCGGCGGAACTTCGGAGGTATCTTTGACTACGACACCAAGGAAGTCCGTCTAGTCGAAGTCTCCCGCGAACTGGAAAGTCCCGACGTCTGGGACGACGCCAAGCGCGCCCAGGACCTGGGCCGGGAAAAGAAGGCCCTGGAAGGCGTGGTGGTGACCCTGCAGGAAGTGGCCCAGGGTCTGGCCGACGGCAAGGAGCTGTTCGAGATCGCCCGTGAAGAAGGCGACTTCGACACCGTGGCCGCCGTGGCCGCCGACAACGAGGCCATCGAGGCCAAGGTGGCGGCCCTGGAATTCCGCCGCATGTTCAACAATCCCCAGGACCCGAACCCCTGCTTCCTGGAAATCCAGGCCGGCGCCGGCGGTACCGAGGCCCAGGACTGGGCTTCCATGCTGCTGCGCATGTACCTGCGCTACACCGAGCGCAAGGGTTTCGACGTGCAGGTGCTGGAAGAATCCGAAGGCGACGTGGCCGGCATCAAGAGCGCCACCCTGCGCATCGCCGGCGACTACGCCTACGGCATGCTGCGCACCGAAACCGGCATCCACCGCCTGGTGCGCAAGAGCCCCTTCGACTCCAACGCCCGCCGCCACACCTCCTTCACTTCCGTGTTCGTCTATCCGGAAGTGGACGACTCCATCGAGATCGACATCAACCCGGCGGACGTGCGCACCGATACCTACCGCGCCTCCGGCGCCGGCGGTCAGCACATCAACAAGACCGACTCCGCCGTGCGTCTGACCCACGTGCCCACGGGCATCGTGGTGCAGTGCCAGAACGACCGTTCCCAGCACCGCAACCGGGACGAAGCCTGGCAGATGCTGCGGGCCCGCCTCTACGAATTCGAACTGCGCAAGCAGCAGGCCGAGCAGCAGAAGCTGGAAGACGCCAAGTCCGACATCGGCTGGGGCCACCAGATCCGCTCCTACGTGCTGGACCAGTCCCGCATCAAGGACCTGCGCACCAACTTCGAAACGGGTAACACCCAGGCCGTACTCGACGGCGACCTCGACGACTTCATCCAGGCCAGCCTCAAGCAAGGCGTGTAAGCGAATAAAACATCAGGCAGACGACCATGACCGAACAGACCGCACAACCCCAGGACGAGAATCAGCTCATCGCCGAGCGCCGGGCCAAGCTGGCCAAGTGGCGCGAGAGCGGCAAGGCCTACCCCAACGATTTCCGCCGCGAAAACACCGCCGGCCGCCTCGACGAGCTGTACAGCGAGAAAACCGCCGAGGAACTGGAAGCGGCCCCCATCAGCGTCAAGGTTGCCGGCCGCATCATGCTGCGCCGCCTCATGGGCAAGGCCAGCTTCGCCACCATCCAGGACGTTTCCGGCCGCATCCAGCTCTACGTCAAGGTGGACCTGGTGGGCGCCGAAGCCTATGACGACTTCAAGCACTGGGACATCGGCGACATCGTCGGTGCCGAAGGCACCCTGTTCAAGACCCGCACCGGCGAACTGACCATCCAGGTCTCCGAGATCCGCCTGCTGTCCAAGGCCCTGCGCCCCCTGCCGGAGAAGTTCCACGGTCTGACCGACATGGAACAGCGCCACCGCCAGCGCTATCTCGACCTGATCATGAACGAGTCCTCCCGGTTCACCTTCGTAGCCCGCAGCCGGATGATCCAGTCCATCCGCAACTACATGATCAGCCACCACTTCCTGGAAGTGGAAACGCCCATGATGCACCCCATCCCCGGCGGTGCCTCGGCCAAGCCCTTCATCACCCACCACAACGCCCTGGACATGGAACTGTTCCTGCGCATCGCGCCGGAGCTGTACCTGAAGCGCCTGGTGGTGGGCGGCTTCGAGAAGGTGTTCGAAGTTAACCGCAACTTCCGCAACGAAGGCCTTTCCACCCGCCACAACCCCGAATTCACCATGATGGAGTTCTACGAGGCCTATGCCGACTACAAGCTCCTCATGGACTTCACCGAAGGCCTGCTGCGCCACGCCGCCCGGGACGCCCTGGGCACCGAGGTGTTCCAGTACCAGGGCCGGGAGCTGGACCTGTCCAAGCCCTTCGCCCGCCTGACCATGGTCCAGGCCGTGCGTGCCCAGTGCCCCGGCTACTCCGAAGCCGAACTGAACGACGCCGAGTGGCTGAAGAAGAAGCTGGGCGAGATGAAGGTCGCGGTGAAGCCCGGCATGGGCCTGGGCGCCCTGCAGCTGCTGATGTTCGAGGAAGTGGCCGAAGCCAACCTGTGGGACCCCACCTTCATCATCGACTACCCGGTGGAAGTCTCCCCCCTGGCCCGGGCCTCCGACAGCAATCCGGAAATCACCGAGCGTTTCGAGCTGTTCATCGTCGGCCGGGAAATCGCCAACGGCTTCTCCGAGCTGAACGATCCGGAAGACCAGGCCGCCCGCTTCCTGGAGCAGGCCAAGGCCAAGGATGCCGGCGACGAGGAAGCCATGTTCTACGACGCCGACTACATCAAGGCCCTGGAATTCGGCCTGCCCCCCACCGGCGGCTGCGGCATCGGCATCGACCGTCTGGTCATGCTGCTCACCGACACCGCCAACATCCGGGACGTCATCCTCTTCCCCCAGATGCGCAAGGAAGACTGAACACCGAACCCTATCGACTCCGCCCGGAGTCGATAAAAAAGGCGCGGTGGCCGCAAGGCCCCGCGCCTTTTTTCTTGCCTGCAGCCGCGGCCCGGACTCCGGCCCGGCAGGCGCTCCGCCGCCCTAGTGGCCGCCCTGCTCCATGTAGCGTTCCAGGGCACTGCGGGTATCGGCCAGGAGTTGGGGCAGGCTCTCGCCCAGGCGCCGCACTTCGGCCGCCTGCCCTTCCCGGGCGGCCGCCTCGACCCGGGCCGCCAGTTCGGACAGGGGCCGGGCACCGATGCTGGCAGCGGCAGACTTGAGGCTGTGGGCCGCCTCCCGGGCCGCCGCCAGGTCGTCCTGGGCCATGTTCTGCAGGGCCTGGCTGGCCTGGGCAAGGAAGGTGAAAACGAAGCGGGCCAGGAAGATGCTGCGCACCTCCCCCGCCTCTTCCTGGCGCGCGGCAATGGCGTCCAGCACCGCCGCGTCCAGCAGGGCTCCCGCCTCCCGCTCCGGCCGGGCCTGGACCCGCACCTGGGCGCCGCCTTCCGGCGGTCCCAGCCAGTCGGTGAGCAGGGCCACCAGGGCCAGCTCGTCGAAGG
Source organism: Azospira oryzae (assembly GCF_004217225.1). GTDB lineage: Bacteria > Pseudomonadota > Gammaproteobacteria > Burkholderiales > Rhodocyclaceae > Azospira > Azospira oryzae. The sequence continues at coordinate 952,206 of NZ_SHKM01000001.1, forward strand.
GTTTGGGCAGGAAGCCGTTCATGCCGGCGGCCAGGCAGCGCTGCCGGTCCTCGGCGAAGGAATTGGCGGTGAGGGCGATGATGGCGGTGGGCAGCCGGCCCGCCTGGATCTCCCGCTGGCGCAGCTCCCGGGAGGCGGTGAGGCCGTCCATGACCGGCATCTGGCAATCCATGAGGATCAGGTCGAAATCCCGCTCGGCCCATTTTTCCAGGGCCTCCCGGCCGTGGTTGGCCACCTCCACCTGGCAGCCGAAGACCTGCAGCAGGCCCCGGGTCACCTCCTGGTTGGTCAGGTTGTCCTCCACCAGCAGCACCTTGCCGTGGAAGCGGGGCCGGTTCGGCACCGCAGCGGCGGCCGGGCGCCAGGCGGCCCCCTGCCAGCCGGCAGCCGGCGGCAGGTCGGCACCCCGGGGCGCCACCATGAAGGCCTGGCCGATGCTGCGCACGAATTCCTTGCGCGACACCGGCTTCGACAGGCGCTGGGCAAAGACCTGGGCCAGTTCCCCTTCCAGGGTGCTGGCGCCGAAGTCGGAGAGGGCGATCCACACGCCGCCGCAGCGGCGGTGCCAGTCCTGCCAGGTGGCCTCGGGCAGTTGCAGGTAGCACAGGTCGGCCAGCACCGCCTGGGCCGCGCCCTCGCCCAGGAGCCGTTCCGCCTCGGCGGCATTGCGGGCCAGACGGCAGTCCAGGCCCAGGCTCTGGGCGTAGTCCTGCAGGATCAGGGCCAGGGTAGGCTGGGGTTCCAGCAGTACCAGGCGGAAGCCCGGATAGTGGATGCCGGTGGGGTTGTCCCGCACCACATGGAAAGGCAGCTCGAAACTGAATTCGCAGCCCTCGCCGGGACGGCTGGAGACGGTCAGGTCCCTGGCCCCCATCAGACGCACCAGCTCCCGGCTGATGGCCAGGCCCAGACCCGTGCCTTCGGCCCGCCGGCTGGCGGCTTCCTCGATCTCGGCCGGGGTCTGGGAGGCGGCGCTGGTCTGGGAGTAGGCCTGGAACAGCTTGCCCTGCTCCGATTCGGGAATGCCGGGCCCGGTGTCGCGCACGGTGAAGCGCAGCAGGATCACGTCGCCCCGCTCCCGGCTGTCGCCGGCGGCCCCCGGACTGCGCTCCACCCGCAGGCAGACTTCGCCCTGCTCGGTGAATTTGACCGCATTGCCGAGCAGGTTGAAGAGCACCTGCTTGAGCCGGTTGGGGTCCCCCGCCAGGGTCACGGGCAGTTCGCCCTTGAGATGCACCGCCAGCTCCAGGCCCTTTTCCCGGGCATTGGGCGCCAGCAGCAGGGCGGCGCTCTCCACGGTGTCGGCCAGGTCGAAGGGCACCGCATCCACGGTCAGCTTGCCGGCCTCGATCTTGGAAAAGTCGAGCACGTCGTTGAGCACGTTGAGCAGGGTTTCGCCGGAACGCAGGGCGGCCTCGGTCATGCGCCGCTGGTCGCCGGAGAGGGCCGTGGTCTGCAACAGGCGGATCATGCCCAGCACGCCGTTGAGGGGGGTGCGGATCTCGTGGCTCATGGTGGCGAGGAAGCGGCTCTTGACCCGGCTTGCCTCCTCCGCCGCATCCCGGGAATGGGTCAGTTCCTCGGTGCGGGAGGCCACCATTTCCTCCAGGGATTCCCGATAGCGGGCCAGACGTTCGTCCCGCTGCTCGATCTCCGCCAGCATGGCATTGAAACTGTCGATGAGGCGGCCCACCTCGTCCTCGCTGCCGCTCTCCTCCCGCTCCACCCGCAGGGAAAAGCGCTTGTGCCGGGTGATGTCCCGGGTGGCCTGCTCCAGGCGCACCACCGGGGCGGCGATGATGTGCTGCAGGCGGCGTGCCGCCAGCACCGCGGCGAGCATGGAAAGCACCGTCACCAGCAGCCAGATGAGGGCGCCCCGGCCCACCGCATCCCAATAGCCGTCGCGGCTGGCCAGCAGCTCGATGTGGCCGACCACGCCGCTGCGGAAGACGATTTCCCGGCTCTCCCGGATGCGGTTCCAGGAGGCCGGCAGCCAGGCCAGGCGCTCCTGCTGCAGGGGGTTGCCGCGCAGGTAGCGGGCGAAGAGCTGGCCCTGGGCATCGCTGACCAGCACCTCGATCACCGCCGGGTCGGCGGAGAGGGCTCGCAGGGTATCCTGGGCCGCCTTGCCGTCGTTGAAGACCAGGGGCGCCTCCAGGTTGCGGGCGGTGACGTCGAGCAGGGCCTGCAGGTTTTCCCGGTTGAACTGCTCCACCTCGCGCAGGCCGTGGATCAGGGTCAGGCTGGCATAGACCAGCAGGGCCGAGGCGGCCACCAGCATGAGGACCAGGCGCAGCTTTTCGCCGATGGGCAGGGAGCGGAATCTACGGCGCATCATCGTGGCCTTCCGTAAATGGTGCGGGCCAGGCGCAGGAGATGGGCGCTGAGCCGGATGTTGGCGCGGCGCAGGGCCGCAAGATTGACGTCGAAGGCGACCTGGGTGCCTTCCCGGGCCAGGCCCACCATGCAGCCCTGGCTGACCAGGTCCTCGCCTTCGCACACCGTCAGCACCGGCGCCGTCGCCAGGGCCTGGGTCCACTCCAGGTCCCAGTCCCCCTGGCTGCGCCCGGGGGCGTCGCCGAGGAACAGCACCTGGCAGTCCCGGGCCTCGGCCGGGCGGCTGCGGGGAGAGACGCCGATGCGCCGCCCGAGCAGGGTCTGGCTGTCCAGGGCGAGCAGGGAATCGACCACCGGCCCCCGGCCGGCGACGCAGATCAGGGTGTGTTTGACCGACCAGTTGCCCTCGCCCCACTCCGCGTAGTTGGCCAGATTGGCTACCAGGGCCGCCTTCACCGCCGCCTCCGAGGGCGGGTTGGCCAGCGCCCACAGGGGCCAGCAGCAGAGCAGCAGCAGGCAACGCCTCACGTCAGAAGCCCCAGCTCAGCACGACGCTGAGTTCCCGGCGCAACACGGTTTCCTGGAAGAAGGGCTGGTCGCCGAATTCCCGGTGCTTGGGCCCCAGGAGATTGCGTCCGATCAGGGAGACTTCGCTGCGCCGGTCCAGGCGCCGGGTCCAGCGCAGGTCGAAGGTGCCGTAGCCGGCGACGCCGCGCTGGTCCATGGGGCCGACGCCGCGCCAGGTCAGGTCCAGGCGCTGGTTGCGGGACAGGTCCCAGAGGGAGCGGATGAACAGCTGCTCCCGGGGAAAGCCGCCCTGGAAGGAGATCAGGGCCGGGCCGACGGGCCGGCTGCTGTAGTCCAGGGCCTCCCGGTACAGGGTGAAGCCGCCGCGCAGCTGCCAGTGGGCCGCCGCCTGCCAGTCCAGCGCCCATTCCAGGCCCCGGGTGCGGCCCTGGGCGTTGTTGAAGTACATCATGGAACTGGCGCCATCGAACTCGATGGTCTGCAGGTCCTTGTAATGGTTCTGATAGACCGACACATCGCTGCTCAGGTTCGGCGTCAGCTGGGCCCGCCAGCCGGCCTCCAGGCTGCGCAGCCGCTCCGGGCGGAAGGCCGGATTGCCAACGGCCGGCAAAGGCCCGACTCCGGGGCCGTTGAAGCGGATGGCCGTATCCACCTGGTTGGGGGAACGCACCGCCCGGGCCGTGCCGGCCCACAGGGTGTGGCCGGCGGCGGCGTTCCACACCGCCCGCAGGTTGGGCTGCCATTCGCTGCCGTGGTCGGGAACCCGCTCCAGCTTGGCCCCGGCGATGATCTGCAGGGTTTCCGGGATGACGGTCCACTCGTCCTGGACAAACAGGTTGGTGACGGTGCGCTGGGAACTGACCGGGCTGAAGGAGAGCTTGGCCGAACTCACCGAGTCGAAACGGTACTGGCGCCAGCCGCCGCCCCACACCAGCCGGTGGGCCGGGTTCAGGTTGACCGTGTGCTGCAGATCCACGTCCGCCACGGTCTCTTCCAGCACCGCGCCGGAAGAGGGCTCCCGGCGCCAGGAGTGGTCCACATAGGACTGCACCTGCAACTGGGAGCCATCGCCCAGGCGGCGGCTGAGACGGCCCAGCAGGTGCTGGCCGGAAATGTCGTTGGCCGTGGACAGGGGATAGGGAGCACCGCCGCTATGTCCCTGGTAGGCCTCGCCGTTGATCATCCAGGTGTCGCTGCCGGCGGCGCTGTCGGCGCGGAAGCCGATGCGGTCGGCGCGCCAGGTGTCGCCGGCACCGCTGCCGGTGAGGGACTGGTGGTCGTCCCGGCTGCGGCTGCGGGCGTAGAGGCGCCAGGCACCGCCATCTTCCGTGGTGCTGCCCCAGCGCACGTTGGCCATGCCCTTTTCCACGTTACCCACCGCCAGGGTCGCCTGGCCGCCCTGGGTCTCGTGGGCGGAGCGGGTGACGATGTTGATCACCCCATTGACCGCGTTGGCCCCCCACAGGGCGGCCCCCGGCCCCCGCACCACCTCGATGCGGGCGATGTCGTCGAGGGCGATGTCGTAGGCGTCCCAGAAAACGCCGGAATAGATGGAGTTGTAGATGCTGCGGCCGTCGATCAGCACCAGCAGCTTGCCGCCGAAGAAGCCGTTGAAGCCCCGGGCGGAGACGCCCCACTTGTTGCCGTCGATCTGGGCCACGTGCAGGCCGGGCACGGTGCGCAGCAGGTCCGGCAGGGTGGTGGCGCCGAGGCGCTGGATGTCCTCCCGCCGCAGCACGGTGGTGGCGGCCGGCGCCTGGGCCAGTTCGGAAGGGTGTTTGAGCACGGAGCTGACTTCCGTACGCAGCAGCTCTTCGATGGAAAGGGTGGACAGGCTGGCCAGCTCGGCCGCCACAGGCTCATCCCCGGCCGCACGGGCCGGTTCCTGGAGCAAACAGGCGGCGCTGCACGAAGCCAGCGCCAGCAGCGCAGAAAAACGCGCCTTGAAAGGCATGCACACCACCCCTGAACGTTTCTTGTTGTTCGATGCTCTATGGCAAGGAGCCCCCCGGCCCCTTTTTATGAAGGGTGGATTTTATCGGCTTGAAGCCCCCAGGGAAAGCGAATCGATTGTATCTACGCCGAAAAACCGGCCTAGAGGCACACCGCCCTCCCCTTGCGGCAAGAAGCATTAACAAAGGTAACAATCTGTTTCCCCGGTCGGCAAAAGGCCGGGCAAGGCGTTCTAATAGCCATGGAATCCCTCATTCGCCCCCGGAGCAACGCCATGGAAGTCAAAACCCTCCATCCCCTGATCAAGATCGCCGCCGTTTCCGTCACCGCCCTCAGCCTGGCCGGTGTCGGCGTCCTCACCGGCATCCTACCGGCCCCAGGCCAAAACAAGCCGGCGGAAACGCCCAGTGCCACCATGGCCGCCGCAGAACCTGCCCCGGCAACGATCGCAGCCCCGGCCACCGCCACGCCCCCGGCTGAAGCCGCCCCCCCGGCCGCCGCCAAGACGGCGCCGCCGGTGGCCGCCAGCAAGCCCAAGGAAAGCGTCAAGCGGGCCAAGCCCGTGACCAAGGAACAGCCGGCAGCCGCCACCGTGGCCCAAGGTGAAGCCGTGCCGGCCAAGGCTGCGGCGCCGGTGTGCAAGGACTGCGGGGTCATCGAAAGCATCATGGAAGTGAAGAAGCCCGGTGAAGGCACGGGCCTGGGCGCCGTCGCCGGCGGCGTCCTCGGCGGTCTCCTGGGCAACCAGGTGGGGGGCGGCAAGGGCCGCACCGCCATGGCCGTCCTCGGTGCCGCCGGTGGCGCCTACGCCGGGCACCAGGTGGAAAAGAACGCCCGCAGCAACATGGAATACCAGATCACGGTGCGCTTCGACGACGGCACCACCCAGCGCTTCACCGAGGCCAATCCCCCGGCCTGGCGCCAGGGCGACCGGGTCAAGGTCAGCGACGGCATCCTGCGCAGCGCCGACTGAAGCCCGGGCTTAACGGCCCCGTGGGGGCGTGCGACAATCCGCCCCCATGAGCACGCCCGCCTCCCCTGCCCCCCATTCAGTCGCCGACGCCAATCCCGATGCCTACCGGCCCCTCGTTCCCGCCCGCCTCTGCCGCAACGACGCCGGCGTGCCCTACTCGCCGGACTACGACGACATCTACCACACCGCCGCCGGGGCCCTGGGCCAGGCCCGCCACGTCTTCCTCGCCGGCAACGGCCTGCCCCGGCGCTGGCAGCAGCGGGAAAGCTTCACCATCGTCGAGACCGGCTTCGGCATCGGCCTCAATTTCCTAGCCACCTGGGCCGCCTGGCGGGACGATCCGGCCGCCTGCCGGCGCCTGCATTTCGTCTCCCTGGAAAAGCATCCCTTCAGCGCCGCCGACCTGGGCGAACTGCACGCCGCCCATCCCGAGCTGGCGGAACTGGCGGCCGAGCTGCGGGCCCAGTGGCCCCTGCTCACCCCCGGCGTGCACCGCCTGCATTTTGCCGGCGGCCGGGTCAGCCTGACCCTTTTCTTCGGCGACGCCCAGAGCCTGCTGCCCCAGTTGCGGCTGGCCGCCGACGCCTTCTACCTGGACGGTTTCGCCCCGGCCAAAAATCCGGACCTGTGGTCCCCCTTCGTCTTCCGCGGCCTGGCCCGCTGCGCCGCCGCCGGCGCCACCCTGGCCACCTGGTCGGTGGCCGCCGGGGTGCGCGAAGGCTTGCAGGCCGTCGGTTTCGTCAGCGACAAGGCCCCCGGTTTCGGCGGCAAGCGGGACATGCTGCAGGGCCAGTACCGGGGCCCGGGCGTGCGCCGGACGGTGATGCCGGGAAAGCGCATTCTGGTCATCGGCGCCGGTTTCGCCGGCACCTCCACGGCCCACCGCCTGGCGGAGCGGGGCTACCAGGTGACCCTGCTGGATCAGGCCGAGGGCCCCGGCTGCGGCGCCTCCGGCAACCGGGTCGGGGTCCTGCGCCCCCTGCCCAGCCTGGACGACAACCGCCTCTCCCGCCTTACCCGCAGCGCCTTCCTGTACACCCGCCGCCACCTGCTGGCCCTCTCCGCCGCCGGCCTGCCGGTGCGCTGGGGCGCCAGCGGCGTCCTGCACCTGGCCCGGGACAAGACCCACGAAGCCACCCAGCGCCAGGTGGCCGAAACCTTCGCCGCCCCCGAGCTGTTCCGTTACGTGGACGCGGCCGAGGCCTCCCGCCTCATCGGCTGGCCGGTATCGGTGGGCGGCTGGCATTTCCCCGGCGGCGGCTGGGGCATGCCCCCCAGCCTGTGCCAGGCCAACCTGCAGGCCCATCCGGCCATCGAGCAACGCTACGGCCAGCGGGTGGAAAAACTGCAGGCCGGCGCCGACGGCTGGGCCGCCTACGCCGCCGACGGCACCCTGCTGGCTGAGGCCGACCAGGTGGTGCTGGCCAATGCCGCCGACGCCAGGCGCCTGGGAGGCTGCGACTGGCTGCCCCTGCGCAGCGCCCGGGGCCAGGCCACCCTGGTGCCGGAGACGGCCACACCGCCCCTCGACATGGTGGTGTGCCGCCTCGGCTACGTGACGCCGGCCCTGGACGGCCTGCGGGTCTGCGGCGCTTCCTTCCTGGCCGGGGATGAAGACCCCCAGCCGCGCCTGGAAGAGCAGCAGGACAACCTGGCCAAGCTCAATTTCATCCTGCCCGGTTTCGCCAAGGACCTGGCAGCGGCAGACCTGGGCAGCCGGGTGGGCTTCCGCCCCATTTCCCCGGACCGCCTGCCCATGCTGGGCCCCCTGCCGGAAAACACCGCCCCGGCAATCGGCGCCCGCCTGCAGACCCTGCCGCGCCGCCCCGGCCTGTGGCTGGCCAGCGGCTTCGGCGCCCGGGGCTTCGTCTGGTCCGCCTGGGCCGGCGAATTCCTGGCCAGCCAGATGGCTGGCGATCCCCTGCCCCTGGAAGGGGATCTGGCGGACGCCCTGGACCCGGCCCGCTTCCTGCTCAAGCCGGTGAAGGCCGCACGCTTCAACGACCGGGAATAGCCCCTGCCACCGCCAGGGCCAGACGCTGGCCCGCCTCGGCCTCGAGCCGGGGAGCCCGTTCCTGCAGATAGTCCAGGAAGGCCTGGGCCAGGGGCGTCAGGCGCTTGCCTGCCGGCGCCACCACCTGCCAGCGGGCCGGAATGGGCGTGCCCCGCACCGGCAGCACGGCGATCCCCAGTTCTTCCGGATGGGGCCCCAGGGCGTGGGCCGACAGCACGGACAGGCCCAGCCCCCCCGCCACCGCCTGACGCACCGCCTCGTTGCTGCCCAGCTCCAGCCGGGGCCGCAGCTGCACGCCCCGGGCGGCAAAGAACTCCTCGGCCGCCAGCCGGGTACCGCTGCCCGGTTCCCGCAGCACGAATTCCGCATCGGCCAGGGCCCCTGCTGCCACCTGCTTGCGCTTGGCCAGGGGATGGTCGGCCGCCGCCACCACCACCAGCGGATTGGTCAGGAAGGGAACGGCGCTCACCGGCGTCTCCGCCGGCGGCTTGGTCATGATGTACAGGTCATCCTGGTTCTCCAGCAGCCGGCCGACCACCGCCTGCCGGTTCAGGACCACCAGGGACACTTCCACCGCCGGCCGGACCTTGCGGAACTCCCCCAGCAGGCGGGGAATGAAGGCTTCGGCGGTACTGACCACTGCCAGCCGCAGCCGCCCCCCCTGGTCGCCCCGCAGCACGGCCAGCTCGTTTTCCAGCTGCCCCAGCTCCTCCGCCACCCGGGCGGCGGCGGCCGCCACCAGGCGCCCCGCTTCCGTCAGGTGCAGGCGGCGTCCCACCCGCTCGTGCAGGGGGAGGCCAACCTGCTCGGCCAGCTGCTTGAGCTGGGCCGAGAGGGTGGGCTGGGTCAGGTGCAGGCGCTCCGCCGCCCGGGAAACGCTCCCTTCCTGGGCAGTGGCCAGCAGCAGGCGCAGTTGATGGAGGGTCAGGTGCAGGGAACCGCCAAGCCGATACATATATTGATCTTTATCTATGCAATATTTAGAAATATATGATTTTTACAAATACATGAAAAGACTCAGAATGCGCCACACCAAAACAAACGGAGTCTGTTCGTGCTTGATGCCGTCCCCTTTTTCTTCGCCCTCGGCGCTGTCGCCAGCCTGGCCCGCAGCGAGCTGAAGCTGCCGACTGCGGTTTTCGAGGCCCTCTCCATCTACCTGCTGCTGGCCATCGGCCTCAAGGGCGGCAGCGAAATCGCCCATAGCAGCGACCCGGCCCTGCTGACCCATGCCGCCCTGGCCATCGGCCTGGGAGCCCTCATCCCCCTCTTCGCCTTCCCCCTCTTCCGCCTGCGCTTCAACCGCTTCGATGCGGCCTCCCTGGCCGCCCATTACGGCTCCATCAGCGTCGTCACCTTTGCCGTCGGCACCACCGTACTGGCCAGCCGTGGGGTGGCCTACGAAGGCCATCTGGCCCTGCTGGCCGCCCTCATGGAGGCGCCCGCCATCCTGGTGGCCACCGTGCTGGCCCGGCTTGGCGGCGAAGAGCGCCCGGACTGGCGCAAGCTGATCCATGAAGTCTTTGCCAACAAGAGCGTGCTGCTGCTCCTGGGCGGCATCCTCATCGGCTGGGCGGCCGGCCCCCACGGTACCGAGCCCCTGAAGCCCCTCTTCACCGACCTCTTCAAGGGCGCCCTGTGCCTGTTCCTCCTGGAAATGGGGCTGGTGGCGGCTTCCCGCCTGGGGGACCTGCGCAAGGCCGGGTTCTTCCTGGTGGCCTGCGGCATCGCCCTGCCCCTGGGCAACGCCGCCCTGGGCTGGCTGGCCGCCAGCTGGATGGGGCTGTCCGTGGGCGGGACCGTGCTGCTCATGACCCTGGCGGCCTCCGCCTCCTACATCGCCGCACCGACGGCCATGCGCCTGGCGGTGCCGGAAGCCAACCCGGCCCTGGGTATCGCGGCGGCCCTGGCCCTCACCTTCCCCTTCAACGTGCTCTTCGGCATTCCCCTTTACCTGTGGGTGGCCCAGCAGCTGGCCTGAAATCCGGCCTTCCGCCCGCCAAAAAAAACGGCAGCCCTGGGGCTGCCGTTTTTTTTCGTGAAGCCGGGATCAGCGGTAAAAGACCTGGAAGCGCACCTTGCCCTGGTCGCCCAGGATCACCACATCCCCGTCCTGCAGGGTCACCTCGCCCACGCGCTGGGCCATGTTGCCGTTGTGGAAGGTGCCGTTGGTGGACTGGTTGTCCCGCAGCAGTAGCTTGCCGCCGATGGGGCTGACCCAGGCGTGGCGGTTGGAAACGTGGGGATCGCCGATGACCACGCTGGCCTCCACCGAGCGCCCCAGCATGAGGCCCTGGCCCACGGGGAATTCCTGGCCCTGCAGGGGGCCGGCAATGCAGCGCAGGCAGGCCACCGGCTCCGGCCGGGAAACCAGAGTGGCATCGCTGCCCGGCATTGCCTCGGCAACGGCAGCAGGAGCGGCAGGTGCCGGTGCCACCGGCGGCAGGGTCGCCACCGGCGACGGCACGGCAGGCTCGACGCGGCCAGCCCCAGGCTGGGACGCCTCGCCGGCCAGCAGGCGGCGGTAGGTGGACACCTTGTTCCAGTGGATGATCCAGCACACCAGGCTGACCAGGCCGAACAGCAGGCCGAGGAAGGGAATGGGCGAAAGCAGGCCGAAGATGCAGCTGATGAGGCCCACGGTCAGGCCGCCGTCGCCGAAGGCCTGGGTCTGCCGCGCCTCGCCCTCCCGCTTGAGGGCGCTGGAGAGGATCACCACCGCAGCCAGCCAGACGATGAAGCCGATGGCAGGAATCAGGGTCAGCCACACCAGGGCCGAGGGAATGGCCGGGCGGAATTCGGGACGGGTGGCATCCAGGCAGCGCTGCAGGTTGAGCAGATAGAAGACCATGGCGACGATGACGCCGATGGCGAACAGCAGGACCAGACCGACAACGATGAAGCCCAATCCCACCATGGCATTGGCTGCGGAATCGTGCATGGAGTTCTCCCTGAAACGGCCCGTGGCCCGGGCCTGTCAATGATTTGAGTGCAACGCGGCAACTGGCTCGGGACTATAGACCAGCCCCCCGAGCTAAGCAAACGGCATGACCGGCGCCCCATGAAAAAAGGCCCTGCAGCAGCAGGGCCCTTTCACGGCACGGAAGCGGGACGGGATTACTCGTCGTCGCACTCGCCGTCGTCGTGCACGTGACCGTGTTCCAGCTCGGTGGCGCTGGCGGGGCGCACGGCGGTGACGGTGCAGGTGAACACCAGGGCGGTACCGGCCAGGGGATGATTGCCGTCCAGGACCACCTTGCCGTCGGCGATGTCGGTGACGCGGTAGAGGATGAAGTCATCGTCGTCGCTGCCTTCCGGGGCGCCTTCGAACTGCATGCCCACTTCCAGGGTCTCGGGGAAGTTTTCCCGGGGCTCCATCTGCACCAGTTCGGAATCGTATTCGCCGAAAGCGTCGTCCGGCTGCAGCTTGACCTTGACGGTTTCGCCCACGCTCTTGCCCTGCAGGGCCTCTTCGATCTTGGGGAAGATATCGTCGTAACCGCCGTGGATGTAGACCAGCGGATCCTTGCCCGCATCCACCAGGACGCCGTCCGGATCGGTGACGTTGTAGTCCAGGGTGACGACGGTATTCTTAGCTACTTGCATGGGGAATTTCCTAAAGTTCCTTGGCCAGGCGCAGCATTTCCAGCGCATGGCCCTTGGCGTTGACGCCGTAGAAGGCGTGGCGAACAAGGCCCTGTTTGTCGATGACGAAGGTGGAGCGGAGGATGCCGTGCTTTTTCACGCCGTCCACTTCCTTCGCCTGCCACACCCCGTAACGACGGCAGACCTGGCCCTCCTCGTCCGACAACAGGCGCACGGAAATGCCGTGCTTGTCGCGGAACGCGGCGTGACGCAGACAGTCGTCCCGGCTGATGCCGAGCAGGGTGCAGTCCCGGCGCTCGAACTCGTCCTCGTGATCGGAAAAGTCCGTGGCCTCCAGGGTGCAGCCCGGGGTGTCGTCTCTGGGGTAGAAGAAGAGAATGATGTGGCGCTTGCCCTTGTATGCCGCAAGCTCCACCAGCTCCATGTCTGCATCCGGAAGCGCGAACTCCGGCGCAGCCTGACCAGGTTTCAGCATTGCTGTCTCCTCAAAGACGCCTCAAGGACCTTGCCCGAGGTGAGCCGATTCTAGCCGAGCTTGAAGGGCCGTGCCAGCGACCGAACAAATGTCCGGGAGGGCCGGCGGCGGCGTTAGAATGACCGATTGCACCGGGCCGGCGGCATCGCTATTCATCCAGCATTGACGGAACCTTCATTCGCCTGCCCGGGTCAGCCTCTCTTTGCCGTCGAAAGGAAAGCCATGCATCCCTCCCGCCCGACCTCCCGCCTCAGCTTCGCCCTGCTCGCCCTCGGCCTCGCCGCTGCCGCCCAGGCCGGCACCACGGTGGACCTTTCCGCCAGCGCCAGCCGCAGCGCCCCCAACGACCTGGTCCTGGCCAGCGTCTTCGCCGAAGCCAGCGGCCCCACCACCGCCGACCTGGCGCAGAAGGTGAACACCCAGATCGCCGAAGGCCTGCGTACCGCCAAGGCCTACAAGGACGTCAAGGTGCGCAGCGGCGGCACCCACACCTATCCGGTCTACGGCAAGAGCGGGCGCATCGAGTCCTGGCGCATGCGCTCCGACATCGCCCTGGAAGCCCGGGACGCCGGCGCCCTCTCCGAGCTGCTGGGCAAGCTGCAGGCCACCATGGGCGTGGGCGGAGTGCAGTTCATGCCGACCCCGGAAACCCAGAAGAAGGCCGAGGACGAAGCCACCGTGGAGGCCATCGCCGCCTTCAAGGCCCGGGCCAAGCTGGTGGGCGACACCCTGGGCAAGTCCTGGCGCATCAAGCAGCTCAGCGTCGGCAGCAGCGGCGGCCGCCCCCCCGTCTATCCGCGCATGAAGAGCGCCCTGATGGCCGCCGAGGCCGTTCCCATGCCCCTGGAAGGCGGCGACTCGGCCGTCACGGTGAACATTTCCGGCCAGATCGAACTGGCCGATTGAGGCCGCCACGCCCCCGCCCGGCAGGATGGCCGGACGGGGGCCGATGCAACATCCGGTAACAACTTGCCGTCCCGGTACGGCCCAGGGGCCCGCTATACTTCGGCTCAAAATTCCTAAGGCTTCGGCCGCGCCCCGATGAAACCCGCAACCATGCCCGTGACGGCACCTGCCCGCTCCGCTTTCGCCCCCCTTCCCCTGGCCCTGGCGTTCGCCTCGGTCCTGGCCGCCGCCCCGGCCCTGGCCCTGGACCCCCTGGGCAGCGACGCCCTGGCGCCGCCCCGACCGGCCCTCGGCGGCAGCGAGGGCCAGGGCGCCAATCCCTGCCCCGAGCAGCCGGTGAGCGGTGCCCTGTCCCTCACCGAGGTGGTGGAGCGGGCCCTTTGCCACAATCCCCAGACCCGGGAAGTGTGGGCCAACGCCCGGGCCCAGGCGGCCCTGGTGGGCGTGGCCCAGGCGGCCTACCTGCCCGGCCTCAGCCTCAGCGCCGGCCAGAGCCGCAACCGCAACGACAGCCGCAAGCCGGAGAGCTACACCCAGAAGAATGCCGGCCTGACCCTTTCCTACCTGCTGTTCGACTTCGGCGCCCGGGCCGCCACCCTGGAGAATGCGCGGCAGTTGCTGGCCGCCGCGGCCGCCACCCAGGACAGCACGGTGCAGGCCGTGTTCCTCGCCGCCCTGCAGGCCTACTACCAGGTCCAGGCCACCGAGGCGGCCCTGGTGGCCGCCCGGGAATCGGAACGGGCCAGCCTGGAAAGCTTCAACGCCGCCGATGCCCGCTACAAGGTGGGCACCGCCACCCCGGCGGACCGGCTGCAGGCCCAGACCGCCTACTCCCAGGCCTCCCTCAAGCGCATCCAGGCTGACCGGGATTTCAAGAATGCCCAGGGCACCCTGGCCAACGTCATCGGCGGCGAGGCCCACCGTCCGCCGGCCCTGGTGCCCGCCACGCCGGTGGTCGCCCCGACCCGGGAATTCACGGCGGATGTGGACGCCCTGGTGGCGGAAGCCCGGCGCCGCCGGCCCGACCTGGTGGCGGCGGAAGCCCAGTACCAGGCGGCCCAGGCCAATGTGGAGGCGGTGCGCGCCGCCGGCCTGCCCACCCTGTCCCTCACCGCCGGTCCGGCCTACCAGGACCTGGGCGGCAACGTCAGCAATACCTCGAGCATCGGCGTCACCCTCAACGTGCCCCTGTTCACCGGTTTTTCCACCACCTACAAGGTGCGCAACGCCGAATCCCTGAAGGAAGCCCGGGAAGCCCAGCGGGAGCGCATCCGCCAGCAGGTGGCCCTGGACGTGTGGAAGGCCTATCAGGGCCTCATCACCGCCGGCCAGTCCCTGCAGACCACCGCCGACCTCCTGGTCTCCGCCGAAGCGGCGGAAAAGGTCGCCCTGGGCCGCTACAAGGCCGGCCTGGGCAGCATCCTGGACGTCCTCAACGCCCAGAGCGCCCTGGCGGCGGCCCGCCAGCAGCGGGTCCAGGCCACCTTCGAGTGGAACGTCTCCCGCGCCACCCTGGCCCAGTCCATGGGCAACCTGGACATTTCCCTGCTGCAAAGCCTCCCCGACGCAGCCACCGCCAATGCCGGCCAGCCCGCCGCCAGCGGCTCCATCCAAGGCTCCAACTGATCATGAAACGCCCCCAGAAGAAAACCGTCGTCCTGATTCTGGCCGCCCTGCTCCTCGCCGGCGGCGGCTACGTCGCCTACCAGAAGCTCACCGCCCCGGGCCTGGAGCAGCGCTACAAGCTGCAGACCCTGGAAAAGGGGGAACTGACCCAGAGCGTCTCGGCCAACGGCACCCTCAACCCGGTGACCCTGGTCAATGTGGGTACCCAGGTTTCCGGCACGGTGAAAAAGCTCTACGTGGATTTCAACGACCAGGTGAAGCAGGGCCAGATATTGGCCGAGCTGGACGACTCCCTCTATTCCGCCCAGGTACACCAGAGCGATGCCAACATCGCCAGCGCCAGGGCCTCCCTGGACCTGGCCATCGCCAGCGAGGAACGCATGAAGTCCCTCTTCGCCCAGGAATACGTCAGCCGCCAGGAACTGGACCAGGCGGTGCAGGCCCGCCGCAGCGCCCAGGCCCAGCTCAACCAGTACAAGGCGGCCAACGACAAGGACCGGGCCAATCTGGGCTACTCGGTGATCCGCTCCCCGGTTTCCGGCGTGGTGGTGGACCGGCAGATCGACGTGGGCCAGACCGTGGCCGCCAGCTTCCAGACCCCCACCCTGTTCAAGATCGCCCAGGATCTGACGGCCATGCAGATTTACACCAGCTTCGCCGAGGCCGACATCGGCAACATCAAGGTGGGCCAGCCGGTGAAGTTTAACGTGGATGCCTTCCCCAACCGCCAGTTCAAGGGCGAGGTGAAGCAGGTGCGGCTCAACCCCACCACCCAGCAGAACGTGGTCACCTACAACGTGGTGGTGGTGGTGGACAACCCGGAGCAGATTCTCCTGCCGGGCATGACCGCCTATGTGAACATCGCCGTGGCCAAACGCAACGAGGTACTGCTGGTGCCCAACGCGGCCCTGCGCTACAAGCCCAACGGCGGCCAGAAGCCGGCCCCGAATGCCGCCAGCAATGGCGCCCCGGCCGGCGGCCCGCCGGGAACGGCCGGGCCCGGCGCCGGCCGTGAAGGCGGCCCCGGCAACGGCGGCAATGGTGGCAAGGGTGCCGGCGAGCGCCAGCGCAAGCGGGACAGCGCCAGCGGCACCGTCCATGTGCTGCGCGGCGGCGAAGTGGTGCCGGTCAGTGTCAGCCTGGGCATCACCGACAACCGCAACACGGAAATCGTCGGTGGCGAACTCAATGCGGGGGACCAGGTGATCGTCGGCGAGAACCTGCCGGACGGCGCCAATGCGGGCGGCAGCAGCGGCGGCACCATGCGCATGAGGATGTTCTGATGAGCGCTGCGACGGCCTCCGCCGACGCGGCGGCGGTGATCGAGGTGGCAGGCCTGGACAAGGCCTACGACACGCCCATGGGCCCCTTCCCGGTGCTCAAGGGCGTCAGCCTTGCCATCCATGCCGGCGAGTTCGTCGCCATCATGGGCCCCTCCGGCTCCGGCAAGTCCACCTTCATGAACATCCTGGGCTGCCTGGACCGGCCCAGCGGCGGCGACTACATCCTCGACGGCAAGCACGTCTCGGCCCTGGACAAGGACCAGACCGCCCTGCTGCGCAACCGCACCATCGGCTTCGTCTTCCAGGGCTTCAACCTGCTGCCGCGCATGAGCCTGGAGGACAACGTGGCCCTGCCCCTGGTCTATTGCGGCGTGGACAAGGAAGAGCGGCGCCAGCGGGCCCGGGAACTGCTGGCCAAGGTGGGCCTGGGCCAGTACGCCAAATCCCTGCCCAACCGCATCTCCGGCGGCCAGCAGCAGCGGGTGGCCATCGCCCGGGCCCTGGTGAACCGGCCCCGCCTGATCCTGGCCGACGAGCCCACGGGCAACCTGGACAGCCACACCAGCGAGGAGATCATGGCCCTGTTCGAGGAACTGAACCGGGAGGGCATCACCATCGTCCTGGTCACCCACGAGCCGGATATCGCCCAGCACGCCAAGCGCCAGGTGCGCTTCCTCGACGGCCGCATCGTGCACGATGCGCCGACCCACCACGACCTGCCCGCCGGGGAGGTCCAGCCATGCTGACCGCCATGCTCGGCGAAGCCTGGCGCGCCATGGGCGCCAACCGGCTGCGCACCTTCCTCACCATGCTCGGCATGGTCATCGGCGTCGGCGCCGTGGTGCTGATGCTGGCCATCGGCCAGGGCGCCCAGTACGCCGTGGCCCAGTCCATCAACTCCATGGGCAGCAACCTGTTCATCGTCCTCTCCGGCTTCACCAACGCCGGCGGCGTGCGCAGCGGCAGCGGCAACGCCCCCACCCTGACCGTCACCGATGCGGAAGCCATCACCGAGCTGGACGGGGTGGAAACGGCGGCGCCGGTGCACCAGGGCTCGGCCCAGCTGGTGTATGGCTCGAGCAACTGGAACTCCTATGTCATCGGCACCACGCCGGCCTATCTGGACGTGCGCTCCTGGGCCCTGGTGGACGGCTCGCCCTTCACCGATTCGGACCTGCGGGCCTCGACCCGGGTGGCCCTGATTGGCAAGACCGCGGCCCAGAACCTGTTCGGCGCCGAGAACCCGACGGGCAAGACCCTGCGCATCGGCCAGGCCCCCTTCCTCATCCTCGGCGTGCTGGCGCCCAAGGGCCAGAGCCTGGACGGGCGGGACCAGGACGACGTGCTCATCGTTCCCCTCACCACGGCCCAGCGCAAGCTCTTCGGCACGCCCTTCCAGGGCTCGGTGCGGGCCATCATGGTCAAGGCCGCGGCGCCCGAGGTGATGCCGGCGGTGGAAAATTCCATGAACGCCCTGCTGCGCCAGCGGCACCGCATCCGCCCCGGCCAGGACGACGACTTCAACGTGCGCAACCTCACCGCCGTGGCCGATTCGGCGGCGGAAACCACCCGCATCATGTCCCTGCTGCTGGGCGCCATCGCCTCCGTCTCCCTGCTGGTGGGCGGCATCGGCATCATGAACATCATGCTGGTCTCGGTCACCGAACGGACCCGGGAGATCGGCATCCGAATGGCCATCGGTGCCCGGGAGAAGGACATCCTGACCCAGTTCCTGCTGGAGGCCATCGTCATCTCCATCGCCGGCTGCCTCATCGGCCTGCTGCTGGGCATCGGCGGCGCCGTGCTGACCAACCTGCTCACCGGCACCGCGGTGATCATCTCCGGCAGTTCGGTCATCGTCGCCTTCAGCGTCGCCGCCGGGGTCGGCATCTTCTTCGGCTACTACCCGGCCCGCAAGGCCGCCCGCCTGGACCCCATCGAGGCCCTGCGCTACCAGTAGATCTTCACAAAGCCCTGCCATATGAGGCAGAGGGGACGCCACTCTCCACCGCATCATCGCGGAGAATGGCGTCCCTTCTTCGTTTCAGGCCTGGTCATAAAGGCGGGCCACAGAGGGCACAGAGAACACAGAGTATAAGCGTCGCCGTGGCAAAAGTTGGTGGCAAAAAAAACGGCGGCCCATGGCCGCCGTTCTTAATCTCTGTGTTCTCTGTGCCCTCTGTGGCTAAGCTTTCCCGCCTCAGTCGATGCGGAAGAAAGCGATGTTCTGCTTCAGCCGCTCGGCCTGGGAATGGAGTTCCTGGGCCGTGGCCGCCAGTTCCTCGGAGGCGCTGGCGTTGTGCTGGGTGGTCTGGTTCACCTGGCTGATGGCCTGGCTGATCTGGCCGGCGCCGATGGCCTGCTCCTCGGAGGAGGCGGCGATTTCCTTGACCAGCTGGGCGGTCTTTTCGATGTTGGGCATCATGTCCTGGAACAGGCGCCCGGCGTTTTCCGCCTGCTCCACGCTCTTGCCGGCCAGTTCGCCGATCTCGTGGGCGGCGGCCTGGGAACGCTCGGCCAGCTTGCGCACCTCGCCGGCCACCACGGCGAAGCCCTTGCCGTGCTCGCCGGCCCGGGCCGCCTCGATGGCGGCGTTGAGGGCCAGCAGATTGGTCTGGTAGGCGATCTCGTCCACGATGCCGATCTTGTCGGCGATCTGCTTCATGGCCTCCACCGTGGCGCCCACGGTCTTGCCGCCGACCTGGGCGTCGCTGGCGGCCCGGGCCGACATGTCCTGGGTCAGGTGGGCGTTGTCCTTGTTGTGCTCGATATTGGCCGACATCTGCTCGATGGAGGCGGAGGTCTCCTCGACGCTGGCGGCCTGCTCGGAGGCGGACTGGGAGAGGCTGTGGGAGGTGACGCTGACCTGATCCGAGGCATTGACCAGGGCATCGGCGCTGACCCGCACCTCCTGGATGACCTTGCGGGTGCGGTCGATCATGCGTTCGGCCGCCTGCAGCATGAGGCCGATTTCATCCTTGGCGTCGGAGGAGGCATGGACCGTCATGTCGCCCTCGGCCAGGGCCTCCATCACCTTCTGCATGCGCTGCACCGGCCCGACGATGGTCTTCATCAGATAGACGGAGAAACCGATGAGCAGGATCAGGCCGCCGATGGCCAGGCTGCCCTGGGTGGTGGCGGCCTTGAAGAAGACCGCATCCACGTCGTCGATGTAGATGCCCGAGCCCACCAGCCAGCCCCATTCCTTGAAGGCCTTGACGTAGGAGATCTTCTCCACCGGCTCGCTCTTGCCCGGCTTGGGCCAGAAATAGGCGTAGTAGCCCTGGCCCACGTCCCGGCCGATGCGGGACATTTCCGAGAACAGGCGGTTGCCCTTGGGGTCCTTGGTCTCGGCGAAATTCTTGCCATCCATCTCCGGCTTGATGGGATGCATGACAATGTTGGCGTTGAAATCCATGAGGAAGAAGTATTCCTCGCCCTCGTAACGCAGGCCCTTGATGGCGGCGGCGGCGGTCTGCCGCGCGTCCTCCTCGGAGAGGCGGCCGGCCTGCTGCTCCCGGTAGTAGTAGGCCAGGATGCCGTGGGCCGTTTCCACCACGTTCTTGGTCTTCAGCTTGCGGTCTTCCAGCAGGTTTTCCTTGAGCAGGAACAGCCCCTGGCCGGAATTGACGAGGAAGCCGGCGACCGCCAGGGCCACCAGCAGGAAAAGCTTCCAACCCAGCTTCATGTTTTTCATCGATTGTCTCCCGCCTCTCAACCCTTAGTTGTGCCAGCGATATTGTTTTGGTCGGCCCCTCCCCGCCTCGGTCGGCGGGGCTGCCGCAGGCTATTCTAGCCATTTTGTCGCCGTCTTTGCGCATCGCTTTTGGCACTGGCCTGCCGGGGCGGGTAAAATGGCGGGCTTGAGGTGGTGGCCCCGGCGCCGCGACCTGTCCACCATCCCTGCCCACCATCCCGCCCACGCCCCATGTCCGCAAACCGCCGCCTCCTGGACCGCAGCCTTGCCGCTGTCTGGCATCCGTGCACCCAGATGCAGCACCACCTGGCGGCCGACGGACTGCCCCTGATCCCCGTCCAGAGCGGCGAGGGGGTATGGCTGACGGACTTCGACGGCCGCCGTTACCTGGACGGGGTCAGCTCCTGGTGGGTCAATCTCTTCGGCCACCGCAACCCGCGCATCAACGCCGCCCTCAGGGACCAGCTGGAAACCCTGGAGCACGTGATCCTGGCCGGCTTCACCCACGAGCCGGTGGTGCAGCTCTCCGAGCGCCTCTCCGCCCTTACCGGCGGCGCCCTGGGCCATGCCTTCTACGCCTCCGACGGCGCCTCGGCCACCGAGATCGCCCTGAAGATGTCGCACCACTACTGGCGCAACACGGGCCAGCCGGAAAAGACCGATTTCCTTTGCCTGGAAGGCAGCTACCACGGCGAGACCGTGGGCGCCCTGGCGGTCACCGACGTGGCCCTGTTCAAGGATGCCTACGCTCCCCTGATCCGCCCCGCCGCCGTGCTGCCCTCCCCCGACGCCCGCCTAGCCCGGGACGGCGAGACCGCCGCCGACATGGCCCGGCGCGCCGCCGCGGCCCTGGAAGCCCATCTGCAAGCCCACCACGGCCACATCGCCGCCCTCATCGTGGAACCCCTGATCCAGTGCGCCACCGGCATGGCCATGCACGATCCGCTCTACCTGAGCCTGGCGCGGCAGGCCTGCGACCGCTACGGCGTGCACCTCATCTGCGACGAGATCGCCGTGGGCTTCGGCCGCAGCGGCACCTTCTTCGCCCATGAGCAGGCCAACATCCGGCCGGACTTCCTCTGCCTCTCCAAAGGCATCACCGGCGGCTACCTGCCCCTCTCCGTGGTGCTGACCACCGACACCGTGTATGAAGCCTTCCTCGACGATGCCGTGACCCGGGGCTTCCTCCACTCCCATTCCTACACCGGCAACGCCCTGGCCTGCCGGGCCGCCCTGGCCACCCTGGACATCTTCGAGCAGGACGGCGTGATCGCCGCCAACCGGCAGCTCTCGGAGCGCCTGCACCAGCTGCTGGAACCCCTGCGCCAGCATCCCCGGGTGCGCCACTACCGGCGCCGCGGCATGATCCTGGCGTTCGACGTGGAAGGGGCCGACGCCTCCTTCTCCCGCCGCTTCTACAAGGCCGGCCTGGAGCGGGAACTGATGCTGCGCCCCATCGGCAACACGGTCTATCTGATGCCGCCCTACGTGCTCTCCGAGGACGAGGCTCGCCATCTCTGCCAGGGCACCCTGGCCACCCTGGAGGCCACACTCGCATGATCTGGGAAAGCCTGGACGCCGAACTCAAAGCCATCGAAGCCGAAGGCCTGACCCGCCGCCGCCGCATCGTCGATTCCCCCTGCGGGCCGGACATGGTGGCGGACGGCAAGCCGGTGCTGGCCTTCTGCAGCAACGACTACCTGGGCCTGGCCAACCACCCGGAAATCGCCGAGGCCATGGCCGAAGGCGCCCGGCAGTGGGGCGCCGGCTCCGGCGCCTCCCATCTGGTGAGCGGCCACCTGCGCCCCCACCACCAGCTGGAAGAAGCCCTGGCCGCCTTCGTCATGCGCCAGCGGGCCCTGTATTTTTCCACCGGCTACATGGCCAACCTGGCCATGATTCCGGCCCTGGTGGGCCGGGGCGACGCGGTCTTCGCCGACAAGCTCAACCACGCCTCCCTCATCGATGCGGTGCAGCTCTCCCGGGCCGACAGCCACCGCTACCGGCACCTGGACCTGGCCCATCTGGAAAGCCAGCTGGCCGCCAGCCAGGCGCCGCGCAAGATGATCGTCACCGACGCCATCTTCAGCATGGACGGCGACATCGCCCCCCTGGAAGAACTCTACGAACTGGCCGAGAAATACGACACCTGGCTGGTCATCGACGACGCCCACGGCTTCGGCGTGGTGGGCCAGGGCCGGGGCAGCGCCGCCGCGGTGAAGCTCATTCCCTCGCCCCGGGTCCTCTACATGGGCACCCTGGGCAAGGCCGCCGGCGTCTCCGGCGCCTTCGTCGCCGGCAGCGCCAAGGTCCTGGAATGGCTGCTGCAGAAGGCCCGCACCTACATCTTCACCACCGCCGCCAGCCCGGCCGTGGCCTGCGCCCTGCAGAAGAGCCTGGAGCTGATCGCCGCCGGCAGCGAGCGCCGGGCCCATCTGGTGACCCTCATAGCCCGCCTGCGCCTGGGCCTGGAACCCCTCTGCGCCGAGCGGGGCTGGCAGCTGCTGGATTCCCCCACCCCCATCCAGCCCCTGGTCATCGGCGACAACGAACCCACCCTGGCCCTGAGCCGGGCCCTGCTGGAGCGGGGCATCTGGGTGCCCGCCATCCGCCCGCCCACCGTGGCCAAGGGCCAGGCCCGGCTGCGCATCACCCTTTCCGCCGCCCACACCGTGGGCCAGGTGGACGCCCTGGTGGCGGCCCTGGCCGAATGCGGGCCGCTGAAAAATTGAGTCCGACGCCATGAATTCCCCCGCCAAGCGCCCCCTGGCCCTGCTCCACGGCTGGGGCCTGGATTCCCGGGTGTGGGAGGCCCTGCTGCCCCACCTGACGCCCCATTTCTCCGTCACCCGGCTGCAGTTGCCCGGTTATCCGGGCCGCCCCGACGGCGCCGACTCGGTGGCCGCCACCGTGGACACCCTGCTGACCGACGTGCCCGAGGGCGCCCTGCTGCTCGGCTGGTCCCTCGGCGGCCAGCTGGCCCAGCTGATGGCGGCCCGGGCCCCCAAGCGCATCGCCGGCCTGGTACTGGTGGCCACCTCGCCCCGCTTCCTCGCCGGCAAAGGCTGGAACGCCGGCCAGCCGGCCAGCCTGCTCGGCGGCTTCTCCGCCGCCGTGGGCCTGGCCCCGGGCCCGGTGCTGCCCCGCTTCGCCACCCTGATGAACCAGGGCGACAGCCTGGCCAAGGACATCAACCGCCAGCTGGCGCCCCTGACCAAGGCCCCCCTGGCGGAAAAGGCCGCCCTGCTGCGGGGCCTGGACTGGCTGCGGGACCTGGATCTGCGCCCCCTGGCGCCCAAGCTGCCCCATCCGGCCCTGGTCATCCACGGCGAGGCCGATTCCCTGATGCCGGTGGAGGCCGCCCGCTGGCTGGCCGCCCAGCTGCCCCACGGCCAGCTGCAGCTCATGGCGGAGGCCGCCCACACCCCCTTCCTGCACGATCCGGCCGCCTTCGCCGGCCATGTGCAGGCCTGGGCGCAAGGACTGCCCGCCTGATGGAAAAACACCACATCCGCCGCGCCTTCGACCGGGCCGCCGATTCCTACGACCAGGCCGCGGCCCTGCAACGCCAGGTGTGCGACGCCCTGGAATCCTCCCTGCCGCCCGGGGACGGCCAGCTGCCCGCCGGCTTTCTCCTCGACGCCGGCTGCGGCACCGGCTACGGCGCCGGCCTGCTGGCCCACCGCTATCCAGGCCACCCCCTGCTCCTGGCCGACTTCGCCCCGGCCATGCTGGCCCGGGCCCGGGAAGGGGACAACGGCGGCCTGCCGCTGTGCGCCGACCTGGAGCACCTGCCCCTGGCCGCCGGCGGCGCCGCCCTCTACTGGTCCAGCCTGGCCGTGCAGTGGTGCGACCTGGGCCACAGCCTCAAGGAAGCGGCCCGGGTGCTGGCGCCCGGCGGCGTCCTCGCCTTCAGCACCCTGGGGCCCGGCACCTTCGCCGAACTGGGGGAGGCTTTCGCCGGCATCGACAGCCATCGCCACGTGCTGCCCTTCGCGCCCCCGGCCACCTGCGGCGAAGCCATGCTCGGCGCCGGTTTCCAGGAACTGCGGGTGGAACGGCGCAAGCTGCAGATCTTCTACCCGGACCTGCGCAGCCTGCTGCGGGCCATCAAGGACATCGGCGCCAACCAGGTGGGCGGTGCCCGCCGCACCGGCTTCCTCGGCAAGGCCGCCTGGAAGACCGTGGAAGCGCGCTACGAACGCCACCGCAGCACCGCCGGCCTGCCCGCCACCTACGACGTGGTGCTGTGTACGGCGGTGAAGTGAGCAGGCGAAAATTCTTTTTTGCCACAGAGGGCACAGAGAACACAGAGGGGAAGAACTGTCCGGCTGCCACGGCCGGCGGCAGCATTCCGTCCCCTCTGTATTTCAGGCTTTTCTCTGTGATCTCTGTGCCCTCTGTGGCCAACGCCTTTCAGTGAGGACCGCACCATGAAACAGGGTTATTTCATCGCCGGCACCGATACGGAAATCGGCAAGACCTTCTCCGCCTGCGCCCTGCTGCACGCCGCCCGGCGCCAGGGGCTGTCGGCCCTGGCCATGAAGCCGGTGGCGGCCGGCACCGAGGCCGACGGGGATAACGACGACGTGCGCCGCCTGATGGCCGCCGCCTCCGTGGCGGCGCCCCGGGACCTGGTCAATCCCTATCTGTTCGCCCCACCCATCGCCCCCCACATCGCCGCCGCCGAAGCCGGCCGGCCCATCAAGGCGGCGGTGATCCGCCATGCCTTCCAGGAGCTCAAGCCCCTGGCCGAGGTGCTGATCGTGGAAGGAGTGGGCGGCTGGCGCGTGCCCCTGGGGGATGATTTCGATGCCGCCGACCTGGCCCGGGAGCTGGGCCTGCCGGTGATCCTGGTGGTGGGCATGCGCTTGGGCTGCATCAGCCATGCCCTGCTCACGGCCGAGTCCATCGCCGCCCAGGGCCTGCCCCTGGCGGGCTGGGTGGCCAACCGCATCGATCCGGCCATGAGCCGCTTCGAGGAAAACCTGGCCTGCCTGGAGCGGGCCCTGCCGGCGCCCCTGCTGGGCGTCATTCCCCACGGCGTGGACGCTGCCGCGGCCGGCGACCTGCTGCGCCTGCCCTAGGCGCCCGGCAACAAACCCCTGGGGGCACCCGGCCAGGAGGCGCATCCCTGGCCGATGTCCGGCATGGCATGACGGAAAGCGGCGCCGGACGGGCGTCTCCGGCCTGCCGCCACACGCAACCCACGACTCCCGATCCGCAGCGGGCCGTCCGGACCCAGCTCCCCCACGGCAGGCTCCCGGCCTGCCGTTTCAGGCGGCGGGCGCGCCCGCCAAGAGTTCCTGGCGCACCAGTTCCAGTTCTTCCTGCAGTTGCCGCACCAGCACGCCCAGGGTTTCCACGTGGCCGCCCTTGGCCCGGGTTTCCAGTTCCAGGGCCAGGGCCGTGCCGCGGCCGGCGCTGAAGGTGGCCAGCAGCCCCTTCAGGGTGTGGGCCTCCCGCGACAGGGCCTCCATGTCCTGCCCCGCCAGGGCGGCGTTGAGGCGCTGCAGGTAGTTGGGCAGGTCGTCGCTGAACATTTTCACCAGCATGGCGAACAGTTCCTCGTCCCCTTCCAGGCGGGCCACGGCTTCGGCCCGGTCACAGCGGCGCAGCGCCGCCGGCGCCGACTCGAAAGGGGACGCGGCAGCCGCCGCCTGGCCGTCTGCGGGTATCGCCGCAGCGGCGCCGGCCTGGCGCAACAGCTCGGGCGGCAGCACGTCGGCCATGGCGGAGAAGAATTCGTCCCGGCGCAGGGGCTTGGAAACGTAGCCGTCCATGCCCGCCTCCAGGCACAGTTCCCGGTCCCCGGCCATGGCGTTGGCGGTCATGGCGACGATGGGCAGGTGCTGACCGTCGCCCCGGGCCGCTTCCGCCGCCCGGATGCGGCGGGTGGCTTCGAGGCCGCCCATGACCGGCATCTGCATGTCCATCAGCACCAGGTCGAAATGGTCCGTCGCCAGGGCCGCCAGGGCCTGCTGGCCGTTGTCCGCCAGGGTCACGCGGTGGCCCCGCTTCTGCAGCAGGGTCAGCACCAGCTTCTGGTTCACCGGGTTGTCCTCGGCCACCAGCAGGCGCAGGGGCGGCAGCACCACCTCGCCCCGGCCGGCGTCGGCCTCGCCACTCTCGGCCGGACCGGCCACGGCCTCCAGGCGGGCGGTGAAGTGGAAGGTGCTGCCCTGGCCCGGGTCGCTCTCCACCCACATGTGGCCGCCCATCAGGCGCACCAGCCGGGTACAGATGGTGAGGCCCAGGCCGGTGCCGCCGAAGCGGCGGGTGACCGAGCTGTCGGCCTGGGAGAAGGCCTCGAAGATGAGCTGCTGCTTGTCCGCCGGAATGCCAATACCGGTATCGCTGACGGCGAAGTGCAGGAGCCCGTCCCGGGCTTCGACGCGCACCGCAACCTGGCCTTCCTCGGTGAATTTGATGGCGTTACCCACCAGGTTGATGAGCACCTGGCGCAGCCGCCCCGGATCCCCCAGATAGCCGTCGGCCACCTCCTCCGGTACCTCGCAGCGCAGCGTCAGGCTGCGCTGGCGGGCGCGCAGTTCCAGGGGCTTGAGGGTTTCCCGCAGCAGCTGGCGCAGGTGGAAGTGGATGTGCTCCAGCTCCAGCTTGCCGGCCTCGATCTTGGAGAAGTCCAGGATGTCGTTGATGATCACCAGCAGGGCGTCGGCGGAGGACTTGACCATCTCCAGGTAGTCCCGCTGCTCCGGCGTCAGGGCCGAATCCAGGGCCAGGTCGGTCATGCCCAGGATGCCGTTCATGGGGGTGCGGATTTCGTGGCTCATGTTGGCCAGGAATTCGCCCTTGGCCCGGTTCGCCGATTCCGCCGCCTCCTTGGCCTGCTGCAGTTCCAGCTCCGCATGCTTGCGCTCCGTGATGTCGCGGAACAGCCACAGGTGGCCCCGGTAGTCCTCCGGCTGGGCCACCTGGGGGAAGAGGTAGATGGGAATGTAGTCCCGCTCCAGGACGCGCCCGTCGGCCAGGCGGATTTCCTCGCCGAGGACGGCGCGCCGGTCCTCCACCACCGCCTCCACCCGGGGCACGAACCGGGCCCCGTCGGCGCACAGGCCCTGCAGGTGCTGCAGCACCAGGCGGCAATCCACCCCCACCAGCTCCTGGGGGTCCACATCCAGTTCGAACAGCTGGCCCAGGGCCTGGTTGGCGAGCACGATCTGGCGGTTCTCGTCCTCCACCAGGATGCCCGCCTGCATGCTCTCGATCAGGGCCGAGAGACGGGAGGTGGTGGCCATGAGGAAGTCCTCGTCCCGCTTGCGCTCGGTGATGTCCTGGAAGGCGGCCACGGTGCCGGTGAAGCGCTCGCCCTCGAAGAGGGGCACGGAAACGACGGAGATGGGGAAGACGCTGCCGTCGTTGCGGGTGAAGGCATCCAGCTCGGAACGGAAGGGCCGGCTGGCCACCGCCGGCGAGTGCAGGGGACATTCGTCCTGGCTGACGTGGAAGCCGGTGGCGGTCTGGAAGTGGATGGTGTGGTGCACATCCTTGCCCAGCAGGTCCTGGCGGCTCCAGCCGAGCATGCGCTCGCCCTCGGCGTTGATGAAGGTGCAGCGCCCTTCGGCGTCGGTGGCGATGACCCCTTCCCCCAGGGCATCGGTGAGGCTCTGCAGGAAGCGGCTGTTTTCCTCGATGGTCTCTTCCTGCTGCTTGAGGCGGCGCGAAGCCCGGTTGAGGGCCTGTACCAGCTCGCCGATCTCCAGGCTGCCATGGTAGGCCGGCAGGCTCTGGCCCCGCAGCACGTCGAGGCGGGAGGCGAAATCCGTGGCCTGGCGCAGGGCTCGCAGGGGCCGCAGGAGAAACAGCAGCAACAGGGTGGTGCTGCCGATGATGGCGGCCAGGGCGGTGACGATGCTGTCCTGCCAGATGTGGCGCTGGGCGTCGGCCAGCAGGTCGAGGCCGATCTCCAGGCGCAGCCAGCCCAGCACCTGGCCGCTGACCACCGGCTGCCACAGCAGCAGGCGGCGCCCGGCCGGGGTTTCCAGCAGGTTGGAGCGGGCTTCTTCGCCGTGGGGCGGCAGCAGGCGGGAAACGCCGTATTCGGCGCTGGAGCCGCCCTGGTCGTCCTTGCGCACCGAGGCCAGGACCTTGCCCCTGGCGTCGATCAGGGTCAGGGCCTGGATATCCGGATACTCGGCGGAGCGCAGCAGGAAATATTCGAGGGCGCTCTCGTCCCCCAGCACCATCTGGGGCGCCGCGGTGAAGGCGATGTTCTCGGCCAGGGCCTGGCTGTGGCGGGTGATGGTTTCCTGGGACAGGTCGGCCTGCTCCTGCACCGTGTAGGCGGTGAAGGCGAACACGGTGAGCATGAACAGCAGGGACACCAGCAGCGCCACCTGGGAACTGATGCGGTAGGGCAGCAGGCTGAAGCGGCGGCGGACGGCAGGAGTCTGGTTCATGGGCAAGGGCCGGAAGAACGGAAAGGGCGCCAAAAGGGCCGCCACGAAAGGGTCCGGCGGGGCCGGGGAAGCGCCTGCCGGCGGCGGGCTGCAAAGCCCCGCCCCACGGTGTTTTTCGTGACGATTTGTAACCGCAAAGTATAGCAGAGGCGCCATGGACAGCCCGGGGGAAAGCCGCCATAATCCAGCGACCCCAGCACGGCTGCATGCCCCTTTCCGGATACCCATGAAGTTTCTCTTCGACCTGTTCCCCGTCCTCCTCTTTTTCATCGCCTTCAAGTTCGCCGGCATCTACGTCGCCACCGCCGTGGCCATCGCCGCCACCTTCGGCCAGATCGGCTGGCTCAAGCTGCGCCGCAAGCCGGTGGACACCATGCTCTGGGTCAGCCTGGCCATCATCGTCATTTTCGGCGGCGCCACCCTGGTGCTGCACGACGAGACCTTCATCAAGTGGAAGCCGACGGTGCTGTACTGGATGTTCGCCCTGATCCTGGGCGGCGCCACCCTGTTCTTCCGCCGCAACCTGATCCGTAGCCTGATGCAGGAAAAGATGGAACTGCCCGATGTCGCCTGGCAGCGCATGAATCTGTCCTGGATCGCCTTTTTCAGCCTCATGGGGGCCCTCAACCTCTATGTGGCCTTCCACTACCCCACGGAAACCTGGGTCAATTTCAAACTGTTCGGCGGCATGGGCCTGATGCTGGTGTTCGTCCTCATCCAGGGGGCCATGCTGTCCAAGTACGTGAGCGACGAGGAGAAAAACTGATGCTTTACATCATCATCGGCGAAGACCGCCCCGGCAGCCTGGAGGCCCGTCTGGCCGCCCGTCCCGCCCACCTGGAGCGGCTCACCCAGCTGCAGCAGGAAGCCCGCCTGATCCTGGCCGGCCCCTGCCCCGCCATCGATTCCCCCGATCCCGGCCCGGCCGGCTTCTCCGGCAGCCTCATCGTCGCCGAGTTCGCCTCCCTGGAAGCCGCCCGTGCCTGGGCCGATGCGGACCCCTATGTGGCCGCCGGCGTCTACGCCCAGGTCACGGTCAAGCCCTTCAAGAAGGTGCTGCCGGCGTGAGCGACACCCTGGCTGAAATGCAGCGGCGGCTGGCCGTGCTGGCCCCCCTGCGTCTGCACATCGACGACGAGTCGGCGGCCCACCGGGGCCATGCCGGCGCTGCCGGCGGCGGCGGCCATTACCGCCTGACCCTGGTCAGCGCCGCCTTTGCCGGCAAGAACACGGTGGCCCGCCACCGCCTGGTCTACGACGCCCTGGGCGACATGATGCAGGGGCCCATCCATGCCCTCGCCATAAATGCCCTGACGCCGGACCAAGACTCCGTATAATCGCGTTTTACCCCACCCATCACACAGCACAAGGACAAGTTCATGCAGACTATTTCCAAGTCCGCTTCCAAGCTGGCCGCCGCCCTGGTTTGCGGCGCCCTTCTCTCGGCCAATGCCATGGCCCAAAAGGCTCCCGCCGCCGTGGTGGTGAACGGTACCGCCGTGCCCCAGAGCCTGGCTGACGCCTTCATCGCCGAACAGAAGGCCCAGGGCGCCCCCGAAGGTCCGGAACTGCGCGCCGCCGTGCGCGAGGAACTGGTCCGCCGCGAAATCCTCAGCCAGGAAGCCAAGAAGAAGGGCCTGGACAAGAAGGCCGACGTCGCCGCCCAGATGGGTCTGGCCTCCCAGGCCGTGCTGATCCGCGCCTTCATCCAGGACTACCTGGCCAAGCACCCGGTCACCGATGCCCAGCTGAAGAAGGACTACGAAGAGATCAAGTCCAAGCTCGGCGGCAAGGAATACAAGGCCCGCCACATCCTGGTGGACAACGAAACCGAAGCCAAGGTGATCCTGGACAAGCTGAAGAAGGGCGAGAAGTTCGAGGAACTGGCCAAGCAATCCAAGGACCCCGGCTCCAAGGACAACGGCGGCGACCTGGGATGGTCCAACCCCAGCAACTACGTCAAGCCTTTCGCCGACGCCCTGGTGCGCCTGGAAAAGGGCAAGCTGACCGACGCCCCGGTGAAGTCCGACTTCGGCTGGCACATCATCCAGCTGGAAGACACCCGTCCCCTGAACCCGCCTCCCTTCGACCAGGTCAAGGGCCAGCTGCAGCAGCGCGCCCAGCAGCAGATCGTGGAAAACATGGTCAAGGACCTGCGCGCCAAGGCCAAGGTGGAATAAGCCTGCTGGCGGCCTCTCCCCGGAGAGGCCCGCCGATCAAGGGGGAGCGGCCCATGGCCCTCCCCCTTTTTTTCGTCCTGCGTCATCGCCATGTAACCTCCCCCGCCTACAGTGGCGATCCTGCCTCCCTGGTGGAGAAGACGATGACCGCCGCCTCCCTGCTCGAACGCCTTGCCCTCAATTTCCGCGCCCACTCCCTGCCCGGCGCCGAAGAAGCCGACATCCTGCTCGAACTGATCCGGGAAGGCCGGCTCACTCCCGTCTTCCAGCCGATCCTGGACTACCGGGGCCAGTCCTACATGGGCTTCGAGGGCCTCATCCGGGGCCCCATCGACTCCCCCCTGCACACCCCGGCCGCCCTCTTCGAACTGGCCCGCCGCCTGGACCTGACCATGGAGCTGGAGCGGGCCTGCCGCATCGCCATCTTCCGCGCCTTCGCCCAGCTGAACCTGCCCGGCAACCTCTTCGTCAATGTCAGCCCCGGCTGCCTCAAGGACCCGGAATTCCGCAACGGCGAAACCCAGGGCCTGCTGCGGGAACTGGGCCTGTCCCCCAGCCGCATCATCATCGAACTGACGGAAAACCAGCAGATCGAGGACTTCGCCGACCTCCACGACGCCCTCATGCACTACCGGGGCCAGGGCTACCGCATCGCCATCGACGACCTGGGGGAGGGTTTCTCCAACCTGCGCCTGTGGTCGGAGCTGCGCCCCGAGTACGTGAAGATCGACCGGCACTTCATCCAGGGCATCGCCGACGACGCCCTCAAGTTCAAGCTGGTCAGTTCCATGCACGAGATCGCCGAAACCTGCGGCGCCTACATCATCGCCGAGGGCATCGAGACCGAGGCCGACTTCACCACCGTGCGCGACCTGGGCATCGCCTGCGGCCAGGGCTTCTTCATCGCCCGCCCGGCGCCAACGCCGCGAACCCTGCCGGAAAGCGACACCCTGGCCGCCCTGAAGAACCGCCAGATCGCCATCTTCCCCAATGCCGGCGGCGCCGGCGGCAGCACCGCCCGGGCCCTCAGCCACTTCATCGAGCCCATCGCCCCGGACGCCTGCAACGACATGGTGTACCAGCGCTTCGAGGACAACCCGGAACTGCACGTGCTGCCGGTGGTGCACCAGGGCCAGCCCCTGGGCCTGATCAACCGTCACAACCTGATTGACCGCTTCGCCCGCCCCTTCCGCCGGGAGCTGTACGGCAAGAAGCCGTGCACCCTGTTCATGGACCCGGCGCCCCTGGTGGTGGACCAGAACCTGTCGGTACAGGAGGTGGGGCTAATGATCGCCCGGGCCGCCAAGCACTATCTCTACGACGGCTTCGTCATCACCGACCAGGGTTCCTACGTCGGGGTCGGCAGCGGCCAGGACCTGATGGCCATGATCACGGAAATGCAGATTTCCGCCGCCCGCTACGCCAATCCCCTGACCCAGCTGCCGGGCAACGTGCCCATCAACGAGCATGCCGAGCGCCTGCTGGAGAGCCAGACGGCCTTTGCCGCCTGTTACTACGACATCGACAACTTCAAGCCCTTCAACGACGCCTACGGCTACCGCAAGGGCGACGACGTGATCCAGATGCTGGGGCTGCTCATGGCGGAAGTGGCGGACCCGCGCCTGGACTTCATCGGCCACATCGGCGGCGACGATTTCATCATCCTGTTCCAGAGCCCGGACTGGGAGGAGCGCTGCGCCCGCGCCCTGCGCCTGTTCGACCAGCGCATGCCGACCCTGGTGGCGCCGGAAGACCTGGCCCGGGGCGGCTTCGTCGGCGAGGACCGCAAGGGCCGCACCGTATTCAATCCCCTGCCCTCCCTTTCCATCGGCGCCCTACGGGTGGAGCCGGGCCTCTTCAGCTCCCACCACGAGGTGGCGGCGGCGGCCAGCATGGCCAAGAAGCAGGCAAAAAGACAGGCCGGGAGCACCCTTTTCATCGAGCGCCGCCGGCCTGGCCTGGCGGCCGCAGCCGCCATCTGATTACCGTATCGTTGGGGGCGGCTAGAGGGCGCCCTTGGACTTGAGGAAAGGCACGTAGGCCCGGTCCACCTGGCAGATGTGGTGCACCAGCCATTCCTTGAGGAAATCCAGGGCTTCCATGGTCACCTCTTCCCCGTCCTCGAAACGCATCAGCAGATCCATGGCCTTGCCCGTGAAACCGTCGTGTTCGGCCTTGTGGGCCGGGGTTTCCGGGTAACCGAACTGCTGGAACAACACCTCCTCGACGATGAAGTGGTTGTGGGTGTAATCCACCAGCCCCTCCAGAATCTGTCCCACCTTGTCCCGGCTGGGGGCCGGGGCGGACAGCTCGTCGTGCAGCGCGTTGGTCTGATCCACGAGCCAGTGGTGCTGCCGGTCGATCTCGGCCAGCCCCAGTTCCAGCTCCTTGGTCCATGGCATGAATGCCATCGCATACCTCCCTGAAAGTTGAGGGCCGTTCCTGTGGTGCGGCGCCGGATCTTCTGTCCGGCTGCCGCTCCCGGCCCTGGGTGTTCCTAGCCCACCCAGCGGCGGGCGTTGCGGAACATGCGCATCCAGGGGCTGTCTTCGCCCCAGGCGCTAGGATGCCATGACATTTGCACGGAGCGGAAGACCCGTTCCGGATGCGGCATCATGATGGTGAAGCGACCGTCGGCGGTGGTGAAGCCGGTGACGCCGGCAGGCGAGCCGTTGGGGTTGTAGGGATAGACCTCGGTGGGCGCACCCTTGTTGTCCACATAGCGCAGGGCCACCAGGGCCTTGGCCTGGTCCTGGGCGTTGGCGAACTCGGCCCGGCCCTCGCCGTGGGAGACGACGATGGGCATGCGGGAACCTGCCATGCCGGCGAAGAACAGGGAAGGCGACTCGGTCACTTCGGCCATGACGAAGCGGGCTTCGAACT
The DNA here is from genome assembly GCF_004217225.1 of Azospira oryzae. Classification (GTDB taxonomy): domain Bacteria; phylum Pseudomonadota; class Gammaproteobacteria; order Burkholderiales; family Rhodocyclaceae; genus Azospira; species Azospira oryzae. The sequence continues at coordinate 985,087 of NZ_SHKM01000001.1, forward strand.
GCTCCACGATGTTGCGCTGCAGGGCGGGCCAGTGCTCGGCACCGGGCACCAGTTCCTTGAGGGCGCTCATCATCTGGCAGCCGTTGCAGACACCCAGGGCGAAGGTATCGGGGCGCTGGAAGAAGGCGGAGAACTCGTCCCGGGCCTTGCCGTTGAACAGGATGGTCTTGGCCCAGCCCTGGCCGGCGCCGAGCACGTCGCCGTAGGAGAAGCCGCCGCAGGCCACGGCACCCTTGAAGTCCTGCAGGGAGACCCGGCCGGCCAGGATGTCGCTCATGTGCACATCGACGGAATGGAAGCCGGCCCGGTCGAAGGCGGCGGCCATCTCGTAATGGCTGTTCACGCCCTGCTCGCGCAGGATGGCCATCTTCGGCTTGGTGCCGCTGTTGATGAAGGGGGCGGCCACGTCTTCGGCGATATCGAAGGTGAGGCTGGCGGAGAGGCCCGGGTCCTGGGTGTCCAGGATGCGGTCGAATTCCTGCTGGGCGCAGTCCGGGTTGTCGCGCAGGGACTGCAGCTTGTAGGAGGTCTCGGACCAGGCCCGTTGCAGGTCCACCCGGCTCTCGGAGAAGAGGGGCTTGGCGTTGCGGAAGACGCGCACCTGGTCCCGGTCGTTGGGGTAACCCACCAGGGCGTAGCACTGGCCCAGGCCGGCCTCGCGCAGGATGGCGGTGATCTTCTCCCGGTCGGCCCGGCGAATCTGCACCAGGGCGCCCAGTTCCTCGTTGAAGAGGGCCTTGACCAGCAGCTCCATGGAGCGGCCCTCGAGCAGGTCGGGGCGCTTCTCGGCACCATCCACATCGTTCTGCAGGGGGTCGTAGGCCAGGATGTCGGCGTTGATGGTGATACCACAACGGGAAGCAAAGGCCATCTCGCAGGCAGCGGCGAAGAGGCCGCCGTCGGAACGGTCGTGGTAGGCCAGCAGCAGGCCGTCCTGGTTGAGCTTCTGCACCACGGCGAAGAAGGCTGCCAGCAGCTTGGGCTCATCCAGATCGGGCACCTGTTCGCCGGTGGCGTTGTACACCTGGGCCAGGGCGGAGCCGCCCAGGCGGTTCTTGCCGGCGGAGAGGTCCAGCAGCAGCAGTTCGGTTTCGCCCTGGTCCAGCTGCAGCACCGGGGTCAGGGTGCGGCGCACATCCGGGCTGTGGGCGAAGCCGGTGACGATGAGGGACAGGGGGGAGACCACCTGCTTCTTTGCACCGCCCTCTTCCCAGGCGGTGCGCATGGAGAGGGAATCCTTGCCCACGGGGATGGAAAGCCCCAGGGCCTGGCACACCTCGGAGGTGGCCTTTACGGTATCGAAGAGGCGGGCGTCCTCGCCCGGGTAGCCGGCAGCGGCCATCCAGTTGGCGGAGAGCTTGACGTCGGAGAGCTTGTTGATGGGGGCTGCGGCCAGGTTGGTCACCGCCTCGCCCACGGCCATGCGGCCGGAAGCGGGGGCGTCGAGCACGGCCAGGGGGGTGCGCTCGCCCATGGCGAAGGCTTCGCCCTGGTAGCCCTGGTAGCCCATCAGGGTCACGGCCACGTCGGCCACGGGCACCTGCCAGGGGCCGACCATCTGGTCCCGGGCGGTCATGCCGCCGACGGAACGGTCGCCGATGGTGATGAGGAAGGTCTTGTCGGCCACGGAGGGCAGCTGCAGCACCCGGTAGCCCGCATCCTTGAGATTGATGCTGTCGGCGGCGAAGGGCACGGCGGCGGGCGCCTGGTGTACGGCCTCCCGGGTCATGCGCGGCGGCTTGCCGAGCAGGGCTTCCATGTCCATGTCCACCGGGTCCTCGCCCAGCTTGGCGTCGGTCACCTTGAGGCGGCCATCGGCGGTGGTGACGCCGACCACGGCGAAGGGGCAGCGCTCCCGCTCGCACAGGGCCTTGAATTCTTCCAGGCGGGAAGGCGGCAGGGCCAGGACGTAGCGTTCCTGGGATTCGTTGCTCCAGATTTCCGCCGGGCTCATGCCCGGTTCCTCGATGGGCACGGCGCGCAGGTCGAAGGTGGCGCCGCACTGGCCGGAGTGGGCCAGCTCGGGGAAGGCGTTGGACAGGCCGCCGGCACCCACGTCGTGGATGGAAAGGATGGGGTTGCCGTCGCCGGGAGCGGCGATGTCGTTCTTGGGCACGCCCATCTGCCAGCAGCGGTCGATCACTTCCTGGGCGCGACGCTGGATTTCCGGGTTGCCCCGCTGCACGGAGGCGAAGTCCAGGTCCTCGTTGTTGGCGCCGGTGGCCATGGAGGAAGCGGCGCCGCCGCCCAGGCCGATGAGCATGCCGGGGCCGCCCAGCTGCACCAGCAGGGTGCCGGCGGGGAACACTTCGGCCTTGAAGGACTGGCCGTCCTCGATGTTGCCCAGGCCGCCGGCGATCATGATGGGCTTGTGGTAGCCGCGCACTTCCGGACCCACGTTTTCTTCATAGGTGCGGAAGTAGCCGGTCAGGTTGGGGCGGCCGAATTCGTTGTTGAAGGCAGCGGCGCCGATGGGGCCTTCCAGCATGATGGAGAGGGCCGAGGCGATGCGGGAGGGCTTGCCGATGCTGGTTTCCCAGGGCCGTTCGGCACCGGGCACGAACAGGTTGGAGACGGAGAAACCGCAGAGGCCGGCCTTGGGCTTGGAGCCGCGGCCGGTGGCGCCCTCGTCGCGGATCTCGCCGCCAGAGCCGGTGGAGGCGCCGGGGAAGGGAGAAATGGCGGTGGGGTGGTTGTGGGTTTCCACCTTGGTCAGGATGTGGGTCAGCTCTTCCCTGTAGGCGTAGGAGCCGTCGGCCTGGGGGTAGAAACGGGGCACCGTGGCACCCTCGATGATGGAGGCGTTGTCCGCATAGGCCATCACCGTGCCCTGGGGATTGGCTTTGTGGGTGGCCTTGATCATGCCGAACAGGGTCTCGTCGCGGGCTTCCCCATCCACCACCCAGGCAGCGTTGAAGATCTTGTGGCGGCAGTGTTCGGAGTTGGCCTGGGCGAACATCATCAGTTCCACGTCGGTGGGGTTGCGCCCCGCCTTCTGGTAGATGTCCAGCAGGTAGTCGATTTCGTCCTCCGACAGGGCCAGGCCCAGGTCGGTGTTGGCCGCCACCAGGGCGGGCCGGCCGCCGGCCAGCAGGTCCACGCGGGACAGGCGCTGGGCTTCGAAATGGCGGAACAGGCCGGCGGTCTCGTCAAAGTCGGCCATGACGGATTCGGTCATGCGGTCGTGCAGCTGGGCCGCCACGGCAGCCCGCTCCTCGGCGGAAAGGCTGCGGCCGCCCGGGGTGCGCACCCAGTAGGCGATGCCCCGCTCGATACGTTCGACGGCGGCAAGGCCCGCATTGATGGCAATGTCGGTGGCCTTGGAGGACCAGGGGGAAATGGTGCCGATGCGGGGCGTTACCAGGAACAGTTCCAGGTCGTCGCCGCGTTCCTCGCCGTGACGCTCTTCGAGCAGTCTGGCCAACTGGCCGCGGGCATCGTCGGCCAGGGGCTGGTCGAGCTGCACGAAGTGCCAGTAGTCCGCTTCCACCCCGGCCACGGCGGGCACGGCAGCGCTCAATCGAGCCTGGAGACGTTGCAGACGGAAAGCGGAAAAGGCGGGAGCGCCACGCAGGAAGATGATGTCGGCCATGGGATTTCGAGAGGGAGTGGCTGAAGGGGTAAGGCGAAAGGCGGGATTATACCCGCTTGGCGCCCCCCTAGCCCGGGGTAACGACGGTGTCTGCGGGGAGCCCGGCAGGCGGCGCCGCCACCACCCGGTTGCGCCCGGCCCCCTTGGCGGCGTAGAGCGCCCGGTCGGCCTGCAGCAGCAGTTCTTCCGCCGAGGCCAGATCGCTGCTGTAAGCGGCAATGCCGATGCTGACGGTGAACTGCACCACGCCCTGGGGCGTCGGGATGCGGATCTCGGCCACCTTCTGGCGCAGGCGCTCGGCCACGGGCTGGGCCTGTTCCACCGTGGTCACCGGCAGCAGGATGCCGAATTCCTCGCCCCCCAGGCGGGCGAACTGGTCGGACTGGCGCAGGCAGGACTGGGCAGCGGCGACAAAGGCGCCGAGGGCCTTGTCGCCCACCGCATGGCCGTAGCCGTCGTTGATGCGCTTGAAGAAATCCAGGTCCAGCACCATCAGGCTGAGGTCGTCGCCGTGGCGCTGACTGCGGGAAAACTCCCGGGTCAGGGAGGCCATGAAATGACGCCGGTTGAGGCAGCCCGTCAGGTCGTCGGTGCTGGCCATGCGGAACAGTTCGCAGCGGGCCCGTTCCTGGTCCCGCAACAGCCAGATGAGGCGGCCGGAAGCGGCCAGGGCGAAGACGGTGAGGATCAGCCCCACCAGGGTGATGACCGTGGCGTCCAGCTCCCAGCGGGCCAGGATGTCGTCGGTGGCGGCGGCCACCACCACCACCAGGGGAAAATCGTCCATGGCGGCATAGGAGGTGAGCTTGCTGACGCCGTCGGTGGCGCTGGAGGAAGAAAACTCCACCCCCCGGGGCGCCCGGGGCAGGAAGTCGGCAAAGACGTCGGTCTGGGCCGCCGACTTGCCCAGCAACTGGGGCAGGTGGGGAGCCCGGGCCAGCAGGGTACCGTCCCGGCGCAGCAGGGTGATGGCGCCGTTGGGGCGGATGCGCTCCTGCTCGAAGACGCCGGCGAAATAGTCCACCCGGATGGAGGCGAGCAGCACCGTCACGTCGTGGCTGCTCCGCTGCAGGGGCACGGAGATGGGGATCAGCCAGTGGCCGTTCTCCCGGCTCTGCACCGGGGTGCCGATGTAGAAGCCGCGCCGTCCGGCGTCGCCCTGGGCGAGGAAATAGTCCCGGTCGCCGACCCGGGCGTTGGGCTTGGGGCCTTCTGCGGGAATGCGGTAGAGGGCGCCGTCGCGCTTCACCAGGCGCAGCTGGATGGCATTGCCGGAAGCCCGGTAGAAGCCTTGCACCAGGGCGGAGAACTGGGGATCGGTGAGGGGATCGGCCTGGGGATGGTTGGCCAGCCACAGGTCGGAGGTGTCGAGAAAGACTTCCACCAGCTTGAACATGCGCCGCACCTGCTCTTCTGCGGCGGTGGACAGGCGCACCAGGGTGACCCGGGTGCTGTCGATTTCCAGATCGCGGCTGCGCAGGCTCCAGTAGGCGACGAAGGCCCACAGGCAAAGCAGGAAGACGGCGGTGAGTCCCACCACCAGCCTGATCGAGATACGCTCCGTATCCTTCCCCATGCTCCCCGCCCCTGCCCGTCTGCGCCCTGGATACCGCATTGTATCCACGACCCCGGGCTCTTCTGCTGGAGAGAACGCAAAAAACGCGAAAAGTTCGCCGGCCTCAGGCCGCCGGCGACGGCAGGATCGAATAGACGCCGGCCTCGCCATTGACGTGACGGGCCTCGCACACCGCCAGCCAGTCCTCGAACAGCTGGGGCGGATCGAACCAGGTGCCCTGCCCCAGCTCGATGCCAATCTCCCGCACCATGGCGAAAACCGCGGCATCGTCCACCATCTCGGCCACGGCGGCCACGCCCAGCTGGCGGCTGATGTCGTGGATGGCCCGCACCAGGGTCTGGCTGACCCGGTCGTCGGTCATGCGGTGGATCAGGTCGCCGTCGATCTTCACATAGTCCGGCGGCAGGGCCCGCAGGTAGGCGAAGGAAGAGAGGCCGCTGCCGAAAGCGTCGAAGGCAAAGCCGCAGCCCAGCTGGCGCAGGCCCTGGGCGAAGGTCTGCACCTCGGCGAACTGGCGGCTGGCGGCAGCCTCGGCCACTTCGAAGCAGAGGCAGGCCGGGGCAATGTCGTAGTGCTGCAGGCGCTCGCCGATGTATTCCAGGGTCTCGGGCCGGCCCACGGTCTGCACCGAGAGGTTGATGCCGCACTGCAGGCTGGGGTGGCTTTCCTGATCCAGCAGCCGGCGCAGGCCGGAGCAGGCCGCATCGATGGCCCAGCGGTCCAGCCGGGGCATCAGGTTGAAGCGCTCCGCCGCCGGCAGGAACACCTCCGGCAGCACCACCTCGCCCCGCTCGTTGAGCAGGCGCAGGAAGACCTCGAAGCGCAGGCAGGAGGAAATGCCGGAAACCAGGGGCACCACCGGCTGGGCGTAGAGCAGCAGGCGGTTTTCCTCCACCGCCTGGGTCAGGCGGGAGGCCCAGTCCATTTCCCCCTGGTGCCGCACCACCTCCCGATCGTCGGCCTGGTAGACGTGGATGCGATTGCGGCCCAGGTCCTTGGCTGCGAAGCAGGCCTGGTCGGCGGCGGCCAGGGCCTCCTCCAGGGTCTGGATGCGGGAATCCAGTTCCACCAGGCCGATGCTGGCGCCAATGCCGAAGGCCCGGTTGTTCCAGACGAAGCGGAAGTCTTCCACCAGCTGGCGCAGGGATTCCACCACCCGCAGGCCGTCTTCCAGGCTGCAGCGTTCCAGCAGCAGGCCGAACTCGTCGCCGCCCAGGCGGGCCAGCAGATCCTGCCCCCGCACCCGCTGCCGCAGCAGCTGGGTGATCTGGCGCAGCAGTTCGTCGCCGGCGGCGTGGCCGCAGGTGTCGTTGACGACCTTGAAGCGGTCCAGGTCGATGTAGCACAGCACGTGGTGCAGTTCTTCGCCACCGCGCCCGTCCAGGGTGGCCTGCAGATGCAGTTCGAATTCGCGCCGGTTGGCCAGGCCGGTGAGGGGATCGTGGCTGGCCTGGTGGGCCAGCTGGGCAGTGGCGGTGGCAATGCGCTCCTGCATGGATTCGTGCATGTCCTGGAGACGGCTGGCCATGTGGTTGAAGCCCCGTTCCAGGGCCCCCAGCTCGCCGGCGGAGGCCTGCTCCACCCGGGCCTCCAGCTCGCCGGCGGCCATGCGCCCGACGGCCTTCAACAGGCGCCCCACGGGACGGGACAGGGAACGGGCCATGCGCAGGGCCACGTAGGCGCCGGCCCCCAGGCCGGCCGTCAGGATCAGCAGGGTATGCAGCAGCAGGGCCGACTTGCGCGCCTGCAGGTCTTCGCTGGACAGTTCCACATAGACCCAGCCCAGGCGGTCGCTGCCGGGGGGCTGGGGCGGCATCGGCTCGAGGCTGAGGAAATCGTCGATATCCAGCTGGCTGCGGCGCACCGGGGCGACGAAGCCCAGGGTGTCGTGACTGCTGGCCAGCAGCCCCACCAGGTCGCCGGCCTGCTCCGCCAGGCGCACCGGCAGCTGGGTGCGGCCGCTGATGGCCAGGACCCGGCCCTGGAAGTCCGTCACCACGGCGGCGCGCACGTCGGGCTGCTGCATGGCGGCCTGGACCAGGGCCTGCAGACTGGGCCGGTTGCCCGAGATGAGGCCGTACTCGCTGGCCGGCGCCAGGTACTGGACGATGGTGTGGCCACGCCGGCGCAGTTCCTCGTCCAGTTCGCCCATGCCGGTGATGGAGAAATAGGAGGCCAGGGCCGTGGCCACCAGCACGGCCGGCAGCAGGGCCAGCCACAGGGCCCGCTGGCGGATGCTGCCGACCAGACGCAGATAGAGGTGCTGCATCATTCGCCCTCCCCCGCCTTTTCCAGGGCTTCCCGCAGCACGCCCTCGTCCGGCAGGTCCAGTCCCAGGGAACGGGCCACGTTGCGATTGACGGCGACGCTGAAGTAGCTCGGGTACAGGGGCGCCCCCAGGGTCACCCGTCCCGCCGGCAGGCCGCGCAGGAACTCGGCCGTCTGGCGCCCCATCTGGGCCGGGGTGGAGAACACCGCCGCCAGGGCTCCGGCAGTCACGTAGGCCTGGGAAAAGCCCACCACCGGGCGCTGGTGGCGATAGGTGGTGAGCAGCACCGGCCGGGCCGTGTTGCGGTTGAACACCAGGCCGTCGGGCAGGGCCAGCAGCACGTCGGTACCCGGCAGCAGGCGGTTGAGGGCGGGCACGATGTCCCCCTCCTCGGCCACCTGCTCCATCTGCAGTTCAAAGCCGGCCCGGGACACGGCACTGCGCAGGCGCGGCGCCAGAGCGGCGGATTCGGGCCCCAGCAGCGCCGCCACCCGCTTGCGTCCGGGCAGGGCGAAGCGCAACAGGTTGAGCTGGCGCGACAGGGGCTGGTCCAGGTAGAGGGCGGAAAAGCTGCCGGGCCGGGCACGGCGCCCGGATTCGGCAGCGATCCGCTCGAAGGTCAGGCGGGGCACCAGAACGCTCAACACCGGCGGCGTCCCTTCCATCCGCGCCAGGGCCCGGGCGGCGCCGGCCCCTACGGCCAGGACCAGGGAGGCATCGCCCAGTTCCGCCTCGTCGATCTTTTCCCCGGCTGCCGCCACCCCGGTCAGCCGCACCACCCGCCGGCCCGGGGACTGGGCCATGCCGGCATTCAGGGCGTCAAGGAATTCGGCGTAGACACCGCCCCGCTCGCTCAGGACCACGGCCACCGTATCCGCCGCCGTGGCCGGTGCAGCACCTGCCGTCAGTCCCAGCCACAGCAATGCCAATGCGATATGACAAAGCATTCGCAGGCGAGGCAGAGCCGGGGAAGGGAACAGGCGCGACATGGGAAATCAGAATTCCAGCCGCAGATTGACGTAGGAACGACGGCCGATGAGGTTTTCGTAATAAACCTCCTGATAGGGCTTGTCGAACAGGTTCTGCACGATGAAGGCGACCTCGCCCTGGTAGGCGCCGTCGCGGAAGCGGTAGGCCAGACGGGCATCGACCCGCTCGTAGGGATTCTGCACGTCGCCGTCGCCCTGCACCGCCATGCGCCCCATCTGGTAGTAGGCCAGGCTGCCGGTCCAGCGGCTGCCGAAATCGTGGGCCAGCAGCATGCTGCGGCTGTGCAGGGGGGCGGAGTCGCTGTAGATGCTGGCACTGTCGCGACTGGCCCCATTGCCCGTGACCTTGGTCATGGACCAGGCCACATGCAGCCGGGTCGCTTCCGTGAATTTCTGCTGCCACTGGGCCTCCAGGGCCCGAATGTCGGCACTCCCCAGGTTGTTGTACTGGACTCCGGGCAGGATCTGGCCGGTGAAGGGATTGATCATGGAGCCGGAGAAGCCCCGGGCTTCCGTTTCCAGCAGATGGGTCAGGTGGTCCAGGGAATACTTGATATCCAGGGAGCCGCCGGGCAGTTCCATGACGTAGCCGACCTCCCGGGAGGTGATCTGTTCCGACTGCAGGTCATCGCGGTGACCGTAGGCCCGATAGGTGCAGGACTTGAGGATCAGGCAGTTGATTGGCGACAGGGGAAAGGTCCAGCGCGAATCGGCCTTGGCTTCCAGCATCACCGGGGTATGGGTGGCGCGGCTGGCGGAAACGCGCAGGGTATGGCCGGGCACGACATGGTAGTTGGCGGCCAGGCGGGGCGAGGCATGGGAGCCCGTATAGCTGTTCTTCTCCAGCATCAGGCCGCCGTTGAAAACCCACCTGGCGCTGGGCCGCCATTCCAGGTTGGCGAACAGGTTGCTCTGGCGGAAGGACTGGGCCTGGTCCGAATTGAAGAAGAAGCGGCTGGTGAAGCGGTCGATGCGCACCCCCGCCCCCCACACCAGGCGCGTGGTGCTGGTGGGTGCCAGGGTATGCTGGGCTTCCAGGTCGTAACGCTCGCCCAGCAGGCGCATGGGGGAATCGAAGGGCGCGGGAACCACGCCGAAATGGGGCACCACCAGGCTGGCCAGGTCGTAATTCTGCTCGTCCCGATTGGCGTAGGCCTTGATCGACAACTGTTCGTCGGCACTGAAACTGCGCTGCCAGCGCAGCAGGCCGTAGTAGCTGTCCAGCTTGCGCACATGTTCCGGCGAGTAGGTGGTGCTGCCGGGCAGCTCGTTCTTGCCCGACTGGTGGTCGCCCTGGGAGATGCCGGCCTGGATTTCCAGGGCGTCCCGGTCGCTGATCTGCAGATCGCCGCGGAAGGTGAAGTTGCTCAGGCGCTTGTTGTCGAAGCGGTTGGGCACCGTCGAATGGCTGGCATCCGGGGCCGCGAAATCGGTGATGCCCTGGTCCCGCCGCTGACTGCCGGTGACCCGGTAATCCAGGGCACCCGCCTTGCCGCCCCAGCGGAAGGTGGCATCGGAGCCGCGCTTGCTGTCGGTGAGGGACACCATGGCGCCCTGGGTCTCGGTGGCATGGCGGCTGATGATGTTGATAATGCCGAGGAAGGAGTTGGCGCCGTAGGTGGCCGAGTTGGGACCGCGGATCACCTCGATGCGCTCGATATCCTCCAGCGCCAGGGGCAGGGTGCTCCAGACGGCGCCGCCGAAGAGGGGGGTGTAGATGGAACGGCCGTCCACCAGCACCTGCATGCGCCGTGAGAAACCATCGGTGAGGCCGTGGTAGCTGACCACGGAATTGGGGACGAAGGTGCCCCGGTCGGCGCTTTCCCCCACGTACATGCCGGGCACCAGGCGGAACAGGTCGGGGATGCTCCAGGCGCCGGAATCCCGGATCATCTGGCGGTCGATCACCGTCACCGCCGCCGGCGCATCTGCTACATTCTGGCGCAGGCGGGAAGCGGTCAGCACCACCGGCACGTCGGCGAGGAAATCCTGTTCGGAAAGGTCGGCAACCGACTCAGCCCCCTGGCCGGGCAGAGCAGAAATCATCAGGAGCATGGGCAGAATGCTGGCCCGGGACAGGTATTTCATCATTATTGGGGCGCGGTGACAGGTGACCAATGCCGGTTGCCAGACCCGCTTCCGGTACAGCTGATTGGCGGCAAAAACTGACAGCAGCATATTGTAAATTTTTGTAGTTGCCACCTTAACGGGAATCCCCGTATCGAACAAGCGCAGAAATCACTACTAGGCATGCAGCTCTTCTACTCCGACACCTTCGTCCTGCCCCTGCCCCCGGGCCACCGTTTCCCCATGGAAAAGTACGCCCGCCTGCGCCAGACCCTGCTCGACGAAGGCTACCCGCCGGCGGACTTCATCCTGCCCGAGGCCGCTAGCCGCGAGGACCTCTGCCGGGCCCACGATCCGGCCTACGTGGAACGGGTCTGCAGCGGCCAGCTGACGCCAGAGGAAATGCGCCAGATCGGCTTTCCCTGGTCGGACGCCATGGTGGAGCGCTCCCGCCGCTCCGCCGGCGCCACCCTGGGCGCCTGCCGGGCAGCCCTGGCGGAGGGCTGGGGCGTCAATCTGGCGGGCGGCACCCACCACGCCGCCCATGCCGCCGGCGCCGGCTTCTGCGTCTTCAACGATGCCGCCGTGGCCGCCCGGGCCCTGCAGGCGCAGGACGGGGTGGGCCAGGTGGCGGTGATCGACTGCGACGTGCACCAGGGCGACGGCACCGCCCGCATCCTGGAGGGGGATGCCAGCGTGTTCACCTTCTCCATCCACGGCGCCCGCAACTATCCCTTCGCCAAGGCCCGCAGCGACCTGGACATCGAACTGCCCGACGGCTGCGACGATGCCTCCTATCTGGCGGCCCTGGAACAAGGACTGGCGGACCTCTTCAGCCGCTGCCGGCCCCAGCTGGCGATCTACCTGGCCGGCGCCGACCCCTACGCCGGGGACCGCCTGGGGCGCCTTTCCCTGACCATGGCCGGCCTGGAGGCCCGCGACGAGCGGGTCCTGGCGGCCTGCCGGGAGCGGGGCATCCCCGTGGCCATCGCCATGGCCGGCGGCTACGCCCGGGACATCGGCGACACCGTGGCCATCCATGCCAACACGATACGTTGTGCCCGCCGGCACTTCGAGCAGCGCTAGAATCCAGCCATGACCGCCACCCTGACGCCCCCGCCCCCCGCCCTGCCCCTCTACCGCAGCCAGGGCCTGCGCGCCCTCGAAGCCGCCGCCGGCAAGCAGCCCCTGATGGAACGGGCCGGCCTGGCCGCCGCCGACCTGGCCGCCAGCCTGTGCCGCCCCGGCCCGCTGCTGGTGCTGGCCGGCCCCGGCAACAACGGCGGCGACGCCTACGTGGCCGCCCGCCACCTGCAGGCCCGCTTCTTCGCCGTACAGGTGGTGGCCTGGGACGACGGCCAGCGGGCCCCGGCCGACGCCCGGGCCGCCCGCCAAGCCTTCCTCGAGGCCGGCGGCGCCATCCTCGACGCCATCCCCCCCTGCCCCCGCTGGGGCCTGGTGCTGGACGGCCTCTTCGGCATCGGCCTGCAACGCCCCCTGAGCGGCGCCTACGCCGATGCCGTGGCCGCCGCCAACCATCTGGCAGAGCGGGACCATTGCCCCCTGCTGGCCCTGGACTGCCCCTCCGGACTCGATGCGGACAGCGGCCGCGCCCTGGGGCCGGCCATCCGCGCCAGCCACACCCTCACCTTCATCGCCCACAAGCCGGGCCTGCTCACCCTGGACGGGCCGGACCACTGCGGCGCCCTGCATCTGGCCGCCCTGGAGCTGGACGCCCCCGCCCTGGTGCCGGCAGATGGCTGGAGCATCGGCCGGGAACACTTCGCCGCCCACTTGCAGCCCCGCCGCCGCAACAGCCACAAGGGCAGCTACGGCAGCGCCGGCATTCTCGGCGGCGCCGCCGGCATGGTCGGTGCCGCCCTCCTCGCCGGCCGCGCCGCCCTGCTCCTGGGCTGCGGCCGGGTCTTCGTCGGCCTGGCAGACCGCCACGGCCCCGCCTTCGATCTCCAGCAGGCGGAACTGATGCTGCGTCCGGCCGCGGCCCTGGAGGCCGCCCCCCTCACCGCCCTGGCCGTGGGCCCGGGCCTGGGCCAGGCGCCGGAGGTCAGGGAATTCCTGTCCCGGGCCATTACCGGCCCACTGCCCCTGGTCCTGGATGCGGATGCCCTCAACCTGCTGGCGGCCGACCCCACCCTGGCCCAGGCCCTGGCCACCCGCCAGGCGCCGCGGCTGCTCACGCCCCACCCGGCGGAAGCGGCGCGCCTGCTGGGCACGGAAGTGGCCCCAGTGCAGGCTGACCGCATCGGCGCCGCCACGCAGCTGGCCGAGCAGTTTGGCGCCTGGGTCGCCCTCAAGGGAGCCGGCACCGTGGTCGCCGCGCCGGACGGGCGCTGGTGGATCAATACCAGCGGCAACCCGGGCCAGGCCGCCGCCGGCCAGGGCGACGTGCTCACCGGCATGACGGTGGCGCTCCTGGCCCAGGGCTGGGAGCCGGGCGCAGCCCTGCTGGGGGCGGTGCATCTACACGGCGCCGCCGCCGACACCTTGCCGGGAACCGGCGTCGGCCCCATCGGTCTGACTGCCTCGGAGACGGCAGTGGCGGCCAGGGCCCTGTTCAACGCCTGGTGCCGGACGGCCGTCTGACCCTTACCGCGGAGTGCCGCTCCGCCCAGCAAAAGAAAAACGATGTCCCATCCCAGCCATCCCCTGCGGGGCGTGCTGCTCATGCTCGCCGCCGTCTTCTTCTTCGCCCTGCTGGATGCCACCTCCAAGACCCTGGCCGCCACCTATCCCATTCCCTTCCTGGCCTGGGCCCGCTACCTGGTGCATTGCCTGCTGATGCTGGTCTTTCTCGGTCCCCGCCTGGGCCGGGGCCTGCTCAGCACCCGGCGGCCCGGGCTGCAGATCCTGCGCGCCCTGCTGCTGGTGGGCGTCACCGCCTGCATGATGGCGGCCCTGCGCAACATGCCCCTGGCCGAGACCACTGCCGTGGTCTTCATCACGCCCCTGCTGGTGGCCATCCTGGCCCGCCCCTGGCTGGGCGAGAAGATCGGCCTCAACCGCTGGCTGGCGGTGGGCATCGGCTTCATCGGGGTGCTCTTCATCGCCCGCCCCGGCGGCGACCTCAACCTGGAAGGCATTGCCTGGGCCCTGGCCTGCGCCGGCTGCTACACCGTTTATCAACTGCTGACGCGCCAGCTCTCGCCCACCGAGAACACCCTGACCATGCTTTTCTACACCGCCCTGGTGGGCACCCTCACCATGACCCTGGCGGCACCCTGGTTCGGCGCCGTCCCGGCCATCCGGGGCTGGGACTGGGCCCTGCTGTGCGCCATGGGGCTGTTCGGCGGCAGCGGCCATTTCCTGCTCATCGCCGCCTTCCGCCACGCCCCGGCTTCCACCCTGTCGCCCTTCCTCTACGTGCAGCTGCTGTGGGCCACCCTGCTCGGCTGGATCGTCTTCGGCCACCTGCCGGACGGCCTCACTACCGCCGGCATGGCCGTCATCGCCGGCAGCGGCCTGTGGCTGGCCCTGGCCCAGCGGCGGGAAAGCCGCCGCGGCTAGGCCGGGCGGGGATAGGGATAGAGCATGTTGAGGGCCACGCTCTCGCCGTTGGGCTGCACCATGCGCACGTGCTCCCGCTGGAATTCCCGGGCGTGGCGCAGGCCGCAGGAGTGGGCAATCATGTCCATCTCCTTGCCCATGTTGCGGCAGTAGGCGGCGACCCGCTCGGCCTTGTCCTCCACGTCCAGGCCCCGCTGCAGGCGCGGATTGTGGGTGGTGATGCCGGTGGGACAGGTGTTGCTCTGGCAGCGCAAAGCCTGGATGCAGCCCAGGGAGAACATGAAGCCCCGCGCCGAATTGACGAAATCGGCGCCGCAGGCCAGGGCCCAGGCGGCCTTGGCCGGGGTCACCAGCTTGCCGGCGGCGATGACCCGCACCCGGCCCTTGAGGTCGGCCTCCAGCAGGGAATCCACCACCCGGGGCAGGGCCTCCATGATGGACAGGGCCATGTGGTCCGCCAGGGCCTGGGGCGCCGCCCCGGAACCGCCCTCGCCGCCGTCGATGGCGAGGAAATCGGGAGCGCAGTGCAGCCCCCGGCGCAGCACCGCCTCGTTGAGCAGGTGCATGAACTGCCAGCCGCCAATGGCGGTCTTGATGCCCACCGGCTTGCCGGTGACGTCCCGCACCCGCTGCACCATGTCCAGCAGCTGCTCCATGTCGGCGATGTCCCGGTGCCGGTTGGGCGAGAGGGAATCCTGGCCCAGGGGAATGCCGCGGATGGCGGCGATCTCCGGCGTCACCTTGGCCGCCAGCAGCACCCCGCCCTTGCCCGGCTTGGCCCCCTGGGACAGCTTGATCTCGAAGGCCCGCACGTTGTCGTGGGCCGCCAGCTCCCGCAGTTTCTGCTCCGACAGGCGCCCCTGGTCGTCGCGGCAGCCGTACTTGGCGGTGCCGATCTGGAAAATGATGTCGCAGCCCCCTTCCAGGTGGTAGGGCGAAAGGCCGCCCTCCCCCGTATCCATCCAGCAGCCGGCCATCTGGGCGCCCCGGGCCAGGGCCTGGACGGCGGGCTTGGAAATGGCGCCGAAGCTCATGCCGCTGATGTTGATCAGGGAGCGGCCGGTGAAAGGCTTGTCGCACCAGCCCTCGCCGATGACCAGGGGCGGCGTCGGCAGGCGTTCCTCGTCGAGCACGGGGAATGGCGCATTGACGAAGAGGATGGCGCCGGTCTGGTGCAGGTCGTAGGTGGAGCCGAAGCCCAGGATGCCGCCCTCGTTCTTGGCCAGGCGGTAGATCCAGCCCCGGGTGGCCCGGTCGAAGGGGCGCTCCTCCCGGTCGTTGAGGAAGAAGTACTGGCGGAAGTACTCCCCCAGCTTCTCGAAGAAATAGCGCAGGTGGCCGACGATGGGATAGTTGCGCAGCACCGTGTGGCGCTTCTGGGTGATGTCCTGCACATACCAGTACACCAGCCACGCCGCCAGGCCCAGGGCGAGCAGGACGCCCAGGCTGACATGCAGGATACCCATTGCTTCGCTGCCCATGGCGCCTCCTTTGCGGATGTTAGAATTGCGTCCGGTCAATCTAACATGAACGAAAGCCTGCCGTGCCCAAGCCCGTGGATTCCCAACTCACCCTGCAACTGCCCCCCGCCGCCGAAATCGAGCGCAATGTGGATGGCGCCCTGGCCGAGGACGTGGCCGGCGGCGACCTGACGGCCCAGCTGATCCCGGCCGGCCAGCCCGGCACGGCCACGGTGATTTCCCGTGAAGCGGCCACCCTGTGCGGCACCGCCTGGTTCGAAGCCGCCTTCCGCAAGGTGGATCCGGCCTGCCGCATCACCTGGCACGCCCAGGACGGCGACCGGGTCCAGCCCAACCAGCTGCTGTGCGACATCGCCGGCCCGGCCCGGGCCCTGCTCACTGCCGAGCGCACCGGCCTCAATTTCCTGCAGCTGCTCTCCGGCGTCGCCACCCGCACCCGCCGCTTCGTCGATACGGTGGCCGGCACCAGGGCCCGCATCGTGGACACCCGCAAGACCCTGCCCGGCCTGCGCCTGGCCCAGAAATACGCGGTCACCTGCGGCGGCGGCGACAACCACCGCATCGGCCTCTACGACGCCATCCTGATCAAGGAAAACCACATCATGGCCGCCGGCGGCATCGCCCAGGCCGTGGCGGCGGCCAAGGCCGTGGCCGCCGCGGCAACCGTGCCCTGCAAGTTCATCCAGGTGGAAGTGGAAAACCTGGAGGAGCTGCGCCAGGCCCTGGCCGCCGGCGCCACCATGGTCCTGCTGGACAACATGAGCCTGGCCGACATGGCGGAAGCCTCCCGCCTGGCCGCCGGCCAGGCCGTGCTGGAAGCCTCCGGCGGCATCAGCCTGGAAACGGTGCGGGCCATCGCCGAAACCGGGGTGGACCGCATCTCCATCGGCGGCCTGACCAAGGACGTGCAGGCCCTGGATCTCTCCATGCGCTTCAAGGCGGGCTGAGGGGCCGCCGCAGCGGCTCTCCACCGCCTCTCCCCGGCTTCCCCAGCGCCTTACCCGTCCGCCTGGGGCCTGCCCTCCGGCAGGCCTGCATCTCTTTGTTCCCGGGCCGGCCGGGAGCCAAATATGTCACGGCAGCGCCGGAGCAGGTGGCTATAATCGGCCGAAGAACCCCGGTTCCGCCGCCACGGCGGGCCATCCGCCGGGGTCGTCACCGGGGGAACGACATGCTGTTCGCGCTTTTCTACGTCATCGCCATCGCCGTGCTGGTGCTGCACTTCACCGGCTTCCTCGCCCGTCACAATCTGGAATGGCTGGTCCTGGTCCTGGCTGCCGCCGTGTTCCCGGCCGTCATCTACCTCTAGCCGCGCCTCGCCATTCCTGCCGGGCTGAATCTCAGCCCGGCTTTCTCGCCACCAGGTCAATCAGGGCCGAACGGCCCCGATGGGCCAGGCCTTCATACAGTTCCGCCTCATACTCCCGCAGTTCCTCGATCTCCAGGCCGGCGAAGGCCTGGCGCAGCAGTTCCGGCGTGTACAGGTTCTCTACCGCACTGGGGCCGCCAGTGCGGTATTCCAGCTGCTTGGGGGTGTAGCCGTGCAGCAGCAGGCGACCGCCCGGCTTCAGGGCCTGGGCCATGCCGGCAAAAATCCGCTCCTGTTCCGCCGGATTGGCGAACTGGATGAACACGGCCAGCACCAGGTCGTAGGCGGCCTCGGGCCACACCCAGGCCAGCAGGTCCGCCACCTGGAAATCCACCAGGACGCCCCGGCCGGCGGCCAGACGGCGCGCCTTGTCCACCGCCACCGGCGACACTTCCACCGCCGTCACCTGCAGGCCCTGCTCCGCCAGCCAGACGCTGTTGCGTCCCTCGCCGTCGGCCACGGACAGGGCGGTGCTGCCCGCCCCCAGGAGGAATTCGTGGAGGGCGAGAAAACGGGTGGGAGCGGTACCGAAAAGGTAGTCCTCGCCGGCGGCGCTGAAGCGCTCGCTCCAGAATTTTTCGTGTTGGCTCATCTTGATCGCTCCATCAAAGAAAAAGGGCACCCGCAGGTGCCCCGTTCGGCAATGGCCGGCCGTTATCAGGCCCGCCAGACCTGTCAGACCCGGGCCTGGATGAAGGCCTTCACCGCATTCACGTCCGGGTCCATGACCTCGACGCGCTGGGCTAGCTTTTCCAGGCCCTGGAGATCGGCGGGCACTTCCGGTTCCCGGCCCAGGGCTTCGCGGATGGTCTCGGCGAACTTGGCCGGCAGGGCCGTTTCCAGCACCACCGTGGGCATGCCGGCGACGGGGTTTTCCCTGGCCACCTTGAGGCCGTCGGCGGTGTGGGTGTCGATCATGACGCCGTAGGTTTCCCAGCAGGAACGGATGGTGGCCAGGCGGTCGGCATGGCTGCTGGCGCCGGAGACGAAGGCGAAGCCGGCCAGCTTGTCCATGTAGGGGGTGCCGCGCAGATCGAAGGCATTGCCCGCATCCACCTGGGCCCACAGTTCCCGCACCTTGGCCGGGTCGCGACCCACCAGATCGAAGACGAAACGCTCGAAGTTGGAGGCCTTGGAAATGTCCATGGAGGGGCTGGAGGTGACGAAGGTCTCGGCGGTCTTGCGGGGACGATAGACGCCGGTTTTGAAGAACTCGTCCAGCACATTGTTTTCGTTGGTGGCCAGGATCAGCTTGCCGATGGGCAGGCCCATCATGCGGGCGATATGGCCGGCGCAGATGTTGCCGAAGTTGCCGGAAGGCACGCAGAAGGCCACCTGCTGGTCGTTGTTTTCGGTGGCGCCGAAGTAGCCCTTGAAGTAATAGACGATCTGGGCGGCGACCCGGGCCCAGTTGATGGAATTGACGGCGCCGATCTTGTACTTGGCCTTGAAGGCGGCGTCGTTGGAGACGGCCTTCACGATGTCCTGGGCGTCGTCGAACATGCCGCGCACAGCGATGTTGTGGATGTTCTCGTCCTGCAGGGAATACATCTGGGCCCGCTGGAAGGCGCTCATCTTGCCGTCCGGGGAGAGCATGAAGACACGCACGCCCTTCTTGCCCCGCATGGCGTATTCGGCGGCGGAACCGGTGTCGCCGGAGGTGGCGCCGAGAATGTTGATCTCTTCGCCGCGCTTGGCCAGCACGTACTCGAAAAGGTTGCCCAAGAGCTGCATGGCCATGTCCTTGAAGGCCAGGGTGGGGCCGTTGGACAGTTCCTGCAGGGCCAGCTTGCCCTGCTCCAGCCAGTGGATGGGGGTCACATCGGCGGCGTTGTCGCCGGGACGGGCATGGCAATAGACCTGGGCGGTGTAGGTCTTGTCGCAGATGGCCTTGAGGTCGGCCGGGGGAATGTCGTCGATGAACTTGGACAGCACGGCAAAGGCCAGCTCGGCGTAGGACAGCTGACGCCAGGCATCCAGCTCGGCCCGGCTCACCTGGGGATAGGTTTCCGGCAGGTAGAGGCCGCCATCGGGGGCCAGGCCGCCGAGGAGGATGTCGCAGAAGGACTGGGTCGGGGAGGAGGCTGCATCACCGCGGGTAGACAGATAGCGCATGGAAAATCCGGGACGTTCAAGGACTTAAGGAAGGGCCGAAGGATACCACGGCCGCTCCCCTTGCCGAAGCCTGGCGCCCCAAGGGCATAACGTAAGGACGAATACGGGCAACACCCTCAAGTTGGCGGGCCCAAGGCCGATAGGGATGGGTAGCCCCCTGCTCCGCAAAAAATACGGAATAGCCGCCCATCCCGATGGTACGAACGCCCGATGCCGCTGATCATTAACACCAACGTTCTCGCACAGACCGTGCAGCAGAACCTGGCGCGCTCGTCCGGGACCCTCGCCCAATCGCTGCAGCGCCTGTCATCGGGCCTGCGCATCAACAGCGCCAAGGACGACGCCGCCGGCATGGCCATCGCCGAGGGCCTCAGCACCATCATCCGCGGCGGCAACCAGGCGGTGCGCAACGCCAACGACGGCATTTCCCTGAGCCAGGTGGCCGAGTCGGCCCTGGGCCAGATCAGCGGCAACCTGCAACGCATCCGGGAAATCGCCATCCAGGCGGCCAACGGCTCCATGGTGGACAGCAACCGCTCCCAGCTGCAAAAGGAAGTGGACCAGCTGACCCAGGAAATCAGCCGCACCGTGCAGACCACGGATTTCAACGGCTCCCGCCTGCTCTCCGGCGCCTCCACCCTGACCTTCCAGGTGGGCTACAGCGGCAGCGGCGACAACCGCATCCAGGTCAGCACCACGGACCTGGCCCAATCCCTGGGCAGTCCCAGTCCGGCGGCCAAGGCCTCCAGCGCCATTCTCGGCGCCGTCCAGGGCGGCAGCTCGCCCCTGGCCGCCATCACCGCCGCCGACCAGGCCCTGCGCAAATTCGTCACCAGCGGACTCACCACCACGGTGGGCAGCAACACCTACAACGTCAGCGGCTTCACCAGCGGCAGCCCGGCCCAGAATGCGGCCTGGGCCACCTACCAGGCCGCCGAAGCCGCCTATAACGCCAATGCGGGCGCCAAACCGGCAGTCGTCCTGGCGGCAGTGAACAACGCCGCCGCCAACGCCGCTGCAGGTTACGGCTGGGTAGGCGCCGGCACCGGCCTGTATTCCTACTACCAGAGCATGACCGCCACCGGCACCATCAACATCACCAACCAGGCCCTGGCAGCGGCGGCGGTCGGCAGTGTCGATGCGGACATCGCCAAGATCGCCAACCTGCGGGCCACCTTCGGCTCGGTGCAGAACCGCTTCGAAGCGGTGGTGGCCAATGTGCAGGCCTATGTGGAAAACACCAGCGCCGCCCGCAGCCGCATCACCGATGCGGATTTTGCCGAAGAGACCGCCCGGCTGACCCGCAATCAAATCCTGCAACAGGCCGGAACAGCAGTTCTCGGCCAAGCCAACACCGCCCCCTCCACCGCCCTTCGCCTGTTGCGATAAAAAAGGCCGGCGCAAGGCCGGCCTGGTGGGATCGGGCGGCGCCGGGCTGGCCGGCGCGCTGCCTCAGCCCTGCTTGGTGAAGTCGATGACGATGGCGCCCGGCTCGCGCTGCACGTAGGCAATGGAAATGCCGTCGCCGTAGCGGGTGAGCAGCTGGTCCAGCAGCGGCAGGGGGTCGTGGTCGTTGCAGAAGCGCATGGTCTCGCCGGGGAACAGGGCGTCGAAGGCGCCGAAGATGGCGGCGTGGCGGAAGCGCTTGGCAACGCCCCGGGCGTCGAAGGGATAGAGGGCCAGGGGAGTGGGTTGGTCGCAGGCGTGCATGGATGTCCTCGCAGGGATCGGAGTAAAAACAGGAGCGCCCATTGTGTCCAGGCGGCACCGCTCCGTCTTTGATCCAGACAGGCAAAACCCCTGAGGCGGCCAAGGCCTTTTGCCCCATCCTGCCAAAAAAAAGGACGGGCACCTTCACCGCACCATCCTGGAGACCCGCACGGGGCGGACATTTCCGGGAAGGCAGGCTGAAGATGCCCGTCCTTGTTGCATCGCAGCCCGTCAGGGCTGCGCGGTGCCGCTTACTGCAGTTCTTCCAGGCGCAGGCGGGTGACCTGGCCCTGCACGGCGGCCAGGGCTTCGATCTTGGCGATGGCCGCGTCCACGTTCTTTTCCCGGGTCTGGTGGGTGAGCAGGATGATGTCGGTCTGCACTTCGCCCTCGCCCGGCTCCTTCTGGATCATGGCATCGATGGAGATGGACTGGTCGGCCAGGATGCGGGTGATGTCGGCCAGCACGCCGGGCTTGTCTTCCACCCGCAGGCGCAGGTAGTAGGCGGTCTGCACTTCGGCCAGGGGCAGGATCGGCAGGTCCACCACGGCGTCCGGCTGGAAGGCCAGGTGGGGCACCCGGTGTTCCGGATCGGAGGTGTGCAGGCGGGTGACATCCACCAGGTCGGCGATGACGGCGGAAGCGGTGGGCTCGGCGCCGGCGCCCTTGCCGTAGTAGAGGGTGGCGCCGACGGCGTCGCCCTTCACCAGGACGGCGTTCATGGCGCCTTCCACATTGGCGATGAGGCGCTTTTCCGGGATCAGGGTGGGATGCACGCGCAGTTCCACGCCTTCCGGGGTGCGCTTGGTCACGCCCAGCAGCTTGATGCGGTAGCCCAGCTGCTCGGCGTACTTGATGTCGATGGCGTCCAGCTTGGTGATGCCTTCCACGTGGGCCTTGTCGAAGCTCATGGGGATGCCGAAGGCGATGGCGGACATGATGGTCAGCTTGTGGGCCGCGTCCACGCCTTCCACGTCGAAGGTGGGATCGGCTTCGGCGTAACCCAGGCGCTGGGCTTCCTTCAGCACGTCGGCAAAGGACAGCCCCTTGTCGCGCATCTCGGAGAGGATGAAGTTGGTGGTGCCGTTGATGATGCCGGCCACCCACTCGATGCGGTTGGCAGAGAGGCCTTCGCGCAGGGCCTTGATGATGGGGATGCCACCGGCCACGGCGGCTTCGAAGGCGACGATGACGCCCTTCTTCTGGGCGGCGGCGAAGATTTCGTTGCCGTGGGTGGCCAGCAGGGCCTTGTTGGCGGTGACCACGTGCTTGCCGTTTTCGATGGCCTTCATGACCAGGTCCTTGGCCACGCCGTAGCCGCCGATCAGCTCGACGACGATGTCCACATTGGGGTCGCTGACCACGGCGAAGGCATCGTCGGTGACCTTGCAGGCGCCGCCGGTGACCTGGCGGGCCAGGTCCAGATTGCGATCGGCCACGATGGAAATCTCGATGGGACGGCCGGCCCGGCGGGTAATTTCTTCCGCATTACGTTTGAGGACGGTGAAGGTGCCGCCACCGACGGTACCGATGCCGAGCAGGCCGACGTTGATCGCTTTCATATGCAAGATCCCTAGTTGCTGAGTTAATTATCGTGGTTGGAAAAATCAGGTGCGGTCAGGTGCCGTGACGTTTGCGGTAGCCGGCCAGGAAGCGGTCGATGCGGCCGACGGCTTCCTTGAGGTCGTCCACATGGGGCAGGAAGACCAGGCGGAAGTGGTCCGGCTCGGGCCAGTTGAAACCGGTGCCCTGGACCAGCAGCACTTTTTCTTCCTGCAGCAGTTCGGCGATGAACTGCTGGTCGTCCTGGATCGGATAGACCTTGGGGTCCAGGCGCGGGAACATGTACAGGGTGGCCTTGGGCTTGACGCAGGTGACCCCGGGAATGGAGGTGATCAGCTCGTGGGCCACGTCCCGCTGGCGGCGCATGCGGCCGCCCTCGGCCACCAGGTCGTTGATGCTCTGGTAGCCGCCCAGGGCGGTCTGGATGGCCCACTGGCCGGGCACGTTGGCGCACAGGCGCATGGAGGCCAGCATGTTGAGGCCTTCGATGTAGTCGGCGGCGGGACGCTTGTCGCCGGAGACCATCATCCAGCCGGCCCGGTAGCCGCAGGAACGGTAGTTCTTGGAAAGGCCGTTGAAGCTGATGGTCAGCACGTCTTCCGAAAGGGAGCCGATGGCGGTGTGTTCGACGCCGTCGTAGAGCACCTTGTCGTACACCTCGTCGGCGTAGATGATCAGGTGGTGCTGGCGGGCGATCTCGACGATTTCCTTGAGCAGGTCATCGGGATAGAGGGCGCCGGTGGGGTTGTTGGGGTTGATGATGACGATGGCCCGGGTGTTCTCGGTGATCTTGGCCCGGATGTCGTCCAGGTCGGGCAGCCAGCCGGCGCCCTCGTCGCAGATGTAGTGCCGCGGCGTGCCGCTGGAAAGGCTGACGGCGGCGGTCCACAGGGGATAGTCGGGGGCCGGCACCAGCACTTCGTCGCCCGGGTTGAGCAGGGCGTTCATGGACATGACGATCAGTTCGGAAACGCCGTTGCCCACGTAGATGTCTTCCAAGCCGACGCCCTTGACCTTCTTCTGCTGGGCGTAGTGCATGATGGCCTTGCGCGCCGCGAAGATGCCCTTGGAGTCGGAATAGCCCGCCGAATTGGGCAGGTTGCGGATCATGTCCTGCTGGATCTCTTCCGGCGCATCGAAACCGAAGGAGGCCAGGTTGCCGATGTTGAGCTTGATGATCTTGTGGCCGTCCTCTTCCATCTGCTTGGCCTTTTCCAGCACGGGGCCGCGGATGTCGTAGCAGACGTTGTCGAGCTTGGCGGATTTCTTGATGGGTCGCACTTTGTTTTCCTGCGGGGTTGCCGGCGGGGCCGGACGAAGATCAATTCGGTTTTGTCTGGCGGCCGGCTTACTTGAGCAGGCCGTCCTTGCGGAACATGTCCTTGATGCCGCGGATCGCCTGGCGGGTACGGGCCTCGTTCTCGATCAGGGCGAAACGCACGTGGTCGTCGCCGTAATCGCCGAAGCCGATGCCCGGGGAGACCGCCACCTTGGCCTCCGCCAGCAGCTTCTTGGCGAATTCCAGGGAGCCCAGGTGGGCATAGGGCTCGGGGATTTTGGCCCAGATGTACATGGAGGCCTTGGGCACCTCCACCATCCAGCCCGCCTCGTGCAGCCCCTTGGCGAGCACGTTGCGGCGCAGTTCGTAGGTCTGGCGCACTTCTTCCACACAGTCCTGGGGGCCGTCCAGGGCGATCACCGAGGCCACCTGGATCGGCGTGAAGGTGCCGTAGTCGTGGTAGCTCTTGATACGGGCCAGGGCGGCGCACAGCTCCTTGTTGCCGACCATGTAGCCGACACGCCAGCCGGCCATGTTGTAGCTCTTGGACATGGTGAAGAATTCCACCGCCACATCCCGGGCGCCGGGCACTTCCATGATGGAGGGGGCCCGGTAGCCGTCGAAGACGATGTCGGCGTAGGCCAGGTCATGCACCACCAGGATGTCGTGCTCCTTGGCCAGGGCCACCACCCGTTCGAAGAAGTCGAGCTCGACGCAACGCGCCGTGGGATTGCTGGGGAAGCCCAGGATCATCATCTTGGGCTTGGGCGTGCATTCCCGGATGGCCCGCTGCAGTTCTTCGAAGAAATCTACATCGTCGGTCATGCGCACGGAGCGGGTGTTGGCCCCGGCGATGATGGCGCCGTAGATGTGGATGGGGTAGCTGGGATTGGGCACCAGCACCGTGTCGCCCCGGTCCAGGGTGGCCAGCATGAGGTGGGCCAGGCCTTCCTTGGAGCCGATGGTGACCACCGCCTCGCTGTCCGGGTCGAATTCCACGTTGTAGCGGCGCAGGTACCAGTCGCAGATGGCCTTGCGCAGCCGGGGAATGCCCTTGGAGACGGAATAGCCGTGGGTGTCGCCGCGCTGGGTGGCGTCCACCATCTTGTCCACGATGTGTTTCGGCGTGGCGCCGTCCGGGTTGCCCATGGACATGTCGATGATGTCCTCGCCCCGACGGCGGGCAGCCATCTTCAGCTCGCCGGTGATGTTGAACACATAGGGCGGCAGACGCTTGATGCGGGGAAAGTCTTTCATGGGCGCAGGGGAATTCCGGCAGTCGGCACCAGCGGCCGGACGGTCCGGACGGGCGCGTAAAAAGGCTATAATCCTACCCTTTCTTACCCCGTTTGTGCACCGCAGCCGACCATGAAGCTCCACAGAGACAGTACAGACGGCCATTATTCCTTCACCGGCTACGGTGACGACTACGTGGCCATCAACGGTAAGAACCACCAGGGCAATCTGGTGCTGCTGCCCCGGCGCCTGATCCAGGACTGGACCGACGCCACTTTCGACAGCCTGACCCAGGCCGATTTCGACTTCCTCGCCGAGCTGAAGATGGAAATCATGATCCTCGGCACCGGCGCCAAGCAGCGCTTTCCCCATCCCCAACTGCTGCAGGGCCTGATGCGGGCCGGCGTCGGCCTGGAGGTGATGAACACCCAGGCCGCCTGCCGCACCTACAACATCCTGGTGGCGGAAGGCCGCAGCGTCGGTTGCGCCCTGCTGCAGGGCTGAGGGGCATGAACGCCATCAGCTTTTCCCTGATCCTGGCCGGCGTCATCCTCAACGCCGCCGGGCAACTGCTGCTCAAGGCCGGCACCAACGCCGTCGGCCACTTCGATTTCCACCTGGACAACGTCCTGCCCATCGGCCTCAAGCTGGCCTTCAACCCCTTCATCCTCTCCGGCATGGTGGCCTACGGCGTCAGCCTGGTGGTGTGGATCATGGCCCTCTCCCGGGTGCCCGTCTCCATCGCCTACCCCATGCTCTCCATCGGCTACGTCATCAATGCCTTCATCGCCTGGCACTGGTTCGGCGAAGCCCTCAGCGCCCAGAAGCTCCTCGGCATCGGCTGCATCGTCCTCGGCGTGTACGTCATCACCCGCTCCGCCTGAAGTCCGTCAGAAAGGCGTCAGTAGATATCCTTACAATTGAGGCTGTCCTCTCCTCCAAGACGGACAGCTGTACTTTCAACGCGCTCCGGACCCAACGCCGGAGCGCGTTTTTTCATTGGCGGATAGCGTTGCCCGCGTTGTTCCCGCCCATTTCCGTCCACACGGCCACCGCAAACGGCCGGAATGAAACTACAATCTCCCCCCGGCCGCTGCGCAAGACGGCGCCAATCCCATTGTCGGCCGCGACGGCCTCTCCAGTCAGACCCGAAATCGCCCCATGTCCCAGCCCAAACTCGCCCTCAAGATCAATGTCGACACCCTGCGCGGCGCCCGCGTCGGCGTGCCCCGCCTGGTGGAAGCCCTGCAGAAGCACGGCGCCCAGGCCACCTTCTTCTTCTCCCTGGGCAAGGACAACACGGGCTACGTGCCGCCCCGCACCACGCCGGCCGGGCAGAAGAGCTTCTCCCGCCTGGAGCGCTACGGCTTCACCAGCCTGCTCTACGGCGCCTGGATTCCTGCTCCCGAGATCGGCCGCCGCGCTGCCCACATCCTGCGGGCCGTGCATGAGGCCGGCTTCGAGACCGGCATCCAGAGCTGGGACCGGGTGATGTGGCAGAAGAAGCTGGCCCAGGCCGATAACGAATGGGTGGAAGTGGAAATAGCCAAGGCCGCCAAGCGCTACGAGGACATTCTCGGCCAGCGCCCCGCCGCCGGCGCCGCCAGCGGCTGGCAGACCACCCGCCACGCCCTGCGCCTGACCCAGCGGCTGGGCCTGGCCTACGCCAGCGACACCCGGGGCACCGGCCCCTACCTGCCGGTGATCGAGGGCGAGCTGGTCAATTGCCCCCAGCTGCCCACCACCCTGCCGACGGCGGAAGAAATGGTGGGCCGGGACGGCATCACCGCCGAAACCTATGCCGACCGCCTGCTGGCCCTGACCCACGACGCACCCGACAACGGCCACGTATTCACCCTGCACGCCGAACTGGAAGGCATGAAGCTGCTGCCCGAGTTCGAGCGTCTCCTGGTCGGCTGGAAGGAACAGGGTTACGAACTGGTGGCCTGCCGCCAGATGGTGGACGCCCTGGACCGGGACATGCTGCCCCGTTGCCAGGTGACCCGGGGCGAAGTGCCGGGCCGGGCCGGCCAGCTCATGCAGCAGGGGCCGGAATTCCTCATGGGCTGAAGGCCTGCCACCCGGGCGATGCCAGATCAAATCGCCGCGCCGCCCGGGCCGTTATACTGGCGCCTTCTTTCCCCATCCCCGCGCCAGAAGCCATGATCCGACCCGCCCTGCCCTGGGTTGCCCAGGCCGACTACTCCGACATCCGTTACGAAACCTGTGACGGCATCGCCAAGATCACCATCAACCGGCCCGAGCGGCGCAACGCCTTCCGCCCGGAAACGGTGATGCAGCTCATCGACGCCTTCCACCTGGCCCACCGGGACAACGCCGTGGGCGCCATCATCCTCACCGGCGAAGGGCCCGACGCCTTCTGCGCCGGCGGCGACCAGAAGGTGCGCGGCGACGACGGCGGCTACCACGACGAAAGCGGCACTCCCCACCTCAACGTGCTCGACCTGCAGATGCAGATCCGCCGCCTGCCCAAGCCCGTGGTAGCCATGGTGGCCGGCTATGCCATCGGCGGCGGCCACGTGCTGCACCTGGTGTGCGATCTTTCCATCGCCGCCGAAAACGCCCGCTTCGGCCAGACCGGCCCCCGGGTCGGCAGCTTCGACGCGGGTCTCGGCGCCGGTCTCATGGCCCGCACCATCGGCATGAAGCGGGCCAAGGAAATCTGGTTCCTCTGCCGCCAGTACGACGCCGCCCAGGCCCTGGACTGGGGCCTGGTGAACACGGTGGTGCCGGTGGAAAAGCTGGAGGAGGAAACCGTGGCCTGGTGCCAGGAAATGCTGCGCCTCTCGCCCATGGCCCTGCGCATGCTGAAAGCCGGCTTCAACGCCGACACCGACGGCCTGGCCGGTATCCAGGAACTGGCGGGCAACGCCACCGGCCTCTTCTACATGACCGAGGAAGGCCGGGAAGGGCGCGACGCCTGGCTCGAACGGCGCCCGCCGGACTTCGGCAAATACCGCAAGCGGCCGTAAAAAAAAAGGGACCCGCCGGGTCCCTTTTTTCATACCGCGGATTGCGCCTACTGCGACTCGTCCGCCACCCGGTACTGGTAGCCGCTGACCATGGACTGGGCCATGGGCGCGCCGCGACGCTCGTGCCAGATCAGGGCGCCGATATGCACGGCGATGAAGGCCCACACCAGATTGGCGCCCAGTTCATGCACTTCCTTGAAGCTGTGGGCCAGTTCCCTGGTGATGCCGCCATCGGCCAGGGGCCCCAGCTGGAAGTAGCCGGCAGCGGCCACCAGCCCGGTGGCGCCCATGCCGATCAAGACCGCGTAAAGCCCCAGGTAGGCCAGGCTGGCCCAGGCGTCATGGCCGAAGGCGCCGGCGTCGGCCTTCTGGCGGCGCAACCACACGGAGACGTGGAAAAAGTCGCTCCAGCGGGCCCGTTGCGGCCCCACCAGGCCCCACAGCAGACGCAGCCCCAGGCCGGCGATGAGGCCGTAGCCAAGCAGCACGTGGCCGTGCCACACCGCTTCCCGGACCGGCCCCTTCTCCAGGGCCTCGGCCCCCAGTTCGGTGGCGAACAGCAGCACGATGGCCAGGGCGTTGAACCAGTGCAAGAGGCGCAGCAGGGGGTCGAACACCCGCTGGCGGCGGTAGGTCACGGTTTCCATGGAACACTCCACAACAGGATGATGCCTGCAGCCTAAGGCCCGATCCTTAAGCCCGCCTTAAGCGCACCGCATCCGCACTCATCCGCCCCGCCGGCCCCTCCCGGCGGCCGGAGCAACCCGCTACACTCCGCCCATGACCCTTCGCACCTTCACCTTCGAGCCCTACCGCCTGCCCTTCCGCCAGCAATGGCGCAGCGCCGCCGGCGGCCTCGACCAGAGGGAAGGCTGGCTGGTGCGCCTGGAAGACGACTACGGCGGCGTTGGCTACGGCGACTGCGCCCCCCTGCCCGGCATCGGTACGGAACCCCCCGCCGCCGCAGCCGCCGCCCTGGTCCAATGGCAGCAACGCTTCAGGGGGCTGGAGGCAGCCACCGCCCTGGAAGCCCTCAACGACGCCGCCAGCTTCGACACCCCCGCCGCCCGGGCCGGGGTCGAAAGCGCCCTGCTCGACCTGCTGGCCCGGCGCAACG
Organism: Azospira oryzae; assembly: GCF_004217225.1. Lineage (GTDB taxonomy): Bacteria > Pseudomonadota > Gammaproteobacteria > Burkholderiales > Rhodocyclaceae > Azospira > Azospira oryzae. The sequence goes on from NZ_SHKM01000001.1 coordinate 1,013,968, forward strand.
GCCGCTCCCTCAACGCCAGCATCCGGGGCTGCGACTGCCGCCAGCGGGTGCGGGTCAACGCCAGCCTGGGCAGCCTCGGCCCGCATACGGCAGATGCCCTGGAATCCGCACTGGAAGCCGGCTTCCAGGTACTCAAGCTGAAGATCGGCCTGGCGCCTGCCTCCCAGGAGATACCCCTGGTCCAGGCCCTGTGCCGACGCCTGCCCGCCGGCAGCACCCTGCGCCTGGACGCCAACCAGGCCTGGCAGGAAGGCGATGCCCGATCCTGGCTCGACGCCCTGGCCGGCCTGCCCATCGACGCCCTGGAAGAACCCCTGGCCCAGCCCAGCGCCCCGGCCTGGGCCGCCCTGCAGGCCCGGGCCGCCTTCCCCCTGGCCCTGGACGAATCCCTGGCCGACCTGCCCCAGGCCGCCCTCTTCGACGGCACCGTGCGCCGCCTCATCCTCAAACTGCCCCGCCTCGGCGGCTTCCTCCCCGCCGTCGCCCTGGCCCAGCGCTTCGCCGCCGCCGGCGGCGACTGCATCGTCACCAGCAGCCTGGAATCCGCCTGCGGCCTCCTCGCCGCTGCCCATCTGGCCGCCGCCCTCGGCGGCGATCTGGCCCACGGCCTGGCCACCGCCGAATGGCTGGCGACGGACCTGGGCGCCCCGCCCCCCGTCGCCGCCGGCTACCTGCCCCTCCCCGCCGGCCCCGGCCTCGGTTTCCAGCCCTTCGCCACGCCGGCCTGAGGCGTCCGCCCGCCGCGGCGAGCGCCGGCAGTTGCGTCCCGGCCTCGACATCCATGCCAATGGCAAATATGCTGCATTCCTGTCGCCTCCCGGGATCGACCCGCAGCCGTCCGGAGAAATAGCGGCCAATGGCGCCACGAACGGCAGCCAACAAAACCCACCTTCCGCCCCATGCTTGAAATCATCATCCAGATCGTCGGCGAATTTCTCCTGCAAGCCATCCTCGAAGTGCTCGGCGAACTGGGCCTGCGCGCCGTGGCGGAACCCTTCAGCAAGCCGCCCAATCCCTACGTGGCAGCCTGGGGCTACGCCATCTTCGGCCTCCTGGCCGGCGGCCTGCTCATGTCCCTGTTGGGCACCTGGCGCGCCGGACGGAGCCAGTCCCTGCTGCGCATCGACCGCTTCGCCTACGGCTTCCTCTTCGCCCTGGCCCTGGTCCGTTTCCGGTTCGCCCAATGACGGCCGCCCCCATGCTGCGCGAACTCGCCAACGTCAGGCAGGTCGCCGGAGAACCCCGGCGCCGCTGGTTCTTCTGCCACGAAATCGATCTAGTCCTGTTCGAGGACGAGCAGGGTATCTGCGCATTCCAGCTGGCCTACGACAAGCCCCGCCGCGAACGCTCCCTGAGCTGGCAGCGGCAGGGTGGATTCCGTCACTACCTGGTGGATGACGGCGAACCCCTGGCGGGAGCCAACCGCACGCCCCTGCTCTACGCCAACGGCCCCGCGGACCACGGCGCCATCATCGACACCTTCCTCGCCCTGGCGGCGGAACTGCCGCCGGAACTGAAGGATTTCATCGTGCACAAGCTGCGGGAAGGCGCCGCAGCAGCCGTTCCAGAAGCCCCCTAGTAAACCTCCCGCCCCCCCCAGGAACCACCATCCATGCGCCATCTGCACCTGATCGCCCTTGTCGCCCTCGTCCTGCTCCTGGGCACCGGCGCCCATGCCCGGGAATACGGAACCCACGATCCCAAACGCCTGCTGACGGTGACAGAAACCCCCTCGGGCAAGCAATACGGCTTCGACGGCGCCTATCTGGACCAGATGCTGAACGACCTGGCCACCCACGCCAAAAACTACCCGCCCCAGTTCGACACGCCCCAGGACCGGCAACGGGCCACCCAGGACGTCAAGGTCATTTCCGGCATGCTCGACACCCTGGTCAATGTGCCCACCCCCAATCCCGACCTGCTGCTCCGCGCTGCCCATCTCGGCAGCATGGGCCACAACCTGGAGATTCCCGGTGCCGCCGACAAGGCCAACGCCCTGTTCCAGCGCCTGCTGCAGCTGGAGCCGGCCCATCCCCGGGGCAACTACCTGTACGGGACTTTCCTGGCCGGTGCCGGCAAACCCCGGGAAGCCCTCCCCTACCTGGAAAAGGCCCTGGCTGCCGGCATCGCGGATGCCGCCTTCACCCTGGGCATGGCTCACCTCAGCCTCAAGGACCAGGACGGCGCCCTCAAGTACCTGGAAGACTACAAGCGCCGCCGCCCGGGCGACGCCAATGCGGACCGCTTCATCGACGCCATCCGCAACGGCCGCATCGAGATCAGGAGCCGCTAGGCCCCGGACACGGTTTGCTCCACCCGAGCAAAAAAGCCGGGGCGACTTCCCAACATTCTTCCTGAACAAGGACTGAGCACCCTCTCTGCATCAAGCTATCGACATACTCCAACCGAGAACTTATGCTAATGGCAACTTAACTGCGGACCCGGAGCAGTATCACCCGAAGTCATTGACTCGAGATTCCCATACTCCCCCACAGTCCCTTCTTGTGGTTTTCGCCATCCTGCCACTTGCCGGGAGCCATGGATCTCTCCAACAATCCACGCAAGTCGACCGCAAAAGCACAATGACTTTTGCCGCCGGCTAAGCCTTCACGTAAAGCACCTATATGCTCAGAACCCTATTGCGCATGCTGCGGAGAGAAACCTGTCGTGACCGAGAATATGGTCCGATTGTTGTTCAAGGACGCCAGCTAAGTTGCAATGTTTGCGCACATACGACTTTCTGGGCACACCAAGTCCAGCTCCATACGCCGCTGATGACGTTTCTAGATTTGGAAGAGTGGAATCGTGTCGCAGATTGTGCAGTTTGTGCCCGATGTGGACATATGCACTGGTTTATTCCACCGGACTCGTTACCGCAGGAAAATGAACGAGATCAAGGGCAGGCAAGATAAGGTACACATCCCTGATGGAGTTCTTGTGCTGAGGCACGCTTTCATCAGAAGCAATGGGTAACTAACAACATGGTTGGAGATCACTAGGGCATCCCATGGGGGCAACAGTGATGCAATCAAGCCCCCTTTTTTTGCCTAGGCTTGCATCTCCGGTTGCAAGGGCCATGCAAACACACGGAACGGCCCCCGCCCGCCATTCCCAGATTTGACCCACATCGTGTAGCCCCCCGCCGGCCCTGCGTATAATCAGGCGCTGATGAACCCCGCGCCTTTCATTGATCCCCACGAGCCCCTGGACTGGCTCGGTCCCCTGTCCGAAGATCCGCTCCAGCTGGTCACCTCCGACGGTGCCTGGCGGCGTGGGGCGCTGGTGGCGGATGGCGGGGCATTGGCCGCTGCGCTCCTTGCCTGGGGCGCTGCTCCCGGCACCATCCTCCTCGCTCCCCTGCCCGCCCCGGACCTGGCCCGGCTGTTTTTCGCCTGCGCCCGGGCCGGCATCGCCCTCTTTCCCCTGGACCCGGCCACTTCGCCGCAACGCCGCGCCGCCCTGCTGGCCCTGGCCGGCCCCCGGGGCCGTCTGCTGGAGGCCTTGCCGTCTGCCGCTGCGATTGCGGCGGCTACCGATCCCTTGCCAGCGGTGCCGGTGGCAGCCCAGCCGGCCCTGGTCATCGCCACCAGCGGCAGCGAGGGCGAACCCAAGGGCGTGGTGCTGACCCACGCCAACCTGGCGGCGGCGGCGGATGCCTCGGCCGAGCGCCTGCCCCTGAGCCCGGGCGACACCTGGCTGGACTGCCTGCCCCTGCACCACATCGGCGGCGTCTCCATCCTCGCCCGCTGCGCCCGCAGCGGCGCCACGGCCCGGGTGCTGGACCGCTTCACGGTGGAAGCGGTGGCCGCGGCCCTGGCCGCAGGAGACATCACCCACCTGTCTCTGGTGCCGGCCATGCTCGACCGGCTGCTGGAGGCCGGCGTCCCGCCGGGCCCGCTGCGCTACGTGCTGGTGGGCGGCGCCGCCCTTTCCGCCCCCCTCTTCCGCCGCGCCATGGCTGCCGGCTGGCCCCTCTGCGTCAGCTACGGCCTTTCCGAATGCGCCGCCCAGGTCGCCACCTGGATCCATCCGCCCCCCGATGCCTGGCAGGAAGGCCGGGTCGGTGCGCCCCTGGCCGGCTGCCGTGTCGAACTGGATCGGCAAGGACGGCTGCGCCTGGCCGGGCCCCAGGTGATGTGGGGCTATCTCAATCCGGACCTGGAGCCGGGCCGGGGCCTGACGGACGGCGCCCTGGTCAGCGGCGACCTGGCCCGCCTGGAGGCGGATGGCAGCCTGACCCTGCTGGGCCGGGCCGACGACATGCTGGTCAGCGGCGGCGTCAATGTGCATCCGGCCGAGGTGGAAGCAGTGCTGCTGGCCTGCCCCGGCGTGCGCGACGCGGCGGTGACGGCCCTGCCCGACACGGTGTGGGGCGACCGGCTGCTGGCCCTGGTGGTGGGGGACTCCGCAGCCATGGACGACGCCGGCCTGCACCGCTGGTGCGCCGAACGCCTGCCCTCGCCGCGCCGGCCCCGGCTGATCCAGCGGGTCGCCACCCTGCCGCGCAATCCCATGGGCAAGCTGCAACGTCCGGCCCTGCGGCAGCTGGCCCAACAACTGGCCCAGGACGGGCTGCTGGCCCCAGGGGAAGCTCCATGAGCCGCCCCCAGGCCCGCCCCGCCGCCGGCACCGCCAGTCTCGGCCAGCGCTATCCCGGCCTGGCCGGGGAACTGGCGGCCCTGGCCGCCCGGGCCCGTCCCACGGACCTCCTCAGCCTGTGCCTGCCGGCGCCCCCGTTGCCCATGGCCGGCCCCCTGCCTTACATCGCAGCCCCCGACAGCCTGGCCTGGCAGCGGCCGGACGACGCCTGGCTGGCCCTGGGCGCCGCCTGCACCGTGGAAAGCGCCGGGCCGGGTCGCTTCACCGCCCTCAACGGCGCCTGGCAGGGCCTGGCGGCCCGCTGGCAGATTGCCGCCACATCGCAGGACAGTGGTGGCAGCGGCGACCTCCAGGCGCCCCTGGCCCACCTGGGCTTTGCCTTTTACGACGCCAGCGGCGACAGCCCCCTGCCGAACGCCCGCCTGCGGGTCCCCGCCCTGCTGCTGAGGCGCCGGGCCGGTCGCCAGACCCTGGTCCTCACCTGCCCCGCCCATGGCGCCGCCCAGGCCATGGCCGGCTGGGAGGCCCTGTGGCAAACGCTGGAACGGACCCTGCTGTCCCAACCCGCGCCGCTGGCCGCGCTCCACCTGCAACGGCCGCCGGCACCCCTGCCCGAGCAGGCCTTCGTCGCCCGCACCCGGGCCGCCCTGGCCGCCATCGCCCGGGGCGAGCTGGACAAGGTGGTGCTCTCCCGCCGCGTCACCTTCGAGGCCGACAGCGCCCTGGAAGCGGCCGCCGTCTTCGCCGCCCTGGCAACCCAGCAGGCCGACAGCAGCGTCTTCGCCGTCGGCCACCGGGCCGGCACCTTCCTCGGCGCCACGCCAGAGCGGCTCCTCAGCCTGCAGGACGGCCAGCTGCACACCGAAGCCCTGGCCGGCACCGGCTGGGGCCGGGCCGACGCCCCCCTGACCTCGGACAAGAACCAGCGGGAACACGGCTGGGTGGCCGAGGCCATCCGCCACACCCTGGCCCCCCTCTGCGCCGAACTGCAGGCCGCCCCGGCGGAAGTGCTGCAGCTGCCCGGCGGCAGACGCCACGCCGGCCTCAGCCATCTGCGCACCCCCTTCCACGGCCGTCCGGCGCCCGGAGTCGGCCTTTTCGACCTGGCCGCCAGGCTCCATCCCACCCCCGCCGTCGGCGGCTGGCCGGCGGCCCCGGCCCGGGAATGGCTGCAGGCCCACGGCGAGGAGCGGCCCCTGTGGTACAGCGGCGGCCTGGGCTGGATCGACGCCGCCGGCAACGGCACCCTGGCCGTGCCCCTGCGCTGCGCCGACCTGCGCGGCAACCGGGCCGAACTCCAGGCCGGCGCCGGCATCGTCGCCGGCTCCGCCGCGGAACAGGAACTGGCCGAAACCGAGGCCAAGCTCGCCACCATGCTGGAGGCCCTGGCACCCTCGGCCCCAGCCCCTGCCGCCGCCAGCCGCCGCGGCGCCTAACCTCACGATCCTTCGCCCATGAACGCCACCGGCACCACCAACTATCTCTGGTCCCGCCACTTCGCCGCCGCCCTGGCCGGCGCCGGGCTGGCCCATGTCGTCATTTCCCCCGGCGCCCGCTCCACCCCCCTGACCCTGGCCTTCCTGCGGCAGGCGGGCGTGTGCTGCCACGTGCTGGTGGACGAGCGCTCCGCCGCCTTCTTCGCCCTGGGTCTGGCCAAGGCCACGGAACTGCCGGTGGCCCTGGTGTGCACCTCCGGCTCCGCCCCGGCCCACTGGCTGCCCGCCGTGATCGAGGCCGACGCCGGCCGGGTGCCGCTGCTGCTGCTCTCCACCGACCGGCCGGCGGAACTGCACGGCTGGGGTGCCAACCAGACGGTGGCACAGGCCGGCCTGTTCACCGGCTTCGTGCGCGCCGCCCACGCCCTGTCGACGCCGGAGGAAGGTTTCCTGCCGCGCCAGGTGCATACCCTGGCGGCCCGGCTCCTGGCCGAATGCCGCTGGCCCTGTCCGGGGCCGGTGCATGTCAATCTGCCCTTCCGCGAGCCCCTGCTGCCGCCCGCCGCCAAGCTGGCGGCCAGCCCGGACCTGGGCCCGGTCCATCCGCCGGAGGCGCCGCCGCCCCTGGTGCTGCCGGCGCCCCACGCCGTGGCCCAGGCCGCGGCCCGTCTCTCCGGGCGCCCCGGGCTGATCCTGGCCGGCGCCCTGCCGCCGGGCAGCGCCGGCCCCGACTACGCCCGGGCCGTGGCCGCCCTGGCCCGGGCCCTGGATTGCCCGGTACTGGCCGAGCCCCTTTCCGGCCTGCGCCACGGTACCGCCGGGCTTGAGGCCGACAGCCGCCCCGACAGCCATCATTTCCTCGCCCACGGCGAAGCCCTGGTGCGGGATGCCGCCTTTGTCGCCGCCCAAGCCCCGGCCTGGATCCTGCGCTGCGGCGACGCCCAGGTGAGCCGCTCCCTGCAGACCTGGCTCAGCCAGTGCCTGGACCAGGGCACCGAACTGCTGCTGCTGGAAGGAGAAGGCCGCTGGCCCGACCCGGAACGGGGCACCACCCTGCTGTTGCGGGGCGACACCGCCGCCACCCTGGCGGCCCTGGCCCAGGCTGTGGCGGCCAAGGCGCCGCCGGCCTGGATGCAGGCCTGGCGCGCCGCCGAGCAGCGGGCCGGGGACCTGGCCCGGGCCGCCCTCGACGCGGCCGGCGACGACCTGTGGGAAGGGGCCGTGGTGGCCGACCTGCTGGCGGCCCTGCCGGCGGAGAGCCGCCTCTTCTGGGGCAATTCCATGGCGGTGCGGGACGGCGATTCCTTTTCCGGCCTCTCGGCCAAGCCCCTGGAGGAGCACGGCAACCGGGGCTGCAGCGGCATCGACGGCCAGCTGTCCACGGCCCTGGGCCTGGCGGCGGCAGGCAGCGCCGAAGGCCGTTACAGTGCCGCCCTCCTCGGCGACCTGGCGGCCCACCACGACCTCAATGCCCTGGCCGCGGCCCGGGAGCTGGATTGCCTGCTGGTGGTGGTGAACAACGGCGGCGGCGGCATTTTCGAGTATCTGCCGGCCCGGGCCCTGCCCGAATACGAGACGGGCTGGCTGACCCCGGTGCCCCTCGTCCTGGCCCATGGGGCGGCGGCCTACGGGGTGCCTTACCGCCGGGCCGCATCCCGCGCCGAGTTCCAGGCAGCCATCGCCGAGGCCGTTGCCACGGGCGGCCCCTGGCTGGTCGAGGCGGTGGTCGAACGGTCGGAAAGCGTCGCCCGGCACCGGGCCTACTGGCAGGCGGTGAGCGGCAGCGAGAGCTGAAGCGAGGGATGGGCCGGTGGGCGCACGACGGTCATAGCGCCGGCGATCGGCGCCGCCAGGCGCCGTAGCGGCAACGCGGCTGACGCCGGGGATGGCGCCGGCGGCAGGGTCAGCCCCCGGTCAGCGGAGGGTCAGAGGTGGGTCAGTCCCCGGGGCTAGCATGGCGCGCCATAAGCCGATCAACGGCTAGGAGAGTGACTTGCCCCACCCGCTTCCCCCCGGCGACGACACCGCCGTCCTGCTGCTGCACGGCCTCTACAGCAACCCCAACGAAATGTCCCCCCTCGGCAAGGAGCTGGAAAAAGCCGGCTACCGCGTCGCCATTCCCCATTTGCAGGGCTATACGGTGTGCGCCGAGGACGTGCTGGACCGCCGCTTCGCCCGCAGCCCCTGGGAGGAGTGGTACGCCCAGGTGGAAACGGTCTTCGACGAACTGCGGCAGCAGCATCGCCGCGTCGTCGTCGGCGGCCTGTGCATCGGCGCCGACCTGGCCCTGCACCTGGCGGCCCAGCGGGGCCTGCAGGTGGCGGCGGTGCTCGCCCTGGCCACCACCCTTTACTACGACGGCTGGGGCATTCCCTGGTACAGCTTCCTCCTGCCCCTGGGCTACTACACGCCCCTGCGCCACATCTACACCTATCGGGAACGGGCCCCCTTCGGCCTGAAGAATCCCCGGGTGCGGGCCCGGGTGGAACGGGACATGCGGGAAAGGGAAGTCTCCGCCGCCGGCGCCTCGGAGCTGCCCCTCAACGGCATCTACCAGGCCCAGCGCCTGATCGGCAGCATCAAGAAGGAATTGCCCCAGGTGGTCAGCCCCACCCTGGTGATCCACTCCCGGGAAGACGACGTGGCCAGCCTGCGCAGCCCGGAGCAGGTATACCGCCGCATCAGCGCCGAGCGCCGGCGCAAGGTGGTGCTGGACGACAGCTACCACATCATCACCCTGGACAACGAACGGCGCCGGGTCAGCGGCGAAGCGCTGGATTTTCTCGCCCAGGTGCTGGGCGCGCCGGCTGCGGCCCGGCTATCCCGGGCCGCCTGAAAAGCGGCCGGCTCAGCCCCGCAGCCAGTACCAGAAACGCCCCAGCCATTCGTGCAGGGCGGTGCGCGAGGCGCGCAGGCCGTCGGCCTGGGGCAGGTAGTCCAGGGCCGTGGGCACGCCGCGCTGGAACAGGGTCGGCATGGGCACCACTTCCAGGCCCGCCCGGCTGAAGGCCAGGGCCGCCCGGGGCAGGTGCCAGGCGTGGCTGACCAGCAGGACCCGGGACACGCCGGCCTCCTTGAGCAGGGCAGCCGTCTTCAGGGCATTCTCCCGGGTGTTGTCCGACTCGCCCTCAACCCAGCGCACCGGCACCCTGAATTCGTCCCGCAGCACCCGGGCCATGGCCTCGGCCTCGCTCACCTCGCCGCCGTCCGGCGTGCCGCCGGTGACCAGCAGCGGCAGGCCGGTCTGGCGCTGCAGCTGCCCGGCGTAGCGCAGGCGGACCAGGGTCTCGTTGCCCACCGTGTCGCCGCCGTATTCCGGCGCTTCCCGGTAGCGGCCGCCGCCGAGGACGACGATGGCGCCGGCTCCCTTGGCCTTTTCCTGCACCTGCTCCGGCACCACCGGCGGCGCCTCCAGGCGCTGCACCAGGGCGCGGCCCACCACCGGCAGGGACAGCACCAGCAGCAGCAATCCCCCCGTCAGTCCCAGGCTCATGGCCAGCTGGGGGCGTCGCTGTCGGAAGAGGAAGGCCAGCAGCAGGAGCCCCAGACCGTTACCCGGCGGCAACAGAAAGGTAGCCACCAGATTGGTGGCGAGCCAGGACGTGGACATCGCTTGTTTTCCTCCCCAGGAAGGGGCCGCCGGCACCGCGCCGGCCTGCCGCCTATGACGTTTGGCAGACAGTGTAGCCGTTTGCCGCCCCGAGGGGGAGCCCCTGCCGCAACCGGCCGGCAGGCCGCTGCGGAGCGCGGCCATCTGGGCCCTTCCTGCCTGATGCCGGCCTGATGCCGGCGGCGAATGTCCAAAAAAAAGCCCGCTGCAGCGATGCAGCGGGCTTTTTGCCGGAGGCCGGCAGGATCAGGCGCTGAGGGCGGCCTTGATCTGCTCCAGGGCGGTGGGGTCCTCGATGGTGGTGAGGTCGCCCGGATCCCGGCCTTCGGCCAGGGCCTGGATGGAACGGCGCAGCAGCTTGCCGGAACGGGTCTTGGGCAGGCCGGAGATGAAGTACACGCGGCCGGGACGGGCGATGGCGCCCAGGGTCTCGTCCACCCGCTTCATCACTTCCTTCTCCAGGGCCGCCACCAGTTCGGGGGTGGCGATCTTGGAGGCGTCCTTGACCACGGCGAAGGCCACCGGCAGCTGGCCCTTGAGGGCGTCGTTCACACCGACCACGGCCACTTCGGCCACGGCGGGGTGACCCTGCACGGCTTCCTCGATTTCCCGGGTACCGAGGCGGTGGCCGGCGACGTTGATGACGTCGTCGGTACGGCCCAGGATGAAGTGGTAACCCTCGTCGTCCTTGATGGCCCAGTCGTAGGAGGAGTAAACCAGCGGTTCCTTGAACAGGCTGAAGTAGGTGTTCACGAAACGCTCGTCGTCGCCCCACACGGTGGTCAGGCAGCCGGGCGGCAGGGGGGGCACCACGCCCAGGATGCCCTTCTCGTTGGCGTCGCACTCGGAACCGTCTTCGCGGAAGATGCGCACGTCGTAGCCATAGACCGGGAAGGACGGGGTGCCGTACTTGATCTTGGTGTCTTCGACGCCGCGCACGGTGGACAGCATGGGCCAGCCGGTTTCGGTCTGCCAGTAGTTGTCGATCACCGGCAGCTTCAGCTCGCCCATGATCCATTCGTGGGTCGGCTGGTCCAGGGGCTCGCCGGCCAGGAACAGGTGCTTCAGGCTGGAGAGGTCGTACTTGTGCAGGAAGGCGGGGTCGTGCTTCTTCAGCACCCGGGCAGCGGTGGGGGCGGAGAACATCACATTGACCTTGTACTTCTCGACGATCTGCCACCAGATGCCGGCATCCGGACGGATCGGGGTGCCTTCGTACATGATGGTGGCCATGCCGCCGATCAGGGGGCCGTAGATGATGTAGGAGTGGCCCACCACCCAGCCGATGTCGGAGGTGGAGAAGAAGGTCTCGCCGGGCTTGCCGCAGTAGATGTGCTTGATGGAGGAAGCCAGGGCCACGGCGTAGCCGCCGGTGTCACGCTGCACGCCCTTGGGCTTGCCGGTGGTGCCGGAGGTGTACAGGATGTAGGAGGGGTCGGAAGACTCCACCCAGGTCACGGGCACCTGGGCGTCCATGAACTGGGAGCGCAGGGCGGCGTAATCCACGTCCCGGCCTTCGACCTTGTTGAAGGCCTTGTCCAGGCCCCGGTCCACCATCAGCACCTTGCCGGGCTTGTGCTCGGCCTGGTTGATGGCGTCGTCCAGCAGGTGCTTGTAGGGCACGGCCTTGCCGCCGCGCATGCCGGCGTCGGAGGAGACGATCAGCACCGGCTTGGCATCGTCGATGCGGGTGGCCAGGGAGCCGGAGGCGAAGCCGCCGAAGACCACGGAGTGGATGGCACCGATACGGGCACAGGCCAGGATGGCGAAGCAGGCTTCGGCGATCATGGGCATGTAGATCAGGACGCGGTCGCCCTTCTTGACGCCCAGGCTCTGGTAGATGGCGGCCATGCGCTCGACTTCGCGCTGCAGCTCGGCGAAGGAGTAGACCTTCTCCACGTCGGTTTCGGTGGAGATGAAAATCAGGGCGTTGTCGTTGGGGCGGGTCTTGGCGTGGCGATCAACGGCGTTGTAGCACAGGTTGGTCTGGCCGCCGACGAACCACTTGGCAAACGGAGGACGGGAGTAATCGCAGACCTGGTCGAAAGGCTTGTGCCAGTCGATCAGTTGGGCCTGCTCGCTCCAGAAGGCATCCGGTTGTTCGATGGAACGACGATGAAACTCTTTGTAGCTGGTCATAAAACTCCCTCTAGCGTTTGCGTCCTGCACTACTTTGGTTTGCTGATTATTTTTTATGGGGTGGATTCGAGGCTGATCTCGTCCTGTTCTATTTTCACCTAGGGCGCATCCCCACCCGGATTGCGGTTGCCCTGGGGTTCCCCCGACGCCTGGAATTTGGACTCCGGTACGTCTGCGGAAGGCCCGTATTGTAATTCATAATTAAGAAAGCTAAGGAGGGGCATCAAGGCCTTGGCCAAAGCCGCCGCCTGGGGCCGCAATTCCTCGTCCTGCCCGGCGGCCAGCATGGCCAGGGCCTGGTCGACGCTGACCGCCGCACCGCCGCGCACCGCCGCCGGTTCAACGGCAGGCGCCGGCGCCACGGCCCGGTTGCCGCCGGCAGCGGCCGCCGCCGCCCGCCGCGCCTCGGCCATGGCCAGCAGGCTGGTGGCGCTGGGCGCCCCGTCCAGGGGGAAGCTGGCGATGCCGATGCTGATGGTGAGGGGCAGACGCTGGCCGTGCACGGCGATGTTGGAAGTTTCCACCGCATGGCGCAGGCGGTTGGCGAAGGCCTCGCTGGCCGCCCCCGGGGTGCCGGGGGAGACGATGGCGAAGGTGGTGTCGGAATAGTGGCCCAGGCTGTCTTCCTTGCGGATGTTGCCGGCCAGGAGCTTGGCAAAGCGTTCCTGCAGCTTGTCCACCAGGGCGCCGCCGTATTGGGCGGTATAGCGTTCCAGGGAATCGAAGCCCAGCACCAGCACGCTGGCCGGGGCCTGCTGCCGCCCGGCCAGGGAGAGGGCCTGTTCGGCCTGGGCTTCCAGATAGGCCCGGGTGAACAGGCCGCTGTGGGGATGGCGCAGCTGCTGGTCCTGGTGGCTGTGCAGGGCCTGCTCGGCCTGGCCCAGGCGCACCAGGGAATCGACCCGGGCCAGCAACTCGGCGGTGCCGATGCCCTTGGTGATGAAATCGTTGGCCCCCAGAGCCAGGGCCTTGTCCCGGGACTCCTCGTCCTCCTCGCCGGAGATCATGATCACCGGCAGCTGGCGCAGGCGGCTGACCTTGGAATCCCGGATGCGGGCCAGCAGGTCGAAGCCGTCCATCACCGGCATGGACAGGTCGGAAATGACGGCCTGGATGTCGTGGTCCAGCACCAGGGTCTGCCAGGCGGCCTCCCCGTCGCCCTCTTCCCGAATCTCATAGTGCCCTTTCAGGTGCTTGATGATGGAAGCCCGCACCATGCGGGAATCGTCCACGATCAAGATTCTGGGATGGGGTGCTTCGGTCATGATCTTTCCTGTTGGCTCATAGGGTCCGGGGCAAGCAGGGGACGGCGCGGGCGCAGGGGCGGCACCGCCAGGCAAGGCCTGCGCAGCCCACCGGGGTCCCGGGATTATAACCACGGCGCCGCGCCCCGGCGGCGGGGCCGGTGTAAAAGCGGCTTTACCCCCGGCCACCGAATGTGACAGAAGCTTTGTACGTATATGACCTTAGGTTTACAACTGGCTGATTTTCCAATAAAGTCCGGCCCCATGCTGAATAAAAAACAGCTCGCAGCTTCCCTCCTGGCCCTGTTCATCGGGGTTCTGGCCAACACCGGCACCGCTACGGCGGATGAATTCAGGATGGAGCCCCGCGGGGAGGAACCGACCTTTTTCAAACGCTACACCAGCGGCGTCCAGGACCTGATCATCAAGGGCCTGGAGTTCGTTGGCGTGCGTTACGTTCGCGGCGGCAACACGCCGGATTCCGGCCTGGACTGCAGCGGCTTCGTGCGTTACGTCTTCCAGGACTCCCTGGGCCTCAACCTGCCCCGCACCGCCAAGGAAATGAGCCAGGTGGGCGAGCAGGTCGCCAGCAACGACCTCAAGCCGGGCGACCTGGTGTTCTTCAACACCATGCGCCGCGCCTTCTCCCACGTCGGCATCTACCTCGGCAACAACCAGTTCGTCCATTCCCCCCGCCCCGGCGGCGAAGTGCGGGTCGAGGACATGCGCCAGAGCTACTGGGTGGCCCGCTACAACGGTGCCCGCCGCGTCACCGAACAGCAGTAACGCAACACCACCACCTCCCCGACAAAGCCGGCCGATGCCGGCTTTTTTGTTGCCCGCGCCCCAGCCACCGCTGTCGCGACCACCGGTTACAGCACAAGAAACATTCTCATTTACACAAGACTCAAGCCTGACTAGAATCTGACACTTACCTGACCAACCCGTGCTGGAGTTCTCCATGACCCTGCGTCTCCCCTTTCTCGCCGGCGCCCTGGCCGCAGCCCTGTCCCTCAATCTGCAGGCCGCCGAGGAAAACGTGCTGAACCTCTATTCCGCCCGCCATTACCAGACCGACGAAAAGCTCTACGAGAATTTCAGCAAGCAGACCGGCATCAAGATCAACCGCATCGAAGGCAAGGAAGAGGAACTGCTGGAGCGCATCAAAAACGAAGGCGCCAACAGCCCCGCCGACGTGCTGCTGACGGTGGACGCCTCCCGCCTGGCCCTGGCCCACGAACTGGGCCTGTTCGCCCCGGTCAAGTCCAAGGTCCTGGAATCCCGCATCCCGGCCAATCTGCGCACCGACGACTGGTTCTCCTTCTCCACCCGGGCCCGGGTCATCGTCTATAACAAGAGCGCGGTGAAGGCCGAGGACGTGCAGAACTACGACGACCTGGCCAACCCCAAGCTCAAGGGCCAGGTGTGCACCCGCTCCGGCTCCCACCCCTACAACCTGTCCCTGATGGCCTCCATCATCGCCAACCAGGGCGAGGCCAAGGCCGAAGCCTGGGCCAAGGGCGTGGTGGCCAACTTCGCCCGCGCCCCCAAGGGCGGCGACACCGACCAGATCAAGGCCGTGGCCGCCGGCGAATGCGGCGTCACCGTCTCCAACACCTACTACGTGGCCCGCCTGCTGCGCTCCGACAAGGCCGAGGACAAGAAGGTCATGGAAAAGGTCGGCGTCGTCTGGCCCAACCAGAAGACCAGCGGCACCCACATCAACGTCTCCGGCGCCGGCATGCTGAAGAACGCACCGCACAAGGCCGCCGCCGTGAAGTTCCTCGAGTACCTGGCCTCCGACGAAGCCCAGCGCTACTTCGCCGACGGCAACAACGAATGGCCGGTGGTGGCCAGCGTCAAGGTCGGCAACCCGGCTCTGGAAAGTCTCGGCAAGTTCAAGGCCGACGCCCTGCCCGTGGGTTCCCTGGCCATGTACCGGGCCAAGGCCCAAATCCTCTTCGACCGGGCCAACTACCGCTGATCCGAAGCGGCGCCAGGCGGATGCCCCTGGGGGACATCCGCCGTTTTTGATCCCGTTTTTGATCCATCTCCATGGTCAAAACCGCTTCCGGCGCCTAGAATGCCTCCCATGCGACTCACCGCCCTCCTCACCACTGCCATCGCCCGCGGCCTCCTGGCCGTGATGCTGGCCGGTTTCCTGACGCCGACCTTCGGCTGGGAAATGGTGAGTGCGGCCGCGCCCCACGACCATGCCGCCGTGGCCGAGCACCACCACGGCGACCAGGGTGCCCACGACAGCCTGCAGCACACCCACCACGACCAGGACTGCGCCCCCCAGCACCACGCCGCCGGCGACGACGGCCAGGGCCAGCCGGGCCATCACCACTGCTGCGCCGGTCACGTTTTCGGCCACCTCATCGGTCTCACCGCCGACACCACCCTACCGGCCGCTGCCGGCAAGGACGTGCGCCCCCCGGCCATCGCCGCCCGCTATCTCTCGCCCATTCCCCTGGGCCTGGAACGTCCCCCCCGCTCCTTCTCCGCCTGAAGTCCGGCGGAAATTCCCGTTGAGCCAGCCCATGCTGCCGACGCCCTGAAAGGCGCCGCGCCGCCTGCGCCCGCGACCTCACCGCGGAGTACCGCCGGTTTTTCCCTGCCTCACCGGAGAAAACCATGCGGAAGACCGCAACCGCCCCCCATCCGGGGCACCCCGTCCGCCATCGCGCCCGCCTGCTGCCGGCCCTGCTCGCCCTGAGCCTGGGCCTCGGCCAGGGATTCCTGTCCCCTGCCCGGGCCGCGGAGCCTGCCGTCGCCCCGGCAACGGCACCCCTGCCCGCCTCGGCACCCCTGCCCGCCTCGCCCCTGGCCCGGGCCTTTGCCGCCGCCTGGGAGCGCCAGCCCCTGGCTGCCGCCCTGCCCCAACGGCAGGACGCCGCCCGGGCCCAGCAGGAAGCCGCCGACTCCCTTTTGGCCCAGCCGCCGAGCCTGGACCTGTCCACCCGCACCGACCGCTACAACCGGGACCGGGGCGCCCGGGAAGTGGAAACGGGCATCGCTCTGCCCCTCTGGCTGCCCGGCGAGAAGGACGGCACCCGGGCCCTGGCCGATGCCCGCAAGGAAGCCCTGGACGCCCGCACCCTGGCCGCCCGCCTGCAACTGGCCGCCGAACTGCGCAGCGCCTGGTGGGCCTGGCAGCAGGCCGGCCAGGACCAGCAGGTGGCCCAGGCCCGGGCCGACAACGCCGCCCGTCTCGCTTCTGATGTGGAACGGCGGATGAAGGCCGGCGACCTTTCCCGGGCCGACCTCAACCAGGCCCAGGGCGCCCAGGCCGCCGCCCAGGCGGCCCTGGCCGAGAGCCGGGTGGCCGCCCTGGCCGCGGCCCGCCGCCTGCAAAGCCTCACCGGCCAGCCCCCCCGGCCGGCCGACGGCCCACCCCAGACCGAACCGGAACCGGCCGCCAACGCCCTGCCCGCGGCCCTCGCGGATGAGGATGGCGCCGACGCCGAAGGCGCCGCTACAGCTATCGGCCACCCCTTGCTGCAGGATCTGGCCCAGCGCAGCACCGTTTCCCGCCGGGCCCTGGAACTGGCCTCCCGCCAGACCCGGGCCAATCCGGAAATTGCCATTTCCACCCGCCGCGACCGCAGCGCCGCCGGCGAGATGACGGACCAGACCTGGGCCCTGGCCCTGCGCCTGCCCTTCTCTTCGACCCCGCGCAACCAGGCCCGCATCGCCGAAGCCAACGCCGACCTGATCGAGGCCGAAACCCAGCTGCGCCTGGAACGGCAGCGCCTGGCCCAGGAAGGCGAGACCGCCCGGGCCCAGCTCGACGCGGCCCGCCTGCAGCTGGCGGCGGCAGAAACCCGGGCCCGGCTGGCGGCGGAAAACCGGGGCTTCTACGACAAGGCCTTCCGCCTCGGCGAAGCCGACCTGCCCACCCGCCTGCGCATCGAGCTGGAAGCCTTCGAGGCCGAACGCCAGGCGGTGCGCTCCCGCATCCAGGCGGCCGCCGCCCTTTCCCAACTGCGCCAGGCCCTGGGCCTGCTGCCGGAGTAAAGCCATGTTGCGACTGATATCCCCCCTGCTTCTCTGCCTCGCCCTGGCCGCCCCGGCCCGGGCCGACGGCCCCGCCGCCCCTGCCGGCAGCCCCGCCCCCAGCCCCCGGGTGGAGGCCGTCTCCGACCAGTTCGAACTGGTGGGCCGGCTGCGTCCCGAAGGGCTGGTGCTGTGGCTGGACCGCAGCGCCGACAACGCCCCGGTGCTCAACGCCCGGCTGGAAGTGGAAAGCGGCGGCCAGAGCGCCGTCGCCGCCTTCCGCCCCGAGCACGGCGACTACCTGCTCGGCGACGCCGCCCTGCTGCCCGCCCTGCAACAGGCCGGCGAGCACAGCCTGACCTTCACCCTGAGCCTGCCCGCCGCCGAGGGACAGGCGGAAGAAAGCGACCTGCTGCTGGGGGACCTGGACGTGCATGAGGATCACGCCCTGGCCTCCGGCCCAATATCCACGGCCCTGCTGGCCGGCCTTGCCCTGGCAGCCGCCCTGCTGCTGGGCCTTGGCCTGGCATGGCGCCGCCGCCAGCAACGACAAGGAGGTGCCGCATGAGCGCCCGTAGAATCCCGTCCCGCCTACTGCTGCGGGCATCCCTCGCCGCCTGCCTGGGCGCCGCTCTGGCCCTGCCGGCCATGCCCCTGCAGGCCCACGAAGGCCACGGCGACGAAGCCGCCGCCCCGGTCTCCGGCGATGCACCCCGGCGCCAGGCCGACGGCAGCGTCTTCCTGCCCAAGGCCAGCCAGCGCCAGATCGAGATCCGCACCCTGCCGGTCACTCCCGGCCCCCTGCCCCGTACCCTGGAGCTGAACGCCACGGTGATCATGGACCCCCACAAGGGCGGCCGCGTCCAGTCCATGCTGGCCGGGCGCCTGGAGCCGGGTCCGGCGGGCCTGCCCAGCGTCGGCCAGAAGGTGCAGAAAGGCCAGGTACTGGCCTACGTGGTGCCCAGCGCCGGCCAGATCGAGCGCTCCAACCAGAGCGCCCTGCTGGCCGAGCTGCAGGCCGCCCGCAGCCTGGCGGAAAAGCGCCTGGCCCGGCTGCAGGAGCTGGCCGACACGGTGCCGCGCAAGGACATCGAGGCGGCCGAGAGCGAGGTGAAGAGCCTCAAGGGCCGCATCGCGGCGGTGGGCGGCGGCCTCTCCAACCGGGACACCCTGGTGGCGCCGGTGACCGGCGTCATCGCCGCCGCCAACGGCATGGCGGGCCAGATCGTGGAGGCCCGGGACATCATCTTCGAGGTGGTGGACCCGGACAGCCTGCACATCGAGGCCATGGCCTACACGCCCCTGGCCGCCGAAGCCATCGAGGCGGCCAGCGTCGCCGTCAGCGAAGGCGGCGCCGGTGCCGGGCCGGCGGCGCCCCGGGTCATTCCCCTGGAATTCCTCGGTGCCGGGCGGCGCCTCAAGGAGCAGGCCCTGCCGGTGATCTTCGACAACCACAGCGCCGGCGTCGGCCAGTGGCTGGCCCTGGGCCAGCCGGTGAAGGTCCAGGTGCGCCTCAAGGGCACCCTGGAGGCGGCCGCCGTGCCGGCCACGGCCCTGGTGAAGAATCCGAGCAACGAGACCATCCTCTGGGTCAAGCGCAGCCCCGAGCTGTTCGAGCCCCGGGCCATCCGCTACCAGCCCCTGGACGGGGCCCGGGTGGCGGTGACCCAGGGCCTGGCCCCGGGCGACCGGGTGGTGGTGCAGGGAGCCCCCCTGCTCAACCAGGTGCGCTAGGAGAACCGGCATGTTCAAGTGGCTCCTGGAAAACAGCCTGGCCAACCGCCTCCTGGTGCTGGCCGCGGCCTTCGCCCTGATGGTCTTCGGCGGCCTGCAATTGTCGCGCACACCGGTGGACGTCTTTCCCGACCTCAACCGCCCCACCGTCACCCTCATGAGCGAGGCCGGCGGCATGGCCCCGGAGGAGGTGGAGCAGCTGGTCACCTTCCCCCTGGAAACGGCCATGAACGGCCTGCCCGGGGTGGCGGGCATCCGCTCCGTCTCTTCCGCCGGCCTGTCCATCCTCTACCTCAGCTTCGACTGGGAGACGGACATCTACCGGGCCCGGCAGATGGTGGCCGAGCGCCTCACCACCCTGGAGGGAGCCCTGCCGCCGGCGGTGACGCCGCGCATGGCGCCGGTCTCCTCCATCATGGGCGAGATCCTGCTCATCGCCATTCCCATCGACCCGGCCAAGACCACGCCCATGGCGGTGCGGGAATACGCCGACTGGGTGCTGCGGCCCCGGCTGCTGTCCATCCCCGGGGTAGCCCAGGTGATTCCCATCGGCGGCGAGGTGCGCCAGTTCCAGGTGCAGCCGGACACCCGTCTCATGGGCAGCCTGGACATTTCCCTGGAGCAGCTGAAGGCGGCCCTGCAGGGCTACGCCGCCAACACCTCCGGCGGCTTCCTGGAACTCAACGGCCGGGAATACCTGATCCGCCACCTGGGCCGCACCTCCCGCCTGGAGGACCTGCAGAACCTAGCCGTCACCGCCAGAAACGGCCAGCCCATCCTGCTGCGGCAGATCGCCAACGTCACCTTCGCCCCGGCCATCAAGCGCGGCGACGCGGGCTACGACGGCGGTCCGGCGGTGATCCTGTCGGTGCAGAAGCAGCCGGCGGCGGACACCGTGGCCCTGACGCGCACCGTGGAAGCGGCCCTGGCCGACATGGAGAAGGCCCTGCCGCCGGGCCTGGCGGCGCCCCGGGTGACCTTCCGCCAGGCCAACTTCATCGAGGCCTCCATCAACAACCTGGAGGTGAAGCTGCTGGCCGCCTCGGTCTTCGTCGCCGCGGTGCTGTTCCTCTTCCTCGGCAACTTCCGCACCACCTTCATCTCCCTCACCGCCATCCCCGTCTCGGTGCTGACCACGGCCCTGGTCTTCAAGTACTTCGGCCTCTCCATCAACACCATGACCCTGGGCGGCATCGCCATCGCCATCGGCGAACTGGTGGACGACGCGGTGGTGGACGTGGAGAACATCCTGCGCCGCCTCAAGCTGGCCCGGGCCCGCCACGAAGCCCTGAGCCCGGCCCGCCTGCTGACCCTGGTGCGGGATGCCAGCGTCGAGGTGCGCTCGGCGGTGGTCATCGCCACGGTCATCATCGCCCTGGTGTTCGTGCCCCTGTTCGCCCTGCCGGGCATCGAGGGCCGGCTGTTCGCCCCCCTGGGCACCGCCTACATTGTCTCCATCCTCGCCTCCTTGGCGGTGGCGGTGACCCTGACCCCGGTGCTGGCCTGGTACCTACTGCCGAAGATGAAGCACCTGCACGACGGCGACACCCGCCTGGTGCGCTGGCTCAAGGCGCGCTACCAGACCCTGCTAGAGCGGGTCCTGGCCCGGCCCCGGCCGGTGCTGGCGGGCACGGCGGCGGCGGTAGTGCTGGCCCTGGCGGCCATTCCCTTCTTTCCCACCACCTTCCTGCCGCCCTTCAACGAGGGCGCCCTGATCCTCTCCCTGCGCCTCAACCCCGGCGCCACCCTGGCCGAATCGGTGCGCATGGCCAGCCAGGCGGAAAAGCTGGTGCGCCAGGTGCCCGAGGTGGAACACGTGGGCCGCCGCTCCGGCCGGGCCGAGCTGGACGAGCACGCCGAAGGGGTCCATGTGACCGAACTGGACATCCGCCTGACGCCCTCCAAACGCAGCAAGGAGGAAGTCTTCGCCGACCTGCGCCAGCGCCTCTCGGTGCTGCCGGCCTCCCTCAACCTGGGCCAGCCCATCTCCCACCGCATCGACCACATGCTCTCCGGGGTGCGGGCCCAGATCGCCATCAAGATCTTCGGCGACGACCTCGACGTGCTGCGGGCCCAGGCCGGCCCCCTGCAGGAAAGGCTCAAGGCCATCCCCGGCCTGGCCGACCTGGAGATCGAAAAGCAAGTGCTCTCGCCCCAGATCCAGGTGCGCATCGACGCGGGGGCGGCGGCCCAGTACGGGCTGTCCACGGCCCAGCTGCTGGCCAGCCTGCAGTCCCTGGTGGACGGGGAGCGCATCACCCAGGTGGTGGAAGGCAACCGCCGCTTCGCCCTGGTGCTGCGCCTGCCCGAAAGCGCCCGGGGCACCACCGGGCTGGAGCAGCTGCTGATCGAGACCCCGGCGGGCCGGGTGCCCCTGGCCAAGGTGGCCCAGATCGAGGAGTCGGACGGTCCCAACCAGATCTCCCGGGACGACGGCCGGCGCCGCCTGGTGATTTCCGCCAACGCCCAGGGCCGGGCCCTCTCCGACGTGGTGGCGGACATCCGCGCCGTGGTGGCGGCCCATCCCCTGCCCCAGGGCTACTTCGTCACCCTGGGCGGCCAGTTCCAGGCCCAGGAGGAGGCGGCCCGGCGCATCGGCCTGCTCTCCCTGGTCTCGGCCCTGATGATCTTCCTGGTGCTCTACAGCCGCTACCGCTCCGGCCTGCTGGCCGGGCTGATTATGGCCAACGTGCCCCTGGCCCTGGTGGGCAGCGTCATCGGCCTGTGGCTCTCGGGCCAGCCCCTCTCCATCGCCGCCCTCATCGGCTTCATCACCTTGGCCGGCATCGCCACCCGCAACGGCATCCTCAAGGTCAGCCACTTCCTCAACCTGATGCGCTTCGAGGGCGAGGGCTTCACCAAGGAGATGATCATCCGCGGCTCCCTGGAACGCCTGACACCGGTGCTGATGACCGCCCTGGTTGCGGCCTTCGCCCTGGCGCCCCTGCTCTTCGAAGCCGGCGAGCCGGGCACGGAAATCCTGCACCCGGTGGCGGTGGTGATCTTCTCCGGCCTCATCAGCTCCACCCTGCTCGACACCTTCCTCACCCCCCTGCTGTTCTGGCGCCATGCCCGGCCGGCGGCGGAACGGCTGCTGGCGGAAGCCGGCGGCGAAGCCCTGTGAGCCGGCCCATGCTGCGCCCGTTTCCCAACCTCCATCCCATACCCATCATTTCCTCTTTGCCAAGGAGCACTGCCATGAAAAAACTGCACACCCTCGCCTCCTCCCTGCTGCTGGCCGCCGCCCTGGCCGCCCCCGCCGCCGTGATGGCCCATGCCGAACACGGCCAGCCCCAATACGGCGGCATCTTCGCCGAAGCGGGCGAAGCCCAGCTGGAACTGGTAAACCAGGCCGGCAAGGTGGCCCTCTACGTCACCCAGCACGGCGCCCCGGTGCCGGTACAGGGCGGCAAGGCCCGCCTGACGGTGCTGGAAGGCGGCGCCAAGCGCGAACTGCAACTGGCCCCGGCAGCAGAAAACCGCCTGGAAGCCGCCGCCAGTCTCAAGCCCGGCGCCAAGGTGGTGGCCGCGGTGGAACTGCCCGGCCGCAAGCCCCTGCAGGCCCGCTTTGAAGTGAAGTAAGGGAGCAAAGCAAAACAAAAGCCCCGCCGGAGCGATCCGGCGGGGCTTTTTCTTGCCAGCAACGCCCACCCTGGCCGACGCCGGGCGAACCTGCCCGAGCGGCGGCCCGATGCGCCCCACCCAGGCCCGTTTCCATACTCAGGCGTAGGGTATCCCCTAATACAGCACCCGCTACCCGAACACCATAATCCCGGGCAAATAAAACAGTTTCATCACTTTGTCTTTGGGAGAACATCACCATGCCGCTGAACATCGCGGTGGTTCGGGAACGAGCGTCCGGCGAACGCCGGGTGGCGCTGGTGCCTGAAACCGCCAGGAAATTCATGGCCCTCGGGGCCGCCATCCGCATGGAGCAGAGTGCGGGCAGCGAAAGCCACTTTCTCGACAGCGACTATCCGGAAGTCCAGGCCGTACCCGGCATCGCCGAGGCCTACGGCGGCGCCGACCTGGTGCTGCGGGTAACGCCCCCCAGCGCCGAGGAAATCGCCGCCATGCCGGAAGGATCGACCCTCATCGGCCTGCTCAAGCCCTTCGAGGACCCGGCCCGCCTGGCGGCCCTCAACGCACGCCGCATCACTGCCTTCGCCCTGGAGCTGCTGCCCCGCATTTCCCGGGCCCAGAGCATGGACGCCCTGTCCTCCCAGGCTTCCTGTGCCGGTTACCAGTGCGGCCTCATCGCCGCCGCCCGCTGCACCAAGTTCTTCCCCATGCTGACCACCGCCGCCGGCACCATCCGCCCGGCCCGGGTGCTGGTCATCGGCGCCGGCGTCGCCGGCCTCCAGGCCATCGCCACCTGCAAGCGCCTCGGCGCCATGGTGGAAGCCTACGACGTGCGCGCCGCCGCCAAGGAGCAGATCGAATCCCTGGGCGCCAAGTTCGTGGACACCGGCGTCTCCGCCGACGGCGCCGGCGGCTACGCCCGGGAGCTGTCGGCCGAAGAGAAGGCACGCCAGGCCGAGCGCCTGGCCAAGGCCGTGGCCCAGGCCGACGTGGTCATCACCACCGCCGCCATCCCCGGCAAGAAGGCGCCGGTGATCGTCACCACCGACATGATCAAGGGCATGAAGTACGGCGCCGTGATCGTGGACATGGCCGCCGAATCCGGCGGCAACTGCGCCCTGACCCAGCCGGGGGAACACGTGGTGGCCAACGACGTGAACATCCACGGCCCACTCAACCTGGCTTCCCGCATGCCGACCCACGCCTCGGAGCTGTACGCCAAGAACCTCTACAACTTCCTCTCGCCCTGGATCAAGGAAGGCCGCCTGGCCTTCGACTGGGAAGACGAGGTGGTGGCCGGCACCCTGCTGTGCCGCGACGGAAAGACGACGCACAACGGCGTCAGACAAGCCATGGGAGAGGCGTAATGGACGGCTTTATCGCGATCTACATCTTCATGCTCGCCGCCTTCACCGGCTACGAGATAATTGCCCGGGTGCCGGTGATCCTGCACACCCCCCTCATGTCGGGCTCCAACTTCATCCACGGTGTCGTGGTGGTGGGCGCCATGCTGGCCCTGGGCCGGGCCGAAACGCCCCTGGAGCAGGCCATCGGCTTCTTCGCCGTGGCCCTGGGGGCGGCCAACGCCGCCGGCGGCTACGTCGTCACCGAGCGCATGCTGGCCATGTTCCAGCCCGGCAAGCGGGCCGGCGGCAAGGAGGGTGCGTAAATGAACCTGCCCCTCTATGTCCAGCTGCCCTGGTTCCTCGGCGCCCTGCTCTTCATCGTCGGCCTCAAGGGCATGAGTTCCCCTGCCAGCGCCCGCCAGGGCATCCTGCGGGCCGGCATCGGCATGGTAGTGGCGGTGGCCGCCACCTTCCTCGTGCCGGACCTGCACAACCTGGGCCTGATGGCCCTGGCCCTGGCCCTCGGCACCGTCGGCGCCTGGCTGTCGGCGAAGAAGGTGAAGATGACCGACATGCCCCAGATGGTGGCCATCTACAATGGCATGGGCGGCGGCGCCGCGGCCGCCATCGCCGCCGTGGAACTGGCCCGGGGCGAGGCCCACGGCCTGGTGACCGTCACCCTGGCGGTGATCGGCGCCCTCATCGGCGCCGTCTCCTTCACCGGCTCCTGCGTCGCCTTCGCCAAGCTCCAGGGCCTGCTGAAAAAGGCCTACCGGCTGCCCGCCCAGAATGTCGTCAACGTGCTGCTGGCCTTGCTGGTGGTGGGCCTGGGCGCCGCCCTGGTGCTGGCCGAAAACGCCGGCCCTGGGCTGATCCTGGCCTTCTTCGCCCTGGCCCTGCTGCTGGGCCTGGTGGTGACCCTGCCCATCGGCGGCGCCGACATGCCGGTGGTGATCTCCCTCTTCAACGCCTTCACCGGCCTGGCCGTGGGGTTCGAGGGTTACGTCCTGGGCAGCCCGGCCCTCATCATCGCCGGCATCGTCGTCGGCGCCGCCGGCACCCTGCTCACCCAGCTCATGGCCAAAGCCATGAACCGGCCCATCAGCAACATCCTGTTCACGCCCATCAGCGGCGCCGCCCAGGGTGGCGAGGCCATCGCCGGCAGCATGAAGGAGCTGGGCGCCATCGACGCCGCCGCCATGATGCGCTACGCCCAAAAGGTCATCATCGTGCCCGGCTACGGCATGGCCGTGGCCCACGCCCAGCACAAGGTGTGGGAAATGACCGAGCTGCTGGAAGAAGCCGGGGTGGAAGTGAAATTCGCCATCCACCCGGTGGCGGGCCGCATGCCGGGCCACATGAACGTGCTGCTGGCCGAAGCCGGGGTGCCCTACGACAAGATCTTCGACCTGGAGGAAATCAACGCCGAATTCGGCCAGGCCGACGTGGCCCTGATCATCGGCGCCAACGACGTGGTCAATCCCACGGCCCGCACCGACAAATCGAGCCCCATCTACGGCATGCCCATCCTCAACGCCGACCAGGCCCAGAACGTCATCGTCATCAAGCGCGGCAAGGGCACCGGCTACTCCGGAGTGGAAAACGCCCTCTTCTACACCGACAACTGCCGCATGCTCTACGGCGACGCCCAGCCCATGGCCGGGGAGATCATCCAGCATTTGAAGAGCATGTGAGTTGAGGTGGTAGCAGCAAAAGAAAAACGCTGGCCTTGGGGCCGGCGTTTTTTTGGGGGGGTGGAACTTTTGGTGGTCCGTTATAACCCGGAAGCAGGCGCTCAATAGGACGCTGCTGTAGGTTTGCCTGTCGGCCTTTGCTGACATTCGACAACTAATCGTTGAGTGTCTGGTAGCTGGAGTTCAGCGGGCCTTTCGGCCCACTGGTTGTTGGTAAAGGTCTGCTTTACCGAAAGACGAACTCGCACTATCAACCTTGAGCCGACATTGGAGCTTTTAGGCCAAACGATTGCTCAGTGAACGTAATCGATGTCCGCGTACTGTTGACAAACAGGGGGAAAGGTTGAGGTTTCCCTTCGGTGTGCACAAAAGTGCATACCCCCTTGCCTACGCAGCTAAGCGCTTCGGGCGATGCGCCAATCCGAGGTGTTCGGCGCCAAGCAAGCACTCCTGATCCAGATCGAACGGTAGAACCACCAGGCTCAAGCCACCTCCGAAGTCAAAGCCATCGAGCGGACTCCGGAAGTTTTCCGTTCGCGGGTAGATCAGAGCCATGCGACCATTGCCGCCGAGGTACTTTTGCCCGTAGGCGAAGAGTTGATAGAAGTCCGATTGGCTCAAGCCGTACTTGTTCGCGCGATTGCTGGCTTCCAGCAGCTTCCACTTGGTGTCCAGAACCCAACGCTGACTGCCATCAGCAATCAGAATGTCGGGTTCTAATTGAAAGATTGGCTTCTGCTGGTGCACGCACAGTGACTGGCTCCGGGCCGGCGTGCGCACGTCGACGCCGGCCGCCAGCGAACCGCGCAGCCATCGTGCGACAAAGCACTCGAAGAGCTTCTCCATCGGGAACAGCAGACTCATGCCTTGGTATTCACCGGCCACGGCCAAGGGCATGAGCTGGTTCAGGATCAGCTCACACCATGGCCTGATTGGCCGATAGTGGGCCATCAAGCGGTCGTGTCCCCATGCACGGAAGTCTTGCTTTACCTGTTGGCTGGCCGGTATCTCTGCCAAGCGGAAACTTAGCTCCTGAGCTAGGCGCCAGTGCTTGGCATTTCGTGTGCCCTGCCGCACCCGCTCCAGAGCCAACTTCAGAAGTCGGTTCTCTGGTCGGTCAGGTAGGTAAACCTCATGCTGCACGTGGAACCGATGCTCGCACCCGGGGGGCTGGCGCAGCTGCTGATTGAGGTTAAGCTGCCCCCGGAGGAATGGCAGTTCCTCGCTGACGCGATGATACTCAAAGCGCAGGCCGCAGCTCACCAGCGTGTCCAGCTCCGCCAGAAATCGCCCCATCACCCAATCGGACAGGGGCGCGTCAAATAACTGCAGCGAGGCCTCGCCTACGTCGCGTGCGGGCAGATCCAGCAATGCGAGCAACAGTTTTCGTAGCAGTGCGCGTGCATCGGCCAGACTTCCTCCCTCGGAGTGGTGCTTGGGCACAATCTCCAACACCGTGCCGCAGGGCGTCTCGATCACACCGACGAAGTTGTCCAGCTTCAGCCGGCGCCGGCCTTCCACCTGCAGCAGCCTCGCCCCACCGCGTGAAATGCGGTCGCTCAGGCGACAAAGGTAGTCGAAAGCCGATTCATTCACCTGGGCGCAGTCCAGCGACGCGGGCACGGGCTCGGTGCAGAGCCAGGCGTGTTCGCGAACACTGACCTTGCGCGGAGCCGGCGTCATTCGTCCTCCTGCGCCTGGCGGTGGTCGATCACGCCCAAGTAGCTCTCTATGCACTGGAAAGCTTCTTCGTTGATGCTCCAGGCTTTGGGGCTGTGGCCCACGTTGGCGTCCGTGCCGAAGATCTCGTCAACGTCAATACCTCGTGCGATTACGAACTGAAATGCCTCAGGCTTGCGATGGTCGTTGAGGACCCATTGGATGCGCTGCCAGTCGTCGAAGAAGTATTCCTGCAGAAGCGGCAGCACTTGGTTGCTGAAGATCTCGGCCAGCTTGTGCAGCATGGGCGTTTGCCTGAGCGGCATGAAATAGGCATGACCCAGGCAGTGATCGCGGCCCAGCAGCGCCTCGATCCGCTGATTCAACGCGGCCAACAGATGCTTGATGGGAATGCTATCCACCTCCACGCCATCCAGCAGGTTGGGCCGGGGCGGCATGGCCTTGAACACAAAGCGACGACGTAGCGCCACATCCAAGCCGGTAAGTGACCTGTCGGCCGTGTTCATGGTACCAATCAGGTGGACGTTTTGCGGCACGCTGAATGACTCCTTGGAGTAGGGCAGCACCACTTCCAACGCTTCGCTAGCTCCGGCGCGCTTGGACGGCTCGATCAGCGTGATCAACTCTCCAAAGATACGGGAGACGTTGCCGCGGTTGATCTCGTCAATGATGAGCACTCGGGCATCCGGTAGCGC
This sequence comes from Azospira oryzae, assembly GCF_004217225.1. Lineage (GTDB taxonomy): Bacteria > Pseudomonadota > Gammaproteobacteria > Burkholderiales > Rhodocyclaceae > Azospira > Azospira oryzae. Next base: position 1,041,726 of record NZ_SHKM01000001.1, read on the forward strand.
CGGGGAATGGGCGGAGAGGCTCTGCGAGCTGTCTGCACCAATCAACTGAGCGACCAACGATGCAAGTACGTTGTTGTAGCCGTTGACCAAGTACGGATCCATGCTAGTTTCCGACAGCTTGTCCATCACGCACTTCTCGCGAATGTCAGTGATGGAGATTTTGCCGGCGCTGACTGCTTGGGCCAATTCCCGGATCAGACTCATGCCGAGAGACAGCGTACGCCCTTGAGGTTTCCTCAGCTCGACTATATCGGCATTTGCCCGCACGATTTCGTATGTCGAGTCCGCCACCGGGCCTGGAAACAAACCTCCAGCCGTTGATACACGAGAGGACGTATGCTTAAGCAAACCTTGCAGCTTTTCGAGATCAATGGAGGGTGATCGCAACTCATATAGCGTCATCTGACTGAACTGGCTGTTCATCAACTCGCCGTGTGGTAGTGATGGCTCGTAGACACGTAGCCACTTCACTGGGCGCATTTGCGCGTAGTCGTCCGTGTAGTCGCTGTGCAGCTGGAACTTGTAATCCCCGCTCACCTCGCCGATAGCGCGGAACTTGAAATTCCCATCGCTTATGACCAGCAAGTCACCAGGCTTCATGCGGGTGACAAAAGCTGCCACGCTGGTCACCGTGTAATCGGTCTGCGGGTTCTCGATTTTCAGCCCATTGGCAATGCAGCGTTCGAGGATCTCGCTGCGTGAGGAGCAGCCCGAGAAGTCGACGCCACCACCGTAGCCCAGCAACGCATAGCCCTTCTCAATGCACTCGTCGTAGATCGACGCATCGCTGCCAAGCGTGTTGCCAAGGGACATCTTCCAAATGCGACGTCCTCGAATATCGAAGGGGGTCCCCGTCGCTACGGTCGCCTCTTGCGGGAGCGTCACCTTGGCCGCAGCTGCTTCGCATAGAGACTTGAAAACTCCGTCAACCACTTCGTAGCGAATTTGACCCGTGTCCTCATTCGTCGTGGCCCGCAGGCCTTCCACGAAGTCTTCATAGCTGAAGCTCTGGTGGAAAGTCACAAAGCGGATGCGGCGCTCGTGAACCAGCGTATCAAACCTCGCCTTCAGCGCATTTCTATCTGTGAGGTGCTGATGCAGAAAGCCTGGGTCAAGCACGGCGAGGGCTGCATCAATGGTGGAGTAGGTTTTGCCCGTACCTGGCGGGCCATAGAGAATCTGGTTCAAGGGCTGACTTGGAGCCGGTGCACTTGTTGTGGCAGTGGTCTGTCGGCTTTTGGCTTCTTCACCGTCTTGGTCCTGTCGTTCGAAGCGCATCACGTACCGCCGATCTGTCGTTTTTTGAATGCGCACACGGTCGCCATCTATCACCCCCTGCTTATTGAAGAGGCTGTTGAAACGGGCCTTGATTCGGCCCCGGTTCGCCAGCAAGCAAGTCTGAATCTCGGTATCGTCGGGCAATACGAGAGTGAACGACTCGGCTTCCGATTGCTCATCTGCCGCGACGCATTCGCCGGGAAAGAGGTTCTGCGTTTTCGGTATCCGGATATAGCCGTTTCTGACCGCACCGCCGGTAAGCACAAAGGAAATCTCATCTTCCGAGTTGATCTCTTCATCTTCATTCTCATCAATTGGCGCGAGCCCGAGTTCAGGTTTGTAAAGCACACGCATGAATCCCACTGGACTTAGGCCAGGAACGGTTTGCTGAGCCAATCGCAGGTAGTTACGAAGCAGCAGCATGCGTGCTACGGGCTGGTGCTTTGGTGGGATGTCGGATTCCGGGCAGCCAAGGATTTGTAGGAAATGTCCGAGGTGTGAGGACGACGATATAGGCAGCGTGTCCTCTGGGTGATAGCACGAGAGCAAGCGGAGTTTTCGACCATGGCCTACCGTCACGCGCGGTTCAACACCAGCGTGTTGATAGAGCTGTTGGTCATCGTCGATCCAGTCTAGATTGGCATTCATGTCTGCCTTAGCAACAGTAGCCTGTATTCTTAGGGTGTAGGCTAATGCATCTGTGTCGCTCAGGTCTTTTAGACGACGGTGCTTGTAGACCGAACCATCCTTCTGGAAGTACAGGATGTGCCCGCGTGAAGTGCCCGGCATGTAGCGACCAAGCAGTGGCTGCAGACCACGCTCCAACCACCAGCAGAAGGAATCGCCATCGCCCTTGCCAACGCAGTATTCCGCCAGACTCAGCTGCGGTAGACGGTCGGCCGGGTAGCGCCGGATGAACTGTTGATAGTGCGAGTCGTCGATGGAACGTCGGGTGGCCTCGTCACCGAGCAGATTTAGCTCGTCGAGCACTTTCTTGAAGTTAGAGTTGGTTTGCAAGGTACTGCCAGTTACGCTTGGATCCTTAACCGAATTGATTACCGCCATCGAATTTCTCTCCCTGGATTTTTGCTTTGATGATATCCGGCAACGCCCCCCCTCAGTACACCTGAGCAACAGTTAAGCTGAATTCCACGTTGAAGGTCGTCTTACATAAAGGTGTAACTCCAACGTTGAACGCCCAATTACCGTTGGGTCGTAAGCCGACGTAGCCATGTAGCGATCCCAGTCAAAATATAAATGGCCGGTCTTTAACCAGAATCGGCCACTTTTCATTGGGAAGGTCACAAGCCGCTACGGCCGAAAAACAGGCCTCTGAAAGCACCTAGGTTAACAACGGCTATTGGCTAGTAGCAGCCCTCCATTCAACCCAACAAATGACCTAAAAACCACCCCATACCCCCACCAATAAGAAAACCCGGACCGCCGCAAGGCAGTCCGGGGTTTTTTACGATGACAGACGGCTCAGGCTGCCACTGCCTTGCATTCCTTGAGGCAGGCGGCGCAGGAGTCGGCGCAGGCTTTGCACTCGGCGTGTTTCTTTTCGTGCTTGCGGCATTCCTTTTCGCAGGCGGCGCAGACGTCGGCGGCGACCTTGGCCATGGCCGGGGTGAACTTGGAGCCTTGCAGGGCCAGCTTCATCAGGGCGTTGCAGGTGGCCAGCAGTTCGCTGACGGATTGGGCGCAGGCGGCCATTTCCTTGTCGCCCTGGCCCAGCAGCACCAGACAGTGGGCAAGGCAGGCTTCGCCGGTCTTCTGGCAGTCGCTGCTGCTGTCGATCAGGGCGGCGTAGCTTTTGCCGCCCATGGCGCCGTGGTCATGGTGGTGATGCTGGTGGTCCTGGGCGGCGGCGGCCGCGGAGGTGGCCATGGCGGCGGCTACGGCGCCGGCGACGGTTTTCAGTACTTCACGTCGTTGCATTGATCGCTCCTTTGCGTGGGGTCGGTGAGGCGGTTCGGCGGGTTTGCCCCGCTGTTTGAACGGGCGCGGTTGCGCCCAAAAGGTGGTGAGGCGGCCAGCATAACCTGGATGGCCTGCAAGCCAATAGCCATGGGCATCTCCGGCATGCCTGCCCGGACAGGTCCGTCCTGCCTCGGGTCTGGGCCATCGCCCTGGCCGGGCCTAGCGGGGGTTCTGGGGCGCGGCGGGCATGGCCATGCCCTTGAAGCGGGCCGGGTCCACGTACTTGCCCAGGTTGCCGACACCGGCCATCACGTCGGGGTTGGAGAAGAGTTCCCGGGCGGCCACCTGGCCCAGCACCTGGAAGCTCTGCTGCACGGTCTGGGGGCCTTCCAGGGTCAGGGCCTGCTGGGTTTCGCTGCGGCAGGTCTCGGTCATGAGGCGGACGATGAGGTTGGCGGTGTTGCGGTCCAGCCCTTCCCGCTGGGCCGGTTCCACCCGGGCCATGGACTTGACGTCGGGGTGCAGGGCCATGGCGCTGAACATCCATTTGACCAGGGAGGCCCGGTCGGCCGGCGTGGTGGAGCGGACCAGGCACTTGGCCATGTCGTCGCTGTAGATGCCGGCCTGGGCCGGGGCGGTGGAGGCGGCCAGCGCGGCGAGGCCGGCGGCGAAGGCAAGCAGTTTGGCGGGGGCCATGACGTCATCCTGAGTGAATACGGCAGCGTCGATGGTAGCACCCGCCGCCCCGGGGCGTCGCGCAGCGGCGAAGACGGCACCTCAGCGCCGGGAGCGGGCGATCTGGCGGGAGATGGCGATGAGGGGCAGGATGCCGACGGCGACGATGGCCAGGGCGGCGGTGGAGGCTTCGGCCAGGCGTTCGTCGGCGGCCAGGGTGTAGGTCTGGGTGGCCAGGGTGTCGAAGTTGAAGGGGCGCATCACCAGGGTCGCCGGCAATTCCTTCATCACGTCCACGAACACCAGCAGGCCGGCGGTGAGCAGGCTGCCCTTGAGCAGGGGCGCATGCACCCGGGCCAGGGTCAGGCCCTGGGAGAGGCCCAGGCTGCGGGCGGCGTCGTCCATGGAAGGGGTGATCTTGCCCAGGCTGGCATCCACCGTCTGCAGGGCCACGGCGAGGAAGCGCACCAGGTAGGCATAGACCAGGGCGGCGATGCCGCCGGTGAGGAGTAGCCCCGGATTGGCACCGAACCAGACCTGCCACTGGGCGGCCAGCCAGTTGTCGAGCCGGGTCACGGGAATGAGCACGCCGACGGCGATGACCGAGCCGGGCACGGCATAGCCCAGGCCCACCAGCCGGTTCAGGCCCCGGGCCAGCAGGCTGGGCCAGCCGGGCTGGCTGCGGCGGGCCAGGCGCACGCTGTAGGCCAGCACCAGGGCCAGCAGCACGGCCACGGCGGCGGTGACACCGGCCACGGTGAAGCTGTTGCGGGCGAGGATGAGGAAGCGTTGGCCGAACTGGGCATCGCCCTCGGCCAGGGCCATTTTCAGCAGCAGGGCGGCGGGCAGGAGAAAGCCGGCGGTGAGGGGCAGCAGGCAGGCCAGGGTGGCCAGGGCGCCCTTCCAGCCGGTGAGGGTGTGGCCCGCCAGGGGCCGGCTGCGGCCGGTGGTGTTGTGGAAGCGGGCCCGGCCCCGGGAGAGCTTTTCCAGCAGCACCAGCAGGATGACGCAGCCGAGCAGGCTGGCGGCCAGCTGGGCCGCGGCGATGCGGTCGCCCAAAGAGAACCAGGCCCGGTAGATGCCGGTGGTGAAGGTCTGCACGGCGAAGTAGGCGACGGTGCCGTAGTCGGCCAGGGTTTCCATCAGGGCCAGGGAAACGCCGACCACGATGGCCGGCCGGGCCAGGGGCAGGGAGACGCGGAAGAAGCTGGCCCAGGGCCCCACACCGAGCATCCGCGCCGCTTCCAGCATGCCCGAGGCCCGCTCCAGGAAAGCCGCCCGGGCCAGCAGATAGACATAGGCGTAGAGGGTGCACACGAACATGGCGACGGCGCCGCCCAGGCTGCGCACCTCGGGGAACCAGTAGTCGGCCTTGCTCCAGCCGAAGGTCTCCCGCAGCCAGGTCTGCACCGGGCCAACGAACTGCAGCAGGTCCGTATAGACGTAGGCCAGCACATAGGCCGGCACCGCCAGGGGCAGCACCAGGGCCCACTCGAACACGGCCTGGCCGGGAAAGCGGTGCATGGCCGTCAGCCAGGCCGTGCCCACCCCCACCAGGGCCGTGCCCAGGCCAACCCCCAGGCACAGCCAGAGGGTGTTGCCCACGTATTCGGGCAACACCGTGGCCGCCAGGTGCTGCCAGGTTTCCCCGGTGCCGCCGGCGAAGAGGTGGGTCAGCACGCTGGCCACGGGCAGGCCCACCAGGGCGGCGATGGCAACGGCGACGGGCAGCAGGGGGGAGCGCATAGGGATCATGGTGGAAGGGTGGCCGGAAGCGGCAAAAGCGGCAGCAAAGGCGCCGCGGCACATTATAATTGCCAATCCTTCTCAACTGACTCCAAAGATGGCCCATCTGGAACTGGCGGACGTGATGCAGCGCTACGGCGCCCACACGGTGGTGGACGGCATCGGTTTCCACATCGAGGCCGGCGTCATCGCCTGCCTGCTGGGCCCCTCGGGCTGCGGCAAGACCACCCTGCTGCGCTGTATCGCCGGTTTCGAGGACATCGCCGCCGGCAGCATCGCCCTCGACGGCGAACTGGTGAGCCGCCCCGGCTTCAAGCTGGCGCCGGAACAGCGGCGCATCGGCATGGTCTTCCAGGACTACGCCCTCTTCCCCCACCTCACGGTGGCCGACAACATCGCCTTCGGCTTGAAGACCAAGGGCGGCGAACGGCAGCAGCGGGTGGCAGCCATGCTTGACCTGGTGGGCCTCTCCGGCCAGGGCGAGAAGTATCCCCACGAGCTTTCCGGCGGCCAGCAGCAGCGCGTGGCCCTGGCCCGGGCCCTGGCCCCGGCGCCCCGCCTGGTGCTGCTGGACGAGCCCTTCTCCAACCTGGACGTGGATCTGCGGGAGCGACTCTCCCTGGAAGTGCGGGAGATTCTGAAGAAGGCCGGCACCACCGCCATCCTGGTCACCCACGACCAGCACGAAGCCTTCGCCATGGCCGACGAGATCGGCGTCATGCACGAGGGCCGCATCCAGCAATGGGATACGCCCTACAACCTCTACCACCAGCCGGCCAACCGCTTCGTCGCCGACTTCGTCGGCCAGGGCGTGTTCGTCCCCGGCACGGTGCTGGCCGGCAACCGGGTGCAGATGGAACTGGGCATCCTGGAATCCGGCGTACCCGTCGAATGCAGCGCCGGCTGCGGCATCTGCGGCAAGGGCTGCGGCGTGGACATCCTGCTGCGTCCCGACGACGTGGTGCACGACGACAAGAGCCCCCTGCAGGCCGCGGTGGAACACAAGGCCTTCCGCGGCGCCGACATCTTGTACACCCTGCGCCTGGAAAGCGGCGCCCGGGTGCTGTCCCTGGTGCCCTCCCACCACAACCACGCCCTCGGCGAAAAAATCGGCATCCGCCTCGACGTGGACCACGTGGTGGCCTTCAAGCGGACTCCGGCGGCCTGAAAGAGGTCCGCGCCAGGCGTACCGATAGGGAGCCGGACACTCCCGCCACGTTGTGGTTTCCCCCGTCTAGCCGGGCCGCCCGGGTCATGGTCAAATAGGCGCACCCGGGGCCTGCCCCTCCGCCAACCCCATGCCTGTTGCTGGACAGCAAACCATGACATTCCTGCCGGACAGTTTCCGCAACCGTCTCGCCCTCCTCTTCGTCGGCCTCGCCCTGCTGGTGGGCCTGCCCACCTATCTCTACCTGGACCACGTCTATGCCGCCCGGCTGATCCGAGACCGGGGGGAAGCCCTGCGGGACCTGGCCTCCGCCGTGGCCGCCGTGCTCGGCGAAAACCTGCGGGAGCGGCAGCGGGAAATCGAACTGCTGGCCCAGACCCCCCTCTACCGCCGCGCCCCCCTGGACAGCCCCGACTTCCAGGCCAGCCTGGAGCGGGTGCAGGAATCCTATCCCCAGTATTCCTGGATCGGCCTGGCCGACCCCCAAGGCACGGTGCGGGCCGCCACCGGCAAGCTACTGGTGGGCAAGAGCGTGGCCCAGCGTCCCTGGTTCATCAACGGCCTGCAGGGTTCCTTCTTCGGCGACCTCCACGAAGCCCTGCTGCTGAGCAAGCTGCTGCCCCAAGCCGAAGGCCAGGGGCCGGTCCGCTTCATCGACTTCGCCTCGCCGGTATTCGACGAGAGCGGTCGGGTGCGCGGGGTCCTGGCTTCCCATGCCCACTGGCGCTGGGCCGCCGAAGTGGTCCAGGTGATGACGCCCCACGACGCCGAGAGCAACGCCCTGGACGTCTTCATCGTCAATCAGGACAACGTGGTGATCTACCCCGAAGGCCAGGAGAAAGCCCTGCTGGCCCCGGACAAGGCAGCCTTCAACTCCCGGGCCTACAGCACCGGCGGCTGGGGCGACGGCGTTTCCTACCTCAGCGCCACGGCCCAGGTGCGGGAAATCATTCCCGGCCAGCACCTGGGCTGGCGCATCGTCGTGCGCCAGCCCACGGCCCGCACCCTGGCCGATGTGAGGGACCTGCAGCGGGTGGTGCTCCTGGCCCTGGTCGGTGCCACCGCCCTGTTCCTGGTGCTGGCCTGGTGGAGCGCCTCCCGTTTCAGCCGTCCCCTGGAACGCCTGGCCGCGCTGGCCCACCGCATCGAGGCGGGGGATGAAAAGACCCGGCTGGAAGTGACCGACGCGCCCCAGGAAATCCGCGGCCTGGCCGCGGCCCTGCAGGACATGGCCGACGCCCTGCTCAGCCACCAGGAGGCCCTGGCCCAGAGCAACGCCCAGCTGGAAGAGAAGGTGAGCGAGCGCACCGCCGCCCTGGCCCAGGCCAATGCGGAACTGCACCAGCTGGCCCGGCGGGACGCCCTCACCAGCCTGGCCAACCGCTTCGCCGCCAACGAGCGCCTGCAGGACGAATTCCTGCGCATGAGGCGCCATGGCGGCAGCTACGGCCTGCTGATGCTGGACATCGACTTCTTCAAGCGCATCAACGACACCCTGGGCCATGCCGGCGGCGACGAAGTGCTGCGCCACGTAGCGGCGACGCTGCGTACCCTGGTGCGGGAGAGCGATTTCATCGCCCGGGTGGGCGGCGAGGAATTCATGGTCCTCCTGCCCGAAAGCAGCCTGGCCGACGCCGCCCGGGTGGGGGAGAAAATCCGCGCCGGCATCGCCGCCAGCCAGCCCCCCATCGACCGCCAGGTCACAGTCAGCGTCGGCGTCGCCCTGGCCACGCCGGAGCAGGAAGACATGGACCTGGCGGTGCGCCAGGCCGACACCCAGCTCTACCGGGCCAAGGAGGCAGGGCGCAACCGGGTCGCCGGCGGGCCGCAAAGCGCCGCCTGAAGCCCTGCCCATCGCGCCAGGGGCCAGGCTGGAAGCGGGCCCTGGCGCTAGCACCCTGCTCCGGGCCAGGGGTGGTCCGCAGCGGTGGGCATCAGGCCCAGTGCCCGCCCACGCTTCAGTGACAGGGCATGGACCCGGCGGATGCCCGTCCGGCGCGGCCCGGCGGGCAGGTGGTGAGAGAAGCAGCGCCAATTCCGCCCCGGCCGTCGACCGGCCGATTCGCCCTTTCCCCCGCCAGCCGTTAAACTCTCACCCCCGCCCGGGAACCCCATCGGTCAGCCCGGCACTGCAAAGGTCCGCCATGAAACAGATCCACGACATCGACACCCTCCTCCTGCTCGCCCTGGGCATTGCCGCCAAACGCCGCCCGGCCGAACTGCTGGAGATCATGGCCGCCATCGATTTCCTGCAGGGCAACATCCCCAGCGAAGCCAAGCTGAGCGAAGCCTTCGCCCGCCTTTCCGGCCTGGGCCTGGTTCTGGCCGAGGACGGCGGTTTCCGCCTGAGCCCGGCGGCCGAGGAGATGGTCAGCAACCTGCCGAAGAAGGGCGAGGCCGAAGAGCGCCTCTTCCGCGTCAAGGACAACCTGTCCACCTTCAAGCCCGAAGGCGAACACGCCGTGGTGACCGTGGCCGCCGACGACATCAAGGCCGCCATCCAGGCCCACCGGGAAGCCGGCAAGGGCGGCGCCAAGAACCTGCTGATGCCCAAGCCCAAGCCCGTGGAAGACAAGCCCCGCCCCGGCCAGCGCCAGCGCAAGCCGGCCCCCAAGGCCCGGCGCCGGAGCTGAAGCACCCATGAGCGATGCCCCCACTTCCCCCGATGCCGAGCTGAACGCCCCGGCCGACCTGTCCTTCGCCAGCCTGCCCCTTTCCGCCGGCCTGCTGGCCACCCTGGCACAGCTGGAATACCGCAGCATGACGGCCATCCAGGCCGCCAGCCTGCCCCTGGCCCTGGCCGGCCACGACCTCATCGCCCAGGGCAAGACCGGCAGCGGCAAGACCGCCGCCTTCGGCCTCACCCTGCTCAGCCGCCTCGACCCGCGCCGCCTGGAAATCCAGGCCCTGGTGCTGTGCCCCACGCGGGAACTGTCGGAGCAGGTAACCCAGGAGCTGCGCCGCCTGGCCCGGGGCGAGGAGAACGTGCGCATCCTCACCCTCTGCGGCGGCAGCCCCATGAAGCCCCAGATCACCAGCCTGGAGAACGGCGCCCACATCGTGGTCGGCACTCCGGGCCGCCTCATGGACCACCTGGAACGGGGCAGCCTGAGCCTGGCCGCCCTCAACACCCTGGTGCTGGACGAGGCCGACCGCATGCTGGACATGGGCTTCCACGACGCCATCGCCTGGGTTGCCCGGCGCTGCCCGGCGGAACGCCAGACCCTGCTCTTCTCCGCCACCTATCCGCCCGGCATCGCCGAACTGGCCCAGCGCTTCCTGCGCCAGCCGAAGGAAGTGAAGCTGGCGGAACAGCACGAAGGCAGCAAGATCCGCCAGCGCTTCTACGAGGTGAAACACGAGGAACGGCTGCAGGCCGTCTGCACCCTGCTCAAGCACTACCGCCCGGCCAGCACCCTGGCCTTCTGCAACACCAAGCAGCAGTGCCGGGACCTGGTGCAAGTGCTGCACGGCCAGGGCTTTTCCGCCCTGACCCTGAACGGGGACCTGGAACAACGGGAGCGGGACCAGGTGCTGATCCAGTTCGCCAACCGCAGCTGTTCCGTGCTGGTGGCCACCGACGTGGCCGCCCGGGGCCTGGACATCGCCCAGCTGGAAGCGGTGATCAACGTGGACGTGACGCCGGACCCGGAAATCTACATCCACCGCATCGGCCGCACCGGCCGCGGCGACGAGGACGGCTGGGCCCTGAGCCTGTGCAGCCCGAGGGACCGGCGCCGGGTGGAGACCATCGCCCAGATGATGGGCATGGAACCGGAATGGCACACCCTGGGCAGCCTGCAGAGCGGCAACGAGGCGCCCCTGGTGCCGCCCATGGCCACCCTGCTGCTGCTCGGCGGGCGCAAGGACAAGCTGCGTCCCGGCGACGTCCTCGGCGCCCTCACCGGCGAAGCCGGCTTCGCCAAGGAACAGGTGGGCAAGATCACCGTCACCGAGCAGGTCACCTATGTGGCCGTGGCCCGCAACATCGCCCGGGAGGCGGTGCGCAAGCTGGCCAAGGTCAAGGGCAAGAGCGTCAAGACCCGCCTGCTGGAAGACTAGGCCGGCGGGGCTTCCCCCGGCGAGGAGGGCGAGGCGGCGGCCCACAGGGGGGCGCCGCCCTGCTCCAGGTAGCAGAGGTAGGTGCGCAGGTCGAATTCCAGCTGGTGGTAGTCCGCCTCCATGTGCCGGCACAGCTGGTAGAAGGCCTTGTCGTGCTGCCGCTCCTTGAGGTGGGCCAGTTCGTGGACCACGATCATGCGCAGAAAGGCCTCCGGCATCTCCCGGAACAGGGCCGAGACCCGGATCTCCCGCTTGGCCTTCAACTTGCCGCCCTGGACCCGGGCCACCGTGGTGTGGGTGCCGAGGGCGTTGCGCAGGTCGTGCAGCTTGCTGTCGAAGGCCACCTTGCTCGGCGTTTCCGCATTGCGCAGATGGCGCCCCTTCAACTCCAGCACGTAGTCGTACAGCGCCCGGTCGGTGCGCACCTCATGGGCCCGGGGATAGCGCTCCAGCAGCCAGGGCGCCAGCCGGCCCTGGCCGATCAGGTGCTGCACCCGGGCCGTCAGCTCGGCCGGATAGCCGGCCAGGTAATCCAAGGGTCGCTTGTTGGTCATGGTGAAAATTGAGGGCCGCTAGAAGTCGTAGCGCAGGCCCAGGGTGAGGAAGTGGTTGTCGTAGCGGGAATGGGCCGAGCTGCGCGCTTCCAGGTGCAGCCGGGCCGAGACCCGGGGCGTCAGCCGGGCCCGGTAGATGAGGCTGTTGGCGATGATGTCGGCGCCGGGCAGGATGGCCTCGTCGATGTCCATGCGGGCGTGGCCCAGCAGCAGGCTGTGCTCCGGCAGGCCGTAGGGGCCCAGGTCCAGCAGCAGGGTGGCCTTGCGCAGGCGGCTGCGGGCGATGGCCGACATGGCGTCGTTCTCGGCGTAGAGATAGGGCATCAGCACGAATTCCGGATAGCCGCCCCAGTTGCCGTAGGCCGTCACGGTGCGCTGGTCGCCGCCGAAGCGGTTGGCCATCAGGGCCAGGCTGAGGCCGCTGGGGGCATGGGCCAGGGTGCCCTTGAGGCCCGCCAGGCCGTAGCTGGCGTTGAGTCCGTGGCGGGCCAGGTAGTCGCGGAAGGCCCCCACCTCCGACACCCGGTAGGCCTGGCCGTCGATGAGGGCGGTAAAGCCCCGGCCCAGGGGCTGCTTGAAGCGGCCGTCGGCATAGACGGTCTGCAGGGTGTCGCGGCCGTAGTAGTGCCACAGCTGCAGCTTGTGCTCCGCCTCGTAGGCCACCCCCGTCATCCACACGCCCCGGTGGCCGACCACGGTGGAGGGGTCCAGGGTCTCGCCGTTGCGCGCATCCGGCCGGCCCCGGCCGTCCACCAGCAGGGAGGTGTAGGTCTGCTGGGACATGCTGCGGAAATCGGAAAAGCTCACCAGGCCGTCCAGGCCCGACATCTGGCCGACGTAGCCCAGGGTCAGGGTGGTGCCGGGCAGCTCCCGGCTGCTCAGCACGTAGGCGTCGAACAGGTTGGGGATGATGCGGTATTCGTAGCTGTTGATGAGGGGCGACTGGATTTCCTGGCGCCCCAGGGTCAGGCGGCTGCGGCCCCGGCTGTAGATGAGCTGGGCCTCGCCCCACAGGGAATAGGGGCGCTTGTCCAGGCCGAACATGTAGGCGTCGGTCTGGCGCGGATTGTCCCGGGCCAGGCCCAGGTCCTGGGTGGTGTACCAGGCGGCCCGCAGGCGCCAGCCCCGGTAGTCGCCGCTCTCCAGGCCCAGCTTGCCGCCGAAGCCGGCGGTGTTCTGGTTCGGCCGGCCGCCCTTCTTGTCGTCGAAGACGTACATGGCCTTGCCGTAGCCGAAGAAGGTGGTGCCCGCCAGGGCCTCCGCCCCATCGTCCCCGGCCCGGCCCTGGACGGAGGCGCCCAGGAGGCAGGCCAGGCCCAGCAGGCGAAGGCAGCGCCCCACGCCAGCGCCTATTGCCATTCCACCCGGTTGCGGCCCAGGTCCTTGGCCCGGTACAGGGCGGCATCGGCCCGGGCCACGATGTCCTTGGCCTGGTCGTCGGGACGGTAGGTGGCGACCCCGAAGCTGGCGGTCTTCTGCCGCACCACCGGAAACTCGTTGAGCTCGAACACCCGGCGCAGGTCCTCGGCCAGCACCCGGGCCCCCGCCTCGTCCGTGTGGGGGCAGACCACCATGAATTCCTCGCCGCCCCAGCGGCCTGCCAGGTCCGTCTCCCGGGTGTGGCGCTGCAGCAGCCGGGCCACTTCCAGCAGCACCTGGTCTCCCGCCTGGTGGCCGTGGCAATCGTTCACCAGCTTGAAGTGGTCCAGGTCCAGCAGGATCAGGCTGAAGGGCTGGCCGAAACGCTGGGAGCGCTGGATTTCGCTTTCCAGCACCTCGTCCAGCTTCATGCGGTTGAACAGGCCGGTCAGCTTGTCGGTGACGGAAAGTCGCTCCAGCTCCCGGTTGAGGGCGCTCAGCTTGCGGTTGGAGTAGATGACCACGGCCAGGACGAAGGCGGCCACGGCCAGGCTCTTCCACAGCAGGCTGTAGTCGGTGTGCTGCTCCACCTTGATGGCCACGTGCCGGTTGGCGATGGCCTCCCGCTCCTGGGGCGTCACGGTGCGCACGCCCTTGTCCAGGATGTCCCGCAGCAGGGGCTCGTCCTTGACCACGCCGATGCGCAGCTGGTTGGTGTAGGCGGGAATCTGGCCGGCGATCTTGAGGTTGAACAGGCCTTCCTTGCGGATGGCGTAGGCGGCGACGATGAGGGAGCGCACCGTCAGGTCGGCCCTGCGCTCGGAAACCAGGGAGACGGCCTCCGGCTCGCTGCCGGTGAGGATCACCCGCAGGTTGGGGAAGTCCTTGCGGATGCGCTCCTCCACCATGGTGCCCCGGGGCAGGGCCACGCTCTCGCCGCTGAGGCCGAGGAGGTCGCCGACGAAGGCGTGCTCCTCCCGGGTGACGATGATGTTGGGGTCGGTGAACACGGGAGCGGTGAAATTCAGCCAGCGGTCCCGTTCCGGACTCTGGTTGAGAAAGCTCATGAGCTGGCAGCGCCCGGCCTTGGCGGCGGCCAGGCTTTCGTCCCAGGTCCGCACCGGCAGCAGCTCGATGCGCAGGCCGACCCGCTGGGCCACCAGCTGCACCAGGTCGGCGCCGATACCCTCGTGCCGCCCCTGCTCGTTGATGCGCTCGAAGGGCTCCCAGTCCGGATCGACGCACATCTTCACCGACTGCACCCTGTCCAGGTAGGCCTGCTCGGCAGCCGTGAAGACGATGGACGCCGGCTCGGAGGCGACGCCGGGCAGCGGACTCAGGGAAAGGCAGGCGGCGCACAGGGCCAGGGCTGTCTTGAGGGACATGGGGACTAGGCAGGTTGGAGGGATCGTCGCTGCCGATGCCCGGGCAGCCTGGGTTGCGGAAGGCGCCATGCCGATCACGGCACGGGCTCCGGCCCGTCTTCTTCTGTCGGCAGTATAACGGCCCGCCACCGCTGAATTGGCTCGACTATGTCACACCGCGGCGGGGGGCCGCTGCCCGGCCGGGCAGCCTGCCGCCTGCCGTTCCGGGCCGGAAACCGGGCGCCCGCCCCGGCTCTGGGGCGGGCGAAGGCCGGAGCCTAGGCCAGACGCCGCCCCAGGGGCTGGGGCACGGGCACCGGGCGGCCGTCGTAGCCCACCGCCACCATGATGAAGCGGCCCCGGGTGCACAGCCGGCGCTGGCCGGTGAGCAGGGCCTCGGCGTGCAGCAGCACTTCCACCGTCATGGAACTGTTGCCGATGGCCACCACCCGGGCCGCCAGGTCGGCGATCTCCCCCTCCAGCACCGGCGCATGGAAGTCGATGCGCTCGGAAGCGGCCATCACCACCGGCATGCGGGCCTGGCGGCTGGCCGCCACCATGGCCGCCTTGCCCAGCCAGGCCAGGGCCTGGCCGCCGAAGAGGCTGCCGTGGTGGTTGGTATGGCCGGGAAAGACCATCTCCACCATGGCCGTCACCGGGCCGATGCCGGGCAGCTGGGCGAAGCTCTCGTCGTCCTCCTGCAGCGGCGCCCCTGGACCGTCCACCGCCACCAGGGTGAAGTGGGCGGTGGCGCTGGTCTCCCTCAGCCCGGTGGCCAGGTCCTCCGCCGCCAGGGCCACCTCCACCTGCACCGAGCGCCGGCCCCGCTGCACCACCCGGCCGGACAGTTCCACCAGGCGCCCCTGGGGAATGGGCTTGCGGAAGTCGATGCGGCCGCTGCTGGCGGTGACCATGGGCCGGCGGGTCTCCCGGGTGGCCACCAGGAAGGCCAGTTTGTCCATCATGGCCATGGCGGAACCGCCGAAGAGGGTGCCGTGGTGGTTCACCTGTTCGGGGAAGACCACGTCCACCATGAGGGTGGCCTGCTGCTGCCGCGGCGAAGTGGATGAAGTGGGGGCGGGATTGGCTTCTACGGGCTGGACGGCCGTCCCCACGACGGCGCCGATTTCCATTGCTTCCATGCGCATGCGCAACTCCTTGGATGAAGCGGAGCGGGAGCATCGGAGAAGGGCGAACACCCCGGGCCGCGGCAAAGCGGCTCGGAGCGGCAGGCAGCCGAGAGCGGACAACGATGACAGTCAGGGAATGCGCGCATTTACCTTCCTCAGGGGACACCCCGCCCCAATTAGGATTGATATGAAGTAATGCCGCGGCAGGTCTCCTGACTTGCGGGTCGTCACGTTGCGCCAGCCTTCCCGGCAGTATCGCCAGTGGCAAAGAGTGGAGCGCAACGCTCGCCGCCTACAGTTGCGGGGGCAGTTCCGGACTGGAGTCAGGGCGTCGCCGCCCTGTCTCGCACCGGATTCCCTTTTCATCCCCTGGAGGGGGGAACCGAAGCGGGGCCAGTCTAACCCGCCCCGACCGATTCGCCAAACGCCGCGCCTGGCGCGGCGGATTGCCCAGCCCGGGGGGAGTGGGCTATCATCCGCCCCGATTCAGGTGCCGTGCCTCGCGCTCTGCGGGGACGGTGAAACGGGAAGCCGGTGACTCCAGGGACCACCCAGGATAGTCCGGCGCAGCCCCCGCTGCTGTAAGCCAGACGACGCTGCCTCACGCCACTGTGGTTCATCACGGGAAGGCCGGCAGGGAAGGATGAAGGCAAGCCAGAAGACCGGCCTGACATCACAAGTTGCACCATTCCCCGGGGTGACGGGAACGGTTCTGGTGATTTGCCGCCTCCTCGCTGTTCCATCCGCCGCGGCCCTTTATCCGACCTGCCACAACTCCCCCGCCTGGTGCGCCACCGTCATGCTCGCCGAGGGAGAGACTCATGCACATCATGGAAGGCTTCCTGCCCATCGAACACGCCGTGGGCTGGAGCGTCGCCGCCGCCCCCTTCGTCGCCTGGGGCATCCGTTCCGTGAACCGCCGCATCCGCGAAAATCCCGAGCAGCGCATGCTGCTGGGAGTGGCCGCCGCCTTCACCTTCGTCCTCTCGGCCCTGAAGCTGCCCTCGGTCACCGGCAGCTGTTCACACCCCACCGGCACCGGCCTGGGCGCCGTGCTCTTCGGCCCTGCCGCCATGGCCCCCATCGGCGCCGTGGTGCTGCTGTTCCAGGCCCTGCTGCTGGCCCACGGCGGCCTCACCACCCTGGGCGCCAACATTTTCTCCATGGCCGTGGTGGGACCCTTCGCCGCCTACGGCATCTTCGCCCTGGCCCGCCGCCTCAAGGCCTCCCTGGCGGTGAGCGTGTTCCTCGCCGCCAGCCTGGCGGACCTGCTCACCTACGTCACCACCTCGGTGCAACTGGCCTGGGCCTTCCCCGATCCGGTGGGCGGCTTTGGCGCCTCCTTCCTCAAGTTCGCCGGCATCTTCGCCCTCACCCAGATTCCCCTGGCCATCAGCGAGGGCCTGCTCACCGTGGTCATCTGCAACGCCCTGGCCCGCTTCAACCCGCAGGAACTGCAGGACCTGGGCGTGGCCCCGGCGCCGGAGGTGCGGGCATGAAGCGCCACCAGAACCTGCTGCTGCTCATCGCCGTGGTGCTGCTGGCGGCCCTGCCCCTGTGGCTGGTGGAACGGCCCCTGGGGCCGGACGGCCAGCCGGCGGAAATCTTCGGCGGCGCCGACAGCGAGGCCCAGGCCCTCATCACCCGCATCGCCCCGGACTACCAGCCCTGGTTCCAGCCCCTGCTGGAGCCGGCCAGCGGCGAGATCGCCTCCCTCCTCTTCGCCCTGCAGGCGGCCCTCGGCGCCGGCTTCATCGGCTATTACCTGGGCTGCGCCCGCACCCGGGAAAAGCTGCGCCGGGAACAACGACGCGGTGAAGCGGCAGCCCGGCGCGAAGACGAGGACCAGGAAGGGCCGGCGTGCTGATCGAGCAGTCGGCCTACGCCAACCGCTGGCGCGGCGTGGCGCCCCAGGCCAAGGGCCTCTTCGCCCTGGGCGGGGTGACGGCCGCCTTCGTCGCCGCCGCCACCCCGGCCGCCGGGCTCGGCGTGGCCGCCCTGCTGGCGGCCGTGACCATTGGCGGCGCCCGGGTATCGCCCCTGCTCTATCTGCGGGTAGCGGCCCCGGCCCTCTTCTTCCTCGCCATCAGCGCCCTCTCCCTGGCCGTCTCCGTGGATGGGGGCGGCCTGCAGGCCACCGCCGCCGGCACCCACCAGGCCGCCGTGGTGGCGACCCGCTCCCTGGGCGCCCTGGCAGCCCTGCTGTTCCTGGTGCTGACCACGCCCCTGAGCGACCTCATCGCCCTGCTGCGCCGCCTGCGCACCCCCGAGGTGCTGCTGGACATCATGGTGCTGTGCTACCGCACCCTGTTCGTCTTCGCCGCCGCCCTGCAGGACATGCGCGCCGCCCAGGCCGCCCGCCTCGGCCACCTGGACCGCAGCCGCCTGCTGCGCAGCCTGGGGCAGATGGCCGCCCACCTCACCCTGCAGGTGTGGCAACGTTCCCACGCCCTGCACCTGGCGGCCCTGGCCCGCAACAACGACGGCCCCCTGCGCTTCCTCGGCAGCCGCCACCCCCACGCCCGGCGCGATGCCGGCCTGGCCGGCGTGGCCGCCCTGGCCCTGGTGCTGCTTGCCTGGAGCGGCCGGTGAGCGTGCCCCTGCTGCAGCTGGAGGACGTGCACTACCGCTACCCGGATGGCAGCGCGGGCCTGGCCGGCTGTTCCCTGAGCGTTTCCCGGGGCAGCCGCAACGCCCTCATCGGCGCCAACGGCTCGGGCAAGACCACCCTCTTCCAGCACTGCAACGGCCTGCTGCGCCCCGCCACCGGCCGGGTGCACTACGCCGGCACCCCAGTGGACTACGGCCGGGCCGGCCTGCGCGCCCTGCGCAGCAAGGTGGGCCTGGTCTTCCAGAATCCGGACCGGCAGCTTTTTTCCGCCAGCGTGCGGGAGGACGTCTCCTTCGGCCCCCTCAACCTGGGCCTGAGTGATGCCACCGTCGCCGCCCGGGTGGAAGCCGCCCTGCAGGCCGTGGGCATGGACGACCTGGCCCACAAGCCGGTGCAGAACCTGAGCTTCGGCCAGAAGAAGCGGGTCTGCATCGCCGGCGTGCTGGCCATGGAGCCGGAGCTCTTGGTGCTGGACGAACCCATGGCCGGCCTCGACCAGGCCATGCAGGAGGAACTGCTGGCGGTGCTGGACGGCCTGCACCGCCGGGGCATGACCATCCTCCTGGCCACCCACGACATCCACTTCGCCTACCGCTGGGCCGACCGCATCCACCTCATGGCCGCCGGCCGCTGCTGCGCCAGCTTCGACGCCCCGGCCCTGGCCGGGCACGAGGCCGAGCTGGCCGCCATCGGCCTGCGCCTGCCCTCGGTGATCGGCCTGGAACGGCAGCTGCGGCAGCGCGGCCTGCTCCGCGGCGCCCCCCCCATCCACAGCTGCAGCGCCCTCCTGGCCCAGCTGCAACAAGAAGACTGCTGAGAAGGAACATGCCATGACCCCAGCCACCCTCGGCAAGATCTGGTTCGTCGGCGCCGGCCCCGGCGACCCGGACCTCATCACCGTCAAGGGCCGCCGCCTGCTGGAACAGGCCGGCGCCATCCTCTTTGCCGGCTCCCTGGTGGACCAGGCTGCCACCCTCTACGCCCCGCCGGGCTGCGAGATCCGGGACTCCAAGGACATGACCCTGGAGGAAATGACCTACTGGCTGCTCCAGGCCAGCCGCCGCCACCAGACCGTGGTGCGACTGCAGACCGGCGACCCGGGCCTCTACGGCGCCCTGGTGGAAATGACCCGGCCCCTGGACGAGGTGGGCGTACCCTGGGCCGTGGTGCCAGGCGTCTCCTCGGCCCTGGCCTCCGCCGCCGCGGCGGGCGAGACCCTGACCCTGCCGGAAGTGACCCAGACGGTGATCCTCACCCGGGTCGCCGGCCGCACCCCCATGCCCCCGGGGGAGGAACTGGAGGCCCTGGCCGCCCACCGTTCCACCCTCTGCATCTTCCTTTCCATCACCCTGCTGCACGAGGTGCAGCGCGCCCTGCTGGCCGCCGGCTGGCCGGAGGAAGCGCCCATCCTGGTGGTGCAGAAGGCCTCCTGGCCCGGGGAGGAAAAGATCGTGCGCGGCACCATCGCGGACATCAAGAAAAAGTGCCAGGCGGAAAAGATCGCCGCCCAGGCCATGATCATCGCCAGCCCGGCCCTCGGCGCCCGGGACTGGGAGGACATCGCCCGCTCCAAGCTCTACGACCCCAGCTTCACCCACCGCTTCCGCAAGGCCAGCGTGGGCGAGGCCTCCTGAGAAATGCCCATGACCTTCAGTGCCCAAGACACCACCCTGCTCCTGGTCGGCCACGGTTCCCGCAACCGGGACGGCAACAAGGAAATCCTCCATTTCGCCGCCCAGTGGCGGGAACGCCACCCCGGCTGGCGCATCGAGGTGTGCTTCATCGAGCACGCCGAGGTGCTGCTGGATGAGGGCCTGAACCGGGCCGCCGGCAATGCGAAGAAGGTGGTGGTGATCCCCTTCATCCTCAACGCCGCCGGCCACGTGAAAATGGAGCTGCCCCACGCCGTGGAAGAGGCACGAGCCCGCCACCCGGGCGTGGACTTCCAGGTGGTGCGCCACCTGGGCATGGGCCGGGAGATTTTCGAGGTGCTGCAGGGCCAGCTGGACCGGCTGATGAAGCAGCTGGACATGCCCGACCCCTGCACCACCGGCGTCATCCTGCTGGGTCGCGGTTCGTCGGACGCCGGCGCCAACGGCGAGCTGGCCAAGATGGCCCGCTGGATCTTCGAGGACAACGACCACGAGCTGGTGGACATCGCCTTCACCGGCGTCACCTGGCCCCGGCTGGAAACCGCCGTGCAGCGCCAGGTCAAGCTGGGCATGACCCAGGTGGCCATCGTTCCGGTCTATCTCTTTACCGGCGTGCTCATGGAGCGCATCAAGGCCCAGGCCGAGCGCCTGCAGCGCCAGTATCCCCAGGTGGCCTTCGCCCTGGGCACCCACTTCGGCTTCGACAAGGGCATCTTCGACCTGCTGGATGCCAAGGTGGGCGGCGATGAACTGCCCGAAGGCAGCCTGCTCGAATGCGACGGCTGCAAGTACCGCCTGGCCGCCGAGGACGAGCACCTGCACGACCACAGCCACACCGCCACCCACGAGCACGGACATGAGCATGGCCACGCCCACGGCGGCTGCGGCCACCAACATGGGGGCAAACATGATCACGATCATGGTCACGGCCATTGCCATGGGCACAATCACTCCCACGATCATCACTCCCACGGGTAAGCCATGAACCACAACGCCAACGTCGTCACCGAACAGCTCACCGCCGCCGGCCGCGCCATCGAGCACGATTCCTTCGCCATCATCGATGCCGAAGCCGGCCCCCACGCCTACAGCGCCGACCAGTGGCCGGTGGTGCGGCGCATGATCCACGCCAATGCCGACTTCGAATTCAACGGCCTCACCGACTTCCATCCGGCAGCGGTGGAAGCGGGCCTGGCCGCCATCCTCAAGGGCGGCACCCCCATCGTGGCGGACGTGGAAATGATCTGCGTCGGCCTCTCCGCCAGCCGCCTCAAGCACTTCGGCGTCACCACCCACCACTTCATTTCCGACGCCGACGTCATCGCCCAGGCCCAGGCCGAGGACACCACCCGGGCCGTGCAGGCCATGCGCAAGGCCCACCGCCAGGGCCTGCTGGACGGGGCCATCGTCGGCATCGGCAACGCCCCCACGGCCCTCATCGAAGTGGTACGCCTGATCAAGGAAGAAGGGGCCCGCCCGGCCCTGGTCATCGGCATGCCCGTGGGCTTCGTCTCCGCCGCCGAATCCAAGGACCTGATGGCCGAAGTGCAGGACGTGCCCTGGATCGTCATCCGCGGCCGCAAGGGCGGCTCCACCCTGGTGGTGGCGGCCATCCACGCCCTCCTCGGCGTCGCCGAAGCCCGCCAGCGCAATGCCGCCTGAAGCCGCCAACAGCGCTCCCGTGAACAGCGAAGCGCCGCCGCCGGCCGAGAAGGTCCGCAAGGGCACGGCCAAGCGGGAACGGGGCAACCGCACCGGTTTCACCACCGGCGCCAACTCGGCGGCGGCGGCGGTGGCCGCCACCCAGGGCCTGGTCCAGGGCCAAGTGCCAGCCCAGATTTTCTGCCGCCTGCCCAACGGCCAGGAAGTGCCCTTCCAGATCACCGACGGCCGCGTCGAGGGCGAAGGCATGCCCCTGCGGGCCCACGCCGTCAGCATCAAGGATGCCGGCGACGATCCGGACGCCACCCACGGCGCCCACATGACCGCCGACGTGGTGCGCATTCCCGGTGGCGGCGGCCAGGTCATCCTCAAGGGCGGCCCGGGCGTCGGCGTCGTCACCAAGGAAGGCCTGGGCCTGGAAGTGGGCGGCCCGGCCATCAACCCGGTGCCCCGGCGCAACATCAGCGACAACGTGGCCCGGGCCGGTGCTGCCATCCTGGCCGCCGGCGACAGCCTGGAGGTGACCATTTCCGTGCCCGGCGGCGAGGAGATGGCGAAGAAGACCCTCAATGCCCGCCTCGGCATCCTGGGCGGCATTTCCATCCTCGGCACCACCGGCATCGTGCGCCCCTATTCCACCGCCGCCTTCCGCGCCAGCGTGGTCCAGGCGGTGGACGTGGCGGCGCGCCAGGGCCAGACCAGCGTGGTGTTCACCACCGGCGGCCGCACCGAAAAATTCGCCATGAAGCAGTTGCCGCAGCTGCAGGAAGCCTGTTTCGTGCAGATGGGGGACTTCGTCAAGGCCGCCTTCCAGAGCGCCATCAAGCGCAAGATGCAGCACGTCTACATCGGCGCCATGGTGGGCAAGCTGACCAAGATGGGCCAGGGCCTGGCCGTGACCCACGCCTGGAAGCAGGAAATTGACCGGGACCTGCTGGCCGCCTGCGCCACCGAAGTGGGCGCCCCCGCCGACCTGGTGGAGGAAATCCGCAACGCCGAGACGGCCCGCTTCGCCGCCGAGCGCCTGGCCCTGCTGGGCCTCACCGTGCCCTTCCACCGGGCCCTGGCCATCCACGCCATGCAGAGCCTGCGGGCCTGCCACCCGGGCCCCTACCAACTCACCGTGCTGGTCTGCGATTTCGAAGGCCAGTTCATCTGTCGCGTCGAAGAGGGCGAAAGTGTCTAAACAACCCTACTGCACCGTCCTCGGCATCCTGGACGACGGCTGGGCCGGCCTGCCGGACTCTTCCCGCCACTGCCTGCAATCCGCCGGCCTCATCGTCGGCGCCGGCCGCACCCTGGCCCTGGTACAAGCCCACCTGCCCGCCGGCGCCTCCCTGAAGGACATGGACGGCAAGCTGGGCCAGGTGCCCGGCTGGATTCAACAAGCTGCCGCTGACGGCCTGCGCACTGTCGTGCTGGCCACCGGCGACCCCCTCTGCCACGGCATGGCCAGCTATCTGGTGGGCAAGCTGGGGGCCGAATCGGTCACCGTGCTGCCCGCCCCCTCCACCCTGCAACTGGCCTTCGCCCGCTTCCAGCGGCCCTGGCAGGACTACCGCATTTCCACCTGCCACACCGCCGATGCGGGCGAATGGCAGTTCGGCACCACCCCGGACAACGGCCTCTACAAGCTGATCCGGGCCATCGCCGAGTATCCGAAAGTGGCGGCCTTCACCGGCCCGGACAACAACCCGGCCCGCCTGGCCCGGGCCCTGCTGGCCGCGGGCTACGGTGAAGAGATTCGCCTGTCGGTGGCCGCCAAGCTGGCCCTGCCGGACGAGCAACTGTTCCCCGACCTCTCCCTGGAACAGGCTGCGGCCATGAGCTTCCCCGACCCCAATGTGGTGCTGGTGGAACGCCAGGTGGCCGACCCGCGCGCCATCTTCGGCTTCGACGACCTGGATTTCGTCCAGCGCCAGCCGGAGAAGGGTCTCATCACCAAGCTGGAGGCCCGGGCCCTGTCGCTGGCCAAGCTGGGTCTCAAGCCCGACAGCGTGGTGTGGGACATCGGCGCCGGTTCCGGCTCCGTCGGCCTGGAAGCCAGCCGCCTGTGCCGCCACGGCCACGTCTATGCCATCGAAAAAAACGAGGGCGACGCCGCCAACGCGAAAGAAAACGCCCTGCGTTTCCAGGCCACCAACTACACCCTGCGCCACGGCAAGGCCCCGGAAGGGCTGGAGACCTGGCCCGATCCGGACGCGGTCTTCGTCGGCGGCTCCGGCGGCGAACTGGCGGCCCTCATCGAGCTGATCCTCACCCGCTTGAAGCCCAACGGCCGCCTGGTGATGAACTTCGTCACCCTGGAAAACCTGGCCACCGCCACCACGGCTTTGGCCGCTGCGGTGGAGAAATTCGGAGCGAACTGGGACGTGACCCAGCTCCAGGCCAGCCGCAGCCAGCCCATCCTGGACATGCACCGCATGGCCGCCCAGAACCCCATTTGGATAGTGTCAGCAAAGAAGAGCTAAACCATGACCGACAAGAAATACGGCCGCCTCATCGGCGCCTCCCTGGGTCCCGGCGACCCCGAACTGATCACCCGCCGCGCCTGGACCGTGCTCAACGGCGACGCCCGCTGGCTCTATCCGGTGAAGAAGGCCGAGGAAAGCTCCTACGCCCTCTCCATCGTCACCCGGGGTGGTCTGGAAGTGCCCGCCGACGCCGAGGAACTGGTGTTCCCCATGACCCGGGACGCCGAGATCCTGACCAAGGCCTGGGCCCGGGCCGCCGCCCGTACCGTGGAACTGCTGGCCGAGGGGCGGGACCTGGTGTTCCTGGTGGAAGGCGATGCCTCCACCTTCGCCACCTTCGGCCACCTGGCCCGGGTGGTGCGGGAGCTGGTGCCGGAAGTTGAGGTGGAAACCATCCCCGGCGTCTCCTCCTTTGCCGCCGCCGCTGCCACCACCGGCACCACCCTGGCCGAGGAAGACGAGACCCTGGCGGTGATCCCCGCCGCCTACGGCGTGGAGGTCATCGACCACCTGCTGGACGAGTTCGACACCCTGGTGCTGCTCAAGGTGAAACCCCTGGTGGATGAAGTGCTGGAACTCCTGGAGCGGCGCGAGCTGCTCAGCACCAGCTGCTTCATCGAGAAGGTGGGTTCCCCCGACGAGCGCATCGTGCGCGACGTGGCCTCCCTCAAGGGCGAGAAGGTGAATTACCTCTCCCTCATGCTGGTGCAGAACCCCAAGCGCCAGCGCGGCGAACTGCGCCGGGGCTGCCGCAAGCGCAAGGCCGAGGCCGAACAGCCCAAAGAAACGGCTGCCGCCTGAACAGTTTTGCCCCAACCCAAAAAATAAAATGACTATTCCCCTCCCCTTCCCCAACGAGAGAATCGCCGTCGTCTCCATCACCCGCCACGGCATTGCCCTGGCGGGCAAGGTGGTGGCGGCCCTGCCCGGCGCCCGCCTGTTCGCCCCGGAGAAATTCCGGGCCGAGGCGGAAGCCGCAGTTGCCAGCACTCCTGGCGCGGCAGCCACCTACAGCGGCAAGACCGGCGACCAGATTCCCGCCCTCTTCGCCAACTTCGACGGCATCGTCGCCATCGTCTCCCTGGGCGCCCTGGTGCGCCTCATCGCCCCCCACCTCAAGGACAAGGAACAGGACCCGGGGGTGGTGGTGGTGGACGAGGCCGGGCGCTTTGCCATTCCCATGCTCTCCGGCCACCTGGGCGGCGCCAACGCCCTGGCCGGCATCCTGGCGGCCAGCCTGGGCGCCACCCCGGTGCTCACCACCGCCTCCGACTCCCGCCAGACCCTGGGCGTGGACCTGCTGGGCCGGGAGCTGGGCTGGACCTTCGAGGCAACCCACGACGAGGTGGTGAAGGCCAGCGCCGCCGTGGTGAACGACGAGCCGGTGGCCCTGGTGCAGGAAGCCGGCAGCCCCGACTGGTGGCCGCGCCACGCCAATGGCCGCAGCGGCCCGGTGCCCGCCAATATCAAGCAGTTCAGCCGCCTGGAAGAGGTGGACCTGGACAGCGTCGCTGCCGTGCTGTGGATCAGCCACCGCCCCCTGCCGCCGGAACTGGCGCCCCGCCTGGCAGGCCGCCTGGTCACCTACCGGCCGCCCGTGGAGCAAGGCGCTTGAGCCTGGGCAGCCGCAGAGTGGCGCTGGGCCTGGGCTGCGACCGGGGCACCCCGGAGGCGACCATTGCGCAAGCCGTGCAGGAGGCCCTGGCCGCCGCCGGCCTCGCCCCGGAACAGGTGGCGGCCGGTGCCAGCATCACCCTGAAGGCGGACGAGGTGGGCCTGCTGGGCTTTGCCGAACGCTTTGGCCTCACCCTCACCTTCTACCCGCCGGAAGTGCTGGCCACCGTGCCCGTGCCCAACCCGTCGGAGACGGTGCGCAAGTACACAGGCACCCCGTCGGTGTCGGAAGCCGCCGCCCTGCTGGCCGCCGGCACCGACATGAGCCGGCTGCTGATCGAAAAACACAAGCTGCGGGGTCCGGACGGGCGTAACGCCACCGTCTCCATCGCCCTGCTGCCCTGAGCCCGACCACTGCATTCACTGAATTTCCGAGGAACGATTTCATGACCGACATTCAAACCAACGCCCCGGCCAAGACCGGCAAGATCATGCTGGTGGGCCTGGGCCCCGGCGCCGTGGAACACATGACCGGCCGCGCCCGGGCCGCCATCGCCGAAGCCGACACCATCATCGGCTACGTCACCTATGTGCGCCTGGTGGCCGACCTGATCGACGGCAAGGAAGTGATCAAGAAGTCCATGACCGAAGAGCTGGACCGGGCCATCGAAGCCCTGGACCGGGCCAAGCAGGGCAAGAAGGTGGCCCTGATTTCCTCCGGCGACGCCGGCGTGTACGGCATGGCCGGCCCCACTTTCGAGGTGCTGTTCCAGGCCGGCTGGACCCCGGAATCGGACATCGAGGTGGAAATCGTCCCCGGCGCCTCGGCGCTGAACACCTGCGCCGCCCTGGTGGGCGCGCCCCTGACCCACGACTTCTGCGCCATCTCCCTCTCCGACCTGCTCACCCCCTGGCCCACCATCGCCCGCCGCCTGGATGCGGTGGCCTACGCCGATTTCGTGGTGGCCCTGTACAACCCCAAGAGCGGCCGCCGTACCCGCCAGATCCAGGAAGCCCAGCGCATTTTCCTGCGCCACCGGGACCCCAAGACCCCGGTGGCCATCGTCAAGAGCGCCTTCCGCCCCAAGCAGCGGCTGGAATTCACCACCCTGGAAAAGATGGCCGAGGCCGACATCGGCATGCTGTCCACCGTGCTCATCGGCAACTCCAACACCTTCATCCGGGATGGCCTGATGGTCACCCCCCGGGGCTATGCCAACAAGTACGACGTGGCCGAGGGTGAACGTTCCACCAAGGGCGGCGAGCAGGCCGGCCGCTCCCTTTCCACCGGCCTCAACGGCTGGCTGGAAGCCATCCGCGACAGCGGCAAGAGCGCCGCCGAACTGGCCGTGGAATACCGCCTGCCGGAGGACTACATCGCCGCCGCCCTGGCCGCCGGCCCGGAAGCGGCGGACGAAACCGAAGCCGAGGCGGAAGCATGAGCGAAGTCAGCAAGCCCCGCATCGGCGACTACCGCCGCCACCTGCTGGTGTGCACCGGCCCCCGCTGCACCCAGAACGGCGAGGGCCAGGCCCTCTTCGACTCCCTGGGCGACAAGCTCAAGGCCGCCGGTCTCACCGAGGGCGAGCTGCGGGTCAAGCGTTCCCGCGTCAATTGCTTCGCCGCCTGCAAGGGCGGCCCGGTGATGTGCGTGCAGCCCGACGGCACCTGGTACTACAACGTCACCGCCGACAACCTGGAGCGCATCGTCGAGGAGCACCTGAAGCATGGCCGCCCCGTGGACGATCTGGTTTTCCACCAGGGGCCCGGCCTGTGAGCCGGGTCTGGTCGGAACAGGCGCCGGGCAGCGTCTCCCTGGTGGGGGCCGGCCCCGGCGATGCGGAACTGCTGACCCTGCGTGCCTGGCGGCGCCTGCAGACGGCGGAAGTGCTGGTCTACGACAATCTGGTGGGTCCGGGCATCGTCGATTTCGCCCCGGTGACGGCGGAGCGCATCTACGTCGGCAAATCTGCCGGCAACCACACCCTGCCCCAGGAGGACATCTGCCAACTGCTGCTGGAGAAGGCCCGGGAAGGCAAGCGGGTGGTGCGCCTCAAGGGCGGCGATCCCTTCGTATTCGGCCGCGGCGGCGAGGAGATGGACGTGCTGCTGCAACAGGCGGTGCCGGTGGAAATCGTGCCCGGCATCACCGCCGCCCTGGGGGCCGGCGCCAGTTTCGGCTTTCCCCTGACCCACCGGGACCATGCCCAGAGCTGCGTCTTCGTCACCGGCCACCTCAAGGACCAGGCCCTGGAACTGAACTGGCAGGCCCTGGCCCAGCCCAACCAGACCCTGGTGATCTACATGGGCATCCACGGCCTGGAACGCATCGCCGCCGGCCTGCAGGGCGCCGGCCTGGCCCCGGAAACGCCGGCGGCCCTGGTCTATCGCGCCACCTGGCCGGAACAGCGGCTCCACGCCTGCACCCTGGCCACCCTGGCGGCGACGGCCCAGCGCCACGGCATCAAGCCGCCGACCCTGCTGGTCATCGGCAGCGTGGTGGCCCTGGCCGCCCCGGAACGGCCCTCCGCCCTGGTCTGAGGCCGGCCTTGGGTCAGGCCGGCAGGCCGGCGGCCCGCTGCTCCAGGCAGTCGTAATCCCCCGCCTGGTAGTCGCGGCAGATGAAGGGACGCTGCTCGTAGATGGTGCACAGCATGGTGCGGCGATCCAGGGCGGCGCACCAGCCGTCCTCCAGGCGGTGCATGATCCAGCCGCCCCAGGGGTCCTGCCGGGTCAGGGCTTCGGGCACCTCGTCGTCGCCCCCCAGCAGCATCACCTCCAGCTTGCAGCAGCAGGCCCGGCAGGTGGCGCAGGTGACGTTCTCCTCGGCGGCCACGGCGCTCACCGGATACCCAGCTTGGCGCGGATCAGGGGCAGGGCCGCCTGGGCCGCCCGTTCCCCTTCCAGGATGGCGTCGTTGCGGGACTTGAAGTCGGTGGAGCCGATGCCCGGAATGTCGGGGCGGATAACGACGTCGGCCTCCTTCATCTCCGCCTGGCCCAGGTGGCTGCCCATGATGGCGAAGGTCTGCAGGAGCACCTCCATGAGGCCGGAAACCTTGCCGTTCTTCGGCTTGCTGGAAATGTCCACGGCGATCACCACCTCGCCGCCCATGGCCCGGGCGGCCCGCACCGGCACCGGGCTGACCAGGCCGCCGTCCACGTACTCGCGGCCGTTGATGGTGACCGGCTGGAAGACGCCGGGCACGCTGCTGGAGGCCCGCACCGCCATGCCCGTGTTGCCGCTGCGGAAGGTCACCGCCTCGCCGCTCTTGAGATCGGTGGCGACGGCGGCGAAGGGCTTCTTCAGCTTTTCCATGGGCTGCTGCTTCACCGCCTCGTTGATGAACTTCTGCAGGGCCTCGCCCTTGAGCACGCCCCGATCCGCCAGGGACCAGTCGGTGATGGCCGATTCGTCCAGCTTCATGGCCAGCTTCTGCAATTCGTAGCCGGAATAGCCGGCGGCATAGAGGGCGCCGACGACGGAGCCGGCGCTGGTGCCGATCACCATGTCCGGCACGATGCCGTGGGATTCCAGGGTCTTGATCACCCCCACGTGGGCAAAGCCCCGGGCGGCACCGCCCCCCAGGGCCAGCACCACCTTGGGCGGCGGATGGCCCACCGTCGCCGCAGCCGCCGCCGGGGCCTCCGTCCGATCCAGGGTGACGCAGGCGCAAAGCAGCAGGGAAGCGGCCCCCAGGAGGGCGCCAAGGCAGGTACGACGGGCAGAATACATGGAGGTCTCGCAGAATTTTCCCGGGCGCTGGCCCGGGGCAAGGGCCACATTATAATGAGCCCCACCCCGGCCCGCCTTTCCACCTTTGCCTCCAGCTGAAAGCAACCATGCTGCCCTGGCTCACCGCAGCCCACGAATTCCCGCCCCTCGCCACCGCCCTCAGCGAGCCCAACGGCCTGCTGGCCGTGGGCGGCGACCTGGCGCCGGAACGCCTGCTGGCGGCCTACCGGCGCGGCATCTTCCCCTGGTATTCGCCCGGGGAGCCGATCCTGTGGTGGAGCCCGGACCCGCGCATGGTGCTGTTCCCCGCCGAATTCAAGGTTTCCCGCTCCCTCGGCCGGACCCTGCGCCGGGGCGGCTACGAGGTGCGCCTGGACACGGCCTTCGCCCGGGTCATCGCCGCCTGCGCCCAGACGCCGCGGCGGGGCCAGCACGGCACCTGGATCGTGCCGGAGATGCAGGCCGCCTACCGCCACCTGCATGAACTCGGGCTGGCCCATTCGGTCGAAACCTGGGTGGATGGCGAACTGGTCGGCGGCCTCTACGGCATCGCCCTGGGACGCATGTTCTACGGCGAATCCATGTTCTCCTGGCGCAGCGACGCCTCCAAGATCGCCGTCGCCCATCTCGCCCGCTACCTGGAAAGGCTCGGATTCGGCATGGTAGATTGCCAGATGCACACCGCCCACCTGGCCTCCCTCGGCGCCCGGGAAATTCCCCGGGACGATTTCATCGCCCGCCTCGACGCCCTGGTGGCCGCGGGGCCCGCCCCCGGCCCCTGGCCGGCGGCAGATGCAAGCCACCTGTGGCATAGCGCAGCCTGACCGACATGTCCCAACTCAACGACTCGTCCCTGCCCTTTTCCCTGCTGCAGTTCTACGCCACCTCGCCCTACGGCTGCAGCTACCTGCCGGAGCAGCAGGCCCGTTCCCAGGTGGCCACGCCCACCCACCTGATCAACACGGAAATCTACAGCGAGCTGGTGCGGGCCGGCTTCCGCCGCAGCGGCGTGTTCACCTACCGTCCCTGGTGCGATGCCTGCCGCGCCTGCGTGCCGGCGCGCATCCCGGTGCAGCGCTTCGCCCCGGACCGGACCCAGCGGCGGGTGGCCCGCCAGCACGAAAACCTGGTGGCCCGGGAAGTGCCCCTGGAATTCGCCGCCAGCCACTACGAGCTGTACCAGCGCTACCAGGCCAACCGCCACGCCGGCGGCGGCATGGACCAGGACAGCCACGAGCAGTACGCCCACTTCCTGCTGCAAAGCCGGGTGGACACCCGGCTGGTGGAATTCCTCGAACCCGGGAGCGGCGCCGTGCGCATGGTCAGCGTCATCGACGTGCTCACCGACGGCCTCTCCTCCGTCTACACCTTCTACGACCCGGACGTGCCCGGCGCCAGCTACGGCACCTACAACATCCTGTGGCAGATCCAGCAGTGCCGGGAACTGGGCCTGCCCCACCTGTACCTAGGCTACTGGATCGGCGCCAGCCGCAAGATGGCCTACAAGATCCGCTTCAAGCCCCTGGAAGGGCTGGTGGACGGAGAATGGCAGGAACTGGAGGCGATCGCCGCCGCCCAGACTGAGCCAGCCCCCCAGCCCTGATCCTTCAGGCAGGCCCCAGCACTGGCACCTCCTGCTGCAATTCCCGGCGCCGCCGCCCCCGGCGCTTCTTCCACCAGATATAGACCCCGGTCGCCGACAGCACGGCCACCGCCAGGCCCATCAGGGAAATGAGGATGCGCCCGGGCAGGCCCAGGATGCGGCCGGAGTGGACGGGGAACTGGAGTTGCACGAAGACGTCCGCCGCCGTTCCCTGCCAGGGCACCCGCTCGCCCAGGATGCGGCCGTCCTGGCCGTCCAGATAGAGGGATTTGACCTTCATGTTGCCGAAGTCGTCCCCAGGCTCGTTGAACTGGACGCCGTAGATGCCGTATTGCAGGGTGTAGAAGAGGCTGCCGGCAGGCTCCGTCCAGCCCCGGGCCCGGGCCGCCGTCTCGGCCGCGGCGATCGCTTCGGCGTAGCTGAGGTGGGGGGCGATGGGCTGCTCCAGGGGACGCATGGGACGCTGGGTGAAGGGGTCCGGCGTCAGGGTGGAGACGGCGGCCAGCACCGGGCGGAACACTTCCTGGTAGAGGTTGAGGGAGACGGAGGACAGGGCCAGGAGGAACAGCAGGCTCCAGGTCCACAGGCTGCCGGCCCGGTGCAGGTCGAAGTTGAACTTGTAGGCGCCGGCGCCGCGGCGGATTTTCCAGGAGGTGCTCCAGCGTGCCCACCAGGAGCGGCGTTCGGCCTGTCCTGCCCCGACAGGCGCATCCAGCCTTCCTTTGCGGCGACCTGCCGGCAGGGTCAGCACCACGGCGACGAAACAGTCCAGCAGCCAGAGCAGGGCGACGCCTCCCATGAACCAGTAGCCCCAGCGGTTTTTGCCGCCGAAGTCGGGGATGTGCAGGCTGTAGTGCAGCTTGTAGAGAAAGGGCAGCAGGTTTTCCCGGGACAGGGAAAGGCCGCCCCACTCCCGCCGCCCCCGGATTTCGCCGCTCACCGGGTCGGCAAAGACCTGGTTGTAGCCCGGCGCGAAAAGCTTGCCGGTGGCCGGATCGAGCCGGGGCCGCACGCCCAGTTGCAGGTTGTGCCCCGGCT
This sequence comes from Azospira oryzae, assembly GCF_004217225.1. Lineage (GTDB taxonomy): Bacteria > Pseudomonadota > Gammaproteobacteria > Burkholderiales > Rhodocyclaceae > Azospira > Azospira oryzae. Next base: position 1,073,371 of record NZ_SHKM01000001.1, read on the forward strand.
CCAACTGCAGAGGCAGGAAGGTGACCTGGATGCGCGGGTCCGCCGCCTCCACCCGCCGCACCACTTCCAGGGGCGGCAGGGGCTGCCCCGGGGTGACGGCCTCGAACAGGTGGTCGTTGAGCCACTCGTCCAGTTCGTGGTCCCAGGAGATGACGGCCCCGGTGAGGCCGGCCACGACCAGGAACAGGGCCATGGCCAGGCCGACCCAGCGGTGCAGCAGGGAACAGAAACGCCGCATGGAAAGCCCTTAGAAATCCACCGTGGCGGAGAGGGTCAGGGTGCGGGGGGCGCCCAGGGTCAGGTAGCCGCCGGTGGCGGAAGCCCAGTAGTTCTTGTCCGCCAGGTTCTCGATGTTGGCCCGCAGCACCACGGCCTGGCTGCCGGCCTGGAAGCCGTAGCGCACGCCGGCGTCGAAGCGGGTCCAGGCCGGCACTTCCTGGGTGTTGGCCGTATCCAGGTACTGCTTGCCGGTATGCACCATGCGCCCCACCACCGCCAGGCCGGGCACGCCGGGCACGTCGTACTCGCCGCTCAGGTTGGCCAGGAACCTGGCCACGCCGATGGCCTGCTTGCCCACGTTGGCGGCGCTGGCGGCCTGTTCCAGCTTGGCATCCATGACCGTGATGCCGCCGATGAGGCGCAGGTTGCGGCTGGCTTCGCCGAAGAGGCTCAGTTCCAGGCCCCGGTTCACCTGCTCGCCGCTGACTTCATAGACATTGGTGCCCGGATTGGTGGCGGCGCTCAGCTGGTTCACCTCGAACAGGGCGGCGCTGGCGGCGATGCGGCCGAAGTCGGCCTTGGCCCCCACTTCCTTCTGCTTGGAGCGGAAAGGCGCCAGGGCCTGGCCCTGGTTGGCGGTGCCGGTGGGAGCGACGCCGCCTTGCAGCAGGCCTTCGATGTAGTTGGCGTAGAGGGAGAGATTGTCGGCCGCCTTCACCACCAGGCCGGCGGAGGGGGTGGTGACGGAAACGTCGTACACCGAACTCTGCACCCCGCTGCCGTAGGCATAGTTGCCCACCAGGGCCTTCTGCTGGCGGGCGCCCAGGGTCAGCAGCACCTTGTCCTGCAAGAAGCCCAGGGTGTCGGCCACGGCGATGCTGGAGAGGCGGGTGTCGGCGGTGCGCTGGGGATTGTTGAGGTCGCCACCGAAGAAGGCCAGGCCGGGCTTGGCCAGGTCCGCCGGGTTGTAGATGTTGGTGTTCTGGGCCGGCCAGGACATGGCCCAGGCATTGCGCCCCACCAGGTTGGTGCGGCTGGCGGAAAGGCTGACCCGGTGGCTGACGCCGCCGGTGACGAATTTGCCGCGCAGGCCGGCCTCGCCGGTGGACACGTCTTCCTCGTGGGGCACTTCGAAGCGGGAAAGGGTGGCGTTGCCGTTGCTGCTGTTCACCGTCGGCGTGGCGTAGATGCCCAGTTCCTTGTTGTAGCGCACGCCGTAGGCAGCGTAGGCGGTCCAGTCCTGGTTCAGGTCGTACTCGCCGCGCACGGCGGCGAAGGTGTCCTCGGTGTCGGAATAGCTCCAGGAGGGCGCGAAGTTGCGGCTGGCGTCCGGGGCCGTGGGCACGGCCACGCCGGCAGCCACCTGCACGTTGGGCCGGCCCTGGCGGATCTTGCTCTTCTGGTAGCCGAAGTCGGCGGAGAGGCGCAGCTTGTCGCCGCGGAAATCTAGGCCCACGGCCAGCATGTCCAGGCTGCGCTTTTCCCGATCGATGGAACCCTCGCCGTCCCGGCTCAGGGCATTGACCCGCACGCCCACGGACTGGTCCGGGCCGAAGCGGCGGCCGATATCCACATGGCCGCCGAAGAGGGAATCGCCGTGCAGGGTGCCGGTCACCTGGGTCACCGGCAGCTCGCCGGCCCGCTTGGGCACCAGGTTGATGCTGCCACCCATGCCGGAATTGCCGGAGGCCATGCCGTTGAGGAAGGCATTGGCGCCGCGGAACACTTCCACCCGCTCCAGCATTTCCACCGCCACGTACTGCCGCGGCAGCAGGCCGTAGAGGCCGTTGAAGCCCAGGTCGTCGGCGTAGAGGGGCAGGCCGCGCACCGTATAGGCCTCGGCATAGTTGCCGTAGCCGCGATAGACCCGCACCGCCGGATCGTTGGCCACCACGTCGGCCACGCTCTTGGCGGCCTGGTCCTGCATCAACTGGGAGGTATAGGCGGCGGTGGCGAAGGGGGTATCCATCATGTCCAGGTCCCCCAGCAGGCCGACCCGGCTGCCCCGGGCCATCTGGCCGCCGGCATAGGGTTTGGGCTGCTGGCCGGGCTGGCCAGCGCTGTTGGCGGTGACGGCCACCGTGGCCAGGGCCGCCTCCTTGCCGCTGCCGGCGGGCAGGCGGCGCAGGGTATAGCCACCGCTGTTCTGGGGCACCGCTTCCAGGCCGCTGCCGGCCAGGATGCGCTCCAGCCCCTGGGCGACACCGTAGCTGCCCTGAAGACCGCTGCTCTGCTTGCCTTCGGTGAGGGCGGCATCAACGGATAGAAGCACCCCGGCCTCGGCGGCGAACTGGCTGAGGACCCGGCTCAAGGTGCCAGCCGCAATGCTGTAGCTGCGTGCCGCCGCCTGGGCCTGGGCCGCCGGCATCAGGGCGGGCGTCAGCAGGGGGGCGGCGACGAAGGCCAGTTGCAGGGCCAGCACCAGGGGCCGGCGGGAAGGTTGGGCGAAGGACATGGGGAAACCTCTATCAATGCGTGGAAGATGTGCGCCGCAGGGGGCTCATCTGCATTGCCGAGGGGGAAACGAAAAAGGGAACCGGGGAGGAAAAAAATTTCAGGCGCCTGCCCAAAACTGCTCCTTATCTGCGCCAGGAGGCCGGAGTGAACGGCGCCGGAGGAACCTCAGCGGGGCTCCACGCTGACCCACCAGGGCAGGGTGCGGCGCACCCGCAGGGGCAGGCTTTCCTCCAGGCTGGCCAGGATGCGGTCCGTATCTCCCAGGGGGAAGGCGCCCACCAGGCGCAGCTCAGCCACCGCCGGGTCCCAGCCCAGGTGGCCGCTGCGGTAGCGGGACAGCTCGGCGAGGAAGTCGCCCAGGCGCATGTCGTCGGCCACCAGCATGCCCCGGCTCCAGGCCTGGCGTGCCGTCTGGGCCGGCACCGGGGTGGCGACGCCATTCCGGTCGTAGCGCACTTCCTGGCCGGCGGCGATCACCTGCCGGGCCCCGGGCTGGTCATGGGGCGTGATTTCCACCGCCCCGGCGAACACCGCCAGGGATTCGCCGGCACCGGCGTCTTCGTCCCGGCGCACCAGGAAGCGAGTACCCAGGGGCCGCAGCAGGCCTTCCGGCGTAGCCAGGCGCAGGGGCCGGAGCGCCGCTTCGTCGTCCACGCCCGGCTCGCCCTTGCCCGTTTCCACCAGCACCTCACCGCGCAGCAGGCTCAGGCGGCGCTCGCCGGCTTGGAAGCGCACGCTGATGGCGCTGTCGGTGTTGAGCCAGACCCGGGTACCATCGGCCAGTTGCACTTCCCGGGTTTCGCCCCGGGCCGTCTCGAAATCTGCCGTTTCGCCGGGCCACAGCCCCAGGCGGCGACCGCCCCAGGCCATGCCGCCGACGGCGGCGAACAGCACCAGGGCCTTCATTGCCTGGCGCCGCTGCATGCGGCGCTGGCGACTGCCCGCCTCCACCGCCAGCCGGGCCGCTTCGCCGGACTGGCCGGCACGGGGCAGGCTGGCAAAACTGCGGCTCACCGCCTCCACCTGCTGCCAGGCCCGGCGATGTTCCTCCCGGGCTTCGAGCCAGGCCTGCCAGCGCTGCCGTTCGGCGGCGCTGACGCCCGGGTCGTGGAGCACGGCAAACCATTCAGCCGCCGCCTGCAGCACCCGGTAGTCGGTGGCCTGAATGCCGGCCCGGGCGCTCAAGCGACGCCTCCGGCCAACAGGCAGTGGAGCATGGCCCGGGCCATGTACTTCTTCACCATGCGCTCGGAAACACCCAGGCGCTCGCCGATCTCCCGGTAGCCCAGGCCATCGAGCTGGGCCAGGAGGAAGGCCTGGCGCACCTTTTCCGGCAGGGCCGCGAGCAGGGCCTCGATTTCCAGCAGGGCCTCCAGCACCAGGGCCCGCTCCTCCGGCGACGGAGCCAGGGCCTCGGGCTGCCAGGCCAGGGCTTCCAGGTAGGCCCGTTCGATCTCCAGGCGCCGCCAGTGGTCCACCACCAGGCCGTGGGCCACCGTGGTCAGGTAGGCCCGGGGTTCCCGCAGCCCCTCCAGGTTTTCCCGCCGCAGAATGCGGCAGAAGGTGTCCTGGGCCAAATCGGCGGCACTCTCGGCGCAACCCAGCTTGTGCCGCAGCCAGGAACGCAGCCACCCGCCGTGCTCCCGGTAGAGGGCGGCCACGGCCAGATCGGATTGGGAAAGGACGGCGCTCATGGCAAAGGAAAGAAACGAATAAGAATTATTCTTATTGTAGAACGGAAAAACCTGTACGAAAAGCCATCCCCACCGGGTTCGATGGCACCGCTATCCAGACGGCATGGCTGCCCTCTCCGCCCTCTCCGCCCTCTCCGCCCTCTCCGCCCTCTCCGCCCTCTCCGCCCTGGAGGCCATGCCAAGTCAGCGGGGCGGCGCCACCCACACCATGCCGGGCAAATGGCGCTTCACGATACGCAATTCAATCTCGCAGATAGGAATGCTTCTCGGGGTGTGGTAAAACTGCGCCCTTACCTTTAGTCATATGCCGCAAGACCGGTCCATGGTGCATTGCGGTAAAATCGCGCCCATGCTCTATTCACTCGCCCGCAAAATCTTCTTCTCCCTGGATGCGGAGAAGGCCCACGGCATCGGCCTCAACGGCCTGGCCGCCCTCCACGCTGCCGGTCTGTCCTGCCTCATGGGCAAGAAGGCTCCGGAATGCCCGGTGGAGGTCATGGGCCTCCGCTTCCCCAACCCGGTGGGCCTGGCCGCCGGCCTGGACAAGAACGGCGAATGCATCGACGGCATGGCCGCCATGGGTTTCGGCTTCCTCGAAGTGGGCACCGTCACGCCCCGGCCCCAGCCGGGCAACCCCAAGCCCCGCCTGTTCCGTATCGAGGAGAAGCAGGCCATCATCAACCGCATGGGCTTCAACAACGAAGGGGTGGACCACCTGCTGCAGAACGTGGCCCTGGCCCAGTTCCCCAAGTGCGGCGGCATCCTCGGCATCAACATCGGCAAGAACTTCGACACCCCCATCGAGAAGGCCGCCGACGACTACCTGATCTGCCTGGAGAAGGTGTATGCCGCCGCCAGCTACGTCACGGTCAATATCTCCAGCCCCAACACCAAGAACCTGCGCGACCTGCAGCGGGACGACGCCCTGGACGACCTGCTGCGCCAGCTGAAGGCGGCCCAGGCCCGCCTGGCGGAAAAGCACGGCAAGCACACCCCCCTGGCCCTGAAGATCGCTCCGGACCTGGACGACGCCCAGATCCAGGCCATCGCCGACCTGCTGCGCCAGCACCGCATGGACGGGGTCATCGCCACCAACACCACCCTTTCCCGCAACGGCGTCGAAGGCTGCCGCTACGGCAACGAGGCCGGCGGCCTCTCCGGCGCCCCGGTACGAGAGCTGTCCACCCAGGTGATCCGCAAGCTGGCCACCGCCCTCCAGGGCGAAGTGCCCATCATCGGCGTCGGCGGCATCCTCTCCGGTGCCGATGCGGCGGAAAAGATCGAGGCCGGCGCCAAGCTGGTGCAGATCTATTCCGGCTTCATCTACCGGGGGCCGGACCTGGTCCGGGAGGCAGCGGAAACCCTCTGCCGGATGGGCCGCTGAGCCCTCCGGGGCGGCCCGGCGGGCAATGCCCCCAGGGCCGCCAAGGTTGCCCCTTACGTTGTTCGGCGGGATAATGCACCGCCCCTGAAAATCCGACCATGATCAGCCACTATCTCTTCATCGTCATCGGCGCCGTGTTGGTGAACAACGTGGTGCTGGTGAAAATCCTCGGCCTCTGCCCCTTCATGGGCGTTTCCAAGAAACTGGAAACCGCCTTCGGCATGGGGGCCGCCACCACTTTCGTGCTGACCGTGGCCACCGGGGCCAGCTACATCATCGACCATTACCTCCTGATGCCTTTCGGTCTGGAGTACCTGCGCACCCTCTCCTTCATCGTCACCATCGCCGCCATCGTGCAGCTGACCGAAATGGTGATCCAGAAGACCAGCCCGGTGCTGCATCAGGTGCTGGGCATCTACCTGCCCCTGATCACCACCAACTGCGCCGTGCTCGGCGTGCCCCTGCTCAACGTGGCCAACCACTACGATTTCGTCGAGTCCCTGCTCTTTGGCATGGGCTCCGCCGTCGGCTTCTCCCTGGTGCTGGTGCTCTTCGCCGGCATCCGGGAGCGCATCGAGGGGGCCGACGTGCCGGTTCACTTCCGCGGCGTCGCCATCGCCATGGTCACCGCCGGCCTCATGAGCCTGGCCTTCATGGGCTTCTCCGGCCTGGACAAGTACCAATAATGCTCATCGCCATCGCCATCATGGCCCTGGGGGCCGTCGTCCTGGGCGCTGCCCTGGGCTTTGCCTCGGTCAAGTTCAAGGTAGACGGCGATCCCCTGGTGGACAAGATCGAAGCCATCCTGCCCCAGACCCAGTGCGGCCAGTGCGGCTACCCGGGATGCAAGCCCTACGCCGAAGCCATCGCCAAAGGCGAGGCCGACATCAACCTGTGCCCCCCCGGCGGTGCCGAGGGGGTGGGCAAGCTGGCCGACCTGCTGGGCCGGGAAGCCAAGCCCCTGGACGGGGTGGAGAAGCCGCCCCAGGTGGCCCTCATCGACGAGAACACCTGCATCGGCTGCACCCTGTGCATCCAGGCCTGCCCGGTGGATGCCATCGTCGGCGCCGCCAAGCAGATGCACACCATCGTCGAATCCCTGTGCACCGGCTGCGAGCTGTGCCTGCCGCCCTGCCCGGTGGAATGCATCACCATGGAGCCGATCCAGGAAACGGTGGATACGTGGAAGTGGAAATACCCGGTCGTTGAATTGAAGAGGGTCGCCTAAGCCATGGGCCTGATGCAGCTGTTCAAGTTCAAGGGAGGCGTCAAGCCGGCCACCAACAAGGCCCAGTCCGTCACCCTGCCTATCGCCAAGGCGCCCCTGCCCTCCGTGGTGGCCGTGCCCCTGCACCAGAGCATCGGCGGCACACCCCGGCCCCTGGTGCAGGTGGGCGACAAGGTGCTGAAGGGCCAGATGATCGGCGAGGCCGACGGCTGGATCTCCGCCGCCGTGCACGCCCCCACCTCCGGCACCGTGCGGGAAGTGGGCATGTACGCCGCCGCCCACCCCTCCGGCCTGCTCACCGACTGCGTCGTCATCGAGCCGGACGGCGAGGACCGCTGGATCGAACGGCAGAGCGTCGACTACAAAACCCTGACCCCGGAACAGGTGCGCGAACTGCTGCGTGACATGGGCGTGGTGGGTCTGGGCGGGGCCGTGTTCCCCTCCCACGCCAAAACCCAGGCTTCCCGCAGCGTGCCCATGGAAGAGCTGGTGATCAACGGCGCCGAATGCGAGCCCTACATCACCTGCGACGACCTGCTGATGCGGGAACGGGCGGCCGAGGTGGTCAAGGGCATCGCCATCTTCCGCGACCTGCTGCAGCCGAAGAAGGTCCTCATCGGCATCGAGGACAACAAGCCGGAAGCCGCCGCCGCCATGGCCCAGGCCGTGCAGGCCGCGGGCGAGGACTTCCAGGTCGTCAGCGTGCCCACCCTGTACCCGGCCGGCGGCGCCAAGCAGCTGATCCGCGTCCTCACCGGCAAGGAAGTGCCCGCCAACAAGCGCTCCACCGACATGGGCGTGCAGTGCTTCAACGTGGCCACCGCCTACACCGCCTGGCGCGCCCTGGGCCACGGCGAACCGGTCATCTCCCGCCTGGTGACCCTCACCGGCAACGTGGCCGAGCCGCGCAACTACGAGGTGCTGATCGGCACCCCCATGGACGAACTGCTGGCCATCGCCGGCCCCAAGGCGGACACCGACGGCATCATCATGGGCGGCCCCATGATGGGCTTCCTGGTACCCGAGGCCAAGGCGCCGGTGGTCAAGGCCACCAACTGCCTGATCGCCCATTCGCCGGCCCTGTTCCCGCCCAAGGCGCCGGAGATGCCCTGCATCCGCTGCGGCTCCTGCGCCCAGGTCTGCCCCCACGAACTGCAGCCCTTCGAGATGTACTGGTTCGCCCGGGCCAAGAATTTCGGCAAGACCCAGGAATACAACATCTTCGACTGCATCGAGTGCGGCTGCTGCTCCTTCGTCTGCCCTTCCCGCATTCCCCTGGTGCAGTACTTCCGTTTCGCCAAGAGCGAGATCTGGGCCCGGGAACGGGACAAGAAGGCGGCCGACGGCGCCAAGACCCGTTTCGAATTCAAGCAGCTCCGGGACGAGCGGGAAAAGCAGGAAAAGGCCGAGAAGCTGGCCAAGGCCGCCGCTGCCCAGGCCGCCAAGAAGGCCGCCGAAGCCGCCGCTGCCGCTGCTGCCGAAGGCGGCGCCCCGGCCGAAGCCGCTGCGGCGCCGGCCGCCCAGAGTCCGGAAGAGGCCGCCGCTGCCGCCAAGAAGGCCGCCATCGCCGCCGCCATGGAACGGGCCAAGGCCCAGCGCGCCCAGGCCCAGCCCCAGAATACGGACGACCTGGCCCCCGCCCAGCAGCAGGAAGTGGCCGACATCGAGGCCCGCCGCGCCCGCCTGCGGGACATCGCCAAGACCGAACTGGCCCACCCCGAAGCCCATCCCGCCGAGGCCGCCCCGGCCGCTCCGGCGGACGACGGCCAAACCCCCAAGAACTGACGCCCCGGTAATGGAATTCTCCACCTCCCCCTACCTGCTCAAGGACACCTCGGTGCGCCGGGTCATGACCCAGGTGCTGCTGGCCCTGGTGCCGGGCATCGTCGCCTACGCCCTGCTCATCGGCCCGGGCATCCTGGCCCAGATCGCCATCGCCACCCTCACCGCCCTGGCCGCCGAGGCCGCCATGCTGCGCCTGCGGGACAAGCCCCTGGCCCTCTTCCTCGGCGACGGCTCGGCCGTGGTCACGGCCTGGCTGGTGGCCATCACCTTCCCGCCGGTGGCGCCCTGGTGGCTCACCGTGGTCGGCGTGCTGTTCGCCATCGTCGTCGCCAAGCACCTCTACGGCGGCCTCGGGCAGAACCCCTTCAACCCGGCCATGATCGCCTTCGCCGTGTGCATCGTCTCCTTCCCGGCCCTCATGTCCCAGTGGCCCGGCCCCGGCTCCCACCTGGCGCCGGCCCAGCAGCTGGACTGGATCTTCGGCCTGGCCCCGCGCCTGGACGGCATGACCAGCGCCACCCCGCTGGATGCGTTGAAGACCGCCCTGCGCGCCGACGAGGGCCACAGCGGGCCCCTGCCCTTCCTGGCCGGCAACGCCCAGGCGGTGATCGCCCTCTGCTATCTGGCCGGCGGCCTCTTCCTGGTCTGGCGCAAGATCATCACCTGGCACATCCCCACCGCCTTCCTCGGCGCCATGGGCCTCCTCGCCGGCCTGCTGTGGCTGTGGCAGCCCGCCGGCTTTGCCAATCCCGTCTTCCACCTGCTGGGGGGCGGCGCCATGCTGGGGGCCTTCTTCATCGCCACCGACCCGGTGTCCGGCGCCACCACGCCCCGGGGCAAGCTCATCTTCGCCGCCGGCGTCGGCCTGCTGGCCTACATCATCCGCGTCTTCGGCGGCTATCCGGACGGCATCGCCTTCGCCGTGCTGATCATGAACATCTGCGTGCCCCTGATCGACATGTACACCCAGCCGAAGGTCTTCGGCATGAAGGACCAATGACATGGTGACGGTAAAGGAACCCACGGCCGGCACCATGGCGGCGCGCACCGCCGTCATCCTGTTCGTCTTCGTCATCGTCTTCACCGGCCTCCTGGCGGGCGCCTACCAGTGGACCCTGCCGGCCATCCAGGCCTCGGCCACGGAAGAGAAGATGAAGCTGGTGAACGAAGTGCTGCCCACCGCCAGCTACGACAACGACCTGCTGCACGACACCCTGGCCCTGGCCCCCACCCCGGAACTGGGGCTGGAAGAGCCTTCCACCGTCTTCCGCGCCCGCATGGGCGGCGCCCCGGCGGCCCTGGTGCTGGAAGCCGTGGCGCCGGACGGCTATGCCGGCAAGATCCGCCTGATCCTGGCGGTGCAGGCCGACGGCCGGGTGGCCGGCGTGCGCGTCACCCAGCACAAGGAAACCCCGGGCCTGGGCGACTACGTGGAACCGAAGAAGGACAGGAACAAGGAACGGCCCTGGATCACCCAGTTCAACGGCCTCTCCCTCGCCACCCTGGCGGAGAAGGAGTGGAAGGTGAAGAAGGACGGCGGCCATTTCGATTCCAACGCCGGCGCCACCGTGACGCCCCGGGCCGTGGTCAAGGCGGTGAAGAAGGCCGTCGCCTATGTGGACGCCCACCGGGACGAACTGTTCGCCGCGGCCGACAAGAACGCAGCGGACCGGAAATAAGCGAGGCCGACCATGATCACCCGCGAGGAATTCAAGCAGATCGCCGGCAACGGCATCTGGAAGCAGAACACCAGCCTGGTGCAGATCCTGGGCCTGTGCCCCCTGCTGGCCGTGACCACCAACCTGGTGAACGGCGTCATGCTGTCCCTGGCCACCATCATCGTCATGGCCCTCTCCGGCGTGGCCATCGCCAGCCTGCGCAATTTCATCCCCCACGAAATCCGCATCCCGGTCTTCATCCTCGTCGTCGCCGCCCTGGTGACGGTGGTGGACCTGCTCTTCAACGCCAACCTGCACGAGCTGTATCTGGTGCTGGGCATTTTCATTCCCCTCATCGTCACCAACTGCATCGTGCTGGCCCGGGTGGAAGCCTACGCCGCCAAGAACCCGCCCCTGCAGGCCACCGCCGACGGCGTCTTCATGGGCGTCGGCATGCTGTGGACCCTGGGCCTCCTCGGCGGCCTGCGGGAGCTGATCGGCGCCGGCACCCTGTTCTCCGGCATCGACATGGTCTTCCCCGGCCTGCAGCCCCTGCAGCTGCTGCCCAAGGACTACCCGGGCCTGCTGCTGGCCATCCTGCCCCCCGGCGCCTTCATCCTGCTGGGCTGCCTGATCGCCTGGAAAAACTGGATCGAAGCCCGGGCCGCCGCCCGCCAGCAGAAGACTCCGCCGGCGCCGGTGGCCGAAGCCGGCTGCCATTGAAAACCCCTTGCCACAGAGGGCACAGAGGACACCGAGAAAGACGTAGACGCTTGGCCCGGGAGGCAATAGGGACGCCACTCTCCACCCAGGTGCGGCTGAAAATGGCGTCCTGCTTGCTTTTCCGGTCAGATAAAAATTGAATCCAGCCACCGGCCTCAATCACGAGGCTAGTCACTCTCTGTGATCTCTGTGTTCTCTGTGGCTAAAACAAACCTCCAGCCAAGCCCAAGACCATGAATGCCGCCAAGCGGGCCCAGATTTTCGCCCGGCTCCAAGCCGCCAACCCGGCGCCCCGCACCGAGCTGGAATACGAGACCCCGTTCCAGCTGCTGATCGCCGTGCTGCTCTCGGCCCAGGCCACCGACGTGGGCGTGAACAAGGCCACGCGCAAGCTCTTCCCCGCCGCCCCGACGCCGGCCGCCATGCTGGCCCTGGGGGAGGAAGGGCTGATGGACTACATCAAGACCATCGGCCTCTTCCGCACCAAGGCCAAGAACGCCATCGCCACCTGCCGCATCCTGCTGGAGCAGCACGGCGGCCAGCTGCCGCGGGACAGGGAGGCCCTGGAGGCCCTGCCCGGCGTCGGTCGCAAGACCGCCAACGTGGTCCTCAACACCGCCTTCGGCGAACCCACCATCGCCGTGGACACCCATATCTTCCGCATCGCCAACCGTACCCGCCTGGCCCCGGGCAAGACGGTGCTGGCGGTGGAGGAAAAGCTGCTCAAGACCACGCCGCCGGAGTACCGGCTGGACGCCCACCACTGGCTGATCCTGCACGGCCGCTACGTGTGCAAGGCGCGCAAGCCCGAATGCGAACGCTGCGTCATCGCCGATCTGTGCGAATATCCGGGCAAGACCTGTTCCGAACCCGCCCACCTGTAGCCCCTCCCGAGGCACTGCCATGACTGTCGCCACCGCCCTGGTTTCCGGCAACGATCCCCTGCCCCGCCTGGCGGAGGACGCGGTGCGCCAGGCCCTGGACAAACTCCTTGCCGCCGGCGCCAGCCACGCCAACAGCGTGCTGCTCTACCTGACCCAGGACTTCTCCCGCCAGGTGCAACCGGCCCTGCTCGCCGCCAGCCGTGCCGCCGCCTGCACCCAGGTGGCCGGCAGCGTGGCCGCCGGCCTGTTCACCGAGGAAGGCTGGGTGCTGGACCGGCCCGCCGCTGCGGCCATGGTTTTCGCCGGCCCCCTGTCCCTGGTGCCGGGCCGTCCCGGCGCCGCGCCCCTGCTCTCCCTCGCCTCCGCCTCCAGCCTGCCGCCGGAATGGGCGACCCCGGGCAGCCAGCGCTTCGGCGCCCTGCACCTGGACGCCCTGGCCAGCGAACCGGGGCCCGTGTGGCAACAGGGCCGCCCCTGCGCCGACCACCGCCTGTCCCTGTCCATCGCCGGCAGCCAGGCCAGCGTGGCCCTCTCCTGCGGCCTGCGCCTGCTCACCGAACCGGCGCCGGTGGTAGAGGTACGGGGACACGACGTGCATACCCTGGGCCAGCAGACGGCCCTGGATTCCCTGCTGCGGGCCCTGCCCCTGGAACAGCGGGAGCGGCGCCTGCTGCACCACGTCACCGCCGTGGTGGCCGAACCGGGTCACGCCCTGGAACGCCCGGAAGACACCTACTGCCGCCTGCTGCCGGTGATCGACACCAGTCCGGAAGGCATCGTCACACTGGCCGACCGGCTGGCACCGGGCCAATCCCTGGCCTGGGCGGTGCGCCAGCCCCTGGCGGCGGAACAGGAAATGCGCGACACCCTGGTGGCCCTGGGCGATGAGCTGCCCCGGCCCAGCCTGGGCCTGATGTTCTCCTGCATCGGCCGCGGCCCCTATTTCTACGGCGGCGAGGACCGGGACCTGCTGGTCTTCACCGAACGCTTCCCCGGCGTGCCCCTGCTTGGCCTCTACGGCAGCGGCCAGATCGCCCCCAGCAACGGCGGACGGCTGCTGCACAACAGCGTCGTCACCGCCCTCTTTTCCGAGATTTAAGCCATGTTCAATCCCAGCCGCGACCAGGTGCGCCGCTTCTTCTGCGACGCCTGGCAAAAGGACCGGCAAGGCCTGCCCCTGGTGGGCGCCGAAACCATCGCCGTGGACCTGATCCGCCTGCATCCCGAATACCATGCCCTGCTGGCCGACGTGGAACGGGCCCTGAGCCAGGAATGGACGCCGGAGGAAGGGCAGATGAATCCCTTCCTGCACCTCTCCTTGCATCTGGCGGTGGAGGAGCAGATTTCCATCGACCATCCCCGGGGCATCCGGGAAGCCTTCCACGCCCTGGCGCGGCGCCTGGACGATCCCCACGCCGCCAAGCACCAGCTGCTCGAATGCCTGGGCGAAGCCGTCTGGCATGCCCAGCAGGCGGGCAACCAGCTGGACCCGGAAGCCTATCTGGAAGCCGTCAAGCGCGCCGGCCGCGGCTGAATCTGACACCTGGCTGACAGAAGCCACCCCCACCCCCTGGAATTCCGCGCCTGTCGCGGACTTTGGCGGGCACTTGTCATTCCCCTACGGACAGGTGCAGTATTTAGCCACATTAGCCAAAAGTAATAGATAAAAAACCTACACCCTGGGGGAAATCCATGTTTGCGAAACTCTCGCTCAAGACCAAGCTCGTCTTGCTGCTGGTCATGTCCGTCATCGGCATGGTCCTGCTCACCGGCCTCAGTGCCTGGGGGGTGAAACGGGACCTGACTGACGGCCGCAAGGCGGTGGTCAAGGCCGCCGTCGAATCGGCCTACAGCATCGCCGCCAACTACCAGGCTCTCGAAGCCGCCGGCAAGATGAGCCGGGAAGAGGCCCAGAAGGCGGCCCGGGAAGCCATGCGCCACGGCCGCTACGGCGGCGCCGACGGCAAGTCCGAATACTTCTACGTCTATAGGAGCGACGGCGTCACCGTCATGCACACCACCAAGCCGGAATGGGAAGGCATCAGCAAGGTGGAAGAGGTGAAGGACGTGCTCGGCCGCTATACCCTGAAAAACATCCTGGCCGCCTCCAAGGCCGCGCCCGAGGGCGCCTTCGTCGAAACCCTGTTCCCGCGCCCGGGCCAGCCGGCGGACAAGGCGGTGGAGAAGCTACAGTACCTGAAGCTGTTCGCCCCCTGGGAATGGGTCATCGGCAGCGGCATCTACATGGACGATGTGGCCACGGAAGTGCGGGAGCGGGCCCTTTCCGATACCTTCATCGCCGCCATCATCCTCATCGCCGTGGCGGTGGCCACCTTCCTGGTGGGCGGCAGCATCCGCCAGCAGGTGGGGGGCGAACCCGCCGACGTCATCAAACTGATGAGCCAGGCCGCCGCCGGCAACCTGGCGGTGGAGGTGGGCAATGCACCCAAGGGCTCCATGCTCGCCTCCTTCGGCCAGATGGTGAGCGAACTGCGCCAGGTGATCCGGGAAATCGGCAACAGCGCCACCGCCCTCTCCAACAACGCCGAGCGCATCAACACCGCCTCCCAGGAAGTTTCCACCGCCTCCCAGCACCAGGCCGACGCCACCTCCTCCATGGCCGCCGCCATCGAGGAACTGACGGTGAGCATCAACCACATTTCCGACAGTTCCCGGGATACGGAGGCCGACTCCCACAATTCCGCCAGTCTGGCGGCCGACGGCGAAACCCGGGTCACCACCGCCTCCAGCGCCATCAAGAACCTGGCCGGCTCGGTCACCGGCGCCTCGGAAAAGATCCGCCACCTGGAAGGCCGCATCAAGGAAATCTCCGGCATCGCCGGCGTCATCAAGGAAATCGCCGCCCAGACCAACCTGCTGGCCCTCAATGCCGCCATCGAGGCGGCCCGGGCCGGGGAACAGGGCCGGGGCTTTGCCGTGGTGGCCGACGAGGTGCGCAAGCTGGCCGAACGCACCGCCTCCGCCACGGTGGAAATCGAGGACATGATCGTCAGCATCCAGACCGAAACCGACGAGACGGTGCAGGTCATGGATGCGGCCCTGCCCCAAGTGGAAGAAGGCGTTACCCTGGCCGAATCCGCCGCCGACGCCCTGCGGCAGATCCGCGAGGGTTCGGAAACCACCCTGCACCGCATCCAGGAAGTGGCCGAAGCCACCCGGGAACAGAGCACCGCCAGCACCAGCATCGCCCAGCGGGTGGAGCAGATCGCCCAGATGGTGGAAGAGACCTCCGCCGCCATGCGCAACACCGCCGAGACCGCCGAGGCCCTGGACAACATCGCCCGGGAACTGAACACCATGGTGGGCCGCTTCACCACCTGATGCCGGCCCGGCACCAATGACAAGGGGCGCCCGCGGGCGCCCCTTTTGTTTTTGCCGCTGCCGGCGCCGGCCGGATCAGCGGTACAGGCGGAAGCTGGCCAGGATGGCGCGCAGCCCCTCGGCCGTGGACACCAGGGCCTCGGTGGCCCGCTGGGCCTCCTGGGCGGTGGCGGTGTTCTGCTCGATGAGCACGGAAATGTGTTCCATGCTGCCGTTCACCTCCTGGCTGGCGATGCTCTGCTGCTGGGAGGCTTCGGAAATCTGCCTGGCCATGGCGCTGACCTGCTGGGAAGCGGCGGTAATGCCCTCCAGCCCGGCCACGCTCTCGCGCATCATGCCGATGCCCTCCTCCACCTCCCGCACCGCCTGCTCCATGCGGCTCACCGCCTCATGGGTGGCACCCTGGATGGCGCCGATGTTGCCGGTGATGTCGGCGGTGCTGGTGGTGGTGCGCTCGGCCAGCTTGCGCACCTCGTCGGCCACCACGGCAAAGCCCCGGCCCGCCTCGCCGGCCCGGGCTGCCTCGATGGCGGCGTTGAGGGCCAGCAGGTTGGTCTGGTCGGCGATCTCCTTGATCACCTGGGTGATCTGGCCGATCTGGTCGATGGCCGTGTTCAGCTCGTGCAGGGTGGCCGAAGAGCCGGTCACCGCTTCCACCACCCGGTTGGTGACGGCCATGCTGCGGCCAATCTGGGTGTTGCTTTCCTCCACCAGCCGTTCCGAGTTCTGGGCCGCGCTGGCAGTCTCCCCGGCGTGGCCGGCCACTTCCTGCACCGACTGGGAGAATTCCTCCGTGGCGGCGGCAACGCTCTGCACGTCGTCCAGCTGCTGCTGGGACTTGGCCGCCACCAGGGCCACCTCGGATTCCAGCTGGCTACAGCGCTGGTCCATCTGGCGGGAGGCTTCCTGGATCTGGTCCAGCATGGCCTTCAGGGTGGCCTGCATGGTGGCCAGCTGGCACAGCAGCTGGCCGGCCTCGTCGCGCCGGCTGATGTCGATGTCGCTGGTGAGGTCGCCCTCGGCGATGAGCTTGAAGGTGTCGATGGCCTGGCGCATGGGATTGACGATGGCCCGCACCAGCAGCCAGCCACCCACCACCGCCAGGGCCAGGGCCGCCAGGGTGGCCAGGGCCATGGCCCACAGGATGTTCTCGTAACGTGCCTGGGCCCGCTCGAAATCGGCCCGGGCCGAGGCCTTCAGCTCATCCACCAGGGCCTTGCCGGCCTGCTGCACCTGGCCGTAGATGGGGTTGATCTTGGTCAGCAGCAGCACCGAGGCCTGATGGAAATCCCCGGCCTTGAGGGACTCCCGGGCCGCATTGACGCCTTCGGCGGAGAATTTCTTGCGCGCCTCCCCCAGCTGCTCCACCAGCTGCCGTTCCTTCTCCGACAGGGGCAGCTTCTGCAGGGCTTCGAGCTGGGCGTTGATCTGCTGCCGGTTGGCCAGAGTCTTTTCCAGATGCACTTCCAGGCCGTGATCGTGCAGCTTCACCAGTTCGCTCTTGGGGTCGTGCTGCAGGGCCAGCATGATCTGGGAGCGGTTTTCCCCCAGCAGGGCCAGCACCTCGTTCACCACCGTGGTCGGCTCCAGCTTGCGCTGGTACTGCTCCTGCAGGCTGGCATTGCCTTCCTGCAGGCCGGAGAGGCCGATGCCGGTCACCACCGCGGTGATGGCGACGAAGGCGGCCATCATGGCCCCAAGGCGCCCCTTCACCGAGAGGCGGGACCAGAAGCCGGCAGCGGACTGGGGCAGGGAGGCGTTCTTGTTCTCCCGCAGGCGCTGGTAGAGGGCCTCGGCCGCCTGCGCCTTGTCCCGGGCCGGCGGCGTGCGCACCGACATGTAGCCTTCGGTATGGCCGTTTTTCACCACCGGCACGACGAAGGCCTCGACCCAGTAGAAGCCGCCGTCCTTGCTGCGATTCTTCACCAGGCCGCGCCAGGGATTGCCCGACTTCACCGTGCGCCAAAGGTCGGCAAAGGCCTGGGGCGGCATGTCCGGATGGCGCACCAGGTTGTGGCTGGCGCCGATCAACTCGTCACGGGAAAAACCGCTGATCTCGACGAAGGCGTCGTTGGCATAGGTGATGACGCCTTTGAGATCGGTTTTGGAGACCAGATACTGATTCGGGGGAAAGGGAATCTCTTGATTTGTAACCGGAAGATTGATTTTCATCGTTGCTGCCGCGAAAAAGGGGCTATGCCAGGAGACTAAGGAAAGACGCCATTCTTGGAATGGCATAACTTTTGTAATAGCAATTTTCATCATAGCAAAATGGCCGCCGTGGCAAGCGGCACAAATCAACGAATGGTCATTTATTGCTGTCGTTACAATGAGAGATAAAAATCCAGGCGCAGCCACGTTAATCAACGTACGCGCTCAACCTCAGCGGAGCTCCCCATGACCCCACGTTTCGACGGTTCCGAGCGTTACGTCGCCCCCCGGGAACTGACCCTGGCGGTGAACGCCGCCGTGACCCTGCAACGCCCCCTCCTGATCAAAGGCGAACCGGGCACCGGCAAGACCCTGCTGGCGGAGGAAGTGGCCCGGGCCCTGGGCCTGCCCCTGTTCCAGTGGCACATCAAATCCACCACCAAGGCCCAGCAGGGCCTCTACGAATACGATGCGGTGTCCCGCCTGCGCGACGGCCAGCTGGGGGACCCCAAGGTTTCCGACATCGCCAACTACATCGTCAAGGGCGTGCTGTGGCAGGCCTTCGAGAGCGAAACCCCGGCGGTGGTGCTGATCGACGAGATCGACAAGGCCGACATCGAATTCCCCAACGACCTGCTGCGGGAGCTGGACCGCATGGAGTTCCACGTCTATGAGACGCGGCAGACCGTGCGGGCCCGGCACCGGCCCCTCATCTTCATCACTTCCAACAACGAAAAGGAACTGCCCGACGCCTTCCTGCGCCGCTGCTTCTTCCACTACATCCGCTTCCCCGACCGGGAGACCATGGAGAAAATCGTTGCCGTGCACTACCCGGAACTGAAGCGGGAACTGCTGCAGGAGGCCCTGGAAGTGTTCTTCGGCCTGCGCGAGATGGCCGGGCTGAAGAAGAAGCCCTCCACCTCGGAACTGCTGGACTGGCTCAAGCTGCTGCTGGCCGAGGACATTCCGGCCGAGGCCCTGCGCAGCAAGGATGCCCGCACCAGCATTCCGCCCCTGCACGGCGCCCTGCTGAAGAACGAGCAGGACGTGCATCTCTTCGAAAAGCTCGTCTTCCTCGCCCGACAGGGACGCTGACCATGCCCCCCGGAGCCGCCCACCGCCGCCTGCTGCGCCATCTGCTGGCGGCCCTGTGCCTGCTGCTGGCGGCAGGTGCGGCCGGCGCCCTGGAAACGGTCACCCTGCAGCTCAAATGGCAGCACCAGTTCCAGTTCGCCGGCTATTACATGGCCCAGGCCAGGGGCTATTACCGGGAGGCGGGCCTGGAGGTGCGCATCGTCGAAGGCCGGGCCGACACCGACCCGGTGGCCGAGGTGCTGGCCGGCCGGGCCCAGTACGGCATCGGCGCCTCCGAACTGCTGCTGGAACGCAGCCGGGGCAAGCCGGTGGTGGCCCTGGCCGCCGTCTTCCAGCACTCGCCCCTGGTGCTGCTGGCCCGGGCCGGCGGCCCCATCCGCCGCCCGGCCGACCTGGAAGGGCGGCGCCTCATGCTGCTGCCGACGGAGGCCGAGCTGTTCGCCTTCCTGCGCCGGGAACAGGTCAAGGAGGAACGCCTGCAGCGCGTCCCCCACTCCTTCTCCGCCGCCGACCTCATGGCGGGCAAGGTGGATGCCGTTTCCGGCTATCTCACGGACGAGACCTACGAACTGGAAAAGGCCGGCTTCCCCTACCTTTCCTTCTCGCCCCGGGCCGCCAACATCGACTTCTACGGCGACACCCTGTTCACCGCCGAAGCCCATGCCGTCGCCCATTCGCAGCAGGTGGAGGCCTTCCGCCGCGCCAGCCTGCAGGGCTGGGCCGCCGCTCTGGAAGACCCGGCTGCCGCCGCCCGGGAGATTCTGCAGCACTACTCCACCCGCCACAGCCTGGAACACCTCCTCTTCGAGGCGGAACGCATGCGTCCCCTGATCGAACCGGACCTGGTGGAACTGGGCCACATGAGCCCGGCCCGCTGGCGCCACATCGGTGACACCTATGCGGAACTGGGCATGATGCCCCGGGGCTTTCCGGTGGAAACCCTGCTGTTCCACCCCGCCAGCCCCCAGCCCCTGCCGCCGTGGGCCTGGGGCACCCTGCTCCTGGCCGCCCTGGCCCTGCTCGCCGCCCTCTACATCCACCGCCTCTACGGCCGCCTGCAGGGACAGATGCGCCAGCGGGACAGCAGCGAACGCAACCTGCGGGCGAGCCGGGAACACCTGGCCCGCATCTTCGAGACGGCGCCCCTGGCGGCCATCGTCTACGACCAGGAAGCGAGGGTCCTGGAATGGAACCACCGGGCCGAGGAAATTTTCGGCTGGCGCCGGGAGGAAATGCTGGGCCGCAGCTTCTTCGAGCACATGGTGCCCGAAGAGGCCCGGCAGCAGGTGCAGGGCATCGTGGACAGCATTTTCAGCGGGCCGGAAATCCAGTATTCCCTCAACCGCAACCTGACCCGGGACGGCCGCGCCATCCTCTGCGAATGGAGCAACGCCATCCTCCGCGACGAGGCCGGCGGGCCGCCCAGCGTCATCGCCCTGGCCGCCGACGTCACCGAGCGGGAGCGGGTCCGCGCCGCCCTGCAGGACAGCGAGCAGCGCTACCGCACCCTGCTGGAAACCGCCCCTTTCCCGGTGGTCATCACCCGGCTCCGGGACAGCCTGGTGACCTACATCAACCAGCGGGCCGCCACCTGCTTCCAGGTGCCCCAGGAGGACGCCGTGGGGCGCCATGCCCCGGACTACTGGGTGGATATGGGCCAGCGCCAGCGGCTGATCGAGGAACTGCGGCAGAAGCAGGTGGTGACCGACATGGAGGTGCGCCTGCGGGATGCAGCCGGCCAGCCCTTCTGGGCTCTCCTCTCGGCCCGCATCCTGCTGGAGGAACAGGAACCCCTGGCCTTCGTCTCCTTCAACAACATCAACGAACGCAAGGCGGCGGAAGAGGCCCTGCAGGCCCTCAACGGCGAGCTCGCCTACCGCCTCCAGGAAATCAACCTGCTGCAGGCACGGCTGCAGGAGCAGGCCACCCGGGACGCCCTCACCGGCCTCTACAACCGCCGCTACCTGGACGAGACCCTGGAGCGGGAAGTGGCCCGGGCCCAGCGGGAAGGCTATCCCCTGGCCGTGGCCCTGCTCGACATCGACCACTTCAAGCAGCTCAACGACACCTACGGCCATCGGGCCGGCGACGAGATGCTGCGCCAGCTCGGCCACTTCCTCCAGGCCCGGGCCCGCAGCGGCGACGTACCCTGCCGCTACGGCGGCGAGGAGTTCCTGCTGGTGCTGCCCGGGGTGGACCTGGAGACGGCCCGCCAGCGTGCCGAGGAATGGCGTGCCGGCTTCGCCGGGCTGACGGTGAACTTCGGCAGCCTGGCCCTGCAGGCCACCCTCTCCGTCGGCGTCGCCTGCTACCCGGGCCACGGCAAGAGCGCCGACGCCCTGGTGGATGCGGCCGATGCCGCCCTCTACCGGGCCAAGGCCGGCGGCCGCAACCGGGTCGAAGTGGCCGGCGCGGCGGAGGAATAGGCCATGCTCGCCGGATTTCTCCTGCACCTGCGGGACGCCCGCCTGCCCGTCTCCACCACCGAATTTCTCACCCTCCTGGGGGCCCTGCAGGCCCGGGTGGTGGGCCCCAGCCTGGACGACTTCTACATCCTGGCCCGGGCCTGCCTGATCAAGGACGAAAGCCTCTACGACCGCTTCGACCAGGCCTTCGCCACCTACTTCCGGGAAGTGGAAACCCTGCCCGGCTTCGACGCCAACGCCGTGCCCGAGGAATGGCTGCAACTGGCCGCCCGGCGCCATCTCAGCGCGGCGGACCGGCAGAAGCTGGAGGCCCTGGGCTGGGAGCGGCTGATGCAGCAGTTCCGGGAACGGCTGGCGGAGCAGAAGGAGCGCCATGCCGGCGGCAGCAAGTGGATCGGCACCGGCGGCAGTTCCCCCTTCGGCCATGGCGGCTACCATCCGGAAGGCATCCGCATCGGCGGCGAGAGCGGCGGCAACCGCACCGCGGTGAAGGTGTGGGAGAAGCGGGAATTCCGCAACCTGGACGACTCAGTGGAACTGGGCACCCGCAACATCAAGGTGGCCCTGAAGCGTCTGCGCCGCTTCGCCCGCAGCGGCGCCGCCGAGGAGCTGGACCTGGAAGGCACCATCGCCGGCACCGCCCGCAACGCCGGCACCCTGGACCTGCAGCTGCGCCCGGAGCGGCACAACGCGGTCAAGGTGCTGCTCTTCCTCGACGTGGGCGGCTCCATGGACGACCACATCCAGGTCTGCGAGGAACTGTTCTCCGCCTGCCGCAGCGAGTTCAAGCACCTGGAGCACTTCTACTTCCACAACTGCGTCTATGAAAACCTGTGGCAGGACAACCGACGCCGCTTCGACCAGCGCATCGCCACCAGCGACGTGCTGCACAAGTACGGCAGCGACTACAAGCTGATCTTCGTCGGCGACGCCACCATGAGCCCCTACGAAATCCTCTACCCCCAGGGCAGCGTCGAGCACTCCAACCCGGAGCCGGGGGCCGCCTGGATCCGCCGCCTCACCGAGGCCTTTCCCCACACCGTCTGGCTCAACCCGGAACCCCAGCGGCGCTGGGAGCACACCCAGTCCATCCAGCTGCTGCAGGACCTGCTGGGCCGGCGCATGTATCCCCTGACCCTGGCCGGCCTGGGCGAGGCCATGAAGCAGCTCTCCCGCAGCGGCTGAGAGCACCGCCCCGGCCGGGACGCCGGCTTCTGTCACCATCCTGCAACAGGCGTCTCCTAGGCTTGGCTGCTTCATCCCCACCCATGGAAGAAGCATGAGCCCCAAGACGCCCCTCGCCCTGGCCTTTGCCGCCGCCCTGGCCCAGGTTCCCGCCCTGGCCGACCAGGCTTTCCCCGCCACCCTGGCGGGCCATGCCGTGCTGCCGGCCCGCACCTTCATCGCCCCGCCCAAGGATGCCCCGGCCAGCCTGGCCGTCTCCGGCAAATACACCGGGCCCGAATCCCGGCGCGTGGACACGCCCGCATCCCTGCCCGGCACCTCCTATCTCTCGGACAAGAACGCGCCCCGTCCCACCGGCGTCTCCCTGCCCTTCAAGGGCCAGCCGGTGCAGGGCTTCTCCGGCATCAAGCACGCCGGCCAGGGCCGCTACTGGGTGCTGCAGGACAACGGCTACGGCGCCCGCAACAACAGCGCCGACGCCCTCCTGATGTTCCACCTACTGCAGCCGGACTGGGACCAGGGCGGCGTCAAACTGGTGAAGAGCGCCGCCCTGCACGACCCGGACCAGAAGGTGCCCTTCCTCATCGTCAACGAAGGCACCCGTCAACGCTACCTGACCGGGGCCGACTTCGACATCGAATCCATCCAGCCCCTGGGCGATGCGGTGTGGTTCGGCGACGAGCTGGGCCCCTACCTGCTCAAGACCGACCGCCAGGGCAAGGTGCTGGCCGTGTTCGAGACCAAGGTGGACGGCAAGGTGCTCAAGTCCCCGGACCATTTCAGCGTCACCACCCCGGCCACCAGCGGCAGCTTCACCACCGTGGCCCGCCGCTCCCGGGGCTACGAGGGCATGGCCGCCTCCAGGGACGGCCAGTTCCTCTACCCCCTGCTGGAAGGACCCCTGTGGAATGCCGAAGAGAAAAAATGGGAACAGCAGGACGGCCGGGAATACCTGCGCATCCTGGAGTTCAGCGTGGCCCGGGGCGAATGGACGGGCCGCTCCTGGAAGTACCGCCTGGAGCAGAACGGCAACAACATCGGCGACTTCAACATGATCGACGCCGACACCGGCCTCATCATCGAGCGGGACAACGGCGAGGGCTTGCCGGAGCACGCCTGCAACGGCCCGGCCCGTCCGGACTGCCAGAACGTGCCGGCCAGATTCAAGCGCATCTACAAGATCAGCCTGAAGGACGCCGACGGCGACGGCTTCGTGCGCAAGATCGGCCACATCGACCTGCTGGACATCGACGATCCGAAGCACCTGGCCCGGCGCGGCGGCAAGGACGGCAAATTCACCTTCCCCTTCGTCACCATCGAGGATGTGGACGTAGTGGACGGGGAGCACATCGTCGTTGCCAACGACAACAACCTGCCCTATTCCGCCGCCCGCCAGCCCAACCTGCAGGACGACAACGAGTTCATCCTGCTGCGGGTGCCCGAACTGCTGCAGGCCCGCTAAGGAGAGACGCCATGGGCAAACGCCAACGCTTCGCCGCCCTCTTCGCCCTCTGCCTGGGCCTGGCCGCCAGCCTGCCGGCCCGGGCCGAGGAGGCGGTGCTGGAGCTGTACCTGGCCCGCCACGGCCAGACCGCCTGGAACCTGGAGAAGCGCCTGCAGGGCAGCACCGACAATCCCCTCAACGACACGGGCCGCAGCCAGGCCCGGCAGCTGGGGGAAAAACTGGCCGGCGAAAACTTCGCCGCGGTCTATAGCAGCAGCCTGGCCCGAGCCCGGGAAAGCGCCGCCCTGGCCCGTCCCGGAATGACCGTGCAGGCCCTGCCGGAGCTGGCCGAACGCTGCTTCGGCAAGTTCGAGGGCATGGCCGAGGACGGTAAAGAAGGGCAGGAAGCCGCCCTGCTGGCCGAGTTCAAGGCCCGTAGCGGCAAGCTGGAGGACAGCCTGGACGGCGGCGAATCCCTCGCCAGCCAGGCCCGGCGCGTGGCCCAGGCGGTGGAACGCATCCGCCGCGAGCAGCCCCGGGGCCAGGTGCTGGTGGTCAGCCACGGCGGCGTCACGCCCCTGATCCTGGCCCACCTGCTGCAGCTGCCGGTGGCCGAGGCGGTGGCCCGCATCCGCCAGGGCAACGACGAGGTCTATCTGGTGCGCCTGCGCCCCAGCCAGGCCCCGTCCCTGTGGAAGCTGCTGGGCCGGGACAGCCTGGAGCAGCTGTAGGCGGCCGGCACCGGAAAAGACAAAGGCCCGGGAGGCAGCTCCCGGGCCTTTTTTCATGGGGCCATGCCGCTCACGCCCAGGGGGCGCGGCGTTCGGCCATGGCATGGCCAGCATGGCCGCCCTTGCTTACTCCTGGCCCGACTCCTCCTGCAACAGCTTGCGCCAGCCCTCGTGACCGAGACGGCGCACGGTGGCGATGTTGCGCTCGTAGATGCTCTCCGGATCGGGGAAAGCGGCCACGGCCCGGTCGATGCTGGCCTCCCGCAGCAGGTGCAGGGTCGGATAGGGGGAACGGTTGGTGACGTTGTCGATGTCGTCCGCCTCGCTGCCGGCGAACTCGTAGTCCGGATGCAGGCTGGCCACCTGGTACACGCCCTCGTAGCCCAGGTTGCGGATGAGGGCCTCCACCTCCTGCAGGAAGAAGTGGTAGTCGAGGAAGTCGGTGAGCACGTCCGGATGGATGAGCAGGGTGGTGTCGAGCAGGGCAGGGTCGGTCTCGCTCAGCAGGGTGAACTCCCGCTCCAGTTCCGCCAGCAGTTCGTCCGGCGTGGCGGCGGCGCTGAGGGCGTAGCGGATCTGCTTTTTCACATGCACCGACTTGGCGAAGGGGCACAGGTTAAGGCCGATGACGGCCCGCTCCAGCCAGCGCCGGGTGTCGGCGAGGATTTTCCCGGCCGCTTCGGCGTCGGGATAGGGGTGGAGAACCTCAGGCAGCATGGGCATCTTTCGCGGAAAAGGGGGGCGCCGGGAATGGCACGGGAATGGGACGGGATGGGGCTGGCGGCGGAAGCTGGACGCCCCGGCCACGGAGATGAATGGATGCCGCCGACCGCAGCTGGGCCGGAGAACTGCGCGGAGCCTCAGCCCTGGCTGGCCGGGGGCGCTACCTTGATCACCTCTTCCAGGGTGGTGAGGCCGGCGGCCACCTTCATGGCGCCGGAAATGCGCAGGGGCTTCATGCCTTCCCGGTAGGCCTGCTCCCGCACCTTGGCCACGTCGGTGGTGGTGGTCACCAGCTTTTTCACTTCGGGGGACATCAGCAGCAGCTCGTACAGGCCCATGCGGCCCATGTAGCCGGTCATGCGGCACTCCAGGCAACCCACGGGCTGGTAGATCTGGGCCGGACGCTTGGATTTCCACGGTGCCACCAGGCTGTCCCAGATTTCCTCGTCCTCCCGCCGCAGGTCCGCCGGCTTCTTGCAGTGGGGGCAGAGGGTGCGCACCAGGCGCTGGGCCATGACCCCGAGCATGGTGGCGTTGATCAGATAGGGCGCCATGCCCAGGTCCAGCAGGCGGGAAATGGCGGAAGGAGCGTCGTTGGTGTGCAGGGTGGACAGCACCAGGTGACCGGTGAGGGCGGCCTGGATGGCCATGTCGGCGGTTTCCCCGTCGCGGATTTCGCCGATCATGATGATGTCCGGGTCCTGGCGCATGAGGGCGCGCACCCCGTCGGCAAAGCCCAGGTCGATGTTCTGGGAGACCTGCATCTGGTTGAAGGACTGCTCCACCATTTCGATGGGGTCCTCGATGGTGCACACGTTCACTTCCGGCGTCGCCAGCTGCTTCAGGGTGGAATACAGGGTGGTGGTCTTGCCCGAGCCGGTGGGGCCGGTCACCAGGATGATGCCGTTGGGCTGGCTGGTCATGAACTGCCAGCGGCTCTTGTCTTCCTCGCCAAAGCCAAGTTCGGCGAAGTCCCGCACCAGCACCTCCGGGTCGAAGATGCGCATCACCAGCTTCTCGCCGAAGGCGGTGGGCAGGGTGGACAGGCGCAGCTCCACCTCCTGGCCGCCGGCGGTGCGGGTCTTGATGCGGCCATCCTGGGGGCGCCGCTTCTCGATCACGTCCATGCGGCCGAGGAGCTTGATGCGGCTGGTCATGGCGGCCATCACCGCCATCGGGATCTGGTACACCTGGTGCAGCATCCCGTCGATGCGGAAGCGCACGATGCCCAGCTCGCGTCGGGGCTCGATGTGGATGTCAGAGGCCCGCTGCTCGAAGGCGTACTGCCACAGCCAGTCAACGATATGGACGATGTGCTGGTCGTTGGCGTCGAACTGGCGGTTGGTCTTGCCCAGCTCCACCAGCTGTTCGAAGGAGGACAGGCCGCTGACCTCGCCACCCCCGGCCGCCGCCTTCTTCACCGAGCGGGCCAGGTTGTAGAACTCCACCAGATAGCGGGCGATGTCCTGGGGATTGGCCACCACCCGGCGGATGTCCTTGCGCAGGATGGGCTTGAGCTCCTTCTCCCACTCCCGCAGGAAGGGCTCGGCGGTGGCGATGATCACCTCCCGCGTGGTCACCTGGATGGGCAGGATCTTGAAGCGGCCGGCATAGGTGTTGGAGACCACCTCGGTGACGGCGGAGAAGTCGATCTTGAGGGGGTCGATGTGCAGGTAGTCGAGGCCCACCTTGGCCGCCAGCCACTCGGTCAGGGTTTCCAGAATCAGGGGCTTGTGGGGCGGGACCAGGGACTTCCAGTTCTGGTCGGCGATCACCACCAGGGGATGGACGTCGCCCCGGTGATAGCGCCGCTCCTTGACCAGGCCGTCGGCCACCACCGCATCCACCATGCCATCCTCCACCAGCAGCTTGACCAGTTCCCCCAGGGTCAGGCGATGCTCGGCGACGGTGGCTTTGGCGGAAGTGGCGCTGGCGGAAGTGGAGGCTGGCATGGCGGCGGAAAATGTCGGAAACATGGGGCGGAACTGATCCGCACTATAAACGAATCCCGCGCCGCCCGGGGGCGCGGCAAGGGCGCTATACTCAGGCCATACGCATTTTTACATTGGACCGACCATGAAAGCCCCGGCCACTGCCCTGCTCCTGCTGACCCTCCTCTGCGCCCAGGCAGCCGTGTCGGCCCCAGCCGAGCGGAGTCCGGCCGGCAAGGCCCCGGCGGCAGCCCCTGCCCCGCTCCAGGCCGACTGCAGCAAGAGCCGCCAGCCCCAGCGCTGCGAAGCCATGCAGAAGGCCCAGGCGGCCTGCCAGGACAAGTTCGGCCCCGAGCTGCGGGACTGCATCAACCGCCATACCAGCAGCCATCCCAACAGCCACCCCGGCGCCAAGAAGGCCGCCAAACAGCCCGCCAAATAAGGCTGCCAGCCGGCCCCGGGCCACCGCCCGGAGCCCTTCTCCAGCCTGGCCCGCCGCCCTTCGCCATTGAAACCCTACTCTTAATAGGGGATACTGGCGCTCCCCCGTTTGCTCCTCCGCCGCCCCCATGGGATGGCAACGCCACTCCGCCCCCGCAGCTTCCGGGTAGAGCGTGCGCAGCGGACAACGGGACGTCCGGCACTCATCACCCGAGGAGGAACCACCATGGGACCGCTGCTCCGGCGCCTGTCCGGCCTGCTGTGGGCAGGCCTGCTGATGCTCCCCCTCGCGGCCCCTGCCGCCCCCGCCACCGCAAAGGCCACCGCCGGCAAGCCGGCGGAGCGGGTCTACACCCTGGGGGTGACGCCCCAGTTCGAGCGGCGCCAGCTCTTCGCCATCTGGAAACCCATCCTCATCGAGCTGGAAAAGCGCACCGGGCTGCGCTTCGACCTGGCCATCATGCCCGACATCCCCAGCTTCGAGCGCCAGTACAACGCCGGCGCCTTCGATTTCGCCTACATGAATCCCTACCTGATGGTGGCCAACCCGGCCGGCTACATTCCCCTGGTGCGGGACGACACACCAGTCACCGGCATCCTGGTGGTGGCCAGGGACAGTCCCTTCCGCACCCCGGCCGACCTGGAAGGCAAGGAAATCGCCTTCCCCGCCCCCAACGCCATCGGCGCCAGCCTGCTCATCCGGGCCGAGCTGGTGCGCAAATACAAGGTCAATTTCACGCCCCGCTACGTCAATTCCCACACCGCCGTCTATCTCTCGGTGACCCAGGGCCTGGCCAGCGCCGGCGGCGGCGTGCAGAAGACCCTCAACGAACAGAAGCCGGAAGTGCAGGAACGCCTGCGGGTGCTGTACCGCACCGCCGCCTTCGCCGCCCACCCCATCGCCGCCCATCCCCGGGTCGACGGGGCCGTGCGCGAGCAGGTGCGCAGCGCCCTCCTGGACTTCGCCGCCACCCCGGCGGGCAAGGCCCTGCTGCAGGAAATCCCCCTGGCCCGCATGGTGCCCACCGCCATGAAGGACTACCAGCCCCTGAAGGACCTGGGCCTGGAAGACTTCTTCGTCCCGGAACGCTGAACCCATGACCCTGCGCCTCAAGCTGCTGCTGCCCCTGGCCCTGGTGTGGACCGCCTTCATCGCCTATCTCTACGGCATCTGGCTGCCCGACTCGGTGCGCTACCAGATCGCCGTCTTCGAGCGGCAGCAGGAACGGGAAATGCACAACCTGACGGAAAGCCTGCTGCCCCTGGTAGTGGCCCGGCAACTGGGGGACATCCACGACACCCTGGATTCCCTGCGCCAGGAGAATCCGGAATGGGTCGAGGTGGTGCTGCAGGACCACGAAGGGCGTCAGCTCTACCCCCTGGCCGGCACTCCCGTCCCGCCGGCCGGGCCCGACGAGCAGCTGCACACCCAGCAGCTGAACCTGGCCAACGACAGCGTCGGCAGCCTGCGCATCCGGATCAGCCACCGGGCCCTGCTGGAAAGCGTGGCCCAGTCCCAGAAGACCCTCTTCGCCCTGCTCGCCTCGGTGCTGCTGGGAGCCTTCCTGGCCCTGGGCGTGGTGCTCGACGCCACGGTGCGGCGCCCGGTCAACCGCCTCATGACTGCCGCCCGGGAACTGGCCGAGGGCCGCTTCGACGCCCACCTGCCCCCCGGCGGCAAGGACGAGATCGGCACCCTGGTCAACACCTTCGCCGCCATGCGGGACCAGGTCCAGGCCACCCAGCAGAGCCTGCGCCAGCTCAACGAGCACCTGGAACAGCGGGTGCAGGAGGAACTGGCAAAGAACCGGGAGAAGGACCACATGCTGATCCAGCAATCCCGCCTGGCGGCCATGGGCGAGATGGTGCACAACATCGCCCACCAGTGGCGCCAGCCCCTCAACGCCCTCTCCCTGCTGGTGCGCAACATCAAGGACGACTACGACTTCCAGGCCCTCACCCCGGAAGTCATGGACCGCTCGGTGGCCGACGCCCAGCGCCTGCTGGGGCGCATGTCCACCACCATCGACGATTTCCGCGACTTCTTCCGTCCGGAAAAGAAGATGACCCAGTTCGACGTCAGCCATGCCGTGGAAGAGGCGGTGTTCATCATGCAGGGCACCCTGAAGAGCCACGGCATCGAACTGGTGGAAAAACTGGACCCCGGCGTCGAGGCCGAAGGCTTCCCCTCCCAGTTCGCCCAGGCGGTGCTCAACATCCTGGCCAATGCCAAGGAAGAAATCCTGGCGCGCAAGGTCGCCGCCGGCCGCATCGAGATCGAACTGCAGCGCCAGGGCGAAACCATCCTCCTGCGGGTCAGCGACAACGCCGGCGGCATCGCCCCGGAGATCCTGCCGAAAATCTTCGACCCCTACTTCACCACCAAGGACAAAGGCAGCGGCATCGGTCTGTACATGGCCAAGACCATCATCGAACACAATATGAACGGCAGCATCAGCGCCGCCAACCTGGGCGACGGCGCCTGTTTCACCCTGACCGTGCCGGTGCGCCAGCCGAAAAAGAATTAGAATACGCTCATGGACTCCCATACCCCGCCCGGCCTCGATCTGAACTTCCTGCAAGGCCTGCGCCTGCTCTACGTGGAAGATGAAGACGAGGTGCGGGAACTGCTCTCCCGCTTCCTCGGCCGCCGCGTCGGCACCCTGGAGGTGGCCGTCAATGGCAGGGAAGGCCTGGAAGCCTTCCTCAAGGGCGAGTACGACGTGGTGGTGACCGACATCAAGATGCCGGAAATGGACGGCCTGGAAATGGCCTCCAGGATTCGCGCCACGGGCCATGCGGTGCCCATCATCGTGGTCACCGCCTACAGCGACCGGGATTACCTGCTGCGCTCCATCGACCTGGGGGTGGACCGCTACGTCACCAAGCCCATCGACCCGGATGCCCTGCTCACCGCCATCCACGACGCAGTCATGGTGCGTACCCAGCAGAAGGCCCTGCTGGCGGCGGAAACCCGCATTGCCGACATCCTGCAGCAGACGGTGATGGCCCTGGCCCGTGCCATCGAGATGCGGGACCCCTACACCGACGGCCACCAGAAGCGGGTTTCGGCCCTGGCGGCAGCCATCGCCAAGGAAATGGGGCTGGCGCGGGAGGTGGTGGAAGGGGTGCGTTTCGGCGCCCTGATCCACGACATCGGCTCCATCCGCATCCCCAGCGAAATCCTGTGCAAGCCGGGCAAGCTCAAGCCCATCGAGTTCGAGATCATCAAGAACCACTCCCAGGCCGGCTACGAGCTGCTCAAGGATGTGGATTTCCCCTGGCCCATCGCCGAGATGGTGCGCCAGCACCACGAGCGCCTGAACGGCTCCGGCTATCCCCAGGGCCTCAAGGGTGAAGCCATCCTGCTGGAAGCCCGCATCCTGGCCGTGGCCGACGTGGTGGAGGCCATGAGTTCCCACCGTCCCTACCGCCCCGCCCTGGGGCTGGAACAGGCCCTGGCCGAACTGGAAAGCGGCGCTGGCCAGCTTTACGATGCCGAAGTGGTGAACGCCTGCGTGCGCCTCATGCGGCGGCGGCCCGATCTGCTGCCGGAGCAGGGGCTGTAAGCCAGCCTGCCGGGGGCCGAGCCTGAGCCCTCCCCGTCCTTTCCCATTGTTCCCGGTGTTATGCGGCCGCTCTCAGGCGGCCGTCCCCACGTAGCGTTCCGGATTGCTCTCCAGCACCGCCAGACAGGCATCCACCGCGGCCCCGTCGTAGAGGGTGCCCCGGTGCTGGCGGATTTCCTCCTTCGCCGCTTCCAGACCCAGGGCCGCCCGGTAGGGACGGTCCGAACTCATGGCCTCCACCACGTCGGCCACGGCGATGATGCGGGCCTCCAGGGAAATCTCATCCCCTTTCAGGCCCTGGGGATAGCCGGAGCCGTCCAGGCGCTCGTGGTGCTGGCGCACCATCTGGGCGATGGGCCAGGGGAAGGTGGCGTCGCCAAGGATCTCGTAGCCCGCTTCCACATGGGCCTTGATCAGGGCAAACTCGTCCGGCGAGGGTCGCCGCGGCATGCTGAGGAACTCGGCCGGCACCTGGATCTTGCCGATGTCGTGGATCGACGCCCCCACCCGGATGCCCGCCACCTGGGCGGCCGGCAGGCCCATGCGTTCGGCGATGGCCCCGGCCAGCTGGGAGACCCGCTTCTGGTGGCCGTCGGTGTACGGGTCCCGCACTTCGATGGCCCGCGCCAGCACCGCCACCACCTGGTTCAGGGCCTCGGTGGTTTCCTCCCGGGCCCGCTCGATTTCCCGCTGGTGGAAATGCATCTTGGCGCTGCGGCTGACCGCCTCCATGAGCAGGAAAGGGTCCACCGGCTTGGTGATGTAGCGGTCGATGCCGATCTCGATGGCCCGCACGAAATAGTCCATCTCGTTGTAGGCGGTGATGACGATCACCGGCACTTCCCGCTGGATGTCCTTGATGGCGGCGGCCATGGAAAGGCCGTCCATGACCGGCATGCGCACGTCGGTGACGACGATGTCGTAGCCGCCGTGCTGGCGGAACAGCTCCAGCCCTTCCTGGCCGTTGGCCGCCACGTCCACCTTGGCAAAACGGCGGGAGAGAAAGCGGGTCAATTCCCGACGCACCTCTTCCTCGTCTTCGACGTAAAGCAGGCTGAGGGTGCGCAGGAATTCCGCGTCTTGGTCTTTTTCGAGGGCGTTCATTGCATTGGGGCCGTGGGCGGAAGGGTGTACAAAGGCACGGTGAGGACGAAGCGGGCGCCTTCGGCGGTGTTTTCAGCCCTTATTTTACCGTGCATGCTGCGCTCCAGTATCATTTTGGTCATATACAGGCCGATGCCGCTGCCCTGCTCCTTGGTGGTGAAATAGGGCTCGAAAATGTGCCCCAGGACGTTGCCGGGGATACCGCCGGCGTTGTCCTCCACCGTCACTTCCACCTGGCCGTCGCAACGGCTGACCTGCAGGCGGATGCGGGCCGGGCGCACATGGCGCTCCTGCAGCACCTCCTTGGCGTTGGCCAGGACATTGAGCACGGCCTGGGAAAACTGGCCGTGGAAGCCCCAGGCCCGCAGGTCCGGCTCGATGGCCCGTTCCAGGGCGATATCGTTGTTCTTCAGGGAGGCCTCCATGATGAAGGCCGCATCCTCCACCGCCGCCCCCAGGTCGAAGTCCGCCGGGTCCCGGTCGGGACGGAAGAAATTGCGGAAATCGTCGATGGTGGTGGACATGCGCTGCAGCAGCTTCAGGGCCCGGCCCACGCTTTCGTCCAGGGCCGCCGCATCCAGCTGGCCAAACGCAAAGTCGTCGCGGATATTGGCGATCACCAGGCCCAGGGCGTTGAGGGGCTGGCGCCACTGGTGGGCAATGTTGTGCACCATCTCGCCCATGGCCGCCAGGCGGGACTGCTGGATCAGCAGCTGATCCTTTTCCCGGTTGCTCGCCAGCTCCTCCTGCACCCGGGCCTCCAGGCGGCTGTTGAGGGCCTGCAGTTCCGCTTCCAGGGTCTTGCGCTCGGTCACGTCCCGGTTGCTCACCCGCCGCCCCAGGGCCTCGCCCTCCTCTCCCACCACCGCCTGGCAGCCGTGGGCGATCCAGCGCACCTGCCCGTCCCGGCGCACGATGCGGAAGTCCACCATGTGCTCGTGATGGAAGACTGCCTGGTTGAGGTGTTCCTGGAACTCCTGCCGGTCGTCGGGGTGGACGATCTGCTGCAGCAGGGAAGGATCGTCGGCAAAGGCCTGGACGCCGTAACCGGTGATGCGTTCCACCGAGGGGGTCATGTAGACGATGCGGCCGTCGGCCCCCTGCCAGTATTCCCAGTCGTAGGTGAAGTCGGCCATGGTGCGGAAGTTCCGCTCGCTTTGCCGCAGGCTGTCTTCGGCCCGCCGCTTCTCGCCCACGTCCTCGACGATGCCGATGCCGCCGATGATGGCGCCGCTGGCATCGCGCAGGGGATTGGCGCGGAAGGATATCCACACGTCGATATGGCTGAGGGTGGTGCGGTAGCTGCCGTCGTAGGTGCCGCCCTCCCCGGCCAGGGCCTGGCGCATGGCCGGCAGCACCGACT
This sequence comes from Azospira oryzae, assembly GCF_004217225.1. GTDB lineage: Bacteria > Pseudomonadota > Gammaproteobacteria > Burkholderiales > Rhodocyclaceae > Azospira > Azospira oryzae. Next base: position 1,106,908 of record NZ_SHKM01000001.1, read on the forward strand.
GGTCCCGCAGGCGCTGCAGATCCAGGCCCTGCAAGGCCTGCACCGTGCTGCCCACCATGGTGGCAAAACGCTCGTTGCAGAAGGTCAGACAGAGGCGGGAATCGAAGTGGATGACGCCCACCGGCAGGTTTTCCAGCAGCAGGCGGTAACGTCCCTCCGTCTCGGCCAGGGCCCGCAGGGCCGACTCCTCCTGCCGTTCGCCACGCCGGTTGATCACCAGCAGGCCCAGCACCACCGCCGCCAATAGCAGGCTGCCGGCACTGTAGTAGTAGAGCTTGCTGCGCCAGTTGCTGAGGTAGTCCTCCGGCGCCATGCCGGCAAAGACGTAGAGCGGATACTCGCCCACCTTGCGGATGCTCACCAGCCGTTCCACCTGGTCCGTGCCGCTGCGGATCTTCATCAGGATTTCCCGGTCGCCCCGGGCCATGTAGGGCTGGGCCGGATGGGATTCCACCGGCTGGCCGATACGGTCGTCCCGGGCCGGGAAGCGCATCAGCATGCGGGCATGGGTGTCGCGGATGGAGACATTGCCGTGGGGCCCCAGGTCCAGGCTCTGGTAGAAGGGGGCAAAGGATTCAGGCAGGAAGGTGGCCACCACCACCCCGGCAAAACTGCCGTCCGCATTGTTGAGGCGGCGGCTCACCGCCAGGGTCCACTTGCCCGTGGTGCGGCCCAGCACCGGCTCGGCGATCACCAGGCCCGCCTCCGGGTTCTGCACGTGGGCGGTGAAATGGCTGCGGTCCGCCATGTTGTAGGGCGGCAGGGGGCTGAGGGAGCTGTAGAGGAAATCCCCCTTCACATTGACCAGGTGCAGGCCATGGACCTCGGGCACGATCTCCCGCTTGGTCCGCAGCAGCCGCTCCAGCTCCTCGCCCCGGGCGCCACGCTGGGCCTGGGAACGGGCCATATCCTCGGGGGTGACGTGGCCCTGCACGTCCTGCAGGATCTGGTCGATGTTGCGGATGCGGGCTGCGGTGTGCAGCTCCATGAGGTGGCCCAGGTTGCCCACCTCGACCCGGGCCCGCTCCTCCAGACCGTCGTAGTCGCTCTTCAGGCTGACGCCGACCAGGATGAAAAAACCCAGGAGACCGGACAGGCCGGCCATCAGGGGGAGGCGGGAATGGCGGAATTTCATGGCGGTCTTTGTTATATCCACGTACGGCGCGTGGTTTCTTTCCGCCATGCTAAGCCCTCGCCGGCGGAAACGCCAGAAATACGAAGGGCGGGAAAGCGGCCATGCCGCCTCCCCGCCCTCGCCTGCCCTGGCGACGGACTTACTTGCCGCCCAGGGACAGGGCCAGCATCAGGTCGTTGATGCGCTTGACGAAGCCGGCCGGGTCTTCCAGCTGGCCGCCTTCGGCCAGCTGGGCCTGTTCGAAGAGCAGGTTGGCCCAGTCGTCGAAGCGGGCTTCCTCATACTTCAGGCGCTGCACCGCCGGATGGTGGGGGTTGATCTCCAGGATGGGCTTGACCTCCGGGGCCTTCTGGCCGGCGGCCTTGAGCATGCGCGCCAGGTTGCCGGAGAGGTCATGCTCGTCGGAGACCAGGCAGGAGGGGGAATCGGTCAGGCGGTGGGTGATGCGCACGTCCTTGACCCGGGCCTCCAGGGCCTGCTTCACCCTGTCGGTGAGTTCCTTGTACTCGCCGGCCTCCTTTTCCTGCTCCTTCTTCTCGGCCTCGTCCTCCAGCTTGCCCAGATCCAGGCCGCCCTTGGCCACGGACTGCAGCGGCTTGCCGTCGAATTCGGTGAGGTGGCCCACCACCCATTCATCGACGCGGTCGGAGAGCAGCAGCACCTCGATGCCCTTCTTGCGGAAGATTTCCAGGTGGGGGCTGTTCTTGGCGGCGAGGAAGGTCTCGGCGGTGACGTAGTAGATCTTCTCCTGGCCTTCCTTCATGCGGGAAACGTAGTCGGCCAGGGAGACGTTCTGCTCGGTGGTGTCGTGGTGGGTGGAGGCGAAGCGCAGCAGCTTGGCGATGCGTTCCTTGTTGGCGAAGTCCTCGCCCACGCCTTCCTTCAGCACATTGCCGAATTCCTTCCAGAAGCCGGCGTACTTTTCCTTCTCGGCGGCGTCGTCGCTATCGGCCATGCCTTCCAGCAGGGACAGCACCTTCTTCACGCAGCCGCCGCGGATGGTCTCGATGTCCTTGCTCTGCTGCAGGATTTCCCGGGAGACGTTGAGCGGCAGGTCGGCGGAATCCACCACCCCGCGCACGAAGCGCATGTAGAGCGGCATCAGCTGCTCGGCATCGTCCATGATGAAGACGCGCTTCACGTAGAGCTTGACGCCGTGACGGGCGTTGCGGTCCCACAGGTCGAAGGGGGCCCGGGCGGGGATGTAGAGCAGCTGGGTGTATTCCTGCTTGCCTTCCACCTTGGCGTGGATCCAGCCCAGGGGATTTTCGAAGTCGTGGGCGACGTGCTTGTAGAACTCCTGGTACTGCTCTTCCGTGATCTCACTCTTGGGGCGGGCCCACAGGGCGTTGGCCTGGTTCACCGTCTCGTCTTCGTCGGTGGCGACCTGTTCCTTCTTCTCCTCGTCCCACTTCTCCGCCTTCATGACGATGGGCAGGGTGATGTGGTCGGAGTACTTGCGGATGATGGACTTCAGCTTCCAGGCATTGAGGAAGTCGTCCTCGCCGTCCTTCAGGTGCAGGATGACGTCGGTGCCGCGACCGGCCTTCTCCACCATTTCCACGGAGTAGTCGCCGGCGCCTTCGGATTCCCATTTCACCGCCTGGTTGTGCTCCAGGCCGGCGCGGCGGGAAATGACGGTGACCTTGTCGGCGACGATGAAGGCGGAGTAGAAGCCGACGCCGAACTGGCCGATGAGGTGGGCGTCCTTCTGGGCGTCGCCGGAGAGGGAGGCGAAGAATTCCTTGGTGCCGGACTTGGCGATGGTGCCCAGGTGGGCCACGGCTTCCTCCCGGGAAAGGCCGATGCCGTTGTCGGAAATGGTCAGGGTGCGGGCCGCCTTGTCGAAGGAGAGGCGGATTTTCAGCTCGGAATCGTCGCCGTAGAGGCCGTTGTTGTTGAGGGCCTCGAAGCGCAGCTTGTCGCAGGCATCGGAAGCGTTGGAGACGAGTTCGCGGAGGAAGATTTCCTTGTTGCTGTAGAGGGAATGGATCATCAGCTGCAGCAGCTGCTTGACCTCTGCCTGAAAGCCGAGGGTTTCCTTGGGTGCGCCCATGCAAGACTCCGTGGGTAAAAGGTGGGAACGAACGGTTGCCGCCGTGCCGGCCCGGGGGCCGGCGCGGTCGTTGCCCCGGAAAATGGGGACGGCAATCAGGATTTCAAGAGGGAATGTTGCCGGGGGCGGCGTAGAGCGCCAGGTTGCGGCCGCTGCGCTTGGCTTCGTAGAGGGCGCCGTCGGCCCGGGCCAGCAGATGGTCGATGTTGGCATCCTGGGGCGCCAGGATGGTGGCGCCGATGCTCACGGTGATGCCCAGCTCGACGCCTTCGGCCACCCGCACCTTTTCCTGGGCCACGGCCTGGCGCAGCCGCTCGGCGGCCTGCATGGCGCCCTGGCCGTCGGTTTCCGGCAGCATGACGGCGAATTCCTCGCCCCCCAGACGGCCGCAGATGTCGATGGCCCGCAGCTCCCGGGCGATGATGGCGGCGACGATCTTGAGGGCCACGTCCCCGGCCCCGTGGCCGTGGGTGTCGTTGATGCGCTTGAAGTGGTCCACGTCCAGCATCAGCACGGCCACGCTGCGGCCCAGGCGGCGGGCGCGGGTGATCTCCGCCTCCCCCTGGTCGAGGAAGCGGGAGCGGTTGTTGAGGCCGGTCAGGGTGTCCACGGTGGCCAGCCGGTGCAGGGAATCCATGGCCCGGTTGCGGTCGATGGCGATGGCGGCCTGGCGGCAGGCGTGCTCGATGACGTCCTTGTCGAAGCGGTTGGGACGCCGGCCCTGGCGGAAATAAAGAGACAGGGTGCCCAGCACTTCCTTGCCCGGGGAGACGATGGGGGTGGACCAGGCGGTCTTCAGCCCCAGGGCCGAGGCAAAGTCGCGGCAGTCCTGCCACTGTTCCGAATCGTCGATGTGCTCGGCGATGATCTGCTTGCCGGTGCGGATGGCGGCGGCGCAGGCGCACACCGCGGGGTTTTCCGGGCAGTTCTGGCCCACGTCGCGGCAGGTGCGGCGCAGGCTGGGGGCGGAGCCCAGCACCAGGTGGCCGTTGTCCGGCTGCAGCAGGAGGACGGCGGCGAAGCAGTCGGAAATGAGGGACTCGACCCGGTTGCACAGGGCGTCCAGCACCACCTGCAGGGAGGCATCGCTGGCGATCAGCTCCAGCACCTGGCGCTCGGCGGCCAGCAGCTGCTCGGCCTGCTTGCGCTCGGAAATGTCGGTGGAGCTGCCGATGAGCAGGCGCCGCCCGCCCAGGTCCACGCCCCGCTTGTAGGAGAGCAGGTAGCGCTCGCCCTTGGGCGTCAGGTGTTTCTCTTCCCGGCCAGTGACCTTCTTCGCCGCCAGGGCCTTGATGTCGTCCTGGCGCAGGCGGGAAGCCACGTCGGCCGGGTACAGCTCGAAATCGCTGCGCCCCACCACCTCGTGCTTGTCGTGGCCGACGAAGGCGGCGGCGGCCTCGTTCATGACCAGGTAACGGCCGTCCTCGTCCTTGACGAAGACCATCACCGGCAGGGTGTCCAGGATCATCTCGGTCAGGCTGGACTGCTGCTCCAGGCGCTGGTGGCTTTCCTTGAGGTCGTCCCGGGCCCGCTTCTGCTCGGTCATGTCGGTGAACACGCAGACATAGTTGATGACCTGGCCGCCCTCTCCCTTGACCGAGGTGATGGTGAGGTTCTCCGGGTACAGCTCGCCGTTCTTGCGCCGGTTCCAGATTTCCCCGCTCCACACGCCGAAGGCCGCCAGGTCGGCGTAGAGCTGACGGTAGAAGTCGGCGTCGTGGAGGCCGGACTTGAGCAGGCGGGTATCGTGGCCCACCGCCTCCTCGGCGGAATAGCCGGTGATGGCGGAAAAGGCCGGGTTGATGGACTGGATGATCCGTTCCGCATTGACGATCATGATCGCCTGCTGGCTCGACTCGGCCACCTTGGAGGCCAGCAGCAGAGCGTGGCGGGACTGCTGCAGCCGCTGGCTCTGCTCCTGCAGGGCGGCCCGCAGCTCGGCCACGTATTCCTGCTCGACGCTGTCCAGGATGTCGGCGTAGGAGAGCAGGCCGGTGATGCGGCCGTGCTCGTCCATCACCCCCAGGTGGCGGATGCGCCGGTCGTTGAAGATCTTGCGCGTGTGGTACAGGGTGGAACTGCGCGGCACGGTGATGAGGGGGAAGGTGGCCACCTCGCCGGCGCTGCAGTTGAGGGATTCCTGGCCGATCAGGCGCAGCACGTCGCGGCCGGTGAGGATGCCCAGATGGCCGTTGTGCTCCACGATGGCGGCGTCGCTGCGGGCCTCCCGCAGGCGCTGCACCGCCTCGGCCACCGGCATGCTGCCGGGCACCTGCAGGGGGGCGCTCTTCAGCACCGAGCCCACGTCACGCATGTGCACGTAGAACTCCACCCCCTGGTGGTTCACGATGTCGGTCTGGGAAACGATGCCCAGGCGCCGCCCGTCCCGGTCCACCACCAGCAGGTGGCGCAGGCGCTCCTGCTTGAAGCGGATGGCGGCGTCGGCCACGGTGTCCGTTTCCCGCACGGTCTTCACCGGCGTGCTCATGACCCGGGAAACCGGCAGATGGATGGATTCGGGGTCGGAGAAATTCAGGGCCAGGGCGTCCCGCTCGGTCCAGATGCCCCGCACCTCCCCCAGCTCCACCACCAGGATGGAGCCGCAGCGGGCCTGGTGCATGCGCCCTGCCGCCTCCGCCACCGTGGTCTGGGGAGCGCATTCCAGCAGCTCGTGCCGCAGGATCTGGGAGATGGGCAGGTCGTAATGCATGATTTCTGTCTTTACTCGATGGCCAGGTAGCGGACTTCGACGATCTCGATCTCCCGCTGGCCCATGGGGCTCTGGAAGCGCACCGTATCCCCTTCCCTGGCCTTGATCAGGGCCCGGGCCAGGGGCGAGATCCAGCTGATGTGGCCCCGGGAGATATCGGTTTCATCCACCCCGACGATGGTGTAGGTCTGTTCCTGGCCCTGTTCGTCGGCGATGGTGACGGTGGCGCCGAAGAACACCTGGTCCGTGGCTTCCCGCAACAGGGGATCCACCACCAGGGAGTTGTCCAGGCGCTTGGTGAGAAAGCGGATGCGGCGGTCGATCTCCCGCAGGCGCTTCTTGCCGTAGATGTAGTCGCCGTTTTCCGAGCGGTCGCCGTTGGAGGCGGCCCAGTGCACCACCTCCACCACCTTCGGCCGTTCCACCTTGAGCAGATGCTCCAGTTCGGCCTTGAGACGGGCGTGGCCGACCGGCGTCATGTAGTTCTTGGTGCCGATCGGCAGGCGCTGGGCGGGCTCGAGTTCGTCCTCGTCCGCGTCGTCCGACTCTTTGGTGAAAGCCTTGCTCATGAAGGGAAATGCTCGGTGAGTGCTGCAGGATGCGAAATAATTCACGCACATGATAGTGCAAAAGCCCGCCGCCGTCCCTCAGCGTCAGGCCTGACGTGGCATTTGCGGCAGTCCCGGCGGGCGCCGGGAAGGGGTTTCAGGGGCGCCCCAGGATGCCCCGCAGGAAGCCCCGCCGCCCGTCATTGACGGCCGCGCTCTCGGCCGTGGCGGCCGCAGCGGCAGTGCCAGCAGCGGTGGCGGCCGGCGCACCTGCCTCGTTGCCGACGGTGGCCGCGGGGGTGGAGGCGACCTCAGCCGGAGGCGGCGTCAGCAGGGCGCCCAGGGCTTCCCGGGCCGCCGCCAGGGCTTCGTCCTGGCTAGAGAACTGGGGCACCGGCGCCAGTAGCACGCAGTACTGCAGCGGGCCCAGGGCCTCGTCCTCGTCGCCGATGAAATCCATGGTCCCGGCCGGCAGCTGCACCTGGCGGCGCAGGCCCTGGGCCAGGTCCTGCCACAGTTCGCCGCCGCCGGGCAGCAGATAGACGTGGAGGAACCAGGGCGTCAGCACGATGCCGACCCAGTCGCCCTGAACGCGGGCGAAGGGCAGCGCCGCCACCGCCAGGGCCTCGTTGAGGAAAGGCATGCCGGCCATGGTGCCCTGGCGCACGCGCCGGAAGTGCTCCTCCAGCCGGGGTGCCGGGTCATCGGCCCAGGGCTTGCCTTCCCGGGCAGGGGGCGGCGTCCAGGCCGGTACGCGGGGGCGGAAGGAACTCATGCCCCTACTGCCGGTTGAGGTCGGCGAAGTGGCGGGCCGGGTCGTAGTCCCCTTCCAGGGATTCGGCCAGGGCCGCCAGGGCATCCTCGATCAGCAGGCGCTCCTCTTCCTCCACCACTTCCTTGCCCAGGCCGAGGGAGGCCAGGATCCAGGTGCCGACGGGTTGGGGCCCGAGCAGCATCATGTTCACCCGCTCCCGGCGGAAGTGCTCGCCCTCGCCCCGCTCGACCCAGGCGAACTCGCCCTCCTCGCCTTCCAGCTCGACGATCTGCATGGGAATGGAGAGGCACATCAGGCGATCCCTTCAATGGCTTGGGGCACGACGCCGGCCTTGGCCAGCTCGGCCAGCACCAGTTCCAGCATTTCCGGCACCTTGGCTTCCGCCTCCGGCGTCAGGGCCATGCCCGTATCCAGGGAGACGGGCTGCAGGCCGATGAGGGCCACCGCCTTGGGCGCCTTCTCGGTCAGTTCCAGGGCCGCCAGCAGGTCGGAGAGACCGATCTGATGGGGCGAGATCTTGGTGCGGAAGAACTTGGGCACCTCGTCGCCCTGCAGCAGCACGACGGAACCGGGCGGCTGGCCGACCCGCACGGCGTCGGCGATGATGAGCTTGTCCAGGCCTTCCAGGGGCTCCAGCAGTTCCATGCCGGCGGTGCCGCCGTCCAGCGCCAGCACGTGCTCGGGCAGGGAGTAGCGGCGCTGCAGCTCGTCGACGATGCGCACACCGATGCCCTCGTCGGTGAGGAGGATGTTGCCGACGCCAAGGACGGCGATGGTGGGGGTAGTAGTCATGGGCGGCACTTTAAACAATCCGGCCCCGGGCCGGTTTGAGGCAACGCAAGAAATGCTGCGGGAAGAGCCGGGGCACCAAATAAAACGGCGGCACCACCGGCGCCGCCGTTTCCCTTCAAGCCGGCAGCTCAGGCCGCCTTGACCTTCACCACCTGGTCGTTTTCCTTGTCCACCACATGCACGGCGCAGGCCAGGCAGGGGTCGAAGGAGTGCACGGTGCGCAGCACTTCCAGGGGCTTCTCGGGATCGGCCACCGGGTTGTCCAGCAGGCAGGCCTCGTAGGCGCCGGAAACGCCCTTTTCGTTACGCGGGCCGGCGTTCCAGGTGGTGGGCACGACACACTGGTAGTTCTTGATCTTGCCGTCGTCGATCACCACCCAGTGGGAGAGCACGCCGCGGGGCGCTTCGTGGAAGCCGACGCCGGCGATCTCGCCCTTGGGGAAGGTGGGCTTGTTGTAGGTCTTGAGGTCACCCTTGCCCATGTTGGCCAGGAGCAGGTCCCACTGGTGGGCCAGTTCGTCCACCTGGACGCAGGCCACCACGGCCCGGGAGGCATGGCGGCCGATGGTGGAGTGCATGGCATCCAGGCCGATCTTGGTCTTGGCCAGGGAAGAGACCGTGTCCAGGGCCAGGGTGGCGTACTTCTTGGTGGGCTCGTGGCCGGCGGCCAGCATGGCCAGCATGCGGGACAGGGGGCCGACCTGGGCGGGCTTGCCGTAGAAGGTGGGGGACTTCAGCCAGGAATACTTGCCCTCGTCCTGGAAGTCCGTGTAGTTCGGCGTGGTCTCGCCCTTGTAGGGGTGCAGGGTGGCGTTGTCGCCGTCCTTGTAGGAGTACCAGGCGTGCTTGACGGCTTCGGAAACGCCGGCTTCGAAGTACTTGTCGCCGAACTGGGTGATGGGCTTGAAGGTGCCGAGGTCGGCGTTCTGGATGTAGCCGCCGGGCAGGGCGAACTGGGTGCCCTTGCCGTCCAGGGGCAGGTCGGGCACGGACAGGTAGTCCACGATGCCGCGGCCGATCTTGGTCCACTCGGGGTAATGGGCGCCGACCACGGCCACGTCGGGCAGGTACACCTGCTTGACGAACTCGTCCAGCTTTTCGATCCATTCCTTCACCGCCAGCAGGCGTTCCACCGTCAGCACGGACTGGGAATCCACCGCCAGGGGGTTGGCGACGCCGCCCACGGCCACGTTCTGGATGTGGGGGGACTTGGAACCGAGGACGGAAACGATCTTGGAGGCAAAGCGCTGGATTTCCAGGGCCTGCAGGTAGTGGGCCACGGCGATCAGGTTCACTTCCGGCGGCAGTTTCATGGCAGGGTGGCCCCAGTAGCCGTTGGTGAAAATGCCCAGCTGTCCGGTCTTGACGAAGCCGGCGATCTTTTCCTTGACCTTGCGGAACTCGTGCTTACCGTTGCGGTTCCACGGCGAGAGGCTCTCGGCCAGGGCGGAAGCCTTGTCCGGGTCGGCCTGCAGGGCGGAGACCACGTCCACCCAGTCGAGGGCGGAGAGATGATAGAAATGCACGATGGAGTCGTGCAGGTTGTGGGCGGTGATGATCATGTTGCGGATGTACTGGGCATTCACCGGAATTTCCAGCTTCAGCGCATCCTCCACGGCCCGCACCGAACAGATGGCGTGGACGGTGGTGCACACGCCGCAGATGCGCTGGGTGATGGCCCAGGCGTCGCGGGGGTCGCGGCCGATGAGGATGTTCTCCACACCGCGCCACATCTGGCCGGAAGACCAGGCCTTGGTCACCTTGCCGCCATTCACTTCCACGTCCACCCGCAGGTGGCCTTCGATGCGGGTCACCGGATCGATCGTTACGCGCTTGGTCATTTTGGGTTTCTCCTTGAATTCTTAGTGTGCAGCAGCGTCTTCCGCGGCCAAGACCGGGAAGCGGCGGGTGATGACGATGTAGCCGAAGACCTCGATGGCAAACATGCCGAAGGTGACCAGCATTTCGGGGACGGAGGGGAAGTAGTGCCAGCCGTCGCCGGTCTCGTAACCCACCAGGTAGGAATTGATGCGCAGCAGGACGCCGCCCAGCATCAACAGCACGGCGCCGACGAAGAGGCGGGCCGGGTTGCGGCGGGAAGTCTCCTTGCCCAGCAGCGCCAGGGGGGCGATGAAGCAGGCCATCTCGAGCCAGAACATGAGGGCCTGCAGGCTGCCCTCGAAGGCCCGGGGCAAGGCGCCGCGGACTACCAGGTCGCCCACCCGCACCACCAGGAACACCGCCAGCATGCCCAGCATGACCTTGGACAGAGGCGTCAGGATGTGGGTCTCCATCTGGCGGCGGAAGCCGGCGGCGGCCATGCAGGATTCAAAGAGAATCACGGCGTAGCCGATGGTGATGGCGGAAAGCAGGTAGATCAGCGGCAGGGCCATGGACTGCCACAGGGGATGCACCTGGGTGCCCATCACCACCAGCAGGGAGCCGAGGGAGGACTGGTGCATCATGGGCAGCACGGTGCCCAGGGCGATGAAGAAGAACATCACCTTGTTCAGCTTCTTGCGCTTCTCGTGCATGCCCCACTTTTCCATGAAGGTGGGGGAGAACTCGATCCACATCACCACGATGTAGAGGGAGATGCACAGGGCCACTTCGAACATCACCGAGTTGGCCGAGGCGTAGCCCGGGGTCAGGATGTGCCAGAAGTTCCACCAGCGGCCCAGGTCGAAGATGACGCCGACACCGGCCAGGGTGTAGCCGAAGAGGGAGGCCAGCAGGGCCGGGCGCACCAGGGGATGGTATTCGCCCCTGTTGAAGATGTAGACCAGCATGGCCACGGAGAAGCCGCCACAGGCGAAGGCGGAACCGATGACCACGTCGCCCACCACCCACAGGCCCCAGGGGTAGCCGTCGTTGAGGTTGGTGACGGCTCCCAGGCCGAAGACGAAACGGACCAGGATGATGGCCAGGGCCACCACGATCAGGGTCGCCGCGGTGAGGGTCACCGGGGTCAGCAGCTTGCCGCCGACGGGGGTGGGTGCAGCGTGTTGTTGTGCAGACATTGCGATCTCTCCCTTACAGCTCGTCGTCGTCAGGCTTGACGTTGCGCTTGGCGAAATAGGTCATCACGCCGAGCACCGCCAGGGGCATCACCAGCCCGCCGTAGAGCGTGTGTTGCAGGGTTTCCGACTTGGAGGAGGCGGAACGCTCGGGCAGGGGCTTGTGGCCCACCTTCTCGAAGGGCACGGCGGACAGCTTGATCACCTGGGTGCCGCCCACTTCCTTCTCGCCATAGACGTGCTGCACGTAATGGCCCACCACGTTTTCGTAGCTCTGGTCCTTGCCCCCCAGCTGGCCGCGCTGGAACACGGTCTTGGTGCCGGGCTTGAGGGAGAGGCGGCGTTCGGCCTCGGCCTTGAGGTCCGACACCTTGCCGTAGAGGGTGGCGCCGGTGGGGCAGACCTCGGCACAGGCGGCGTACTTGCCTTCCGGCAGGCGGTGGCGGCACAGCTCGCACTTGCCGATCTTGCCGGTGGCGGAGGAGTAGTCGTACTTGGGAATGCCGAAGGGACAGGCGGCAACGCAGTAACGGCAGCCGATGCAGGCGTCGGCGTCGTAGCCGACGATGCCGGTGACCGGGTCCTTGGTCATGGCCGACACCGGGCAGGCCGAGACGCAGGAGGGATCGTTGCAGTGCAGGCAGGAGGTCTTCATGAAGGCGTAGCCGTTGTCCGGATCGTCCTTCGTCTCCATGGTGCCGCTGCGGAACATCTTGATGACGTTGAAGGTCTTGGCGGTGGTATCCAGAGGCGTATCCCACAGCTGTTCAGGCGTGGAGAACTCCGCCGGGTTGCCATTGACCTCCTTGCAGGCGGCGACGCAGGCCTTGCAGCCGACGCACAGGGTGGCGTCGTAGAGCAGGCCCAGGGCGCCCTCGGGCTGGGGATTGTTGTCCCGGGCGCAGGCCGGGCCACTCACCGAAACGGAGACCGCAGCCGCGGCTGCGCCCCCCGCCAGCGTCCCTTTCAGGAAATTGCGACGGGAAGTCATGGTCACACCTTCTCGGCGGGTTTCTGTTCGGAAGACTGCTTGGCCTTCTCGGCCTCCTCGGCGGCGTGGGAGAGACCCAGGTTCTTCGCCACCATGGCCCCGGCCCCGGCGGCGGCCCCGGCCACGGCAGCCAGCACGGCGGCAGCACCGAGGGAGGCGCCCTTGCCCTGTTCCTCGACGATGCGGGGGAAGGAGGCGGGCGGGGCGTAGGTCATGACCTTGGCGGTCTGGTGGATGGGCTTCTGGAAGCCCACGCCCTGCTCCGTACAGCCGATGCAGGGGTGGCCGCAGGCCACGGGCCAGGTGCCGGCGCCGGCGTCGCCGAAGAGGATGGTGGGACAGTTGGCGTAGGTCTCGGGACCCTTGCAGCCCAGCTTGTACAGGCAGTAGCCCTTGCGGTGGCCCTCGTCGCCGAACTCCATGGCGAAGCGGCCGGCGTCAAAGTGGGCGCGACGCTCGCAGTTCTCGTGCACCAGGCGGGAATAGGCGAACTTGGGACGACCCAGTTCATCCACCGGCGGCAGCTGGCCGAAGGTGAGGAAGTGCACCACGGTGGAAAGGAAGTTGTAGGGGTTGGGCGGACAGCCGGGAATGGTCACCACCGGCTTGTCGATGATCTTGTTCACCCCCACGGCCCCGGTGGGGTTGGGGTCGGTGGAAGGCATGCCGCCCCAGGAGGCACAGGAGCCGATGGCGATGATGGCGGCGGCGTCGGTGGCGCATTCCTTGACGATGTCGATGGCGGTCTTGCCGCCCACCTTGCAGTAGATGCCGCCATCCTTGGTCGGGATGGCCCCTTCCACCACCAGCAGGTACTGGCCCTTGTTGGCCTTCATGGCGGCCTGCTTGGCGGCCTCGATCTGGTGGCCGGCAGCGGCGAAGAGGGTCTCGTGGTAGTCGAGGGAGATGACGTCGAGGATCAGCTTCTCGATGGTGGGATGCTCGGCCCGCAGCATGGATTCGGTACAGCCGGTGCATTCCTGGAAGTGCAGCCAGATGACGGAGGGACGCTTCTTCACCGCCACCGCCTCGGCCACCGCGGCCTCGGCCCCGGCCGGCAGGCCCAGGGTGGCGGCCATGGCCGTACAGAACTGGAGGAATTCCCGGCGGCCCATTTCCAGGCGCTTGGCCGCCTCGATGACGTGCTCGTGGATTTCCAGGGACTGGAGTTTTTGCTCTTGCATGGCCTCACCCTCGGTCTGTTGCCCCGTTCCCACGGGGCTATTTGCATGGTTGCGCGGGGATCGCCGCGCCCTTATTTGGGGTGGGACGATTACAAGAACCGTGCCAGACAGGGCAAAACCATAACAATCAAGCAGCTACGGAACTCGCGTGAAATGGCGTTTCATAAAGTTGTAAACCTTGCGACGTCACAAAGCCGACACCTGGAAACTTTCTTTCCACTCTGCAAAGATGACAGATGCAAATAGTTCCCACCCAGGCCCTGGCGACGACCACCTCGGACACCCCCTACCGCCGGGGCAGGCGGCAAGCGCCTCCCGGCCATGCCATGGCTGGAGGCCAGGAATGGCGCCGGCCTCCAGCCACCCTAAACCCGCATCAATCCCGGACCCGCACCACTCCCCCGCTGCGGCAGCGGAGGCCACCGGCAGCAGCGCCGGGCCGGGGTGCTAGAATCCGGGCTCGTTGCCGCCTTTGCCGACCACCCTGACCCGCCGGGCCCGATGCCTTCCTCCCTCACTTCCCTCCTCGCCGCCACCGACATTCCGGGCCACATGCTGGTCATCGCCCTGCTCCTGGCGGCCATCTGCACCGGTTTCATCTTCCGCTTCGTCCTGCCCGCCCTGGGCCTGGGCCGCCTCTTCCGCCGCACCATCGGGCAGCTGGAGCAACTGCGGGAGAGCGGCGGCAACCCCGATCCCCAGCAGATCGGCCGCGACATCATGGGCGCCCCGCCCCTGGCCCACCTGTGGCGCGAATACGCCCAGACCCTACACCCGACCCGCACCGAGGCCGGCCCCCGCTGGCGCGCCACGGCCCTGGCGGAAAGCTTCCTCACCGAACAGGCCCTGGTGGATACGCCCCTGCGGGCCGAGTTCTACAAGCACCTGCCGGGCATCCTCACCGGCATCGGCATCCTCGGCACTTTTTCCGGCCTCATCGTCGGCCTCACCCACTTCGAGGTTTCCGCCAGCGCCGACGTGGTGCGGGGCAGCCTCAGGGAGCTGATCCAGGGTGTCGGCCATGCCTTCAAGATTTCCGCCATCGCCATCGGCCTGGCCATGCTCCTCACCTGGGTCGAAAAATCCCTGGTGGTGGCCCGCTACCGCCAGGTGGAACGGCTCAACCAGCTCATCGACAGTCTCTTCGACACCGGCATCGGCGAGGAATACCTGGCCCGCCTGGTGGGCGCCAGCGAGGGCGCCGCCCAGCAGGCGGCACAACAGGCCGCCCAGCTGCGCCAGGCCCTGGTGGCGGAAATGCACCAGGCCATGGCCAGCCTGCTGGAGCAGCAGCAACAGGCCGGCCAGCGCCAGCTGGAGAACATGACGGCGGGCCTGGCCGGCGCCGTCGGCGACAGCATCCGCGCGCCCCTGGAGCGCCTGACCCAGACTCTGGAACGGATGGAGGCCCAGCAGGGCAAGGCGGTGGCCGGCGGCATCAGCCAGGCCCTGGACGGCCTGCTGGGCAATGTGGGCCAGCAGATCGGCGAACAGCTGGGACGCCAGGAACGGGAGGCGGAGCAGCGCCAGGACCGCCTGCTGCAAAGCCTGGAAGCCACCGGCCAGCGTTTCGAGGCCAGCAGCCAGCGTCTGGAAAAAGCCATCCAGGAATCCATGGCCCAGCTGGCCGGCCAGCTCGCCCAGCAGGTGGCCGGCGTCTCCGAGGCCATCGGCGGCGGCCAGCAGGCCCAGCAGGAGCGCCTGACGGAGCAGACCGACAAGCTCATGGGCAAGGTGGCAGGCCATCTGCAGGGGGTCACCACGGAACTGAAAAATGCCGCCGCCATCCTGGAAGGCTGCGTCGCCAGCTTCAACCGGGCCGGCAGCCAGGCCATGGGCCAGCTCAGCGCCGGCGCCGAAGCCGTGCAACTGGCCTGCGGCGGTTTCGCCGCCGCCGGGCGCAGCTTCGACCACACCGCCCAGACCGTGGCCGAGGCCGGGCGTGCCATCCAGAGCGCCGCCGGCAGCCTGGCCGCCGCCAGCGCCGGCAACGGCCAGCTGCTGGAACAGCAGCACAAGGTCGGCGCCAGCCTGCGGGAACTGCTGCAGGAAGTGCAGGGCACGGTGGCCCTGGCCCAGCGGGAGGCCGCCCTCAACAGCGAGGTGGTGGGCCGCCTGGAAAGCGCCGCCCAGTCCCTCGCCCGGGCCGAGCAGCGGGCCGACGTCTATCTGCAGGGCGTCAGCGAGGTCCTGGCCAAGGCCCACGGCGCCTTCGCCGACAACGTGGAGCGTTCCCTCAAGGCCGGCAACGCCCAGTTCCAGCGGGAGCTGGCCGAGGCCGTGGGCTACCTGAAGGACGCCATCGAACACCTGGGCGACGTCCTCGCCGACGGCAAGGGCTAAACCGCCGCCATGATCGGACTCCTGCCCGGCAAACGCCGCGCCCGCCGCGAGGAAGGGGAAAAGCCCTTCTGGATTTCCTTTTCCGACCTCATGTCGGGCCTCATGGTGCTGTTCCTGGTGGCCATGACCGTGGCCCTGCTGGCGGTCACCCACGAGATTTCCGAAAGCGAGCGGGAAAAGACCCGGCGCGAGGAAGACATCCGGGAGGTGCTGCAGCGGGTGCGGGACATGACCCGGGACTTCCCCGGCGTCACCCTGCGTGGCCAGTCCGTGGACTTCGGCGAACGGGCCCGCTTCGACACCAACAGCCACAAGCTCTCCGCCGAACAGGCCCGCCTGCTGCGGCAACTGGTGCCGAAGATCCTGGCCCTGGCCCGGGACCCGGTGGCCGGCAAATGGCTGAAGCAGATCGTGGTCGAGGGCTTCGCCGACGCCCGGGGCAGCTATCTGTACAACCTCAATCTCAGCCTGCAGCGCTCGGAGCGGGTCCTCTGCGCCCTCCTCGCCAGCCCGGCCGGCAGCGCCGACGCCCTCTCGGAGACGGACCAGCAGACGGTGCGGGAACTGTTCCTGGTGGGCGGCTCCTCCTTCAATTTCCAGAAGGCCAGCGCCGAGGAAAGCCGCCGCATCGAACTGCGCCTGGAATTCCGCGATCTCGGCGAACGGGCTCCGGCCCTGCGGCCGCGGCTCCAGGAGGGGGACAGCCGCTGCCCCCTGGATGCCCCGTGAGCCAAACCGGCAGCGACCTGCAGGCCCTCGCCCTGGCCCTGGGGGAGCCCTGCCCCAGGCTGGACCCGGCAGCCGACCCCGCCAATCCGGCGCCCATGACCCGGGCCCTGCAGCGTATTCGCCTGGCCTTCGGCGACAGCGGCGCCCTGGCCGCCTCGCCCCGCTCCGCCCGGGCCCTGCTGGCCTTCCGCAGCGGCGACAGACTGCGCTTCATCGATCTCAAATACCTGTGCCACGCCGTGGACCGGCCCAATCCCTGGGACGGCCGGCGCCTGCTGCAGGACGCCCAGCTCCTGCAACGGCTGCTGCAGCAGGTGGATGCCTGGCAGGGCGAGCCCCGCCGCTTCCGCCAGTGCTACCGGGGCCTGCTGCAGGCCTACAGCGGAGCGGCGGCCGGCCCCGGCCGGACCCTGCTGGGCGATTATCTGCGGCGGCACCGGCAGTACGTCGCCGCATCCCAGCCGCCCCTGGAATGGACCCGGGAGCTGGCCCGGCACCCGGCCCTGGCCGATGGCAAAGACTGAGGCACAAAAGCAGAACGGCGCACCGAGGTGCGCCGTTCTTTTTTCCCGCCGCTGCGGTTTCAGTAACCGATGATGAAATCGGCCACATCCACCCGCACCGTATCGCGGCCCAGGGCCAGGGCGGCGTTACGGGTGAAGTCCTTGGCCCAGCCGCCGGCCTCGGCGAAGCGGGCTTCGCCGCCGTACTTGGCGACGTTGAGTACCTTGTCGATGATCAGGACCTTGCCCACCGGATTGGAGGGTTCGCATTCCAGGGTGACGAATTCCTTGTCGAACCAGCGACGGGCCTCTTCCGCGGTCTGGCCGCCGAGGTCTGCCTGGGTGAACTTGAATTCGTACTCCTTGCCTTTGCCGAAAACGACAATGACGGTGTGGGACATGGATCTCCTCCATAAGGTTAGAATTGTACGGTCTATTCTATGCCCTTTTCCGTACGCTGTGGAATGGTCCACAATGCGTCCTCGATCCTGCCTTGGCGGCCCCTTCCCTCGCGGGAAGAAAGCCGCCGGCAAAGATCATTTTACGAATGTAAACAGCCCATGACCCTGAGCGACGACGAGGCCGGCATCATCCGCGGCCGGCTGCACGAGCTGGAAGTGGAACACCGGGACCTGGACCTGGTGATCGAACACCTCACCGCCAACCCGCCGCCGGACCAGCTCCTGGTGCGGCGCCTGAAAAAGCGCAAGCTGCAGCTCAAGGACCGCATCAGGCTGCTGGAAGACATGCTGCTGCCGGACATGCCGGCCTGACAGCCCAAGAACAACGAGACCCTCAGGAGAACGCCCATGGCCGGTAAGGACGGCTACACCCTCGACACCCTGGCCCTGCACGCCGGCCAGGTGCCCGACCCGCAGTACGGCGCCCGCGCCACCCCGATCTACCTGTCCACCTCCTTCGTCTTCAAGGATTCCGACCAGGCCGCCGCCCTCTTCAACATGGAACGGGCCGGTCACGTCTATTCCCGCATTTCCAATCCCACCGTGTCGGTGCTGGAGGAGCGCATCGCCGCCCTGGAAGGCGGCGTCGGCGCCATCGCCACCGCCAGCGGCCAGGCCGCCATGCACCTGGCCGTGGCCACCCTGATGGGGGCCGGCAGCCACATCGTCGCCTCCGGCGCCCTCTACGGCGGCAGCCACAACCTGCTGGACTACACCCTGCGCCGCTTCGGCATCGAGACCACCTTCGTTCCCACCCGGGACGTGGATGCCTGGCGCGCCGCCATCCGCCCCAACACCCGCCTGCTCTTCGGCGAGACCCTGGGCAACCCGGGCCTGGACGTGCTGGACATTCCCCGCATTTCCGCCCTGGCCCACGAACACGGCCTGCCCCTGCTGGTGGATTCCACCTTCACCAGCCCCTACCTGCTGAAGCCCTTCGAGCACGGCGCCGACCTGGTCTTCCACTCCGCCACCAAGTTCCTCTGCGGCCACGGCACCGCCGTCGGCGGCGTGCTGGTGGATTCGGGCAATTTCGATTGGGAAGCCTCCGGTAAATTCCCCACCCTGACCGAGCCCTACGACGGTTTCCACGGCATGGACTTCGCCGAGGAATCCACCGTCGCCGCCTTCCTGCTGCGGGCCCGACGCGAAGGCCTGCGCGACTTCGGCGCCTGCATGAGCCCCATGAACGCCTTCCAGATCCTGCAGGGCGTCGAAACCCTGCCCCTGCGCATGCAGCGCCATGTGGAAAACGCCCGCAAGCTGGTGGATTTCCTCGTTGCCCACGAGGCTGTGGAAAGCGTCGCCTACCCGGGCCTGGAAAGCCACCCGGACCATGCCCTGGCCCAGAAGCTATTGCCCCGCGGCTGCGGCTCCGTCTTCAGTTTCAGCGTCAAGGGCGGCCGCCCCGCCGGCAAGAAATTCATCGAGACCCTGAAGCTCTTCTCCCACCTGGCCAATGTGGGCGATGCCAAGTCACTGGTGATCCACCCGGCCTCCACCACCCACTTCCGCATGTCCGACGAGGCCCTGCTGGCGGCCGGCATCGGCGCCGGCACCATCCGCCTCTCGGTGGGCCTGGAAGATGCGGACGACCTCATCGAAGACCTATCCCGGGGCCTGGCCGCTGCGGCCAAGGCTGCGGCGTAAGGAGGGGGCCATGGAACTGATCGTCCGCGACACCAAGATTTACGCCTACACCGGCGGCAAGACCTTCGACCCGCAAAAGCCCGCCCTGGTCTTCCTCCACGGCGCCGCCAACGACCACACGGTGTGGGGCCTGCAGAGCCGCTATTTCGCCAACCACGGCTACAGCGTGCTGGCGGTGGACCTGCCCGGCCACGGCCGCTCCGGCGGCGAGCCCCTGGCTTCCATCGGCGCCCTGGCCGACTGGGTGGCCGACCTGCTGGACGCCGCCGGCGTGGAAAAAGCCGTGCTGGCCGGCCACTCCATGGGCTCCCTGACCGCCCTGGAAGCCGCCGCCCGCCACCCCGGCCGCATCGGCAAGATCGCCCTGCTCGGCAGCGCCGTGCCCATGGCCGTCTCCGAACAGCTCCTGGCCGCCGCCAAGGACAAGCCGGAAAAGGCCTACCGCATGATCAACCAATGGTCCAACGCCCAGGGCCTGGGCGGCAACACCGTGCCCGGCGCCTGGCAGCCCGGGGCCAGCCTGGCCCTGATGCGCCGCGCTCGGGCCGGCTCCCTGTTCGTCGACCTGTCCAACTGCAACGACTACCAGACCGGTCTGGAAGCCGCCGCCAAGGTGCAATGCCCTGCCCTGCTGGTGATCGCCAAGCGGGACCTGATGACCCCGCCCCGGGCCGCCGGCGACCTGGCAAAAGCCCTCAAGGACGTACGCAAGGCCGAGATCGACGGCGCCGGCCATGCCATGATGGCGGAACAGCCGGACCGGGTGCTCGATGCCCTGCGGGCCTTCCTCCTCTGACCATTGCCAAGGGACCACTGTCATGAACGCCAACGCCCTGCCCCATCGCCTGCTCCGCCCGCTGCAGATCCTCGCCGGCCTGATGCTGGCCGGGGCGTTGCTGGCGGCCCCGGTCCAGGCCCAGGAGATCTACCAGGCCAAGAGCCAGACCCTCTACCTGCCCATCTATTCCCACCTCTGGCACGGCAACCTGGACAAGAGCGGCAATCCGGACAAGTCCTACCTGTCGGCCCTGGTCAGCGTGCGCAACACGGATACGAAGAACCCCATCAAGGTGCTCTCTGCCCGCTACTACGACACGGATGGCAAGCTGCTCAAGGATTTCGTGCCCAAGGTGCGCACCATTCCGCCCCTGGGCACCCTGGAGCTGTTCATCGAGCGGCGGGAGGACGAAGGCGGTTCCGGCGCCAACTTCCTCATCCGCTGGCAGGCCGAGGCCACCGTGAACACGCCCCAGGTGGAAGCGGTGCATGTGGACCTCTACAGCACCAAGGCCCTCTCCTTCATCACCTCCGCCCGGCCCATCGCCGAGTAAGCCCGCTGCCACCAGGCCCATGCCCCGGGCACGACACCGGGGCATGGCCGGAGCGCCTTATCCGGCGCGCCTCTCCGGCATGACCGGGCTGCGCACCAGGACTACCACCGCGCCCAGGATGAGGGCGCCGCCGGCCAACTGCCAGCCCCCCACCGCCTCTCCGAGAAACAGGGCCGCCAGCACCAGGGTCACCACCGGCTCCAGGGTGGACAGGGTGGCCGCATCCGCCGCCCCCAGCTTGGCCATGCCGGCGAAGAACCCCACCATGCCGACGATGGTGGAAAACACCACGATCCCCAGCACCGCCGCCCATCCCGCCAGGGAAGCCGGCCACGGCGAGGCGGCATGAAAAGCCAGCACGCCGAACACCACCGCCGCCGCCAGCATGATCACGGCAGCCGAGGCCAGGGCCCCGGC
Source organism: Azospira oryzae (assembly GCF_004217225.1). Taxonomy (GTDB): domain Bacteria; phylum Pseudomonadota; class Gammaproteobacteria; order Burkholderiales; family Rhodocyclaceae; genus Azospira; species Azospira oryzae. Next base: position 1,127,550 of record NZ_SHKM01000001.1, read on the forward strand.
CCGGGCCGTCAGGCGCTCTCCGGCCAGGATATAGACCGAGTAGATGAGGGCTGCCGCCAGGCCCAGGCCGATGCCCAGGGGCGTGCCCGCCAGGCTGCCGCCGATGGTCAGCAGGGTGCCGACGAAGGCGGCCCCCACCGCCAGCAGCTTGCGCCTGCTGAGCCGCTGGCGCCCCAGCAGGGCCGCGAGCAAGGTCACCAGCACCGGATAGAGATAGAGCAGCACCGCCGTGAGTCCGGCCGAGGCATGGCGCAGGGCGGCAAAGTAGCAGTAGGACTGGCCCACGTAGCCGATCCCGCCCATGGCCGCCAGCCCGGGCCAGAGGGCCGGGGCCGGCCAGGCCTGGCGCCGCCAGCGCAGGATCAGGGCGAGGCAGGCTCCGCCCAGGGCAAAGCGCAGGAAGAGCAGGGTTTCCAGGCCGACGCCCTCGGCATAGGCCAGCTTGGCGAATATGGCCATGGCGCCGAAACCGGCGGCGGAAGCGGCAATCCACAGCCCTCCGCGGAGACGCTGGGGCAATGCCCTCATGGCTGGCCGTCGTCGGCGGGGGGACGGTTTTGCGGCGGCCGGGCGAAGAGCCAGAAACAGGCGCCGAAAATGGCGGCGATGCCGATTTCCCAAAGGAAGGGGAAAGACCAGACGAGCAGGACGGAGGCGGCGATCACCGCCAGGAGCTTGAGCCAGACCATGGGTGTGGAGCGGAAATGGAGTCAGGCTCCATTATGCCCGCCCCGGACGGGGCGGGCGGCGGGGAATCAAAGCAGGAAGCTGCCCAGATACCAGGCACCGGCTGCAATGAGGGCACTGCAGGGGATGGTGAGGATCCAGGCCCAGACGATGCCGCCGGCGATGCCCCAGCGCACGGCGTTGAACTTGCGCGCAGAGCCGACGCCGACGATGGCGCCGGTGATGGTGTGGGTGGTGGACACGGGAATGCCCAGGGCCGTGGCCAGGAACAGGGTGATGGCCCCGCCCGTCTCGGCGCAGAAGCCGCCCACGGGTTTCAACTTGGTGATCTTCTGGCCCATGGTCTTGACGATGCGCCAGCCGCCGAACATGGTGCCCAGGCCGATGGCCACGTAGCAGCAGACTACCACCCAGACGGGGATCGGGTCGCTGGACTGGGACAGGCCGGCGGCGATGAGCAGCATCCAGATGATGCCGATGGTCTTCTGGGCGTCGTTGCCGCCGTGGCCCAGGCTGTAGAGGCCGGCGGAAACCAGCTGCAGGCGGCGGAACCACTTGTCCACCTTGCGCGGCGTGGTGCGGAAGAACAGCCAGGACACCGCCACCATGAGCAGGGTGCCGAGGATGAAGCCGAGCAGGGGGGAGACGAAGATGAAGGCCACGGTCTTCAGGATGCCGGCGGCGATCAGGGCATCGGGACCGGACTTGGCCAGGGCCGCCCCCACCAGACCGCCGATGAGGGCGTGGGAGGAGGAGGACGGGATGCCGTAGAACCAGGTCACCAGGTTCCACACCACGGCCCCCATGAGGGCACCGAAGATGACGATGTGGTCCACGATGGCCGGATCGATGGTGCCCTTGCCGATGGTGGTGGCCACCTTCAACTGGAAGATGAAGATGGCGACGATGTTGAAGAAGGCGGCGAAAGCCACCGCCTGGTGGGGCTTCAGGACCCCGGTGGAAACCACGGTGGCGATGGAGTTGGCGGCATCGTGAAAGCCGTTCATAAAATCGAACGCCAACGCCAGCACCACCAGGAGCACCACGACTCCCAGGCTGATTTCGAGACCAGTCATGGTTATCGCTTAGGAGTTTTCGAGGACGATGCCTTCGAGGATGTTGGCCACATCCTCACAGCGGTCGGTCACGGTTTCCAGCAGTTCGTAGATGGCCTTGAGCTTGATCAGCTGGCGCACGTCCGGCTCGTCGCGGAACAGGCGGGACATGGCGGAACGCATGACGCGGTCGGCGTCGGACTCCAGGCGGTCGATTTCCTCGCAGGTCTTGAGGATGGCCGGGCCCTGGTCGGCGTTGGGCAGCAGGGAGACGGCCCAGCGCACCCGGTCGCAACAGGAGACGCAGATTTCGGCCAGCTGGATGGCTTCCGGGGTGCCCTTGCGGATGTCGTAGAGGGAGACGGTCTGGGTCACGTCCTGGATCAGGTCCAGGATGTCGTCCATGCCGGTGATGAGGGAGTGGATCTCGTCCCGATCCAGGGGGGTGATGAAGGTCTTGTGCAGCAGGGCAACCGTCTCGTGGGTGATCTTGTCGGCCCGGCTTTCGGCGGTATCCACTGCGTCGGCGGCCTGGGTGGCCTCTTCGGGGTTACGTCCCAGATGGTTGATGAAGGTGGCCAAGGCTTGACCACCCTGCACGATCTGTTCTGCGTGAGCGTTGAACAGGTCGAAAAACTTGCCCTCTTGGGGCATCAGACGTCCGAACATGAATTTTGAGTTTAGGTTTTGTGACAGAACGAGATTTTAGCACGGCAGCCCCCGGCAAGCTGTGCCCTTACGGCTTGCCGCTCTGCTGTTTTTGTTGCGGATGCCGCAGAAGCTGCGCCAGCACTCGATTCTGCCCGGTAACGAAGCGGATTTCCTCCACCTCGCCGATGAGGTAGCGCTTCTTCAGGGTGAAATCCGTGGGCCGGGCATGGATGGCCTTCCAGAAGGTGGTGCTCTCGGAAACGTAGGGCTCCTGCAGGTGCACCCGGGCGATCAGGCTCACCGCCCCCGGTTCCAGCAGGGGCGCCGCCTGCTCCGGCTCCAGGGTCAGTTCGGCGTCGAAGCCGGCTTCGTCGTCGGTACCCCGGGGCATGAAGTCGTAGAGATTGTCGAAGGCCAGAAAATAGTCGTAACGCCAGAGCACCCGCATGGTTTCCGGCTCGCCGATCTTGTCCTCGCCCACATAGCTGTCCCGCTCCTCGTTCACGCTGCCCAGGGGCAGATACTTGAAGCGGTAGTAGTCCTCGCTGGCCGGATCGGCCAGGGGCCGCCAGCTCCAGCCTTCGGTCAGCTGGTTGAAGGCCATGGGGTAGTGCAGGTGCAGGCGCCGGCTGGCCGCATCGTAGGAGACTTCCAGCCCCGAATCGGGGGCCGCCGCCAGGAGGATGTCCTCGCCCCGCCCTTCCCCGGCCGCCACGGCCTGGTAGGAAGCCACCGGGCTGGGCCAGGGCGCCGCCTGGAGGGAACCGGCAAGGAACAGCAGCAGGAAGCCGCGCAGGAGCAGGCCGGGCTGGGTGGACGTCGGATGGGTCATGGTCGTTCTGCCAAAAAGGAGCCACCCTCCCCCGGGCAGCATGCGCCATGATCTGTCGGCCGGCCGGGAACAAACCATGATGCAGGTCAATTCACCGGCGGCCCGGAATCCTAGAGCAGGGGCGGCAATCCGGGCAGGGGCCGGAGCTGGCTCCAGCGTTCCGGGTCCGGCTCGGTGCACAGCTGGCGGAGAAAGTCCCAGGCCGCCTCCAGGTGCTGGCGCCCGGCGGGGCTGAGCCCCTCCCCCAACTCGAAGCGCTGGCCCCGCACACAGAGGACGTAGGCCGGCGGCGGCGCCTGTTCCAGGGCCTGGCCATAGACGGCGAGCACGGCGCCGGGAGCCAGGGAATGGGTGCTGTGGGCCGGATTGAATAGGGGCGTCACCGGGGCGAAGCTGAAAGGCGCCGGCGTGCCCTCCCCGGCATCGATGAAGAGGGCCAGGTCCCGACCCTGGAGGTCGATGGCGTGCTCGATCTGCAGCTGAAAATCCTCCACCGTCACCACTCCGGGCAGACGGGCCTGCTCCAGGCGCTGCAACAGCAGGGGCCCCAGGGCATCGTCGCCGCGGCTGGGGTTGCCGATGCCGAAGACCACCAGCCGGCGCGTCATCCCTTGACCCGGCGGTCCAGCAGGCGGCCGCTGCCGTCCAGCAGTTCCACGGTCAGGGGCATCTGGCCCAGGGCGTGGGTGGCGCAGGAAAGGCAGGGATCGAAGGCGCGGATGGCCACCTCGATATGGTTGAGCAGCCCTTCGGTGATTTCCCGGCCGTTCAGGTACTGGCGCGCCACCTGGCGCACCGCCTCGTTCATGGCCTGGTTGTTGTGGGTGGTGGAGACGATCAGGTTGGCCATGGTGACGAGGTCGTCCTCATCCACCTGGTAATGGTGGATCAGGGTGCCCCGGGGCGCCTCGATCACGCCCACGCCTTCGCGGCGGCGGTCGCCGCAGGACATCAGGTCATCCCCCAGCAGGTCGTCGTCGGCCAGCAGTTCCTTGATAACTTCGGCGGCGTGCAGCATTTCGATCATGCGGGCCCAGTGGTAGGCCAGGGGCGCATGCACCAGGCCGCCCTGGCCGTGGTCCATGAATTCGCGCCGCTCGATCTCGGCCAGGGGGCTGGGAATGAAGTCGCAGTTCTGCACCCGGGCCAGGGGCCCCACCTTGTACCAGCCCTGTTCCCGGCCCATGGCGGTCACATAGGGAAATTTCATGTAGCTCCAGGACTTCACCTCCTCGGTCAGCAGGTGGTGGTAGTTCTGGTAGTCCACGCCGTCCAGCAGCACCTTGCCGTCCCCGTCCCGCAGACGCAGGTGGCCGTGGTAGAAGTCCAGGGCACCATCGGCCCGCACCAGGCTGAAGAGGTTGGAACGGAACAGCCCGAACTGGTCGTAGAGGGCCGGGTTGCTGGTATGCAGGCGCTTGGTCAGATGCACCGCATCCCGGCTCCAGACGATCATCTGCTCCACGTCCTGCAGCAGCATGGCCCGGTCGGCCGGATCCAGGGCCTTGTTCACCCCGCCGGGAACGGCGCCGGTGCCGTGGATGCGCTTGCCGGAGGTGACGCGGATCACCTCCTGGCCGAACTTGCGCAGCAGGATGCCCTGCTTGGCCACCTCCGGATGGGCGGCGGCGACGCCGACGATGTTGCGCTGCCCCACGTCGGAATCGAAGCCGAACAGCAGGTCGGGCGAGGACAGGTGGAAGAAATGCAGGGCGTGGGACTGCAGCATCTGGCCGTAGTGCATGAGGCGGCGCATCTTTTCCGCCGTCGGCGTGATGCTGACGGCGCCCACCACCAGGTCCAGGGCCTTGGAGGCCGCCAGATGGTGGGAGACGGGGCAGATGCCGCAGAGGCGCTGCACCATCACCGGCACTTCCCAGTAGGGGCGGCCCTGGATGAATTTCTCGAAGCCCCGGAATTCGACGATGTGCAGGCGCACCTGCTGCACCTGGTTGTGATCGTCCAGCAGCAGGGTCACCTTGCCGTGGCCTTCGACCCGGGAAACAGGATCGATGGCAACGCGGCGCAGGTTGTCGGTCTGGGACGCGGTTTCAAGTTCGAACATGGTGGGCAAGCCTCAGTCGAAACGCAGGATGGGATGGGAAAGCCGGGGCGTGTGGCCGGCGATGAGGTCCGTCAGGAACTTCCAGATGGCCTCCCCCGAGGGCGGGCAGCCGGGAATGAAGTAATCCACCCGCACCACTTCGTGGATGGGATGGACCTTGTCCAGCAGCAGGGGCAGTTCCGGGTCGTTGGGTACCTGGCCGCCGGGCAGGGATTCGACGCCGATGCAGGTGTGGTAGACCTCCTGCAGGCACTGGCCCACGTCCAGGTGGTTGCGCTGGGCCGGCAGGCCGCCGGTGACGGCGCAGGCGCCGAGGGCGATGAGGATCTTGCAGTGCTTGCGGAATTCCCGCAGCACATGGACATTCTCCGCATTGCAGACGCCGCCTTCGATGATGCCGATGTCGCAGGGGCCGCAGTGCTTGATGTCGGTCAGGGGCGAACGGTCGAATTCCACCAGTTCCACCAGTTCCAGCAGGTGCTCGTCGATGTCGAGGAAGGACATGTGGCAGCCGAAGCACCCGGCCAGGGAGGTGGTGGCGACCCGCAGCTTGCGTCCGGAAACGATCATTTTTCCACCTCTTCCATGGCTACCACGCTGATCGGCTTGGCGTCGTAGTCCCGCTCGCCGATGGGCCTGGCAAAGCCCTGGCGCTTGTGCAGGATGACGCCCACGGGACAGATGTTGGCCGCCCGGTCGCTGGCGGCAAAATCCGTGTCGGCCAGGCGGCCGCTTTCCGCATTGACCACCAGGTGCTTGTGGATGCCCCGGTCGGTGAGGGCGAAGATGTTCTTGCCGTCGATGTCCCGGCTGGCCCGCACGCACAGCTCGCAGAAGATGCAGCGGTTGAAGTCCAGCAGGACGTCCGGATGGGAGGCATCCACCGGCCGGTTGGGATAGAAATGGTTGAAATGGGCGGAGAGCATTTCCAGGTCGTAGGCCAGGGCCTGCAACTGGCAGTTGCCGCTCTTCTCGCAGGAGGGACAGAAATGGTTGCCCTCGACGAACAGCATCTGCAGCAGGGCCCGCCGCTCGCCGTTCATCTCCGGGGTGTTGCTCTCCACCTCCATGCCTTCCTTGGCCGGCATGGCGCAGGAGGAGACGTGGCGTCCGCCCACCTTGACGATGCACAGCTTGCAGGAACCGTGGGCCGGGAAATCCGGATGCCAGCACAGGTGGGGAATGTAGTGGCCGGCCTGGCGGGCGGCCTCCAGGATGGTCTGGCCGTCCTGGAAGACCACCGGTTTGCCGTCCAGCAGGAATTTCTTGGTATCGCTCATCGGTGGGCCTCCACGGAACTCAGGTGGGCGTCGGCATCGTCGCGCCCGGTCATGCGCCGGGCCTCGGCCAGGGACTGGTCCAGGTCGAAGGCGGGGGCGAAATCCAGGGACTGGAGCCGACGCTCGTAGGCGGGGCGGAACTTGATCAGGGTCTCCACCACCGGGTTGGCGGCGGCCAGGCCCAGACCGCAGTGGCTGGCGGCCTTGAGCAGGCGGTTGATCCACTCGATGTCGGCCAGGTCGTACTTGGCGCCGTGGCCGGTGGCCAGCTTGTCCATGAAGTTCTGCAGCAGGGAAGTGCCGACCCGGCAGGGGGTGCAGAAGCCACAGCTCTCGTGGGCGAAGAAGTGGACGAAATTGCGCGCCACCTCGAAGAGGTCCCGGCTGGTATCGAAGATCATGAAGGAACCGGCCGTCGGCACGTCCTCGTAGGCAATGCCCCGGTGGAACTCGTAGGACGCCAGGCAGGTGCCCGAAGCGCCGCCCACCTGGACCGCCTGCACGTCGGTGGCGCCGCAATCCTCCAGGATCTGCTCGATGGAAACGCCGAAGGGATACTCGTAGATGCCGGGAAAGGCGCAGTCGCCGGATATGGAGAGGAGCTTGGTGCCGGTGGACTGGGCGGTGCCGACGGCGGCGAAGCGCTCGGCTCCTTCCAGGGCGATCAGCACCGTCTTGGCCAGGGTTTCCACGTTATTGACCACCGTGGGCCGCCCCAGATAGCCCTTGATCACCGGGAAGGGCGGACGGATGCGGGGCGTGCCCCGCTTGCCCTCGAGGGACTCGATCAGGGCTGTTTCCTCGCCGCAGACATAGGCGCCGGCCCCCAGATGGATCTCGATGTCGAAATCGAAACCGGCCTGGCCCCGGATGCCCTGCCCCAGCAGCCCGGCCTCGCGACGGCGCTGCAGGGCTGCCTCCAGGGGCTCCAGCAGGTAGCGGTATTCGCCCCGCAGGTAGAGGAAGCCCTGGCGGGCACCGGTGGCATAGGCCGCCAGGGTCATGCCCTCGAAGACATGGTCCGGATAGGAGGTCAGCAGCACCCGGTCCTTGAAGGTGCCGGGCTCGCCTTCGTCCGCGTTGCAGACGATGACCCGCTCCTCGCCGGGTGCGTTGCGGCAGGCCTCCCACTTGACCCCGGTGGTGAAGCCGGCGCCGCCACGGCCGCGCAGGCTGGACTTCTGCACCTCGCCCAGCCAGGCCTCGGGCCCCAGGGCCATGGCCGCCGCCAGGGCAGCCCCCGGCTCCAGCACGGTATTGAGCAAATCGTCCTTGCGGCGGATGTTGTCCTCCACCCGGAAGTATTCCTGGGGCCACAGGGACAGGGGCCGGCGGGAACGGATCAGCTCGCAGATTTCATTGACGCGCTGGTGGGTGAGGCGGGTGATGGGGCGGCCATTGACCAGCAGGGCCGGGCCCTGGTCGCACATGCCGGTACAGGAGGTGACATCCACCGAGACCAGGCCGTCTTCCGACACCTTGCCCTGTTCGACCCACAGCTTCTGGCACATGGTGCCGAGCAGGTCCAGGTTGCCCAGGAGGCGGTCGGTGGCGTTGTCGGAAAAGAGCACCCGGTATTTGCCCACCGGCTGCAGATGGAGAAAGGAGTAGAAGCCGGCCACGCCCTCGACCCGGGCCCGGGGCAGCTTCAGGGCGGCGGCGATGGCGGTGAGGGCGGGAGGGGGGATGTAGCCCACCTGTTCCTGCACTTCCCGGAGAATTTGCAGCAGTTGGGTGGGGTCCCGGCGGCGTTTGCTCAAAACCGCCTCGAGGACTGCATCCAGAGAATTGGCAATCGGTTCCAAAATCCCTCCCCCTTGTAAGGTCATGCCGGAGGATTATAGGTATGGTCAATGCAAAAACGTTGACACAGCGCAAGCCGCTGTAACGGGGACGTCATCGGAACGAAATACCGGCTTATCCCTCGTCCGCTAAGGTCCTACTGCCACTAGGCCTTGATCTAGGTCAAAATCGATATGCTGCACCGCAACACAAAATGCGGCATGATAACGAAAACAGGATTGCAATAACGGCCCCGGTCCAGACTGGACGCCGGATGGTTCACCTTCATTCAACTAACCTGGAGTTCTGCAAATGTTCAACCTCAACGGCAAAAAAGGCCTGGTCGTCGGTATCGCCAACAACAAGAGCATTGCCTACGGCTGCGCCAAGGCTTTCAACATCTGCGGCGCCGAACTGGCGGTCACCTACCTGAATGAAAAGGCCGAACCCCACGTGCGCCCCCTGGCCGAACTGCTGGCCGCCCCCCTGGTGCTGCCCCTGGACGTGGAACAGGACGATCAGCTGGCAGCTGTTTTCGCCGCCATCGAACAGAAGTGGGGCAAGCTGGACTTCCTCCTGCACTCCATCGCCTTCGCCCCCAAGGAAGACCTGCACGGCCGGGTGGTGGACTGCTCCCGCCAGGGCTTCCTGCGGGCCATCGACATTTCCTGCCACTCCTTCATCCGCATGGCCAAGCTGGCCGAGCCCCTGATGAAGGACGGCGGCTCCCTGCTGACCATGAGCTACCTGGGCGCCGATGAAGTGGTGGACAACTACGGCATGATGGGCCCGGTGAAGGCCGCCCTGCAGGCTTCCACCCGCTACCTGGCCACCGAGCTGGGCCCCAAGGGCATCCGGGTGCACGCCATCTCCCCGGGCCCCCTGGCCACCCGCGCCGCCTCCGGCATCGCCCACTTCGACGACCTGATGAAGGACGCCGTGGAACGGGCCCCCCTGCACCGTCTGGTCTCCATCGACGACGTCGGCGCCCTGGCCGCCTACCTGTGCAGCGATGTGGCGAAGACCCTGACCGGCGGTACCATCTACATCGACGGTGGCTACAACATCGTCGGCTAAGAGCTCCACACAATCAAAAACGGGAGGCGCCATGCACGCTGAGCACACCGAGCAGTACATCGAAAACAAGACTTTCGACGAAATCCAGGTGGGAGACTCTTCCACCCTGATCCGGACCCTGCGTCCGGAAGACATCAAGCTGTTCGCCATCATGTCGGGGGATGTGAATCCCTCCGTGGTGGACCCGGAATTCGCCCAGAGCGGCATTTTCCGGGAGGTGGTGGCCCATGGCATGTGGAGCGGCGCCCTCATTTCCACCGTGCTCGGCACCCAGTTCCCGGGGCCGGGCACCATCTACATCGACCAGTCCCTGCACTTCTCCCGGCCGGTGACCATCGGCGACACGGTGACCATCACCATCACCGCCAAGCAGAAGTTCGACCATAACAAGCACATCCTCTTCGACTGCCAATGCACCAACCAGGAAGGCCTGCAGGTGGTGAGCGGCACCGCCGAGGTGCTGGCGCCGACGGAGAAGATCCGCCGCGAGCGGGTGCATCTGCCCGAATTCACCATCAGCGACAAGGAAGCCCGCTACCAGGCCCTGCTGGCCACCGCCGCCGGCCTGGAACCCATTCCCGTGGCCGTGGCCCATCCCTGCGATGCTGAATCCCTGAAGGGTCCCATCTTCGCCGCCCGGGCCGGCCTCATCGAACCCTTCCTGGTGGGGCCGGAGGCCAAGATCCGCTCCGTCGCCGAAGAGAACGGCCTGGACCTGACCGGCATCCGCATCGTCAATACCCGCCATAGCCACGAATCCGCCGCCATGGCCGTGACCCTGGTGCGCAACGGCGACTGCGAGGCCCTGATGAAGGGCAGCCTGCACACCGACGAGCTGATGGGCGAGGTGGTATCCCGGGCCAACGGCCTGCGCACCTCCCGCCGCATCTCCCACGTCTTCTACATGGACGTGCCCACCTATCCCAAGCCCATCATGATCACCGATGCGGCCATCAATATCGCGCCGACCCTGGAAGACAAGGTGGACATCATCCAGAATGCCATCGACCTCTTCCACATCCTGGGCAACCCGGAACCCAAGGTGGCCATCCTGTCCGCCGTGGAGACGGTCAATCCCAAGATCCAGTCCACCCTGGACGCCGCCGCCCTGTGCAAGATGGCCGACCGGGGCCAGATCAAGGGCGGCCTGCTGGACGGCCCCCTGGCCTTCGACAACGCCGTTTCCCTGGTGGCTGCCAAGACCAAGGGCATCAAGTCCGCCGTCGCCGGCCAGGCCGACATCCTGGTAGTGCCTGACCTGGAGTCCGGCAACATGGTGGCCAAGCAGCTGGAATACCTGGCCAACGCCCTTTCCGCCGGCGTCGTGCTGGGTGCCAAGTGCCCCATCGTGCTGACCTCCCGCGCCGATACCGCCGAGACCCGCACCGCCTCCTGCGCCATCGCCGCCCTGATGGCCCACGCCTACCGGAAGCAGAACCAATGACCCGCGCCGTCCTCACCCTCAACGCCGGCTCCTCCTCCATCAAGTTCTCCCTCTACGAGCTGGAGAACGGCGGCGGCATCGCTGCGGAACCCGTGCTCTCCGGCCAGATCGACGGCATCGGCGTCAAGGCCCACATCAAGGCCAAGGACGACAAGGGCAAGAAGCTGGACGACGTGGACATCCCGCTCCAGGGCGATGCGGAAAGCCAGCACCACGAGGCCCTGGAGTTCCTCATCTCCTGGCTGCACGACCATGAAAAGGGCTGGAAGATCGTGGCCGTGGGCCACCGGGTGGTCCATGGCGGCGAGCGCTATTCGCGCCCCATGAAGCTCGACGACAACATCATCGAGCACCTGACCCGGCTCATTCCCCTGGCGCCCCTGCACCAGCCCCACAACCTGGACGGCGTCGATGCCCTGCGCACCATGATGCCGGAAGTGCCCCAGGTGGCCTGTTTCGACACCGCCTTCCACCGTACCCAGGCCCCCGTGGCCCAGGCCTTTGCCCTGCCCCGCTGGATCACCGGCGAAGGGGTCAAACGCTACGGCTTCCACGGCCTCTCCTACGAGTACATCGCCCGGGTGCTGCCGGACTACTCGCCCCGGGCCAATGGCCGGGTGGTGGTGGCCCACCTGGGCAACGGCGCCTCCATGTGCGGCATGGTGGATCGCAAGAGCCAGGTGTCCACCATGGGCTTCACCGCGGTCGAGGGCCTGATGATGGGCACCCGTACCGGCGCCCTGGACCCGGGCGTGATGCTGTACCTGATGGAAAACAAGGGCATGGACGTGAAGGCCCTGACCAAGCTGCTGTACAAGGAGTCGGGCCTGCTCGGCGTTTCCGGCATTTCCCCGGACATGCGCACCCTGCTGGCCAGCGACAAGCCGGAAGCCAAGGAGGCGGTGGATCTCTTCTGCTACCGCGTGGTGCGGGAGCTGGGTTCCCTGGCGGCCGCCATCGGCGGCATCGACGCCCTGGTGTTCACCGGCGGCATCGGCGAGCACGCAGCCGAAGTGCGCCGTCGCGTCTGTCTGCAGGCCTCCTGGCTGGGCATCAGCATCGACGAATCGGCCAACGCTCTGCACGCCAACCGCATCAGCGAACCCCGCAGCACCGTGGACGTGCTGGTCATCCCCACCAACGAGGAATGGATGATCGCCCGCCACACCGCCACCCTGCTCAACCTGTAATAGCCGCAACACCCCTCGGCGGTCCGGACTCCCGGACCGCCACCGCCGCCCTTGGACGGCCCCGGCCATCGGCCAATCTCCCCACCGGATTTTGCGACCGGACTACCCCGGACCACCCCCTCCTCCCCCGCCCGCCCCCTAGGTATTTTTTGTTCCACCGGCTGCAAACGGAACCACAGTTTTATTGTCAAAAAATGTGCCAATCCTGATTTTTCCAGCCTTTCCGCGAACCACCCCGGGAACAGCGCAACAACTACATCTAGTCAAGCATTTGCCTAGCACCACTACATGTAGTAGCTTTACCTCCCATTCGACTCCGGACTACCGGGGCATATTACCAACCGCATACCCACATTTTTGGAGAGGAAACCCATGAATCAGGTCGCCGAACAGCTCTCCCTGTCCGCCATTCCCGAAGCACCCGAATTTGCCCCGCTGCCCGAGCAGGAAATCTCCACCGAAGTGCTGGTGGAAAAGTACGCCAAGGGCAAGGAAATGAACGTGCATGACGTGCGCCGCCGCGTTGCCCGCGCCCTGGCCGCCGTCGAACACGAGAAGGACCGGGCCAAGTGGGAAGAAAAATTTCTCTGGGCCCAGGAAAACGGTTTCGTCCCCGCTGGCCGCATCAACTCCGCCGCCGGCACCGATCTCGCCGCCACCCTGATCAACTGCTTCGTGCAGCCCGTCGGCGACTCCATCGTCGAAGTGGTGGACGGCCGCCCCGGCATCTACACCGCCCTGGCCCAGGCCGCCGAGACCATGCGCCGCGGTGGCGGCGTCGGCTACGACTTCTCCTCCATCCGCCCCGTGGGCGCCCAGGTCAAGGGCACCCAGTCCCGTGCCTCCGGCCCCGTCTCCTACATGCGCGTCTTCGACCGCTCCTGCGAGACCGTGGAATCCGCCGGCGCCCGCCGCGGCGCCCAGATGGGCGTGCTGCGCTGCGACCATCCGGACATCGAGGACTTCATCCACGCCAAGGACAAGGGCGACCTGACCAACTTCAACATCTCCCTGGGCGTCACCGATGCCTTCATGCAGGCAGTGGAAGCCGACGGCGAGGTGGAACTGGTGCACAAGGCCGAACCCAACGCCGACATGAAGTCCCAGGGCGCCTTCCAGCGCGAGGACGGCATGTGGGTCTATCGCAAGGTACGGGCCCGGGACCTGTGGGACCAGGTGATGAAGTCCACCTACGACCACGCCGAACCCGGCATCCTCTTCCTGGACCGCATCAACAAGGACAACAACCTCAATTACTGCGAGCAGATCGAGGCCACCAACCCCTGCGCCGAACAGCCCCTGCCGCCCTACGGCTGCTGCTGCCTGGGTTCCATCAACCTGACCCTGTTCGTCAAGAACGCCTTCTCCGAACAGGCCGAGTTCGACTTCGACGCTTTCGGTGAAGTGATCAAGGTGTCCACCCGCATGCTGGACAACGTGCTGGACGCCACCCACTGGCCCCTGGAACGGCAGAAGGAAGAAGCCGCCAACAAGCGCCGCATCGGCCTCGGCTTCACCGGCCTGGGCGACGCCCTGGCCATGCTGCGCCTGCGCTACGACCGGGCCGAAGCCCGGGCCATGGCCTCCCGCATTTCCGAATTCATGCGCGACACCGCCTACCTGACCTCCGTGGAAATGGCCAAGGAACGGGGCGCCTTCCCCCTCTTCAACGCCGAGCTGTATCTCTCCGGCGGCAACTTTGCCTCCCGCCTGCCCAACGAGGTCAAGGCCGAAATCCGCAAGCACGGCCTGCGCAATTCCCACCTGCTGTCCATCGCCCCCACCGGCACCATTTCCCTGGCCTTCGCCGACAATGCCTCCAACGGCATCGAGCCGCCCTTCTCCTGGACCTACAACCGGAAGAAGCGCATGCCCGACGGCACCCTGAAGGAATACGCGGTGGAAGACTACGCCTGGCGCCTTTACAAGCACCAGGGCGGCAATGTGGAAAAGCTGCCCGACTACTTCGTCACCGCCCTGGAAATTTCCGCCGCCGCCCACAAGGACATGGTGGCGGCCGTCGCCCCCTACATCGATACCGCCATCTCCAAGACGGTGAACGTGCCCGGCGACTACCCCTACGAGGATTTCCAGGACCTCTACGTGGAAGCCTGGAAGTCCGGCCTCAAGGGCCTGGCCACCTACCGGCCCAACAGCATCCTGGGCTCCGTGCTCTCCGTCGAGCCGACCAAGGCCCAGGCCCAGGCTGAAGAGGAAAAGAATCACCCCCAGGATTTCGTCTCCGACGCCAACCGCCGCCTCTCCATCAAGAACCTGCCGGCCCCCGTGCTGGCCTCCCTGCGCTGGCCAGGCCGCCCCACCCTGCCGGAAGGCAACATGGCCTGGACCTACATGCTCGATTACCCCCAGGGCAAGTTCGCCCTCTTCGTCGGCCATGTGGAGCAGGAAGAGGAAGGCGCCCCGCGCCGCTCCTGGCCCTTCGAGATCTGGGTGAACGGTCCCGACGTGCCCCGCGGCCTGGGTGCCGTGGCCAAGACCCTGTCCATGGACATGCGGGCCAATGACCGGGGCCTGCTGGAAATGAAGCTGGATGCCCTGGCCAAGACCCCGGGCGACGCTTTCGACCTGCCCTTCCCGCCCCACGGCGAGCACAAGCGCATGCCCTCCATCGTTTCCGCCATGGCCCAGGTGATCCACTGGCGTGTGGAGCAGCTGGGTGCCATGAAGCACGAAGGCCCGACTCCGGTGGTGGACGCCATGTTCAGCGCCAAGGAACCGAAGACCGGCACCGACGGCACCCTGTCCTGGACGGTGGATGTCTTCAACCCGACCACCGGCGAAGACTTCGTCCTGGGCCTGAAGGAAATCACCCTGCCCGACGGCGTCACCCGCCCCTACTCCATGTGGCTCTCCGGCAACTATCCGCGCGCCCTGGACGGCCTGTGCAAGCTGCTCTCCCTCGACATGCGGGTGGTGGACCCGGCCTGGATCGGCATGAAGCTGCGCAAGCTGCTGGACTACCCGGAACCCCTGGGCGACTTCATGGCCTTCGTGCCCGGCACCCGCCGCCAGACCAACTACCCGTCCACGGTGGCTTACCTGGCCCAGCTCATCATCCACCGCTACGCCATGCTCGGCATCCTCGACGAGCAGGGCGTGCCCCTGCAGCAGATGGGCATCCTGGAAGCGCCGGAAGAAGCCTCCAACAGCGTTCGCCCCACCCAGGGCAAGCTGTGCAGCGAATGCGGCAATACCACGGTCATCAAAAAGGATGGCTGCGAATTCTGCACCGCCTGCGGCGCCGTGGGCTCCTGCGGCTAAGCGCAGCGCAACAATTTGATGCTATCCTCTCGGGCAGCCTGCGGGCTGCCCTTGTTTTTGGGGCACCGTACAACCAACAACACGACAGGCTACATCGAGACAAAAGACCCTTTTTCATGACCAGTCGACTTGCACATATCGTCTGGCACCGCCTCACCGGCCTCATGCCCGGCGAGCTGAACCAGGCCGAGCTGGCCTGGCTGGTGTCACCCCATTTCCACCTCACTCTGCTCTCCCGGCGGCGTGCGACCATGATCGTGAACCGGGTGCGCCTGTTCGCCTTCCTCTTCGCCGTCCTGACGCCCCTGTGGAGCATCATCGACTACCTGGTCTTCCCCTTCCCATTGTGGTTCGCCCTGGCCTCCATGCGCATCCTGGCCAGCGTCGCCTTTGCCCTGCTGGTGCTCTACTACCGCCCCTCCGGCAGCCTCACGGACGCCTACCGGGCCATGGCCATATTGTTTGCCATCCCCACCGTCTTCTACGTCGCCACCCACCAGTTGCTGGTCAATTACCAGCTGACCGGCATGCAGGCCGCCATCGGTGCCGGCTACGCCTTCCTGCCCTTCGTCCTGCTGGCGGGACTCTCCATCTTCCCCCTGACCCTGCTGGAGAACATCCTCTTCGCCCTGCCCATGCTGCTGGCCCAGGCCGTCTCCGGCATCATCAGCTGGGCCACCCTGGACTGGCCGTCCTTTGCCGGCGCCTTCTGGCTGCTGACCCTGATCACCGGTGTCTCCACCCTGGCCGGACTATCCCAGCTCGCCTTCATGATCGCCCTGGTGCGCCAGGCCGTGCGTGATCCCCTCACCGGCATTTTCTCCCGCCGCAGCGGCGAGGAAGTGCTGGAACTCCAGTTCATCATCTCCACCCGCAGCAACGCTCCCCTGGCCATCGCCTTCCTCGACCTGGACAACTTCAAGGCCGTCAATGACCGCTATGGCCACGAGGCCGGCGACAGCGTCCTGGTGGGCGCCACCGACTCCATTTCGAACAATCTGCGCCGGGGCGACATGCTGGCCCGCTGGGGCGGCGAGGAATTCATCCTGATCATGCCCAACACGGACCTGGAACAGGCCCAGCAGGCCATGCGGCGGATGCGCCAGGCCGGCTTCGGCCTGCGTCCGGACGGCTCGCCGGTGACCGCCAGCATCGGCATCGCCGAGCGCCTGGAAGACCAGACCCTGGACTGGAAAACCCTGGTGGAAAAGGCTGACCAGCGCATGTACCGCGCCAAGCAGAGCGGCCGCGACCGGGTGGTCTGCGACGACACCGTCTGAGCAACGGATGATCTCAAGCAAAAGGCCCGCAATTGCGGGCCTTTTGCTTTGGTGAGCTGGATCACCAGCCTTCCTGCAGCACCTTTTCCGCCCAATAGAGGGCGGTGATGGTCTTGGCATCGGTCAGGCGCCCGTCGCGGATGGCGGCGGCAGCCTCCTCCAGGGACATTTCGATCACCTCCAGGTGCTCGCCGTGATCCAACTGGGGAGCAGACTCCCGGATCAGTTCCCGGGCCAGGAATATTTCGATGCGCTCGTTGGAGTAGCCGATGCAGGGATGCATGACCCCCAGATAGCGCCATTGACCCGCGGCATGGCCGGTTTCCTCACGCAGTTCGCGGATGGCGGTCTTCAGTATTTCCTCCCCCGGATCGATCTTGCCGGCAGGCAGTTCGAGGAACACCTGCCCCACCGGGTGGCGGTACTGGCGTTCGAAAAGCAGCTTGCCATTATCGAGCACGGCAATGATCACCACGGCACCGGGATGGACAATGTACTCCCGCACCCCCTCATGGGCGTCCGGCAGACGCACCTGGTCACGGCGAACATCGAGCAGGCGGCCCCGCCAGACCTGCTCGGTACTCAGGGTTTCTTCGACGAGATGGGCATCGGGCTTGGTTTGACGTTCCACGCATGGCTCCGGCAAGGGTTGCAACAAGGAAAAAGAAAACGCCCCGGGGCTGCCGGGGCGTTGCTGAGCGGGGCTGGAAGGCGCCTCAGAGGGAGCGCACCAGGGCCACGGCGCAGAGGTACATCAGGGTCTGGGGGAACAGACCCAGCAGGGCCACGGCCAGGCCGTTGGCGGACAGCAGCAGCTTGGTGTCGAAGCCGGCGGCGATGGGGGTTTCGTCCAGGGGTGCATCGAAGTACATCAGCTTCACCACCCGCAGGTAGTAGAAGGCGCCGATCAGGGAGAACAGCACGGCGGCGATGGCCAGCCACATGTAGCCGGCAGCGACGACCGCCTGCAGCACGGCGAACTTGGCGAAGAAGCCGACGAAGAACGGGATGCCGGCCATGGACAGCATCACCACCATCATCATGCTGGCGAACCAGGGGCTGCGCTTGTTCAGGCCCTTGAAATCGTCCAGGGAGTCGGCCTCGAAACCGGCCCGGGCCAGCAGCAGGATCATGCCGAAGCCGGCCACGCTGGTGATGACGTAGGCCACCATGTAGAACATGGAGGAGCTGTAGGCATTCAGGGCGAAACGGGCATCGCCGCCGACCACACCGGAAACCATGCCGAGCAGCATGAAGCCCATGTGGGAGATGGCGGAATAGGCCAGCATGCGCTTGATGTTGGTCTGGGCGATGGCAGCCAGGTTACCGATGGCCATGGACAGCACGGCCAGGATCATCAGCATCTGCTGCCAGTCGGGCGCCAGGAAGAACAGGCCGTTGACCAGCAGGCGGATGACCATGGCGAAGGCGGCCAGCTTGGGAGCGGAGGCAATGAACAGGGTCACCGGGGTGGGAGCGCCGTGATAGACGTCCGGAATCCACATGTGGAAGGGAACCACGCCCAGCTTGAAGGCGATGCCGGCCACCAGGAACACCAGGCCGAAGACCAGGATGGTCTTGTTGACCGCGCCCTGGGCCAGGGCCTGGGCCACCTGGGTGATTTCCAGGGTGCCGGTGGCACCGTAGACCATGGAAATGCCGTACAGCAGCAGGCCGGAGGCCAGGGCGCCGAGCACGAAGTACTTCATGGCGGCTTCGGTGGCCTGGGTCGAATCCCGGTTCAGGGCGACCATGGCGTAGACCGACAGGGACATCATTTCCAGGCCCAGGTACAGGGTCAGCAGATGGTTGGCGGAAATCATCACCATCATGCCCAGGGTCGCCAGCAGCACCAGGACGTAGAACTCGCCCTTGGCCATGGAGACCCGCTCGGCGATGTAGCCGCGGGCATAGAAGAGCACCACGATGACCGTGAGATCGAGGAACAGCTTCAACAGGTCCGCCATCAGGTCATCGACGAACATGTTGGAGAAGGTATAGGTGATCTCCCCCGTGCTGGTCATGTAGGTGATGGCGGCGCAACCGACCAGGGTCAGCTGGGTCAGCGCGAAGGTCAGGGTGCGGGCCTTGCTCTTGACGAACAGGTCCACAATGAGGATCACGCAGGCCATGGCCAGGATGAAGAGTTCCGGCGCTGCCGGCAGCAGGTCGGGAATAACGAAATTCGTCAGCATGGCGGCTTCCATTATTGGAGTTTGCTCTGGGCCACGTGCTGCAGCAGGTCATTGACCGACGCATGCATCACTTCGGTGAAAGGCAGGGGATACAGGCCCATGCCCAGGACGCACAGGGCCAGGATGGCGAGGAAGAAGAATTCCCGTGCATTGATGTCTTCCAGTTCGGCCACGTGGCTGTTGGCGACGGCGCCGAAAACCACCCGCTTGTACATCCAGAGGGTGTAGGCAGCACCGACGATCATGGTGGTGGCGGCAGCGAAAGCAACCCAGAAGTTGTACTCGACGGCCCCCAGGATCACCATGAACTCGCCGACGAAGCCGGAGGTGGCAGGCAGGCCGGCATTGGCCATGGAGAAGAGCATGAAGAAGGCGGCAAACTTGGGCATGGTGTTCACCACGCCGCCGTAATCGGCGATCTGGCGGCTGTGCATGCGGTCATACAGCACGCCGATGCAAAGGAACATGGCGCCGGAAACGAAGCCGTGGGAAATCATCTGCACCAGCGCACCCTCGACGCCCAGGGGGTTGAGCATGAAGAAGCCCAGGGTGACGAAGCCCATGTGGGCGATGGAGGAGTAGGCCACCAGCTTCTTCATGTCGGCCTGCACCAGGGCAACGAAACCGATGTAGATGACGGCAATGAGGGACAGGCCGATCATCAGGCCGGACAGCTCATGGGATGCATCGGGAGCGATGGGCAGGGAGAAGCGCAGGAAACCGTAGGCACCGAGCTTCAGGGCGATGGCGGCCAGCACCACGGAACCGCCGGTGGGCGCTTCCACGTGGGCATCGGGCAGCCAGGTGTGCACCGGCCACATCGGCACTTTGACTGCGAAGGCCACCAGGAAAGCCAGGAACAGCCAGATCTGGGTGGTCAGATCCAGGGGCAGCTGATGCCAGTCCTGGATGGAGAAGGAACCGCCGGACTGGAAGAAGAGATAGATCAGGGCGATCAGGAAAAGCAGGGAGCCCATCAGGGTGTAGAGGAAGAACTTGATGGCGGCGTAAACCCGGTTGGGGCCGCCCCACATGCCGATGATCAGGTACAGGGGAATCAGGCTGGCCTCGAAGAAGACGTAGAACAGCACGCCGTCCAGGGCACAGAAGATGCCGTTGAGCAGACCGGACATGATCAGGAACGCGGCGTTGTACTGGGCCACCCGCTGCTCGATCACCTTCCAGCCGGCCAGCACCACCAGAATGGTGATGAAGGCGTTGAGGATGACGAAGGGCATGGAAATGCCGTCCACCCCCAGGTGGTAGTTGATGTTGAAGGGAGCGATCCAGGAGGCCTGTTCGACGAACTGCATGGCACTGGTGGCCTTGTCGAAACCGGTATAGAGCGGCAGGGTCACCAGCAGACCCAGGACGGCTCCGAGCAGGGCCAGGCCGCGGGCCAGGGGCGCGTTGCGGTCGGAGCCGGTGAACAACACCACCAGACCGGCCACAATCGGGGTCCAGATGGCGAGAGAGAGCAAGTAACCAGACATATTGATCCCAGTCTTCTAGCTTAGGCGCGGTTAAACCAGAGGGTCAGCAGCACGAACACGCCGATGATCATGGTGAAGGCATAGTGGTAGATGTAGCCGGACTGGAAGAAGCGGACCACGGAAGCGATCGCTCCCACCAGACGGGCGGAACCATTCACCAGCAGACCGTCGATCAGCGCCACGTCACCGCCCTTCCACAGGCCGCGGCCCAGGAGGCGGGCACCGCCGGCAAAGACCACTTCGTTGAACTTGTCGAAGTAGTACTTGTTGTCCAGCAGGGTGTAGATACCGGAGAAACGGGCCTTGATGGCAGCCGGGATGTCGGGGCGCTTCATGTAGAAGAACCAGGACAGGGCAACGCCGGAGAAGGCCAGCCAGAACACCGGGGTGGTCACGGCGTGCAGCGCCATGGCGACGGCACCGTGGAAGTGGTGATGCAGGGCTTCCATCACCGGGTGGGCCTCTTCATTGACGTGGATGACGCCCTTGAAGTAGTCGCCGAAGAGCATGGGCTCGATGGCGATGTAACCGATGATCACGGACGGAATGGCCAGGGCGATCAGGGGCACGGTCACCACCCAGGGAGACTCGTGGGGCTTCTGACCGGGAGCCAGGCCGTGGTGGTGGTCGTCGGCCGGTTCTTCGTCCTCATGGTCGCCATGATGATCGTGGTGAGCCTTGCCGAAGCGTTCCTCGCCGTGGAAGACCAGGAAATACATGCGGAAGGAATAGAAGGCGGTGATGAAGACACCGGCCATGACCGCAAAGTAGGCGTACTTGGCGCCGGCGATGTTGGACAGGGCCACCGCTTCGATGATGGAGTCCTTGGAGTAGAAACCGGCGAAGAAGGGCGTGCCGATGAGGGCCAGGGAACCGATCAGGGACGTGATCCAGGTGATGGGCATGTACTTGCGCAGGCCGCCCATGTTGCGCATGTCCTGGTCGTGGTGCATGCCGATGATGACGGAACCGGCACCGAGGAACAGCAGGGCCTTGAAGAAGGCGTGGGTCATCAGGTGGAAGATGGCCACGGAGTAGGCGGAAGCGCCCAGGGCCACGGTCATGTAACCCAGCTGGGACAGGGTGGAATAGGCCACCACGCGCTTGATGTCGTTCTGGATGATGCCGAGGAAGCCCATGAACAGGGCGGTGGTGGCACCGATCACCAGGACGAAGGACAGGGCCGTGTCGGACAGTTCAAACAGCGGGGACATGCGGGCCACCATGAAGATACCGGCAGTCACCATGGTCGCCGCGTGGATCAGGGCGGAGATGGGGGTCGGGCCTTCCATGGAATCGGGCAGCCACACGTGCAGCGGCACCTGGGCGGATTTGCCCATGGCGCCGATGAACAGGCAGATGCAGGCAACGGTCATGAGGGACCAGTCGGCGGAACCCCAGATGTTGATGGTCTTGTTAGCCAGTTCAGGTGCCTTGGCGAACACGGTGGCGTAGTCCAGGCTGCCGAAATGGGCCAGCACCAGGCCGATGCCGAGGATGAAACCGAAGTCGCCGACCCGGTTCACCAGGAAGGCCTTCATGTTGGCGAAAATGGCGGTGGGGCGGGTGTACCAGAAGCCGATCAGCAGGTAGGAAACCAGGCCCACGGCTTCCCAGCCGAAGAAGAGCTGCATGAAGTTGTTGCTCATCACCAGCATCAGCATGGAGAAGGTGAACAACGAGATGTAGCTGAAGAAGCGGTTGTAGCCGGGGTCTTCCTGCATGTAGCCGATGGTGTAGAGGTGCACCATCAGGGAGACGGAGGTCACCACCAGCATCATGGTCACCGTCAGCTTGTCGATCAGGAAACCCACTTCGAACTTGTATTCGCCGCTGGCCAGCCACTGATAGACGGTGCCGTTGAAACTGTTACCCGCCAGCACGTCCTGGAAGATGACGATGGAGGTGATGAACGCCACGGCCACCCCCAGGATGGTGGCCGTGTGGGCCAGCCAGCGGGGAATGACGCGGCAGAACAGGCCGGCGACGATGGCACCCGCCAGGGGGGCCAGGGGAACCAGCAGATAGAGGCTCTTCATATCCATAGATGCTTAACCCTTCAGGCTGTCCAGATCATCCACATGGATGGTGCGCAAATTGCGGAACAGCACCACCAGGATGGCGAGGCCGATTGCAGATTCGGCCGCGGCGACGACGAGGATGAAGAAAACGGCGAGTTGCCCGGCCAGATCCTGCATGTAATGGGAGAACGCGATGAAATTCATGTTCACCGCCAGCAGCATCAGTTCGATCGCCATGAGCAGCACGATCAGGTTCTTCCGGTTAAGGAAGATACCGAGCACGCTGATGGCGAAGAGAATCGCGCCAAGCACGAGGAAATGCGACAGAGTAAGCAAGGGGCCTCCCTTATCCTTCTTCAGCAGACTGCGGCCAGGCCGCAGCCACGTTGTTTAGTCCTGTTTTTCGGCCGGCATCTGCAAAACGCGAATGCGGTCGGCTGCCTTCACGAACACCTGCTTAGCAGGATCGGTGTACTTGGTCTTCTTGGCGCCCCGATGGGTCAGGACGATGGCGGCGATCAGGGCCACCAGCAGAATCACCGACGCCAGTTCGAAGGGATAGACGTACTCGGTGAAGAGCAGACGCCCCAGTTCCTTGACGTTGGAGACACCGGCGGCAGTCTGGGGCACCTGGGCTTCGGCAGCGCCGAGGTACTGGCTACCCAGGATGGCGCCCATTTCCACGACCATCAGCAGGCCGACCACGGCCCCCAGGGGCAGGTAGTTCCAGAAGCCCTCGCGAATGCGGTCGATGTTGATGTCCAGCATCATGACGACGAAGAGGAACAGCACCATCACCGCGCCGACATAGACCAGAACGATGGAGATGGCGAGGAACTCGGCCTGCAGCAGCGCCCATACGCCACCGGCGCTGAAGAAGGACAGCACCAGATGCAGGGCGGCATGGACCGGGTTACGGGCAGTGATCACCCGCAGGGCGGCGTAAACCAGAATCGCCGACAGGAAGTAGAAAACGACAGTCTTGAATTCCATTTCAGGTCCCGTCAGCGGAATTTGGCATCGGCTTCACGGTCAGCGGCGATCTGCGCTTCGTAGCGGTCGCCGTTGGCCAGGAGCATCTGCTTGGTGTAGTAGAGATCGCCGCGCTTTTCGCCGTGATACTCGAAAATGCGGGTTTCGACGATGGCATCGACCGGGCAGGCTTCTTCGCAGAAACCGCAGAAGATGCACTTGGTCAGGTCGATGTCGTAGCGCGTGGTGCGACGGGAACCGTCATCCCGCTGAGCCGCTTCAATGGTGATGGCCATCGCCGGACAGACCGCTTCACACAGCTTGCAGGCGATGCAGCGCTCTTCCCCGTTGGGGTAGCGACGCAGGGCATGCAGGCCACGGAAGCGCGCACTTTGCGGAGTTTTTTCTTCCGGATACTGAACGGTGATCTTGCGGGCGAAGAAATAGCGCCCGGTAACGCTCATACCCTGGAACAGTTCCTTGAGGAACAGGCTCTTAACAATATCTTTCATGGCACCCATGGTGTAATCCTCACTTCCAGATGTTCAGCGGCGACATCATCCAGACGCCGACCACGGTGAACCACACCAGGCTAACCGGAATGAACACCTTCCAGCCCAGACGCATGATCTGGTCGAAACGGTAGCGCGGGAAGGTGGCACGGAACCAGAGGAACAGGAACAGCACGAAGGACATCTTCGCGGCCAGCCAGAAGAAGCCGTCGGGCAGGAATCCCACCGGAGACAGCCAGCCGCCCAGGAACAAAAGGGAGGTCAGGGCTGCAATCAGGATCATGTTGGCGTATTCGGCCAGGAAGAACAGGGCGAACGCCATGCCGGAGTATTCCACCATGTGGCCGGCCACGATTTCGGATTCACCTTCCACCACGTCGAACGGGGCCCGGTTGGTTTCAGCCACACCGGAGACCAGGTAGACAATGAACATGGGCAGCAGGGGCAGCCAGTTCCAGGAAAGGAAGGTCAGGCCCATGCCGGCGAAGATGCCGTGATCCTGGGCCCGCACGATTTCGGTGAGGTTCAGGCTGTTGGACACCATCAACACGGTCACCAGGGCAAAGCCCATGGAGATTTCGTAGGACACCATCTGGGCCGCGGAACGCATGGCGCCGAGGAAGGCGTACTTGGAGTTGGAAGCCCACCCGGCCAGGATGATGCCGTACACGCCCATGGAGGCGATGGCCATGATGTAGAGCAGGCTGGCATCGATATTGGCCACACCCAGGCCGTCGGCAAAGGGCACCACCGCCCAGGCTGCCAGCGCCGGAGCGATGGCCAGGCCGGGAGCAATCAGATAGACCCACTTGTCGGCACCGGACGGAACGATGATTTCTTTCAGCAACAGCTTGAGGCCGTCGGCGATCGGCTGGATCAGGCCCAAGGGACCGACCCGGTTGGGACCGATCCGCACGTGCATGTAGGCAATGACCTTGCGCTCGAAGTAGGTCAGGTAGGCCACACCCAGCAGCAGGGGGGCAACCACGGCGACGATCTTGAGCAGGTTCCAGACCACCGGCCAGGCAGGGCCGAAAACGCCCTGAATGAATTGCTGCAGCATATCCATCATGCACGCTCCACGGTGATGGTGCCGAACAGGTCACCCAAGGCCGCAGTGGCGGCATGGGCGGCGGGAACCCGCACGCAACCGGCAGGAGTCCCTTCGTCCAGCTTCAGGGTCAGGGTGGCAGTACCGTCGCCCTGGCGCACACGAACCTGGGCGCCCTCTTCCAGACCCAACTGGGCTGCCGTGGCGCCGTTGATGCGGGCCACGGGGGCCTGCCCGTCACGGGTGCGCAACAGGGAAGGCGCGCGGCGCACCAGGGTGTCGGCGAAGTGGATGGGCACATCGCCCACCCGCTGCAGACCGGCAGGGGCCGGGGCCAGTGCCACATTCACACCGCTGATGCCGTTGTCGAGACCGGCGGCGAATTCGGTGCCCTGCCCCAGCAACTCGTCGCGCACTGCTTCGGCGCTTTCGTAATCGAAGCCGGAAAGGTTGAGCACATTACCCAGGACGCGGAAGATCTTCCAGGCCGGACGGGCTTCGCCCAGGGGCCGCACCACACCGTTGAAGCTCTGCACACGGCCTTCGGCATTGACGAAGGTACCGGCAGTTTCGGTGAAGGGGGCAACGGGCAGCATCACATCGGCGTACTCCAGGGCCGGCGCGTGCTTGAAGGCGGACATGAGCACCACCAGCTTGGCCTGCTTGAGGGCGGCCAGGGTCTGCTGGGCATTGGCAAAGTCGAACTCGGGCTCGGCATTCAGCAGCAGATAGCCCTGACGGGGCTGTTCCAGCATGGTGCGGGCATTGAGCTTGCCCGGCAGAGCGCCGGCCACATAACCGCCGACGCTGTTGGCAGCCTCGCCGATGAAGCCGACGGTGGCGCCGGTGATCTTGCCCAGTTCGTTGGCCAGCACCTGCAGCTGGGCGGCGTCGCCGGACTGCTGGGCCACGCTGCCGAGGAACACGGCCTTCTTCTCGCCATCCACCAGGGACTGGGCGATCTTCTGGGCGGTTTCACAGGGACTGAGGCTGTCCAGACCGGCGGGCACTGCCACGCTCTTGATCTGGGCGGCGGCCTTGACCACGGCACCGAGACCGCGGATCAGGTCGGCCGGGGCCAGGGTCAGGCGGGCATGGGTGTTGATCAGCTGGTCATCGCCGGCCACATCGATAAAGCTCACCTTGGTGAACTTCTTGGCGGCCTGGCGCAGGCGCTGGGCAAAGAGGGCGGCATCCTTGCGCAGGAAGGAACCGACCACCAGGGCACCGTCCAGATCCTTGATCTCGGCCAGCTTCAGGCCCAGCCAGGGAGTGCCGGCACGCTTGCCGTCGGCGGAGAAATCGCGCTGACGCAGGCGGAAGTCCACGTTGTCGCAACCCAGGCCGGCCGCCAGTTTCTTGGCCAGAGCCAGTTCTTCCAGGGTGGCGTGGGGAGACAGCAGGAAGCCCAGGGCATCGCCGCCGAATTCACGGGAGACGTCCTTCAGACCGTGGGCCACGTAGTCCAGGGCCACGTTCCACTCCACTTCCTTCCATTCGCCGCCCTGCTTGACCATGGGCTTGGTCAGGCGCTCTTCGCTGTTCAGGGCTTCGTAGGAGAAACGGTCCTTGTCGGAAATCCAGCACTCGTTCACTTCCTCGTTTTCACGGGGCAGAACGCGCATGACCTTGTTGCCCTTGACCTGGACCACCAGGTTGGCGCCGAGGGAATCGTGGGGGCTGACGGACTTGCGACGCTGCAGTTCCCAAGTGCGGGCGCTGTAGCGGAAAGGCTTGGAGGTCAGGGCACCCACCGGGCACAGGTCGATGGCATTGCCGGACAGCTCGGAATCCACGGTGCGGGCCATGAAGGTGGTGATCTCGGAATGGAAATTCCGGTTCGCCATGCCCAGTTCCATGATGCCGGCAATCTCCTGGCCGAAGCGCACGCAACGGGTACAGTGGATGCAACGGCTCATCTCCTCCATGGAGATGAGGGGGCCGATGTCCTTGTGGAACACCACCCGCTTCTCTTCCTGGTAGCGGCTCTTGACGCCGCCGTAGCCCACGGAAAGATCCTGCAGCTGGCATTCGCCGCCCTGGTCGCAGATGGGGCAGTCCAGGGGGTGGTTGATGAGGAGGAATTCCATCACTCCCTTCTGGGCCTTGACGGCCAGCTCGGAGTGGGTGAACACCTTCATGCCGTTGGTCACGGGAGTGGCACAGGCCGGCAGCGGCTTGGGCGCCTTCTCCACTTGCACCAGACACATGCGGCAGTTGGCGGCGATGGAAAGCTTCTTGTGGTAGCAGAAGTGCGGAATGTAGACACCCACCTGCTGCGCGGCATCCATCACCGTGCTGCCGTCGGGTACCTCGGCCTTCTTGCCGTCGATTTCGATTTCAAGCATGTCGCTTAAGCCTCAGTTCTGAGCCTTGAAGAACCCGCTACCCGCCCGCTGGACATCCTTGGGCACGAGACAGGTCTTGTGTTCGATGTGGTGCACGAATTCGTCGCGGAAGTGCTTGATGAAGCTCTTCACGGGGAAGGCGGCGGCGTCGCCCAGGGCGCAGATGGTGCGGCCCATGATGCCTTCGCAGACGGAATCCAGCAGATCCAGGTCGTCGGGACGGCCCAGGCCGTGCTCGATGCGGCTCACCACCTTGTACAGCCAGGGGGTGCCTTCACGGCAGGGAGTGCATTGGCCGCAGGATTCTTCGTGATAGAAGAAGGAGAGGCGCTCCAGGGCCTTGACCATGCAGGTGGTCTCGTCCATGACGATGACCGCACCGGAGCCCAGCATGGAGCCGGCCTTGCTGATGGAGTCATAGTCCATGGTGCATTCCATCATCACGTCGCCGGGCAGCACCGGAGCGGAAGAGCCACCGGGAATCACCGCCTTGAGCTTGCGACCGCCGCGCACGCCGCCGGCCATCTCCAGCAGGGTGCTGAAGGGGGTGCCCAGCGGAATCTCGTAGTTGCCGGGACGATTGACGTGGCCGGAAATGGAGAACAGCTTGGTACCGCCGTTATTGGGCTTGCCCAGGTTGAGGAACTTCTCGCCACCGTCCCGGATGATGAAGGGAATGGAGCCGAAGGTCTCGGTATTGTTGATGGTGGTGGGCTTGCCGTAAAGGCCGAAGGAGGCGGGGAACGGCGGCTTGAAGCGGGGCTGACCCTTCTTGCCTTCGATGGACTCCAGCAGGGCGGTTTCTTCACCGCAGATGTAGGCGCCGTAGCCGTGGTGGGCGAACAGTTCGAAGTTGAAACCGGAGCCCAGGATGTTCTGGCCGATGAAACCGGCGGCACGGGCTTCGTCCAGGGCATCCTCGAAGCGCTTGTACACTTCCCAGATTTCGCCGTGGATGTAGTTGTAGCCGCGGGTGGCCCCCATGGCGTAGGCGGCAATGGCCATGCCTTCGATCACGGAGTGGGGGTTGTAGCGCAGGATGTCCCGGTCCTTGAAGGTGCCGGGCTCGCCCTCGTCGGAGTTGCAGACCACGTATTTGTCGCCGGGGAAGGAGCGGGGCATGAAGCTCCACTTCAGACCGGTGGGGAAACCGGCGCCGCCCCGTCCGCGCAGGACGGAGGTCTTCACTTCGGCAATGACCTGTTCCTGGGGAATCTTTTCCGCCAGGATTTTCTTCAGGGCCTCGTAGCCGCCGCGGGCCACGTAATCCTTCAGGCTCCAGCCCGCGTCACCGTTCCAGCCGGCGGTCAGGGTGGGGTTGATCGCTCCCAGAATGGCCATTATTTCAACTCCGCCAGCAGTTGGTCGATCTGTTCCGGATTCATGTGGCTGCACATGGACCGGTTATTGACGATCATCACCGGGGCGTCGCCGCAGGCTCCCATGCACTCACCCATGACCAGGGTGAACTTGCCATCGGGAGTGGTCTCGCCGTAGCCGATGCCCAGCTTCTGCTGCAGGTACTCACCGGCGTGTTCGCCGCCGGTCAGGGCGCAGGGCAGATTGGTGCAGACGGTGAGCTTGTACTTGCCCACCGGCTTGCGATCGTACATGTTGTAGAAGGAGGCCACTTCCAGGGCCGCCATGGGCGGCATGCCGAGATAGTTGGCGACGAACTCGATGGTTTCGTCGGCCAGCCAGCCTTTTTCTTCCTGGGCGATCGCCAGAGATGCCATCACCGCCGACTGCTTTTGATCAGCCGGATACTTGGCGACCTCGCGGTCGATCTTCTTGAGGGATTCGGGAGTCAGCATCAGCGGTCAATCTCGCCAAAAACGATGTCCTGGGAGCCGATGATCGTCACCACGTCGGCGATCATGTGGCCCCGTGCCATCTCGTCCATGGCCGCCAGGTGGGCGTAGCCAGGAGCACGGATTTTCATGCGATACGGCTTGTTGGCACCGTCGGAGACGAAATAGATGCCGAACTCGCCCTTGGGATGCTCGACGGCGGCATAGGCCTCGCCTTCGGGCACGTGGATGCCTTCAGTGAAGAGCTTGAAGTGGTGGATCAGCTCTTCCATGTTGGACTTCATGCCTTCGCGGGCCGGCGGTGCAACCTTGTGGTTGTCGGTGATGACCGGACCCGGGTTCTTGCGCAGCCAGTCGATGCACTGCTTGATGATGCGGTTGGACTGGCGCATTTCTTCCATACGCACCAGATAGCGGTCGTAGGAGTCGCCGTTCACGCCGACGGGAATGTCGAAATCCAGATCGGCATAGACTTCGTACGGCTGCTTCTTGCGCAGGTCCCAGGCAATGCCGGAGCCGCGCAGCATGGCGCCGGTGAAGCCGAGCTGCAGGGCGCGCTCGGGGCTGACCACGCCGACGTTCACCAGACGCTGCTTCCAGATCCGGTTGTCGGTCAGGAGGGTGTGGTACTCGTCCAGATAGGTCGGGAAGCGATTGGTGAAGTCTTCCAGGAAATCCAGCAGGGAACCGGTGCGGTTCTCGTTCAGGGTCTTGACCGTGGACGCGCTCTTGAAGCGGTTCTCGGTGTATTGGGGCATGCGGTCCGGCAGGTCGCGATAGACGCCGCCCGGACGGTAGTAGGCTGCGTGCATGCGGGCACCGGAAACGGCCTCGTAGGCATCGACCAAGTCTTCCCGCTCGCGGAAGGTGTACAGCACCATGGCCATGGCACCCACGTCCAGGCCGTGACAGCCGATCCACAGCAGGTGATTGAGCAGACGGGTGATCTCGTCGAACATCACACGGATGTACTGGGCACGGACCGGCACCTCGATGCCCAGCAGCTTTTCGACGGCCAGGCAGTAGGCATGCTCGTTGGACATCATGGACACATAGTCCAGACGGTCCATATAGGGCACGGACTGAATCCAGGTGCGGGTTTCCGCCAGCTTCTCGGTAGCCCGGTGCAGCAGGCCGATGTGCGGATCGGCGCGCTGCACGACTTCGCCGTCGAGCTCCAGCACCAGGCGCAGCACACCGTGGGCCGCAGGGTGCTGGGGCCCGAAGTTCATGGTGTAGTTACGAATTTCGGCCATATCAGACGTCCCCGTAATTCTCTTCGCGCACGATGCGCGGCGTGTTTTCGCGCGGTTCGATGGTCACCGGCTGGTAGATCACCCGACCCTGGTCCGGGTCGTAGCGCATTTCGACATAACCGGAAATGGGGAAGTCCTTGCGGAAAGGATGGCCGATGAAGCCGTAATCCGTCAGGATGCGGCGCAGGTCTTCGTGACCCGGGAAAACGATGCCGAACAGGTCGAAGGCTTCGCGCTCGAACCAGTTGGCGGAACTCCAGACATTGACGACGGAATCCACCGCGGGGAAGGCATCATCCGGCGCGAAGACACGCACCCGCAGACGCCAGTTCTTGGCCACCGACAACAGGTGGACCACCACCGCGTAGCGCTTGCCGCTCCAGCCGTCGTTGCCGTAGGTGGAGTAATCGACGCCGCACAGGTCGATCAACTCGTCGAAACACAGGGCTTCGGAATCGCGCAGCTCCTGCATCACCTGCAGATAATCGGCGGCATCGACTTCGATGGTCGCTTCACCGAGGGCCAGCTTGAGACTCTTGAGGCGCTCACCGAACTGCGCCTGCAGGCTCTGGCCAAGGGTTTCCAGTTTGGACATGGGAACTCTCCAGGATCAGCGGGCGATGGTATTGGTACGGCGGATCTTGTTCTGCAGCTGCACCAGACCGTAAAGCAGGGCTTCAGCGGTCGGGGGGCAGCCCGGAACGTAGATATCCACCGGCACAATGCGGTCACAACCGCGCACCACGGAATAGGAATAATGGTAGTAGCCACCGCCGTTGGCACAGGACCCCATGGAGATGACCCAGCGGGGCTCCGGCATCTGGTCGTAGACCTTGCGCAGGGCGGGAGCCATCTTGTTGGTCAGGGTGCCGGCCACGATCATCACGTCGGACTGACGGGGGCTGGGACGGAAAACGATACCGAAGCGGTCCAGGTCGTAGCGGGAACAGCCGGCGTGGATCATTTCCACGGCGCAGCAGGCCAGACCGAACGTCATGGGCCACAGGGAGCCCGTACGCATGTAGTTGATCAGCTTGTCAGCGGTAGTCGTGACAAAGCCTTCCTGCAGAATACCTTCGATAGCCATACGCTTACTCCCACTCCAGCGCGCCTTTGACCCAGGCGTAGATGTATCCGACCACCAGAATGGCGATAAAAACCATCATTTCGGCGAAACCAAACCACTTCACGGCCTCGGTATTGACGATTTCCTTGAAAATCGTTGCCCAAGGGAAGAGGAAGGCAATTTCCAGGTCGAACAGGATGAAGAGGATGGCGATCAGGTAATACCGCACATCGAACTTCATACGGGCGTCTTCGAAGGCTTCGAAGCCGCATTCGTAGGGGGAGAGCTTTTCAGCGTCGGGACGGTTGGGAGCAATCAGCCAACCAAGGACAATCGGCAGAACACCGATGGCGATGCCGACCAGAATGAATAATAAGATCGGGAAGTAGTTTTCCAGCATGATCCGCCGCGCTATCGCTTCGTTCTGAAGCCCAACGACCCCTGGCGGAACCACTGGACTTCGTTGCAATTGGTGCCGACGGCGAGACTCGAACTCGCACGACTTACGTCACTACCCCCTCAAGATAGCGTGTCTACCAATTTCACCACGTCGGCACTGCCACTCTGGCACGGCAATTCGAGGACTTCTGCTTTCCGTACCAGAGAACCAAACCCAAAAATTACTTGGGAATGTCTTTCGCTTTCGAACCAACTCCAGCATCTGCCGCTGCAGCGGCGGCATCGCCGCCAACCACAGCCGGCGCGCCATTCGGCGCAGAAGCAGGCGCGGATTGTACAGCTTCCTGCATCACACTGCCACTATTTTTCGGCTTGGCCGAAGCAAGATAGGCGAGCGCCAGGCTGGTCGAAAAGAAAACGATCGCGAGGATGGCGGTGGTACGTGACAGGAAGTTGGCAGAACCGGTAGCGCCGAACAAACTGCCGGACGCACCGCTACCAAACGCAGCCCCCATATCGGCACCCTTGCCATGCTGGATCAGGACCAAACCAATGATCCCCAGGGCCGCCAGGATATGCACCACCAACACCACAGAAAACAGGTAATTCATGTCACTCTTTTCTCAAAAGGCAGCCGCACGACAAATGGCCACGAATTCTTCCGCCACCAGGGATGCGCCGCCGACCAAAGCCCCGTCGATATCGGGCATGGCAAACAACTCCGCCGCATTCCCCGCCTTGACGCTGCCACCGTAGAGCACACGCACTCCGGCAGCCACTTCTGCATTTCTTGCCGCCAGTCGGGCACGAATCCCTTCATGCACCGCCTGGGCCTGGGCGGGAGAGGCCGTGAGGCCGGTACCGATGGCCCACACGGGCTCATAGGCAACCACCGCTCCGGCGAAAACCTCAACACCCGCCGCATCCAGGACTGCATCCAGCTGGGCAGCAACCACCTCAGCCGTCTGACCGGACTCCCGCTGAGCCAGGGTTTCACCGACACACAGAATCGGCACCAACCCGCCCGCCAGAGCCTGCTTGAACTTCTTTGCCACCAGCCCGTCATCCTCGCCATAGAGCGCCCGGCGCTCCGAGTGGCCGACGATGACATAGCGACAGCCAAAATCCTTGAGCATTGCCGCACTTACCTCACCGGTAAATGCCCCCGAGACTTGCTCGCTCAGGTTTTGCGCCCCCCAACTCATTTCAGTCTTAGCCAGCTCCTGCTGGACCTGAGCCAGGTACGGATAGGGAACACAAACGGCACACTCGACCGCAGCGGCAAGCCCCTTCACCCCGGCAACCACACCCTGGAGCAGGGAACGGTTGGCTGCCAAGCCGCCATGCATCTTCCAGTTTCCAACAACCAGTTTTTGGCGCATGACTCAAAGACTCGGATCAGGTGAAGCGCCCCCAAAACGGGAGTGCATAAAACTTTTTAATTATATCTTTTAGAAGACTCCCGGGTCAATGCAAAACCGGAGATACCGGATGCGCCGCAAACCAAGAAAAACGGCCGGGAAGGCCGGCCGTTTCTATGATTTATGGCAAATTCCGCCACTCGCAAAAAAGGACAATCAACCGAAGCGGCCGGTGATGTAGTCCTCGGTCTGCTTCTTCTGGGGCTTGATGAAAATCTGGTCGGTGATGCCGAACTCGATCAGTTCCCCCAGGTACATGTAGGCCGTGAAGTCGGAAACCCGTGCCGCCTGCTGCATGTTGTGGGTAACGATGAGGATGGTGACCTTTTCCTTCAGCTCGGACACCAGCTCTTCGATGCTGGCGGTGGCGATGGGGTCCAGGGCGGAAGTGGGCTCGTCGAAAAGCAGCAGTTCGGGATCGGTAGCCAGGGCCCGGGCGATGCACAGGCGTTGCTGCTGGCCGCCGGAAAGATTGAAGGCCAGATCGTCCAGGCGGTCCTTCACCTCGTCCCACAGGGCCGCGCCGCGCAGGGCCTCCTCCACCTTCTCGTCGAGCACGGTGCGCTTCTTCTCGCCGCGCACGCGCAGGCCATAGGCAACGTTCTCGTAGATGGACTTGGGGAAAGGATTGGGTTTCTGGAACACCATGCTGATGCGCATGCGCACTTCGATGGGATCCACCTTCTCGGCCAGCAGGTTGGTCTGGTCGGGGAAGAAGTTGATGGCGCCCTGATAGCGGTTACCCGGGTAGAGATCGTGCATGCGGTTGAAGCAGCGCAGGAAGGTGGATTTGCCGCAGCCGGAAGGACCGATCAGGGCCGTCACCTTCTTCTCGTAGACCGGCATATTGAGACCCTTGAGGGCATGGAAACCGCCGTAGAAGAAATTCAGGTCCTTCGCTTCGGCCTTGACGATCGGGGTTGCAGTGGTCATGGATTAATTCCTGTTGGAGCGCCTGTTAAAGGCAGGCACGGTCAATTCGATAGAGGGCGAGGTCCGGCCTTACCACTTGATGTTCTTGCGCAGGCGATAGCGGATCCAGATCGCCAGGGCATTCATGGTCAGGGTCATCAGCACCAGGACGAAGCCGGCAGCGGCCGCATTCTGGTGGAAGGCCTCTTCGGGACGGGAAGTCCAGTTGAACATCTGGATCGGCATCACCGTGAAGGGGGCGAAGACCCAGTCGAAGGGACCGGCCATGGGCTCGCCGGTGAAGGGTGCCGGCGGCAGGAAGGCAATGAAGGTCAGGGCGCCGATGGTGATGATGGGCGCCGTCTCGCCGATGGCCCGGGCCATGCCGATGATGACCCCGGTGAGGATGCCGGCGGAGGAATAGGGCAGGATGTGATCCCGCACCACCTGCCACTGGGTGGCACCGCAACCGTAGGCACCTTCCCGCACATAGATGGGAATGGCGCGGATGGCCTCCCGGGTGGCGACGATGACCACCGGCAGGATCAAGAGGGCCAGGGTCAGGCCGGCGGAAAGGATGCTCTGGCCGAAGCCGAACTGATAGACGAAGATGCCCAGGGCCAGCAGGCCATAGACGATGGAGGGCACGCCGGCCAGGTTGGTGACGTTGATCTCGATGATGTCGGTCATCAGGTTCTTCGGCGCGTATTCCTCCAGGTAGACCCCGGCGGCCACGCCCAGGGGCACGGCGGCCAGGGCGGTGACGATCATCACCAGAGTGGAGCCCACCCAGGCGGAGAGGATGCCCGCCTGCTCCGGACGACGGGAGGGGAAGTTGGTGAAGAAATCCACCGACAGGCGGGGACCGCCTTCCACCACCATCTGGGCGAAGAGGGAAACGAAGGTCAGCACGCCCAGCATCAGGGCGCACAGGCCGAGCAGGGCGAACAGGAGATCCCAGCGCTTGTGGCGCGCGATGATGCGGCGGATTTCCTGCAGACGGGCAGCAACGACAGCGGTATCGCTCATGATCAGTAAGCCTCGCGGAACTTCTTGCGCATGATGTGACCGATGACGTTGAAGAACAGGGTAATCAGCATCAGGGTCAGACCCGCGGCGAAAATGGTCTGGTAGCCCACGGAACCGTGGGGCAGGTCGCCCAGGGCCACCTGGACGATGTAGGCGGTGATGGTGGCCGCCGGCTCCAGGGGATTCCAGGTCAGGTTGGGCTGCATGCCGGCGGACACGGCCAGGATCATGGTCTCGCCCACCGCCCGGGAGATGCCCAGGATGTAAGCGGCGGCCAGGCCGGAAGTGGCGGCGGGCGCCACCACCTTGACCGCGGTCTGGAAGCGGGTGGCGCCCATGGCGTA
The DNA here is from genome assembly GCF_004217225.1 of Azospira oryzae. Lineage (GTDB taxonomy): Bacteria > Pseudomonadota > Gammaproteobacteria > Burkholderiales > Rhodocyclaceae > Azospira > Azospira oryzae. Next base: position 1,163,005 of record NZ_SHKM01000001.1, read on the forward strand.
GGAGCCCTCGCGCAGGCTCATGGGCACGGCGCGCATGGCGTCCTCGGCCACCGAGCTGACGTAGGGCACGATCATGATGCCCATGACGATGCCGGCGGACAGCAGGTTGAAGCCGGGCAGGTCCGGGTAAATCTGCTGCAGCAGCGGGGTGATGAACATCAGGGCGAAGTAGCCGTAGACGATGGTCGGCACGCCGCCCAGCAATTCAAGGAAAGGCTTGGCGATTTCGCGCACCTTGAAGGGGGCGAATTCGGAAAGGTAGATGGCGATGATGGTCCCCAGGGGAATGGCCACCAGCAGGGCCACACCGGAGCTCACCAGGGTGCCGGAAACCAGGGGCAGGATGCCGAAATGGGCATCGTCGAACAGAGGCGTCCACTGGGTATCGGTAAGGAAGTCGATGAGGGGCACGTGGTCGAAGAAGACCAGGGACTCCTTCACCAGGATAAAGACGATCCCGGCCGTGGTCGCCACGGAAACCAGGGCTGCCGCCAGCAGGATGAATTCAATGATGGTTTCGCGCAGGTGGCGGGTACGCCGCCGCACGAAACGCTCGCTCACATGGTCAAGGGGTACGGCCACAGGCGCATCCGATACAAGGGTGGAAGACATAACGGGATTTTCGGGGCTCATTCTAATGGAGTCCGGCAGGGCCGGGGCTCAAAAAAGGCGGCCCGCCGCAACGGGCCGCCCTGCTGCAACAGCTTAGAGTTGAGCTTCGCGCTTGATCAGTTCTTCGATCTTCATGCCGACAGCTTCAGTGCCACCGAAGACGGTGCCGGCCTTCTTCTTGGCCAGGCGTTCCCGGTTGGCTTCATACACCTTGCCGGGCAGGGCCACGTACTTCACTTCCTTGACCAGCTTGGGGGCGTTCTTCAGGTAGAACTCGACGAACTCCTTGACCTCGGGCTTTTCCAGGGACTTGGCGTTCACGTAGATGAAGATGGGGCGGGACAGGGGAGCGTAGGAACCGTTCTCCACGGTCTCGGGGGAAGGCAGGACACCGCCCTTGCCGTTGTCGATGGACACGGCCTTCAGCTTCTTCTGGTTTTCGATGTAGTAGGCGTAGCCGAAGTAGCCCAGGCCGCCCTTGTCGCGGGAAACGCCCTGCACCAGCACGTTGTCGTCTTCGGAGGCGGTGTAGTCGCCGCGGGAGGACTTGGCCTTGCCGACCACGGCTTCGGTGAAGTAGTCGAAGGTGCCGGAATCGGCGCCGGGACCGTAGAGCTTCAGGGGCACGTCCGGATAGGCCGGGTTCACCTGGTTCCAGTTGGTGATCTTGCCCTGGGCGGCGGGTTCCCAGATGGCCTTCAGTTCGGCCACGGTCATGTTCTTGATGAAGTTGTTCTGGGGATTGACGATGACGGTCAGGGCGTCATAGGCAATGGGCAGTTCGTAGTAGGCAATGCCCAGTTCCTTGCAGGCGTCCATTTCCTTCTTCAGGATGGGACGGGAGGCATTGGAAACGTCGGTCTCGCCGCGGCAGAACTTCTTGAAACCGCCGCCGGTGCCGGAAATACCCACGGTCACCTTGATGGCGTTCTTCTTTTCCTTCTGGAAATCCTCGGCCACCGCCTCGGTAATGGGATACACGGTGGAAGAGCCATCCACCTTCACCAGTGCGGACTGGGCGTGGGCGATACCGGAAACGGCCAGGCCGGCAAGACCCAGGGCAGCGGCGATTTTGGCAAATTTCATCAGGTTTTCTCCTTGGAGGGGTTACACGCATAAGACGGTGCATTTCACTACCCTGCGGAGTCTACCTAGCCACTATTACACTTCCGTTACATCGCTGTAATAAATCCGGACCGGCCCCCTCTTCCACCGGAAAGGCCAGCCAGGATCAAGCAAAGACGGGCATCTTCGCCATGCCATGGCCAGGATGCCCGCCCTTCCTGCCTCCCCGGGATAGCCCCGGGAAAAATACCGCCCTGCCTTATTCGCCGACGGCCTGGCGCACAGCACCGGCCAGGTTCTCCGCCAGACGGGCGATCAGCTCGCCGTCCCGGCCCTCCACCATCACCCGCAACAGGGGTTCGGTGCCGGAAGCCCGCAGCAGCACCCTGCCCCGCCCGTCCAGCTCCGCCTCCACCGCCCGCTGGGCCGCGGCAATGGCAGGGCTGTCCTGCCAGGGGAAGCCCTTGGGCATGGGCACGTTGATCAGTTTCTGCGGATACAGCACCAGGTCGCCGAGCAGGGCCTTGAGGCTGCCGCCCTGCTGGCGCAGGGCCGCCAGCACCTGCAGCGCCGCGATGATGCCGTCGCCGGTGGTGTGCCGGTCGAGGCAGAGGATGTGGCCGGAATTTTCGCCGCCGTAGAGCCAGCCGTTCTGCACCAGCTTTTCCAGCACGTAGCGGTCGCCCACGGCAGCCCGGGCGAAGGGAATATCCAGGGCCTTGAGGGCATCTTCCAGGGCCAGGTTGGTCATCAGGGTGCCGGCCACGCCGGCCACCGGGCCCAAAGCCTGGCGACCGCGGACGATGGCGTAGAGCAGCTGGTCGCCGTCGTAGACGTTGCCCTCCCCGTCCACCATCACCAGCCGGTCGCCGTCGCCGTCCAGGGCGATGCCCAGGTCGGCCCGCTGGCCCAGCACCGCTTCCTTGAGGGCCTTGGGCGCCGTGGCGCCAACGGCGGCGTTGATGTTGAGGCCGTCCGGACGGTTGCCGATGGCCACCACGTCCGCCCCCAGCTCGTGGAAGACGTCCGGCGCGATGTGGTAGGCGGCACCATGGGCGCAGTCCACCACGATCTTCAGGCCGCGCAGGTCCAGGTCGTTGGGGAAGGTGCTCTTGCAGAATTCGATGTAGCGGCCCCGGGCGTCGTCGATACGCCGGGCCTTGCCCAGGCGGTCCGAGGACACGCAGCCCATGGGCGCTTCCACGCCGGCCTCGATGGCATGTTCCACCGCATCCGGCAGCTTGGTGCCCTGGGCCGAGAAGAACTTGATGCCGTTATCGTAGAAGGGGTTGTGGGAAGCGGAGATGACGATGCCGGCCTGCAGGCGCAGGGCCCGGGTCAGGTAGGCCACCGCCGGGGTCGGCATGGGCCCCACCAGGCAGACATCGACGCCGGCGGCGGAAAAGCCGGCCTCCAGGGCCGCTTCCAGCATGTAGCCGGAAATCCGGGTGTCCTTGCCGATCAGCACCGCCGGACGCTCGCCGGCGGGCAGCCCGTCCTGGGCCACCAGCACCTGGCCGGCGCTGTAACCCAGGCGCATGGCGAAATCCGGCGTGATCGGCGCTTCGCCGACGCGGCCACGCACACCATCGGTACCGAAATATTTTCTGCTCATGGTTGTCCTCGCAACTTTCAGTGTTCAGGCGGCCACGGCCTGCCAGACGGTCAGGGCGTCCCGGGTGGCGGCCACATCATGCACCCGCAGGATGCGGGCACCGCGCTGGGCAGCCAGGAGATGGGCCGTCACGCTGGCCGCCAGCCGCTCTGCCACGGGCTTGCCGGTGAGGGCGCCCAGCATGGTCTTGCGCGACATGCCGGCAAGGACGGGCAGGCCGTCCACCGTGGTTTCCGGCAGGTGGCGCAACAGGGCCAGGTTGTGTTCCAGAGTCTTGCCAAAGCCGAAGCCCGGGTCCAGCACCAAGCGCTCGTCGGCGATGCCGGCGGCCCGGGCGGCAGCGACCCGCCGGGCCAGGAAATCCCGCACCTCCGCCACCACATCGCCGTAGCTGGGCTGCTGCTGCATGGTGCGGGGTTCGCCCTGCATGTGCATGAGGCAGAGGCCGCAATCGCTGTCAGCCACAGCCTCCAGGGCGCCGGGATAGCTCAGGGCGGCGATGTCGTTGATCATGTCGGCGCCGGCCGCCAGCACGGCCCGCATCACTTCCGGCTTGTAGGTATCCACCGAGAGGGGCACGCCGCAATCCTTGAGGGCCGCCAGCACCGGCAGCAGCCGCTCCAGTTCTTCCTCCGCGGTGGCCGGGATGGCGCCGGGACGGGTCGATTCAGCCCCCAGGTCCAGCATGTCGGCACCGGCCGCAATCTGGGCCCGGGCGTGGGCCACGGCCCGTTCTGCATCGGTGGCCAGGCCGTCGCCGGAAAAGGAGTCGGGGGTGAGATTGACGATCCCCATGATCAGGGGCCGTTCCAGGGAAAGGGTGAATTTCCCGCAGCGCAAAAGGGACATGTGGACAGCAGACAAAAGAAAAGGCCGGAAGGATGATCCTCCCGGCCCCGTATTGTAACGCCTGGCAACCAGGCCGTGATCAGGCCGTGGCGGCAGCGCTGGGCGCGGCGCCCGGGGAATTGCTGTCGGCGGACGACTTGGGCGGCGTCTGGGGCGCCTTGGGCGGGCGCGGCTCCTTGCCTTCCATGATGTCGTTGATCTGGTCCGCGTCGATGGTTTCCCACTCCAGCAGGGCGGCGGTCATGGCCTCCACCTTATCCCGGTTGTCTTCCAGCAGCTTGCGGGCAAGGCCGTACTGCTGGTCGATGATGCGGCGGATTTCCTTGTCCACCAGCTGCATGGTGGCTTCGGAAACGTTCTTGTGGGTGGTGACGGAACGGCCGAGGAACACTTCGCCTTCATTCTCGCCATAGACCATGGGGCCCAGGGCGTCGGTCATGCCGTAGCGGGTGACCATGTCCCGGGCCATCTGGGTGGCCCGCTCGAAGTCGTTGGAAGCGCCGGTGGTCATCTGGTTCATGAACACCTCTTCGGCGATGCGGCCGCCGAAGAGAATGGCGATGCGGTTCATCAGATATTCCCGGTCGTAGGCGTAACGGTCTTCCACCGGCAGCTGCATGGTGACACCGAGGGCCCGGCCCCGGGGAATGATGGTGACCTTGTGCACCGGATCGGCCTTGGGCAGCAGCTTGGCGACAACGGCGTGGCCGGACTCGTGGTAGGCCGTGTTGCGCTTTTCTTCCTCGCTCATGACCATGCTGCGGCGCTCGGCGCCCATCATGATCTTGTCCTTGGCCTTCTCGAAGTCCTCCATGTCCACCAGGCGCTTGTTGCTGCGGGCGGCAAAGAGGGCGGCTTCGTTCACCAGGTTGGCCAGGTCGGCACCGGAGAAACCGGGGGTGCCGCGGGCCACGATGTCGGCACGCACGTCACCGGCCACCGGCACCTTGCGCATGTGCACCTTGAGGATTTCCTCCCGGCCACGGATGTCGGGCAGGGGTACCACCACCTGGCGGTCGAAACGGCCCGGACGCAGCAGGGCGGGGTCGAGCACGTCGGGACGGTTGGTGGCGGCAATGACGATGATGCCGGTATGGCCCTCGAAACCGTCCATTTCCACCAGCAGCTGGTTCAGGGTCTGTTCCCGCTCGTCGTTGCCACCGCCCAGGCCGGCGCCGCGCTGGCGGCCGACGGCGTCGATTTCGTCGATGAAGATGATGCAGGGGGCGTGCTTCTTGGCGTTTTCGAACATGTCGCGGACCCGGGCTGCGCCCACGCCGACGAACATTTCCACGAAGTCGGAACCGGAGATGGAGAAGAACGGCACCTTGGCCTCGCCGGCGATGGCCTTGGCCAGCAGGGTCTTACCCGTACCCGGGTTGCCCACCATCAGCACGCCCTTGGGAATGCGGCCGCCCAGCTTCTGGAACTTGGAGGGGTCCCGCAGGAAATCCACCAGCTCGGACACTTCTTCCTTGGCCTCGTCGCAGCCGGCCACGTCGGCGAAGGTGACGGTATTGTTGGATTCGTCCAGCATGCGGGCCTTGGACTTGCCGAAGGAAAAGGCGCCGCCCTTGCCGCCGCCCTGCATCTGGCGCATGAAGAAGACCCAGACGCCGATGAGGAGCAGCATGGGGAACCAGCTGACGAAGATGCTCATCAGCATGGAGGGTTCTTCATCCGGCTTGGCCTCGATCTTGACGCCGTACTTGAGCAGGTCGGAAACCAGCCAGATGTCGCCCGGCGAATAGGAAGTGACGCGCTTGCCTTCCGTCGTGGTGGCCTTGAGGGTGCGGCCTTCCATCACCACCTTGTTGATACGACCAGCCTTCACCTCGTCGATGAACTGGGAGTATTCCATGGAGTTCTGGGCAACCTGACGGTTGTTGAACTGATTGAACACCGTCATCAGGACCAGGCCAATCACCAGCCAGATGGCCAGGTTTTTAAACATGTTGTTCAAGTGTGCTCCTCTCGCCGCTCAACGGCGGCTAAACCTCGAATGCCACGAATGGTCCATTCTAAACCGAAAGCCGGTCTGACAGCAGGCGGGGCTATACGGACCCACCATGTTTGAGACGCCGGCCGAGCAGATAGAGTTCCGGACTGCGATCCCGGGACGACTTGGGCTTGCGTGTCGCCACCACCTCGAAGGTCTCCCGCATGGCCGCCAGGAACTCGTTGAAACCGCTGCCCTGGAAGACTTTGACGAGGAATGCGCCATCCGGCTTGAGGTGCTCCCGGGCGAATTCCAGGGCCAGTTCGCACAGATAGATGGAGCGCGCCTGATCGGAAACGTTCACCCCCGATATATTGGGGGCCATGTCCGAAAGTACAAGCCCCACCTGGCGCCCCGCCAGGCGCGACTCGAACTCCCGCAGCACCGATTCCTCGCGGAAATCCCCCTGCATGAAGTCCACCCCGGCGATACCCTGCATTTCCAGAAGGTCGATGGCGAATACCTTGCCGCCCTCCCCCACCCGCTGCACGGCCACCTGGCACCAGCCGCCGGGGGCCGCCCCCAGGTCCACCACCACCTCGCCGGGTTTGAGGAGTTTGTCCTTGTCGTCGATCTCGAGCAGCTTGAAGGAGGCGCGGGAACGCCAGCCCTCGGCCTTGGCCCGATGGACAAAATGATCATTGACGTGTTCTTGCAGCCACGCCTTGCTGGTCTTGGAACGTGCCATCCAGTAGAATCCGCGTTTTGAATCAGGTGCTTCCTATGCTTTCCCTCAATGCCGACCAGCGCCGCGCTCTGCGAGCCCGTGCCCATTCCCTCGACCCCGTCGTCAGCATCAGCCAGAACGGCCTCTCTGAAGGGGTGATGAAGGAGATCGACGCCTCCCTGAAGAGCCATGAGCTCATCAAGGTCCGGGTGTACAACGACAACCGGGAAGAACGGGAACAGTTCCTCCAGGAAATCTGCCAGCAACTCGACGCTGCCCCGGTGCAGCACATCGGCAAACTGCTGGTACTGTGGCGCCCCACTCTGGACGCCGCCGGCAAGCCGGTCAAGGCCCCCCCCCAGCGCCGTCCCCGCTCCGCCCCCCGCCGCACCAAGCGCAGCTTCCAGGCCTGAACAGGCACGCCGGTGGTCAGGCCACAGCAGGCCGCCGGCTCTCCACCCCCCCCAGCATCACCAGAATCAGCCCCGCCAGGCTCTGCAGCAGGTAGAGGGCGCTGGACAAGGCATGCCAGAAGGCGAACTCCGGCCCCAGGGACGCCACGTCCGGCGGCAAGGGAGGCAATTGGGCCTTGATGCCGGCAATCACCGGCTGCAGCCAGAACAGCTGGGCCGCCGCCAGCAGCCACAACACCGACAGCAACAGCAGACGCAGCCGCCGCTCGCGGCCGGCCGCCTGGGTGTAACGCACATAAACCAGGAGCAGGATGCCGGCCACCATGCCGATCCAGCCGACGATGAAGAACAGCTTGCCCGCCACTTCCCCGGCCACCAGCCTGGGCAGGCTGGCAAACAGCACCGGCGCAGCCAGGTAACCCACCGCCCACAGGGCACCGACCCAGAGGACCAGCAGTCCGCGGCAGAGCGCCGTGGCCAGGCGGGACAGGACGGCAGGCTTGGTCATCTTTGGTTCAAGACAAAAACCAAGGCCCTGCCACCGCTGCCAGGACAGCGGCAGATCGGTTGAACAGGGCCCGGGACATGATGGGTTACGCCAGACTTATTCGTAACGCACGTCGAGGATTTCATACTCCCGCAGGCCGCCCGGAGCCTGCACCTGGGCGATATCGCCGGCATACTTGCCGATCAGGGCGCGGGCCAGGGGGGAGTTGAAGGAAATCTTGCTTTCCTTGATGTCCGCCTCATCTTCGCCCACGATCTGGTAGGTCACCTGGGCACCGGAATCCTGGTCCTCCAGATCGACGGTGGCGCCGAAAACGCAGCGTCCGTCCGCATCCAGGGCCTGGGGATCGATGATCTGGGAATGGGAAAGCTTGCCTTCCACTTCCTGGATCCGGCCCTCGATGAAGCCCTGGCGCTCCTTGGCGGCATCGTACTCGGCATTTTCCGAGAGGTCGCCGTGGGAACGGGCTTCGGCAATGGCGGCAATGACATTGGGCCGATCCACCGTCTTCAAGCGGTGCAGTTCGGCGCGAAGTTTCTCGGCGCCCTTAACGGTCAGAGGAATCTTGCTCATAGCGCGTCTATCAAAGCAAAACCGCCGGCGCCCCGATGGGGCGTTCCCGGCGGCGAGGGTTAGGATTGATCAGGAAATCTGGGCGTGCAGCGCCTGGATGGGATAAACCACCAGTTCGCCACCCTGGCGGATACCGGCGGCAGCAGCCTCGGCACCCCAGATGGTGGTGTACATGGTGACCCGGGCGGCCAGTCCGGAAGTCCGGATGGAGCGGGAATCGTTGATGGCCTGGCGCTTCTCGTCCACCGTGTTGATGATCAGGGCAATCTCGTTGTTCTTGATCATGTCCACGATGTGGGGACGGCCTTCGGTCACCTTGTTCACCACGGTCACCGGAATGCCGGCCGCTTCCATGGCGGCACCGGTACCCCGGGTCGCCAGGATGGTGAAGCCGGCAGCGTGCAGGTCACGGGCCACATCCACGGCCTTGGTCTTGTCCGAATCCTTGACGGAGAGGAACACCTTGCCGCCGGTGGGCAGCTTCACGCCGGCCGCCAGCTGGCTCTTGACGAAGGCTTCGGCGAAGGTGGTGCCCACGCCCATGACTTCGCCGGTGGACTTCATTTCCGGTCCCAGGATGGTATCGACGCCGGGGAACTTGACGAAGGGGAACACCGCTTCCTTGACGGAGAAGTAAGGCGGAATCACTTCCTTGGTGATGCCCTGGCTCTTCAGGCTCTGGCCGGCCATGCAGCGGGCGGCGATCTTGGCCAGCTGCAGGCCCGTGGCCTTGGAAACGAAGGGCACGGTGCGGGAGGCGCGGGGATTCACTTCCAGCACATACACGGTGTCGTTCTGAATGGCGAACTGCACGTTCATCAGGCCGCAGACGTTGAGGGCCTTGGCCATCAGCTTGGTCTGGCGGCGCAACTCGTCGGTCACTTCCTTGGGCAGAGAGTAAGGCGGCAGGGAACAGGCGGAGTCGCCGGAGTGCACACCGGCCTGTTCGATGTGTTCCATGACGCCGCCGATGATGACTTCGTCACCGTCGGACAGGGCATCCACGTCCACTTCGCAGGCGTCGTTCAGGAAGCGGTCCAGCAGCACAGGAGAGTCGTTGGAGACCTTCACCGCCTCGCGCATGTAGCGCTCCAGGTCGGACTGCTGATGCACGATTTCCATGGCCCGGCCGCCCAGCACGTAGGAGGGGCGGACCACCAGGGGATAGCCGATTTCCTGGGCCAGGGCCAGGGCGTCGGCTTCGTTGCGGGCGGTACGGTTGGGCGGCTGCTTCAGGCCCAGCTCGTGCAGCAGCTTCTGGAAGCGTTCCCGGTCTTCGGCCGCGTCGATCATGTCGGGGCTGGTGCCGATGATGGGCACGCCGTTGGCCTCCAGGTCCCGCGCCAGCTTCAGCGGGGTCTGGCCGCCGTACTGGACGATGACGCCGACGGGCTTCTCCACATTGACCACTTCCAGCACGTCTTCCAGGGTCAGGGGCTCGAAGTACAGACGGTCGGAGGTGTCGTAGTCGGTGGACACGGTCTCCGGGTTGCAGTTGACCATGATGGTCTCGTAGCCGTCTTCGCGCATGGCCATGGCGGCATGCACGCAGCAGTAGTCGAACTCGATGCCCTGGCCGATGCGGTTCGGACCGCCGCCCAGGACCATGATCTTCTTCTTGTCGCTGGGCTGGGCCTCGCACTCGTCCTCGTAGGTGGAGTACATGTAGGCCGTGTTGGTGGCGAATTCGGCAGCGCAGGTATCGACGCGCTTGAACACCGGGCGCACGTTGAGGGCGTGGCGACGTTCCCGCACGGCGGTCTGGGTGGTGGCCAGCAGCTTGGCCAGGCGCTTGTCGGAGAAGCCGCACTTCTTCAGCACCAGCAGCTCTTCCCGGGACAGGGAATCGACGCTACGGCCGGCCAGGGACTTGGCCTTCAGGTGCAGATCCTCGATCTGGGCCAGGAACCAGGGGTCGATGTGGGTCAGGCGGTGGATCTCGTCCAGGGTCATGCCGATGCGGAAGGCATCGCCCACGTACCAGATGCGCTCGGGGCCGGGTTCGGCCAGTTCGGTCTCGATCACTTCCCGGTCGGTGGTCTTCTCGTCGAAGCCGTCCACACCCACTTCCAGGCCACGCAGGGCCTTCTGCAGGGATTCCTGCAGGGTGCGGCCGATGGCCATGACCTCGCCCACAGACTTCATCTGGGTGGTCAGGTGGAAATCGGCGGTGGGGAACTTCTCGAAGGCGAAACGGGGCACCTTGGTGACCACGTAGTCGATGGAGGGCTCGAAGGAGGCCGGGGTCTTGCCGCCGGTGATCTCGTTGGCCAGCTCGTCCAGGGTGTAGCCGACAGCCAGCTTGGCCGCCACCTTGGCGATGGGGAAGCCGGTGGCCTTGGAGGCCAGGGCGGAGGAGCGGGACACCCGGGGGTTCATCTCGATGACGATCATGCGACCGTCCTTCGGGCTGATGGCGAACTGCACGTTGGAGCCGCCCGTATCAACGCCGATCTCGCGCAGCACCGCGATGGAGGCGTTGCGCATGATCTGGTATTCCTTGTCCGTCAGGGTCTGGGCCGGGGCCACGGTGATGGAGTCACCGGTATGCACGCCCATGGGGTCCAGGTTCTCGATGGAACAGATGATGATGCAGTTGTCCTTGCTGTCGCGGACCACTTCCATCTCATACTCTTTCCAGCCGATGAGGGACTCTTCGATGAGCAGTTCCTTGGTCGGCGAGGCTTCCAGGCCCCGTTCGCAGATGGTGACGAACTCTTCCTTGTTGTAGGCGATGCCGCCGCCGGAACCGCCCAGGGTGAAGGAGGGACGGATGATGGCCGGGAAGCCGATCATGGCCTGCACCTGCAGGGCCTCTTCCATGGAGTGGGCCACGGCGGAACGGGCGGAGCCCAGACCGATCTTGGTCATGGCGGCCTTGAACTTCTCCCGGTCCTCGGCCTTGTCGATGGCTTCCTCGGAAGCGCCGATCAGCTCGACACCGAACTTCTCCAGCACACCGTGCTTGGCCAGATCCAGAGCGCAGTTCAGCGCGGTCTGGCCGCCCATGGTGGGCAGCAGGGCGTCGGGACGCTCCTTTTCGATGATCTTTTCCACCACCTTCCAGGAGATGGGCTCGATGTAGGTCACATCGGCCGTTTCCGGGTCGGTCATGATGGTGGCGGGGTTGGAGTTCACCAGGATGACCCGGTAACCCTCGGCCTTCAGGGCCTTGCAGGCCTGGGCGCCGGAATAGTCGAACTCGCAGGCCTGACCGATGATGATCGGGCCGGCGCCGATGATGAGAATGCTCTTAATGTCTGTGCGCTTGGGCATGAGTTACTTTCCCTCGGCCTTTTTGTCTTGCATCAGCTTGATGAAACGGTCGAACAGATAGGCCACGTCATGGGGGCCCGGGCTCGCCTCGGGGTGGCCCTGGAAGGAGAAGGCCGGCACGTCGGTGCGGGCGATGCCTTGCAGGGAGCCGTCGAACAGGGACACGTGGGTCGCCCGCACATTGGCCGGCAGGGTGTCCGCATCCACGGCGAAGCCGTGGTTCTGGCTGGTGATCAGCACCTGGTTGGTGTCCAGATCCTTGACCGGATGGTTGGCACCGTGGTGGCCGAACTTCATCTTCAGGGTCTTGGCGCCGGAAGCCAGGGCCAGCAGCTGGTGGCCCAGGCAGATGCCATAGGTGGGCACGCCGGCCGCCAGGATTTCACGGATGGCGGTGATGGCATAGTCACAGGGCTCGGGGTCGCCGGGGCCGTTGGAGAGGAAGACGCCATCCGGCTTGTACTTCAGCACCTCGGCCGCAGGAGTCTGGGCCGGCACCACGGTGACGTCGCAGCCGCGGGAAGCCAGCATGCGCAGGATGTTGGTCTTGACGCCGTAGTCGTATGCCACCACCTTGAACTTGGCGGCGGGGGCGGCGGCGTAACCCTTCAGGGTCCACTCGCCTTCGCTGAACTGGTAGGGGGAATCGACGCTGACCACCTTGGCCAGGTCCATGCCGGCCAGACCCGGGAAAGCGCGGGCTTCGGCCAGGGCCTTGGCTTCGTCGGCCACGCCGGCGATGATGCAGCCGGCCTGGGCGCCCTTTTCGCGCAGGATGCGGGTCAGCTTGCGGGTGTCGATGCCGGCGATGGCAACGACGCCATGCTGCTTCAGATAGTCGGGCAGGGTCTGCTCGATACGCCAGTTGGAAGCGCGGATCGGCAGGTCGCGGATGACCAGGCCGGCGGCAAAGTTGGCGCGGGACTCGAAGTCCTCCGCATTGCAGCCGGTGTTGCCGATGTGGGGATAGGTGAGGGTGACAATCTGACGGCAGTAGGACGGGTCGGTCAGGATTTCCTGGTAACCGGTCATGGCCGTGTTGAACACCACTTCACCGCTGGTGGTGCCCTCGGCACCGATGGCGTAACCGCGGAACACGGTGCCGTCGGCCAGGGCAAGCAGGGCGGGCGAAAAGGCAGGAAGCAGGGACACAAAAGACTCCGGGCGGCGAATTCGTGGTACTCGTGACGCGCTGTCGGACCCCGGACAGCCCTGCCGCCACACAGGCAGGACCGGTTTCACCGGGGTACATACGCAAAGCGGGATGGGCTCAGCGCCCTCCCGCTTTCACGAATTGATTTTTTAACCGCACTATTATAGCCGACTGCCCCCTTTTGGGGCAATCGCGGCGCAGCACTTCACGGCCTAGAGCGGCTTCGCGGCCGACTCCGGAGGAGACTCAGCGCAGGCCCAGCACGTCCTGCATGTCGAACAGGCCGTTCTTCTTGCCCGCCAGGAAGCGGGCCGCCCGCAGGCTGCCCAGGGCGTAAGGCATGCGACTGCCGGCCTTATGGGCGATCTCCACCCGTTCGCCGGTACCGCAGAACATCACGTTGTGGTCGCCGACGATGTCGCCGCCGCGCACGGTGGCAAAGCCGATGGTGGAAGGATCCCGTTCGCCGGTGACGCCTTCGCGGCCGTAGATGGCGCATTCCTTCAGGTCCCGGCCCAGGGCATGGGCCACCACTTCGCCCATGCGCAGGGCGGTGCCGGAAGGGGCGTCGATCTTGTGCTTGTGGTGGGCCTCGACGATCTCGATGTCGTAGCCCTGATTGAGGATACGGGCCGCCACATCCAGCAGCTTGAACACCAGATTCACGCCCACCGCCATGTTGGGGGCGAAGACGACCGGGATATCCTGGGCGGCGTCGCGGATGGCGGCCTTGCCGGCCTCGTCGAAGCCGGTGGTGCCGATGATCATGGCCACGCCCAGCTTGCGGCACAGGGCCAGGTGCTCCAGGGTGCCTTCGGGGCGGGTGAAGTCGATCAGGCAGTCGGCCTGTTTCAGGGCGGTCTCGGCGCTATCCAGCACCTGGACGCCACAGGGCTGGCCCACCAGGTCGCCCGCGTCCTTGCCCACGGCGGGGCTGCCCGGGCGGTCAAAGGCGGCGCCCAGCACCACTTCGCCATCCTTCAGGGTGGCTTCGATCAACATCCGGCCCATACGGCCGGAAGCCCCGGCCACGGCAATACGCAACTTGCTCATGAATTACAGTCCAACCTTATCCAGCATTCGTCCAAAGAAGCCCCGCTCGCTGTCGGGCGGCGGCGCCTGCACACTTCCGTCCTCGGGAATGGACCCAAGGTCGATCACCTGCTGCCGGGTCGGCGGCACCACGTCACCGCCGGCCTCGCCGGCCTGGGCCGCCACCACGTCGCCGCCGACGCGGGCCAACTTGCCGTCAGCAAAGAAAACGGAGAACTTGCGGGTCTCGGTTTCCCCTGTCTTGCCCTTTTCCAGCCGATAGACGTAATCCCAGCGTTCACCGTGGAAAATGTCCATCAACATGGGCGTCCCCAGGATGTAGCGCACCTGGTCCTTGCTCAGCCCGGGGCGCAGTTGGGCCACCATATCCTGGGTCAGGACATTGCCCTGCTGCACATCGATTTTGTATTCGGTGACGATACGGGGAACGGAGCATCCGGCGAGCAAGGTCGAGGAAACGACCAGGGCCGAAAGGAAAATCCGGGAACTATGGCGGAAATGGCCATCAAAGGCAGGGATATGGAAGCGACTCATGCGGCAAAACGCTGGATTCCAGCGGTGTCCAAGCAAAGTGAATCGGTATATCATAGCCCAAAAAATCAGACCAACCTATCAAATAGGGTGCGACATGAGCAATTCCCAGAGCCTGAAGAGCATCGGTCTCAAGGCCACCTTTCCCCGACTCAAGATTCTGGACCTGTTCGAAAAGAGCAACGTCCGCCACCTCTCCGCCGAAGACGTCTATAAGCTCCTCATCGCCGAAGGCATGGACATCGGCCTGGCCACGGTTTACCGGGTCCTGACCCAGTTCGAGCAGGCCGGCATCCTGGAACGCCACTTTTTCGAATCCGGCCGTGCCGTCTTCGAAATGAACGAGGGCAAGCATCACGACCACCTGGTCTGCGTCAATTGCGGCCGGGTGGAAGAGTTCTACGACCCCGAGATCGAGCGGCGCCAGAACAAGATCGCCAAGGAACGGGGCTTCGCCATCCAGGAGCACGCCCTCTACCTCTACGCCGAGTGCCTCAAGGAAAACTGTCCCCACCGCAACTCCCCGGACGCCCACGTGGACAAGCACCACCTGCCCCACGACGCCTGACCCTCCCATTCCTTTGCCATGACGCCGGGGCTTGCCCCGGCTTTTATTTTGTATGGACGCCCTCCTCACCTCCACCCTGCTGGTCGCCCTGGCTGAAATCGGCGACAAGACCCAACTTCTCTCCTTCGTCCTGGCGGCACGCCTGCGCCGGCCCTGGGCTATCATCGCCGGCATCTTCGTCGCCACCGTGGCCAACCATGCCCTGGCCGGTTCCGTCGGAGCCTGGGCCGCCTCCCTGCTGAGCCCGGAAATCCTGCGCTGGTCGGTGGGCATCCTGTTCATCGCCTTCGGCCTGTGGACCCTGAAGCCGGACACCCTGGACGACGACGAGACCCCCAAGACCCTGGCCCGCGGCGCCTTCATCACGGCCCTGATCGCCTTCTTCCTGGCGGAGATGGGGGACAAGACCCAGTTCGCCACGGTGGCCCTGGCCGCCCGCTTCGATTCCCTGGCCGCCGTGGTCCTGGGCACCACCCTGGGCATGATGATCGCCAACGTGCCGGCCGTGCTGATCGGCGAAAAGCTGGCCCATCGCCTGCCTCTGGACTGGATCCGCCGCCTCGCCGCCCTGGTCTTCGTCCTGACCGGCGGCGCCACCCTGCTGACCACCGGCGCTTGACCCCCTGGGAGGGGCGGGGTATAACTTTTGTTCTACATCGTTACGCCTATGCGCCTCCATGGGGTTTTCCCGTCGATCCCTGTCCCGCCATGCGCTGGCCCTGTTCTGCCTGGGCCTGTCGGCTCTCGCCCATAGCGGCGACACGGCCACGGCCGGCCTGCGGGTGGGCCTCATGCACAGCGAACCCTGGGCCTACTACAGCCGGGACGGCGGCGGCGAACGCAAGAGCCAGCTCAGCGGCGTGTTCGTGGACATCAGCCGGGAACTGGCCAGGGAAACCGGCCTCAGCCTGGAACTGAACACCCTGCCCTATGGCCGGGTCGGCAAGGAGCTGCAGAGCGGCGACTGCGACCTGACCTATCTGATCCGCTCCGACGACCGGGATGCCTATGTCGAGTACGCGGGCTACCTCTTCAGCTTCCACACCCTGGTGCTGGCCCGCCCCGGCAGCACCCTGCGCAGCTACGACGACCTGCAGGGCCTGCGCATCGGCCTGGTCAAGGACATCCGCCTCAACCCCCGTTTCGACGGCGACGCCGGTTTGAACAAGGTGGAAGTGCGGGACTACGAAACCCTGGTGGACATGTTCCTCAGCGGCCGCCTGGACGCCATCGCCGGCAACAGCATCTCCCTGCACCACCTGCTGCAGAAGCGGGGCTACCCGAGCCAGCCCTGGCCGCGCCTGATGCTGCAGAAGACCGAGGTGTGGGCCCAGATGTCGAAGAAATCCCCCCAGCTCGGCCACCTGCCCCGCATCCGCAGCGCGGTGGAAAAACTGCGCAGCGAAGGCTTCTTCGAGAATGCCGTGCAGCGCTACCGCCCCGCGGCGGAATCCGCGCCTCAGGCGAAGAGATCGACGCGGGAACGGGAAACGGCCGTTTCCCTGACGCCCACGCTCTCCAGCCGATAGGCCGCCTCTCCCCTGGCCCCACCGCCAGAAGCCGCACCGGACGGACCTGCCACGGCAGCCTCGGCTGCAACCGGCGCCGATGCTTGCTCTCCAGACACACCTCCGGTGGAACCGCTTCCCTCCTGGGCCGCAGCCGCCTCCGTAGCCTGTTCCTTGGCCTGCTCGGCCCGGGCGCTGCTCTCCAGCCTGGCGGCGCCTGCCGCCACGCGCCGGTCCTGGGGCGAAGGATCGGCCGGCGCCATGGCGGCGGCACGGATCTGCTGGGCCTTGGCCAGACTTTCCTCCGGCGTGCGGCCCGGCGACACATCGATGGAAACCTCTCCTGCCACCGCATACATGCGGCCGTCCGGCCCCTTGTGGTAGGAGTAGCTGGCGCCGCCCTGGACCAGGGCTCCGCCGGCAGCGATGTGGGCCTGCTCGTGGGCGCGTACCTTGCGGTCCGTCTCCTTCAGCTTTTCCACCTGCCGCTGTTCGTCCTCCGACAGCTCGCTCTTCCCGGCAGCGGCGGCGAAGGGGTTCTTGCCCAGGGACTGGCCGTAGCCCCCGTTCCACTCGGCACCTGAGGCCGCCGCGCTGCCACTGCCCGACGAGGATGCCCCGCTGCCGCTCTCGGCCGCCTGGGCGCCGCCGGCCGCCGGCCGCTGCACGGGTGCGGCAACGCCTCCCGTGGCGACGGGATAGACACTGGCAATGCCGGAAGCTGAGAGGGAGCCGATCATGGCAGACACTCAAGGCTGCAGCGGGGCGACAGCCCCGTTTGCGGGAAAGTAGATCCTCACCATAGCCCAAGCCCCGGGCCGGGGCCAAGTCGGGCTCAGCCCTGACCGAGCAGTTCCTTGGCGTGCTGCCGGGTGGTGGCGGTGATTTCCACGCCGCCCAGCATGCGGGCGATTTCCTCCACCCGGCCCGCCGCGTCCAGGGGCGTGACCCGGCTCTTGATGGCGGCGCCCTCCTTGGACTTGGCCACCTGCCACTGCCAGTCGGCCCGGGCCGCCACCTGGGGCAGGTGGGTGACGCACAACACCTGACGCTCCCGGCCCAGGCGGTGCAGCAGACGCCCCACCACCTCGGCGACGCCGCCGCCGATGCCCACGTCCACCTCGTCGAAAATCAGGGTGGGGACGCTGGCCTGGCGGCTGGTGACCACCTGGATGGCCAGGCTGATGCGGGACAGTTCGCCGCCGGAAGCCACCTTGGCCAGGGAACGGGCTTCGCTGCCCGCCAGGCCGCCGATGCGGAATTCGATGCTTTCCAGGCCGTGGGCATTGCCGCCGGCCACGGGCACCAGGGCGATTTCGAAACGGCCGCCGCCCAGGGCCAGTTCCTGCATGCCCTGGCTGACCTCGTCGCCCAGGGCCTTGGCCGCCTTGGCCCGGGCCTTGGAGAGCTTGGCCGCATCCTTGTCGTATTGCTGGCGAGCCGCATCCACCCTGGCCTGCAGGGCTGCCAGGTCGCCCGCCTCGCCCAGCTCGGCGAGACGCTGCTGCCAACGGGACAACAGTTCCGGCAGTTCCTCCGGCAGAGCGCGGAACTTGCGCGCGCAACCCATGACGGCCTCCAGGCGGCGTTCCACCTCGGCCAGGCGGGCCGGGTCCAGATCCACCCGGTCGGCGTAGCGGCGCAGGGCGCTAACGGCTTCGGCCAGCTCGGCTTCGGCCGACTGCACCAGTTGGGCCACTTCGCTCAGGGCCGGGTCGTATTCGGCCAGACCGTCGAGACGGGAGGCCACGGCACGCACCTGGGCTTCGCAGGCCCCCTCGCCTTCGGCCAGCAGGCCCAGGGAAAACTGGGCCCCTTCCAGCAGGGAGGCGGCATGGGCCAGACGCTTGTGTTCCTGGTTGAGGCTTTCCCACTCGTCGGCGGAGAAGGCCAGGGTCTCCAGTTCCCGCACCTGCCATTCCAGCTGTTCCCGCTCCCGGGCCAGGGCTTCGCCGCCTTCGGCCGCCGCCTCCAGGGAATCCCGGGCGTCGCGCCAGGTGCGCCAGGCTTCGCCGACGCTGCGGGCCAGGTCGGCATGGCCGGCATGGGCGTCGAGCAGCTGGCGCTGGGCCTCGCCCCGCAACAGGGACTGGTGGGCGTGCTGGCCGTGGATGTCCACCAGCCATTCGGCGGCCTGCCGCAGTTGCTGCAGGGTGGCGGCAGAGCCGTTGATGTAGGCCCGGGAACGGCCGCCCGCATCCAGGATGCGACGCAGCAACAGGTCATCGTCAGCGGCGAAGTCGTTCTCCGCCAGCCAGGACTTCAGTTCGGCCAGGGCACGGATGTCGAACTCGGCCCCCACTTCGGTCTTCTCGGCCCCGGCCCGCAGCAGGCCGCTGTCGGCGCGCTCGCCGAGGACGAAGGCCAGGGCGTCCACCAGGATGGACTTGCCGGCGCCGGTCTCGCCGGTGAGGGCGCCGAAGCCGCCCTGGAAATCCAGCTCCAGCCGGTCCACCAGGACGAAATCGCGAATGTTCAGACGTTGCAGCATGGTTCAGGGCCCCTTGGGACGTTTGCTCCAGTGGAGCTTCTGACGCAGCATGGCGAAGTAGCTGTAGCCGGGCGGGTGCAGGAAACAGACGTTGTAGGCGGAGCGGCGCATGCGCACGCAGTCGTCGGGACGGATGTCGAAGGCCACCTGGCCGTCGAAGTGCACCCGGGCGTCGGCGGACTGGATCACCCGCAATTCGATCTCGCAGCGGTCCGACACCGTGATCGGCCGGTTGGTCAGGGAATGGGGACAGAGGGGCACCAGGGCGATGCCGCCCAGGGTCGGGTGCAGGATGGGGCCGTTGGCCGAGAGGGCGTAGGCGGTGGAGCCGGTGGGAGTGGAGATGATGAGGCCGTCGGCCCGCAGGTTGTAGATGAACTCGCCGTCGATGAACAGCTCGAATTCGATCATGCGGCCGATGGCGCCCTTGTCCATCACCACGTCGTTGAGAGCCTGGTTGGCGCAGACTTCCTTGCCGTCCCGGATCACCTCGGCGTCCAGGATCAGGCGCTCCTCCGGCACGAAGCGGCCGTCCAGCAGGTCTTCCATGCAGGACAGCATGTCGCAGCGGGCAATGTCGGTCATGAAGCCCAGGCGGCCCTGGTTCACGCCCACCAGGGGCACCTTGTAGCGGGCCAGGTGGCGGGCGGCGTTGAGCATGGTGCCGTCGCCGCCGAGGACGATGGCCAGATCGGCATGGGCGCCGATGAACTGGAAATCGCCGGTCATCCAGCGGCTTTCCCCCACATTGGCGGCCGTATCGGCCTCCACCAGCACCGAGACGCCCCGCTCGCTCAGATACTGGCCGAGGGAACGCAGGGATTCGGCAATTTCCGGGCTGTGGTATTTGCCAATCAGGGCAATGGTGCGGGGAAGTGCCATGGGACGCGAAGGGGAATGGTGACCGGAGCCTTTCATGGCCCGCATTAAACCACAAAACCCCCCGCCCCCGGCGGCACAGCGCGGATGCAACTCCTGGCGGCCCCGGCGATTTTCGGTAAAATCGATTCATGCTCGACAACCGCGCCCGCATCCTGCTCAAGACCCTGGTCGAACGGTACATCGCCGAAGGCCAACCGGTGGGCTCCCGCGCCCTCTCCCGCTTCTCCGGGCTGGACCTGTCGCCGGCCACCATCCGCAACGTCATGGCGGATCTGGAGGAGCAGGGTTTCATCGCCAGCCCCCACACCTCCGCCGGCCGCATTCCCACGCCCCGGGGCTACCGCCTGTTCGTGGACAGCCTGCTGGCGGTGCAGCCCCTGCAGGAAAACCAGATCCACGAGATGGAAGGGCAGCTGATCCAGACCCAGCCCCAGCAGCTGATCGGCAACGCCTCCCACCTGCTCTCGGAACTGACCCAGTTTGCCGGCATCGTCGTGACGCCGCGGCGCAAGACGCCGACCATCCGCCAGATCGAGTTTCTCGGCCTCTCGGAAAAGCGCATCCTGCTCATCATCGTCACTACCGACGGCGACGTGCAGAACCGCATCCTGCTCACCGAACGGCCCTACTCGCCGTCGGAGCTGACGACGGCGGCCAATTACCTGAACCACAATTACGCCGGCCTGGACTTCGACCAGATCCGCCAGCGCCTCACCGGCGAAATCCAGCAGTTGCAGGACGACCTGAAGATCCTCATGGCCTCGGCCCTGGAGGCCGGCAACCAGGCCTTGAACGACAGCGCCAGCCAGTACGTCATCTCCGGCGAGAAGAACCTGCTGGAAGTGGAGGAACTGTCCTCCAACATGAAGCGGCTGCGGGAGCTGTTCGACCTCTTCGAACAGAAGACCGGCCTGGTGCGCCTGCTCGACATCTCCAACAACGCCGACGGCGTGCAGATCTACATCGGCGGCGAATCGGGCCTGGCGCCCCTGGACGAATGCAGCGTCGTCACCGCCCCCTACGAGGTGAATGGCCAGGTGGTGGGCTCCGTCGGCGTCATCGGCCCCACCCGCATGGCCTACGAACGGGTCATCCCCATCGTGGACATCACCGCCAAGCTGCTCTCCTCCGCCCTTACCTACCAGGCCAATACCTGATGCCCTTTTTCCGTCCGGAACCCGAATTCAAGCACGGCACCGCCCCCCAGACCGGGGTTCTGCTGATCAACCTGGGCACCCCCGATGCCCCCACGGCGCCGGCCCTGCGCCGCTATCTCAAGGAATTCCTCTCCGACCCCCGGGTGGTGGAGATTCCCCGCCTCATCTGGTGGCCCATCCTCAACGGCATCATCCTCAACACCCGCCCCGCCAAGTCGGCGGCCAAGTACGCCTCCGTCTGGCTGCCCGAAGGCTCGCCCCTGCGGGTACACACGGAACGCCAGGCCAAGCTGCTCAAGGGCGTCCTGGGCCAGGCCGGCCACCGTCTGGTGGTGGATTACGCCATGCGCTACGGCCAGCCTTCCGTGGCCGATGCCCTGGAGCGGCTGAAGCAGCAGAACTGCACCCGCATCCTGCTGCTGCCCCTCTATCCCCAGTACGCCGGCAGCACCTCGGCCACCGCCCTGGATGCGGCCTACGCCTGGCTGCAGCAGAGCCGCAACCAGCCGGAAATCCGCGCCGTGCGCAACTTCCACGACCATCCCGGCTACATCGCCGCCCTGGCCGCCAGCGTACGCCAGTACTGGGCGGAGAACGGCCAGCCCGGCCCTTCCTACCGTCTCATGCTGAGCTTCCACGGCGTCCCCAAACGCACCCTGGAACTGGGGGACCCCTACCACTGCGAATGCCTGAAGACCGGCCGCCTGCTCAGCGAAGCCCTGGGCCTGCCCAAGGAGCGGGTGGAAATCTGCTTCCAGTCCCGCTTCGGCAAGGCCGAATGGCTGCAGCCCTACACCGCCCCCACCCTGCACCGGCTGGCCAAGGAAGGGGTGGAACGGGTAGACGTCATCTGCCCCGGCTTCACCTCCGACTGCCTGGAAACCCTGGAGGAGATCGCCATGGAGGGCAAGGCCGATTTCCTCGCTGCTGGCGGCAAGACCTATGGCTACATCCCCTGCCTCAACGAGCGGCCGGACTGGATCGAGGCCCTCGCCGACATCGTCACGATGCACCTTTCAGGCTGGCCCACCCGGGAAGCCCCGGACCAGGCGGCCCTGGAGCAAAGCGCCCTGCGGGCCCAGGCCCGGGGCGCCTCCCGCTGACCCCCTCTTGAAGACCGGGGCGGCGTCTCCATATTAGACAAGTCTAATCAAGGAGCCCGCCATGGCCGCCCCCGAATCCCTGCACCTGGTCTGCCCCCACTGCCAGGCCGTCAATCGCCTGCCCACCCAGCGCCTGACCGAACAGCCCACCTGCGGCCGCTGCAAGGCAGCGCTGTTCACCGGCGAGCCCCTGGCAGTGACCAGCGCCGCCCTGGAGGCCCACCTGGGCCGCTCCGACCTGCCCCTGCTGGTAGATTTCTGGGCCCCCTGGTGCGGCCCCTGCCGCATGATGGCCCCCGCCTTCGCCCAGGCGGCCCGGCAACTGGAACCCCATTACCGCCTGCTCAAGCTGGATACGGAAGCCGAACCGGCCATGGCCGCCCGCTTCGGCATCCGCAGCATCCCCACCCTGGCCCTCTTCCGCGGCGGCCGGGAAGTGGCCCGCCAGGCCGGCGCCATGGATGCAGCCAACCTGATCCGCTGGCTGCGCAGCGTGGACGTGTAGAAACGCCTCAACCTTTGCTCCGGGAGGCCGTAGACGAGGTAGCCACCCGCCACCCGGAGCCTCCCATGAAAATCGCCTCTGCCGACGTCCAGATGGCCGCCAGCCACGCCAGCCTGCAACACCATGAAGTCAGCGAAAGCCTGCGCGTCTGGGTCGGCGACCGGCGACCCGACTTCGAAGGCAACGGCGACTTGGCGACAGCCTCCCCGACATCGCCGGCCACCAGTGTCAGCCTGTCCCCTGAAGCCCTGGCGGCCCAGGCCCAGGACGGGGTGGAGGCTGCCGGCGCCAAGGCCGAAGAGACGCTGGACCCCAAGCTGGCCCTGCTCAAGACCCTGATCGAGTACTTCACCGGCCGCAAGATCGAGCTCCTCAGCCAGACCGATCTCAGCGCCGAAACGGGCACGCTTGCGGCCGGCCAGGCAGCGGGCGGCGTACCGGCCGACGCAGCACCGGCCAAGGCCGGCTACGGGGTGGAATACGACCACCACGAGTCCTACACGGAAATGGAACAGACCACCTTCTCCGCCCAGGGGGTGGTGCGCACCAGCGACGGCAAGGAAATCAGCTTCGACCTCAACCTGGCCATGAGCCGGCTCTACCACGAGGAAAGCAGCGTCAGTCTCCGCGCCGGCGATGCGGTGAAGAAGGACCCCCTGGTGCTCAATTTCGCCGGCACCGCCGCCCAGCTGACCGACCAGCGCTTTGCCTTCGACATCGACAGCGACGGCAAGGACGACATGATCAACTTCACCAGCGGCGGCAGCGGTTTCCTGGTTTTCGACAAGGACGGCAACGGCAGCGCCACGGACGGCGGCGAGCTGTTCGGCACCCGCAGCGGCGACGGCTTTGCCGAACTGGCCGCCTACGATGCCGACCGCAACGGCTGGATCGACGAGAACGACCCCATTTTCGAACAGTTAAGAATCTGGATCAAAGACGGGGCTGGCCGGGACCAGCTACTTTCCCTGGCAGACAAGGGCGTGGGCGCCATCGGCCTGCAACATCTGGCCACCCCCTTCGAGGTGAAGACGGCGCAGAACCGGCTACAGGCTTCAGTGCTGGCTTCCGGCGTGTTTTTACAGCAGAATGGAGGCGTTGGCTCGATCCAACAACTGGACTTGACTGTATAGCGGCAGGACCGACAAATTAAAGCCGAGGACCAAGGGAGATTATGGCTCGTATCGCCGATTTGAAAATCTGGGTGCGCCTCACCGCAGCCATCTGGTTCATGCTCATTGCCGTATGGACAGGCATGATCGTCTGGGAATCCGAAGTCAATCGGGAAACAGCCATCGGCCAAGCCAAGGATTTTGCCGGCAGCATCCACGAAATGACCATGGCCGGCCTCACCGGCATGATGATCACCGGCACCGTCGGCCAGCGCGAAGTCTTCCTCGACCAGATCAAGCAGCTCTCCGTCATCAAGGACCTGCACGTGGTCCGCGGCGAAGCCGTGAGCAAGATTTTCGGCCCCGACACCAAGGACAAACGTCCCATGGACAGCATCGAGCAACAGGCGATGCAGAGCGGCAAGGCCTATACCGCCGTGCATGAAGAAAACGGCGCCACCTATCTGCGGGTGGTCACCCCCACCCTGGCTTCCACCAACTACCTGGGCAAGAACTGCATCATGTGCCACCAGGTGCCGGAAGGGTCCGTCCTCGGCCTGGTCAGCATGAAGGTTTCCCTCGACAAGGTGGACGCCGAGGTCAACGCCTTCCGCCTGAAGATCGCTGCCGCCGCCTTCGGTGCCAGCCTGCTGCTGCTGGCGGTGATCTACCTCTTCATCCGCCACTTCGTCACCATTCCCATCGAGCATCTGACCCACGGCCTGCAGGACATCGCCACCGGCGAAGGGGATCTCACCCGCCGCCTGGAAGTGAAGGGCCGGGACGAAGTGGGTCTGGCCGCCACCGTCTTCAATCAGGTGATGGAGAACTTCTCCACCCTGGTGCGCCAGGTCAGCCAGTCCGCCACCGAGGTTTCCGCCAAGGCCCATGCCCTGGCCCAGAGCGCCTCCCAGGTGGCCGACGGCTCCCACCAGCAGAACGAGAAGTCCGTCACTGCCGCCTCCGCCGTGGAACAGATGGTGTCGTCCATCGCCGCCATTTCCCAGAGCGCCGAGCACGTACAACAGCAGTCTCAGGAAAGCCTGAAACGCTCCGAGGAAGGCAACAAGAGCCTGGGCCACCTGCTCGAGGAAATGAACAACGTGGAACAGACGGTCAAGGAAATGGCCGAGTCGGTGAATGAGTTCGTGCGCAACACCGACGCCATCAACAAGATGACCCAGGAAGTGAAGGACATCGCCGAGCAGACCAACCTGCTGGCCCTCAATGCCGCCATCGAGGCGGCCCGGGCCGGCGAGCAGGGCCGGGGCTTCGCCGTGGTGGCCGACGAGGTGCGCAAACTGGCCGAGAAGTCCTCCCGCTCCGCCAGCGAGATCGATGCCATCACCGAAACCCTCTCGGCCCAGTCGGTCAATGTGCGGCGGGCCATCGAAGAGGGCCTGGGCCACCTGTCCTCCAGCCAGGCTTCGGTCACCAACGTGGCCGACATCCTGCAGGCCGCCAACGGCTCCGTCACCGAAGTGGGCCACGGCCTGGATGCCATCGCCGGCGCCACCGACGAGCAGCGTCGGGTCAGCGGCGAAGTGGCGGACAGCATCGAGGCCATCGCCGCCATGGCCCGGGAAAACAACGAATCCGTGGAGCAGACGGCTGCCGCCGCCCAGTCCCTGGAAGCCCTGGCCGATTCCCTGCAGAACACGGTGGGTCGCTTCAAGGTCTGATCCCGGACCGCCCACAAAAAACGCCCGGCAGGCACCAAGCCTCCGGGCGTTTTCTTTTGTTGCGGCGCTGCCGGCGGCGGTCAGTCCGCTATTCGATGGGCGGCAGCAATTCCAGGTCGCAGTCGAGCTCGGCGTAATCAACGCCGCCGCTGCGGGCACCGCCCCCCTCCACCGCCTTGTCGCCGAAGCGGGCCAGGATCTTGTCCGCCTCCCGCAGCCGCTCCACCACCCGCGCCATGAGAGCGCGGCGCATGCGCTCGATCAGCTCTTCCGAGGCCAGTTCCAGGGCCGGGCCGCTGACCTCGAGGAAGACGGTGGGCTCCAGGGTGACCACGCTGGCACTGCGCTCCGGGCTTTCCGGATGCAGGTAAGCCATTTCCCCCAGCACCTCGCCGGCCCCCAGGCGACAGATGGCGCGTCCGTCCCGGGAGACTTCGGCATAGCCGCTGACGATGATGCCGAAGCGCCGGTCCTCGTCCCCTTCCCGCATCAACTCCACCTTGGGCGCAATCTCGCGCCAGATGCTGATGCGCAGCACCTCCCACAGTTCCACATCCTCGAAGCTGGCAAAGAAGGGCAGCTGCCGCAGCCGGTCGAAGCGGACCATGTCCCGGGCCGTGTCGTCCTCGTCCAGGATCTGGTAGCGGACGGTGGACAGGTCCTTGGCGAAATCGGCCCCGTTGCGGTAGCGGCTGTAAAGGTCCTTCTCCAGGGCCCGGCGGATGATGCCGTCCATGGCCTCCGGAATGGCCGGATTGAGGGCGCAGACCGAGGGCGTATCCATGTTCACGATCTTGTACATGAGGGCTGCCGACGTGGGGGCCCGGAAAGGCGTGCGGCCGGTGAGCAGCTGGAACAGCACCACCCCGAGGGAATAGAGGTCGGTCTTGTGGTTGAGGGGATAACCCTTGACCTGCTCCGGCGACATGTAGGCCGGCGAACCCACTCCCATGACGAAGGTGGAATCCTTGCCCACGTCCTTCTGCAGATTCAGGGCCAGGCCGAAATCGGTGATCTTGGGATTGTCGTCGGCATCGATGAGGATGTTGGCCGGCTTGATGTCCCGGTGCACCACCCCCTGGCGGAAGGCGTAGTCCAGGGCCAGGCAGCACTTGAAGATGATGCCCACCACCCGGTGCATGGGCAACAGGCGGTCGATGGCGCAGAACTGGTCCAGTGGCGTGCCATTCACGTACTCCATGACCATGTAGGTGCGCTGCTCCCCATTGACCTCTTCCATCACCGCGTCGAAAACCCGGGTGATGTGGAGATGGTCCAGGCGCCGGGCAATGCTGCCCTCGGTCTGGAACAGCTTCAGCAGGCGCCGCGAGAGGGCCGCATTCTCCCCCCCCAGACGCATCAGCTTGAGCGCCACCTGACGGCGCGACTCGTCCACAGCCTGCGGGTCCCGGGCCAGATAGACGATGGAGGTGGCTCCCCGTCCCAGTTCCCGGACGACTTCGTAGCGGCCGATGCGTTCCGGCATGGTTCAGTCCCCGCGAGGCGTTTTGGTCTGCATCGGCAGATGCTAGCAAAGCCCCGGCGGGGGCCGGCGGAAATTAATCACGCCCCGGGGCTTGAAATCCCCGAGAGCGCCCCCACGTGGAGAAAAGTTTTTCCGGAGAATCCCCATGCAAGATCAAAACAAGCCTCAGGAACCCCTGGAACTGGGCGGCGATGCCAATGCCCCCGAATCCGTGGCCCAGCCCGCTGCAGGCCAGACCGATACCACCCCGAGCCTGGAAGAGCTGCTGCGCCAGGCCGAACTGAACGCCCAGGAACACCACGACGCCTGGCTGCGAGCCAAGGCCGAGACCGAGAACATGCGTCGCCGGGCCCAGGAAGACATTGCCAAGGCCTCCAAGTTCGCCATCGAGAAATTCGCCGAGAGCCTGCTGCCGGTGAAGGACACCCTGGAAATGGCTCTGGCCGACACCAACCCCGACTCCCTGCGGGTCGGCGTGGACATGACCCTGAAGAACCTCCTCTCCGCCTTCGAGAAGTCCGGCGTCAAGGAAGAGAACCCGGTGGGCCAGAAGTTCGACCCCAACAAGCACCAGGCCATCGGCATGGTCGAGTCCGAGCAGGAACCCAACACCGTGGTGAATGTGCTGCAAAAGGGCTACCTCATCGCCGACCGGGTACTGCGCCCGGCCATGGTCATGGTGGCCAAGGGCAAGGACGCCTGATTTTCGGCAAAAAAGGCTGGAAACAGCCTTGAAATAGCCGACCCCACCCCCATTTGGGGTGCAGAAAGCAATTCGTATTGATTCCGGCGGGTGCGCCGGGCCGAAGGCCCCCACCGCCGCCACTCTGAAAGGACACGAAACATGGGCAAGATCATCGGTATCGACCTGGGCACCACCAACTCCTGCGTCGCCATCATGGAAGGCGGCCAGCCCAAGGTCATCGAAAACTCTGAAGGTACCCGCACCACCCCCTCCATCGTCGCCTACGCCGAAGACGGTGAAGTGCTGTGCGGCGCCCCCGCCAAGCGCCAGGCCGTGACCAACCCGCGCAACACCCTGTTCGCGGTGAAGCGCCTGATCGGTCGCCGCTTCGAGGAAAAGGAAGTGCAGAAGGACATCGCCCTGATGCCCTACAAGATCGTCAAGGCCGACAACGGTGATGCCTGGGTGGACGTGCGCGACAAGAAGATCGCCCCGCCCCAGGTTTCCGCCGAAGTGCTGCGCAAGATGAAGAAGACCGCCGAGGACTACCTGGGCGAGGAAGTGACCGAGGCCGTCATCACCGTGCCCGCCTACTTCAACGACAGCCAGCGCCAGGCCACCAAGGACGCCGGCCGTATCGCCGGTCTGGAAGTGAAGCGCATCATCAACGAACCCACCGCCGCGGCCCTGGCCTTCGGCATGGACAAGAAGCAGGGCGACAAGAAAATCGCCGTGTATGACCTGGGTGGCGGCACTTTCGACATCTCCATCATCGAAATCGCCGAAATCGACGGCGAGCACCAGTTCGAAGTGCTGTCCACCAACGGCGACACCTTCCTCGGCGGCGAAGACTTCGACCAGCGCCTGATCGACTACATCGTCACCGAATTCAAGAAGGAACAGGGCGCCGACCTGTCCAAGGACGTGCTGGCCCTGCAACGCCTGAAGGAAGCCGCCGAAAAGGCCAAGATCGAGCTGTCCTCCTCCCAGCAGACCGAAATCAACCTGCCCTACATCACCGCCGATGCTTCCGGTCCCAAGCACCTGACCCAGAAGATCACCCGGGCCAAGTTCGAATCCCTGGTGGACGACCTGGTGGAACGCACCATCGCTCCCTGCGCCACGGCGCTGAAGGATGCCGGCGTCAAGGTCAGCGACATCGACGACGTGATCCTGGTGGGCGGCCAGTCCCGCATGCCCAAGGTGCAGGACAAGGTGAAGGAGTTCTTCGGCAAGGATCCCCGCAAGGACGTGAACCCGGACGAAGCCGTGGCCGTCGGCGCTGCCATCCAGGGCGGCGTGCTGCAGGGTGAAGTGAAGGACGTGCTGCTGCTGGACGTGACTCCCCTGTCCCTGGGTATCGAAACCCTGGGCGGCATCATGACCAAGCTGATCCAGAAGAACACCACCATCCCGACCAAGGCCAGCCAGGTCTTCTCCACTGCCGACGACAACCAGAACGCCGTGACCATCCACGTGCTGCAGGGTGAGCGGGAAGTGGCTTCCGGCAACAAGAGTCTGGGCCAGTTCAACCTGTCCGACATCCCGCCGGCCCCCCGCGGCATGCCCCAGATCGAAGTCACCTTCGACATCGACGCCAACGGCATCCTGCATGTCTCCGCCAAGGACAAGGCCACCGGCAAGGAAAACAAGATCAAGATCCAGGCCTCCTCCGGCCTCTCCGAGGAAGAAGTGCAACGCATGGTGCGCGATGCCGAGCTGCACGCCGAAGAGGACAAGAAGGTCCATGAGCTGGCCGACGCCCGCAACCAGGCCGACGGCATGGTGCACATGACCAAGAAGTCCCTGACCGAGTACGGCAAGGAGCTGTCCGACGAGGAAAAGGCCGCCATCGAAGCCGCCATCAAGGAAGTGGAAGACGCCGTGCGCGGCACCGACAAGGCCGAGATCGAAGCCAAGACCCAGGCCCTGGCCACCGCCGCCCAGAAGCTGGGCGAGAAGATGTACGCCCAGCAGCAGGCTGCCGGCGGCGCCCCCGGTGCCGAAGCCGGTGCAGCTTCCGGCGGCGAGAAGACCGTGGAAGGCGACGTGGTGGATGCCGAATTCACCGAGGTGAAGGACAAGAAGTAATCTCCTCTTCCGGTCCGACCATGGGTCGCAAGGACGTGCAAAGCCAGGCCGGAAGGCCCCTTTGCACGCTTTGCGGCCATGCCTTTTAGAGAGCTGAAATGGCAAAAAAAGATTTTTACGAAGTCCTCGGCGTCAATCGGGATGCCAGCGACGACGAGATCAAGAAGGCCTACCGCAAGCTGGCCATGAAATTCCATCCGGACCGCAATCCGGATAACCCCAAGGCCGAAGAGCAGTTCAAGGAAGCCAAGGAAGCCTACGAGATCCTCTCCGACGGCCAGAAACGGGCCGCCTACGACCAGTACGGCCACGCCGGGGTCGATCCCCAGGCCGGCGGCTTCGGCGGGGGCGGCGGCTTTGGCGGCGGCGGTTTCGGCGATGCCTTCGCCGACATCTTCGGCGACATCTTCGGCGGCCGTGCCGGCGGTGGCGGCGGCGGCCGTTCCAACATCTACCGCGGCGCCGATCTGCGCTACAACCTGGAAATCAGCCTGGAGCAGGCAGCCAAGGGGACGGAAACCAAGATCCGCATCCCCACCATGGAAGTCTGCGACACCTGCAGCGGCTCCGGCGCCAAGAGCGGCACCCAGCCCAAGACCTGCCCCACCTGCCAGGGCAGCGGCCAGGTACGGCTGCAGCAGGGCTTCTTCTCCATCCAGCAGACCTGTCCCAAGTGCCACGGCACCGGCCGCATCATTCCCGACCCCTGCGGCACCTGCCACGGCGCCGGCCGGGTCAAGCAGCACAAGACCCTGTCGGTAAAGATTCCGGCCGGGGTGGACGAAGGCGATCGCATCCGGCTTGCCGGCGAAGGGGAACACGGCGTCAATGGCGGCCCCCCGGGCGACCTTTACGTGCAGATCCACCTCAAGGCCCACTCCGTCTTCCAGCGGGACCACAACGACCTACATTGCGAGATGCCCATCAGCTTCACCACCGCCGCCCTGGGCGGGGAAATCGAAATCCCCACCCTGGACGGTGCCGCCAAGATCAAGATCCCGGCGGAAACCCAGTCGGGCAAGGTCTTCCGCCTGCGCGGCAAGGGCATCAAGGGCGTGCGCAGCCATGTGCACGGCGACCTGCTGTGCCACGTGGTGGTGGAAACCCCGGTCAATCTCACCGAGCGCCAGAAGGAACTGCTGCGGGAACTGGAGGAGATCAGCCAGGGCGATTCCGCCAACCACAATCCGAAAGCCCAGAGCTGGATGGACAAGGTGAAGGATTTCTTCGGGCAGTAGTCCCGGAGACAAACCAGGGCGGCCTCCGGGCCGCCTTTTTTTCGGGCCGCAAAGCCAGGCGGCGTCTTGCAATCCGGCCCGACCAATGCCATAGTCCTCCCCCACAACACACCACAAAATGACGCTCAAGGAGGGAAAAATGAAGCGCTTTCGTCACCGTCTGGCATCCCTGTTAATGGCCTCCTGCGCCCTGCTGTCCGGCGCCGCCATGGCAGAGAACGGGGTCACCGACAGCACCATCACCCTCGGCATGTCCGCCCCCTTCTCCGGCCCCAACGGCATCTACGGCACGGAAATGCGGGAAAGCATCACCGCCTACTTCGAGCAGATCAACAAGGGCGGCGGCATCAACGGCCGCAAGCTGGAACTGGTTTCCCTGGACGACGGCTACGAGACCGACCGGGCCGTGGCCAATACCAAGAAGCTGATCCACGACGAAAAGGCCTTCGCCCTGCTGGCCTTCTACGGCTCCTCCCCCACCACTGCCGCCATGGAAGTGTTCTCCGGCGCCAAGGTGCCCCTGGTGGGCACCATCTCCGGCGCCGAAACCCTGCGCAACCCGGTGAACCGCTACATGTTCAACGTGCGCGCCAGCTATGCCAACGAAACCGATGCCATCGTCAGCCAGCTGGCCTCCCTCGGCCTGAAGAACATCGCCGTCTTCTACCAGAACGACGGCTTCGGCAAGTCCGGCCTGGACGGCGTCACCGCCGCCCTGAAGAAGCACGGCCTGGCCCCCTCCGCCGTCGGCACCGTGGAACGTAACTCCCTGGATGTGGCCAAGGCCGTGGAGGCCATTTCCAAGGTCACGCCCCAGGCCGTGATCATGGTCACCCTGTACAAGCCCACCGCCGAGTTCGTGCGCCAGATGCGCAAGCACGGCCAGAACCCCCAGTTCATGACCCTCTCCCCGGTGGGCGCCGACCTGCTGGTGAAGGAACTGGGCAACGACGCCCGGGGCATCGGCATCTCCCAGGTCATGCCCTATCCCTGGAACGACTCAAACCCCCTGGTGCGGGAATACCGCAAGCTGATGACCACCATGGGCAAGCAGAGCCAGTCTCCCTACTACGGCGTCGAGGGCTATGCCATGGCCAAGGTCATGGTGGAAGGCATCAAGCGGGCCGGCAAGGACCTCACCCGGGACAAGCTGACCACGGCCCTGGAAAGCATGGGCAGCTATGACCTGGGCGGCTACCGGGTCAGCTACTCCACCAGCGACCACAACGGTTCCCGCTTCGTGGACCTGACGGTGATCGGCAACGGCGGCAAGGTCCTGCGCTAGACCGACCAAGCATAGAAAAAGCCCGCCGATGGCGGGCTTTTTTGTTTCCCCCGTTCCGGACGGGAGACGGCCCGGCTTCAGGCCCGGCGCCAGGTGGTGCCCTGGGCGGAGTCCTCGAGCACGATGCCGGCGGCCAGCAGTTCGGCCCGCAGACGGTCGGCCTCGGCAAAGTTCTTCGCCTTCTTGGCATCGATGCGGGCCTGGATGCGGGCCTCGATCTCCGCCGGGCTAAGGCCATCGGCCGCATCCGGCGTGGCGCCCTGCAGGAAGGCCTGGGGATCGCGCTGCAGCAGCCCCAGCACCCCGGCCAGGGCCTTCAGCTGGGCCGCCACGGCTGAGTCCTTGCTGCGATTGGCCTCGTTGGCCAGGTCGAACAGCACCGCCAGGGCTTCCGGCGTGTTGAAGTCGTCGTCCATGGCCGCCTGGAAGCGCTGGGCATGGGCCTCGTTCCAGTCCACCGTCACGGCTTCCGCCGGCGCCGCCTTGAGGGCGGTGTACAACCGGGTCAGGGCCTGCCGGGCGTCGTCCAGATGGGCGTCGGAATAGTTGAGGGGGCTGCGGTAGTGGGCGCGCAGGATGAAGAAGCGCACCACTTCGGCGTCGTACTTCTTCAGCACGTCGCGGATGGTGAAGAAGTTGCCCAGGGACTTGGACATCTTCTCGTCGTCCACCCGCACGAAGCCGTTGTGCATCCAGTAATTGACGAAGGTGCAACCGTGGGCCCCTTCGGACTGGGCGATCTCGTTCTCGTGATGGGGGAACTGCAGGTCCTGGCCGCCGCCGTGGATGTCGAAATGCTTGCCCAGCAAATCGGAGCTCATGGCCGAGCACTCGATGTGCCAGCCGGGACGGCCGGCGCCCCAGGGGGATTCCCAGGCGGGCTCGCCTGCCTTGGCGTGCTTCCACAGCACGAAGTCCAGGGGGTCCTGCTTGGCCGAATCCACTTCCACCCGTTCGCCGGCCCGCAGGTCGTCCAGGGACTTGCCGGAGAGGCGGCCGTAGCCGGGGAACTTGCGCACCGAGAAATTCACGTCGCCATCGGCGGCCTTGTAGGCCAGGCCGTTGGCTTCCAGCTGGCCGATGAGGCCCAGCATCTGGGGCACATACTCGGTGGCCCGGGGCTCGTGGGTGGGCTTGTGCACGCCCAGGGCGGCGGCATCCTCATCCATGGCCGCGATGAAGCGGTCGGTCAGCTGGCCGATGGTCTCGCCGTTTTCCACGGCCCGACGGATGATCTTGTCGTCGATGTCGGTGATGTTGCGGACGTAGGTCACGTCCAGACCGCTGGCCCGCAGCCAGCGATAGACGGCATCGAATACCACCAGCACCCGGGCGTGGCCCAGGTGGCAGAAATCGTAAACCGTCATGCCGCAGACATACATTTTCACCTTGCCGGCTTCAATGGGGACGAATTCCTGCTTTTCCCGGGCGATGGTGTTATAGATTTTCAGCATGGGCAGAAAGAAAAATGGGGATTATCGGATGGGCAAAAGAAAGGGCGGGAGCCTACCCGCCCGACGGCAGGCCTGGACACAAGCGGCAACTGCCGTGGAACCCGGGGGGCGGACGGCACCGAAATTCACCAGGTCGATGGCCCGGCAACTTCGCTCCGGCGCCCTTCTTTGTTAGAATCGGGCAGTTTTGCGAAAAGCCTGAAAAAAGCCGTTCGGCGTTCGCTTCGGCATATGCAAAACACCGTCAAATCGTCCGAGAGAGTATAACACAACGATGGGTTCCCACTTTTCGCCAGCTGCCCGCCTGCCGCGCCATTCCAGCCGTTCCCGGCTGCTTCCGGCCCTGCTGATCGGCGCCCTGATCGGGCTCGGTTCCGCCAACATTTCCCTGGCGGCCGACGTTGCCATCACCGATATCCAGAAGATGGTCAGACAGGGACAGAACGCCCAGGCCCTGGAAAAAGTGGATGCCTACATCGCCACCCGTCCCAAGGACGCCCAGGGACGCTTCCTGCGCGGCATCATCCTCACCGAGCTGAATCGCAACAATGAGGCCATCGCGGTCTTCACCAAGCTCACCGAGGATTTCCCGGAACTGCCGGAGCCCTACAACAACCTGGCCGTGCTCTACGCCCAGCAGAAGCAGTACGACAAGGCCCGCACCGCCCTGGAAATGGCCATCCGCACCCATCCTTCCTACGCCGTGGCCCACGAGAACCTGGGCGACGTCTATGCCAAGCTGGCCAGCCAGGCCTACGACAAAGCGCTGCAACTGGACTCCTCCAATGCCCACGCCCAGTCCAAGCTGTCCCTGATCCGCGAAATGATCGGCTCTTCCCGGGCTCCCGGCGGCAAGGTACCCGCTGCCGCCGCGCCTGCTGCCGCTCCGACGCCAGCCCCTGCCCCGGCTCCTGCTGCCGCCCCGGCGCCGACCCCGGCTCCTGCCCCCGTCCCGGCCGCAGCTGCGGCCAAGGCACCGGAAGCGGCCAAGGGCACGCCGGCCAAGGTCACCGTGCTGGACAAGCCGGAGAAGGAAAAGCCCGCCGCCGAACCGGCCAAGGCCGAAAAGCCCGCTCCTGCAGCCGCCAAGGCTGAAGCCGCCGACGAAGGCGCCGTCACCAAGGCCGTGCAGAACTGGGCAGCCGCCTGGTCGCGCAAGGACGTGAAGGGCTATCTCTCCTTCTACGCCCCCGATTTCCAGGCCCCCGGCGGCAACCGCAAGGCCTGGGAGAAGGAACGGGCCAGCCGTATCGACAAGCCCGGCAAGCTGCAGGTATCGGTCGAGGACATCAAGGTCAGCCAGAACGGCGACAAGGCCACGGTGCGCTTCAAGCAGAATTACACCTCCGCCACGCTCAAATCCTCCGCCGCCAAGACCCTCGTGCTGCAGCGTAGCGGTGGCAAATGGCTGATCCAGCAGGAAAAAGTAGGTAGCTGATGTCCTTGATGTACACCCGGGGCAACTCCGGCCGGCGCTTCCGCCGCACCGTAGTTGCCCTGATCGTTTTGGTTGCCGCCGGCGCCGCCTGGAAGGCCAATGCCCTGTGGCGCTACAAGCACGGCAACGGCAGCAGCGAGGCCGACCTTTCCCTGCCGGCCGACGGCGCCACCTATTCCGATTCCGGCGCCGGCCTGCAAGGCCCGGAGCCCATGCTGGCGCGCATTTTCGACGAGATCGAACGCAACCGCCTGGACAAGGCCCTGGTCCTCACCGACACCCTGCTGGAGCGCTTTCCCAAGTTCCGCCTGGGCCACCTGATCAAGGGCGACCTGCTGCTGGCCCGTACCCGGCCCCTGGAAACCTTCGGCAACGCCCCCGGCGCCCCCCAGGACAAGCTAGCGGACCTGCGGGCCGAGGCCATGGTGCGTCTGCGCGGCTACAAGGACAAACCCCAGGCCGACGCGGTGCCCCGCTACCTGATGCAGATGGTGCCGGAGCAGAAGTACGCGGTGGTGGTGGACACCCAGAAGTCCCGGCTCTACCTCTACGAGAACGACCTGAAGGCCGGCCGCCCCCGCTTTGTCGCCGACTACTACATCACCCAGGGCAAGCTTGGCGCTGAGAAATTCCGCGAAGGCGACAAGAAGACCCCCATCGGCGTCTACCACGTCACCTCCAGCCTGCCCCGGGAGAAGCTAGCCGACCTCTACGGCAGCGGCGCCTTCCCCATCAACTACCCCAACGAGTGGGACAAGCAGCAGGGCCGCAACGGCCACGGCATCTGGCTGCACGGCACCCCCTCGGACACCTTCTCCCGCCCGCCCCGGGCCTCCGACGGCTGCGTCGTGCTGGCCAATCCGGACCTGGACGCCCTGGCCAAGAACCTGCAGGTGGGCCTGACCCCGGTGATCATCAGCAATTCCGTGGAATGGCTGTCCCTGGACGACTGGAACAAGGAACGGAACGAGCTGAACAAGAAGATCGACGCCTGGCGGACCGACTGGGAAAGCAAGGATGTGGACAAGTTCCTCTCCCACTACTCCGCCAGCTTCAAGAACGGCCAGCAGAACCTGGCGGATTTCGCCCAGCAGAAGCGCCAGGTCAATGCAAGCAAGGAATGGATCAAGGTCAAGCTGACCGGCATGTCCATGTTCCGCGCCCCGGACAAGGAAGACTACGTGGTGGTCACCTTCGAACAGGACTACCGCAGCAACAACCTCAACAACCAGATGAAGAAACGCCAATACTGGGTGCGGGAAAACGGCACCTGGAAAATCATCTACGAAGGAGCCGCCTGATGTTCAAATCCTTGCACCGCGCCGCCGCCGGCCTGCTGCTGGCCCTGGTCGCCCCCCTGGCCCTGGCCGCCAATCCCCAGGTGGAAATCCAGACCAACCAGGGGCGCATCGTCCTCGAGCTGTATGCGGACAAGGCGCCCAAGACCGTGGACAACTTCCTGCAATACACCAAGGACGGCTTCTACGACGGCACCATCTTCCACCGGGTCATCGACGGCTTCATGATCCAGGGTGGCGGCTTCACCCCGGACATGACCCAGAAGGCCACCCGGGCGCCCATCGAGAACGAGGCCAAGAACGGCCTGAAGAACGACATCGGCACCATCGCCATGGCCCGCACCAACAACCCCCACTCCGCCACGGCCCAGTTCTTCATCAACCTGGTGGACAACCGCAACCTGGACTACCCCTCCTTCGACGGCTGGGGCTACACCGTCTTCGGCAAGGTGCGCGAAGGCATCGACGTGGTGAAGAAGATCGGCCAGGTGCGCACCGGCAACCAGGGCGGGCACCAGAACGTCCCCGCCTCCCCGGTGGTGATCCAGTCCGTCAAGCTGCTCCCGGAAAAGAAATAAACCCGGCGGGCCCGTCCCGCCGCCCTCACCCCCGGCCCCTCGTTGCGAGGGCGAGGGGCAATTCGGGCGTCGCCAGCGGCGGCGCCCACCCAGCATCGAAAGGCAAGCTCATGATCAAACTGCACACCAACTTCGGCGTCATCGGCCTGGAACTGGATGCCGAAAAGGCCCCGGAAACCGTGAAGAACTTCATTTCCTACGTGGAAGCCGGCCACTACGACAACACCATCTTCCACCGGGTCATCAACGGCTTCATGATCCAGGGCGGCGGCTTCGAGCCCGGCATGAAGCAGAAGGACACCCAGGCCCCGATCAAGAATGAGGCCGACAACGGCCTGAAGAACGACGTCTACACCATCGCCATGGCCCGCACCAACGATCCCCATTCCGCCACGGCCCAGTTCTTCATCAACGTCAAGAACAACGATTTCCTCAACCACACCTCCCCCTCCGCCAGCGGCTGGGGCTACTGCGTCTTCGGCAAGGTGGTCGAAGGCACCGAGGTGGTGGATCAGATCAAGGGCGTCAAGACCGGCCGCAGCGGCTTCCACCAGGACGTGCCGGTGGAAGACGTGATCATCGAACGCGCTGAAGTCGTCTAAGCAGCCCGCCGTACCGGGGCGCGAGCCATCATCACACCCTCGCGCCCCATGCTCTACTTCATCTCCGATCTCCACCTCTCGCCGGCAGTCCCGAGCATCACCGCCCTCTTCCTCGACTTCCTGGCCTCCCTGCCCGGCCGCAAGGCCAGCAGCCTCTACATCCTCGGCGACTTCTTCGACCACTGGGTCGGCGACGACGACTGCACCGATCCCTACAACGCCCGCATCATCGCCGCCCTGCGCCAGGCCGCCAACCAGGGCATCGAACTCAATCTGCTGCACGGCAACCGGGACTTCCTCCTGGGTCAGGACTTCGCCACCGCCGCCGGCCTGCGCCTGCTGCCCGACCCCTATGTGCTGTCCGTGGTCACCTGGCAGTTCGTCCTCAGCCACGGCGACATCCTGTGCACCGACGACAGGGACTACCAGGACTTCCGCACCCAGGTGCGCGGCGCGGCCTGGCAGGGCGAGTTCCTGGCCAAGCCCCTGGCGGAACGCAAGGCCATCGCCGCCGCCCTGCGCCAGCGCTCCGAAACCATCAAGGCGGAAAAACGGGACGGCGCCGACTACCTGATGGACGTCAACGCCGCCACGGTGGAAGACTTCCTGCGCGACAACGGCTACGCCACCCTGATCCACGGCCACACCCACCGCCCGGACCGCCACGACCACATCGTGGACGGCATCCATTGCGAGCGCTGGGTCCTCGCCGACTGGCGCCAGGACGCCAGCCGGGCCTGGGGCGACTGCCTGGTGTGGGACGGCGAGACCCTGCAGCGGGAAAGCCTGCAACGTCCCCTGGCCTGATCCGCCACGGGGCGGCCTGCGTAATAACCACAAGCCCCTCGGGGTTGACCAAAGCGCCCATCCCCCGTAAATTCAACTCCGCGATCCCACGAAGGGGAGTAGCTGAACCGCCGGAAGTCGTCAGTACGGGAATGAAAGTTCCCCGGCCCGGTGGGTGGTTCCAGAGGTGCTCATAACGTAGCGCCGACGCAACCCAAGCGAGACCTTTGCCGCCAACGGCAAAGGTTTTTTGCGTTTACGGGCGGCGAGGATCGGTTAATCTCGATCTCATGCAAAAGGAACCGTCATGAAAAAGCTGCTCTCGCTCCTCTTCTTCAAGCTCCGGCTGGCCCTCCTGGCCGGCATCGGCCGCTTCGTCATCCTGCCCATTTTCAAGGCTCTCTTCTCAACCATTGTCCGCCGCCTGGCGCGCCAGGCCGACACCGTGCGCCGCGCCCAGGCAGAAGCGGAAGCGGCCTTCGCGCCGGCCTACGCCCGGGCCTCCAGCGCTCCCCGCCAGCCCGTCACCCTGAACGGGGAATGGCGCCGCATCGACCCGGCCGGCGACCGCCGGCAGAACTGGTAAGGAGGCGCCATGGCTGAAAGCATCGGCAACCTGTGGTGGTGGGTCGGCTTTGCCGTCTTCGTCGTCGTCGCCATCGTGGTGGACCTGGTGGCCCTGGAAAAGAAGGGAGGCCGGGCCGTTACCGCCCGCCAGGCCCTGGCCTGGTCGGCCCTGTGGGTAAGCCTGGCCCTCATTTTCTGCGCCATCCTGTGGGGCTGGCTGGACCACAGCGTGGGCAGGGAAGTGGCCAACCTGAAGGCCACCGAGTTCCTCACCGGCTACCTGATCGAGAAGTCCCTGTCGGTGGACAACATCTTCGTCTTCCTGATGATCTTCACCGCCTTCGTGGTACCGGCGGAGCAGCAGAAGAAGGCCCTCATCGTCGGCGTCATCCTGGCCGTGGTGCTGCGGGCCGTCATGATCCTCATCGGCGCCTGGCTGATTTCCCAGTTCAGCTGGATCCTCTACGTCTTCGGCGCCTTCCTGCTCGTCACCGGCATCAAGATGGCCCTGCCCGGCGAGCATGAGCCGGACATCGAGCAGAATCCGGTGCTCAAGTGGATGCGCGGCCACCTGAAGATCCTGCCCCAGTACGATGGCGACCGGCTGTCGGTGTGGAAGGACGGGGTGCGCTGGTTCACGCCCCTGTTCGTGGTGGTGGTGCTGATCGGGGTCACCGACGTGATCTTCGCCGTGGATTCCATTCCGGCCATTTTCGCCGTGACCACGGACCCCTTCATCGTCATGACCTCCAACATCTTCGCCATCCTCGGCCTGCGGGCCCTGTACTTCCTGCTGGCGGACATGGCCTCCCGCTTCCACCTGCTCAAGTACGGTCTGGCGGCGGTGCTCTGCTTCATCGGCGTGAAGATGCTGATCGTCAAGTGGTTCCACATCCCGGTGTTCGTTTCCCTGGGCGCCGTGGCCGGCATCCTGGCGGTCTCCATCGTCGCCTCCCTGCTGCGGCCGGAGCAAGCCACGGCCGGGAACCGGTAGCAGGAGGGGCCTGGCTAGGCGTGCCGCCGCAGGCAGTACACGGAGTACGGCAAGGCGGCACAACGACGCCAGGCACCTGCTGATGCCGGTTCCCCCCATGGGCCGTGAGATAATCGCGGCCCATGGAAACCAACACCCACACCGCCGCCCTGGAAATCCTGCACCGGGTTTTCGGCTACACCGCCTTCCGCGGCAGCCAGGGCGACATCGTCGGCCACGTGGCCGATGGCGGCGACGCCCTGGTGCTGATGCCCACCGGCGGCGGCAAATCCCTCTGCTACCAGATTCCCGCCCTGCTGCGCCACGGCTGCGGCGTGGTCATCTCGCCCCTGATCGCCCTGATGCAGGACCAGGTGGACGCCCTCACCCAGCTCGGCGTCAAGGCGGCCTACCTCAATTCCACCCTGGACTGGCAGCAGGTGCAGGAAGTGGAACGGCGCGTCCTCTGCGGCGACCTGGACCTGCTCTACGTCGCCCCGGAACGCCTGCTCACCGACCGCTGCCTCTCCCTGCTGGACAAGCTGGAAGAGGACAAGCGCCTGGCCCTCTTCGCCATCGACGAAGCCCACTGCGTCTCCCAGTGGGGCCACGACTTCCGCCCCGAATACCTGCAGCTCTCGGCCCTGCACAACCGCTACCCGGATGTGCCCCGCATCGCCCTCACCGCCACCGCCGACACTGCCACCCGGGAGGAAATGCGGGTGCGCCTGGGGCTGACCGAAGCCCGGGTCTTCGTCGCCAGCTTCGACCGGCCCAACATCCGCTACCTCATCGTCGAGAAGGATAATCCTCGCAAGCAGCTGCTCGGCTTCCTCGCCAACCATAAAGGCGAGGCCGGCATCGTCTACTGCCTGTCGCGCAAGAAGGTGGAAGAGACCGCCGCCTGGCTTACGAGCCAGGGCATTCCCGCCCTGCCCTACCACGCCGGCCTGCCGGCCGAGGTGCGGGCCGACAACCAGCGCACCTTCCTGCGGGAAGAAGGCATCACCATGGTGGCCACCATCGCCTTCGGCATGGGCATCGACAAGCCCGACGTGCGCTTCGTCGCCCATCTGGACCTGCCCAAGAGCCTGGAAGCCTACTACCAGGAAACGGGCCGGGCCGGCCGCGACGGCGAACCGGCCGAAGCCTGGATGGCCTACGGTTTGCAGGATGTGGTGCTGCAACGCTCCCGCATCGAGGATTCCGTCGCCCCGGAAGAACAGAAGCGCCTGGAGGCCCAGAAGCTCAACGCCCTCCTGGCCTACGCCGAATCCCCCCGCTGCCGCCGGGTGGTGCTGCTCGACTACTTCGGCGAAGCCAGCGAGCCTTGCAACAACTGCGACGTCTGCCTCACCCCGCCGGAACTGTGGGACGGCACCGTGGCCGCCCAGAAAGCCCTCTCCGTGGTCTATCGCACCGGCCAGCGCTTCGGCGTGGTGCACCTCATCGACGTGCTGCGGGGCAAGGTCAGCGACAAGGTCAAGCAGTGGGGCCACGACGCCCTGCCCACCTTCGGCGTCGGCGCCGACCTGGACGACGGGGCCTGGCGCGCCGTCTTCCGCCAGCTGGTGGCCGGCGGCATGCTCACCGCCGACCTGGCCGAACACGGCGCCATGAAGCTCACCGATGCCGCCCGCCCGGTCTTGAAGGGCGAACAGACCCTGCAGATGCGCCGCCACGTGGCGCGCAAGGGTGGCAGCAGCAGCAAGAGCCGCAGCGAGCGGGCGCCGACCAAGCTGGACGACATGACCCTGGAAGACCAGTCCCTGTTCGAAGACCTGCGCCAGTGGCGCGCCGCCACCGCCAAGGAACAGGGCGTGCCGGCCTATGTCATCCTGCACGACAAGACCTTGAAGGAACTGGCGGAAGAACGGCCCACCACCCGGGACCAGCTGATGAACATCTCCGGCATGGGCACCGCCAAGCTGGAACGCTACGGCGACGATTTGCTGGGCATCATCCGGGCAGCCTGAGCCGTCCGGGTGGCTGCGATGGATTCAAACGCTACTGCCCGATGAAGCAGCAGGGACGCCACTCTTCGGCATGGCAAGGCCGGGAGCGGCGTCCTGCCTGCCTCCCAGGCCACCCCGTTTTCAGGAACCGCTACCGGTTCCCCACTCGGCCACAAAGTCCGCCTGGAACTGCCGCAGCCATTGCAGCCGTTCCTCCCCCAGGCGGCGACCTGCCGCCGTCTGCATGGTGGCCGGCAGGGTCGCCAGCTTCACCTCGATGTGGTCCAGGGCGTAGGCCTTGTCATCCAGCTCCCGCACCGTCCCCAGCGGGTCGCCGGCATGGGCCAGAGCCGACCCCAGACGCCCTGCCGTGTAGAACAGCCGGACCAATCCCACCGCTCCCAAAGCATCCAGCCGGTCCGCATCCTGGACGATCTTGGCTTCGATGGTGGTGGGCGCGATGCCCGCCGAAAAACTGTGGGCCTCGATGGCATGGGCCACGGCGGCCAGCTTTTCTGACGGAAAACCGGCTTCCCTGAGTTTTGCCACCGCCAGCTCCGCCGCCAGGGTCGAGGCTCTGGAGCGGTCCGGGTGGTTCTTCGGCAGATTGACCAGATCGTGCAGATAGCAGGCCGCCATCACCACCAGGGCATCGGCCTCGGCATGGTCCTGCAGCAGGGTCTGGGCGGTCTGCCAGACCCGGTGCAGGTGGTTGAGGTCGTGGGCGCCGTCGTCATGGCTGTCGGCAATGGCGAGAGCGGCAAGGTGGCGAGACCAGTCGCCGGATGATTCACTCATTGAAGGCACATTCAGGACAGTGAAGGCGCCATTTTAAAGCCCCGGCAGCATGGCCGGAGTCATGCCCCGCCCGGGCCTGATTTCAACCGGCAAATACCTTGCGGATGGTTGCTTCGTCGGGCATGGCGCTCACATGCCAGCGGACCAAAGTGATCCCGGCGGCAGCCAGTGCCTTTTCCTTCTTTGCATCCGCCTCCATCCGCGCTGCCCGCTCGTGGCTTTTGTCGTCCAGTTCGATGGCCGCCACGATGCTGGAATCCTTGAGGCAAACCAGGAAATCGAGGCTCATGCGGTTGATGCGGTTGTTCCATTCATGGAATCTGAACCCCTTCTTCACGCCGAGCACCCGGGAAAGCTGGACCTGGGCCAGCACCATACACTCGGGCAAGGCGGCAACCAGCCGGTGATAAAGCACCTGCTCTGGTTGGGACAAGGGCTTCTTGGCATAGAAGGGCCATGCCTCGGCCCCCTTGCCGGACATCCGCCGCAGCAGCAGAACAGCAATGCCGGCAATGACGAGGAAAACAACAACAGCGACAGGAACCAGTTGCTTCAGCACGAGAGCCTCTCCGGATGCGTCCAGCGTTGCCATATCCCCGGGGTGGGGAGCGATGAAACCTGCTCGCGATTATGACAAACAACTTTCCAAAAAAGCCAGAGGCGGCTTCAGACTCCGGACCTTAACCGCCCAATCCCTGCATCTCCCCCATCAACGCCCCATGCCAGGCCAGCTCGTCTGCTGCCAGGTCCGGGTCCCGATACTGGCGCAGGGTCTGGACGATGACGCCGTCGCCGCGGAATTTGTACTGGGTGTCCATCAGCAGCACGTCCAGGGGCTCCGGGTTCACCGTGACGTAGCAGAGATTGTCCGGCAGGGTCGGTTCTGTCGTTTTGCCGGCGGCCCGGGCGGCGATCTCTTTGGCGACGATGCGGCCCATGCGGTTGGCCACGTGGCCGCTCTTGGGGTAGTGGCCGAAGAGGGGCGAGACGGCGCCGACGGCGTCGCCGATGACGAAGATGCGCTCGTCGGCCCGGCTCTGCAGGCTGGTGCCGCGCACCTGGG
Organism: Azospira oryzae; assembly: GCF_004217225.1. Classification (GTDB taxonomy): domain Bacteria; phylum Pseudomonadota; class Gammaproteobacteria; order Burkholderiales; family Rhodocyclaceae; genus Azospira; species Azospira oryzae. Next base: position 1,206,624 of record NZ_SHKM01000001.1, read on the forward strand.
CCCAGCCGTTGGTTTTGTCACCACTCTTGCCGTCGTCGTCCGGCCCCACCAGCCCGGCCTGCCAGGCGATGTCGCCGGCCTGCTGGGGCGGCATGAGGATGGCCTCGTCCCAGCCGAATTCGCCGGCGGCGGTGACGATGCGGCGGGCGCCCAGGTCCACCCGGCGCACCAGGGCGTGGGACACGTAGTGAATCTGGTCCTTGAAATATTCGTTGAAGACCTTGGCGTAGCCCGGGTTGGGCGGGTTGGCATCGAGCAGGGTGATGCGGGCGGGAATCTGGTTCCGCTGGAAGTGCCGGGCCAGCAGCACGGCCCGCTCGAAGGGGGCCGGCGGGCAGCGGTAGGGATAGGGCGGCACGGTCATCAGCAGGTCGCCACCCTTGAAGGCGGCCAGCCGGGTCTTGAGGGCGGCGAACTCGGGCCCGGCGGTGTAGGCCGGGGCATGGCGGCTGCGGGCCAGGGCCGCGGCCTCCCGGCCGGCGGCATCGTCGCCGAACCAGGCACCGTAGTCGTGACGGATGCCGGGGGAGAGGATCAGCCAGTCGTACTCCAGGGGCCCCTGATTGGTGAGCACCTGGCGCCGGTCCCGGTCCACGCCGCTGACTTCGGCCTGGAGGAAGGTGTAGCCGAGACGGCCGGCCACCTGGCGGTAGTCGAAGCTCAGGGCGGCGCCATCCGCCTGGCCCACCAGCCAGTGGTTGCTGCGGGGGCAGGACCAGAAGGCGGGTAGCCGTTCCAGCAGTTCCACTTCCAGCTGGGGCGCCTCCTGGCGCAGATGGCGGGCGGCGGCGAGGCCGCCCCAGCCGCCGCCGACGATGAGCACCCGGCCGCCCTTGCCCGGGACGGTTGCGGGGGCCGCGGCCCGCGCCAGGGGCATGGCGCCGAGGGCGCCCAGGGCGGCGGTGGCAGTAAGGAAGTGACGGCGGCTCGGCTTCATGGCTCGTGATCGCAACGGGAAAGCGCCAGTCTAGCCAAGGACGCCGCCGGGCGACCTGACGCGCATCAATTCACGGCCCTTGCTCCCGGGCGACGGCAGCGGTAAAACCGGACCATGGAATTTGAAAGCAAGCACCGGAGTGCGCCCGGGCCGGCCGCCGCCTAAGCTGGCCCCGTCGCCTTGCCGGAGCATCCCCATGAAAAACGCTACCCACGCCCAATCCGCCCCCAGCCAGCCCGCCGCCCAGGCCGGCGATGCAGCCACCGACGCCGCCGCCGGCGCCGCGGCAATCACCACCGACCCGCGCTGGGCGGCCCTCTGCGCCCGGGACCCGGCGGCGGAAGGCCGGTTCGTCTACGCCGTGCGCAGCACCGGCATCTACTGCCGCCCCGGCTGCCCCTCTCGCCGGCCCAAGCCGGAGAACGTGCAGTTCTTTGCCGACGGCACCGCCGCGGCCGCCGCCGGTTTCCGTCCCTGCCGCCGCTGCCGGCCGGAGGAGGCGCCCCTGGCCCAGCGCCAGGCCGCCGTGGTGGCCGATCTGTGCCGCTTCATCGAGGCCGCCGAGACGCCCCCCACCCTGGCCCAGCTGGCAGCCCGGGCCGGCCTCAGCCCCCACCATCTGCACCGCCTGTTCCAGACCCATACCGGCCTCACTCCCGGCGCCTATGCCAAGGCCCGGCGGGCCGAGCGCCTGCGCCAGAACCTGGCCGCCGGCCAGGGAGTGACCGAGGCCGCCTACGGCGCCGGCTACAACGCCAGCAGCCGCCTCTACAGCGAGGCCGGGCGGGTGCTGGGCATGACGCCGGGACGCTTCCGCCAGGGCGGCGCCGCCGAGGACATCCGCTTCGCCGTGGCCCAGACCTCCCTCGGCGCCTTGCTGGCGGCCCGCAGCGCCCGGGGCCTGTGCGCCATCCTGCTGGGGGACGATCCCCTGGCCCTGGTGGCGGACCTGCAAGCCCGTTTTCCCAAGGCCCGGCTGATCGGCAGCGGGCCGGAAGAGGAAGGGCAAACGGCAGGTGCAGCGGGCAGCGCTGACTTCGCCGCCTGGGTCGCCCAGGTGGTGGGCCTGGTGGAGGCCCCCCGGCTGGGACTGGCCCTGCCCCTCGATCTCCAGGGCACCGCCTTTCAACGCCGCGTCTGGCAAGCCTTGCAGGCCATCCCCCCCGGAGAGACCCGCAGCTACACCGAAATCGCCCGGGACCTGGGCCTGCCCAAGGCCGTGCGCGCCGTGGCCGCCGCCTGTGCCGCCAATCCCCTGGCCGTGGCCGTGCCCTGCCACCGGGTGGTGCGCAGCGACGGCAGCCTGGCCGGCTACCGCTGGGGCCTGGAACGCAAGGCCGCCCTGCAGCAGCGGGAGCGGCAGCAGGCGGAAAATCCCGCCGCCAGCGCGGCACCACCCCGGCCCAGACCCGGTACCAAGGCAGCGCTATGAGCGGCACTTTGGACCTCTTTGCCGACCTGCCGCCTCCGCCGCCCCACGCCGAACGGCTGGGGCCGGGCACGGTGCTGCTGCACGGCTACGCCCTGGAGCGGGCGCCGGCACTGATCGCGGCAGTGGAACGCATCATTGCCGCCTCCCCCTGGCGCCAGATGATTACCCCCGGCGGCCAGACCATGGCCGTGAGCATGAGCAACTGCGGCCCCCTGGGCTGGATCTCGGACCGCAGGGGCTACCGTTACGTCCCCCTCGACCCCTTGAGCGGCCAGCCCTGGCCGCCCCTGCCGCCCCTGCTGCTGCGACTGGCCGATGAGGCCGCCACAGCCGCCGGCTTTCCCGGTTTCGTCCCCGATGCCTGCCTGATCAACCGCTACGCTCCCGGCACCCGCCTCTCCCTGCACCAGGACCGGGACGAGGAGGACTTCTCCCAGCCCATCGTCTCCCTTTCCCTGGGCCTGCCGGCGGTGTTCCTCCTCGGCGGTGCCAGCCGCAACGACAAGACGGTGAAGATTCCCCTGCTGCACGGCGACGTGCTGGTGTGGGGCGGGCCGGACCGGCTGCGCTTCCACGGCGTGCAGCCGGTGAAAGATGGGAACCACGCCCTCACCGGCCCCTGCCGCCTCAACCTGACCCTGCGCCGGGCCCGCCGATGAAGAGCAGCCTGACCCTGGCACTGCCGCCGGATTTCCGCGGCGACGACCTGCTGGCCTTCCACCGCCGCGACAGCCAGGCCCTGGCCGAGCGGGTGACGGAACGCCGTATCGACAAGGGCCTGCTGTGGCAGGGCCGTCCCGCCTGCCTCAGCCTGATGCTGGAAAGCCCCGGGGAAGCGGCACCTGGCAGGGCCGGCAAGAGACAACCCAAGGCAGCCGTCACAAGAGAAGGGGCAGACAAGGCCGCAGCGGAAACCTTGGGCCCCGGCGCCCGGGTAACGGCGACCCTGGCGGTGGACGGCGGCCCGCGCCCCGCCGCTGCCGCCGTGCAGGCCCTGGTCAGCCATCTGCTGGGCCTGGCCCAGCCGGTGGCCGAGTTCGCCGCCGCCCATGGGCGCCATCCCCAGCTGGGACCGGTCATCGCCCAACTGCCCGGCCTGCGGGTGCCCCAGACGGCAACTCCTTTCGAGGCCCTCACCTGGGCCGTCACCGGCCAGCAGATCAGCGTCGCCGCCGCCGTTTCCCTGCGCCGCCAGCTGATCCTGGCGGCGGACCTGCGCCACTCCTCCGGCCTCTACTGCTACCCCGATGCGGAAGCCCTGGCCCGGCTCGACGAAACGGACCTGCGCCAGGCCGGCTTCTCCCGCAGCAAGGCGGCGACCCTGCTGGACCTGGCCCGGGCCGTGGCGGCGGGAGAACTGGACCTGAGCTGCCCGGCGGCGGACCTGCCGGGCCTGCAGGCCGCCCTCCTGGCCCGTCGCGGCATCGGCCCATGGACCGTCAATTACACCCTGCTGCGGGGCTTTGCCTGGCTCGACGGCTCCCTCCACGGCGACGTGGCCGTGCGCCGGGCCCTGGGCCTGCTGCTGGGCCGGACGGTGGAGGCCCGGGAAACGGAAGCCTGGCTCGAATCCTTCCGCCCCTGGCGGGCCCTGGCCGCGGCCCACCTGTGGGCCAGCCTGCGCCTGCAGGCCTGAGACGGCCCTAACGGGCGATCAGGTAGAGGCAGAGTGAAATGGTGGCGAGGGAACCCACCGTGGTGAGCAGGATGACCCGGGCCACCATGCCCCCTTCCCGCCCATAGAAGCTGGCCAGCATGAAGGGGCCGGTGCCCGTGGGCAGGGCGCTGAGGAGCAGGGCGGCGTGGGCCCACAGGGGCGGCAGCTGGAACACCCGGTAGGCCAGGAGCCCGGTGATGGCGGGCTGCAGCACCAGCTTGGCCAGGACCAGGCCGGCGGTGCCCGAACGCTGCCCCGCCTGGGGCTGGGCCAGGAAGGCGCCGAGGGAAACCAGGGCGCAGGGCGTGGCGGCAGCGCCGAGCAGGGTAAGGAAGCGCTCCAGGGCCAGGGGCAGCGCCAGGCCGGCTCCGGCCCAGGCGGCGCCGAGCAGGGGCGCCACTACCAGGGGATTGCGGGCCAGGGCCAGGCCGACCCGGGCGGCGATGCGCCAGGGCGAGGGAGCCTGCTGCAGGCTGATTTCCACCAGCACGATGCCCACCGCGAAAAGGGCGCAGGCCACGATCAGGGTGGCGATGATGGCCGGCACCAGGCCCTCGTCCCCCAGCACCAGGGCGCACAGGGGAATGCCGAGGAAGCCGGTGTTGGCGTAGGCGGCGGACAGGCCGTCGATGCTGGCGTCGGCCAGGTGGCGCAGCTGGCGCAGGCGCAGCAGCACCGTCACGGCGAATACCGCGACGCAGCCGACGCAGACGGAAATGACGAAGCCCGGCTGCCACAGCTCGGCCCAGGTGGCCGTGGCGGTGGCCTTGAAGAGCAGGGAGGGCAGGGCCAGCCAGACGACGAAGCGGTTCAGCTCGAAGGAGGCCGCCTCCCCCAGGCAATGGCTGCGGCGGCCCACGTAGCCGGCCAGGATGAGGCCGAAAATGGGCAGGACGACTTGCAGGATGGCGATCATGGCGGGGCCGGGGAACCGGGGAGCTGGAACGGAGGCGCCAGCTTAGGACTTCCCCATCAATACCGTCCAATGCTATATAAGTCGAACATCAATACCCTGGACGCAACGATGCTGCCGGACCTGCGCCAACTGCGTTACTTCGTCACCCTGGGCGAGACCCTGCACTTCGGCCGGGCCGCCGCCCTGCTGCACATCTCCCAGCCGCCCCTGAGCCGACAGATCGCCGCCCTGGAGGAATCCCTGGGAGTCATGCTGTTCCAGCGCAGCTCCCGCCAGGTGGAACTGACCGTGGCCGGGCGGCATTTCCACGCCCAGGCCCGGCGCCTGCTGGCCGACCTGGAGCAGGCGGTGCAGGGCACCCGGGCGGTGCACCGGGGCGAACAGGGCAGCCTGCGCCTGGACTTCACCATGGCTGCCGCCTGGAGCGCCCTGCCGCCCCTGATCAAGGCCTACCGCCGGGACTTCCCCCAGGTGGAGGTGCAGCTGGGGGAACTGCTGCCCCGGGAGCTGGACGATTCCCTCCTGGCCGGCCGCTGCGACGTGGGTCTGGCCTTTCCCTGGCAGCGTCCGGCGGGCCTGGAATACCTGTGCGTGCACCGGGAGCCCCTCTGCGCCGTGCTGCCGGCGGAGCATCCCCTGGCGCAGGAGGAGACCGTGGCCGTGGCGGACCTGGCGGGGGAGCCCTTCATCACCCTTCCCGCCGCCACCGCCCCGGCCCTGCACGCCCTGGTGGCCGGCTGCTGCCGGGAGCACGGCTTCGAACCCAAGGTCTGCCTGGAAACCCATCTGCAGCAGACCATCGTCAATCTGGTGGCCGAAGGGCTGGGGGTCTCCCTGGTGCCCCGCTCCATGGGCAAGATGCAGCTGCAGGGCGCCGCCTTCCGCCCCATCGCCGCGCCGCCCCTGGTGGAACAGGGCATCATCTGGGCCGCCGCCAATCCCAACCCCTGCCTGCCCCACTTCCTCGCCTGTGCCCGCCAGGTGCGCCGCCAGGCCGGCCTCGACTGAGGCGCCGCCGCCGCCAGGGTACAATGGCCGCCCCTGCCCACTCCCCGCCTGCCGCCATGCTCTCCCCTTCCCCCGCCTCCCCGCCCCCGGTATTCGGCGTCGTCCTGGCCGGGGGCCTGGGCCGCCGCATGGGCGGGGCCGACAAGGGCCTGCTGCCCTGGCGCGGCCGGCCCCTGGCCCAGGGCATCGCCGCCCGCCTGGCGCCCCAGGTGGCGGCCGTGGCCATCAACGCCAACCGCAACGCCGAGACCTACGCCGCCTTCGGCTACCCCCTGCTGCCCGACCTGCTGCCGGACTACCCCGGCCCCCTGGGCGGCTTCCACGCCGCCCTCAGCGCCAGTCCCCAGCCCCTGGTGATGCTGGTGCCCTGCGATTCCCCGGACTTCCCTGCAGACCTGGTGGCGCGCCTCCACCACGCGCTGCTCGAGGCCGACGCCGAGGTGGCCGTGGCCCGGGCCGGGGAGCGGCGCCACTCCGTCTTCTGCCTCTGCCGCCGGGAGCTGGCGGCGGACCTGGCGGCCTGGGTGGCCGAGGGCCGCCACAAGGTGGGGGAATGGCAGGACAGCCGCCGCCTGGTGCTGGTGGACTTTCCCCATCCCGAGGATTTCCGCAATTGCAATATCCGAGAAGATTTATTGGGTTAAGACGCTTTATTGACAAAAAGGGTTGAATTTTCCTGGTCTCCCGTTACCATCCCGTTGCAGCGCCCCCCGTCGGGGGATGCCCCCACGAGGTCGGAAAAACGGCCGTCGGACCCGAAAAAACAAGAATCGACCCAAGAACACCGCTTCGTTTTGAGTAAATCCCTAATGACCTCGGCCACCCTCTCCTGCCTGCGCCCCCTGCTGGACGTCAATCAAGCCTGGTCGGCCCTGGAGCTGGGGCCCCGGGGCATCGGCCTGGCCGCCAGCAGCCAGCTTTTCGCCCACGGCCAGAACCAGCCCCAGCCCTCGCCCCTGCCCTGGCTGGTGCCCTTGAGCGGTACGGACCTCAACCACAGCGGCCTGGCCCGCCAGCTGCCGCCGCAACAGGTCTCCCTGCTGCTGCCGGCGGAGGTCTGGCTCGATGCGGCCGGCGCCGCCCGCTGCCAGGAACTGGCCAAACAGGGTTACCGCCTGGGGGCCGACGTGGATTCGGCCCCGGCCCTGGAACAATGCGCCGAGGCCGGCGCCCAGCTGCTGCGCCTGGATGCGGCCACGGCCCGGGAGCAGGTCTCCCCGGTGCTGCTCAACCGGCTCAAGGAAAAGGGCCTGACCCTGGTGGCCGACGGCGTCAGCAGCCACGACCTCTTCGTCTGGTGCGGCGCCCGGGGCTTTACCCTGATGAGCGGCGAATTCGTGCCCCAGCCGGAGGAATGCCCCACCTCCCCGGCGGACCCGACCAAGCTGCGCCTGCTCAAGCTGCTCTCCCTCATCGTCCAGGACGCGGACACCCGGGAGATCGAGGAAATGATCAAGCAGGAGCCCAAGCTCTCCTACAACCTGCTGCGCCTGGTCAATTCCGTTTCCGTCGGCGCCACCACCAAGATCACCAGCTTCGCCCAGGCCATCACCCTGCTGGGCCGGCGTCAGCTGCAGCGCTGGCTGCAACTGCTGATCTACGCCAACCAGTTCAACGCCGGCAGCCAGCCCAATCCCCTGATGCCCCAGGCCGCCCTGCGCGGCCGCCTGGTGGAACTGATCGCCCTGGCCGCCCATCCGGAGGCGGCGGAGGACACGGACTTCCACGACTGCGCCTACATGGCCGGGGCCTTCTCCCTGCTCGACGTGCTGCTGCACCTGCCCATGGACAGCGTGCTGGCGGCCCTGCCCCTGGCCGACGAGGTGGCCGAGGCCGTGGGCCGCCACCAGGGTCCCCTGGGCGACGCCCTGTCCCTGGTGGAAAGTCTGGAACGGGGCCTGCCGGCGCCGGATGCGGCCCTGCTGGAAAAGCTGCGCCTGCGCGGCGACGCCCTGGGCCAGCTGCAGGTGGACGCCCTGGCCTGGGTCAGCCACATCGACGTGGCCTGAGGCAGGCGGCAGAACCATGGCTCCCGACCAGGGCAACTCCTTCCTTCCCCATCTGGGTGGCGGCGCCACCGATTTCGAGCTGGCCGGCCAGCTGTGCTACGCCCTGCTGCTGCGGGAAGGCGAGATTCCCGTGGCCCAGCTGGAGGCGATGTGCCGCAGCGCCATGGCCAGCCCGGAAGGCACGCTGTACCTGGCCAACGGGGATGGCACCCTGGAACTGCCCGCCAGTGCCGGCCCCTGGCAGGCCCTGCTTGAAGAAGCGCGCCGCTCGGGCACCGTGGCCACCCGGCCCGACGCCCTGGCCTGTCCCCTCACCTTCCGCGACATGCTGCTGGGGCTCCTCGCCGTGGGCGGCAAGGCCGAGGGCTACAGCGCCCTGGAACACCGCCGTTTCGGCGACCTGGCCGCCCTCCTGGCCGGCGCCCTGCATGCCCGCCAGGCCTTCAACCTGCGCCAGGAAGACCTGGCCCGCATGGAAGCCAAGGTGGAGGAGCAGAGCCAGATCCTCGACCACATCCACGACTCGGTCATCACCATGGACCTGTCCGGCTACATCATGGGCTGGAACAAGGGGGCCGAGCGCCTGTTCGGCTACACCGCCGCCGAGGCCGTGGGCCGGCACATCCTCTTCCTCTATGCCGATGACGGCAGCGAGACCCTGGAGGAGGAGGACGACCTCTTCTACAACGCCTTCCTCGACCACGGCCGCCGGGAATTCGAGGTGCGCCGGCGCAAGAAGTCGGGCGAGGTGTTCTGGGCCAGCGTCTCCCTTTCCCTGTCGCGCAACGAGGCCGGCGAACCGGCGGGCCTCATCGGCTACCTGGTGGACATCACCAACCAGCTGGAGCGGGAAGAGAAGCTGCGCCTGCACGCCAAGATTTTCGAGCACAACAGCGAGGCGGTGATCGTCACCGACGCCATGCAGCGGGTGCTGTCGGTGAACAAGGCCTTCTGCGACATCACCGGCTTCAGCGAGGCCGAAGTGCGCATGAGCCTGCCGGCCCTGCTGCAGCCGACCCGGGACGACCCCAACCTGGCGGCGGAAATCCAGGTGGCCCTGGCCTCCTCCGGCGCCTGGCAGGGCGAGCTGTGGGACCGGCGCAAGAACGGCGACACCTATCCGGTATGGGTCTCCATCAGCTCGGTGAAAAACACCCGGGGCATCCTCAGCCACTACTTCCTGGTCTTCTCCGACATTTCCGAGCGCAAGGAGGCGGAACGGCAGATCTACCGCCTGGCCTACTACGACGCCCTCACCGGCCTGCCCAACCGCTCCCTGCTGTTCTCCCTGCTGGAACAGGCCCTCATTGAAGCCCAGCGCAACCAGACCCACGGTGCCGTGCTGTTCGTGGACCTGGACCGCTTCAAGACCATCAACGATTCCTTCGGCCACGCCCCCGCCGACGCCCTGCTCAAGGAAGTGGCGCGGCGCCTGCAGGAGACCCTGCGGGCCGAGGACGTGGTGGCGCGCCTGGGCGGCGACGAATTCATCGTCGCCCTGTTCGACATCACCAAGCGGGAACACGCCGCCCTGGTGGGGCAGAAGATCCTCGACGCCCTGGCCGAGCCCTTCCAGATCGAACACCACGAGGTGCTGCTCACCGCCAGCATCGGCATCGCCGTCTTCCCCGACGACGGCCGCGACGCGGAAACCCTGCTGCGCAACGCCGACACCGCCATGTACCGGGTCAAGCAGACCAGCGGCGGCCCCCTCTTCTATTCCCAGGAAATGAACCTGCGCTCCCTGGAGCGCCTGAAGCTGGAAGGGGCCCTGCGCAAGGCGGTGGAGCGCCAGGAATTCCGCCTCTACTACCAGCCCCAGGTGGAGCTGGCCACGGGCCGCATCGTCGGCGCCGAGGCCCTGATCCGCTGGCACCATCCGGAACAGGGCATGATCCCGCCCACCGCCTTCATTCCCCTGGCGGAGGAGACGGGCCTCATCGTCAGCATCGGCGCCTGGGTTCTGGACGCGGCCTGCCGCCAGGGCCGCCTGTGGCGCGAGGCCGGCTACGAGGACCTGACCATCGCCGTGAACCTGTCGCCGCGCCAGTTCCGCCCCGGCCTTTCCCAGCTGGTGAACGAAACCCTGGAACGGCACGCCTTCCCCGGCGAAAACCTGGAGCTGGAAATCACCGAGGGCATGCTCATGCACAACTCGGAGGCGGTGATCCAGATGCTGGAGGACTTCCACCAGGCCGGCGTGCGCCTGGCCCTGGACGACTTCGGCACCGGCTATTCCAGCCTGGCCTACCTGAAGAAATTCCCCATCGACAACCTGAAGATCGACCGGTCCTTCGTCAGCGGCATCCCCCACGACGGCGACGACTCGGCCATCGCCAAGGCCATCATCAGCATGGCCAAGAACCTGCGCCTGCTGGTCATCGCCGAAGGGGTGGAGACGGAGGAGCAGCTCGACTTCCTGCGGGCCGCCGGCTGCGACGAAATCCAGGGCTACCTGTTCAGCCCGCCGGTGCCGGTGGAGGATTTCCAGCTGCTGCTGGAACGCAACAACGGTTGACGCAAAAACGCCGGGCACTGCCCGGCGTTCTTCTTTGCGGCTGAGACTGTTGCCTCAGGCGGCGTCGGCCTGGTCGTCCGTCTCCGGGTCGCCCAGGGACAGCAGCACCTTGTCCACCCGGTTCTTGTCCATGTCCACCACCTCGAAGCGCCAGCCGGCCAGGTGGAAATGGTCGGCTTCCACCGGCACTCGGCCCAGCTGGTGCATGACCAGGCCGCCCAGGGTGTGGAAGGCGTTTTCCTCTTCCCCCGGCAGCTCTTCCTTGACCTCCAGTACCGACTTCAGGCGCTCGATGGAAAGGCCGCCGTCCATCAGGTAGGAACCGTCCTCCCGCTCCACCACGTCCTGCTCGCCGTCGTCGTCCTGGCTCGGCATGTCGCCGACGATGGCGGCCAGCACGTCGTTGAGGGTAACCAGGCCCTGCACCTCGCCGTATTCGTCAATGACCAGGGCGAACTGGGCCCGGTTGCGGCGCAGGGATTCCAGCAGGTGGGTGGTGGTGACGCTCTCCGGCACATAGACCGGCGGCCGCAGGGCCTTGCGCACGTTGAAGGGGGCGTTCTCCAGCACCGGCTTGAGCAGGTCGCCCCGCTGCAGGATGCCCAGCACCCGGTCCAGGCCGTCCTGGCAGACCACCACCCGGGCGTAGGGGCACTCGGCCACCTGGCGCCGCACCTCGGCCTCGGATTCGGCCAGGTCCACCAGGTACATGTCCTTGCGCGGCGTCATGATGGCCGCCACCCGCTGCTCGTCCAGGCGCAGCACGTTGGAGACGATCTCCTGTTCGCTCTCATGGAAGACGCCGGCCTCGGCACCCTGGCCCATGAGCACCTTGATCTCGTCGTCGGTCACCGGCGGCTCATCGCTGCGGCGGGCACCGAAGAGGCGCAGGATGGCGCCACTGGAAGCGGAGAAAAGCCACACCAGGGGCGCCGTCAGGCGCGACAGCCAGCCCATGGGCCGGGCCACCAGGGAGGCGATGCCCTCGGGGCCGAGCAGGGCCAGTTGCTTGGGCACCAGTTCGCCCACCACCACGGACATGTAGGTGAGCAGGACCACGGTCAGGGAGAGGGCGATGACCCGGGCCGATTCGCCCAGCAGGGGAAACTGGGACAGCCATTGGGTCAGGGGATCGGCCAGGGCCGCCTCGCCGACGGCACCGCTGAGGATGCCGATGGAGGTGATGCCGACCTGGATGGTGGAGAGGAAACGGGAAGGTTCGCTATGCAGTTTCAGCGCCGCGGCGGCGCCCTGGCTGCCGTCCTCCGCCATCCGCTGCAGGCGGGCCTTGCGCGAGGACACCACGGCAATTTCGGACATGGCGAAAATGCCGTTCAAAACAATCAACAACAGGATGATGCCTAGATCCATACAGGGCCGCGACCACCGTTTCCGGAGCGGCTCGGGGGTGAAGAAGGCGTGAAGATAGCATTTTTCCCGCCTTTCCCGCTATCTTGCCCGCCCGATCGACGCCGAAGCCCGTGGATAAAGGGGTTCCGGGGGAGTCACACCTTGGCCGCAGAGGACACAGAGAGCACAGAGGGTTTCTTTCTTCGTTGCCGGCGCCCGGTCAGGCCTCCGACTCCCCTCGACAACAACCCGGGTTACCGCCTTTCTCTGTGCCCTCTGTGCCCTCTGTGGCCAAGCCCTTCCCGCCTCAAACCCCCAGATACTTGAGATGGCTGCCGCAGCCTGCCTGGCAGTCGGTGCTGCCGAAGCCCGGGATCAGCGCTTCTCCCGGCATGTTGCAGTTGATCTGGCACTCGGGCTCGTCGAAGAGGCGGGTGCCCACCACCTGCACGCCGGGGGCGGTGAGCAGGTAGTCGATGTGCCAGTGCAGCAGCTTGTGGGGCGAGAGATGGCGGGCCAGGCGGGCCGCCATATTGCGCCGGGCCGAGCCCGTGTAGACGTAGCGGCCGGCCGGGAAGGAACAGGGACCGAGGCGCCCCACCGTCACGGTGACGGGCTGCGCCACCTGGATCAGCAGCTGGTAGGTGGGGGGCTCCGCCTGATCGACGGTCTCGACCATTTCAGCCATGGGCGCCGACGAAGGGATTGAAGCGCCGTTCCTGGCCGAAGGTGGACATGGGGCCGTGGCCGGGAATGAACTCCACCTCGTCTCCCAGGGGGAACAGCACTTCCCGGATGGAGCGGATCAGGGTGTCGTAGTCGCCCTTGGGGAAATCGGTGCGGCCGATGGAGCCGGCGAAGAGCACGTCGCCCACCAGGGCCAGCTTGCCCGGGCGGTGGAAGAAGACCACGTGGCCCGGGGTGTGGCCCGGGCAGTGCAGCACCTCCAGGGTCTGGCGCCCCACCTGCACGCTGTCGCCGGCCTGGAGCCAGCGGTCCGGGGTGAAGCTGCGCACGTCGGGGAAGCCGAACATTTTGGACTGCTGGGGCATGCCGTCGATCCAGAACCGGTCGTCCACATGGGGGCCTTCCACCGGAATGGCCAGCTGGGCCGCCAGTTCGGCAACGCCGCCGGCATGGTCGATGTGGCCGTGGGTCACCAGGATCTTTTCCAGGGTGACGCCGTGCTTCTCGGCCGCGGCCAGGATGCGGGGCAGGTCGCCCCCCGGGTCCACCGCGGCGCCCCGCATGGTCTCGGGGCACCACAGCAGGGTGCAGTTCTGTTCGAAGGGAGTGACGGAGACGATGGCGTAGTTCATGGCGCAGGCCTGGTTCGTTGAAGGGGCGTCAGGGGACATCAAGGGGCGACGGGCAGGTCGTCGGCGCAGGGGGCGGCGACGCAGCGGGGTTCCCGCTGGGCGATGATGGCGGCCTGCAACTGCTCCAGGGCCGCCAGCAGGGCCCGCCCATGGCGGCGCAGCTGGGGGATGACGGCCTTGGCGGCGCGGGCGTCGCCGGCCTGCAGCTGGGTGGCGGCGGCCCTGGCCAGGGCATGGACCTCCCGGTGGGGACCATCCAGCTCCCCATAGGCAGCCAGGTCGCCGTAATTCTGCTGGCCGCTGCCCAGGTACCAGATGCCGAAACGGCAGCGGGTGGGATCGGCCAGGTCGGCGGGCAGACGCTCCGCATCGCCCTCCTCCAGGGCCTGGATGACGGTGTCGATCCAGCGCCGGTGCTCGACCTGGGCCGCCACCAGGGGGAAATCCTCCCGCAGCCACTGCTGGGACGCCACCTCGACCCAGCGCGGATCGGGCTCGAAGGAGGCGGCCCAGGCGGGCACCTCCGCCGCCGGCATGGGGCGGGCGATGGCATAGCCCTGGGCATGGATGCAGCCCAGGCGCAGCAGCATGACCCCGTGCTCGACGGTTTCCATGCCTTCGGCGACCACGCTGCGCTGGAAGGCGGAGGTCAGCCCTACCACGCCCTCGACGATGGCCAGGGCCTCCGGGTCGTGCAGCATGTCGCGCACGAAGGACTGGTCGATTTTCAGGGTGCGGGCCGGCAGGCTCTTGAAATAGGAGAGGGAGGAATAGCCGGTGCCGAAGTCGTCCAGGGCGAAGCCCACCCCCAGGCGCTGGCAGGCGGCGATGACCAGGCTCACCTGGCCCACGTCTTCCAGGGCCGCGGTTTCCAGGATTTCCAGTTCCAGCAGCCGCGGCGGCACCGCCGGATGGCGCTCCAGGGCCCGCTGCAGGCGGGGCAGGAAGTCGGGCTGCTGCAGGTGGCGGGCGGCGATGTTGATGCTCACCGGATAGTCCCAGCCCAGGGCCTGCCAGGCTTCCAGCTGGGCCAGGGCGGTTTCCATGACCCAGTCGCCGATATCGACGATGAGGTCGGTCTCCTCCAGGTCCACCAGGAAGGCCGCCGGCGCCAGGATGCCCTGCTCCGGATGCTGCCAGCGGATGAGGGCCTCGAAGCCGACGATGAGGCCGGAACAGAGATTCACCTTGGGCTGGTAGTAGAGGCGGAACTGCTCCTGCTCCAGGGCGGCGCGGGCATTGACGATGGCTTCCCGCAGGCTGCGGGCCCGGCTGTCCTGCTCGGTGTCGAAGAGCTGGTAGCGGTTGCGGCCGGACTGCTTGGCGGCGTACATGGCCTGGTCGGCGTGGCGCACCAGGGTGTCGGCATCGGCATCATCCGTCGGATAGATGGTGACGCCGATGCTGCCGGAAACGCTGGCCGTCTGTCCCTGCAGGGCAAAGGGCGCGGCCAGGGAGAGCAGCAGTCGCTCCAGGATCTGCTCCAGTTCGGAGAGGGCGGTGAGGTCGTTGAGAAGCAGGACGAATTCGTCGCCCCCCAGGCGGGCCGCCGTGTCGCCACCGCGCAGGGAACGGCGCAGGCGCTCGGCCACGTCCATCAGCAGGCGGTCGCCGGCCTGGTGGCCGTGGCTGTCGTTGATGGCCTTGAAGCCGTCCAGGTCCAGGTAGCACACCGCCAGCAGCTTGTTGCGGCGCTGGGCCTGGGCCATGGCCAGATGCAGGCGGTCGCTCATCAGGGTGCGGTTGGGCAGGCCGGTGAGGGCGTCGTAATGGGCCAGGCGCTCCAGGCGACGCTGGTTTTCCTTCTGCTGGGTGATGTCGGAAAAGACGCCGACGAAGTGGCTGATGCGCCCGCCATCGTCATGCACGGCGCTGACCGTCATCAGCACCGCCGTCACCGCCCCGGACTTGGTGCGATTCCACATCTCGCCCTTCCAGAAGCCCCGCTCGGAGACCACCTGGAACAGCTGGCGGAAATAGGTACGGTCGTGGTGGCCGGAATTGAGCATGCGGGCCGGCTGGCCGATGGCCTCCTCCCGGGCGTAGCCGGTGAGTTCGCAGAAGGCCCGGTTCACCTCGATGATCAGGCCCTCCGGGTTGGTGATGAGGATGCCGTCGTGGCTGTTCTCGAACACGCTCAGGGCCAGCCGGTGCTGCTCCTCCCCTTCCTTGCGGTCGGTGATGTCCCGCCCCTCGGCCAGCAGCTGCAGGGGCTGGCCCGGCTCGTCCTCCACCGACTTGAGGATGAAATCCACGTAGCGCAGGCGGCCGTCCCGGCGCATGTGGGTGACCTCGAAACGCTGGGCCTCGCCGCCCGCCGCCACCCGCTCGACGGCCTGGCGCAGGCGCTGCTGCACCAGGGGCTCATGCACCCACCAGGGCGTTTCCCAGAACAGCTGGCCCAGCACCTCGGCGGGCTGGCGGCCGATCAGGTCCAGGGCCGACTGGTTGGCCTCCAGCAGGCGCCCCTTGAGGTCCAGGATGCCGATGAACTCGCTGGTCTGGTTGAAGACGGCGCTCAGGCGCAGGCGGCTTTCCCTGAGCTGGGCGCGGATGGACTGGCCTTCCTGCAGCACGTAGTCCAGGTATTCGCTCTCCAGCTGGCTGACGATGTCGTGCTCCGACACCACGCCCACCACCTCCCCGGCCGCCCCCACCACCACCAGATGGCGCACGTGCTCGGCCTGCATGCGGTCCACCGCCTGGCTGAGGGGATAGCCTTCCGGAATGCTGGCCACCGGGGCGCTCATCACCGCGGCCAGGGGCTGCTCCAGGCTGTCGGCACCGCGGCGGAAGAAGCGCAGGGCGTCCCGCTCGGTGAGGATGCCCAGGGGCCGGCCGGCCTCGGCGACGACGACGCAGCGCAGGCTGCTGGCGGACATCAGGGCCAGGGCCTGGCGCACCGTATCGCCGGGCTGCAGCAGCTGGACGCCGCTCTGCATCACCGCATTGACGTCCCGCAGGCGGCGGAAGAAGGCGGCCCCCAGGTGGAAGCGGAAGTCGCTCTCGCTGACCACCCCCACGGGCTGGCCCGCTTCGCCGGTCACCAGCAGGTGGCGGATGCCCTTTTCCGCCAGCAGGTGGTAGGCGTGATGCACGGACATGCGGGAATCGGCGGTATACACCGGGGAGCTCATCACCTGATCCACCGCCAGCAGGCCGTCCACGTTGGCGGAGAGGGCCCGCAGGATGTCCCGTTCGGTGACGATGCCCACCATCAGGGCGCCCTCGCGCACCAGCAGGGAGCTGATGCGGGCCGTTTCCATGACTTCCGCCGCCGCCAGCAGGGTGGTCCGACGCTCCACCTCGACGATATTCCAGGTCATCAGGTCTGCGAGGGTGCGTTCGGGCATGGCGTGAGGCCGGACTAGGGGTGAAGCCTCAATTCTAAGGGCTGGAGGGCGGAATCCCAAAGCCGGCCTTGTCCGGAGAGCGACGGAGGCCCTTCCGGGCTTTTTGATTCACATCATGGCTGCATAAGGAGCCCCGTCGCTACTCTCCGCACTGCCGTGTTCCATCTTTATTTTTTCCTCTCATGAAAGGAGGGCAGCATGAGCGGCGCTTTCACTAAGTCGATGGCGCGCAATATCTTTTTCGGCGGAACGGTCTTTTTCTTTCTGCTGTTCTTGGCATTGTCGTTCGACTCAACCGCAACACTGCCGAAGCGCGATAACCGGGCCAATCTGACCCCGGCCGTCGCCAACGGTAAAAAAATCTGGGAAACCCGTAACTGCATCGGCTGCCACACGCTGCTGGGCGAAGGCGCTTACTTTGCGCCCGAGCTGGGCAATGTGTATCCCCGCCGCGGTGGTGACTTCATCAAAGCCTGGATCAAGGGCCAACCCAGCGGTGCCCCCGGCCGTCGCCAGATGCCTCAGTTCAACCTGACTGAGCAGCAACTGGACGATCTGGTGGCTTTCCTCAAGTACACCTCTGAGATCAATACCGCTAACTGGCCGCCCAACATCGAGGGCTGATGCCTCGACGCGGACCCCAGAAAAACAGAGCTTACGCTTAAGGAGTCATCGCTATGCAATATAAATCCCAGGCCGTTGCCACGCCGTATTTCATCGCGGCAATCGGTCTTTTCGTCGGGCAGATCATATTCGGGCTGATCATGGGCCTGCAGTATGTGATCGGGGACTTCCTGTTCCCGATGATCCCCTTCAACGTGGCCCGCATGGTCCACACCAACCTGCTCATCGTGTGGCTGCTGTTCGGCTTCATGGGTGCGGCCTACTACATGATCCCGGAAGAATCGGAAACCGAGCTGTTCAGCCCCAAGCTGGCGCTCGCCATGTTCTGGATCTTCCTGGTGGCAGGGGCCCTGACCATCGTCGGCTACCTGGCGGTTCCCTACGCCACCCTGGCCGAGCTGACCGGTAACGACCTGCTCGAAACCATGGGCCGCGAGTTCCTGGAACAGCCGCTGATCACCAAGGTGGGTATCGTCATCGTCGCCCTGGCCTTCCTCTTCAACATCAGCATGACCGTGCTGAAGGGGCGCAAGACCTCCATCTCCCTGGTGATGCTGCTGGGTCTGTGGGGTCTGGCCGTGTTCTTCCTGTTCTCCTTCTACAACCCCACCAACCTGGTCCTGGACAAGTTCTTCTGGTGGTGGACGGTGCACCTCTGGGTGGAAGGCGTGTGGGAACTGATCCTCGGCGCCATGCTGGCCTTCGTGCTGATCAAGGTGACGGGCGTGGACCGTGAAGTCATCGAAAAGTGGCTCTACGTCATCATCACCCTGACCCTGGTCACCGGCATCATCGGTACCGGTCACCACTACTTCTGGATCGGCACGCCCGAATACTGGCAGTGGTGGGGTTCCGTGTTCTCCGCCCTGGAGCCCATCCCCTTCTTCGCCATGACCGTGTTCGCCTTCAACATGGTGAACCGCCGTCGTCGCGAACACCCCAACAAGGCCGCCACCCTGTGGGCCCTGGGGACCGGTGTGATGGCTTTCCTGGGCGCCGGCGTGTGGGGCTTCCTGCACACCCTGGCTCCGGTGAACTACTACACCCACGGCACCCAGATCACGGCAGCCCACGGCCACATGGCCTTCTACGGTGCCTACGTGATGGTGAACCTGACCATGATCTCCTACGCCATGCCCATCCTGCGCGGCCGTGCTGCCAACAGCAACAAGTCCCAGGTCCTGGAAATGTGGAGCTTCTGGCTGATGACGATCTCCATCGTCTTCATCACCCTGTTCCTCACCGCCGCCGGCATCCTGCAAGTCTGGCTGCAGCGCGTCTCCGAGACTCCCCTGTCCTTCATGGCAACCCAGGACAAGATCTCCCTGTTCTACTGGATGCGTGAGTGGACCGGCGTGGTCTTCCTCATCGGCCTGATCCTGTACATCGCCAGCTTCTTCGTGAAGGGCGAGGACAAGGCAGCCGCCTGAAGTCCCGGCAACACCTCCGCTCCCGCCGCCCCAACCGCGGCGGGAGCGGAACCAGCAACACCTTTTTTGTCACCTCCCAACCTCCGTTGACAAACCGGCGCACTCGCAAGGGTCCGCCGGATTTTTTTTGCCCCGCCGAACGGCCGGGACCGCGGCCGGCGGGCCTGCCGGCGTGTATTAATTGCTTTTACGCAGTGCAGCAATTGGTTAAGCTGCGTCAAGAACAGACTGACAGCCAACAGACGCAATTCCCTCGAGCCGCACCAGGGGGGGGTGGAATTGACCAATGTATAAAGAAAACAGTCTTGCCCAGAACCGTCCCGACCCCGGCCCGATGCTGGCGCCGGGGCCGTCTGCAGCCTGCCTCGCAGCCCTGCTCGGCGCCCTGCTCTGCCTGCCGCTCCCGGCCGCCGCGGACGCTGCCGATAGCCTGGAGAACGAGCCCGCGCGCCTGCATCTGCGGGGCTTCGGCACCCTGGGCCTGACCCGCTCCTCCGCCGACGGCGCCGACTTCGTGCGGGACCTCTCCCAGCCCCGGGGCACCTCCGGCGGCAACTGGTCGTCCCGGGTGGACAGCGTGCTCGGCCTGCAGGCCAACTGGCAGGCCACCGACCAGCTCGAGGCGGTGGTCCAGGGGGTCACCCGCTACCGTTACGACCAGACCTACCAGCCCGAACTGACCTGGGCCTACCTCAAGTACGACCCCACCCCCTCCCTCAGCCTGCGGGCCGGCCGCCTCGGCACCAATTTCTTCATGCTCGCCGACTCCCGCCTGGTGGGCTATTCCTACCTGGCGGTGCGGCCCTCGGTGGATTACTTCACCTCCCTGCCCTTCTCCCACGTGGACGGGGTGGACGGCAGCTTCACCTTCCCCCTGGGGCCGGGCCTGGGCAAGGTGCAGGCCTTCAGCGGCCGCATGCACGGCAGCCTGGCCCTGGGCGACCAGCAATGGCAGATGGGCGGCTCCAGCATGTACGGCGGCCACCTGGACTACCTGCAGGGCCCGTGGACCCTGCGGGCCGGCTACGCCCACCTGCGCTTCGGCCAGAACCTGCCCATCGACCCGGTGGTTAACGGCCTGCGGGCCAGCGGTGTGCCCAGTGCTGCCGCCGCGGCCGACGCCCTCGGCACCCAGGACAAGGACAGCGAGTTCTACTCCCTCGGCGCCCTCTACGAGTCCGGCCCCCTGCAGGCCCAGCTGATGCTCAACCGCATCCGCCAGCAGAGCGCCGCCTTCCAGGATTCCCGGGCCGGCACCCTGCTGGCCGGCTACCGCATCGGCCAGTTCACGCCCTACGCCGGCTATTCCTGGCAGAAATCCACGCCCAAGAGCCTGACCACGGGACTGCCCCCTGGCCTGCTGAATGCGGCCGTCAACAGCATCCTGGCCGATTCCCGCAGCCACCAGCACACCGTGACCCTGGGCCTGCGCTGGGACTTCCGCACCAACATGGACCTGAAGCTGCAGTACGACGCCGTGCGCGGCAGCAGCGATTCCATCTTCCCCACCCGCCGCGACACGCCGGGCTGGAACGGCCGCACCGACGTCATCAGCATCGTCACCGACTTCATTTTCTGAGACGACGCCCGTGAAACCCCGCCTCCTGCCCCGCCTCCGCCTCGCCCTAGCCCTGCTGCTCCCCGCAGCCGGGCAGGCCGCCGGCGACCTGGTGGTGGTGGTCAATCCCCGCAGCGGCGTGGAGAAACTGAGCCGGGAAGACGTCACCAACATTTTCCTCGGCCGCTACCGCCAGTTCCCCTCCGGCCTCACCGCCGTGCCCCTGGAACTGCCCCAGGAATCCCTGGAGCGGACCCAGTTCTACTGGCGCCTGGTGGGCAAGAGCCCGGCGGAGATCAATGCCTACTGGGCCCGGGTGATCTTCTCCGGGCGCACCTCGCCGCCCCTGCAGCAGCAGTCGCCGGACATGCTGCTCAACACCGTGGCCAGCAACCGGGGCGCCATCGGCTACCTGGACCGCAGCCGGGTGGACGGCCGGGTCAAGGTGGTGCTGGAACTGGAGAACCGGACCCCATGAGATGCCCGCCCAAACGCAACATCCTCAGCCGGGCCGTCTGGGCCATGGCCGGGGTCACCCTGCTGGTGGGCACCCTGGTGATCGGCATCACCTGGGTCGTCACCAACCACCTGGCCCAGCAGGAAGCCAACAACCGCCTGGGGGAACTGCTCGACACCATCGAGGAGACGGTGCGCATCGCCTGTTTCATCGAAGACGCCCAGCTGGCGACGGAAGTGGCCCGGGGCCTGATCCGCAACAGCGAGGTGGCCGCCGTCAGCATCCGCAGCCTGAACCAGGAGCTGGGGCGGGAGGAGCGCAGCGGCCAATTGTCCCAGAACAGCGCCGCCGCCCTGCGGCGGGACATCTACTCTCCCTTCGACCCCACCCGCCGGGTCGGTGAAATCGAGCTGCAACCCAACCGGGAAGCCCTGGAACAACGCACCTTCCGCGAGAGCCTGTTCGTCGGCCTGGTACTGGCCGCCCAGCTGGCCCTGCTGACCCTGGCGGTGATCTTCATCGTCCTGCGCCTCATCGTCGCCCCCATCAAGGCCATCTCCGACCGCCTGCACCTGCTCAAGCCGACCCTGGGCGAGCGGCTGCCGGCGCCCCCCGGCCACGGCGGCAACGAAATCGGCCGCCTGGTGGACGACATCAACGGTCTCACCGAGGACCTGGTGGCCGCCCTGGAGGAGGAGCACAGCCTGCGCCTGCGCCAGGCCATGGACGAGCGCAAGTACCGGGACATTTTCGAAAATGCGGAATCGGGAATTTTCGTGGCCGACGGCCAGGGCACCCTGCTCTCCCACAACCGTTCCCTGGCCCGCCTCAGCGGCCAGGAGGAGCGGCCGGGCGGCATGCCGCCCAACCTGCTGGCCCTGCCCTGGGGCCAGCCGGAGCAGACGGCAGCCCTGCTGCGCAGCTGCCTGGAAAGCAACAGCGCCCAGGAGGACGACCTGGAACTGGCCCTGCCGGACAATCCGCGCTGGCTGCACCTGAGCCTGACCCCCATCGGCGACGCCCTGGTCCAGGGCATCGCCAGCGACATCACCCAGCGCAAGCTGGTGGAGACCTTCGCCCAGCGCATGACCGTCACCGACCTGCTGACCAGCCTGGGCAACCGCATGGGCCTGGAGCAGCAGATCCGGGAAATGATCATCCTCCATCCCGAGCAGCCCTTCGCCCTGCTGCTCATCAACCTGGACGGTTTCAAGCGCATCAACGACGGCCAGGGCTTCGACGTGGGCAACGAACTGCTGCTGATGGCCGCCAACCGGCTGCGCAACTGCATCAAGGGCAGCGACTGGCTGGGCCGCACCAGCGGCGACGAATTCGCCCTGCTCCTGCCCAATGTGGAAGGCCAGGAGATTCCCGCCAAGGTGGCCCACCGCATCGTCGAGACCCTGGGCCTGGCCTACGAGCTGGGGGACACCCCGGCCTTCGTCGGCAGCAGCGTCGGCATCGCCCTCTACCCGGAGGACGGGCGGGAACTGCTGACCCTGCTGCGCAACGCCGAACTGGCCCTGGACCGGGTCAAGCGCAGCGGCGGCCGGGACTACCAGTTCTTCCACCCCTCCATGGCCGCCGCCGCCGAGAACCGGCGCCGCCTGGAGAACGAACTGCGCCTGGCGGCGGAGCGCCAGGAACTGCGCCTGTTCTACCAGCCCATCGTGGATATCCAGCAGAACCGCCTGGCCGGGGCCGAAGCCCTGATCCGCTGGGTCCATCCCCAGCAGGGCATGGTGCCGCCGGACGACTTCATCCCGGTGGCGGAGGAAACCGGCCTGATCCAGGAGATCGGCCTGTGGGTGCTGGAAACGGCCTGCGACCAGCTGCAGCAGTGGCGCCGGGAAGGCCGGGAGGACCTGTACCTCTCCATCAACGTCTCCGGCAGCCAGATTCCCCACGGCCTGCCGCCCTCGGCGGTGATGGAGGCCCTCAGCCGGCGCAGCCTGCCCCCCGGCGCCCTGGTCCTGGAAATCACCGAGGGCGTGCTCATGTCCGACATGAAGCAGGCCCTGGAGTGGCTGCAGGCCCTGCGCCAGGTGGGCATCCGCATCTACCTGGACGATTTCGGCACCGGGTATTCCTCCCTCTCCTACCTGAAGCGTTTCCCGGTGACCACGGTCAAGGTGGACAAGTCCTTCGTCCGAGACATGGGCCAGGACAGCAGCGACCGGGCCCTGGTGGAGGCCATCGTCGCCATGACCCGCAGCCTGGGCCTGGAGGTGGTGGCCGAAGGGGTCGAGAACGAGGCCCAGCTGGCCCTGCTGCGCGGCATGGGCACCCGCTACGGCCAGGGCTACCACTTCTCCCGCCCGGTACCCGCCGGCGACTTTTCCGCCGTCACCGAGCGTCTCGAAACCCTGCTGCAGGCCACCCCGGGCGCCCCCGGCTAGGGCCTGCCGCGGCCCGCGGCGGCCCCGGCCACCTTTTGCCGACGTTCTTAGCAGGTATCAAAGTCGCCCCCGGGTCCCCTTCCTATACTGGGGCCCATGGATACCCAAGCCCTTGCCATTGAGTCCCCCGCCAGCGAGCGCCGCCTGCCCGGCGACCTGGCCATCTGGTTCTTCATCTGCGCCGAACTGCTGGCCTTCTGCGTCTTCTTCGCCGCCTACGCCTTCACCCGGGCCAAGCACGTGGAACTGTTCAACGCCGAACAGCTGGCCCTGGACCGCAACGCCGGCGCCCTCAACACCATCCTCCTGCTCACCGCCAGCTACTTCGTGGTGCGCGCCGTGCAGGCCGCCGAAGCGGGCCTCAGGGACAAGGTGGCGCCCTGGCTGGCCGCCGGCTTCCTCTGCGGCAGCGGCTTCGTCGCCGTCAAGCTGGTGGAGTACGCCGACAAGCTGGGGGCCGGCATCACCCTGTCCACCAGCCCCTTCTACATGTTCTACCTCTCCCTCACCTTCTTCCACTTCATGCACGTGCTGCTGGGGCTGGTGATCCTGGCCGTCCTCTGGTTCCAGGCCCGCCGCGGCAACTACGGCCCGGACAACGGCACCGCCATGAACAACCTGCACAGCGGCGCCTCCTACTGGCACATGGTGGACCTGGTGTGGATCATCCTCTTCCCCCTGGTCTATGTACTGCGCTGAGAACGGAACCATGGATAACCTGACCCACGTCGCCGCCCCCTACAGCACCCGCCGCAGCACCGTCGTCTGGCTGCTGCTGATCGCCGCCACCCTGGCCACCTGGACCGTCGGCGAGGAAGGCATCAGCGGCCCCGCCGCCGTCGCCAGCCTGCTGCTCATCGCCGCCCTCAAGAGCCGGGCGGTGATCCTCGACTTCATGGGCCTGCGCCACGCCCCCCTGCTGTGGAAGGGCATCACCCTCGGCTGGGTGGTCCTGGTCTGCGGCCTCATTGCTATCGCCTACTGGAAAGGAATGCCCTGATGGACATGGCCGCCACCCTGCCCTTCTACGACGCTGCCGCCGATGAAGTGGAAATTTTCGAGCACGCCTGGAAGAACCGGCTGCCCCTCCTGATCAAGGGCCCCACGGGCTGCGGCAAGACCCGCTTCGTCGCCCACATGGCGGCCAAGCTGGGCCTGCCCCTGTTCACCGTGGCCTGCCACGACGACCTCACCGCCGCCGACCTGGTGGGCCGCCACCTCATCGGCGAAGGCAAGACCCTGTGGTGCGACGGCCCCCTCACCCGGGCCGTGCGCGAAGGCGGCATCTGCTACCTGGACGAGGTGGTGGAAGCGCGCAAGGACACCACCGTGGTGCTGCATCCCCTGGCCGACGACCGCCGCATCCTGCCCATCGACCGCACCGGCGAGGTGCTGGAGGCGCCGGATTCCTTCATGCTGGTGGTGTCCTACAACCCGGGCTACCAGAACCTGATGAAGGGCATGAAGCCTTCCACCCGGCAGCGCTTCGTCTCCCTGCGCTTCGACTTCCCCGGCAGCGCCCGGGAAATCGCCATCCTGCGCGGCGAAACCGGCTGCGACGAGGACCTGGCCAAGCGCCTGGTGGCCATCGCCCAGGCCCTGCGCACCCTCAAGGACCAGGACCTGGAGGAAGCCGCCAGCACCCGCCTGCTGGTCTACGCCGCCACCCTGGTGAAGGCCGGCATGGACCCGGTCACCGCCTGCCGCGCCGCCATGGTGGAAAGCCTCACCGACGACGTGGAAACCGCCGGCGCCCTGATGGAAATCGTCAACGCCACCTTCGGCCGCTGACCTACCGCCATGGCCAGCCCCAGCGCCCCTGCAGACAACCCGGAAGGCACTGGCCTGGCCATCGCCGCCGAGGCCCTGTTCCTGGTCAATCTCCTGGCCCTGCCGGGCCTGGCCTTCGCCGCCCTGGCCTGGCTGTGGTGGCGCCACGGCGGTACGGCGCCCCTGCTGGCCCGCCAGCACCTGCAGCAGACCTTCTGGGTCAGCGCCTGGGGCGGCCTGCTCATCGTCACCCTGTCCGCCGGCTTCATCGCCCTGGGCGGCCTCAACTGGGAATGGACCTGGGTCGCCGTCATCCTCTATTTCACCTGCGTCCATTCGGCCCTGGTGGTGGGCGGCATCGTCGGCCTGGCCAGCGCCATGGCCGGGCAGCCCTGGCGCTTCCCCCTGATCGGCCCGCGCCTGCCCCGGGCCTGAAGGCCCTGCCTTTTCCATTTCCATGAACCAGCGCGTCATTCCCATCATTCCGGCGGCCCAGGCCGTGGCCGGCAACCAGCGCGTGCAGCGGCAACGGCTGGCGGCCCAGATGGGCTTCTTCGTCCTCTTTGCCCTGGCGCCGGTGTTCGACCTGTTCCGCTACGACCTGGCCCGCGGCCACGCCCTCTTCCTCACCTTCGAATGGCGCCTGGGCCTGGACCAGTTCCTGGCCGGCCGCATCGGCGCCGGCGAAGCCGCCTTCAACGTCCTCACCCGGCTGTTCCTGCCCATTCTCGCCGGCGCCGCCGTCTTCCTCTGGGCCGCCTGGAAATGGGGCCGCCTCTACTGCGGCTGGCTGTGCCCCCACTTCTCCGTGGTGGAGACCATCAACCGGGTGATGATCCGGGCCTCGGGCAAGCACAGCCTGTGGGACAAGAAGCCCATCTCCCCCTGGCGCCCCGACGGCACCCCGGCACCCCGGGGCCCGATCTGGTGGCTGGCGGTGCTGCCCCTGGCGGTGGCCTTCGCCTTCGTCTGGGCGGTGGTCTTCCTCACCTACCTGCTGCCGCCCATGGAGGTCTACGCCAACCTCTTCAACGGGGAACTGACGCGCAACCAGCTCATTTTCATCGCGGCCGCCACCACGGTCATTTCCCTGGAATTCCTCTTCGCCCGCCACCTCTTCTGCCGCTATGCCTGCGCCGTCGGCCTGTTCCAGAGCCTGGCCTGGATGGGCAACAAGGACGCCCTGGTGGTGGGCTTCAACCGGCAGCGCACGGCCGAATGCGCCGACTGCCTGCCGGACCGGCAATCGGCCTGCGACGCCGTCTGCCCCATGCGCCTCAAGCCCCGCACCCTGAAACGCATGATGTTCGCCTGCACCCAGTGCGGCCAGTGCCTGGACGCCTGCGCCCAGAGCCAGGGCCGCCAGGGCCAGCCGCCCCTGCTGCAGTGGGTGGAGGCTGAGGCGGCGCGGCAGAACGAGGCCGGATTTTCCGCGGTGGACCGGCCATGACCCGGCACCGCCCCAAGAACCGCATGGATAAAGGGCCCCAGGCCGGCGCTCAGGCCCTCGCGGCGCCCCTGGCGGCCCATTAAGGAACGGCCATGGAAGAATTCGTCGGCAAACTCTGGCACCGCTGGATCACCCAGGCCGCGGGCGGCCACTACCCCAAGGCGGCGGTCAAGCTGAAGGAAGTGGAACGCACCGCCGGCATCCTCTTCCGCGCCTTCGGCGGCGACCCCGGCCTGCGCGTCGCCGCCGCCGTCGAAGTGCGCCACGGCGCCCGCCGCCGCTGGCTGTCCCGGGTTGCCGGCAGCGACGAAAAGGCCACTCCCGCCACCCTGGATCTGGCCACCCTGCGCCTGCCGCCGGAAATCGCCGCCTTCCCCGACGCCGCCCTCAACCGGGACCTCTACCTGTGGCTGGCCGCCCTGGCCGCCGCCGGCCAGCAGCCCGGGGCCGCCGCCGAAACCGATTCCTGCCGCCGCAACCAGGCCGCCACCCGGCGCGCCCTGGCCTGCTGGCCAGGCCTGGCGCCCCGCTACCGGCGCCTGGTGCAGGCCCACCTGGCCCAGCGCCTCAACCCCGACAGCCTGCCCGCCGCCGAGCGGCCGCGGGAAGAGGCCATCCGCCGCGCCCTGCTGGAACCGGGCAGCGTCGATGCCCTGCCCCGCTCCCCCGTGCCCTCCCGCCCGGTGATGCTGTGGCTGGGCGACTTCGGCACCGAGCCGCACGGCGCCACCCAGCCCAGCCGCGAGGCGCCCACCGAGGATCAGGCCGGCAGCCAGCAGCTGAAGGAAGAGGAGGAACGGCGCGCCCACCAGACCGAGCGGGTGGAAATGCCGACGGAGAAGAACGGCATGCTGATGATGTTCCGGGCCGAGAGCATTTTCAGCTGGGGCGAATACGTGAAGGTGAACCGCCCCACCGACGACGACCCCAACGAGGACGCGGTGGCCGCCGCCAACGACCTGGACCAGCTGGCCCTGGCCGACGACAGCGAGAAGGTGGCCTCCAAGGTGCGCTTCGACCTGGACCTGCCCTCCGCCGCCGAGGACGACGTGATCCTGGGCGACGGCATTCCCCTGCCCGAATGGGACTACCGCAAGGGCCAGCTGCTGGAGGAGCATGTGCGCCTGCTGGAAGTGACGCCCCAGGCCGCCAGCGACAGCGCCCTGCCGCACCGCCTCGCCCGCACCGCCCGCCGCCTGCACCAGCAGTTCGCCGCCCTGCTGCCGGCCCGGCGCTGGCTCAAGGGCCAGCCCGACGGCCAGGAACTGGACGTGGATGCGGCAGTGCGCGCCCACGCCGACCGGGCCACCGGCGGCCACCCCACGGACAACCTCTACCTCTCCCTGGAAAAGCGGGAGCGGGACCTGGCCTGCCTGGTGCTGGCCGACCTCTCCCTGTCCACCGACACCTGGGTCAGCGACGAGGCCCGGGTCATCGACGTGGTCAAGGACGCCCTGCTGCTGTTCGGCACCGCCATGGGCGCCACCGGCGACGCCTTCGCCCTGTGCGGCTTCTCCTCCTTGAAGCGCAGCCAGGTGCGCTTCTCCCGCCTCAAGGATTTCGGCCAGAAGTTCGACGCCGCCGCCCGGGGCCGCATCCTGGCCCTCAAGCCCGGCTACTACACCCGCCTCGGCGCCGCCATCCGCCATGCCTCCAGCCAGCTGGCGCGGCAGCCGGCCAGCCGCCGGGTGCTGCTGATCCTCTCCGACGGCAAGCCCAACGACCTGGACATCTACGACGGCCGCTACGGCATCGAGGACACCCGCATGGCCATCATCGAGGCGCGCAAGCTGGGCCTGCAGCCCTTCTGCGTCACCATCGACCGGGAAGGGGCCTCCTACCTGCCCCACCTGTTCGGCCCCGCCGGCTACGCGGTGATCCGCAAGCCGGAGGAACTGCCCCGCCGCCTGCCCCTGCTTTACGCCCAACTGACGCGCTGACCCACCGCCTCCCAGGAAACGAAGGTAAGCCCATGAACAACAGCACCTGCCTCCTGCCCCCGGATTCGGGCACCCCGCCCGATCCCCGCATCATCGCCCTGCTGCGGGAAACCAGCCTCTTCGCCGAACTGGAGGAGCCCGACCTGGAGCGCCTGGCCCGGGGCGTGCGCGAGGTCGAGGCCGGCCGCGGCGACATCCTCTTCCACAAGGGCGATCCCTGCCGCGGCTTCCACCTGCTGCTGGCGGGACAGGTGAAGCTGGCCTTCAATTCCAACCAGGGCAACGAAAAGGTGGTGGAACTGATCCACCCGGGCCAGACCTTCGGCGAGGCGGTGATGTTCATGGAAAAGCCCTACGCCCTCTTCGCCCAGGCCCTGACCCGCTCCCGCCTGCTGCACATTTCCAAGCTGGTGCTGTTCCACGAGATGGACCAGGACCCCCTGCTATGCCGCAAGATGATCAGCAGCCTCTCCCGCCGCCTGCACCACCGGGTGGTGGATGTGGAAGCCTATTCCCTGCAGTCCGGCTGGGAGCGCATCGTCGGCTTCCTGCTGCGCGGCGCCGAGGCGCCGGAGGCCGGCAGCGGCAACTGTCCGCGCCAGGCCGTGGTGCGCCTGCCCAGCAGCAAGGGCAACATCGCCTCCCGCCTCAACCTGACCCAGGAACACTTTTCCCGCATCCTGCACGACCTGGCAGGCCGCGGCCTGGTGGTGGTGGACGGCCGCACCATCCACATTCCCGACGTGGAAGCCCTGCGTCTGGCTTCGCCCTAGGCCGCGCCCGATTCAGTCCCGGGTCAGGGTCAGGAGGATGTCCGCATACCAGGCGCAGTTGAGGCCCAGGGCCTCGTCCACCTCCGCATCCCGTCCGCCCGCATCGAGCCGGGCCGAATGCACGCCGAGCAGCAGCCAGGGCAGTTCGCCCCGCCCCCCGTCGCCGTCGGGCAGGCGCATCACCACCGGCGCGCCGCTGGTGCCGCGGTGGGTGCGGGCATCGGTGAGGAAATAGCCCTGGCCCTGGAAGCGCAGGCCGAAGGACGAGGCCACCACCGACTGGCGCGCCACCGGCATGTGGTGCAGCTGGTCGTGGAAGCCCAGGGGGAAGCCGACGATGAGCAGGGAACTGCCCACTTCCACCCGGTCCCGGCGGCCGGCCAGATGGGCCGGCGTGAAGGCGGCATGGAGCGTGGTCGGCGGCAGGGCCGCCCGCTCGATCTCGATCGCCGCCACGTCGATCTCCCCGACCCCGTCCTCGCCCTGGCGCCACAGGCTGCGGCCGTTGCGGTAGAGGGGAATGGAAAAGCCGGTGGCGGCGGCCAGGTTGGCCGGATCGGTATGCAGCTCGATCTCGATGCGCTCCGGATGGTGGCCGCTGGCGGCATCGCACAGCACATGGCGGCTGGTGACGAGAAACAGGCGGCTCTCGTCCGGGGCGAAGAAAAAGCCGCTGGCATTAGTCAGGGCCCGGCCGGCGCCGAAAGTGCATACCCGTACTGCCGTCAACAAAATGGATTCGATCATGATCCTGGCACCTTTCGTCCCCAGGCCAAAAAAGGCTCCCGCCGAAGGGGGCGAGCACCGCCTGGAAAGCCATTGTGGGGCAAAGCGGAGAGCCTGCCCCGGACATTTGCCGACAGGGCCCCGGCAAAAGGCAAATATCGGCCCCGCAAGCTTTCCAATCCCCGTGCCACAAGGTAGATTACGGCCCGGGAGGTATAGCTTCTTCCAGACGAGGAGCGAGACAAAAATGAAGGATAAATCCATCGTTCCCACCAATCGGGAACGGGTCATGCGCGACAACGATTTCATCGTCAGCAAGACCGACCTGAGCGGCCGCATCACCTACGGCAACGAGATTTTCATCGAGTTTTCCGGCTACAGCGAAGCCGAGCTGCTGGGCACCCAGCACAACATCATTCGCCACCCGGACATGCCCCGGTCCGCCTTCAACCTGGTGTGGGACACCCTCAAGTCGGGCCGGGAAATCTTCGCCTACGTGAAGAACATGTCCAAGGACGGCAGCTTCTACTGGGTCTTCGCCCACATCACCCCGGACTTCGGCCCCAAGGGCGACATCGTCGGCTACTACTCGGTGCGGCGCTGTCCCAGGCGCAGCGCCATCGACAAGATCGTGCCGGTGTACCAGCAGATGCTGGCGGCCGAAAAGGCCGCCGGCAGCAAAGACGCCATCGCCGCCGGCACCAAGGTGCTGACCGACCTCCTGCAATCTTCCGGAATGAGCTATGAACAGCTGGTTCTCTCACTTTGACAGGCGGCGCTGGCCGCTCCTGATCCTGGTGCTGGCCGGTGCCGGCCTGGCCTTCCTCGACCCGCTCTACGCCCTGCCGGCCCTGCTGCTGGCGGCCCTGCTGCTGGTCCTGCCCGCCGCCTCCCGCCAGGAGCGCCTGAAAGAGCTGAACGCCCTGATGGACAAGGTGCAGAACGGCCTGCTGGTGGAGCGTATGCCCCGCAGCATCGACGACCCCCAGCTCGACGCCATCCGCATCAGCATCAACTCGGCCCTGGACCAGACCGAAACCGCCTTCCGCGAAATGCTCGGCGCCATGGCTGCCTCGACCCAGGGCCGCCCCTGGCGCCGCCTGCACACCGCGGGCCTGCACGGCACCTTCCGCGACGTGCTGGAGCAGATGCAGGGCATGCTCGACCGCCTCGACGAGGCCCGGGAATCCGTGGCCCGGGAGGCCCTGCTGTCGAAGATCTTCCTGCGTTCGGAACGGGGCCTGTCCACCGCCATCGGCCGGGTCAGCGAGGCCCTGGAAACCGTGGCCCAGGAATCGGCCCAGGCCGAATCCCTGGCCCGGGCCTTCGCCGAATCCGCCGGCGCCATGTCCGGTGCCGCCGAATCCATGTCCGCCGCCCTCGGTCAGGCCCAGACCTCGGCCCAGCACAGCGCCGAAGCCCTGCACGAGCTGGACGGCAAGACCAACGCCATCCGCCAGCTGACCGGCCACATCGACGCCATCGCCAAGCAGACCAACCTGCTGGCCCTCAATGCCGCCATCGAGGCGGCCCGGGCCGGCGAGACGGGCCGCGGCTTTGCCGTGGTGGCCGACGAGGTGCGCAAGCTGGCCGACCAGTCCCAGAAGGCCGCGGTGGAGATCACCCAGGCCATCGGCGACGTTTCCGGCGCCATGGAAGACGTCTCCCGGCGCATGGAAGAACTGGGGGGCGCCGTCTCCGACGCCCGCGGCACCGCCGACACCTTCAGCCAGGAACTGGCCGGCTCCGCCAGCTCCGCCTCCGTGGTGGAGGAACTGGCGGGCACCATCGGCCAGGGTGCCGGCAGGATGGAAACCTCCATGCGCATGGTGTCCCTGGCCCAGAAGGCCCGGGCCGACGTCAATGCCATCATCAACGGCGAGCAGGTGGAAATCGCCAGCCGCTCCGCCACCGAACGGGCAGCCCTGGAACTGGCCGCCACCCGCAAGTGGACCGAAGGCAGCGCCGAGCGGGATGCCCTGGTGGAAATGTACGACGAACTGTTCGCCTACATCGAAAGCCAGAACGCCGCCCTCTAGGCGGCGTCAGCTCCGGCCATGGCAGCCAAGACCCTCCTGGTGGTGGACGACGTGGAGTCCATGCGCGGCATCCTCACCGCCATCGCCCAGGAGGTGGGCTTTGCCGTCAAGCAGGCCTCCCATGGCCAGGCCGGCCTGGAGATGGTGCAGGCCGGCGGCATCGACGCCATCGTCAGCGACTGGAACATGCCGGTCATGGATGGCGGCCAGTTCGTCCGCGCCCTGCGGGCGGCGGGCCACCTGATGCCGGTGATCATGGTCACCGTGGAAGCGGACCAGAACCGGGTGCGGGAACTGATCCAGACCGGCATCCAGGGCTACATCGTCAAGCCCTTCAAGGCGGAAACGGTGCACCGGGCCCTGGAAAAGCTGTTGCAGCGGCTCTGACGGAACAGCGCCCGGGTTGCCGGGCCCCTGCCTCCCCTGGTCACATCCAGGGCGCTGCTGCCCGGCCGGGCAGCCCTCCTTCCCATAATCCCTTGCTCTCAGGCCATCCCCACCGCCATCGCAGCAGCAGGAAAGCCCGCCGGGACCCCGAGCGACGGGGCCCGGGCTGCCGAGCCCAGCCTAGTGGCTGGTGCCTTCGGAACGGGTGATCTTGTTCCACACGTTGTACTTACCCACCGGCTTCTTCATGGGCAGGCGCTTCACCTCTTCCAGGGTCCTGGCGTCGTAGATGATCAGGGCGCCGTCCATTTCCCACAGGCTGGCCAGGGCGTAACGGCCGTCCTTGGTGAACTCGATGTGGGCCAGGGTCTTGCCGGGGACGGGCTTGAGTTCCTTGACGATCTCCAGCTTGTCCTTGTCGATCACCTGCAGGGTGTCCTTGGCCGGGCTCATCATGGAATCGACGAAGGCGTAGCGGCTGTTCTCGTGGCTGCGCAGGAAGAAGCCGGCTCCCCGGGTGACGATGTCCTTCACCGGTTTCCAGTCCTTCATGTCGATCACCGTCACCTTGCCTTCCTTGAGGTTGGTGGAGGCCATCACGGTGCGGCCCTGCCAGTTCCAGGTGATGCCGGAGCCCAGGTGGGGCATGCCGGAGAGCTGCAGTTCGGAGACCTTGCGCCGGGCATCCAGGTTCACCACCTGGCCCTTGCCTTCCCGGCTGGTGCCCATCACCTCGGAATAGCTCTGGTCGAAGAAGAAATCGTCCAGGGGATCGGTGAGGCGGGTGCGGCGGGGGTTGAGGAAGCCGGGCACCGAGACCCCTTCCTTGTACTGGTAGTCGTGCACCAGGCCGTCGTAGATGGGATGGGCTTCCGGGTCGTAGCTGATTTCCCAGACCTCGGGCATGTCCTTCATGGCGGCGACGAAGCTCTTGCGCGGGGCGGCATCGTACACCGCGGAAACCCGGGAGCTTTCCTTGCCGTCGGCGCTCTTCGCCTCCATCACCTTGATCAGGTTGAGGTCGGCGTCGAACAGCACCAGATCCTGGGGCAGGTAGTTGGCGGCCATGACGTACTTGCCGTCGCCGGAGACGGCGGCGTTGCGGGTGTTGATGCCGGCCCGCACCTCGGCCACCACCTTCAGGTTCCACAGGTCGAACTTGGTCAACCAGCCGTCCCGGGAGGCGAAATACACGAAGCGGCCGTCGGGGGAGAACTTGGGCCCACCGTGGAGGGCGTAGCGGGACTGGAAGCGGTGGATGGGCTCCAGCTTGTCGCCGTCGAGGATGGAGACGTGATGGTCGCCCCCTTCCACCACCACGAAGAGGTTCATGGGGTCGGCCTTGAAGACGGGCTTGGGCGAGAGGGTCTTCTCGTCCACGTGCTGGATGCGGGAGGCGCGGATGTCCTTCTCCGTCCAGGTGGGCTTGGGGTTCACCGGGGCGTAGGCGTAGTCGGCCAGGGCGGCGATGTCGGCCTCGCTCAGCTGGTCCTTGAAGGCCGGCATCTGGGTGGCGGCCCGGCCTTCCCTGATGGTCTTGAGGGCTTCGGCCTTTCTCAGCCGTTCCAGGTTTTCCGGCAGCAGGGCCGGGCCCATGCCCCCCAGGCGGTCGGCACCGTGGCAGGCGGCGCAGTGCTGCTGGAACAGGGCCGGGGCGTTGGCATCGGCGGCGTGGGCCGGCCGGCTGGCCAGCCACAACGCCCCCAGGCCGAGGGGTACGGAAAGCAGCCAGAAGGCCAGGGAGGACGGCCGCCTGGCGGCCTGGACGCGGGTTTTCATAGGGATACCTCGGTTACCTTTTTGACGCCGATTTCTTCGTCGCTGAGATAGCAGGCCGGATCTTCGGCCCAGGGATTGCCGGTCAGCTGCTGGGCCCGCACCCGGGTGTTGCCGTTGCAGATGTTGAGGTAGGCGCAGGCGCCGCAGCGGCCCTCCACGGGCCGCGGGTGCTGCTTGAGGCCGGCCATGAGGGGGTCGGAGAGGTCGTTCCACAAGGTGGAGAAGGGCCGCTCCTTGACGTTGCCCAGGGTGTGGTGCCACCACATGGTGTCCGGATGCACATTGCCCAGGTTGTCGATGTTGGCCACATTGACGCCGCTGGCGTTGCCGCCCCACTGCTCCAGCTTGGCGCGGATGTGGGAGACCTTGTCCGGGAAGCGGCGGGCCACCCAGCGCAGCAGGTACACGCCGTCGGCATCGTTGTTGCCGGTGACGAATTCCTTGTGCAGACCCTTCTGCCGGTAGTCCCAGCAGGTGTCGAGGAGCAGGTCCATGGCCTGGCGGGTGGCCAGGTGATGGGTGTCGGTGGCCCGGTTCTTGTTGCCCCGGCCGGCGTAGTTGAGGTGGGAGAAGTAGAACTTGTCGATGCCCTCGGCCTCGATCAGCTTGAGCAGACCGGGCAGGTCGTGGGCGTTGTCCTGGGTCATGGTGTAGCGCACGCCCACCTTGATGCCCCGTTCCTTGCACAGGCGGATACCGGCCAGGGAGGCGTCGAAGGCCCCTTCCAGGCGGCGGAACCTGTCGTGGGTCTCCTTGATGCCGTCCAGGCTGACGCCCACGTAGTCGAAGCCGATGTCGGCGATAGCGTCGATATTGGCTTCGCTGATGAGGGTGCCGTTGGAGGAAAGGCCGACGTAGAAGCCCATGCCCTTGGCGCGGCGGGCGATGTCGAAGATGTCCGGCCGCAGCAGGGGCTCGCCGCCGGAGAGGATCAGCACCGGCACGCGGAAGGCCTTGAGGTCGTCCATCACGGTGAACACCTGCTCGGTGTTCAGTTCGCCGGGAAAATCCTTGTCGGCGGAGATGGAGTAGCAGTGCTTGCAGGTGAGGTTGCAGCGGCGCACCAGGTTCCAGATCACCACCGGCCCGGGCGGATTGCGGCGGGGGCCGACGGTGCTGGGGGTCACCAGCTCGTCCATGAATTGGGAGATGCGGAACATTTTTTCTTCCCTGGAGATCGTGGCTGCCATTGAACGCGGGAAGAAATGGGGCGTCGTTGATACGCATCAAGACAGCTGCGGGATGGGCGCCAGGGCGGCCTTCGGCGGATGCGGGGAGGCCGGCGGGAAGCCCTCGGGCAGCAATTCCTGCTAGGATGCCCCTCCCCTTTGCCACCACCGTTACCGAGGAAAACCGAGCGGATGCTGCCGATTATCTACCGCGACGAGCACCTGATCGCCATCCACAAGCCCCCCGGCCTGCTGGTGCACCGTTCCCTGGTGGACCGACACGAGACCCGCTTCGCCGTGCAGCTGCTGCGGGACCAGATCGGCCAGTGGGTCTACCCGGCCCATCGCCTGGACCGGGGCACTTCCGGCGTGCTGCTGTTCGCCCTCAGCAGCGACATGGCCCGGGAACTGGGGCGCCAGTTCGAGGCCCAGACGGTGCACAAGACCTACGTGGCGGTGGTGCGCGGCAATCCGGAGGAAGCCGGCGTCATCGACCATGCCCTCAGCCGCCAGTTCGACGACGGGGAATGGCAGGGGGAGCGCATGAACCGGGAGCCCCAGGCCGCCCTCACCCGCTACCGGCGCCTGGCCACGGTGGAACTGCCGCTGGCGGTGGACCGCTATCCCAGCAGCCGCTACGCCCTGCTTGAACTGGAGCCGGCCACCGGCCGACAGCACCAGCTGCGGCGCCATCTCAAGCACATCGCCCATCCCATCATCGGCGACGCCACCTACGGCAAGGGCAAGCACAACCGCTTCTTCGCCCAGCACTTCGCCTGCCCGCGCCTGCTGCTGGCCTGCCTGCGTCTGGAAGTGAGACACCCGGCCAGCGGCGCCCCCCTGCTGCTGGAAGCGCCCCTGGAGGGCGATTTCGCCCGGCTGGTGGCCGAGCTGGGCTGGGCCCAGGCCCTGCCGGCGGGGCTCGCCGGCCAGACCTGAGACACGGCAACGGGGCCTAGCGCCCCTTGCGGCCGCCGTTGTTGGCGCCGCCCCTGCTGGCGGACTTGCTGCCGCCCTTCGCCCCGCCCTTGCCGCTCCGCTTGGGAGCGCCCGTCTTGGCAGCGGCCGGACTCTTGCCGCGATGACCGCCCTGACCCGGACCGCCCGCTTTGCCGCCAGGGGCGGACTTGCCGGGCTTGCCACCGCCGGAACCCGCACGGGGCTTGCCTTGCGGAGCAGCTGCCCCCAGGGCTGGCTTGCCCGTGGTGTTCTTGCGCCAGGTCACCACCTCGTCGTCGCCGGCCGGACCTTCCTTCTTTTCCTGGGCCAGGATGAAGTCGATGCGGCCGGACTCCAGGTCGGCCCGCACCAGCTTCACCCGCAGGCGGTCGCCGAGGCGGAAGCGCTTGCCGCTGCGTTCGCCCAGCATCTGGTGCTTGGCCGGCTCGAAGTGGAAGTAGTCCTCGCCCAGCTCCGAGACATGCACCATGCCTTCGACGAAGACCTCGTCCAGGGCGACGAAAATACCGAAGGCGGCGACGCCGGCGATGGTGCCCTCGAATTCCTCCCCGATGCGCTCCTTCATGTAGAAGCACTTCAGCCAGTTGTCCACGTCCCGGGTGGCCTCGTCGGCCCGGCGCTCGGTGCCGGAGCAATGCAGGCCGATGTCTTCCCACTTGCCCGGGTTGTAGGTCTCGCCGGCCAGCACCGCCTTGATGGCGCGATGCACCAGCAGGTCGGGATAGCGGCGGATGGGCGAGGTGAAGTGGGTGTAGGCCTCGTAGGCCAGGCCGAAGTGGCCCAGGTTTTCCGGGGCGTACTGGGCCTGGCGCAGGGAGCGCAGCATCACCGTCTGCAGCAGCTGGGTGTCGGGACGGCCCTGGATCTTCTCCAGCAGCTCGGCGTAATCCTTGGCCTTGGGCTCGTCGCCGCCGGCCAGGGAGAAACCGAATTCGCTGAGGAAGGCCCGCAGGTTCTCCAGCTTTTCCGGCGTCGGTCCCTGGTGCACCCGGTACAGGCAGGCCTGCTTGTGCTCATGCAGGAAGCCGGAGGCGCAGACGTTGGCCGCCAGCATGCATTCCTCGATCAGGCGGTGGGCGTCGTTGCGCACCACGGGCACGATGTTCTCGATCTTGCCCTGGGCGTTGAACAGCATCTGGGTTTCCACCGTCTCGAAGTCGATGGCACCCCGCTTCTTGCGCGCCTTGAGCAGCACCTGGAAGAGCTTGTAGAGGTTCTGCAGGTGGGGCTGCAGAGTCTGATGCACCTCGTTCTCCGGCTGGCTTTCGCCGGACAGCCAGCCCCACACCTGGTTGTAGGTGAGGCGGGCATGGGAGCGGAACACGGCGGGGTAGAAGCGGTACTTGCCGATGCTGCCGGTGGCGCTGATGTTCATGTCGCACACCATGGCCAGCCGTTCCACGTCCGGGTTGAGGGAGCAGATGCCGTTGGAGAGCTTCTCCGGCAGCATGGGAATGACCCGCCGCGGGAAATACACCGAGTTGCCCCGGTCGTAGGCCTCCTGGTCCAGGGCCATGCCCGGACGCACGTAATGGGAGACGTCGGCGATGGCCACCACCAGGCGCCAGCCCCGGCCCACCTTCTCGCAGAAGACCGCATCGTCGAAGTCCCGGGCGGTCTCGCCGTCGATGGTCACCAGGGGCAGCTCACGCAGGTCTTCGCGGCCCTTGAAGTCGCTCTTCTTGACCTTGTCCGGCACCGCCTTGTTTTCGGCCTGGGCTTCCTTGGAAAACTCGAAGGGCAGGTCGTGCTTGCGCAGGGCGATTTCGATTTCCATGCCCGGGTCGGCATAGTTGCCGAGAATCTCGACAATGCGGCCGATGGGCTGGGAATAGCGGGAGGGTTGCTCCAGGATTTCCACCATCACCACATTGCCGGGCCGGGCCTTGAGCTTGGCCCGCTTGTCGGTCATGGCGGTGGGGGGAATCAGGATGTCCTGGCTGATGCGTTTGTTCTCGGCCACCACGAACTGGATGCCGTGCTCTTCCATGAGCCGGCCCACCAGGCGGGTGTTGGCCCGCTCCAGCACCTCGACGATGGTGGCCTCGCGACGGCCGCGGCGGTCCAGGCCGATGCAGCGCACCAGCACCCGGTCGCCGTGCAGCACCTTGTCCATCTGCTTGGGCTCGAGGAACAGGTCGTCGCTGCCGTCGTCCGGTTTGACGAAGCCGAAGCCGTCCGGATGGCCTTCCACCTTGCCCGGAATCAGGTCTGCCTTCTCCGGCAGGATGTAGGAGTTCTTGCGGTTGCGCAGCAGCTGGCCGTCCCGCTCCATGGCGTTGAGACGGCGTTGGAAGAGGTCCTCCTCATCCCGGCTGATGTCCAGCAGGGCCACCAGCTGGTCGAAGGAAACGGGGCGTCCCTGGTCCTGCAGCAGCTGCATGGTGTATTCCCGGGACGGCAGGGGAATCTCGTACTTTTGGCACTCCCTTTCAAAGAAAGGATCGTTTTTTCTGGTTTTGGATAGTTTTCTAGTTGACATGGTCTTTATTTACCTTATAATCGCGCCTTCTTCGACACCTGCCCAGGTGGCGGAATTGGTAGACGCACCAGGTTCAGGTCCTGGCGGTGGCAACACTGTGGAGGTTCGAGTCCTCTCCTGGGCACCAGGTTTCAGACATCAAGCCGGCTTTTGCCGGCTTTTTGTTTTTCTGCTTCCCGTTTGCACGGGTTTCCCCAGCCGCCACAATTCCCTCCAGCCGGGACGCACCCTGCCCTGCCATCCGCAAGGACGACATGGGGGCGACAGCCATGGCAAAAATCGGGTTCTGCAGCGACGGTAAAAAATTAATCATTTTTCCTCTTGCGGTAGTACCGCAGGCTTCATTATAATGCGGGCTCTTTTCGACACCTGCCCAGGTGGCGGAATTGGTAGACGCACCAGGTTCAGGTCCTGGCGGTGGCAACACTGTGGAGGTTCGAGTCCTCTCCTGGGCACCAAGGTTCAGGCAAAGCCGAAAATTCTTCAAGGATTTTCGGCTTTTTGCTTTTCCGGCCCCGCTTCCGCAACGGCTGCCGGTCCGGCACTCCCCCCTCCCCGCACCACCGTCCCCATTCGCGACGGCGGCAGAGTGCGCACCTCCCGCAGTCGCAGGGCACGAATGCCCCCGGCGATACTGGCTGCCGGCAAGCTTAAGGGGAGTTGACGACAATCAGGACGACACTCAGGTTAAAGAAAAAAGCCGGCGCTCTGACGCCGGCTTTTTCGCTCAGGCGGCGAAGGGATGCCGCTTGAGGATGGTTTCGTCCCGCTCCGGACCGGTGGAGACGATGTCGATGGGAATCTCGCACAGGGTCTGGATGCGGTCCAGGTAGGCCTGGGCCGTGGCCGGCAGGTCTTCCCAGCGCTTGGCGCCGAAGGTGGTTTCCTTCCAGCCGGGAATGGTTTCGTAGATGGGCTCGCAGCGGGCCACTTCGTCGGCACCGATGGGCAGCAGGTCCAGCACCTTGCCGTCCAGCTTGTAGCCGGTGCAGATGTGCAGTTCTTCCAGGCCGTCGAGCACGTCCAGCTTGGTGATGCACAGGCCGGTGACGCCGTTGATGCGGGCGGAGCGGCGCAGGGCGGCGGCATCGAACCAGCCGCAGCGGCGCTTGCGACCGGTGACGGTGCCGAATTCCTTGCCCTTGGTGGACATCTGGTGGCCGGGACAGCCGGCGGTGTCGATATCCAGCTCGGAGGGGAACGGACCGCCGCCGACGCGGGTGCAATAGGCCTTGGTGATGCCCAGCACGTAATGCAGCATGCCGGGACCGACGCCGGCTCCCGCTGCCGCCTGGCCGGCAACGCAGTTGCTGGAGGTGACGAAGGGATAGGTGCCGTGGTCGATGTCCAGCAGGGTACCCTGGGCGCCTTCGAACAGCAGGTTCTGGCCGGCCTTGTTGGATTCGTAGATGGCAGCGGAGACGTCAGCCACCAGGGGCTTGATCTGTTCCGCATTGGCCAGGGCCTGTTCCAGCACGGCTTCGTAGGAAACGGGCTCGGCACCCAGCATCTTGGTCAGGATGAAGTTGTGGTACTCCATCACTTCCTTCAGCTTGGCGGCGAAGCGCTCCGGGTTGAACAGGTCGTACACCCGCAGGCCGCGGCGAGCCACCTTGTCTTCATAGGCCGGACCGATGCCCTTGCCGGTGGTGCCGATCTTCTGGTCGGCGCACTTGGCGGCTTCCCGCGCCTTGTCGATGGCGGAGTGGTAGGGCAGGATCAGGGGACAGCCGGGGCTGACCTTGAGGCGGGAACGCACGTCCAGGCCGCCCTCTTCCAGGATCTTGATTTCGGCCAGCAGATGCTGGATGTCCAGCACCACGCCGTTGCCGATGTAGCACTGCACGCCGTCACGCACGATGCCGGAGGGCACCAGGTTCAGCTTGTATTCGCGCTCGCCCACCACCAGGGTGTGGCCGGCATTGTGCCCGCCCTGGAAACGCACCACGCCCTGGGCGTTGTCCGTCAGCCAATCGACGATCTTTCCCTTCCCCTCGTCGCCCCACTGGGTGCCGACGACCACGACGTTCTTAGCCATACTGCTTAGTCCTTATTGATTGCTGCAATAATCCATTTGCCGTCCTGCTGCACCAGCCGGCGGTCGCAGGGCAGACCTTCGCTGCCGGCCTGGCCGGGCAGGAGTTCCACCACGGCCTCGCCTTCGGCCCGCAGACGGGCGATGGCGGCGGCCAGCTGGGCATCCTCGCCGCCGTAGGGCGCCAGGATGGCTTTTGAAACCTGGGTGGCGGGGGCCAGGCGGGCCACCTCGCGCAAATCCATGGAGAACCCCGTGGCGGGACGGGCCCGGCCGAAGGCTTCGCCGGCGCCGTCGTAGCGGCCGCCCAGGGCCAGGGCGGTGGCGTAGCCGGGGCTGTAGGCGGCGAAAACGACGCCGTTGTGGTAATGATAGCCGCGCAGGTCCGACAGATCGAAACCGATGGGCAGGTCGCCGGCCTTGGCGGCCAGGGCCGAGAGCAGGTCCAGGCCGGCGTGCACCGCCGGCAGGTCGGGCAGCTGCTGCCGGGCCTTGGCCAGCACGGAAGCATCGCCATAGAGGTCGGGCAGGCGCAGCAGGGCGGAACGGTAGGGCTCGGGCAGGCCGGCACAGGCGGCCTGCAGGCCGGGGATGTCCTTGACCTGCAGCAGGGCGAACACTTCCTCGTCAGCCGCAGCCGGCAGGCCGGCGGCCTGGGCGATGGCGCGGAAGATGCCAACATGGCTCAGATCGAGGCGGGCGGCGGAGAGGCCGGCCCCTTCCAGGGCGGCAGCCATCAGGCGGATGATCTCCAGGTCGGCTTCGACGCCGGCATGGCCGTAAATCTCGGCGCCGATCTGGATCGGCTCCCGGGTGCCGGCGGTGGCAGCCGGCAGGGTATGCAGCACGCTGTCGCAATAGCAGAGACGGACCACGCCCTGGCGGTTGAGCAGGTGGGCGTCGATGCGGGCCACCTGGGGCGTGATGTCGGCACGCACACCCATGGTGCGGCCAGACAGCTGGTCCACCAGCTTGAAGGTCTTCAGGCGCAGGTCCTGGCCGGACCCGGTGAGCAGGGATTCCAGGTACTCAAGCAGGGGCGGCATGACCAGTTCGTAGCCATGGCAGCGGAACAGGTCCAGGGTCTGGCGCCGCAGGCGCTCGATCTTGGCGGCCTCTGCCGGCAGGGCATCGGCCAGGTATTCGGGTAGCAACCAGTTCATTTGAAAATCATCAACAGTATGAGGCCCGCGATCATGGCGGTGAGGCCGATGAAGCGGATCTGGCCGTCGCTCATGGCGATGAGGCGGCGAAACGTCTCGCGCCAGGCCTGGGGCGCGAGAAAGGGAACGACGCCTTCGAGCACCAGCATGAGCGCGAAGGCGAGGAGGAGATTATCGCCCATAGGCAGAACGACGGCCGACTTTACTTGCCGCTGCGGCCGACGTTCTTCATGTACTTGAAGAAATCGGAATTGGGTTCCAGCACCATGACATCGCTCTTGCTCTTGAAGGTGGAGCGATAGGCTTCCATGCTGCGGTAGAAGGCGAAGAACTCGGGATTCTGGCCGAAGGCCTGGCCGTAGATGGCGGCAGCCTTGGCATCGCCCTCACCCTTGATCTTCTGGGCATCCCGGTAGGCTTCGGCCACCAGCACTTCGCGCTGGCGGTCGGCGTCGGCGCGGATCTTTTCGGCCTCGGCAGCACCCTGGGAACGCAGTTCGTTGGCCACCCGCTTGCGCTCGGCCTCCATGCGGCGATAGACGGACTCGCTCACTTCCTGGGGCAACTCGACGCGCTTCAGGCGCACGTCCACGATCTGCACACCGATCTTGCGGGCATCCTGGTCGGCCTTTTCCCGCATGTCGTCCATGATCTTGTCCCGCTCGCCGGAGACCACGTCATGCACCGTGCGCTTGCCGAACTCTTCCCGCAGGCCCGCATTGACGGTCTGGGAGAGACGGGTACGGGCCCGGGATTCGTCGCCGCCGACGGAGATGTAGTACAGCTTGGGATCGACGATGCGCCACTTGACGTAGGAATCCACCAGCACGTTCTTCTTTTCCGAGGTGATGAAACGCTCGGGTTCCGGGGAATCCATGGTCAGGATGCGGCGATCGAAGAAGCGGACGTTCTGGATCAGGGGCCACTTGAAGTTGAGGCCTGGTTCGGTGATGACCGACTTGACCTCGCCCAGCTGCTGCACCACGGCGTACTGGCGCTGATCCACGGTGAACAGGCTGAGGGCCAGCACCACCACGATGGCGGCCACCAGGCCGCCGATAAGACCGAAGCTCTGTTTCATCTCTGGGGCTCCTTAGCGGCCGTCCCGATCCCGGGAACGCAGGGAAGCGTCACGGGAACGTACATCGTTCTTTTCCAGCTGGGGCGGAACGTCGTTGGAAATCGACACACCCCGGTTCACGGTGCTTTCAACGGCCTGGGCGGCCGGGACGCCGGCATGACCGGGCGCCGCCACGGTTTCCATCAGCTTGTCCAGGGGCAGGTAGAGCAGGTTGTTGCCGCCCTTGGCATCCACCATAATCTTGGAGGTGTTGGCGTAGATCTGCTGCATGGTTTCCAGATAGAGGCGCTGGCGCGTCACCTCGGGTGCCTTGGCGTATTCCACGAGGATCTGCTTGAAGCGGCTGGCGTCGCCCTCGGCGGTGGCGATCATGCGCTGCTTGTAGCCGTCGGCTTCCTGCAACAGGCGGGCGGAGGTGCCCTTGGCCCGGGGGATGACGTCGTTGGCGTAGGCCTGGCCTTCGTTCTTCTGCCGCTCCCGGTCCTGGCCCGCCTTCACCGCATCGTCGAAGGCTGCCTGGACCTGCTCCGGCGGCTGGGCATTCTGCATGGTGACCTTGGAAATGAGGATGCCGGTGTTGTAGCGATCCAGGATGTCCTGCATCAGCTTGGCCGCCTGGGCCGCCACCTGCTCCCGGCCTTCGTAGAGGACGAAGTCCATCTTGCTCTTGCCGACGATTTCCCGGATGGCCGTTTCCGAAGCCTGCATCACGGCTTCGTCGGCGTGACGGTTGTTGAACAGGTATTCGACCGGGTCCTTCAGGTAGTACTGCACGGCGAACTGGATGTTGATGATGTTTTCATCATCGGTCAGCATCAGCGCCTCTTTCAGCACCTTGTTCTTCTCGCTGCCCCGGTAGCCCACCTCGATGGTGCGCACGCCGGTGAGATTCACCAGTTCGTGGGATTCGATGGGGAACGGCAGGCGCCAGCGCAGGCCCGGCTCCGTGGTTTCCTTGAACTTGCCGAACTGCAGCACCACGCCGCGCTGGGAGGCGTCGACGATGTAGAAGCCGGAGGCCAGCCAGACCACGGCCACCAGGGCCGCCAGGAGGCCGATGCCGCCGCCGAAAAGCTTGGGATTGAAATCGGAGGGGCCGCCGGAATCGCCGCCGCCAAATTTGCCGTCGCCCTTCTTGCCGAACATGCCGGACAGGCGGCGGTTGAAATCGCGCCACAGGTCTTCCAGATCGGGAGGTCCCTGGTTGGGACGGCGGCCGTCGCCATTGCCACGATTGCCCCACTGGGGGTCGTTGAGCGACATCAGAAGTCCAATGCTAGAGATCATGTCGGGGAACTCTTATTGAGGGCGGTATGAGGGGCCGGTGATCCGGTCTAAACGTCTTGCACTGCGTCATTCGCACTGGCTGCCGCGGCATCGTCCGCAGAGGCCGCTGTCGTCATGCTGAGTGAATTATCCCTGGCAAACTCCGTCAGTGCCTGGCGCAACAAATCCAGGCCTTCGCCGGTCCTGGCACTCAATCGGACGCGGTGAAGTTTACCATACTCGTCCCGCTCCACAGCGGCGGGCAAGCCCGTAAGGTCGGCCTTGTTCCACACCAGAATCTGGGGCACCTGGTCGGCACCGATCTCGTGCAGCACCTTGTTGACTTCGGCAATCTGCTCCTCCCGGGCATGGGAGGCGGAATCCACCACATGCAGCAGCAGATCGGCCTGGGCCGTGGCTTCCAGGGTGGCCTTGAAGGCCTCCACCAGGGCGTGGGGCAGGTCACGGATGAAACCCACCGTGTCCGACATTACCACGGAGCCCACTTCCGGCAGCCACAGCTTGCGGGAGGTGGTGTCCAGGGTGGCGAAAAGCTGGTCCGCCGCATAGACGCCGGCCTTGGTCATGGCGTTGAACAGGGTGGATTTGCCGGCGTTGGTATAGCCGACCAGGGACACGTTGAGCACATCGCGTCGGGAACGGGCCCGCCGCTGCACATTGCGCTGGCGCGACAGCTTGGCC
Organism: Azospira oryzae; assembly: GCF_004217225.1. Classification (GTDB taxonomy): domain Bacteria; phylum Pseudomonadota; class Gammaproteobacteria; order Burkholderiales; family Rhodocyclaceae; genus Azospira; species Azospira oryzae. The sequence continues at coordinate 1,251,313 of NZ_SHKM01000001.1, forward strand.
AGGCGCTCCTTGAGGCTCTTGACCCGGACGCCCAGCAGACGGCGGTCCGTTTCCAGCTGCTTTTCGCCGGGACCGCGCATACCGATGCCGCCCCGCTGCCGCTCCAGGTGGGTCCAGCCCCGCACCAGGCGGGTGGCCAAATGCTCCAGCTGGGCCAGTTCCACCTGCAGCTTGCCTTCGGAACTGCTAGCGCGCAGGGCGAAGATGTCCAGGATCAGGCTGGTGCGGTCGATCACCCGGCATTGCAGGGCCCGCTCCAGGTTGCGTTCCTGGGCCGGCGACAGCTCGTGGTTGAAAATCACCAGGGTGGCATCATGGGCGGCGGCGACGGCACCGATTTCCTGCACCTTGCCCTTGCCCACATAGGTGGCCGCATCGGGCGCACCCCGCTTGGCCACCAGCACATCCACCACTTCGGCACCAGCCGAGCTGGCCAGCAGGCGCAGTTCTTCCTGGGAATCCTCGATGTCGGGCTGGCCGAAATCCACCTGGATCAGGAGGGCGCGCTCGGAACCGGGGACCCTGGGGTCACCGGCGGAGGGACGATCAAACATGGATTAGGAGCAGACTGGCCGCAACCGGCCGAAAACGACGCGGCCCGCCGGTGACGCCAGCGGGCCGGAAATGCGTATGCGGGGAATGATCACGACTCGGCGCCGTTATCCTGCTGGATATTGACGGGGCGGGCCGGCACCACTGTGGAAATGGCATGCTTGTAGACCATCTGGGTCACCGTGTTCTTGAGCAGCACGACGTACTGGTCGAAGGACTCGATCTGGCCCTGGAGCTTGATGCCGTTCACCAGGTAAATGGAAACCGGCACATGTTCGCGGCGGAGCGTGTTGAGAAACGGGTCTTGTAAAAGTTGCCCTTTATTGCTCATGGCTGAAACTCCATGGTTCGTTGTTATGGAAAAAGCACTTTAATGGATTTTCCGGGGGAAAGCCACCGGGCAAACCCGTAAATTCAGGACTTTTTCTCGCGGTTTTTGTAAAAGGTGTCCCGCGGATTGCCGATCTTGCGCACTTCCTTGGTGGCGAAAGGATTGTGGCTGGTGTTGAACTGGACCCGCAGGGGCGTGCCCTGCAGTTTGAACACTTCGCGGAAGGTATGTTCCAGGTAGCGGCGATAGCTTTCCGGCAGGGAATCCAAGGCGTTGCCGTGGATGACGATCAGGGGCGGGTTGGAGCCGCCCTGGTGGGCATAGCGCAGCTTGGGGCGGAAGATGCCGCCGTGACGGGGCGGCGCCTGGCGGGCCACGGCGTCCAGCAGCACCCGGGTCAGCTTGGGCGTGGGCAGCTTGGCCATGGCGGCGGCGTAGGCCCGGTCCACGGAGGTGAACAGCTTTTCCAGGCCCAGGCCCTTGAGGGCGGAAATGTAGTGGAAGGTGGCGAAGCTGAGGAATTTCAGCTTGTGTTCCAGATCCACCTTGATGCGCTCGCGCCGGTAGGCGTCCAGACTGTCCCACTTGTTCACCGCCACCACCAGGGAGCGGCCGGATTCGACAACGAAACCGGCGATGTGGGCATCCTGGTCCGAGATGTCCTGGTCCGCATCCAGCACCAGCACCACCACGTTGGCGTCCTCGATGGACTGCAGGGTCTTCACCACGGAGAACTTCTCCACGGCTTCGAAGACCTTGCCGCGGCGGCGCAGGCCGGCGGTGTCGATCAGGGTGTACTTGCGGCCGTTGCGCTCGAAGTCCACGAAAATGGCATCCCGGGTGGTGCCGGGCATGTCGAAGGCAATGACCCGCTCTTCGCCCATGAGGGCGTTGATGAGGGTGCTCTTGCCCACGTTGGGACGGCCGACGATGGCCACCCGGGGCGTTTCGTCCTTGGCGTCATCCTCGTCCGGCTCGGGAAAATCGGCCAGGGCCATTTCCACCAGATCCCGCACGCCGTCGCCGTGGGTGGCGGAAACGGGGAACGGCTCGCCCAGGCCCAGTTCGTAGAAGTCGGCGGCCACCACCGTGTGCTTCATGCCCTCGGCCTTGTTCACCGCCACCAGCACCGGGCGCTCCAGCTTGCGCAGCTTGTTGGCGATTTCCTTGTCCTGGGCGGTAATGCCGACGCGGCCGTCCACCACGAACACCACGGCGTCCGCTTCGGCGATGGCCTGCTCGGTCTGGCGCGCCATCTCGTGGAAAATGCCGTCCTTGGCCAGGGGCTCGAAGCCGCCGGTGTCCACCACCAGATAGGGCTTGCTACCCACCTTGCCGTGGCCGTAGTGGCGGTCCCGGGTCAGCCCGGGCAGGTCGGCGACGATGGCGTCACGGGTCTTGGTCAGGCGATTGAACAGGGTGGACTTGCCTACATTGGGCCGGCCGACCAGTACCAGGGTGGGTTTCACGAGTAATGCTTTCTGCTTGGATTATTGAACGTCGAGGGCGAACACGCCGCCGCCCTGGGTCTGGAACAGCCAGCCGCTGCCGTAGCTCTGGGGCGCCGCCACCACGGCAGTGCCGTCGGTGGTGAAGCGGGCGCTGAAGGAGCCGTCGTCCCGGTTGAGGAAGTGGATCACGCCCTTGACGTCACCCACCGCCACCAGGCCGTGGGCCACCCGGGGCATGGAGAGCTGGCGCAGGAAGAGCTTGTCCTGCTTCCACAGGGAGGTGCCGCGGAAACGGTCCAGGGCATGCACGGCGCCCTTGTCGTCGGCGACGTAGATATTGCGGCTGTCCATGGCCAGACCGGAGGCGGAGGACATGTCCCGGGCCCAGATCAGGTTGCCGTTGGTCAGATCGAAGCAGGCGACGCGGCCCTGGTAGGCCACGGCGCACACCTGGGGACCGTCGAACACGGGGGGGCTGGTGATGTCGGCCACCCGGTCCAGCTCGGTGGTGCCCTTGGGCAGGGCCACGGTGCCTTCCCAGACAGCGGCGCCGTTCTGCAGGGACACCGCCACCAGCTTGCCGCCGGGGAACCCGGCGAAGACGTAGCGTTCGGAAATCACCGGCGGCGCCGCATTGCGCAGGGAGAGGGCCGGGTTGTTGCGCTGATAGACCCACTTGCGCTTGCCGTCGGCCGGATCGAAGCCGTAGAGGCGGTTGTCGCCGGTGCGCACGACGACGATGTCGGCGCTCACGGCTGCCGCCGCCAGGATGTCGGAACTGGCCCGGGCCTTCCACAGCTGCTTGCCGTCCTTGGCGTCGAAGGCAATGATTTCGCCCTTGGGCGTGCCCACCACCACCAGACGGCCGTCGCTACCGACACCACCGGAGAGGGGCTGGCCGGCAGAAACCTGCCAGGCCTGCTTGCCGTCGTCGAAACGGGTGACGCTGCCGTTGTTGGCGGCCACATAGACGCTGGAATCCACCACCGCCGGCGTGAAGACGTAGTCCTCAGCCTTGCCGGCCCGGCCCTGCCACAGGCTCACCACATTGACGCTGGGCTTGATGGTGTCCAGCTCGGCCATCTTGACCTTGGAGGAACTGGCGAAGGGATTGATCTTGTCCAGGGAAGAACAGCCGCCCAGGGCGGCTGCCAGCAGCAGGCTCAGGAGGGCGGGACGGAATTTCACTTGGCCTCTCCCAGGGCGTCGGCCTTCTGTTGCAGCACCTGACGGTAGGCGGCGGCCGCCTGGGCATCCTGAGCGCCGCTGCCAGCCTTGGCGGCGGCATCGATGGCGGCCAGGGCGTCGGCGAAGGCCTTGCGGGCTTCGTCCTTCATGTCCTGGGCCAGGAAAATATCGCCACGCACTTCGGCATAGCGGGCCGCGAAGGCGGGTGCCGGCTTGGCTTCCACCTGCTTCAGGGCCTCGTCGTAGGACTTCTCGTCGAGCAGCACGGCGGCCAGGCGCAGACGCCCCAGGTCGCGCAGCTCGTCCTTGCCGTTCTCGGCCACCCAGGCCAGCTGCACCTTGGCGGTCTTCAGGTCGCCGCCGTCGAAGGCCACCTTGGCCGCGGTCAGGGCGCCGAGGGAGGCGTAGGTGGAGCCCTTGTAGTTTTCCAGCAGCTCGCCGGCAGCCGCCTTGAGGCGCTGGGCATCCCCCTCCAGGGCGGCCTTCTGCAGCACACCGAAAACCACGGCGGCCTGGGCCGACTGGCGGCCCTGGTACCAGTTCCAGCCCTGCCAGCCGGCAACACCGATGGCGGCGGCGAGCAGGATGCTGGTCACCAGGTTGCCGTGCTGCTTCCACCAGGTCTTGATTTCGTCGAGCTGTTCCTGCTCCTGCAAGTCGTAGACGGCCATTATTCCTCTTCCCAATCAATGATTGAATCCATCAGGGTGGCAGGCAGATCATCCACCTTCACCCGCTGTTGTTCGCCCTTCTCGCCGTCGGCGCTGCGCAGGGACTTGAGGCTCACCTCCCCTGCCGCCGCCTCGTCGTCGCCGATGATCACGGCGAAGGCAGCACCGCTGCCGTCGGCCTTTTTCATCTGGCTCTTGAAGCTGCCGCCGCCGCAATTGAGGAGCACGGCCAGGCCGTTGTCCCGCAGCCCTTCGGCGACGCGGAAGGCGAGCCGGCTGGCGGCCTCGCCCTGGTGCACCACGTACACATCCACCGGCTCCGGATTGCCCGCCAGATCCTGGTCCTGGATCAGGGCGATGAGGCGTTCCACCCCCATGGCAAAGCCGCAGGCGGGCGTGGGCTTGCCGCCCAGCTGCTCCACCAGGCCGTCGTAGCGGCCGCCGGCACAAACCGTACCCTGGGCGCCAAGGCGGTCGGTGACCCATTCGAACACGGTCAGGTTGTAGTAGTCCAGCCCCCGCACCAGGCGCGGATTCACCGTATAGGGCTGGCCGGCATCCCGCAGCACCTGCTGCACGCCTTCAAAGTGGGCCAGGGATTCGGCGCCGAGGAAGTCGATCAGCTTGGGGGCGTTGGCGCACAGCTCCTGCATGTCCGGATTCTTGGTATCCAGGATGCGCAGGGGATTGGTGTGCAGGCGGCGCTGGGAATCCTCGTCCAGCCGGTCGGCATTGGCCTGGAAATAGGCGATCAGCTCGGCCCGGTGCCGGGCCCGCTCTTCGGGCTGGCCCAGGCTGTTAATCTGCAGGGTGATGCCTTCCAGACCCAGGTCGTCCCACAGGCGGGCGCCCATGAGAATCTGCTCCGCGTCCACATCGGGACCGGCGAAGCCGAAGGACTCCACGCCCACCTGGTGGAACTGGCGGTAGCGGCCGCGCTGGGGCCGCTCGTGGCGGAACATCTGGCCCATGTAGTAGAGGCGGCGCGGATGCTGGGCCGCCAGGCTGTGCTGGATCACGGCACGGACGCAACCGGCGGTGCCTTCGGGGCGCAGGGTGAGGTTTTCACCGTTGAGGGCATCCTCGAAGGAATACATTTCCTTCTCGACGATGTCCGTGACCTCGCCGATGGCCCGCTTGAAGAGGCCGGTGGGCTCCACGACGGGCATGCGGATGGGGCGGTAGCCGTAGCTGTGCAGCCAGGAACGGACGACCTCCTCGAAGCGCTCCCACAGCTCGGCTTCGTCGGGGAGGATGTCGTTCATGCCGCGGACGGCTTGTAGTGTTTTCTGACTCATAAACCTGGTTTCATTATCGGGAAGGGCCGGACACCGCCCACAGGCGGCGCCGGCCCCGGTCCCTGGCAATCACGGATGCAGTTTGCGTTGGTAGGTACGGGCCACGTAGCGATCCACGATGGCCTTGAATTCTTCGGCGATATTGTCGCCCCGCAGGGTAACCGTCTTTTCCCCGTCCTCAAACACCGGTGCCGCCGGCACTTCGCCGGTGCCGGGCAGGGAAATGCCGATGTTGGCGTGCTTGCTCTCGCCCGGGCCGTTGACCACGCAGCCCATGACCGCCAAGGTCATGTTCTCCACGCCGTCGTACTCGGTGCGCCACTGGGGCATCTGGGCCCGCACATACTCCTGGATGGTGGAAGCCAGTTCCTGGAAGAAAGTGCTGGTGGTGCGGCCGCAGCCGGGACAGGCCGCCACCATGGGGGTGAAGGCGCGCAGGCCCATGGTCTGCAGCATTTCCTGGGCGACGATGACTTCGCCGGTACGCTTGCCGCCGGGCTCGGGGGTCAGGGAGACGCGGATGGTGTCGCCGATACCTTCCTGCAGCAGCACGCCCATGGCGGCAGTGGAAGCGACGATACCCTTGCTGCCCATGCCGGCTTCGGTCAGGCCCAGGTGCAGGGCAAAACGGGAACGGGCCGACAGCTCCCGATAGATGGCGATCAGGTCCTGCACCCCGGAAACCTTGCAGGAGAGGACGATGTGGTCGGCCGGCAGGCCAATCTCCACGGCCTTCTCCGCCGACTCCAGGGCCGAGGTGACCATGGCCTCGCGCATGATCTGCACCGCGTCCTTGGGTTCGGGCCGCTTGGCGTTCTCGTCCATGATGCGGGCCAGCAGGTCCTGGTCCAGGCTGCCCCAGTTCACGCCGATGCGCACCGGCTTGTCGTACTTGCAGGCCAGCTCGATCATCTGGGCGAACTGCTCGTCCCGCTTCTTGCCATGGCCCACATTGCCCGGGTTGATGCGGTACTTGGCCAGGGCCTGGGCACACTCCGGATGGTCGGTGAGCAGGCGGTGGCCGTTGTAGTGGAAGTCGCCGATGAGGGGCACGGAGAGGCCGAGGCGATCCAGGTGCTCGCGGATCTTCGGCACGGCCGCAGCCGCTTCCGGCGTGTTCACGGTGATGCGCACCAGCTCGGAACCGGCCCGGGCCAGTTCGGCCGTCTGCAGGGCGGTGGCGAGGTAGTCCTCGGTGTCCGTGTTGGTCATGGACTGGACCACCACCGGGGCATCGCCGCCGATGGTGACGCCGCCCACCTTCACGCCCAGGGTCGGGCGACGGGGAATGGAATAGGGATCAGACATGGATCAATCGAGGCTGACGCGGGCCACGTCGTCCTTGCTGCGGGGTTCCAGAGGCACATCCCGGCCCTTGTAGGTCAGCTTGACGTGGGATGCATTGCCCACCACCAGGGAGAAGGGAGGCACACCTTCCACTTCCCGTTCGCTGCCGGCGGGGTTGAGTTGGGAAAAGACGATCTGGCCGCTCTTGTCCTTCACTTCGACCCAGGAGGGCTGCTCGAAGCGGAACTTGAAGCGGGCCTGGCCGGCGGCCACGGCGCCACTGGGGGCCGGGGGAGAAACCGTGACCGGAGCGGGGGCGGCCACGGCAGCGGGAGCTGCTGCTGCCACAGGAGCCGGTGCTGCGGCTGCGACTGCGGCCGCAGCAGGCGGCACAACGGTAGCTGGCGCCTGCTCCGGAACCCCGGTGGCGGCAGCTTCGCTGCTGTTGCCTTCGGCCGGAGCAGCAGGCGGGAAGGCCTGCTCGGGCTCCGCTTCGGCGGCGGTTTCAGCGACGGGCTCGGGCTCCGGCGCGGACTGCCAGAAATCGGCCGGCACCAGGAAATAGGCGGCCACGGCCACCCCCACCATGAGGGCGGCGCCGGCCACGGCGGCCAGATCGCGGCGCTTGCCCTGGCCCGGCTGGGGCAGGGAGGCGGCGGAGGCTTCGGGCAGCACGATGTTGGGATTGTCCGGGGTCTGGGCCGCCTTGATCTGCTGCAGCAGGGGCGTGGCGTCCAGATGCAGCAGCCGAGCGTAATTGCGGATGAAGCCGAGGACGAAGGTCTGGCCCGGCAAGGCGTCCCAGTTGTCGCTCTCCAGGGCATCGACCTGGCGATAGCTGATTTTCAGCAACTGGGCCACATCGGCAACGGACATCTGACGGGATTCCCGCGCCTGGCGCAGGACGAGGCCAACACTGACCTCGGGCCGGGACTCCGCGGCGGGAGATTCCTCGGCCAGGGTTTCTTGAACGAGTTCGCTCATTCGAAATTGCCTTTCAAGAGGGCCTGGGTTTCCCGGGAGCCCGGGAAACGGCGGCGCAACTGGGCGTTGTAACTGGCCTCTTCGGCCCGGTCCCCGAGCTTGCGGGCCAGGCGCAGGCCCAGCCACAGGGATTCGGGAGTGGGATCGCTGGCCTTGTGGAATTCGCGCACCAGCCGGTAGGACTCGTCCAGGTCATCCTGGCGGTACTTGAGGCCGGCCATGGCCAAGGTGGCCTGGAAATCGTTGCGGGCGAGGCGCAGCGCCCGGAAATAGTAGTTTTCCGCGCCTTTCAGGTCGCCGATTTTCTCCGAGCACCGGCCCGCATTCAGATAGGCACGCTCCGGCGTCGGGTAGAGCGGGTTCTTGATGGCGTTGTTGAAGTAGGCGATGGATTCCTTCTCCCGCCCGACCTGGCAGAGGAACCAGCCGAAGTTGTTGTTGATTTCGGGGTCGTTGCCGGCAAGGGACAGGGCGCGACGGAAGCTCTGCTCCGCCGCCTCGTTTTCCCGCAGGTCCATGTGCACCAGGCCCAGCACGTTGTGGGCCGGGGCATAGCTGGAATCGGCGGCGATGGCAATGCGCAGCTCCTCCAGGGCCGTGGCCAGCTGGCCGTCCTGGAAGTACAGGGCCCCCAGCTCGGTATGGATCTTGGCCGAATTGCGGGCATTGCCGGTGACCGTCATCTGGGACTGGGGACCTTCGGCCAGGGGCTGGCTGGAGGGGACACTGGGATTGCTGTTGCAGGCCGTCACCAGGGCCGCCAGGCAGCACATCAGAAGCGGGAGCGTGGGCAGCCGGAAGGGGGTCTTGCTCATGGTCGCATCTCCTGAATCGGGATGGTCCGCCGTTCGTTGCGCCGGGTCTTGTCCTGCACCTGACCGGCCAGCTGGCCGCAGGCCGCATCGATGTCGTCGCCCCGGGTCTTGCGGGTGGTGGTGACGACGCCGGCCTGGATGAGGATGTCGGCAAAACGACGGATGCGCTCCGCCTTGGAGCGGCGGAAGGGCGATCCCGGGAAGGGATTGAAGGGAATCAGGTTGAACTTGCAGGGCACGTCGCGGGTGATGGCCAGCAGTTCCCGGGCATGGGCATCGCTGTCGTTCACCCCGTCGAGCATCACGTATTCGAAGGTCACGAAATCCCGCGGCGCCTTTTCCAGGTAACGCTGGCAGGCAGCCATCAGTTCCGCGATGGGGTATTTCTGGTTGATCGGCACCAGCTCGTCCCGCAGCTTGTCGTTGGGGGCGTGCAGGGAGACGGCCAGGGCCACCGGGCATTCATCCCGCAGGCGGTCCATGGCCGGCACCAGGCCGGAAGTGGAGACGGTGACGCGGCGACGGGAAAGACCGTAGGCGTTGTCGTCCAGCATCAGTTTGAGGGCGGCGACGGCGGCCTCGAAATTGGCCAGGGGCTCGCCCATGCCCATCAGCACCACATTGCTGATGATGCGTTCGGCCTTGTCCGGGTGGCGGGGATCGACCCCCAGGGCCCGGTTGGCCTGCCACAGCTGACCGATGATCTCGGACACGGCCAGGTTGCGGTTGAATCCTTGTTTGCCGGTGGAGCAGAAGGCGCAGTCCAGGGCGCAGCCGGCCTGGGTGGAAATGCACAGGGTGCCCCGGTCGTCTTCCGGGATGAACACCGTTTCCACCGCATTGCCGTTGCCCACGTCGAAGAGGAACTTGCGCGTGCCGTCGTCGGACAGCTTGTCGCTGACGATGGCTGGGGGCAGCACGACCGCATTGGCCTTGAGCATTTCACGCAGGCTCTTGGCGATGTCGGTCATGGCATCGAAATCGGCCTGGCCGAAGTGATGCATCCAGCGCAGCACCTGGCGCGCCCGGAAGGGCTTCTCGCCACGGGCGGCGAACCAGGCCGTCAGGCCTTCGGCATCGAAATCGAGCAGGTTTTGCATCTGGGACTCTGATTGGGTGAGGGGGAACAACGAAAAAGCGGGACCGTCAGACCCCGCTCACCCGACTCCGATTAGCGACCGGAGTAAACGTTCATCGCCGGGAAGAAGAAGGCGATTTCGTTGGCAGCGGTTTCGGCGGCGTCGGAGCCGTGCACGGCGTTGGCGTCGATGGATTCAGCGAAGTCGGCGCGGATGGTGCCCGGCTCGGCCTTCTTGGGGTCGGTGGCGCCCATCAGGTCGCGGTTCTTGGCGATGGCGTTTTCGCCTTCCAGCACCTGGATCATGACGGGGCCGGAGATCATGAAGGACACCAGATCCTTGAAGAAGGGGCGTTCCTTGTGCACGGCGTAGAACTTGCCGGCTTCTTCGGCAGACAGCCAGGCCATCTTGGAAGCAACGATCTTCAGACCGTTGGTTTCGAAACGGGAGTAGATCTTGCCGATGACGTTCTTGGCGACGGCGTCGGGTTTGATGATGGAAAGGGTGCGTTCGATAGCCATGGTCACTCCGTGAATAGCTGGGTTTGGAAATAACTTTATATTTTACCAGACCTTAGGGGAGAACCCCAGCCCGGACGCCATTTCCGCACCTTGGCAGCACCACGGCAGCCGCCATCCCCGCCCCGGGGCCGGGACGGGAAACCGGCCGCCCTCCCCTGACGGGAAGGCGGCCGCCGGAACTCAACCGAACTTGAAGAGGATGCCGAAGCCGGCCCGGGGATAGTTCCAGTCCACGTTGCCGTGGGTGTCGCAGACCACCCGGCAGGTACCGCATTCCAGGCAGCCGTCGGTGATCAGGCCGATCTTGCCCTCCTCGAAGGACCAGCAGCCGGCCGGACAGCAAACGACGCAGGCCCGGCTGACGCAGCCGTCGTTGCAGACGGATTCGTTCTTGATGCGGATATGGGGCCGATCCGCATCGACCCGGTAGCGGTTCTGGAACAGCTTTTCTTCGACTTTCATCATGATCTATGTCCTTTTGAAGCGCTGCGCCCAAGGGAAACAGCGTGAAGCGCAGCGATCCTGGCCAGGCGTGCCGCCGCAGGCAGTACAGCTAGTACGGCAAGGCGACACGGCCAGGACCATTTTGTTGGCCCTTCCTCAGCGGGTGGCGCGCCACAGGCGGTAGGCATCGCCCAGCAGCCCCAGCAGGCTACGGCGTTCGCGGAAGGCGTTGAAGATGGCCTTTTCCTTGGTCGCCTTGTCCTGTCCATCCACGGTGAAGAACTCGTGGGCGGCGCCGTTGAGCAGGGCCGGGTAATCGGAGAGGAACTGGCGCTGGCTGTGCAGGGTATCCGGGATGTTGCGGTACTTCTTCAGGTCCTTCAGCACGATGCTGTCCTCCAGCCTGGCCTTGTAGCGGGCCAGGTTGGCGGCGGTGGAAGGCAGGCCCTTCTCCCCCAGTTCCAGCAGGGTCTCGGCGGCGAGGCGGCCGCTGGTCATGGCCAGGTTGGAGCCTTCCCGGTGCACGGCGTTCACGAAACCGGCGGAATCCCCCACCAGCAGCCAGCCTTCGCCGTACAGCTCGGGCAGGGCGTGGTAGCCGCCTTCGGGAATGAGGTGGGCGGCGTATTCCCGGGTCTCGCCGCCGGCGATCAGGGGTGCCACGGAAGGGTGCTGCTTCAGCTTTTCCAGCAGTTCCGCCGGGGTGGTGTTCTGCGCCTTCATGTCGGAAAGCATGCAGCCGATGCCAAGGGAAATGGAGTCCTTGTTGGTGTAGAGGAAGGCAGTACCGGCCATGCCCTGGCTGATGCTGCCCAGCATCTCGATCACCACACCCTCGCTGCCCTTCAGGTTGAAGCGGGCCTCCACGGTTTCCTTGGGCAGGAAGATGGTTTCCTTCACCGCCAGGGCCACGGCGGCGGGCTTGATGTCCTCCCGCAGGCCGGCCCGGCTGGCCACCAGGGAATTGACCCCGTCCGCCAGGATCACGGTGTCGGCGTAGATTTTGCCGTCCTCCCGGTCCACTTCGACGCCGATGACCTTGCCGGCGGCATCCCGCAGCAGGGCGATCACCGTCATTTCGCAGATCACCAGGGCGCCGGCCTTCTGCACCTGCTCGGAGAACCACTTGTCGAAACGGGCCCGGATGATGGTGTAGCGGTTGCCAGGCATCTGGTTGAAGCGGTCGGAGCGGAAGGTGGTGCCGACGTAGGACTCGTCCTCCATCACCCACATGCGCTGCTCGATGACGGTACGCTCCAGGGGGGCGGAGTCGCGGAAGTCGGGGATGATCTTTTCCAGGGCGTCGGCGTAGAGGATGGCGCCCTGCACGTTCTTGGAGCCGGGATACTCGCCCCGCTCCAGCTGCAGCACCTTCTTACCGGCCTTGGCCAGGGTGTAGGCGGCGGCATTGCCGGCAGGACCGGCGCCGACGACGATGACGTCGAATTTTTCGATGTTCTGGGTCATGGAGATTCCTTAGCTGCCTTGGTGCGCCAGGTAGCCGGCGAAGGTGCGGCCCAGGGCCGGCAGCACCTGGTTGCAGTCGCCGACGATGGCGTAGTGGGCGAAGTCGAAAATGGGGGCGTTGGGGTCGTTGTTGATGGCGATGATGCAGTCCGCCCCTTCCATACCCACCCGGTGCTGGATGGCGCCGGAAATGCCGGCGGCGATGTAGAGGGCCGGGCGCACAGTCTTGCCGGTCTGGCCCACCTGGCGGTCGGCGGAGATCCAGCCGGCGTGGATGGCGGCCCGGGAGGCCCCCACTTCGCCGCCCAGGACCTTGGCCAGATCCCACACGTGCTTGAAGTTCTCCGCCTTGCCCAGGCCCTTGCCGCCGGAGACGACGATTTCGGCGTAGGGCAGCTGGGGCTTGTCGCGCTGGTCATCGGGGATGAATTCCAGCACCTTGGTGACGATGTCGGTCTCGATCAGGCCGGCCTCGAAGTCCACGATCAGGCCGGTCCGTTCCGGTTGCGGGTCGGGCATGGGCATCACCCGGTGGCGCACCGTGGCCATCTGGGGCCGGTAGTTGAGGGTGACGATGGTGCACAGCAGGCTGCCGCCGAAGGTGGGACGGGTGGAGAGCAGGCAGCGGTCTTCCGGATCGATGGCCAGTTCGGTGCAGTCGGCGGTGAGGCCGGTCTTCAGGGTGGTGGCGACGGAACCGGCCAGGTCCCGGCCCAGGGTGGTGGCGCCCAGCAGGAGGATCTCCGGCTTGTGGGCATTGACCAGGTCGGTCAGGGCCCGGGTGAAGGGCACGTTGCGGTACTCGGCCAGCACCGGGCTGGCGATGCGGTAGCAGCGGTCGGCGCCGTAGGCGAAGGCGGCCCGGCACTGGGCTTCCAGGTCCGGCCCCGGGGCGCCCATGACCACGCCGCACAGCTCCACCCCCAGCTGGTCCGCCAGACGGCGGCCCTGGCCCATCAGCTCCCAGGAGACGGGATGCACATGGCCCCGCTCGCTCTCGACGAAGACCCAGACCCCCTTGTAGGCCAGCAGTTCTTCATCCAGCTTGATCTTGCGCTTCTTGATGGGCTTGTCGGTCTTGGCTTCACTCATGGCGCTCTCCTGCACTACGGCTAGCCCGCTTGTTGTCGCGGGTTTGATCCAATTGCTTTTTGACCTTGGGGATTTCCACCAGCACCTTGTCCAGCAGGGTCTGGGTGGCGGCTTCCGGGTTGGCGGCGTCGAACTCGATCTGCTGGGCCTTCTGGGCCCGGGGGCTGGGCACGAAGACCCGGCTGACGATGGTGGGGCTGCCTTTCAAACCCACCTTCTTGATGTCCTCGATGCCGGCGGCGTTGCGGTCCCAGACGCAGACTTCGGCCCGGGCGGCGCGGAACATGTCGGGGGCGCTGCCGAAGCGGATTTCGTTGCTGCCTTCGAGCATGGTGATGAGGGCCGGCAGGCGGGTTTCCAGCACCTGCACCCCGCCCTCGGCGCGGCGCTCGACGCGGATGCTGTTGGCAGCCTGATCCACGCTGACGATGCGGGAAACGTAGGTCAGCAGCTCGAGCTCCAGGCGCTTGGCGACGCCCGGGCCCACCTGGGCCGTGTCGCCGTCGATGGTCTGCTTGCCGGTGAACACCAAGTCCACCGGGGTCTCCTGGTGCAAGGTTTTGATGGCCGAGGCCAGCACGTAGGAGGTGGCCAGGGTGTCGGCCCCGGCGAAGAGCTTGTCGGTCACCAGCACGGCCTCGTCGCAGCCGTAGGAGAGGGCCTTGCGCAGGGCCGGCTCGGCCTGGGGCGGGCCCATGGTCAGCACCGTCACCTTGCCCCCCAGCTGGTCCTTGAGAGCCAGGGCCGCCTCGATGGCGAACAGGTCGTAGGGGTTGATGATGGCCGGCACCCCCTGGCGCATGATGGTGTTGGTCACCGGATGGACCCGAATCTGGGCACTGTCCGGCACCTGCTTGATACAAACGACGATGTGCATGATGACGATCCGTCTAAAGTTGAAATCAGGGTAGGAAACGGTAGCCGACGCCGATTTCCGTCAGGATATGGCGCGGTTTGGCCGGGTCGGCCTCGATCTTCTGCCGCAGGTGGCCCACATAGACCCGCAGGTACTGATTGTTCTCCGCCGCCTTGCCGCCCCACACCTGGGTCAGCAGCTGGCGGTGGGTCAGCACCCGGCCCGGGTTGCCGGCCAGGGCCAGCAGCAGACGGTACTCGATCTGGGACAGGTGCAACAGTTCGCCGCCCTTCTCCACCCGGCGCCCGGCGCAGTCGATGCGCACCTCGCCGAATTCGATGAGGGGACTGCCCTCCCCCGTGGCCGCCGGCCCCCGGCGCAGCAGGGCGCGCACCCGGGCCAGCAGCTCGGGCACGCCGAAGGGCTTGGTCAGGTAGTCGTCGGCACCCGCGTCCAGGGCCGCCACCTTCTGGCTCTCCTGGGTGCGGGCGGACAGCACCAGCACCGGCGCCGCCGACCAGGCACGGAAGTCCCGCAGGAAATCCAGGCCGTCCAGGTCCGGCAGGCCCAGGTCCAGGATGAGCAGGGAGGGCTTCAGGGCGCCGGCCTGGACCATGCCGTGGCGGGCCGAACCGGCCTCGCTGACGGCGTAGCCTTCGCTCTCCAGCACGGAGACGACGAATTCCCGGATGGACCCATCGTCCTCCACCACCAGGATGGTTTCGCTGGCGTTCATAGCGTTTCGCTTTCCAGGTCTGCCAGATCCGCCAGGTCGGGCGGGGTTTCCAGGGGCAGGCGCAGGCAGAAGCAGGCGCCGCCGCCGCTGCGGTTGGCGGCGCTGACGCTGCCGCCGTGGGCCTCGGCAATGGTGCGGGCAATGGCCAGCCCGAGCCCGGCCCCGGGCACGTTGGACTCGCTGCGGCCGCGGCGGAAGAGGCCGAACAGGTCCTCCTCCTGGCCCGGCGCCAGGCCTTCGCCCCGGTCGCAGACGGACAGTTCCAGCCAGCCTTCGGACTGGGCCACGCGCAGCTCGATGCTCTGTTCCGCCGGAGAATACTTGAGGGCGTTCTCCAGGAGATTCCACAGCACCCGCTCGATCAGCACCCCGTCAATATGCACCGGCGGCAGGTCCGGGGCGATGTTGATGACGATCTCCCGCCCCCCGGCGTGGGGCTCCAGCAGTCCCATGGTGGCGCCGATGACCTCCTCGATGGGTTGCCATTCCTTCTGCAGCTCCACATTGCCGGAGCGCAGCCGGGCCATTTCCAGCAGGTTGCCGAGCAACTGGTTGATGGCCAGGGCCTGGTCCCGCAGGCGCAGCAGCATGGATTTCTGCTTGTCGGCACCGGCCACCTTGCCCAGGGCCAGGCCGTCGGCCATGCCCACCAGGGCCGTGAGGGGCGTGCGTAGATCGTGAGAGAGGCTGGCAAGGATGGTGCCGCGCAGGGTTTCGGCCGCCACCCGCAATTCGCTCTCGCGCACGGCGGCGGCGTACTGGGTCCGCTCCAGGGCCACGGCCACCACGGAGGCCATGGTGTCCAGGGCCTCCCGATATTCGCCGTCGTCCAGGGTGCCGCTGTCCACCTCGAAGCCGAGCAGGCCCTGCAGGTCCCGGGTGCCGGCCAGGGGCAGGAGGGCCCGGGAAATGCCCGGCGCCGGGCTGGGAATGGCCACCAGCTGGCGCCGCTCCAGACAGGCCCGTACCAGGGCCTTGGTGATGAAAGGCGGCGGCTGGTCCCAGGTGGCCGGCTCCAGCAGGCGGATGCGGCGGGCACCGAGGGCGTCGGCGAGGAAGCGGCGGCAGGTCTGGGTCACCTCCTCGGCGGTCTGGCTGCCGGCCAGGTGCTTGGCCAGTTCGTAGAGGGCCCGGGCCCGCCGGGCCCGGTCGCGGGCCAGTTCCACCTGGGTGCGCAGGGCGGCGGTGAGATGGCCCACCACCAGGGCCACCACCACCATGATCACCGCTGCCATGACGTACTGGATTTCCGTGATGGCGAGGGAGAAATGGGGCGGCACGAAGACGTAGGCGAAGGCCAGGCTGCCGGCCAGGGCGCAGGCCACGGCAGGGCCGCGGCCGAAGTGGCCGCCCACGGCCACCACCGCCAGGACGTAGAGCAGGGCCAGGTTGGAGAGGTCGATCTCGGCCCGGAACGGGGCCGCCAGCGCCGTCCCCAGGAGGACGAAGAGCATGCCCATGAGGTAGCCGGAGAAGCGCTGCAGGAGGTGCCCCATGGCCGAATCAGCAGGAAGAAGCCGGAATCATGGGCACCATGCTAGCCCGAGCCGTATAAAAGCACTGTAAAAAATGGGCGAAAAAAAGCGCGCGGCGGTTTCCCGCACGCGCGCCAACTCAACGCAAGGGTGATTCTTCGCTACAGCATGCCCAGGGTGCGGGGCAGCCACAGGGACAGGGTGGGCCAGTAGGTGACCAGGCCCAGGAAGCAGAGCATGGAGAGCAGCCACGGCCAGACGGCGATGGTCAGCTCCGTAATCCCCATCTTGGTGATGCCCGAAGCCACATAGAGGTTGAGGCCCACCGGCGGGTGGCACATGCCCACTTCCATGTTCACCACGATCAGGATGCCGAAGTGCACCGGGTCGATGCCCAGCTTGACGGCCACCGGGAACAGGATCGGCGCCATGATCAGGACGATGGAGGAAGGCTCCATGAAGTTGCCGGCCACCAGCAGCAGCACGTTCACCGCCAGGAGGAAGGCGATGGGGCCCAGGCCCTTGTCCAGCAGCCATTCAGCCAGCAGCTGGGGGATGTTCTCGTTGGTCATGAGGAAGGAGAACAGCACCGCGTTGGTGATGATGTACAGCAGCATGGCGGACATGTTGGCCGAATCCAGCAGCACCTTGGGGATCTGCTTGAGGCCCATGTCCTTGTACACGAACACCGCCACGATGAAGGCGTACACCGCGGACATGGCCGCCGCCTCGGTGGGGGTGAACATGCCGGTGTAGATACCGCCCATGACGATGACGATCAGCATCAGGCCCCACACGGACTTGCGGAAGGCGACCCAGCGCTCGCCCCAGGAAGCCTTGGGCATGCGCGGATAGTCGAACTTCTTGGCCCGGTACCAGGTGACCATGCCCAGGGTGAAAGCCAGCAGCAGACCGGGGATGACACCGGCCATGAACAGGGCGCCCACGGAGGTGTTGGTGGCCACGGAGTACATCACCATGACGATGGAGGGCGGGATCAGGATGCCCAGGGCGCCGGAGGTGGTGATGACGCCCGCACCGAAACGGTTGGGGAAGCCTGCCCTGACCATGGCCGGCAGCAGGATGGAGCCGATGGCCACCACGGTCGCCGGGGAGGAACCGGAGACGGCGGCGAACAGGGCGCAGGCCAGCACGCCGGCAAGGCCGAGGCCGCCGTAGAAGTGGCCCACCATGGCGCTGGCGAAGTTGATCATGCGCCGCGCCACCCCGCCGTGGGTGAGGAAGTTGCCGGCCAGGATGAAGAACGGGATCGCCATGATCTCGAACTTCTCGATGCCGGTGAACAGCTTCAGGGCCACCGATTCAATGGGCACCTGGGTCATGGTGAAGAGGAAGGTCAGTACGGTCAGACCCAGGGAAATGGAAATGGGCATCCCCGTCAGCATCAGCGCCAGGAGGAGGCCGAAAATGATTGCGGCGTTCATGTTATTGGCCTCCGTTCTTGTCGCTGCGCTTCACGCCGTGGGGCGTGTCCGGCTCCATGGGCACTTCCTTGCGGCCAGCGTCCACGTGTTCCAGTTCCTCGGCGGCCTGGATGGCCTCGCCGATGGAGTAGGTTTTCTCTTCCTGGGCCAGTTCCTCTTCCAGGCCTTCCACGTGACCGTGGTCGTGATGGGGCAGTTCGCCGGTCTTGAGGAAGGAGACGGCCACCTGCAGGAAGCGGAAGCACATCAGGTAGGAGCCCAGGGGCACGGCGGAATAGACGATCCAGGTCGGCCATTCCAGGTCCGGCGTGATGGGGCCTTCGAAGAGGTCCGGCGCTTCGATGCCGAACCAGTGGAAGAACTGGTAGTGGGCGCCGTTTTCCCAGACGAAGGTGGCACCCAGGGTGCCGACGATGCCGGTGAAGGTGGCGCCGGCGAGCAGGCCGAACAGCACGAACTTGGCGCGGTTGGCAGTCTTCAGGCGGTTGATGACCACATCGACGCCGACGTGGATGCCGGTGCGCACGCCATAGGCGGCGCCGAACTTGGCCATCCACACGAACATGATGATGCACAGTTCCTGGGCCCAGCTGAAGTTGAGGCTGAGCAGCCAGTCCTGCAGGCCAGGAATGTCGTAACCGGAAAGATAGCGATGCACCACGGACAGGAAAATGATGACCGTGGCCGCACCCATCAGGAAGGTGATGATGGCTTCTTCCAGGTGATTGAGCAGCTTATTCATGACAGAACTCCCCCTGCCCTCACAAAAACGCCCGCCCCAGTCTGAGGCGGGCGTCCTCGCGGGCAGAATGTTTTACTGGGCGGTGAAACCGGTTTCCTTGTAGATGGACTGGATCAGATCCTTGCCGATCCGGTCAGCCATCTTGGCGTGCACCGGGGTCAGTGCCTTCTTGAAGGCTTCGCGCTCTTCCTTGGTGGGCACGTAGACCTGGGTCTTGCCGCTCTTCTTCACGGATTCCAGATCCTTGTCGTTCTGTTCCTTGGCGATCTTGTTGGCGTAGGTGGTGGCGTCCTTCATCGCGGTTTCGAGCTGGCCACGCACATCGGCGGGCAGACCGTCCCAGAACTTCTTGTTCACGATGACGGCGTAACCCAGGTAGCCGTGGTCGGTCAGGGTCAGATGCTTCTGCACTTCATGCATCTTCTGGGTGTAGAGGTTGGAGATGGGGTTCTCGGTACCGTCCACCACGCCGGTCTGCAGGGCCTGGTACACCTCGGAGAAGGCCATCACCTGGGGCAGGGCGCCCAGGGAGCGCATTTCCTCTTCCAGCACCTTGGAGGACTGGATGCGCATCTTCTTGCCCTTCAGGTCAGCCGGGGTCTTGATCGGGGTGTTGGCGGAGAAGGACTTGAAGCCGTTGTCCCAGTAAGCCAGACCCTTGATGCCCTTGGGTTCCAGCTTGGCCAGCAGGGCGGCGCCGACGGGGCCGGTGGTGACCTTGTGCAGCTCTTCGTAGTTGTCGAAGATGTAGGGCAGGTCGAAGGCTTCGAATTCACGCACGCCCAGGGGGCCGAACTTGGCCAGGGAAGGTGCCAGCATCTGCACGGCGCCCAGCTGCAGGGCTTCCATTTCTTCCTTGTCCTTGTACAGCTGGCTGTTGGGGTAGACCTCGACCTTCACTTTGCCCTTGGTCAGTTCGGCAGCCTTCTTGGCGAAGAAGTCGGCGGCCATGCCCTTGGGCGTATCCACGGCCACCACGTGGCTGAACTTGATGACGATGGGCTGCTGGGCCATGGCCCCGCAGGACAGGACTCCGGCCAACAGGCCGAACATGAGATGGGACATCTTCATATTTTCTCCTCCGACAAACAGTTGATTTGGTTTATGTAGACTAGCCCTCAGGCCAGCTTGGCGCAGTATCACAAACGTTATACACCGCCCACTACTGTGGATATCCACAATCCACGCGGGTTTCCGTCATTCTGCATGCTTCGCCTCCTTACGTTGCAGCCCGCTGACCGCCCCCCCATGCCCCACGATCTGCTCTCCCCGCCCCTGCTGCTGGCCTGCATCGCCCTCATCGTCGGCATCGCCGCCTTCGCCCACGGGGTCATCGGCGTCGGTTTCCCCCTCATCACCACGCCCTGCATCGCCCTCCTCACCGACCTGAAGACGGCGGTGCTGATCACGGTGCTGCCCAACATCCTGCTCAACATCCTCTCCATCCTGCGCGGCGGCAACTGGCGGGACAGCCTGCTCAAGCACTGGCGCCTGGCCGCCTACGTGCTGCTGGGCAGCCTGGTGGGCACCCAGCTGCTGATCGGCCTGCCGGCCGAGCCCCTGAAGCTGGCCCTGGCCCTGATGATGCTGGTCTCCATCAACCTCAACCGCCTGAAGAAGCTGGACTGGTCCTTCCTGCGCCGCCACCGCCGCACCTCGGAAGCGGCCTTCGGCCTCATCGGCGGCATTCTCTCGGGCACCGTCAATGTCTCGGTGCCGCCCCTGGCCATCTATTTCATCGGCCTGGACCTTTCCCCCGTGGCCACGGTGCAGCTGTTCAACCTCTGCTTCATCGTCGGCAAGCTGACCCAGGCCGGGACCCTGGCCGCCCACGGCGAATTCACCGTCGCCATCCTGTGGCAGAGCGCCGGCCTCACCGTGCTGGCCGTGGCCTGCCTCATTCCCGGCATGCGCATCCAGTCCCGCATGGACGCCTCCACCTACCGGCGCTGGCTCAACCACACCCTGCTGCTGATGGCCGTCCTCATGCTGGTCCAGGTCGGCCTGGCCTGGGCCCGCTAGGCATCGCCAGGACCCGGGCAGCACGCCGGCCGGGGCTCCGCTAGAATGGCGTGCAGCCAGGGGCGCCCATTTCCAGAGGCACCCCTCGCCCAAGCGCATCCAGGGCCGACCACCGGCAATGCCGGCTCCCCATGCCCGCCCCATGCGCCGTTCGGACCCGTGCCCTCCCCTCACCTGGTGCCCCGGTATGCAACTGCGATTCGCCTCCGTCCTGCTGCTGTTCCTCGCCGGCTGTACCGCCCTGGTGCGCCACGACCTGGATCAACGCTTCGGCCCCGCCGATGGGGGCCGCTACGACGCGCCCCGGCCCGGCGCCATCTCCTTCCAGCAGCAGGTACGACCCATCCTGGACAGCCGCTGCGTCGTCTGCCACTCCTGCTACGACGCCCCCTGCCAGATCAAGCTGGGTTCCTGGGAAGGCGTGGCCCGGGGCGGCAGCAAGATCGAGGTCTATAACGGCACCCGCCTGCGGGAGGAGACGCCGACCCGCCTCTTCATCGATGCCGAGAAAGCCTCCCAGTGGCGCGACAAGGGCTTCCACCCGATCCTCAACGAGCGGGGCGACACTCCTGCCGCCGCCCTCCAGGCCAGTCTCCTGGCCCGGGCCCTGGACCTCAAGGCGGCCCATCCCCTGGTGCCCGACCAGCCGGTGGCCGGGGACATCGACTTTTCCCTGGCGCGCCAGCAGTCCTGCCCGGCCATCGAGGAGTACGACGCCCTGGAACGGCGCAATCCGGGCTGGGGCATGCCCTTCGGCCTGCCGGCCCTGGCGCCGGCGGAAGTGGCCCTGCTGAAAAAATGGCTGCAGCAGGGCGCCCCCGCCGAAGGCCCCCAGCCCCTGACGCCCGCCCTCCAGGCCCAGGTAGATGCCTGGGAGCGCTTCCTCAACGGCGCCGACCTCAAGACCCGCCTCATGGCCCGCTATCTCTACGAGCACCTGTTCCTGGCCAACCTCTACTTCGAGGGCGCCGCCGAAGGTAGCGACGGCCCCCGTTACTTCCGCCTGGTGCGCTCCCGCAGCGGCCCGGGGGAGGCGGTGCAGGAAATCGCCACCCGGCGCCCCTTCGACGACCCGGAGGTGGAACACTTCCACTACCGCCTGCGCCCGGTGGAAGAGACCATCGTCGCCAAAAACCACATGCCCTACGCCCTCGGCCCGGGGCGCATGGCCCGCTGGCGCGAACTGTTCCTGCAACCCGCCTACCGGGTGGAGCGCCTGCCGGGCTACGCGCCGGAAGTGGCGGCCAATCCCTTCCTCGCCTTCCGCGACATCCCGGTCCGCGCCCGCTACCAGTTCCTCCTGGACGAGGCCCAGTTCACCGTGATGGGCTTCATCAAGGGCCCGGTGTGCCGGGGCCAGACGGCCCTCAACGTCATCGACGACCATTTCTGGGTCTTCTTCCAGAACCCGGACAGCGTCTCCGAATCCGACGAAGCCTTTCTCCTGCGGGAAAGCCGCAACCTCAGCCTGCCGGCGGAAAAGGGCAGCGAGACGCCGATCCTCACCCCCTGGATGCGCTACAGCGCCCAGGAGACCCGCTATCTCCAGGCCAAGTCCCGCTACTACGAGCAGCGCTTCGACAGCCCGGCCAAGGTCAATCTCAACCTGATCTGGGACGGCGGCGGCCGCAACGACAACGCCGCCCTCACCATCTACCGCCACTTCGACAGCGCCACGGTGCTGAAGGGCCTGGTAGGCGAAAAGCCCAAGACCGCCTGGGTCCTCAGCTACCCCCTGCTGGAACGCATCCACTACCTGCTGGTGGCGGGCTACGACGTCTTCGGCAATATCGGCCACCAGCTGACGACGCGGCTGTACATGGATTTCCTGCGCATGGAGGGGGAATCCCAGTTCCTCATGCTGCTGCCCCGGGAGGCCCGCATCCGGGTGCGGGACCACTGGTACCGGGACGTCAATGGCGACACCCGGGAACGGGTCTACGGCAGCATCGCCCGCTTCGACCAGGAAAGCGGCATCGCCTACCAGGAGCGGGAGCAGCCCGAGCGCGAACTGCTGCAACGTCTGCAACAGCGCTTGCAGCCGGTGCTGCCGCGGCAGCACCTTCTCGACACCCTGCCCGATGCGGCCCTGCAGACCAATCTGCAGGATCTGGCCCGGGTCGCCGGCAAGGCCCTGGCCTGGCTGCCGGAAAGCAGCCTGCTGCTGCTGGAGGAAGCGGGACGCCCGCCCCGGATCTTCACCCTGCTGCGCAACACGGGCCACCGCAACGTCACCTACGTGCTCATCGAAAAGCTGGCCATCGCCCCGGAAGAACACAGCCTGGACGTGCTGCCCGGCATCGCCACCGCCTATCCCAACGCTTTCTACCGGGTGCCCCGCGCCAGCCTGGGCGCCTTCGCCCGGGACCTGGCGGCCCTGGCCTCGGAACGGGACTACACCCGCTTCATGGACGCCTACGGCCTGCGCCGCAGCAGCCCGGCCTTCTGGGCCCTGAGCGACTACGTCAATGGGGAATACCGGCGCCAGGCCCCCGTCGAGGCCGGCTGGCTGGACTACAACCGGCTGGAGAACCGCTGATCCAGGCCCTCTGCAGGAAGGGCGGAAAAAGAAAAAGCCGCCCGAGGGCGGCTTTTTGATTGGCGGCTACCTGAAAGGTCAGGCGGCCTTGCCCACCGGACGGGCCAGGTCGGCCGGATGCAGCACGGCGTCGGACACGGCTTCGGGCTCGTCGGCCTCTTCCACCGTTTCGCCGTTCAGCACCCGGGTCATGCGGTCGGTGTTGAGGGCGTTTTCCCACTTGGAGACGACGATGGTGGCGACGCCGTTGCCGATCAGGTTGGTGATGGCGCGGGCTTCGGACATGAAGCGGTCCACCCCCAGCAGCAGGGCCAGGCCTTCCACCGGCAGCTTGCCGCCCAGGGTGGCCAGGGTGGCCGCCAGGGTGATGAAGCCGCCGCCGGTCACGGCCGCCGCGCCCTTGGAGGTCAGCAGCAGCACGCCGAGGATGGTCAGCTGCTCGGTCAGGGTCAGGGGCACGTTGAGGGCCTGGGCGATGAAGATGGCCGCCATGGTCAGGTAGATGGAGGTGCCGTCCAGGTTGAAGGAGTAGCCGGTGGGAATGACCATGCCGACCACGGGCTTGTGGCAGCCCAGGTTTTCCAGCTTGGTCATCATGCGCGGCAGGGCGGACTCGGAGGAGGAGGTGCCGAGCACGATGAGCAGCTCTTCCTTGATGTAGGCCAGGAACTTCAGCAGGGAGAAGCCGGTGAACTTGGCGATCAGGCCCAGCACCACGAAGACGAACAGGGCACAGGTGATGTACACGTTGGCCATGAGGAAGCCCAGCTGCTTCAGGGAGCCGATGCCGTACTTGCCGATGGTGAAGGCCATGGCGCCGAAGGCGCCGATGGGGGCGAAGTGCATGATCATGCCGATGACGCCGAAAAGGCCGTGGGAGAACTCGTCGAGAATCTTCACCAGGGGCTTGGCCTTGTCGCCCAGGCGGGACAGAGCCAGGCCGAAGAGCACGGAGAACAGCAGCACCTGCAGGATTTCACCCTTGGCGAAGGCATCCACCACGCTGTTGGGGATGATGTTCATGAGGAAATCGGTGGTGCTCTGGTTGTGGGCCGCCGCGGCGTAGTTGGCGATGGCCTTGGTATCCAGGGTGGCCGGATCCACGTTCATGCCGGCGCCCGGCTGCAGGATGTTCACCACGATCAGGCCGATGGCCAGGGCCACGGTGGACACCACTTCAAAGTAGATCAGGGCCTTCAGGCCGACCCGGCCCACTTCCTTCATGTCGCCCATCTTGGCGATGCCGACCACCACGGTGGCGAAGATGATCGGGGCGATCATCATCTTGATCAGCTTGATGAAGGCGTCGCCCAGGGGCTTCATGGTGGCGCCCGTTTCCGGGAAGAAGGCGCCGAGGGCGACCCCCAGGGCAATGGCGAACAGCACCTGCACATACAGGCGCTTGTAGAAAGGCTTGTGAGACATGGTCACTCCTGCTGATTGAGATGGCTCCCGGGGTTTCCGTACGGACCCCGATGTAGTTATGGGGGCGCATTCTCTGCCCCTGAAGCCGGGGTCGCCATTGTGGTTATCCGTTAGCTGCAGCGCAGCATGACCCCGCGGAGAGGCAAACGGGACGCACCTCCTGGGGTACTATTGCGCTTTATGAAACGACTTTCCGTTCCTTCCTCGGGCAGCGTCCTGCAATGGCCCCGCTGGACCCTGCTGATGCCCAAGCTGGCGGTGGGGCTGCTGGTCATTTCCCTGGTCAGCCTGCTGTGGCTCCTGCACCGCAACGAGGTGGAGGAGCAACGGGCCACCCTCATCGCCGACATCCTCTGGCTGGAACAGAATTTCCGCTTCCACATGTCGGGCAACGAGGACCAGCTCAACCGCACCGGCCTCGACATGGGCAGCGCCGCCAAGGGCGGCACGCCGGCGACGGTGTTCCAGGTGCAGGCCCAGCACATCGTCAAGAACAACCCGGAAGTGGAACAGGTGATCTGGCTCGACGCCGGCGGCAACCTGGTCCAGGCCTATCCCAACCGCATCCCCGACCGGCAGGAACTGGACATCTTCGGCGGCCCCATCACCCGGGACGCCTTCGACTTCGCCCGCAAGCTGGGCAAGGCCACCTACACCGACCCCTACCGGGCCGCCGGCGGCAACAGCCAGATCGACCTGTTCGTGCCCATCTACCGCCAGGGCGACTTCGCCGGCATGCTGGTGATGGCCTATTCCCTCAAGTCCATGCTCAACCACCTGGTGCCCTGGTGGTTTGCCGAGAAATACCAGCTGCGCATCCTGGACGACGGCGGTGCGGTGCTGGCCAGCAAGTCCAACATCCAGGGCGAGCCCGGGCTGGCCTACGAGCTGCCCTTCGACCCGCCGGGCCACGGCCTCATGCTGCAGGGCATCGCCTACCGCAATGCCGGCAACCCGGCCCAGCTGGTCCTGGCCGGCGCCATCGTGGTCCTGGCCATCGGCGTCTTCTGGAGCCTCTTCGCCATCCGCGGCCTGATCAAGAAGCGCCTGGCGGCAGAACAGGCCCTGCGCGACGAACATGCCTTCCGCCAGGCCATGGAGGACTCCATGATCATCGGCATGCGGGCCCGGGACATGGACGGCCGCATCACCTACGTGAACCCGGCCTTCTGCCGCATGAGCGGCTACCGGGCCGACGAACTGGTGGGCCACAGCCCGCCCCTGCCCTACTGGAACCCGGACAGCCTGGACACCCACGAGGAGCAGAACGCCCTGGTGCTCACCGGCCACGCCCCCAACGAGGGCTTCGAGGCCAGCATCCGCCACCGGGACGGCCACATCGTGCACACCATGGTGTACGCCACGCCCCTGATCGACGCCCACGGCAAGCAGACCGGCTGGATCAGTTCGGTGGTGGACATCTCGGAGCGGAAGAAGGCCCAGGCCCTGCAGCGGCAGCAGCAGGAGAAACTGGAACAGACGGCGCGCCTGGTGACCATGGGGGAAATGGCCTCCACCCTGGCCCACGAACTGAACCAGCCCCTCTCCGCCATCGCCAGCTACACCACCGGCTGCCTCAACCGCCTGGAGGCGGGGGACTACACCCGGGAGGAAATCTCCGGCGCCCTCAACAAGCTAGCCCTGCAGGCCCAGCGGGCCGGCCGCATCATCCGCCGGGTGCACGACTTCGTGCGGCGACGGGAGCCCCAGCGGGTCATCTGCCACCTGGAAGAGGTGATCGAGGACAGCATCGCCTTCATCGAGCCCCTGGCGCGCAAGCAGCAGGTGCACATGCTGCGCCTGGTGCCGGCCCATCTGCCCAAGCTGCTGGCCGACCCGGTGCTGCTGGGCCAGGTGCTG
The DNA here is from genome assembly GCF_004217225.1 of Azospira oryzae. GTDB lineage: Bacteria > Pseudomonadota > Gammaproteobacteria > Burkholderiales > Rhodocyclaceae > Azospira > Azospira oryzae. Next base: position 1,277,593 of record NZ_SHKM01000001.1, read on the forward strand.
ATCAACCTGATGCGCAACGGCATCGACGCCATGGCCGCCACCCCGCCGGAGCGGCGCCAGCTCATCGTCGAGGCCCAGCTGCTGGGCGACCAGGTGGAAGTGTGCATCGCCGACCGGGGCTGCGGCATTCCCCCGGAAGTGGCGGAAAAGCTCTTTTCCCCCTTCTTCACCACCAAGACGGAAGGCATGGGCATGGGCCTCAACATCTGCCGTTCCGTCATAGAATTCCACGGCGGCCGCCTCTGGTTCGAACCGGGGGCCGAAGGCGGCACCGTATTCATCTTCACCCTGCCCCTCGACTGGGAGTAAGCCGTGAGCCCCAAAGCCCACATCATCGACGACGACGAAGCCATCCGCGACGCCCTTTCCTGGCTGCTGCAGTCCCGCGGCGTCGCCAGCGCCACCTGGCCCAGCGCCGAAGCCTTCCTGGAGGCCTGGAACGCCTCCGGCGAAAGCCTGCAGGGCTGCCTGCTGCTGGATATCCGCATGGACGGCATGAGCGGCCTGGAACTGTTCGAGCACCTGCAGGGCAAGGGCCTCAAGCTGCCGGTGATCTTCCTCACCGGCCACGGCGACGTACCCATGGCCGTCTCCTCCCTGAAGAAGGGCGCCTTCGATTTCGTCGAAAAGCCCTTCAACGACAACGAACTGGTGAACCGGGTCATCGAGGCCATGGATGCGGACGCCCGCAACCAGGAAAAGCAGGCCATCAGCGCCTCCGTCCAGTCCCGCCTGGACACCCTCACCACCCGGGAGCGGCAGATCATGGAACTGATCCTGGTGGGCAAGTTCAATAAGGTCATCGCCGACGAACTGCAGATCAGCATGCGCACGGTGGAAGTGCACCGGGCCCACCTGTTTGAGAAGATGGGCGTGCGCACCGCCGTGGAACTGGCCCAACTGCTCAAGCCCTGAGGTATTCCGTCATGAAACCGCCCGCCCCCGCCGCCCCCTCCCCCAATGGACAGGCCGGCCTGGTGGCCGGGCTCTACGGCCTTCTGGCGGCCCTCTGGATCGCCCTCTCGGACCGGCTGGCGGCCCTGGTGGCGGGCGACACGGCCCAGCTGACCCTGATCCAGAACTACAAGGGCTGGGCCTTCGTCGCCATCACCTGCACCCTCCTCTTCTTTCTCGTGCGCCGTTCCCTGTCCCGGCTCCAGGGCTCCTACCGGGCCCTGGCGGAAAGCGAGGCCCTCTACGAATCCCTGGTCCAGGTCATGCCCCAATGTCTCTACCGCATGGACCGGGAAAGCCGCATCACCTTCGCCAACCGGGCCCTGGAACGCCACCTGGGCAAGCCCCGGGAAGCCATCCTGGGCCATTCGCCGCGGGAGGTGTATCCGGCGGATCTGGCGGCCAAGTACCGCCAGGACGACCTGCGGGTGCTGCAGGGCGAGACCCTCAACCTGATCGAGGAAATGGTTTCCCTCGATAGCGAGCAGCGCAAGCGCTACATCGAGATCGTCAAGACGCCCACCTACGCCCCCGACGGCAGCATCAACGGCATCCAGGGAATTTTCTGGGACATCACGGCACGCAAGAGCGCCGAGGAACAGATCGAATACCTGGCCCACCACGATCCCCTCACCGACCTGCCCAACCGGGTGCTGCTGCGCGACCGCTTCCTCCAGGCCCAGGGCCAGGCGGCCCGCAGCGCCAACCGGGTGGCCATCCTGTTCCTCGACCTGGACCACTTCAAGCTGGTGAACGACACCCTGGGCCACCCCATCGGCGACCGCCTGCTGCAGGCCGTGGCCGAGCGCCTGCGCCGCGGCGTACGGGAGACGGACACCATCAGCCGCCAGGGCGGCGACGAGTTCGTCATCGTCCTGCCCGAACTGGCGGACCCGGAAAGCGCCGGCAGCATCGCCGGCAAGCTGATGGAGCAGATGCACGAGCCGGTGCGGGTGAACGGCCACCGCCTCAACGTCACCTTTTCCCTGGGCATCGCCCTCTACCCGGACGACGGCGAGGATTTCGACACCCTGATGAAGAAGGCCGACACGGCCATGTACTCGGCCAAGGAGGCGGGGCGCAACACCCTGCGCTTCTTCACCGCCGCCATGAACGTCGAGGCCGCTGCCCGCCTCAAGCTGCAGAACCGCCTGCAGCGGGCCCTGGAGAAGGAAGAACTGGTGCTGTACTACCAGCCCCAGTTCGACCTGGCCAGCGGCCGCATCCTCGGCGCCGAGGCCCTGCTGCGCTGGCGGGACCCGGAGCGGGGCCTGGTGCCCCCCGGGGAATTCATTCCGGTGGCCGAGGACACGGGCCTCATCGGCCCCATCGGCGAATGGGTTATCGGCGAGGCCTGCCGCGAGCTGCGGCGCTGGCACGAGGCCGGGGCCACGGACCTGACCATGGCGGTCAACCTGTCGCCGGTGCAGTTCCGCCGCAGCCGCCTGGTGGAAATCGCCGCCCGGGCCCTGCAGGAAAACCGCCTGCCGGCCGAGTGCCTGGAATTCGAGCTGACCGAGTCCCTGCTGATCCGGGAGGACGCGGCCATCCTGGAAACCCTCACCGCCCTCAAGGGCCTGGGGGTGAAGCTGTCCATCGACGATTTCGGCACCGGCTATTCCAGCCTGGCCTACCTGAAGCGTTTCAACGTGGACAAGCTGAAGATCGACCAGAGCTTCATCCGCGAGCTGTGCAGCAATCCGGACGACGAAGCCATCGTCAGCGCCGTCATCACCATGGCCCGCCAGCTGCGCCTGCGCACCGTCGCCGAGGGGGTGGAAAACGCCGAGCAGGCCACCATGCTGCGCCGCTTCGACTGCGACGAGGTGCAGGGCTTCCTCTTCGGCCGTCCCATGCCCGCCGCCGACTTCCAGGCCCTCCTGGGCCACCGCTGAACACCTTGCGGGGCCGCCCCGGCCTCCAAGCCTCCACCGTCCGCCGCGCCGCGTCTTGGCGGCCCCGGTCGGCCACCCGACAGGCGCCTTGGTCTCCTGAAGCCGAAGAATCGCGCTGCGACGAAATGTCGCCAACGATTGGGCGACTTCTATTTGAGAATAATTCCCATCCAAAGTATATTAGCAGCCGTTCTTGCGCCTCCGCTTCGGAGCCCGCCGGAGGCCGCCGCCGTACCGCGCGCCTCATCGGCTATGGCGCGGGTCCCCATTTTCGATTCGCAACCCCACTCCCAATCACATACAAGAAAATCATGTCTGTCAGCCTGAAACTGAAGCCGCTCGCTGCGGCCGTACTGCTACTCGGCACAAGTCACTGCGCCCTGGCCGAGGAACCTTCCCTGACCCTGTCTGAAATCAATGTGGTGGGACGCAGCGAAGGGCAGGACTACTACAGCGACGAGGCCGGCGTGGCCCGTTCCGAGACGCCCCTGCGGGAAGTCCCCCAGTCGGTGCGGGTCGTTCCCCGCCAGGCCATCGACGACATCGGGGCGGTACGCCTCGAGGAAGCCTACGACTATGTCAGCGGCGTCAATCGCCAGAACAGCTTTGGCGGCCTGTGGGACAACTTCTCCATCCGCGGCTTTGCCGGCAACCCGGACACGGGAGCCAATTTCCTGCGCAACGGCTTTGCCGGGAACCGGGGCTACAACGCTCCCCGGGACATGGCCAACGTGGAACGGCTGGAAGTGATCAAGGGCCCCGCATCGGCCCTGTACGGCGGCAGCGAACCCGGGGGCATCCTCAACATCGTCACCAAGAAGCCCCAGTTCAAATCCGGCCACGCCCTGGAAATGTATGTCGGCAGCTACGACACCTACCGGACGACCCTCGATTCCACCGGCCCCATCAGCGACACCCTGGCCTACCGACTTAACCTGGCCTATGAGGACAAAGGCAGTTTCCGCGAGCAGGTGGACAGCCAGCGCTACCTGGTGGCGCCCTCCTTCACCTGGCTCCTGGGCGCCGGCACCATCGTCAATTACGACCTGGAGCTGCTGCGCCAGAAAGCGCCCATGGACCGGGGGGTGATCGCGGTCAATGGCAAGGTGGGCAGCATTCCCCGGGAGCGCTTCCTGGGAGAGCCGGGGGACGGTGACATCACCATCGACAACAAGACCCACCATCTGACGGTGGAACATGAACTGGCCGATGCCTGGAAAGCCAAGTTTGGTCTGGCCTACCGTACCACCAGCCTGGAAGGCTATTCCACCGAGGCCAGCCCCCGCACTGCCGGCAGCATCCGCTGGACCAGCGCCGGCGCTCCCGTCATCGAGCGGGAGCGGCGCTACCGGGACTACAGTTCCAACGACCTGTCGTTCCAGGGCGAAATCCTCGGCAAATTCAGCACCGGCTGGCTCCAGCATGAAGTGCTGACCGGCGTGGATAGCTACCGTTTCGAACTGGACCAGCTGATGCGGCGGGGCCGCTCCACCACCACCTACGGCCTGGATGTGCTCAACCCCGTCTATGGACAGACGCCGCTGGCCCTGACCGCCACGCCCACCAACACCCTGGAAACCCAGCATGCCACCGGCTTCTTCCTGCAGGACCAGATGAGCCTGGCGGAACGCTGGCGCCTGCTGCTGGGCCTGCGCCACGACCGCTTCCGACAGGAAATCCTCAACCGGAACACGGGTATCAGCACCTCCCAGGAACACAGCGTCACCACCCCCCGCGTCGGCCTGACCTGGCTGGCCACCCCCACCCTGTCCGCCTATGTCCTGGCCAGTGAATCCTTCCGCGCCAACAACGGCGTCGATGCGGCCAGCCAGTCCTTTGCGCCGGAACGGGGCGAGTCCAGGGAAGCCGGCCTCAAATACGAATCGCCCGACAAGCGCTACGGCGGCACCCTGGCCCTGTTCGAGATCGACAAGAAGAACGTGCTGACCAACGACCCGGCCAATGCGGGTTACGCCATCGCCGCCGGCGAGGCCCGCAGCCGCGGCCTGGAATTCGATTTCTCCGGACAACTGACCAGCAAGGTGCGGGTGCTGGCCAACTACGCCCATATCGATGCCGAGATCACCAAGGACAGCAACGCCGCCCTGGTCGGCGCCCGGCTGATCAACGTGCCGAAGAACAGCGGCAGCGTACTGGCCATGTATGAAGACGGCCTGGCCGGCGGCCGCTACGGCCTTGGCGCCGGCGCCACCTATGTGGGCAAGCGGGCCGGCAATTCCATCGACAGCTTCGAACTGCCCAGCTACACCACCATGCGGGCCATGGCCTACTGGAAGCCGAGCAAGACCCTGCGCTTCTCCCTGGATATCGACAACCTGTTCGACAAGACCTACTACGCCAGTTCCTACGACGTGTACTGGGTGACGCCGGGCGCGCCCCGCACCGTGACCCTGGGCATGCAGGCCAAGTTCTGATGCCCGGCGGAAATCAGCGCATCAACGCCATCGACGCCCTGCGGGGCCTGGTCATGGCGCTGATGGTGGTGGACCACGTGCGGGAGTTCTTTTTCCTGCACCAGCAGGTCGCCGACCCGATGGACCTGCACACCACCTCGCCCGGGCTGTTTTTCACCCGCTTCGCCAGCCACTTCTGCGCCCCGGTCTTCGTTTTTCTCACCGGGCTTGGCGCCTGGTGCTACGGGCAACGGCACCTTGGCGCCGGCGGCGATCCCCGGCGCGCCGCCAGCGCCTTCCTGGCCAAGCGCGGCCTCTTCCTGGTGCTGCTGGAGCTGAGCCTGATCAACTTCGCCTGGACCTTCGCCTTCCCCCCCAGGATGCTCTATCTGCAGGTGATCTGGGCCATCGGCCTGTCCATGCTGGCCCTGGCCGCCCTGCTGTGGCTGCCCCGGGCAGGACAACTGGCCCTGGGGCTCCTCATCATCGTCGGCCACAACCTGCTCGACAGCCTGCACTTCCCTCCGGGCACGGCAGCCCATGCCGTGTGGGCCGTCCTGCACGACCGCGCCATCATCGAGCTGGCCCCCGGACTGGCGGCCCGCACCTCCTACCCGGTCCTGCCCTGGATCGGCGTCATCCTGCTGGGTTACGGGCTGGGGCCCTGGTTTGCCCAGGGCAGTGCGCCGGAGCAGCGCCAGCGCCGCCTTGCCCTGGCGGGCCTGGGCGCCCTCGCCCTGTTCGTCCTGCTGCGGGGGCTGGATGGCTACGGGGACCATCCCCTGGCCGGCGCCGGAACGGGCCTGGCCACCCTCATGGACTGGCTGAACCTGACCAAATATCCGCCCTCCCTGCTGTTCCTGCTGCTGACCCTGGGGAGCGGACTGCTCGGGCTGGCCGTCCTGGAACGACACTCCTGGAATTTCCTGGCGGTGCTGGGGCGGGTGCCAATGTTCTTCTACGTCGTCCATCTCTACGCCCTGCATCTGCTCAATCTGCTCTGCCTGGCGCTGTGGGGGCCCACCCAGGGCGAGCGCTACGGCTTCGGGCAGGTCTGGCAGATCTGGGGCCTGGCCCTGCTATCGGTCCCGGCCCTGTATCCCCTGTGCCGGCGTTTTGCCGACTACAAACGCCGGCATCCCGGCGGCTGGCTGTCCTACTTCTGACCCCCTTCTCCGGCGCCCCCCGTCTTACGGCGCCGGAGCAGCCGGCGAAACCCCGCCCCCCTCTTCACGGGTCCCGGCAGCAGCCACCTCGATGCGGTTGCGGCCGTTGGCCTTGGCCAGGTACATGGCGTTGTCGGCCCGGGACAGGAGGCAGTCCAGGTTGGTGTCGGCCGCTTCCAGGGCGGCGACGCCGATGCTCACCGTCACCGGCGGCAGCTGGGCCGGGCCTTCGGCGGTGGTCAGGCGGATGCGCTCGGCCACCTGGCGGGCCTGTTCCAGGTCCGCATCGGGCAGCAGCACCACGAATTCCTCGCCGCCGTAGCGGCCGAAATGCTCACCCCGGCGCAGCACGGCGCCGACCCGCTGGACGAAGCCCTGCAGCACCAGGTCGCCGGCCTGGTGGCCGTAGGTGTCGTTGATCTTCTTGAAGAAATCCAGGTCCAGCATGAGCAGGCAGAGGGCGCGGCCGTGGCGCCGGGCCCGGGCCATCTCCCACTCGCACACTTCGACGAAGGCCCGGCGGTTGAGAATCTGGGTCAGGGAGTCGTGGCTGGAGAGATATTCCAGCTCGCCCCGCAGGCGGTCCGTGGCCAGCAGCACGTAACCCACGGTGATCATCAGGGTGCAGATGGGGTAGGCGGTGAGATAGACCACCTGGATCGGCGTCTGCTCCAGGAAATCGCTGCCCAGGCCGGGCACCAGGGCGCTGCTGCCGCGCAGCAGCAACACGCCGATCTGGGCCAGCAGCACCAGGCAGAAAAAACGGCTGATGAAGCCGGGGCGCCCGTAGCGGAACACCACCAGCAGCTGCCGCCCGTAGAACAGGGGCAGGCTGAGGCCGGCCACTGCCAGGCGGGCATTGGTATCCGGCTGCACCAGCAGGAACCAGGTAAGCAGCCCCAGCCCGACGCCGCTGACCAGGGCCTGGAAGCGCCAGGAAGGCTGGCGCTGGTAGAACAGCTCGGTGCCGCTGAGCCAGAGGGAAAGGGCCGTGTACAGCAGCAGGCTGGCCAGGAGCACGGAAAGCGCATCGGGGATCAGCCCGCGCAGGCCGAACAGCAGGCCGGAAAAGACGCCCACCAGGGTGCCGCCGGCCCAGTGGCCGATGCCCCGGATGCGCTGGGGGAAACTGCGGGTGACGAAGAACAGCACCACGGCCATGAGGGCGGTCATGAAACCGGCCAGGAGGATGACGGTGCGCAGGTCAATATGGGGCATCGGGATCGTCGCAGGGCAAGGGTGACAGTGACAGGCTGGCGCTCTCGGCCGGCCGCCATTCGGGCAGCCAGCCGGGTGCGTCGGCCCGGGCCAGGCAGTCGGCGGCGATGCCGATGCCGGGCACCCAGGCCAGGGTCTGGCCGACCCACAGCAGGGGCAGGCGCTGCCGCTGCCAGGGCGGAATGTCCGCTTCCTGCAGCAGCTTTTTCAGGGGACGCCGGGGCCGGCCCGGCAGCTGCATGGTTTCGCCTCCCTGACGCAGGCGGAAGCGGGCAGCCTCGCCGCACAGAGCGAGGGCCACGCCCTGGCCGATCGCCTCCCGCCCGCCGATACTGCCGAAGGCCCAGGGGACGGGCATGACGAAGGGGCCTGCCGGCTCCGCCAGGGAAGACGGGGGTTGCAGGGGCTCATGGTCCAGGAACACCGTTCCGCGCCACAAGCGGACCACCCACTCGCTACAGCGCCATTCCACCTGGCCGTCAGGCCGGGGGCAGGCCAGCTGCTGCCACAGTTCCGCCAGGGCCCGGGCCTCGGGCATGGGGGCGCCATGGCGGCGCAGCCAGCAGCGCAGCAGGTTGCGCCCCCGGGCACTGGAGAGGCCGGCCAGGGCCGCCTGCTGCAGGCGGGAGCCGACGGCGGCCTTGGCCAGATCCTGGGCCGCCAGTTCCTCCAGCAGGTCCTCCGCCTCCCCCGCCAGCACCGCCGCCCGGCCGAGGCTGGCGGCGGCGGGAAAGCGGGACTGCAGCAGGGGCAGGGCCTCGTGCCGCAGGAAATTGCGGGCGTAGGCCCGGTCGCCGTTGCTCTCGTCCTCGATCCAGCCCAGGCCCTCGGCCGCCAGCCAGGCTTCCAGTTCGGCCCGGGAGGTTTCCAGCAGGGGACGCAGCAACGGCAGGGGCCCATGGCCCGGACGCGGCAGCAGGCGCCGCCCCGGCATGGCCGCCAGACCCCGCAGGCCGCTGCCCCGCAGCAGGTTGAAGAGCAGGGTTTCGGCCTGGTCGTCCCGGTGGTGGGCCAGGATCAGGGCATCGGCCGTAAGGCCGGCGAAGACCTGGTAGCGGGCGGCCCGGGCCGTTGCCTCCAGGCCCGCCGGACGGGCCTCGGGCAGACTGACCCGGTGCACCTGCAGGGGCACGCCGAGGCGAGCGCAGAGGTCGCCGCAGAAGGCGGCCCAGGCATCGGCATGGGGCGACAGGCCGTGGTGCACATGCACCGCCTGCAGACGCCAGCCCCGCGCCGGCGCCTGGGCCGCCAGGGCCGCCAGCAGGGCGACGGAATCCCGGCCGCCGGAAAGGCCGACGGCGAGGACGGGCGTAGTGGAAAGGGGGGAAGCGGGAAGAACGGAATGGGGATCGGCCGCCGCCAGCAACCGGGCCAGGCGGTCGGCGATCCGCCGGGGCAGGTCAGGAGACCGGCTGTTCCTTGAAGCGGCCATAGGACATGAGCCGCTCGTAGCGGGCCGCCAGCAGTTCTTGGGTAGACAGGCCGGAAACGCCCTTGAGCGCATCCTGCAGGGCCTTCTTCAGGTTCTGGGCCATGGCGCCGTGATCCCGGTGGGCGCCGCCCACGGGTTCGTTGACGATCTTGTCGATGAGGCCCAGGGTCTTCAGGCGGGAAGCGGTGATGCCCATGGTTTCCGCCGCCTCGTTGGCCTTCTCGGCGCTCTTCCACAGGATGGAGGCGCAGCCTTCGGGGGAAATCACGGAATAAGTGGAGTACTGCAGCATCTGCACCGTGTCGCCGACGGCGATGGCCAGGGCGCCGCCGGAGCCGCCTTCACCGATGATGGTGACGATGATGGGGGTCTTCAGCTCGGCCATGACGTAGAGGTTGCGGCCGATGGCCTCGGACTGGCCCCGCTCCTCGGCGTCGATGCCGGGATAGGCGCCCGGGGTGTCCACGAAGGTGAACACGGGAATCTGGAACTTCTCGGCCAGCTTCATCAGGCGCTCGGCCTTGCGGTAGCCCTCGGGGCGCGGCATGCCGAAGTTGCGGTAGATCTTTTCCTTGGTGTCCCGGCCCTTCTGGTGGCCGATGACGACGCAGGGCTGGCCGTTGAAACGGGCCAGGCCGCCGACGATGGCCTTGTCGTCGGCAAAGCTGCGGTCCCCGTGCAGTTCCTCGAAGTCGGTGAACAGGCGGGAGACGTAGTCCAGGGTGTAGGGACGCTGGGGATGACGCGCCACCATGGCGGTCTGCCAGGGCGTCAGCTTGGCGTAGATGTCTTTGGTCAGCCCCTGGCTCTTCTTTTCCAGGCGGGCGATTTCTTCCGAGATGTCCACCGCGGAATCGTCCTGCATGAAGCGCAGTTCTTCGATCTTGGTTTCAAGCTCGGCGATGGGCTGTTCGAAGTCGAGGAAAGTGGTTTTCATCGAGATAGGGAAATTTTGGCAGGCGCGTATTCTACCCCAAACCCCCCGGATACTCCCCATTGCCCGGGAAAGGCCGGCGGCGCTGGAGGATGCTCAGGCCGCCGCACGGGCGGCCAGGCGCACCCCCAGTTCGTCCAGCAGCCGCAGCAGGGCGTCGGAGGAGGCGAACATCTGCCCCAGCAGGGCCATGGTGGCGGGTGCTGCCGGACTCTGCCGCGCCGCCTCCAGGCCCCGGGCCTGCTGCGCCAGTTCCCCCAGCAGGCGGAAGCACTCCCGCACCTGGGCCGGGGCGCCGCCCGGCGCCGCAATCATCAGCCACTGGCTGAGGCCGCAGGCATCGAAGGCCGGCAGCGCCGCCTCCGCCCTCTCCGCCAGCCGGGCAGACACCCGCTCGCGCCACTGGCGGTGCTCGTGGCGCAGGTGGAACAGCTCGTACAGCCCCTGGTGCCAGGCCAGGCCCTGCAGGGCCGTCCATTCCCGGCGGGCCCGGTAGCCCGCCACCCAGGGCAGGACCGCCTCCGCCGCCATGGGCCGGCCGATGCCGAAGCCCTGGCCGATATGGCAGCCCATGGCCACCAGCAGCATGCCGTGCTCCGGGTCTTCCACCCCTTCGGCCACCAGTTCCCGGCCGAAGACCTGGGCGATCTGCACCACGGCCTGGATGATGGCCGGGTCTTCCCGCTGCTCGAACAGGTTGCGCACGAAGAACTGGTCGATCTTGATGGTGGCGGCAGGCAACTGGTGCAGATAGGCCAGGGAGGAGTAGCCGGTGCCGAAGTCGTCCAGGGCGAAACGCACGCCCATGCCGGCGCAGGCCCGCATCACCTCGCGCACGTGGGCCATGTCATCCAGGATGGAGGACTCGAGAATCTCGATTTCCAGGGAGTCGGCCCGGGCGCCGGGCACGTCGGCCAGGGCATGGCGCACCCGCTCGGGAAAATCGGGCAGTTGCAGGTGGCGGCCGGCGATATTGACGCTGATGCAGGTTTCCAGCCCGGCGCGGCGCCAGGAGACGGCCTGGGCCAGGGCCTCGCGCATGGCCCACTCGCCGAGACGGATGATGAAGTCGCTGCTTTCCACCACCGGCAGGAATTCTCCCGGCGGCACCATGCCCCGCTCCGGATGGAACCAGCGCAGCAGGGCCTCGAAGCCGAGCACCCGGCCGCTGGGCATGTCCACCTTGGGCTGGTAGTACAGCCGCAGTTCCTTGTTCTCCATGGCCAGGTCGAGTCGCCGCAGCATCTCCCGGCGGGCGTGGGTGCGCTTGTCCTGCTCGCCGTCGAAGAGGCGGAAATAGCCCCGGGCCTCCTGCTTGGCCTGGTGCAGGGCCATCTGGGCGTGGCGCACCAGGGTGTCGCCATCCTCCGAATCGGCGGGTAGCAGGGCAATGCCGGCGGAGAAGGTGATTTCCACCGCCTCGCCGTCGATTTCCAGGGGCGTGCGGTTGGTCTGCAGGGTGCGCACGATGCGCTCGTCCACATCGTCCCAGCCCCCCAGGTCGGGCAGCAGCAACATGAATTCGTCGCCGGCGATGCGGGCCAGCAGTTCCCCCGGCTGCAGGGATGCGCCGAAGCGCTGCCCCAGGGCCACCAGCACCCGGTTGCCCAGGTCGCTGCCGCGGGCCTCGTTGAAGGCGCGGAAGTCGTCCACATCCAGGTGCACCAGGGCCAGCCAGCGGCCCGTGGCCCGGGCCCGGACCACGGCCTGGTGCAGGGTGTTGTTGAACAGGATGGCGTTGGGCAGGCCGGTGAGCGGGTCGTAGTAGGCCGTCTGCTCCACCCGGTGCAGCACTTCCAGCTCGTAGCTGCGGCACAGGGTGATGGAGCGTCCCAGGCGCTCCAGGATGGGGGAGAACAGCTCCGGCAGGGAAAGACGGGTGGCCGGTCTGGCCGCCCCCAGCAGCAGGATCACCCCCTGCCCCGGCACCGGCAGCCGCAGCACCACCCCCAGGGGCTTGCGCAGGGCCAGGCCGGCCAGCAGTGCCCCGGCCTCGAACAGGGCCGGGCCGCCCTGCACCAGGGCGGCGGGCAGTGCCAGGGATTCGCCCTGGCGCCGGATCAGGTGGTAGTCGCCGATGGCCAGTTCCAGGCGACAGCGGCCGTCGGCCGCCCCCTCTTCCTCCACCAGCCACAGGCCGACGGGGAAGCCGGTGTGGTACATGAAGCGCTGCAGGGTACGCACCATCAGCGGCGCCACATTGACCTCGCCGCCGATGGTCAGCGCCAGGTCGTAGAGGATGGCCAGGGCCTGTTCGTCGTTTACCGCACCGACCACGAACCGCTCCAGGGAAGACCCACCAGGGTGGCGTTGTGGAACAGGGGGTAGCCGCCGCAGACGGCGGCCCCGATCTCGCCCAGGGAAAGGGCGCCCCACAGCTTGACCGGCCCCAGGCGCCGGGCCAGTTCGGCCAGCTCCCGATCCATCCCGGCCGGGCCCATGTGCATGCGTCGCCCGGCACAATAGAAGAGCAACAGGTCGGCGCCGGAGCGCGGCATGGCGGCCAGGCTGGCGGCCAGCTGGGGCACGCAGCGCTCGGCGCCGCTGCGGGCGTCGAGCAGGGTCAGCACCGAATTGGGCGGAATCTCGCCGACGCAGATGATGCCGCCGCCCTCGTCCAGGGCCACGGGAATGCGCACCAGCACCTCGCCGTCGGCCCGCAGGATGCCGAAGGGGAAATGCACGGCGTAGGTATAGAAGTTGTCCCGGTCGATGCTGACCCCGTACTGGCTGGCCATCATTTCCCCATAGACCTCCAGGGCCGGCCGCCAGTCGATCTGGACGATGCGGTTGCCGCTGGCGGAGGTGGCGGTGATGACCTGTTCGGGCACCTGGAAGCCGTGTTCGAGCACGGCGCCCTGGTGGCCCGGCAGAAGCTGCAGCAGCACTCCGTCGGCGATGCAGTGCTCCTGGTCGAACAGGCAGGGGATGGCAACGAAACGCTCGCTGCCCGCATTGACCCCGGCGTAGTGCACCCGGTCGGCCAGGGCCAGGTACCAGGCATCCAGGTGGGTGGCGATGTTCGGCACCAGGGCATCGAAGATGCAGAACAGGGTGGCCTCGGTGTCGTCGTCCAGCTGGGCATCGACATAGGCGGCGAGACGGCTGGCCAGGGGCGCCACCGCCTCGGCCCGGGACACGCCCTCCACCAGCAGGGGCGGCGGCGCTCCGTGCAGGGGCAGCAGCACCACTCCCCGGGGCAAGGCCCCGTCTTCCTGCAGCAGGGCCGGGAAGACCGCCCCGGCCAGGCTGACGCCGGCGCTGCGGCAGGCTGCCTGCAGCAGGGGCACGGCCTCGGCGCTGGCCTCGGCCACCAGGGCGAGGACGGAATACCCGGGCAGGCTCTCATGCCAGGCCGCCAGCACGGCCTCCAGGGCCTGGCCGGTCGGGGCTTCCAGATAGCGGGGGGAATCCATGGTGGAAGACGGGAAACGGGAACGATTTGGGGCGCCCATTGTCGCACAGCCCCCCGCAGCCACGGCTGCAATCCGTCACGGATCGGCCACCAGCGCCAAATCCATGGCACAGGAAGGGTTGTTTTGCCGCCCGCCCCGGGGCGAGAATGGCAAAAAAAGGGCGCGGCTTTTCCGCAGTCCCACATTCTCAGGGAAAACTCATATGCAACGATTGCTGGCAACGGCCCTGCTGGCCGCCCTCCTGCCTGCCGCGCCCCTCGGTGCGGCGGAAAACCTGCCGCCGGTGGAAGTGTTCGCCCCGGTGCCCTGCCTGGCCTGCATCGACTGGGCCGAGCACCTGCGGCAGAACGGCTTCAGCGTCACCATGAAGGAAACGGCGGACATGGCGGCCCTGAAAAAGCGCCTGAAAGTCCCCGCCGCGGTGGAGTCGGTACATACGGCCCGGGTCGCCGGCTACTTCATCGAAGGCCATGTGCCGGCCGAGGACATCAAGGAGCTGCTCAAGGAAAAGCCCAAGGCCCGGGGCCTGGCCGTGCCCGGCCTGCCCGCCGGGGCGCCGGGACGGGAGGCTTCCAACCCCAGCTGCGAGCGGGGCTGCACGGTGCTCGATTCGACGCCGGAGCAGCGGGAAGTGCGACGGGAGCTGTACGACACCCTGCTGGTGGATCTCAAGGGCCAGACCCGCATCTTCAACCGGCACTAGGCGGGGCCAGGGCCGGTCCGGGGACGGCCTTACGACGGCAACATGGGGGTGCTACACTCAGGGCCACAACACAGGCCCCAGGGCCCCGTATAACCATAGCGCCCCGACCATGCCCGATCCCGCCCCCGCCAAGGACATCGCTCCGGAAATCCCCGCCGAGAACCGGGTCAACCTGGACGAAGCCCGCCTGCAGATAGGCGACGCCCTGCAGCTGCAACCCAACGGCGACGCCAACGCCGCCCGCCACTACGTCAAGCTGATCGGCTTCACCAAGGGCGCCAGCGTCCTGGTCAGCACGCCCAAGGTGGACGGCGCCTACATTTTCGTGCGGGACGGCCAGAACTACGTGGTGCGGGCCTTCTCCGGCAAGAACGCCTACGCCTTCTCCACCACGGTGGTGCGTTCCGTGGCCGTACCCTATCCCTACCTGCACCTGTCCTACCCCAAGGACGTGCGCGCCCTGGTGGTGCGCCGCGGCGCCCGGGCCAAGGTCAATCTCATCGCCAGCGCCCGCCGCCTCGACGCCCAGGGCCAGGAAAGTCCGGACGCCTGCGCCGCCAGCATCCGCAACGTCAGCATCTCCGGCGCCATGCTGGCCTCGCCCCATCCCCTGGGGCTCCAGGGCGACAGCATCCGCCTCTCCTTCAAGATCGCCCTGGCCGACATCATTTCCCTGGTGACCCTGGATGCGGTCATCCGCGCCGTCAATCCGGGCGGCGAAGACCTGGGCCCCGGCATGATCGGCTACGGCCTGGAATTTGTCGGCGGCGAAGCCCAGGACCGCATCACCCTCACCGCCTTCGTCTACCAGAAGCTGCTGGAGCAGGACGCGGCAACTTAGAACCAGAGCGGAAGCCGCCATGTTGCACTACCTGCCGCCGGCCATACTGCTTGCTGTTCTCCTGGCACCACCGCTTTGCCTGGCTCGCTGGCCAGACAGATTTTCCTGGCCGACGCGTTACGCCCTCGCCGCTCTCCCCCTGCTGTACACCACAGGAGGCTGGCAGCTAGGGCTTGCCGGAGTGAATTTCTTCGCTTGCCAAGGCCACAGCAAGGACCTGCACGATTGCTGGCGCTGGGGCCTGGATTTCACGCCCCTGGTCGACCACGGTCTGTTCCTCATAATTCCTGGCCTATACATTGCCCTGCCCCTGTCCTGCTGGCTGCTGCTAAATACGGGAGCAAGACAGCTCGGCGCCTGGTACCTTCGCCTGTTGCAGGAAAGAAAAGGCAAGCGCTGAAGCGACGGGCATAAGCGACGGGCATATCACCAAGAAAAAAGCCGAACGGAACGTTCGGCTTTTTTCTTGCCTTGCCCTAGGCGAATGGGGGCGGCGCCAACTGTCATTGCTGAGGTTGCCACCGCTCCTGAAACACCGCCCCGGCTGGTCTTGCTCGTAGCACTTGCTGTTACGGTTCCAGAGCGGACAAACCTAGTCAGCGCTCCCAGCGGGCGGCCCGGCACGCTGGCGCAGACGCTCCTGGAAGGCCTGGGGATGCCCCAGGTAGGCGGAGACGTCGATGCTCTGCAGGCCCTCCGCCGTTTCGAGGACGAAAGTGGGAAAGCCCTGGGCGCCGACCCGGGCCATGAATTCCCGGGTGTCGCGGAAATGGGCCTGCACCGCCTCGCCCGACAGTTGCGTCAGAGTCTCGGCAAAGGCGGCGGCATCGAGCCCGAGGGATGCGGCCAGTTCCACCAGCACCGACGGCTCGGCGATGCGGCGGCCTTCTTCATAGTGGGCCACCTGCAACCGGGCCAGCATGTCCAGCCCGCGGCCGGCCAGCTGCTCGGCGGCCAGCATGGCGGCGGTGGGCGGCTCGGAGTCGAAGACGGCGCCGTTGTCCCGGAGCAGGCCGTCCGTGTAGGCAGGGCCGAAGGGCTGGCCGCTCAACTGGGCGATCCGCTGGTCATGGGGTTGGACATAGGCGCGCAGCTGGGGCGTCACCGCCTGGCGTCGGGCGCCGGCCATCATGCCGCCGCTGCGGGGCCGCACCGGCAAGACATCGCGGGCCGCCCGCACCAAGGGGGCGGCGCCATAGCACCAGCCGCACAGCGGGTCGTAGAGGTAATGCAGGATCGGGGCAGTCATGGTTCGGGAATTCCTTGGATGGAGGCGACAAATCAGGATCGTGCCGCCGCCCGGATGGCAGCGGCGCGGTGCTGGCGCAGGGTTTGAGGGCTTACCAGTGCATCTCGCCCTTGTTGACCTTGGCACCGATCTCCAGGGCCACGCCCAGACCGGCCCGGGGGTAGGCCTGCTGCATGGCGGCGATCAGCTCGGCGGCATTGGAGGCTTTGGCAGCTTCCGCGTCGAAGCGTTGCAGGTAGCTGCGGGTGTAGCCGATGGCGCTGGCATCCAGGGCCGTGCCGGGGGCCATGTGGCCCGGCACCACCAGGGCGGGCTGCAGCGCCTCGATCTCGTCCAGCTGGGCGAACCAGGCCTGGCGCTGGCTCGCCGTCCGGGTATCGGCGGTCCAGACGTGCAGGTTGCCGAAGATGGCGATATTGCCGACCACGGCCCGCAGCGACGGAATCCACACATAGGGGCGATGGGCCAGCTCGCCGCTGGTGCCGCGCACTTCGACGGTCTCGCCGTCGACGCTGAGGCGGGTGCCCTGCAGCAGTTCCGGCACGATCGGCTGACGGGGCCCGTTGGCGCCCATTTTCGGCCCCCAGAAGGCCATCTTGGCGGCCATTTTGGCCTGGATCTTTTCCCGCACCGCCGGCGTGGTCAGCACCCGGGCCTGGGGGAAATGGGCTTTGAGCACCTCGGCCCCGAAATAGAAATCCGGGTCCGCATTGCTGATGAAAATGGTCGTCAGGGTCTTGCCGCTGTCCAGCACATTGGCCGCCACCCGCAGGGCATCGGCCCGGGTGAAACCGGTGTCGATGACCACGGCTTCGCTCTTGCCGCTCACCACCACCGCATTGACGTGGAAGCTGTGGCCGTCGGCGTTGTACACCTGTACCTGCAGCGGCGCCGGGGTCCGGGCGGCACCCTGGCTTTGGGCATGGCCGGGGGCGACGATGCCGAGGGTCAGGGCGGGAATGGCGAAGCGGGCGATGCGCTTGAGGGAAAACATGGAAGTCTCCGTGCATGGATGGGTTGTGATGACAGGGCGAACTTTATCTATTGCAAAATGGTTGATAAAGTTCGATCCAGTTGATTATTTATTGCACAAATCGATCAAATGGACCGCCTGACCGCCGTACGCGTCTTCGTTGAAGTGGCCGACCGGGGCAGCCTGACCCAGGCCGCCGAGCACCTGGACATGTCGGCGGCCATGGTCAGCCGCTACCTGGCGGCGGTGGAGGACTGGTTCGACGCCCGCCTGCTGCACCGGACCACGCGCAAGGTCAGCCTCACCGACGCCGGCCTCGCCGCCCTGCCCTCCTGCCGGCAACTGCTGGAGATAGCCACCGAGGCCCGGCACCTGGCCGCGGCCCGCAACCGGGAGCCGGCCGGGGTGCTGCGCGTCACCACCGCCGGCTCCTTTGCCGACGCCCAGCTGACGGCGGCCCTGGCGGACTTCCAGCGGCAGCATGAGCAGGTGGAAATCGTCCTCTCGGTGGGGGACAAGCCCACCGACCTGGTGGCGGAACGGGTCGATCTGGCGGTACGCATCACCAACACCCTGGACCCGGCCATGATCGCGCGGCCCCTGGCCCGCTGCCGTTCCCTGCTGTGTGCCGCGCCCGCCTACCTGGAACGATATGGCAAGCCCGAAACGGCCGAGGACCTGCAGCGGCACCGCTGCATCGCCCACGCCTTCGGCATCGGCAAGCAGTACCGGTTCACGCGCAACGGCGCCGACCTTGCGGTGCCGGTGAACTGGAGCTTCCACACCAACGAGACGGCGGTGCTGCGGCGGGCCGTGCTGTGCGGCGCCGGCATCGGCATGCTGCCCACCTACTACCTGGGGGACGACCTGGGCGCCGGCCGCCTGGTGCCCCTGCTGCCGGACCATGAACCGGAAGTGCTGGGCATCCACGCCATCTACCTCTCCCGCCAGCACCAGCCCCTGGCCCTGCGCCTGCTGGTGGACTTCCTCGCCGAGCGCTTTGCCGGCGATCCGGCGCCGTGGGATCGGGGACTCGATCTGCCCGACCTCTCCTGAACGGCCGGGGCGACGACGGCCCCGCCAGGGTGCCGCCCCGGCGCCAGACGAAAAAAAGGCCGGCGCATTGCTGCGCCGGCCTTTTTCATGGGGATCGCCCTGGCTTAGTGGTGCCGGGTGCCGTTGCGGTGGTTGCCGCCGCTGCGGGGCGTACCGCCGTTGCCGCTGGCGGCACCGCCGCCGCTGCGACTGCGGCCTTCGCCGCCCTGGCCACGGCCGCCACTGCCGCCGTTACCGCCGCTGCGGTTGCCGCCGCCGTTGTTGCCGAAGCTGCGGCCCGGCTGGCCCTGCCCCTGGCGCTGGCCTTGGCCTTGGCGTTGTCCCTGGCCCTGGCGCTGGCCGCCGCGGTTCTGGGGCGGTGCCGGGGTCGGGTTGGCGCTGGGCTCGAAGCCGGGCAGCACTTCCTTCTCCAGGTCCTTCTTGATCAGACGTTCGATGCTGCGCAGGTTGTCCCGCTCGTCGTGGCAGACCAGGGAGATGGCCTCCCCTTCGGCGCCGGCGCGGCCGGTGCGGCCGATGCGGTGCACGTAGTCCTCGGCCACGTTGGGCAGCTCGTAGTTCACCACATAGGGCAGCTGGTCGATGTCGATGCCCCGGGCGGCGATGTCGGTGGCCACCAGGGCCACCAGCTTGCCTTCCTTGAACTCGGTCAGGGCCCGCACCCGGGCGCCCTGGGTCTTGTTGCCGTGCAGGGCGGCGGAGCGGATGCCTTCCTTGTCCAGGCGGCGGGAAAGGGCATCGGCGCCGTGCTTGGTGCGGGTGAAGATCAGCACCTGGTTCCAGCCCCGGTTCTCGAAGAGGTGCAGCAGCACGTCCTTCTTCTTTTCCCGGTCCACGTGAATGACCTTCTGGCTGACGGTTTCCACGGTGGTGTTGCGGCGGGCCACTTCGATGGACTGGGGGTCGTGCAGGAAGCTCCTGGCCAGTTCCTTGATCTCGTCGGAGAAGGTGGCGGAGAAGAGCAGGTTCTGGCGCTTGCCGTTGGGCGGCAGCAGGGCCAGGATCTTGCGGATGTCGCGGATGAAGCCCATGTCCAGCATGCGGTCGGCTTCGTCCAGGACCAGGATTTCGATGCCGGAAAGGTCCAGGGTGCGCTGGTTGATGTGGTCCAGCAGGCGGCCCGGGCAGGCCACCAGGATGTCCACGCCGCGCTTCAGGGCGGCGATCTGGGGATTCATGCCGACACCGCCGAACATGGACATGGACTTCAGGGGCAGATGCTGGCCGTAGGTACGGACGCTTTCTTCCACCTGCAGGGCCAGTTCCCGGGTCGGCGCCAGGATCAGCACCCGGGGCTTGCGCGCCAGGCGGTTGAGGGGGCTTTCGCCGGCCTGGGCCTGGGACAGCAGCTGCAGGATGGGCAGGGTGAAGCCGGCGGTCTTGCCGGTGCCGGTCTGGGCGCAGGCCATCAGGTCGCGGCCGGCGAGGACGGCGGGAATGGCCTGTTGTTGAATGGGGGTGGGTTCGGTGTAACCCTGCTCGGCAATGGCGCGCAGGATTTCGGCCTTGAGGCCGAGATCGGTAAACAGCATGGATGCTCCTGGTGGGTAGCCCTTGGGCCCTGCGTGCGCTGCGGCACGAACCAGTCGAGGCGAACTACGGGGATGGGGTAATTCACGCGGCGGGCAGAGGGCCCGGCCGGAGGGATTTCAACGAAATCACGACGCCCGCCGTGACTGATTACGGCGACGCGAGGCGCGCAGTGTAGCACGGTCCCCCGCCCCCCGGGCCGCCATTCGCCCCCGGGTTGCCGGAAACCTTCGCTTACACGGATGTAAATGTCTGCAAAAACGGCCGCCGGCCACCCGGCAGGTCCGGGGATAATTGTTAAGATTCAATCACCGGGCCGCATCCGAGCCGCTTGCGGCCCCCAGGCAAACTGCCTGCCAGCGGCTTGCCCGCGGCCAATCCGGGCCGCCGCAGCGTCCCGTCGGCACCCGCCGTTCCGCTCTTCTCCACCACTGTCCTGGCCCACCGTCGCCCCCACCGGAATCCCATGCCGCTCTCCCCGCCCCCCTTCCTCCGCCGCCCCGCCGGCCGCACCCTGCTCCTGCTGGCCCTGGCCGGCAGCCTGGGGGGCTGCACCCTGTTCACCCCGGCACCGGACCTGGAGCAGCGCCGCCTGCAGGTAAGCGTGCCGGAGCAATGGCAGGGCCCAGCCCCGGCACGGGCCGAGACAACCGCGGAGGCCACCACCGAGGCCGATGAGGCTGCCGTGCTGGCCCAGTGGTGGACCCGCTTCAACGACCCGCTGCTCGACCAGCTGATCGCCCAGGGCCTTTCCGCCTCGCCGGACCTGCGCAGCGCCCAGGCCAAGCTGCGCAGCGCCCGGGCCAGCCGGGACCTGGCCGCCGCCGACTACTACCCGGGCCTCAGCGCCTCCACCGGCGCCACCGGCAGCAAGGCCAGTCCCGCCGTCAGCGGCGGCAGCAGCCGGCGCACCACCATCTACGACGCCGGCTTCGACGCCAGCTGGGAGCCGGACATCTTCGGCGTGGTGCGCCAGGACGTCAGCGCCGCCGATGCGGACGTGGCCGCCCAGGCCGCCACCCTGGAATACGCCCGGGTCACCCTGGTGGGCGAGGTGGCGCGCAACTACGTGGAGCTGCGCACCTACCAGGAACGCCTGCAGATCGCCCGGGACAACGCCAGCAGCCAGGCCGAAACCCTGGAGATCACCCAGTGGCGGCAGCAGGCCGGCCTGGCCACCGAACTGGACGTGGAACAGGCCCGCACCAGCCTGGAACAGACCAGGGCCACCATTCCCGCCCTGGTGAGCAACGTCGCCGCCTCCCAGAACCGCCTGGCCGTGCTCCTGGGCCAGACCCCGGGCAGCCTGCAGGAACGGCTCGGCAGCGCCCGGCCCCTGCCGGCGGCGCCCCGGGAGATTGCCGTCGGCATTCCCGCCGACGCCCTGCGCCGCCGCCCCGACGTGCGCGCCGCCGAGCGCACCCTGGCGGCAGAAACGGCCCGGGTCCATGCCCGGGTGGCGGAACGCTATCCCAGCTTCACCCTCAGCGGCAGTTTCGGCTGGCAGGCCCTCACCTCCGGCGCCCTGGGCGGCAGCGGCACCGTGGCCCGCTCCCTGGCGGGCACCCTGGCCGCCACCCTGTTCGACGGCGGCCGCCTGAAGAGCCGCATCGCGGTGCAGGACGCCGCCCAGGAACAGGCCCTGATCGCCTACGAGCAGAAAATTCTGACGGCCCTGGAAGATACGGAAAACGCCCTGGCCGCCTACGCCGCCGGCCGGGAGCAGGAGGCCACCCGCCGCCGCGCCGCCGAGGCGGCCCGCAACGCGGCCCAGCTGGCGCGGCAGATGTACCAGGCCGGCCTGACGGACTTCCAGAAGGTGCTGGATACCGAACGCACCCGCCTCAGCGCCGAGGACAGCCTGGCCACGGCCCGCCTGGCCGTGCTCAGCGCCGTGATCCAGCTCTACAAGGCCCTCGGCGGCGGCTGGAGCGCCCCCGAGGCCCCGGCGGACGCCATCGCTGCCTCCGCTGCCACACCCCTTTCGACACAGGAAAAGACCGCCCCATGACCTCGCCCCAGGACAACCCCACCGGCGCCCTCCAGGACCTCCTCAAGAAGGCCGCCGGCAGCGGCGCCCAGCCCCTCTGGCAGCGTTATCCCAAGCGCTTCCTGGCGGGGGGCGCCATCGCCGTGCTGGCCCTCGCCCTGCTTCTTTCCGGCGGCAAGAAGAGCCAGGGCCAGTTCCTCACGGAAACCGTGGACAGCGGCCCCCTGGTGGTCACCGTCTCCGCCAGCGGCACCCTGGCGCCGACCAAGTCGGTGGACGTGGGCAGCGAGCTTTCCGGCACCCTGGAGTCGGTGCTGGTACAGGAGAACGAGCAGGTGAAAAAGGGCCAGCTGCTGGCCCAGCTGGACATCTCCAAACTCAAGGACCAGGTGGTCAAGTCCCAGGCCGCCGTGGCCGCCGCCGAAGCCAGCGTGGCCCAGGCCGTGGCCACCGTGGCCGAGGCCCGGGCCAGCCTCTCGCGCATGCGTCAGGTGGCGGAGCTGTCCGGCGGCAAGGTGCCGGCCAAGACCGAACTGGAAACGGCGGAAGCGACCCTGCTGCGGGCCCAGGCCAACGAGGCCAGCGCCCGGGCGACGGTGACCCAGGCCCGGGCCACCCTGAAGTCGGACGAGACCAATATCGCCAAGGCCACCATCCGCTCCCCGGTGGACGGGGTGGTGCTGACGCGCAAGGTGGAACCGGGCCAGACCGTGGTCGCCGCCATGACCACCCCAGTGCTCTTTTCCCTGGCCGAGGACCTGACCCAGATGGAACTGCAGGTGAAGGTGGACGAGGCCGACGTGGGCAGCGTGCAGGTGGGGCAGCAGGCCAGCTTCACCGTCTCCGCCTGGAGCGGGCGCAAGTTCCCGGCCCAGATCCAGCGGGTCGGCATCGGCGCCACCACCACCGACAACGTGGTCACCTACAAGACCGTGCTCAAGGTGGCCAACAACGACCTGGCCCTGCGCCCGGGCATGACCGCCACCGCCGAGATCATCACCGCCAGCCGGGACAAAGCCCTGCTGGTGCCCAACGCCGCCCTGCGCTTCACCCCGCCCCAGGCGGCCGGCGGCGACCAGCGCAGCCTCCTCTCCCGCCTCATGCCCGGGCCGCCCCGGGAGCCGGAGAAGAAGCGCAAGGACAACGGCGCCGCCGCCACCCAGGTGTGGGTACTGCAGGAGGGCCAGCCGGTGGCCGTGGCCGTCACCCCGGGGGTCAGCAACGGCCGCTATACGGAGATACTGGGCGGCGACCTGCAGCCGGGCATGGCCGTCATCACCGAATACCAGGAGATGCGCCCGTGAGTTCCGGCAACGGCGCGGCGCCGCCCCTGATCCAGTTCCGCCGCATCACCAAGACCTACGGCCAGGGCCAGGCCGAGTTCCAGGCCCTGCGCGGCGTCGACCTGGAAATTGCCGAAGGGGACTTCGTCGCCGTCATGGGCCCCAGCGGCTCGGGCAAATCCACGGTGATGAACATCCTCGGCTGCCTGGACAGCCCCAGCAGCGGCGACTACCTGTTCCAGGGCGTGCCGGTGCAGGACCTCTCCCGCAACCAGCGGGCCCTGCTGCGCCGCCACTACCTGGGCTTCGTCTTCCAGGGCTTCAACCTGCTGGCCCGCACCTCGGCCCAGGAGAACGTGGAACTGCCCCTGCTCTACCGCGGCGAGTCGCCGGAAGCGCGGCACCGGGCCTCCCGGGAAGCCCTGGCCCGGGTCGGCCTCAACGGCTGGGAGCACCACACCCCGGCCGAGCTTTCCGGCGGCCAGCAGCAGCGGGTGGCCATCGCCCGGGCCATCGTCACCAATCCCCTGGTGCTCCTCGCCGACGAGCCCACCGGCAACCTGGACAGCCAGCGCAGTCACGAAATCATGGAACTGCTGGTGAGGCTGAACCGGGAACAGGGCATCACCATCGCCATGGTCACCCACGAGCCCGACATGGCCGCCTACGCCAGCCGCATCGTCCATTTCGTGGACGGCCGGGTGGCCAGCGACGAACGCACCGCGGAGCCCGCCCCATGTTCCTGAACGCCATCCTCCTGGCCCTGCGGGAGATCCGCCGCAACCTGATGCGCTCCTTCCTGACGGTGCTGGGCATCGTCATCGGCGTCGCCGCCGTCATCACCATGGTGACCCTGGGAAACGGCGCCACCCGCATGGTGGCCGAGCAGATTTCCAGCCTCGGCAGCAACCTGCTCATCCTGCGCCCCGGCCAGCGCCTCGGCCCCGGACGGGACAGCGCCGGCGCCCCCAATTTCCGCGCCGCCGACGTGGAGGCCCTGCTCACCCAGGTGCCCTCCCTCAAGGCCGTGGCGCCGGTGGTGAGCAGCACCGTGACCCTGGTGGCCGGCGCCGAGAACTGGTCTTCCAGCGTCACCGGCAGCACCAACGCCTATTTCGTCGCCGGCAACTGGAAGCTGGCCGCCGGCCGCCAGTTCAGCGACGAGGAAATGCGCGCCGGCAAGGCAGTGTGCGTCATCGGCAACACGGTCAAGCAAAAGCTCTTCGCCGGCCAGAGCCCCCTGGGCAACGCGGTGCGGGTGAAGAACTTCTCCTGCGAGATCGTCGGCATCCTGGCCAGCAAGGGCCAGGGCGCCATGGGCATGGATCAGGACGACGTGGTGCTGATGCCCCTGGTGACGGCCCAGCGCCGCCTCACCGGCAAGACCCAGGACGTCTCCACCCTGATGCTGTCCCTCAAGGACGGCGCCAGTTCCCCCCGGGTCATGGAGCAGATCCGGCAGCTGATGCGGGAGCGGCGCAAGCTGGCGGAGAACGACGACGACAACTTCAACCTGATGGACACCAAGCAGATCGCCGAAGCCCTCTCCGGCACCATCGGCACCATGACCACCCTGCTCGGCGCCGTGGCCGCGGTGAGCCTGCTGGTGGGCGGCATCGGCATCATGAACATCATGCTGGTGTCGGTCACCGAACGCACCCGGGAGATCGGCATCCGCCTGGCCATCGGCGCCCTGGAGAACGAGGTGCTGCTGCAGTTCCTCATCGAGGCCGTGGCCCTCTCCGCCTTCGGCGGCCTGGTCGGCATCATTCTGGCCCTGCTCGCCTGCCTCGGCCTCTCGGCCCTGATGGGCATGCCCTTCCTCTTCAATCCGGGCATCAACCTGCTGGCCTTCGGCTTCTCCGCCGCCATCGGCGTCATCTTCGGCTACGTCCCGGCCCGCCGCGCCGCCGGCCTGGACCCCATCGAGGCCCTGCGCCACGAATGAGGCCACCGCCCCGGGTCTAGGCCTGGGGCAGCACCACCTCGAACAGGGCGCCGCCCCGGCTGCCCCGCAGGCAGCGGATGCGGCCGCCGTGGGCTTCCACCACCGCCCGCACCACCGCCAGGCCCAGGCCGCTGCCGCCGCTGGCCCGGCTGCGGGAATCGTCGCCGCGCTGGAAGGCGTCGAACAGATGGGGCAGCAGTTCTTCCGGCACCCCGGGTCCGTCGTCCTCGATCTGGAAGACGAAAGCGCCCTCCCCCAGGCGGCAGGAAATGGTGATCTCACCGGGCTGGGCATAGCGCCGCACATTGTCGAGCAGGGCCATGACGATCTGCCGGATGCGGGTGACGTCGCACAGCACCGGCGCCGCCTCCAGCCGCAGGCGCAGGCGGAAGCCGGCGGCCACCAGTTCCGGCTCCAGCAGGCTGGCGATGCGCAGGATTTCCGCCGCCAGGTCGCTGCGCTCCAGGTGCAGGTTGAGGTGGCCGCTGTCGGCCAGGCTCAGCACCCGCAGGTCCTCGATCAGCCGCGACAGGCCTTCCACCTGGGTCAGCAGGCTGTGGAACTGCACCGGGTCCGGTTCGAACACGCCCTCCGCCAGCCCCTGCAGACGCCCGCGCAGGATGGTCACCGGCGTGCGCAGCTCGTGGGCGATGGCCGCGTTCCAGGTGGAAAACTCGCTGCTCATGCGCTGCAGGCGCTCGGCCATGGCATTGAAGTCCCGCACCAGGACGGCGGTTTCGCCCAGGGCGTTGGCGCCGGCCTCGGCCCGGGCATCCAGGTCGCCGTGGGCCAGGCGACGCACGCTGTCGGCCACCGAATTGAGGGGCTGCAGGATGCGCCGGGCCAGGCGGGAGGCGGTATACACGGCCCCCAGCAGCCCCACCAGGGTGACCCCGATCATCCAGCCCCATTCGGGCCCGGTGGGGGGCCAGGCATCGGGAGTGGAGGAGACCATGGCCGGATTCACCTCCATGGCCACGGCGTAGAAGATGTAGAAGCTGACGTGGATGAACAGGGTCACCCCCAGGGCCACCGCCGACATGGAGATGACCAGCTGCCGGCTGAGGCCGCCGGGAAACATCAGGCATTCCCTTCCAGGCAGTAGCCGACGCCGCGCACGCTCACCGGCAGGCCGCCGACCCCGGCCTCCTCCAGCTTGCGCCGCAGCTTGCTCAGGTGGCTGTCCACGGTCCGTTCCAGGGCATCGCTCTCCGGCAGGCAGGCGTGCAGCAGCTCGCTGCGGGAAAAGACCCGGCGCGGCATGCGGGCCAGATGGGCGAGCAGGCGGAACTCGGTCAGGGTCAGGGCCAGGAGTTGCTCACCCTGATCACTGCGGACGCTGACGCGGAAGGCGTCCAGGTCGATTTCCAGGGGACCGGTGCGCAGGATGCCGGCTCCCCCATTCCCCTCCCCGCCGCCCAGGGTGCGGCGCAGCACGGCCCGGGCCCGGGCCGCCACCTCGGCCGGATTGAAGGGCTTGACCACGTAGTCGTCGGCGCCCATGCGCAGGGCCGAAAGCTTGTCCACATCCTGGTCATGGGCGGTGATCATGATGATGGGCGTGCTGCCGCGGCGGCGCACCTCGGCCAGCACCTGCCAGCCATCCAGGAGGGGCATGCGCACATCCAGCAGGAGCAGGTCGGGCCGCAGGGAGAGGTGCAGTTCCAGGGCCTCCCGGCCGTTGGCGGCGTGGGCGCTGCGCAGCCCCTCCCGCGCCAGATAGGCCCGCAGGATGTCGGCGATTTCCGGTTCGTCCTCGGCAACGAGGACCAGGGCCGCCGGGGAATTCACCGCCGCCTCCCATTTTCCGGGCGCAGCCGGGGTGCCGATGCTTCCGGCAATGTCCCTTTCCTTCCTGGGCGCTTCTCCATCATTTCTCCACATTTCCGCCACGGATAGTCAATTTCATCCGCCTACACTGGCCCGGTCATCACTATGCCGTCCCTGCCCTTCGCAGGACCCAGCCCCAAGCCATGAAAAAAAGCTTACCGCAACTGCGGCCGTTCCTTGTTTCCCTGTTCGCCCTCACCCTGGCCGCCTGCGGCGGCGGGGAGCCCCCCCAGGAAATGCCGCCGCCCATTGTATCCACCATCGTCGTGGAAACGCGCCCGGTCCATCTCGAAGACGAGTTGCCCGGCCGGGTCAGCGCCCTGCGCACGGCGGAAATCCGGCCCCAGGTCGGCGGCATCGTGCTGCGCCGGCTGTTCGAGCAGGGTGCCGAAGTGCAGGCCGGCCAGCCGCTGTTCCAGATCAACCCGGCACCCTTCAAGGCCGAGGTGGACAGTGCCGCCTCGGCCCTGAAGCGGGCCATCGCCGCCATGGAGCGGGCCAAGCTGCAGGTGGACCGCTTAAAGCCCCTGGTGGATGCGGATGCGGTGAGCCAGCAGCTCTTCGACGACGCCCTCTCCCAGTACAACCAGAGCTCGGCCGACGTGGCCCAGGCCAAGGCCGCCCTGGCGCGCCGGCAACTGGACCTGGACTTCGCCACCATCCGTTCCCCCATCGCCGGCCGCATCGGCGAGGAGCTGGTGACCGAGGGCGCCCTGGTGGGCCAGAGCGACGCCAACCCCATGGCCCGGGTGCAGCAGATCGACCAGGTCTATGTGGATGTGCGGCAGCCGGCCTCCATGCTGGAAGCCATCCGCAAATCCGCCGGCCAGAGCGCCAGCAGCGACGGCGGCAAGGACGGCAACGTGAAAATCCTCGACGCCCAGGGCAATCCCTATCCGGTCTCCGGCCACATCCTCTTTTCCGGCATCAATGTGGATGCGGGCACCGGCGACGTGGTCATCCGCATCCGGGTGAACAACCCGGAGCGGCATCTGCTGCCGGGCACGTTCGTGCGGGCCAAAGTGCCCCAGGGCGGCGACATCCAGGGGCTGCTGGTGCCGCAGCAGGCCGTGTCCCGCTCCTCCACCGGCCAGGCCCGGATCTGGGTGGTGGGCCAGGACGGCAAGGCCGGGGTCAAGAACGTGGAACTGGGCAAGCTGGTGGAACGCCAGTACCTGGTGCGCAACGGCCTCGTCGCCGGCGAGCGGGTCATCGTCGAAGGCCAGGACCGGCTGCAGCCGGGCATGCCCGTCTCGGCCCAGCCCTGGGCCCTGGCCGCTGACGGCAAGACGGTGGCGCCATGAGACTGCCTGCCTTCTTCGTCCGGCGCCCCATCTTCGCCTGGGTGATCGCCCTCTTCATCATCCTGCTGGGCCTCATCGCCATTCCCCAGCTACCCATCGCCCGCTACCCCACGGTGGCGCCGCCCATGGTCAGCATCTATGCCGTGTATCCCGGCGCCACGCCCCAGACCATGAACGACGCGGTGGTGGGGCTGATCGAGCGGGAGCTTTCCAGCGTCAAGAACCTGCTCTACTTCGAGTCCTCCACCGACACCTCCGGTTTCGCCCAGATCACCGCCACCTTCAAGCCGGGCACCAACCCGGAGCTGGCCCAGGTGGACGTGCAGAACCGCATCAAGACGGTGGAGCCGCGCCTGCCGGCCGTGGTGCGGCAGAACGGCCTCAAGTTCGAATCGGCGGCCTCCTCCTTCCTCATGTTCATCAGCCTCAAGTCCGACGACGGCCGCCACAGCGAGGTGGCCCTCAACGACTACATGGCGCGCAACATGGTGGAGGAACTGCGGCGGGTGGACGGGGTCGGCCGGGTGCAGCTGTTCGGCTCCGAAGCCGCCATGCGCATCTGGGTGGACCCGGCCAAGCTGGTGGCCTACAAGCTTTCCATGAGCGACCTGAGCGACGCCGTGACCCAGCAGAACACCCAGATCGCCCCGGGCCGGGTCGGCGGCGCCCCCACGGTGGAAGGCCAGCGGGTCACCTTTCCGGTCTCGGTGCAGGGCCAGCTGACGACCCCCGAGCAGTTCGCCGCCATCGTCCTGCGGGCCAATCCGGACGGTTCCAAAGTGGTGCTGGGCGACGTCGCCCGGGTCGCCCTGGGCGCCCAGAGCTACGGCGAGTCGAACCGGGAGAACGGCAAGCTCGCCGCCGCCCTGGGGGTGCAGATGTCCCCCGGCGCCAATGCGGTGCGCACCTCGGCCGCGGTCAAGGCGCGCCTGGCCGAGCTGGCCAAGACCATGCCGCCGGGCATGAGCTATTCGGTGCCCTTCGACACGGCCCCCTTCGTGCAGATTTCCATCGAGAAGGTGGCCCAGACCCTGCTCGAAGCCATGCTGCTGGTGTTCCTGGTGATGTACCTGTTCCTGCAGAACGTGCGCTACACCTTCATTCCCGCCATCGTCGCCCCCATCGCCCTGCTCGGCACCTTCACCGTGATGCTGGCCACCGGCTTCTCGGTCAATGTGCTGACCATGTTCGGCATGGTGCTGGCCATCGGCATCATCGTGGACGACGCCATCGTGGTGGTGGAGAACGTGGAGCGCCTCATGGCCAGCGAGGGGCTGTCGCCCAGGGAGGCAACCCTCAAGGCCATGAAGGAAATCTCCGGTGCCGTGGTCGGCATCACCCTGGTGCTGATCGCCGTGTTCATTCCCATGGCCCTGGCCGGCGGCTCCGTCGGCGTCATCTACCGCCAGTTCACCCTGTCCATGGCGGTCTCCATCCTCTTCTCCGCCTTCCTCGCCCTGACCCTGACGCCGGCCCTCTGCGCCACCCTGCTCAAGCCGGTGGACGGCGCCCACCACGAGAAGGGCGGCTTCTTCGGCTGGTTCAACCGCATGTTCGAGCGCATGACCGGCCGCTACGAAACCCGGGTGGTCGCCATGGTACGGCGCAGCGGTCGGGCCATGGCCGTCTTCCTGGCCATCACCGGGGTGCTGGCCCTGGGCTTCTGGCAGCTGCCTTCGGCCTTCCTGCCGGAGGAGGACCAGGGCTACTTCATCACCTCCATCCAGCTGCCCTCCGATGCCACCACGGAGCGCACCCTGGACGTGGTCAAGGCCTTCGAGGCCCATGCCGTCGGCCGTCCCGGCATCGAGGCGGTGCAGGCCGTGCTCGGCTGGGGTTTCTCCGGCTCCGGCCCCAACGCCGCCATCATCTTCACCACCCTCAAGGAATGGCACGAACGCCAGGGCGCCACCGCCCCCGCCGAGGTGATGGCCGCCCAGGAAGCCATGGGCGTGGCCCGGGAAGGCATGGTCATCAACCTGATGCCGCCGGCCATCGAGGAGCTGGGCACCTCGTCCGGCTTTTCCATGCGCCTGCAGGACCGGGCCAACCAGGGCTACGCCACCCTCATGGCAGCCCAGCAGCAGCTGCTGGCCATGGCCGCGGAAAGCAAGCTGGTAACCGGCGTCTATCCGGAAGGGCTGCCGCCAGGCAGCAGCGTCCGCCTCGACATCGACCGGCAGAAGGCCGAGGCCCTGGGCGTCTCCTTCGCCAACATCAGCGACACCCTGTCCACCGCCATGGGTTCCCTCTACGTCAATGACTTCCCCAATGCGGGACGCATGCAGCAGGTCATCATCCAGGCCGAGGCCCGTTCCCGCATGCAGGTGGAGGACATCCTGCGCCTGCACGTGCGCAACAACGCCGGCGGCATGGTGGCCCTGAGCGAGGTGGTGACGCCTCAATGGAGCGATGCGCCGCTGCAGCTGGTGCGCTACCTGGGCTATCCGGCCGTGCGCATTGCCGGCAGCGCCGCCCCGGGCGCCTCCAGCGGCGAGGCCATGGCCGAGATGGAGCGCCTGGCGGCGAAGCTGCCGCCCGGCTTCGCCGTGGAGTGGACCGGCCAGTCCCTGCAGGAGCGCCAGTCGGCGGCCCAGGCGCCGCTGCTGATGGCCCTCTCCATGCTGGTGGTGTTCCTGGTGCTGGCGGCCCTATACGAGAGCTGGACCATTCCCCTGGCGGTGATGCTGGTGGTGCCCCTGGGCCTGATCGGCGCCGTCTTCGCGGTGTACGCCCGGGGCATGCCCAACGACGTCTTCTTCAAGGTGGGCATGATCACGGTGATCGGCCTCTCGGCCAAGAACGCCATCCTCATCATCGAATTCGCCAAGCAGCTGCACGAGCAGGGCATGGGCCTGATCGAGGCCGCCGCCGCGGCCGCCCGCCTGCGCCTGCGGCCCATCCTCATGACCTCCCTGGCCTTCGCCCTGGGCGTGGTGCCCCTGATGCTGGCCAGCGGCGCCAGCGCCGAGACCCAGCACGCCATCGGCACCGGCGTTTTCGGCGGCATGATCACCGCCACCGTGCTGGCCGTGTTCCTGGTGCCGGTGTATTTCGTCTTCGTCCTCAGCCTGAGCGAGCGGCTGGCCGCCTCCGCCACCCTGCAACGCCTGCGCCAGCGCTGGAACAAGGATTGACCATGCGTTTATCTCCCCTCAGCCTTTCCCTCCTCTTGGCCCTCGGCGGCTGTTCCCTGGCGCCGGCGCTGCCAAAGCCGGCCCTGCCCGTGCCCGACACCTACGGCACTGCCCCGGTTGACGAGGCGACGGCAAAATCGGCGACTGCTTCCGCCGCCGCCATCGGCTGGCGCCGCATGTTCGGCGACCCGCGCCTGCAGCGCCTGATCGAAGTGGCCCTGGAACACAACCGGGACCTGCGCCTGGCCGTGCTCAACGTCTCCCAGATGCAGGCCCAGTACGACATCCAGCGCAGCTACCGGGTGCCCGGCGTCGATGCCGGGCTGGAAGGCTCGCGCCAGCGCAGCTCCAGCGACGGCGGCAACAGCACCGCCATCCAGGAGACCCGTTCCGCCAGCCTGGGCATCAGCGCCTTCGAGGTGGACCTGTTCGGCCGCGTCAGCTCCCTCTCGGAAGCCGCCTTCGCCCGCTACCTGACCAGCGAGCACGGCCTGCGGGCGGCCCGCCTCAGTCTCATCGGCGCCGTGGCCGAGGCCTATTTCGCCGAGCGCCTGGCCGACGAGCAACTGCGCCTGACCGAACTGACCCTGGCGGACTGGCGCCAGTCCCTGGACCTGGCGCGCAAGCTGAAGCTGGCCCAGCAGAGCAGCGGCCTGGACATCGCCCAGGCCGAAGGCCAGGTCGCCACCGCCGAAGCCGATCTGGAAAGCCGCCAGCGGGCCCTGGCCCAGGCCCGCAACGGCCTGGCCCTGCTGCTCGGCACGGAGCCGCCGGCGGACCTGCCGCCACCCACGCCCCTGGCCCAACAGCCGGTGCTGACCCAGCTGCCGCCGGGACTGCCGTCGGACCTGCTGGCCCACCGGCCCGACATCCAGCAGGCGGAACAGGCCCTCATCGCCGCCAACGCGGACATCGGCGCCGCCCGCGCCGCCTTCTTCCCGCGCCTGCTGCTGACCTTGTCCGTGGGCGCCATCAGCCCCTCCTTCGGCAGCCTCTTTGCCGGCGCCCACCAGACCTGGGCCTTCACACCCCAGATCAGCCAGCCCATCTTCCAGGGCGGGCGCCTGCGGGCCGAACTGCGGCTGGCCGAACTGCGCCGCTCGGCCGCCGTGGTCGAGTACGAGAAGGCCATCCAGACCGCCTTCCGCGAAGTGCGCGACGGCCTCGCCGGCAGCGCCACCTTCGGCCGCCAGATCCAGGCCCAGGAGCGGGCCGTGGCCAGCGCCGAGCGGCGCCGGGAGCTGTCCACCCTGCGCTACCGGGCCGGCCTGGACAGCCGCCTGGAACTGCTCGACGCCCAGCGCCAGGCCTATGCCTCCCAACTGGGTCTGCTGGAACTACGGCGGGACGACATCCGCAACGCCATCGGCCTCTACAAGGCCCTCGGCGGCGGCCGCCTGGAACAGGGCTGAGGGCCGCAGCAGCTCTCGATCTCCAGCCCGGCATGGCAGACAGGCCGTAGGGCTAAGGCGAGGCCGGCGCCTGCCGCCGGCCCAATGGCAACAAATTGTGTCCGGGCTCAACGGGGCGCCGGGGCCCGGCGTTATTTCCGCCAAGGGAGGCCTCCTGTCTCCCGCTGCGGAGATTGCCATGCCTACCCCCCGTTTCATCCCTCCCCGCCTCGCCCGCCTGCTGCTGGCCCTGGCCGCCACCCTGCTGGTGACGGCGCCGGCCCGGGCCGATCAATGGTCGGTACGGGCCATGCCCGCCGGCCTGGCCATCGGTATCGAGATCGGCACCCCGCCCCCGCCGCCCCGCTACGAAGTGATGCCGCCGCCCCGGGGCGGCTATCTGTGGGCCCCGGGCTACTGGGCCTGGGACGGCTACAACTACGTCTGGCTGGAAGGCCGCTGGCTGCGCCAGCGCCCGGGCTACATTTACGTGCCGGGCCGCTGGGAGCAGCGCCACCAACACTGGTATTTCAACGAGGGCAACTGGCAGCCCCGCCACCACCATCATCCGGGACCCGGCTACGGCCCGGGGCCGGGGAACTGGCACGGCGGGCCGCCGCCCCGGGGCCATCACCACCACTAGGTCGGTCCCCGCCATTGCCGAAGAAAAGGGAATGACATGCTTAACCTGCCCGGGGCATTTGCCGGTAGTCCGCGCCTGTTTCGGGGGTAAAAGCCACCATGGCTGAGAGGCAATAAGGACGGCCTTCTTCGGCATGGCACGGCTGACATTCCCGTCCCTATTGCCTCCTGGGGCAATGCTGTTTTCGGCCGCCGGCAGCGCGAACCCATTCCCTTTGGGGAGGGCGGTTCGCTCTCTCCGGGATGGCAGATCAAATGTGTGGCTGCCAAAGAAAAAGCCCCCGGCAAGCGGGGGCTTTCTCATCTGCGACGCGCGGCCGGCAAGGCCGTCCCGACGGCCTCAGAGCTGGGCCAGGCCCCGCTCCAGATCGGCCTGCAGGTCCTGCACCGCTTCCAGGCCGACGGCGATGCGCAGCAGGCCGTCGCCGATGCCGGCGGTGGTCCGGGCCTCGGCGCTGATGCGGCCGTGGGTGGTGGTGGCCGGGTGGGTGATGGTGGTCTTCACGTCGCCCAGGTTGGCGGTGATGGAGAGCAGACGGCAGTTGTCCACCACCTTCCAGGCCTCCGGCTTGCCGCCCTTGACCTCGAAGGAGACGATGGCGCCGCCGCTCTTCTGCTGGCGCATGGCCAGGGCGTGCTGGGGATGGGAGGCCAGGCCGGGGTAGAAGACCCGGGCCACCTTGGGGTGGGCTTCGAGCCAGGTGGCCAGCTCCAGGGCATTGGCGGACTGGGCGGCCATGCGGATCTTCAGGGTTTCCAGGCCCTTGGCCAGGACCCAGGCGTTGAAGGCGGAGAGGGTCGGCCCGGCGGTGCGCAGGAACTTGAAGACCTCTTCGGTGAGTTTCTTCGAGCCCACCACGGCGCCTCCCAGGACCCGGCCCTGACCGTCCAGGTACTTGGTGGCCGAATGCACCACCAGGTCGGCGCCCAGTTCCAGGGGCCGTTGCAGGGCGGGGGTGCAGAAGCAGTTGTCCACCGCCACCAGGATGCCCTTGGCGTGGGCGATCTCGGCCAGGGCGGCGATATCGGCCACTTCCGTCAGGGGGTTGGAGGGCGTCTCCAGGAAGAACAGCTTGGTTTCGGGACGGATGGCGGCGGCCCACTCTTCCGGACGGGTCTGGCTGGCGTAGGTGGTGCTGATGCCGAAGCGGGCCAGGATGTTGTTGAAAAGCTGGATGGTGGCGCCGAAGAGGCCGGCGGAGGCCACCACGTGGTCGCCGGCCTTCAGATGGGCCATGACCAGGGACATGATGGCGGACATGCCGCTGGCGGTGCAGATGGCGCTCTCGGCCCCCTCCAGGGCTGCCAGGCGGTCCTGGAACAGGCTCAGGGTGGGGTTGGAGAAGCGGGAATAGACATTGCCCTCCTCCTCGCCGGAGAAGCGGGCGGCGGCCTGGGCCGCGTTCTCGAAGACGAAGCTGGAGGTCAGGTACAGCGCCTCGGAATGCTCGTTGAACTGGCTGCGCTCCTGGCCGGCGCGCACCGCCAGGGTTTCCAGCTGCCAGTCGTTGTTGCTGTCGATGCTCATGGGGGTTCCTTAATGACCAAGCCCGTTCGGGAAATCCGGAACGGGCCTGGTGGTTTTTTCTCTGCTCCGGTGGGCGCTCAGTGTTCGGCGTTGTTGCCCATCAGGTTCAGGTCCAGCTGCTGGGTGGCATTGCTGTCATCCTCGTTGCTGGACTTGCCCTTGCCGCCACGGCCGTTCTCCACCTTGTCCAGGTAGGCCGGCGTGATGTCGCCGGTGACGTAGGTGCCGTCGAAACAGGAGGTGTCGAAACAGGTCAGCTCCGGATTGAGGGCGCGCACGGCGGCCTTGAGGGCGTCCAGCTCCTGGTACACCAGGGCGTCGGCACCGATTTCCTTGGCGATCTCGTCATCGGTGCGGCCGGTGGCGATGAGTTCGCCCCGGGTCGGCATGTCGATGCCGTACACATTGGGGTAGCGCACGGGCGGCGCGGCGGAGGCGAAGTACACCTTGAGGGCGCCGGCGGCCCGGGCCATCTCGACGATTTCCCGGCTGGTGGTGCCGCGCACGATGGAGTCGTCCACCAGCAGCACCCGCTTGCCCTTGAACTCGTGGGAGACGGTGTTGAGCTTCTGGCGCACGCTCTTCTTGCGGGTGGATTGGCCCGGCATGATGAAGGTGCGGCCGATGTAGCGGTTCTTCACGAAACCTTCCCGGTAGGGAATGTTGAGGGCCTGGGCCAGCTGCATGGCGGAGGGCCGGGAGGAGTCGGGAATGGGAATGACCACGTCGATGTCGGCCGGGTTGAGCACCTGCTTGACCTTCTCGGCCAGGAACTCGCCCATGCGCAGACGGGTTTCATAGACGGAGACGCCGTCCATGAGGGAGTCGGGGCGGGCCAGATAGACGTACTCGAAGATGCAGGGGGCGTACACCGGCTTGTCGGCGCACTGGCGGCTGGAGAGGTTGCGCTGCAGGTCGATGAAGACGGCCTCGCCCGGGGCGATGTCGCGCATCACCTCGAAGCCCAGGGTATCCAGGGTCACGGACTCGGAGGAGATCAGGTATTCGTAGCCCTCTTCCACCGGATTGCGGCCCATCACCAGGGGACGGATGCCGAAGGGATCGCGGAAGGCCAGCAGGCCGTAGCCGGCGATCATGGCCACCACGGCGTAGGCGCCGCGGACCCGGCGATGCACGCCGGCGACGGCGCGGAAAATGATGTCCGGATCGAGGCGGGCGCCCTTGGCGGCGGCCTGCAGTTCATGGGCCAGGACGTTGAGCAGCACCTCGGAATCCGAGTTGGTGTTCACGTGGCGCAGGTCCTGCACGAACATTTCCTCCTTCAGCACTTCGGCATTGGTCAGGTTGCCGTTGTGGGCCAGGGTCAGGCCGAAGGGGGAATTGACGTAGAAGGGTTGGGCCTCGGCGAAGTTCCAGGCGGAACCTGCCGTGGGATAACGGCAATGGCCGATACCCCAGTTGCCCGGGAGGGCCCGCATGTTGCGGGTACGGAACACGTCCCGCACCAGCCCCGGCCCCTTGTGCATGTGGAAGGTATTGCCTTCCGCCGTGGCGATGCCCGCGGCGTCCTGGCCCCGGTGCTGGAGCACCATGAGGCCATCGTAAAGGAGCTGGTTAACCGGCGTGGTCGCGACGACCCCGAGAATACCGCACATAGAACACCACCTGTCTGTTACAAAACTTGGGCCGGAAGCCGGAGGCTACCGGTACTTGATCCTTTTCGCCACCTCGTCGGGCAGCCAGGGCCTGGCCAGCAGCACCGCCGTCTCGAAGGGCGGCGCCAACTGGGCCTGGGCCCACCAGCTCGCCTTGGGCAGGGAAGTCATGCCCCCGGCGGCAAACAGCAACAACACGATCAGGGCGCCCCGGGCCACGCCGAAGACCACGCCCAGGAGCCGGTCCGCCAGGCCCAGGCCGAGGGCCCGGATCAGGCCCCGCACCGCCAGCCGCAGCAGAGCCAGCAGCAGCAGGACGCCGACGAAGACCAGGATGTAGCCGGCCACCAGGCGCCACACCGGATCGGCGATGAGGCCGGAGAGGAACACCTGGGCGGCTTCCGGACCGAAGGCCCGGGCAGCGAGGAAGCCGAGGATCCAGGCCACCAGGGCGATGATCTCGCCCACCACGCCGCGCCAGGCGCCCAGCAGCAGGGAGGCCAGGATGATGCCGATGATGGCAAAGTCCAGTGCGGTCATTGCCGGTCGTGCTTATTTCGCGGAGACGATGCCGTTGACACCGATTTTCTTCATTTTATCCAGGGCCTTTTCCGCCGCTTCCTTGCTCGGGAAGGGGCCGGCGCGTACGCGGGTCTTGGCGCCCTGGGGGGAATCCAGGTTCTCGGTGTAGGACTTGACGCCGATTTCGTTGAGCTTGGTCTGCAGCACCTTGACGTTGCCGGGGTTGGCAAAGGCACCGATGAGGATGACGTGCTGGCCGGCCGCGGCCGCCGGCTTGGCGGCTTCGGGCTTGCCGGCACCGAGCAGGGCGGCGGCGCGCTTGGCTTCGGCCTCGGCCTTGGCCTTCTCGGCAGCGGCGGCCTTGTCGGCGGCAGCCTTCTCCGCCGCCTGCTTTTCCGCAGTCCTGTCCACGGGCTTGGCGGCAGGCTTTTCTACCGGGGCGGGCGTGACGACGGGGGGCTTTTCTGCCGGCTTGGCGGGGGCCTCGGCGGCCGGGGCCACGGCGACCACGGGGGGCGGTGCCAGTTCGGTCCTGGCCGGGGCGGAGGGCTTGGCCGGCGCCGGCGTCGTCAGGGCCTGGGGATTGAAGGCGGTCTGGTCCTGGCCGGGGATGCGGATCTGCACGTCGGGGGTGGGCGGCGGCGGTGCCTGGTCCATGACCATGGGCAGCACGATGGCGGCGAACGTGACGAAGGCCACGGCCCCCACCAGGCGGCGCCGGGCACGTTTTTTCAGTTGCAGTTGTGCGTCACTGTCCGTCACTTGCATGCCCGAAGCACCTTTAGCTGGGGGTTTGACCCGGTTGGCGATGTCGCTGGCCCACATGGGGCAGCACACCGGCCACCGTATGGAAGGATCCGAAAACCAGGATTCTATCATTCTCGGCAGCCTGCTTCAGGGCTGCCTGCCATGCGGCGTAGGGGGAATCGTGGCAGTGCACCTCGCCGCCGAGGCCGGCCACGGCCTCCGCCAGCTGCACCGCAGAGGCGCCCCGGGGTACCGCCAGGTCGGCCAGCAGCCAGGTATCCACCTTGCCTTTGAGGGCGGCCAGGGTGGTGGCGATGTCCTTGTCGCCGAGCATGCCCACCACCGCGTGGGTGCGGTTGTAGAAGCCCATGTTGCCCAGGTTGTCGGCCAGCACCTGGGCCGACTGGGGATTGTGGGCCACGTCCAGGACCACCGCCGGCTGGCCGGGCAGGACCTGGAAGCGGCCGGGCAGCTCGGTCTCGATGAGGCCGGCGCGGATGGCGCCCATGGAGACGGGCAGGCGGTCCTTGAGGTAGTCCAGGGCGGTCAGGGCGGCGCTGGCGTTGGCCAGCTGGGCCGTGCCGCGCAGGCCGGGGAAGGCCAGGGCGCGGCGCTGCAGGGCCTCGCCCTGGCGCAGCCAGTAGCGCCATTGCAGGCGGTCCTCGGCGCTTTTCTCGAAACCGAAGTTGCGGCCGATGAGTTTCAGCTCGGCACCGATGGCGGCGGCGTGGTCCAGCAGGGACTGGGGCGGCTTGGCGTCGGCGCAGATGGCGGGCTTGCCGGGGCGGAAGATGCCCGCCTTTTCCCGGCCGATGTCTTCCCGGGTGGGGCCCAGCCAGTCGGTGTGGTCCAGGGCGATGCCGGTGACCACGGCCACGTCCGGCTCGTAGATGTTCACCGCATCGAGGCGGCCGCCCAGGCCCACTTCCAGGACGATGGCCTCGACCCCGGCAGCGGCGAAGACTTCCCAGGCGGCCAGGGTGCCGAATTCGAAATAGGTCAGGGCCTCATCGCCCCGGGCCGCTTCCACCCGGGCGAAGGCGGCGCACAGGGCCTCATCCGCCACCGGCTGGCCGTTGAGGCGCACCCGCTCGTTGTAGCGCAGCAGATGGGGGGAACTGTAGGAGCCCACCTTGCAGCCGGCCCGGTCCAGGATGTTCTCCAGATAGGCGCAGACCGAACCCTTGCCGTTGGTGCCGCCGACGGTGACGACCGGGCAGAACTCGCTCTGCCCCAGGGCTGCCTTGACCCGGGCCACCCGCTCCAGGCCCAGCTCGATGCCGGCCTGGCCCTTGGGATGGAGGGATTCGAGATGGGTGAGCCAGTCGGACAGGGTGGTGGGGGATGACATAGAAAGGCTAGCCACAGAGGGCACAGAGATCACAGAGGAAAGTC
The DNA here is from genome assembly GCF_004217225.1 of Azospira oryzae. Classification (GTDB taxonomy): domain Bacteria; phylum Pseudomonadota; class Gammaproteobacteria; order Burkholderiales; family Rhodocyclaceae; genus Azospira; species Azospira oryzae. The sequence continues at coordinate 1,316,707 of NZ_SHKM01000001.1, forward strand.
AAAAGCACCTACCCTGGAAGGCAGGAGGGACGCGGACTTCGGCCATGGCAGGCTGAAGAATGGCGTCCCTGTTGCCTCCCGGGGCACAGGTCCACACAGTTTGCTCCGGCCTTACGGCTGGAGAGAAAACCCTCTGTGTTCTCTGTGCCCTCTGTGGCAAAAAAGATTTTCAGGCAGCCGCAGGCAGCTTCTGCAGCAGGGCCAGCAGCTGGGCGATCTTGTCGCGCATTTCGCGGCGGTCCACGATCAGGTCGATGGCGCCCTTTTCCAGCAGGAACTCGGAGCGCTGGAAGCCTTCCGGCAGCTTTTCCCGCACCGTCTGCTCGATCACCCGGGGACCGGCGAAGCCGATCAGGGCATTGGGCTCGGCGATAACCACGTCGCCAAGGAAGGCGAAGGAGGCGGAGACACCGCCCATGGTGGGATCGGTGAGCACGGAAATGAAGGGCAGGCCGGCTTCCGACAGCTTGGTCAGGGAAGCGGTGGTCTTGGCCATCTGCATCAGGGAGAACAGGCCTTCCTGCATGCGGGCGCCGCCGGAGGCGGTGATGCAGATGAAGGGCACGTTCTGTTCCAGGGCCACCTGGACGCCGCGGATGAAGCGCTCACCCAGCACGGAGCCCATGGAGCCGCCCATGAAGTTGAATTCGAAGCAGGCCACGACCACGGGCAAGGTCTTGATGGCGCCCTGCATCACCACCAGGGAATCGGTCTCGCCGGTGTCTTCGGTGGCGTCGTTGAGGCGCTCCGGATAGCGGCGGCTGTCCTTGAACTTGAGGCTGTCCACCGGCAGCACTTCGGCGCCGATCTCGAAACGGCCTTCCGGGTCCAGCAGCAGGTCCAGGCGTTCCCGGGAATTGAGGCGGTTGTGGTGGCCGCACTTGGGGCAGACGTGCAGGTTGCCTTCCAGGTCGGTGGCGTAGAGCACCGCCTCGCAGGACGGGCACTTGCGCCACAGGCCTTCCGGCAGGTTGGACTTGCGCGGCGCGCCTTCACGCTTGATCTTCGGGGGCAGCAGTTTCTGCAACCAGCTCATGGCGTTCTCCGGTACTTTTTTAAATTCGGGTTGGCCGCAGAGGGCACAGAGATCACAGAGTTAAAACAGTTCCTGGACAACGCGACAGGGCCTGATCAAAAGCCCTCGCGGCATGACTGTCCTGTCGGTTTTACTCTCTGTGTCCTCTGTGCCCTCTGTGGCTAAAAAATTACTTGCTGGCGGCATCCACACCGCGGCGGATGTCGGCCACCAGGCCCTTGACGCGGGCCACGGCGTCATCCGGGTACTTTTCCATTTCCTCGATGATGCGGCTGCCCACCACCACGGCGTCGGCCATGCCGGCGATGCGCTTGGCGGTCTCCGCATCGCGGATGCCGAAGCCCACGCCCACGGGCAGGCCGGTGGCTTCGCGGATCTTGGGAATGCGTTCGGCCACTTCGTCGAAGTTGAGGGCGCCGCTGCCCGTCACCCCCTTGAGGGAAACGTAATAGACGTAACCCCGGGCCAGCTGGCCCACCTGATTGATGCGGGCATCGGTGGAGGTGGGAGCGAGGAGGAAGATGGTGTCCAGGTCCCGGGCGTTCATGGCGGCGCAGAAGGCGGCGCTTTCCTCCGGGGTGTAATCCACCACCAGCACGCCGTCCACACCGGCCTCGGCGGCGGCGGCGACGAAGGCTTCCATGCCCATGGCCTCGATCGGGTTGGCGTAGCCCATGAGGACGATGGGAGTCTCGCCGTCCTTCTCACGGAATTCGCTGACCATGGCCAGCACCTGGCGCAGGCTGACGCCCTTGGCCAGGGCCCGCTCGGAGGCACGCTGGATGGTGGGGCCGTCGGCCATGGGATCGGAGAAGGGCACGCCCAGCTCGATCACGTCGGCGCCGGCTTCCACCAGGGTGTGCAGCAGGGTGACGGTGAGGGCCGGATGGGGATCGCCGGCAGTGATGAAGGGAATCAGGGCCTTCTTGCCCTGGGCCTTGAGCGCGTCGAAAGTCTGTTGGATGCGGGACATGGGGCGGGCTCTCAGAATTGGATGCCGGACTTTTCGGCGACGGTGTGCATGTCCTTGTCGCCGCGGCCGGAGAGATTGACCAGCAGGATCTTGTCCTTGGCCAGGGAGGGGGCCAGCTTGGCGGCATAGGCCAGGGCGTGGGAAGACTCCAGGGCGGGAATGATGCCCTCGAAGCGGCACAGGTCATGGAAGGCCTGCAGGGCTTCGCTGTCGGAAATGCCCACGTATTCGGCCCGGCCCGAATCCTTCAGCCAGGCGTGCTCGGGGCCGACGCCGGGGTAGTCGAGGCCGGCGGAGATGGAGTGGGTCTCGGTGATCTGGCCGTTCTCGTCCTGCAGCAGGTAGGTGCGGTTGCCGTGCAGCACGCCGGGGCGGCCCTTCTGCAGGCTGGCGGAATGGCGGTTGGTATCCATGCCCTCCCCCGCGGCCTCGACGCCGATCAGCTTGACGCTCTCATGGGGAATGTAGGGATGGAAGATGCCCATGGCGTTGGAACCGCCGCCGACGGCGGCGATCACCGCGTCGGGCTGGCGCCCGGCCATCTCCGGCATCTGCACCAGGGCCTCCTTGCCGATGACGGTCTGGAAGTCCCGCACCATCATGGGATAGGGATGGGGACCGGCCACGGTGCCGATGATGTAGAAGGTGTTCTCGATGTTGGTGACCCAGTCGCGCATGGCTTCGTTGAGCGCGTCCTTGAGGGTCTTGGAGCCGGACTCCACGGGCACCACGGTGGCGCCCAGGAGCTTCATGCGATAGACGTTGGCGGCCTGGCGCTTGACGTCCTCGGAGCCCATGTACACCACGCACTCGAAGCCGTAGCGGGCGGCCACGGTGGCGGTGGCGACGCCGTGCTGGCCGGCGCCGGTCTCGGCGATGACCCGGGGCTTGCCCATGCGCTTGGCCAGCAGGGCCTGGCCGATACAGTTGTTCACCTTGTGGGCGCCGGTGTGGTTAAGGTCTTCCCGCTTCAGGTAGATCTGGGCGCCGCCCAGCAGCTCGGACCAGCGCTTGGCATGGTAGATGGGGCTGGGACGGCCCACGTAGTGCTTCAGCTCGTAGTCGAACTCGGCCTGGAAGGCAGGATCGGTGCAGGCGTGGGCATAGGCCGCCTTCAGTTCTTCGAGGGCGGCAATGAGGGTTTCGGAGACGAAGATGCCGCCGTAGGGGCCGAAGTGGCCGGAGGCGTCGGGCAGGTTGTAGGACATGGTAGGACTCCAGAAGACGAACGTTGAGAAGGACGGGGACTGCTTAGTCAGCCGCCGTCTCTCAGGTGTGGTCCGCCAGGTGGTGGCGCCAGTGAGTGCGAGTATGTCCGCCCGGTTTCTTGCGCATAAATCAGTTCGTCAAATCAATCGTTGTCGGCACTGCGAACGGCGGCGATGAAGGCCCGGATCTTGGCGGCATCCTTGATGCCCTTGGCCGCTTCGACGCCGGAGGACACATCCACCGCCGCCGGGCGCACCCGCCGTACCGCCTCCGCCACATTGTCCCCGTCCAGGCCGCCGGAGAGCACGATGCTCTGGGCCAGGCCGGCCGGGATGAGGGACCAGTCGAAGGTCTTGCCGCCGCCGCCGTAACCATCGACGAAGGCATCCAGCAGGATGGCCCGGGCCGAAGGGTAAGCAGCCGCGTATTGTACCAAATCCAGATCGGGCCTTACGCGGGCCGCCTTGAGGTAGGGCCGCAGGTAGCGCCGGCACTGGCTTTCCGTCTCGTCGCCGTGGAATTGCAGGACCTCCAGGGGCACTTTGGCCAGCACGGCCTCCACCTGGGCCGGTTCCGGATTCACGAACAGCCCCACCGCCGCGACGAAGGGCGGCAGCCGCCGGACCAGTTCCGCCGCCCGTTCGGGCGTGACGTAGCGCGGGCTGGGCGGGTAGAAGACGAAGCCGATGGCGTCGGCGCCGGCGGCCACGGCGGCATCCACGTCCGCCTCCCGGGTCAGGCCGCAGATCTTGATGCGGGTCTTGGTACGGGCATGGGTGGCGCTCGTCATGGTTCCAGGCTCCAGATTTGGGGCAGCACCGTGGTCTCCGGCAGGCCCCAGTGGGGTTCGTAGCTGACGCCGGCCAGGTAGAGGCCGGAGGGACTGAAGGTGGGGGCCGCCAGGCGCCGGTCCCGGGCCGCCAGCAGTTCGCCGATCCAGGCCGGCTCGTGCTTGCCCTTGCCCACATAGACCAGGCTGCCCACCAGGTTGCGGATCATGTGGTGCAGGAAGGCGGTGGCCTCGAAGTCGAACACTACCAGCTCGCCCTGGCGGCTGACCCGGGCCTGTCGCAGTTCCTTCACCGGCGTCTTGGCCTGGCACTCGGCGGCGCGGAAGGTGGAGAAATCGTGTTCTCCCAGGAGCAGGTCGGCCGCCGCCTGCATTTTCGCCACGTCCAGGGGCAGATGGAACCAGCCCACCCGGCCGGCGGCCAGACCCGGCCGCACCGGGCGGTTGAGCAGCAGGTAGCGGTAGCGCCGCCCCCGGGCGGAGAAGCGGGCATGGAAATCGGCGGGCACGGCCTGGGCCCAGCGCACGGCGACGCCGTCGGGCAGATGGGAATTGACGCCCCGCACCCAGGCCGATTCGGGCCGGGACACGGGCGCGTCGAAATGCACCACCTGGGAAGTGGCATGGACGCCCGTATCGGTGCGGCCGGCGCAGGTGGTGGCCACCGGCACCCCGGCAATGGCGCCCAGGGCGGCCTCCAGGGCATCCTGCACGGTGCGGCCGCCGGGCTGGGTCTGCCAGCCGTGGAAGGCATTGCCGTCGTACTCCAGGCCCAGGGCGATGCGGCCCGGGGTGGTGGTGGAAAGAACAGTGGATTCGCTCATGGCAACCACAGCGGAGAGGCAAGCAGGACGAGGATGCTGAGGCCCATGCCGGCGAGAAGCAGACGGTCAGGGCCTGGCAGGGGATGCAGTTCCACCTCCAGGACGCTTTCCTGCTCCTGGGCCGGCATCTCCAGAAAACGGCGCCAGTCCTGGCCCCGGGGCCAGGCTTCGGCGGAATCCACGTGCCGCATTACCAGCAGCAGGCGGGCGATGCCCCGCTCCGGCGCCAGCCCCAGGTAGCGCAGGGGCTGCAACAGGGTCAGCAGGCCCTGGGCCAGGGCCGCCGGCCGGGTGCGATGCAACAGCCAGGAGACGGCCAGCAGCACCGTCGCCAGGCGCAGGCACTGTTCCAGGCCGAGGAACACCCCTTCCCGGGAAGGGCTCCAGGCGTGGTCGTAGAGGGGCGTGCCCGGGGTGCCCAGGGCGAAGACGAGGAAGAGGGATAGCAGCAGCCAGCGCGTGCGCCGCAGCAGGGTGCGGCAACGCCCGGCCACACCGTCGGCCCGCAGCAAAGGCAGGACCAGGGCGGCCGCCAGGAGCGCCGGCAGGGCCTGGGCTGCCAGGGCCAGGAGCAGGCACAGCAGCAGGCGCACGGCCGGATGACGGGCGGAGGGCGTCGTCGGCATGGCAGCGGGCAAGGGCGGGGCGGAACGGTTCAAGAAGAGGGCCAGGGGGTGCGAAGCCCGCACTGTAAAACAAATGCCGCAGCCGGGATACCCGGGCTGCGGCATGGAGGGGGCGGAACGACGACGGCGCTCAGCTGCCGACGCGCTCCATCAGGGTGCGGGCCACGTCCTGCTGTTCGGCATTGCCTTCGCCGAGCACTTCCTGCAGCAGTTCCCGTGCCCCTTCCAGATCGCCCATTTCTTCATAGGCCTTGGCCAGATCCAGCTTGGTCGCCACTTCCTGCCAGCGGGCATCGTCGCCCTCGGCATCGGCAGCCTGCTCGGCTTCCAGCTGAGCCTCCAGCTGGGCGCCCAGTTCCGGATTGACCACGGTTTCGGCGGAGTCGAAGGACGGAGCCGGTGCAGCACTCACCTCCTCCATCGCCAGCTCGGGCATGACCACGGTTTCATCCGCCGCCGGCGTCAGGGTGGTCTCGGCCGCGGCTGCAGCAAGGTCATCCAGGCTGAGGGCTTCGTCGGCAACTTCCGGCAGCACCACGGTGTCGTCGGCGGCACTGACGGCCGGCTCGGCAGCCGGCGCGGGCGCCGCATCCAGGTCCAGATTGATGCTGGAGAGATCGAAGGCGCGGGGCGCCTCTTCCACCGGCAGGGCCTCGTCATCCAGCTGGATGTCCAGGTCGCCGCCGGGGGCTTCCGCGGTGATGGAAACAGGCTCTTCGGCCCCGGCCCCCAGATCGAGGTCGAAGTCGATGATGTTGTCGGCAGGAGCCGCCGGGGCTGCCTCAGGGGCCGCTTCCGGCAGCTGGAAGTCCAGCACTTCGGGCTCGGCAGCGGCGGCAGGGGCGGGCTCGGCCGCACCCAGATCCAGGTCGAAGTCCATGGCGCCGGACAGGGCGGCTTCAGGTTCGGCAGCGACGTCGGCAGCGGTATCGGCCTGGGGCGCGGCAGGAGCCTCGAGACCCAGGTCGAAGTCCAGGCTGACCAGGTCGGGCACCGGCTCGGCCGCCGCTTCCTGGGGCGCTTCCACCACCGGCAGGGGCTCCGCTTCGGCAGCGGCTTCAGCCAGCTGGGACAGGGTGCCGGGCATGGTCACCGTGTCCTTCAGCTGCTCGGCGCCGACGATCATGGTGGCATCGGGATCGAAATCGGCAGCAGCAGCCGCGGTCGCCGCGGGTGCCGGGTTGCCGCCGTAGAGCGGGTTGGCCGGGTCCAGCTTGGCGCCCATGGCGGCAGCCTTTTCCCACTCGGCGCCAACGCCGCCGGTCTGGGCGTAAAGCTCGCTGGCCAGGGTTTCGAACTGCTTGACGGCCTTGCGGTTGGAGTAGATTTCCAGCAGCTTGACGTGGATGGCGAAGCGCTTGGGATCCTTCTGCATGGCTTCGAGAAGGATTTCCTCGGCCTGGGCATCCCGGCCGTAGGCCATGTACACATCGGCTTCGGCCACCGGATCCACTTCGTCGGTATCGATGGTGCCGGGGCCGGCCTGGCTGAAATCGGTGGCCGGGGTGTTGGAGGTATCCACGCTCTGGCCGCCGGTGCTCTTGAACACGGAATTGGCGCCCAGGCTCGGCTGGGACAGGGAGCTGGTGGGCGGCAGGGTGGCCTCGCCGGCGGGAGCCTGGCGACGGCGACGGACCACGGCCAGGGCGCCGAGGCCGGCGATGGCGACCAGGCCGCCGCCCAGGAGGGGCAGGTTGTCCAGCAATTCGTCCACCAGACTGGGCTCTTCCACCGGGGCCGGCGGCGGCACCACCACCGGCGGCTTCGGTGCCGGCGTGGGCTCAGGCTTGGTTTCCGGTGCAGCAGCTTCGGCCGGTTTGTCCTCCGGCTTGGCGGCCTCGGCGGGCTTGGCGTCCTCGACCTTGGGCGGTTCGGGCTTGACCTCGGGCTTGGGCGGTTCCACCGGCGCCGTTTCGGCAGGCTTGGCAGGGGCGGCGGCGGGCAGCGGGGCCGCTGCGGCCGGCTTGGCCGCGGCCTGCTTCTGCAGATCGGCCAGGTTCTGGTTCTTCAGTTCCAGCAGTTTCTGCAGTTCGCTGACGTTCTTCTCCAGGGCCGCCATGCGTTCATTGGCGTCCTTGAGGGCCTTGTCCTTGGCAATCAGATCCTCTTCGCTGGCCTTGCCGGCACCGGCCTTGCCCGTGGCCGGACCTTCGGTCTTGGCGACCTTCACCTGGTCCTTGGGCGCAGCGGCCGGTGCCGCCTTGTCTTCCACCTTGGCGGTGACGCGGCCGGCAACGGCCTGGGTGGCGCCGTCGTCCTTGGGCGCCTCCTGGGCCACGGCCCCGGCCAGCTTGCGGCGGTAGGCATTCCAGTCCGAGGACTGGGCGAAGACGATCTTGCGCGCCTCGCTCTCGGAGACAGCAGCGACGGACTCCTTGTCCGGCACCGCCAGAATCTTGCCGGCCTTGAGGCGGTTCATGTTGCCGCCGTCAAAAGCCTCCTTGTTGGCCCGGTACAGGCCCACCAGCATCTGCTCCAGGGAGACGCCCTCGTGCACGGTCTCGCCGGCAATCTTGCGCAGGGTGTCGCCCTTCTTCACCTCGACGCTGCCCACGGCAGCAGCGGGCTGCTCGGCGGTCTTTTTCTCGGCGGCGGGCCGTGCCTCTGCCACCGGCTTTTCTTCCGCCGCCACCTTGGGTTTGCGGCTGGCAGTCACCTTGGCAGGTTTCTCTTCCACGGCCCGGGCGGCCGGCTTTTCTTCCACGGGCGCCAGGGGACGGGTTTCAAGACGGGGAGGCTGCTTGGCCTCGACCGTGGACACCTGGGCACCGCCCTTGATGGCCATTTCCGGCGGATCGAGAAGGAAGGTGTATTCGCGCACCAGGCGGCCGGAGGGCCAGCTCAGCTCCAGCAGCATGTCCACGAAGGGGTCGTTGATGGGCTTGTCCGAACTGATGCGGATGACCGGCTGGGCGCCCTTCTGGTCCAGGGAAAATCTGATGCCGAGCAGGGTGGAAGCGTATTCGATGCCGGCCTGGGCAAAGGCATCCTGGGAGGCCAGGCGGGCCGTCATGTTGGACAGTTCCGCCTTGGTGGCGGAAACCTCCACTTCGGCGCGCAAGGGCTGCCCCAGACCGGAATAAACGGTGATCTTTCCCAACCCTGCCGCATCCGCCGCGAAAGGCATACACGCAAGCGCGGTTGCCAGGAGCGAGGCACGAATTTTCATATTGGTATCTTTAGTTTTGGCCACGGCGCCACCCTGAGCGTCGATTTTGGAAGAAATAAAATAACATCAGCAAGTTAGCCATGCAAGCTAATCTTTATTCTAATGTAGTTATCCCTTTTGTATAACAAAACCGGGGCTCTCGGCCCCGGTTCTGGTATTGGCTCCCGGCCAAATCAGGCTTCGAGCAGGATGCGCAGCATGCGGCGCAGGGGTTCGGCAGCGCCCCACAGCAGCTGGTCGCCGCAGGTGAAGGCGGCCAGGTACTCGGGACCCATGGCCATCTTGTGCAGACGGCCGACGGGCACGGTCAGGGTGCCGGTGACGGCGGCAGGGGTCAGCTCGCGCTCGGAAATCTCGCGCTCGTTGGGCACCACCTTGGCCCACTGGTTGGCCTTGGCCAGCATGTCGCTGATCTCGTCCAGGGGCACATCCTTCTTCAGCTTGATGGTGAGGGCCTGGGAGTGGCAGCGCATGGCGCCGATACGCACGCAGAGGCCATCGATGGGAATGGAGCCCTGGCTACGGAAAGCGGGCTTGCCCAGAATCTTGTTGCATTCGGCGCCGCCCTTCCATTCTTCCTTGGACTGGCCGTTTTCCACGGGCACGTCGATCCAGGGGATCAGGCTGCCGGCCAGGGGGGTGTTGCGGAAGTTCTTCTTGGGGAAGGCGTCGGAACGGATGGTTTCGGCCACCTTGCGGTCGATTTCCAGGATGGCGGAAGACGGGTCGGCCAGCAGGTCGGCCACGGAAGCGTGGATGGTCCCCATCTGGGCGATCAGCTCGCGCATGTTCTGGGCACCGGCACCGGACGCGGCCTGGTAGGTCATGGAGGTGGCCCACTCGATCAGGTCGTTCTGGAACAGGCCGCCCAGGCCCATCAGCATCAGGGAGACGGTACAGTTGCCGCCGATCCAGTTCTTGCCGCCCTTGGCCAGGGAGTCCTGGATGACGTTCTTGTTCACCGGGTCGAGGATGATCACGGCGTCGTCGGCCATGCGCAGGGCGGAGGCGGCGTCGATCCAGTGGCCGTTCCAGCCGGCGGCGCGCAGCTTGGGGAAAACTTCCTTGGTGTAGTCGCCACCCTGACAGGTGATGATGATGTCGCAGGTCTTCAGGGCGTCAATGGAAGTAGCGTCCTGCAGGGGAGCAGCCGCCTCCTTACCACCGAACACCGGGGCCTTGCCGCCGGCGTTGGAAGTGGAGAAATACACCGGTTCGATATGGGCAAAATCACCCTCTTCCACCATGCGCTGCATGAGGACGGAACCGACCATACCGCGCCAACCAACCAGACCAACTCGCTTCATCACTGCTTCCTTGGGTAAGAACTTAATGAATATGTAACGGTATCACAGGCGGCGAGGTTTACCACCCCGCCGCCGTCAAGGTTTTGCCTGGGATTACAGGGCGGCCAGGACGGCGTCGCCCATCTGCCTGGTGCCCACCTTGGTGGTGCCCGGCTCGTAGATGTCGCCGGTGCGGTAACCCTGGGCCAGCACCTTCTTCACGGCGTTTTCCACCTTCACGGCGGCTTCTTCCATATTGAAGGTGTAGCGCAGCATCATGGCGGCGGAGAGGATGGTGGCCAGGGGATTGGCCACGCCCTTGCCGGCGATGTCCGGGGCGGAACCGTGGGAGGGCTCGTAGAGGCCCTTGTTGTTGGCGTCCAGGGAGGCGGAGGGCAGCATGCCGATGGAGCCGGTGAGCATGGAGGCTTCGTCGGAGAGGATGTCGCCGAACATGTTACCGGTGACCATCACGTCGAACTGCTTGGGATTGCGTACCAGCTGCATGGCGGCGTTATCCACCAGCATGTGGGACAGTTCCACGTCCGGGTATTCGGGGGCCAGTTCGTTGGCGATGTCGCGCCACAGCTGGGTGGTTTCCAGCACATTCATCTTGTCCACCGAGCACAGCTTCTTGTTGCGCTTGCGGGCGGCTTCAAAAGCCACGCGCAGGATGCGGCGGATTTCGGACTCGCTGTAGTGCATGGTGTTGAAGCCGAAGCGCTGCTTCTGGCCGTCGATCTCGCGCTCCTCGATGCCGCGGGGCTGGCCGAAGTAGATGTCGCCGGTCAGTTCGCGCACGATGAGGATGTCCAGGCCGGCCACCACTTCGGGCTTCAGGGTGGAAGCATTGGCCAGTTCCGGGTAGAGGATGGCGGGGCGCAGGTTGGCAAACAGGTTGAGTTGCTTGCGAATGCCCAGCAGGCCGCGCTCGGGGCGCTGTTCCCGGGGCAGGGTGTCCCACTGGGGGCCGCCCACGGCGCCCAGCAGCACGGCATCGGCTTCCTGGGCCAGCTTCTGGGTGGCTTCCGGGTAGGGGTTGCCGGTGGCATCCACGGCACAGCCGCCGAGCAGGGCGGTTTCCATTTCAAAGCCCAGGTTCAGGGCTTCCAGCACGCGCACGGCTTCCGCCATGATTTCGGGACCGATGCCGTCACCGGGGAGAACGCAAATTTTCATTTTCAGAACCTTAAAGGACTTGGCCACAGAGGGCACAGAGAACACAGAGGTTGAAACCTCGCGGTGCCACGGACACCTGCGTTAACAGGCCAAATCCGCTGCCTTTCTCTGTGAACTCTGTGCCCTCTGTGGCAAAAATTAGATCAGGAAAACAGCCAGGGCTGTTCGGCCCGGCGGCGCTCCTCGAAGGCCTTGATCTTGTCGGCATGGCGCAGGGTCAGGCCGATGTCGTCCCAGCCGTTGAGCAGGCATTCGCGACGGAAGGCATCCACTTCGAAGGGAATGGCGTGACCATCGGGGCGCACCACCTTCTGCTGCTCCAGATCCACCACCAGCTTGAAGCCCGGGGTGTATTCGGTGAGGCCGAACAGGGCATCGATCTCGGCCTTGGGCAGGACGATGGGCAGGATGCCATTCTTGAAGCAGTTGTTGAAGAAGATGTCGGCGAAGGATTCGGCGATGACCACGCGGAAGCCGTAGTCCAGCAGGGCCCAGGGGGCGTGCTCGCGGGAGGAGCCGCAGCCGAAGTTGCTGCGGGTCAGCAGCACGGAGGCGCCCTGGTAGCGCTGCTGGTTGAGCACGAAGTTCGGATTCAGGGGCCGCTTGGAGTTGTCCATGCCCGGCTCGCCGTGATCCATGTAGCGCCACTCGTCGAAGGCATTGGGACCGAAGCCGGAACGCTTGATGGACTTGAGGAACTGCTTGGGGATGATGGCATCGGTATCGACGTTGTTACGGTCGAGGGGGGCCACCAGGCCGTCGAGTTTGGTGAATGCCTGCATTATTTGGTCGCCTTCTGGATGGCCTCGCCACCCTTTTCGATGTCCTGGCCGATACCGCGCACGGTGTTGCAGCCGGCGGACAGGAAAGCCAGGGCTGCGAGAATCAGGGTCAGTTTCTTCATGGCTCTAATCTCCTCGGTCTTCAGAGAATGTCACGCACGTCGGCGAAATGACCGGCGATGCCGGCGGCAGCGGCCATGGCCGGACTCACCAGATGGGTACGGCCACCGGGGCCCTGACGGCCTTCGAAATTGCGGTTGGAGGTGGAAGCGCAACGCTCGCCCGGCTCCAGCCGGTCGGCATTCATGGCCAGACACATGGAGCAGCCCGGCTCGCGCCACTCGAAGCCGGCGGCAACGAAAATCTTGTCCAGGCCTTCGGCCTCGGCCTGGCGCTTGACCAGACCGGAGCCCGGCACCACCAGGGCCAGCTTGACGTTGGCAGCCTTCTGGCGGCCGCGCACCACGGCGGCGGCTTCGCGCAGGTCCTCGATGCGGGAATTGGTACAGGAACCGATGAAAACCTTGTCGATGGCGATCTTCTTGATTTCCAGATTGGGCGTCAGGCCCATGTACTGCAGGGCCCGCTCCATGCCTTCGCGCTTCACCGGATCGGCTTCCTTGGCCGGGTCCGGCACGGTGGCGCCGATGGGCACCACCATTTCGGGGGAGGTGCCCCAGGTCACCTGGGGCTGGATTTCCTCGGCCTTCAGATCGACGGTGCAGTCGAAGCAGGCGCCTTCGTCGGACTTCAGGGTGCGCCAGTAGGCCACCGCCTTGTCCCAGGTCTCGCCCTTGGGCGAGAAGGGGCGGTCCTTCAGGTAATTGATGGTGGTGTCGTCCACCGCCACGAAACCCATGCGGGCGCCGGCCTCGATGGCCATGTTGCACAGGGTCATGCGGCCTTCCATGGAGAGGCCGCGGATGGCGGAGCCGCCGAATTCGATGGCATAGCCGGTACCGCCGGCGGTGCCGATCTTGCCGATGATGGCCAGGGCCACGTCCTTGCCGGTGACGCCCTTGCCCAGCTTGCCCTCGACGCGGATCAGCATGGACTTGGACTTCTTCTGGATCAGGCACTGGGTGGCCATCACGTGCTCCACCTCGGAGGTGCCGATGCCGTGAGCCATGCAGGCGAAGGCGCCGTGGGTGGAGGTGTGGGAGTCGCCGCAGACCACGGTCATGCCTGGCAGGGTGGCGCCGTTTTCCGGGCCCACCACATGCACGATGCCCTGCCGCATGTCCTTGAAGGGCCAGTAGGCGAGAGCGCCCACTTCACGGATGTTGGCGTCCAGGGTTTCCACCTGCTGGCGGGAAATGGGGTCCTTGATGCCCTCTTCCCAGTGGTCCGTGGGGGTATTGTGGTCGGCGGTGGCGACGATGGAGGAGACGCGCCAGGGCTTGCGGCCGGCCAGCTTCAGACCCTCGAAAGCCTGGGGGCTGGTCACTTCATGGACCAGGTGGCGGTCAATGTAAATCAGCGCAGTGCCATCGGCTTCTTCATGTACCACATGGTTCTGCCAGAGCTTGTCGTAGAGGGTTTGCGGCATTTTTGTTCCGGCCTTGGGAAAAGGGTGGAAATTTTATCGCAAAAAGGCGTTTTCAGGGCCGCCCGGGGCCTGGGGGACTGGAAACCCCTGTCTCATTTCCGTCGTTTTGCCGGTTTCTCGGCGCCTTCCCTGGCGGCATCCTTCGCCGGCTCTCCCGCCTTTTCCCGCTCCCCTCCGGACGCGGCCTCCGGGGCCGCTTCGCTGTGGGGCACGTAGTAGCCCATGGCCTCGGGCAGCCACTGCTGGATCTGGCGGATGCGGGTGCCGTCCGCCGGGTGGGTGGAAAGAAACTCCGGCGGCTTGCCTTCCCGCTTGCTCTCCTCGGCCATGCGCTGCCACAGGGCCAGGGCCGCATGAGGGTCGTAGCCGGCCTTGGCCATGTAGATCAGGCCCATGCGGTCCGCCTCCGATTCCTGCAGGCGCGAATAGGGCAGCAGGTAGCCCACCGCCGCCCCGGCGCCGAGCAGGCCGGCGTACATATTGGCCTTGCGCGAGTCGCTGGCGGAAACCACCACCGCAGCCGTCAGCCCGGCCACCAGCATCTGCTGGCTCATGCGTTCGCCACCATGGCGGGCAATGGCGTGGGCCACCTCGTGGCCGACCACCGCCGCCAGGCCCGCATCGTCCCGGGTCAGGGGCAGGATGCCCGTATAGACGGCCACCTTGCCGCCGGGCAGGCAGAAGGCATTGATGGCCTTATCGTTCTCCACCACCTTGAATTCCCACTGGTAGTTCTTGCCCGTGGCGGCGGCAATGCGCTTGCCCACCCGCTGCAGCTGGGCATTGAGGGCCGGATCGTCGGAAATCTTTTCCTTTTTCAGAATGTCCTCGTAGGAACGCAGCCCCATCCGCACCTCCTCCCCTTCGCCGAGCAGCAGCAGCTGGCTGCGCCCGGTCAGGGGCACCGTCTGGCAGGCGGTAAAGAGGAGGACGGCGGAGGCAAGAAGCCAGGGACGCAGGTTCATGGCGCAATCAATCCGAAAGAAAGTGAATACTCAACGCACCGGGGCCGCCGGGGCTGACTCGTCCCGCACCCAGCCGGCCACCAGGACCAGGCCGCAGACGGCAAACAGGGCGCCGATGCCGAAGGTGGCGGCATTGCCCAGGCCGTCCCAGGTCCAGCCGCTGACCAGGCCGCCGAGGAGGCCGCCGGCACCGAAGGAGAGACTGGAATAGAGGGCCTGCCCCCGGGCCTGGCAGCGCCCCGGAAACCAGCGGTTGATGGCGGCGATGGCCGCCGCATGGTAGGCGCCGAAGGTGAGGCCGTGCAACAGCTGGGCGCCGAGCAGGACCGACAGGGAATCCACGCCCCAGCCGATGAGCAGGAAACGCAGCACGGCGGCGGCAAAGCTGGCCAGCAGCACCTGGCGCAGGGAGAAGCGGCGCAGCAGGCGGGCCATGAAGAAGAAGACGCCGATCTCGGCGATCACGCCGAGAAACCACAGGCTGCCCACCAGGGTCTTGCTGTAGCCGTGGTCGGCCAGGTAGATGGAATAGAACAGGTAAAGGGCCCCATGGGCCGCCGACATGAGAAAACAGGCCCCCAGCAGGGCCCGCACCCGGGGCTGGGCCAGGATGGTGGATACGGGCGGCGTCGCCACGTGCTGGGGCGGCGTCGGGCTCTCCGGCACCAGCAGGGCGAAGGCCAGGATGCCGCCCATGAGGGCGAAGGACATCCACAGCACACTGGCCGGCGGCAGGTAATCGAGCAGGGCGCCGGTGGCCAGCACGGTGACGATGTAGCCGATGGAGCCCCAGATGCGTACCCGGCTGTAGCGGGCCGGTTCGGCGTGGAGATGGTCGAAGACCACGGTTTCCATGAGGGGCAGGGCCGCCGACCAGAAGAAGGCCAGCAGGGCCATGGCGCCGAGCAGGGGCACCAGGGTCTGGGCGAAGAAGAACAGGTTGAAGACCACCACGCTGACCCCGGCCGCCAGCCGCACCAGGGGAATGCGCACGTGCAGGTGGTCCGCCAGCCAGCCCCAGACGGCAGGGGAGCACAGGCGCATGAGGGCCATCTGGCTTAGGATCAGGCCGATTTCCCAGGAGGAAAGGCCCAGGGACTGGAGATAGAGCCCGAAATAGGGCTGGAAAACGCCGACGAAGGCGAAATGGAAGAAGTAGTAGCCAGAGAGGCGCCAGTACGGCAGGGATGGGTGCATCCGGCAATTTTACCGGATGCACGGCCCCGGGCTCATGCCTTCGCCGCGGGGCCTGACGGGGGACCGATCAGCCGCGGCCGGGAGCGGCCGGCAGGCGGGGCGTGGCACAGACCACATCGCCGCACTGGGCGCGGTGGCGCAGGGCATGGTCCATCAGCACCAGGGCCAGCATGGCCTCGGCGATGGGCGTGGCGCGGATGCCGACGCAGGGGTCGTGGCGGCCTTCGGTGGCCACTTCCACCGCATTGCCCTGCACATCCACCGAACGGCGCGGCTGGGCAATGGAAGAGGTGGGCTTGATGGCCATGTTCACCACGATGTCCTGGCCGGTGGAAATGCCACCGAGGACGCCGCCGGCATGGTTGGAGAGGAAGCCGGCGGGAGTCATCTCGTCGCCGTGCTCGCTGCCCTTCTGGGCGATGCTGGCAAAACCGGCGCCGATCTCCACACCCTTGACGGCGTTGATGCCCATCATGGCGTAGGCGATTTCCGCATCCAGGCGGTCATAGACCGGCTCGCCCCAGCCCGGCGGCACGCCGGTGGCGGTGACGGTAATCTTGGCACCGACCGAATCCAGGGACTTGCGCAGGGCATCCATGTAGGCCTCCAGTTCCGGCACGATGGCGGCGTTGGGGGCGAAGAAGGCATTGCCGTCGATGGCGGCGGCGTCCACGAAGGGAATCTCGATGGGGCCCAACTGGCTCATCCAGCCCCGGATGCTGATGCCGTAGCGCTGCTGCAGCCACTTGCGGGCGATGGCGCCGGCGGCCACGCGCACCGCGGTTTCCCGGGCGGAGGAACGACCGCCGCCGCGGTAGTCGCGGAAGCCGTACTTCTGGGTGTAGCCGTAATCGGCATGGCCGGGACGGAAGGTGCTGGCGATATTGCCGTAGTCTTTGCTGCGCTGGTCCTGGTTGCGGATCAGGAGGCCGATGGGCGTGCCGGTGGTCTTGCCCTCGAAGACGCCGGAAAGAATCTCCACCGTATCCGGCTCCCGCCGCTGGGTGACGTGGCGGGAGGTGCCGGGCTTGCGCCGGTCCAGTTCGGCCTGGATGTCGGCCTCAGTCAGCTCCAGCCCGGGAGGGCAGCCATCGACGACGCAGCCGATGGCCGGGCCGTGGGATTCGCCGAAGGAAGTGACCGTGAACAGGGTGCCGAAAGTATTGCCGGACATGGGCGCAGAAACCTTGTGCTGGAAAGGTTTCGGAGTTTATCACAGGCCCGCCCGGCGCCCTCCCCGGCCAGGACGGCCGAGGCGTAAACAGGCCGATTTCAGAAGGGCGGCGGCGACTCGAAGCGGAGGACCTCGTCGGTGATGGGATGGCGGAATTCGAGACGGGAGGCGTGCAGCAGCAGACGTTCGGCCCGCACCTGGGCCGGCCCGGCATACAACTCGTCCCCCAGGATGGGATGGCCGATGGCCGCCATGTGCACCCGCAGCTGGTGGGTACGGCCGGTCACCGGCTCCAGTTCCACCCGGGAACAGTCTGCGGCGACATCGCTGGCCAGGCGGCGGAAACGGGTCAGGGAAGGCTTGCCCTCCTGGAAATCCACTTTCTGCCGGGGCCGGTTGGGCCAGTCCACGATCAGGGGCAGATCCACCTCCCCTTCCTTGTCCTGCAGCACGCCGGCCACCACCGCCTGGTAGCGCTTGCTCACCTTGCGCTCGCGGAACATCTCGAACAGCTTTTTCTGCATGGCCGGCCCCCGGGCCAGCACCAGCAGGCCGGAAGTGTCCATGTCCAGCCGGTGGGCGATCATGGCGTCGGCAAAGACTGCCTGCACCCGGGACACCAGGCAGTCCGCCTTGTCCTCGCCGCGGCCGGGCACGGAAAGCAGGCCGGCCGGCTTGTTGACCACCACCAGGGCGCCGTCTTCGTAGAGCAGGTCGAGGCCTGCATCGGGGGGAGGCTGATAGGAAATCACGGAAGCTGCCAGGTCGCAAAAAAGGCGCAGCCTACCTCAAGAAGGCGCCGCCCGGCCACCGCCGGCCCGGGAACTGCGGCTCAGGGCGCCGCCGGGAAGGGGGCGGAACGGCCGCCCCAGAACATCAGCTCGCTCTGGCCGGCGGGCGCCGGCGTGCCGGCCCGGGCCAGACCCAGGGCCACGGGCTTTTCCTTGAGCAGCTGGCGGATCAGGGCCGGCGGCACCGGCCCCTCGATGATGTAGCCGCCGGTGCGGGCAGTGACGAAGGAGGCGAAATTCTCCGGCACCGCCAGCCAGCGGCGGGTGGAGGCCACGCTCACCACTTCGTTGCGGCGCACGGTAAAGCCGTTGGCGCGCAACTGGGCTTCCCATTCACCGCAGGGACGGCAGGCGGATTCGTGGAAAATCTCGATCACCGGTGCCCCGCCCTCCTGGGCATGCAGGGGCAGGGCCGGGGCCAGCAGGGCCAGGCACAGCAGCAGGCGGCGGTTCAGCATCCGGCTTTCCCCGGCTTGCAGCCTTTGAGCATCCACAGGGAAATGATGCCCACCGCCTCGTTGGCCATGGTCTTGCGGCCCATGCTGGTGACCGTGCGGCCGTTGCTGGTCACCGCATTGACGTCGGCGCCGGCCTGCAGCAGCAGGGTGGCGTTGGCCGACTTGTCGGCGTAGGCCGCCAGATGCAGGGGGGTGGCGCCCTCCCCGTCCCGGGCATTGACGTCGGCGCCGGCGGCCAGCAGGGCCTTGACCACGCCGCTGTCCGGATTGGTGGCGGCCAGGTGCAGGGGGGTGGAGCCCATGTCGGTGCGGGCGTCCTTGAGGCCGGGCTGGCGCTTGAGCAGGGCCTGCATCTCGGCGGCCGTGCCCAGGCGGGCCACGTCGTGCACCGGCTGGTCCGGCGACAGGCTCTGGGCGTGGGCATGGGGCGCCAGGAAAACGGAGAGGAACAGGCTGAAGACGACGCCGATGCAAAGGCCGATCAGGGAGCGGAGGGCATAGGGCATGGCACGGTCTCCGGCGACGCAGGAGGGAAAGGCGGGGAACTGGCGTGGGCGCATGGTTTGAGCGGAGTCCGGGAATTTCGTTGGATGCAGCGTAGCATCTACCACCCCCTCGCGGCTTGTCTTTCACCTGCATCAAAACCCGGAGGCGCCGGGGCGGTCGAAATAACCAGACGTTATCTCTTTAGTCCCACCTGATCTTTGTTCGCCGGGCGCCATGGTTTAGATTGGCGCCATTCTCCGCATACCGCCCAAAGGAAATTCCATGAAAATCGCCAAGGATGTGACCCAGCTGGTGGGCAAGACCCCCCTGGTCCAACTCAACCGCGTCGCTGCCGGCATCGAGGGCACCGTGGCCCTGAAGCTGGAATATTTCAACCCGGCCCACAGCGTCAAGGACCGGATCGCCGTGGCCATGATCGACGCGGCCCAGGCCGCCGGCAAGATCAAGCCCGACACCATCGTCCTGGAACCCACCTCCGGCAACACCGGCATCGGCCTGGCCATGGTCTGTGCCGCCCGCGGCATCAAGGCGGCCTTCGTCATGCCCGAAACCATGAGCCGGGAGCGCAAGCTGCTGCTCAAGGCCTACGGCGCCGAGCTGATCCTCACCCCCGGCCCCGAAGGCATGGGCGGCGCCATCAAGAAGGCCCAGGAGCTGGCCGAGAGCGACTCCCGCTATTTCATTCCCCAGCAGTTCGAGAACCCGGCCAACCCGGAAGTGCATCGCAACACCACCGCTGAGGAAATCTGGGCCGACACCGACGGCCAGGTGGACATTTTCGTCGCCGGCGTCGGCACCGGCGGCACCGTCACCGGCGTCGGCGAAGTGCTGAAGGCCAAGAAACCCAGCGTCCAGGTCTTCGCCGTGGAGCCCGATGCCTCCCCGGTGCTCTCCGGCGGCGCCAAGGGCCCCCACCCCATCCAGGGCATTGGCGCCGGCTTCGTGCCCGCCGTGCTCAACACCCAGGTTTACGACGGCGTGGTGCGGGTCAAGAACGACGACGCCTTCGCCACCGCCCGCCGCCTGGCCACGGAAGAAGGCCTGCTGGTGGGCATTTCCTCCGGCGCCGCGGTGTGGGCCGCCCTGGAAATCGCCAGGAAACCGGAAAACAAGGGCAAGCTGACCGTGGTGGTGATCCCCTCCTTCGGCGAACGCTACCTGTCCACCGCCCTCTACCAGCACCTGGAAGTCTGACCCCGGATGCTCCCGAACGCCCCGGCCCGCCGGGGCGTTCGGCTGTCCGGGCACGGCAGGAAGCGCCCATGAGCAATCCCCATCCCGTCCTCATCGTGCCCGGCTTCGGCAACTCCGGGCCCGACCATTGGCAGAGCCGCTGGCAGGCTGCCGAGCCCCATTTCCGCCGGGTCGAGCAGCAATCCTGGGAGGCACCCCATTACACAGACTGGCGCCATGCCCTGGAAGCGGCCGTGGCGGCGGCACCCAACCCGCCCATCCTGGTGGCCCACAGCCTGGGCTGCCTGCTGGTGAGCCGCTGGGCGGAAGAAAGCCGCCTGCCGGTACAAGGCGCCCTACTGGTGGCGCCCCCCGACCCCCAGGGGCCGGCCTTTCCGGCCGAGGCCAGGGGTTTCTCGCCCCTGGCCCGTAGCGCCCTGCCCTTTCCCAGCCTGGTGGTGGCCAGCCGGGACGATCCCTACGGCCACCTCATCTTCGCCGCCCAGTGCGCCGCCCTGTGGGGCAGCCGCTTCGTGGACGCGGGCTACTGCGGCCACATCAATGCCGACAGCGGCCTCGGCGACTGGCCCTGGGGCCGGGAACTGTTGCGCAGCCTCGAGGCCTGAAGCACCGGCCTCAGTGGGCCATGGGCTTCCAGCCCGGGTGGTCGAAGTAGCGGCCGTAATCCTCCAGGGCGCCGAGCACCTTGGCGGCGCCGCGGCGGGGATCGCCGCCCTTGCTCTTGCCGGCCATGGCCTCGATGCCGGCGCCCAGGTCGGCCAGCACCAGATGCAGCATGGCGTCGGCTTCCGGTGCCAGTTTGCAGGCGGCAACGATGCCGCCCACCTCCCGCTCCAGACTCGCCGCCAGCTTGGCGTAGCCGGCCCGGTTCAGGCGGTTGCCGTGGATTTCCGCCAGACGGGGCTCCATGGCAGCCTGGATACGGCTCATGCCGTCCCGCAGGGGCGCATCGGTGGCCCACTTCTGGCCCTGGTTGAGCTGCAGGGTCGGCGTGGCGGCGCCGTGGTGGTGATGGCTGTGGTCCGCCGCCAGGCTGGATGACAGGGGCGCCGCCAGGGCCAGCAGGCTAAGGACGGTCACGAGGGGTTTCTTGTTCATGTGCTCACTCCGGTTTCTCTAGGGGCCCCTATGCTCCCCATCCGGCCAGGGAAATAACATGATCCGTCTTAAAACGAGGCGGCGGCAGAAGGTCGCAGCGCCGGCAGGAAACGGCGGCTGCCATGACCCGGCAGGGGAAGCCCAAGCCCTGCCGGCAAGGGGCATTCCGAGCTTTTGGCGTCTACGTGCACCAAATTGGTGCATAATTCCCGGCGTTTTTTTCATCTTCCGAAAGCACGCCATGAACGACACCCTGGATTCCTTTCTTGCCCGCCTGCAACTCCGGGACCCGCAACAGCCGGAGTTTCTCCAGGCCGTGAAGGAGGTCCTGGAAACCCTGTGGCCCTTCCTCCAGGAAAATCCCCGCTACCGCCGCCTGGGCCTGCTGGAACGCATCGTCGAGCCGGAGCGGGCCATCATGTTCCGCGTGCCCTGGGTGGACGATGCCGGCCAGGTCCAGGTCAATCGGGGCTACCGCATCCAGATGAGTTCGGCCATCGGCCCCTACAAGGGCGGCATCCGCTTCCACCCCTCGGTCAATCTCTCCATCCTCAAGTTCCTGGCCTTTGAGCAGGTGTTCAAGAACTCCCTCACTACCCTGCCCATGGGCGGCGGCAAGGGCGGCGCCGACTTCGACCCCAAGGGCAAGAGCGACCTGGAGGTGATGCGCTTCTGCCAGGCCTTCATGGCCGAACTGCACAAGCACATCGGCGCCGACATCGACGTACCGGCCGGCGACATCGGCGTCGGCGGCCGGGAGGTGGGCTACATGTTCGGCATGTACAAGAAGCTGGAAGGGGAGTTTTCCTCCGTCCTCACCGGCAAGGGCCTGGACTACGGCGGCAGCCTGATCCGCCCCGAAGCCACCGGCTACGGCACCATCTACTTCGTCGAGAACATGCTGGCCACCCGCAACATGGGTCTGGAAGGCCTGCGCGTCACCGTCTCCGGCTCCGGCAATGTGGCCCAGTTCGCCGCCCAGAAGGCCATGCGCCTGGGAGCCAAGGTCATCAGCGTTTCCGACTCCGGCGGCACCGTGCACGACCCGGACGGCATGACCGAAGAGAAGTGGTCGGCCCTGCACCACATCAAGGAAGTGCAGCGGGGCCGGGTCGAGGACTATGCCCGCCAGTTCGGCCTCACCTTCCTGCCGGGCCAGCGGCCCTGGTCCATTCCCTGCGACGTGGCCCTGCCCTGCGCCACCCAGAACGAGCTGGACGGCAACGACGCCCGCACCCTGCTGCAGAACGGCGTGCGCTGCGTCGCCGAGGGCGCCAACATGCCCTCCACCCTGGAAGCGGTCCATGCCTTCCTCGAGGCCGGCATCCTCTACGCCCCGGGCAAGGCCTCCAATGCGGGCGGGGTCGCCGTCTCCGGCCTGGAAATGAGCCAGAACGCCCTGCGCCTGTCCTGGACCCGGGACGAGGTGGACCAGCGCCTGAAGCAGATCATGCTCTCCATCCACGCCGCCTGCGTCGGCCACGGCAGCGGCCGGGGCCAGCGGGGCAGCATCAACTACGTGGCCGGCGCCAACATCGCCGGCTTCGTCAAGGTGGCCGATGCCATGCTGGCCCAGGGCGTGGTCTGATCCCGGCGCCAAGGCCAAAACAAAAGGCCCCGCATGCGGGGCCTTTTTCATGGGACCAGGTGCGGCGGATCAGGCCGCTTCCTTCAGGGCCCGGCGCAGGATCTTGCCCACGTTGGTCTTGGGCAGGTCGTCGCGGAACTCCACCAGATGGGGCACCTTGTAGCCGGTGAGGTTCTCCTTGCAGTGGGCGATGAGCTGCTCCTTGGTCACCGACTTGTCCTTGAGCACCACGAAAATCTTCACCGCCTCGCCCGAATGCTCGCTCGGCACACCCACCGCGGCCACTTCCATGACCGCCGGATGCATGGCCACCACGGCCTCCACCTCGTTGGGATACACATTGAAGCCGGACACCAGGATCATGTCCTTCTTGCGGTCCACGATGCGCACGAAGCCCTTCTCGTCCATGACACCCACGTCGCCGGTGCGCAGGAAGCCGTCGGCGTAGAACACCGTGGCGGTTTCATCCGGGCGCAGCCAGTAGCCCTTCATCACCTGGGGGCCGCGGATGCAGATTTCGCCGGCCTGGCCCACCGGCAGGTCGTTGCCCAGGTCGTCGCGGATGACGATCTCGGTGGAGGAGATGGGCAGGCCGATGGCGCCGTTGAATTCGCCCAGGTCCAGGGGATTGATGGTGGCCGCCGGCGAGGTCTCGGTCAGGCCGTAGGCTTCGATCAGGGGCTTGCCGGTGACCTGGCGCCACTTCTGGGCCACTGATTTCTGCACCGCCATGCCGCCCCCCAGGGCCGCGCGCAGGGCCGAGAAATCCAGCTTGGCGAAGTCCGGGTTGTTGAGCAAGGCGTTGAACAGGGTGTTCACCCCGGTGATGACGGTGAACTTGTACTGGGCCAGTTCCTTGACGAAGCCCGGAATATCCCGGGGATTGGTGATCAGCACATTGGTGGCGCCGATCTTGAGGAAGGTCAGGCAGTTCGCCGTCAGGGAGAAGATGTGGTACAGCGGCAGGGCGGTGATGATCAGCTGCTGGTCCTTGTGCAGGAAAGGCTCGATCCAGGCGTGGGCCTGCTGCAGGTTGGCGATGATGTTGCGGTGGAGCAGCATGGCGCCCTTGGCCACGCCGGTGGTGCCGCCGGTGTATTGCAGATAAGCGATGTCCTCGTGGCCCACCTGCACCGGACGTAGGGTGGCGCCCTTGCCCCGGACCATGGCGGCCTTGAACTTGACGTGGCGCGGCAGCTTCCAGGCCGGCACCATCTTCTTCACGTGGCGCACCACCAGATTGACCACGGTGCCCTTGAGCAGGCCCAGCATGTCGCCGAGGGAGGTGACGATGACGTGCTTCAGGCCCGGCACCAGGGGAAGGGCCTGCTCCAGGGTGTGGGCGAAGTTCTCGACGATGACGATGGCCTCGGCGCCGGAATCCTTCAGCTGGTGTTCCAGTTCCCGGTGGGTATAGAGGGGGTTGCAGTTCACCACCACGTAGCCGGCCCGCAGGGCGCCGAACATGCACACCGGATACTGCAGCAGGTTGGGCATCATCAGGGCGACGCGGGCGCCCTGGGGCAGCTTCAGCACGTCCTGCAGATAGGCGGCAAAGTCCCGGGAGAGCCGGTCCAGCTCGCCGTAGGTGATGCCCACGCCCATATTGATGTAGGCCACCCGGTCCCGGTACTGGGCACAGCTCTGCTCGAAAAGCTGGCCCAGGGACTTGAATTCGTTGACGTCGATAAACTCCGGCACGCCTTGCGGGTAACTCCGCAGCCAGATCTTTTCCATGGTTTGGTCTCCTCCTATGGCAGTGGCCAAGGGTCTTGTGGGTTTTCTTATTGACGGTTCAAACGACCGTTTGAAATCATTGTAACCCGAGTTTCACCCCCTTGGTAGTGGGACAGCCGGGGCCCGGGGGAAATCCCCTAGGCCCTGCCGATTCATCGCCTCACCCGGCCCCCGGCGGCCATCGCCACGGCCCTGCCGCCAGCCCCGGCAAAGGCTCCTCGGGCTGCGCCCCGGAACACCTCCCGGGCTTTTCCCGGGCCGTAAACGCCGCTGCCCGCCGGACCTGGAAGGCACGGCGGGCAGCTTGGCATGGGAGGCTACGGCGGCGGATCAGGCGGAGCCTTCCTCGTCCGGCCAGTTCTTGATGTAGTTCTTCAGCATCTTGTTCTCGAAGTTCTGTTCCTCGAGCACGGACTTGGCCACATCGAGGAAGGAGAGCACGCCCATCAGGGTGGTGCCGTCCATCACCGGCACGTAGCGCTGGTGGTTTTCGATGAGCAGGTGGCGCAGCTCGTTGGTTTCCATATCGGGGCTGGCCGTGATGGGCGCGGAGAGCATCACGTCCTCGACCTTGACGCTGGCCAGGTTGCCCTTGTGCCGGTGCACCGCCTTCAGCACTTCGCGGAAGGTCAACATGCCGACCATCTTGCCGCCGCCCATGACCACCAGGGAGCCCACGTCGTTTTCGGCCATGGCGGCCACGGCGTTGTCCAGGGTCTGCTGGGGCATGGCCGTGAACAGCACCGTTCCCTTGATCGCCAGAATATCCCGCACATGCATGTCTGTTCCCCTTGTCGCTTATGTTCGCTGTCGTCGCTGTCTCATTGTCTCCGGCACCTGGGGAGGGCCGGACCCGGATTAGTGATCGGATGTTAGTTCATCCCCTGCAATAGGGAAAGTGGCGTTTACCCCAAATCGGACAGCATTTCTTTCACCTCCAGCAGGGTGCCGTCGCCGAACACCAGGGCGGCGCGTACGGGCTTCTGCCCATAGAGGGGGGTCAGCAGTTCCCGGTATTCCGCCACCTGGCGACGGTACTCGGCCAGGCGCTTGGTGTCGGCGCGGGAACTCTTGTAATCCACCACCCACACCGCCTCCGGCGTTTCCACCAGACGATCGACCCGCTTCACCTGGCCTTCGGCGTTGCTGATCTCGGCCTCGTTGCGGGCCACCAGGGACGGGTCGAGCAGGAAGGCCAGCTCGGGCCGGGCCATCAGGCGCCGGGCGGCGGCCTCGGCTTCCTCGCCGCCGGCTTCGCTGGCCGTGGCGCCGCCCACCTTGCGCCACCAGTCCGGCTCCAGGGCAAGGCCGGCGGTGAGGCGCTCGAGGCAGCCGTGGAGGAGGATGCCGAAGAGGGCGTCCTCCCCCGGCCCCAGGCGCCGCTCGCCCACGGGCTCCACCGCCAGGAACGGCGCAGGACGCCATTGTTCAGGCAGACCCGGCGGAGACTGGCTTCCCTCCTGGCTCCCGGCCATGGCATCCAGACAAAGATCGCCGTAGACCAGGGTGCCGGCCTCGTCCGCCGTCGCCCCCAGGGCAGCCAGGGCCCGGGCCAGGCGCTGGTAGGGACTGTGCTCGGGAGAGTCGCCCTTCTTCGGCGCGCTGCCGCTGGCGACGAACACCTGCTTGGCCCGGGTGACGGCGACGTAGAGCAGGTTCAGTTCCTCCCGCTCCGCCAGCTTCGCCTCGCCCTCGAACAGGGGCTCCCGGGCCGCCCCCCGGTCGGCCTTGATGCCGTAGAGGGAAAGGTGCTCGGGCCGGGGCGCTTGCGGCGGCCAGTCCACCAGCAGGCTCCAGGCGTCGGCGGGACCGCCGCCCTCGGCATTGGCGTCGAGCAGCCAGACGACGGGCGCTTCCAGGCCCTTGGCGGCGTGGATGGTGAGGATGCGCACCCGGCCCTGGCCGTCGTTGCTGTCACCTTCGACGATGCCCTCGTCCGGTGCCTCGTCGGCATCCGCATCGCGCAGGCGGGACAGCTCGTCGATGAAGCGGGGCAGGCTGGGGTAGCGGCCGCCGTCCAGGTCCAGGGCCAGTTGCAGCAGGGCCAGCAGATTGGCTTCCACCCCGGGCCAGAGGGCCGCCGGCACGGCTTCCCGGTAGCGGGCCAGCAGCTCGCCCTGGTGGAAGACCCGGTCCAGCAGGTCGTGGGCCGGCAGCACGTCGGCAGCCTTCAGCCAGCCGTCCAGCAGGGCGAAGGCCCGGGCCAGGCGCGGCCGTGCCTCGCCCCGGTTGCACAGGCCCATGAGGCGCTCCCACCAGGGGCCGGGGCCGGCGGCGGCCAGTTGCAGCAGGTCGTCGTCGCCCACGGCGAAGAGGGGCGTGCGCAGCACCTGGGCCAGGGCCAGGTCGGCGGAGGGCAGTACCAGGAATTCAAACAGGGCGGCGATGTCCCGGGCTTCCAGGGTCTGCAGCAGGCCGCCCCGGGAGGCCGCCAGATAGGGGATGCCGGCGGCCTTGAGAGCCCGCTCGTAGGCGGCCAGCTGGGTGCGCTTGCGCACCAGCAGCATGACGTCGCCCCAGCGGGCCGGGCGTTCGCCCTCCCCTTCCTTGACCCGCAGCGTGGCCATGAACTGCTGCAGACGTGCTGCCAGGCGGGCCGCCTCCTCGTCCCGCCGCGGGTCCCTGACTTCCGTCGCCGGGGTGGTGAGGGGATCGCGCAGGGCAGCGCCGGCGCTTTGCTCCTCCTCTTCCGCCAGGCTCACCAGGGGCAGCAGCTCCACCTGGCCCGGCAACTGCCCGGCCAGGGAACTCTGGGGGCGGAAGCCGGTGAAGGCGGGCTCGACGCTGAAGAGGGCATTGACCACCTCCACCACCGACCGGGCGTTGCGCCGGGTGGCGTCCTGGGCCAGGCGGCGGGCGCCGAAGTTGTGTTCGAGGAAATCCGCCGCCGTGGCGAAAAGCCGGGGCTCGGCCTGGCGGAAACGGTAGATGGACTGCTTGGGGTCGCCCACCAGGAACAGGCAGGGGGCCTCGCCACCGTCGCCATGGGTGTAGGCATCGAGCCAGGCCAGGAGGATCTGCCATTGCAGGGGGTTGGTGTCCTGGAACTCGTCCAGCAGGATGTGCTTGTAGCGGGCGTCCAGGCGGGCCTGCAGGAAGGCGGCGTGGCCCTCGTCCTGCAGCAGTTGCAGCACCTGCCATTCCGCATCGACGAAGTCGATCAGGCGGCGGGCCTGCTTGTGCTTTTCCAGGCGCTCGAGGAAGGCGGCCCCCAGGCTGAGGCCGTGGCGGTTGAACTCGAGAATCTGCTCGGCCCGCAGCACTTCCCGGGTGGCCAGGAGAGACTGACCGAGACGCTGGTGCAGGTCGAGGAAGCGGGCAGCGCCGTCGCTGCCAAAGCGCTTGTCGAGGGCGCCGGAAGGCTTGCGCGAGCGCAGGGTGCCGCTCTGGGTCAGCAGCACGCTGCCGAGAATGTCGAAGGCAGCCTCCGCCGCCAGTCCCGGCTGCAGGGCCCCGCGCAGGGTGGCGGCCAGGCCCTGGTCGGTCTTGGTCTCGCTCTGTTCGAGAAAGCCCAGGTAGGCGTGGTAGTCGGCCTCCCAACCCGGGGTGAAGAAGGCCTCCAGGCCCTCCCCCGCTTCGCCGACGCCGAGCAGCTGTTGCAGCCGCTCCAGGGCATGGGCGACGCCGTCTTCCTGGCCGCCGGTGTAGGCCAGCCATTCGGCGCGGCGGGCCACCAGGCGCATCAGCAGACCGCGGGTGCTGTCCAGGCCGGCGCCCTGCAGCAGGGCGGTGAAGTGGCCGGCCAGTTCCCCTTCCGGATCGGCCTGCAGTTCGGCGGCGAAGTTCTGCCACAGCTCTTCCAGCAGGCGCCCGGTGGATTCCACCAGGCTGCTGCCGGCCAGGCCGGAGACCAGGGGCGCGGCGGCGATGAGCTGGAGGAACCAGCCGTGGAAGGTATGCACGGAAAGGGGCGGCTGGGCATCGGCCACCCGCTCGTAGAGGCCCCGGGCCCGGCGCAGCAGGCCGGCGTCCGCCGTCATGCCGCGCTCGGCGAGGAAAACAGTGGCCTCGACATCGGGCATGGCTGCCAGGTCCCGCAGCCAGCCCATGACCCGCTCCTCGATTTCCCGGGCCGCCTTGCGGGTGAAGGTGATGGCCAGGATGTCGCCGGGGGCGGCGCCCTCCAGCAGCAGGCGGACGATGCGGGAAGCCAGCAGCCAGGTCTTGCCGCTGCCGGCACAGGCTTCCACCACCACCGAACGGCGGGGGTCCAGGGCGTCCAGCACCAGTTGGCGGGGATCAGTCATGGCGGGGCTCCCCCGGGGCACTGGCATTCACGCCGTCGTTCATTTCATCCACGTGTTCGTAGCGGCACAGGCCGGACATTTCGCAATAGGTGCACAGGGCGGCGACGCCGTGGGCCGGCAGGGAGGCGCCGGCCCGCATGGCCTGCACCGTCCGCACCAGGCGCGCGGCCTGGGCCTGGGCATCGGCCTGCAGGTCTTCGCTGGCGGAGAGGGCTTCCACCTTGTCGTCGTCCAGCACCACGTAGGCGGCCTCTTCCGCGTCCTCGCCCACCAGGGCGGCGTAGGCGGCCAGCTGCAGGTCCTCTTCCAGGCCGGACTTGATGGCCTGGCGGCTGCGGGTCTTGTAGTCGAGCAGGGAATAGCCGTCGGGGCCGGTATCGGTGCGGTCGATGCGGCCATGCAGTTCCACCTGGACGCCGTCGGCCAGGGGGAAGAGGCGGCTCTGCTTGGTTTCGGCGTCGTGCCAGTACCAGCCCTCGGCCTCCCGCTGGCGCTGCCAGACGAGATAGGCGGCGAGGCGCTTTTCCCAGCGCAGGCGCCAGCCCAGGGCCAGGTAGTTGTCGGCCAGGGCCCGGGCGAAGACCTCCCGGGTGAGCGCCTGCAGGGCCGCCAGGGCTTCGGCCTCGGGCACCGGGGTCAGCACCGGGTATTGTTTATGGAAACGTTCCATCACTTCGTGCACCAGCAGGCCGTAGTCCCGCTTTTCCATTTCCTCGCTGACCTCGTCCAGCTCGTTGAGGCGCAGTACGTGGCGGGCGAAGAAGCGGTAGGGGCAGCCGACCAGAGCGGTGTAGGCGCTGACCGAATACTTGAGGGGCACCGCCTCCGGCGCCAACACCGGCGCCGGCCGCCGGGTGGGGCCGGGGCGCGCCTCGTCGCCTTCCGGCGGATCGGCCAGGGCGGCCACGGCGCCCTGCAGGCTGCTCCCCCAGGCGAAGCGGTGCAGGGCGGCGAGGCGGTCCAGCTCCGGCGCCAGCAGCTGGGGTTCCCCGTCCCGTTCCTCCTGCCAGGTCACCGCCACCTGGGGCACGCTGGCCAGGAGCAGGGCCAGGTCGGCACGCAGGCGCTCCTGGGCCACGGCCCGGGTGGGCAGGCCCAGTTCCTGGCGCACGCTCTGGTTGAAGAAGGCGGCGGCCGGCTCGGCGGGCTTGAGGCGCCCCGCATCGCCGCCCAGCAGCACGGCGGCCTCGAAGGGCCGCAGGCGGGTGGCGGCCAGGTGGGTCATGAGCACCGGACTGTCGATGGAGAGGTCGCGGAAGACTTCGCTTTCCAGCTCCCGGTTGAGCCAGTCGCGGAAGACGTGGAAGGGGAAGCGGTCCCGGCTCTCCGCCAGTTCCTCCCGGCGCTGGGCCAGCAGGTCCAGGATCACTGCCCCGGCGGCATCCTTGAGCAGGCGCTGGCGGGCGCCCAGGGCGTCCACCGCCTTTTCCAGGCGGGCGATCCAGTCGGGCAGGGTGGCATCGCGGCTGGCCAGCAGCTTGAGGGCCGCTTCCAGACGATCGAGCAGGGCCAGGGCCCGCTCCTGGGCGGCGGTGGGCTGATCCACGGCCTGCAGCACCCGGCGCATGCCGGCCAGGCCGGCCTTGACGCCGCCCCGGCGCACCGCCTGCTCCAGGGCGAAGACGGCACCCTTGCGGGCGTTGTCCCGCAGGTCGTCGCAGAGGAAGGGGGACTTCAAGAGGTCCAGCACGTCCTTGTAATAGGCGGCGCCGGCCACGGTCTCCAGGAGGCCGTCGAGGACGGCGCCGGCCCGGGAGGTGGACAGCTTCCAGCCGGTCTCGTCCGCCACCAGCACCTCGCGCCGCTCCAGCAGGGCCCGCACCCGGCGCGCCACCAGGCGGTCCTGGGCGATCAGGGCGATGCGCCGCTTGCCCTCCTGCAGCCATTGCAGCACCAGGGCAGCAGCGCCCCGGGCCTCCTGTTCCCGACCCCGGGCGGCAAGTATCTGCAGGCGCTCGGCCAGGGGGCTAGCGGGCACCCGGGCCGGCAGGGCGTGGGCCCGTTCCAGCAGGGGCGCCATCTCCTGAGCCGGATCGGGCAGGGGCCAGGCGGCGGCCAGGGTGCGCATCAGAGGCGCTTCATCCTGCTGCCGCGGCATGGGGTAGTAGAGGAATACCGGCTGGCGCTCGGCGTAGCGCTGGTAGAAGGCTTTTTCCGCCGGCTTCAGGGCCGTTTCCGGCGGACCGTCCAGCACCGCCACCAGAGGCGCCGCGGCGGCCTCGGCGGCCTCGGCGAGGCGGGCCAGTTGCAGGGCGTAGGCGCCGGGGGCGTCGGGCCGGCCCAGGCCGGCCAGGACCCGCCACAGTTCATGCACCACCCGGGCCTCGAAGGCCAGGGGCACGCTGTGGCGAATGGCGTAGGCCGCCTCCAGCTCGGCGACGAAGGCGGCTTCGTCCGCCGGCAGGGCCAGGGCATTCTCGGTGAGTTCGTCGAAGAGGGCCGCCATCTCCCCGGCCACGCCCCACAGGGCGCCCTCCTCGAACCAGCGGCGCTCGGCCAGGGCGGCCCGCAGCAGCAGCAGGCGCTCGCTCTCCGGCAGGGGGGCAGGCTGCAGCACCTGGGTCCCGGCCCAGCGGGCCAGGGTGTCGCACACCGGCAGCAGCAGGGGCTGGGCGGCCACCCTGCCCAGTTCACGGCGCAGCAGGGAGGCCAGGGGCAGGCCCGGGACGCAGACGTGCAGGGACGCCAGGTTGAGGCCCAGGCCGCGCTCGGCGCCCAGGGCCAGGATGCCCTGGGCCACGGCCGGCAGAAAACCGGGACCGGCAGGCAGGGGCAGGATTTGCAGGGCGGACATCGAGGCGGACCCGGCTCAGCGTTGCAGCAGCTTGAGCTTGTCCGGCTTGCCGTTCCACTCGTCCGCATCCGCCGGCGCCGGCTGGCGCTGGGTGATGGCCGGCCACTGGCGGGCCAGCTCGGCGTTGAGTTCGATCATGTGCCGCTGTTCCACGGGCACGTCGTCCTCGGCGAAGATGGCCTCCGCCGGGCACTCGGCCACGCACAGGGAGCAGTCGATACATTCCTGGGGGTCGATGGCGAGGAAGTTGGGCCCCTCGCGGAAGCAGTCTACGGGGCAGACATCGACGCAATCGGTGTACTTGCAGCGGATGCAGTTTTCAGTGACGACGTAGGCCATGGGAATCTCGAAATAATATCGGCATGCGGAATCGGGAATTGCCAGACGCAACCGGCCTTCGCCTGAAGTCGGGCCGTGGCGCCGGATTCCCGGGAGACGAAGTTTACGGCAACTTCCCATGCCCGTGGTTTTTCGTTAGGATAGGCCCGTTCCAACCTGTCCGCCCCTTCCGGCGCCGGACACATTTCCCCCAATCTCCAAAGACTTAGATTCCCAACGAGGCTTTTTCCATGAGCGAACACATCCATTACGTCACCGACGACAGCTTCGAGGCCGAAGTTCTTCAGTCCGAGCAACCCGTGCTGGTGGACTACTGGGCCGAATGGTGCGGTCCCTGCAAGATGATCGCCCCGATCCTGGACGAGGTGTCCACCGAATACGCCGGCAAGCTCAAGGTGGCCAAGCTGAACATCGACGACAACCAGAAGACCCCGGCCAAATACGGCATCCGCGGCATCCCCACCCTGATGCTGTTCAAGGGCGGCAACGTCGAGGCCACCAAGGTCGGCGCCCTCTCCAAGTCCCAGCTCACCGCCTTTATTGACAGCAACCTGTAAAGTCTTTAGGCTGCCTGCCTGAAAGTTCCGGCCGCGCCGCACCAGGGCGCCTAGCGCATACGAACACTAAAAACCTGCGCGATTAAGGGTTGGACTTTCAGGCTGCAACACACCGGGTTCTCCGGGCCAAGAAGCACCGTCGCTCTCCCCCGCCCTGACCGTTTTCGTTTCAGCCCTGACCGGGTCCGGCCCGCACGCCGCACCTTCGATTCCCGACACTTTCTCTGTCTGCCTTCCACTGCCTGTCGTTTCAACGCGGCTTCCGTCCGCCCTTCCTGAAACTCGACACTCCCCCTACGCCATGCATCTATCCGAACTGAAAAACCTCCACGTCAGCCAATTGCTGGAAATGGCGACGACCAACGAAATCGAGGGCGCCAACCGGCTGCGCAAGCAGGAGTTGATCTTCGCCCTGCTCAAGAAGCATGCGAAGAAGGGCGAGAGCATCTTCGGCGACGGCGTCCTGGAAGTGTTGCCCGACGGCTTCGGTTTCCTGCGCTCCCCGGAAACCTCCTACCTGGCCAGTACCGACGACATCTACGTCTCCCCCTCCCAGATCCGCCGCTTCAACCTGCATACCGGCGACACCATCGAGGGCGAGATCCGCACCCCCAAGGACGGAGAACGCTACTTCGCCCTGGTCAAGGTGGACAAGATCAACTACGAGTCCCCGGAAGCGTGCAAGAGCAAGATTCTCTTCGAGAACCTGACGCCCCTGCACCCCTCCTCCCACCTGCACCTGGAGCGGCCGATCCGCGCCGAGGAGAACACCACCTCCCGCGTCATCGACATGATCGCCCCCATCGGCAAGGGCCAGCGCGGCCTGCTGGTGGCCCCGCCCAAGTCCGGCAAGACCGTGATGCTGCAGCACATCGCCCACGCCATCACGGCCAACCATCCGGACGTGCAGCTGATCGTCCTGCTCATCGACGAGCGTCCGGAAGAAGTGACGGAAATGCAGCGCACCGTGCGCGGCGAAGTGGTGGCCTCCACCTTCGACGAACCGGCCACCCGCCACGTCATCGTCGCCGAAATGGTCATCGAGAAGGCCAAGCGCCTGGTGGAACACAAGAAGGATGTGGTCATCCTGCTCGACTCCATCACCCGCCTGGCCCGCGCCTACAACACCGTGCAGCCCGCCTCCGGCAAGGTGCTGACCGGCGGCGTGGACGCCAACGCCCTGCAGAAGCCCAAGCGCTTCTTCGGCGCTGCCCGCAACATCGAGGAAGGCGGCTCCCTCACCATCATCGCCACCGCCCTGGTGGAAACCGGCTCCCGCATGGACGACGTGATCTACGAAGAGTTCAAGGGCACCGGCAACATGGAAATCCACCTGGATCGCCGCATGGCCGAGAAGCGCATCTACCCGGCCATCAACGTGAACCGCTCCGGCACCCGCCGCGAGGAACTGCTGCTGAAGCCCGACGTGCTGCAGAAGATGTGGGTGCTGCGCAAGCTCCTGTACAACATGGACGACCTGGAAGCGATGGAATTCCTGCTGGACAAGGTCAAGGCCACCAAGGCCAACGCCGAGTTCTTCGACGCCATGCGCAGCGGCCGCTGAGGCCCGGCGGCGCCCCGACAAAACATTTGCAACTACTGGAAAGTTCAGGGATAATCCCGCGTTTTCCAGGGGCCGGTCACAACCGCCGGCCAAGAGACTCGAAAGGACACACCATGAAGCCCGGTATCCACCCCGAATACAACGACATCCAGGTCACCTGCTCCTGCGGCGCCACCTTCACCACCAAGTCCACCATGGGCAAGCCCCTGAACGTGGAAGTGTGCTCCTCCTGCCACCCGTTCTACACCGGCAAGCAGAAGATCATGGACACCGCCGGCCGCGTTGAAAAGTTCAACCAGAAGTTCGGCAACCTGCGCAAGTCCGCCTAAGCTTCTGCGGACGATCCGGCGCCTGGCGCCGCGCAATGAAAAAGGCAGCCACGGGCTGCCTTTTTTGCTTTGACCGCCCTTACCTCCAGTCACCTATCGGCCATGATCGACCGCCACTTCCCCGGCCCCGCCACGCGCTACCCCGTCCCTTTCCGGGGACTGCCCCTGCTCCTGCTGCTCGCCCTGTTCCTGCTGCCGGGACTGGTGGGCCACGATCCGTGGAAGGCCGAGGACGCCACCCACCTGGGCATCGTCTGGCGCCTGCTGCAGGGCGACGGCGGCCTGGTCCTGCAACTGGGGCGGGATGCCTGGCCCGACGCCATGCCGCTCTACTACTGGACCGCAGCCCTGGCCGCCAAGGCCTTCGCCTGGCTGCTGCCCTGGTTCGACGGGGCGCGCCTGGCCACCGCCCTCTATGCCGCCCTGACCCTGGGTTTTCTCGCCCTGGCCAGCCGGGAGCTGCACGGCCGCGACGAAAGCGCCTCTGCCCCCCTGCTGCTGGCCGGCTGCATCGGCCTGCTGGTGCATAGCCACGAAGCCCAGCCGGCCATCGCCTTCCTCGCCGCCCAGGCCGCCACCCTGGCCGGCCTCACCCTGCTGCGGCGCCACCCCTGGAGCGGCGCCCTGGTCTTCGGCGGCGGCGCCCTGACAGCCTTCCTCGCCGCCGGCCTGGCCGCCCTGCCCGGCCTGCTCCTGCCCCTGGTGCTGCTGCCCTGGCTGGCGCCGCGCAAAACCCTGGTCGTCCCCCTGTTGCTGCTGTCCCTGGCCCTGTCCGCCATCGGCCCCCTGCTATGGTCCGTGCTGCTGACCCCGGCCCAGGCCGGCGTCTGGTGGAACGGGGAACTGGCCCAGCTGCGCAGCCTGGAAGCCAGCTGGCGCAACGCCCTGGTCCTGCTCAACATGCTGCCCTGGTACGCCTGGCCGGCCTTGCCCCTGGCCCTGTGGACCCTGTGGGCCCGGCGCCGGGAATGGCTGACCGCGACGCCCGCCCCGGCCCTGCTGCTGCCCCTGGCGGCCTTCCTCGCCAGTTTCCTCACCGTGGTCAGCACCGTGGATGCCAAGAGCGTGGCCGCCCTGCCCCTGCTGCCCCCCCTGGCCCTGCTCGGCGCCGGCGGCATCAAGACCCTGCGCCGCGGCGCCACCAATCTTTTTGACTGGTTCGGCATGATGACCTTCACCGTGGCCGCCGCCCTCATCTGGCTGGGCTGGAGCGCCATGGTCTTCGGCCTGCCGCCCAAGATCGCCCGCAATTTCGTCAAGCTGGCGCCGGGCTTCGAAGGCAGCTTCGCCCTGTTCCCCGTGCTCTTCGCCCTGGCCCTCAGCGCCGCCTGGTTCTGGCTCATTTTCTCCTCGCCCCGTTCGCCCTACCGGGGCCTGACCCACTGGACCGCCGGCGTCACCCTGCTGTGGGGGCTGGTGGCCGCCCTGTGGTTCCCCTGGGTGGACTACGGCAAGAGCTACCGCCCGGTGGTGGCCGGCCTGACCCAGGCCCTGCCGGCCAAGCACGGCTGCGTCGCGGTGCGGGGCGAACTGTCGCCGGCCCTGAAGGCCTCCCTCGACATCTTCGGCGACCTGCGTCCCCTGCCCCTGGCCAGCAGCGAAGGCAAGCGCTGCGACTGGATGCTGGCCCTGGTGCCGGTGAAGAGCAGCGGCACCGCCGGCACCGGCTGGGAACGGGTCTGGGAAGGCGCCCGCCCCGGCGACAAGACGGAAAGGCTGCGTCTGTACCAGCGCCGCGCCGGCTGAGGCCGCCGCAAGGATCGCCTTTTTCCAGACAAGAAAAAACCCGGGCCCCTGTTCCTGCGAAGGAGAGGGGCCCGGGCTTTTTGACGACGCCAGACGCGGGCTGAAGCAGCTCAGCGCTTGGTGGTCAGGTAGGCGGCCACGGCCTTGATGTCGTCGTTGGTCAGGGGCGCGGTGGCGATCTGCATCAGGGGATCGATGCGCTCGCCGGTCTTGTCCCGGTAACGGGTGATGGAGCGGATCAGGTATTCCTTCTGCTGGCCTGCCAGGCGGGCAATTTTCTCGTTGCCGCGGGCGTCCTCGCCGTGGCAGCGCACGCACAGCTTGCCGAAGGTATCCTGGCCGCGGCGCACCAGGGCGGCGTCCGCATTGCCCGGCACCACCTTGGACTCGGAATAGAACAGGGAAATCTGCACCCGCTCGTCGTCGGACAGCACCTTGATCAGGCCCTGCATGAATTCATCCTTGCGCTGGCCGGAGCCGAACTTGCGGATCTGCTCCAGCAGGTAGGCCGGGTTCTGGCCCGCCAGGTTGGGCACTTCCGGGTACTTGCTGTTGCCGTCCTCGCCGTGACAGTTGGCGCAGAAGAAGGAGGCCTTCTTGCCGGCGGCGACGGCGGCGGCGATGTTGATCTTCATGGCCGCCAGCTTTTCTTCCGGCGTGGTCGGGGCCGGCGCGGCGGCGGGGGCCGGGGCGGTTTCCTTCTTGGGCGGCGCGGCGTGCGCGGGCGCCGCCAGCAGACCCAGGGACAGGCTCAGGGCAAGGGGCAGGGGAAATGCCATTCCCAGAATTTTTCTCATTGTTCCTCCCAACGTGGTAAATGTTTTTTCCGCGGATTCTCAGACCCGCAGGAATTTTTCGCGGTAGTACCGCAATTCTTCGATGGATTCGTGGATGTCGGAAAGGGCCGTGTGCAGGCCCTTCTTGGCGAAGCCCTGGGCCACCTCGGGCGCCCAGCGCCGGCACAGCTCCTTGAGGGTGCTCACATCCAGATTCCGGTAATGGAAATAGTCTTCCAGGGCCGGCATGTAGCGGGCCATGAAACGGCGGTCCTGGCCGATGGAATTGCCGCACATGGGCGTGGCGCGGCGGGGCACCCACTGGGCCATGAAGGCCAGGGCCTCGGCCTCGACCTTGGCCTCGTCGGTGGCGGAAGCGCGCACCCGGTCGATCAGGCCGGACTTGCCGTGGGTGTTCTTGTTCCAGTCGTCCATGCCGTCCAGCACCGCCTCGGCCTGGTGCACGGCCCACACGGGGGACTCGGCCAGGACGTTGAGATTGACGTCGGTGACCACCATGGCCATTTCGATGATGCGATCCTGGTCCGGGTTGAGGCCGGTCATTTCCATGTCCAGCCAGACGAGGTGGTTTGCGTCCTGTGCCATAATCCGAGGAGAAACTTGCGAAGCCTCTATTTTGTCACAGCTTCATGCCGGCTGACTGCCTTCCTGCATCATCGGCCTGCCGAACCTGCCCCGGACCAGCCCCGAATCCGCTTTTTCCCTGTCGAGACGACTTTCCTGCCGTGACCTTCACCCTCGTATTCCTCGCCGCCCTCCTCCTCAGCCTGGCCCTGCGCCTGGGTCTGGCCCGGCGCCAGATCGCCCACGTCCAGGCCCACCGCGGGGCGGTGCCGGCCGAATTCTCCGCCCGCGTCTCCCTGGAGGCCCACCAGAAGGCCGCCGACTACACCGTGGCCCGGAACCGCTTCGGCATGGCCGCCACCCTCCTGGAAGCCCTGGTCCTGCTCGGCTTCACCCTGGGCGGTGGCATCCAGGCCCTGCACGGCCTGTGGCAGGGCTGGCTGCCGGACAGCCCCCTGGGCTACGGTCTCGGCCTAATCGGCAGCGTCACCCTCATTTCCGGCGCCATCGACCTGCCCTTCGCCTGGTACCGCCAGTTCGTGCTGGAGGAGCGTTTCGGCTTCAACCGCATGACCCCGGCCCTGTTCCTCACCGACCTGCTCAAAAGCACCCTGCTGGGCGCCGCCATCGGCGCCCCGGTGGTGCTGGCGGTGCTGTGGCTGATGGGCTCCATGGGCGAGAACTGGTGGCTCTACGTCTGGCTCTTCTGGTCCGGCTTCAATCTTTTGCTGCTGTTCATCTACCCGACCTGGATCGCCCCCCTCTTCAACAAGTTCGCGCCCCTGGAAGCGGGCGAGCTGAAATCCCGCATCGAGGCCCTGCTGGCCCGCTGCGGTTTCGCCGCCTCCGGCCTCTTCGTCATGGACGGCTCCAAACGCAGCGCCCACGGCAACGCCTATTTCACCGGCTTCGGCAAGAACAAGCGCATCGTCTTCTTCGACACCCTGCTCTCCCGCCTCTCCCCGGTAGAGGCCGAAGCGGTGCTGGCCCACGAACTGGGCCATTTCAAGCGGCGCCACATCGTCAAGCGCATCGCCCTGCTCTTTGCCATGTCCCTGGGCTTCCTCTGGCTCCTCGGCCAGCTCATGGAAGCGCCCTGGTTCTATGCCGGTCTCGGCGTCTCGGCCCGGAACACGGCCCTGGCCCTGATCCTCTTCTTCATGGTGGCGCCGGTGTTCACCTTCCTGCTGACGCCCCTTTCCAGCCTGCTCTCCCGCCGCCACGAATACGAGGCCGATGCCTACGCGGTGGAGCACGCCGACGGCGAGCAACTGGTGGCCGCCCTGGTCAAGCTGTACGAGGACAACGCCAGCACCCTGACCCCGGACCCGCTCCATTCCCTGTTCTACGATTCCCACCCGCCCGCCGCCCTGCGCATCGCTCACATCACCCGCCTGAGCCAGCGCCGGACCGGCGCCGGGGCAACCGCCTGAAGGAAAGCGCCATGCTCCTGGACGATCTGGCCCGCGACACCTGCCGTCACCTCTCCGGCCCCCAGCACCGGCTGGACGACGCCACGGTGGCCATGCT
This sequence comes from Azospira oryzae, assembly GCF_004217225.1. GTDB lineage: Bacteria > Pseudomonadota > Gammaproteobacteria > Burkholderiales > Rhodocyclaceae > Azospira > Azospira oryzae. The sequence goes on from NZ_SHKM01000001.1 coordinate 1,355,306, forward strand.
GCTGCCCCTGCTGCCCGGCTGGAGCCGGGAGGACGGCCATATCGCCAAGACTTTCCATTTCACCGGCTACGAGGCGGCCATGCTCTTCGCCAACGGCGTCGCCTGGCTGGCCCAGCGGCAAAACCATCACCCGGAACTGCAAGTGAACTACAACACCGTGCGCGTCACCTACGGCACCCACGACGTGGGCGGCCTCTCCCGCAACGACTTCATCTGCGCCGCCAAGATCGAAGCGCTGGCGGCCCTATGAGCGAGCGCATCCCAGGTCAGGTGGTGGCCGCCCACGGCCGCCAGTACATGGTGGAACTGGCCGGCGGGGAGACCCTGCTGTGCTTCCCCCGGGGCAAGAAGAGCGACATCGCCTGCGGCGACCGGGTCGAGATCAGCCGCCCGGCCAAGGACCAGGGCGCCATCGAGGCCATCACGCCGCGCAGTTCCCTGCTCTACCGCTCCAACGAATACCGGCAGAAGCTCATCGCCGCCAACGTCAGCCAGGTGCTGATCGTGGTCGCCACCGAGCCGGGCTTCAGCTTCGAGCTGGTCTGCCGCACCCTGGTGGCCACCCAGGACCAGGGCGTGGCCGCCCGCATCATCCTCAACAAGTGCGACCTGGCGGACAAGATCGCCCCGGCCCGCCAGGCCCTGGCCCCCTTCGTCGCCCTCGGCGTGCCGGTGCTGGAGCTTTCCGCCCTGCACGGGGCCGAGGCCCTGCGCCCGCTCCTGGCCGGCCACACCAGCCTGCTGGTGGGCCAGTCCGGCATGGGCAAATCGACCCTGGTGAACGCCCTCATTCCCGAAGCCCGGGCCGCCACCCGGGAAATTTCCGAAGCCCTGGATTCGGGCAAGCACACCACCACCCACGCCCGCCTCTACCACCTGGACCCGGCCAAGCCCGAGGCCGGCGACCTGATCGACTCCCCCGGCCTGCAGGATTTCGGCCTGCAGCACCTGTCCCGCAGCGACATCGAGCACGCCTTCGCCGAACTGGCACCCCACCTGGGCCAGTGCCGCTTCCGCGACTGCCGCCACGACCGGGAGCCGGACTGCGCCCTGCGCAGCGCCCTCGAAGCAGGCCAGATCGACCCGCGCCGCTGGGCCGTGTTCCGCACCCTGTACCAGGGCGCCAGCAGCTAGGCAGGCCAGGGGCCAGGCAGGACGGCCATCCCGGGCATGCCATGACGGAAAGGCAGGAGGGACGGGCGTCCTGGCGGTGGTATCGGTAGAATCCGGGCCCGCCGCCGAACCGCCGCCCCGGCCGGAAACGCCGCTGCAAACCGCTCGCCTCCCTTGCTGCCCCACCCGCCGGCCTTGCCGCCGCCAGCCCAACGGCCATTCATGCCCTTCCCCACCCTTTCCCCGGCGCCGTCGCCGATCCGTGGGATACTCGCCCCCTCTCTCACCGCCCATCGCCCATGACCAATCCCGCCGCCCCCGCCAGCCCCAAGCCCGGCCTGCATCCGCGCAACCGCCACGCCCACGGCTACGACTTCGCCACCCTGGCGGCCATCACGCCCGAGCTGGCCCGCTTCATCGTCACCACGCCCGCCGGCAGCCCCAGCATCGACTTCGCCAACCCGAAGGCGGTCAAGGCCCTCAACAAGGCCCTGCTGGAAGCGGACTACGGCGTCTCCGGCTGGGACATCCCCCCCGGCTACCTGTGTCCGCCCATCCCGGGCCGGGCCGACCTGCTGCACCACCTGGCCGACATGCTGGCGGAAGGCAACGAGGGCCGCATCCCCACCGGGGAGCGGGTGCGGGTGCTGGACATCGGCGTCGGCGCCAACGGCGTCTATCCCCTCATCGGCCACGCCGAATACGGCTGGCGTTTCGTCGGCGTCGATACGGAGCAGAAGTCCCTGGACAACGTGGCCCGCATCGTCGCCGCCAACGAGCACCTGGCCGGCGCCATCGAGCTGCGCCACCAGCCGGTGCCGGACAACATCTTCGTCGGCGTGCTGCGCTCCGGCGAGAAGTTCGACCTGACCCTGTGCAACCCGCCCTTCCACGCCTCCGCCGCCGACGCCCGCTTCGCCAGCGAGCGCAAGCAGAAGAACCTGGGCCAGACGCCGGGCAAGGGCGGCTCCAACTTCGGCGGCCAGGACAACGAGCTGTGGTATCCCGGCGGCGAACGGGCCTTCCTCACCCGCCTGATCGAGCAGAGCGCCGGCATCCCCAAGCGGGCCCTGTGGTTCTCCGCCCTCATCTCCAAGGCGGAAAACCTGCGCCATGTGGAAGCGGCCCTGGCCAAGGTCAAGCCCACCGCCAGCCGCATCATTGCCATGAGCCAGGGGCAGAAGCAGAGCCGCCTGGCGGTGTGGAGCTTCGTCGGCCGGGCCGAGCGGCAGAAGTGGATGCTGGCCCGCTGGGGCTGAGCCGGCAGCACGAAAAAAACGGGGCCCGCGGGCCCCGTTTTGCATGCGGCGACGGCCGCCGGCCTCAGGCCGCCTGGTGGGTGCGGAACTGCTGGCCGCTGCGGTTGAGGCCGCTGACGATGGCCTTGAGGGAGGCGGTGACGATGTTGCCGTCGATACCGACGCCGTAGAACTCCCGGCCGTCGCAGGCCATCTCGACGAAGGCGCAGGCCCGGGCCTCGCCGCCGTCCTGGCTCGGCGCCATGGAGCGCTCCTCGTAGCTGCGCACCTGGACCTGCAGGCCGGCGCCGCGCAGGGCATGGATGGCGGCATCGATGGGGCCGTTGCCTTCGCCGCTGAGCAGGTGGGCGGTGCCGTCGATGTCCACCGAGAGGCGGATGCCCTGGGCGCTGCCGTGCTCGAACAGGTGGTGCTCCCGATAATGCACCGGCGCCACCGGCTCCAGGTAGGTGCGACAGAAGAGCTGCCAGATGTCGGCGGCGGTGAGTTCGCTGCCGTGGCTGTCGGCGTGCTGCTGCACCACCCCGGAAAACTCCACCTGCAGTCGGCGCGGCATGACCACGCCGTACTCCGTCTCCAGCAGGTAGGCGATGCCGCCCTTGCCCGACTGGCTATTCACCCGGATCACGGAATCATAGCTGCGGCCCACGTCGGCGGGATCGATGGGGAGGTAGGGAACGTTCCACGGCGCATCCGCCTTTTGAGCGGAAAAACCCTTCTTGATGGCGTCCTGGTGGGAGCCGGAGAAGGCCGTGAAGACGAGATCACCCACATAGGGATGGCGCGGGTGAATGGGCAACTGGTTGCAGTGTTCGACGGTACGGGCGACGGCGTTGATGTCGGAGAAGTCGAGGCCGGGATGGACGCCCTGGGTGTACATATTGAGGGCCACGGTGACGATGTCCACATTGCCGGTGCGCTCGCCGTTGCCGAAGAGGCAGCCCTCGACCCGGTCGGCGCCGGCCATGAGGCCCAGCTCGGCGGCGGCCACGGCGGTGCCCCTGTCGTTGTGGGGGTGCAGGCTGAGGATGACGCTGTCGCGGCGGGCCAGGTGGCGGTGCATCCACTCGATCTGGTCGGCATAGACGTTGGGCGTGGCCATTTCCACCGTGGTCGGCAGGTTGAGGATCACCTTGTTGTCCGGGGTGGCGCCCCAGGCGGCGGTGACGGCGTCGCACACTTCCAGGGCGAAATCGAGTTCGGTGGCGGTGAAGGTTTCCGGGCTGTACTCGAGCACCACCTCGGTCTCCGGCATCTCGGCGGCCAACTGCTTGATCAGGGTGACGGCTTCCACCGCCATGGCCACCACCTCGGCCTTGCTCATGCCGAAGACGAAGTCGCGGAAGGGCTGGGAGGTGGCGTTATAGACATGGACGATGGCCCGGGGGGCGCCCTTGATGGACTCCATGGTGCGGCGGATGAGGTGTTCCCGGGCCTGGGTGAGGACCTCGATGGTCACATCCTGGGGGATGTGGCCGTCTTCGATGAGGCTGCGCACGAAGTTGAAGTCGGTCTGGGAAGCGGAGGGGAAAGCCACCTCGATTTCCTTGAAGCCCACCTGGCAGAGGGTCTTGAACATGCGCATCTTCTTCTCGACATTCATCGGCTCGAAGAGGGACTGGTTGCCGTCCCGCAGGTCCGTGCTCATCCACATCGGCGGGGTGGTGATGACCCGGCTGGGCCACTGGCGGTCGGCGAGTTGCACCGGGGCGAAAGGCCGATATTTGCTGGACGGGTTGGACAACATGGCGGGCTCCTGAATGAATCAAACGATGGAGCAATGTTAGAGAATTCGGGCCCGCAGGTGCTTGCGTTCTTCAGCCCAAAAATGACATTTACGGCAATTTAATTGCGCTAAATCACCTATTGCACAATAATAATTTTACGCATTCACAAACCCCGGGAATTTTATGGAAATCGACCGCTACGACCGCCAGATCTTGCAGCTGCTGCAGGAGGACGGACGCATCAGCAACCAGGACCTGGCCGACCGCATCGGCCTCTCCCCCTCCCCCTGCCTGCGCCGGGTGCGGGCCCTGGAGGAAGCGGGCCTCATCACCGGCTACCGGGCCCAGCTGGACGCGAAAAAGCTGGGCCTGTCCCTGATGGCCCTGATCGGCATTTCCATGGACCAGCACACGCCGGAGCGCTTCACCAATTTCGAGGCGGCCATCGCCCAGGTGCCCGAAGTCCTGGAATGCCTGCTCATCACCGGCCAGCAGTCCGACTACCAGCTGAAGGTGGCGGTGCAGGACATGGACGCCTACCAGGAGCTGCTGCTCAACCGCATCAACCGCATCGCCGGGGTCACCGGCGTCCATACCAGCTTCGTCCTGCGCCGGGTCATCGACCGCAACACCCTGGCCGTGGCCCCTTGAAACTTGCTTATGGAGTAAGCGACCTGGATTGCGACGCAACCTTGATGATCGGCGGCACTTGGACTTGAGCCGACACTGATCGTAAAAACAAGCGCGATGGCAAATAAGGGAGCAAACGTTTCAAGTCAAGGCCACGGAATTTATAGAGGTGTTACTACTCTTGCTTTGGCTGCTGGAAGGTTTAGGTTGCCTCCATTGGCGGCATGGGGCTCACAAAGGTTACTACTTGAGCTTCCCCATGCCGAACAAGCGGGCAAGCCATCCTGTTTTTTGTTGAGAACAGCAAGGTAAGCACTTTCCATCAGTACCACTCTTGGCCTCATCCATTTTCACAGGGTGCGTAGTTGGCTTATCCGGTCGAAGAAGATCGCCGGGATAGTTGGGATGCCCAAGGCAAAGTTGGTCATCCAACCCAAAGGCTTTGACTGCCGCAACAGCCTCGATGCACCAATAGCCGAAATAGCCACCTTCAAGGGTGTGGTATTTATACCAATAAGGTTGCTCGTACAAGGCAGCATCCTCCGACAGCCCCTTTTTTTGTGGGCGATTCAACTCGGCATACCACTTCTGCACAAAGGTGTAGAGCAGTTGGGGCTGCTGATCCGCCGGGGCATTAATCGTTTCAAGTAGTCGTTGGTAGGGTTTGGGATGACAAAGCTTCGCACCTACCCTGCGCCCCGGCTGACGGGTTGCGATGATGCGGTCAAGCAATGCATCTTCACCTTCGTTGCCAATCAGGAGCAGCAAACGTTGCCACTGAACCTCGGGAATCTCTAGAGAAAGGGCAAGACCGACCAGCCAGAAGCAATTGATGTAATGATCAAGGTTCACTACCCAAGAATGACGCGTGTATTGCTGCCGCTCTGTCCAGACATCCTTACCCAAGCGTTCGGCCTCCTCCCAAGCGTCAAGCATTGGTGGGATGTATTGCGCTAACTCGCGGATGGGATCTCCATGGCAGTAATGCTGGAGAAGTAGACTAAGGTTGTACCCCAACAATGAGTAGACATACTGGGGACGATAGCCGGGATTGCCAGAAGGCTCCTGCAAGAGTCGTTTTCTCTCGTCTATAGTGCTTTCGTAGAAAAGCATCCACTTTTCAAAATAAACTGAGTCTTTCAAAGGATCACGGATCATCTCAGCACTCTCGTTAGTATCGTGCTCACCATCGTTGACGTCGCTTTGGTGATTTTTCCAGAACTATCAACGATGAAGATAAGGGGCTCTCCAGCGGAATCGGTTTGAACACCCTGTTCTTCGAATCGACCCTGAGAAGGTGGAGGTTCAATCTTCACCGTTTCGACAGGATTCCCCAACGACTTCAGTATCCGACCCGCGTCGGTATTCACCCCGGTCAGCCAATCATCACTCATTTGCATCCCATCCGCCGTCTGCTTGAGTGTCGACGTTCTGAATATGCACTCCAACACAACATAATCATCCGCCGATGTGCTGCTAATCCTATACAGGTCGTCAATGCCAGTCTGGCCAATACTGGTGGCGCGGCTGAGCCGTTCTGCATGGTGTTGTGAATCGCCACGGCTTTGCTAACCACTCTGTAGCCAGTTGGAATATTGGTTTTCGAACGTTACCGGAGAAGCGTTGCCGGCATAACCGTAACGGTATTTCGGGTTGCAGATCATTTCGATGTGGTTGAAGACATCGTGGCGTGCTTCGTCGTGGTCGATGAATATCTTGCGACGGGATCAAACCAGGGGCAGCACCGTCACCGCCACCTCCAGCTCGTGGGCGCCGCCGCCCAGGATGACGCCGCGCATGGGGGAAACGTCGCCGAAATCCCGGCCCCAGGCCAGGGTGATGTGGCGGCTGTCGGGAATGAGGTCGTTGGTGGGGTCCAGATCCACCCAGCCCAGGCCGGGACAGAACAGGGAAACCCAGGCGTGGGAGGCGTCGGCCCCGATCAGCCGGGGGCTGCCCGGGGGCGGCTCGGTGAGCAGGTAGCCGCTGACGTAACGGGCCGGCAGGCCGAGGGAGCGCAGGCAGGCCAGCATGAGGTGGGCGAAGTCCTGGCAGACGCCCCGCTTCCTGGCCAGCACCTCGGCCACCGGGGTGGCGACGCTGGTGGCCTGGGGGTCGAATTCGAACTCGGCATGGATGCGCCCCATGAGGTCCCGGGCCGCCGCCAGCAGGCCCCGGCCGGGGGTGAAGGACGGCGCCGCATAGGCGGCGAAGGCGGGCCCCAGGCTGACGAAGGGAGAGGGAAAGGCGAACTGCACCGCCTCCAGCAGTTCCGCCGGCGGCGGCAGGGCGCCCCGGTACACCAGGGCCTGGCGCCAGCCTTCCCAGGGCTGGCCCGGGGGCAGTTCGCCGGCAAAGCGGGGCAGCACCTCGATCTCGGTCTCGGCCCGCACCGTGAGGCTGTCGTGGGGACCGTCGAAGGCCAGCTGGGTGACCGGATTGCCGAAGGCGTCCCAGCGCTCCAGGCGCAGGGATGGCAGGGGCTCCACCTCCAGCCGGTGTTCCCGTACCGTCTGCCAGGGCAGGGGCCGGGGCGTCAGATGCAGCAGCTGCTGGGAGAGGGCCACCGGGGCGCCGTAACGGTATTCGGTGGCGTGGGTGATGCGGTAGGCCGCCGCCAGGGGCGCCTCCGGGGCCGGAACCGGATCGTGCAAGGGCATGCTCAGGCCGCCACCGTCTGATGGCTGACGTCGCCCACGTGGGTGAAGTAGCGCATGGCCAGGCGGTCGGAAAGCTCCCGCACCGCCGCCGCCAGGGCCCACAGCACGGCCGCCAGGTCCTCGCAGGCATTGCAGCCGATGCAGTCGCCGCAGACGTCGCCCTGGAAGCGGGAGAGGTCCACGCTGCGCAGGCGGGCCAGCAGCAGTTCCAGGTCGTCGGTGAAGGGGGCGCCGGCCTCCCCGGCCCCGCCGCCCAGGGACTGTTGCAGGCGGCCCAGGTAGCGCCCCACCACCTGGGCCTGGAAGGCCACCGAGTGGGGGTTGTCCTCGTCCAGCACCAGAAGGTCGATCACCGGCAGCAGTTCGGGCTGGGAGAGGTAGCGGGAGCGGTAGGTGATGGTGCTGTCGGCCAGCTCCAGCAGCCACTCCAGGCCGCCCTGGCCCTGGGAGCGGTCCTTGCCCTCCAGGGCGAGGAAGCCGGCGATGGCCGAGGCCAGGAAGTGCAGCCGCTCCAGGCGGCGGCCCACCACGTGGAAGCGCCAGCCGTCGTCCCGGGTCATGTTGTCCATGGTGAAGCCGGCCAGGGAAGCGCAGGAGAGCAGGGCCTGGTCGAGGCAGGCCAGGGTCTCGCCGGGCTCGGGCCGGCTTTCCTTGCTGGCCTGCATGTCGTGGTTGAGGCGGTTGATGGCGTGCCAGTGGTCCATGGAGAGGCGCTCCCGCACCTGGGTGGCGGACCATTGCAGGCGCTTCAGGCCTGCCGCCAGGCCGGTATCCCAGGCGTCGTCGAAGACCGCCCGGGTCAGCCGCTCGGCCAGGGTCGGGGGCAGGGCCGGCGGCCGGGCCGCCGCCTGTTCCCCGGCCTCGTCCCGGGGCGGCAGCAGGCCCATGGCCTCGCCCACCGCCAGGGCGGCGAACAGCTCCGGCCCCGGCTCGCCGCCGGCGTCGATGAGCCGGGTCAGGGCCACCCGCAGGAAGCGGCTGGTGTGGTCGCAACGCTCCGAATAGCGGCCCAGCCAGAAGAGGTTTTCCACCACCCGGGAAGAGAGGCTGCGACCGCCCCGCACCACGTCCCGGGCGCCGATGGAGGGTTTGAGCAGGCTGAAGGTGGACACCGGCTCGTCGGACAGCACCCAGGCGTCCTTGGAGGCGCCGCCCCGCTGCATGGAAATGACCCGGGCGCCGGCACCGCCGGCCACCCGGGCGAGGCCGCCGGGCATCACCCGGTAGCCCTGGGGCGTGGCCACGGCATAGACCCGCAGACCCGCCGGCCGGGCCAGCAGGCGCCGCTCGTGGCTGCGGCTCCAGGTGGGGGCCTGGGACAGCTGTACCAGTTCCTGGGCAACGTAGGCCTGGGGCTCGGCCTGCAGGCGGGCCAGCAGCTGCTCCCGCTGGGCGCCCTTCAGGTCGGCGCCGAAAATGGGGTCGAAGCGGCGGCCGGGAAAGGCCGCCTTGATCACCAGCTGGTCCAGGTGTTCGCTGGTGTATTTGAGGGCCGGCGCCTCGCCGCACCACCAGGTGGCCACCGAGGGCATCTGCAGGGGTTCCCCCAGGAGGCGCTCGCAGATGGCCGGGAGGAAGCCCGGCAACGCCCCCGACTCCACCACGCCGCTACCCAGGGCATTGGCCACCAGCACCCGGCCGGCCCGCACCGCCTGCAGCAGGCCGGGCACGCCGAGGGCGGAATCGCCGCGCAGCTCCAGGGGGTCGCAGAAGTCGTCGTCCTGGCGGCGCAGGATGGCGTGCACCCGCTTCAGGCCGGTGAGGGTCTTAAGGAAGACGGTCTCGCCCCGCACCGTCAGGTCCGGCCCTTCCACCAGGGGGAAGCCCAGGTAGCGGGCCAGGTAGGCGTGCTCGAAGTAGGTTTCGTTGTAGGGCCCGGGCGTGAGCAGCACGATCAGGGGTGGCTCGCCGCCCTCGCCGCTGTCCGGGGCGTAGTGGGCCAGGCTCTCCTGGACGCTGCGGAAGAAGCCGGCCAGGTGCTCCACTTTCAGGTCGCGGAAGAGGTCGGGGAAGACCCGGGAGACGATCAGCCGGTTTTCCAGGGAATAGCCGGCGCCGGAGGGGGCCTGGGTGCGGTCGGCGATGGCCCACCAGCGGCCGTCCGGCGAGCGGGCCAGGTCCACGGCGTAGAAATGGAGGAAGGTGTCGCCGGGCTGGCGCACCTGGCGGCAGGGCCAGAGGAAGCCGCCGTGGCCGTACACCAGGGCCGGCGGCAGCAGGCCCGAGGCCAGCAGGTCCTGGGGGCCGTAGAGGTCGGCCAGGACGGCGTTGAGCAGGGTGGCGCGCTGGGCCACGGCGGCGGCGAGCTGGCGCCACTCGTCGGCGGGGATGATCAGCGGCAGGGGGTCCAGTTCCCAGGGCCGGTCGGTGCCCTTGGGGTCGGCATAGACGTTGTAGGTGACGCCGTTTTCCTGGATGCGCCGCTGCACGAAGGCCAGGCGGGCCCGCATCTGCTCCGGCGAGGCGGCGTCCAGGTGGGAAAAGAAGGCTTGCCAGTGGGGACGCACCGCGCCGCCGGCGGCGAGCATTTCGTCGTAGCGGCCGGCGGAATCGGGATAGATGGAGAGAAGGGTGCGCGCCATGGCGTTCCGCAAAAAAGCGCGGCGGGGAAAAGGGGCGCCGCGCTGGTGGTTTTTTCCAGGGAGGGACTAGGGCCGGCCCTGGCGGCGCAAGTCTAGCGTAAACGGGAATTCCGGGTTCTGCAGCGGCGCCGCCTGGCCCCGGCCCGCCAGGGGGCCCGGAGTGTGGCCCATGGGGAAGAAGCGGGCCAGGCGCCGGCTCTCGGCCTCGAAGGCATTGACCGGGAAGGCCTCGAAATTGCGCCCGCCCGGATGGGCCACGTGGTACTGGCAGCCGCCCAGGGAGCGGTCCATCCAGGTATCCACCAGGTCGAAGGTCAGGGGCGCATGGACGCCGATGGTGGGATGCAGGCAGGCGGCCGGCTGCCAGGCCCGGTAGCGCACCCCGGCGACGAACTCGCCGACGGTGCCGGTGGGCTGCAGGGGCACGGCATGGCCGTTGCAGGTAAGGCGGTAGCGGTCCGGTGGCAGGCCCGTGACCTTGACCTGGAGCCGCTCCACGGAGGAATCCACATAGCGCACGGTGCCGCCGGCGGCGCCCTCCTCGCCCATGACGTGCCAGGGCTCCAGGGCGTGGCGCAGCTCCACGGCGACGCCGCGTACGGCGAAGTCGCCGATGCGGGGGAAGCGGAATTCCAGGTGGGGCGCGAACCAGGCCGGGTCGAAGGCGTAGCCCGCCGCCTGCATTTCCGTCACCACGTCGGCGAAATCCTGGGCGATGAAGTGGGGCAGCATGAAGCGGTCGTGCAGCTCCGTGCCCCAGCGGGCCAGCCGCTCCGGGGCGTAGGGACGGGCCCAGAAGCGGGCCACCAGGGCCCGCAGCAGCAGTTGCTGGGTCAGGCTCATGCGGGCGTGGGGCGGCATCTCGAAGGCCCGCAGTTCCAGCAGGCCCAGGCGCCCCGTGGGGCCGTCGGGGGAGAACAGCTTGTCGATGCAGAACTCGGCCCGGTGGGTGTTGCCGGTGACGTCGATGAGCAGGTTGCGCAGCAGCCGGTCGGTGAGCCAGGGGGCGCCTCCCTCCCCCGGCGGCGGGAACTGGCGGAAGGCGGTCTCCAGCTCGTAGAGGCTGTCGTTGCGGGCCTCGTCCACCCGCGGTGCCTGGGAGGTGGGGCCGACGAAGAGGCCGGAGAAGAGGTAGGATAGGCTGGGGTGGTTGTGCCAGTAGGAGATGAGGCTGCGCAGCAGGTCGGGCCGGCGCAGGAAGGGGGAATCGGCCGGCGTGGCGCCGCCGAGGACGAAGTGGTTGCCGCCGCCGGTGCCGGTGTGGCGGCCGTCGAGCATGAACTTCTCGGTAGAGAGGCGGGTTTCCCGGGCCGCCTCGTAGAGGTGGCTGGTGCGCTCCACCAGTTCGTCCCAGGATTTGGCCGGGTGGATGTTCACCTCGATCACCCCCGGGTCCGGCGTCACCCGGAACACTTCCAGGCGGGGGTCCCGGGGCGGCTCGTAGCCTTCGAACATGACCGGCAGGCCCTGGGCTTCGGCGGTGGCTTCCACCGCCGCCAGCACTTCCAGGTAGTCCTCCAGGCTGCCCACGGGGGGCATGAAAATGTAGAGCACGCCGTTACGGGGTTCGGCGCACATGGCGGTGCGGGTGATCCAGGCGGCGGATTGGTGATGCCCCGGGACCCGCTCCCCGCCTGCCTCTCCAGGAATGCCACCCGGAGATGCGCTTGCTGCCTGCCTGCCAGGCATGGCCTCCGTGGGGATGCCCGGCATCTGCCGCCGCAGTTCGGCGTGGCGGGCCAGGGGCGCCCGGGGCGCCGCCGGGTCCGGCGGATTGAGGTAGGGGTAGTCGGACTGGCTGACCCAGGGCTGGGAATCCAGGGGCAGGCGGTAGCCCACCGGGGAGTCGCCGGGGATCAGGTAGCAGCGCTCGCTGCGCAGGAACCAGGAACCGCTCTGCCAGCGGCCGGCGGCCGTCTTGCCCAGGGGCAGCACCTGGCCCACGGCCTGCTCCAGGCCCCGGGTGAACACCTTGGCCAGACGTGCCCGCTCCAGGGGATCGTCGAGGCGGGCATCGAAGGGATCCACGTTGGCCGGCAGGCGCCGCTCCCGCCACAGGTAGTAGAAGGCGTCCTCATAGGCGGGGAACACATGCTTTTCCTCCAGGCCCAGGCGCCGCGCCACCTCGCCGAGGAAGGCGCCGGCCCGGGCGGCATCGACGCCGTAGTCCCGGGACTCGTCGGCGTACAGCTCGGGCCGCTGCCACAGGGGCTCGCCGTCCTGGCGCCAGTAGCAGTTGAGGGACCAGCGGGGCAGCTGTTCCCCCGGATACCACTTGCCCTGGCCGAAATGCATGAAGCCCCGGGGGGCGTACTTCTCCCGCAGGCGGTGGAACAGGTCGGCCGCCAGCAGGCGCTTTTTCGGCCCCAGGGCCTCGGTGTTCCACTCGGCCCCGTCCGGGTCGTCCATGGAGACGAAGGTGGGCTCGCCGCCCATGGTCAGGCGCACGTCCCGGGCCGCCAGGTCGCTGTCCACCGTCTGCCCCAGGGCTTCGATGCGGGACCACTGTTCCTCGCTGTAGGGCTTGGTCACCCGGGGCGCTTCCCAGATGCGGCTGACGCCCATGGTGTGGCCGAACTCGCATTCGCACGGCTCCAGGGCGCCGCTGATGGGCGCCGCCGAGGAAGGCTCGGGGGAGGCGGCCAGGGGAACATGGCCCTCGCCGGCGAAGAGGCCGGAGGTGGGGTCCAGGCCGATCCAGCCGGCGCCGGGCAGGTACACCTCGCACCAGGCGTGCAGGTCGGTGAAATCGGCTGCGGGACCGGAGGGACCGTCCAGGGATTTGACGTCGGCGGTGAGCTGGATCAGGTAGCCGGAAACGAAGCGGGCCGCCAGGCCCAGGTGGCGCAGCAGCTGGCAGAGCAGCCAGGCCGAGTCGCGGCAGGAGCCGGAGCCCTTGGCCAGAGTCTCTTCCGGTGTCTGCACCCCGGGCTCGAGGCGGATCAGGTAGGAAATGTCCCGGGCCAGGCGGGCGTTGAGGGCCACCAGGAAATCCACGCTGCGGCACTTCTCCCGGGAGATGGAAGCCAGATACGCCTGGAATTTCGGCGTCGCCGGCAGGGTGTACAGATAGGGCGCCAGCTCGTGTCGCTGCCAGGCCTCGTAAGCGAAGGGCACCTCCTCCGCATAGGGTTCGAGGAAGAAGTCGAAGGGATTGATGACCGACATCTGGGCCACCAGATCCACCTCCACCCGGAACTCCCGGGTCTTCTCCGGGAACACCAGGCGGGCCAGCCAGTTGGCCTGGGGATCCTGCTGCCAGTTGATGAAGTGCTCCCCCGGCATCACCTTGAGGGAATAGGAGAGGATGGGGGTGCGGCTGTGGGGCGCCGGACGCAGCCGGATCACCTGGGGCCCCAGGGCGATGGGCCGGTCGTAGCGGTAATGGGTGACGTGGTTCAGCGCGACGTGGATGGACACGGGGCGGCTCCGGGCGATGGGCGATAGCCGGATTTAGCAAGAGCCGGGCCATGCCCCAGGACGGGTCACCCCCTGGAGAGGCGCATGGATACTGGGCCCCGGGCCGGCCGCCGGCCATCATCCGCACCATCCCGGAGCACGCCTGCCCCGGGCGCACCAGGAACGGGAGCCCCAGCCCCCTGTTACAGCCCAGTTGCAGCATTTTCCCTGCGTGATAACCTCCCACCCTTCCGCATTTCAACCCAACACCCAGATGACCTCTCCCGCCTTCAGCACGCCCCGCGAATTCCTCGCCGAACTGAGCGAAAAATTCCAGGTTTTCCGCGACCACCTGCCCCTGGCCATCGGCATCAACCAGCAACTGGCCGCCCTGTATCCGGAAATCGACCCCAAGCTGCTGAAGGTGAGCCTGTTCCGCCACACCAACTCGGTCCGCTACCTGAAGAACATGGAGAAGGCCACCCAGCGCCACGACCTGCAGGGCAACGCCGCCGGCGAGGTGGCCGAGGAACACCGCCAGCACGCCTCCGAAGTGCTGAAGGAACGCTTCAAGAAACAGGCCGAACAACGCCGCGCCGAAGCCGCCGCCAAGAAGGCCGAAGAAGATGCCAAGAAGGCGGAAGCCCAGCGCGCCGCCAAGCTCACCGCCCTGGCCGAAAAATTCGGCCGCAAATAAACAGGAAAACCGCCATGGCCACCAAAGCCCCCGTCAAAGCCGCCACCGCCGCCAAGCCCGCCACCAAGCCCGTCGCCAAAGCCGCCGTAAAACCGGCAGCGAAGCCCGCAGCCAAACCCGTCGCCAAGCCGGCAGCGAAGCCGGTCGTCGCCAAGCCGGCCGCCAGCACCAAGCCCGTTGCTGCCGCCAAGCCGGCGACCAAGAGCGCCGCGCCCCAGCGCCTGCTGGGTGCCGCCGACCTGATGGGCGCCCTGGACCTGGCCGACGAGTTCTACGCCATCGCCTACAACATCGAGACCTCCCTGCTCAACGGCGGCGCCGTGCCGGGCCAGGACTACACCCGCCTGGACCTCTACCAGCTGGCCCAGCCCTTCGTCCTGGAACTGTTCAAGGGCAACGAGAAGTTCTCCTACATCTATCCGGCGGTGGAAGTGAACAAGCCCTGAGCCGTTTCCCGGCCCAAGCAAAAGGCGCCCGCGGGCGCCTTTTTTGTTGCCTGCCGGCCCGCTCCCGGCCTCAGTCCCAGGCCGGGTCGGGCAGTTCGGCGAAGACCTGGCGCAGGCGCTCGCCCCATTGGGTGCGGATCTGGTTGAAGTAGGGATCGTCGGCGCCGATCTTGATCTGGTGGGTGACCTTGAAGTCCCCCCTCTCGTAGACCAGCAGGTCCAGGGGCAGGCCCACGGAGAGGTTGGAGCGGATGGTGGAATCCATGGAGATGAGGGCGCATTTGGAGGCCTCCTCCAGGCTGGTGGCCTTTTTCACCACCCGGTCGATGATGGGCTTGCCGTACTTGGATTCGCCGATCTGGAAATAGGGCGTGTCGTGGGTCGCCTCGATGAAGTTGCCGGCGGCGTAGATCTGGAACAGGCGCGGCTCCTCGCCGTGGATGTGGCCGCCGAGGATGAAGGCGGCGGCGAAATCGACGCCGAATTCCTTGAGGGCGGCCGCATCCCGCTGGTGCACCTCGCGCAGGGCGTCGCCCACCAGGCGCGCCGCCTCGAACAGGTTGGGGGCGTTGTAGAGATTGGGCTTGTCAGTGGCCGCCAGGTGCTCGTTCAGCACATTGACCACGGACTGGCTGATGGAGAGGTTGCCCGAGGTCATCAGCACCAGCATGCGCTCCCCCGGGCGCTCCCACACGGTCATCTTGCGGAAGGTGTTGATGTGGTCCACCCCGGCGTTGGTGCGGGAATCGGAAAGGAAGACCAGGCCGGCATCGAGCCGCATTGCCACGCAGTAAGTCATGTCGTCGTCGCTGTTTTTATGATGATGAAAAAAGGCCGGCGGCAGCTGCCGCCGGCGCCTCCCCGACTGATGCGCCTCAGGCCGGCACCAGGAAGTCCTGGGAGATGCGGTTGCCCAGGTCGTAGATGTCGTCCATGAACTCGGTCAGGTACTCGTGCAGGCCATCCTCCAGCACGTCGTCGATGCGGCCGTAGTGCAGGCGCGAATGCAGCAGGCCGGCCCGGCGCAGGGTCTCGCTGGACTGGCGGTTGCCCACCAGGCCCAGCAGGTGATTCACCTTGTCCAGGCAGTGGTGCAGGGAACGGGGCATGTCCATGCGCAGGATCAGCAGCTCCGCCACCCGGGCCGGGGTGATGACGTCCCGGTACACCTTGCGGTACACCTCGAAGGCGGAAAGGGAGCGCAGCAGGGCGCCCCACTGGTAGAAGTCGGTGACGCCGCCCTCCTCCCCTTCACCGTTGGGCTGCAGGAAGTGGTATTTCACGTCCAGGATGCGGGCCGTGTTGTCGGCCCGCTCCAGGAGGCCGCCCATACGGATGAAGTGGGCCGCCTCGTCCTGCAGCAGGGTGCCGAAGGTGACGCCCCGGGTCAGGGCCGAGCGCAGCTTGACCCATTCGAAGAACTCGGTGATGCCGCCGGCCATGATCTGCTCGAAGCTCTGGGCCCGCAGGTCGATCCAGGCGGCGTTGATGGTCTCCCACATTTCCGTGGTGAGGGTGCCGCGCACGGCGTGGGCGTTCTCCCGGGCTGCCCGCAGGCAGCTGTAGATGGAGGAGAAGTTGCTTTCGTCCCGCACCATGAAGCGCAGCACGTTTTCCGCGCTGGGCTCGCCGTAGGCCTTGGCGAAGGGCTCTTCCAGGCTGTTGAGGACGATGATGGCGTTCCAGTTCTGGTTCGCCGCTTCCGGCGACTGGGGCACCAGGGACATCTGGTAGGTGACGTCCAGCAGGCGGGCCAGGTTCTCGGCCCGCTCGATGTAGCGGGCCATCCAGTAGAGGTGATCGGCGGTTCGGCTGAGCATGATGGTTTCCTAGTCTTTTTTAGCCACAGAGGACACAGAGATCACAGAGAAAAAGCAGAAGCGTTCCGGGCCCGCACGTTTTGCGGCAACACGCCAGCCGCAGCCACGGTTTTACCCTCTGTGTTCTCTGTGCCCTCTGTGGCAAGGTTTCTCATTCCAGCACCCAGGTGTCCTTGGTGCCGCCGCCCTGGGAGGAGTTCACCACCAGGGAGCCTTCCTGCAGGGCCACCCGGGTGAGACCGCCGGGGACCATGGTCACTTCCTTGCCGGAGAGGACGAAGGGGCGCAGGTCGATGTGGCGCGGCGCCACACCCGATTCGACGAAGGTGGGGCAGGTGGACAGGGCCAGGGTGGGCTGGGCGATGTACTTCTCCGGGCTGGCGATGAGGCGCCGGCGGAAGTCCTCGATCTCGGCCTGGGTGGAGGCCGGCCCCACCAGCATGCCGTAGCCGCCGGCGCCATGGACTTCCTTCACCACCAGTTCCGGCAGGTGGGCCAGGGTGTAGGCCAGGTCCTCGGGCTTGCGGCACATGTAGGTGGGCACGTTGTTGAGGATGGGTTCCTCCCCCAGGTAGAAACGCACCATTTCCGGCACATAGGGGTAGATGGACTTGTCGTCGGCCACCCCGGTGCCCACGGCATTGGCCAGGGTCACCTTGCCGGCCCGGTAGGCCTGCAGGATGCCGGGCACGCCGAGCATGGAATCGGCACGGAAGACCTGCGGGTCGATGAAGTCGTCGTCGATGCGGCGGTAGATCACGTCCACCCGCTGGGGGCCCTGGGTGGTGCGCATGTAGACCGTGTCGTTATCGACGAAAAGGTCCCGCCCTTCCACCAGTTCCACCCCCATCTGCTGGGCCAGGAAGGTGTGCTCGAAGTAGGCGCTGTTGTAGGCCCCCGGAGTCAGCACCACCACCGTGGGATCGGAGACACCGTTGGGGGCGGAGGCCCGCAGGGTCTCCAGCAGCAGGTCCGGGTAATGCTCCACCGGGGCCACCTTGTGCTTGGAGAACAGCTCGGGGAAGAGCCGCATCATCATCTTGCGGTCTTCCAGCATGTAGGAGACGCCGGAGGGGACCCGCAGGTTGTCTTCCAGCACGTAGAACTCGCCGGCCCCGGCCCGCACCAGGTCCACGCCGGCGATGTGGGCATAGATGCCGGCCGGCACGTCCACCCCGCGCATGATGGGACGGAATTGGGCGTTGCCCTCCACCTGCTCCCGGGGAATGCGCCCGGCCTTGAGGATTTCCTGGTCGTGGTAGATGTCGTGGAGGAACAGGTTGAGAGCCTTGACCCGCTGCTTGAGGCCGGCCTTGAGGGCCTTCCACTCATCTGCCGGGATGACCCGGGGAATGATGTCGAAGGGGATCAGCCGCTCGGTGCCGGCCTCCTCGCCATAGACGGCGAAGGTGATGCCGACGCGGCGGAAGGCGATGTCGGCCTCGGCCCGCTTGCGGGCGATGCGTTCGTCAGGGGTTTCGGAAAGCCAGCGCCGGTAGGTCTGGTAGTGGGAGCGGACGGCGCCGTCGGCACCGTTCATTTCGTCGAAGAAGCTGGGCTTGTTCATGATGGTCGCGCCATGAGGAAGGGCGACAATCAAATAGCAGGGGTTGTGCCAGGATCATAATCGCTTGATCCTTAAAGGACTTCCGGGGAATTGGCGGAAGCGGCGCCAGAAAACGGTGCCACCATGCACCATGGGCAGAAGCGGGCGCACCAATTTGAAGCAGAAAAGTGTGATTTCCTTCACAGCATGGCTGGTGGCGGAAATATAATGCGCACTTCATGTTTCATATAGTTTGGACAATCCCATGCTTGATCAACTTTCCCTGCGTACCCGACTCCTGGCGGTAGTGCTGGTGGCGCTCCTGGGGGTCCTGGCACTGGCGGCCATCGCCGCCTTCAATACCCGCTCCCTCATGCTGGATGAGAGAAAAGGCCAGATTCGCGCCATCACCCAGGGCGCCTACAACGTGGTCGCCTACTATCAAAGCCAGGAAGCCGCCGGCAACCTCAGCCGCGACGAGGCCCAGGCCCACGCCAAGGCGGCCGTGCGGCAGATCCGCTTCAACGGCCCCGACGGCAAGAGCGACTATTTCTACATCTGGACCCCCGATGGCATCAGCGTCATGCATGCCCTGAAGCCGGAATGGGAAGGCAAGCCCATGGGCGACCAGGTGAAGGACGGCAGCGGCAAGCTGATCATCCGGGAACTGGCAAGCCTGCTGCAGAACCAGGCCACCACCTACATGGACACCCAGTTCGTCAAGAAGGCGGGCGACCCCACCATGTATCCCAAGGTGCTCTACGCCCAGAAATTCCCGGCCTGGGACTGGATCATCGGCACCGGCGTCTATATCGACGAAGTGGACCGGGAGTTCCAGCAAACCCTGATCTACCAGGGCCTGCTGGCTCTGGTGGTGCTGGCCCTGATCGGCAGCATCTGCTACCTGGTGACCCGCAGCGTGCTCAAGCAGATCGGTGGCGAACCTGCCGCCGCCACGGCCATCATGCAGCAGGTGGCCGGCGGCAACCTGCATGCGGCCATCGGCCAGACCCAGCCCGGCAGCCTGCTCCATGCCCTGAGCCAGATGGTGCTCTCCCTGCGCCAGATGCTCACCGAAATCCGCCAGGACGCGGAAACCCTGGCCAGCAACTCCCAGGCGATCAGCTCCGCCTCCAGCCAGCTGGCCGACACCACCGGTGCCCAGGCCGATGCCACCTCCTCCATGGCCGCCGCCATTGAACAGCTGACGGTCAGTTCCAGCCACATTTCCGACAGCGCCGAGGAGACCCAGGGGGATTCCCACAAAGCCGTGGATCTCTCCAAACAGGGCCGGGAACGGGCAGAGCAGGCCGCCGAGGCCATGCAGCGCATCGCCGCCACGGTATCCGAAGGCTCCACCCGCATCCGCACCCTGGATCAGCAGGCCAACCAGATTTCCTCCATTGCCGGGGTGATCAAGGACATCGCCGGGCAAACCAATCTGCTGGCCCTCAACGCCGCCATCGAGGCGGCCCGGGCCGGCGAGGCGGGCCGCGGTTTTGCCGTGGTCGCCGACGAGGTGCGCAAGCTGGCGGAACGGACGTCCTCCGCCACCATCGAAATCGAGCAGATGATCGCCAGCATCCAGAGCGAGACCAACAACGCGGTGCAGTCCATGGACGACGCCCTGCCCCAGGTGGAACAGGGGGTCAGCCTGGCCCAGGCGGCGGCCGAATCCCTGGCCACTATCGAGGCCGGCGCCCTGCGCACCCTGGAGCACATCCAGGAAGTGGCCAATGCCATCCGCGAACAGAGCGCCGCCAGCACCTCCATCGCCCAGCGCGTCGAAGCCATTGCCCAGACGGTGGAAGAAACCAGCACCACCATGAACAACACCATGACCTCTGCCCAGGACCTGGAACGGGTGGCCCACAACCTGAAGGGCCTGGTGAACCGCTTCCAGACATGAGGCCGGCAAAGCCCAATGAAAAAAGCCCGGAGCTTCGGCCCCGGGCTTTTTTTGTGGACCTCGTCGACCGGCTTAGCGCCCGGGCTGGAACTGAAAGTAGGCGATGAGGTTGCGCAGTTCGCCGGCGGTGGCCAGCAGCTGTTGCACATTGCGCTCCGCCTCGCCGATGGCGGCGGCGTTTTCCTCGATCAGGGCGGCAATCTCGGAGACGCTCATGGCCACGTCCTGGCTGGCCTGGGACTGCTGCACCGTGGCCTGGGCGATGTGGCGCGCCATCTCGTCGATGTGCTGCCCGTCCTGGACCACTTCGGCCAGGCTGACCCCGGTCTCGCCCATGGCCTCGTCGTTGTGCCCCACCTGGGCGCCGGCGGATTCGATGCTGCCGACGGCGCTTTCGGTGATCTTCTGGATTTCCGTCACCATTTCGGCGATTTCGGCGGTCTGCAGGCGGGTGCGCTCGGCCAGCTTGCGCACCTCGTCGGCCACCACGGCGAAACCGCGCCCCGCCTCGCCGGCCCGGGCCGCCTCGATGGCGGCGTTGAGGGCGATGAGGTTGGTCTGGTCGGCGATCTCCTGAATGCCCTGGGTCACCACCCCGATACGGTTGAGGGACTGGAACAGGGTGGCCATGGTGTTGGAGGCGGTATCCACCGCCGAGACCACGGCCCGGGAGGCCTCCCGGCCCTGGATCATGCGCCGCTCCACCCCGGCGATGCGCTCCCGGGTAGTGCCCACGGCGCTGGCCGTCTCCTGGGCATCGGCCGAGACCTGTTCCACCGTGGCGCTCATCTCTTCCATAGAGGCGGCGATGCGGCTCACCGAGTCGGACTGGGACTCGGACTGGGAGGAGACGCTGGACATCTCCAGGTTGAGCTGGGTGGTGTTGCCGCTGACCCGGTTCGCCGCTTCGGCAATCTCCGCCAGCATGACCTTGAGGTGAGCCTGGGTGGTGAGCAGGGAATCCTGCAGCTTGCCCACCTCGTCCAGACGGTCGTGCCACAGGTCTTCCGACAGGTCGCCCTGGGCCACCCGGTCCAGGCTGCTGTTGGTGGCATCGATGGCGCGGAAGATACCCTGCTGCAGGCCGATCTGCACCGCGCCGGCAACCAGGCCGGTGAGACTCAGTATCTGCACCAGGGCGACGATGCTGTCGGCGGAAAAGCCGATGCCGCTGCCGAACCAGACACCGATGCCAGTCAGCAACTGGGCCGCCATGACGAATAGGGTGAGGCCGGCCATCTTCTTGCGCAGGCTGACCTTGCGCCAGCCGCCCGGCCGGGGAATGGCGCCGCCCCCCTTGCCCAGCTTGGCGTAAAGAGCCTCGGCAGACTGCACCTGGGCCCGGGAGGGCTCGGTGCGCACCGACATGTAGCCGATGGTCTGACCCTTCTGCCGCACCGGCACCACCAGGGCATCGACCCAGTAATGGTCGCCGTTCTTGCAGCGGTTCTTGACGATACCGCGCCAGGGGCGCCCTTCCTTCACCGAGATCCACAGGTCGGCAAAGGCGGCCGGCGGCATGTCCGGGTGGCGCACCAGATTGTGGTTCTTGCCGATCAGTTCATCCCGGGTGAAGCCGCTCAGCTCGACGAAGGTGTCGTTGGCGTAGGTGATGATCCCCTTCAGATCGGTTTTCGAAACGATGTACTTGCCCTTGGTAAAGGGCACTTCAACTTGTGTGACGGGAAGATTGTTTTTCATGTTTCCCTACTACTCCCTGAGAGCCACTCTCATTTGGATGGCCTCGCGATGTTATCTCAACTTCATTACATTTGCCCTTAGCATGAATCACAGATCGTGCCCGGTAGACGAAAAAAAGCCCGACGGGATGGCTCCCGTCGGGCTTTTCAGCCTAACCCGTTGTTTTAGATGCGTTCGTAGATGGTGGTGATGCCCTGGCCGCCGCCGATGCACATGGTGGCCATGCCGTAACGGGCACCGGTACGCTGCATTTCATGCAACAACTTGGTGACAATGACGCCGCCGGTTGCACCAACCGGGTGCCCCAAGGCAATGGCGCCGCCATTGACGTTGGTCTTGGCGGGGTCCAGGCCCAGGCCCTTGGCCACGGCCAGGGACTGGGCGGCAAAGGCTTCGTTGGACTCGACCAGGTCGATCTGGTCCAGGGTCAGGCCGGCCTTCTGCAGGGCCAGCTTGGAGGACGGGATCGGACCTTCGCCCATGATTTCGTTGGGCACGCCGGCGATGGCGTAGGACACGAGGCGGGCGATGGGCTTGTGACCGGCAGCGGCGGCCTTGGCGGCATCGGCCAGCACCAGGAAGGCAGCGGCGTCATTGATGCCGGAAGCGTTGCCGGCGGTAACGGAACCGTCCTTCTTGAAGGCAGCCTTCATCTTGGCCAGGGCTTCCATGGTGGTGGCGCGGGGATGCTCGTCGGTATCGAAGACCACGTCGCCCTTCTTGGTCTGGAAGGTGATGGGCACGATCTGGCTCTTGAAACGGCCTTCGGCGATGGCCTTGGCGGCGCGGTTCTGGGATTCCAGGGCGAAGGCGTCCTGCTCTTCCCGGGTCAGGCCCCACTTGGCCACCAGGTTTTCGGCGGTGATGCCCATGTGGCCGACGCCGAAGGGGTCGGTGAGGACGGAGACCATGGCGTCGATGGCCTTGGTGTCACCCATGCGGGCGCCGGAGCGCAGGGCCGGCAGCAGGTAGGCGCCGCGGGACATGACTTCGACGCCGCCGCCGATGGCGTAGTCGGCGTCACCCAGCATGATGGCCTGGGCGGAGGAGACGATGGCCTGCATGGCGGAACCGCACAGGCGGTTCACGGCGAAGGCCACGGAATCCATGGACATGCCGCCCTGGATGGTGGCCAGGCGGGCGACGTAGGCATAGCGGGTTTCGGTGGGAATACAGTTGCCGACGGTGGCAAAGGTCACGGCCTTGGGGTCCACACCGGCACGGGCAATGGCTTCCTTGACGACCAGACCACCCAGCTCGGCGGGCTCCATGCCAGCCAGGGAACCGCCAAAACCACCCACAGCGGAACGAACGGCGGACAGAACTACGATTTCCTTGCTCATGAGCATCTCCTTGTTATAACTGACTTATCAACCCACCCAAGTGGCGAGCCCGATCAACAGCAACAGCAACAGCCACAGCACCAGGGCCCGCCAAACCAGGCCCACCGTGCTCTGCATGAAATCCACATCGGCTTCTTCGCCGACCCCCAGTTCGGCCCGGTCGGTGACCTCGCCGCCTTCCACCAGGGGCTGGCCGAGACGCACGCCGAGGGCGCCGGCACCGCTGGACAGCACGATGCCCAACTCGTGGTCGGCCCACTGGCCGGCCTGGGTGCGCCAGCAATAGACCGCATCCTCGAAATCGCCGACCACGGCGAAGGCGGCAGCGGTGGCCCGCAGGGGCAGCCAGTCGATGATGGCAAAGATTTGTTGCGAAAATTTGCCAAAGTCGCCGAATTCTTCATCCTGCCGCTGGCCCCAGCGCTCGGCCAGAATGCCGGCGAGGCGGTACAGCACCGCACCGCAGGGACCGGGAAGCAGGACGAAACAGAGGATCACCGCAAAAACATGGCGATGGGAAGCGGCCAGGGCCTCCTCGATGGCCAGGCGGGCCACCTCGCTGGACGACAGCCCTTCGGCGGAACGGCCCCGCCATTCGGCCAGAAGCTGGCGGGCCCGGGGCACGTCGCCCATGCGCAGGGCCAGGTGAATGTCGGTGAAATGGTGGCTGAACTGGCGGAAGCCCATGGTCAGATACAGCACCAGGACGTTCCAGGCCCACCCCAGCAGCGGCGTCACGGCACAGAGCAGGTAATAGATGCCGGCCGCCAGCAGCACGGGCGGCAGCACGGCGGCCAGCCAGGCGATCAGGCCATGCCGCGAGTCGCCGGCGTTGAGGCGCGACTCCAGGAAGTCGGCATAGCGACCCACCGGTTCCAGCAAAAGGCGATTGGGTAGCGGCCGGAACTGTTCGAGGAACAGGGCCGCGATCAGGGAAAAAAGGCTCATCCCGAACTTGAGGCGCGATGTTGATCGGAAGCAGGGAACCGCCTGGCAGGTGGCTCGGCGCGGAAACCACGCAACCGCCAAATGCTTTGCCAGCGCCCCTGTCGGAGAAGGTCCAAGATAACACATTTCGCCCCGGCCTGCAGATGACAGCCGGGAGCGGCGGGCATCCTACAGCGGTGTCGCCGGGTAGCCGAGACGGTCGGCCAGGGAGACGATCATGCCGGCGGTGGCGCCCCAGATGAAGTAGTCGCCATAGGGCATGGCGAAATAGTGGCGCAGCCGCCCCCGCCACTCCCGGGAGTGGCGCTGGCGATTGGCCGGGTCCAGGAGGAAGGCCAGGGGTACTTCGAAAACTTCGGCCACCTCGAAGGGGTCGGGCCGCAGGGTGAAGGGCGGGCGCACCAGGCCCACCACCGGGGTGACGCGAAAGCCAGTGCTGGTGCGGTACTCCGGCAGGTAGCCGAGCACTTCCACCAGTTCCGGGGACATGCCGATCTCTTCCTCGGTCTCCCGCAGGGCGGTGTGGATGGGGGACTGGTCCACCTCCTCCACCCGGCCGCCGGGAAAGCTGACCTGGCCGCCATGGTCCCGCAGGTGGGAGGTGCGCTGGGTCAGCAGCACCGTGGGATGGCTCTCCCGCAGCACAATGGGAAAGAGGACGGCAGCCGGCGTCAGGGTTTCGTTGCCGATGCCGTCTTCCAGGATCGGCGGGGCCGCCAGGGGTTCGGCGGAAAGGCTGGCACGGAGGCGCTCCAGGTCCACCACGCCGGCCGGGCCGTCAATGGGTTTCAGCACCGCTTTCCTCAATCTCGGCACTGACGGCCTGCAGGGCGTCCTGCAGAGTTTCTTCCGGCAGGCGGTTGATGTGGGTCGCCACCAGATCGGCGGCCTCCACGGCGCCGACCGGCAGGCGCTTGCTGTCCAGGCCGGCGATGAGGCTGGCGGCGGCACCGACGATCTGCAGCAGCAAGTGACGCTCGCCCATGAGCAGTTCCAGTTCTTCGCGCAGCAGGGCGATTTCCTGATCACGTTGGGGCATGGGGGGTTCCTCCAGGGGGAATCAATAACGTTTTTTTAGAATCATGCGCTGCCCGTCCCGCTGCATTTCCATGCGGTTGAGAAAACTCATGCCGAGCAGGGCGATGGGCATGTCACTCTCGTGCACCAGGCCATCCACATCGGTCAGGGTGACGTCACCGATGCGCACGGTGGACAGAAGTACCTTATACACCCGCGCCGTGCCGTTGGCTGTCTGGGTATAACCGACCTGGGCATTACGCAGGTCGAGGCCCAGACGGCGGGCATCGGACGCGCCGATGGAAACCATGGTAGCACCCGTGTCCACCAGGAAGCGGATGGTGCCGCCGTTGATGTTGCCGGTGGCGTAGAAATGGCCGCTGGCATCGGAAGACAGGGTCAGGGTGGGGGTGCGGTCGGAAGATTGCTGGGAGACGACGCTCTGGCCCACCCGCAGGGTGCGCCGCTTGCCGTCCACCTCGACGATGGCGGCACCGTCCTCCACCGCCACCAGCTTCACGCCCTGCTCCGTCTTCTGGCCCACGGCCACGCCCTTGGGCGGGGCGCCGTCGATGACCAGCAGGGCCTTGTTGGGAAAGACGCCGGCAATGCCGACTTCGACAGCCTGCAGGGGCGATGCCAGCAAAAGACATAGGCATGACAGCCAGCCCAGACTAGAATGCCCCGTCGCCATCCTTCCGCCCCATTTCCCTGCCATGCGTCCCGTTGCCATTTTTCGCCATACTCCGACAGAAGGTCCGGGCTATTTTGCCACATTCCTGGAAGGCCACGGCATCGCCTGGGAGCTGATTCCCGTGGATGCCGGCGCCCCCGTGCCGGCCTCGCCGGAGGCCTATGCCGGCCTCTGTTTCATGGGTGGCCCCATGAGCGTGAACGACCCCCTGCCCTGGATCGACCATACCTGTGCCCTGATCCGCAGCGCCGTCGCTGCCGGCATCCCGGTGCTGGGGCACTGCCTCGGCGGCCAGCTCATGGCCAAAGCCCTGGGCGGCCGGGTGACGCCTAATCCAATCAAGGAAATCGGCTGGGGCACGGCCCGCATCGAGGAGGGTGAAATTCCCGGCCACTGGTTCAACGGCCTGGGGGGCGAAGTCACCGTTTTCCAGTGGCACGGCGAAACTTTCTCCCTGCCGCCCCAGGCCGTGCGCCTGCTCACCAACGATTTCTGCGCCAACCAGATGTTCGCCCTGGGCCCCCACCTGGCCATGCAGTGCCATGTGGAAATGACGCCGGAGCTGATCGCCACCTGGTGCAGCGACTGGGCGGACGAAGCCCGGGCCGCCGCCCGGCACCCTGCCGGCCAGACGCCCGAGCAGATGGTGGCCGAAATCGAATGGCGCCTGCCCGCCATGCGGCAGCTGGCCGACCGCCTGTACGGGGCCTGGATCGCCAACCTGCGCCCCTGACAGGACTACGGCAAAAGAAAACGGCGCCCGCGGGCGCCGTTTTTCATGCAGGCGGAGAACGCCGGTTCAGTCGCGGAAATTGCCGTACTTGATGGGGAAGTCGGTAATGGACTTCTTCACCAAGGCAATGGTTTCCTGCAGCACATCACGCTTGGCGCCGGTGACGCGCACCGTGTCGCCCTGGATGGCAGCCTGCACCTTGAGCTTGGAGTCCTTCACCAGCTTGACGATCTTCTTCGCCAGCTCGCTCTCGATGCCGATCTTGATCTTCAGGTCCTGCTTCACCTTGTCGCCGGAGACCTTCTGCACGGCCTGCTGGTCCAGGCGCTTGACGCAGTCCGGCTCCTTCTTTTCCATTTCGGGAAAGAGGATGGTCTTGATCTGGTCGAGCTGGAAGTCGGAGTCGCCGTAGACCGTGATGACCTTGTCCTTCTCGTTAAGCTCCACCTTGGCGGTGGTGCCCTTGAAGTCGTGGCGGCCGACGATCTTCTTGCCGGTGGCATCGACGGCGTTCTTCAGCGCCACCATGTCCACTTCAGAGGAAAAATCGAAAGACGGCATGACGATCCTCGCTTAACCGAAGTAGCAGACGTAGTGGTAGGGCTCGCCGGTCACTTCGATGTCAAAGCTGGAATTTCCCGGCACATTAAAGGACTCACCGGCACCGGAAGTCTTCCATTCCGTCTCGCCCTTGAGGCGATAGCGGCAGGCACCGGCCACGGTTTCCATGACTTCGGGAGCGCCGGTGTTGAAGGTCAGGCTGGCGGGCAGGATCACGCCCACGGTCTTCTTGGAGCCGTCGGCGAAAATCACGGTGTGGCTGACGCACTTGCCGTCGAAGTAGACGTTGGCAGCCTTGACCACGGAAACATTATCGAATTGAGACATCAGATTCCCCACAATTTCTGGATGAAGGTCTTGGAGATGAAGCCGAGCATCCCCAGAGACAGCACGAAAAACAGGACGAAGGTACCGACCTTGCCGGCCTTGGACTTGTAGGCCAGCTCGCCGATGATGAACAGCATGTAGAGGATGAAAGCCCCGATCCCGAAAGTGACGCCGAATTCGGAGATCTGGGCTTCCGTAAAGCCGAAGAGGGTGCTTTCCACCAAACCCTCCGCTTAACCCTTGCGTGCCTTCAGGTTGGCGGCGATGCGCATGCGCAGGGCGTTGAGCTTGATGAAGCCGCCCGCATCCTTCTGGTCGTAGGCGCCAGCATCGTCCTCGAAGGTGGCGATGGTCGGGTCGAACAGGGAGTCGGTCTTGGAATCGCGGCCCACGACAATGACGTTGCCCTTGTACAGCTTGAGGCGAACGGTACCGTTCACGGTCTGCTGGGTGTGGTCGATCAGGGTCTGCAGGGCCTTGCGCTCGGGCGCCCACCAGTAGCCGTTGTACACCAGGCTGGCGTAGCGGGGCATGAGGTCGTCCTTGAGGTGGGCGACTTCCCGGTCCAGGGTGATGGATTCGATGGCGCGGTGGGCGCGCAGCAGGATGGTGCCCCCCGGGGTTTCATAGCAGCCGCGGGACTTCATGCCGACGTAGCGGTTTTCCACCAGGTCCAGGCGGCCGATGCCGTGCTTGCCGCCCAGCTCGTTGAGCTTGGCCAGCAGTTCGTGGGCCTTCATCTTCTGGCCGTTGATGGCCACCAGGTCGCCCTGGACGAATTCCAGATCCAGGTATTCGGCGGCATCGGGAGCGTTCTCCGGGGAGACGGTCCAGCGCCACATGTCTTCCTCGGCCTCGGCGGCGGGGTTCTCCAGGTGACGGCCTTCGTAGGAGATGTGCAGCAGGTTGGCGTCCATGGAGTAGGGAGAACCGCCCTGCTTGTGCTTCATTTCCACAGGGATGCCGTGCTGCTCGGCATAGGCCAGCAGCTTCTCGCGGGACAGCAGGTCCCATTCGCGCCAGGGGGCGATGACCTTGACGCCGGGCTTGAGGGCGTAGGCGCCCAGCTCGAAGCGCACCTGGTCGTTGCCCTTGCCGGTGGCGCCGTGGGAGATGGCATCGGCACCGGTCAGGTTGGTGATCTCGATCAGGCGCTTGGCGATCAGGGGGCGGGCGATGGAGGTGCCCAGCAGGTACTCGCCTTCATAGACGGTGTTGGCGCGGAACATGGGGAAGACGAAGTCGCGCACGAACTCTTCGCGCAGGTCGTCGATGAAAATGTTCTCGGGCTTGATGCCGAACTTCAGGGCCTTGGTGCGGGCCGGTTCCAGTTCCTCGCCCTGGCCCAGGTCGGCGGTGAAGGTCACCACTTCGCACTGGTAGGTATCCTGCAGCCACTTGAGGATGACGGAGGTGTCGAGGCCGCCGGAGTAGGCGAGAACCACTTTCTTGATGTCGCTCATGATGCTTCCCTGCAAAGATTAAGAATTGACGCGGCCCAGGAGCAGATACTCCATCAGGGCCTTCTGGGTGTGCAGCCGGTTCTCCGCCTCATCCCAGACTGCGGACTGGGGACCGTCGATCACTTCGGCGGTCACTTCCTCGCCACGGTGGGCCGGCAGGCAATGGAGGAAAATGGCGTCGGACTTGGCGATACGCATCATGTCGCCATCGACCTGCCAGTCGGCGAAGTCCTTCAGGCGTTCCTCGTTTTCAGCTTCGAAACCCATGGAGGTCCACACGTCGGTGGTGACAATGTCGGCCCCCTTGGCCGCTTCCATGGGATCGCTAAATTGCTCGAAATTGGCGGTGCCGTAGAGGCCCGCCCGTTCCGCTTCCACCTCGTAGCCCGGGGGCGTGGAGACGTGGACGTTGAAGTCCAGCACTTCGGCCGCCTGCAGCCAGGTGTTGCAGACATTGTTGGAATCGCCGATCCAGGCCACGGTCTTGCCCTGGATGGGGCCCCGGTGCTCGATGTAGGTGAAGATGTCGGCCATGATCTGGCACGGGTGGTATTCGTTGGTCAGGCCGTTGATCACCGGCACCCGGGAGTTGGCAGCGAAGCGCTCGATGATCTCCTGCTCGAAGGTGCGGATCATGACGATGTCGCTCATGCGGGAGATGACCTGGGCCGCATCTTCCACCGGTTCGCCGCGGCCCAGCTGGGAATCGCGGGTGTTGAGGTAGATGGCGGAACCGCCCAGCTGCTGCATGCCGGCCTCGAAGGAGAGGCGGGTACGGGTGCTGGCCTTCTCGAAAATCATCACCAGGGTGCGGTCGGTCAGGGGCCAGTACTGCTTGTAGTTCTTGAACTGGTCCTTGATCCAGCGGGTGCGCGCGAACAGGTAGTCGAACTCTTCCCGGGTGAAATCCTTGAACTGCAGAAAATGCTTGATTGACGACATAGTGGTCTCCCCTCCCCGACTGCCTCAGGCCGTCAGGAACTCCTTGATCAGGGCGGCCAGGCGCTGCACCAGCTCCTGGGTATCCGCCGCGCTGAAAGTCAATGCAGGCAACAGGCGCACCACCTTCTCGGCGGTGACGTTGATCAGCAGGCCGGCCTCCAGGCCCTTGGCCACCAGTTCGCCGCAGGGGCGGTCCAGCTCGATGCCCAGCATCAGGCCCTTGCCGCGAATCTCCACCAGGCCGCTGACACCGGCCAGGGCTTCGCTGAGCCCGCACCGGATGGCCTCGCCCTGGGCCACGGCGTTTTCCCGCAGCTTTTCTTCCTCGATGCAGGCGATGGTGGTCAGGGCCGCGGCACAGGCCAGCGGATTGCCGCCGAAGGTGGAGCCGTGGTTGCCCGGCTTGAACAGGCCGGCAGCCTTGCCGGCGGTCATGCAGGCGCCGATGGGCACACCGGAGCCCAGGCCTTTGGCCAGGGTGGCCACGTCGGGCAGGATGCCGGCGTGCTGGAAGCCGAACCAGGTGCCGGTACGGCCCATGCCGCACTGCACTTCGTCGCACATCAGCAGCCAGTCCTTCTCGTCGCACAGACTGCGCAGGCCACGCTGGAATTCGGGGTCAGCCACATGGATGCCACCTTCGCCCTGCACCATTTCCAGCAGCACGGCCACCACATTGGGATTCAGCTCGGCGGCGGCGCGGATGGCGTCCAGATCGTTGTACGGCACCCGCACGAAACCGGAGACCAGGGGCTCGAAGCCGGCCTGGGCCTTGCGGTTGCCGGTGGCCGACAGGGTCGCCAGGGTGCGGCCGTGGAAGGCCTTTTCCATGACGATGATGACCGGCGCATCGACGCCCTTCTGATGACCGAAGAAGCGGGCCAGCTTGATGGCAGCCTCGTTGGCTTCGCAACCGGAGTTGCAGAAAAAGACCTCTTCCATGCGGGAAAGCCCGGCCAGACGATCGGCAAGCTCCTCCTGCAGGGGAATCCGGTATAGATTGGAGGTGTGCAGCACCCGAGCCGCCTGGCTGGCGATGGCATTGACCAGCTTGGGATGGTTGTGACCCAGGGTATTGACGGCGATGCCGGACAGGGCGTCCAGATAACACTTGCCGTCGGTATCGTAGATCCGGTTCCCCTCGCCATGGCTGAAAGCCACCGGCAGGCGGGCGTAGGTATTCATCAGGTGGGGCATGACCTTGCCTTGAAGTGACGGGCGAGGGGCGCGAGAATGACAAACGGCGGCCAGTGCCGCCGCCGTGGCGCCCCCGTACCCGGTGCTGTGCTGTAGTGAAAAGCCCAGAAATACGGGGTTGCTAAAGGTTGAATACTAAGCGAAAAACGCCGCCTTGTATAGGCGACACCCGGCCCGAGAGTGCCGTAAAACCTAGACCGAACAGGACTCCAACATGCCCCGGCTGGCGATCTTCAACCAGAAAGGCGGCGTCGGCAAGACGACCACCACCCTCAACCTTGCCGCCGCCAGCATCCGCCACAACCGCCCACCCCTGCTCCTGGACCTGGACCCCCAGGGACACCTCTCCAGCATCCACGGCGGCGCCCCCAACCAGGTGGAGCACACCCTATATTCCTTCTACCAGGACAACCGCCCCCTGGGCGACCTTGAACTGCCCTGGCCGGAGATCGGCACCCTGATCCCCTCGCACCAGCAGCTGATCAAGGTGGACTCCATCTACGGCAAGGGCCCCACCATCCTCAACAAGCTGCGCCTGGGGCTCAACCACCTGGAAGAGAGCAAGGGCGAACGGGTCACCCTGATCGACTGCTGTCCCTATGTGGGCGTCCTGGCCCTCAACGCCATCTTTGCCGTGGAACGGGTGCTGATCCCCGTCTCCACCGACTTTCTCTCGCTCCAGGCCGCCTTCCACATGGCCCGCACCCTGGACATCCTGGAGCCGGTGCTGAAGCGGCGCGTGGCGCGGCGCTACGTACTCACCCGTTTCGACAGGCGCCGGCGCATGAGCGAGGACATCCGCCAGCGCCTCTGCGCCGCCTTCGGCGACGAGGTCTGCCGCACCGCCATCTCCGAGAACGTGGCGGTCGCCGAAAGCCCCTCCCTCAACCAGGACGTGTTCACCCACGCCTTTGCCAGCAACGGCGCCCAGGACTACCTGGCCCTGCATGACGAACTGCGGGGCAGCAACTTCCTCTGAAATGCAAAAGGGCGCCGCAGCGCCCTTTGTTACCGGAATACCGTCCGCTCAACCGGACAGCAAATCCACCACCTCCTCGAAACTGGCCCCGGCCCGGCCGGTCACCGCCAGACGGCGGGCCTCCAGCACCTCGCAGTCCCGGTACATCTGGCGCAGCTTGCGCTGGGCTTCACCCTCATCGCGTCCCTGAATGGTCAGATGATCCACCACCGCACCGGTACGGGTGCGGATGCGGAAACTGAACTTGGTGAAAAAGACGGGCGTCACGACGACCCCCTTTAATTCAATGGGATGGGATGCAGTATATGCACAGACATTTAACTATGCAACGCACTACCATAATTTCATTGGACATTCTCGAAAGCAAAACCTGCCGACACCCGTTCCCGGGAAAATCCGCCCGCCGCCAGCGACGACGAATGCGGCATTTCTGCTAGAATGCTTCGCGGCGCACGGAGGAGCCTCCCCGCCGATGCAGTCGGACATCATCCCGACATCCACACCACCCCGACCGGTACCCACAAGGCACCGGCGAGTCGATAAGAATACGTGGAGACATGACAACAGACGCAGCCCCCAACTTCATCATTGTCGGCCTGACCCGGGAGGGGCGAAAATTTCGCCCCAGCGACTGGGCTGAACGCCTGTGCGGCGTCATGTCTGCCTTTGGCGCCGAAAAGAAGATGAAATACTCCCCCTTCGTCGGCCCCTGTACCTTCCAGGGCGAAAAAGCCGTGTTCGTGGACGCCCAACTGGGCCGCCTCGAACCCATGGCCTACAAGTTCATGCTCAACTTTGCCAACGACAACGAACTGCAGGTCGTCGAAGGCGTGGAACGCCCCCACAACTGACGCTCCGATATCGGCCGGCATCCCGCCGCCGAAGCACGCTTACACCACACCCGACACCAGCAAGACCACGAATACCGGCTCCCCGGGAGCCAGAAAACAAAAACGGCACCCGCAGGTGCCGTTTTTTCCATCCGGAGACCGGGAGATCAGGCAGCCAGGGCCTTGATCGCAGCGGACAGGCGGCTCTTGTGACGGGAGGCCTTGTTCTTGTGGATGATTTTCTTGTCGGCAATACGGTCCAGAACGGCGACGGATTGCTGGAATACGGTTTGTGCGGCAGCCTTGTCGCCGGCCAGAACGGCCTTCTGGACGCGCTTGATAGCCGTACGCAGCGTGGAGCGCAGGCTGGCATTGTGAGCGCGTTGCTTCTCGGACTGGCGCGCGCGTTTGCGGGCTTGAGCGCTGTTGGCCATGAATTCTTCCTGAAAACGGGGGTTAATCGAAAGGGCGCGAGTTTACCGGTTCGCCAGAAAAAAGGCAAGCACTACATGCAATTGACCTTTTCGCCCCGCCCGCGGCCCGGGGACGGGCTAATATAGCGCCTTCGCCACGCCGCCGGCACCCCGGCCCCACGCTTCCCGTCTATGAATCTGCTTCGCGCCCTAGTCACCGTCAGCGGCATGACCCTGCTCTCCCGCCTGCTCGGCTTCGTCCGGGACTTCGTCATCGCCCGGGCCTTCGGCGCCGGCCTGGCCACCGACGCCTTCTTCGTCGCCTTCAAGCTGCCCAACCTGCTGCGCCGCCTCTTTGCCGAGGGCGCCTTCTCCCAGGCCTTCGTCCCCATCCTGGGGGAATACAAGAATCGCCGCGGCGAGGAAGAGGCCCGCCACCTGGTGGACCGGGTCGCCACCCTGCTCTTCCTCATCCTGACCCTGGTCACCGCCCTCGGCGTTGCCGGCGCCCCCATCCTGGTCTACATCTCCGCCCCCGGCTTTGCCGCCGAGGCGGAAAAGTTCGAACTGACGGTGACCCTGACCCGCATCACCTTCCCCTACATATTGTTCATGTCCCTGGTGGCCCTGTCGGGGGGCATCCTCAACACCTGGAGCCGCTTTGCCCTGCCGGCCTTCACGCCGGTACTGCTCAATGTCAGCTTCATCGCCCTGGCCCTCTTCGCCACGCCCTGGTTCGACCAGCCGGCCCTGGTGCTGGGCTGGGCCGTCTTTGTCGGCGGCGTGTTGCAACTGGGACTGCAACTGCCGGCCCTGCGCCGCATCGGCATGCTGCCCCGCTTCCGCTTCGACTGGAAGGACGAGGGGGTGCGCCGCATCCTGCGCCTGATGGCCCCGGCGGTGCTGGGCGTCTCGGTCAGCCAGGTGAGCCTGCTCATCAACACCGTGTTCGCCTCCTTCCTGCAGAGCGGCTCCGTCTCCTGGCTCTACTACGCCGACCGGCTCATGGAATTCCCCTCCGGCCTGCTGGGCGCCGCCCTCGGCACCATCCTCCTGCCTTCCCTGGCCAAGTACCATGCCGACGGCAAGGGTGAGGACTATGCCCGCCTGCTCGACTGGGGCCTGCGTCTGTGCCTGCTGCTGACCCTGCCGGCAGCCCTGGCCCTGGCCATCCTGGGCGTGCCCCTGATCGCCACCCTCTTCCACCACGGCGCCTTCACCGGCGCCGACGTGTTCCACACCCGGGACGCCCTGTCAGCCTACGCCGTGGGCCTCACCGGCCTGATCCTGGTCAAGGTCCTGGCACCCGGCTTCTACGCCCGGCAGAACATCCGCACCCCGGTGAAGATCGCCCTGGCCTCCCTCTGCGCCACCCAGGCCATGAACCTGCTCTTCGTCGTTCTCCTCGACCTGGGTCATGCCGGCCTGGCCCTTTCCATCGGCCTGGCCGCCTGCCTCAACGCCTTCCTGCTTTATCAGGGCCTGCGCCGGCACGACATCTACCGGCCCCAGGCGGGCTGGCTGCCGTTCCTGCTGAAGCTGCTGGCGGCCCTGGCGGTACTCGGCACCGCCCTGTGGCTGGGCATGAGTCGGGAGGCAGACTGGCTGCTCTATTCCACCCTGCAACGCCTGTGGCATCTGGGAGCCCTGGTGGCCGGCGGCATCTTCGCCTACTTCGCCACCCTTTATGCGCTTGGCTTTAGAATGAGGGACTTCAAACGCCGGGCCGCGGAATAGTCCGACGACCGGCACTTTTCAAGGAGGAGTGCAACGTGAAACTGGAAAGCAAGAGCTTCAGCGACGGCCAGCCGATTCCCGGGGAATTCGCTTTCTGTATCCCCCACGCTCAGCACCACGTTTGCCTCGGGGGTAACCACAACCCCCACCTCCGCTGGAGCGACGTGCCCATCGGCACCCGCTCCTTCGCCCTCATCTGCCACGATCCCGACGTGCCGTCCGCAGGCGACGACGTGAACCAGGAAGGCCGCAGCGTGCCGGCCGACCTGCCCCGGGTGGATTTCTTCCATTGGGTGCTGACGGACATCTCCGCCATGCGCCGGGAAATCCGGGCCGGCGAGTTCTGCAGCGAAGTGACGCCCCGGGGCAAGCCCGGCCCCGCCAGCCTGGAAGGCAGCCGCCACGGCATCAACGATTACACCGGCTGGTTCGCCGGCGACGGCGACATGAGCGGCGACTACTACGGCTACGACGGCCCCTGCCCGCCCTGGAACGATGCCCTGCGGCACCGCTACGTATTCACCATCTACGCCCTGGACGTGGAACAGCTGCCGGTGACGGGCCGCTTCAGCGGCGCCGACCTGCGCCAGGCCATGGAGGGCCACATCCTGGCCCAGGCCCAGCTGACCGGCACCTACAGCCTCAACCCTGCCCTCAAGGCCTGAGCAGCCGCCCCATGCGCTCCAGGGCTGCCTCCAGGGTGGTCCCGGGGCAGCCGAAATTGAGACGGACAAAACCGGGAGCGCCGAACTCCCGGCCGTCCGACAGCCCCACGCCGGCGGCCTCGAAGGCCCGGGCCGGCTCCTTCAGACCGCTCTGCCGCGCATCGATCCAGGCCAGATAGGTGGCTTCCGGCGCCACCATCTCCAGCCCCGGCCAGCCGGCCACCGCCTGCACCACCCGCTCCCGATTCTGCCGCAGATAGGCCAGCAGGGCCTCGCGCCACGGCTCGCCGCGGGCGTAGGCGGCACCGCAGGCGGCCAGTCCCAGCACATTGACGTGGGGCACGATGCCCGCCATGGCCCGGGTGAAGCGGCGACGGATGGTGCCGTCGGGAATCACCGCGAAGGCGCAGGACAGCCCCGGGATGTTGTAGGTCTTGGAGGGCGCCATGAGGGTGACGCTGCGCCGGGCGGCTTCGGCGTCGAGGCAGGCGAAAGGCAGGTGGCGGGCGCCGGGCTCCAGTTGCAGGTCGGCGTGGATTTCGTCGGAGCAGACCAGCACGTCGTAACGTCCGCACAGCTCTGCCACCGTCTCCAGTTCGCTCCGGCTCCAGGCCCGGCCCACCGGATTGTGGGGATGGCAGAGGAGCAGCAGGGACGGCCGGGGATCGGCCTGCAGCGCCGCTTCCAGGGCAGCGAAGTCCCAGCACCAGCGCCCCTCCCGGCAGTGCAGCGGCACCGTGGCCAGGCGCCGCTCCGACAGGGCCGGAGCGGAGAGGAAGGGCGGATAGACGGGCACTGCCGAGAGCACCGTTTCCCCCGGCTCCGCCAGCCCCCGGCAGGCCACGTTGAGACCGGTGACCAGGCCGGGCAGCCACACCAGCCACTCGGCCTGCACCTGCCAGCCGTAATCCCGGGCCAGGGCCTGCAGCACGCTCCCGGTCACCTCGGGCGTGGCCCCGCCGTAACCGAAGACGCCGTGATCCACCCGCTGCCGCAGGGCTTCCAGCACCGCCGGCGGTGCCGCGAAATCCATATCGGCCACCCACAGGGGCAGCACGTCCCGGCCGGCGTAGCGGCCCCACTTGAAGCTGTCGCTGCCCCGGCGCTCCACCGGGGTATCGAAATCGAAGGCCATGGTCAGACGCCGCTCCCCGCTTCCGCTTCCAGCAGTTCCGTATCGTCGTGGCGGTAGGCCGGGCTGCAGGCGCACAGCACCACCAGGGGCTGGTCGCCGCTGTTCTCCAGGGCATGGGCGGTGCCCGGGGCGATATGCACGGTATCGCCGACGGCGATGAGGAAACGCCGCTCCCCCAGGGTCATGACGCCGTGGCCGGCGGTGACGTGATACAGCTCCTCGCTCAGGCGGTGCCGGTGCAACAGGGTGCGCGTTCCCGGCGGCACCGTGGCCTCGGCCAGGCTCTGCTGGCGGTTGCCGTGGACGTCGGGATGCATCAGTTCGCGGATTTCCGAGCCGTCCTTGGTGCGGTAGGCGGGAATGTCGGCGCGGGCGGTATGAAAGACAGGGCTCATGGCGGCAGTCGGGCGTGGCGGAGGAAGCATGCTGCCACAGACCCGCCCCCCGGGGAAACGCCCATGGACGCCGCCGGTCCGGCCCGCTAAGCTGGGCCGGCGGGGCGATAGCCGCCCCATGACACAAGGAGTCAGCCCATGCACAAGACCCTCCTCATCACCGGCGGTTCCCGCGGCATCGGTGCCGCCACCGTGCGCCTGGCGGCCCGGGCCGGCTACGCGGTGTGCTTCAGCTACCGCCAGGATGCGGCGGCGGCGCAACAGCTGGTGGCGGAAGTGACCCGGGAGAGCGGCCGGGATAGTGGCCGGGAAGGCGCGCCGATATTGGCTTTCCAGGCCGACATCAGCCGTGAAGAGGAAATCCGGGCCCTCTTCGCCGCGGCGGAACAGCGTTTCGGCCCCCTCACGGCCCTGGTCAACAACGCCGGCATCCTGGAGCACCAGACCCGGGTCGAGGACATGGACGGGGATCGCCTGCAGCGCATCTTCGCCACCAACGTCATCGGCACCTTCCTCTGCTGCCGGGAAGCGGTGCGCCGCCTGTCCACCCGCCATGGCGGCCACGGCGGCGCCATCGTCAATCTTTCCTCCCGCGCCGCCCGCCTGGGCGCGGCCGGGGAATACGTGGACTACGCCGCCTCCAAGGCCGCCATCGACACCCTCACCCTGGGTCTGGCCCGGGAGGTGGCGACAGAAGGCATCCGCGTCAATGCGGTGGCCCCCGGCCTCATCGACACCGACATCCATTCCAGCGGCGGCGAGCCGGGCCGGGTGGAACGGCTGCGAACGGGCATTCCCATGCAGCGGGGCGGCACACCGGAGGAAGTGGCCAAGGCCATCCTCTGGCTGCTGTCGGAGGACGCCTCCTACACCACCGGCACCATCCTGGACGTGGCCGGCGGCCGCTAGTCCGCCGCCGGAACGACCATGAAAAAAGGCGGCCGCAGCCGCCTTTTGCTTGCCGGAGGAAAGCCTCAGGCCATCAGTTTCACCACCAGGGGCACGATCAGCAGGGCCACGATGTTGATGATCTTGATCAGGGGATTCACCGCCGGGCCGGCGGTGTCCTTGTAGGGGTCGCCCACGGTATCGCCGGTGACGGCTGCCTTGTGGGTGTCGGACCCCTTGCCGCCGAAGTGGCCATCCTCGATGTACTTCTTGGCGTTATCCCAGGCACCGCCGCCGGTGGTCATGGAGATGGCGACGAAGAGACCGGTGACGATGGTACCCATGAGCACTCCGCCCAGGGCCTTGGGACCGAGGAAGAGGCCCACCAGCACCGGCACTGCCACGGGCAGGATGGAGGGAATGATCATTTCCTTGATGGCGGACTTGGTCAGCATGTCCACCGCCCGGGAGTAATCGGGCTTGGCCGTGCCTTCCATGATGCCCTTCACTTCGCGGAACTGGCGCCGCACCTCCTCCACCACCGAACCGGCAGCCCGGCCCACGGCCTCCATGGCCATGGCGCCGAACAGGTAGGGGATCAGGCCGCCGATGAAGAGGCCGACGATCACCATGTGGTCGGAAAGGTCGAAGGAAAGCTTGAGGCCTGCCGTCTCCAGGGCGTGGGTGTAGTCGGCGAACAGCACCAGGGCGGCGAGGCCGGCGGAACCGATGGCGTAGCCCTTGGTCACGGCCTTGGTGGTGTTGCCCACCGCATCCAGGGGATCGGTGACACCGCGCACGGAGTCGGGCAGCTCGGCCATTTCGGCGATGCCGCCGGCGTTGTCCGTGATGGGGCCGTAGGCGTCCAGGGCGACGACGATGCCGGTCATGGAGAGCATGGAGGTGGCGGCGATGGCGATGCCGTAGAGGCCGGCCAGGCCGTAGGAGACCAGGATGGCCACGCACACCGAGAGCACCGGCAGGGCCGTGGACTTCATGGACACCCCCAGGCCGGCGATGATGTTGGTCGCATGGCCGGTCTGGGAGGCCGAGGCCACGTGCTTCACCGGCGCATAGTCGGTGCCCGTGTAGTACTCGGTGATCCACACCAGTACCGCGGTCAGCACCAGGCCGACGACGGAGGCGCCGAAGATGGCATTGACGCCGATGACCTTGCCGTCCGCCAGGGGCACGCCTTCCGGCAGCATCCAGGTGGTGACCGGGTAGAAGGCGATCAGGGCCAGCACGCCTGCCACCGCCAGGCCGCGGTAGAGGGCGGCCATGATCTTGCCGCCTTCCGTGGTCTTGACGAAGAAGCAGCCGATGATGGAGGCGATGATGGAGACGCCGCCCAGGGCCAGGGGATAGACCACCAGGTTGTCGTTGGCCGCCGGCACGCCCTTGAGCATGAGGGCGCTCAGCACCATGGTGGCCACCACGGTCACGGCGTAGGTCTCGAACAGGTCGGCCGCCATGCCGGCGCAGTCGCCCACGTTGTCGCCCACGTTGTCGGCGATCACGGCGGGGTTGCGCGGGTCATCTTCGGGAATCCCGGCTTCCACCTTGCCCACCAGGTCGGCGCCCACGTCGGCGCCCTTGGTGAAAATGCCGCCACCGAGACGGGCAAAGATGGAGATGAGGGAGCCGCCGAAGGCCAGGCCCACCAGAGGCTCGACGATGTGGTGGATTTCCGTGCCGGGCGCAGCGCCGGCCTTGAGCACGGCGTAGTAGCCGGCCACCCCCAGGAGCGCCAGGCCCACCACCAGCATGCCGGTGATGGCGCCGCCCTTGAAGGCCACGTCCAGGGCCGGGGCGATGCCGCCCCGGGCAGCCTCGGCGGTGCGCACGTTGGCCCGCACCGAGACGTTCATGCCGATGAAGCCGGTGGCACCGGAGAGCACGGCACCGATGAGGAAACCGATGGCGGTGCTCCAGGCGAGGAAAATGCCGATGACGACGAACAGCACCGCACCGACGATGCCGATGGTGGTGTATTGCCGGTTGAGATAGGCGGATGCCCCCTGCTGGATGGCCTTGGCGATTTCCTGCATCCGCTCGTTACCGGCGGGCAGGCCGAGGATCCACTTGCTGGAGATGGCGCCGTAAAGCACCGCCAGCACCGCACACACTAGCGCTAACAACAGACCTGATGACATGAACTCCCTCCTAGATAGTGGTAAAGCTCAGGCCGTTCGGGCGATGGTCCGTCCTTACGGTCCGGTTTGCTACAGAGAAACAAACCTTTCCTGCCGCGCCGGGGCGATGCTGGGTCTTACACCTTGAACTCTCCCAGCTGCCGGGGCACGGCAATATTCTTCAGACTGACGTAATCGGGCAGGCCGTGCCGGTAGGGCGGATAGTCCTCCCCTTCGATCAGGGGCGCCAGGTAGGCACGGCACTTGTCGGTGATGTGGAAACCGTCGGCGCTGATGAAATCCGCCGGCATCTTGCGTTCCACATTAGCCACGTCCTTCAGTTCGGCCACGCCCACTTCCCAGCGGTAGGGCGCGTCGGCGAGGCGCTGCACGGTGGGCATCACCGCATTGCGTCCGGCCACGGCCAGCTCCACCGCCGCCTTGCCCAGGGCATAGGCCTGGTCGGCATCGGTCTTGGAGGCGATGTGACGGGCGGCCCGCTGCAGGTAGTCGGCCAGGGCCCAGTGGTACTTGTGGCCCAACTTGTCCTTGATCAGCTGGGCGATCCACTGGCCGGCGCCGCCCAGTTGGGAATGGCCGAAGGCATCCTTGCCGCCCTGCTCGGAAACGAACTTGCCGTCGGCCGTCTTCAGGCCTTCGGAGACGGCGATGGTGCAATAGTCGTAGCGGTCTACGCACTGCTGCACCCGGGCCAGGAAGGCGGCCTCGTCGAAGGGCACTTCGGGGAACAGCAGGATGTGGGGCGGCTGGCCGGAATCGGCCCCGCTGCCGGAAGCCAGGCCGCAGGCGGCGGTGATCCAGCCGGCATGGCGGCCCATGACTTCGAGGACGAAAATCTTGGTGGAAGTGCGGGCCATGGAGGCCACGTCCAGCCCCGCTTCGCGGATGGAGGTGGCGACATACTTGGCCACGGAGCCGAAGCCCGGGCAGCAGTCGGTGAGAGGCAGATCGTTGTCCACCGTCTTCGGTACGCCGACGCAGATCAGCGGGTGGCCCATCTTCTCGGACAGCTGGGAAACCTTCCAGGCGGTGTCCATGGAATCGTTGCCACCGTTGTAGAAGAAATAGCCGATATCGTGGGCGCGGCAGACCTCGATCAGGCGCTCGTACTGGGCCCGGTGCTCTTCGATGGACTTGAGTTTGTAGCGGCAGGAGCCGAAGGCGGCTCCCGGGGTGGTGCGCAGCCGGGCGATGTCCGCGGGGGACTCCAGGCTGGTGTCGATCAGGTCTTCGGTGAGGGCGCCGACGATGCCGTTGCGCCCGGCGAAGACCTTGCCGATTTTGTCCGGATGGGCCCGCGCCGTCTCGATGACGGCGCAGGCGGAGGCGTTGATCACGGCGGTGGGCCCGCCGGACTGGGCGTAGAAGGCGTTTTTCACCGCCATGGTGATCCGCCTCCCCTTACTTCAGCGCTGCGAAAGCCGCGTTCTTGATGTCTTCCACGGAACCGACGCCGGCGATCTTGCGGTACTTGGGGGCGTTGGCGTCGCCGGTGGCGGCCCACTTGCCGTAGTAATCCACCAGGGGCTTGGTCTGGGAGTGATACACGTCCAGGCGCTTCTTGACGGTTTCTTCCTTGTCGTCGTCGCGCTGGATCAGGTCTTCACCGGTCTCGTCGTCCTTGCCGGCCACCTTGGGCGGGTTGAAGGTGACGTGGTAGGTGCGGCCGGAGGCCACATGCACGCGACGGCCGCTCATGCGGGAAATGATGTCGCTGTCGGGCACGTCGATTTCCAGCACGAAGTCGATGGCCACGCCGGCAGCCTTCATGGCTTCGGCCTGGGGAATGGTGCGGGGGAAACCGTCGAACAGGTAGCCGGCCTTGCAGTCGTCCTGCTGCAGGCGGTCCTTCACCAGACCGATGATGATGTCGTCGGAAACCAGGCCGCCGGCGTCCATCACCTTCTTGGCTTCGATGCCCAGGGGGGTACCGGCCTTGACGGCGGCACGCAGCATGTCGCCGGTGGAAATCTGGGGGATGCCGAATTTTTCGCGGATGAATTGGGCCTGGGTGCCCTTACCGGCGCCGGGAGCGCCGAGGAGAATCAGTCGCATGGAGTCCTCGGAATGTGTGCGATGACGTGATGTCAGTCAGAAGTGCGTTGATTGAATTTATGTTTTTGTACAGGTCTGGCGCTGTTCTGGCGGCGGCCTTGGGGAAGCCGCTGGGGTTGTGTTCACCCCTCTTTTTAAGGAGCGAAAATTACTCGGAAATTCCTTCTCGGTCAAACCATTTGCGCATGCGCACCGCATCTTCCGGGGTATCCACGCCGGGGGCCGGCAGGCTGTCGGAAATGGCCACGCTGATGCGGTAGCCGTGCCACAGGGCCCGCAGCTGCTCCAGGCATTCGAACTGCTCCAGGGGCGAGACGGCCAGACCGGAGTAGGCCTTGAGGAAGGCGGCCCGGTAAGCGTAGAGGCCGATGTGGCGGTAGGCGGGGAAGTCCGTCGGCAGGGTTTCACCGCCGCCTTCCCGGGCGAAATGGTCCCGGGCGTAGGGGATAGGCGCCCGGGAGAAATACAGGGCGTCGCCGTCGGCCTTGCACACCAGCTTGACGATATTGGGATTGAAGAAATCGGCGGCCTCGGACAGGCCGTGGCCCACGGTGGCGATGTCGGCCCCGCTCTCGGCCAGGCGGTTCGCCGTGGCGGAAATCAGTTCCGGCTCGATGAGGGGCTCGTCGCCCTGCACA
This sequence comes from Azospira oryzae, assembly GCF_004217225.1. Taxonomy (GTDB): domain Bacteria; phylum Pseudomonadota; class Gammaproteobacteria; order Burkholderiales; family Rhodocyclaceae; genus Azospira; species Azospira oryzae. Next base: position 1,397,911 of record NZ_SHKM01000001.1, read on the forward strand.
TTGACCACCAGGGTGTCGTCGCTCCAGCCCCGCAGGGCCACCACTTCGGCCAGCCGGTCGGTGCCGGTGGGATGGTCGTCCCGGGTCAGCAGCACATTGAGGCCGTGGGCCCGGCAGGCCGCCTCCACCTCCCGGTGGTCGGTCGCCACCCAGATTTCCTCGGCGCCGGAAAGGGCCGCCCGTTCCGCCACCCGCACCACCATGGGCTTGCCGCCCAGGTCCAGCAGGGGCTTGGCCGGCAGGCGGGAGGAAGCGTAGCGGGCGGGAATGACGACCTTGAAGCGTTGCATGGCGGGATTCCGGGCAGGGCTCAGTTTTCGTCCTGGCCCAGGGTGCGGGCTTCTTCCTCGAGCATGATGGGAATGTCGTCCCGCACCGGGAAGGCCAGCTTGCAGGGCTTGCAGACCAGTTCCTTCTGCTCCTTGCGGTACTCCAGACTACTCTTGCACACCGGGCAGACCAGGATGTCCAGCAACCGTGCGTCCATTGATTTTCTCCAGAACAAAAGCGGATAGGTCGGGGGTCAGCTGGGCGTCCACCGGCAACACCCAGGCTTCGCCCCCGTAGATGGCCGCGCATTTTACCCCATCCTTGGCGGTGGTAAGGAGCACGCCGTCCCGGGCGAAGGCCAGGTCGGCAGCGTTGTAGGCGTGGTGGTCGGGAAAGGCCCGGGCCTCCACCGTCAGCCCCAGTTCGGCCAGGGTGCGGAAAAAGCGCTGGGGATGGCCGATGCCGGCCACGGCGTAGAGCCGCTTGCCGGCCAGGTCGGCGGCGCTGCATTGCCGGGACGGGTCCTGCAGGCCATGGAACGATGCGGGCCGCAGGTCCATGCGGAACAGGGGCGGCGTCGCCGCCTTGGCGGAGAAAAGCAGTTCGGCGGCCATGCCGTTGCCCACCACCGCATCCACCTGGGCCAGACGCTGCCGCGGCTCCCGCAGGGGGCCCACCGGCAGCAGGCGGCCGTTGCCCAGGCCGCGCACGTCGCACACGGCGATTTCCACGTCCCGGGCCAGGCGGTAGTGCTGCAGGCCGTCGTCGCAGAGGATCAGGTTGCAATCGGGGGATGCCGCCAGCAGGGCCCGGGCCGCCGCCGCCCGGTCCCGGCCGATCCATACCGGACAGCCGCTTTCCCGGGCCAGCAGCAGGGGCTCGTCGCCCACCTGTGCGGGCGTCGCCTCGGGGCTGACGGCCGCCACGCCTTCCTGGGCGCTACCGTAGCCGCGGCTGACGATGCCCGGACGCAGGCCGGCAGCCCGCAGCTGCCGGGCCAGATAGAGGGTCAGGGGAGTTTTGCCGGCACCGCCGACGATGATGTTGCCCACCACCACCACGGGCACCGGCAGGCGCGCCGACCCCAGCCAGCCGTGGCGGAAGGCCAGGCGGCGCAGGGCCGTCAGGCCCCGGAACAGCCAGGAGATGGGAGTCAGCAGGTTGAACAGCAGGGTGTCGAACCAGGCCGGGGCGCCATCGCCCCGGCGCGGCAAGGCGCCGCGAAACCAGAACTTCTGCAGTCGCGGGCCTAGGGCCATGCCTTATTTCTGGGGCGCCTGGGTGGCGAAGGAGATGCGGGGATAGCCGGCGCTCTGGGCCGCCTGCATCACGTCCACCACGCTCTGGTGGGTGGCCTTGGCGTCCGCATTGATGACGATGACCGGGTCCTTCTGGCTACCGGCGGCCCGGCGCAGGGCCTCGGCGATGACCGGCACGTCGGGCGTGCTCAGGGGCGACTTGTTGACCAGCACCTGGCCGCTGGCGGTGACGGCCACACTGACTTCCTGGGGCTGCTCCGGATTCTGGGAGGAATCGGCGGTGGGCAGATTGATTTCCAGGCCGGAGAACTTGGCGTAGGTGGTGGTGAGCATGAGGAAGATGATGATCACCAGGAGCACGTCGATCAACGGAATCAGGTTGATCTCCGGCTCCTCCCGGTGGCGGCCTTGACGGAATTGCATGATCGGGCGCCCGCTCAGTTACGTTCGCCGTGGACCACTTCCACCAGCTTCACCGCCTGCTGCTCCATCTCGATGACGAAGCTGTCCACCAGGGCGCGGAAGTGGCGCCAGAAGATCATGGCGGGAATGGCGATCACCAGGCCGAAGCCGGTGTTGTAGAGGGCGATGGAAATGCCGTGGGCCAGCTGCATGGGGTTGGCGCCGGTGGGCGCCTGGGAGCCGAAGATCTCGATCATGCCGACGACGGTGCCGAAGAGGCCCATCAGGGGGCTGATGGAGGCGATGGTGCCGAGGGTGGTGAGGTAGCGCTCCAGCTCGTGGGTGACGCCGCGGCCGGCTTCCTCGATGGATTCCTTCATCACTTCGCGGCTGCTCTTGACGTTGCGCAGGCCGGCGGCCAGCACCCGGCCCAGGGGCGAACCCTGCTCCAGGGCGTTGATGGCGGCTTCATTGACGGTTCCCTGGCGCACTTCGCCGACGACCCGGGCCAGCAATCCTTCGGGAGCCACCTTGCTGCGGCGCAGGGCCACCAGACGTTCGATGATGAGGGCAAGGGCGATGATGGATGCGAACAGCAGGGGCCAGATGGGCCAGCCAGCAGCCTGGATGATGGCGAACACGGAACCTCCGAAGGGTCTTTTTAAGCCCGCAACTTTAGCCTGCCCCTCATGCTTCGGGCAAGTCCCGCCCGCCCGGCGGCAGCCCGGCCGGACCGTCCCTTTGCCCGGCCCGCCCCGGGCCCGGCATCCCGGAGGAATTTTCCACCGGCATGGCAGGCGCTGGGCGGGCTTATCCCGGCTTATCCACAAAACCTGTGGATAACTTTGTGGATAGCCTGTCATCAAATTGTCTAAGTCGGGCTGGGACAAGGGTTTTTCTTGCTCTGCCGCAAAAAGGGGCACTCCACAACAATTCATTTAAAAACATAGAGATAAGATAAATCCACAACAGGCAAGGGATATTTTTCCGCCGTTCCCCCCGGCTCGGCGGCGGGCCGGCTGACGTAAAATGGCGCCCATGCCCGACTACCCTGCCCGTCCCGCCTATTCCCCCGCCCGCCAGGAGCCCTTTGCCGCCGACGGCGGCCGGGAAGTGATCAGCGTCAGCAGCCTCAACCGCCTGGCCCGGCAGCGGCTGGAATCCGCCTTTCCCCTGTGCTGGGTCAGCGGCGAAATCTCCAACCTGACCGTGGCCGCCTCCGGCCACGCCTATTTCTCCCTCAAGGACCCCCAGGCCCAGGTGCGTTGCGTCATGTTCCGCAACAAGGCCCAGACCCTGGGCTTCCGCCTGGAGAACGGCCTCCAGGTGGAGGCCCGGGTGCTGGTCTCTCTCTACGAGCCCCGGGGCGACTTCCAGCTCAATGTGGAAGGCATGCGCCGGGCCGGCCAGGGCGACCTCTACGAACGCTTCCTGCGGCTCAAGGCCAAGCTGGAGGCGGAAGGCCTCTTCGCTGCCGAGCGCAAGCGCCCCCTGCCCGCCCATCCGCGCACCCTGGGCATCGTCACCAGCCCCCAGGCCGCCGCCCTGCGCGATGTGCTGACCACCCTGGCGCGGCGGGCGCCCCATGTGAAGGTGGTGCTGTACCCCACCCTGGTCCAGGGCGAGGAAGCGCCGCACCAGATCGCCGCCGCCATCGAGACCGCCGCCAGCCGCCGGGAATGCCAGGTGCTGCTGGTGGTGCGCGGCGGCGGCAGCATCGAGGACCTGTGGGCCTTCAACGACGAGGGCGTGGCCCGGGCCATCGCCGCCTGCCCCATGCCCGTGGTCAGCGGCGTCGGCCACGAGACCGACTTCACCATCGCCGACTTCGCCGCCGACCTGCGCGCCCCCACCCCCACGGCCGCCGCCGAACTGGCCAGCCCGGACCGGGATGCGCTGCGCGACCACCTGCAACGCCTCGCCGGCCAGTTCTCCCGCCGCATGCACCGCCGCCTGGAGGAAGCCCAGCAGCGCCTGGACTGGACCGCCCGCCGCCTCAAGCACCCGGCCGAACGCCTGGCCCTGCAGCAGCAGAATCTCCATGCCCTGGGCCAGCGCCTGCAACACGCCCTGGGCCGCCGCCTGGAACGGGCCGGCTTCGATCTGGAGCGGGCCCGCCAGCGCCTGCGCCTGGCCCGGCCCCAGCCGGGGGCCCAGGCCGCCCGCCTGGAAGCCCTGCAGCGCCGCCTGGCCAACGCCCAGCAGCGCGCCCTGCAGACCCGCCGCGGCCAGCTGGAACGCCTCGCCGCCGGCCTCACCCACCTCAATCCGGAGGCCGTGCTGTCCCGGGGCTATGCCATCGCCTTCGACCAGCAGGGCCAGGCGGTCCACGATGCCGGGTCACTGGCGGCGGGCCAGCGCCTGACCCTGCGCCTGCACCGGGGCGAACGCCAGGTGGAAGTGCGGGGCGAATCCGACAGCGCCGCCGGAGCGAACTGAACAATCCCGGGGAACCGCCGCCGACTTGCGTTGTCTGTGGTGCTGCGACTGTCTAGAATTGACGGTTACCCCAACCAACCCGCCTACTAAACGGAGAATAAGATGGAACATCAACTGCCCGCCCTGCCCTACGCCAAGAACGCCCTGGCTCCCCACATTTCCGAAGAAACCTTCGACTACCACTACGGCAAGCACCACCAGGCCTACGTGACCAACCTGAACAACCTGATCAAGGGCACCGAGTACGAGAACCTGGGTCTGGAAGAAATCTTCAAGAAGGCTCCCGCCGGCGGCATCTACAACAACGCCGCCCAGGTGTGGAACCACACTTTCTTCTGGAGCTCCATGAAGCCCGCCGGCGGCGGCGCTCCTGCTGGCGCCCTGGCTGACGCCATCAACAAGAAGTGGGGTTCCTTCGACGAGTTCAAGAAGGCCTTCACCGCCTCCGCCGTGGGCAACTTCGGTTCCGGCTGGACCTGGCTGGTGAAGAAGGACGACGGCTCCGTGGACATCGTCAACACCGGCGCCGCCGGCAACCCCCTGAAGACCGGCGAAGGCAAGCCCCTGCTGACCATCGACGTGTGGGAACACGCCTACTACATCGACTACCGCAACGCCCGTCCCAAGTTCGTCGAGACCTTCCTGGCCTCCCTGGCCAACTGGGACTTCGCTGCCCAGAACTTCGCCTGATCACCTGATCTGGCCGCAAAACGGGACTGGCAACAGTCCCGTTTTTTTATGCCCGGATTTTTCTAGCAATCATGCAACAAGCCACCGACGCCTTTACGCTCGCCTGCCGCCACGACGATTTCAGCGACTGGCACCAGGGCCGATGCCGCTACGCCGTGTGGGCCATTGCCGCCGACACCCCGGCGCTGACCACTGCCGTGGACAGCCTCAAGGCGCAGCTGGCACCCTGGCTGCTGCCCGGCTACCGGCGCCAGCCCCACATCACGGTGGCCCTGGGCGGTTTTCCCGCCCCGGCGCGGCAACGGGCCGACGACTACAGCCCCGCCTGCCTCGCCGCCCAGGTGGCGGCCCTGGAGCGGACAGCGCCGCCGCCCTTTTCCCTGGAACTGGGCCTCTGCGCCACCTTCGCCTCGGCCCCCTACCTGGCGGTGGGAGGCGACGGCCCCAGCCTGCTGCAACTGCGCCAGGCCCTGCTCGACTCCCATCCGGAGCGGGACGACTTCCCCTACACCCCCCACCTGACCCTGGGCCTCTACGACGACACCTATCCCCTGGCGCCCATGCAGGCGCGGCTGCAGGGCCTCGCCCCGGGACCGGGCCTGGTGCTGCCGGTGCGCCACCTGGACCTGATGACCTACGCCGCCGACACCATCGGCGGCCCCCTGCACACCGCGGCCCGCTTTGACCTGCAGCAGCGGCGCCTGGAAGCGGAACCGCAAGCCCTGGCCGGGCTCTTTACCCAGCTTTAACCGACGACGGGTAGTCGCCGGCGCCCGGCTGGATTACAGTCACGGCAACGTCATTGCCCCGGATACCGCCGTGCTGCCCGAGAACGCCACCCCCAGCGCCATCGTCAAATACCTCAACCAGTACGTCATCGGCCAGGAAGAGGCCAAGCGCGTGCTGGCGGTGGCGGTCTACGCCCACTACCGCAAGCTCACCGCCGCCGGCGAGACGGTGCGCCTGGACAAGAGCAACGTCCTCATCATCGGCCCCACCGGCACCGGCAAGACCCTGCTGTGCGAGACCCTCTCCCGCTTCCTGCAGGTGCCCTTCGTCACCACCGACGCCACCTCCCTGGCCCAGACCAAGTACGTCGGCGAGGAGATCGAGGCCATCCTGCTGCGCCTGCTGGAAAAGGCCGGCGGCGACACGGAGCGGGCTGGGCGCGGCATCGTCTTCATCGACGAGATCGACAAGCTCAAGGCCCGCCCCGGGGAAGCGGCCCGGGTCCAGGCCACTTCCGGCGAGAGCGTGCAGCACGCCCTGCTGAAGATCATGGAAGGCTATCCGGTGCGGCTGCCGGACAACCGCAGCATCGACACCTCGGGCATCCTCTTCATCTGCGGCGGCGCCTTCGTCGGCCTGGAGCAGATCATGGAGAAGAGCCACAGCTTCGGCTACATCGGTACCGGCGAGGACGACAACCAGAACATCCTGGACCGCCTCAACAGCCGGGTGAAGCCCACCGACCTCTTCGAATTCGGCCTGATCCCCGAATTCACCGGCCGCCTGCCGGTGGTGGCCCGCTTCCAGGACCTCTCCAAGGCCATGCTGGTGCGGGTCATGACCGAGCCGAAGAACTCCCTCTACAACCAGTTCCGCCTGCTGCTGCAAAGCGAGGGGGTGGAACTGCAGATCGAGCCGGCGGTGTTCCAGCAGATCGCCGAAATCGCCTTCGAATACAAGACCGGCGCCCGCAGCCTGCGGGGCATCTTCGAGGAACTGCTGACCCCGGTGCTCTACGCCGTGCCCGACCACAAGGAAGTGAAAAAGGTGGTCATCAAGTCCCTCTTCGAAGACCCCAGCTACTACAAGTAAGCGCAAAGGCTCCAGCATGACCTACGGCATCACCGACCTGGCCACCTTCATCCTCGGCACCATCTTCATCGTCCTGCTGCCCGGGCCCAATTCCATGTACGTCACCCTGGTGGCCTCCCGCTGGGGCATCGCCGCCGGCTACCGGGGCGCCTGCGGCATCTTCCTCGGCGACCTGATCCTGATGATCCTGGCCGCCTCCGGCGTCGCCTCCCTGCTGGTGGCGGTGCCGGCCCTGTTCATGGTGCTCAAGTACGCCGGCGGCGCCTACCTGGTGTGGCTCGGCATCGGCCTGCTGCGGGCCGCGGTGCAGCGCTGGCGCGGCATCGAGGCGCCCGCCAGCCGCCTGAGCGAAGGCGACGCCCGCCAGCCCTTTCGCACCGCCCTCGTCATCAGCCTGATGAACCCCAAGGCCATCCTCTTCTTCGTCTCCTTCTTCATCCAGTTCGTCTCCCCGGACTACCCCCACCCGGCCCTGTCCTTCCTCATCCTCGGCGCCATCGTCCAGTTCTGCAGCGCCCTCTACCTCTCCGCCCTGATCTTCGGCGGCAGCTATCTGGCCGATGCCTTCCGCCGGCGCCGCCGCCTCTCCGCCGGGGCCACCGGCGCCGTCGGCGGCCTCTTCATCGGCTTCGGAGTCAAGCTGGCGGGCGCCAGCCTGCGCTGACGGTGCCGGGCCGGCAGGGCCGCCACCAGCAAGAAAAAAGGCGCCCGCGGGCGCCTTTTTCGTTCCCTGCCGAGAGCCGGTCTCAGGTGGCATTGACCTCGGGATTGTCGGAGAGGGAGACGAAGGACATGGTGCGACCGTCGAGGGCGTCGATGGCGCCGTTCTCGATGTCATAGATCCAGCCGTGCAGGTTCAGCTTGCGCTGGGCCAGGGCCAGGGCCACCGCCGGATGGGTGCGGATGTTGGCCAGCTGGGCGATGACGTTCTCCCTCACCAGGTCGTCGGCCCGCTCCCGGGGCGTGGCGTATTCCCTGGCGGAGATGATGGCCTTGGCCGCATCCGCATAGCGCAGCCAGTGGGCCACGGCCGGCAGGTGGTCGAGGCACTGGCAGCTGGAGATGGCCGCCATGGCGCCGCAGTTGGAGTGGCCGCAGATGACCACGTCGGTCACCTTGAGCACGGAGACGGCGTATTCCACGGTGGCGGAAACGCCGCCGGGCTCGGGCCCGTAGGAGGGCACGATGTTGCCCGCGTTGCGGATGACGAAAAGGTCGCCCGGCTCCTGCTGGGTCAGCAGCTCGGGCACCACCCGGCTGTCGGAGCAGGTGACGAAGAGCACCTTGGGACTCTGGCCGTCGGCCAGATGGCGGAACAGTTCCGAACGGGCCGGGAAGACCTCTTTCTGGAACTTGAGAAAACCATCAATGATCTTTTGCACTTGGAAGCACCCATGAACTGAGGGAATGTGGGACCGCCGCCATTATCCCCCATGCCGCCGGAGGAACAAGGCAGGGGCCGCAGGCCCGCTGCCCGGCCCGTCGGCGGAGCGCCTGCCGGCGCCGGGCCCCACGCCTCCGGCAATGTTGGCGGCGGCAATGGCGGCGGCGCTTCGACCGCACCGTCCGACGGGGAGTTCAGGCCTGTCGGCTCCGCCGCCCCGCCCGGGTGGCTGGCACTACAGCCAGCCCCGGGTGATGAACTCCATGATCGGGTAGAGGCGCTTTTCCAGCGCCTTGCCATGCACCGCCTCGACGATGCGCGACACCCCGGCGGCGTAAGGCGCCTCCCCCTGGACCCGGGTTTCCAGGCGCAGGCTGCAGGCCCCGTCGCTGATGCTGAGGCGGTGGAAGGCATGGCGCGGCAGGTCGGCCTCGGGAATGCCCAGTTCCTCCCGCTGCACCCGGGGGTCCCGCACCGAGCGGATCGCCTCCGGACCCAGGCCGACGGAAGCCGCCAGATTCACCGCCGTCCCCGGCACCGAGCTTTTACTCGCCTGGTGGGACTCCACCAGTTCCATCTCGTAGCCGCGGAAGAAATGGCCGCTGGCCTCCAGCATGGCCATGAACTTGAGCATCAGGATATTGGTGTTGGGGCACAGCAGCACCGGAAACTCCAGCGCCTCCCGCTCCAGGGCGGAGCCGGTGGAAAGCTCGATCAGGGGCGACGCCGTGGCGCGGCAGAAAGCCGCCACCGCCTCCAGCTCCCGCCCCGAACCGGCATGGACAACGATGGCCGGTGCGTCCTCGGCCTGCCGGCCCCAGGGCACGACCTGAAAGGGATGGCCCAACTGGTGGGAAGAGAGGAGCTCACTGGCGAGCTTGCCGGTACCGACGATGACGACTTGCATGGGAAGGTGGGAGGAAGGCAGAACTGGGAGTATAGCGAAGCTCCGGCGTGCAGCTCGGCTGCTTATTTAGGGGTAAGCACAACCAGGAAGAGAAAAGGCGCCTAGCAGCGCCTTTTCTCCTCCTGCTATCGACCTCAAGCGGTAATTTCCCGCTAGGGAAAGCAGATTTTCAACGTGGCGCTAACCGGCGCTGCGCGGCTTAATCGCGCAGCGTCCAGCGACCGGAGGGAGCAAGGTTGAGCGCCGGGTTAGCGGTCTTCATCGAGCTTACTGAGCAGAAAGCTTGCAATGCTGCCAACCATCTCAATAGCAGCCTTAGCTTCGGTGTTTGTAATCGAAGGCAACCACGGACGCCCGTGACCTGTGCCCTCTTTGTTCCGGAGGCGATTAATAGCGCAGGCAGTTTGAAACATTGAGCGTTCGAGTGCTTTGGTTGGAGACTCGCCCGGTTGTGCGTTTTGTTCAGGAACAGTAAGTCCGAGTGCCACATAGGCTTGCCCAAGCAGACCTTGAAAGTTGGCTCCGCTTGGATACGAACCCCATTTTGTCTGAAGGATGTGTGCGGCGGTTGCTTCAAGAAGGTCTTTGCCAGTACCGGAAAGCAATGCTGCGTCGTGGGCGCCTTTCTGAGCCCGACGTGCATATGCATGAAGTGCTTGGGATAACTCACGGCCTTTAAGGCTTTCCAGAACTTTTGGTCGAATGTCTCCATCCTTAGAAAGTTCATAACCTTCGGCGTCAAATGCAGAAATGGCATTCAGAATCGGTTCTGTGCCAACAAAATTGGCCGATTGCTCTCGAAATCCCCCTGATGCTCGGACTTTTGATAGGAGTTGTTCAATGAGTTTTGAGCCAGCGATGGGGTCGTTGTCGATTGCCCATGACAGAATCGCTCGGACTCTCTTGGCCTTCCCAATTACTTGACCTTGAGCTTTTGGGTCTGCCAAGGTTAAACCGGTCCGCCCAACGTAAAACTCTATGTCGGAATGAGAAGGCTCACGATACTCTCCATTGGATTTTGAATCGTCAACGAGCTGTGCTAGCGCAGCGATTATGGTGTCGGTAATTGGCAGCGTCATATTCTTAACCGCTAACGGTTGAATTCACCGGCCTGCGCGGCTTTACGCGCAGATCCGGTGGAATGATGGGTTGGGCAGCGCGGTATCACCAGATCCTCTTGATTGAGACAGAGTCGAGAGCTGCAATCACCCGCTTGGCCTCAGTCGAGTATTCTGACTCAACAAGTGGTTTAAGCGCTTTCACCATTAGCTCCCTGAGCTTCTCGTAGTAAGCGGTATAAAGGTCATCGTCGAGCTCGCCTCTGGACTCAAAGAGGGTAAAGGTATGGTGTTGCATTCCATCTAACCAAGCTTTGAATCCTTCTTCATCGTCTCGCATGGCCACAAGAAATGCCTTGGGTGAAGTAACTAGGGCCTTCGATAACTCAATGCCAATCTCTGCGACTAATGCCCCATCCCTTGTCCTCCAACGCTCCAACAATTGCGCTATCGTTTTTTCACCGATCTTCTCATCCAACGTAGCTAATAGTCTTGGGCCAACATCCATAGCCCAATCTGCAGCACGAGGGTCTGTCTCAGCACCATGAGCAGCGCCATTCAATAATGGAAGCATGTCTTCTAGAGCTGAAACCTCTCTCTGGCTCAGGACATCACGGCTCTTCAAGCTATAAATGAGTGGGCGAATTCCCTTGCGGGTTATTTCGATGCCTCTAGCTTCTGCAATTCCTCGAAGCTTTGACTCGAGTTCAATTCTTAGTCCGGCAAGTGCCAGGTTCGGATCATCTCCGGCAACTGACTCAAACGCATATATATGGCGCTCCATCCCAGGTGCATCTTGAATAGGTGAAAGTAAGCCCGCTTCTTTTGCCTTTACTTCGGCGTTAATGAAATCTTGGAATTGAATCTTGACGCCACCGGGCAACTCAATGGCCTTGAAAAGCGGAGCTAGCCAAGGAAGTACTGCTATAGCCAATAAACTTACAGTTGTCCCATCAATCTTGAGGTCAGGAGCATAGGTGTGGATCAGCGCAACCAGTAGTGCGCCGAACGTAATTGCAAACTGAATCAGCCGAACACTCATAGCAATGCCCTACGTGAAGTAGACGGCAAAACTGCCGTATGAGCCAGCGGAATGCCGTATGAGCTGGAAAACGCGGCAGCCTGGGAGGCTTCCAAATAGAGGCTTCCGTTAGATCGGCAGCGATACTTGCGGGGATAGATGGCAGTCATACGCGGCCCGGTTCAATGTCGAGTTGATTCTGCCAGTCGCCCAGCCAAATGTCATGCACGCGGAATTTTTGCGAACGGCTGCATTGGCGCGACTTCCCTTACGCCCACTGATGGCCGTCTCCAGCCATCGACCGCAGACTTACCTAAAGAAAGGAATCAGCCGCCCGTACTCGACATGAAGCGCACGATCTTCGGGGTGGCCATGGCGGCGGTGAAGTCGTGGCCCTGGGCTTTGAGGCCCATGCCGGTGGCGATGGCGGCGCCGAGGGGGGCGTCGTCATGGGGGTGGGCGCGCAGCAGGGGCAGGAGGGGGATGGCGCCGTCGTCGCCGAGGCAGGGGTAGAGGGTGCCCTGGGCGCTGATGCGCACCCGGTTGCAGGTGTCGCAGAAGTTGTGGGAATGGGGGGAGATGAAGCCGACCCGGCTGTCGCTGCCGCCGACCCGCCAGTAGCGGGCGGGGCCGCCGCTGTTCTCCAGGGTGGGGATCAGTTCGAAGCGCTCGGCCAGACGGGCCCGGGCGGCATCGCTGGAAAGAAAGGTGGCGCTGCGGTCGTGGCCGGTGTCGCCGAGGGGCATTTCCTCGATCAGGGCCAGGTCGATGTTGCGGGCCACGGCGTAGGCCAGCAGGTCGCCCAGTTCGTCGTCGTTCACGCCCTGCTGCATCACGGCATTCAGCCGGATGCGGGAGAAGCCGGCGGCCAGGGCCGCTTCCACGCCATCCAGCACCTTGGCGAGATCACCGATGCGGGTGATGGTGCGGAAGCGCTCGGGGCGCAGGGTGTCCAGGCTGATGTTGAGGCGGCTGACGCCGGCCCGGCGCAGGTCCGCGGCGTGGCGGGCGAGCTGGGAACCGTTGGTGGTGAGCACCAGTTCTTTCAGGCCTTGCAGCCTGCCGATTTCCTGCAGCAGCCAGAGGGCGTTGCGCCGCACCAGGGGCTCGCCGCCGGTGATGCGCACCTTGGTCACGCCGAGGGAGACGAAGATGCGCACCAGGCGCAGGGCTTCTTCCAGGCTCAGGACGGCGCCGTGGGGCAGGAAGGTCATCTCTTCCGCCATGCAGTAGGTGCAGCGGAAGTCGCAGCGGTCGGTGATGGAGAGGCGCAGGTAGGTGATGCGGCGGCCGAAGCGGTCCATCAGGCCGCCAGGGGGCAGGTGCAGCGGGGCGCCGGAGGGCGCCTGCTCTGAAATCATTGCCGGGCGGGCCTTACATCAGGGTGCGGCCGCCGGAGCGCGGCGGCAGCGGCTCCTGGCTGGCACTGCCCTGGGATTGGCCCAGGGGGCGGGTCGCAGCCACGCCTTCGGCGGCCAGGTATTCCGGATGGCTGTAGATGACTAGGCGGGAACCCCGGGCGAAACCGGCCAGGGTGATGCCGCTTTCTTCGGCCAGGCGCACGGCCAGGCCGGTGGGGGCGGAGATGGCGACCAGGCAGCCGATGCCGGCGGCGGCGCATTTCTGCACCATCTCGTAGCTGGCCCGGCTGGAGGTGAGGACGAAGCCGGCGGCCGGGTCGATGCGGCTCTTGGCCAGCCAGCCCACCAGCTTGTCGAGGGCGTTGTGGCGGCCCACGTCTTCGCGCAGGGTGCGGATGTTGCCCAGGTTGTCCACCCAGGCGGCGCCATGGACGGCGCCGGTGATGCGATGCAGCTGCTGCCAGTCCGGCAGCTGGTCCAGGGCCCGGGCCACGGCGGCCACGGGCAGCAGCAGGCCCCGCTGCAGGGGCTTGTAGGGCCGGGCCACGGCGTCCAGGCTCTCGACGCCGCAGAGGCCGCAGCCGGTGCGGCCGGCCAGGTTGCGGCGGCGCTCCTTGAGGGCAACGAAGCGGCGGGAGGAAATTTCCAGATGCACTTCCAGGCCCTGGCAGCCGGAAACCACCTCGACGCCGTACAGCTCGGACGGCGACTCCAGGATGCCTTCAGTCAGGGCGAAGCCCAGGGCCATGTCTTCCAGGTTGTCCGGCGTGGCCAGCATCACCGCGTGGGAGATGCCGTTGAAGACCAGGGCCACGGGCACCTCTTCCACCACGTGGTCGTCGCAGGTCTCGGCCTCGCCGCCGCTCAGGCGCAGCACCGTGGTGCGGCAGACGGTGGCGTGTTCGGGGCCTTCCAGCTCGTCGTCGAACTGGGTGCCGTGGAGAAGGTGCAGGGATTCGCTGGCCATGGTCGTGTGTCCTGTACTGCAAAGATGGGGCTGCAGGGGCCGGAGGCGACAAGCGCCGCCCCCGGCCGCAACGTCAGGGAATCAGGGGATCAGGATTCCTTGCCGGTCATTTCCCGGAACCACTTGGGATGGTGCTTGCGCGCCCAGGCGTGGGTGACCACCCCTTCCACCATGGCGCGGATGGTGCCCTGCACCCAGAGGGCGGCATAGACGTGCACGATGATGCTGGCGATCAGCACCAGGGCGCTGGCGGCATGGACCAGCAGAGCCACCCGGATCAGGGGAATGGGGAAGTAGAGGGCGAAGTAGGGACGCCAGGCGATGACGCCGGAGATGAGCAGCAGGGCCATGCAGCCCACCATCACCCAGAACATGCCCTTCTGGCCACCGTTGTAGCGGCCGATGTCGCCCACCTCGTTGCCCTTCATCACCTCCTTCACCGACTTCATCCACTTCACGTCCTCGCTGGTGACGAGGTTGTGGTGCCAGTAGCGGAAGAACTGGCGGGCGAAGGCGATGAACATCACCACCCCGACGAAGGGGTGCACGATGCGGGCCAGCTGGGGCGTGCCGAAGACGCCGGTGAGCCAGAAGAAGGCCGGGTAGAAGAAGGCCAGACCGGAGATGGCCAGCAGGATGAAGCACACCGCCACCACCCAGTGGTTGATGCGCTCGGCGGCGTTGTAACGCTGGATCAGTTGCTCTTTCATTTGGTCACCTCTTCTTCAGCCTCGTGTTCGTCCTCGGCCCGGTTGGGGCCCACGGTGATGTAGTGGAAGAAGCCGAACAGGCCGGCGGCGGCGATGCCCAGGGTGGCGACGGGCTTGAGCAGCCCCTTCCACAGGCTGACCGTGGTGCTGATGGCCGGGTCCTTGGGCAGGTTGTTGTACAGCTCGGGCTTGTCGGCGTGGTGCAGCACGTACATCACGTGGGTGCCGCCCACCCCTTGCGGATCGTAGAGGCCGGCGTTGTCGTAGCCCCGGGACTTGAGGTCGGTGACGCGCTTGGCCGCCACTTCCTGCATGTCCTCCTTGGAGCCGAACTGGATGGCGCCGGTGGGGCAGGTCTTGACGCAGGCCGGCTCCTGGCCCACGGCCACCCGGTCGGAACACAGGTTGCACTTGTAGGCCTTGTTGTCCTTCGGGTTGATGCGGGGCACGTTGAAGGGGCAGCCGGAAACGCAGTAGCCGCAGCCGATGCAGTTTTCCTGGTGGAAATCGACGATGCCGTTCTTGTACTGGATGATGGCGCCGGGGGAGGGGCAGGCCTTGAGGCAGCCCGGGTCGGCGCAATGCATGCAGCCGTCCTTGCGGATCAGCCATTCCAGCTTGCCGCCGCTGACGTCGGGCTGTTCCACCTCGTTGAAGCGCATCACCGTCCAGGCCTGGGCGGAAAGGTCGGTGGGGTTGTCGTAGACGCCGACGCAGCTGCCCACGTCGTCACGCAGCTCGTTCCATTCGGAACAGGCCACCTGGCAGGCCTTGCAGCCGATGCAGACGGAAACGTCGATGAGTTTGGCCACTTCCAGGGGATTGCGGGCCTGGGGGGCCGCCGTCGGACTGGCCGAGCGGCGCAGGATGTCGAGAGATTGCAGAGCCATGTGTTCTTGCTCCTCAAGCCTTTTCAATGTTCACAAGGAAGGCCTTGTATTCCGGCGTCTGCGTGTTGCAGTCGCCCACGGCGGGGGGCAGGGTGTTGGAGAGGAAGCCCTTCTTGGCCACCGTCTCCCAACCCCAGTGCAGGGGAATGCCGACCTGGTGCACGGTCTGCTTGTTCACCGTCAGGGCCTTGATGCGCTTGGTCACCACGGCCTTGGCCTTGATGTAGCCGCGCTTGGAACTGACCTTGACCCAGTCCCCGGCCTTGATGCCCTTCTCGGCGGCCAGGGCCTCGCCCACCTCGACGAACTGCTCCGGCTGGGCGATGGCACTGAGGCGCACGCTCTTGGTCCAGAACTGGAAGTGCTCGGTGAGGCGGTAGGTGGTGCCCACATAGGGGAATTCCTTGTGGGTGCCGAGGCGTTCCTTGTCCGCCTTGAAAATGCGCACCGCCGGGCTGGTCACCACCTTGGGATGCAAGGGGTTGGTGCCGAGGGGGCTTTCCATGGGTTCGTAGTGCTCGGGGAAGGGGCCGTCCACCAGCTTGTCGGTGGCGAACAGGCGGCCCACGCCTTCCGGATTCATGATGAAGGGGTTCATGCCCGAATCCGGGGCCGCATCCACCTTGAAGTCGGGCACGTCGGCGCCGGCCCACTTCTCGCCGTTCCAGGCGATCAGCTTGCGCTTCGGGTCCCAGGGCTTGCCGGCGGCGTCGCAGGAGGCCCGGTTGTAGATGATGCGGCGGTTGGCCGGCCAGGCCCAGGCCCAGCCCGGGGTGTTGCCGAGGCCCGTGTCGGTGTTGTCGCGGCGGGCCATCTGGTTGCCGGCCTGGGTCCAGCAGCCGGCGAAGATCCAGCAGGCGGACATGGTGGAGCCGTCGTCCTGCAGCACGGCGAAGCCGGGAATCTGCTCGCCCTTCTTCACCAGGAACTGGCCCGGGTTCTTCGGATCGGGAATGTCCGCCAGGGCGCGGCCGTTGAGTTCCTTGGCCAGCTCTTCCGGAGTCGGATCGTAGGGGTTCTTGTAGGGCCAGGAGAGATTGAGGATGGGCTCGGGCACGGCGCCGCCCTGCTCCTGGTACAGCTTCTTCAGGGCCATGAACAGCTCGGCGATGATCTCCTGGTCGGTCTTGGCCTCGCCCGGGGCGTCGGCGCCCTTCCAGTGCCACTGCAGCCAGCGGGAGGAATTGACGATGGCGCCGTCCTCTTCCGCGAAGCAGGTGGAAGGCAGACGGAACACCTCGGTCTGGATGCTGGCCGGGTCCACGTCGTTCAGCTCGCCCTGGTTCTGCCAGAAGGTGGAGGTCTCGGTGGCGATGGGGTCGATGATCACCATGTACTTCAGCTTGGCGAAGTCGGCGGCGGTCTTTTTCGCGTCCGGGAAGGAGGTCAGGGGGTTGAAGCCCTGCACGATGAAGCCGTTGATCTTGCCCTGGTGCATCAGGTCCATCACCTGCAGCACGTCGTACATCTTGTCCCACTTGGGCAGCCAGTCGTAGCCCCAGTTGTTGTCCTTGGTGGCCTTGTCGCCCCAGAACCACTTCATCAGGCTGACGAAGAACTTGGGGGTGTTGCCCCAGTAGTTCAGCTGGCCCGGCTGCAGGGCCTTGGGCGTGGTCTTCTCCAGGTAGTCGGCGAAGGTCGGATGGGCCTTCTCGCTGGGCAGGGTCAGGTAGCCGGGCAGGCTGGTGGACAGCAGGCCCAGGTCGGACAGGCCCTGGATGTTGGAGTGGCCGCGCAGGGCGTTCACGCCGCCGCCGGGCATGCCGATGTTGCCCAGCAGCAGCTGGATCATGGCCATGGTGCGGATGTTCTGGGCGCCCACGGTGTGCTGGGTCCAGCCCAGGGCGTAGAGGATGGTGCCGACCTTGGTCGGCACGCAGGTCTCGCCCAGATGCTTGCAGACGGAGAGGAAGCCTTCCTTGGGGCTGCCGGTGAGGTCGGAGACCACTTCCGGCGTGTAGCGGGCGTAGTGGGCCTTCATCAGGTTCCACACGCAGCGCGGGTGCTGCAGGGTCGGGTCGGTCTTGGCCTGGCCCTTGGCATCCAGCTCGTAGCTCCAGGAGCCCCGGTCGTACTTGCCCTTGGCCTCGTCGTAGCCGGAGAAGAGGCCCTCGTCGAAGGTGAAGCCTTCATTGACGATGAAGCTGGCGTTGGTGAAGGACTTGACGTAGTCCCACTGGATCTTGTCGTTGCTCACCAGCCAGTTGATGATGCCGCCCAGGAAGGCGATGTCGGAACCGGCGCGGATCGGCACGAATTCGTCGGCGACGGCGGCGGAGCGGTTGAAGCGCGGGTCCACCACGATCAGCTTGGCGCCCTTCTTCTTCGCCTCGATGGCCCACTTGAAGCCCACCGGGTGGGCCTCGGCCGGGTTGCCGCCCATGATCAGGATGAAGTCGGCGTTCTTGATGTCCACCCAGGTGTTGGTCATGGCGCCGCGGCCGAAGGTGGCGGCCAGGGCGGCCACCGTGGGGCCGTGGCAGACCCGGGCCTGGGCGTCGGTACCGACGATGCCCAGGGAGCGCATGAACTTCTGGGTCAGGATGCCGGTTTCGTTGGAAGAGGCGGAGGCGGTCAGCATGGCGGTGGACAGCCAGCGGTTCACCGTCACGCCGTCGGCGTTCTTGGCGACGAAGTTGGCGTCCCGGTCGGCCTTCATGTGCTTGGCGATGCGTTCCACCGCCTCGTGCCAGGAGATGCGCTTCCATTCCTTGCTGCCCGCTTCCCGCACTTCCGGGTACTTGAGGCGGTTGGGGCTGTGGATGAAGTCCAGCAGGCCCGCGCCCTTGGGGCACAGGGAGCCGCGGCTGACGGGGTGATCCGGGTCGCCCTCGATGTGGATGATCTCCTGCTTGGCGTTCTTGGCGCCGTCGCCCAGGCTGTACATGAGCAGGCCGCAGCCCACCGAACAGTAGGTACAGGTGTTGCGGATCTCCTTGGCCCGGGTCAGCTTGTACTGACGTACCTCGGCCAGGGCGGTGGCGGGCGAGAAGCCCAGGGCCACCAGGCTGGAGGCGGAAAGACCCGCCGCCGAAACCTTGAAGAACTGCCGTCGTGTGACTTGCATGAATCCTCCCTTGAAAGCGGAATTGCCGTGCTCCGGGCCGCCCGTGCAGAAGTCGCCTGACCTTCCGCCGGACCATCGCCGCCCACGGCTCGGGGAACATTTCGCACTTTCCGTGCCACCCGCCAAAACCGCTTCGCCACAAGGGTTTTGTGCTTCGCAGCAAGCAAAAACGGGACATTCTGTCCCTCGCCGACCGGACAGAATGTCCCGCTGCAGCGCAGCAGAAGCGCCCTGCCCCGCCCCCGCAGCGGGGCCGAAAATGGGCCGCCGCCATCGACGCCGGACCCCGCCACAGCCCTGGCGCCGCGCCGTTCCGCCGCCCCGCCATTCGCGCCCGGCGCCGCTTCCGGGCACAATCCCGTGCACGATTCTTGCAACCCTGCGCAGATGGCCCGCCAGCCCGGGCCCAATCCGGCCCCCACCGCCCACTGAAGAGACCCACCCACATGACCCTCTCCGCCCACGACGACACCGCCGCCGCCATGGCCGCCGCCGGCCTGGTGCCCGGCCAGTCCCCCTCCCCCGTGCGCCTGCCCGCCGCCAGCGTCTTCAAGACCCGGGCCGCCCGCCTGCGCCAGCTGGCCGAAGGCCACAGCCTGGGCGACTGGCTCGGCTTCGTCGCCACCCTCAGCGACGCCCAGCAACAACGCATCGACGCCGCCCCCGGCCTGACCCCCGGCGCCTCGCCGGAACAGCAATGGCAGGGCGACCTGCAGGCCCTGCTGGCCCTGCTCCAGGACCAGGTGCCCGAACCGGCCCGTCCCACCCTGGCCGCCCTGCAGCACGCCGACGCCGCCAGCCTCAGCGCCCTGGCCGAGCGCATCGTCGGCGGCACCATGGAAGCGGACGACATGATCCTCGCCCCCTTCGTCATGGCCGCCCTGCAAGTGGCCTGGACCCGCCACGCCGCCGGCCTGGACGCCGCCAGCGTCGCCGCCCCCGCCACCGCCCACAGCTGCCCCGTCTGCGGCAGCGCCCCGGTGGCCGGCGTCATCCACGTCGGCAACGAATCCGGCGGCCTGCGCTACCTGCACTGCGGCCTCTGCCACACCGCCTGGCACCACGTCCGCGCCACCTGCGTCGCCTGCGGCGAAGGCAAGGAAGTCAGCTACCGCGCCCTCGACGAGCGGGAAGACGGCGCCCGGGCCGAAGCCTGCGACACCTGCCGCAACTATCTGAAGCTGCTGCTGGCCGAAAAGGTACCTGGGGCCCCCGGCCTGGACCCCATCGCCGACGACATGGCCACCCTGGCCCTGGACATCCTGGTGAGCGAGGAAGGCTACCAGCGCATCGGCATCAACCCCTTCCTGCTGCTGGGCGAATAAGTTCCCGCTCCGGCACATGCCGGAGAAGCACAAAAGACGGCCCTCCCGGCGATGCTATTGCCGGGATGGCCGTCTTTATTGGGGTGTAGCGGGGTGGGTAGTGGTGATGGTTCGCCTGGGTATGGCGGACTGTTCCTTGAGGCGCTGCCGGGTGTGATTCCTCGGAGGCGGGATGTCTGAGTCTTCAGGCGCAAGGGGTGTCTGAATCTTCAGGCGTGGTGGGTTTAGTTACCGCTGTGTTCCGCGCCTGACGCGCGGGTTACTTATTCTTGTCTCGCCAAGAATAAGTAACCAACAAGAAGGCGAGCCCGGTTTGGCGCCCCGCTACGCGGGGTCCCCTGCGCTACTCGCTTCCGGCGGGGGCTGCGAGTATTGGCAGTTCGTCGGGCCGAAAGGCCCTCAAACAGTGCTCGCCCTTTTCCCGCCACAAGCTCCGTTGCTCGGCGCCGCACAGGGCGGGATTGGCACTCTCTGAATTCTGCCATCAACTCAAATCGGTAATTGTCTAGGGAAAGCAGATGTTCAACGATTGACATGAGGGGCCGCCGGAGCGGCGAAGCCGCGGAGGGAACCGAGAAGCGTAGCTTCTCGGTTCCCTCTCGACCGACGGGTTAGAGGTCATGGGCACGTAGGTTCCTTCAAAACGTTCCCGTAAGGGTTTTTGTACGTCGCTAACTGCGCAGGGAGGTTTGGTTCTCGACTTGCAATGTCTTTTGCAAGCCAACCGCCCGGATGTTCTTTGAGGGCTGACGAAAGCAACATGGCCTCGGTTGCAGCGGAAATCTTGAGTTTCTCAAGAACAGCAGCACTGCAACCTTTGGACAGATTGGCCTCTAGTTCCCGATAACGCTCCAGATGGTTAAACGCCAGCATTCCTTGGATCTGCGCAAGCTCAGCCGCAAAACTACTCATTTGGTTTTTCATCGCTGCACGGGCAGAAAGCTCAGCGGCGGCGACGATGGAGAGGAGATAGAAAATGATAAGCGCAGCCTTCTTCATATGACCTCTAACGTTTGAATTCACCGGCCTGCGCGGCTTTGTGCGTAGGTCCGGTGGAATGATCGGTTGGGCCACAGGAAATTGCGGCTGCGGCTTGTTCTTGACTCAGCATGTAGTCAATGAAAGACGATAGCTCCGTCATTAGCGCACATGGAAAAGGCCTTCATCCAATCTTGATAGGAGGTACGAAAGTATTCGTCAGGATGCTTCGAGGCGGCGACTTGATACTGAAGGAAGTCCTTGTAAACACGCTTGCACACGACGGGGCCAATGACGCCTTCGGCGTCGGAGAAGTCAATTAGCTCCCAAAATGGTCCCCGCTTGATGTTCCAAACCGTAGCGTCGTACCGAAGCTCGGTCTTTCCATTGAACGATTTGAACGGCGTCTGCTCATTGCCGGCGAGCTTTGCTAACTCGTTTCGCCAGTAGTTGTAACCGGAGTAGGAACCTGCCCTGAACTCAAAGGCCGACTCGTAGTGGTAGACCTTTCCCGCCGTCAAACCAGCAAAGCGTTCCACAAACTCCACTGGGGCCAACTTAACTTGATTAGGTTCCCGTGGTTCTCCATCGCTATCGAATTGCGGTGAGGGAACGATTGAGAGTCTCTCGTAGGCTGATACGTCCAGGCCGGCATATGCAGCAACCGGCGAGAGGACTATTGCGACAAGTAACTTACGAAGCATGAGTACTCCTGGGGCCCAACGTTGTAGGTAAGGGGCGCTACGCGGCGCTTTATCGCGCAGCGCCCAGCGACCGGAGGGAGCGGCCTTGACCGGAATGTTAGACCTCGACCTGGTGAACTGCCCGTTGCGGAAGGTTTGGATTAGGTGGTTCATGACACTTAGCGCCCAGGAGGAATTAGAACTTCTGCCGTTCCTCGGCTTGTGAAGTCAATGGGCGGAACTTCGATTCCTTCAGTTGCGAAAGCCCAAGGATGATTCACGATTTTTGAAGCAAGGATATCTAGGTAAATCCATCTTTCGTTTGGCGAAAGTTCATGGTTGGTTTGGAAGCCAACGGATGTTCCACAGTTGACGGAAAGGACGAGTGCGCCACTCTCTAGCTCCATTAGGACCCACTCGTTGGGACTGCGCCAAACTTCTCTAGACACGTGGAGTTCCTTTCTAAGAGGTCTAACGTGCTAGCTCAGCCGCCGCCGAAGGCGGTCCGCTGGAGCGCAGGGTTGGGCGTGATTGCTGAGCATTACTCTGCCGACCTTTGCGCGGAAAGCTCTGCTCGAAGCTGATTAACGTCCTTTCCGGCGATCGCCACGTTTTCGTTTGGGAGTTCGTGAATTGACACGAAAAAATAGTCCTTTGGAATACGCATGACCTCCGCTGAGACTTCAGTGAGCCTTTGGATGAGTTCGCGCTTTATCTCGGGTGTTAAGGCTCCCGCTTCAAAACAGATGTATGGCATATGAGTTCCAGCAATAAGGTTGACGACATGTGTAACACACGAGAATTCAGTGCCTCACCAGGTTTCTAGGCTGATGATGCCCAACGTAGAGCTAACCGGCGCTGCGCGGTTTTATCGCGCAGCGTCCAGCGACCGAAGGGAGCGTGGTTGAGCGCCATGTTAGGACTAGAAGCATGATTGAACACCCCAAGTTTCGAATTGCATGCCAGCGAACCCCAGGCAAATAAGTGTAAGCAATGCAAAGCCTGCCCCATGCGCAATGCGATGGATGGACTGCGATGCCAAGCCGAGTGCTGCGCCACCGGAAGCAGCGCTGACCAGCAATGGAAGCAGACCAACACTCTCAAGCTCTAGTGCGCGAATTGGATCGCCGAGCGAGCCGCCTTTGGGGTCACCTGTACAACCAGCTTTGAACATCACGAAAAGAACCACTGCTGCGCTCACGGCGAATAACAGCCCAAGGCCGATAGGTAAGTATTTCGGAGCGCTAGCCGCCATAAGTGGTAAGCCCTAACGCACAAAGTAAATGGCGTGCCGCTTGCGGCACGTCCGAGCGCCTGCAAGGCGCGGTTTGACTGGGGGGTTAGAGCGCACGTTTGTGATGGCATCTAATGTCACCATACCCAGCCTCCCAATCCCACGCTTCATGAGCCGTGCACGTTTCCAACTGCACACTCTTGCGATGTGAAAACAGTCTGATGCTTATGATTGCAGGATTTGCATTCAGGCACGTCCAGTTAAAAGGCTGCCGTTCTGGAAGCACAGCCTGGTTTGTCACTTTCAAACTTTCAATAGAAACGTAGCCACCACCCATGCACATGCCGTTATCGCCACCATATACAGCGATGTTCGCTTCAACAGTTGCTTGGCCGACTTTGCACGACAACCTGTGTTTTCCGTGCGAAAGTTTCTGATACCCTGGTGGCCTCTCTCTGGTGCCAATACCTGGCTGGCTGGTATCAACCACAGAAACAATAGAAAACTCTTTCTTTGCTTGATTGCATTTGACAGCCACTCCAAATGAAGCCCAGTCCGCGCGTACGCCATTAGCGAGTATGCAGAGAAGGAGAAGTACCAGAAGTCGCACTGTATGCCTCAGCTTTGCGCTCTAACGTTTGAGTTGAGGGACCGCCAGCAAGCGCAGCTTGCCGGCGGTCCCTCTCGAACGAAAGGTTAGGCATCACTGTCATTTTTCAAACCGCTTCATGTCAATCAACTCGAAGTCACTCATCACGTTAAATGTCGGCAGATACGTTTCCCAAAGCTCCTTTGTTGTTCCAGCGATTGAGACAATTGCGACGTCCATTCCGCTGGTACCCCAGAACATGGAATAGAGAATGTGGTACGGCCCTTCCTCCGTCTCAAGACATATTCGAGAGAAGAGTCCTTGATTGCTCTCCGGACAGGAATTGATTACGGTCGCTTGCTTCGCCTTGGCGGCGGCAAAATCAAGGATGAATTGCTTTGCTGTTTTTCCCGTGCCGTCCTTGACGCCGACAAAGGTCTGAATTCTGACGCCGGTTGTATAAGGACGCCCGCCGGATGCATCTTCGCGGGAGATAGTCCAGCGATAGGCTCGACTGTTATGAGATTCTGAGTAGAACCAATCCTTCGGGCGGGAAATTTTTCCACCGGTTGGCTCAAAAATCTGTGTGACGTATTCGGTTGGCGGGACTTCAGCAGACGCGATAGCAGAAATCGCTAACGTGGCGATGAGGAGCAGCACTCTCGGAATGGGGTGGTTTGTCATTGATGCCTAACGTGCTAGCTCAGCCGACGGCAAAAAGCGCAGCTTTTTGACGGTCGGCTGGAGCGTGTTGTTAGCCATGGTTACGTTTAAAGCCGAGAACAAAATGAACCCCCATTCCGACGAAACCGATAACAATGCCGAGCATTGCGATGCGGATACCTGCATCGGTGTGAATTAACGTTGCAACCAACCACCCATTGATTGCGACGAAAAAACCAGAGAAGAATATTTTTAAGCCCAATAGCTGGCGCGGCTTGATAGGCGGAAGAGAGACAACAATGCGCCCTGATATGGATTTCGCGATAAAAACTCCAATTAGCGCAATGCCTACCCCCGCCAAAGAAAACAAAAAGCCTTGATCAGGCGAAAAGGTCTTTGTCCGAGTAATGGATAGGCCCATGAGGGCTCCGTAGGCTCCGGCAATTACATACATAGCGAGGTTGCGGACAAGACGGGTTTTCATTGTGGCTAACGTGGAGGTCACCGGCGCTGCGCGGCCGTATCGCGCAGCGTCCGGTGGACCGCAGGGTTATGTTTCACTTTCACCGGAGAGCCGTTGCCTTTGCCTCAAAACGGGCAGCTAGCTCACTGTCGGCTGTGCCCGCAAGGCGCTTGCCATACTGGGCAAACACCTCTCCCGCATAGGCGCGCTCTCGGTCGGAGAACTTATCGGTTAAGGGGAGCGCACGCTCAAGAAAACGTGCGCCCTCGAACCACTTGTCTTGACCCGCGAGGCTGACCGATAGCTCGACGAGCCGACGACCAATCTTCTGCTCGGAGGGAGCGGGCAGCTTCTCTTCGATTGCCAAGGACTCCTTGAACAATTGCTCGGCCTCCCCGAACTTTGACAGGCGACGCTTGATTCGCGCAAGGTTGTAGAGCTTCTGCGATTTCAACTCGGGGCCGAGGTTCCCCAAATCGACGTTAACCAATGCTCTGTAGCAAGCCTCCTCTGCAACATCAAGCCGGCCATTGCTTTCAGCGACTGCGCATGTTTCCGAGTAATTGTCGGAGGTGGCGCGGTTGATTGGGTTGGCACAGCCACCGACAAGCAATGCTGTAAGTAGCAGTGTCCAGAACAACACCTTCATGTGGCCTCCTGTGAAACATAACTAGTAGTAGACGACAAAAGTGTCCAATAAAAATGGGGCTGTCCAATATCCTGGAACACCGGACAGCCGAATCGATTGTCCTGCAACGGATTCAGCAAACCTTCCGTTTACTGGCCCCGCTAAAAATCCGTGAAACCGGACAGCCTCAAACTTACCGACAGGACGCCAGAATCGCAACCCGAAGTTGCGAATTGCATATTCCAATCAAATAGACAATTCCCTCCCAACCGATGCGATCACGTTCGCCACGCCACCGGGTTTCCACCCCCTTCCACCCCCGCCGAGCAGCGCAAGGCGGGCGGGGGGCTTTCGGCGAGGACTGTTTGAGCCCCCGCAGGGGGCGAGTTCCGCAGCCGCCCCGCTCGACTGAGCAGCGCAGGGGAGCCCGCAGGGCCGGGGGTGAGGGTTCCCCTTCTTTTGGTTCCTTTTCTTGGGGAAGCAAGAAAAGGAACCCGCGCGGCGGCGCGGAACACAGCCGCAAAATCAACAAACCACGCCCGAAGCACCACCCCAGCACAGCAACCAAAAACAAAGGGCGGTTGCAACCGCCCTTTAACCTCACTCCCCCGCCTTCATAAACCGCGCCGCAAACACCGGCGCCGACGGCTGTTCCGTGTATTGCGCTTCCCGGCGCAGCCACAGGGTGAAGGTGGTGTGCTCCCCCGGCGCGCTTTCCACCGTGATGCGCCCGCCGTAGCGCTGGATGATGGCGTAGGAGATGGACAGCCCCAGCCCCGTGCCCTCCTGCTTCTTGGTGGTGAAGAAGGGATCGAAGATGCGGTCCAGGTCGGCCGGGGCAATGCCGTGGCCCGTGTCCCGCACCCGCAGCAGGGCGCCGGGGAAGGAGGCTTCGCCGGGGATGGCGTCGTCGGGGCCGATGTCCCGGCTTTCCACGCTCAGGGTGCCGCCCTGGGGCATGGCCTGCATGGCGTTCATCATCAGGTTGATCAGCACCTGCTGCAGTTCGCCCCGGTTCATTTCCACATTGCAGCCGGCCTCGAGCCGGGTCTCCACCTTGACCCCGGCCTTGTTCAGGTTGTGCCGGGTCAGCACCAGGCAGTCGGCCACCACGCCGTTCACGTCCGTGGCTTCGGCATAGCCG
Organism: Azospira oryzae; assembly: GCF_004217225.1. Classification (GTDB taxonomy): domain Bacteria; phylum Pseudomonadota; class Gammaproteobacteria; order Burkholderiales; family Rhodocyclaceae; genus Azospira; species Azospira oryzae. Next base: position 1,423,864 of record NZ_SHKM01000001.1, read on the forward strand.
GCGAAGTCGCCGGGGCGGGCGAATTGCAGCAGGCGGGTGACGATGGCGCGGATGCGCTGGGTCTGTTCGTCGATCAGGCGGATCTCGCCCCGCACCGGTTCGGCCTGCTCCCCCAGCACGTCCCGCAGCAGTTCCAGGTTGCCCTGGATCACGGCCACCGGGTTGTTGATCTCATGGGCAACGCCGGCGGTGAGTTCGCCGATGGCGGTGAGTTTTTCGTTCATCACCAGCTGCTGCTGGGCCCGGCGCAGGGTGGCGTTGGCCTCTTCCAGGGCGGCGGTGCGCTCGGCCACCTTGCGGTCCAGCTCGTCGGCGGAACGCTGCAGTTCCAGGCGGCGGGCGGAGAGGGAATCGAGCAGGTGGTCGAAGGCCCGGGAGAGGCGGCCCAGTTCGTCCTTGCTGGCGCTGGGGCCGACCCGGGCGGTCTCTTCGCCGGCCTCGATGCGGGCCATGACCCGGTTCATGCGCTCGATGGGGCGGAAGATGGTCTGGGCCCAGCGCAGGGCGGCCAGGGTGCCCAGGCCCGAGACCAGCAGGAAGAGCAGGAAGAGGCCGGCCAGGGCGCCGTGCAGGGCGGTCTGCAGGGGGGCTTCGAGAAAGCCCACGTAGAGCATGCCGACCCGCTCGCCGCGCAGGTTGAGCAGGGGCTCGTAGCCGGAGACGTAGGTGTCGTCCACCACGAAGGCGGAGCCGAGCCACACTTCGCCCCGGCCCAGCACCTTATCGCGCACGGCCTGGGAGACCCGGGTGCCGAGGGCGCGCCGGCCTTCGAAGAGACGCACGTTGGTGGCAATGCGGGTGTCGCCGAGGAACAGGGTGGCGGTGCCCTGGCTGCCCAGGGGCAGGGAGGCCTGCTGATAGACGATGGTGTTGATGCGGTCCACGATGCCCAGGTTGCCGTTGAGCAGGACGCCCCCTTCCAGCACTCCCAGCATCTGGCCTTCGCTGCCCAGCACCGGCACCGCGGCCTGGATCACCAGGCCCCGGTCTTCGGCCCGGCGCGGGTCGGGGGAGGCATTGCGGGTGGGCAGCAGGTCCAGGTGGGCCCGCTGGCGCAGGGCGGGCGCCAGTTCGTCGAGCTGCTCCGGGGCGAACACTTCCAGGCCGTGCTGGCCCCGCCCCTGCAGGGCGGACTGGACCACGTCCCAGGCGCTGCGGTCCACCGGGCCGCGGCCGCCGGCCCGCACCCGGCCGCGGGAATCGAGCAGAACCAGATAGTCCAGGCCCTGGGCCAGGGCCGCTTCCTGCAGCAGCAGGTCCATGTCGTCGGGAGCGCCCCGCTGCAGGGCCTGCAGCAGGCGGTGGGAGGAGGAGAAACCTTCCAGGTTGAGGCTGACGCCGCTCTGCACCCGGTCGAAAAACTGGCGGGCGGTGACCAGGTCGGAGCTGACCTTGTTAACCAGCAGCTGGTTGTAGCCCTGGGTGCCCCATATCCAGACGATGAGCAGCAGCACCGGCACCCCCAGCAGCAGGGGCGCCAGCACCAGGGCCAGCAGCTTGAGCCGCACCGAGCCGGCGAAGGAGGCCTGCAGTTCCTCCAGGCGCCGCCCGGGATGGCGCAGCCAGGCGCCCAGGCGGCCGCTCATACCCCCCACTCGGCGCACTTGCGGTCCAGGGTCTTGCGGGAGACGCCCAGGAGGTCCGCCGCCCGGGCCTTGCTGCCGTTGCTCTGAGCCAGAACCGCCAGGATGTGGCGCTTTTCCACCTCGGCCAGAAGCAGGGAGGGGGGCGCTGCCGCCGGCTCCATGGCGGCGCCGTCGCTGCCCAGGGAGTCCAGGGGAAATTCGCCGAAGAGCAGGGAGCGCTCGACGAAGTTGCGCAGCTCCCGCACGTTGCCGGGCCAGGCGTAGGCCGAGAGGGCATGAGCCACCTCGGGGGTGATGAGCAGGGGCGCCACGCCGAGCTGGACGCACAGGTTGTCCATGAACAGGGCCGCCAGCTCGGGCACGTCCTCGGCGCGCTGGCGCAGGGGCGGCACGGTGAGGGTCATCACTTCCAGGCGGTAGAAGAGGTCCTGGCGGAAGCGGCACTGGGCCACCTCCTGCTTCAGGTCCCGGTTGGTGGCGGCCACCACCCGCACATCCACCGGCACCTCGTGCTCGGTGCCGACGGGGCGGATCTTGCGTTCCTCCAGCACCCGCAGCAGCTTGGACTGCAGGGCCAGGGGGAACTCGCCGATTTCATCGAGGAACAGGGTGCCGCCGTGGGCGTAGTAGAAGAGGCCGTTGCGGGCCTCCTTGGCGCCGGTGAAGGCTCCCTTCACGTGGCCGAAGAGTTCGGATTCGATGAGGTCGGCGGAAATGGCGGCGCAGTTAACCGCGACGAAGGGCCGGGAGGCCCGGGGCGAGAGTTGGTGCAGGGCCCGGGCCACCAGTTCCTTGCCGACGCCGGATTCGCCCTGGATCAGCACCGTCGAGGGCGTCGGCGCCACCCGCCGCACCAGGGCCCGCAGGCGGGCGATGCTGTCGGAGTGGCCGACGATCTCGTCCCGGGCGCCGCCCCGCTCTTCCAGCTGGCGGCGCAGGACGAAGTTCTCCCGGGCCAGGCGGGCCCGCTCGAAGCAGCGGTTGATGGAATTTACGATCTGGTCCACGCGGAAGGGCTTGAGGACGAAGTCGGAGGCGCCGGCGCGCAGGGCGTCGATGGCCGTTTCCATGTCGGCGAAGGCGGTGATGAGGATGACGTCGCCGGCGAAACCGGCGGCCTTCAGTTCCTTCAGCCATTCCAGGCCGGATTTTCCGGGCAGGGCGATGTCCAGGATGATCAGGTCGAAGTGGCGCCCGGCCAGCTGGGCCGCCCCCTCCTCGGCGCTGGCCGCCGCCTCCACCTGCCAACCGCGCAGGGCCAGGGTGCGGGAGAGGAAGCTGCGCATGCCCTCTTCGTCGTCCACCACCAGCACCGTCGGTTCGGCGGGGCGGTCGGCAGGATCGGGGGATTCGGACCCGGGGGTTTCGGGAATGAAGGCCATGGCGAAGAAGGGAATGGGCGCGGAAAGGGCCGATTATAAGCCCCGCCGGCGCCCCGCCCGGCCCTCAGGGACGCAGTTCCACCAGGGTCAGGTCGTCGCGGAACTGGTCGCTGCCGTGGTAGCGGGCCGCCGCCAGCCAGATGCCCTGCACCGAGCGGCGCGGCCCCGGCTCCGCCAGGAGGGCGAAGATGGCCTCCTCGCCGAAGGCCTTGCCGTTCTCGTCCTCGCACTCGCAGAAGCCGTCGGTGAACAGGTAGAAGCGGTCCCGGGGATGGAACACCAGTTCCGTCGGCGCTTCCGTCTCCCCCAGGTTGGGCTGCAGGCCGAGGGGATAGTAGGCCGAGCCCACCAGGGTCAGCTTGCCCCGGCCGCTGCGGTTGAAGCAGCCGGGCATGCCGCCGTTCCACACCCGCAGCCGGTCCCGGGCGGCATTCACCTCCACCAGGGCGAAGGCCATGAACATCTGCAGCGGCAGGCGCTGGAACATGACCCGGTTGAGTTCGATCAGCAGGGCCTCGGCATCGCCGTTCTCCGCCGCCTGGGAATAGAAGACGTGGCCCAGCAGGGGCGCCACCACGGCGGAGGCGGGGCCGTGGCCGGAGATGTCGCCCACCAGCACCCACTGGCGCCGGTCCGGGGTCATGGCGGAGAGCAGCATGTCGCCGTTGCTGCGGTCCACCGAGGAAAGGACGTAGCGCAGCTTGTGGGGATCGAAGGTCTCGGTCTCCCGCAGCCGGGTGAGGATGTCCTCGGCCAGGCAGCGCTCATGCATCAGCCACTGGTTCTGCTCCGCCAGCTGGCGCCGCGCCTCGGCCAGGGCCACATGGCTGCGGATGCGGGCGCGCACAATGGAGGGACTGACCGGGCGGCCGATGAAATCCACGGCCCCCAGGGCCAGGCCCCGGACCTCGTCGCGGATGGCGGTCATGGCGGTGACGAAGACCACGGGAATGGCGGCGGTGGCCGGGTCGGACTTGAGCCGGTCCAGCACCTCGTAGCCGTCCATGCCCGGCATCATGACGTCGAGCAGGATCAGGTCCGGCGGCGGCTCGTCCACGGCGCAGGCCAGGGCTTCCGGACCGTTGTAGGCGAAGCGCAGGTCGTATTCGAACTGCAGGCAGTCGGCCAGCACTTCGACATTTTCCCGGGCGTCGTCCACGATGAGGACGATGGGGCGCCGGGGCGTCCGCCACGGACACCCCCTGCCGGCGGGCAGCCCGGGGCTGCCCTGGTCGGACGCATGGGACACGGAAGCCCTCCAGCCACTCCGGATCGGAACGGTCGCCGGCGGGCCGGAGCCCGCCATGGCGGCGTCAGACCAGCTTGAGCACCTTGTGCAGATTGACCAGCTTGAGGACTTTCTTGACGTCGCTGCTGCAGTTATGCAGCTCCAGGGACTTGCCTTCCCGGGTGACGCGGTCGTTGATGACCATGAGGGCGCCGATGCCCGAACTGTCGATGTAGGTCAGCTTGCCGCAGTCGAGGATGACCCGGCTGGCTTCCGGCATGGCGATCAGGCTGTTGCAGCGGCTGTGGAAATTGACGGTGTTGGAGTAATCCAGGCGGCCCTCCAGGACCAGGGAACACTCGCCATCCTGCTGGCGGATTTCAGCTTGGTTGTCCATTTCTTATCCCCCTGAAACTCCCGGGAGGCAGGCGGGGCCGGCCTCCGGGCAAGATTGAGCCACTCACCCGACCCAGTGCCTCCCTGGAAATGTCTCTCAGCGTTATATGGCGCGGGCCGGAGGGTCATTAGGCTACCGCCGCCGCCCCCGCGTCAAGCCCCTGCCATCAACGTACGGCAAACCGCTTTTCCATCTCCGCCGCCATGGCGTTGAACTGCTCGGCCAGCTCGTGCTGCAGCAGGGACGGCCCCAGCAGGGAGGGCAGCCAGAAGTCGGGAACCATCGCCACCCGGTAGGAAAAACGGGTGCCGCCGTCCAGGGGCGCCAGCACCATGTCGCTCTCGAATTGCCTGGTATTACCGGCCAGGCCGCGGGCCTGGATGCGCCGCCGGGGCGTCAGGGTGATCTCCCGCAGGGACTCGAAGGCGAAGGAGAAAATGCCGAAGCGGGCCCTCCCCTTCTGCTCCACCTGCAGCACCTGGCCCTGGCGGGAAAGCACCCGGCTGCTGCTGAGATTGGTGAGGATGGCGGTCATGTTGTCGAAGTCCGTCAGCACTTCCCAGGCGACGGACGGCGGCACCGGCACGACGAACTGCGCCTCCACCGTCCACGTCTCGCCCTGGCGGCGCACCTGGATCTCATCTTCGTCGATGCGGGCGGGGGCATTGGCGCCGGCGAGGACCAGGCCGGGGGCTAGCGGCAGCAAGGAGAGGGCCCGCAGAAGGAGGCGGCGGCAGGAATCCATGGCCCATTCTTGCGCCGGGCCCTGACCCGGGTCTGACCGGGCCGTGTAAAAGAATGTTCAGAGGGAGAGCACGGCAGGGAGGAAGACCTCGTTCACCAGGAGCCCCTTGGCGCCGCGGCCGAAGCGGGAGCGGCGGGCCCACAGCCAGCCGGGCTGGGGGCCGAGGGCGGCCTCGGCGCTACGGTAGAGGCGGTGACGCCGGTCCAGGGCGCGGAATTCGAGGCGGCCCCGGGCGATGCGCGGGTCGGAGAAGAGCAGGCTGCCCAGGGAACGCTGGCCCAGGGCGAAAAAACGCTGATCGAAGGGATGGCGCGGCGCCAGGGGCATGACGGTGTGGGCGAAGACCACCGGCACCTCGTCCGCCAGCAGCAGCACTTCCCGCATCCAGACCCGGGTGCCGGCGGGCAGGCCGAGGCAGGCCGCCTCTTCGCTGCCGATGGGGGCCAGGCACTGGCGCAGGCATTGCACGCGGAAACGGTCGCAGCGGGCACGGATGCGGGCGGTGAGGGAACCCCGCTCCTCCAGCCAGGGACGCAGGGCCGGGGCCGGGGCCCGGCCGCGTTGCAGCAGGGCCGGGCGCCAGGCGGCGCGGGCCGGGATCATCGCGGCGCGGGAGCGCGCTCGATGCCGCCCAGGGTCAGGCCGGCCTTGAGACCCCGCTGGGCGAACCAGCCCTGGTTCATCTCCAGGGCGAAGCGGGCGTCCTTGTCGGCGCAGTGGCTGTTCTCGGTCTGGGGCTGCATGTCGCGGATGTTGATGATGCGGCCCTGTTCATCGAGGAAGGCGACGGAAAGGGGCAGCAGGGTGTTCTTCATCCACATGCAGTGGCGGGCCGGGAAGGGGAAGACGAACAGCATGCCCTGGTTGGCCGCCATGCTGCGGCGGTTCATCAGGCCCTGCTGGCGGTCCGGATCGGTGTAGGCCACTTCGGCCTCGATGCGGTGGAAGCCGGCGGTCAGTTCCAGGCGGCCCATCTCGGCCAGGGCGCTGCCGCACCAGGCAGCGGCTACCAGGGCCAGGGCGGCGCCCAGGGAGCGGGAAAGGGTGGTGGTATGCATGGGGCGGAATTATAGGCCAGCCGGCAGCGGCTGCCCTATTTTGCGCAGCGCCGGGCCGGGCAGGCCGCAAGCCTGCCGGAGCGGCCGCGGCGGCTTAGTGGTGGCGCTTGGCGTGGTGCTTGGCGGCCTTGGCAGGCTTGACGTGCTTGGCATGGCTCGCCTTCTTGGCGTGGTGGCCATGGGTGGCGGCTTCAGCGACGCCGGTGCCGAGGGCGAAGGCCAGGGTCAGGGCGAGCAGTAGGGCTTTTTTCATTTGCAACTCCGTCAGGGGATGGGGTTCGGCCGGGAGCGCCGTCCGGCGCCAGGTCGGCAAAGCCGCCCTGCAGCAGACGCCACTCTCCCGGGGCCAGGCCTTCCACGGAAGCCCGGCCGATGGCGGCCCGGATGAGCCGGAGCGTAGGGTAGCCCACGCTGGCTGTCATCCGCCTGACCTGGCGGTTCTTGCCCTCACGGATTTTCAGTTCGATCCAGCTGGTGGGGATGGCAGCCCGGTAGCGGATGGGCGGCTCCCGCAGCCACAATCCATGCGGTTCTTCCATGAGCCTGGCCTGGGCCGGCCGGGTGACGCCATCCTTCAGGGCAACCCCCTGGCGAAGGGCTTGCAGCGCGGCTTCCGTCGGCACGCCCTCCACCTGCACCCAGTAGGTCTTTTCCAGCTTGTAGCGGGGATCGGCGATGCGGGCCTGCAGGACGCCGTCGTCGGTGAGCAGGAGCAGGCCTTCGCTGTCCGCATCGAGGCGGCCGGCGGGATAGACGCCGGGTATCTCCAGGTAGTCCTTGAGGCCCTGCCAGCGGCCTTCGGGGGTGAATTGGGAGAGAACGCCGTAGGGCTTGTTGAAAAGGAGGATGCGGGCCATCTCAGGCGTTTTCCCCGCCGGCGGCGTAGAGGCGGCTAAAGCGCAGTTCTTCCGGATAGGGGAAGAAGTCCTCCACCCGCCCCTGGCGGATCTGCTCCTGGGCCGCCTGCCAGAATTCGGGCTGCAGCAGGTCCCGGTGGTGCTTGAGGAAGGCCTGGCGCACCGGCCGGGAGCCGAGCAGGAAGGTGGCGAACTCTTCCGGGAAGACGTCGTTGCGGGCCACGGAATACCAGGGCTCGCCGGACATTTCCAGTTCCGGATAGGGGGCTTCCGGGATGGCCCGGAAATTCATGTCGGTCATGTGTTCGATTTCGTCGTAGTCGTAGAAGACGATGCGGTTGTAGCGGGTGACGCCAAAGTTCTTCCACAGCATGTCGCCGGGGAAGATGTTGGCGATGGCCAGTTCCCGAATGGCGTTGCCGTAGTCCTTCACCGCCGCTTCCACCTTCTCTTCCGGGGCGTTATCCAGATAGATGTTGAGGGGCGTCATGCGCCGCTCGATGTAGAGGTGCTTGATGATCAGGTCTTCCCCGTCCTCCTCCAGGAGGGAGGGCACCTGCTGCCGCAGTTCCTCCAGCAGGGCCGGATCGAAGCGGGAACGGGGCAGGGCCGCGTAGGAGAACTCCAGGGTGTCGGCCATGCGCCCCACCCGGTCCACCTGCTTCACCAGCTGGTACTTGTACTTGACCGTGGCGTGGTCCACTTCCTTGGAGCTGCCGAAGACGTCCTTGATGATCTTGAAGACGTAGGGGAAGGACGGCAGGGTGAACACCAGCATCACCAGGCCCCGGATGCCGGGGGCGACGATGAATTTGTCCTCCGAATGGCGCAGGTGGTAGATGAGGTCGCGGAAGAACATGGTCTTGCCCTGCTTGCCCAGCCCCAGCATGGTGTACAGCTCGGAGCGGGGCTTGCCGGGCATGATGGAGCGCAGGAACTGGACGTAGCCGGAGGGCACTTCCATATCCACCATGAAATAGGCCCGGGACAGGGAAAAGAGGATGGAGATGCGCCAGGCGTCGAGCAGGATCGTATCCAGATAGAGCTTGCCACCCGGGGTGTGCAGCACCGGGATGGCGAAGGGGTATTCCTGGTTGCCGTTGATGGCCTTGCCGATGATGTAGGCGCCCTTGTTGCGGTAGAAGGCGGAGTACAGCACCTGGATCTGGCAGTTGGCCTCCCGGGCCGGCAGTTCGCCTCCGAGATGGGTCCGGATGGTGCGGTAGAGGTAGTCCACGTCCCGCTCCAGGTCCTCGAAATCCCGCTGCCAGTCGAAGTCCAGGATGATCTGGCGCATAGTTTCCGCGAGGCCGCCCTCCCCCGGGTAGTAGCTGGAGTAGGTGGGCGGATTGGATTCGATGTTCTCCGTGGAGATGGCCGGCCGCACGAAGATGAAGTCGTTGTGGAAATAGGTTCGGTGCAGGATCTTGCAGCACACGGAGTTGAAGAAGGTCTCCGCCAGCTCCGGCTGCTTGTGATTGAGCAGCAGGCCGATGTAGAGCAGCTTCACCTGCTGCCAGGTGGCGTCGTCCAGGGCCTCGGCCCGGAATTCGTCGCGCAGGCGCTCGACGCACTCCTCCACCCGGTCGTCGTAGAAACGGATGCGGTCCTTCACCGCCTTGTGCACCGCCAGCCAGTCGCCGGACTCGAAACGGAACTTGGCCTCCCGGCTGGTCTGGCGGAACAGCCGATAATGCTTGTTGAAGCCGTCGATGAGGGCAATGGCGATGCGATTGGCGGTGGCGGCGGTCGAAATGTCCATCGGCACGGGCGGGACGCGGAAGAAAGCGGAAATCTTAGCACCGGCCAGCCCCGCCTCCCGCGGAAATGGGGCCCGGACAGGCCCCATGAGGGGCCCTGGGGAGGGAAAGGCGGGCATCCATCCCCACGGCATTCATTGCACGGTACGCAATAAGATTGCACCGGGTGATATAATATATATAAGAGTTGTCCGCACCTTTAACTACGAACTATGTGAGGGATTAGCATGTCTGCTGGTAAGTCGAAGATCATTTACACGCTCACTGATGAGGCGCCCCTGCTGGCGACCTGTGCTTTTCTGCCGATCATCCGCACCTTCACCGGTCCGGCCGGCGTTGAAATCGCCGAAAGCGACATTTCCGTGGCCGCCCGTGTCCTGGCCGAATTCTCCGACTACCTGCGCGACGACCAGAAGGTTCCGGACAACCTGGCCGAACTGGGCCGCCTGACCCAGGACCCCGACACCAACATCATCAAGCTGCCCAACATCAGCGCCTCCGTGGCCCAGCTGGTGGCTTGCGTCAAGGAACTGCAGGCCAAGGGCTACGCCATCCCCGACTACCCGGAAAACCCCACCACGGACGAGGAAAAGGCCCTCAAGACCCGCTACGGCAAGTGCCTGGGCTCCGCCGTGAATCCGGTGCTGCGCGAAGGCAACTCCGACCGCCGCGCCCCGGCCGCCGTCAAGAACTACGCCAAGAAGCACCCCCACTCCATGGGTGAATGGAAGCCCTGGTCCCAGACCCACGTGGCCCACATGGACCACGGCGACTTCTACCACGGCGAAAAGTCCCTGACCCTGGACAAGGCCCGGGACGTGAAGATGGAACTGGTCACCAAGAGCGGCAAGACCATCGTGCTGAAGCCCAAGGTGGCCCTCAAGGACGGCGAGATCATCGACTCCATGTTCATGAGCAAGAAGGCCCTGTGCGACTTCTACGAGAAGGAACTGGAAGACTGCCGGCAGGCCGGCATCCTCTTCTCCCTGCACGTGAAGGCCACCATGATGAAGGTGTCCCACCCCATCGTCTTCGGCCACTGCGTCAAGATCTACTACAAGGAAGCCTTCGAGAAGCACGGCAAGCTGTTCGACGAGCTGGGCATCAACGTCAACAACGGCATGGCCACCCTCTACGAGAAGATCGACACCCTGCCCGAATCCAAGCGCGACGAGATCATCCGCGACCTGCACGCCTGCCAGGAGCACCGTCCCCGTCTGGCCATGGTGGATTCCGCCAAGGGCATCACCAACTTCCACTCCCCCAACGACATCATCGTGGACGCTTCCATGCCCGCCATGATCCGCGGCGGCGGCAAGATGTGGGGTGCCGACGGCAAGCCTTACGACTGCAAGGCAGTGATGCCCGAATCCACCTTCGCCCGCATCTACCAGGAGATGATCAACTTCTGTAAGTGGCACGGCAACTTCGATCCCAAGACCATGGGCACCGTGCCCAACGTCGGCCTGATGGCCCAGAAGGCCGAGGAATACGGCTCCCACGACAAGACCTTCGAAATCGCCGAAGCCGGCATCGCCAACATTGTGGACCTGGCCACCGGCGAAGTGCTGCTGTCCCAGAACGTGGAAGAAGGCGACATCTGGCGCATGTGCCAGGTGAAGGACGAGCCGATCCGCGACTGGGTCAAGCTGGCCGTCACCCGCGCCCGCAACTCCGGCATGCCCGCCGTCTTCTGGCTGGACCCCTACCGTCCCCACGAGGCCGAGCTGATCAAGAAGGTGGAGAAGTACCTCAAGGATCACGACACCAGCGGCCTGGAAATCCACATCATGTCCCAGGTGCGCGCCATGCGCTTCACCCTGGAACGGGTCGCCCGCGGCCTGGACACCATCTCCGTCACCGGCAACATCCTGCGCGACTACCTGACCGACCTGTTCCCCATCATGGAACTGGGCACCTCCGCCAAGATGCTCTCCATCGTTCCCCTGATGGCTGGCGGCGGCATGTACGAAACCGGTGCCGGCGGCTCCGCCCCCAAGCACGTGCAGCAGCTGGTGGAAGAAAACCACCTGCGCTGGGATTCCCTGGGCGAGTTCCTGGCCCTGGCCGTGTCCCTGGAAGAGCTGGGCATCAAGACCGGCAACGCCAAGGCCAAGCTGCTGGCCAAGACCCTGGATGAGGCCACCGGCAAGCTGCTGGACGAGAACAAGTCCCCCTCCCGCCGTACCGGCGAGCTGGACAACCGGGGCAGCCAGTTCTACCTGGCCCTGTACTGGGCCCAGGCCCTGGCCGCCCAGTCCGAGGACAAGGACCTGGCCACCAAGTTCGCTCCCCTGGCCAAGTCCCTGGCCGAAAACGAGCAGAAGATCGTGGACGAGCTGAAGGCGGTCCAGGGCAAGCCCGTGGATATCGGCGGCTACTACCTGGCCGACCAGGCCAAGGTGACCGCCGTGATGCGCCCCAGCGCCACCCTCAACAGCCTGCTGCAGGCCGCCAGCGCCGCCTGATCGGCACCCGCCCGGCCCACGGCCCGGTCCAGCCCCCGTCCCGGGGGTTTGGCCGGGCCGTTTTTCTTGTGTCGGCACCGGCCTTGCCACCTGCCGGACGCTCCCTCCCGTTCCGCCCCTCTTCCACCCCCTTCTCTGCTCCTCTCCCCGCCAGCATCCCGGTCGGCAACACCCGATTGCCGCCGGCGCCAGCCCCCTGTCCCGGCCCTGGATGGGCGTCTGTCCCCCCTCCCCGTTTTTCATACATAATGCCCCGGTGCCGGCCTGAGTTTCTCCTGGCCCAAGGCCCTCGCCCGGCATGATCACGACGGGGTTTCAACGCAAAACCCTGCGCTCACATAACAACTCTCATCTCTCATGGAGCTAAGGAAATGAGTTCACACATCAAAGTCCCTCAGGGTGGCCAGAAAATCATCCCCGGCCAGCCGACCCCGAACCACCCCATCATCCCCTTCATCGAAGGTGACGGCATCGGCGTGGACATCACCCCGGTGATGATCAAGGTGGTGGATGCAGCCGTGCAAAAGGCCTACGGCGGCCAGAAGAAAATCCACTGGATGGAAGTTTACGCCGGCGAGAAATCCACCCAGATCTACGGTGCCGACGAGTGGCTGCCCAAGGAAACCTTCGACGCCCTCAAGGAATACTCGGTCTCCATCAAGGGCCCCATGACCACCCCGGTGGGCGGCGGTATCCGCTCCCTCAACGTGGCCCTGCGCCAGGAGCTGGACCTCTACCAGTGCGTGCGCCCGGTGCAGTACTTCAAGGGCGTGCCCTCCCCCCTGAAGCAGCCCGAGCTGTGCAACATGGTGATCTTCCGCGAGAACACGGAGGACATCTACGCCGGCATCGAGTGGGCCCACGGCTCCGAGGCCTGCAAGAAGGTGATCAAGTTCCTGCAGGAGGAGATGGGGGTGAAGAAGATCCGCTTCCCCGAATCCTCCGGCATCGGCATCAAGCCCATCTCCGTCGAAGGCACGGAGCGCCTGGTGCGCGCCGCCATCAAGTACGCCATCGACAACGGCCGCAAGTCGGTGACCATCGTGCACAAGGGCAACATCATGAAGTTCACGGAAGGCAACTTCCGCGACACGGCCTATGCCCTGGCCAAGCGCGAGTTCGGCGGCGTCGACATCGACGGCGGTCCGTGGCAGAAACTGCCCAACGGCATCGTCATCAAGGACGCCATCGCCGACGCCTTCCTGCAACAGATCCTGCTGCGCCCGGCCGAGTACGACGTGATCGCCACCACCAACCTCAACGGCGACTACATCTCCGATGCCCTGGCGGCCCAGGTAGGCGGCATCGGCATCGCCCCCGGCGCCAACATCTCCGACCAGTACGCCTGTTTCGAGGCCACCCACGGCACGGCGCCCAAGTATGCCGGCAAGGACAAGGTGAACCCCGGTTCCCTGATCCTCTCCGCCGAGATGATGCTGCGCCACCTGGGCTGGAAGGAGGCGGCGGACCTCATCATCAAGTCCATGGAAGCGGCCATCGGCGACAAGGTGGTGACCTACGACTTCGCCCGGCTCATGGAAGGGGCGACGGAAGTGTCCTGCTCCGAGTTCGGCGAGGCCATGATCGCCCGCATGTAAGCCGCCGCTGCGGCCACAAAAAAAGCCCCGCCATGCGGGGCTTTTTCTTTCTGCCTGCCAGCCGGAACCGGCTGGAGAGGCGCGTCAGATCTCGCTGATGACGGCGCTCTCGGGCAGGCGGGACTTGGGCAGGCGGGCATTGAAGTCGTCCTCGCTGCGGTAGCCCAGGGCCACCATGACCCGGCTGCGCAGCCCCTTGGCCGTGAGACCCAGGGCCTCGTCCACGGCCTCGGGGCTGAAACCCTCGATGGGGCAGGCATCGATGCCCAGGGCGCCGGCTCCCAGCAGCAGGGTACCGAGGGCCAGATAGACCTGCCGGTCCATCCAGGCGGCCTCGTCCTGCAATTGCTGCTGGTGCAGGCCCACGTAGAAGGCCCGGCCCTTGGCCTGAGCGGCCTTGGCCTCGGCGTTGGCAAAGCGGCCGTCGGCCTCCTCCTGCGCCAGGATGGCCGCCAGATGGCCTTCATCCAGGCTTTCCCGGGCGCACAGCACCACCACCTGGGAAGCATTGCGCACCTTGGGCTCGTTGTAGGGGAAATCGGCGCTGAGGGTGGCGGCGATGCGGCCCTTGGCAGCGTCGCTGCCGGCAATGACGAAATGCCAGGGCTGGGAATTGACGGAGGACGGGGCATTGCGCAGCAGGGTGCGCAGGGCCGCCAGATCGTCGGCGGCAATCTTGCGGCTGGGATCGAAGGCCTTGGTGGTGTAGCGTTGTTCGGCTACCTGGGCGATGTTCATGGAAGCTCCTGGGGATAGGGGAAGAAATTTGCCCGGGAGCATACCGCCGCCCGGGGCCGAAGCAAAGGCCGGGAATTCCCGGCCGGCCAACCTCTCGACTCGGGGCCGGCGCCGGCCGCCCCTCAGGCGCCCTTGCCCATCCGCGCCAGCACGTGGCGGGCCATGCCCTTGGCCAGTTCGTCCTCGCCCATGAAGACCGTGCCCAGGCTCTCCTGGCGCAGCAGGCCGGCCTCCTCCTCGGAGTGGGTGCGCAGCACCACTTCGATGGCCGGATTGAGGGTGCGGGCCATGTCCACGATCTTGCGCACGTCCAGGGTGTCGGGCGTGGCGATGACCAGCATGCCGGCCCGGGCGATATGGGCCTGGATCAGCACCGCCGGGTCCGAGGCATCGCCGGAGACGGCAGGCACCCCCCGCTCCCGCAGCTTCTCCACCACCTGGCGGTGCTGCTCGGCCACCACATAGGGAATCTTCTGGGCATCCAGGGCCTCGGCGATGCGCCGGCCGACCCGGCCGTAGCCCACCAGCACCACCTGGCCGGAGAGGAAATGCTCTTCCACCGTGGTCGGCAGGGCGGCCGTCGGATCTTCCCGCATCTCCAGGCGCCGCGCCAGGGCGGAATGGGCCAGGGCCCATTTGCGGGCCGGACCGATGGCGGCAAAGACGACGGAGTTGAAGGCGATGGAAATCAGGGCCCCGGCCAGGATCAGGCTCTGCCCGGCCTTGGGCAGCAGGTCCAGGGCAACGCCCAGGCCGGCCAGGATGAAGGAGAACTCGCCGATCTGGGCCAGGCTGGCGCCGACCGTGAGGGCGGTGTTGAGGGGATAGCGGAAGGCCAGCACCAGCAGGATGGCGGCCACCGTCTTGCCGACGATGACGACGGCGGCCACCGCCAGCACCTTGCCCGGTTCCTGCAGCAGCACCTGGGGATCGAAGAGCATGCCGACGGAGACGAAGAACAGCACCGAGAAGGCGTCCCGCAGGGGCAGGGATTCCTCCGCCGCCCGGTGGGCGAAATCGGATTCGCGCATCATCATGCCGGCGAAGAAGGCGCCCAGGGCGAAGGAAACGCCGAAGAGCTTGGCCGAGCCGTAGGCCACGCCGACGGCGGCGGCAATGACGCAGAGGGTGAACAGTTCCCGGGAGCCGGTGCGGGCCACGGCCCACAGAATGCGCGGGAAGACCCGCCGCCCCACCACCAGCATGAGGGCGATGAAGGCTCCCACCTTGGCCAGGGTCACCGCCAGGGTGCCCCACAGGCTGCCGCCGGCGCCGTGGGCATCGGCAGCGCTACCGCCCAGCAGCTCGGCCAGGGGCGGCATCAGCACCAGCACCAGGACGCACACCAGGTCCTCCACCACCAGCCAGCCGACGGCGATGCGGCCATTCACCGAATCCAGGATGCCCCGGGTCTCCAGGGCCCGCAGCAGCACCACGGTGGAGGCGCAGGAGAGGGCCAGGCCGAAGACCAGGCCGCCGCCGAAAGACCAGCCCCAGTACATGGCCAGCACGGTGCCCAGGGCGGTGGCCACGGTGATCTGCACCACGGCGCCGGGAACGGCGATGCGGCGCACATTCATCAGGTCTTCCAGGGAGAAGTGCAGGCCGACGCCGAACATCAGCAGCATGACGCCGATCTCGGCCAGCTGGCCGGCCAGCTCCACGTCGGCGACAAAGCCCGGGGTGGCCGGACCCATGATGATGCCGGCAATGAGGTAGCCAACCAGGGGGGGAATCTTCAGGCGGGCAGCAATGAAGCCCAGGATCATGGCCAGGCCGAAGCCGGCGGCCACGGTGGTGATGAGGCTGATGTCGTGGGGCATGTTGCGGTCCTTGCGGGGAGTGTTAGCAGACTAGCGCCAAACAGGCGGCCACGCACTCCCCTCCCCTCGACATCCGCCGGGATCGGGCCGACACGCGCTGACCTTTCGCCCGGCGAAGCCCATTGTCCCACGAAGGGCGCCGCGGCTGGATCAGGGGAACGCCGGACAAACGGACGGCAGGCACCGCGCCGGGGACCCGGCGCGGCCAGGAAAAATCGGGGGAAAAACAGCGGGGCGAGGCCCGCCGCTCAGAACAGGGGCGCCAGGGCCTTGTCCAGGTCTTCCAGCTTCATGCCGCCCAGCTTGCGGGCGACGATGTGGCCCTGGCGGTCCAGGATCACCGTGTAGGGCAGGCCGGCCTTCTCGTTGCCCAGCTGGCGCATCAGGTCCAGCCCAGGCTGCAGGCCGGAAACCAGCACCGGGTAATTCACCTCGTAGGCCGAGGCGAATTCCTTCACCGCCTCCTTGCCCTCTTCCACCGCCACGCCGACGATGGTCAGGCCCTTGGCCTTGTACTTGTTCTGGATGCTCACCAGATCGGGAATTTCCTTGCGGCAGGGGCCACACCAGCGGGCCCAGAAATTCACCACCAGGGGCTTGCCCCGATAGCGCTCCAGATTCACCTTCTCGCCGGCGGTATCGGGAAAGCTGGCGGCGAAGAGCGGCGCCGCGGAGGCCTGCTCTTCGGCAACAGCCGCCAGGGGAGCGGCAAACAGCAGGGCGGAGGCCAGGGCGGCGAGGGAGGAACGCAAGGGCAGCATGGGCATCAGGGCAGGTCGGTTTTGCGGAAAGTCAGGAAGCCGGCCAGGGCGGCAGCGCTGCCCAGGAGGACCGGATAGGCCAAAGCATAAACCTTGTACCCGAGAACGCCAAAGGTATCCAGGATCACGTACGCGGAGGGCCCGAGGACGATCAACTGGGGATCGAAGAGGGCCAGGGCCGCGGTGCGGAACACCTGCAGGGGGTTGGCCAGGGCGATGCCGATCACCGTTTCCGGGCTGACCTGGCCCTGGATCAGGACGCCGAGGAGGATCAGGTCGAGGAACACCAGCATCAGCAGCCAGACCATGAAGGCCGTGCCCTGGGCCACGTCGGTGCTGCGGGCCAGGGTGGAGATGAGCATGCCGATGCCGAGGAAGCACCAGGCCATGGCGGCCAGCAGGGCGGTGTAATAGACGAACATGCCCCAGGGCACTTCGATGCCCTTGATGAGGGCCCACAGCACGGCGCCCAGCATGGCGACGAAGACCGGCAGGAAGATGGTGACGTAGCGGCCCAGGAACTTGCCCCAGAACCAGGCCGCCAGGCCCACGGGCAGGGACAGCAGGTATTCGAAGACCCCCGCCTCCCGGTCGCCGGCGACGGAGCGCACGGTGGTGACGAGGACGAAGATGGGCAGGATGGCCATGGCCAGCTGGATGTAGGTCACCAGCAGGCGGGACAGGCCGATGAAGCCCAGGACCCGGGATTCGGTCAGGCCGAAGGCGAACAGCAGGGCCACGATGCCGCCGAAGACCAGGCTGTAGATGAGGAACCAGCGGGCCCGCAGGGATTCCACGATGTCGAGTTTGGCGGTGAGCCAGAGGGTTTTCATTGCTGTCCTATTCCCTGAGTGTTTTTATTTGCCTTTGGCGAGGACCTGCTTCTTCGCTTCGTCGAAGCCGATGCTGCCCTCCACCTTGTCGGCCACGGCACCGAAGCCGTAGGCCATGGGAGTGCGCTTGCCGCTCACGTAATAGGCCTTGCGTGCGTCGAGCCAGCGGCCGTCGCGGGAATCGGCGATCCAGAATTCCATGCGCGGGTCCGACGACCAGGGCTGGTGCTCGCTCCAGAAAATGGCGCAGCCGAAATCGTCGAACTTGTAGACCTTCTTGCTGTGGGGATCGCGGATCTGGGCCGCGTAGGCCTTGTCACTGATGGCCATGCCGCAGCGGGTGCAGCCGTCCCGGTCCCACTTGATTTCCACCGGGCCGCTGCTGGGCTGGCCGCCGCAGCCGGCGAGGGAGACGAAAACGCCGGCCGGCACCGAGAAGAGGAAGGTGCGGCGCTTCATTGCAGGGTCACTCCCGTGACCTCCTGCATGTCGATGCGGGTCAGCAGGCCGACGTAGCGCGACACCATGCCGAGGAAGCGCAGGCGGTCCGGGCCGGCCACCTGGCCGTGCCAGGAGAGGCCCTCGTTGCGGGCGGCGAAGCCCCAGCCTTCCAGGGCCTTGGCTATGGCCGGGTCGGCCCGGCGCAGATCCACATGGCAGTCGAGCAGGGTATCCATGCCGGAATCGTCGGCCACCCGGTCGTCCAGCACCACCTTGCCCATGTCCATCTCGATCACCCGGTTCACCAGGGCCGCCACCTCGTCGAGACGGTGGCTGGAAATGATCATGGTGCAGTTGTCCTGGCGCTCGGCCAGGAGCTGGAAGAAGATGTGGCGGGCTTCCGGGTCCAGGTTGGCGGCCGGTTCGTCCATCACCAGCACCTGGGTGTCGCGCCCCAGGGCGATGGCGATCAGCAGCTTCTGCTTCATGCCGCCGGAAAGGCGGTTGAAGGGACGGGCGGCGATGGCGTCCACGTCCAGGCCGAGGCGGTCGGCGATGGCGTGGATGCGCCGGGGATCGGACTTGCACACGGCAGCGGCGAAAGTCACCAGCTGGCCCACGGGCATTTTCAGGGGCGGCGGCAGCTGGGGCACAAAGCCCACCTTGCCCAGCACGTCGGCCCGGTGGGTCCGTGGCGCCTTGCCGTCGATGCTGACCTCGCCGCCGTAGGTGTATTCCCCCAGCAGGCAGCGGATCAGGGTGGTCTTGCCGGCACCGTTGGAACCGATCAGGGCGATGCGCTCGCCCAGCTGGATGTCCAGGCTGACCCCGGCCAGCACCTGGGCCTTCTTGAAGATCTTGCTGACGTTGTCGAAACGGATCATGGGAAAGGAGATTTCTCGCAAAGCGTTACAGGAGCAAAGCCGCAGGATGCCAAAGCCCGGGCTGCGGCGCTTTGATATTTATCCCCTTCGGCTCCATTTTGCCTAAAGCAGTTTGTCCAGACCCTTGACCCCGTAGGTCAGGGCGCCGCTGGGGCAGGTGTCCACGCACAGGCCGCAACGGGTGCAGTCGGGGCCAATGGACATCACCGCCTCCTCGGCCCGGCCCTTGATAACCACGTCGAGGACGTGGGGTACCAGGCAGACCTTGCGGCAATCGCCTTCGTGGAAACACTTGTCCAGGCGATAGACGATGCGCAGGGGCGACACGGTGCCCACCATACCGTAGGTCAGGCCGATGGGACAAACATATCGGCACCAGGCCCGGCGCGAGTAGAACACCTCGAACATGAGCAGCAGGAAGACCCAGGCCAGGGCCAGGCTGGGACCGTAGATCAGGGCCCGGGACAGGATGCCGGTGGGGGACAGGGTCTCGAACACGGTATAGCCGGTGACGATGGCCAGCAGGGAAAACAGCACCCAGAACACGGTGCGGGTGCCCCGGTGGAACTCATGGTCGGTGACCCACTTCTTCTCCACCAGTTTCAGGTGCAGGGCCTCGAACCATTCCGCCACCAGGTGGTAGGGACAGACCCAGGAACAGAAGGTGCGCCCCCCCAGCAACACCCAGAGGAAGAACACGGTGGCGGTGCCGATCAGCAGGTTCACGATGATGTGCTTGTGGGCCAGCATCACCTGCAGGGCGGAATTGAGGTCGATCAGGTGGAAGCCGACGAAGCGGGAAGCGGTGAGGGCCCCTTCCAGCATCTGGATGTCCAGCCAGAAGGAGAGGACGAAGAGCAGGTTCACGGCGATGAGCACGGCCCAGCGACGGTTGCGCCACTTGTGCTGCAGCAGCTGGTGCTCCCGGGTGTGCTGCTTCATGGCCTCGAAGTCGGCCTTGTTGAGGCGCTTCAGCTTGTGAATCTGTTCCGCCTCCGGACTGTAGGTGGCGGGTTTTTGCGACTCCCGGCCGAGCATGACCAGGAGCTTTTCCTTGAAGCTTTTCATTTCAGGCCTCCCAGGTCTTGCGTTCGTCCACCACGATGGCGGCCATGCCGCCCGCTTCCACGGGGCAGATCATTTCGCAGACGCCGCAGCCGACGCATTGTTCCAGGACTTCCGGCACCGCCCGTTTGACGCCGTCGCCGTTGTCCACGAACTTGAGGCGGATGGCGTCCTTGATCGGGCATTCGGTGACGCACAGGTCGCACAGTTCCCGCTCGTAGGGATGGTCCGCCACCGGAATGGGTTTCCAGCGGTCCACATCCATGTAGCGCATGGTGCCCTTGAAGCCGGCACCCCGGGCTTGTCCCTTGAAGCCCTGCCCCTGGGCCGCCAGACAGATCTGGGGTTGGGCCAGGCGGGCCAGGCCCATGCGTTCCTTGAGATTGAGGGTGGGTTCCGGGTCCTTTTCCTTGGCTTTGAGGATGGGCAGGCGGGCCAGGTGGGCACCGCGCCGTACCGCGAGAAAACCGGGCTTGTCGTAGGTGAGGGCGCCGGTGGGACAGGCCAGGATGCACTGGCCGGCATCGCAGGAAAAGTCGCAGGCCTGCTCCCGGGCGTCGATGTGGGGCACGCCGATGCCGTAACCGTCCGTCAGGTCGCCCAGCTTGATGGCCTGCACCGGGCAGACCTGGACACACTGGCCGCACTTGATGCAGGAGGCGAGAAAGTCCTTTTCGTCCAGGGCGCCGGGTGGGCGCAGGCGGGTGCGGCTGGCCCGGGCCACGGGCAGGTAGCCCAGCAGGGCCAGGCCGACGATGCCGCCGGTCAGGAGGGAGCTGCGGATGAAGCGGCGCCGGGCAGTGCGCTGCTTGGCGGAACCGGCGGGCTTGGTCGCCTTGCCGGCAGGTGCATCGGATTCCGGGTTGTTGTCACTCATGGTGCTTTCCTCCGGGGATTCTTGAACACCGGGGCTTCGTCCCGCACCATCAGCACGGGGTCGGAAAAGGGTGCCAGGCGCTCGAGGAAATCCAGTGATTCCATCATGGGGGCGCTCTTGAAAAAGAGGGCGAAGGGCACTTCCATCCACAGGCGGTCGGCGTAGGCGTAATCCTCGTAGGGCGTGTCGCCGATGCCATCGTTGTTGCGGTCGAAGCCCTGGTAACCGTCCCAGTAGTTGCCGTGCCAGCGGTTATGGGCGGCACCGCCACCCCCGGCCACGGCCACGTCGGCCAGGTTGCCCTCGAAGACATTGCTCTCGAAGACGCTGCCCTCCCGGTCGGAGACGAAGCTGACGGCAATGCCGTTGAAGGCGAAGCGGTTCTTGCGCACCTCGGTCTTGGAGCCGGGCTCGAAGGGTGACAGGTCGGTGCCGATGCCGGTGGAGCAGTAGAGGATTTCGTTGCCCTCGATGACCGTGTTGCTGGCCTCCTTCAGGCCCACGGCCATGCCGGTGGCGCCGGTGGCATGGGAGATGGTGTTGTTGCGGATGTAGGCGCCGTTGGTGTACATGAGATACACGCCGACGGCGTTGTCGTAGAAGCGGTTGCCCTCCACCGTGTTCTCGTGGGCGAACATGAAGTGGATGGAATAGCGGCTGCGCCGGCTGACGTTGTTGCGGAAGACGTTATGGTCGGAATACCAGGCCACCATGTCCCGGGAATCCTCGATTTCATTGCCTTCCAGCAGGTTGTTCTTGCTGTACCAGAGGCGCACGCCGTCGCCCCGCAGGCCCAGGTCGAAGGGCTTGGAGCGGATGTAGTTGCGGGTCAGCTTGTTGTCGTTGGACTGCTTCAGGTCGATGCCGAAAAGACAGTTGGTGATGCGTACCTGGTCGACCACGTTGCGGTCGCCGCGCACATTGAGACAGGCATCGTCGCTGTCGTGGGAACCGCCGGAGTTGGTCAGATGCACGCCGCGCAGCACGGCACCGCTGGTATCCAGGACGAACACCGTGCCCTTGCCGCCGCCGTCGATGATGACCTGGCCCTGGGCCTCGATGGTCAGGGGCTTGTTCACCACCACCGGACCGGAATAGCTGCCGGCCGGCACCTTCAGCACCGAGCCTTCGGGAGCCTGATTGACCAGGTCCTGGAACCAGGGAATGCCGGCCACCGCCGGCGCCGTGGGCAGGGGCACCTTCTCGCCGGAGGCGCCCCAGGCGCTGCCGGCAGGCTTGCCCATGCCGTCATCCGCACTGGATGCGGCTGCCGGCGTATCGGTGGCGGCGCCGAGGGCCCGCAGGGCGTAATCCGGGTCTCCCACGGCAACGCTTACCGCCGCCCACACCAGCAACGGCGAGGCGGCGACTGCAAGCAGGCGTCTCACTCGGCAGCCCCCTCGCGCACCTGCTTGCGCCGGATCAGCAGGGCCGGCATGAGGCTGAGGAACATCAGCACCAGCAGGCCGTAACCCCAGTAGGGATAGGAGTAGGTGGAGAACTGGGCCACCTTGCCTTCGCCGAAGACGGTGGGCATGAAGGGCTTCACCGTGAAGGCGCCCCAGGGGTGCAGGTTGTGGCCGAAGAACCACAGCCAGGCGGCGTAGGTGACGACGAAGAAGAGGGGCAGCAGGGCCGGCACCAGGGCCAGCAGCAGGCTGAAATTGCGCACCTTGGCAACGCCGGCGACGACGATGCCCATGACCAGGATCAGGCCGACGATGACGATGTGGCTGATGAGGGTGACGTTATCGCCCCAGGCCTTGATCTTCTCCGGTTCCTTGAAGAAAGTGCCGGCCTCCTGGACGTAGGCTTCGACGTGGCTGGCCAGATGGCCGAGCACGTACTGGTCCACCAGCATCCAGGCGGCAACGGCGGCAAAGCCGGCGGACAGGACCAGGATGCGGGTCTTGCGCTTGGTCACCATGAAGCCGGCCAGCATGACGGCGAAGAAGCCGAAGAAGAACTTGGCCAGGGGCTTCTCCACCGGTGCACCGGTGGCGATGGGGAACATGCCCACGTAGTGGTTGATGGTGTTCATCTCGTGGACGCAGTCCAGGCCCTGGGCCCCCTTGTTCACATCCTTCTTGGCATCCAGGATGGGGTTGTAGCGTTCGGTGTTTTCATCCAGGTCCTGCTGGATGATTTCGTTGGCCATGCGGGTGCCGACCCCGGCCGCCTTGCAGCCGTTGTAGACGCCATCGAAATGGAAGTGGATGCGGATGCCGTCAGGAAAGGCGTCCTTGGGGTAGTTCGGCGCCGTCAGGGAGACCCACCAGATGGGGGCGAAATAGGCGGCCACCATGGCCACCAGGGCGATCAGGGTCAGTCCCTGGACCAGGCGAGTCTGTTTGGTTTGGGTATCCATGTTCTGCTGTCTCTCGAAAAGCAGCCCCGCTTACCGGCGACGGCCGCAGGATGGTAGTGCTAGTTATTTTTGACCGGCCTTCCCTGAACCGCCGGAGGCCCTCTCCCCGGGAGAGGGGTGGATGGAGGGAGGATCGGGCCTCCCCCTCATCCGGGGCCTCCCTGCGGGGAGGCCCAGAGTGTTGCAAGCTTACTTCTTCTTGCCAGGCTTGGCTGCACACATGGAGCCGGGCATGGTCATGCTGGACTGGTAGGCGGAGATGGCCACCAGCTGTTCGTTGTTGTACTTCTTGATGATCTTCACCATGTCCGGGTTGGCGTTACGGCGGTGGCCGTCGCGGATCTCGGTCATCTGGCGCAGCAGGTACTTGTAGTGCTGGCCGGCGATCACGGGGTAGAACTTGTCCTTGACGCCTTCGCCGTTCTTGCCGTGGCACTCCAGGCATTCCTTCTCGTACAGTTCCTTGCCCTTGGCGATCTGCAGGGAGGCATCGGCACCTTCGTACTTGCCGTGATCGGTGGGGATGCACAGACCTTCAATGTAGGAGGCCACATCAGCCAGTTCCTGGGGATCGGTCAGGGTGGCGGCGAAGGGGTACATGGTGGGGTTGTCGCGCAGACCGGCACGGATGTCGGCCATCTGCTTGATCAGCACGGTGGTGTGCTGGCCGGCGAGCTGGGGGAAGGTGCCATCGGGACGGCCGGCACCGGAAGGCAGGTGACAGGCGCCGCAGACCTCGTAGGCTTCCTGGCCGCGCTTCTTGTCGCCCTTGAGCTTCAGGGCTTCGATCTTCTCGCCCTCCTGGGCATTCCACTTGTAGTCCTTCGACTCGATACCGCCTTGGTGGGGAGCCGGCGGACCGGCATGGGCCACCCCCAGGGCGATGAGGGAAAGGGAGGCGGCGATGATCAGCTTTTTCATTTGAATCCCCTTACAGAGAGAAAATTGCTATGTACTAATGTTAGTCGGGCCCGGCGGGGCCTGTATTTGATGCGGGTCAATCCGAAAAAAAGACGCCGGTCGGCAAGCTAGCCGCACCGCCGTCCTCCGGGGATTTGGATCAGGGCTTGACCTTGGACAGGTAGTCGGCCAGCGCCTTGATTTCTTCGTCATTGACCAGGTGCATGACGCCCTTCATGGCGGCAGTCTGGCCGTTGTTGCGGGCGCCGCTCTTGATGTCCTTCATCTGCTGCTCGGCGTAGGCGGCGTTCTGGCCGGCCAGCTTCGGGTAGTTGGGCATCAGGGGCTTCTTGCCTTCGGCACCGTGACAGGCATTGCAGGTCTTCTCGGCAAACAGCTTGGCGCCGTCGGCAGCAAAGGCGGGGGCGGCCACAGCGGCGGCCAGGGCGGTGAAAAGCACCAGTTTTTTCATGGGTATTCCCTTTCATAAGAAAACGGGGAGCATGGTGATGCTCCCCGCGTTCAACAACTATTACCTGAATCAAATCCGGCGGATTACTTCACCTTCTTGGCGCCGTTCTGTTCCAGATAGGTCTTGGCGCGCAGGCCGAGGTCGGCTGCCTTCACCTGGTACTGCCAGACTTGCTCGGCCCACAGGGTGGCCTGGTTCCAGTCCTTCTTCTTGGCGGCGTCTTCATGCTTGGCCTTGGCGTCCTTGATCTTGTTCAGCTGATCGACGGCGTCGTCCATCATGTTCACCACATCCGGGAAGTCTTTGTAATTCACGGAGGTGATGTAGCCGACCACCTGATCGATGACGGCCTGGGTATCGGCCACCTTCTTCAGCTGCTTCTTGTAGTCGTCTTCGCTGTAGATCGCCTTCTCGGCACCGGCGGTCTTGGTCGCCTTCCAGCCCTTCGGCTTGACCAGGAGGTAGCCCTGCATTTCCAGGTGCAGCGCGGAGCAGAACTCGGTGCAGTAGTAGGGATAGACGCCTTCCTTGTCGGCCTTGAACTTGACCGTGACGGTCTTGCCCGGCTCGACGGAAGCGTGGACGTTGTAGGTGGAGACGGTGAAGCCGTGGGTCTCGTCCTGGGCACGTTCGAGGTTGGTCAGGTGGATGGTGACTTCGTCGCCCACTTCAGCCTCGATGGTTTCCGGGGTGATGTGGGAACGGATCAGGGTACCCTTGACCTCGATCTTGTTGCCCTTCTTGGTGGTGACTTCCTCGCCGGCACGGACGGCGCCGGGGTGCGGCTTGTCGGTGCGGGAGTCGGTACCCACCTTGTAGCGGACGCCGGGCTTCAGCTTGGCGGCATCGATGGCGACAACGTAGTGCGGCTCGCCCAGCGGCAGGGGCATGTCGTACAGGAGCTGCATCTTGTCGTTGCTGATGTCGATCAGCTGGTGGTTCTGCGGGTGCAGGGGACCGACGGGCACGAAGCGGTCGATGGACAGCTTGTTCAGCGCCACCAGGTAACGGCCCTTGGGATCGGCGGAGTCACCTTCCATGGTCATCAGGTGACCGATGTTGTAGTGCACGCTGATTTTGTCGAGAACCTTGCCTTCACAGAAGTTCCACTTCACCACCTGGGAATCCACGTACAGGGAGGTGTAGGCCAGACACTGCTTGGAGTCGTACTGGGTGTGCAGGGGGCCTAGGCCCAGTTGCACCTGGGTGTGCAGCGCGTCCTTCATGGCGATCACGGGGATGCCGTAGGCGTCCTTGGACTCGAACTTGCCGGCCTTGATGGCGGCCTGGATCTTGTCGAAGGAATACACGGACACGTGGGTGTCGAGCTTGCCGGCAACGGTGATGAACTTGCCGTCCGGGGTCACGTCGACGCCGTGGGGAGACTTGGGTTCCGGAATCAGGAACAGCACGCCTTCCTTGACGGCAGTTTCGATTGCCAGGACGTTGTGGCCGTTGATCTTCTTGGCCATGCCCTTGGCGACCAGTTCGGCAGCCTTCTTCCAGTTGATCACGTGCAGATAGTCGGTGTCCTTGGCGGAACAGCCGGCTTCATAGGGAGGACGACCCTTCTCGATACCGCCCACATAGCGCTCGGAGCAGAAGGAGTTGGTGAAGGACCAGCCGTCGGACGGACCCTTGCCAGCGTCGGACAAATCCTGGCTGTAGGGGGGCAGTTCGAGGGAGAAGGACTGCTTAGGATCGATGCGGCCTTCTTTGCGGTCAAACTTCCAGTAGGTGACGCCGCCGCGGTACTTCTCGTTGAACTCTTCGAGGGGGTAGAACTTCTTGTTTTCCAGCGGGGAAGCGTACTGGGCAGCCTCGATGACGTAGTCGGTGTTCGGGGTGACGAAGGCGCCGCCGTGTTCGGACTTGAAGATCGGGTTGACCACGATCTGCTTGGTCTCGAAGTCGCGCAGGTCGATCACTGCCAGACGGGGATTGGCCTTGTCGTTGATGAAGAGGAACTGGCCGTCGTACTTGCCATCGGTTTCGGAGATGGCCGGGTGGTGGGTGTCGCCCCAGGTGATCTGCTTGCCGTCGATCATACCCTGGTTCAGCACGGCCTTGGAGTTCTCGTCGTAGCCGTAGCCCTGCCAGGGTTCGGGGGTAAACACGCCGATGTACTTGAGGATGCGCATGGACGGAATGCCATACACGATCACCTGACCGGACTGACCGCCGGAGGAGAAGGCGACGAATTCATCACGCTTACCGGTGGGAACGTAGGTCTTGGCCGCTGCCAGCAGGTCCTGCTGGGACAGGCTGCGACGTTTCATCACGTCCTGCAGGGACTCTGCTGCCGTGGCAGCCCCCGCTGCCGCGAAACCGATACCGGCTGCAACCAGCGCGGCGACGGTCTGCTTCATACGAGTCTTCATTTTGACTCTCCCGTTGATAAATAAAGGAAATTTCTCTGCTATTGCCCTAGGCACCATAGGGTGCGCACCTACTATGCGGCAATATGTCGCACATCATCGGCGCCGCCACACTTCTAAACTTTGATGCAGGTTAAATTGGGGAAATGGCTCGGGGTTGAGAATCGAGCCCATCGCCAAGCCAGTAGCGGCTTTGGCGCCATCGTGTCAGGATAGCCAAGGAAATACGCGCCTTCGCGGCACCGCCACCCGGTCCACCAAGCCCTACCGCGGTCCGCCGGCCCTCCGCAACACCGGTACCCATTACCTGCCCCAGCCCCGAAGCAACGAATGTCCAAAAAAATTATTTATGACCTGGCCATCCTCGGCGCCGTCATCGCCCTCGGCGGCCTCGGCTACACCCTGGCCCCCCTGCTCACCCCCAAGACCGACCTGGCAGCCCCCCTCTCGGACTGCGACCTGAACCGGGGCCCCTGCCGGGCGGCCCTGCCCGGAGGCGGCGAAGTGGAATTCAGCATCAGTCCCCGCCCGGTGCCGGCCCTCAAGCCCCTGACCCTGAGCGCCCGGGTCAGCGGCATCCCGGCCAGCCAGGTGGAGGTGGATTTTGCCGGGGTGGACATGAAGATGGGCTACAACCGCCCCCTGCTGGCCGCCGCCAAGGAAGCCGGCACCTTTGTCGGGCAGGGCAACCTGCCCGTCTGCATCACCGGCACCATGATCTGGCAGGCCACCGTGCTGGTCGGTAGCGGCGGCAAGAATATCGCCGTCCCCTTCCGCTTCGAGTCGGCCGCCCCGGAAGGCCACTGAAAGACACCATGCGCCTCATTGCCCTGCTCACCATCCTGGCCCTGGCCATCCCGGGCCTGCCCGGCTGTTCCCGCGACACCCCGCCAGCCCCCGGCGGCCTGACCCTGGCCGCCCCGCCCAGCGGCGGCGATTTCAGCCTGGACAGCGCTGACGGCCGTATTGCCACCCAGAACTTCCGCGGTCAGGTGGTCGCCCTCTATTTCGGTTACACCTACTGCCCGGACGTCTGCCCCACCTCCCTGGCGGCCCTCGGCAGCGCCCTGGAAAAGCTGACGCCGGCGGAACTGGCCCAGGTCCAGCCCCTGTTCATCTCCGTGGACCCGGAGCGGGACAGCGTGGCCCGCCTCAAGGACTACGCCGTCTTTTTCCACCCAAAGCTCAAGGGCCTGACCGGCACCCCGGCGGAAATAGCCGCCATTGCCCACGCCTACGGCGCCAGCTACAGCCGGCAGGAGGTCAAATCGGAAGGCGGCTATGTGGTGGACCACTCCTCTTTCGTCTACCTGCTGGCTCCCGACGGCCGCCTGGCCGCCTCCCTGCCCCACGGCACGACGCCGGAAGACATGGCCGCCGCCATGCGGCGCCTGCTGCCCCAACCCAAGTAACTGACTTCACCCACAGGAGTTCCCCATGCAACTGCACCGCCGCCTCATTTCCGCCGCCCTGGCCTGTTCCGCCCTGTTCGCCCTGCCGGCCCTGGCCGACAGCCCGATCAAGGTGGAAGACCCCTATGTGCGCCTGGTTCCCACCGGCACCCCCAACACCGGCGCCTTCATGGTCATCAAGAACAGCGGCAACGCCGACCGCAAGGTGCTGAAGGCCGAGAGCCCCGTCTCCAAGGTGGTGGAACTGCACAACCACATCAACGACAACGGCGTCATGCGCATGCGCCCGGTGGCCGACATCGAGGTCAAGGCCAAGGGCGAGGCCGTACTGCAGCCCGGCAGCCTGCACGTCATGCTGATCGGCCTCAAGCAGGACCTGAAGGAAGGCGACGTGGTGCCCATCACCCTGAAGCTGGACGACGGTTCCTCCACCAAGATCGAAGCCCCGGTACGCAAGATCCAGGTGCCCGCCGCCAAGCCGGAAGACATGGGCCAACACAACCACGGCGCCATGAAGCACTGAGCCTGTCCGGACGCAGCAAAGCAAAGGGACTCCCGCGGGAGTCCCTTTGCTTTGCTGGCCGGCGCCTTCAGAACTGGCTGAAGTTGCGCCCCATGACGTGTTCGTCGGTGCGGTACTTGTCCAGTTGCTGGGTGCGCTCGAAATACAGTGGCGGGTCTGGCACCTGCATGACGCCGCAGGTGCCGACGGGCATCCAGCGCAGACGCAGGGCCCGGGCCGCATGTTCGATGGAAATCTCCACGCTTTCCGAAATGCCCAGTTCCAGGCGCAGGAATTCCAGCATGTTGCGGCGGGTGCCGTCGTCAAAGCGGACGAAATCCTCCCAGGTGTGGGGCACCCAGGGCGTATCGTAGGTCAGGCAGAGCAGGCTGTGCCCCCTGTAGGAACGCAGGCGGCAACCGTCGGCGCAGCAGGTGCAGGCAAAACGCAGTTCCAGCGCCTTGACCAGGCCATCCATATCCATGCCCGCCTCCTTTCGCCCATCCCCAGATGCCCACCTGTTTCATAGTGGGAAAAAAGCGGGGCAAGCGCAAGGAGGGATTTTCCCGCCCCCGGCGGAACAATCCCGACCTCAGGGACGGCCGGGTTCCTCGGTGACGAAGGCGATCTTGGCGATACCCACCCGCTGGGCGGTGGCCATCACTTCCGCCACCTTCTCGTAGCGGGTACCGCGGTCGGCCCGCAGGTGCAGTTCCGTTTCCGGCCCGGCCAGGCCCTGTAGGCGGGTGGCCAGGGCTTCGCCGGCCACGACCTCGCCGTTGATGAAGACCTGGCTGTTGCCGTCCAGGGCCAGTTGCACCACCTGGGGCTTCTGCTCCACCTGGGTGGCGCTGACCTTGGGCAGATCCACCGGCACGGCCTGATTGAGCAGGGGCGCGGTGATGATGAAGATCACCAAAAGCACCAGCATCACGTCCACCAGGGGCGTGGTGTTGATTTCGGCCATGGGCTGGGCGCTGCCGCCCTCGTTGAAGGATCCGAAAGCCATGCCGGCGGCCTCAGGCAACCCGCACCAGGCCGCCCTGGGGCACGGTGCTGGAGAGACGCACGCCGGTGGTGAGATAGGCGTGGAGGTCGTGGGCAAAGCCGTCCATCTGGGCCAGCACCAGGCGGTTGGCCCGGGTAAAGGCGTTGTAGGCCAGCACGGCGGGAATGGCGACGAAGAGGCCGGCGGCGGTCATGATCAGGGCCTCGCCGACGGGACCGGCCACCTTGTCCAGCACCACCTGGGAAGAGCCGGAGAGGCCCACCAAAGCGTGGTAGATGCCCCACACCGTGCCGAACAGGCCAATGAAGGGCGCCGTCGAGCCCACCGAAGCGAGGAAGGTGAGACCCTGCTCGATGCGGGCCTGGGCGGTGACGATGCTCTGGCGCAGGCAGCGGGTGACGAATTCACTGGCATTGACGCCGGCGCCGATGCCCCGGGCCGCATGCTGCTCATGGGCCTGGGCGGCGTGGGCGCCGGAGAGGGCCAGGCCGGCTAGGATGCCGCTGGCGTCCTCGCGGCGGATGGCTTCCAGGGCTTCGGGCAGGGAATCGGCCTGCCAGAAGGCGGCCAAGGCCCGGCTCTGGGTGCGGGAAGCGCGCCAGTGGGCGATGAACTTGCCGACGATGACGCACCAGCTGGCCACCGACAGCAGCAGCAGGATCAGGGCGACGGAATGGGAAACCCCATCTCCCTGGGCCCAGAAATGGGAAAGACCGAGTTGGGTGTTCATGGGGACTCCTGCAATGGGTTAGCTGTCGAGAGCGAAAGTGATGGGAACGATGACAGAAGCCGCCACGGCCTCGTCGCCGCGCCGGGCGGGGACGAAACGCCAGCGCTGGACGGCCTCCCGGGCGGCGCTGTCGAGGCGGGAATAGCCGCTGCCGGTCTGGATATCCACCTGCTCCGCCGTGCCCTGGGGCGTCACCCGCACCTTGAGCAGGACCTTGCCTTCCTCGCCGAAACGGCGGGACATGGGGGGGTAAACAGGTTTCGGGTTGTGCAGGTAGTCCGCATCGAAACGGGCCGGCACCAGGGCGGGTGCCGCCGCAATGGTGCTGCTGGCGGGACGGCTGGGCGGTACTTCGGGAGCGACGAAGTCGCTGCTGACGGCCGCCGCCGGCGTTGCGGCCAGTATCGGCGCCGGCGTCTTCGCCAGCGGCACGGGGGCCGGGGCCTTGGGCCGCCGCGGCCGCTCGACCTTGGGCGGCATCGGCTGGGGCGGCGCCACCTCGGGCTGGGGCCTGGCCGCAGGCGCGGCGTCGATGAGGCGCACGCTCATCGGCTGAGGCACCATGGCGCTGACCACGGCACTACCGGAATGCAGGGCGTAGGCCAGACCGCCCCCATGGAGGGCCAGCACCAGCAGGAAGATCGAGCCCCGGCGCCCCCGGGAGAGGGAGGGCCATGGACTGGGCAATGAAGCAGACAGAAAACGATCCTTTTCGGGCCGCGAGGGGCCCCGCAGCGGCATCCCGACGAGGGCTCGCGGGACTGCCGGAAACGCCGTCGCCAGGGCGGCCATGCCGGCTTTGGCGAGAGGGTGGCGAACCCCGTAATTCTAGGGTTCAACGGCCGCCAAGGGGATGCGACCAAAGGTCGCAGGGGCGGCCGGAAAAGGGCGCCAGTCTTAGCGCAGGGAGAGTATCCAGCGCACCAGGGCCTGCAGGTCGGCATCGCTGACCCGCTTGTTGGGCGACATGAAATCGTCGCCCCAGACGCCGCTGCCGCCTTCCCTCACCTTCACCAGCAGGCGGGCCTCGGCTTCCGGGTCGTCCCGGTAGCGGCGCCCCACCTCGCGCCAGGCTGGGCCCCGCACCTTGACGTCCACCTCGTGGCAATTGAGGCAGCGGTGCCGCTCGGCCAGTTCGAGCATGGCGGCATCCCGCTTCTTGTCCGCGGCCTGGGCCGGTACGGCAACCACGCCGAGCAGGGCGGCGCAGAGCAGGGTTCGGGTCGTCAGCGACATCCTCATCTCCTTCGACAAAAGGCGTGCACCATGAAAAAACCGGGGGCCGCAGCCCCCGGTCATTAGACAACGATTCCGGCAATAACGCTTAGTACACGTCGTGCTGGGTGTTGTGGATGTTGAACTTGCCGGTGGGCGTGACCAGCTTCGGATCCTTGATCACGGTCTTGAACTTGCGGGTCTTGTCGTCCAGCACCACGATGGCGGAAGGCTCGGTCTTGTTGCCCGTCCAAACGGAGAACCAGACTTCGTCACCCTTCTCGTTGTACTCGGCATGCACCACCCGCTTCACGCCCTTGGTTTCCGGCAGGCCGGCCATCTTGGCGACGTTGATCACCTCAGGCTTGGCATCCGGGTTGCCCAGCTGGTCGATGCTGTACACGGTGACGGATTCGGCAGCATCCTTCTCCGGCATCAGCGGGGCATCGGCCCACAGGTTGTTGGACTTGGGATGGGTCTTGACGAACAGGGAACCGGAACCGTGGTTCTTCAGTTCGGCCACGACCTTCCAGGCGTACTGGGGATGCTTCTCCGGATCGGTACCGATCAGGCTGATGACGTCGGAACCCAGGTGGGAAGTGGACCACACGGGACCGAACTTCGGATGCACGAAGTTGGCGCCGCGGCCGGGGTGGGGCTTGGGCTTGGTATCGACCAGGGCGGCCAGCTTGCCTTCCTTGGTATCGACGACCACCACCTTGTTGGAGGCGTTGGCAGCGACGAGGAAGTAACGCTTGGTGGCATCCCAACCGCCGTCATGCAGGAACTTGGCGGTTTCGATGGTGGTTTCCTTCAGGTTCTTCACGTCGGAGTAGTCCACCAGCTTGACCAGGCCGGATTCCTTCACCGTCACCACCCACTCGGGCTTGATCAGGGAGGAAACGATGGAGGCGACGCGGGGCTCCTGGTGATACTCGCCATCCACGGTGATGCCGCGGGTGGAGACGTTCTTCAGGGGCTCCAGGGTCATGCCGTCCAGGATGGTGTACTGGGGCGGCCAGTAGGAACCGACGATGGCGTACTTGTCTTCCCAGCCCTTGAACTTGGAGGTATCGACGGAACGGGCTTCCAGGCCGGCCTTCAGGGTGGCGACGATGGTGGGCTTCTCGAACCACATGTCGATCAGGTCCAGACGGCCGTCGCGGCCGATCACATAGACGTAGCGACCGGAAGCGGAAGTACGGGAAATGTGCACGGCGTAGCCGGTCTTGACGATGCCCCAGATCTTCTTGGTGTCGCCGTCGATCAGGGCCACTTCGCCGGAGTCACGCAGGGTGGTGGAGAAGACGTTCTGCAGATTGATGTTGTTCATCTGCTTGGTGGGGCGCTCGGCCACGGGCACGTGCACCTTCCAGTTGGCCTTCATTTCCTTCATGCCCCACTCGGGCGGCACATCCGGCTGCTGCTGGATGTAGGTGGCCATGTTCTTGATTTCATCCTTGGACAGGATGTCGTCGAAGTTGGGCATGCCGCCTTCGGTACCGTAGGTCAGGATCTTTTCCAGACGGCCCTGGCCGAGCTTCTGGGTGTTCGCCGGCTCCAGGTTCTTGCCGGTGGCGCCCTTGCGCAGCATGCCGTGGCAGCCGGCGCAACGCTCGAAGTAGATCTTGGCGGAAGCCTCTTTGGCTTCCTTGGTCAGGCTCGGCGCGTTGGCTGCGGGTGCAGCGAAAGCGGAGCCCATGGCGGCCGCGAGGGCCGTAAAGATAAAGGCACTAACTCCCTTTTTCATGCTTTCCTCTCCTCAATAGGAATTATCAGCAAACCGTTACCCCCGACACAGCATCCGGGGATGGCGAAAGATTGCGCCCGGTGACTTGTCCAAATCCTTGATGCGAATCAACTTCAAAAAGTAGGGATATTCACTAGAGTGGTGCCTAGGCCGAAACACCCCCAAAAGGGATTGAAGGCCGACGGCCAGCCCGGCTATGCTGCCTTTTGCCAAACGAGAAAAAATAATGCTCATGCCCGATCCGAACCGCACCCACCCTGCCCTGCCCGGCACCGTCTATCTCGTCGGCGGCGGCCCCGGCGACCCCGACCTGCTGACGGTACGCGCCGCCCGCCTGATTGCCCAGGCCGACGTGCTGGTCTACGACCACCTCATCGGCGACGGCATTCTGGACCTGGCCCGGCCCGACGCCGAGATCATCTACGCCGGCAAGGAAGCCTCGAAACACACCCTGCCCCAGGACGACATCAACCACCTGCTGGTGCAGCTGGCCCAGAAATACCGCTGCGTGGTCCGCCTCAAGGGCGGCGATCCCTTCATTTTCGGCCGCGGTGGCGAGGAGCTGGAGATCCTGGCCCGCCACGGCGTGCCCTTCCAGGTGGTGCCCGGCGTCACCGCGGCGGCCGGCTGCGCCGCCTACGCCGGCTTCCCCCTGACCCACCGGGACCACGCCCAGGTGCTGGTGTTCGCCACCGGCCACCTGAAGGACGGCACGGTCAATCTGGACTGGCAGGCCCTGGCCCGGCCGAAGCAGACCGTGGTTTTCTACATGGGAATTGCCGGCCTGGGAGAAATCAGCCGGCAGATGATCGCCCACGGCCTGCCGCCGCAAACGCCGGCCGGCGTGGTGCAACAGGGCACCACCCGCCAGCAGCGGGTGGTGGTGGCCGATCTGGCCACTCTGGAAGCCAAGGTGCAGGAAGCGGGCATCACCACGCCGGCCCTGATTTTCGTCGGCGGCGTGCTGCAGCTGCAGCCCCAGCTCAGCTGGTTCGAACCCCAGGCTGCAGCCGAGACGGCTTAAGCCGGATCAGCCGGGTCGAAAGAGACAGCCCAGGAGCAGCAGGAAGGAGAACAGCAGCTGCAACTGGGCGGTGCGGCCGAGCAGCAGGTTGTGGCCGGTACCCGGCTTCGCCCGGGCGAAGCGCACCACCAGCAGCAGGGCCGGCGGCAGCGCCAGCAGGGGCAGGCCGGCGGCCAGATGGTGGCCGGAGGCGGCCAGCCAGCCCAGCAAAACGAAGGGGGCCAGCATCAGCAGCCCGTATTCCACCCGGCATCCCGTCAGGCCCAGGCGCACCGCCAGGGTCCGCTTGCCGGCCCGGGCGTCCCCGGCCCGGTCCCGGGTATTGTTCACCACGATCACCGCTGCCGCGAACAGGCCGGACATGTTGGCCAGGGCAAGAGCGGCCCGGCTGAGGCCGCCGGTCTGCAGGTAGTAGGTGCCGAGTACCGCCCCCAGACCGAAGAACAGCCACACGAAGACCTCGCCGAAAGGCCCGTAGGCAATGGGTTTGGGGCCGCCGGTGTAGGCCCAGCCGCAGAACAGGGAAGCCAGGCCGAGCAAGACGATGGGCCAGCCGCCCTGCCCCACCAGATAGATGCCCAGCAGGAAAGCGCCGCCCAGGGCCAGGAAGCCGCCCCGCTTGACCTGGGCGGCGCTGAGCCAGCCCATGGCCGTGGCCCGGGGCGGGCCCAGGCGGTCCGGCGTGTCCGTGCCGCGCTCGAAGTCGCCCACGTCGTTGAGCAGGTTGGTGCCGATCTGGATCAGCAGGGCCGCCGCCAGGGTCACCAGGGCCACCAGCCAGCGCAGCTGGCCCGTTTCCGACCAGGCCAGGGCGCAGGTGGACAGCACCGGGGCCGCCGCCACCGGCAGGGTGCGGGGCCGCAGGGCGAGCCACCAGGCCTGCCCGGGTGTGGGACGGGAGAGGCTGGCGAGTGTGGAAGCGTTCATGGGCAACGGGCGTAAGGGAAAAACAGGCCACAGTCTAACCACAGCGCGGCAAAACGGCGCATGGCCAGATCAAAAGGTGCCGAATTTATCCCGGAACGAAGACTGTGAGAGAATGCGGCCTTTGCAAAACCGCCCCACGGGGTGGGTGTATTTGGTGCCGGGAGAGGGACTCGAACCCTCACACTGTTACCAGCGGCGGATTTTGAATCCGCTGCGTCTACCGATTCCGCCATCCCGGCCCGGGACGCCCGGCCAGAGCTGGCGGGCACTACTGCGCGAGGGGCGCATTATCACCGATTCACGACGCCCCCACAAGCCGGACGAGGACACCCGCCGCCTGCTCCGGGCACCACCGCCAAAGCCGCAAGACCATGAGCCTTTCCGTCGACCTTTTCGACTTTCCCCTGCCGCCCGAACTGATCGCCCAGCATCCGGCCAGGGAGCGCTGCGCCAGCCGCCTGCTGCACGTGGACGGCCCCCACCTGGCCGACCTGCGCTTCACTGACCTGCCCGGCCTGCTGGCCCCCGGCGACCTGCTGGTGTTCAACGATACCCGGGTGATCAAGGCCCGCTTCTTCGGCCAGAAGGACTCCGGCGGCCAGGTGGAAGTGCTGCTGGAGCGCATCGTGGACGAGCGCCACGCCCTGGCCCAGGTGCGGGCCAGCAAGTCGCCCAAGGCCGGCACCCGCATCACCCTGGAAAACGCCTTCAGCCTGCTGTGCAGCGGCCGCCAGGGTGAGTTCTTCGCCCTCAAACTGGAGGGCGAAGGCAATCTGTGGGACCTGGCCGAGCAGTACGGCCGCCTGCCCCTGCCGCCCTATATCGAGCACGGGGTGGAGGCGGAGGATGAGGCCCGCTACCAGACCGTCTATGCCCGCCACCCGGGCGCCGTGGCGGCGCCCACCGCCGGGCTGCACTTCGATGAGGCAATGCTGGAGCGGCTCTCCGGGCAGGGTGTCCGCCGAGCCGCGCTGACACTGCATGTGGGGGCAGGCACCTTCCAGCCGGTGCGCGTGGAAAAGATCGACGAGCACAAGATGCACAGCGAGCGCTTCCACGTGCCGGAAGAAACCGCCGCGGCCATCGCTGCAACCCGGGAGCGGGGCGGCAGGGTGGTGGCGGTGGGCACCACCTCCCTGCGCACCCTGGAATCGGCCGCCTGCGGCAACGGCCTGGTACGGGCCGGCAGCGGCGAGACGGACATTTTCATCACCCCGGGCTACCGCTTCCAGGTGGTGGACCGGCTCATCACCAATTTCCACCTGCCCCGCTCCACCCTGCTCATGCTGGTCTCCGCCTTCGCCGGCCTGGACCCCATCCGCGCCGCCTACGCCCACGCGGTGGCAGAAAAATACCGCTTCTTCAGCTACGGCGACGCCATGCTGCTGGAGCGGGAAGACAAGTCATAGCCACAGAGGACACAGAGATCACAGAGTAAAACCAACGCCCCCTTCATCCACCGGGGCAAGACCTACGGTCAACTTCTCTCTGTGTTCTCTGTGCCCTCTGTGGCAAAAATGGTTTTCAGGAATTTAGGAATACGTCCATGCAGTTCGAACTTCTCAAGACCGACGGCCAGGCCCGTCGCGGCACCCTGACCCTGGCCCACGGCACGGTGCAGACCCCGGTGTTCATGCCGGTGGGCACCTACGGCACGGTCAAGGCCATGACGCCCCAGTCCCTGCACGACATCGGCGCCCAGATCTGCCTCGGCAACACCTTCCACCTGTGGCTGCGCCCGGGCCTGGAGGTGATCCGCGCCCACGGCGGCCTGCACGACTTCATGGGCTGGAACAAGCCCATCCTCACCGATTCGGGCGGCTTCCAGGTCTTCTCCCTGGGGGCCCTGCGCAAGATCACCGAGGAAGGAGTGAAGTTCTCCTCCCCCATCGACGGCGCCAAGCTGTTCCTGACGCCGGAAGAGTCCATGCGCATCCAGCACACGCTGAACTCGGACATCGTCATGATCTTCGACGAATGCACGCCCTACCCGGCCACCGTGGACGAGGCGGCCAAGTCCATGCGCCTGTCCCTGCGCTGGGCCCAGCGCTCCATCGACGAGCACCGTCGCCTGGGCAACGGCAACGCCCTCTTCGGCATCGTCCAGGGCGGCATGTACGAGACCCTGCGCGACGAATCCCTGGCCGGCCTGGATGAAATGGGCTTCGACGGCATGGCCATCGGCGGCCTGTCCGTGGGCGAGCCCAAGGAAGACATGGCCCGCATCCTGGCCCACACCGCACCGAAACTGCCCGCCCACAAGCCCCGCTACCTGATGGGCGTGGGCACGCCGGAAGACCTGGTGCATGCGGTGAGCCAGGGCATCGACATGTTCGACTGCGTCATGCCCACCCGCAACGCCCGCAACGGCCACCTGTTCACCCGCTACGGCGACCTCAAAATCAAGAACGCCATCCACCGCCAGGACACCGGCCCCCTGGACCCTTCCTGCGACTGCTACACCTGCCGCAACTTCAGCCGGGCCTACCTGCACCACCTGTTCCGCGCCGGGGAAATCCTCGGCTCCATGCTCAACACCATCCACAACCTGCACTACTACCAGGTGCTGATGGCCGAATTGCGCGCCGCTATTGAAGAAGGGCGCCTGCAGCCCCATATGGAGAACTTCCATCGGGACCGTTCCCGGGGTGCCAGCCCGGCGGCCGGCTAAAGCCGCACCGTAGGTCCGCCACCGGGCATCCGCGTCATGGCTCGGTGGTACAATGCCCCGTTCAAATTTCGAAGCAATCAAGGAGTAAAACCGTGCTGATTAGCGCCGCTCACGCCCAGGCCGCAGGCCAGGCTGCCGACCCCACCGGGGGCCTGATGCAATTCCTGCCCATCATCCTGATGTTCGTGGTGTTGTGGTTCCTCATGATCCGCCCCCAGATGAAGAAGGCCAAGGAACACAAGGCCATGGTGGACGCCCTGCAAAAGGGTGACGAAGTGGTCACCCAGGGCGGCATGGTGGGCCGCGTCTCCAAGATCGGCGACGCTTACGTCCATCTGGAAATCGCCCCCAACACCGAAGTCGTGGTGCAGAAACCCGCCATCGGGGTGCTGCTGCCCAAGGGAACCCTGAAGTCCCTGTAAGTCATCCCCGGGGCCGGATTCGTCCGGCCCCTTGCCTTTTTCGGTCCCCCAGGAACCGCCCATGAACCGCTATCCGCTCTGGAAATACATCACCGTCGTCGTCGCACTGGTGATCGGTTTCCTCTACACCCTGCCCAATTTCTTCGGTGAAGCCCCGGCCGTCCAGCTTTCCCCGGCCCGCGCCACCCTGAAGACCGATGCCCAGCTGCTGTCCCGCGTCGAAGCCGCCCTGCAGGGCGCCGGCATCAGCCACGACGGCATCTTCCTCGACAGCAACGGCGTCAAGACCCGCTTCAAGGACACCGACACCCAGCTCAAGGTCAAGGACCTGCTGGAAAAGACCTTCAACCCGAATCCCCAGGACGCCCAGTACGTGGTCGCCCTGAACCTGCTCTCCTCCTCCCCCAAGTGGCTCTCCAACCTGGGCGCCCTGCCCATGTACCTGGGCCTGGACCTGCGGGGCGGCGTGCACTTCCTGCTGCAGGTGGACATGGCCGGCGCGCTGACCAAGCGCCTGGACTCCATGTCGGCCGACCTGCGCACCCTGCTGCGGGACAAGAACCTGCGCCACGCCGGCATCAACCGGGAAGGCAATGCGGTGGTGGTCAAGTTCCGCGACGCCGACACCCGCACCAAGGCCCGCATCGTGCTGGAAGACAACCAGCCCGACCTGACCTTCGTGGACGGCCAGGACGGCTCCGACCTGAAGCTCACCGCCAGCTTGAAGCCCACGGCGGTCAAGCGCATCCAGGACTTCGCCCTGAAGCAGAACATCACCACCCTGCACAACCGGATCAACGAGCTGGGCGTGGCCGAGCCGGTGATCCAGCAGCAGGGCGCCGACCGCATCGTGGTGCAGCTGCCCGGCGTGCAGGACACGGCCAAGGCCAAGGACATCCTGGGCCGCACCGCCACCCTGGAAATCCGCATGGTGGACGATACCCCGGGCGCCCTGGAAGCGGCCATGGCCGGCCAGGCACCCTTCGGCACCGAGCTTTACAGCGAACGGGGCGGCTCGCCCCTGCTGGTGAAGAAGCAGGTGGTGCTGACCGGCGACCGCCTCACCGACGCCCAGCCCGGCTTCGACGGCCAGACCCACGAACCGGCGGTGCACCTGACCCTGGATTCCGCCGGCGCCCGCATCTTCAAGGACATCACCCGGGAGAACGTGGGCAAGCGCATGGCCATCCTGCTCATTGAAAAGGGCAAGGGCGAAGTGGTCACCGCCCCGGTGATCCGCACCGAAATCGGCGGCGGCCGGGTCCAGATCAGCGGCAAGATGAGCACCATGGAAGCCAACGACACCGCCCTGCTGCTGCGGGCCGGTTCCCTGGCGGCGCCCATGGACATCGTCGAAGAGCGCACCATCGGCCCCTCCCTCGGCGCCGACAACATCAGCAAGGGCTTCCACTCCACCCTGTGGGGCTTCCTCGCCATTGCCGCCTTCATGATGTGCTACTACCTCATGTTCGGTCTCATCTCCACCCTGGCCCTGGCGGCCAACCTGATGTTCCTGGTGGCCCTGCTGTCCCTCATGCAGGCCACCCTGACCCTGCCGGGCATCGCCGCCATCGCCCTGACCCTGGGCATGGCCATCGACTCCAACGTGCTGATCAACGAACGGGTGCGGGAAGAACTGCGCAACGGCGCCAGTCCCCAGGCGGCCATCTCTGCCGGTTACGAGCGGGCCTTCGGCACCATCCTGGACTCCAACGTCACCACCCTGATCGCCGGCGTTGCCCTGCTGGCCTTCGGCTCCGGCCCCATCCGGGGCTTCGCCGTGGTGCACTGCCTGGGCATTCTGACCTCCATGTTCAGTTCCGTGGTGGTCTCCCGGGCCCTGGTCAACCTCATCTACGGTCGCCGCAAGAAGCTGGACAAGGTCTCCATCGGCCAGGTCTGGAAGCCCGGCCTGGACAGCGCCAAGTAAGCGCCTAGCAAGGGATACTCAACATGGAATTTTTCAAGATCCGCAAGGACATCCCCTTCATGCGCCATGCGCTGGTGTTCAACGTCATTTCGTTGGTCACCTTCCTCCTGGCCGTGTTCTTCCTCGCCACCCGGGGCCTGCACCTGTCGGTGGAATTCACCGGCGGCACCCTGATCGAGGTCAGCTACAGCCAGGCCGCCGACCTGGAGAAAATCCGCGGCGCCCTGGGCAAGTCCGGCTTCTCCGACTACTCGGTGCAGAACTTCGGCTCCTCCCAGGACGTGCTGATCCGCCTGCCCCTGAAGTCCGAGCAGAACACGGCCAAGCTGGGCGAGTCCGTCATGGCCGCCCTCTCCGC
This sequence comes from Azospira oryzae, assembly GCF_004217225.1. Lineage (GTDB taxonomy): Bacteria > Pseudomonadota > Gammaproteobacteria > Burkholderiales > Rhodocyclaceae > Azospira > Azospira oryzae. The sequence goes on from NZ_SHKM01000001.1 coordinate 1,464,433, forward strand.
CGAGGACGCATCCGCCTCCCTGCGCCGGGTCGAGTTCGTCGGCCCCCAGGTGGGCAAGGAACTGGCCGAGAACGGCGCCATGGCCCTGCTGGTGGTGATCATCGGCATCGTCATCTACCTGGCCTTCCGCTTCGAATGGCGCTTCTCGGTGTCGGCCATCATCGCCAACCTGCACGACGTCATCATCATCCTGGGCTTCTTCGCCTTCTTCCAGTGGGAATTCTCCCTCTCGGTGCTGGCGGCGGTGCTGGCGGTGCTGGGCTACTCGGTGAACGAATCCGTGGTGGTCTTCGACCGGGTGCGGGAAACCTTCCGCAAGGCCCGCGGCATGACCACGCCCCAGGTGCTGGACCACGCCATCACCAGCACCATCTCCCGCACCATCATCACCCACGGCTCCACCCAGATGATGGTGCTGTCCATGCTGGTGTTCGGCGGCGAGACCCTGCACTACTTCGCCATGGCCCTGACCATCGGCATCCTCTTCGGCATCTACTCCTCGGTGCTGGTGGCCAGCCCCCTGGTGATGTGGCTGGGGGTGTCCCGGGAGCAGTTCATCAAGGCGCCCAAGGCCAAGGACCCCAACGTCAGCGACGACGGCGCCTGCGTCTGAGTCTGGATCAGCAACGGCCGGTTACATTCGGCCACAGCCCCGCCCCTGCGGCAGGGGCTACAATTCGACGGGTCGCCTGCCACCGCGGGCGGCCCGTTTTACTTGCATGAGGGAGAAACACTCGTGAGCACGCAGAAAATCAAGGTGTGGGACCTGCCCACCCGCCTCTTCCACTGGCTGCTGGCCGCCCTGGTGCTGGGCGCCGTGGTCACCGGCCAGGTCGGCGGCAACGCCATCTTCGTTCACGGCAAGCTGGGGCTGGCCATCGTCGGCCTGCTGGTGTTCCGTCTGGTGTGGGGCGTAGCCGGTTCCACCTACGCCCGCTTCAGCCAGTTCGTGCCCGGCCCCGACGCCATCAAGGCCTATCTGCAGGGCCGCTGGCAGGGCCTGGGCCACAATCCCCTGGGCGCCCTCTCCGTGCTGGCCCTGCTGGCCCTGCTGCTGTTCCAGGTGGTATCCGGCCTCTTCGCCAACGACGACATCGCCTTCCGCGGACCCCTCATGGACCTGGTGGGCAAGGATCTCTCCGACACCCTCTCCGGTCTGCACAAGGGCGCCTTTCCCCTGATCCTGGCCCTGGTGCTGGTGCACGTGGGCGCCATCGTCTTCTACGCCCGGGTGAAGAAGGACAACCTGGTCAAGCCCATGCTCACCGGCTGGAAGGAACTGCCGGCAGCACAGCCCGCCGTGCCCGCCACCGCCCATGCCCAGGGCGGCGGCCTGGTGGCCTTCATCGTCGCCCTGGCCCTGGCGGCCCTGGCCGTATGGGGCGCGTCCGGCGCCTGGATCGCGCCGCCGCCCCCGCCGCCGGCATCGGCACCGGCCACGCCCAGCTGGTAAGCGTCGAGTCCCCAAAAGAAAAGGCCGCCCACGGGCGGCCTTTTCTTTGCCTGCACGCTCCGGACAGGGCGACGCCAGGGCCGCCTGCCGGGCGCAAGGACCTCAGTCCTTCATGCGGAACTTGTCGTGGCAGGACTTGCAGGTCTCGCCGGTCTTGCCGAACTGGGCCTTGATGGCGTTCACGTCGCCGCCGGCGGCCACTTCGGCCAGCTTGTTGGCTTCGGCATTGAAGGCGCGGGCGATCTTGCCCACTTCCTCCTGCTGCTGGAAGAACTCGGGCTTGACCCGGGTCTTCTGGCCGCCGGCGTCCTTGTCGGAGCCGGGCACATAGAGGGCGCCCATGCCGGAGTTGGCGATGGCGGCGATGGTGCGGGCAGCGGCCAGGACCTGGTCCTTGTTGTAGGCAGCCGGGTTGTCGATGGTCTGCTCCTTGATCTTGCCCATGTTCCAGGACATGTAGGAGTAGCCGGCCTTGCGGTACTTGATGGCGTCTTCAGGCTTGACCTGGGCGGAAGCGCCGGCGGCCACGGCCAGGGCGGAAAGGGCGAGCAGGAGCTTGGGCAGTTTCTTCATGGCATTTCTCTCGTGTTGTGGTTTGAATGGAAAGACTGACGGTGGCACCGCAAGGCGCGGCGCAACGACGGGCAATTATACGACTCAAGGCAATGGCATATCAGCCGGCGTTAATGTACGGCACCCACCGGACAAGACCGGAGCAACAGCCTGGAAACGGCCGCAGATGCGGCTGCCAGCCGGGCTGAGAGCAAGAAAAAAGGCGGCCGTAGCCGCCCTTTTCCACCGGATTTTTACAACTTTTACACGGCAAAGACGTGCTTGGCGCGCAGGGTCTTGCCCTCGGCCGCCAGCTGGATCAGGCGGTCGATATTGGGATGCTTGCCCGGATGCAGCTTGGCATCCTCGCTGTGCTCGGCATAGATCTCGATGCCCTTGAGGGCCGCCTGGGGCGTGATGGCGCCATAGGTCTGGGCCAGGTGGTTGTAGACGGCGACGGAACCGGCGCTGCCCGGCTTGTTCTCGATGGTGGCGACGGTATTGCCTTCGGCATCGAGCAGGTTGATGGCGGCCAGGTGGGAAATGCCCGGCAGCTTCTTCAGGTTTTCAGCAAAGCTCATGGGGAAACTCTGGTTGTAGTTCTTGGGAGAAAAAAAATCAGCGCCGGCGCAGCATGCCGAACAGCACGCCGGTGATGGCGCAGGCCGAGGCGATGCCGAAGGCGATGGCCTTGATGCCCCGCTCGGGCCCGTAGACGCCGAGCAGCAGGCCGGCCAGCAGCAGGCCCAGCAACAGGCCGGCCAGGCCGCCCTGGCGGGCGCCCCGGACCATGGCCTTCTGCCGGGCTTCGAGACAGTCGGGGCAGAGGTCGCTCCGACGGTCCTCCATGGGCTGATCGCAGCGGGGGCAGCGCATGGGCTTAGATGCGCTTGGCCAGTTCGGCAGCCTTGCCGGTGTAGTCCCAGGGCGTCAGCTTGAGCAGTTCGGCCTTGGCGGCTTCCGGGATTTCCAGGGACTGCACGAAGGTCTGCATGCCTTCGCGGGTGACGCGGGTGCCCCGGGTCAGTTCCTTGAGCTTCTCGTAGGCCTGGGGCACGGCGTAGCGGCGCATGACGGTCTGGATCGGCTCGGCCAGCAGTTCCCAGTTGGCGTTGAGGTCGTCGTGCATGGCCTGGGCATTCACTTCCAGCTTGTTCAGGCCGCGCAGCAGGGAATCGTAGCCGAGCAGGGCGTAGCCGAGGCCGACACCCATGTTGCGCAGCACGGTGGAGTCGGTCAGGTCCCGCTGCCAGCGGGAGATGGGCAGCTTCTCGGAGAGGTGCTTGAGCACGGCGTTGGCCAGGCCCAGGTTGCCTTCGGAGTTCTCGAAGTCGATGGGATTGACCTTGTGCGGCATGGTGGAGGAACCCACTTCGCCGGCCTTCACCTTCTGCTTGAAGAAGCCCAGGGAGATGTAGCCCCAGACGTCCCGGTCCAGGTCGATGAGGATGGTGTTGGTGCGGGCGAAGGCGTCATACAGTTCGGCCATGGCGTCATGGGGCTCGATCTGGATGGTGTAGGGGTTGAATTCCAGGCCCAGGCTCTCGACGAAGCGCTTGGCGAAGCCTTCCCAGTCGAAGCCGGGGTAGGCGGCCAGGTGGGCGTTGTAGTTGCCGACGGCGCCGTTGATCTTGCCCAGCAGGCCGACCTCGGCGATGCGGACGCGGGCCCGGTTGAGGCGATAGACGGCGTTGGCCAGTTCCTTGCCCATGGTGGAGGGCGTCGCCGGCTGGCCGTGGGTGCGGCTCATCATGGGCACCTCGGCCAGTTCATGGGCCAGGTCGCGCAGGCGGCCGATGACCTTGTCCAGGGAGGGCAGCATCACCTCGTCCCGGGCGGCCTTGAGCATGAGGGCGTGGGAGAGGTTGTTGATGTCTTCGGAGGTGCAGGCGAAGTGGATGAATTCGGTGACCTTGGTGACTTCGGCGTTGGCCTTGGTCTTGTCCTTGATCCAGTATTCCAGGGCCTTCACGTCGTGGTTGGTGGTGGCCTCGATGGCCTTCACCTCGGCGGCCTGTTCGGGGCCGAAACCGGCCACCAGGGCATCCAGCTCGGCCACGGTGGCGGCGGAGAAGGCGGGGATTTCGGCGAAATGGGGTTCAGCCGCCAGGGCCTTGAGCCATTCGATTTCCACCTGGAGGCGGCGGCGGATCAGGCCGTACTCGGAGAACTGGGGACGCAGGGCATCCACCTTGCCGGCATAGCGGCCGTCCAGGGGGGAAAGGGCGGTGAGAGCGTGAAGAGACATGGAATGGGTATCCTGTTGAGCCAAGAGCGGAATTTTACCCGCCGGGCAAAGGTCTGGGCAAACCGGAATTGCCGTCCCCGGACCAGCGCGGCATGGCGTACGTGACTTGCTTGGCAGGGGACGGTGGTCCGGGGTGTTATACTTTGCCTCCCCATCCGGCCGGGCCTGCCCGGTCGAAAACACGCATACAGACAACGAGAAGCTCATGAAACTGATCGGTTCCTACACCAGCCCCTTCGTGCGCAAGGTACGGGTGGTCCTGGCGGAAAAGAAGATCGAGGCCGAGTTCGAAATCGAGTCGCCGTGGACGCCGGAAAGCCGCGTTCCGGAGCACAACCCCCTGGGCAAGATTCCCGTCCTGCTGCTGGACGACGGCACACCCCTGTTCGATTCCCGGGTCATCGTCGAATACCTGGACAACGTCACCCCCAACAACAAGCTGATGCCCGCCCCCAACCGGGAACGCATGGAAGTGAAGCGCTGGGAGGCCCTGGCCGACGGCCTGCTGGAAGCGGCGGTGGCCACCTTCCTCGAAGGCAAGCGGCCGAAGCAGAAGCAGGATGGAGCCACCATCGCCCGGCAACGGGAAAAGATCCAGCGCACCCTGGACTACATGGCCAAGGAACTGGGCGAGAACCCCTGGTGTATGGGCACCCACTTCTCCCTGGCGGACATCGCCGTGGGCGTCGCCCTGGGCTACCTGGACTTCCGCTTTGCCGACATCGAATGGCGGCCGGCCTATCCGGGCCTGGCCCGCATCCACGAGAAACTGATGCAGCGCCCCGCCTTCAGCGACACCCTGCCCCACGACTGAACGCCAGGGCTCGGCGGCCAATGCGCCTCCCCGAAAAAGGCTGCCCGCGGGCAGCCTTTTTTCTTGCCCCCGGCATTATCCTAGGGCGAAAGGGGACGGTTTTTCGGTAGAGTAGGGACTATCGCCGGGACACCGGGGTCAATGCAGGCAGAGGCAGGAGGCTGGCATGGAATATGGGCACGATCATCCCACCCGCCACATTCTGGTGGTGGACGACGAACTGAGCATCCTCCATGCCGTGGAGCGGGAGCTCAAGGGCCGCCGCCTGGGCCGCTATGCCTTCACCGTGGCCGGTTTCACCGACCCGCGCCAGGCCCTGGTGGCCGCCGAGCGGCAGACCTTCGACGCCGTCATCAGCGACTTCCGCATGCCGGGCATGGACGGCCTGGAATTCCTCAAGGCCCTGGCGGCCATCCAGCCGGACTGTCCCCGCCTGGTCCTGAGCGGCCAGACCGACATGGACAGCCTGGTGCGCATGGTCAATGAAACCCACATCTACCGGTTCATCGCCAAGCCCTGGCCCGCCTACATGCTCCAGGCCGCCCTCGCCCAGGCCATCGACTACGCCGAGACCCTGGCCGAAAACCGGCGCCTGGCCGAAGCGGCCCGCCAACGCCAGCTGTCGGAACTGCTGCCGGAACCGGCGGCGGTGGAACAACTGCTGATCGTGGACGACGACATGGGCGTGCTCAACAGCCTGGCCCGGGTGCTCACCCACCACAGCAAGTCCGACGGCCTCTTCGCCGCCATCCTGGCCGAACAGCACGGCCAGCCCCGCCGCCGGACCCTGGCGGAGGACCACATCAGCGTCCAGATCACCCCCTCCCCCGCCTACGCCCTGCAGATGGCCGAGCGGGTCGCCTTTTCCTGCATCATCGCCGACTACCGCATGCCGGAGATGAACGGGATCGAACTGCTGCAGCGCTTTGCCGCCCGCCAGCCGGACTGCAGCCGCATCCTCATCAGCGGCCAGATCGGCGAGACCGAACTGGCCCAGGCCATCCAGCAGGCCCACATCTTCGCCTTCGTCGAAAAGCCCTGGAGCGACTTCGAACTGAAGGCCAACATCGCCCTCGCCCTGGCCCAGCACCGCCTGCAGCTGGAGAACCGCTGGCTGGCAGCATTCATGCGGCCGGAGGCGGAGCCGGCGGCTTCCGGAGTCTTCCCAGGATGATTGAAAACGACCTGCCCGAGGCGGGGGACGCCCCCCTGCACCAGGAAACCGTCCTGGTGGTGGACGACACCAAGGAAAACCTCACCGTCATCGGCGAGCTGCTCAATCCCCACTACAACGTGCGCATCGCCAACAGCGGCCAGCGGGCCCTGAAGGTGGCCAACAGCACCCCGGTGCCGGACCTGATCCTGCTCGACATCATGATGCCGGAGATGGATGGCTACGAAACCCTGGCCGAGCTGCGGGCCAATCCGGCCACCCGGCACATTCCGGTGATCTTCGTCACGGCCCTGGATGCGGACGAGGACGAGGAGCGGGGCCTGGCCCTGGGGGCCGTGGATTACATCGCCAAGCCCATCCGCCCGGCCATCCTGCTGGGACGCATCCGCACCCAGCTGGACCTGAAGCTGGCCCAGGACCAGCTGCGCCGGCAGAACGCCTCTCTGGAGGCGGAAGTGCAGCGCCGGGTGGCGGAAAACCTGGCCATCCAGGAACAGGGGCAGCGCAACGAGGCCCGTCTCAACCGCATGCGGCAGCTGATCCTTTCCTCCGCCAGCGAAGGCATCTTCGGCGTGGACGTGGAGGGGCGCATCAATTTCATCAACCCGGCCGCCACGGCCCTGCTGGGCTACACCGAGGAGGAACTGCTCGGCCAGGACTCCCACCGCATGCTGCACCACTCCCACATCGACGGCAGCCACTACGCCGTCGAAGACTGCCCCATGCACCTGTGCCTGCACTCCGGCATCACCATCCGGGACCGGGAAAGCACCCTCTGGCACCGGGACGGCACGCCCCTGCCCCTGGAGTGCTCCCACACCCCCATCGTCGAGGACGGCAGGATCATCGGCGCCGTCACCACCCTGCGCGACATCCGGGACCGCAAACGCTACCTGGAACAGCTGGAGCGCCACTCCAACTACGACGAACTGACGGACCTGCCCAACCGCAACCTGCTCTACGACCGCCTCAACCACAATATCGAGGTGTGCCGCCGCAGCGGCATGAACATCGCCGTTCTCACCCTCAACCTGGACCGCTTCAAGAGCATCAACGACACCCTGGGCCGGGCCGCCGGCGACCAGGTGCTGCGGGAAGTGGCCCAGCGCCTGGGGCGCCAGGTGCGCAAGATGGACACCCTGGCCCGCCTCGAAGGGGACGAGTTCGTGCTGGTGGTGGAGGTGGCCACGGCCGAGCAGTCCAGCGCCTTCGCCCAGCCCATCCTGAAGGCCCTGGCCAATCCCTTCCACGTGGCGGAGCGGGAGTTCTTCCTGTCCGGCAGTATCGGCATCGCCACCTTTCCCAAGGACGGCGACAACGGCGAGGAACTGCTGCGCAACGCGGATGCCGCCATGTACAAGGCCAAGACCAAGGGCGGCAACCGCTTCCAGTTCTACACGGCGGAAATGAACCAGCGCTCCCTGGAGCGCCTGGACCTGGAAAACGGCCTGCGCCGGGCCATCGACCAGGGCGAGCTGGTGGTGTACTACCAGCCCCAGGTGAACCTGCGCAACGGCGCCATCATCGGCGCCGAAGCCCTGGTGCGCTGGCAGGACCCGGAGAAGGGCCTGGTCATGCCCGGCTCCTTCATCGCCCTGGCGGAGGAAACCGGCCTCATCGTGCCCCTCGGCGAATGGGTGCTGCGCACCGCCTGCAGCCAGAACAAGGCCTGGCAGGACGCGGGCCTGCCCAAGATTCCCGTGGCGGTGAATCTGTCCGCCCGCCAGTTCGCCGCCCAGGATGTGGTGGAGCTGGCCGCCCGCATCCTGCACGACACCGGGCTGGCCCCCAACTACCTGGAACTGGAGCTGACGGAGAGCGCCGTCATGGCCGACGCCGAGGCCTTCATCCGCGCCACGGAAAAGCTCAAGGGCCTCTCCATCGCCCTCTCCATCGACGACTTCGGCACCGGCTTCTCCTCCCTCAGTTACCTCAAGCGCTTCGCCATCGACCGGCTGAAAATCGACCAGACCTTCGTCCGCGACATCACCCACGATCCCGACAGCGCCTCCATCGCCCTGGCCATCATTTCCCTGGCCCACAGCCTGAAGCTGCTGGCCATTGCCGAAGGGGTGGAGACGGAGGCCCAGCTCAATTTCCTGCGGGCCCGCAATTGCGACGAAATGCAGGGCTACTTCTTCAGCCCGGCCCTGCCCGCCGACGAATTCGAGGCCATGCTGCGCCAGGGCCGCAAGCTGGAGTTCCAGCCCGAGTCCAAGGTACCCGGGCGCACCCTGCTGCTGGTGGACGACGAACCGGGGATTCTCTCGGCCCTGAAACGCCTCTTCCGCCGCGAAGGCTACGTCATCCTCACCGCCGACAGCGGCAAGGAGGGCCTGGACATCCTGGCCGGCCACGACGTCGGGGTCATCATTTCCGACGCCCGCATGCCGGAGATGGACGGTGCCGAATTCCTGGGCAAGGTGCGGGCCATGTACCCGGACACCATGCGCATCATCCTTTCCGGCTACACCGACCTGAAGGCCGTCACCAGTGCGGTGAACCGGGGCGAACTGTTCAAGTTCCTGACCAAGCCCTGGGACGACGGCGAACTGCTGGAAACCATCCGGGACGCCTTCCGCCAGTACGAAATGCGCAAGCCGCCGCCCGCCGACGGCGCCGCGCCGGAGCACTGAGGCCGGCTGGGAAAGCCGGCCGTGCCTGTGCTACCCTTTTGACATGTCCCGCCGCCCCAGCGTGCGGCCACTCCCTCATTCAGGAATGCAGATCGTGGACCAAAACAACATCCGCCACATCCTCGTTGTGGACGACGAGCCCAACATTGTCAGCGCCGTGCAGCGGGAGCTGGCCTCGCCGCCCCACGGCCGCTACCGCTACCAGGTGACCGGCTGCACCGACCCGCTGCAGGCCCTGGCCAAGGCCCGGGAACAGAGTTTCGACGCGGTCATCAGCGACTACCGCATGCCCGACATGGACGGCCTGGAGTTCCTCAAGGAACTGACTCTGTTGCAGCCCGAATGCGCCCGCCTGGTGCTGAGCGGCCAGACCGACATGGCCACCCTGATCCGCATGGTCAACGAGACCCACATCTACCGCTTCATTCCCAAGCCCTGGCACGACTACTACCTGAAGAGCTCCCTGGCCCAGGCCATCGGCTATCACCAGACCCTGCGCCAGCACCGGGAACTGGCGGCTGTGGTGCGGCAGCGGCAGATCAGCGTGCCGCCCCTGCCCGAAGGCAACATGGAGCAGATCCTGATCGTGGACCACGACCCGGGCGTGCTCGGCTCCCTCTCCCGGGTGCTCACCCACCACTCCGAGGTGGACGACCTCTACCTGGCGATCCGTGCCGAAGTGGCCCACGCCACCACGCCGGTGCTGCAGGAAGGCAAGATCAGCGTGCAGGTCACGCCCTCGGCCCGCCACGCCCTGGAGCTGGTGAAGAACAACACCTTCTCCTGCATCATCGCCGACCGCAAGATGCCGGAAATGGACGGGGTGGAGTTGCTGCAGCGCTTTGCCGACCTGCAGCCCGACTGCTTCCGCATCCTCATCAGCAACGAAATCTGCGAAGGCGACCTGATCCAGGCCATCGGCGGCGCCAACATCTTCGCCTTCATCCAGAAGCCCTGGAGCGATTTCGAACTGAAGACCAGCATCGCCCAGGCCCTGGCCCAGCGCCGCATGCTCCTGGAAAACCGGCAACTGGCCGAGATCGTGCAGCAGGCCGGCGCCGTGTAGCACCGGGGCCGGCCCCGCGCCGGCCCGGCCACAGCCGGTTTTACCCGCCCTCTAGCGGATGACGCCGCCGCCCAGGCAGACCCGGGACTCGTACAGCACCACCGACTGCCCCGGGGTCACGGCCCATTGGGGTTCGGCAAAGTCGATCAGGCAGGATTCCCCATCCACCCGCTCCACCTCGCAGGGCGCGTCCTCCTGCCGGTAGCGGGTCTTGGCGCAATAGACCCAGTGGGGCCGCGGCGCCCGGCCCGAGACCCAGGACAGGTCATGGGCTTCCAGGCGGCCCGAGAGCAGGGCCGGATGGTCGTGGCCCTGGACCACGTAGAGCACGTTGGCCGCCACGTCCTTCTTCGCCACGAACCAGGCATCGTGCTCGCCGTTGGCCTTCTGGCCGCCGGCCAGGCCGCCGATGTGCAGGCCCTTGCGCTGGCCGATGGTGTGGTAGGTCATGCCGTCGTGTTCCCCCAGCACCTTGCCGCTGTCCAGATCCCGGATCTCGCCCTTCTGCGGCGGCAGGTAGCGCATCAGGAAATCCTTGAAGGGCCGCTCGCCGATGAAGCAGATGCCGGTGGAGTCCTTCTTCGCCGCCACGTGCAGCCCTTCTTCCAGGGCCAGCTTGCGCACGTCCCGCTTGTACCAGTCGGCCAGGGGGAAGAGGGTTTTGGAGAGTTGGGCCTGGTTGAGGCGGTGCAGGAAGTAGCTCTGGTCCTTGGTGCCGTCCTCGGCTTTGAGCAGTTGGTACTCGACGCCGACGCCGGCCGGATGGGGCACTTCCCGCACCCCGGCGTAGTGGCCGGTGGCGATCTTGTCGGCTCCCAGCTGCATGGCGTGGTCGAGGAAGGCCTTGAACTTGATTTCCGAATTGCACAGGATGTCCGGATTGGGGGTGCGGCCGGCCTGGTATTCCTTGAGGAACTCGGCGAAGACCCGCTCCTTGTATTCCTTGGCAAAGTTCACCACTTCCACGTCGATGCCGATGGTGTCGGCCACGCTCATGACGTCGATGAGGTCCTGGCGGGAGGAGCAGTATTCCTCGTTGTCGTCGTCCTCCCAGTTTTTCATGAAGAGGCCCACCACCTTCCAGCCCTGGCGCTTCAGCAGCAGGGCTGCGACGGAGGAATCCACCCCGCCGGAAAGACCGACCACGACCGTACCTTTTTCCTGTGCTGCGCTCATTGCTTCACCTGTCTTTCCATCTGTTCCTGGACCGCCTCGGCCACCCGGTGCCGTGCTTCCGGGTCCCGGCCGTCCAGCCAATCCTCGAAGGGGATGACGGCCGGCGTCTCCCCATAGTCAAAAAACCAGCTATCCACCGCAAATTTCTCACCGTTGCCGTCCTCGATGGCGGCGGTCCAGTGATCGAAGATCAGGCCGCGGCGCCGCATCTGGCGGGGCAGCAGGGTGTGGTAGCGCAGCCAGCCGCGGCCGGCCAGCAACTCGATGAAATGGGTGGTGTTGGTGGAGTGGTCGATGCAGTCCATGCGTCCCTCCACCGCGTCGTCCTCGGAATTGCCGCCCTTGTCGCGCCAGATGGGCGTCTGGGTGCCGGCGATGCGGTACAGGCGGGCCACCGCCTCGGCCAGGAAGCGGCGCTCGGACTCGGCGTCCCGGGCCTTGAGCATGTCCCGCCCGATGGCGTCCAGCTGGGCCCGACTCACCTCCACTTCCGTCTGCACCGTGCAGCCGTAGTTGTAGCAGAGTCCCACCGGCTCCGCGGCGGCCCCCAGGGGCAGCCCCAGGGCCAGCAGTGCGGCGACGAGGACTTTCATGAATAGTGGGTGATGAGGTCCAGGGGATGGCGCTTGCCGGCCACGTAGTCCTCGATGCAGCGCAGAATCAGGGGGCTGCGGTGGCGTTCCGCCGTGGCCCGCACTTCCTCCAGGGTCAGCCAGCGGGCGCCGATGATGCCCGTATCCAGGGCCCGCCCTTCCTCGAAACCTTCGATCTCGCCGGTGAAGGCGAAGCGCAGGTAGGTGATGTCGCCGGCCGGCCGCGGCCACTGGTAGATGCCGACCAGGGCGGTGGGACGGAAACGGTAGGCGGTTTCCTCCAGGCACTCCCGGGCACAGGCATGCACCAGGGACTCGCCCTCGTCCAGATGGCCGGCAGGCTGGTTGAAGCGCAGACCGTCGTCGGTCTCTTCTTCCACCAGGAGAAAACGGCCGTCCCGCTCGACGACGGCGGCCACGGTGACATTGGGTTTCCAGACGGGTGCCATGGGAATTCCGGATTGCGTAAAGGCCGCATTTTACCCCCAGGCCTAAGGCCGGGGCCAGCCGTCATGCCGCGCCGCACCAATGCAGGCGGTGCGGATTTGGGCTAGAATTTCGGACTTTATCGAACACGCAGCGAACGGAGATTCAACATGTCTATGTCGGACCGCGACGGTTTCATTTGGCAAGACGGCAAACTGGTGCCCTGGCGCGAAGCCACCACCCATGCCCTCACCCACTCCCTGCACTACGGCATGGCCGTGTTCGAGGGCGTCCGGGCTTACCAGACCGACAAGGGCACCGCCATCTTCCGTCTGCAGGACCACACCCAGCGCCTGGCCCGTTCCGCCCACATCTTCCAGATGGCCCTGCCCTACAGCCAGGAAGAGCTGAACGAAGCCCAGAAGGAAGTGATCCGCGCCAACAACCTGGAATCCGGCTACATCCGCCCCCTGGCCTTCTACGGCTCCGAGAAGATGGGCGTTTCCCCCAAGGGCGCCAAGGTGCACGTCATCATCGCCGCCTGGCCCTGGGGCGCCTACCTGGGCGAGGAAGGCATGCAGCGCGGCATCCGCATCAAGACCTCCTCCTTCACCCGCCACCACGTGAACATCACCATGGTGCGGGCCAAGGCCTCCGGCAACTACATGAACTCCATCCTGGCCAACAACGAAGCCCTCACCGACGGCTACGACGAAGCCATGCTGCTGGACCCGGAAGGCTACGTCTGTGAAGGCGCCGGCGAGAACATCTTCATCGTCAAGAACGGCAAGCTGTACACCCCGGACCTGACCTCCTGCCTGGAAGGCATCACCCGCGCCACGGTGATCCAGCTGGCCGGCGAAATGGGCATCGAGGTGGTGGAAAAGCGCATCACCCGCGACGAAGTCTATTGCGCCGACGAAGCCTTCTTCACCGGCACCGCCGCCGAAGTGACCCCCATCCGCGAACTGGATAACCGCCAGATCGGCGTCGGCCACCGCGGCCCCGTCACCAAGGCCCTGCAGGAAAAGTACTTCGACGTGGTCAATGGCCGTTCCGCCGCCCACGCCGACTGGCTGGCCTTCGTTTAATCCTTTCGCCCGTTCCGAGACCGACCATGGCCGACAATCTGACCGTCGAAGTCACCGCCGACGACCTGCCCCTGCACTGCCCCACCCCCAAGGCTCCCCTGTGGAGCCAGCATCCCCGGGTGTTCCTGGACGTGCTGAAGACCGGCGAAGTGACCTGTCCCTACTGCAGCACCCGCTACGTCTTCAAGGGCGAAGCGCCCAAGGGTCACCACTGACCCCGTGCCGTTTCATGGAGGAGAGGCGATGACCTTGCGTCGCGGGCTCATCGTCGCCCCCTCCTGGATCGGCGACGCCGTCCTCGCCCAGCCCCTGTTCCAGCGCCTGCAGGAACGCCACCCGGGGCTGGTGCTCGATGCCCTGGCGCCCCGCTGGGTGGCGCCGGTGCTCTCCCGCATGGACGAGATCGGGGAAGTCCTGGACAACCCCTTCGCCCACGGCGAACTCAATCTCAAGGCCCGCTGGGCCCTCGGCCGCCAGCTGGCGGCCCGGGGCTACGACGCCGCCTGGGTCCTGCCCAATTCCCTCAAATCCGCCCTGGTCACCGCCTTCGCCGGCATTCCGCTGCGTGTCGGCTTCACCGGCGAGGCCCGCTACGGCCTGCTCAACTGCCGCCACACCCTGGACAAAAGCGCCACGCCCCTGATGGTGGAACGCTTCGCCCAACTGGCAGAAGCCCCCGGCCGGCAGCCGCCCCGACCCATTGCCCCGCCTCGCCTGCACTCCCGGGAGGCAGACCAGGTGCGGACCCTGGCGGCCCTGGGCCTGGAACGCCCGTCCCGCCTGCTTGTCTGCTGCCCCGGTGCCGAGTACGGCCCCGCCAAACGCTGGCCCGAGGCCCACTACGCCAGCCTGGCCCGGGCCGCCGCCGCCCAGGGCTGGACCGTCTGGCTGCTGGGCTCCCACAAGGATGGGCCGGTGGGCGAAAACATCGCCCAGGCCGCCGACGGCTGCGCCCGCAACCTGTGCGGCGCCACCAGCCTGGACCAGGCCATCGACCTGCTGGCCCTGGCCGACCACGTGGTCTGCAACGATTCCGGCCTGATGCACGTGGCCGCTGCTCTGGGGCGCAGCCTCACCGCCCTCTACGGCTCCTCCTCCCCCGGCTTCACGCCGCCCCTCAGCGAGCGGGCCACGGTGCTGCAGCTGGGCCTGGAATGCAGCCCCTGTTTCAAACGGGAGTGCCCCCTGGGGCACTTCAAATGCCTGCAGGACCTGGAACCTCTCCGGGTCCTGGACACCCTCCCCCGCTGACCGCCGGAGTCCCCCATGCCGACACCGCCCTTCCCCCGCCCTGAAGATGCCGAAAACGCCTTCTACGAGGCCCTGGAGAAGGGTGATCTGGAGGCCATGATGGCCATCTGGGCCGACGACGAGGACGTCGTCTGCATCCATCCCGACGGCCAGCGCCTGTGCGGCCACGCCCAGATCCGCCACGGCTGGCAGAGCCTCTTCGCCAGCGCTCCCCGGCTCACCGTGCGCATCGGCGAGCGGGTCGCCTGGCTCGGCGGCATGCTGGCGGTGCACAGCCTGCAGGAAACCTTTTTCGCCGAAGGGGACCCGGAACCCCGGGGCCCGGTGCTGGTGACCAACGTCTTCATCCGCGGCAGCGACGGCTGGCGCCTGCTCTCCCACCACGCCTCCCCCGGCGCCGAAGAGGGCAACGGCGACAGCGACGGGGACGCCCAGCCCCGGGTCCTGCACTGATGGCCCATCCGCCGGCCTACACCCCGCCGGGGTGGCTGCCCGGCGGCCACCTGCAGACCATCTACCCCCTGCTGATCCGGCCGGCGCCCCCGGCCTACGTGCGGGAGCGCTGGGAAACGCCGGATGGCGACTTCATCGACCTGGACTGGCTGGACCCGGACCGGGAGGCCCCGCCCCTGGCCCATCCGCCCTGCCGGCGGCCCCTGCTGGTGCTGTTCCACGGCCTGGAGGGCAGTTCCCGCAGCCACTACGCCACCGCCCTCATGGCCGCCGCCGCCGAGGCCGGCTGGGGCGGCGTGGTGCCCCACTTCCGCGGCTGCTCCGGCGAACTGAACCGTCTGCCCCGGGCCTACCATTCCGGCGACTCCGCCGAAATCGACTGGATCCTGCACCGCCTCCGGCAGCGCTTCCCCGAACGGCCCCTGTTCGCCGCCGGCGTTTCCCTCGGCGGCAACGCCCTGCTTAAGTGGCTGGGGGAACAGGAATTCCAGGCCACCCGGGTGGTGGAGGCCGCCGCCGCGGTGTGCCCGCCCCTGGACCTGACCGTCTGCGGCGACGCCCTGGGCCGGGGCTTCAACCGGGTCTACAGCGCCCATTTCCTCGGCACCCTGAAACGGGGGGCGGAGGCCCGCCTGCGGCGCTTCCCCGACCTCTTCGACCCGCGCCCCATGCGCCGGGCCCGCAGCCTGCGGGCCTTCGACGATGCGGTGACGGCGCCCCTGCACGGCTTCGCCGGGGTGGACGACTACTGGCGGCGGGCTTCCAGCAAGCCCCTGCTGCAGGGCATCCGGGTGCCCGCCCTGGTGCTCAATCCGCGCAACGACCCCTTCCTGCCGGCCCATGCCCTGCCCACCCCTACTCAGGTATCATTGCAGGTCCGGCTGGAGCAACCGGCCCACGGCGGTCACGTGGGCTTCGTCCGGGGCGGCCTGCCGGGCCGCCTGGACTGGCTGCCCCGGCGTCTGCTGCACTTTTTCCGGCAACACTGCTGACGCCGCCACCAGGTGCTGCCACCCGAAAATTCGCCCGAACATAAAAACACGAGTCCGATTCATGAACGCCTCCGTCCAGATTCCCGCCCTGCCCCCCGAAATCTTCAAGGCCTACGACATCCGCGGCATCGTCGGCAAAAGCCTCACCGCCGACGTGGTGCGCGCCATCGGCCACGGCCTCGGCAGCCTGGCCCGGGAGCGGCAGCAGACGGCCATCGCCATCGGCCGCGACGGCCGCCTCTCCGGCCCGGAGCTGGCCGGGGCCCTGGCCGACGGCATCCGCACCGCCGGGGTGGACGTGATCGACATCGGCTGCGTGCCCACCCCGGTCACCTATTTCGCCGCCCACCACCTGGGCTGCCACTCCTGCGTCTCCGTCACCGGCAGCCACAATCCGCCGGACTACAACGGCCTGAAAATGGTCATCGGCGGCGAAACCCTGGCCGGCGAGGCGATCCAGGCCTTAAAGCGCCGCATCGAAGCCGGCGACCTGGCCCGGGGCGAAGGCAAGCTGACCCAGGCCGACGTCAAGGCCGCCTACGTGGAACGCATCCTGGCCGACGTCAAGCTGGCCCGCCCCATGAAGATCGTCATGGATTGCGGCAACGGCGTCGCCGGCGCCGTGGCGCCCGAGCTGTTCAAAAAACTCGGCTGTGACATCGTGCCCCTCTTCTGCGAGGTGGACGGCAACTTCCCCAATCACCACCCGGACCCCTCCAAGCCGGAGAATCTGGCCGACGTCATCCGCGCCCTGAAGGAGACCGACGCCGAGATCGGCATCGCCTTCGACGGCGACGGCGACCGCCTGGGGGTGGTGACCAAGGACGGCGAAGTGATCTTCCCCGACCGCCAGCTGATGCTGTTCGCCGCCGACGTGCTGTCCCGCGTCCCCGGCGGCGAGATCGTCTACGACGTCAAATGCACCCGCCTGCTGGCCCCCTGGATCCGGGAACACGGCGGCAAGCCGGTGATGTGGCAGACCGGCCACGCCCTGATCAAGAAAAAGCTGAAGGAATCCGGCGCCCCCCTGGCCGGCGAAATGAGCGGCCACGTTTTCTTCAAGGAGCGCTGGTTCGGCTTCGACGACGGCCTCTACACCGGCGCCCGCCTGCTGGAAATCCTGGCCCGGGCCGCCGACGCCAACCCGGTGCTGAAGAGCCTGCCCAACGCCACCTCCACCCCGGAGCTGAACATCAAGATGGCCG
Source organism: Azospira oryzae (assembly GCF_004217225.1). Taxonomy (GTDB): domain Bacteria; phylum Pseudomonadota; class Gammaproteobacteria; order Burkholderiales; family Rhodocyclaceae; genus Azospira; species Azospira oryzae. The sequence goes on from NZ_SHKM01000001.1 coordinate 1,481,563, forward strand.
AAGGCGAACCCTTCGCTCTGCTGGACAAGCTCAAGGCCGGCGCCAAGTTCGAGGCCGCCCGGGAGATCATCACCATCGACGGCCTGCGGGTGGAGTACGCCGACGGCTTCGGCCTGGCCCGTCCCTCCAATACCACGCCGGTGGTGGTGCTGCGCTTCGAGGCCGACAACGCCGAGGCACTGGCCCGCATCCAGGCCGACTTCCGCCGCGAACTGGCCGCCGCCTGGCCCGGCCTGACCCTGCCCTTCTGACCCGACCGCCATGATCCTGCCCCTGGACGCCGACATCTTCCTGGCCCGCCAGCCCATCCTGGACCGGGAGCAGAAGCTCGTCGCCTACGAACTGCTGTTCCGCAGCAGCGGCGTGGACCGGGCCGCCGTGGCCGACGGCCGCCTGGCCACGGCCCGGGTGGTGGCCAATGCCTTCGGCGAAATGTCCCTGGGGGACGTGCTGGGGCCCTACAAGGCCTACATCAACGCCACCCCGGACTTCGTCCTCGGTCCCGAGGTGGAAATCCTGCCCGGCGCCAGCGTGGTCCTGGAACTGCCCGCCGACACGCCCGCGGACGAGGCCCTGCTGGCCCGCTGCCGCGAGCTGAAGCAGCAGGGCTTCACCTTCGCCCTGGGCGGCGTCGCCGAGTTCGCGGAAATCAACCTGCCCCTGCTGCCGGAAGCGGAAATCCTCAAGGTGGACCACCAGCTGCTGGACAACCACCAGCTGTTCCTCCTGGCCTGCAAGCTGCGCCCCCTGCAGAAGAAGCTGCTGGCGGAAAAGATCGAAAACCAGAGCCAGATGGAGCATTGCTTCGATCTGGGCTTTGAATATTTCCAGGGCTACTACTTCGCCCGCCCCACCCTCATCTCCGGCAAGAAGCTGACCCATTCGGCCATGACGGTGATGCGCCTGCTCGACCTGATCCTCAAGGACGCGGACACCGCCGCCCTGGAACGTTCCTTCAAGGGCGAGCCGGGCCTCACCCTGAACCTGCTGCGCCTCACCAACTCCTGCGCCAGCGGCCTGGCGGTGCGCATCGCCTCGGTGCGCCACGCCATCACCATCCTCGGCCGCAACCAGCTGCAACGCTGGCTGCAATTGCTGCTCTACGCCGATCCGGAAGGCGGCGAGGTGGGCCCCCTGCTGCAGCTGGCCGCCACCCGGGGCCGCTTCCTGGAACTGGTGACCCAGAAATTCCTGCCCCGGCAAAAAGACCTGCCGGACCGGGCCTTCATGGTCGGCATTCTCTCCCTGCTGCCCGCCGTCATCGGCCAGCCCATCGCCGACATCATCACGCCCCTGCCCCTGCCGCCGGACGTGAAGCAGGCCCTGATCGAATACAAGGGCGACCTGGGCCGCCTGCTGGCCCTGGCCGAGCAGCTGGAGAAAGCCGACGGCGACGCCACCTTCAACGGTCTCATCGCCGAGATGCCCGGCCTGCGGGGCGCCCTCCTCACCGAATGCCTGGCCCAGGCCATGGCCTGGGCCAACATGCTGGCCCGCGACAGCTAAGCGCCATGGCTCCCGACGCGACCCACACCACGCCCATCTACCTGGGCCGCCAGCCGATCCTGGATGCCCGGCAGAGCCTCTACGGCTACGAGCTGCTGTTCCGCTCCGGGCCGGCGCCCAACCGGGCCATCGTCGCCAACCACATGGTGGCCACCGCCACGGTCATCACCCACGCCTTCACCGAACTGGGCCTGGCCGACGCATTGGGGGAACAGAAAGCCTTCATCAACGTGGACGGCGACTTCCTCCTCAGCGAGGCGGTGGAGCTGCTGCCGAAGGACAAGGTGGTGCTGGAAATCCTGGAGACGGTGGAGGTGACGCCGGAACTCCTCAAGCGCTGCCGGGAGCTGAAGGCCAAGGGCTTCACCCTGGCCCTGGACGACATCGTCGCCGTCACCCCGGCCATGGAGCCCCTGCTGGACCTGATGGACATCGCCAAGGTGTGCATCTCCGCCGTGTCCGAGGAGGCCCTGCCCGGCCTGGTGCAGGCCCTGGCCCGGCGCCCCCTGGAACTGCTGGCGGAGCAGGTGGAAAGCCGGGAACAGATGGAACACTGCCGCAACCTCGGCTTCCATCTCTTCCAGGGCTACTACTTCGCCCACCCCACCATCCTCTCCGGGCGCAAGCTGGGCCAGTCCCGCCTCTCCCTGCTGAAGCTGCTGTCCCAGGTCCTGGACGATTCGGACACGCCCCAGCTGGAGCAGACCTTCAAGCACGAGCCCGGGCTCTCCATCAACCTGCTGCGCATGGCCAATTCCGCGGCCGTCGGCGCCCGCACCCGCATCACCTCCCTGCGCCACGCCATCACCCTGCTGGGCCGGCGCCAGCTGCAGCGCTGGCTGCAACTGCTGCTTTATACCGACCCGGCCGGCAACACCGGCTTCCCGCCCCTGCTGCAACTGGCGGCGACCCGGGCCCGGCTGCTGGAACTGCTGGCGGAAAGCCACATGGCGGCAGACCGGGATTTCGCCGACCGGGCTTTCATGACCGGCATCCTTTCCCTCACCCCGGCCCTCTTCGCCACGCCCATCGACGAAATCCTGAGCCAGATTTCCACCCTGGCCACGGACGTGAAGCAGGCCCTGCTGCGCCACCAGGGCTCCCTGGGGCTGCTGCTGCGCCTCATCGAGGCCCTGGAAAGCGAGGACCTGAGCCAGGTTCCGGCCCTGGTGGCGCAGCTGCCGGGGCTCTCGCCGGAGCGGGTCAACCTGGCCCAGGCCCAGGCGCTGGCCTGGACCCGGGCCATCGGCCAGGAACAGCAGAACTGATTTTGCGCCGGCCTGCCGGGCCAATTCCGCCTCCCTGCTGGGCTGGCGGCGAAATAAAGAAAGCTGATGGTGCACTGCAAATTGCACCCCTTGCCGGCTTCATATAAAACGTTGGAAAACCAGGCTCAAAGGTCGCCTCGCGGCGGCCTCCGTCCATCCGGAATCCCCGCTGCACACTGACCATCCGCCGCCCCCGGCGGACGAGGAGGAGGCAAGCAATGTTCCAGATTCGCCAAGCTGCCGGCGCCGATCACGACGCCATCCATGCCCTGCTGTCCCTGGCCCACCCGGACGAACCCAGCCACTGCCGCCAGGTGGAAGACGTGGTGTACGTCGCCGACTCGGACGTGGGCCTGGTCGGCGCCGGAGGCCTCGCCCCCTGCGGCGACGTGGCCCTGCTCCATTCCCTCATCGTCCGTCCCGGCTTCCGCAAGCAGCGCATCGCCCGCCAGCTCTACCAGCACGTCCTGGACCACGCCTACGGCATGGGCATCCGGGAGCTGTACACCCTGACCGCCTCCAGCCGCACCTATTTCGAGACCCTGGGCTTCACCCCGGCCCACCGCGACACGGCCCCCGAGTCCCTGCGCCAGGCTCTGCTGCGGGACGATCCGGACCCGGACCAGACCGCCCTCATGCGCCGCTCCCTGGCCCACGCCCGCAGCGTGCCCAGCACCCCCCACAGCTACCACGGCGTGGATCCCACCAGCCAGGCCGGCGACTTCTTCGATTCCGGTTTCTACTGCGCCGAGAGCGTGCTGCTGGCCCTGGCCCGGCACATGGGCCTGGACTCCCCCCTCATTCCCGGCATCGCCACCGGCTTCTGCAGCGGCCTCTCCCGCACCTGGGGCACCTGCGGCGCCTACTCGGGCGGCGTGCTGGCCCTCAATCTGGCCCTGGGCCGCAGCGACCCGCGGGAACCGGTGACCGCCAACTACGACGCCATCCAGCGCTTCACCGACGAATTCCGCGCCACCTGCGGCGGCGGCCATTGCAGCGAACTCCTCGGCTGCGACCTGCAGACCCAGGAAGGACGCCAGGTGTACCGGGAAAACCACCTGCACGCCCAGTGCCGGGAATACGTGGTCATCGCCACCCGTCTGGCCCGGGAAATCCTGGACCAGCAGAACGGCGACGAACGCCTGCCCAATCTCTGAGACGGGGGCTTGCTCCCCGGGCCGTGCGCCCCAAGCGGCGACGCAGGAATCCCTTCAGCCGGCGCTGCGCCGGCGCAGCCAGTCGGCCACCGCCAGACCGGTGCCGTAATCCCAGGGTTTCAGCTTTTCCGGCGCGATCAGACGGACTTCCGCCAGCTCCTCGTTGAGGCAGATTTCCCCTTGGGCCGGCACGTGGAAGGCCATGATCACCTCGTTCTTGCGGGCAAAGGGATAAGTGCCGATGAGCTGGGCACCCACCGCCACCAGCCCCAGTTCCTCCCCCACCTCCCGGCAGGCGGCCTCGGCCGGCGCCTCGTCCCGCTCCAGGAAGCCCGTCACCAGGCCGAACTGGCCTTCGGCCCAGGCCGCGTTGCGGGCCAGGATGACGCTGCCCTGCCACTCCACCAGGGCCGCCACCACCGGCACCGGATTGCCCCAGAAGACGTGGCCGCAGCTCGCGTCGTCGCAGACCTGGCGCGGCGCGCCGCCGATCTCGCGCCAGCTCAGGGTGCCGGCGCAGCAGGGACAGAAACGGTAGGGGGAAGACAGCTCCGACATCAGCGGGCCTTGGGGTTGAGGGAGCCCCGGTTGTAGTCCTTGTCGCCGGGCATCAGCATCTTGCTGCCCGGCACCCAGCCACCCTGGGCCTCAATGGGGCGAACCTGGTTTTCCGGGTACTGCTCGGCCCGCTTCCTGGCCTCGGCGGCCTTGGCCCCGTCCACGAATTCCCACTTGCCCGTGGGGTAGAGACGCACCTTGTCGCCGGCGGCGGTGGTGGCCTCCACCGGCGTGCGGTCCAGGTTGTCGGCGGCCAGGGCCGGGGCCAGGGAAGACAGGGCCAGGAGGGAAGAGAGCAGCAGGATGCGCATGATGTCGGCAAGCGGAAAAGGGAAAACCGCAGGATAGCACTGCTGGCGCCGCCGGCCCACGGCCGGGAACGGTGGCCGGCCTGCCGCAGGGGCACCCCGGAAGGCAGGAACGGTGCGCCTCTCCGGCCTGGCCGGCCCGGGAAGCTTGTGTAGCTTTTGCTACAGAGGTGCCGCCGGCAACGGCCTAAGCTCCGCCCCACTACATCCCGTAGTCACCGCCAAGGAGCCGACCATGCAAGCCCTGCGTTTTTTCATCGACACCCACGACCAGCAGCACGGCACTTTCCCCGCCGGCCTCAGCGCCGCCGACTTCGAGGGCTTCTACGCCCAGTACGAAGCCGCCTGCTACGCCGAAGGCGTCATCCCCCTGCGCACCCACCTCAGCTACGCCGACGGCCGCGCCTTCTGCCTCAACATGGCGCCCGACGCGGAAGCGGTGCGGCGGGCCCACGAACGGGTGGGCCTGCCCTTCGACAGCATCTGCGAAGTGTCCACCGCCACCCCGGCCGACACCTTCTTCCGCCGCCCCGCCCGGGCCTGACCCCAGGGCGCCCCCGGGGCCAGGGGGCGCCCGCCACCCAAGGGAGAACATCATGGACAGCGATCTGTTTGACTTACTGGCGATCGGTCTGGTCGCCGTCATCGGCCTCTTCACCCTGCTGGCCCTGATGGTGCGACAGGACCTGGCCCCCCGCGCAGGACTCACCCGGGAGGGGCGCTGGCTGCTCACCGGCGCCCTGGGTACCGGGCTGCTGGCCTTCAGCCTGAAAATGGCGGTGGCGGCGGTACTGGTCCAGGCCCCCGGCGGCACTGTGGCTCCCCTCATCGCCGCCGCCTACCGCCCACCCCCGGCGGAAGAGGAGGCGGCCGCCCCGCCGGTCGCCCTGCCGGCGGGGCCCCAGGCAGCCCCGGCCTATGTCTGGGAAGCCCTGCCGCTACAGGCGCCGGAGCCGGCCGACAACCCGGGCAACGCCGCCAAGATCGCCCTGGGCGAACGTCTCTTCCACGAAACCCGCCTCTCGGGCCGGGGCACCCAGTCCTGCAGTTCCTGCCACGACCTCTACGCCAAGGCCGGCGGCGACCGGCGCCCCACCGCCCTGGGGGAAGCGGGGCAGAGCGGCCCGCGCAACACGCCGACGGTATGGAACGCGGCCTTCCAGTCGGTGCTGTTCTGGGACGGCCGCGCCCCTTCCCTGGAGGAGCAGGCCAAGGGTCCCATCCTCAACCCCATGGAAATGAACCTGGACAGCCCCGGCGAGGCGGAACGGCGCCTCGCCGCCGACCCCGGCTACCGCCGGGACTTCGCCCGGGCCTTCGGCGACGGGGAGGTCACCTTCAACCGCATCGCCCAGGCCCTGGCCGCCTTCGAGCGCACCCTGATCACCCCGGACAGCGCCTATGACCGCTTCGTCCGCGGCGACGCCACCGCCCTCAGCCAGGCCCAGCTGCGGGGCATGGCCCTGTTCGAGTCCGTCGGCTGCGTCCTCTGCCACAAGGGGCCGGCCTTCAGCGACGCCAGCCTGCTCGGCGGCCAGGCCCCACGCCGCCATTTCCCGGCCAACCCCACGGCCTACGAGGACCAATACCCCCTGCTGCTGGAAGACGGCCGCCGGGGCGTCTGGCGCGTGCCCTCCCTGCGCAACGTGGCCCTCACCGGCCCCTGGCTGCACAACGGCTCGGTGGACCGGCTGGAGGAAGTGGTGCGCATCATGGCCAGCGCCCAGCTGGGCCGCTCCGGCCGCCTGACGGCCTGGCGCGGCCAGGACCGGGCCCTGCACCGCATCGAGCGCTCGCCCCTGAGCCCGCGGGAGGTGGCGGACATCGTCGCCTTCCTCAACGCCCTCAGCAGCGACAGCCTGCTGGCCCGGCAGCAGGCCGCCACCGGCAAGCATGCCGGCGCCATGCCGGCGGGCTAGAATGGCCCCATGCCGCCCCCCGGGAGACCGCCCCGTGCAGGACTTCGACACCCTTCCCCTCTTTCGCCAGCTCAGCCCGGACAGCCTGCAACTGCTGCGCCAGGGCGTGGTCACCGCCGAGTGTCAGCCGGGCTCGCCGGTCCTCTACAAGGGCCAGGCCATCTCCGGCGCCTATTTCGTCCTGCGGGGGCGGCTGCGGGTCTATTCCCTGGCCCCCAACGGCAACGAGGCCACCCTCTATTGCATCGACCCGGGAGAGACCTGCGTCTTCGCCCTCAACAGCCTCTTCAACGACCTGCGCTACCCGGCCTGGGTCCAGGCCGAACAGCCCACCACCGTGGCCCTGGTGCCCGGCCCCCTGTACCGCACCCTGTTCGCCCGGGAAGACGCCATCCGGGACCTGACGGTGCACACCCTGGCCACCCTGGTGTTCCGCCTGATGCAGGAACTGGAGCAGGTGCATGCCTACAAGCTCAACCAGCGCCTGGCCAACCTCCTGTTGCTGCAGGCCTCGGCCGCCGGAGAGCTGCGCCAGACCCAGCAGCAGCTGGCCGACCACCTGGGCACCACCCGGGAGGTGGTGGCCCGCCTGCTGGGGGAACTGGCGGCCGACGGCCTGGTGGCCACCGGCCGGGGCCTGATCCGCATCCGCGATGCCCAGCGTCTGGCCGCCCTCATCGCCAGCCCCTGAGCCAAGACGGGGAACGACCATAAAAAAAAGCCCTCCCGCAGGGGAGGGCTTTTTTTCCGAGGGAAAGCGGCAGCTTAGAGCTTGCCTGCCACCCAGGCAGCCACGGAATCCAGGGCTGCCGGCAGGTTTTCCGGCTGGGTGCCGCCGGCCTGGGCCATGTCGGGACGGCCGCCGCCCTTGCCGCCCACCTGCTGGGCCACCTGATTGACCAGTTCGCCGGCCTTGACCTTGGCGGTGAGGTCGGCGGTGACGCCGGCGATCAGGGTGACCTTGCCTTCGGCGCTGGAGGCCAGGACGATGGCGGCGGACTTGAGCTTGTCCTTCAGCTTGTCCATGGTCTCCCGCAGGGCGGTGACGTCGGCCCCTTCCAGGGTGGCGGCGAGGACCTTGGCGCCCTTCACTTCCACGGCCTGGTTCACCAGGTCGTCGCCCTGGCTGGAAGCCAGCTTGGACTTCAGCTTGGCCAGTTCCTTTTCCAGGGCCTTCACGGCCTCCTGGGTCTGGGCGATCTTGGCAGGCAGTTCGGCCACCGGGGCCTTGAAGGCGGCGGCGGCCTGGGCCAGCACGGCCTGCTGCTGCTGCACCAGGGCCAGGGCGTTGTCGCCGGTGACGGCCTCGACGCGGCGCACGCCGGCGGCAACGCCGGATTCGGCGACGATCTTGAAGAGGCCAATGTCGCCGGTGCGGGTGACGTGGGTGCCGCCGCACAGTTCCTTGGAGGAGCCGATGGAAAGCACCCGCACCTCGTCGCCGTACTTCTCGCCGAAGAGCATCATGGCGCCGCTCTTCTGGGCGTCGTCGATGCCCATGATCTGGGCTTCGGTGGCGGCGTTGGCCAGCACTTCCGCATTGACGATGGCTTCCACCTTGCGGATTTCCTCATCGCTCATGGGCGCGTTGTGGGCAAAGTCGAAGCGGGTCTTGTCCGGGTCCACCTGGGAGCCCTTCTGCTGCACGTGGCCGCCCAGCACTTCGCGCAGGGCCTTGTGCATCAGGTGGGTGGCGGAGTGGTTGCGCACGGTGCGGCTACGGGCCTGGATGTCCACCTTGGCGGTGACGTTGTTGCCCACCGTCAGGGTGCCGGTCTTGACCACGCCGTGGTGGCCGAAGACGGTGGCCTGGATCTTCTGGGTGTCTTCCACGGCAAAGATGCCGTGCACGCTCTGCAGCGCGCCCCGGTCGCCCACCTGGCCGCCGGATTCGGCGTAGAAGGGGGTGTTGTCCAGCACCACCACGCCCATGTCGCCTTCGTGCAGTTCATTGACCGCGACGCCGTCCTTGTACAGGGCCAGCACGTTGCCCTTGAACTCCAGGGTGTCGTAGCCGTGGAAGGTGGTGGCGGGGCCGTCGTATTCCAGATTGGCGGCCATCTTGAACTTGCCGGCGGCGCGGGCCTGTTCCTTCTGGCGGGCCATGGCGGCGTCGAAAGCCGGAGCATCCACGGTGAAGTTGCGCTCGCGGCAGATGTCGGCGGTCAAGTCCAGGGGGAAGCCGTAGGTGTCGTGCAGCTTGAAGGCAGTCTCGCCGTTGAAGACGGTGGAGCCGGCTGCAGCCATCTGGGCCAGCTCGTCTTCCAGGATGGCCATGCCGTGTTCGATGGTGGCGAAGAAGCGTTCCTCTTCCTGCTTCAGCACGTCCATGACGCGCTTTTCGCCGGAGGCCAGCTCGGGATAGGCGGCGCCCATCTCGGCCACCAGGTCCGGCACCATCTTGTGGAAGAAGGCGGCGCGGGCGCCCAGCTTGTAGCCGTGGCGGATGGCGCGGCGGATGATGCGGCGCAGGACGTAGCCCCGGCCTTCATTGCCCGGGATGACGCCGTCGGCGATGAGGAAGGAACAGGCGCGGATGTGGTCGGCCAGCACCTTGAGGGAGGGGCTGTCCATGTCGGCGCCGGAGGTTTCCCGGGCGGCGGCGGCGATCAGGCGCTGGAACAGGTCGATCTCGTAGTTGGCGTGCACGCCCTGCAGCACGGCAGCGATGCGCTCCAGGCCCATGCCGGTATCCACGCTGGGCTTGGGCAGCGGGTGCATGACCCCGGCTTCGTCCCGGTTGAACTGCATGAAGACGTTGTTCCAGATTTCGATGAAGCGGTCGCCGTCTTCCTCGGGGGATCCGGGAGGGCCGCCCCAGATGTGCTCGCCGTGGTCGTAGAAAATCTCGGTGCAGGGGCCGCAGGGACCGGTGTCGCCCATCATCCAGAAATTGTCGGAAGCGTAGCGGGAACCCTTGTTGTCGCCGATGCGGATGACCCGCTCCACGGGCACGCCGATTTCCTTGGTCCAGATGTCGTAGGCCTCGTCGTCCTCCGCATAGACGGTGACGGTGAGCTTGTCCTTGGGCAGTCCGAAGACGACGGTGAGCAGCTCCCAGGCGTAGGTGATGGCGTCGCGCTTGAAGTAGTCGCCGAAGCTGAAGTTGCCCAGCATCTCGAAGAAGGTGTGGTGGCGGGCGGTGTAGCCCACGTTCTCCAGGTCGTTGTGCTTGCCGCCGGCGCGCACGCACTTCTGGGATGTGGTGGCCCGGGTGTAGGGACGCTTGTCGAAACCGAGGAAGACGTCCTTGAACTGGTTCATGCCGGCGTTGGTGAACAGCAGGGTGGGGTCTTCGTGGGGCACCAGGGAGCTGGAAGAGACAATCTGGTGGCCCTTGGAGGCGAAGAAGTCGAGGAACTTCTGGCGGATTTCGGCGCTTTTCATCGTCGTTGCATCCTTGGCCCCGGCCAATGGCGGGGGCGGCTGAATTGGAAAAACGCGCATTTTATCATTGAACCGGGCCGGGACCGGCTTGCCGCAGTGCCCGCGATCGGCAGGAGCATGGCGGCCATGGACAAAGCGCCGAGGCCCGCGCCAGGCGGGCCCCGGGCCGGCCAGGATGCCCGCGGGACGGGGCTCCTGGCCGGGTGGTCGCAAATGCCGGCGGCGACGGCGGGGCCGCGGCCGGCGGCGGCTTACTGACGCGCGGCGCGGCGGGCAGCCCGGCGCTCGGCCCGGTCGCTGCGGCCGTCGTGGTTGAAATCGTGCTGGCCGTCCCGCTTTTCCCGGGCGATGCGGCGGCTCTGCACGTCCTGGGCATGGTCCAGGCGGGCCCGCTCCCGGGCCGTCACCTTGCCGTCGGCCTGGGTCCGGGTCTCCACGTTTTCCACGTGGGTCTGGCCCTTCTCCAGCCGGGCCGCTTCCTTGCCGGTGAGGGTGCCGCTCTGGGCGCCCTGGTCGATGCGCTGCTCCTGGTTGGCCTGGCGCTGATCCACCTTGGGCGTGACGGTCTGGGCCAGCAGGGGGCTGGACAGGGCGAGGAGGAAGGCGGCGGCGGCAACGGGCTTGAAGGTCTTCATGGCAGGTCTCCTGATTTGAATGTCATGGGCGATTCCCATGGCCACTTTAACGTCATGGCCCGGCGGCCGACGACAAGCAGGAAGTAAGCGTGTGTAAGCGGATGTATCCGAGATGCCAGGTCAGGCCGGGCCGGCCAGATCCAGGCGATCGGTGAACACCCCGGCGACGCCCCACTGCAGCAGGGCGGAAATACGAGCGGCGTCATTGACCGTGTAGCAGGCCAGGGCCCCGCCCCGGGCGGCCAGCCCGGCAACCAGCTGCCGCACCGTATGCTCATCCAGCCCGGCGGCGGCGCAATGCAGGGCCACCGCCCCCAGGCGCGCCAGACGGGCTTCCCAGTCCGCCGGCACGGCCGTCACCAGGAGGGCCCGGGCCAGGCCGGGGGCCGTCTGCCGCGCGGCAGCCAGGGCCTCTTCGGCAAAGGAGGAGAGCACCAGGGCGGACGCCGGCAGGCCGGCAGCCACCGCCCGGGCCGCCACCTCGGCCACGGCGGCGCCGGTTTCAGCCTCCCAGCCGCGACTCGGCTTGATTTCCAGATTGACCCACAGGCCCAGGCTGCGGCATAGGTCCAGGGCCGCTGCCAGGGTCGGCAGGGGTTCGCCGCGGAAGGCGGGGGAATGCCAGCTGCCCGCATCAAGGCCGGCCAGAAGCGCGTCGCTGCTGGCCGCCACGGCGCCGCGGCCGTTGCTGGTGCGCTCCAGGGTTTCGTCGTGGATGAGGAAAGGGGTGCCGTCGGCACTGAGCATGGCGTCGAATTCCACCCCGGAGAAACCGGCACGATGGCCGGCGCGGATGGCGGCCAGGGTGTTTTCCGGCGCGCTGCTGCCGCCGCCCCGGTGGGCGATGAGCCGGGGATAGGCGGGGGCGGATGCAAAAACGCCGGCCCCAGGGACCGGCGTTTCTTGCGGCGGCACTTGCAGGCCCACGACGCGGATCAGCGCACCTTGGAGGCCGCCGGCGCTTCGGCCAGGCGGGCGGCGGCGCCGGAGCGCAGAACCGCGTTGGCGCGGCTGACGGCGTTGTCCAGGGCCAGCTTGGCCGGCTTCTTGTTGGACCACACCTGCTCCAGCTCCTCGTCGATGATCAGGCGCACCGGGTTAATGGCGGAGACCACCGGGGTCAGGGCGGCGGCCTTGCTCACCGAGGTGCGGGGCAGCACCGGGCCGAGCTGGGCCTGGGCCACGTCGATGTTGCGCATGTCGTCCTTGAGCAGCTTGCCCTTGGCCGCGGCCTGGGCGGCGGCGGTGAGGGGCAGGTAGCCGCCGGAGCGGGCGATTTCCACCTGCATGTCGGGAGCCATGAGGAAGCCGACGAACTTGGCCACGCCCTTGTACTCGGCGGCCTTGTGGCCGGGGCCGACCCACAGGGAGGCGCCGTCGGCCAGGGCCTGGCGGGGAGCGCCGTAGGCGTCGTCGTAATAAGGCAGGGGCGCCACGCCCACGTCCAGGTCCTTGTTCTCGCGGAAGGTGACGAAGCGGTCGGAGGCGGTGGTGATCATGCCGCACTCACCGCTGGCGAAGTGGGCGTCGGCCTCGTTCTGGCCACCGAAGGTATGGAAGTAGCGGGCCTTGTACCAGGAGTTGAGCAGGGCCACGTGCTTCACCTGCATCATGCCGTTGAAGGCCATCTCGCCCCGTTCCCCCACGGTTTCCACGTTGTTGCGGGCGGCCAGGTTGTCGATGTGCACCCAGGCCGGGCGGGAGGTGGTGTAGGGGCACTTGATGCCGGCGTCGAACAGCTTGCCGGCCACGGCCTGCAGTTCCCACCAGGTCTTGGGCGGGGCCTCGGGATCCAGGCCGGCGCGGCGGAAGGCGCTCTTGCTGTAGAACAGCACCGGGGTCGAGTAGGCCATGGGCAGGCCCAGCAGACGGCCTTTGCCGTCGGTGACGCCGCTGCGCAGTTCGGGCGCCAGGCGGGCGGTATCGATCTTTTCCTTGCTCTCGCTGATGACCTGGAACAGGGCCCGGTAGGGCTCCTTGCCGTTGACGAAGTGGCTCAGCTCGTCGCGCAGGGCCAGGTTCATGTGGTAGTTGCCGGCGCCGCCCTGGCGGTGCACCAGCACCACCTTGTAGGCCTTCTGCTGGCCGTTGAAGCGATCCACCACTTCCTGCAGGCGGGAGGTGCGGGATTCTTCCAGCTGGTGGGACAGGGTCAGTTCCACCGGTTCCTGGGGAGCGGCCGTCTTGGCCGGGGCGGCAGAGGCTTTGGCCGGTTTGGCGGCCTGGGCGGGGCCGGCCAGGGCGAAGGCGGCGGCCAGGGAAAGGGCAAGCAAAGAAGTGCGTCGGGCGGAAATCAACATCGCCAATCCTCAAGCAGTGCTAAAACGACAATTATAGCGCCGGAAAGATGACCGCCGGACGACAACCCCCGACCCCGCCCGGGGCGGCCGCCGGCCTGCTTGTCAGCCCCCGGTCCAGCCACCATAATGACTCGTGCATGGGCGCCCATGCCCGGCACCACCGAGAGCGAGAGCCATGAACAAATATCAGAGACTGGTGTGCATCGTCGCCCTGCTGGACCTGCTGCTGATGGTGCTGTTCCCCCCCTTCAACAACATCCCCCTGGCCCGGGGCGCCCTCAATTCCTTCGACGGCTTCTACCCCCTGCTGACCCAGCTGGGGCACAAGCCCATCCACCAGGAGCTGCTGACCCTGCAGCTCATGTTCGTCGCCGCCAACGCCCTCAGCGCCTGGCTGCTGCTGCAACAGCGGGAGGCCCACGAGATTCCCCGCTTCCGCTACAGCCGGGCCATCGGCCTGTTCACCCTGGTGAACCTGGCGCTGATCTGCCTTTTCCCGCCCTTCGAGCCCTATCCCTCCCTGCTGCGCCAGGCGGCGACCTCGGGCTTCGACAGCTTCTACTTCATCCTCGGCGACCGTTCCCAGCGCCCCATCTTCACCCCCCTGCTCTATCTGGAGGTGGTGCTGGTGGTGATCAACGCCCTGGCCCTGTGGCTGCTCTTCAACGTCGTGCAGCGCAACGAGGACGCCACCCGGCGCAAGATCATCGAACTGGCCGAATCCCTGGACGACGAGGCCCTGCAGGCCCTGGGCGAGGAGATGCGGCAGAAGGTGCTGGCCCACAAGGCCCGCCCGACTCTGGGCCGGGGCGACGACCGGCGCCAGGCGGAACAGACCCACGCAGGACCCGAACGCCGCCAGGGCGACCGGCGCCAGGAGACCGAGTGAGCCCGGCGGCCGCCTGCGGCACCGGGGAATGCGGTTAAAATCCCCGCTCCATCAAGGAGGAATAAAGGAAGAGGAGCCCATGAGCCGCTTCAACTGGGAAGACCCCCTGCAGCTGGACGACCAGCTCAGCGCCGAAGAGCGCCAGATTCGGGACACCGCCCGCCACTACAGCCAGGACCGGCTGCTGCCCCGCATCGTCCAGGCCTTCCGCCACGAACAGACCGATCCGGCCATCTTCCGCGAACTGGGGGAACTGGGGCTGCTCGGCGCCACTCTCGACGGCTACGGCTGCGCCGGCGCCAGCTACGTTTCCTACGGCCTGCTGGCCCGGGAGATTGAGCGGGTCGATTCGGGCTACCGCTCCATGGTCTCGGTGCAGTCCTCCCTGGCCATGTACCCCATCCACGCCTTCGGCAGCGAGGCCCTCAAGGAACGTCTGCTGCCCAAAATGGCGACCGGCGAGCTGATCGGCTGCTTCGGCCTCACCGAGCCCAACCACGGCTCCGACCCCGGCTCCATGGAAAGCCGCGCCAAGGCCGTGCCCGGCGGCTGGGAGCTGACGGGGGCCAAGATGTGGATCACCAATTCCCCCATCGCCGACGTCTTCGTGGTCTGGGCCAAGGACGGCCAGGGTGAGGACGGCGGCGAAATCCGCGGCTTCGTGCTGGAGAAGGGCATGAAGGGCCTGTCCGCCCCGGTCATCCAGGGCAAGATGGGCCTGCGCGCCTCGGTTACCGGCGAGATCGTCATGGACAAGGTGTTCGTGCCCGAAGAGAACCTGCTGCCCAAGGTGAAGGGCCTCAAGGGCCCCTTCGCCTGCCTCAACCAGGCCCGCTACGGCATCGCCTGGGGCGCCCTCGGCGCCGCCGAAGCCTGCTGGCACGCGGCCCGCCAATACACCCTGGACCGGCCCCAGTTCGGCCGTCCCCTGGCCGCCAACCAGCTGGTGCAGAAGAAGCTGGCTGACATGCAGACCGAGATCGCCCTGGGCCTGCAGGGCTGCCTGCGCCTGGGCCGCTTGAAGGACGAAGGCAAGGATGCACCGGAGATGACCTCCCTCTTGAAGCGCAACTCCTGCGGCAAGGCCCTGGAGATCGCCCGGACGGCCCGGGACATGCACGGCGGCAACGGTATCAGCGACGAATTCCACGTGGTGCGCCACATGTTGAACCTGGAAGTGGTGAATACCTACGAAGGCACCCACGACATCCACGCCCTCATCCTGGGCCGGGCCCAGACCGGCATCGCCGCCTTCGCCAACTGACAGAAGCGCCAGCTGAGATAGAATCCAGGGACCAAATCAAAGGCCGACCATGAAAAGAAGCGCCATCGCCATCACCATTCTCGCCGCGCCCCTGCTGCTGGGCGGCTGCGACCAGGTCCAGAGCAAGCTGGGCATCGAGGACCAGGCGGCCAAGGCCGCCAAGCTGGAGGCCGAAGGCAAGGCCGTAGGCGGCGCCTGCCGCCAGTCCGGCCGCGCCATCGAGGATTGCTACAGCGTCTATTACTGGCTGCCCAAGGACGCGGTGTACGGCGGCTGGCGCGAGATGGACGTGTACATGCGGGAAAACCAGATCCAGACCATCGCCCCCACCCTGCCCCCGGCACCGCCGCCGGAAGACCCGAAAAAGAAGAAGACCAAGAAGAAGGCCGACGCCGAAGCCGCACCGGCCGAAGGTGGCGCCGAAGCGCCGAAGGAAGAGGCCAAGGACGCCGCCAAGGAAGGCGAAGCAGCCAAGCACTGAGCCTCGCCGCCACCGCCCAGAGAAGCCCGTTCCGGCCCCGTCCGCAACGGGCTTTTTGCTGCCCGTCGGGCCGGTGCCGCAATGCCGATTCCGGGCAGCGCGAGGGCAGCCGCCAGCGCCACCGGGCCTTCCATGGTGACCGCCGCAACGACAAGGGCGCCACCGGGGCGCCCTTGTGCCATGACGGAACAGCCGCTCGCCGTCCTACAGGGCGGGGTTGGGATAGCGCTGGTGCACGGCGTCGATGTCGGTCTGGATGGCGCGCCATTGCTCGGCCCCGGGCCGCCGTTCCCAGGCTTCCAGGTTTTCCTCCAGCTGGGCCAGGGAGGTGGCGCCGATGATGGTGCTGGTGACGCCGGGCCGGTTGTAGCAGAAGGCCAGGGCCAGCCCGGTCATGGAAAGGCCGTGGCGGGCGGCCAGCTCCCGGTAGGCGGCCAGGGCCGGCGGCACATTGACCTTCTCGTAACGCTGGCCGAAACCGGGGAAGGCGGTGATGCGCCCGGCCGCCTTGGCATCGGCCAGGTACTTGCCGGAGAGATGGCCGAAGGCCAGGGGCGAATAGGCCAGCAGGGACACCCGCTCCCGGAAGCAGACTTCGGACAGGCCGCCGGTGTCGTAGAGGCGGTTGATCAGGTTGTAGGCGTTCTGGGTGGAGGCGATGGCCGGCAGGCCGTGCTCCCGGGCCAGGCGCAGGAATTCCATGACGCCCCAGGGGTGCTCGTTGGAGACGCCCACCTGGCGGATCTTGCCCTCCTGCACCAGCACCGCCAGGGCCTCCAGGGTTTCCCGCAGGGGCGTGGACTCCCGCTCCTGTTCGGGCTCGAACTGCCACTGGCCGAACATGGGCTGGTTGCGGGCCGGCCAGTGCAGCTGGTAGAGGTCCACGTAGTCGGTCTGCAGGCGCTGGAGGGAATCCTCCAGGGCGCGGCGCAGATTGGCCAGGTCGAAAGCCAGGGGGCCGCCGCGGATCCACTCCATCCTGCGGGCGGGGCCGGCGGCCTTGGTGGCGATCACCACCTGGTCCCGGGCCTGGCGCTTGAGCCAGGAGCCGACGATGCGCTCCGTGGCGCCGTAGGTCTCGGCCCGGGCGGGCACCGGATACATCTCGGCGGTGTCGATGAAATTGATGCCGGCGGCGACGGCCCGGTCCAGCTGGGCGTGGCCTTCGGCCTCGCTGTTCTGCTGGCCGAAGGTCATGGTGCCGAGGCAGACGGCGGAAACCTTGAGCTCGCTGCGGCCCAATGCGCGATATTCCATGCTGTGCTCCGTAGAGGGGGTACGCCATTCTAGCGGCTCGCCCCCACTATTCAGAGCGGGTCGGGTTTCCTATACTCGGCGCATATCCAGGCACGGCCCCGCCAACGAAGGGCCGGCGCTGCCTTCCCGCCCACCGACCGAGGACCGCCATTCCATGACCACTCCCCAGAACACCCACCGCTGGCGCTTCTTCCGCGCCGGGGGCTTCGACCAGGTGCGCCTGGACCGGGCCGAGGACCTGCTGCACCTGGACCAGCTGGACCAGAAGCTGTGGGTCGCCCTCTCCTGCCCCATCCAGGGCCTGGAGTTCGACCGCCGCACCCTGGAGCTGATCGACACCGACCAGGACGGCCACATCCGCGCCCCGGAACTGATTGCCGCCCTGCACTGGACCGGCGCCCTGCTCAAGGACAAGGCCCTGCTCGGCGCCGGCGCCGCCACCCTGCCCCTGGACGCCATCGACGACAGCAGCGAGGAAGGCCGCCAGGTACTGGCCGCCGCCCGGCGCATCCTGCAGAGCCTGGGCAAGGGTGAGGCCGCCAGCATCACCCCGGCCGACACCTCCGACATCGCCGCCATCTTCGCCGCCGCCCGCTTCAACGGCGACGGCATCGTCACCCCGGCCAACTGCCAGGACGAGGCCCTGGCCGCCCTGGTGCAGGACATCATGGAGCGCATCGGCAGCGACACCGACCGCAGCGGCGAGCCCGGCGTATCCCAGGCCCAGGCCGAGCGCTTCCTGGCCGAGGCCAAGGCCTGGTGCGAATGGCAGGCCGCCGCCCGGCAGGATGGCGCCGTGCTGCCCCTGGGCGAGGCCACCGCCGCCGCCCGGGACGCCGTGGCCGCGGTGCGGGCCAAGGTGGAGGACTATTTCACCCGCTGCCGCCTGGCCGCCTTCGACCCCCGGGCCGGCGGCCTCATGAACGGCGCCGAGGACGACCTCAAGGCCCTGGCGACGCGCAACCTGGAAGCGGGGGATGCGGCCATCGCCGCCCTGCCCCTGGCCCGCATCGAAGCCGGCCGCCCCCTGCCCCTGGAAGGCGGCCTCAACCCGGCCTGGAGCGCCGCCGTGGCCACCCTGGCCTGCGCCGCCGTGACGCCCCTGCTGGGCCAGCGGCAAGCACTGACGGAGGCCGACTGGCAGGCCCTGCTGGCCAGGCTGCAGGCCCATGAGGACTGGCTCGCCGCCCGGGTCGAAACCCCGGTGGCCGAGCTGGGGCTGGAGCGGCTGCAGGCCATCCTCGCCGGCAACCTGCCGGCGCGCCTGCTCGCCCTCATCGCCGAGGACGCCGCCGTGGCCCCCGAATTCGAGGCCATCAGCAGCGCCGACCGGCTGGTGCATTACGTGCGCGACCTGGCCCTGCTGGCCAACAACTTCGTCTCCTTCCGCGACTTCTACACCCGCCGCGGCAAGGCCATGTTCCAGGCCGGCACCCTGTACCTGGACGGCCGCAGCTGCGAACTGGTGATCCCGGTGAACGACGCCGCCAAACACGCCGCCCTGGCCGGCCTCTCCCGCATCTGCCTGGTCTATTGCGACTGCCAGCGCGGCGGCGAAAAGCTCTCCATCGCCGCCGCCTTCACCGCCGGCGATTCGGACCAGCTGCTGGTGGGCCGCAACGGCGTCTTCTACGACCGCCAGGGCCGGGACTGGAACGCCACCATCAGCAAGATCGTGGACCACCCCATCAGCATCCGCCAGGCCTTCTGGTCGCCCTACCGCAAGGTGGCGCGCATGATCGGCGAGCAGTTCCAGAAATTCGCCGCCGCCAAGGCCGCCGCCGTGGAGCAGCAGTCCGCCTCCCTGGTGGCCGACGGCGCCAAGAAGGTGGAAAGCGCACCCGCCGCCCCCGCCGCCCCGGCTGCGGCCAAGCCGGCGCCGACGCCCTTCGACGTGGGCAAGTTCGCCGGCATCTTCGCCGCCCTGGGCCTGGCCGTGGGCGCCATCGGCACCGCCATCGCCTCGGTGGTCACCGGCTTCCTCGGCCTCTCCTGGTGGCAGATGCCCATCGCCGTGGCCGGCCTCATGCTCATGGTCTCCGGCCCCTCCATGCTGCTGGCCTGGTTCAAGCTCAGGAGCCGCACCCTGGGGCCCCTGCTGGACGCCAACGGCTGGGCGGTGAATGCCCGGGCCCGCATCAACATTCCCTTCGGCACCGCCCTGACCCAGCTGGCCAAGCTGCCGGAGGGCGCCGAGCGGGCCCTCACCGACCCCTACGCCGACAAGCGCCGGGTGTGGCCCTGGGCCCTGACCTTCCTGGTGCTGCTGGCCGTCTTCGCCTGGGTGGTGCTGCGGGGCCACGTCTGATGGGCGCGGGCCGCCCGTGACGGCAGGCTCCTCCCTCCTCGGCCTGCTGACCGCCCTGCTGGGCGGCATCGGCCTCTTCCTGCTGGGCATGACCATGCTCACCGACGGCCTCAAGCTGGCCGCCGGGCGGGCCCTGGAGCGCATCCTGGCGGCGTGGACGCGGACCCGCCTGCACGGCCTCATCACCGGCATCTGCGTCACCGCCCTGGTGCAGTCCTCCACCGCCATGACCGTGGCCGCCATCGGCTTCGTCAATGCGGGCCTGCTCAGCTTCGCCGCCGCCCTGTGGGTGGTCTTCGGCTCCAACCTGGGCTCCTCGGTGACCGGCTGGCTGGTGGCCTGGATCGGCTTCAAGATCTCCATCGACGCCTTCGCCCTGCCCTTCATCGGCATCGGCATGGCCCTCAAGCTCACCGGCGAAGGCACCCGGCGCAGCGGCCTGGGCATGAGCCTGGCCGGCTTCGGCCTGCTCTTCCTCGGCATCGAACTGCTCAAGGACGGCTTCGCCGGCCTGGGGCCGGACGCCCTGCCGCGCCTGGGCAGCGACCCGGGCGCCCTGGCCCTGGCCATCCTCATCGGCATCGCCCTCACCGTCATCCTGCAGGCCTCCGCCGCCACCCTGACCCTGGCCCTGACGGCGGTGGCCGGCGGCATGCTGCCCCTCACCGCCGCCGCCGCCCTGGTCATCGGCGCCAACGTGGGCACCACCCTCACCGGCATCGTCGCCGCCATCGGCGCCACCGCCAACGCCAAACGCCTGGCCGCCGCCCACGTCTTCTTCAACGTCGCCACCGCGGTGGTGGCCGCCGCCCTGCTGGTGCCCCTGCTGTGGCTGTCAAAGGCCATCGACCTGGGGCTGGGCGACGGCGACGACCCGGTGACCCAGCTGGTGATTTTCCACACCCTCTTCAACGCCCTCGGCGTGGTGCTGATGGGCCTGCTCTCCCGCTGGCTGGTGCCCTTCCTGCTGTCCCGCTTCGCCTCCACCGAAGACAACGCCGCCCATCCCCGCTACCTGGACCGCAACGTCGCCACCGTGCCCCAGCTGGCGCTGCAGGCCCTGCGCCGGGAACTGGCCCGGGTCGCCCACCTGGCCCTGGAACTGGGGGACCTGGCCTGCCGCCACCTGCAACAGCAGGCGCCGGCCGACGCGGTGCAATTCACCCGCCGCCTGGAGGTGATCGAAAAGCTCCAGGCCGAGATCGGCCGCTTCGTCGGCGAAGTCAGCCGCCGCCAGGTGCACCGGGACCAGGCCGAACAGCTGCCCGAGCTGCTGCGCATCGCCAACTACTACGACACCCTGGCCCGGGTCATGTACCACGTGGCCCTCAGCGGCCAGGCCGCCCCCCGGGTCGTCACCAGCCCCCACCGGGACGAACAGACCGACCTGCTGGCCGCCGTCGCCCCCGTGCTGGTCTCGGCCCAGGCCTTCTTCGGTGCCGCCGACCCGGACTGCGGCGAAGCCCCGGAGAACATCGCCCTGCGCGCCGAAGAGGCCCGGGACAGCTTCGAGGACACCTACCAGCGCAGCAAGGCCGCCCTGCTCCAGGCCGGGGCCGGCGGCACCGACGTCAATGCCATGTACGACTGGCTGGCCTGCCTCAGCGACCTGCGCCGCGCCGTGGCCCAGGGCTTCAAGGCCAGCCAGCGCTTCGCCTCCCTGCCCGAGCTGAAGGAACCGGCTCTGGACAGCGAGTCGGAAGACTGAACAATCCAAGGAGAAACCCCATGCTGTTCCACGACCTGTTCCGCCACGAACCCAACCAGCGCCGCATCGCCGCCGGCGACTTCCTCTTCCGCGCCGGCGACCCGGGCGACGCCCTCTACGTCCTCCTCGAAGGCCACGCCCGGGTGCTGGTGGGCGAGCGGGCGGTGGACGAAGTGGAAGCCGGCGCCATCCTCGGCGAAATGTCCCTGGTGGAACGGCTGCCTCACTCCGCCAGCGTCCTCGCCGTCAGCGACTGCACCTTCGCCGCCATCGACGAAAAGCGCTTCCACATCCTCATCGCCCAGACCCCCCACTTCGCCACCGAAGTCATGCGCATCATGGCCCACCGGCTGCGGGCCACCAATCAGTTGCTGCAGCAGGAATAGAAGTAGGGACAGGCCGCCTCAGTCGTCGCCCAGGGTCTTGCCCAGCCACACGCCCAGCAGCAGGGGCAGCAGCCAGCCGCGCCGCGGCGGTGGCGCCGGGACGCCCCGCCGGCGGGCCGGGCGCTTCAGGGCTGGGGCGGGCCGGCTGGAGGCCGGAGCCGCCACAGCAGCAAGGGAAGGATCGGGCGCCTCGCTGGCCCGGGCCCATTCGGCAAAGCTCTTTTTGCCCACCACCATGATGCCGCCCTCCTGCTCACAAGGCGCTGCCGATTGGGGCGGCGGCCACAGTCTTATGCCGCAGCCGCGGCCCGCTCCAGATTGAGGGCCAGCAGGCGGCGCAGGATTTCCTCTTCCGCCATTTCCGGCGTGTAGTCGGTCCAGCCGTAGGCCGCGGCCACGGCCGCGTCCAGCTCCCGGTGGGCCAGATCCAGCCAGGCCGGGCGGGCGTTGTAGAGATTGGTCAGGGTGCGCTTCTTGAGGTCCGCCTCATGGCCCGGCTTGGCCACCGGCCGCTTGGGAAAGCCGGCCTTTTCTTCCTCCGGCGTGATGACCCAATCCACCCACTCCGGCGGATTGAGCCAGGCCTCCCGCCGCTCGTTGAGGCACCGGGCGGCGGCGGCAATGCGCTCCGCCGCCACCTCCCCCGCCAGACAGGGCGGCGTGCCCTGCCCCGTCCGGGGCGCCGTGTCCCGTGGCGTCATGCCGGCCGGGAAGGGGAAGGTCTCGAAGGTGGTGGTGGGGGTGTAGCGGGGATCGTTGCCCACCCCCAGCCAAGTGCACAGGCGCAGGGACCATAGTTCGTGGAAACGGGAGTGGAGAATGCCGAAGGTAAGGTCGTCGGAGCGGGCTATTGCAATTAGCTGATGGTCAGCCAGGACACGCGAGTCCATCCAGACAAACAAGCGATGCTTCGCTACAACCGGAGTGGCAATAAAGCGGTTCAGGCCAATAAGCGCAGTTCGCATTTTGGGAATGGGCTCGGCCAAACGCCACCATCGAGTCTTATAAGCGGCTCGATTACTTTTCTCTCGCATTGGTCTGACCTGTTCGAGCACATGCGCGAATGGAACTTCATAGAGCATTGCGTCGGCCTCGGACATATCCACGCCGAAGTCGATGATCCATTTATCAGAGGAACGGCGCGTCACGTCCATGCCGTTTGACCAGGGACGGACCGCATCGCTATTCGGCCGTCCATTGGGATTGGGTATCTTGAGCCAGTCGCGTGCGACGTCCCCGGGAATATCGAAAGGCCCGGCCTTTACGGTGGCAACAAAAGCGCAGTTGGTGTTTTCTGCCAGTTTGGTTGCCTTGGACAAAGCACTACCGGAGGTGAGGTCGGCATTGATCTTTGCCACCGCCACCCCATCCAGTTGTGCCGGCTGGTCGCTATTACCGAAGCAGACCAGAGATACCCGTACAGCGGCACCTTCGTTGACCCACTCTTCATCACCCCAGGCTTCAAAAATTCGAGTACTCGCCACGATCCGATCCAGCACCTTGCGATTGGCACCGCCGCGGATGGAGTTGGTGGCCACCAGCCCCGCAACAGTCAGCCTTCCTGCCTCAATCTGGGCCCGGGCCTTCTCGAACCAGTAAAGCACCAGATCGGCAAAACCTGGAACACGGCCATCATAGAGTTGCCGCAAGCGATCCGTGTAGTCACGCCCGAGTTCGCTCCACTGCTTCTTGGTGCCGAGGAAAGGAGGATTGCCGACGATAACATCGCACTGGGGCCATTCCGCTTCGCTACCGTCTGCATTCATCAGGGCATCCTGGTGCACGATGCCGTCCAGGGGCTTGAGGATGGGGTTGGTGGCGTGGGCGTAGCCGTTGCGGCGGCACCACTGGATGTCGCCGATCCATACCGTGACCCGGGCCAGTTCGGCGGCGAATTCGTTGATCTCCAGCCCCAGGATGTTGTGGGGGCCGGTCTGCATGGAGAGTTCGGCGGGCAGGCCCAGTTCCTGGGCTTCCACATGGGCGCGCTTTTCCACGTCGCGCAGGGCTTTTAAGGCCAGGTAGAGGAAGTTGCCGGAGCCGCAGGCCGGGTCCAGCACGCGGAAGTGGTTGAGGCGCAGGAGAAAGGTCTGGTAGGCGGCCTTGGCCTTTTTCGGCTTGGCGGCAATCTCGGCTTTGACCGCCGCCCATTCGGCCAGCAGGGGCTCGCTGATGAGGGGGCGGATGAGTTTTTCGATGGTGCCGGTGTCGGTGTAGTGGGCGCCCAGGGGAGCCCGGGCGGCCGGGTCCAGGCCCCGCTCGAAGAGGGTGCCGAAAATGGTGGGGTCGATGGCGCGCCAGTCCATGTCGGCGGCGGCGGCATGGAGCCCGGCCAGATCGGACGGCTCCAGGGGCGGGATGTCGATACTCTTGAAGAGGCCGCCGTTGAACCAGGGAATGTCGGCGTCGCCGTATTCGCCATTTTTCTGCTGCATGGCCTGGAACAGCTTGGCAATGCGGCGGCGGGCCTTTTCCGCATCCTGGCCGGCGTTTTTCAGCAGGTCGGTGAAGATGCCGGCGGGCAGCAGGCTTTCGTCTTCGGCGAACATGCAGAACAGGCACTGCACCAGGAAGTGGGCCACCCGCTGGCCGTCTTCGCCCCGCTGGCGCATGGCCTTGGCCAGGCCGGCGAACTGGCCGGCAGCGGCGGCGGTGATGGCGGCAGTGGATTTTTCGGGGCGCAGCTTCTCCGGCTCGGTGAACACCCAGCGCAGCAGTTGCCGGGCTTCGGGCGTGACCAGCTGCTCGATGCGGATTTCCCTGGGTTCGTCCGGGTAGCCGGTGAAGGCGGTGTGGATGACGATGCGCTCCCGGTCGCAGACCACCAGCAGGGGCGGGTTCTCCAGTTGGAGGGCGTAGTCGGTGAGCTGCTTGAGGGCCTTCTCCAGGTCCCGCCCGGGCTTCTTGTTTTCCCAGCCGAAGTGCCCCCGTTTCCATACGTCGGCCCAGCCGTCGCCGCCGCCGGCCTTTTTGGCGCCGCGCTCGAAGCAGTAGTTGTCCGGGTCCCGGGGCTTGTCCACCTCCAGCAGTTCGCACAGGTCGTCGAAATGGGCCTGGGCGCCGGCCCGCTCCGAGAGTTTGTTGTCTTTCCAGCGGGCGATGAACTGTTCGGGCGTCATGGGGGCGGGGGAAGGTCGGTCGTAAAGATGCCATTGTGGCATCGGCACGATGCGATTGGAATCAAGCCGGCGCGCCGAACTCGATTACCGCTGCCTCAAAGCGCAAGGCGCAGCCTTGACTGCGCCTTGTCGATGCCGTGAAGGCCAGCATCCACGCCACTCTCCAGACACACAAGCCGAAGAATGGCGTCCCGCCTGGCCCCCAGACCAGGCGGATTACGGAATCACTTGCCGGCGTCTTCCGTCTTGCCGGCGGCCCGCTTCCATGCGGCTTCTTCGGCCAGTTCCTTGGCCCGCAGTTCCTGCCATTGGGCTTCGCTCAGCCCGTGGCTGCCGTCGCAGTATTCGCGGCGGCCGCAGCCGCAGCGGCCGATGTCGGCCGGATTTTCCTGTACCCGCATGGGGATGCTCCTGATGTTGCGGTTGATCGAGACGCCGGCTGTGGCGCCGGCCCGCTGCAAAGACCGCCGGGGCGGCGGAAAATTCCCCGGCCATGAAAAAAGCGCGGCGATTGCCGCGCTTTTTCTTTGGGACCGGGAGCTGCCGCCGGCCCGCCGATGGCGCTCCGGGCCGTGCCCGGCTCAGATGCCGCGCAGCTTTTCGCCGGCGGCGGCCAGGGTGGATTCCTGCTTGGCGAAGCAGAAGCGCACCACCTTGTCGTCCCGGCCGTCCGGGTAGAAGACGGAGACGGGGATCACCGCCACCCCCACTTCCCGGGTCAGCCACTGGGCGAACTCGGTATCGGGCAGATCGGAGATGGCGTCATAGCGGGCCAGCTGGAAGTAGGTGCCGCGGCTGGGCAGCAGTTCGAACTTGGTGCCGGCCAGCTGCTGGCGGAAGAAGTCCCGCTTCTGCCGGTAGAACTCGGCCAGCTGCAGGTGCCGGGAGTGGTCGGCCATGAAGGCGGCCAGGCCCACCTGGGAGGGGGCGTGCACGGTGAATACGTTGAACTGGTGCACCTTGCGGAACTCGGCCATGAGGGCGGCGGCGCCGTAGCAGTAGCCGATCTTCCAGCCGGTGATGTGGTAGGTCTTGCCGAAGCTGGAGACGATCAGGCTGCGGGCGGCCAGCTCCGGGTGGCGGGCCAGGGACTGGTGCTCGCCTTCGAAGCAGATGTGTTCGTACACCTCGTCCCCCAGCACCACGATATTGGTGTCGCGGGTCAGTTCCGCCAGGGCCTCCAGGTCGGCGGCGTCGAGCAGGCTACCGGTGGGGTTGTGGGGGGTGTTGACGATGATCATGCGGGTGCGGGGCGTGATCAGGGCGCGCACCTCGTTCCAGTCGGGCTTGTAGTCCGGGTAGCGGAGGTTGGCGTAGATGGCCTTGGCGCCCACGGTCTCGATGGCGGGCACGTAGGAGTCGTACACCGGGGCGAAGACGATGACCTCGTCCCCCGGGCCGGCGAAGGCGGCGATGGCGGTGAACAGAGCCTGGGTGGCGCCGGCGGTAACGGTGATCTCGCTCTCGGCATCGTAGGCGGTGCCGTAGAGGGCCTGGACCTTGGCGGCGATGGCCTGGCGCAGTTCCGGCAGGCCGGTCATGGGGGCGTACTGGTTGCGCCCGTCGAGCATGGCCTGATGCACGGCGTCGAACAGGCTGCGGTCGGCCTGGAAGTCGGGGAAGCCCTGGGACAGGTTGATGGCGCCGCATTCGGCGGCCAGCTTGCTCATTACGGTGAAAATGGTGGTGCCGACCCAAGGCAGCTTGGAGTCGATGGCGACGGGAGATTGGGGCATGGAAATCGGGACTTGAGGCTTGGGGAAGCGGAAGTTTAGGCCCTTTCGCCGGAATAGGCACCTGGGACCATCGCCTGCTGCAGTGGGAAGGCGACGGCGGGCCTGCCGGAGGTTTGGGCGGCGCCCGGCCCGCCTTCCCGGTTCGCGGCGGGTTGCCTTGATGGGGCCGGGCTGCCCCGGAACGCCTCAGTCCGCCGCGGCCCGGGCCGGCGCGGGAGCCGGAGCATCCTCCTTGGCCAGCAGCAGGCAGCGCTTGCCGCTGCGGGCGCAGTAGTCCTGCACCCGCCAGTAGTCGTCGTGGCTGAGGCAGCCGGTCTGGCACAGCACCAGGTCGGCCGCCGCCAGGGCCTCGGTCAGTTGGGCCTCGCCGGGCAGGGCCGCCACCAGGTCGGCGGAGAGGATGGCCACGGTGCCCGGCCCGGCGGCCGCTTCCCTGGCCCGCAGGCTTTCCCGCTCGGCCCGCCACAGGGCGGCGTTGCGCTCCCGCTCCAGGGCGACGATGCGCTCGGCCTGGATGTCCAGCAGGCGCACCAGCTCCTGCCGCCCGGCCAGACCCGGCACCTGGCGGCGCAGTTCCGCCAGTTCCTCCCGCAGCAGTTCCAGGGCCGTGTCCCGCACCATGAGCTGGCCGTGCAGGGCCAGCAGCTGGTCGTCCCGCGCTGCCAGCAGGGCCGCCAGGGCCCGGCGCTCGGCGTCGTGCTCGGCCTGCAGTTCCGCCTGGAGTTCGCTGTGCACTTCGGCACGCAGCTCCTCGAACTGCCGCCCCACCCGCTGCTGCACCTGGCCCAGGTAGCGCAGCAGGACGCTGCGCTCGCAGGGCGGGGCAGAACGGCCGGGGCCGGCCGGAAAAATGGCGGCGTCGGCAGTAGCGCCGGGCAGGGGCGGAAGATCGGCAGGCAGATGGGCCATGGTCGGCTCCCAGGAGAGGTGGATGGAGGGTGGCGCGGGGCGGCGTCCGCCGGCCCGTTTTGCGGCCCAGCCGGCCGCCCCGGGCTGCCCGCCAGACGGCGGCGGCAGGGGCGCCCGGCGAGGCGCCATGGCGTCATCCTAGTACAGTCTCCACCCCATGTAAACGCGAACGACTCGCAACAACTGACTTTTACAGGACATAAAAAAGGGCGCCCCTGGGGACGCCCGTATTGCCGCATCGCCGCGGCCAGGGCTCAGCGGTCGCCGTCGCCGCCCGGCCGATCGTTGCGCCGGCCGCCGCCCCAGGAGTTGCCTTGGCGCTGCTCGCCGCCATCGCCACCCCGGGGCGGGGTCGCCCGGCTCTCGCCGGAGCTGCCGCCGTCGGCGCTGCGGCCGCCGCCGTCCCGGCCCATGCTGCGCTCCCCGCCCGGCTGGCCGGACTGGCCCCGGGGCTGGAGCGGAGCGCTGCGGATCTCTTCGCGACGGTAGCCGCTGTCCCGGTCCAGGGGCGTCAGGCGGCGCTGCTCGACACTGCTGTCGGTAGCGGGCCGGTTGCGCTCCTGGGGGGCGACGCCGTTGCCCGGGGTGCCGCGGCGGCTGTCGTCACCCCGGTCATTGCGGTCGCCCCAGCCGCCATCCTGGTTGCCGCGGCGCCCATCGCGGTCGCGACCCGGGACGCCGTCGGGGATGCCGTCCCGGTCCCGGTCCTGCCGGCCGTCCCAGCCGCCGGCGCCGTCCCGGTCGCGCCGGGGCGAGACGTCGTTGCCGCCGTAGCCGTAACCGGGGCGGCCCTGGCCGTCGGCACCGGGGCGGGCAGGCTGGGGCACGGCCTGGGGCCGGGGCGGGGCCGGGGATTCCCAGCGATGCTCCCGGGGGGAATCGCGCATGGGTTCATCATGCCGTTCCCACTGGCCGCCCCGGGGCTGCCAGCGGTCGCCGTCCCGCTCCCACTGGCGCGGCACCCAGCGATAGCCGGGGCGGGGCGCCTCCCAGCGGCCCGGAACCCAGACGTAGCGCACGCCGATCCAGTTCCAGTAGCCGCCGATCCAGACATAGCCCACCACCGGCGGCGCCCCCATCACTTCCACCCGCAGCGGCGGCGGCGCCATGCGCACCGGTTCGCCGTAGTAGGGACGGCTGACGGGCTCGACGGCACAGGCGGCCAGGCCGGCCACGGCGGCGAAGAGAAGGGAAAGCCAGAGTTTGCGTTTCATGGTGCCTGCCTCATGGGGCGTTGGAAAAAAGCGCTGTTGCCGGCTTTAACGCGGCAGCGGCAGGCACCGCCGACCCGTTGCCCCGGGCCTTACGAATTGTTGCAACTGCCTTTACCCAATCTTGCCGCGGGCCCCTGGACCGGGCCGTGGCGTCGCCGTGCTTGGGCCGCCCGCCGCCTTGGCCTAGAATCGCCCCATGAGCCCAACCACCCTCCCCTCCCGCACCCTCTGGCCCGTGCCCGGCACCTGCGCCGTGGACATCATCGACCAGACGGCCCTGCCCCATCATTTCCGCACCCTGCGCCTGTTCACCCTGGAAGAGGCGGCCCACGCCATCCGCGCCATGCAGGTGCGGGGCGCGCCCCTGATCGGCGCCACCGCCGCCTACGGCGTCGCCCTGGCCCTGCAGCGGGACGCCTCCGACGCCGCCCTGAGCCAGGCCGTGGCCACCCTGGGCGCCACCCGACCGACGGCGATCAACCTGCACTGGGCCCTCAACCGCATGCAGGCCCTGCTGCGCCTGCTGCCCCAGGAAGACCGGGCCGAAGCGGCATGGACCGAAGCCGCCGCCATCGCCGACGAGGACGCGGAACAGAACCGCCGCATCGGCCAGCATGGTCTGGAACTGCTGCGGCCCCTGGCGGAAAAGCGGGGACGGCTGGAGATCATGACCCACTGCAACGCTGGCTGGCTGGCCACGGTGGAACACGGCACCGCTCTCGCCCCCGTCTATGCCGCCCACGCCGCCGGCCTGCCGGTGCATGTCTGGGTCTCCGAGACCCGGCCCCGCAACCAGGGCCTGCTGACGGCCTGGGAGCTGGCCCAGAAGGGCGTGCCCCACACCCTCATCGCCGACAACGCCGCCGGCCTGCTGCTGGCCCGGGGCGAGGTGGATGCCGTGATCGTCGGCGCCGACCGCATCGCCGCCAACGGCGACGTGGCCAACAAGGTGGGCACCTATCTCAAGGCCCTGGCGGCCCGGGAAGCGGGCGTGCCCTTCTATGTCGCGGCACCCCGTTCCACCCTGGATTTCGCCTGCCCCGGCGGCGCCGCCATTCCCATCGAGGAGCGGGAAGGCGACGAGCTGCGCCTGGTGCACGGCCTGGACGGCGCCGGCAGCCCCGGCTCCATCCGCCAGATCGCCGCCGCCGAGGCCGTGGCCAACCCGGCCTTCGACGTCACCCCGGCGGGCCTGGTGGCCGCCCTCATCACCGAGCGCGGCGCCTGCCCGGCCAGCGCCGACGGCATCTTCGGCCTCTATCCGGAGGAACAGGACCATGCCCGCTGATCCGCGCCAGAGCCTCATCACCGCCGCCCACCGCATGGCGGCGGAGGGCCTCAACCGGGGCACCGCCGGCAATCTCAGCCTGCGGGCCAAGCTGGACGGGGTGGACGGCTTTTACGTCACCCCCACCGGCATGAGCTACGACAGCCTGCAGGCGGAGGACGTCCCCTTCGTCAAACTGGCGGACGGCAGCCACGTGGGGCGCCGCCTGCCCTCTTCCGAATGGCGCTTCCACCGGGACATCTACGCCGCCCGGCCGGAGACGGGCGCGGTGCTGCACGCCCATTCCCCCTTCGCCACCTCCCTGGCCTGCCTGCGCCGGGACATTCCCCCCTTCCACTACATGATCGCCCGCTTCGGCGGCGACACGGTGCGCTGCTCGGATTACGCCACCTTCGGCACCCAGGCCCTCTCCGACACCGCCCTGGCCGCCCTGGAAGAACGCAAGGGCTGCCTCCTGGCCAACCACGGCATGATCGTCTGCGGCAAGGATCTGGGCGAGGCCCTGGCCCTGGGAGTGGAACTGGAAAGCCTCAGCGAGCAGTTCTGGCGCGCCAGCCAGCTGGGCTCGCCGATGCTGCTCGACACGGAACAGATGGCCGAGGCCCTGGGCAAATTCGCCACCTACGGCAAACAGACCTGAAGGGTCGGAACTCAACAACGGGGTCGCCTGGAAGGCAGCAGGGACGCCCATCCCCGGGCACCCTACCTGAAGAAGATTGCTAGGAGCGACCCCTGGCAGGGCGACGTCCCCGACGCCAGATCCGCCCCAGCAGCAACCAGGTCGGCACCAGCAACCCCACCAGCAGCAGACTCGCCGCCCACAGGCGCAGGGACAGGGCCAGGCTCCCGGGCTGGAACATGCCCACCAGCCAGGCCACGGGGAACGGCACCGGCACGCTCATGTCGGCCACGCCGATGACCGCCGGCGCCAGGCCGCAGACGCTGCGGAAGGACCACAGGGCCGGTCGGCGCCAGCTGCCCCGGGGCGCCGGCACCAGGAAGGACAGGGCCAGGGCCAGCAACAGCAGCCCCCCCAGGCTGCGCGCCGCCCAGGCCGGCAGGGCCGAATCCAGGGCCAGGAAAGCCTCGCAGCCCGTCACCCCCGGCAACAGGCAGGCCCCGCCCACCGCCAGGGTGAGCAGATAGAGGGCCAGGGCCGGCCAGACGAAGAGATAAAAGACACCGAGAAAGAGCGCGATGCGCAGGGCCGGGCTCGGTCCCTTGGCCGGTGCCGCCTCGGCAGTTTCCCGGGCACGGCGGGAAGCGGCGGTGGAGGGCTTGAAGGGCAGGCTCATGGGGCGGGCTCAGGTGGAAGCTGGGCGGAAAAAAGGGAAACGGGAAAATTCGCGGGCCGGGCACGCCGCCAGCAAAGCTCGCCGGCGGCAGAGCCGCGAACCACCCGGCAGCGGCGCCAGGCGCCACTATAGGCCCTCCGCGCGCCCCTGACGAGAGCGTGAACGCTGCAGCGACAGCCGGGCAGCGGAGCGCCGCGGCCGGGAGGAAGCGACGGAACAGGCACCCGTCGCCGGCCATCGCGGCCGCGGCCGGCCTGGGGCGCCATGTCTGCCGCAAACGCCGAAGGCGCCCGCGGCGCCGCCCTCATCCCGCCACCGCGACAGAAGCCAGGACGGGATTCAGTCCGGAGCGCCCATGCCCCGCACCACCAGCAGGTCGCACTGGATTTCCTCGATGACGTGGAGGCTGACGCTGCCCAGGAGGGCGGCGGTGAGTTCGGAATTGTCCTGGGTCGCCAGGGCGATCAGGTCGAAGCTGAAGTCCTGCACCACCCGCTCGATTTCCGCCGGGGCGTAGCCGTGGCGCAGGCGGGTGCCCGGGGCCGGGCCGTCCTGCCAGCCCAGCTCGGCGACGAAGCGGCCCATGGCTTCCCGGGCGTCGCTCTCGGCCTTGTGGCGGTAGAAATCCAGGGTGCTGTCCCGGGCGCCGGCGAAGTACATCTGGCGCTCGAAGGGGGCTTCATAGACGTGCAGGAATTCCCGGTCCGCCTCGGGGGCAAAGGCCCGGGCGATGGCGGCGGCGGTGCGGGCATTGGCGGAGAAGTCGGTGGGCAGCAGCACCCGCCGGTAGGGGCCGGCGGCGGCCTGCTTCACCACCAGCACCGGGCAGGGGGCCAGGCGCAGGGCCTTGTGCACCGTGGAGCCGAGCAGTACTTCCTTGAGGAAGCGTTCGCCGTGGGCGCCGAGGACGATCAGGTCGGCCCCCAGTTCGCCGGCGGCCTTGGCGATTTCCGCCCCCGGCCGGCCGACCCGCAGTTCCACCTGATGGGGCGGCAGCTCGGGCAGGCGGGAGAGGCGCTCCTCCAGCTCCTGACGGGCGCCGCGGCGGGCCTCGGCCTCGGCCGCCTCCGGCGCCTGCATGGCGAAGCGCCGGGCCAGGTCCAGGGGCCCCTGGGGAATGACGTGCAGCACCGTCAGGCGGGCGCCCCGCTGCCGCGCCAGCTGGGCGGCCCGGGCCAGGGCCCGGTCGGCGGCGGCGGAAAAGTCGGTGGCGATGAGCAGATGGCGCAAGGCGTTGACGGGGGCGTTCATGGGCGGTTTTCCGGAGCGAAGGGAGGCAGTCCAGCGGGAACATGCCGACGGCAAAATTCTAGCGGCGGGAGGACCATTGCACAGTCCGGCACGGCCCCAGCCGGGGCAGCCCCGAACCGACACCGAGGCAAAGGTTCGGCGAGGGCGGATGGCGCCTTGGCATCGGCCTGGGAATGTCTACAATGAATGTTCCCCGGCCCCTCTGCCGGGAGAGCGGCCAGAATTGCGGCATTCGAGGCACCCCCGGTGAAGATGCCCGTCCCTTGGGCCTTTCATGGCACCTAGAAAAACGTGACGTACGTCACGTTACGCAATATATTTGGCATGGTTGGTGTGCTAGCTTTCCGTCATAGCGACTGTCAAACAAGCAAAGGGAGGGGAATCCCATGCACCAGAACCACCGGCCCGTCATCGACGACGAGCTGTTCGGGGCCGCACTGGCCCAGACGGAGAGGGAAACGGCGGAGCGTCACGTGCGCGTGCAGATGTGGGAGCCGGGCGCCATCGGCCTCGACAGCCAGGGCCACAACGGCGGCCTCTACTGCGTCCAGCACGGCCGCCTGGAACTGATGGTGCGGGACGCCAACGGCGGCGAACGCTCCCTGCGCCTGATGGGCAGCGGCGACATCTTCGGCCTGGAATGCCTGCTGCCCCAGGCCCCGGGCGGTTACCAGGTGCGGGCCCTGACCCGCTCGGCGGTGATCGCCGTCAATCCGGAACTGGTGGACCGCTGGATCCTCTCCTGCCCCGATTTCCGCCGCGCCCTGGCCAATCGCCTGGCCTCCGGCATCTGCCACCTGGAACAGGAACGGGAGCACACCCTCTCGCGCCCGGTGGCGGAACGGCTGCTGTGCTATCTCATCTGCGGCGAGAGCTGCCAGTCCGAAAGCGCCGAGCGCCATCCCGGCCACGGCCCCCTGCCCATGCAGGTGCTGGCCCGGCGTCTGGGCTGCAGCGCCGGCCACCTGTCCCGGGCGGCGCGGCGGCTGTTGCAGAGCGGAGTGGTGCAGCGCACCCATGGCGGCCTGCAGATCGGCGACCTGAGCCGCTTCGAGGGCGCCCTGTGCGAGGGTTGCCGCAAGTCCTAGGGATGGCGGCGGGAACGACGGCTACTTGCCGTCGAGAATGAAGTGCATGGCGGCCGACAGGGCCTCGCTGGTTCCCACCAGAATCAACACATCCTCGGGCTGCACCACGGTCTCCGGCAGGGGCGCCTCGTCCCGCACCCGGTGCCGGCGCAGGGCTTCCAGCTCGACGCCGAAGCGGCCCAGGTCCAGCTCGGCCAGGCTGCGGCCGACGGCGTAGGCCTGCTGCTCGATGACGCAGGCCAGCTTCTCCTGGGAGATGCGCTGCAGGCGGTCGCTCTCGCCCCGGTAGAAGGCCCGCAGGGCGGTGTAGCGGTGGGCCCGCACTTCCCGCACCTGTTCCAGGGCCCGCTCCACCGGCACGCCGAGCTGGGTCAGGGTCTGGGCCGCCAGCATCAGGCTGCCTTCCAGCACTTCGGGAATGACTTCGGTGGCCCCCAGACTCTTCAGATGTTCCAGGTGCAGGTCGTCCTGGGCGCGGACGATGATGGGCATGTCCGGCCGCAACTCCCGCACCAGATGCAGCACCTTCTCCGTCGCCGGCAGGTCGGCGTAGGTCACCACCAGGGCCCGGGCCCGGTCCAGGCCCGCCGCCTTGAGAATCTCGCGGCGGTCGGCGTTGCCGTACACCACGTTCTCCCCCGCCTCCACCGCCTGGCGGATGCGGGCCTCGTCCACATCCAGGGCGATGAAGGGAATGCTCTCCAGGTCGAGGAAGCGGGCCACGCTCTGGCCGGTACGGCCGAAACCGCAGAGGATCACGTGCTGCTCGATGCCCATGGCGTGCACCGCCACCTCGTGGATCATGCGGGTGCGGTCGCTCCATTCCTGCCGCGACAGGTGCTTGCTCCAGCGGCCGGCCTGGCCGATCAGGAGGGGCGCGATGAACATGGAGAGCAGCATGGCCGCCATGGTCACCTGGAACACGTCGGTGGGCAGCAGCTTGTTGTCCCGGGCCAGTTCCAGCAGCACGAAGCCGAACTCGCCGGCCTGGGCCAGCTGGATGGCGGTGCGGGCCCCCACTTCCGGCGAATTGCGCATCAGGAGGGTGATGAGGAAGACGATGCCGCCCTTGGCCAGCACCAGCAGGGCCAGGGCCAGCAGCACCGCCGGCAGGTTCTGCAGGACGAAGTGCAGGTCCAGCAGCATGCCGATGGTGACGAAGAAGAGGCCCAACAGCACGTCGCGGAAGGGCCGGATGTCGGCCTCCACCTGGTGCCGGTAGAGGGTCTCGGAAATGAGCATGCCGCCGATGAAGGCGCCCAGGGCCAGGGAGAGGCCGGCCCAGGCGGTCAGGGCGGAGAGGCCGATCACGATCCACAGCACGCTGAGCATGAACAGCTCGGGGGACTTCTGTCGGGCCACAGCGTCGAACCAGCGGCGCATCAGGCGCTGCCCCACCAGGATCATGGCCGCCAGGGCCAGGGCGGCCTGGCCCAGGGCCATGGAAATGGCGCCGGCCATGCCCTTGGCGTCGGCGGCCAGGGCGGGAATGATGATCAGCAGGGGCACCACCGCCAGATCCTGGAACAGCAGCACGGCCATGGTCTGGCGCCCGGGCTGGGAATGCAGCTCCAGGCGCTCGGAGAGCAGCTTGCTGACGATGGCGGTGGAGGACATGGCGCAGGCGGCGCCGACGGCCAGGCCGATGCGCCAGTCCTGGCCGTAGTAGAGGATGGTGACCAGGGTGGTGCCCACCAGGGTCACCCCCACCTGGGCGCCGCCCAGGCCGAATACCAGGCGGTGCATGGCTTTGAGCCGGGCCAGGCTGAACTCCAGGCCGATGGAGAACATCAGGAAGACCACGCCGAACTCGGCGAAGTGGCTGGCCTCCTCACTCTCCGCCAGGAGGCCGAAGCCGTAGGGACCGACGATGAGGCCGATGGCCAGGTAGGCCAGCAGGGAGGGCAGACGCAGCTGCTTGGCGACGACGACGAACAACACCGCCAGGGAGAGCAGGAGGACGACGCTGAACAGTGAGTCGGTCACGGCGGACTCCGGCTCCGAATAATGGGTTGGGGCGGATTATAGAAGCTGGAAGGCCAGGACGGACACCAACGTAGGCGGCAACGCGCACAGCAGCAGGCCGATGGGGCTGATGGCCTGCTCGTGGAAAGTGCCTTTGAGGATGGAGAAGCCCGCCGGGTTGGGGGCGTTGGCGATCACCGTGAGACCGCCGCCGGTGACGGCCCCCGCCACCAGGGCGTACTGGAAGGCCGGGGTGACGCCCTCCACCAGGGAACCCAGGTAGGTCAGGGCCGCATTGTCGGTGAGGGCCGTGAGGGCGGTGGCGCCGAAGAACAGCACGGTGGGCGCCATGCCCGCCAGCACGTCCTGCAGCCACCACTTCTGCAGGCCGCCCAGGGTCACCAGGCCGGCCAGGAAGAAGGCCACCAGCAGGCCTTCCCGCAGGATGAGGCGGTCCTGGTGGTGCTTGTAGGCCTCGCAGAAGCCGAGGAAAAAGAGGAACAGGCCGAGGAACACGGCCGGATGGTGGGCGAACACCACCACCCCGACCAGGAAGGCCAGATGCACCAGCACCATGCCGGCCGGCACGGCGGGGGCGGCCTCGCCCTCGACGGCGCCGCACAGGCTGACCAGCTCCCGGCGATAGACGAAGGTCACCACCAGGGCGTTGATGCCGACGGCGATGGCGGCCTTCCAGCCGAAGGTGCTGGCCATGAAGGCCAGGTCCCAGCCCCACTTGCCGGCCACCATCAGCACCGGCGGCGCGGCGAAGGGGGTCAGGGTGCCGCCGATGGAAATGTTCACGAACAGCACCGCCAGGGTGGCGTACTTGAGGCGGCTGGAAACGGGTCGGGCGAAATAGCGGTCCCGCAGCAGCAGGGCCCCCAGGGTCATGGCGGCGGGCTCGGTGATGAAGGAGCCGAGCAGGGGCACCAGGAAGAGAATGACGAAGAAGGTGGCGACGCTGTCCGGCAGGGGCAGCGTTCGCGCCGCGGCGCGGACGCTGTGGCCGGCCAGGGCCAGGATGGGCCGGCTGGCGGCGATGACCATGATGACGAAGACGAACAGGGCCTCCGTGTAATTGCAGGATTCCAGGTAGGTCACCGCCTCCCCGGTGCCCTGCAGGCCAACCATGACCAGCACCAGCACCATGGCCCAGAAGCCGAACACCACCTCCACCTCGCCCAGCAGGTGCCACAGGCCGGCATGGGCCGGCTGGGTGTGGGCCAGGTGTTCGAAGTACTTGGTGGAAAAGGTATGCACGATGGCCAGGGCGAACAGCACCGTGGCGGCGATTTCAACGGGAGTGGGGGCGAGGGCCGACATCAGGGCAGGTCCGGGCGCGGGGCAAAAGAAACGCCCGCTGCGGATGACGACGCAGCGGGCGACACGAGTGGGTGTCCAACAGGATTGTTGCTGAATCCAGCCTGGGCATCATAGGCGCGACCGCCCCCGGCGGTAATTCGCCGTTCAGCGTACGGCCGACCAACGACGCGGCCAACCCTAGGGACACGCCGGGCCATCAGGCGGCCTCTTCGTCCGGCGCCGGGGGCGGCACCTCGTTGTCGAACTGGACGACGATGCGCACCAGCTCGGAGAGGTTGCGGGCCTGCAGCTTTTCCATCATGCGGGCCTTGTACACCTCCACCGTGCGGGGGCTGATGCCGAGCACCTCGCCGATTTCCCGGTTGGGCTTGCCGGCGGCGGCCAGGCGCATCACCTCCCGCTCGCGCCGGGAGAGGCGCTCCAGGCGGTCGCGCATCTCGGCGCCGGTGGCGGCCTCCTTGCGGCGGGCAGTGTCCAGGGCCAGGGCGGTGGCGACGGCGTTGAACAGCTGGTTGTCGTCGATGGGCTTTTCCAGGAAATCCACGGCCTGGGCCTTGAAGGCGGTGCGGGCGGTGGAGGCGTCGCCGTGGGCGGAAATGACGATCACCGGCAGCTGGATGCCCTTCTCCGCCAGGGTGGCCTGCAGGGAGAGGCCGTCCATGCCGGGCAGGCGCACGTCGGCGATGAGACAGCCGGGGGCGTCGGGATCGACGGCCGCCAGGTAGTCCTCGGCGGAGCCGAAGGCCTGGACCCGGTAACCCTTGAGGTTGAGCAGCAGACCCAGGGAATCCCGGATGGCCGCGTCGTCGTCCACCACATAGACGGTGGGGGCGTTGGGAGGAATGCTCAGATTCATGGGGCTCCTTTCACAGGCAGCGGTTTTACGGAATAAACGGAATGGTGCAGCGGCAGGGCGATGGTGAAACGGCTGCCGCCGGCGCTGGGCGATTCGGCCCACAGGCGGCCGCCGTGGGCCTCGACGATGGCCCGGCTGATGGCCAGGCCCAGGCCCATGCCGGTGGGCTTGCTGGTGGCGAAGGGCTCGAACAGGCGTTCGCGGAACTGGGGCAGGATGCCCGGCCCGTTGTCCTGCACCACCAGTTGCAGTTCGTTGCCTTCCCGGTGGGCGGCCAGGCTCACCACCGGCTCGTCGGTGCTGCGGCCGAAGCTTTCCGGCGACACGGCGTCGAGGGCGTTGATGAGCAGGTTGCGCAGCACCACCTGGAGCTGCACCCCGTCGCCCCGGGCCGGCGGCAGGTCGGCCGGGATGGCGTATTCGAGGCGGCAGGCCTGGCGCTTGGCCCGTTCCTCAACCTCGCCGATGGTTTCCACCACCAGGGGCAGGATCGGCACCGGATCGCGCCGGGTGTGGCCGGTCTTGAAGAAGTCCCGCAGGCGGCGCACCACGGCGCCGGCGCGGCGGGCCTCGGCCGCCACCTTGTCCAGCACGTCGGACAGCTCGCCGCCCCGCCCCGCCTCCAGCATCAGCTGGCCGGCCCGGGCGTAGTTGGCCACGGCGGTGAGGGGCTGGTTCAGTTCGTGGGCCAGGGCCGCCGCCATCTCGCCGGCCGCCGCCAGGCGCAGGGCCCGCTTCAGTTCGCTCTCGGCCACCTTGCGGGCGCTGGAGGTGACCCCCAGGGTGAGGCCGGTGATGGCCAGGGAGGCCATGAGGAACTGCATCTCCTGCACCGTGCCGCCCTTGTAGCCGAGCCACTGGGCGCTGACGATGAGGCCCACCTGGATCATGGCCAGGGTCAGGCAGGCGCCTTCCAGACCGTGGCGCAGGGAAATCCAGGTGAGGGGCAGGAACAGCAGGTAGAAATACTTGAATTCGTCGGTCCACGGCAGGCCGAACACCACCCACAGGGAGAGCATCACCGCCAGGCACTGCAGGGTGAATTCCCGGGTCTCCAGGAATTTCCAGTCCCCCGGGCGCAGCAGCACCAGGATCAGGGGGGCGCTGACCAGGACGCCGATGGCATCCCCCACCCAGAAACGCACCAGGGCGTAGAGGAAGCCGCGCTGGCTGTCGGGCAGGAAGGCGCTGACCACCAGCAGATAGAGCCCGCCCAGGAGCAGGGCAGTGCCGGCGAGGACGGCGAGAAAACGGGGCAGCGCGCCCCGGTCCCGGATGTCGGCGGCGCCGACCCGGTGCAGCAGGGCTGCCATGAGGCCGTAGCCGCCGGCAGTGATGCCGGTGAGCAGCAGGGTTTCCACGGACAGGGCGGCCATGCCGTGCACCAGCACATTGCCGCACCACACGGTGGCAAAGGCCAGGGGCCAGAAACGCAGGCCGAAGGCCAGCAGCAGGGCCAGGGTCAGTCCCGGGGGAGGATTCCAGGGCGTCACCTCGAAGGCCGGCAGGGGGTGGATGAAGCTGACCCAGTCCAGCAGGAGGTAAAGCAGCACGTAGACGCACCCTACGGCCGCAACCCGACTCGGGTTCAGCGCAGGGGGAACGGGCAGGTGGAAAAAGCGGGCAAAAGTCATACCCGGATCATGCCTGAAAACAGGCCAGGACTGGGTCTGCCGGGGTACGTACGGATTTGTCACGACACGCCGCCAGCGGAAATGCCGGACGCATCCCCCGTGCGGCGCAGTACGCACCCGTAAAAGCACCATGCCCGAGCAGCGCACGGGACGGCGCTGTCGGGCATGGGTGTCCGGAGAGGGCCGCGGAACCTTGGTCCCGGACCGGCCCTGAATCAGAAGTTAGGGCTTGGCGGCGGCCTCGGCCGGAACGGCGGCAGCGGCTGCCGCTTCCACGGCGGCGGGCGCCTTGTGGTCCGCGTCCGGATGCCAGCCGAGCACGGTGAGCAGGACGAAGAAGCCGACCACGTAGGCCAGGGCCACGTGCCAGCCGTGGCGCAGCCAGTTACCCACGGACTTGGCCTCGGGGAACATGTTGGAGAGGGCCACGCCGGCGGAGGAGCCGAACCACACCATGGAACCGCCGAAGCCCACGGCGTAGGCCAGGAAGCCCCAGTCGTAGCCGCCCTGCTTGAGGGCCAGGGCCGTCAGCGGAATGTTGTCGAAGACGGCGGAAACGAAGCCCAGGCCCAGGGCGGTCTGCCAGGAGGCGCCGGGCAGCTCTTCCACCGGCATCATGGAAGCGCAGGTGACCAGGGAGAGCAGGAAGATGGAGCCCTTGAAGGTTTCCGGCAGCACTTCCCAGTCGGGCCGGCGGATGGAGGTGGAAATGAGGATGGCCAGCCACACGGCGACGCCGATGAAGGGGAAGTGGTCCGCCTCCTCGGGGAAGTTGATGTTCACCAGCACGTTGGCGCCGATGGCGAAGGCCAGGATCATGCCGACGATACCGACCCGGGCCCAGTCGATCTTGGTGTGCTGGTGGCCGCCCTTGATGATGGGGGAGTAGGCATGCTGCTGCCTGGAGGCGACGAAGGCGACGATGAGCAGGGCGACGATGGCCGCCACGTAGGCGTCGAGCACGATGTGGGGCGGCACGCCGTCGATCCACATCATGGTGGTGGTGGTATCCCCCACCACGGAGCCGGAGCCGCCGGCATTGGAGGCGGCGACGATGCCGGCCAGGTAGCCCACATGGACCTTGCCGCGGAACAGCTGGTGGGCCATGGCGCCGCCGATGAGGGCCGCGGCGATGTTGTCGAGGAAGGAGGACAGCACGAAGACCATCACCAGCAGCACGAAACCGCCCTTCCACTCGCCCGGCAGGTACTTGGGCAGGATCACCGGCACGTGGCTCTTCTCGAAGTGGCGCGAGAGCAGGGCGAAGCCCATGAGCAGGCACAGCAGGTTGGAGAGGGTGACGAACTCGTGGCCCAGGTGGGCAGCGAAGCCGGCAAAGCCGACCCCGGTCTTGAAGCCGGTGACGAAGATCTTGTACAGGCTGATCACGGTGACGCCGGTGAGGCCGACGTAGAGGGTGTAGTTGTGGAACAGGGCCACGCCCAGCAGGGTCAGGCCGAACAGGATGAAGTCCAGGGGAATGCCGGCCACCAGCACCGGGCCGTCGGCCCAGGCGGAGAGGGGAAAAGCCAGGCACAGGGCCAGCAGGCCGAGGGAGCGCGCTCCCGGGCGGGACAGGGTCGACAGCATGGAATCCTCCAGATTTTTGTGGGCCGGATTCTAACATTCGCCCCGCGGCCTCCCCCTTAGGGGAAAACACTTAGCCCCATGCTGCAACGCCGCATTCTGGCGCACAATAGGACATCGTCTTCCACCACCCGCCCCATGTCCCTCATCAACGCCCACCTCGCCGAAGGCATCGGCAGCATCACCTTCAACTACGACTTCAAGCGCAACGCCCTGTCGGAAGCCATGACCGGCGAAATCGCCGCCGCCCTCGCCCTGTTCACCCAGGAAGGGGCCCGGGTCGCGGTGATCCGGGGCCAGCCGGGAGCCAAGGTGTGGTCCGCCGGCCACAGCGTGGACGAGCTGCCCACCGGCGGCCACGACCCCCTGGGCTGGAAGGACTCCCTGCGCATGGTGATCCGGGAGATCGAAGCCTTCCCCGGCCCGGTCATCGCCCAGGTGGGCGGCAGCGTCTGGGGCGGCGCCTGCGAACTGGTGTTCGCCTGCGACCTCATCGTCGCCACCCCCGAAGCCACCTTCGCCGCCACCCCGGCCAAGCTCGGCGTGCCCTACAACGCCACCGGCCTGCTCACCTTCCTCAACGCCCTGCCCCTGCACCTGGCCAAGGAACTGCTGTTCACCGGCAGCCCCATGGGCGCCGCCCGCCTGGAACGCCAGGGCGTCATCAACCACCTGGTGTCCGCCGCCGAGATCGACGCCTTCGTGCATGAGCTGGCCAAGGGCATGGCCCACAACGCCCCCCTCTCCATCTCCGTGATCAAGGAACAGCTGCGCATCCTGGCCGGCGCCCACGCCCTCTCCCCCCAGGATTTCGAACGCATCCAGGGCCTGCGCCGGGTGGTGTACAACAGCGCCGACTACGCCGAAGGCATCCACGCCTTCAAGCAGAAGCGCAAGCCGATTTATCGGGGGCAGTAGGTAGGATTAGGCTTCCGGCAATCGGGCCGCGAAGGGGAGACAAAGCGTGAAATTCGGTTACACCATCATCTACGTCGCCGACGTACCGGCCTCCATGGCCTTCTGGGAAAGGGCCTTCGGCCTGCACCGGCGCTTCATCGACGCAACGGGCGTCTACGGGGAGCTGGAGGCCGGCGCCACCTGCATCGCCTTCGCCAGCCACGGCCTGATGGCGGACCTGCTGCCCCCGGAATGCGTGACGGCGCCGCCATCGCCCCAGCATCACGCTTTCGAGATCGGCCTCTTCACGGAAGACGTGCCTGCCGCCTACGCCCAGGCCCTGGCCGAGGGCGCCACCGGCCTGACGCCGCCGCGCACCACCCCCTGGGGCCAGACCGTCTCCTTCGTCCGCTGCCCGGAGGGGACTCTGGTGGAGTTGTGTACGGCCATCAAGCGTTAGTGCCCCAGCGCCCGAATCCATATCGCCTGATCCAATGGAAACAAATCCCAGGCAGTCTCCGCGCCCCGAAGCGGAACGTCGGAAATATCAGACGCTGCATGCCGGCATTGTCTACGGCTTCGCCGCGGTTGTTCTCTTTATTGCTTTGACAGTCTCGTTGCAACTCGGACTGGGGATTGGTCTGGCGGCCCTGCTCCTCCTGGGCGCTTGGTGGGGCGTCCTCATCGTTTTCTGGAGCCACCCAGTTTTCTGCCGGTTCGAAATGGAACATGAGTGGTTGGCCAAGACGCGCCAACTGCCGACGGGGGTAGAAAGAACATTGCTCACAGGCCTATGGGTCACTTTCTACTGGCCCCTTCTGCTATCGAAGAACGTCTATTTCTGGGCATTGCTTGCAGGCGTCGGCATCTATTACGCCTTGAAACTCAGGTAAGCCTTGCAGCAGCGAGGTATCAGTCGCATCAGGAACGTACAAGGGCACCGACCACGTCGCAGACATCCACGCCTTCAGGCAAAAGCGCAAGCCGATTTATCGGGGCAGTAGGGCCGGGCAGCGGGAAAAGAACTTGGGAGATGGTGGCTGCAGCCTGTCAGGAGCAACTACAAATCAAGCTAATCACACCTGCCGTATAATGCCATTGGCACGCTTGAATACATTCAGGGTAGGGCTGGGCATTTAGGGACAGCCCCATACACCCATGGATTCACGTCAAAACAAACGATTAAGAAAAATCACAGCTACTAGCCGCTCCGCTACGAATCGGAGAAACCCTGCAATATTTAGGAACACTATGCTTACCCCTCCGGTCACGACAGGCTGCGGAACCGGCGTGGTTTCTCCGTTCATTCTCTTTTACGCCGCAACTCCTTACCTTCAACGTCACAGACTCCAGGAATCCGCATGTCGTCATGTCGTCTATTGCTTTTCCCCCTCCTCCTCCTTTCCGCATGCGCGTCGAATCCAAATTCCGTCTGGTTCGAGGGCGCGATGATGCACTACGAGGTGCTGGAGGTCGGCCCCCGTCAGTACAAGCTCATCGCAAACGGAGCCGGGCGTCATAAGAGCATCGAGGTCGAACGCGGATTCATTGCCCGTGCTGAGCAGCTTTGCAATGGCAGTGCTTTTAGCCATGAGTTTCAGACCACGCCCTACCAGTACGGCTCGTCTGGTGGAGGCATGTCATTCACACACAATGCGTTTAGAACAACGGGGATAGTCAAATGCTCGTAAGCCGCCATCTTGTTGCCCTCAGTGGTGCCATTACCCTCCTCTCAGGGTGCGCCTCTTTCGCGCCGCCCGTACCGGAGGGCTACTCCGGCCCCGTGGCCATCATTAAGGACTCGGTCAAACCGGCCAGCCAAAGCAAGGCGGATTTTTTCTACATCTCCGAAATAGACGGAAGGCGGATTGAAGACAGCAGAATTAGAACGCTTACCGTCAATCGTGGGCGCGGGTTCAACATGGTCCCGGAGGTTATCGAAAGAAACGTTCCAGCTCAAAAGGCAACGTTCACCCTCGTTGGACGGACAGAATATGCTGCACCGATCCTGGCTCTCACGAACACCGTCTATCAAGTTACCGGCAAGGTCACTTTCGCTCCAGAGACATATCGTCACTACGTGGTCCGTGGCGAATTGGGAGAAAACTATTCAGCCGTTTGGATCGAAGAGGAAGGAACGGGTAAGACCGTAGGAGAGAAGATCGAACTGCACGGCCCG
Organism: Azospira oryzae; assembly: GCF_004217225.1. Lineage (GTDB taxonomy): Bacteria > Pseudomonadota > Gammaproteobacteria > Burkholderiales > Rhodocyclaceae > Azospira > Azospira oryzae. The sequence goes on from NZ_SHKM01000001.1 coordinate 1,525,238, forward strand.
TCAAAGCTCGGAACCTTCGAGAAGTAGTGGCGAAGGTCCCACATTGCAGTTGGGAGAGGGGGGCCGACCATCGACGGTTCGCGCTCCCCGACTTCACGGTCATGTCCATCCGCGTTCCAATGTTGGCGACGTCTGCCGACGATCGATAACAGCCCGCTACCACCGCCGCTTTCTTGCTTCGTCCAGAAATGCCTGCAGCAGCGGCTCCCCGTCCAGCAGTTCGCCCTTGCCCGGGGTGTGGAATTCCGGGTGCCATTGCAGGCCCACCACGAAGCCCCGACCGGTCCAGCGCACGGCTTCCACCAGGCCGTCGGCGGCGGTGGCTTCCACCGTCAGGTCCTTGCCCAACACCTTGACCGCCTGGTGGTGGATGGAAACCACCTGGCCGCCCGTCTGCTCCGGGTAGAGCCTGGCCAGCAGGCCGCCCTCGGCGAACTGCACCGGGTGGGTGTGACGGTCGTATTCGGGGGCCTCGTGGGCGATGGCGTCTTCCACCAGGCTGGGGATGTCCTGGTGCAGGCTGCCCCCCAGGGCCACGTTGATCAGTTGCAGGCCGCGGCAGATGCCCAGCACCGGCTTGCCCGCCTCCATGAACTCGTGCAGCAGTTCCATCTCGTAGGCGTCCCGCACCCGGTCGCCGGCCCATTCGGGCTTGAGGGGTTCCTCGCCGTAGCTGAGGGGCGAGAGGTCGGTGCCGCCCTGCAGCACCAGGCCGTCGAGGGCGCCCACGTAGTCGGCCAGGCGCATGTTGCTGCGCTGCATGGGGCTGTCCTGGACGATGGAGGGCACCATGAACACCAGCACGTCCCGGGACATGACCCAGTGGGCCACGGACTGCTCCAGGTACTGCAGGGTCTTGCCCAGCAGGCCGACGCTCTCGGGCTGGGGATGGTAGAGGCGGGCGGAAATGCCGATCTTGACGGTGCGCTTGGCCATGTCTGGCTCCTTTCGATCCGGGTTTCAGGGCATTGCCGCAGCAAGGACAAGCGCCCGGGAGCACGCCGCAAACCAGGCCCCTCTCGGTGAACGCTGTGCCCTCTGTGGCAAAAGCATTTTCAATACACCCGCTACACGCCCCCCGCCCAGCAACGGGCCGAGTGGCGCACCACGTCCTCCAGGGCGCCGCTTTCCTCGTGCCGGGCCCGCAGCCAGGCGCTGCCGTTGGCGCCGCTGCCGGCCATGGCGGCCAGCCGGGCCAGGGGCGCGCGGCTGCCGAGGATGTCGGCGAAGGGCTGCAGGCGCTCCAGGGTGGCCAGCAGGTCGTCCCGCAGCACCAGGCTCTGCTGGCTGCGCGGGTCCACCAGGGTGGCGTCGAAACCGAAGCGGGTGGCCTGGAAGCGGTTGTAGCCGTAGACCAGGTACAGGCCCTCCTCCACCCGGTCCGCCGGGTAGGGACGCTCCACCAGCAGCCAGAAGGCCAGGGCCTGGACGAAGGCGGCCAGGGCGGCGGCCGTATCCACCTCCAGGGGGGTGTCGCAGATGCGCACCTCCACGGTGCCGAATTCGGGCTTTGGGCGGATGTCCCAGTAGAAGTCCTTGATGCTGCCGATGATGCCGTAGCCCAGCATCTTGGCAAAAAACTCCTCGAAGCCGGCCCAGGTGCTCACCGGCGGCATGTGGCCGGAGAGGGGAAAGGCGGAAACGGCGTGCAGACGCGAGGTCTCGAAGGAGGTGTCCTGCCCCTGGGAAAAGGGCGAGGCCGCCGAGAGGGCGATGAAGTGGGGAATGTAGCGGGACAGCTGATGCGTCAGATACACCGCGTCGTCCCCCGACTCGCAGGCCACGTGGATATGCTGGCCGAAGACGGTGAACTGCTTGGCCAGGTAGCCGTAGAGGCTGGACAACTGCTGGAAGCGCTCGGTGGGGAAGATGCGCCGCTCGTGCCAGCGGTGGAAAGGGTGGGTGCCGCCGCCGGCGATGGCCAGGTTGAGGCTGCCGGCGGTATGCACCACCGCGTCGCGCATGGCGTGCAGCTCCTCCAGCAGGCTGTCGTGGCGGGCGTGGGGGCTGCTGTTGAGCTCGATCATGCTCTCGGTGATCTCGGGCTTGATCTCCCCCGGGTGGGCCACCTTCTCCAGGGCCCGCAGCAGGTCCGGGCCGCCCCGGGTCAGGTCCTGGGTATGGGGGTTGATCACCTGCAGTTCCAGCTCCACCCCCAGGGTGTAGGGACTGACGGACTTGAACTCAAGCATGCTCGTCTCCTTCCGGCCGGCTCTCGCCGGCGCCCTTGAAAGCCGCCTGCACAGCCAGGGGGCCGAGGAATTCCAGCAGCACCACCGCCGCCAGCACCAGGTTGCCCAACCGTTCGCCGAACTGGGGATAGAGGCTGGTGAGGTCGTGCACCAGGGCGATGGCCACCCCGGACATGGGCAGCAAAGCCAGGCTCAGCCAGGCATGCTGGCGCCAGGTAATGCGGGAGAAAGGTGCGGTGAGCATGACCCCGGCCGCCTTGCCCAGGCTGCGGGCCGCCAGATAGGCCAGCACCGGCAGGCCGGCGGCCAGCACCGCCGTCAGGGGCAGGCTGGCCCCGGTGAGGACGAAAAGGACGATGTAGAAGAGCTGGGCGGCGCCCCCCAGGTCCACGCTGAGCAGGGCGTAGCGGCTGTCCCACTGGCGGCAGGCCAGGCCGAACACCAGCAGGGCCAGGAACACCGACAGCTGGAAGGCGTGGGCCAGGCCCACCGCCGCCAGCAGCATGCCGGCCAGGAGGATGAACTGGGAGAACTTGGATTCAGGCCCCTTGCCCAGCAGGCGGGCGCCCCACAGCACCAGGCGGGCGGCCAGGCTGCCCAGCAGCACCGAACCCAGCAGCAGGTAGAGGGGATGCAGCAGGGTCTTGTGCCAGGGCGCCGCATTTTCCGCATGGGCCACCGAGAGCAGGGTGGTGGCGGTGAGGAAGGCGAGCAGGGTGTTGATGGCCACCAGGGCCAGGGTGCGCTCCGTCACCTGGCCTTCGGCCCGGAATTCCCGGGCCACCAGCAGCACCACGGCAGGCGAGGTGGACAGGCCGATGGCCGCCGCCAGGCCCGCCTCCACCCGGGTGAAGCCGAACAGGCACAGCACCCCGGCCATGGCGGCGAAGGCCAGGGCCGATTCGAGCAGGGCCGCGGCCAGCAGGGAGCGGTCCCGCTTGAACCAGGTCAGGTCCAGGCGCCGGCCCAGGTCGAAGAGGATCAGGCCCACGGCCACGTCGAAGAAGAGCCGGGTTTCCCCCAGCAGGGGATGCAGGGACCAGCCCGGCGGCAGCCAGGGACCGGCCTGGCCCAGCAGCAGGCCGGCCAGGAGCCAGCCCAGCAGGCGCGGCAGTTTCAGGCGGCGGGCCAGCTCGCCGCCGAACAGCCCGGCCAGCAGCAGGCTGCCGAACAGGGCGGCGGGGCCCAGGGCCGGCGGCAGGGCCGGCAGAAAAGCGAAAGAGATGTTTCCGTCCATAGCGCGGTGCTCCCATGGGACGGCTGTTCAGCAATGTCTCAACAATGCGGCGCCCGGGCGGCCTGCCCGATGGGGCAGGAGCGGTCAGCGCACAGCCTGTTTTTGTTATTGAAAGACGGGCGCCGGCAAGGCGCCCCGGGATCATCCCCGGGGGCGGGGACGGTGGAGGCCGTAGGTTACTTCAGGTCAGAGTCGGCCGGACCCCGGCAAGTTCCGTACGGCCTGACGGCGCGCAAAGCCCAGGCGCAGACGCTTCTCGGTGCCGATGACCAGGCCGCAGAAGAGGGCGAAAGCGCCGATTTCCAGCCATTCCGTGAGGCCGATGGGGGCCGTGGCGAAGAGCCGGTTCATGATCGGCGCGTAGGTGAACAGCAGCTGCAGGGCCGCCATGGTGCCGATGCCGCCCCAGAACCAGCGGTTGGTGAACAGGCCGATGCTCCAGAAGGAATGGGTGAGGGAGCGGCAGTTGAAGAGATAGACCGTTTCCACCAGCACGAACACATTGACCGCCACGGTGCGGGCCTCGGCCAGGGTGTGGCCCTGGTCCAACTCCCGCAGGAAGAGGCCGAAGGCGCCGAGCAGCAGCAACAGGCTCACCAGCAGGATGCGCCCCACCAGAGGGGCGTCCAGCACCGGCGTCTGGGGCGCCCGGGGCGGGCGGGCCATGACGCCCTTCTCGATGGGCTCGAAGGCCAGCATGAGGCCGAGGAACACGGCCGTGGTCATGTTGATCCACAGGATCTGCAGGGGCGTGATGGGCAGGGTGGCGCCGGCAACGATGGCGGCGACGATGACCAGGCCCTCGCCGAAATTGGTGGGCAGAGTCCAGGTGATGAACTTCACCAGGTTGTCGAAGACGCCACGGCCCTCCTCCACCGCTGCCTCGATGGCGGCGAAGTTGTCGTCGGTGAGGACCATGGCGGCGGCCTCCTTGGCCACCTCGGTGCCGGTGATGCCCATGGCGATGCCGATATTGGCCTGCTTCAGGGCCGGGGCGTCGTTCACCCCGTCGCCGGTCATGGCCACCACCTGGCCCTGGGCCTGCAGGGCCCGCACCAGACGCAGCTTCTGTTCCGGCTCGACCCGGGCGAAGACGTTGATCTGCTGCACCGCCGCCTGCAGCCCGGCATCGTCCAGGGCCGCCAGTTCGCCGCCGGAGAGGGCCTGCTCGCCCTCGGCGGCGATGCCGATCTGGCGGGCGATGGCCAGGGCGGTGACGGCATGATCGCCGGTGATCATCTTGACCCGGATGCCGGCGTTGCGGCAGGCCTTCACCGCCGCCACGGCCTGGGCCCGGGGCGGGTCCATCATGCCGATCAGGCCCAGGTAGTCCAGGCCCTCGCCGGCGATCAGGGAGTCGGCCTCCAGCACGGCCTCGGCCGCCCAGCCGCGGCGGGCCACGGCCAGCACCCGCAGGCCCCGGGCCGCCATCTCCCGGGCCTGGCGCTCGATGGCGGCGGCGTCGGCTGCGCTCAGGGGCACCGGCTGGCCTTCCGCATTGCAGCGGCGGCGGCAGTGGGGCAGCAGCTTTTCCAGGGCGCCCTTGGCATAGACCACCAGGCCGCCGTCGCCCCGGTGCAGGGTGGCCATGTACTGGCGGGCCGAGTCGAAGGGCAGTTCATCCTGGCGCGGATAGAGGGAAAGCAGGGTGTGCTCGTCCAGCCCGGCCTTGCGCGCCGCCACCAGCAGGGCGGCCTCCGTCGGGTCGCCGCTGATCTGCCAGTGGCGCCCCTCCTTGAAGAGGCCGGCGTCGTTGCACAGGGCGGCGGCCAGCAGGGTTTCCCGCAGGGCCGGCTCCGGCGGCGCCTCGTTGCCCAGACGACGGCCGCCGATCTCCCCTTCCGGGGCGTAGCCGTTGCCGCTCACCGGGTAGGCGATGCCGCCGGCCACCACTTCCCGCACCGTCATCTGGTTTTCGGTGAGGGTGCCGGTCTTGTCGGAGCAGATCACCGTGGTGCTGCCCAGGGTTTCCACCGCCGGCAGCTTGCGGATGATGGCGCGGCGCTTGGCCATGCGCGAGACGCCGATGGCCAGGGTGATGGTCATGGCCGCCGGCAGGCCTTCGGGAATGGCGCCCACGGCCAGGGCCACCGCCGCCATGAACATCTCGAAGGGGGATTCGCCGCGCCACAGGCCGACGGCAAAGGTGAACAGGGCCAGGGCACCGATGGCCATCAGCAGCCAGTTGGAAAAGGCCGCCATCTTGCGGGTGAGGGGCGTCATCAGGTCCGGCGTCTCGCCCATCAGCTTGGAGATGCGGCCGGTCTCGGTGGCGTCGCCGGTGGCGATGGTGATGCCGGCGCCCTGGCCGCTCACCACCATGGTGCCGGCGTAGGCCATGTTGCCCCGGTCTGCCAGCAGGGTTTCCGGCGGCAGGGTCTCGGCGTGCTTGTCGCTGGCCGTGGATTCGCCGGTGAGGGCCGCCTCCATGGCCTTCATCTCCTTGGCCCGGAACAGGCGCAGGTCCGCCGGCACCTTGTCGCCGGCGGCCAGCAGCACCACGTCGCCGGGCACCAGGGCGCGGGAGGGCAGGCGCTTCTTCTCCCCTTCCCGCAGCACCGTCACCTCGCTGGCGACGGAACGGGCCAGGGCCGCCAGGGCGCTCTCCGCCTTGCCTTCCTGGATGAAGCCGATGATGGCGTTGATCAGGGTGACCCCGAAGATGACCCCCGAATCCACCCACTCGCCGAGAAAGGCGGTGACGGCCCCGGCCAGCAGCAGCACCAGCACCAGGGGCTGGGCGAACTGCAGGGCGAAGCGCAGCAGGGGACCCTTGCCCGGCTTGGGCGTCAGCCGGTTCTCGCCGTGGGTCTGGCGGCGGCATTCCACCTCGGCCTCCGACAGCCCTTCGGCGCAGGAGGTCTGCCAATGCTCGGCTACGGCATCGCCGGAAAGGTGGTGCCAGACGGGTGAGGAAGCATCGGGACGGGGCATGGTGGGCGAGAAGGCAATGACGACAGCCTTATTGTCCGCCCTTTCCCCTTTCCGGTGGAGTACGTCAGGCTCCCGACACGGCCTTGTGCAAACGGCTGCCGCCGAGCCAGGCGGCCAGCCCGGCCAGGCTGACGATGCCGCCGCAGAGGCAGACGCCGCTCCAGCCGGCAGCGCCGTAGGCGGCGGCAGAGACCAGGGAGCCGGCGGCGCCGCCGATGAAATAGCAGGTCATGTAGGCCGCCGTCAGCCGGTTGCGGGCCTCGGGCCGGATGCGGTAGATGGCGCCCTGGTTGCTCACGTGCACGCCCTGCACCGCCAGGTCCAGAGCCAGCACGCCGAGGATCAGGGCCGCCAGGGACAGGGGCGCGAAATAGAGGGAGCCCCAGGAGAGCAGCAGCAGCCACCAGCCCAGGGTGGTGGCCCGGTCGCCGTGGCCCCGGTCCGCCAGATGGCCGACGGCGGAGGCAGCCAGGGCGCCGGCGGCGCCGGCCAGGCCGAAGAGGCCGATGGTGACTTCGGAAAAGCCGTAGGCGGGGCCGGCCAGGAGGAAGGCCATGGAAGTCCACAACACGCTGAAGGCGGCGAAGGCGGCGGCGCCGAGGAAGGCCCGCAGGCGCAGGCTCGGCTCCTCCCGGAAGAGGCCGAGCACCGACAGCAGCAGCCGCGGGTAGCTGAGGCCGACGCTGTGCTGATAGCGGGGCAGGCGCCGGGCCAGCACCAGGGCCGCCAGGGCCATGGCCGCGGCGCCGACCCAATAGACCGTGCGCCAGCCGCCCAGGGTGGCCAGGGCCCCGGCCACGGTGCGGGCCAGCAGGATGCCCAGCAGCAGGCCGCTCATCACCGTGCCCACCACCTTGCCGCGCTGGGCCGGCGCCGCCAGGGTCGCCGCCAGGGGCACCAGCACCTGGGCCACCACGGAGAACAGTCCGGCCAGGGCGGTGCCGACGAAGACGCCGGCCATGGAGGGCGACAGGGCGGTGACCAGCAGGCCCGCCGCCGCCAGCAGGGTCATCACCACGATCAGGCGGCGCCGCTCCAGCAGGTCGCCCAGGGGCACGATCAGCAGCAGGCCCAGGGCGTAGCCCAGCTGGGCCGTGGTGACGATGGCCCCGGCCCCGGCGGCGGACAGCCCCATCTCCCGGGCGATGGCCGGCAGCAGGGGCTGGGCGTAGTAGTTGCCGGCCACGGCCAGGCCGGTGGCGACGGACATGATGGGCACCAGGCCGGGCGTCAGGCCCGGGGTGACAGGAACGGCGGCAGCAGAGGACACGGCAATCTCCAGGGGAAGGTGGGCGCCCCGGTCCCGGCCGGAGCGGCGTTATGTGGCGCCAGTATGGGAATGGCGGATCAATGACGCCAATGCATTGTTATCATCCAACCAATCCATTTTTCAGATTGATCGCCATGAACCTGCGCCAGATCGACTATGCCGTGGCGGTGGCCGAAACCGGCAGCTTCACCCGGGCCGCCGAGCGCTGCCACACGGTGCAATCCGCCCTCAGCCACCAGATCTCCCGCCTGGAGGAGCAGCTGGGAGCCCGCCTCTTCGAGCGCACCTCCCGCCGGGTGGCCCTGACCCCGGCCGGCCGCACCTTTCTCACCCACGCCCGCCAGGTGCAGGAAGCCGCCCGCCGCCTGGGAGACGAAATGGCCGCCGCCACCGGCGAGATCCGGGGCACCCTGACCCTGGGCACCATCTCCACCCTCACCGTGGTGAACCTGCCCGCCCTCCTCGCCGACTTCCACCGCCGCCACCCCCAGGTGGACATCCGCCTGCACACCGGCATGAGCGACCGCCTGCTGGAAGAACTGCGGCAGCAGGAAACGGATGCCGCCTTCATCGGCGTCTGGCCCGGCGAGCCGGTGGCCGGGGTGGACGCCCGCATCCTCAGCGAAGAGCCCCTGGTGGCCCTGCTGCACCCGGACCATGCCCTGGCCGGGCGCAAGCGCCTGAGCCTGGCCGAACTGGCCCGGCAAACCCTGGTGGACTACCAGGCCGGCACCGGCCCCCGGCAACAGACCGACGCCGCCTTCCAGGCCGCCGCCATCGAGCGCCGGGTGACGGTGGAGGTCAATCACGTGGAATGGCTGGAGGCCCTGGTGCGGCAAAACGTCGGCATCGCCCTGGTGCCCCTGGCAACGGCCGCCCACTACCCGGGGCTGGTCACCATCCCGGTCCAGGCCGCACCCCGTCGCCGGGTCTACTTCGCCTGGGGCCGCCACCCCACCCCGGCCGCCCTGGCCTTTCTTGGGCTGGTGCAGCAGGCGCTGGAGTGAGCGGCGGGACGCTCAGGGCATCCCGGTCTGGGAGGCAGGAGGGACGGACCTTTCGGCCATGGCATGGCGGAGAGGGGCGTCGCTGTTGGGTTGTGGGGCTGGTGCTTTTCGGCAGGGGATATTGCCTGTGAGGCTGAATCCTCAGGCGTGGTGGGTTGATTGACCGCTGTGTTCCGCGCCTGACGCGCGGGTTACTTGTTCTTGTCTCGCCAAGAATAAGTAACCAACAAGAAGGCGAGCCCGGTTTGGCGCCCCTGCGGGGTCCCCTGCGCTACTCGCTTCCGGCGGGGGCTGCGCAACTCGGCCTACGGCCTCAGACAGTGCTCGCCCATTTTCTGCCAGAAGCTCCGTTGCTCGGCGCCGCACAGGGCGGGATTGGCGCTTGCCGGATTCAGCTATCGACCTAAAACGGGAATGACCTAGGGAAAGCAGATGTTCAACGTTAAATTAAGCGGCGTGCCGCTTGTGGCGCGTCTGAGCGACTGAAGGGAACGGTTTTGATGTGATGTTAGGGAGCATTAGTTCCTAAACTCACATCAATTGTTTGACATGTTGAAAGCTACACGTCGTTGGTGGCGTATCACTCAAGAAACGCCATTTAACAACGACATGATCAGCAGCCCGGATTGATAAAACGTAATCACACTGGTCCGATCTGCGACTTACAAGTTCATAGGTTTGGGAATTCACTTCACGCCGCTCAAATGACCACTCAATCGGATGGTCATATTTCGGCAATGGCTTTCCGACATATTGATCCAACACCGTTTCCATATCTTGGTAAGTGACCATCGGAACACAGCCACATAGAAAGCACAGAATCGAGAGAAGAATACCTTTCTCGACGGCAGCCACAAGCATGCGCGGCTCCCTAACGTGGAGCTAATCGGACCTGCGCGGATTTTCGCGCAGGTCCGGTTGAGCGCAGACAGACATAGCGATGAGAACTACAACCATACCAATTGACCTCAAATGATTTTGAAGTACCCCGTGAGATGCCATCCAACTATCCAGCAGATTAGTGAAAAAGCACCGCCGATATATACAACGATGCCACCAACGACTGGATCGGCAACTCGCGAAAGAGCCACAACAAGAATTGCGGCAAACCCAAAGGCGGTATTCCCAAGTGTGACGAGAGTGCTGCCGATTTGATGCTTTTGGCTAGGTGGCGGCCGTGTCAGAGGCGATTTCTCAGTTCGTGATCGGCGACGACCAAATACGAACCACGCAATCAGCGCCATACTAATAATGCCGGCAAGGCTGCCCGCAAGACGATCAGCAAATCCCAACATCCCAATCAAGGCGGCAAGTAAGGCCCATAGAACCCCACCCGCGATTAGGCATAGACCGAAAAACTGAGAGATCAGGATGTTAAGGGGTGGCATCAGTTGGTGCCCAACGTAGAGCTAACCGGCGCTGCGCGGCTTTATCGCGCAGCGTCCGTGTGGACTGCCGGGTTAGCCATTACTTTCGAAAATTCCTCTTCAAGCAAAAGAATCTGTTGAATTTGAAACTTCACGGTTCGGTAAAGAAGAATGGCCGGTGTAATAACGTTGGATTGATAAGCCTCTCCATCGGGGCATTGCTCATGTTCTTTAATCAGTTCCTCCAAGGTGTCTTTCAGCAGCTTTCCTCCACCCCCCATTGTTTCGTATGAGTAGAGTGCTTCACGGACATCTTGAGCTTTTGATATGGTTAAAAAATCTACGACGCCTTGATGAATGGCTGGGTACTCAAGCAAATCGAAATTTGCGATCAGAAATTTGAATTCATTTAACACTGCATCCAGTTTTTCAAAGTAATGATGGATGACTGGTTTGCTAAATCCGCTTTTAGTCAGCAGCGATGGCCTGTAAATATCTTGGAGATCAGAAAAAAGGAATTCACTATTTGGTTTTTTCTTGCCCTGTCTCTTACTCATAGGAGTGGTGAGTTCGACGAGCGCTATTTCATAATCGAAGATCACTACATGCAAATATTTGTAGAAACTGGCCAAGCTATGAAGGTTTTTTACCTGAATGCGACGAGTAATTGACGCCTCTTGCTGCGCCTCGATTCGACTGGCAAACGATTGCCACAGAGAACTCAAAAACAAACCAATTATCACAATGCCAAATATGGCTTCACTCGCAACAATCATCATAGCCAGTTCAGATTTTGGAGTTATGTCTCCGTAGCCAAGCGTGGTTATCGTTACCGTGCTGAAATAGATGCTCTTGAGCAGCGTGAAATCTGTCTCCTTTGTCGCATCAGGGATGTATCGATATGCGAACGCGTAAGCAACTATCAGAAATAGATAGATTGCCAGGAAAAACGAAGGACGTAATTTCATTGACGGTCCTAATGGCTAACTAGTAGTAGACGACAAAAGTGTCCAATAAAAACGGGACTGTCCAATATCCTGGAACACCGGACAGCCGAAGCGATTGGCCCGCAACGGATTCAGCAAACCTTCCGTTTACTGGCCTCACTAAAAATCCGTTAAACCGGACAGCCTCAAAGTTACCGTCGGCACACTCACACCGCAACCAAAAGTTGCAAATAGCATATCCCAAAGAACTACCCCCCAGCCCCAACCGGTGCGATCACCTTCGCCACGCCACCGGTTTTCCATCCCCTTCCCCCCCCGCCGAGCAGCGCAAGGCGGGCGGGGGGCTTTCGGCGAGGACTGCTTGAGGCCCGAAGGGCCGAGTTCCGCAGCCGCCCCGACCGACTGAGCAGCGCAGGAAAGCCCGCAGGGCCGGGGGTGAGGGTTCCCCTTCTTTTGGTTCCTTTTCTTGGGGAAGCAAGAAAAGGAACACGCGCGGCGGCGCGGAACCCGGCCGCAAAATCGACAAACCACGCCCCGCCAATCCCCAGAAACAAAGCCCCAAAACCACCCCGCCACCAAACAAAAAGGACGGCCATCTCCACCATGCCCCGGCGGAAATGCCCGTCCTTCCTGCCTCCTGGCGCACCCGGTGCGCCAGCCAATTCAAACCCGCCAACCCGGCTCACCAGCCGTAATAGACGCCCCCGCCCCGGCGGTAGTAGGGCCCCCAGCGCGGGCCCCAGAAGGGGTCGTAGTAGGGCATGGCCCGCAGCCGCTCCTGCTGCCGCACGGCCTCCACCTCCCGGGCGTTCTGCTGTTCCTTTTCCGTCAGGGTGGTGGCCAGATCGGCGCGCAGGGCCTTTTCCCGGTATTCGTGCAGGTAGTCGAGCACCGCCACCGGCAAGCCCTGGCGGGTCAGGTCCAGTACCTGGCTGGGAGTTGGGTCGAGGCGGGTCTGGGTTTCCTTGAGGCGGGCGATGATGGCGTCGGCCTTCATGCCGGACTTGGCCATGGCCACCAGTTCGGGAAAGCCCAGCTTGGGCGTGTCGGGCGCCAGGCGCTGCATCTGTTCGGGAGTGAGGCGGGCCAGCTTGGGGGTGGCGGTGCCGTCGGGAGGGGCGCTGGCGCAGCCGGCCAGCAGGGCCAGGGGCAGCAGGAGCGGGAATAGGCGGCGATGCACGGTCATGATGCTTTCTCCTCCATTACGGGGCCGGGGTCAGGGAGAGACCCCACGGCCGGCCCCCAGGTTCCGGAACCGGCCCGGCGGACACCAGGCGGCGGAACCCCGGGGACGCAGCCTGAGCGTCAGGCCCGGGGCCGCGGGCCAGGCGTGTCGCCGCAGACAGTACGCAAGTACGGCAAGGCGACACAACAACGCCCGGGGCCCCGGGCCGGGTACTCAGGCGGTGCCGCCGACAGTGAGGCCGTCAATGCGCAGGGTGGGCTGGCCCACGCCCACGGGCACGGACTGGCCGTCCTTGCCGCAGGTGCCGACGCCCGGGTCCAGGCCCAGGTCGTTGCCGATCATCTTCACCCGGGTCAGGGCGTCCGGGCCGTTGCCGATGAGGGTGGCGCCCTTCACCGGGTAGAGCACCTTGCCGTTTTCCACCATGTAGGCTTCGGACATGGAGAAGACGAACTTGCCGCTGGTGATGTCCACCTGGCCGCCGCCGAAATTGACGGCGTAGATGCCCTTCTTCACCGACTTGAGGATTTCCTCCGGCGACTTGTCGCCGGCCAGCATGATGGTGTTGGTCATGCGCGGCAGGGGCAGGTGGGCGAAGGATTCGCGGCGGCCGTTGCCGGTGGGCTCGACGCCCATGAGGCGGGCGTTGAGGGAATCCTGCATGTAGCCTTTCAGGATGCCGTCCTCGATCAGCACGGTGCGGCGGGTGGGGTTACCCTCGTCGTCGATGTTGAGGGAGCCGCGACGGTCCGGCAGGGTGCCGTCGTCCACCACGGTGACGCCCTTGGCGGCGACCCGCTCGCCGATGCGGCCGGAGAAGGCGGAGGAGCCCTTGCGGTTGAAATCGCCCTCGAGGCCGTGGCCGATGGCTTCGTGCAACAGGATGCCGGGCCAGCCGGGGCCGAGCACCACGGTCATGGTGCCGGCCGGCGCGGGCCGGGCGTCCAGGTTGGTGACGGCCTGATGCACGGCTTCGGCGGCGTAGCGCTTGAGCACTTCCTCGCTGAAATAGCCGTAGTCGTAGCGGCCGCCGCCGCCGGCGGAGCCCTGCTCCCGCTTGCCCTTGCCGCCGTCCACGATGACGGTGACGGAGACCCGCACCAGGGGCCGCACGTCGGCGGCCAGGCGGCCGTCGCTGCCGGCCACCAGCACCACGTCGTATTCGCTGGCGAGGGAGGCCATGACCTGGGTGACGCGGGAATCGATGGCCCGGGCGTAGCCTTCCAGGCGCTCCAGCAGCTTCACCTTGTCGGCGGCCTGCAGGGAGGGAATGGGGTCCTGGGCCGGATAGAGGCCGTGGCCCTTGCGCCCCTTCAGCTTGGGCGCCGTGCCCGACTGGCCGGCGGCGCCGATGGCGCGCACGGCGGCGGCAGCGTCGCCGAGGGCGTTGCGGCTGATGTCGTCGGAGTAGGCGAAGGCGGTCTTCTCGCCGGAGATGGCGCGCACGCCGACGCCCTGGTCGATGTTGAAGCTGCCGGATTTGACGATGCCCTCCTCCAGGCTCCAGGCCTCGGCCCGGCTGTACTGGAAGTAGAGGTCGGCGTAATCCACGTCGTTCTTCATGATCTGGCCGAAGACCTCGGACAGGCGCTTGTCGTCCAGGCCGTAGGGGGTCAGCAACAGGGATTCGGCTTGCTTGATGATCTTGCTCATGGGGAAACCTAAAGCCTTAAAAAACTTTTGCCACAGAGGGCACAGAGATCACAGAGTTTTTAGCGGTCCAGTCCTGGCTCTGCGTGAATAGAGGATACGTCACAGCACCCGGTGCTTGAGGGCCGGCAGGTTGGCCCGGGTCTCGGCGATGCAGCCGTGGTCGAGCAGGCCCAGGACCACGCCGGGGCCTTTCAGTTTGCGGTCCACGATGGTGCCCCAGGGGTCCACGATCATGCTGTTGCCGTGGGTCTCCCGGCCGTTCTCGTGCTTGCCGCCCTGGCCCACGGCCAGCACGTAGCACTGGTTCTCGATGGCCCGGGCCCGCAACAGGATTTCCCAGTGGGCGCGGCCGGTGGTTTCGGTGAAGGCGGCGGGCACCACGATCAGGTCCACCGGCGCCAGGCGGCGGTACAGCTCGGGGAAGCGCAGGTCGTAGCAGATGGAAAGACCGATGCGGCCATAGGGCGTGTCGAAGGCCACCGGCTCGCTGCCGGCCTCGATGGAGGCGGCCTCGTCGTAACGCTCCAGGCCTTTCTGGAAGCCGAACAGGTGGATCTTGTCGTAGCGGGCCACGCGCTGGCCGGCCGGGTCGTAGACCACGGTGGAATTCATCACCTTGGCCGCGTCCTTCGCCTCCAGGGGAATGGAGCCGCCGATGAGCCAGATGCCGTGCTGCTTTGCCGTGGCGGCGAGGAATTCCTGGATCGGGCCGTGGCCGTCGACTTCCCGCACCTTGACCTTGTCGCCCTCGGCCATGCCCATGATGGGGAAGTACTCGGGCAGGGCGACGATGCGGGCGCCCTGGGCCGCCGCTTCGGCGACACCGTGGGCGGCGGCCGCCAGGTTGTCGGCGACCCGGGGGCCGGACACCAGCTGCACGGCGGCGATCAGGGCATTTTCGGTCTTCTGGCGCTCAGGGCTTGGCGGATTCATCGGTCTTGGCCTTCTCGGATTTATCGGCTTTGGCGGCGGATACTTTTTCCACCTTGGGGTCTTCCCAGCTGCCGGTGACGGCGTATTCGAAAGCAAAAATCTGGTCCACCGGATTCTGCAGCACTTTCTGGGCGATGAGGGCGGCCACGCCGGCCACCGGATTGACCAGGGCCGCCGTGCCCAGGGCCACGGAGCTGCCCAGGGCCGGCTGCACCCGCACCCGCAGGTTCTGGGTTTCGTTGTCCAGGTTGATGTCGCCCTTGATGCCCACCTTGGCCGCCGGACCGTCGATGCTGAGGTCCGAGGTCTTCATCAGACCATTCTGCACCTTGAAGGTGCCCTCCACGTTGTCGAAGGCGAAACCTTCGGAGAAGACATCTCGGAAATCCAGGGTGATACGCCGGGGCAGGGACTGCAGGGAAAGCAGGCCGATGAGCTTGCCGATGCCCGGCTCCACCTTGGCGAACTGGCCCTTCTCCGCCGTCAGCTTGACCTCGCCGGAGAGGCTGGGAATGTCCAGGGTGGTGGGCGTGTTGTTCCAGGCCAGCTTGCCCGCCAGGGTGGCGCTGCCCCGCTTGAGGGTGCCGGGGAAACCCAGGCGGTCCAGGTACTTGCCGGCATCCCCCGCTTCCAGCCTGAACTCCACGTCGGTGCGGTGGGCGCCCCGGGGATCGGTGCGCCACAGGCCCTTGCCGTTGATGGAGCCGTCCGGGCTGGAGAGCAGCACCTTGTCCAGGCGCCACACCCGGCCTTCGTTGCGGGCCAGCAGTTCGAGCTTGCCGAAGCGGCGGCTGCCCAGGGTGAAGCTGTCGGCAACGATGTCCAGGCCCGGCAGTTCGTCCTGGTTCTCGGCCTCGCCCAGGCGCTGCATGGCTTCCTGCTGGGGCGTGCTTTCCGGCAGGGTCAGGTATTTGAGGCGGGCCTTGACCCTGCCTTGGCCGGCGCCGTCCCAGTTGATCTGGCCGGCGGCTTCCTTGGCGTTGACCTCCACCTGCCAGCTGTTGCCGGCGGGCGCGGCCTTCAGGGTGACGTCGTGCAGGCGCCGCCCGGAGATGTCCAGCAGGGGCGTCTTCAGCACCGCCAGGGAGAGGGGCGCCGCCGACTCGCCGACAGCGGCACTGCCGCCACTACTGGCGCTGCCGCCGTTGCCGTTGGCCGGGGTCAGGGCCTTGAGCCAGAAATCCGCATCCACGCTGGGCAGATTCACCGTCAGGGCGAGGCCCCGCTCAGGCAGGCTGAGGCCTTCGCCGATGGCGATGGCGCCGCGCTCGGTGACCGGGCCGGCGGCTTCCCGGCGGCGGATGATGTGGGCGCTGGCCAGTTTGCCCAGGGTGAATTTCACCTGTTCCCTCGCCACCGGCGCCGGCGCGCCCTTGCGGGGGGCGGCTTCGGCCAGGGCGCCCCGCTCCAGGTGCAGGGGCAGGGCGGCGGCGGCGCTCTTGTTGAAGGGCTCGGGCAGACTGGAGGCCAGACCCTTGAGGTCGGAATCCACCACCAGCTCCGCCGTCTTCTTGCGCACCCGCACCTCGCCCTTCCAGGCGGCGCTGCCGGAGACGTTGTCGAACAGGGGCAGGTCCAGCTGGCGGCGCAGGGCAGCGGCGGTGAGGCTGCCGGAGGCATTGACCAGCACCTTGTCGCCCTCGTTGCTGGCGGAGAGCTTCATGGGGCCGCCGAGGAACTGGCCGGTGATTTCCCTGACGCTGATGCCGGCGTCGGTGAAGTGCAGGCGGCCGTTGGCCTGGGTGATGGGCGGCAGGCCCGGCTCCACCGTCACCTGGTTGTTGAGGAATTCGTAGTCGCCCTTGATGCGGCTGTCGGCCATGCGGCGCAGGAACAGTTCCAGCTGCAGGTTGAGGCGGCCTTCGCCCTGGGCCTTCATGCCGTCGGTGAAGTTGTCGATCTTGTCGCCCACCGGGCTCTGGTCGATGAACTTGAGGAATTCGCCGGTGGGGCCTTCGGCCTTGCCGGTGATGCTGAGCAGCTCCTCCGGCGCCTCCAGGTCGGCGATCTCGGCCTTGACGCCGGAGAGGCGGGCTCCCAGCAGCTTGGCGCTCTTGGCTTCGATCAGCATGCGGGCGCCCTCGAAACGCAGGGAGCCCTGGATGTCGTCGATGCGGGGCCAGCCGGAGGCATATTCCAGGGTGGCGCCGTTGATGCGGGCGGTGACCAGGAACTGGCCGTCTTTGGGGTCGAGGAAGGGGAAGCGGGCCAGGTCGCCCTTGAGCACCAGCTTGGCCTCGGAGGCGGTGCCGCCGGTGATGGAGCTCTTCAGCCAGTCCCGGGCGTCCTGGGACACCACCTTGGGCATGTAGCGCCAGACGGCAGTGCCGTCGGCCTTGCTGATGCCGGCGGTGAGGTCGATGCTGCCGGGGCCGTCGCCGCTAAGGCGGTAGGTGCCCTGGGCCGAGCCGGTGGCGTCGGGGCCGTTGAAGGTGAGGCTGTCCAGGCTGACGTCGAGGCGGCTGCCGTCGATCTTCCAGCTGACCTGGCTGTTGAGGGCATCCACCGCCAGGCGCGGATCGGGGAAGACCTGGGGCAGTTCCAGCTGGGCCTTGGCCGAGCGCAGGGTGAGGCTGCCGCCCCGGTCCCCGGCGTCCACCGTGCCGCTCATGCCGGCAAAGCCCGGGAAGCGGCTGCTGGCCTTGATGCCGAGGCCGTCGAAGCGGGCCTTGAGGTTGTAGTCCTGGGGCTTGCCCTCGTTTTCCGTCCAGCTGGCCTTGAGGTCCCGCACCAGGCCCCGGGGGGCGTAGTCGTTCAGCCACTGGCGCACCTCGGCCCCCAGGGGTAGGTGCTCGGCCAGGGCCGCCAGGGCGCCCAGGTCCAGGGTGGTGGCGGCGGCGCTGCCGCGGCGGCGGTCGGAGAAAAGGCCGCCCTCCTGCCAGGAAAAGGCGAAATCCGTGGGTTCCAGGCTGGTGCCGTCCCGGGTGGCAAGGCCGACCCGCTTGCCGGAGAAGCGGGTGTCGCCGTTGCGCCGCTCGCCGCTGATGCGGCCCGCCAGGCGCAGCAGGTCCAGTTCCGGCAGGTCCTTGGCCAGCTTCAGGCGCAGGTCCTGCAGGCCCACGTCGGCGGTGGCCGCCACCGGCAGGCCCTTTTCCACCTCCAGCCACAGGCGCAGGGCGCCGCTGCCCTGGGGCAGGGAAACGGGGTAATCGACCCAGGCCTGCCAGGCCGCCAGGTCGGTGTGCACGAATTCGGTGTACAGCTCGCCGCTCCAGTCCTCCAGCCGCTGCGGATCGGAGCCCCGCAGGTCGCCCCGCAGGTCGAGGCGGGAAGCCAGTTCCGCCGGCGGCAGGGCAGAGAGGCCGAAGCGGTGGCGGCGCCCCCGGTTTTCCAGGAGGAAATTCACCGCCTCCAGGGTCAGGGGCGGGGCGCCCCGCTGCAGGTCTTCCCAGACGATGGTGGCGTCCTTGATGTGGATGCGCTCCTGGCTCAGCACCCAGTGCAGGGCGCTGCCGTCGCTCTTGCCGTCTTCCAGGGGAATGCCGGCCACCTCGAAGCGGCCGTCGGCGAGGCGCCGCACCAGCAGGGTCGGCTCGCTGATTTCCAGCAGGTGCAGGCGGGGCGAGAGATGGGGCACGCTCCACCAGGAGAGCACGCTCTCCACCCGCTCGAAGGCCAGGGCCGGATAGCCCTGCCTGTCGGCCACCCGCACGTCGGCCAGGGTCAGCTCGGGGCGCAGGCCGCGCCAGCCGGCGTCGATGTGGCCGATGGTGACCGGCAGGCCGACGGCCTGGCTCACCGCCTGTTCGATGTCGGCCCGGTAGTTGCCCACGTTGGGCAGCACCCAGTAGCGCAGGGCCAGCACCAGGAAGGCGAAGACGAAGTAGACCACCACCCCCGCCACCAGGGCCAGGCGGCCGACACGGCGCCAGAACTGGCGCGCCCGGGGGCTGACGAGGAAGGGCAGGAGGGCGTGCAGGCGGTGGTAAAGGGCCGACCGCAGGACGGAATCAGTCATGGGCCTCGACCGGCAACAGGGCGGAGGCGGCGGCAACGATGGCGGCGGCGCTTTGCAAAGGTATTGGGCGGGTCACTACAATGGCAAGTTCTGGGCGAAGGGGTGGATTTTAACCCAGCCACCCCCGGAAACCCCGGATATAACCGGATGATTCCCTGATGAATAACGATTCCAACAATAACGCCGCTCCCGCCCCCGCCGCCGACACGACTTTTCCCGCCGCCTGGCAACCCGCCCTGGACCACAGTGCCTACCTGCGCCAGCTGCTCTCCTGCCGCGGCGAACTGGTGCCGATCCTGGCCGAATCCTGGCAGCGCCCCCTCACCGCCGCCGACCTGGAGGAGTGGATCGCCCAGGCCGCCCCGGCCGACGAGGAAGCCCTGAAACCGGTGCTGCGCCGCCTGCGCCAGCGGGTCATGGCCCATCTCATCATCCGCGACCTGGCCGCCGCCGCGCCCCTGCAGGAGGTGGTGGAAACCATGACCCTGCTGGCCGACATCACCACCAACTTCGCCCTGGACTTCGTGCACCGCAGCCTGGTGCAGCAGTACGGCGAACCCCTGGACAGCCAGGGCCGACCCCAGCGCCTGCTGGTGGTGGGCATGGGCAAGCTGGGCGGACGGGAGCTGAACGTCTCCTCCGATGTGGACTACATCTTCGTCTATCCGGAAGAAGGCCAGACCGCCGGCCGCGCCGACGGCGGCGGCCAGGTGGACAACTACGATTTCTTCCACCGCCTGGGCAAGCGCCTCATCATCGCCCTGGGGGACCTCACCGCCGACGGCCAGGTCTTCCGCGTGGACATGCGCCTGCGCCCCAATGGCGATTCCGGCCCCCTGGTGTGCAGCCTGGACGCCCTGGAAAACTACTTCATCACCCAGGGCCGGGAATGGGAACGCTACGCCTGGATCAAGGCCCGGGTCATGAACGCCGGCGCCAACGACGTGAACAACTGGGGCCCGGTGCTGAGCCAGACCGGCCGCCCCTTCGTCTTCCGCAAGTACCTGGACTTCGGCGCCATCAACGCCATGCGCGACCTGCACGCCCAGATCCGCCGCGAGGTGGCGCGCAAGGACATGGCCAACCACGTCAAGCTGGGCCCCGGCGGCATCCGGGAAATCGAGTTCATCGCCCAGGTATTTCAGCTGATCCGCGGCGGCCGCGACACCGCCCTGCAGATCCGCCCCACCCTGCAGGTCCTGGCCCTGCTGCCGGAACGGGGCCTGATGGCCCAGGAGGCGGTGGACGAGCTGAGCACCGCCTACGACTTCCTGCGCCGCCTGGAACACCGCCTGCAATACGTGGCCGACCAGCAGACCCACAGCCTGCCTGAAGATGCGGAGGGCCAGGCCCGCATTGCCCGTTCCATGGGTTTTCCCGACTACCCTGCCCTGCTGGCCGTGCTCGACGGCCATCGCCAGCGGGTCTCCCTGCACTTCGAGGCCGTCTTTGCCGAACCGGAGGCCCCCAGCTCCCAGAGCGAAACCCTCACCGCCCTGTGGCAGGGCGCCCTGGAATGCGACGGCGCCCAGGAAAAATTCGCCGGCCTCGGCTTTGCCGACGTGCAGGACTCCCTGGAACGGCTGCAGGCCTTCCGCGACGGCGCCCGCTACCAGCAGCTGCCCGCCAGCAACCGGGAACGCATGGACGCCCTGGGCCCGCGCCTGATCGAAGCCGCCGCGGCCACGCCGACGCCGGACCTGACCCTCTCCCGCTGCCTCGCCTTCCTCGAGGCCATCGGCCGCCGCGGCGCCTACCTGGCCCTGCTGCAGCAGTATCCCCAGGCCCTGAAGAAGGTGGCCGAACTCATCGGCGGCTCCAGTTGGGCCGCCGAATACCTGACCCGCCACCCCATCCTGCTCGATGAACTGCTGGACCCGCGCCTGCTGGAAGTGGCCACCGACTGGCAGCGCTTCCGCCGCGAACTGCGCCGGGCCCTGGACGAATGCGCCGGCGACACGGAACGGGAAATGGACCTGCTGCGGGAAATGCACCACGCCCAGGTCTTCCGCCTGCTGGCCCAGGACCTGGCCGGCCTGCACAGCATCGAGAAAATCTCCGACCACCTCACCGAGCTGGCCGACATCATGGTGGCCGAGACGGTGCGCCTGTGCTGGGGCAAGCTGAAGACCCGGCACCGGGAAGAGCCCGTCTTCGCCGTCATCGGCTACGGCAAGCTGGGGGGCAAGGAGCTGGGCTACGCCTCCGACCTGGACATCATCTTCCTCTTCGACGAAAAGAAGGACACCGCCCAGGAGGCCGAAGAGGTCTACGCCCGCCTGGCCCAGCGGGTGAACACCTGGCTCTCCTCCCAGACCCCCGCCGGCCTGCTCTTCGAGACCGACCTGCGCCTGCGCCCCAACGGCGATTCCGGTCTCATGGTCTCCTCCCTCGCCTCCTTCCGCGAATACCAGCTGCACAGCGCCTGGGTGTGGGAACACCAGGCTCTCACCCGGGCCCGCTTCGTCGCCGGCGATACGGACGTGGGCCGGGGCTTCGACGCCATCCGGGAGGAAATCCTGCGCCAGCCCCGGGACCGGGCCAAGCTCAAGGAAGAAGTGCTGGCCATGCGGCAGAAGATGATCGACGCCAACGCCTCGGATGCCGAAACCGTGGCCCGGGGCGAATTCGACATCAAGCAGGACCCGGGCGGCATCATCGACGTGGAATTCATCATCCAGTACCTGGTGCTGGGCCACGCCCACGAGCACCTGGAACTCACCGGCAACCTGGGCAACATCGCCCTCCTCGGCATCGCCGCCCGCCTCGGCCTGATCCCCGCCGCCCTGGCCGAGCCGGTACAAAACGCCTACCGCGACTACCGCCGCCTGCAACACGCCAAACGCCTCAACGGCAGCCCCAAGAGCCGGGTGGCAAGGGACTCGGTAGCCGAGCGCATCGCCGCGGTACGGGCGTTGTGGGAGGAAGTGTTTAAGGGGTAAGGGCTAAGGGGCGGCGGATGCCGCGGGCTCGAAATGAAAAAGCCGCCGGGAATCCGGAGGCTTTTTCGAGGGGCGAACGTAGAGGTAAAGGTGACCGGAAAGCAAAGCGCAGAGGGATAGCCGAGTTGGGCAGCATTACGGCATACCCTTTAAGCCTTGAAATTCCAAGGCGGTCAAAAAATTTTTGAGCATGCGCGCTTGCTCTTCTGGACTGTTTGACACTGATGAATTGGCCCACCGCTCGAACGCTCTTGGGTTGAAGTCGATTAAACCGTTTCCTCCGCTCTCAACGTCAACCACGAAATAGCGAGTTCCTTCGCGGTACTCAACCGTGAGACGGCCCGTAAACTGGACTTCGAAGCCATCACTGCTTCGAACCCCTTGCTTATTGAGCCACGTGAACAAGGTTCTATGCTCCCAACGTTCGAATTCTTCGGACTGAGTAGCTTCTCGCGCGAGACCGGTGGAATGATGGGGTAGGGCTCACGAAGGGAGCCATGACTTAACCTGGGTCAGTTGATTCAAGGAACCCAGTGCCGCCTTAGGTAGGACAAATGCCTGAGAATTGTCGATGAATAGATACAGATTCTTGCCATCTTCTGCGAGGTAACGGAACGAAGACCAGGGGTAGTAAGCTTCGCCATATGCTCCCTTTGCGGAAAAACCACTGGGGTCAAGGTCGACCGTTTGTTCAGACAAGAACCAACTCTCAGGGGATAGCATTACCTTGCGATAGATTCGTTGCTTGAAAAAGGCTCCGGCAACTAGCAGACCGACGCCAACGACGAATGCGGCAGCAACAAACATCAAGTCGCGGGTCATCTCGGGGAATTTTTGGAACAGTGCAACATAAGAGGCAAACGCAATTCCTAAAGGCACCCAAATGAATAGGTTCGAAAAAAAGAGCTTCGAGTTGGCACTCGAAAGCTGAGTCAGCCGCCGATTTACGACTTTATGAAGTGCGACGAAATCGGCCTGAGACAGGGTAAATGAGCAATGCATCGGTGGTTAGCCTTGTGAGTCCCAACGTTCAAGCGTAGCCGACGGCAAAAAGCTCATCTTTTTGACGGATGGCTAAGCACTAAACGCGCTGCTTATTTTTTTAGCTTTGTCGCCGGGCGATGCTTCTGAACGATAGCGGCAATTTCAGAATTGAGATTTGCTTGATCTCGATCTATTTTCTCTTGCTGCTTTGCTTGCTGCTCTCTGAGTATCTGAGCGCCTTTGGGGTCAAACCGTACCCCAACATAATTTGCCGGGTTTTCTTCAGGAAAATCTTCGAAGTATTCAGACCATTCGCCCATTTTCATCTCCTGTAAAAATTTGGTGCCTAACGCCCAAGTTCACCAGCAGCCACACGAAACATGGGCATCCGTGTGCAATGCTCGGCTAAACACAGCGTAGTAGCGGCCAGCAAACGCCAGGCCATGAGCATAATCAGCCACCCAACATATGTCGAGTGACTAGGTCAAAACACTGCGCTTTCAGCCCCCGGAGAACCTGGGCACCAACTCAGCCACTGGCCATCCCTGAATCGTCCCGCCCCCCTGCCCTGCAACCCAATCCCCACGCCCCTCCCAGCCAGGCCATGCCGGAGAAGCGCATCCCGCCTGCCTCCCAGGCCGGCACCCGCAAACTCCCCATTTCCCCCATACCGGCCTCCGGCTCGCATGGGTGTATAATCCCGGCCCTATGTCCTTGATGCCACATTTACTTTTCTGCGGAGACGCCCCCTTTGCGTTTTGACGAACTGGGCCTGGCGCCCGAAATTCTTAAGGCCGTGACCGAGATGGGTTACGCCGAAGCAACCCCGATTCAGCAGCAGGCCATTCCCCTGGTCCTGCAGGGCAAGGACCTCAAGGCCTGTGCCCAGACCGGTACCGGCAAGACCGCCGCCTTCACCCTGCCCCTGATCCAGCGCCTGCTGCACCTCGATACGGCCAGCCCGTCGCCGGCCAAGCACCCGGTGCGCGCCCTGATGCTGGCCCCCACCCGGGAACTGGCGCTGCAGGTGTATGAGTCGGTGAAGTCCTACACCAAGTACACCCACTTCCGCTCCATCTGCCTCTTCGGCGGCGTGGATATCAAGCCCCAGATCGCCGAGATGAAGAAGGGCGTGGAGTTCGTCGTCGCCACTCCGGGCCGCCTGCTGGACCACGTGGAACAGAAGAGCGTCTCCTTCAATCAGGTCCAGGCCCTGGTGCTGGATGAGGCCGACCGCATGCTGGACATGGGCTTCATCCCCGACATCCAGCGCATCCTCAACATGCTGCCGAAGACCCGGCAGAGCCTGCTCTTCTCCGCCACCTTCTCCAACGAGATCCAGCGCCTGGCCGACACCATGCTGCAGTCGCCGATCCTGGTGGAAGTGGCCCGGCGCAACCAGGTGAACGACACCATCACCCACCGGGTGCACCCGGTGGCCGAGACGCGCAAGAAGGACCTGCTGATCAAGCTGCTGCGCTCCGGCGAAATCACCCAGACCCTGGTCTTCATGCGCACCAAGCAGGGCTGCGGCCGTCTGGCCCGGGAACTGGAGCGGGCCGGCATCGCCGCCGACTCCATCCACGGCGACAAGTCCCAGAACGAGCGCATCAAGGCCCTGGATGCCTTCAAGAACGGCGGCTGCAAGGTACTGGTGGCCACCGACGTGGCGGCCCGCGGCCTGGACATTGACCACCTGCCCTACGTCATCAACTTCGAACTGCCCCACACGCCGGAAGACTACGTGCACCGCATCGGCCGCACCGGCCGCGCCGGTCGCCAGGGCAACGCCATTTCCCTGGTCTGCGCCCACGAGGTCGGCTATCTGGCGGATATCGAAAAGCTGATCAAGATGCAGATCGAGCAGGTGGCCGTGGCCGGCTTCGAGCCGGAGATGGATTACGAATATCCCCCCGGCAGCGGCAAGAAGCGCCGGGCCCACGAGACCCACGCCCCGTCCCAGCCCGTGGCCGGCCGCAGCAAGCCCCCGGTGAAGCGCAACAACATGATCGCCAAGGACGGCTTCGACTTCTCCAAGCCCTACGAGCCCAAGGCCGCCCCGGCCACGGTGCCGAGCAAGGAGGAAGCGGCCCACACCCCGGTCGGCAAGCCCGATCCCCACAAGCCGAAGAAGCCCATGGTGGCGGCCCTCCTGGGCGGCCTGGGGCGCAAGTAAGGCAAGCCTGCGGGCAGCGAAAAGGCCACCTCCCGGTGGCCTTTTTTACTCCCGGCATCCGAATCAACCGAGCGGGCCGCCCACGGGGCCGGCCAAGAAAGCAAGCATGAGCGACGCACCGATGATCCGCTGGAGCGAAGACGGCACCGACCACACCGCCCTGTGGCGCTCCGAGGCCGGGCTGCCGCCGCCGAAGCGGGTGCTGGTGGCCGACGACACCCTCAACGCCGACCAGGCCTACCGTCTGGCCTGCGAGGGCACGGCCCTGCTCTGGCGCGGCGACTTCCACAACGGCCGCCAGCTGCTGCAGGCCCTGGCCCGGCGCATCGAGCGCAAGCAACCCAAGGGCAAAGGCAAGGCCAGCAAGGACACCGCGCCGGCCTCCCTGACCCAGGCCTTCCACCTGCACCGCCAGGCCCAGGGCCAGCGGGCCCGCATCCTGGCCATGCTGCTCATCGCCGTGGACGCCGACTACCGGGTGAACCTGCGCCGGGCGCCGGATTTCAGCGCCGCCTGCACTGAGGCCTACGGCCCGGCCGGGGAGCCCTTCGTCGTCAGCCTGCGGGAACTGCAGGCCCTGGTGGGAGCCCACGAATGGCGCAAGAAGGGAGTCAATATCCCGGCCCTGGGCGCCACCATCCACCCCCATTACGGCGTTTTCTCGCCCCTGCGCGGCGAATACCTGGAACTGCTGGCCCAGGCCCCCCTTCCTGCCTCGGACCTGGCCTTCGACATCGGCACCGGCAGCGGCGTCATCGCCGCCCTGCTGACCAAGCGGGGCCTGGCCAAGGTGGTGGCGACAGATCTGGACCCGCGGGCCCTGGCCTGCGCCCGGGAAAACCTGGAACGCCTGGGCCTGGCCGCCCGGGTGGAACTGCAGCAGCGGGACCTCTTTCCCGAGGGGCGGGCGCCCCTGGTGGTGTGCAACCCGCCCTGGGTGCCGGCCAAGCCCAGCTCCCCCATCGAATACGCCGTCTTCGACCCGGACAGCCGCATGCTGCGTGGCTTCCTGGCCGGCCTGAAGGACCATCTGGCGCCCGGCGGCGAAGGCTGGCTGATCATCTCCGACCTGGCCGAGCACCTGGGCCTGCGCTCCCGCCAGCAGCTGCTCGACTGGATCGCCGCCGCCGGCCTGGAAGTGGCGGCCCGCCACGACATCCGCCCCAGCCACGGCAAGACCCGGGACGCCGACGATCCCCTGCATGCCGCCCGGGCCGCCGAAGTCACCTCCCTGTGGCGCCTGCGGGCCGCTTAGCGCCGGCAGCAGGGCCCGCCCCGGGCCGGTCAACGCAAAAGGGCCGCGTCGTGACGCGGCCCTTGTCTTGAGGGGAGACTGTTTCAGGGATTGGCGTTGCGCATGCCGCCGGGGCCCATACCGCCACCGCCGGGACCCATCCCACCCCCACCGGGACCCATGCCACCGCCACCGGGACCCATGCCACCTCCCGGGCCCATGCCGCCGCCCCGGGCCGGCGGCACCTCGGGCAGGGTCACGCCTTTTTCCTTGGCCCGGGCCTGCATGGCCTCGTGGTGTTCCAGGCGCACCTTTTCCCGCTCCTCGGCGGTCTTGGCGCTGCGCATCTTGGCCCGGTGTTCGCGGCGCTCCTGGGGCGTCATCAGCTGGCTGCCGTAAATCTGCTCCTGCTTGGCCGGCGCCGCCTGTTTGGCGGTATCGGCGGCCTGGGCCAGGCCGGGCAGCAGCAGGGCGCCCAGGAGGGCGGAAACGGCACAGAGGGTCGGTGTTTTCATGATTGGCTCCTTCCACAGAGGGGTTGGCAAGACACGGCGATTCCCTGCCTTCAATCTAGGCCGCCGCGACCCGGGATGCCAGAATCAATATCAAAAAATGCTGATGAAGCGGTGAGAGCCGGCCACCGCCAAAGCTCAGGCCGTCACTCCCTGCAGGCCGCCGAAGAAGGTCTCGGTGCCGCCGTCGCCCTTGAGGGTGATGTAGAAACTCTGGTTGTTGTAGGCGATGCGGGCTTCCACCAGGGCAGCCTGGGCCGAGGGATTGCCCTGCAGCGCGGCATAGCGGGCGGCGTAGTCCTCGTAACCCTGAACGGCATGAAGCATCTCTTCGCCGGAAGCCACCTCGGCGAACTGGTCCCGCAGCTCCGTGTCTTCATGGAACAACTGCTCGATCCTGGCCTTGTCCGGGTGATCGTTGGCGACGCTGACGTAGCCCATGCGGTCCGGCGTCAGCACGGGCTCGGGTGGCACCTGGATGCCGGCCTGGCGGAACTTCTCTGCCGCATTGGCGGCAAACTTTTCCTTGGCGGCGGCCACCGATGCGGGCGTGGGGCACTCCAGGGGCGGCAACTCCTGGGGCAGGTTGCTGGCGGCCGCCGTCTGGGTGGCAGCGCTGCTGCCGTCAGTGGCGGCGGCCTTTACCGGCGTGGCCGAGGCGGTGCTGTAGGTTGCGTAGAGTCTGTTGAGGGAAGCGATGTTCATGACCGGCTCCGGGGGGAAGACGGCCATGCATTTGCGATTTCCATGCCAGCGGCCTGGCGGCGGATGGCTCAGGGCAGCAGGCGGAGGATGGCCAGGGAGCAGTTGTCGCCCTCCCCCTGGCAGCGCTGGCGGGCCCGGTTGATGAGGATTTCCGCCGCTTCCCGGGCCGGGAAGGCGGCCAGCACGCCGCCGATCTCGGCGTCGGAGAAATAGGCCCAGAGGCCGTCGGAGCAGAGCAGGAAGTTGTCGCCAGGCTGGACCTCGGCCTGGCCCACGTCGATCTTGGGATCGTCCTTGTCGCCCAGGGAGGTGAGCAGGACATTGCGGTTGGGGTGGATCAGGGCCTGCTCCGGCGTGATCTTGCCGGCCCGCACCAGATGCTCGACGTAGGAATGGTCGGCGCTGTGCTGCAGCAGCCGGTCGCCCCGGTAGTGGTAGAGGCGGGAGTCGCCGCAGTGGGCCCAGGTGGCGCCGCCGGGCTCCAGCACCAGCATGACGGCGGTGCTGTGGGGGTCCTTCTCGTTGAGGAAGCGGCTGGTGCGGATCAGCAGATGGGCCTCGTGGATGGCGGTGCGCAGCAGGTCGCCGGCAGCTTCATCTTTCGGGGCGTAGCTGGAGAAGTTGTTCTGGGCGGTATGCACCACCTGCTCGGCCGCCAGGGCGCCGCCGGTGTGGCCGCCCATGCCGTCGGCCAGCACGGCCAGCACCGTGCCCTTGAGCCGGGGATGGGCCATCAGCCCCACCCGGTCCTGCTGTTCCTTGCGGTCGCCCTGATGCTGGGCGACGCAGGCATCCAGGGTCAGCGCCATGAGAGGCTCCCGGGGCCGTGCCTAGCCGAGCAGCTTGTCCTTGATTTCCTCGGCGCTGGGCACCTTGCCCGCCATGTGGGGATTGCGGCTGTGGAAGACCCGGGTGGCGGCGACGATGACCTGATGCACTTCCTGCTGGGTCAGTTCCGGGTGGCTGTCACGCACCACGCGGAAAGCCAGGTGTTCCAGGGAGTGGCCGCCCCAGGTGTTCTTGGGGTCGAAGAAGGGTTCGATCTGCACATACACCGCGTCGAATACATTGCGCAGTTTGCTGTTGCCGCGGCGGTCGGGGCGTTCCTGACCGTTGGCGTCGATAAAGGTGGCCGTATTCAAGGGTGCTGTCCTTCAGGGGATGGTTTTTCCGGACGATTATAGCGCCGGGGCCGGCCCCGAGTCAGGATTGGTGCTGAAAGCGCTCCAGCAGCACGTCCAGGTATTCGGGCAGGTCGTCGGCATGGATGCCCAGTTCCTCCTGCACGTCCTCCACCACCCGGCCCCAGTCCGGGTCGTCCAGGTGCAGATACTGGTGGTAGGCGTGGATGGCCAGCTGGATGATGGCCGCCAGGCTGCGGGAGTCGCCCGGCACCAGCTGGGGCAGGTCGTGGTGGAAGCGGATGGCCTCGCAGATGAACTCGGGCAGGTGCCAGTGGCGGGCCACGAAATAGCCGACGACGCAGTGGTCCGCCTGGTATTTCTTGTCCTCTTCCAGCAGGTCGATCCAGGTGTCGTTCTCCTCCAGGTGCATGGCCCGGCAGTAGGAGGGGAAACGCTCCATCAGCAGGGGCACGCCGCAGTCGTGGAAGATGCCGGCCAGGTAGGCCTGGTCGGGGAAGACGTTGCACACCATGACCCGTTCGTCGGCGATCAGCATGGCCAGCTGGGCGATGGTCTGGGAGCGGCTCCAGAAGCGCTCGTAGGCCTTGCGGTGCTTGGAAACCTTGTTGGCGCCCATGAGGGCGATGGCCTGCACCAGGTTGAGGGTCTGCTTGAGGCCGATGGCCTGGAGGATTTTCTCCAGGTTGTCGAAGGGCTGGTGCTGGCGGTAGGCGGAGGACTGCACCGCCTTGAACAGCATGGCGGTGATGCCCGCATCCTGGGAAATGACCCTGGCCAGGGCCCGCAGGTCCGCCTCGTCGCTGCGCAGCAACCGCTCCAGTTCCTCCACCACCTTGGGCTGGGGCGGCAGCTTGACGCCCTGGGACAGCAGCCGCTGCAGCGTCTTCTCGTCCTTTTGCAGACGGCTTTCAGGGACGGATTCGACCGTTGCGGCGGCGGAGGCAGAGGAGGTCATGGGGCCTTAAGTCTGGGGTAATTGCTCTTCCAGCAATTCTACCCAGTGCCGCACCGGCACGGCACTAGGAGTCCCCCTAGGTGCGCCGCCGCTCTGCAGGTGGGTGAGACAGCCGATGTTGGCAGTGGCGATCACTTCCGGCAGGCCGGCGCCGAGGGCCGAGAGCTTGTTGTCCCGCAGCTGCTTGGACAGTTCCGGCTGCAGGATCGAGTAGGTGCCCGCCGAGCCGCAGCAGAGGTGGCTGTCGGCCACCGGGGTGAGGGTGAAGCCGGCGGCGGCCAGCAGCTCCTCCACCACGCCGCGGATGCCCTGGCCGTGCTGCAGGGTGCAGGGCGAGTGGAAGGCCACCTTGCGCCCGGCCGCCGGCTGGTGGGCCAGCAGGGGCAGCAGGGCTTCCTTCTGGGCCAGCACCAGTTCGGCCGCGTCCTTGGTCAGCTCGGCGATGCGGGCCGCCTTGGCGGCGTAGGCCGGATCGTCCTGCAGCAGGTGGCCGTATTCCTTGACGTGGGCGCCGCAGCCGGAGGCGGTCATGAGAATGGCCTCGGCGCCGGCCTCAACATGGGGCCACCAGGCGTCGATGTTGCGCCGCATGTCGTCCAGGGCCGCTTCCTGGGCATTGAGGTGAAAGCGCAGGGCGCCGCAGCAGCCGGCCTTTTGCTCCTCGATCATCTGGATGCCCAGGCGGTCCAGCACCCGGGCCGCGGCGGCGTTGATATTGGGGGCCAGGCCGGGCTGCACGCAGCCGGCCAGGGCCAGCACCTTGCGCTGGCGCACCGCCGTGGGCCGGGGCTTGGCCGGCCCGCCGGCGGCCGCGGGAATCTTGTCGCCGAGGACGGAGGGCAGGAAGGGTTTCAACACCTTGCCCACGGCCACCGCCGGGTTGAACAGCCAGGGCCGCGGCAACACTTCCCGCAGGGCCAGGCGGGTCAAGGCTTCCAGACCGCCCCGGGGCACCCGTTCCTCCACCACCTGGCGACCGATGTCCAGCAGGCGGTGGTACTTCACGCCGGAGGGGCAGGTGGTCTCGCAGGAGCGGCAGGTGAGGCAGCGGTCCAGGTGCAGGCGGGTGCGCTCGGTCACCGGGCCGCCCTCCAGCACCTGTTTGATCAGGTAGATGCGGCCCCGGGGGCCGTCCAGCTCGTCCCCCAGCAGCTGATAGGTGGGACAGGTGGCGGTACAGAAGCCGCAGTGCACGCAGGTGCGCAGGATGGCGTCCGCCTCCTTGCCGGCAGGCGTGTCCTTGATGAAATCGGCGAGTTGGGTCTGCATCTCAGAGGCCCTCGTAGAGGCGCCCGGCGGCGAAGACGCCGCGGGGGTCAAAAGTGGCTTTCAGGCGGCGATGGATGTCCAGCAGGGGCGAGGCCAGGGGGTGGAAGGCCTGGTCCCGGGCCGCTGCCGGGCCGCGGAACAGGGTGGCGTGGCCGCCGGCCTTTTCCGCCGTTTCCCGGATGCGCCGGGGCTCGGCGTCGGACACCAGCCAGCGCTGGGCACCGCCCCACTCCACCAGGGTGCGCCCCGGCAGGTCCAGCTGGGGCGCCGTGGAAGGCACGGCGAGGCGCCACAGGGCGGGCTCGTTGGCACCGCCGGCGCCGGCGAAGAAGGGATGGGTCTGTTCCCGCACCCCGGCCCAGAAGGCAGACGCAATGCCGGCCTCCACCAGGGTGCCGCCAAGAGCGGCCTGGGCTGCGGCGACGGCGGCACGGGCGCCGGAAAGGCGCACCGTGATTGCCTCTCCGTCCGGGTGCCCGGCGTCGCTCCACACCGTGGCGGAAATGGGCAGGGGCTTGCCGCCCCACTGGTTCATCAGGGCCAGGGCCTTGGCCTGGGAGGTTTCCAGGCGGATGGTGGCCTCGGCCACGGGCCGGGGCAGCACCTTGAGGGACACTTCCAGCAGCAGACCCAGCTGCCCCAGGCTGCCGGCCAGGAGCCGGGGCACGTCGTAGCCGGCCACGTTCTTCATCACCTGGCCGCCGAAGTTGAGCACCTGGCCCTGGCCGTCCATCAGACGCACGCCGAGGACGAAGTCCCGCACCGCCCCGGCCTGGGCCCGGCGGGGGCCGGAAAGACCGGCGGCGACCATGCCGCCGACGGTGGCGTCAGGGCCGAAATGGGGCGGTTCGAAGGCCAGGTACTGGCCCTTTTCCGCCAGCACCGCCTCCAGCTCGGCCAGGGGCGTGCCGGCCTTCACCGTGACCACCAGTTCGGTGGGCTCGTAGGCCACCACGCCGCGATGGCTGCGGGTGTCGACAATGTCGCCCTGCACCGGGCGGCCGTAGAAGTCCTTGCTGCCGCCACCCCGGAGCAGCAGGGGGGCGCCGGCGGCAGCGGCCAGGATGCGTTCCCGGCACTGTTGTTCAAAAACCTGGCTCATGCCTGTTCTCCACGGGTCTGGCGATACTCCCGGCAGCGGGCCGGGGTGGGGATGGCCTTGCCCGGGTTGAGCAGGCCGGCCGGGTCGAAGGACTGCTTGATGCCCTCGAAGCGGGCCAGCTCCTCCGGCGTGAACTGGGCGCACATCTGGGTGATCTTCTCCACCCCGACGCCGTGCTCGCCGGTGATGGAGCCCCCCAGGGCCACGGACAGCTCCAGGATCTCGGCACCGAAGGCGGTGGCCCGCTCCAGTTCGCCGGGCTGGTTGGCGTCGTACATGATCAGGGGGTGCAGGTTGCCGTCGCCGGCGTGGAAGACATTGGCGCAGCGCAGGCCGTATTTCTTCTCCATGGCGGCGATGGCGGTGAGCATCTCCGCCACCCGCTTGCGCGGAATGGTGCCGTCCATGCACAGGTAGTCCGGGGTGATGCGGCCCACGGCGGGGAAGGCGGCCTTGCGCCCGGCCCAGAAGCGCAGCCGCTCGGCCTCGTTGGCGGAGACCCGCAGGGAGGTGGCGCCGCTCTTTTCCAGCACGGCGCGCATGGCGGCGATTTCCTCCTCCACCTCCTCCGGCGTGCCGTCGGATTCGCACAGCAGCACGGCCTCGGCGTCGAGATCGTAGCCTGCCTTGACGTAGGGCTCGACAGCGTGGGTGGCGGGCTTGTCCATCATCTCCAGGCCGGCGGGAATGATGCCGGCGGCGATGACCTCGGCCACCGCGTTGCCGGCCTTGGTGACGGAATCGAAGTAGGCCAGCACCACCTTGGCCACCTGGGGCTTGGGCGTCAGCTTCACCAGCACCTCGGTGATCACCGCCAGCATGCCTTCGGAGCCGTTGAGCAGGGCCAGCAGGTCGAAGCCCGGGGCATCCAGGGCGGCGCTGCCGAAGGTCACCGGCTCGCCGGCCATGGTGTAGCCCCGCACCTGCAGCACGTTATGCACGGTGAGGCCGTACTTGAGGCAATGCACGCCGCCCGAGTTCTCCGAGACGTTGCCGCCGATGGTGCAGGCGATCTGGGAAGAAGGGTCCGGCGCGTAGTAGAGGTTGTAGGGCGCGGCGGCCTCGGATACGGCCAGGTTGCGCACCCCGGGCTGGACCAGGGCGGTGCGGGCCACCGGGTCCACCTTGAGGATTTTCTTGAACTTGGCCAGGGACAGCAGCAGGCCCTGGTGGTGCGGCATGGCGCCGCCGGAAAGGCCCGTGGCGGCGCCCCGGGGCACCACCGGCACCTGGAGCCGGTGGCACAGCTGCAGGATGGCCTGCACCTCCGCCTCCGTCTCCGGCAGGGCCACCGCCAGGGGCAGGTTGCGGTAGGCCGTGAGGCCGTCGCATTCGTAGGGGCGCAGGTCCTCCGGCTCCCCGTAG
Organism: Azospira oryzae; assembly: GCF_004217225.1. Taxonomy (GTDB): domain Bacteria; phylum Pseudomonadota; class Gammaproteobacteria; order Burkholderiales; family Rhodocyclaceae; genus Azospira; species Azospira oryzae. The sequence goes on from NZ_SHKM01000001.1 coordinate 1,558,311, forward strand.
ACCCGGCCCGGGGGCAGGATGCGCCCCAGGGCGGCCAGCAGGGCCGCCTGGTCCACGGCGAAATCCGGACTGTCCGGCAGACGGTCACCCATGGTCGTTCTCCTCGTGCGCTGGACCCACGGCCAGCTTGGCTTCAAGACAGGTTGCTTGGGGCGCCGCGCCCACCCGGGCCGCCGCCTGATAAAGATGGCCGGCCGCCGCCTGGCGTGCCGCCGCTGCATCGCCAGCGGCGATGGCGGCGTAGAGCCGTTCGTGTTCGGCCTGGGCCGCCGCGGCCCGGCCCGTGGCATGGCCGGCTGCGTCCCAGGTGGGACGGCGGCTTTCGGAAAACTGGGCGGAAAGGAAGCTGACGAAGCGGCGGATTTCCGGGTTGTGGGTGGCGGCGGCAATGGCCTGGTGGAAGACGTCGTCGTCCTCGGCGCCGTCGTCGCCCTGGCGCACCGCCTCCCCCATGGCCTGCAGGGCCGCGTACATGGCCGCCAGGTCGGCCGGGGTGCGGCGCCGCGCCGCCAGTTCCGCCGCCCCGGTCTCCACCAGGGCCCGCAGTTCGAAGATGTGGCTGAGGGCTTCCCCCGCCGGGGTCCCCGGGGCCAGCTTGAAGCTGCCGCTGTCGGGCCGGGCGGCCACGCTCATGCCCGAACCCTGGCGCGAGGCCACCAGACCGTCGGCCTTGAGGCGGGCCACCGCCTCCCGCACCACGGCGCGGGAAACGCCGAACTCGGCGGCCAGGGCCATTTCCGTCGGCAGGCGCGCCCCCGGCGCATAGGCGCCGCTGCGGATGCGCTGCTCCAGGGCCGCCCCGATGTCGGCGGAAAGCCCGGCCGAAGGGCCCACGCCACGGCCCCGGGCGGAACCCGGGGCGGCAGTGCTGGCAAGGGATGGGGAAGCGGCCATAAAAGTTGTCTGACAAATTTTTGCCAAGACTAAAACCCGCCCCGCCACCGGTCAACCTAGGGGAAACCCTCCCCGCCCCCGGCCTGTGCCCCACGCCGGGCGGAGAGGAAATGCAACAGCCCCGGCGGCATCTCCCTCGGCACTTCCAGCATGAACCCGGCCAGCCAGCCGGCAATGGGGTCAGCGGGCAGCGTGACCCCGCTAACGTCGCGGGCCAGATGGAAATAGGCGGCCCCATAGGCGCGCAACCCGGCCGGGCCGGCAGCGCCAAGCCTCGCGGCAGTTGGCGACAGCAACAGCCGACGGCAGCGGCCGTGACGGAACAGGAACACCACCCGGGCCGCCCCGCAGCCGGCCAGGGGCTCCCCCCAGCCATTGACCAGCCCTTCCCCCGGCCTCTCGTACAGACACAGCTGCCGGCACCCGGGCAAGGGCGGCAGGACTTCAGCCATAGGTGCGCCAGAAGAAGGCGCCGGCCATGAGGAAGTTGAGCAGCACCACCCCCTTCCGCAGACGCCGGGGTTCCAGGCGCTGACTGAGCCGCGCCCCCAGCCAGCCCCCGGCAACGGCGCCGGCCGCCAGGGCCAGGCCCGGCCCCCAGCGCACCTGGCCGGCGACAATGAAGCAGAGGACGGCCACCGCATTGGTGGCGCCGACGAACAGGCTCTTGGCACCGTTCACCGCCCGCAGTTCGGTATGGCCCCAGATGCCCCACAGGGCCATCATCATGATGCCCACGGCGCCGCCGAAATAGCCGCCGTAGACGGCCAGCAGGCCCTGGCCGGCCAGCATGACGCCCGCCCCCGGATGGCGCTGCCGTCGCAGCAGGCGGCCCGCCGCGCCGCCCCAGGCGAAGGCCACGGCCCCCAGCAGGAGCAGCCAGGGCACCAGCAGGTCGAAATGGCGCGAGGGTGTCAGCAACAGCAGAATGGCGCCGATCAGCCCGCCGGCCAGGCTGACCGCCAGCAGGCGGGAGGTGGCCACCCCGGGAAAGGGGCAAAAGTCCCGCCGCAGGGTCCAGGCGCTGGCCAGGGCGCCGGGGAACAGGGCCACGGTGCTGGTGGCATTGGCGACGGTGGACGGCACCCCGGCCAGGATCAGGGCCGGCAGGGTGACGAAGGAGCCGCCGCCCGCCAGGGCATTCATGGCGCCGGCCAGGGTGCCGACGGCGAGAAGCATGAGTGAGTTTTCCATGAGCCTCAGTCTGAAACATGGATCACCCCCTGAAAATCGGCATTTTTCTCAGGCACACTTCGGCTATTCCATAGGCTGAGCAGGGAGCCGCACCATGCGTTTCGATCTCACGGACCTCAATCTCTTCATCCAGGTCGCTGACAGCGGCAGCATCACGGCTGGCGCCGAGCGCTGCCATTTGTCCCTGGCCTCGGCCAGCGCCCGCATCCGCGGCATGGAGGAAACCCTGGGCACGCCCCTGTTGCAACGGGGCCGGCGCGGCGTCACACCGACACCCGCCGGCCGGGCCCTGCTGCACCACGCCCAGACCATCGCCGCCCAGGTGCAGCATCTGCGCGGCGATCTGGGCCAGTATGCCCAGGGCCTCAAGGGCCACATCCGGCTGCTGGGCAACACCGCCGCCCTCAGCGAGTTCCTGCCGGAGGCCCTGGCCGCCTTTCTCGCCGCCCATCCCCAGGTCGATGTGGACGTGGAGGAACGGCTCAGCCACCACATCGTCGAGGCCATCGCCGCCGGCCTGGGCGATGTGGGCATCATTGCCGACTCGGTGGACCCGGGGGAGCTGGAAACCCTGCCATTCCGGGAAGACCGCCTGGTGCTGGTATGCAGCCGCCGCCATGGGCTAGCCGGGAGCGAGACGGTCAATTTCGCCGACACCCTGGACTGGGAATGGGTCGGCCTCACCCCGGGCAGCGCCCTGCCCGACTTTCTCGCCGCCCATGGCGCCCGCATCGGCCGCCAGCCCCGCTACCGGGTGCGGCTCGGCAATTTCGACGCCCTCTGCCGCATGGTGGAAGCGGGCGTCGGCGTCGGCATCGTCCCGGTGACGGCAGCCCGCCGCTACGCCCGCAGCATGGACCTGGCGGTGGTGCCCCTGGCCGATGCCTGGGCCAGCCGCCAGTTGCGGCTCTGCTGCCGCCGGCTGGAGGCGCTGCCGCCCTACGCCCGGCAGCTGGTGGAGCATCTGCGGCAAGCCCCGCCGCCGGCCATCTGAGGCGCCACACCCGGCCCCCGGCGTCTCATTCGCCGCCCCTGCCCGGCGGCCCGTCCGCCAGTTCCTCCCACACCGCGGCGAAGACTGCGGCAGAAAGGGTTTCTTCCTCCACCGCCCGGGCCAGCACCACACCGCCTACATGGGAGGGCATCAGGGCCTGGGGCCGGCGACGAAATTGCCTGGCCTCGGCCGCCCCGGCCCGGCGACACCCTGCGGGGGAAAAGCGAGGTGCAGTCCGTGCTGCCCTCCCGTTCCAAACCCCAGCAGGGCATGGTCACGGTGCGCAGCGAAATCCTCAACCAGCACGGCGACACGGTGCAGATGCAGGTGCAGACCGCCAAAATGGTGGTGCCGCGCCGGCGCCTGAGCCGGCCAAGGGCCCGGCCTCAGCCGTTGCCCTCCTCCGGCAGCACCAGCACGGCGCGGAAGTCGTTGACGTTGGTGCGGGTGGGGCCGGTCAGCAGCAGGTCCCCCAGGCCGGCGAAGAAGCCGTAGGCGTCGTGGCCGGCCAGATGGCCCTGGGCGTCCAGGCCGGCGGCGGCGGCCCGGGCCAGGGTTGCCGGATCGATGCGGGCGCCGGCGTTGTCCTCGGAGCCGTCGATGCCGTCCGTGTCCGCCGCCAGGGCGTGGATGCCAGGCCGGCCGCCGAGGGCCAGCGCCAGGGCCAGGAGGAATTCGCTGTTGCGCCCGCCCCGGCCCAGGGGCGCGCCCGGCGCCACGCTGACGGTGGTCTCGCCGCCGGAGAGGAGCACGCAGGGCGGCGCCAGGGGCGTGCCGTGGTCCTGGCAGGCCAGGGCCAGGCCGGCCATGACCTTGGCCACCTCCTTCGCCTCCCCTTCCACCCGGTCCCCCAGCACCAGGGGCGTGATGCCGGCGGCCCGGGCGGCCTCGGCGGCGGCCAGGAGGGACTGCTGGGGGCGGCCGATGAGCCGGTAGTCGCTGCGGCCGAGCCGGGAATCGCCGGGCTTGGGCGTCTCCAGGGCGCCGGACTGCAGCAGGGCGGCCACTTCCGGCGGCACCTCGATGCCATGGCGGGCCAGTACCGCCAGGGCGTCGGCGCAGGTAGTGGGATCGGCCACGGTGGGGCCGGAGGCGATGACCGAGGGGGCGTCGCCGGCCACGTCGGAAATGGCCAGGGTCAGCACCGGGGCCGGCCAGGCCGCGGCGGCCAGGCGCCCGCCCTTGACCGCCGAGAGGTGCTTGCGCACGCAGTTGATCTCGCCGATGTCGGCGCCGCTGAGCAGCAGGGCCCGGGTCAGGGCCCGCTTCTGGGCCAGGTTGACGCCGGGGGCCGGGGCCGCCATGAGGGCGGAACCGCCGCCGGAAATGAGGGCCAGCACCCGGTCCTTTTCCGTCAGGCCCCACACCTGTTCCAGGATGCGGGCGGCAGCGGCCTCGCCGGCGACGTCCGGCACCGGATGGGCCGCCTCCACCACTTCGATGCGGCGGCAGGGCAGGCCGTGGCCGTAGCGGGTCACCACCAGGCCGGAAAGGGGGCCGGGCCAGCGCTCCTCCACCGCCCGGGCCATGGCCCCCGCCGCCTTGCCGGCGCCCACCACCACCAGGCGCCCGCCCTCGGGCAGGCTGGCCGGGTCCGGCAGATGGGGCGGCACCAGCCGGGCCGGATCGGCGGCGGCGAGGGCGGCCTGCAGCAGGTTGTGCAGCAGGGCGTCGGGGGCGAGTGGCTTGTGGGAGGCAGCGGACATGGGGACTCCGGGAAAAGTCGGGACTGGCCGGACGGCACTCGCCGCCAGCGTCGGCGGCTGGCGGCGGCTGGCGGCAGAAGCGGGGCCGATGGCCCGCGCCGGTGCTGCCCGGGCCGGCCGTGCGCTGGGCAGGTCGCCCGGCAGCGCGCTATTACCTCGCTATTACCTAATGCATACTTTCTTGACCTGGATCAACGGCCGCCGGCGTCCAGGGGTTAGGCTGACCGCCCAGCCTCCGGGCTCCCTGCGGCCAAGGGCCCGGTCTGCGCCGGCCTCGGGCCGGCCGGGGCGGACATGGGGCCGTTGCCCCGTTGCCGCCTTTTTACCGCCTTCTGCCTTTCTGACCATAGCGCCCGCCCATGAGCACCGAACTTTTCACCTGGAGCGACGATTTTTCCGTCGGCATCCAGGAAATCGACGAACAGCACAAGGTCCTGGTGGGCCTGCTCAACCAGCTCCACGAGGCCATCCGCGACCACCAGGGCAGCGCCACCTCCCGGGAGATCCTGGACCGGCTGGCCGACTATACCCGCACCCATTTCACCGTGGAAGAGAGCCTCATGCGGGTCACCAACTACCCGGATTTCCCCGGCCACAAGGCCCAGCACGAGGAGCTGATCCGCCAGATCCGGGAGCTGCAGGAGAAGCTGGACACGGGCAAGGCCGCCATCAGTTTCGAGCTGCTGCACTTCCTCAAGGTGTGGCTGACCAAGCACATCAGCGAGACCGACAAGCGCTTCGGCAGCCACTTCCTCGGCGTGCCCCTGGCCGCCGACTGGTCGCCGGAGGTGGAGGCGGCCATGAACTCGAAGAAGGCCTGGTGGCGCTTCTGGTAAGCCGGGCCGCTTGAGGCCGGCAGTGCAGGAAAACGGCAGCGAGGCTGCCGTTTCTTTTTGCCGCGGCCGTGGCGCCCCGGGCGATGCTGCCGCCCCCGCGGCTTGCCGCTTATAGGGGACTGCCGCCGGGAAAATCGGCCCGCCTGCCCCGTAAGCGACAACGCCCGCCGAGAGGAGCCCGGCGCGACCGCCGTACAGCACCTGCCCGCTGAGGCAGCAACGACGCCATTCTCCGATGACCCATGGCTGAGATGGCCGTCCTGCCTGGCCCCCAGGCCACTCCCCTTTCAGATGTCCCGCGCCGCCGCCAGCCAGCCCAGGCCGGCCTCGGTGCTGGCGGCGGGCTTGTATTCGCAGCCGATCCAGCCGTCGTAGCCCAGTTCCGCCAGGCGGCGGAAGAGATAGGGGTAATGGATTTCGCCGCTGCCCGGTTCGTGGCGCCCCGGGTTGTCGGCGATCTGCAGGTGGCCGATGGCGGCCAGATGGCGTTCCAGGAAACGGGTCAGGTCGCCCTCCATGATCTGGGCGTGGTAGAGGTCGTACTGCAGCCGCCCCACGCCCGCCTCCGCCAGCACCTCCAGGCCCTTGGCCGGGCGGTCGAGCCAGAAGCCGGGCATGTCCACCCGGCTGTTGATGGGCTCGGCCAGCAGCTCGATGCCGTGGGGCGCCAGCTTGGCATGGGCCCAGCGCAGGTTGGCGATGAAGGTGGCGCGCAATTCGGCTTCCACTTCCGCCGCTTCCACTTCCGCCGCCTCCACCGCCCCGGCCGGGGCCAGACCGGCCAGGCAGTTCAGCCGGCGGCAGCCCAGGGTGAGCGCATACTCCAGCGCCAGCTCAACGCCCTGGCGGAATTCCGCCTCCCGCCCGGGCAGGCAGCCGAGGCCCCGCTCGCCCGCCTCCCAGTCACCCGCCGGCAGGTTGAACAGCACCTGCTCCAGGCCGTGGGCCCGCAGGCGCTCGGCGATTTCCTCCTTGGCGTGGGCGTAGGGGAACATGTACTCGACGCCCCGGAAGCCGGCGGCGGCGGCCCGGGCGAAGCGATCGAGGAAGGGATGCTCGGCAAAGAGAAAGCTCAGATTGGCGGCAAATTTCAACATAAGGGCGGGAAACGCAAGGGCGGCGAAGGGGAAAGCCTCAGTATAATCGGCCCACCAAGTTATCTATAAGACAGAGGAGACTGCCATGGGCAACCGCCTTTCCAAGATCGTCACCCGCACCGGCGACCAGGGTGAAACCGGCCTCGGCGACGGTTCCCGCACCGGCAAGGACAGCCTGCGCATCGACGCCATCGGCGAGGTGGACGAGCTCAACTCCTCCCTCGGCCTGCTGCTGGCCGAAAGCTTCCCCGAGGCCATCGACGCCGCGGCGCGGGAAGCCCTGATCCAGGTCCAGCACGACCTCTTCGACCTGGGGGGCGAGCTGTGCATCCCCGGCATGGAAATGGTCAAGGAAGAACAGGTGCTGCGCCTGGAGCAATGGGTGGCCGACTTCAACGAGCCCCTGGCGCCCCTCAAGGAATTCATCCTCCCCGGCGGCACCCGGGCCGCCGCCCACGCCCACCTGGCCCGCACCATCTGCCGCCGCGCCGAGCGCGCCGTGGTGCGCCTGGCCCACGCCGAGAGCGTGGCCGACGGCCCGCGCCAGTACCTCAACCGGCTCTCCGACCTGCTCTTCGTCCTCGGCCGGGCCCTGAACCACGCCGCCGGCTGCGGCGACGTGCTGTGGAAGCACGAGCGCAAGGCCAAGCCGAAACAGGCGTGAAGGCCTGAGGCCGGAAAGGAAAAGGCACCGCACGGTGCCTTTTTCTTGGCCGGTGGCCGCAAGTCGCCAGCCAGCCCTGGCCGCAAGCCCTGGCGCCATCAAGGACGCAGCAACCGGCTGAGCAGGTCTCCCGGGCGGCCCCAGTCTGCTGGGCGTATCGGGCTCAGGCCCCGGGCAGGCGGGCGATGACCTTGATCTCGAACTGGAAACCATAGAGCCAGGTCACCCCCACCCCGGTCAGGGCGGGATAGGGAGCCTCGCCCCAGTAATCCGGCAACACCCGCCAGAAGGTTTCCAGCACGGCCTCGGGATCGACCAGGAACACGGTCACCTCCACCACGTCGGCAAAGGTGCAGCCGGCGGCCTCCAGCACCCCGTTCAGGTTGTCGAAGGCGCGGCGGATCTGGGCCTCCAGCTCCGGTTCCGGCGAACCGTCGTCGCGGCTGCCGACCTGGCCGGAGACGAAGAGGAAACCGTTCGAGCGCACGGCGGGGGAATAGCGGTTGCGTTCATACAGGGCTTGGCGCCCCGGCGGAAATACCGCATCGCGGGGTGATGTCATGGCAAGGGCTCTCTTTCTTGGTCGGCGGCGATGGCCGGACATGGCGGTAAGGGGAGCGCCCCCCGGAGGCGGGGCACGCTGCAGCGGAGCACCCACTGTAGCGCCGGGGCCGGGGCCGATAAATGGCAGCGGCTGGGCAACAGTGTTTGTAAAATACAAACAATCATCACCGGAAAATCAAAACAAACATGGACCGTTTCGATGCCATGCGCGCCTTTACCTGCGTCGTCGACACCGGCAGCTTCACCAAGGCGGCGGAGACCCTGCACATCAGCCGGGCCACGGCGACCCAGCTGGTGCAGCAGCTGGAGAAGCGGCTGCAGGTCCGGCTGCTGGACAGGACCACGCGCAAGGTGGGAGTGACCGGTGCCGGCAGCGCCTTTTACGAGCGGGCGGTGCGCCTGCTGGCCGATCTGGACGATGCGGAAAACAGCGTCACCGCAAGCCAGGAGACCCTGGGCGGCCGCCTGCGCCTCGACGTGCCCAGCCCCCTGGCGCGCCTGGTGCTGCTGCCGGCCCTGCCCGCCTTTTTCGCACGCCATCCCGACATCCAGATCGACATGCGGGTCAGCGACCGTACTTCGGACCTGCTGGACGAAAACATCGACGGCGTCATCCGGGGCGGCCCCATGGCGGACCCGACGCTGATTGCCAGACGCCTGGGCGACCTGCGCCTGCAGACCTACGCGGCGCCCGACTATCTGCAGCGCCTGGGTTCGCCGCAGCACCCCCGGGAACTGGAGGGTCCGGAGCATCGCATCGTCGGCTATCTGTGGGCCCACCGGAACCAGCAGGCGCCCTATCTGATGCGACGGCAGCAGGAGGCCCTCGGCATCCGCGGCCACTACGCCCTGGCCGTGGACGACGGCAACGCCTACCTGGCGGCGGCCCTGGCCGGGCTGGGGATCGTCTGGCTGCCCGACTACATGGCCCGGCCCCACGTGGCCGCAGGCTCCCTGATCCGGTTATTCCCGGACTGGCAACTGGACCCCATGCCCCTGCATGCCGCCTTCCCCCCCAGCCGGCGCAACAATGCCCGGCTGCGGGCCTTCATCGACTGGGCGGCCGAACTGATCGCCGGCATTTCCTGACGCCGGGCCGGGAGCCGGCCCGCGCCCCGGCCTGCCGGCGCCCTCGCCGCGATTGGCGGCCCGCCGGGCGTGGGTTTTCCACAGCAGCCGCCGCAGCGCCGGCAAACCGCCGGTGCCGACCGCCCCGGGCGCACCGGCCTACAGCAGCGCCGCCGTGTCCACCACCGCCACCCGGGTGGTCAGGGCGCTGAGGGCGATGCGGTGGATCATCTCGCTGACCGTGGTGCAGCAGTCCTTCAGCACCGAGACCGGGTATTTCTCCGCCGCCTTGGAGAGGGCGGTATGGGTGACGCAGTTGTGGGTCATCATGCCGCACAGCCACAGCTCGGTGATGCCCCGCTGTGCCAGCACGGCTTCCAGATCGGTCTGGTGGAAGCTGTCGGCGAAACGCTTCAGCACCACCGGCGCCTCCGGCGCAGCGGCCAGGAGACGGGGGTGGAGGTCCACGCCCGGCGTTCCCTGGTTGAAGAAAGGCGCCGGTCCCTTGGCCGGGTCGGCCACGTGCTGCACCAGGATCACCGGCACGCCCCGGGCCCGGGCCGCGGCCACCGCCGCCAGGGTGCGCTCCAGCACCGCCTCCGGCTGCCACAGGGGAAAGGCGCCGCCGGGGAAATAGTCGTTCTGCAGGTCGATGACGACCAGGGCGGGTTTGCTGTTGCTCATGGGAATCTCCTTGAGTGGGGTGCGATGGGCCGATTATTGGCCAGCCCCGGCACCACCGGCAGTGGCCCGAATGACAATTTCCGTTAATATCGGGCCACACCATTTCCCGGGAACTGCCATGAACCGGCTCCCCGTCGCCGTGCTGGCCTACCAGCGCATCAGCCCCTTCCACCTCTCCGTACCCTGCGTCGTCTTCGGCGAGCGCCACCAGGGCGCCCCGGCCTTCGCGCTGCAAGTGTGCGCCTGGGAGGACGGCCCCCTCGCCACCACCGCCGGCTTCAGCCTCAATGTGGAACAGGGCCTGGAGGCCCTGGCCACGGCCCGGGTGGTGATCGTGCCGAGCTGGCGCGACCCGGCGGAACGGCCGCCCCAGGCCGTGCTCGACGCCCTGGTGGCCGCCCACCGGCGCGGCGCCCAGGTGGTGGGCCTGTGCCTGGGGGCCTACGTGCTGGCCGAGGCGGGCCTGCTGGACGGCCGCCGCGCCACCACCCACTGGGAGTTCGCCGCGGACTTCGCCCGCCGCTACCCGGCCGTGACCCTGGACCCGGGGGTGCTCTACGTGGACGAAGGCAACCTCCTCACCTCCGCCGGCACGGCGGCGGGCATCGACGCCTGCCTGCACCTGCTGCGCCAGCGCTGCGGCGCCACTGCCGCCAACCGGGTGGCCCGCCGCCTGGTGACGCCGCCCCACCGCCAGGGCGGCCAGGCCCAGTACATCCCCCAGCCCCTGCCCGCCAGCGCCGGCGATTCCCGCCTGGCGGCGCTGCTGGACCGGGTGCGGGCCAGCCTGGAACAGCCCCACGACCTCAACAGCCTGGCGGCCCAGGCCCTGATGAGCCGGCGCACCTTCACCCGCCACTTCCGCCAGCTCACCGGCGCCACCGTCGGCCAGTGGCTGCTGGGGGAACGGCTGGGCCTGGCCCAGCGCCTGCTGGAGAGCACGGACCACGGCATCGAACGCATCGCCCAGCTGGCCGGCTTCGGCTCCCCGGAAGCCCTGCGTCTGCACTTCCGCCGCAGCCTGGGGGTTTCCCCCAGCCAGTGGCGGCAATCCTTCGGCGCCCGGGACGGGGCCTGAGGGCGCCGCCATGCCCGCAACACCGCCCGGCGGTCACCCCGCCAGCGCCCCCATGCCCGGAACGCCTTGTCCCGCCTGCATCTACGGCATGGCATGGCGGAAATCCGCGTCCTTCCTGCCCCACCGGACAGGCAGGGCGGCAAGCCCCATCCCTGCGCCTTAAGACCGCCTTAAGATTCGCCGGTTAAGGTGGCGCACAAACTGACTCAGAGTGCCGCCATGAACCGTCGCCATCCTTCCCCCAGCTTCAGCCTCGCCGCCGTCGCCCTGCTCTGCACCCTGGCCTTTCCGGCCCGGGCCGCCAACCCGGCCGACTTCATTGCCCTGGCCCCCGCCCAGGCCAAGGCCCTGGGGGTGGAAACCCGGCCCCTGGCCGCCGCCGACACGGGCAGCGCCGCCGGCCTGCCGGCCAAGGTGGTGGTGCCGGTGGAGCAGATGCGGGTGGTGGCGGCGCCCCTGGCCGGCCTGCTGACCCAGGTGGGCGCCGTGGCCGGGCAGACGGTGAAGAAAGGCCAGATGCTGGCCCGCCTGGCCAGCCCGGGCCTCTTGCAGGTGCAGCGGGACTACCTGCAGGCCAGGCAGCAGGCCGACCTGGCCCAGCGCAGCCTGGCCCGGGACGAACAGCTGTTCAAGGAAGGCATCATCGCCGAAGCCCGGCTCCAGGCCAGCCGCGCCAGCCAGGCCCAGGCGGCGGTGGCGGCGCGGGAGCTGCAGGCCGAACTGCGCATTGCCGGCGCCACCGCCGGCGGCGGCAGCCTGACCCCGGAAGTGGCGGTCAGCGCACCCCTGGACGGCGTGGTGCTGGAAGCCAGCGCCACCGTGGGCAGCCGGGTGGAGGCGGCCACCGCCCTGTTCACCGTGGCCCAACTGAATCCCCTGTGGCTGGAAATCCAGGCCCCCGCCGCCCTGGCCGGCAACCTGAAAGAAGGGGCGGCGGTGCGCATCGCCGGCAGCGAGGCCAGCGGCAAGCTCATCAACGTGGGCCGCCAGATCAGCCCCGGCAGCCAGACCGTGACCCTGCGGGCGAGGATGGACGCGGGTCTCGACTCCCTGCACCCGGGCCAGATGGTGGAAGCCACGGTGGCCGCGGCGCCCCAGGCCGGCGCCACTGCCGGCAAGAGCGCCACCTACCGCATCCCCCAGGCCGCCGTGGTGCGCCAGGCCGGCCAGGCCTGGGTCTTCGTGCAGACGGCCGGCGCCAGGCCCGGCTTCCAGGCCACCCCGGTGAGCGTGGCCGGTAACGCCGGCGCCGACGTGCTGGTGAGCGGCAGCGCCCTGGCAGCCAACGCGGCGGTGGCGGTGAAGGGCGTCAGCGCCCTCAAGTCCGCCTGGAGTACTGCTGCCAGCGCCGCCAGCGATGCCGGGAGCGCCCAATAATGCTTTCCCGCCTGGTCGAATTCTCCCTGGCCCAGCGCCTCCTGATGCTGGTGCTGACGGCCCTGCTGGTGGGCGCCGGCATCATGGCCTTCCACAACCTGCCCATCGACGCCTTCCCCGACGTTTCCACCACCCAGGTGAAAATCATCATGAAGGCCCCGGGCATGACCCCGGAAGAGGTGGAGGCCCGCATCGTGGTGCCCATCGAGCAGGAAATGCTGGGCATCCCCAAGCAGCGCATCCTGCGCACCACCTCCAAATACGCCATCGCCGACGTCACCATCGACTTCGAGGACGGCACCGACATCTACTGGGCCCGCCAGCAGGTGGCCGAGCGCCTCGGCGGCGTCGAGCTGCCCCCCGGCGCCAGCGGCGGCCTGGCCCCCATCACCACGCCCCTCTCGGAAATGTTCATGTTCACCGTGGAAGGCCCCCTCTCCCTGGAGGAGAAGCGGACCATCCTGGACTGGACCATCCGCCCCCAGCTGCGCACCCTGCGCGGCGTCGCCGACGTGAACAGCCTGGGCGGCCACGCCAAGGCCTTCGAGGTGGTGCCCGACGCGGCGGCCCTCAACGCCCGCGGCGTCAGCCTCAACGAACTGCGCCAGGCGGTGGAAGGCAACAACCGCAACGACGGCGCCGGCCGCCTCACCGAAGGCGAGGAAACCCTGCTGGTGCGGGTCGAAGGGGCCGTGCACAGCCTGGACGACCTGCGCGCCATCGTCATCGCCCAGCGCGGCGGCAACCCGGTGCGGGTGGGCGACGTGGCCGAGGTGCGCTTCGGCGCCCTCACCCGCTACGGCGCGGTGACCAAGGACGGCCAGGGCGAGGCGGTGGAAGGCCTGGTGCTGGGCCTGCGCGGCGCCAACGCCCAGCAGGTGGTGGACCAGGTGAAGGCCAAGCTGGCCGAAATCCAGGCCACCCTGCCCGAAGGCGTCAGCATCGTGCCCTTCTACGACCGGGGCCATCTGGTGGAGCGGGCCGTGGGCACCGTCTCCAAGGCCCTGGGCGAGGCCATCGTGCTGGTGGTGATCCTGCTCCTGGCCTTCCTCGGCAACCTGCGGGCGGCCTTGGTGGTGTCGGTGATCCTGCCCCTCTCGGCCCTGCTCACCTTCATCCTCATGCAGTACTTCGGCCTCTCCGCCAACCTGATGAGCCTGGGCGGCCTGGCCATCGCCATCGGCATGCTGGTGGATGCGGCGGTGGTGATCGTGGAAAACGTGGAGAGCCACCTCTCCAGCCCCCACACCTCCGCCCGCCTGCCCCTGCTGCACGTCATCTACCGCTCGGTGCGGGAGGTGACGGTGCCGGTGGCCTCCGGCATCGCCATCATCGTCATCGTCTTCGTGCCCCTGCTGACCCTGGAGGGGCTGGAAGGCAAGCTCTTCATCCCGGTGGCCCTGACCATCGTCTTCGCCCTGGTCTCCTCCCTGCTGCTGGCCCTCACCGTCATCCCGGCCCTGGCCTCCATGCTCATGCAGCGGGGCGGCCACCACGAGGCCTGGCTGGTGCAGAAACTCAACGCCACCTACGCCCCGGCCCTGGACTGGGCCCTGGCCCACACCCGGCAGGTGGTGGTCGCCGCCCTGGCCCTGCTGGTGCTGGCCATCGGCGCCTACACCCTGCTGGGCAAAACCTTCCTGCCCACCATGGACGAGGGCGACCTCATCATCCAGCTGGAAAAGCTGCCCTCCATCAGCCTGGAGGAGACGGTGGAAACGGATCAGCGGGTGCAGCGGGCCATCCTGGAGCGGGTGCCGGAGGTGAAGAACATCATCGCCCGGGTCGGCTCCGACGAACTGGGCCTGGACCCCATGGGCCTCAACCAGACCGACACCTTCCTCGTGCTCAAGCCCATCGACGAATGGCGCCAGCCGGACAAGGACTGGCTCACCGACCAGCTGCGCCAGGTGATGGAAGACTTCCCCGGCATCGCCTACACCTTCACCCAGCCCATCGACATGCGCATCTCGGAAATGCTCACCGGCGTGCGCGGCGACATCGCGGTGAAGGTCTTCGGCACCGATCTGGACCAGCTCAACCACGCCGCCGACGGCATCGTCGCCCTGCTCAAGGGCATCAAGGGCGCGGAGGACGTGTTCACCCTGAAGAACGAAGGGGTGCAGTACCTCAAGGTGGAGATCGACCGCCTCGCCGCCGGCCGCCTGGGCCTGCCCATTGAAGAGGTGCAGAACGCCCTCAAGACCCTGGTGGAAGGCCTGCCCGCCGGCCTGGTGGTGGAGCCGGGACGGCGCACCCCGGTGCTGCTGCGGGGCGGCCCGGACTACAAGACCAGCGTCGAGCGCTTCGCCGACCTGCGCCTGTCCCTGCCCGGCGAAGGCACCAATGTCCGCACCGTGCCTCTGTCCCAGGTGGCCAAGATCGAACGGGTGGAAGGCCCGGTCAAGGTGGACCGGGAAAACGCCCAGCGCTACGTGGTGATCCAGTCCAACGTGCGGGACCGGGACCTGGTGGGCTTCGTCGAGGAAGCCCAGGCCAAGGTGGCCCAGCAGCTGAAGCTGCCCCAGGGCTACCGCATCGTCTGGGGCGGCCAGTTCGAGAACCAGCAGCGGGCCGCCCAGCGCCTGATGCTGGTGGTGCCGGTGGCCCTGGGCCTGATTTTCATGCTGCTCTTTTCCACCTTCGGCTCCCTGCGCCAGGCCGGCCTGGTCCTGGCCATGATCCCCTTCGCCCTGGTGGGCGGCGTCTTCGCCCTGCTGCTTTCGGGCCAGTACCTGTCGGTGCCCGCCTCGGTCGGCTTCATCGCCCTGCTCGGCATCGCCGTGCTCAACGGCGTGGTGATGCTCACCTACTTCAACCAGCTGCGCACCCAGGGCCTGCCCCTGGAGCAGGTGGTGCGGGAAGGGGCCAGGCGGCGCCTGCGCCCGGTGCTGATGACGGCCTCCATCGCCGCCTTCGGCCTGGTACCCCTACTCTTCGCCAGCGGCCCCGGTTCCGAGATCCAGAAGCCTCTGGCCATCGTCGTCATCGGCGGCCTGCTCAGCTCCACCCTGCTGACCCTGCTGCTGCTGCCCATCCTCTACCGCCGCTTCGGCTTCGACAACACTCCGGGAGAACGGCCATGAGCGCAAACAATCGCCCCGTGGATACCTGCCTGACCCTGGTGATCCACCCCAATCTGGAAGATGCGGTGGTGGACTTCCTCCTCGACCGGGCCGAGACCGTGGGCCATTTCACCTCCCGCCCGGTGGATGCCCACGGCGGCGACATCGCCTACGAAACCGCCGCCGAACGGGTGCGCGGCCGGGCCCGCCGCTTCCGCATCCAGGCCCTCATGGCCGGCACCCATGTGCACGACCTGCTGCGGGACTTGCGCCAGCAATTCACCGGCGCCGACATCTACTACTGGACCGCCCCGGTCCAGCAATCCGGGAGGCTGTAATGGGCCCCATGCTGAAACTGATGCCCCTGGCCGCCCTGCTCTGCAGCGCCGCCCTCCAGGCCGCCGAACCGCCGCCCCTGGCCTACCCCACCGACCTGCCGCCGCGGGAAGCGGCGGTCAACGCCATCCGCCTCGCGCCCCAGGCCAAGGCCGCCGAAGCCATGCTGGAAGCCGAGGGCGAAAACCGCAAGCGCCTGGAAGCCGGCCCCTATGAATGGACCGCCCGGGTCGGCAGCCAGCGGCGCAACGTCAATGGCGTCAATGGCGCCGCCAACGAGCGCTACCGGGAATGGAGCGGCGGCATCGAGCGGGGCATCCGCCTGCCCGGCAAGGCCGCCCTCGACGAGCAGCTCGGCGCCAACGGCGAAGCCATGGCCAAGGTGGCCCTGGGCGACACCCTGCACGAGACCTCCCGCAGCCTGCTGCGCTACTGGTTCATCTGGCTGCGGGAAAACGAAGGCGCCGCCCAGTGGCAACGTCAGAGCGAATCCCTGGCCCGCCAGCGCCAGGTCACCGCCCGCCGCGTGCAGCTGGGGGACGCGCCACGCCTGGAACTGATGCAGGCCGAAGCCGCCGCCGCCCAGGCCCAGGCCGCCCTGGAACAGGCCCGCCTGCGCCGCCAGGTGGCCGAGGCCGACCTGGCCGCCCGCTTCCCCGGCCTGCCCCAGCCCAGGCAGGTGGCTCCCAGCGAGCCCCTGCCCCTGGAAGAGGCGGAGTGGCGCGAGCACCTGCTGGAACACAACCACGAGCTGATGCTGGCCCGGGCCGAAAGCGAACAGGCCCGGCTGGTGGCCAACCGGGCCGACGCCGAGCGGATGCCCGACCCCACCCTGGGGGTGCACGTGGGCTCCGACAAGGGCGGCGAGGAACGCATCGCCGGGGTCAGCATCTCCATCCCCTTCTCCGGCAGCCTGCGCAGCGCCACCGCCCGCCGCGACGCCGCCTACGCCAGCGCCGCCGCCAGCCGGGAAGCCGCCACCCTGGCCCGCATCAACGCCGAAGTGGCCGCCCTCCTGGCCAACGCCCGGGCCGCCTACGAATCCTGGCGCCGGGCCGAGGATGCCGCCCAGCGCATCGAGCAGGCCGCCGCCCTCATGGCCCGGGCCTACCAGCTGGGCGAAGCCGGCATCACCGAACTGCTCACCGCCCAGCGCCAGGCCAACGAAGCCCGCCTCGCCGCCAACCAGAGCCGCCTCGACGCCCTGGAAAGCCGCTACCGGGTGTACCTGGACGGCCACGGCCTGTGGCCGGTGGACGGGGAGCACACGGAGAAATAAGGCCGTCACGAAGCACCGCCCTGGAAGGCAGAAGGGACGGGCCTCCCCACCGTGCAACGGTGGGAAAGCCCGTCCCTTCTTGTTGGTGGCGATGGTGCCGCTGCCAGGCAGCGGACCGCTACGGCTAGGCGGTGGCGAAGAAGGCCGGATCGAAGGCGACGCTGGCAGCCGGCAGCGGGCCCTGGAAGGCCAGGGCCTGGAAGTACTGGGGCGGCACCTCCGGCAGCAGCAGCGGCGCCGCCTGGACGAAGCCGAAGCGGGCGTAGAAGGCCGGCACCCCCACCAGCACGCAGCCGGCGGCGCCGCGCCGGCGCAGTTCCTCCAGGCCGTGCCGCATCAGCCGGCTGCCGATGCCGCAGCCCTGATGCTCTGGCAGCACCGAAACCGGGCCGACCCCAAACCAGCCGGGAGCGGCCGGACTCAGGGTCACCGGCGAAAAGGCCACGTGGCCGAGGAGACGCCCGCCCTCCTCCGCCACCAGGGAAAGGCTGAGCCTGCCGCTATCTCGCAGGGCGCCGACGATGAACTGCTCGGTGCCCGCGCTGTGGGCCGCCGTGGCAAAGGCCAGGCGGGTCAGGTCGAAAATGGCGGCGCTGTCGGCCGGCTCTTCGGGACGAATGGTGATGGTCATGTGATGAATTCCTTTTTGCAATGCAGGCGCCGCTCCGCCCAGCCGCCAGTAGGGACCCGGGCCGGGCGGTGGCGCGGGAGGATTACTGGTTGTCGAGCTGGCCGCGCACGGCCCCCAGGCCGGCCCGGTTGATCCGGTAAGGCCGGCCGTCCAGGGAGGCGATGAGGCGCTTGGCCTTCAGCTTCTTGAACACCGGCAAGGTGCAGTCGCTGAGGACGAAACCTTCGCGGGTATAGCAATCGACGTGGGTAATGCGGCCGGAAGCATCGCGGTGATGTTCGATATGGCCGCCTTTGGCGAGGACGTGCAACGTCCGCTGCTCGGGCTTGGAAAGATTCATGTTGGATTGTTCCGCAATCAAATGCACACACGACGGCAGCCTCCGAGAGGCGCCATCGACGCTATGGGCATATCGATAACTCGCGGCCGGCGGGGCCAGACGGAGTTATCGGATTGCGGCAATCTCCAACATACAGACCTAACTCAAATGGAATGGGCTTGCCCGTTTGCCGGGCAGGCGCGAATGATAGCGCTCCCCTCGGGGCGGGGCAATCGGGGCGGTGTCGGGCAGGGCGCCGCCGGACGCCTGGCACCCGGCCTGCAAGGCCGGAGGGACGGCCCTTCCAGCCATGGCATGGCGGAAGGTGGCGTCGTTATTGGGTGGTGGCACTGTTGTTTCCGGGACTGCGGGCGAGTTGTTGCCGGTCTGAGTCTTCGGGCGTAGTGAGTTTAGTGACCGCTGCGTTCCGCGCCTGACGCGCGGGTTACTTTCTTTTGCTTCGCCAAAAGAAGAGTAACCAAAGAAAAGGCGAGCCCGGTTTGGCGCCCCTGCGGGGTCCCCTGCGCTACTCGCTTCCGGCGGGGGCTGCGCAACTCGGCCCTACGGGCCTCAGACAGTTCTCGCCCTTTTTCCGCCGCAAGCTCCGTTGCTCGGCGCCGCACAGGGCGGGATTGGCGCTCTCTGATTTTGCTATCGACCCAGCCAGTCAGAGGCTAAGGTTGAAGGCCCTTGGCTGCAGGAACCGCGCAGCGGTGGTGAGAATCCACAAGTAAAACTTGCAGAGCTTTCCACTCGGCTAAGTCGTTAGGCAATCTGTTGATGAGGGAAGCGGGCCGTAAAAAACTCAACAAGACGGTCAAAGTCGTCGTGGGGCATCATGTCTCGAAGCTGCGTACCGACCCTTTTCCCATCTTTGAGGACGAAGGTCAATTTGTGCTGACTGAATTCGACCGAACCAATCCTCTCCGCTGGAATGGCGAGCCTGTAGCCAACCAAAACCACGATGCCCGTTTCATCATAGTCGGCAATCGGGAGGTGTCGGTGGTACTTCACCAGATGGAAAGACTTGATGCCAATGGAAATGCAGTAGGCCCCAAGGAATATAAAGAAGACTCCCTTCGACAAGTCATAGACGAGAAAGTAGAACAACACTGCGAGAGCCGTGTGAACGACTAGCTTCGGCTTCAGCTTGCCGATGAACTCGGATGAGTAGTAGATCTTCATGATATTTGAGGGTTACAGGCAATAGATGAAAACAGGGGCAAGACTACCTAGCGTTGTAGGTAAGGGGCGCTGCGCAGCGGTTTATCGCGCAGCGCCCAGTGACCGAAGGGAGCGGCCTTGAGCGCAATGTTAGGGGTCATTGCTGTAGCCAAAGCATGGCAAGGAAGAAAAGTGCGACAACAACAGTGAGCCAACGAGCCCGGCGTGGGTTAGTTGGGGAAATGCCATACAAATTGTTGAGGCGTAGCTTTTCAGTAAACGACATTTTTGTAGGAAATGGCCCAACTAAATCTTCGAGGGCTTTAACTTGCTGATGCGGGTTATTGCCGAGTACATCGTTCGCACGAAGGAGTGCAAAAACGATGGCAATAAGAGCGCCAACAAGGAGCAAATCGAAAAGCGGCATGAGACCTCTAGCGTTCGACGTGAGGGGCCGCCGGAGCGGCGAAGCCGCGGAGGGTACCTGCCGGCCGCGCCGGCAGGCGGTCCCTCTCGACGGAGTTGTTAGAGCGCTTAGCTGACACTCCAAACCAAGCAGAAATAGGCATAGCTATTGGGCGCAACAATCCATGTTTCCAACTGGCTTGGCCAGCCATGAGAGTCATGAAGCCGAAAATGGATTTTGCCTTCCGGGTAGGACGAGTGGATTACATCAAGAAAGTTCGCAACGGTGGCTTCGGCGTCCGCGGGGCGGGTTACGGTGGTGTCGCCGATGACGCACGCGAAGAAGTCCACCAACTCGGCAGGGGATGTCACTGCCTCAGGCATTTGCTGGGAAGCGACACCATCGTTTACCTCAAAATCGCTAACAAGCATGCCGCCTTCCGGAAATGCCTTTTTTGAAATGGCCGACAGCCCGTCGAGAAATTCAAGTAGAGGTGTAGGCAACTCTCGCGTCGGTGTTAGGCCATTGGAGTCTATACGCGACACCGTTTCGAGCTTCCAGTGCGAGAGGGTGCTGTCACCCACCACGGCTTCGAGAAGTGTTTCCATCAGGCTTCGGCGGTCGTGGGCCATGCGCTCTAACGTGCAAAGTAAATGGCGTGCCGCTTGCGGCACGTCCAAGCGCCTGCAGGGCGCGGTTTGACTGGGATGTTAGATTTCATTTCAGTAGCCACTGCCCAAGGGCGAGAAATGACGCTGCAGTTGCAGCCCCCAAAAACCAAACCAACATTCTTCCCCAGACCCTGAGCAAGAAATTAAGACCTTCTCGATTGGTGGGGAAATATACGAGCGGAATTTTTGCTTTCAGTTCGCTTGGCGAAAAACTCTTCACGTCGATAACAAACAGCAAGACGCTAATGAAGAAGTACGCAGCGACCACCGGAAACATTCCTTTTTCGGATGAGCCAGCGGGGAGCACTTCAAAGTGCTCAAGTGCTTCGAGAACTGCGATGAGTACGACCAGTGATATGCCCGTTATGAAGGCAGATTTACGCGTGGCAGTTGGGAAAGCGAGCATAAAATTCTAACTAGTAGTAGACGACAAAAACGTCCAATAAAAATGGGACTGTCCAATATCCTGGAACACCGGACAGCCAAATCGATTGTCCCGCAACGGATTCAGAAAACCTGCCGTTTACTGGCCCCACTAAAAATCCGTGAAACCGGACAGCCTCAAAGTTACCGTCGGAACACCCACACCGCAACCAAAAGTTGCAAATCGCATATCCCAATAACCTAAATCACCCACCCCAAACCGGTGAGAACACCTTCGCTACGCCACCGGCTTTCCATCCCCTTCCACCCCCGCCGAGCAGCGCAAGGCGGGCGGGGGGCTTTCGGCGAGGACTGTCTGAGCCCCCGCAGGGGGCGAGTTCCGCAGCCGCCCCGCTCGGCTGAGCAGCGCAGGGAAGCCCGCAGGGCCGGGGGTGAGGGTTCCCCTTCTTTTGGTTCCTTTTCTTGGGGAAGCAAGAAAAGGAACACGCGCGGCGGCGCGGAACCCAGCCGCAAAATCAGCAAACCACGCCCAACCAATCCCCCAGTAACAAAGCCCCCCCCCACCCCGCCACCAAACAAAAAAGACGGCCATCCCCACCATACCCCGGTGGAAACGCCCGTCCCCATTGCCTCCCGGGCCAATGCCCGGATCAGATCAACACCGTCGAGACTAGCCCTTCCCCTCCAGCACCCGCAGCAGGGAGGAGGTGTCGTCCTTGCCCATGCCCTGCCCCATCAGGGCGTTGAGTTGCTGGCCCACCTGGGCCGCCACCGGCAGGGGCGCACCCAGGGCGTGGGCCTCGGCCAGGAGGATGCCGAAATCCTTGTGGTGCAGCCGGGCCTCGATGCCGGCGGCAAAGTCCCGCTCCGCCATGCGCTCGCCCATCACCTCCAGCACCCGGCTGCCGGCGGAGCCGCCGAGCAGGGCTTCCCGCAGGCGGGAGGTGTCCACGCCGCTGGCGGCGGCCAGGTGCATGGCTTCGGCGCAGGCCTGGATGGCGGCCACCATGATCATCTGGTTGCAGGCCTTGGCCACCTGGCCGGCGCCGTTGTCGCCGATGTGCACCACGGTTTTGCCCAGGCGCAGCAGCAGGGGCCGCACCCGCTCCAGTACGGCGGCGTCGCCGCCGGCCATGATGGCCAGGGTGGCGTGGATGGCGCCCTGCTCGCCGCCGGAAACGGGGGCGTCGAGGAAATGGATGCCCCGGGCGGCCAGGGCGGCAGCGATCTCCCGGGCATCGCCGGGGGCGATGGTGCTCATGTCCACCACCACGCTACCGGGGGCCAGGCCCTCGATGAGGCCGGCTTCGCCGAGGACCACGCTTTTGACGTCGCTGCCGCTGGTGACCACGGTGAACACGATCTCGGCCCGGCGCCCGACCTCGGCCGGGGTGGCGGCGACGGCGGCGCCCATTTCGGCCAGGGGCGCGGTGCTGGCGGGACGGCGGCCCCACACGGTGAGGGGATAGCCGGCGTCGAGCAGGTGGCCGGCCATGGGGCGGCCCATGACGCCGAGGCCGATGAAGCCGACGGCGGGTTTGGCGGAAGAGCTGGCGGTCATGTGGAATGCAGTGACTGAAGGGATGGGGATGGGGCGCCGCCGGGGCCGGCGGCCTGGCGGTGCTGCTGCTTGGCCAGGTACATGGCCTGGTCGGCGGCGCCGATGAGGGATTCGGCCACGTCGGCCTGGTCGGGGAAGACGGCGCTGCCGATGGAAACGCCGACCCGCAGTTCCTGGCCCTGCCACATCACCGGGCGGGCGACGGCGTTTTCGATCTCGCCCATCACCCGCTCCAGATCGTCCTCGACGGAGAGGTGGGCGAGGAGCACGGCGAATTCGTCGCCGGCCAGGCGGGCCACCGTGTCGCTGGTGCGCACGGCATTCTGCAGGCGGCGCCCCACCTCCTGCAGCACCGTGTCGCCGGCCTGGTGGCCGTAGGTGTCATTGACGCTCTTGAAGCCGTCCAGGTCCATGTAGAGCAGGCCCAGCCGCTCGCCCTGGCGCCGGGCGTGGGCCAGGGCCTGATCCAGGCGCTCGAGGAAGAGGGAGCGGTTGGGCAGGCCGGTGAGGGGGTCATGGTGGGCCAGGCGCCACATTTCCTCCTGGCTGCGGCGCAGCTCGGTGACGTCCTGGTACACGGCGACGAACTGGCGCACCCCGCCCTGGGCGTCGGTGACGGAGCGGATGTCCAGCTCCACCAGGATGGCTTCGCCGGTCTTGCGCCGGTTCCATATTTCGCCGCGCCACTCGCCCCGGGTCTTCAGGGCCTGCCACATGCGGGAGAAGAATTCCGGGCTGTGGCGGTTGGAGCGGAAGAAGCCGGTGCGCCGGCCCAGGCACTCCTCCCGGCTGTAACCGAGGAGGCTGACGAAGGCGGAGTTCACGTTGTTGATGGTGCCGTCGCCGTCGGTGATGAGGATGGCCCGACCGGCCCGCTCCAGCACGTCCCGGTAGATGCGGCTGGAGAGTTCCGCCGCCTTGATCTCGGTGATGTCGGCGAAGGAGGTGACGACGGCGAAGGGCTGCCGCTCGTCGGCGAAGTTGAGGGGCCGGCTGTTCACGCTGAGCCAGATGAGGCCGGCGTCGGGCCGGTGCAGGCCCATGATGATGTTGTCGCAGGAGACGCCGGTGCGCAGGGTGACCATGGCCGGATGGTCGCGGCCGGGGAAGGGGCTGCCGTCCTCCCGCACCGCCTGCCATTCCGGGTCGGTGGAATCCAGGCCCACCAGGTTCTCGCCGATGCGCAGGATACGCCGGGCCGAGGCGTTGGCGGAAATGATCTTGCCTGCCTGGTCCTGCACCACCACGCCCTCGGCCATGGCCGAGACCAGGGAACGCTGCATGGCCTCGCTGCGGGCCAGGTCCAGTTCGGCCTGCTTGCGCGCCGAGATGTCGGAGATGATGCCGAGCATGCGCAGGGGCCGGCCCTCCGGGTCCCGGGCGCAGACCTTGCCCCGGCTCAGCACCCAGCGGTAGTTGCCGTCCTTGTGGCGCAGGCGGAATTCCATCTCGTACACCGGCGTGCGCCCGGCGAAATGGTCGGTGACGGCGGCCATGGCCCGTTCCCGGTCGTCCGGATGCAGGCGCTCCAGCCACTCCTCGTGGCGGCTCGGCAGTTCCTCGTCCCGGTAGCCCAGGATGGCCTTCCAGCGCGGCGAGAAATAGGCCCGGTTGTCCGCCACGAACCAGTCCCAGACCCCGGCGTCGGCCCCGTCCAGGGCGAACTTCCAGCGCTCCTCCGCATCGGCCAGGGCCAGCTGCATGTTCATGTAGTCGGTGACGTCCTGCAGGGTGCCGGTGAGGCGGCTGGGGCGCCCGTTTTCGTCCCGTTCGGCGCGACCGCCCAGGTGCACGTAGCGCTCCACATTGCCCGGCAGCAGCAGGCGGCAGGCGATGTCGAGGGAACCGCCCTGCTCCCGCACCTGGGCGAAGTTGACCTCGATGCGCTTGCGGTCCCGGGGATTGACCCGGGCCAGGAAGGCCTGCAGGGAGGGCTTCTGGCTCTCCGGCAGATAGCCCAGGATGCGGTAGGTCTCGTCGGACCACCACACCTGGTTGCCCGGAATGTCACGCTCCCAGCTGCCCAGGTTGGCCACCCGCTGGGCTTCGATGAAATGGCCCCGCTCCCGGGCCAGCATGGTTTCGAGCCGGTCCCGGCGCAGCTGGTAGAAGGCGACGGCGCCGCCGCACAGCAGCACCAGCAGGGACAGCAGCATGCCCTTGCGCAGGTTGGCGTTGCGCTGGGCCAGCAGTTCCTCCTCCAGGCCCCGGGGCGACACGGCCACCATCACCAGCATGGGATAGCGGTCCAGCCAGCGGTAGGCGACGGTGCGGGTGATGCCGTCCAGAGCCGAAACCCGGGTGACCAGGCCGTGGGAGCTTTTCTTGAAGGGGCCGAACAACTCGTCGCTGAGCTGCTTGCCCAGGTGCTTTTCCATTTCCCGGGAGCGGCCCAGGACCTTGCCGGCAGCGGAATACAGGGTCAGCACCCCGTCCGGCCCCAGGTCCTGGTGCTGGACGAAGGCGGTGAGCTGGCGCGGCTCCATGAAGAAGGCGACGACCCCGGCAAACTGGCCCCGGGCATCGAAGATGGGGCGGGACAGCTGCACCCCCGGCGCCCCGGTCATGCGCCCCTGGACCGGCCCGCTGATGTAGAGGCTGTCGCGGCCGCCGCTGGAGAAATGGATGTAGTTGTCCCGGTCCCCCAGATAGACCCGCTCGCCGGGACGGCGGGGGGCATCGGAGGTGGCGACGTAGCCGTCCCGGTCGATGACGGTGACCCGGGCCCCCAGCTCCTGCAGGGAACCCTGGCGCAGCAGGGCGATGGTGGTGTCGACTGACTTGCGCTCGGCCACGTATTCGCTGCGCAGGAGCAGGAGCACGTCGTCCAGGCGCTGCAGCTGGCGCAGCAGGTTTTCCGCCACCAGGTCGGCCACCACCCGGCGCTCCGCCTCGAAGCGCTGCTGCCGCTCCTCGGCGAAGAGGCGGTTTTCCCGCAGCAGGAAGGTCCAGATCAGGGCCAGGGCCGCCGCCACCATGAGCAGCAGCGCGACGGGCCAGCGACGCCCCGGGAACAAGGGTTTGGGCATGGCCGGCGGGTTCTCAGTCGGCCCCGTCGGTCCGGCCGGAAAGGCGCTCCAGCAGTTTCAGCACCGCCACCGAATCCTCCTCCCCCAGGCCGGAACCGACCATGGCGTTGAACATCTGGGCCGTGGCAGCGGCGCCGGGCAGGCACAGGCCCAGTTCATGGGCGCTCTGCATGACGATGTTGAGGTCCTTCTGGTGCATCCAGGATTTGAAGCCGGGCTTGAAGTTGCGCTCCAGCATGCGCTGGCCGTGGTTCTCCAGGATGCGGCTGTAGGCGAAGCCGCCGAGCAGGGCCTCGCGCACCTTGGCCGGGTCCACCCCGGCCTGGCGGGCGAAGTTGAAGGCTTCGGCCACCGCCAGCACGCCCATGCCGGTGACGATCTGGTTGCAGGCCTTGGCCACCTGGCCGGCGCCGGCGGCGCCCACGTGGACCACGTTCTGGCCCAGGCAGAGGAAGGCCGGCAGGGCCTTGGCAAAGGCTTCGGCGGAACCGCCGGCCATGATGGAAAGGCTGCCGGCAATGGCCCCCACCTCGCCGCCGGAGACCGGGGCATCGACGAAGTCCACGCCCCGGGCCTGCAGCCTGGCGGCCAGGTCGCGGGCCGCGGCGGGAGCGATGGTGCTCATGTCCACCGCCACCAGACCGTGCTTGCCGGCCCCCTCGGCGCCGGCGGCAACGCCGTCGGGACCCAGCATCACCTGCGCCACGTCGGGGGCATCGGCCACCATGGAAATGACCACTTCGACCTGGCCGGCTACGGCCGCCGGGCTGCTGCAGCCGACGGCGCCGGCCTCCAGCAGAGGCGCCATGGATTCGGGCCGGCGCGCCCAGACATGGACGCCGTGGCCGCCCTTGAGCAGGTTGAGAGCCATGGGGCGGCCCATGATGCCAAGACCGATGAAGCCGATTTCCATACTGTTTCCTCTGGTGATTGATGTCGTTCCGGCCGCCTCTGCCGGGCGGCCTCTTCATACTAAAGTCATAGTTAGTTTAACCCCCTCGCGGCATGAAAAAAAGCGCCCGGGCGGGCGCTTTTGCATATTTCCTGCGCGACGGGGGTTAGACGCGGAAGCCGGCGATGGCCGTACTCAACCCACCGGCGGCGGAACGCAGTTGCACGGCGGACTGGCTCATCTGCCCGGCCACTTCGCTGGCCTCTTCCGCCGAGGAGGAAATGCGCTCCATGTTCTGGGCGATTTCCGTGCTGGCCACCTGCTGCTCCCGCACCGAGAGGACGATTTCATCGACCCCGCGGCTGGCCTGCTCCACCTTGCCCCGGGCCTGCTCCAGGGTGCCCTCGACACCGCCGGCCAGGCCGGCGCTGGCTTCGATGGATTGCAGCCCGGCCCCCACCGCCGCCCGCACCTGGTCGGTCTGACTGACGATGGCGCTGGCCAGGCGGGCGATCTCGGAGGCGGAGCCGCCGGATTTTTCCGCCAGCTTGCGCACCTCGTCGGCCACCACGGCGAAGCCCCGGCCCGCCTCGCCGGCCCGGGCCGCCTCGATGGCGGCATTCAGGGCCAGCAGGTTGGTCTGGTCGGCGATCTCCCGCACTTCCTGGGTCATGTGGGTGATGGCGCTGGTGCTGTGCACGAAGTCCTCCACCACCCGGGCCACGTCATCCACCGTGTCGCGGATGCGGTGAATCTCGGCCACCAGCTCGCTCACCTGCTGGCTGCCGGCGTTGGTGGAGCTGACGCTTTCCTGGGACTGGCCATGGACGTCGCCGGCCACTTCGGCCACGGTGGCGATGGCCACCGTCAGCTCCTCGATGGCGGCGGCGTTGCTGGCCACGGACTCGGACTGGGCATGGGAGGCGTCGTTGAGCAGCCCGGAAGTGTGGGCCAGTTCGCCGGCGGTGTGGTCCACGGTCTGGACCGAGGCCGCCACCTGCCCCACCAGGGAGTGCATCTTGCCCATCATGTCGTTGAAGGCCGCCGCCATGCGGCCGATTTCGTCGCGCTGGTCGATGCCCACCCGCTGGGTCAGGTCGCCGGTGGCGGCAATGCGGGTGATGGTGCCTTCCAGCAGTTGCACCGGCCCGGTGATGGCCCGGATCAGGTAGAAGGAAAGACCGGCCAGCAGCGCCAGCGCCAGGGCCAGGAAGGCCCCCAGCCAGAGCAGCATGGTGCGGTAGGTGGCAGCGGCGGCGGCCTGCTCGGCGGCGCCGTTCTCGGCGGCCGCCGACTGGATCTGGGCCACCAGTCCGTCGATCATCTGGGTCGGCTCCCGGTCGATGCCCCGCACCAGCTTGTCCACCGTCGCCGCCGGATCGCCAGCGGTACGCTCGTAGGATTTCAGCGCCGCCCGGTAGGCCGGCCCCAGCTTGGCGAAGGTACTGCCCGCCTCGGCCACCTTGAGCCGGTCGGCGATGCCCAGGCGACGGGCCAGGCCGTCCAGCTTCTCCAGGCCGGCGATGACCTGGGCCTCCTCCTTGTCGAAGCCGGCCAGGTGCTTCTCGAAGGCCTGGACGTCCTTGCCCCGCAGCAGGATGTTCTTCCATTCCTGCACCTGGATCTTGAAAGCGACCTGGACGCCCCGGGCGGTATTGACCGCCTCCAGGTAGGTCTGCTGGCGGTCGAGGGCCCCGACCATCTGGCGGTTGAGGTGGCTGCTCTGCAGGGCGGAAAATCCGCCCATGACCACCAGGGTGAGTACGGCAACGGCGGCCAGAAGCAGAAGCTTCCAGCGGATGCTGGCATTTTTCATGGAATCCCCCCGAATCGTTGTCAGGACCGAATGATCCGGCCTGAGCGAAGGACCATCATACGGCCGGGAGGTTCCGAAAAATGACGAAAAAGCGGATATTAATCAGCAACCTGGGAGTTACCCTAGGTCAGCCGCCACGCTTCACACCGGCCTTCAGCAGCATCATTTCCAGGGGGCAGAAACGGGTGAAACCGCTCTGCAGCAGGTTGGCGCCGACGAAGGCGGTGAACCAGAGGAAATTGGCATTGACGAACAGGGGGCTGGCTTCCACCCCCAGGGCCAGGGACAGCAGCACGAAGCTGCCGGCGAAGATGCGGATGAGACGTTCCGAGGTCATGGTTGTTGCTCCTTGAAAGTGGCGTAGTAGAGCACCGGGATCACCACCAGGGTCAGCAGGGTGGAAACCAGGATGCCGAAGATGAGGCTGATGGCCAGCCCGTTGAAAATGGGGTCGTCGAGAATGAACAGGGCGCCCAGCATCGCCGCCAGGGCGGTCAGGGCGATCGGCTTGGCGCGCACGGCGGCGGCGGTGACGATGGCCTCCTTGAAGGGCATGCCCTTGGCCGTTTCCTCCTTGATGAAATCCACCAGCAGGATGGAGTTGCGCACGATGATGCCGGCCAGGGCGATCATGCCGATCATGGAGGTGGCGGTGAACTGGGAGCGCAGCAGGGCGTGGCCGGGCATGACGCCGATGATGGTGAGGGGAATCGGCGCCATGATGATCAGCGGCGTCACATAGCTCTTGAAGTGGGCCACCACCAGCAGGTAGATGAGGATCAGGCCGACGCCGTAGGCGGCGCCCATGTCGCGGAAGGTCTCGTAGGTGATCTGCCATTCCCCGTCCCACTTGAGGGAGAAGCCGGCATAGGGGTCCGCCGGCTGGCGGATGAAAGTGTCGGCCAGGGTGCCGCCGGCCCCCTTGAGGCCGTCCAGGTTCATGCCGACGATCTCGCCCCGGGCGGCGAACATGCCGTAGAGGGGCGAATCCAGGTCGCCGCCCATGTCGCCATAGACGTACACCACGGGCAGCAGGTCCTTGTGGTAGATGGCTTTTTCCCGGGCCAGGCGGCGCACTTCCACCACCTCGGAGACCGGCACCAGGGCGCCGGAACGGGCCCTCACCTTGAGCCGCAGCAGGGCGTCCAGACTGCTCTGCACCTCGGCCGGGAGGGTGATGCGCACCGGAATCTCGTACTTGGAATCCTGGTTGTGGGCCGGAGTCACGTCCTCGCCGGCCAGGCCCATGCGCACCACCTCGACGATGTCCTTCTGGGCCACGCCGAGCTGGGCCGCCTTGGTCTGGTTCACCCGCAGCACGGTTTTTTCCGCATCGGCCTGGACCGAGTCGTCCACGCTGGTGAAATCCGGAGCTTTCTCGAAGACGCCGCGCACCTGCTTGGCCACGGCGATGCGCCCGGCCTCTTCCGGCCCGTAGATCTCGGCCACGATGGGGCTCATCACCGGCGGCCCCGGCGGCACTTCCACCACCTTGGCGTTGCCGCCGGCGCGGCGGGCCACCGCCTCGATCTCGGCCCGCACCGCCACGGCGATCTCGTGGGACTGGCGGGAGCGATGGTGCTTGTCCACCAGATTGACCTGGATGTCGCCCATTTCCGGCTCGCCGCGCAGGTAGTACTGGCGCACCAGGCCGTTGAAGTTGATGGGGCTGGCAGTGCCGGCGTAGGCCTGGTAGTCGGTCACCTCCGGCACCTGCTGCAGCACGGCGCCGATGTCCTTCAGCACCCGGGCGGTCTCTTCCAGGGGCGTACCCACGGGCATGTCCAGCACCACCTGGAATTCGCTCTTGTTGTCGAAGGGCAGCATCTTCAGCACCACCAGCTTCACCACCGCCAGGGAGACGGAGAGGAAGATGGCCGCCAGCACCCCGAGAAAGAGCTTCTTGCGGGCGGCGGCGCCGCTGCGCTCGTCGAGGAAGGGCGGCAGCACCTTGTGGAAGAGCCGGTCCAGCTTGCCCGCCACCTTGCCGTCGTCGGCCCCGTGGCCGCCGCCGTGGGCCAGCAGCTTGGCCGCCAGCCAGGGAGTGACGATGAAGGCCACGGCCAGGGAGATGGCCATGCCGAGGGAGGAGTTGATGGGGATGGGGCTCATGTAGGGCCCCATCAGGCCGGTGACGAAGGCCATGGGCAGGAGGGCCGCGATCACCGTCAGGGTGGCCAGGATGGTGGGTCCGCCGACCTCGTCCACCGCCCCGGGGATCAACTCCAGCAGGGTCTTCTCGGGGTGCAGCAGCTTCCAGCGGTGGATGTTCTCCACCACCACGATGGCATCGTCCACCAGGATGCCGATGGAGAAGATGAGGGCGAACAGGCTGACCCGGTTCAGGGTGAAGCCCCAGGCCCAGGAGGCGAACAGGGTGGCGGCCAGGGTCAGGGAGACGGCGATGCCGACGATGAGGGCCTCCCGCCGCCCCAGGGCGAAGAACACCAGCAGCACGACAAAGGCGGTGGCGAAGAGCAGCTTGCCGATCAGCTTCTGGGCCTTCTCCGTGGCGGTGGCGCCGTAGTTGCGGGTGACGGTGACTTCCACACCCTCGGGGATGAGGCTGCCCTTGAGGCTCTCGGCCCGGGCGATGACGGCGTCGGCCACATCCGCCGCATTGACGCCGGGCTTCTTGGAGATGGCCAGGGTGACGGCCGGATAGGTGCCGTCCGGGGAAGCATCCTCGCCCCCCGCGGCGATGCCCCGCTGGGCTGCCGCCGGGCCGGCGCCGAACCAGACGTAGCGCTTGGGCTGGTCCGGACCGTCTTCCACCGTGGCCACATCGGCCAGAAACACCGGCTTGCGGATGCTGCCTTCGCTGCGCACGGCCACCACCAGGTTCTTCACGTCCTGGGCCGATTCGATCAGGGTGCCGGTGTGCACCAGCATTTCCCGCCCGCCCTCCACCAGGCGGCCGGAAGGCTGCTCGTTGTTGGCGATCTGCAGGGCGTCGCGCAGGTCCTGGGCGGTGACGCCGTAGGCATTCATGCGCTCGGCGTCCATGGCGACCCGGATCACGTGGTCCGGCCCGCCCAGGGTGGTGACGTCCCGGGTGCCGGCCAGGTGCTTGAATTCCACCTCGGCGGAGCGGGCGATCTGCTGCAGTTCGAAGGCGGAGCGGCGGCTGTCCCGGGTCCAGAAGGTGAGGGAGACGATGGGCACGTCGTCGATGCCCTTGGGCTTGACGATGGGTTCGCCGACGCCCAGGTTGGCCGGCAGCCAGTCCCGGTTGGAATGGACGGTGTCGTAGAGGCGCACCAGGGCATCCTGGTTCTTCACCCCCACCTCGAACTGCACCGTGATCACCGCCATGCCCGGGCGGGAGACGGAAAAGACATGGTCCACCCCGGTCATGCGCGAGAGCACCTGCTCCCCCGGGGTGGCCACCAGGTTTTCCACATCCTTGCTCGAGGCCCCGGGGAAGGGCACCACCACGTTGGCCATGGTGACGTCGATCTGGGGCTCCTCCTCCCGGGGCGTCACCAGGACGGCGAACAACCCGAGGAGCAGCAGCACCAGGGCCAGCAGGGGCGTCATGGGGGACGCCTGGAAGGTGTGGGCGATACGGCCGGAAATTCCCATGTCTGTGTCGGCCCGGACGAACCGGACTATTTGCCTTTCAGTTTCATGATGCCCAGGGCCTCCATGACGATCTTTTCATAGACCGGCTCGGTGGCCCCCGTTTTCATCTTGCGCAGGAAGTACTTCTCGAAGGCCACCTTGGCCAGATGCACCCACTTGCCCTCGGAGAACCAGCTGACGTTGCGCGGCGGAATCTGGGGCAGGGCCACGAAGGCGGCGCCGGAGTCGCCGAAATCGGCCAGGCAGACCGCATTCCAGGTGGCCTTCTCGGTGGGCTCGCGCCCGTCCAGCACGGCGCGGATGTTCTTGGCCGTGGCGGTGACCATGGATTCGATCATGTAGCCGGTCTTGGGCGTGCCCGTGGGCACCGGCGTCGCCTCCACCGGGGGGATGGCGACGCAGACGCCGACGGAGAAGATGTTGGGATAGCGCGGGTTGCGCTGGTGCTCGTCGATGAGGACGAAGCCCCGGGGATTGGTCAGGCCTTCGATACCGAACACCGCCTCCACGCCCTTGAAGGCCGGCAGCATCATGGAGTAGCTGAAGGGCAGCTCGTGCTCCTTCTTCGGCTGACCCTCCTCGTCGTGCTCGGTGACGAACATCTTGCCGGCTTCCACCCTGCTCACCTTGGCGTTGCAGATCCACTTGATGTGGCGCTGGCGGAACATGGACTCGATCATGCCCTTGGAGTCGCCGACGCCGCCCAGGCCCAGGTGGCCGATGTAGGGCTCGGAGGTGACGAAGGTCATGGGCACCCGGTCCCGGATCTTGCGCTTGCGCAGGTCCGTTTCCATGATGAAGGCGTATTCGTAGGCCGGGCCGAAACAGGAGGCGCCCTGCACCGCCCCCACCACCACCGGGCCGGGCGCGGCGACGAAGCTTTTCCAGCTCTCGGCCGCCTGCTGGGCGTGATCCACGTGGCAGATGGACTGGGTGTGGCCCTGGGGCCCCAGGCCCTCGATCTCGTCAAAGGCCAGACGGGGGCCGGTGGCGATGATGAGGAAGTCGTAGTCCAGGCTGCTGCCGTCCTCCAGCTCCACCTGGTTACGCTCCGGATGCACCCGGCGGGCGCCGCACTGGACCAGGGCAATGCCCTTGCGACTCAGCAGGGGCGCCAGTTCCAGCTCGATGTCCTGGCGCTGGCGCCAGTCCACCGCCACCCAGGGGTTGGACGGCACGAAATGGAAGCGGGACTGGTTGGAGACGACGGTGAGCCTGTCGCCGTTGCGCAGCAGTTCGCGCATTTCGTAGGCCATGGGCATGCCGCCCAGGCCCGCGCCGATGATGATGATGTGCGCCATGGTGTCTCCTCCGTTGGCGTGGTGCGTGGATGAGCGGTCTTCTGCCGCTTCTGGGGAAACTGGAGTCGCGTGCTGCCGGGGTCTAGCGGGCTGCGCCCTGCTTCAGGGCGATGCCGCCCCGGACCGGATCGAGGACGATGGTCTCGCCGGCGGACAGCCCCGCCAGCACTTCCACCTCGCCGTCGCCGACGGCCTGGCCCAGGCGCAACTGGCGCAGGGACAGACGGCCCTGGCCGTCGCGCACATAGAGACCGGCCACCTCGCCGCGACGCACCACGGCACTGGCCGGCACCGTCAGCTTGACCGCCCGGCCGAGGACGAAATGGACCCGGGCCGCCATGCCCGGCAGCACATCCTGCAGGGAAGCGGCATCGCCGGGCAGGTTGAGGCGCACCTGGACCGTATGGGTGGCGGCATCCGCCGCCGGCAGCACGGTCACCTTGGCCGCCGCCACCTGGCGCTGCAGCTCCGGAAATTCGATGCGGCCCTGCAGATCCTTGCCGCCCTTCAGTTCCTTCAGCCGGTACTGGGGGATTTCCACCGTCACGCGCAAGCCCGCCGGGTCGTAGAGGGTCACCAGGGACCGGCCCTGGGCCGCCATTTCCCCCAGCTCGATGTGGCGCCGCGCCACCAGGCCGCTGATGGGCGCCGTGATGGTGCCGTGGCTCTGGCTGGCGCCGGAGGCTCCGGCATTGGCCATGGCCAGGTCCAGGTCGGCCTTGGCCTTGTCCAGGGCCGACTGGCTGATGAAATTCTGCTGTCGCAGGCTGCGGCTGCGCTCGTACTGGGCCCGGGCATTGACCAGGGCCGCCTGGGCCCCGGCGGCAGTCTCGGCCGCCTCGCGCACGTCCAGGCGCAGCATGACTTCGCCCTTCTTCACCGCCTGCCCGGCATCGACCCGCATCTCGGTCACCCGGCCGGCCACCTGGGCCGCCACCACGGCCTGGGAGAGGGCTTCCACCACCCCTTCCGCCGGCAATGTCAGTGCCACTTCCCGGGGCTGCACCACCCGGGTCGGCAACTCGCTCGGGGACGTTTCGGCAGCCACGACGGACCCAACCGCCAGCGACAGGGCCAGGCTCAGGCAGCGACGGAGGAAGAGGGATGAGGTATTCATGTATATAAGAATATACTTATGTTCGAGAATCGACAAGCGGGGCATTGCTTTCGGCTCATTCGGGGGAACGTCCCGTCCGCCATGCCGGTTCCGCCGCGGGGACGCGCATGAAGCGTGACGACGAATGGCGCATCGCCAGGCAGCAGTACCGGTCATGGCCGTTTCCGGCTGGCCGGGAAAAGCGACAGTGCAAAAGGTAGGCGGCGGGCCCTCGTCGCTCCCGCCAAAACAGCCCCGCCCTTCGCCCCAGGCGGGCTTTGGCGTAGAATCGGGCGCTTTCCCATTGCCTGGCGCCCTTGTGGGCGCTGCTGTTCCGAGGTCTGTACCATGACGTCCCTGAAAGCCGCCTCCCACGCCACCAAACCCGTCACCGACGATGTACGCATTCGCGAGATCAAGGAACTGGTGCCGCCGGCCCACGTCTTCCGCGAATATCCGGTGAGCAACCGGGCGGCCCAGACCACCTACGGCGCCCGCCAGGGCATCCACCGCATCCTGCACGGCGCCGACGACCGGCTGCTGGTGGTGATCGGCCCCTGCTCCATCCACGACTACGAAGCCGCCATGGAGTACGCCCAGCGCCTGCAGAAGGAAGCCGAGCGCCTCAAGGACGACCTGCTGGTGGTGATGCGCGTCTATTTCGAAAAGCCCCGCACCACTGTGGGCTGGAAGGGCCTCATCAACGACCCGCGCATGGACGGCTCCTTCCGCATCAACGAAGGCCTGCGCCTGGCGCGCAAGATCCTGCTCGACATCAACGAGCTGGGCCTCTCCTGCGCCACCGAATTCCTCGACACCATCAGCCCCCAGTACACGGCGGACCTGATCGCCTGGGGCGCCATCGGCGCCCGCACCACCGAATCCCAGGTGCACCGGGAGCTGGCCTCCGGCCTCTCCTGCCCCGTGGGCTTCAAGAACGGCACCGACGGCAACGTGCGCATCGCCGTGGACGCCATCCGCTCCGCCTCCGCCCCCCACCATTTCCTCTCGGTGACCAAGGGCGGCCACTCGGCCATCGTCTCCACCGCCGGTAACGAGGACTGCCACGTCATCCTGCGCGGCGGCAAGGGCCCCAACTACGATGCGGCCAGCGTGGATGCGGCCTGCAAGGACATCGCCGCGGCCGGCCTGGCAGCCCGCCTGATGGTGGATTTCTCCCACGCCAACAGCAGCAAGAAGTTCGAGCGCCAGGTGGACGTGGCCAAGGACGTGGCCACCCAGCTTGCCGCCGGCGACGAGCGCATCATCGGCGTCATGGTCGAATCCCACCTGGTGGAAGGCCGCCAGGACATCACCCCGGACAAGCCCCTGGAATACGGCAAGAGCGTCACCGACGCCTGCATCGGCTGGGAAGACTCGGTGCGGGTGCTGGACATCCTGGCCCGGGCGGTGCGCGAGCGCCGCCTGGTGGAAGCCACGGAATAAGGGCCCCCGCTTTGGCGGAACACGACTCCCCTGCCCCGACCGAGACGCCGGCGCCGACCGAGACCGGCACGGACACTTCCACCCGCGCCCTGCTCGGCCCCGGCCACTTCCTCGCCCGCCTGCCCATGCACCGCCTGGTGCTGGGAGTGGCGGCAGTGCTGCTGCTGTTCCGCATCTGGCTGGCGGCGGTCACCCCCATCACCGGCGACGAAGCCTATTTCGCCTTCTGGGGCTGGCAGCCGGACTGGGGCTTCTACGACCACCCGCCCATGGTGGGCTGGTGGCTGGCGCCCCTCATGGCCCTCTCCTGGGACGAATGGGTGGTGCGCCTGCCGGCCCTGCTCCTGCCCTTCGTCCTGGCCGGACTCTCCGGCTGGCTGGTGCGCCGCTCCGGCATTGCCTTCGCCGAGGAGCGGGGCTGGCTGACGGCCCTGCTGGTGCTGCTGCTGCCCACCTCGGTGTGGAACGTCTTCATCACCACCGACACGCCCCTGGTCTTCTTCTCCCTGCTCTCGGTGGCCGCCTACGTCGTGGCCCTGGAGCGCCAGGGCTGGCAGCGCTGGGCCCTGCACGCCCTGGCCGGCCTGATGCTGGGCCTGGCCTTCCTCTCCAAGTATTTCTCGGTGCTGCTGGGCGTCGCCTTCCTGGTGCATGTCATCGTCGCCCGCCGCGAGGAGGGCTGGAGGCGCTTCGCCGAGTTCGCCCTGTTCGTCGCCGTGGCCCTGCTGGGGCCGGCCCTCAACATCTGGTGGAACTGCAGCCACTGCTGGGCCAACATCATGTTCAACCTTTACAACCGGCACGAGAGTTCCGGTTGGGGCAAGTCCTGGGCCAATCCCTTCCTCTATGTGCTGACCCTGGGCTACGTCGCCACCCCCTTCCTCCTGGCCGCCCTGTGGAAGTTCCGCGACGAGGTGAAGAACGCCATCGCCCAGCCGGGCCTGGCCCGCACCGCCTTCTGGCTGGCGGCCGTGCCCCTGGGCCTGTTCGCCGCCCTGGCCCTGGCCAAGAAGATCGGCCTGCACTGGCTGCTCTCCTTCATCACCCTGCTCTGCATCCTGGCCGCCAGCAGCCTGCCCATGACCGCCCTGCGCCGCCTGGCGGCCTGGCTCGGCGCTTTCGCCGCCCTGCACGTGGTGCTGTTGCTGGTGGTCAGCCAGCTGCCCCTGTCCACCTGGGAGAAGGCGGACTTCCACCGGGGCCTGGTGCTCACCTTCCGCAGCCAGGAGCTGCTGCAGCGGCTGGAGCCCTACGCCAACGACTACGCCTTCGCCTCCGACGGCTATTCCAACGCCGTCACCCTGGGCTACAACGCCCGGCGCTATTTCATGGTCTTCGGCCTGGCCTCTTCCCATGCCCGCCACGACGACATCCTCACCGACTTCCGCGAGCTGGACGGCAAGAACATCCTCATCCTGCGGAAGAGCGAACCCAACCCGGGGGAATACGCGCCCTATTTCCGGGACGTGCAGCAGCTGGCCTTCCAGGTGGAGGGCGTCACCTTCTACCAGGTGCTGGGCCACGGCTTCGACTTCCACACCTACCGGGAA
The DNA here is from genome assembly GCF_004217225.1 of Azospira oryzae. Classification (GTDB taxonomy): domain Bacteria; phylum Pseudomonadota; class Gammaproteobacteria; order Burkholderiales; family Rhodocyclaceae; genus Azospira; species Azospira oryzae. The sequence continues at coordinate 1,594,998 of NZ_SHKM01000001.1, forward strand.
CGGGTGCTGCGGGACGTGAAACAGCGCTACTACCGCATCCCCGGCTTTTTGCCCATGAACGGCTGCTACTTCTGCGAACGCTATTTCCCCGACGAGGAATGCCGCTGATGGCCCGCCGCCCCCAAAAGGCCGGCGACAGCACGCCCCGCGGCGGCCTCTGGCCCTACGTCAAACTGCTGCGCCCGCACCAGTGGGTGAAGAACGGCTTCGTTTTCGTCGGCCTCATTTTCGGCGAGGCCTTCGCCGACCTGGCCCTGCTGCAGTCCGTGGTCCTGGCGGCCCTGGCCTTTTCCCTGGCCGCCTCCAGCATCTATGTGGTGAACGACCTGGCGGACCGGGAAAAGGACCGCCTGCATCCGGTCAAGCGGCACCGCCCCCTGGCCGCCGGCACCGTCAATGTCACCGCCGCCCTGCTGCTGGCCGGGGCCTGCCTGTTCGGCGCCCTCATGCTGGCCTACAGCGTCTCCCTCACCGTGCTGCTGGTGGTGGCCCTCTACGCCGGCCTCAACGTGGCCTACTCCATGGGCCTCAAGCACGTGGCCGTGCTCGACGTCTTCATCATCGCCGCCGGCTTCATGCTGCGCATCCTGGCCGGCACCCTGGGGGTGGGTATCGCCCCCTCCCACTGGCTGCTGGTGTGCGGCCTGCTGCTGACCCTGTTCCTCGGTTTCGCCAAGCGCCGCGCCGAACTGAAGGCCCTGGAGGAGGATGCGGGCAGCCACCGCAAGGTGCTGGACGACTACGACCCGGTGCTGCTGGACCAGTTCATCACCCTCTGCGCCGCCGGCACCGTGGTCACCTACAGCCTGTACACCGTGGCCCCGGAGACGGTGGCCATGCACGGCAGCCAGTGGCTCATCGCCACCGTGCCCTTCGTCGTCTACGGCATCTGCCGCTACCTGTTCCGCCTGCACCGGCGCGGCGGCGGCGGCGACCCGGCGGCGGACCTGCTGGCCGACCCCCATCTCATCGCCGCCTTCGTCGGCTGGTTCGCCACCGTCCTGCTGGTGATCTGAGCCAGCCGGAGCGCCGCCGCCCCAGGTCAGCGGAAACCGGCCTACGCAACCGGCCTGCTGAAGGACCTTACCCAGGCACCTGCCCCGCCACCCGCCGGCACCGCCGCTGGCGGCATGACGCGGAATCTCGTCGGCACCATCGCCAGGAGCCAATAGGGGCGGCCCTGTCAGCCACGGCACCCCCAAAAGCACCGTCCCTGTTACCTCCCAGGGGAGGCATCACAAGCCGCCTATGCCGCCAGGGGCGGAAACACCACCAGCACCCGCAGGCCGTTGCCTTCCGGCCCCACGCCCAGGCTGAGGGCGGCGCCGTGCAGCTCCGCCACCCGCTGCACGATGGACAGCCCCAGGCCGGAACCTTCCGCCCGGGCCGGCGCCAGCCGGGTGAAGCGCCCCAGGGCCCGCTCCCGGGCCTCGGCCGGGATGCCCGGACCGTCGTCGGCCACCGCCAGCACCACCCGCTCTCCGTCCCGGGCCAGGGACACCCACACATGGCCGCCCTCCCGGGTGTAGCGGATGGCGTTGTCCACCAGGTTGCGCAGCAGGATGCGCAGCAGGTCCCCATTGCCGGCCAGGGTCAGGCTGCCGTCGCCGTCGCTGCCGGCCAGGTCCAGGGCCAGGTCCACCTGCCGGGACTGGGCCGCCGGGGCCAGCACGGCGCACACCTCCCGCGCCAGGGGCCGGGGGTCCAGGGGCTGCAGGCTGGCGTTGGCGCCCGGGTCCAGGCGGGCCAGGGTGAGCAGCTGTTCCACCAGCCGGGCCAGGCGTTCGGTGCCTTCCAGCACATTGAGCAGGGCCCGCTGCCGCACCTCCCCCTCCCCGGCCCGCAGGGCCACCTGGGCCTGGGTCTTGAGGGCAGCCAGGGGCGTGCGCAGTTCGTGGGCGGCGTTGGCGGTGAACTGGCGCTCGTTGTCCAGCAGACGGGCGATGCGGGCGAAGAGGCCGTCCAGGGCCTGCACCAGGGGCGCCACTTCCGCCGGCACCGGGCCGCTGCCCAGGGGCTGGGGCGAATCGGGGGGACGCCGGTCCAGCTGTTCGGCGATGCGGGCCAGGGGCACCAGGCCGCGGCCGACGGCCACCCACAGGGCTGCCGCCAGCAGGGGCAGGCCCAGGATCAGGGGCGCCAGCAGGCGCATGGCGGCCTCCTGGGCCAGGGCATAGCGGATGTCGTGACTCTGGCCCACCTGCACCTGGCGCAGCCCGTCCCGGCTCCATTCGCTGTAGAAGCGCCATTCGCCGCCATTCCAGCGGGTTTCGACAAAGCCCTCCACCGCCGTCAGGGGCGTCTGCCCGGCCCCGGCGGAATGGAGGGCCAGCACCGGCCCCTGGGGGGTGCGGCGCCAGATCTGGAACAGCACTTCGCCGCCGGCGGCGCCGGGAGTGGGCCGCACTTCCACGTGGCCGCTGGTGGGCTCGGTGGCCAGCAGCAGGCGGGCGGTCTGCTGCAGGTGGGCGTCGAAAATGTCGTCGGCCAGGTCGTGGGCCCGCAGAAAGGCGGCGGCGATGGTGGCCACCCAGATCAGGGCCGACACGGCCAGCAGCAGCAGGAGCAGGCGGCGGCGCAGGGAATAGGCCGGCGTCGGGCGTTGCACGGCAGCCATCAGGACTCCGGCGCCGCGGGCGCGGCGGACGCCTCCCGGGCCACGGTGTAGCCGACGCCGCGCACGGTGCGGATCAGATCGCTGCCGAACTTGCGCCGCAGGTGGTGGATGTGCACCTCCACCGCATTGCTGTCCACCGTCTCGTTCCAGCCGTAGGCGGCCTCCTCCAGCTGGTGCCGGGTCAGCACCCGGCCGGCGGCGGCGAGCAGGGCTTCGAGCAGGGCGAACTCCCGGGGCGACAGCTCCACCGGCAGCCCTGCCAGCTCCACCCGGCGGGCCGCCGGGTCGAGGCGGATGGCCCCGTGCACCAGCAGCGGCGCCGCCCGGCCTGCACTGCGGCGGATCAGGGCGCGCAGGCGGGCCGCCACCTCGTCCAGGTCGAAAGGCTTGACCAGGTAGTCGTCGGCGCCGCCGTCCAGGGCCGAGAGCTTGTCGGGCACCCCGTCCCGGGCGGTCAGCACCAGCACCGGAACCGGGTTGCCGGCAGCGCGGCAGCGGGCCAGCACCTCCTGGCCCGACAGCTGGGGCAGGTTGAGGTCCAGCACCACGGCGGCAAAGCAGTGGGCCTCGGGGCTGGCGAGGACGGTGGCGGCCTCCTGGCCGTCGCGCAGCCAGTCCACGGTGAAGCCGGCCTGGCCCAGACCGACCTGGAGCCCGTCTCCCAGCAGGGAATCGTCCTCGACGATGAGGATTCGCATGGCTTTATGCTATTTGAAAAAAACGAAATGACTACGGAGAATTAGGCGCTAGAATAACCGCTTTTCATGGCCCCCCCGATGCCGTCATGACCCCCAGGATGGACAACGCTGCCCGGCAGGACGATCCAGAACGCGAGCTTTTGCGCGGCCTGCGGGTGCTGCTGGTGGAGGACGACCCGGTGGCACGCTGCGCCGCCGCCGGCATCCTCAGCCGCCACGTGGGCACCCTGTGGGAAGCGGCCGACGGCGACGAGGGCCTGCAGCTGTTCCGCCGGCACCAGCCGGACCTGGTCATTTCCGACATCGTCATGCCCCACCGGGACGGTCTCTCCCTGGCCCGGGAGATCAAGGCCCAGAGCCCGGCGACGCCGATCGTCATCATCACCTCCCACAGCGACAGCGGCGCCCTGCTCGACGCCATCGAGATCGGCATCGACCGCTACGTGCTCAAGCCCCTCAAGGCCAGCGCCCTGCTCGAAGCCATGGCCACCTGCGCCCGGGCCGCCCGCCTGGAGTCGGAACACCGCCTGGCCACCACCGTCTTTCACGCTTCCAGCGAAGCCATCATGATCACCGATGCGGAAAACCGCATCGTGGACGTCAATCCCGCCTTCACCCGCATCACCGGCTTCTCCCGGGGCGAGGTGCTGGGCCGCAATCCCCGCATCCTCCAGTCCGGCATCCAGAGCGAGCACTTCTACCGGGAGATGTGGGCGGCCATCAACCAGTACGGCCACTGGCGGGGCGAAATCTGGAACCGGCGGCGCAACGGCGAGCTGTATCCGGAATGGCTGGCGGTGGACCGGGTGCTTTCCCCCGAAGGCGCCGTGCTCAACTACGTCGCCATGTGGTCGGACATCTCCGAGCGCAAGGAGGCGGAGGCCCGCATCCACTACCTGGCCCACTACGACGCCCTCACCGACCTGCCCAACCGGGTGCTGTTCAACGACCGCTTCACCCAGGCCCTGATCCACGCCCGCCGCTACGACCAGAGCGTAGCCCTGATGTTCGTGGACCTGGACCGCTTCAAGGTGGTCAACGACACCCTGGGCCACCGGGTCGGCGACGAGCTGCTGAAGCAGGTGGCCGAGCGCCTGCGCCGCTGCGTGCGCGAGGAGGACACGGTATCGCGCCAGGGCGGCGACGAGTTCGTGGTGCTGCTGGCCAACCTGGACATGTCCGCCGACGCCGCCGTGGTCTCCGACAAGATCCTCGAGGCCCTGGCCGAGCCCATGTACTTCGAGGGCCACGAACTGAGCGTCACCTGCTCCATCGGCATCGCCTGCTACCCCAGCGACGGCGCCGACCCGGACACCCTGATGAAGAACGCCGACCTGGCCATGTACCGGGCCAAGAGCGTGGGCCGCAACAACTACCAGTTCTTCAGCCCCGAGCTGGAACAGGGCGCCCTCACCCGCCTGACCCTGGAAAACGCCATGCGCCGGGCCCTGGACCGGGACGAGTTCGAACTGCATTACCTGCCCCAGGTGGACAACCCCTCGGGCCGCCTGCTCAGCCTGGAAGCCCTGATCCGCTGGCAGCATCCGGAGCGGGGCCTGCTCCTGCCCAGCCAGTTCATCCCCCTGGCCGAGGAAAGCGGCCTGGTGCTGCCCATTTCCCTCTGGGTGCTGCGCCGGGTGGCACGGCAGCTGGCCGACTGGCGGCGGCAGAACCTGACCCTGGTGCCGGTGGCCATCAACCTGTGCGAAGCCCAGCTGCGCCAGCCCGATTTCGCCGAGGCCCTGGGCCGCATCCTGAGCGAGGAAGGGGTGGAAGGGCGCTGGATCGAGCTGGAATTCACCGAAGGCGCCCTCATGCACGACACCGAGCGCAACCTGCGGGTGCTCTCGGCTCTGAAGCGTCTGGGGGTCGGCATCACCCTGGACGACTTCGGCGTCGGCTATTCCAACCTCAACGTCCTGCGCCGCCTGCCGGTGGATACCCTGAAGATCGACCGCTCCCTGGTCACCGACGTGACCCGTAACGAGGACGACGCGGTGATCGTTGACGCCATCATTTCCATGGCCCAGTCCATGAACCTCAAGGTGGTGGCCGAGGGCGTGGAAACGGCCGACCAGGCCGGCTTCTTCAAGGCCCGGGCCTGCGCCGAAATCCAGGGCCACTTCTTCTCCAAGGCCATCGGCGCCGTGGAAGTGGCGGCCATGCTGGGCCACGCCCCGGCCGCCGCCAGCACCTCGTCCCCGGCCTGAACCCCGCTCCCTCCCGGTAGATCCCGTACGGCCGTCCGGCGGATTTTCGCGCGTCGGCAAGACTCCATACGCAATCGTATGGAGTGTACGTATAATGTTGCGCGACAAAGATTCCCCGCGATCTAAAAAAGGAGACAGCATGGACCTGCAGGCCCTGTACCAGGAAAAACTCGTAACTCCCGCCGACGCCATCGCCTGCGTCAGGAATGGCGACACCATCGTCGTTCCCACCGGGGTCGGCGAACCGCCCGCCCTGCTCACCGCTCTCTCCGATGCCCGGCGCAACTACCGGGACGTCACCGTCTCCCAGATCCTGGCCCTGCGCAAATACGGCTACATCGACCCGGAAACCCGGGACCACGTGCGCCACACCGCCTACTTCTTCGGCGGCGCCACCCGCCCCGGCGGCCAGGCCGGCTGGGTCGATTTCATCCCCAACTATTTCGCCGAGCTGCCCCAGCTGATCGAGCGCGGCCTGTCCCCCGCCGACGTGGTCTTCACCATGGCCTCGCCCATGGACGAGCACGGCTACTTCGCCCTCTCCCTGGCCGCCGACTACACCATGGCCGCCGTGAAGAAGGCCCGGGCCATCGTCCTCGAAGTGAACCCCAACGTGCCCTTCGCCTACGGCGACTGTTACGTGCACATCTCCAAGGTCGCCGCCCTGGTGGAAAGCAGCGACCCGGTGCTGGAAGTGGGCCTGCCCACCATCGGCCCGGTGCAGGAAGCCATCGGCAAATACGTGGCCGACCTGATCGAGGACGGCTCCACCCTGCAGATCGGCTACGGCGGCATTCCCGACGCCGTGGTGATGCAGCTCCAGCACAAGCACGACCTGGGCATCCACACCGAGATGATCGGCGACGGCATCCTTTCCCTGATCGAGTCCGGCGCCGTCACCAACAAGAAGAAGACCTTCATGCCCGGCAAGTCCGTGGCCACCTTCGCCCTGGGATCGAACAAGCTGTACAAGTTCATGCATCGCAATCCGGCCCTGGAAATGCATCCGGTGGAATTCACCAACGATCCCTACATCGCCGCCCGCAACGACAAGCTGATCGCCATCAACGCCACCATGCAGGTGGACCTGCTGGGCCAGTGCGGCTCCGAGAGCCTGGGCTTCTCCCCCTACTCCGGCACCGGCGGCCAGGCCGACTTCGTGCGCGCCGCCAACCGCTCCAAGGACGGCAAGGCCTTCATCGTGGTGCCCTCCACCGCCAAGGACGACACCATCTCCCGCATCGTCCCCACCCTGACCCCGGGCACCCACGTCACCACCAGCAAGAACGACATCAACTACGTGGTCACCGAGTACGGCGTCGCCCAGCTGCGCGGCAAGAGCGCCAAGCAGCGGGTGGAAGCCCTGATCGGCATCGCCCACCCCAACTTCCGCAATGAACTGCGGGAAGCGGCTAAAAAGATGAACCTGCTCTAAAACGAAAGCCCCGGCAGCGCAGGCTGGCGGGGCTCGCTGGAGCGACAGGGCGCGGTCACCACCGCGCCCTTTTTCATGGCCCCGGCCGGGGCGCCTGCCAGATGTTGCGGCAGCCCGTCTCCTTGACCCAGAAGCTGGCGACGAAGCCGATGCAGGCGGCGGCGGCCATGCAGGCCATGCCGACGCGGAAGGTGTCCGGCCCATACACGCGCACGCCGTTGGCCAGGGTGCCGTCCCACACCTGGTCCATGGCCCAGCCGGCCAGGGGCTGCAGCAGGGCGCCGGCGAGGAAGCCGCCCATGTTGGTGACGCTGGTGGACATGCCGGACAGCATGGGCGGATTGACCTCCTTGGCGCAGGCCCAGGTGAGGGCGAAGCTGGCCGTGGTCAGGCCCATGAGGCCGAACAGGCAGTAGGTGGCCGCCAGGGGCAGGCGGATGTTGGTCAGCCAGAACAGCCACAGCAGACAGTAAAGGAAGGCCCCGGCGATGACCACCGGCTTGCGCTTGCCGAGCCGGTCCGAGAGGGTGCCGATGAAAAAGCAGCCCAGGGCGAAGCCGGCGAAATAGAGGGAAAGATGGGAGGAGGCCTGGGCCCGGGTCAGCTCATGCACCCGCATCAGGTAGGGCGTGGCCCACAGGCCGGCGAAGGAGAAGAAGCTGCCGGCCAGGCCGAAATTGACCACCACCGCCGGCCAGGTGGAGCGGTTCTTCAGCACCGAAGCCAGGCCGCCGAAGATCACCGTGCGGTCGAAGCGGGGCCGCTCGCCGCCGCCGTCCTTGACGAAGAACCAGCAGGCCACGCCCAGAAGGGCCGAGAGGGCGCCGGCGCCGACGAAAATGCCGCGCCAGGAAATGCTCTGGGCCAGCAGGGAAAGGGGCGCGCCGGCCAGCACCGAGCCCAGGTTGCCCACCAGCATGGAGGCCCCCACCAGGGTGGCGAAGCGCCGCTCGTCGAAATTGACGGCGATGATCTTGAGCATGGCGATAAAGGTCACCGACACCCCCAGGCCCACCAGGGTGCGCCCCACCAGGGCCTCGTTGAGGGTGTCGGCGAGGCCGAAGAGAACGCTGCCCGCCGCCGCCACCAGGCCACCGAGGAAGAGGATGCGCCGCGGCCCCAGGGTATCCACCAGGACGCCGGTGGGCACCTGCATGATGGTGTAGACGTAGAAATAGGTGGCCGCCAGGGCGCCGAGGGACGCCGCCGTGGTCTGGAAGGCCAGGGTCAGGTCGTGGGCGATGCCCGCCGGGGCGAAGCGGTGGAAGAAGGACAGCATGTAGGCGGCGATGACCACCGCCAGGGTCACGGCACGGGCCGTGCGGGCGGAAGAACCGCCGCTTTGATGTGGGGGCATTTATGCCTCTCCTCTTGTCTCCTTTGGGGGAACGGCATCGTAGCATACGCAACCGTATGTCGCGCCATTGGGGAATGCCCGCGGTCGGTCCGGGGCCCAGAAAGGGCGGCCCCTGCCGTGCTATCCTTGGCCCCCTGAGCGCCCTGCCGCACCCAATCCCATTGCCGCCGCCATGACCACCTACGCCCTGCCCGATTTCGAAGCCAAGATCTGCCCCCCCGACCAACTGGCCGAGCGCGCCGCCCGCCTGGCCCGCCCCCTGGTATTCACCAACGGCTGTTTCGACATCCTGCACCGGGGCCACGTCACCTATCTGGCCCAGGCCCGGGCCCTGGGCGCCGCCATGGTGGTGGCCCTCAACACCGACGCCTCGGTCAAGCGCCTGGGCAAGGGTGACGACCGGCCGGTAAACCGGCTGGAAGACCGGCTGGCGGTGATGGCCGCCCTCGGCTGCGTGGACCTGGTCACCTGGTTCGACGAGGACACGCCCCTGCAGCGCGTCCTCGAGGCCCGCCCCGAAGTCCTGGTGAAGGGCGGCGACTGGGCGCCGGAACGCATCGTCGGTGCCAGCGAGGTCCTGGGCTGGGGCGGCAGCGTCCACTCCATCCCCTTCCTCCACGAAAAATCCACCACCGCCCTGCTGACCAAGATCCGCGCCCTCTAAAGGCACGCCATGGCTCACGCCCACCACCACGACTGCGGCCACGGGCACGCCCACAGCAACCACCACGGCGGCAAGGGCCTGCTGCTGGCCACCCTGCTGACCCTGGGCTTTGCTGGGGTGGAGGCCGTGGCCGGCGCCTGGAGCGGTTCCCTGGCCCTCATCGGCGATGCGGGCCACATGGTGAACGACGGCGTTGCCCTGGCCCTGGCCGCGGCCGCCGCCTGGGTTGCCCGGCGCCCCCCCAGCCATCGCCATACCTACGGCTGGGGCCGGGCCGAAGTGCTGGCCGCCCTGCTCAACGGCCTGGCCATGCTGGCCCTGGTGGTGGCGATCCTGGTGGAGGCGGTGCAACGCTTCCAGGACCCCGCCCCGGTGGCCGGCCCGGCGGTGATGGCGGTGGCCGTGGTGGGGCTGCTGATGAACGCCTTGGTGGCCTGGATGCTCAGCCGCGGCGAAAGCTCCCTCAACACCCGGGCCGCCCTGCTGCACGTGCTGGGCGACATGCTCGGCTCCGTGGCCGCCATCGCCTCCGGCGCCATCGTCTATTTCACCGGCTGGAAACAGGCCGACCCCCTGCTGGCCGCCGGCATCGCCCTGCTCATCTCCGTCTCCAGCCTGCGCCTGCTGCGGGAGGCGCTGCACGCCCTGATGGAAGGCACGCCGCCCCACATCTCCGCGGCCGAGGTCGGCGCCGCCATGGAACAGGTGGACGGCGTGCTCGGGGTCTACGACCTGCATGTGTGGACGGTGGGCGACGGCGAGGTGATGCTCTCGGCCCATCTGCAGGTGGCCGACCTGGCCGCCTGGCCCCAGACCCTGGCCGGGCTGCGCCAGGTGCTGCAGCAGCGCTGGCACATCCGCCACGTCACCCTGCAGCCCGAGACAGACCCCATCGAACCGCTGCACCGCCCGGCCTGAAAGCCGCTCGCAGCAAAGCGAAAGGCCCCGCTGGAGGGGCCTTTTTCACGCCGGGAAAGCCGGATGCTCTCCCGGGATAGCGTTCCTACTTGGCCTTGCTGGCGGAAAAGTTCCTGGTCGCGCTGCCCCGGCCCAGTTCCGTCTGCCCATCGGCGGCCAGAGCCCGCACCGTGATGCTGTAATCGTGGCCGAAGGTGCCGAAGTTGTTGGGACAGGGGCCCAGATAACGCCCCAGGGCGCCCTCGGGCAGGCTGGCAGTGGCGCCGCCGGCATGGGGCACCGTGCCGCCGCCATGGTCCTTGTTCTGGAAATCCAGGTCGTTCATCGCCACCGCCAGGGAGGCAGTCCCTTCTGGAATGCCAGAAATCTCCAGGGCAGGGGAGGTGTTGTCGCAGCGGTGCTTTTTCAGCCACTCCCAGTTCACACTGAGGGACGACTGGGCCAGGGCCAGGGGGCTGACGAGCAAGGCGGAGACGGCGAGAAGGGTGCGCAGGGACGGCATGCAAGGCTCCAAAGAGGAAAGAAGAAACAGCGGCGCCAGTTTATGACGCCGGCAGTTTCGGCGACGTGACAAAAGCCTCAGCCGATACAACTCCCCACATCCACCGAATCGATCTGCTCCGGGCGCAGGTAGCGTTCGCCGTACTCCCGGTACACGCCCGAGGTGAGGAAGAGGTCGAACAGTTCCGGATCGATGTGCCCTTCCCGCTTCATGGCCACCATGATGCGGACGGCTTCGGAGAGGGTCTTGCCCTTCTTGTAGGGCCGGTCCACGGCGGTGAGGGCCTCGAAGATGTCGGCGATGGCCATCATGCGGGCCGGCGCGCTCATTTCCTCCCGCCGCAGGCGCCTCGGGTAGCCGCTGCCGTCCATTTTCTCGTGGTGGCCGCCGGCCAGCTCCGGCACGTTCTGCAGATGCCGCGGGAACGGCAGGGCGGTAAGCATGATGATGGTCTGCACGATGTGGTCGTTGATGATGTAGCGATCCTCCTCGGAGAGGGTGCCCCGGGCCACGGCCAGGTTGTGCAGTTCGCCCCGGTTGAACTTCCAGGCCGGCACCTGCAGCTTGAAGCCCCAGGGATTGTCGGCCGGCATCAGGTCCCGCGGGCCCCGCTCCAGGAGATGCTCCGGCTTGTCCGCCAGCAGGGGTTCGGGAGCCGGCAGGGGCACCGGCGGCAGCTGGGCCTTGCGCCGCCCCTCTTCCCAGGACAGACCCAGGCGGTCGTCCAGGGTGCGCCGCCAGGTGCGGCCGGCGATGCGCTGCAGGCGCTCCAGCTTCTCCGGCGCCATGAATTCGCCGCCCTGGTTGCAGCTGGCAACGAAGGCGAACTCCTCGTCCAGCACCTGCCACTGGGCATCCAGGGCCTGGCGCAGGGCTGCACCGTCGCCGCCGGCGGCCACCTGCCGCCAGAACTCGATCTCCGCGTCCCGCTTGAGCACCTCGAAGCGCATGCGCACCTCGTGGATGCGGTCGTACAGGGTTTCCAGCTTGGTCGCCTTGTCCACCACGTACTCGGGGGTGGTCACCTTGCCGCAGTCGTGCAGCCAGCCGGCGATGTGCAGGGCCTCCCATTCCTCGTCGCTGAGGGAGAAGTCGGCGTAGGGGCCGGCGGTGGCGTCGCAGGCAGCCCGGGCCAGCATCTTGGTCAGCTCCGGCACCCGCTGGCAGTGGCCGCCCGTGTAGGGGCTCTTGGCGTCGATGGCGCCGGCCACCAGCTGGATCAGGCTTTCCAGCAGGGCCTTCTGGGCCTGGATCAGGCGCTGGTTGTCGATGGCCACGGCGGAAGCCCCGGAGAGGGCCTCGATGAAGGAAATGCGCTCCGGCGACGGCGCCTCGGCGCTGCCCGGCAGGAACAGGGCCAGCACCCCCACCACCTCCTGGGCCCGGTTTTTCAGGGGCAGGGCCACCAGCAGCACCGGCAGGCCCACCAGGGGGCTGCCCGGGGCATCGAGGAATTCCATGCCGGGGGGACGCTGGGGCGGCACATCCAGCACCTGGGTGCGGGCCTCCAGGACCGCCAGCAGCAGGGGATGGGTCTCCCGGGCCGTCGGCAGGAAGACGAGGCCCGGCAGCCCCGCCACCTCACCGCTGGCCGGCGCCCCTTGTTCTTCCGCGGCGGCCCCCACCTCCCAGCGCAGAGCCGCCGGCAGCAGGCCGCGGCCGTTCTCCGCCATCAGGTAGACGATGCCGCCGCTGGCCTCGGCGCTGGCCAGGGTCTCCTGCAGCACCCGTTCCAGCAGCCGGTCGAAATTGCGCTCGGCGGTGAGGGTGGCGCTGATGTCGAGGAACTTGCGGATGGTGCCCTTCATCTGGTTCATGGAGCGGGACAGCTCGTCGATCTCCCAGATGGGGGAGCCCTTGGCCGGGGTGCCGTCGAAGCGGAAGCGGCGGATTTCCGCCGACTCCCGGATCAGGTCCTTCAGCTCGCCGGAGATGCGCCGGGCCAGCCACCAGGTGCCGGGAATGGCCAGGGCGATGAGGGCCAGGGTGACCCACAGGGTCCAGGTGCGGATGCGCACCGCCTCGGCCAGCAATTCGTTTTCCGGCGCCGCCACCAGCAGGTAGTTGGGCTCGTCCCCGGCCTCGGGGACCGCCACCGCCCGCCCGTGCCAGACCTGGCCGGCAGCCTCGATCACCCGGGAATTCCCGGCGCCAGCCGCGGCCAGGGCCCCCAGCACCGGCACTCCCAGCTGGTCCAGGGTCGGCAGCTGGCCGCCGGCCCGGGCATTGGCCCGGTGCAGCCGTTCCCGGTCCCGCTCCGCCAGAACCCGGCCCCGGGCATCTACCAGGGCCAGCTGGGAGCCGGGGGTGATGCCGGCACCGGCGAGGGAGGCGGAAATCTCTTCCAGAGTCAGGTCCGCCGCCACCACGGCGCCGCTGCCGGCGAGGCGGGCGAAGGTCTTGCCCACCTCCCGGGTGGTGAAGAAGACGTAGGGCTCGGTGCGCACCAGGGCGGTGGCGGTCTGGGCCCGGATGAACCAGGGACGGCCCCGGGGATCGAAATCGTAGGCGGCCGGATGGCGCCGCTCCAGTTCCTGCAGCCACTCGTCGAAAAAGATGAAGGTGGGGCGCGCCGCCCTGCCCTGGCGCTCCATGCTCTGCACCAGGAAACGGGCGCCGGCCGGCGCCTGCACTGCCAGGGCCACGGCCCGGCTGGCCAGGGAGCGGATAAGGAAAAAGTCCCCGTTGCCGTAGCCCACATAGACGGCGGAGAGATGGGCGTTCTTTTCCAGGGCCTCCCGCAGCATGGGCAGGGCCTGCAGCCGGGAATCCAGGCTGGGAGCCGCGGCCAGGGGATGGTGCACCAGCAGTTCGACCAGGGTTTCCAGGGGGCCGTAGAGGCGCTGCAGGTCATCCCCGGTCTGGCGGGCGGTGCGCTCGAAGACGTCGCTGGCGGCGGTCAGGACGATGCGGCGTGACTGGTGGAAATTGAACCAGCCGATCACCGAGCAGGCAACGAAAATGAGCAGGGTGAACAGGTAGGCGATGTGGATGTGCAGGGGATAGAGGCGGCCCCGCTGGCCCCTGGGAAAGACTGCTGCCTGAAGTGCCATGACCATTCTCCGCTGAGGCCCGTCGGGGCCGCGACATGGTCACAGGCTAACACCGGGACGCCGGGGGGAAACGCCACATCCGTCACGAAGTGGCCGGGGACGGGGGCGCCGGCGTTGATTTAGGTCAAGCCTGGCGATCGATTCTGGCGGCAGACTGGCGCTTTTCCCGATCCCGGAGTATTTCCACCATGCAAGGATTCCGCATTGCCGTCGTCGGCGCCGGCGAAACCGGCACCCCCCTGCTCAAGCAGCTGCTGACCGCCCCCTTCGTCACCGTCCTCGGCGTCGCCGACCTGGACCTGTCCATGCCCGGCATCGCCCTGGCCAAGGAGCACGGCGTCAAGGTCACCAACAACTTCATGGAGCTGGCCGCCCTGGGCAACGAAGTCGACATCATCATCGACGTCACCGGCGCCCCCAAGGTGCGCGAAGCCCTGCGCAAGCACATGGTGGACAGCGGCAACACCCACACCCTGATCATGCACGAGTCCATCGCCCTGCTGATGATGTCCCTCTCCGCCGGCAAGCTGGTGAGCGGCAAGCACGGCGACCAAGAATACGTCTGAAGCCAGGTCCCGGACCATGAAAAAAGCCGCCCGCGGGCGGCTTTTTCTTTGGCCGGAAGGCCGAGGCAAGGGGCTTACAGCACCACCTGGGTGCCCAGCTCCACCACCCGGTTGGAGGGGATCTTGAAGAAGCTGGTGGCACTGCCGGCGTTGCGGAACAGGGCGATGAACAGCTTCTCGCGCCAGAAGGCCATTTCCGAGCCGAGGCGGGGGATCAGGGTCTCCCGGCCGAGGAAGAAGGAGGTCTCCAGCATCTCGAAGGAGAGGCCATAGTCGGCGCAGAGGGAAAGGGCCTGGGGAATGTCCGGATCGTCCTTGAAGCCGTACTGGACGATGACGCGGAAGAAGTTTTCCTTCAGCTTGTGCACCTCCACCCGATCGATCTCCGGCACGTAGGGCACGTCGAAGATCTGCACCGAGACCATGATCACCCGCTCGTGCAGCACCTTGTTGTGCATCAGGTTGTGCAGCAGGGAATGGGGCACGCCGTTGGGGTCCGCATTGAGGAAGACGGCGGTGCCGGGCACCCGGGTCGGCGGCGAGACGGCGATGCTGTCGATGAAGGGCAGCAGCTGCAGGGCCTCGCCCTTGAGGCGGTCGGCCAGGAGCTGGCGGCCCCGCTTCCAGGTGGTCATGAGGACGAAGACGAAGACGCCGACCACCAGGGGGAACCAGCCGCCGTCGGGAATCTTCAGGATGTTGGCGGTGAGGAAGGTCAGTTCCACCACCAGGAAGCCGGTGAACAGCAGCACCGCCCGGCTCCAGCCCCAGCGCCAGACCTTGGCCGCCACCACGGTGGCGAGCAGGGAGGTGATGACCATGTCGCCAGTGACGGCGATGCCGTAGGCCGCCGCCAGGTTGTTGGAGGACTTGAAGCCCAGCACCAGCACCGCCACGGCGCCGAAGAGGCCCCAGTTCACGCCCGGCAGGTAGATCTGGCCCTGCTCCTTCTCCGAGGTGTGCTGCACTTCCATGCGCGGCACGAAGCCCAGCTGCATGGCCTGGCGGGTCACCGAGAAGGCGCCGGAAATGACCGCCTGACAGGCGATCACCGTGGCCAGGGTGGCCAGGCAGACCAGGGGCATGACCGCCCATTCGGGAGCCAGGTTGAAGAAGGGATTGGTGGCTGCGGCGGGGTCGGCCAGGATCAGGGCGCCCTGGCCGAAATAGTTGAGCATCAGGGCCGGCAGCACGAAGCTGAACCAGGCCAGCTGGATCGGCTTGCGGCCGAAATGGCCCATGTCGGCGTAGAGGGCCTCGGCCCCGGTCACCGCCAGCACCACGTTGCCCATGGCCACCAGGGCCATGGCCTTGTTGGCGAGGAGGAATTCGAAACCGTAGACCGGGTTGGCGGCCAGCAGCACGTGGGGGTTGGCCATGATATTCCACAGGCCCAGCAGGGCCAGGGTGGAGAACCACAGCATCATCACCGGCCCGAACATGACGCCCACCGTGGCGGTGCCCCGGCGCTGGATGAAGAAGAGGCCGAACAGCACCACCAGGGTGATGGGGATGACGAAGGGCTTGAAGGCCGGGGTGACGATCTCCAGGCCCTCCACCGCGGAGAGCACGGAAATGGCCGGGGTCACCATGCCGTCGCCGTAGAACATGGCGGCACCGAGGATGCCGATGATCATGATGATCTGCTGGCGCCGCTTGCGGTCCTGGGCCTCGTGCAGGGCCAGGGCGATGAGGGCCATGATGCCGCCTTCGCCCCGGTTGTCGGCCCGCATGATGAAGACCACGTACTTCAGGGAAACGACGATGATCAGCGCCCAGAAGAACAGGGACAGGCTGCCCAGGACGTTGGTCTCGGTCAGGGGGATAGGATGGTTGCCGGCGAAAACTTCTTTCATGGCGTACAGGGGACTGGTCCCGATGTCGCCATAGACCACGCCGAGGGCGGCCAGGGCCAGAGCTGCCAGCCGCGCCTTGGTGGTCTGAACGGAATCGTGCATGCGAACTCCCGCAGGGGTGTCGAAAGTAATGACAGCGCTGGGTCTTCCCCGCTTTTGCCGCGGTTTGGAAGACGGGCCGGCGCCCCTTGCCCAGGGGCATACCGACATCCGGCCGACCTTCCGCTACAGCATGGAGGCAACCGGGGTGCGCCAGTCTACACCCATTTATTGCGACGCAACATTCCCCTCCGTACGGCCCCGGCAGGGCGGCAAATGACCGCGTCCTGAATGTTGCCGCCGATGGTGGCGGAAAGGCCCCAACTGTCTGGTAAACTCGCGTTTTCTCACGTCCATGCCCCCGGGCCCCCATGAAGTCAGCCCCCAAGTCCGTCCCCCTGCTCGAAATCAAAGGCACCACCCTGGCCATGACGGTGCTGCAGGCCGCCCTCCGCTCGGCGGACCTGCCCTCCCTGGCCGACAGCCTGACCGACCAGTACGGCCCCAGTTCGGATTTCTTCAGTTTCGAGCCCACCGTCATCGACCTGGGCGAACTGCCCGCCGACATCGAGCTGGACTGGGCCGGCCTGCTGCCCCTGCTGCGCCGCTACCAGGTGGCCCCCATCGGCGTGCGCAACGCCTCCCCGGCTCAGGCCGAAGCGGCCCGCAACGTCGGCCTGATCGTGGTCGAAGAGGCGGAAACCCAGGTGCGCCACAGCCCGCGCCGGGCCGAAGCCGAGACTCCGGCCGCCCCCGCCGCCCCGACGGCAGCCGCCGCCGCGCCGGCCCAGGCCGAGCTGGACATCGCCCCCGCCAACGCCCCGGCCAATGAAGCGCCCGCTGCCGCCCCGGCCCCCGCCGCGGCAGCAGAAGCGGCCCCCAGCGGCACCCTGGTGCTGGACAAGCCCCTGCGCAGCGGCCAGCAGGTCTATGCCCGGGGCGGCGACCTGGTGGTGCTGGCCATGGTCAGCCCGGGCGCCGAGGTCATCGCCGACGGCAACATCCACATCTATGCCCCCCTGCGCGGCCGCGCCCTGGCCGGCGCCCGGGGCGACGCCAATGCCCGCATCTTCACCACCTGTTTCGAAGCCGAGCTGACCTCCGTCGCCGGGGTGTACCGCACCTTCGAACCGGGCTCGGAGAAGAGCCTCACCGGCAAGCCCGTACAAATCCGTCTGGAAGGCGAAAAGCTCGTGCTCGAAGCCCTCAAGACCAGCTGAACCCAAAATTTCCGACAACTCTTACTCTTACCAATCCAGAGGTCCCATGAGAATCATCGTCGTCACTTCCGGCAAGGGTGGTGTGGGCAAGACCACCACCAGCGCAGCCTTCGCCTCCGGCCTGGCCCTGCGCGGCTTCAAGACCGCGGTCATCGACTTCGACGTCGGCCTGCGCAACCTGGACCTGATCATGGGCTGCGAACGCCGGGTGGTCTACGACCTGGTGAACGTCATCAACGGCGAAGCCAACCTGACCCAGGCCCTGATCAAGGACAAGCACGCCGAGAACCTCTTCGTGCTGCCCGCCTCCCAGACCCGGGACAAGGACGCCCTGACCGAAGAAGGCGTGGAGAAGGTGCTCAAGGAACTGGAGCACATGGGCTTCGACTACGTGGTCTGCGACTCCCCCGCCGGTATCGAGCGGGGCGCCGTCATGGCCCTCACCTTCGCCGACGAGGCCATCGTCGTCTCCAATCCGGAAGTCTCCTCCGTGCGCGACTCGGACCGCATCCTGGGCATCGTCCAGTCCAAGTCCCGCCGCGCCAAGGAAGGCAACGAGGCGGTCAAGGAACACCTGCTGGTGACCCGCTATTCGCCCAAGCGCGTCGAGGACGGCGAAATGCTCTCCTACAAGGACGTGCACGAACTGCTGCGCATTCCCCTGCTCGGCGTCATTCCCGAATCCGAAGTTGTGCTGCAGGCCTCCAACCAGGGCACGCCCGCCATCCACATGAACGGCAGCGACGTGGCCGACGCCTACCAGGACATGGTGGCCCGTTTCCTCGGCGAGGAAGTGCCCCTGCGCTTCGTGGACTACGAAAAGCCGGGCATCCTGAAGCGCCTGTTCGGAGGCAAGTGACATGTCCCTGCTCGACCTTCTTTTTGGCCAGAAACAAAAGACCGCTTCGGTCGCCAAGGAGCGCCTGCAGCTCATCATCGCCCGGGAACGCAGCGGCGAGCAGAGCTCGCCGGATTTCCTGCCCCAATTGCAGCAGGAGCTGATCGCCGTCATCTCCAAGTACGTCAAGGTGAACCAGGACGACATCAAGGTCTCCCTGGAGAAGAAGAACAACTTCGAAGTGCTGGAAGTGAACATCGTTCTGCCGGAAGTGGGCCAGGCCCGCTGAGCCACTCTGCCACCAAGCAAAAAGCCGGGCATGCCCCGGCTTTTTCTTTGTCCTGCATTGTGCCCTGCCCTTGACGGCAGGCCCGGCCCCGCCTCAGAAGAAGCGGGTCAGGCGGACCACCCAGCGCCGGTCTTCCAGGAGGCCGTTTTCCGTGCGGAAATCACCGCCGTATTGCAGGGACAGCTTGCCGACGGGCGAGTTGGCAATCGCCGTGAGCTGGTAGCGCTCCAGCTGGGTGCGGTCGTTCTGGGCCACGCCCGCCACCCGGGTCTCGCCGCCCCAGGTGTAGAAATAGGTGGCGGCCAGGGCAAAGGTGGCATTGATGTCGTAGCGCAGGCCGGTCTGGGCGGTGTACAGCACCTCCTGGTCCTGCTCCCGGCGCAGGGGGCCGAATTCCTTGTTGGTGCCGGAGCGCATGCCGTCCACCGCGCCCATCCAGTGCAGATTGCGCAGCACGGCGGTCTGCAGGCCGACCTGCAGGGCCGTGCTGACCCGGTTGCTGCCCATGTTGAGGACTCGCCCCGCCTGGTAATCCCCGGTGGGCAGGGTCAGGTAGCCGCCCACGGCGAAATAGGTCTGGCTGGCATGGTTGGCGTAGGGCCACACGGCCAGCAGCATGGTGGTGTCGCCGAAGCCCGAAGCCCCCGGCAGGCTGGCCAGGGTGCCGCCCGGATGCAGGCTGCCGACGGGCTGCTGCAGATAGGAGAAGGCGGGCATGCCGCCCAGGTCGAAGGTGGCACCCAGGCGCAGCTGGGTCTGGGATAGGGTCACCTTGGGCTCGCCGGGCATCTTGCGGCCGCGGACGTACATGTCGCCCCGGTCGCTGTCCTGGTAGGCCAGCTGGATCATCCTGGTGCCGGAGGGCGGCACCTGCAGGTCCCCCGGCTGGAGGTCGATGGCCCAGGCGGCGGCGCTGGGCAGCAGCAGGGCGAGGTAGGTGAGTTTGCGCATGGCGCGCAAGTGTGGCGAAAGGCCCCCGGATAGGCAAGCTAGGGCCTTCCCCAGGCCAGGACTGGCCCGAGGCCGGCAGCCGCGCTCAGCCCCCGCGCCAGTCCGCCAGGGCGGCCGCCACTTGGGCCACGGCGCCGTCCCAGTCGCCCCAGGCCGGCTGGCGGAAGAGGCGCAGGCTGGCGTACCAGGGGGTCGCCGCCCCCTGCCGGCCCCAGCGCCATTCGCCGCCATGCTGCAGCAGCAGCCAGCAGGGGCGGCCGAGGGCGCCGGCCAGGTGGGCCACCGCCGTGTCCACGC
The DNA here is from genome assembly GCF_004217225.1 of Azospira oryzae. Classification (GTDB taxonomy): domain Bacteria; phylum Pseudomonadota; class Gammaproteobacteria; order Burkholderiales; family Rhodocyclaceae; genus Azospira; species Azospira oryzae. The sequence goes on from NZ_SHKM01000001.1 coordinate 1,614,508, forward strand.
TGATGACCAGGTCCAGCTGCTGCACCAGGGCGGCGGTGTCGGCCCAGTCCTCCAGCCATTCATCCACCCGCTGCAGCTGGGGCAGGGCGGCCAGGGCTTCCTGGTCGGCGGCCGGGATCATCTGCTGCAGGCAATAGAAGCGGCGCCCCGGCCCCAGCAGGGGCTGCAGCTGCGCCAGGGCAAGGTTGCGGCCGGCATCGCCGTCGGCCTTGGCCGACCACACCAGGCCGATGCGCCTGCCCTGGAAGGCAGGCAGGACGGGCATCCTGGCGGCACGCTCCGGGGATGCCCGCAGATAGGGCGTCCCAGGCCCTTCTTCGGGACGGCACAGGCCCAGGGCCAGGGGCAGGCTGAGCAGGGGACAGTGCAGGTCGTGGGGCGGCAGGTCGCCGCCCATGGGCAGAATCTCGATTCCCGGCCCCAGGCTGGCAGCCAGGGCGGCCAGGGACGGAGGCAGCAGCAACAGCACCCGGGCGCCGAGGGCGGCCACCCGGGGCACGTAGCGCAGGAACTGGAGGGTGTCGCCCAGGCCCTGCTCGGCCCACAGCAGCACGGTCTGCTCCTCGGGGGACTGCCGGCCCAGCCACAGGGGCGCGGTGCTGGGCAGCCAGGCGTCGGCCATCTGCCGGGTTTCCCAGCGCCATTCGTAGCGCTGCCAGCCTTCGCGCCAGCGCCCCAGGGCGAAGCAGCAGTGGGCCTGCTCCACCAGGGCCTCCGGGTGGTCGAGATGGAAGCAAAGCAACTGCTCGTAGCTGGCGAAGGCGGCCTCCCAGCGGCCCAGGGCCTGCAGCACCCGGCCCCGCTGCAGGCGCACCTGGAGATTGCCCGGTTCCCGCTCCAGGGCCCGGTCCAGGGCCGCCAGGGCTTCCTCGTGCCGGTACAGGGCGACCAGGGCCGCGCCCCGACGGGCCTCCAGACCCCAGCAGCGGGGATCGAGCCGGCGGGCCTGGTCGAAGTCGGCCAGGGCGGCAGCCGCCCGGCCGGCGCCGAGGCGGATATTGCCCCGCAGCACATGGAAATCCACGTTGTCCCGGTCGATCTCCAGCAGGGTGCCGTAGTGCTCCTCCGCCTCCTGCTGCAGCTGGCGGCACTGGGCCGCCGCCTCGCCGTCGTCCGGGGCGTCGCGCAGGTAGCGGCCGTAGGCGGCGATGGCTTCCTCGTAACACCCCAGCTCGGCCATCAGGCGGGCGCAGTTGAGGTGCAGGGGATAGAGCCGGGGATTGACCGCCAGGGCCTGCTGCAGGCAGCCCAGGGCGGCCTCGGTGCGGCCTTCCTGGCGCAGGCTGGCGCTGCGCCCCACCAGGGCGATGATCTGTTCCAGTCCGTCGATGTGCGACATGCGTTGCCAGCTCCCCGTGCTTGCCATGACCGGCGCCGCCGGCTGCGCCGGGACGCCACCGGGGCATTCTTGGCCCGGGGGATGTAAATACGGGTTAAGCCCCGGGTAAATCCGGGTTAAGACGATGGCCGACCCTGTGCGGAATCCCGGAACGAGCGAGCCATGGCGTGCGGTTTTCCGGAAAACCCGGGGAGGCGCGGCACCCAAATTCCGATCCAAATCCCTGAAAAAACAATCGCCTGCAAACCTTTCCGGCGGATGGCACGGTCCCTGCAAACAGGAGCCTCACAACCCGGCACTGCCGCCGGGGACATCCACCCTGTGAGGAGACTTCCATGCAACAACGCAAAGTTCTGGCTGCGGCCGTCACCGCCCTCTGTGCTTCCGCCCTGCTGGCCGCCGCGCCGGCCCGGGCCGAGGACGTGGTGCGCCTGGGCAACCTGAAGTTCGCCCACTACGGCGCCGTGTCCTACATGAAGGAGCTGTGCGCCAAGTACGACCTGAAGGTGGAGGAACGCATGTTCCCCAAGGGCCCGGACATCATGCCGGCCATCGTCGCCGGTGAGGTGGACATCGCCGCCCTGGCCTCCGACGGCGCCATCTCCGGCCGCGCCAACGGCGTGCCCATCTATACCGTGGCCGGCTTCGCCAAGGGCGGCGCCCGCCTGGTGGCCGGCGCCGACACCGGCATCAAGGATATCCAGGGCCTGAAGGGCAAAAAAGTGGGCGTCACCCGGGGCGGCGCCCACGAGCTGCTGCTCTACGCCGAGCTGGAAAAGGCCGGCCTGACCTGGTCCGACAAGCCGGGCAAGGACGTGCAGATCGTCTTCCTCGCCTTCGCCGACCTCAACCAGGCCCTGGCCGCCAAGCAGATCGACGCCATGTGCCAGTCCGAGCCCCAGTCCTCCCAGGCCCTCAACAAGAAGTTCGGGGTGGAGATCATGAAGCCCTACAACACCGCCATGGGCGAGCCGGTGCGCCTCCTGGTGATGACCGAGAAGCTGTACAACGAGAAGAAGGACGTGGCCCAGCGGGTCATGAAGTGCTTCGTCGAAGCCACCGCCCTGTTCAACAAGGACATGGCCCTGGCGGAGAAGTACGTGCGCGAGCAGATGTTCAAGGGCCAGATCAGCTCCCAGGACTTCAAGGACGCCATGGACAACGCCGACTACACCTACGACGTTTCCCCCGAGCACATCGACATCACCACCTCCTTCATGCAGAAGTACGGCGTCGGCCGCATGGCCAAGCCGCCCAAGGCCGCCGAGTGGGTCAAGCTGGACCTGCTGCAGAAGGCCAAGACCGAACTGAAGGTGAAGTAAGGCCATGCTGAAGAAACTGCAAGCCTTCGCCCACGGCGCCCTGGTGCCGGTGCTGGTGCTGATCCTGTGGGAGGCCGGCTCCCGGGCCGGCCTCTTCTCCGAGGTGCTGCTGCCCTCCCCCAGCGCCGTGGCGGTGAAATGGTGGGCCTACCTGCTGCCGACCCAGGACTACGTCCCGGGCAGCGGCAGCTACTTCACCTGGCTCATTTCCGGCGAGTTGCTGCACGACGCCTATTCCAGCCTCTACCGGGTCATCGTCGGCTTCATCATCGGCGCCGGCCTGGCCCTGCCCCTGGGCCTGGTGATGGGTGCCAACAACCGCATCTACGACCTGTTCAACCCCCTGGTGCAGATCCTGCGGCCGATCCCCCCCATCGCCTACATCCCGCTGGCAATCCTGTGGTTCGGCCTGGGCAACCCGCCGTCCTTCTTCCTCATCGCCATCGGCGCCTTCTTCCCGGTGCTGATGAACACCATCGCCGGGGTGCGCCACGTGGACGGCATCTACCTGCGGGCCGCCCGCAACCTGGGGGTCAATTACTGGACCATGTTCACCCGGGTGATCCTGCCCGCCTCCACCCCCTACATCCTGGCCGGGGTGCGCATCGGCATCGGCACCGCCTTCATCGTGGTGATCGTCTCCGAGATGATCGCGGTGAACGACGGCCTCGGCTTCCGCATCCTGGAAGCCCGGGAGTTCATGTGGTCGGACAAGATCATCGCCGGCATGATCACCATCGGCCTGCTGGGCCTGGCCATCGACACCGCCGTCAGCCGCCTCAACAACCACCTGCTGCGCTGGCACCGCGGCCTGGAGCACTAACCATGAGCGACATCCTGATTAAGGACGTGCAGAAGGTCTTCAAGACCCCCGGCGGCGACGTCACCGCCCTCAAGGACATCAACCTCACCGTCAAGCAGGGCGAATTCGTCTGCCTGCTGGGCCCCTCCGGCTGCGGCAAATCCACCCTGCTCAATGCCGTGGCCGGCTTCCAGCCGCCCTCGGCCGGAGAGATCGTCATCGAGGGCAAGAAGATCCTCACCCCGGGCCCGGACCGGGGCATGGTGTTCCAGGAATACGCCCTCTTCCCCTGGATGACCGTGGCCCAGAACATCGCCTTCGGCCTGCAAATCCAGAAGAAGGAGAAGGCCGAGATCGACCTGACGGTGAACCAGCTGTTGGACCTGCTGCACCTGAAGGACTTCCGCGACCGCTTCCCCAAGGACCTCTCCGGCGGCATGCGCCAGCGGGTGGCCATCGCCCGGGTGCTGGCCCTGGATTCGCCCATCATGCTCATGGACGAGCCCTTCGGCGCCCTCGACGCCCTCACCCGGCGCAACCTGCAGGACGAACTGCTGCGCATCTGGGAGAAGCTGAACAAGACCATCCTCTTCGTCACCCACTCCATCGAGGAGTCCATTTACCTCGCGGACCGCATCGTGGTCATGACCTACCGCCCCGGCACCATCAAGCGGGACCAGTACGTCACCATGCCCCGGCCCCGGGATCCCTCCAGCCACGAGTTCAACGAGCTGAAGCGGGAGCTGGGCCGCCTGGTGATGGAGGAGCAGCAGCGCCACGCTGCCGACGAGCTGAAGCTGGCGGCGGTGGACTAGGCACCGCCGCGGGGGGGGCGGCTGCCGTCCCCCGCTTTTTCTCCCCGCTTTTCCCGTCTTCCTTCCTTTGCGTCTGGCCGCCGCCGGGTCCGGGCATTAGCATAGGCGGCTGCCACCCAACCCTGACCGCGCCCCCTCCCACCGTGTCCCTGCCGCCCCTGCCCGCCCCCGCCACCTCCAGCCGCCGCCGGCTGCTGCTGGGCACCGCCCTGCTCGCCGCCTGCCTTGTCTTCGGCTGGCTCGCCTACCGGGTGGCCCTGACCATCTTCCTCGATGGCGAACGGCAGAACGCCGCCCGCCGCCTGGAGTTCTACGCCCTTTCCCTGGAAGCCACCCTGGCCCGCTACGAGGCCCTGCCCGGCCTGCTGGCCCTGGAGCACAAGCTGCACGAACTGCTGGCCCAGCCCGCCGGCAGCGCCCAGGCCAAGGCCGCCAACGCCTATCTGAAGACTGCCCAGAGCGGCGCCGAGATCAGTGCCGCCTACCTCATCGACCGCCGCGGCCACACCCTGGCCGCCAGCAACTGGGACAAGGCGGGCAGCTTCGTCGGCCACAACTACGCCTTCCGCCCCTATTTCCGGGAAGCCATCAAGGGTAGCCTGGGCCGTTTCTACGGCGTCGGCGCCACCACCGGCGAGCCGGGCTACTTCCTCGCCGCCCCGGTGCGGGACGGCAGCCACGGCCCCATCGAGGGCGTGGTCACCATCAAGGTGAACCTGGCCCCCTTCGAATCCGCCCTGGCCAGGAGCGGCGACACCGTGCTGCTGGCCGACGACGAGGGCGTCATCTTCCTCGCCCCCAAAGCCGAGTGGCGCTACCGCACCCTGGCCCCCCTCTCCCCCCTGGCCCGGGAACGGCTGGCGGCCAGCCGCAAGTACGGCGACAGTCCCCTGGAACCCCTCATCAGCGACCGGGCCCTGGAAGACGGCAGCGTGCGCCTGGCGGTGACCGACCGGCGCCCCCGGGACCTGCTCATGGAAAGCCAGGCGGTGGGCCACCAGGGCTGGCGCGTGGTGCTCCTCACCGACCCGGCGGAAGCCCGCCGCAGCGCCCTCGGCGCCGGCTTCACCGCCGCCTTCGCCCTGGCCTTCGTGCTGGCCCTGGCGGCCCACCAGAACCTGCGCCGCAAGCGCCGGGCCGAACTGCACCAGGCCCATGCCGCCCTGGAGGCGGCCATCGCCGAACGCACCGCCGACCTGACCCGCAAGGTGGAAGCCCTCAAGCAGGCCGAGGCGATCCTGCACCAGACCCGGGACACGGCGGTGCAGGCCGGCAAGCTGGCGGTGCTGGGCCAGATGTCCGCCGGCATGAGCCACGAACTGAACCAGCCCCTGGCCGCCCTGCAGACCTTCTCCGACAACGCCGTGGCCCTCATGGACCTGGGCCGCCTGGAGGAAGTGCGGGAGAACCTGGCCATGATCCGCCAGCTCACCGCCCGCCTGGGGCGCATCGTCACCCAGCTCAAGTCCTTCTCGCGCAAGGGCCCGGCGGAAAAGAGCCCGGTCCCCGTGGCCCGGGCCGTGGACAACGCCCTGCTGATCCTGGAACCGCGGCGGCGGGAGCTGCAGGCCGCCATCCAGGTGGCGCCCATCGCCCCAGAACTGGCGGTGCTGGCCGACACCACCCGCCTGGAGCAGGTACTGGTGAACCTGCTGCGCAACGGCCTCGACGCCATGCAGGAGCGGCCGGCGCCCCGCCTGCACCTGCAGGCCGAACGGCGGGGCTCCCAGGTGCGCATCGCCATCCGCGACGAGGGCCCGGGCCTGCCGCCGGAGGTCCTGGCCCACCTGTTCGAGCCCTTCTACACCACCAAGCCCGTGGGCGAAGGCCTGGGCCTGGGCCTGGCCATTTCCCTGGCCATCGTCGAAGGCTTCGGCGGTCGCCTGGAGGGCAGCAACCGGCCGGAAGGCGGCGCCGAATTCGCTATCATCCTGGAAGCCGCCAGCGGCACCCAGCCAACCCCCATCTCCGCCTGACCCGCCCCGGAACCACGCCATGCCCCACCTGACCCTGGAATACAGCGCCAACCTCTCCCTGGACCCGGCCGCCGGCCTCGCCGCCCTCAACCGCTGCCTGGCCGACTCCGGCCTCTTCGAGGAAGCCGACATCAAGAGCCGGGCCCTGGCCCTGGATATATTCTGCGTCGGCACCGCCGCCACGCCCCGGGCCTTCGCCCACGCCAAGTTGAGCCTCATGCCGGGACGCAGCATGGACACCAGGAAGCAGTTGGCCGACAGCCTGCTGGCCGCCCTCTCGCCCCTGGTGCAGGCGGCACCGGGTACCGAACTGCAGCTGTGCGTGGAGCTGTTCGAGATCGACCGGGCCAGCTATGCCAAGGAGAGCCGCCGTGTCTGAGGCCGCCGCCCTGCCGGTCTTTCTCGTCGAGGACGATCCGGCGGTGCGCATGGGCAGCGCCCAGGCCCTGACCCTGGCCGGCCTGGAGGTGCGCAGCTTCGCCGATGCCGAAGGGGCCCTGGCGGCCCTGGCCGCCGAACTGCCCGGGGCCGTGGTCAGCGACGTGCGCCTGCCGGGCAGGGACGGCATCGCCCTGCTGGGCGAACTGCGCCAGCTGGACCGGGAGCTGCCGGTGATCCTGGTCACCGGCCACGGCGACGTGGCCATGGCGGTGCAGGCCATGCGCGACGGCGCCCACGACTTCATCGAAAAACCCTTCACTTCCGAACATCTGGTGCGGGTCACCCGCCAGGCCCTGGAGAAGCGGGCCCTGCTGCTGGAAAACCGGCGCCTCAAGGAAGCCCTGCCGACCCAGGATGGCCTGCCGGTGATCGGCCAGACCCCGGCCATGCAGGAGGTGCGCCGCCTGGTGGCGGCCCTGGCCCCCACCGATGTGGACATCCTCATCAACGGCGAGACCGGCAGCGGCAAGGAAGTGGTGGCCCGGGCCATCCACAGCGCCTCCGGCCGGCGCGGCCCCTTCGTCGCCATCAACTGCGCCGCCCTGCCCGAGAGCGTCTTCGAGAGCGAGATGTTCGGCCACGAGGCGGGAGCCTTCACCGGCGCCGGCAAGCGGCGCATCGGCAAGATCGAATACGCCCACGGCGGCACCCTGTTCCTCGACGAAATCGAGTCCATGCCCCTCAACCTCCAGGTCAAGCTGCTGCGGGCCCTGCAGGAGCGCAGCATCGAGCGCCTCGGCGGCAACGCCCCGGTGGCCGTGGATTGCCGGGTGGTGGCCGCCTCCAAGGCCGACCTCAAGGCCCTCTCCGAGGCCGGCCAGTTCCGCGCCGACCTCTACTACCGGCTCAACGTGGTCAGCATCGACCTGCCGCCCCTGCGCCAGCGCCAGGAGGACATTCCCCTGCTCATGGGCCACTTCCTGCAGCAGGCGGCCAAGCGCTTCGGCCGGGAAGTGCCGGCCTGGGGCCCGGCCGAGCTGGCCCGCTGGCAGGCCCAGCCCTGGCCGGGCAACGTGCGGGAGCTGAAGAACGCGGCGGAGCGCTTCTGCCTGGGCCTGGACCAGCCCCAGGCGGCATCCGCGGCGGGCAGCACCCCGGGGGCCGAGCTGCCCCTGGCCCGACGCCTGGAACTGGCGGAACAGGGCTTCATCGAGGCCGCCCTGGCGGCCTGCCACGGCAATGTGGCCCTGGCGGCCGAGCGCCTGCAGCTGCCGAAGAAGACCCTCTACGACAAGCTGGCCCGCCTGCAGATCGCCGCCGACACCTTCCGCCGCTGAAGCCGCCGGCCGGGGCCCTTGCCGGGCCCGGTCCGATGCCGTCAAAATGGGTGGCACAAGAAGCGGCCCCCCAGGGCCGCAAACCGGGAGGCTCCCGTGCCTGCGCGATTCGACAACGGCATCACCGGCACCATCCTGCTGGCGGACGATTCCGCCCTGGACCGCCATCTGTTCACCCAGCTGCTGCAGCGCTACGGCCACACGGTGCACGCCGTGGCCGACGGGGCCCAGGCCCTGGCCGCCCTCGACGGCCTGCAGCCGGACCTGGTGCTGCTGGACATCCGCATGCCCGACATGAGCGGGCTGGAGCTGTGCGCCAAGCTCAAGGCCGACCCGGCCACCCGGGACATCCCGGTGATTTTCATCAGTGCCGCCAGCGCCGTGGAGGACCGCATCCAGGCCTTTTCCTGCGGCGGCGTGGACTACATCGGCAAGCCCATCAAGAGCGAGGAAGTGCAGGCCCGGGTCACCACCCACCTGACCCTGCGGGCCCTGCGCCGCACCCTGGAACTGCGGGTGCAGGAGCGCACGGCGGAACTGGAAGTGGCCAACCGGCACCTCAGCGCGGAGATCACCGAACGCCGCCGCATGGCCCAGGAACTGCTCGAATCCCGGCAGCAGCTGCGGGACCTGGCCGCCCACGGCGAAGCCGCCATGGAGCAGGAGCGCAAGCGCATCGCCCGGGAGATCCACGACGAGCAGGGCTCCCTGCTGACCGCCCTGAAAATGGACCTGACCCTGCTGCGACGGGAGCTGGGCGACGCCCCGCCGGCCATCGGCCAACGCCTGGACACCATGCAGCATCTGGTGGAGGAGGCGGTGCGGGTGATGCGCCAGGTGGCCTCCCAGCTGCGTCCGGCGGTGCTCAACCTGGGCATCCTGCCGGCCCTGGAATGGCTCACCGAAGAATTCCGCCAGCGCACCGGCATCGCCTGCCACCTGCTGGCCGGGGACGACATTCCCCTGGACGACAGCCGGGCCACCACCCTCTTCCGCATCGTCCAGGAATCCCTCACCAACGTCACCCGTCATGCCGAGGCCAGCCAGGTGGACATCGGCCTGAGCCTGGAGGCGGAGCACATCCGCCTGGAGATCGCCGACAACGGCAAGGGCTTCGACCCCAGCCAGGTGGGCGGCAACTCCTTCGGCCTGCTGGGCATGGGCGAGCGCCTGGAAGCCCTGGGCGGCAAGCTGCGCATCGACAGTGCCCCGGGCCGGGGCACCCGCCTGCACATCACCATTCCCCTGGCGGAGGAACTGCCATGATCCGCATCCTGCTGGCCGACGACCACAGCATCGTACGCAGCGGCCTCAAGCAACTCCTGGCCACGGAAGCCGACCTGGAGGTGGCCGGCGAGGCCAGCCAGGGCAGCGAGGTCCTGACCCGGCTGCGCCAGGGCGGCATCGACCTGCTGCTGATGGACATGTCCATGCCCGGCATCAGCGGCCTGGACCTGATCCGCCGCGCCCATACTGAAGCGCCGGAGGTCCCCGTCGTCGTCCTCAGCATGCACAACGAGAGCCAGCTGGTGTCCCGGGCCCTGCGCGCCGGCGCCAGCGGCTACGTGACCAAGGACAGCGACCCGGCCATTCTCCTGGCGGCCATCCGCAAGGTGGCCAAGGGCGGCCGCTTCATCGACCCGGCCCTGGTGGACGCCATGGTCTTCGGCGCCCCGGAAGAGGCGCCGCCCCACGAGGCCCTCTCCGACCGGGAATTCGAGGTGCTGCAGCTGCTCAGCCAGGGCCTGGCCCTGGCCGCCGTGGGCGAACGGCTGCACGTCAGCGCCAAGACCGTCAGCACCCACAAGACCCGCCTCATGCAGAAACTCGGCATCGACAACAATGCCGAACTGGTGCGCTACGCCCTGCGCCACGGCCTGGGCCGGCCCTAGGCCCCGCCTCCGCCCTGTCGTTGCGCTGCCCGTTTTACGTCTTCCTCCCCGCTTCCTCCCCACCTCCTTCCTACTTCCCCCTCCCATCCCCGGCATGGCCGGCCCGCTGCCGCGGGCACTCCTCTTGTAGGGTTTACCTGACCCCCGAATCAGGCTTGCCCTAAGTCACATTCCGCCGTTGCCGACGGCGGCGCTTTGGCGTCTGGCGTGAAATACACCCATCGCAGCACGCCACGGACAAGCGCCATGAAAATCCTCATCGTCGAAGACTCGAAGCTGGTCAGCGAAAGGCTGCGCCTGGCATTCGCCGACCTGCCCCGGGTGGAAACGGTGGTCACCGATCGCATCGACATCGGCCTGCGCCATTTCCGCCTGTTCCGCCCCGAACTGCTGATCCTGGACATCGAGGTGGCCGACGGCAGCGGCATGTCCCTGCTGGGCAAGGTGAAGCTGGAAGCGCCGGCCACCATCGTCGCCATCTTCACCAACCATCCCGGCTTCCGCCGCCGCTGCGCCGCGGCCGGCGCCGATTTCTTTTTCGACAAGTCCTCCGACTTCGAACCCCTGGCCAGTACGGTGCGCCACCTGGCGGAGGCCCGGCAATGAGCGCCCCCACCACCTGGACCCCGCTCGGCCTGGGACTGGCCGGCGCCGCCTGGTCCCTGGGCCAGGGCGGCAGCACGGCCGGCGGCATCGGCGGCGCCCTGCTGCTGGCGCTCGCCGGGGCAGCCGGCGCCTGGTATGGCCGGCAGCACAGCCGCCTGCTGCAGGAACGGCTGGCCGCAGCCCTGGCGGCCGGTGCCCGGGGCGAGGCGGAGGAACGCCAACGCCAGGCGGGACTGACCGCCCAGGTGCACAGCATCGAAGGCCACATCCTGCCCATCTGGCGCAAGCAGCTGACCCTGGTCGGCGAGCAGACGGAAACGGCCATCGCCGCCCTCTCCTCCCGCTTCGCCGGCATTGTGGACGGCCTGGAAGCCAGCGCCCGGGCCTCCGACGCCTCGGTGGGCGGCAATCTGCTGCAGACCCTGGAGCACAGCCGCCGGGAACTGGACGCCCTGCTCGCCACCCTGGCCGGGCTGCTGGCCAACAAGCGCCGCATGCTGGAAGAGATCGGCCGCCTCGCCGCCTTCACCGACGAACTGGATGCCATGGCCCAGGGGGTCGGCCGCATCGCCGGCCAGACCAACCTGCTGGCCCTCAACGCCGCCATCGAGGCGGCCCGGGCCGGCGATGCGGGGCGCGGCTTCGCCGTGGTCGCCGACGCGGTGCGGGAGCTTTCCAACGAATCGGCCGGCACCGGCCGGCGCATCGCCGACAAGGTGCAACTGGTCAACGAGGCCATCCACGGCGCCCTGCAGGCGGCGGACCAGGGCGCCCTGGCGGACGAGCAGGCCCTGGGCCAGGCCCAGCACTCGGTGGCGGGAATCCTCGAAGGCTTCCAGCGCGTCACCGGCGACCTGGCGGACACCGCCAACACCCTGCGCCGGCAGCACCAGGGCATCCAGCAGGAAGTGGCCGAATCCCTGGTCTCCCTCCAGTTCCAGGACCGCATCGGCCAGATGCTGGGCCACGTCCGCCAGGACATGGAAAGGCTGGAGCGGCACCTGGCCACCGGGCCGGACCACCTGGACGCCCAGGATTGGCTGGACAACCTGGCCAGCACCTACACCACGGCCGAGCAGCACGCCGTGCATGGCGGCAAGAGCAGCCAGGCACCGGCCGACTCCGACATCACCTTCTTTTAGGACCGCCCCCATGGCAAAGACAATTCTCATCGTCGACGACTCCGCCTCCCTGCGCCAGGTCGTCAGCATTGCCCTCAAGGGTGCCGGCTACGAAACCCTGGAAGCCTGCGACGGCCAGGACGGCCTGAACAAGCTCAAGGGCCAGAAGGTGCACCTCATCATCAGCGACGTGAACATGCCGGTGATGGACGGCATCACCTTCGTCACCGAGCTGAAGAAGCTGCCGGAGCACCGTTTCACCCCGGTCATCATGCTCACCACCGAAGCCGGCGACAGCATGAAGCAGCGTGGCCAGGCGGCGGGCGCCAAGGCCTGGGTGGTGAAGCCCTTCCAGCCGGCCCAGATGCTCACCGCCGTGACCAAGCTGGTCATGCCCTGAGGAGCGCGCCATGGAGATGAAAACCCATTCCGCCGACGGCGTCATGCACCTTGCCCTGCAGGGCGAATTCACCATCTACGACGCCGGCATCAAGGACGAGCTGCTGGCCCTGTGCGCCGGCCCCCGGGTGGAGATCGACCTGAGCCAGGTCAATGAGATCGACAGCGTCGGCGTCCAGCTCCTGCTGCTGGTCCTGCGCCAGGCCCAGATGCAGCAGCGCAGCCTGCGCCTGGTGGCCCTGCACCCGGCCGTCAACACCATGTTCGAGCTGTACGACCTGCACCAGACATTCGGTCTCGACAACAACGGGGAGCTGCCGTCGTGAGTACCGATGACGTCCTGCAGACCTTCGTCGCCGAAGCCCGGGAACTGCTGCTGGGCATGGAGGATTCCCTGCTGGCCCTGGAACGGGACCCGCGGGACGGGGAGGCCATCTCCGCCACCTTCCGCGCCATCCACACCATCAAGGGCTCGGCCGGGCTGTTCAGCCTGGACCAGCTGGTGGCCTTCGCCCACGTGGCGGAAACCCTGCTCGACCTGGTGCGGGACGGCCGCGTCGCGGTGGACGGGGACCTCATCGCCCTGCTCCTGGAGTGCAGCGACTACCTGGGCTTCCTCATCAACCAGATCGCCGGCGAGGAGGTGGCCGACGCCGCCACCCAGGAAGCCCGCAGGCCCACCCTGCTGGCCCGTCTCCAGGCATGCATCGCCAGCAGCGTCGCCCCTTCTGCCTCCCAGGCCGAGAGCCCCCGGCAGGCCCCGCCGAGCGCAGTGCCGGCCGCCGGCGAGGTGGCGGACCCGGTGCATAACGATGCCTGGCACATCTCCCTGCGCTTCGGCCCCGAAGTCCTGAAGAACGGCATGGACCCGGCCTCCTTCCTGCGCTATCTCGGCACCCTGGGGGAAATCGCTCACATCACCACCCTGTGGCAGCAGATGCCGGCGCCGGAAGCCATGGATGCGGAAAACTGCTACCTGGGCTTCGAGCTGGATTTCCGCAGCGAGGCCAGCCGGGAAGCCATCGACAGCACCTTCGACTTCGTCCGGGACGACTGCCGCATCACCCTCCTGCCGCCCCGCAGTTCCATCGATGACTACCTCAAGCTCATCGCCGAGGCGCCGGAAGGGCTGGAGCGCCTGGGCGAGATCCTGGTGGCCAGCGGCGCCCTCAGCCAGGCCGAGCTGGAACGGGCCCTGGAACGGCAGCGCCAGGCCGCCCCGCCGGCCCTGGGGGAGATGCTGATCCAGGAAGACGGCATTCCCGCCCCCGTGGTCCAGGCCGCCCTGGAAAAGCAGGCGAAGGGCCGGGAGAACCGCTCCGCCGCCACCCGCTTCATCCGCGTCGATGCGGAAAAGCTGGAGGACCTGATCAACCAGGTGGGGGAACTGGTCATCGCCGGCGCCTCCGCCACCCTGCTCTCCCAGCGTAGCGGCGACACTGCCCTGATCGAGGCCATGGCCCAGGTGGGACGCCACGTGGAGGAGATCCGGGACCGGGCCCTGTCCCTGCGCATGGTGGAGATCGGCGAATCCTTCAACCGCTTCCCCCGGGTGGTGCGGGACGTTTCCCGGGAACTGGGCAAGGACATCGAACTGGTCATCACCGGCGCCGAGACCGAGCTGGACAAGACCGTGGTGGAGAAGATCGGCGACCCCCTCATGCATCTGGTGCGCAACTCCATGGACCACGGCATCGAATCCATCGAAGAGCGCCTGGCCCGGGGCAAGCCGGCCCAGGGCCGCCTCAGCCTCCACGCCTACCACGAGTCCGGCAGCATCGTCATCGAGGTGGCCGACGACGGCGGCGGCCTGAAGCGGGACAAGATCCTGGCCAAGGCCATGGACCGGGGCCTGGTGGCGCCGGGCCAGGCCCTCACCGACCGGGACGTCTTCAACCTCATTTTCGAGCCCGGCTTTTCCACCGCCGAGCAGGTCACCAACCTCTCCGGCCGCGGCGTCGGCATGGACGTGGTCCGCCGCAACATCAGCGCCCTGCGCGGCAGCATCGACATCGAGAGCCAGGAGGGCGTTGGCACCACCATGCGCATCCGCCTGCCCCTGACCCTGGCCATCATCGACGGCTTCCTCATCCAGGTGGCGGACAGCGCCTTCGTCCTGCCCCTGGACCTGGTGCAGGAATGCATGGAACTGCCCGACGGGGAGCGCCTGCAGAGCCGGGGCCAGAGCAGCCACTACCTGGACCTGCGCGGCGAGGCCCTGCCCTGCCTGCGCCTGCGCAACCTGCTCAACCTGGAAGGGGAAAGCAGCCAGCGGGAGAACGTGGTCATCGTGCAGTACGGCAACCGCCGGGCCGGCCTGGTGGTGGACCGCCTGCTGGGCGAGTTCCAGACCGTGATCAAGCCCCTCGGCCAGATCTTCCGCCACCTGCGAGGCTTCTCCGGTTCCACCATCCTCGGCACCGGCGAGGTGGCCCTCATTCTCGACGTACCCACCCTGGTGCACGACGCCAGCGGCCGGGAAGCCCGCTTGTTGGGCGAAAGCAACGCCGGCCAAGCCATCGGCAGCGAACAGCCTGCCTAGATTCAGCCCCACGACGCCACATCCACAGACCGATTTCTTCGCCCGAAGGAGCATGCAATGACCCTCAAACAACGCCTCATCCTGCTGATCAGCAGCGCCGCCCTCGGCCTGATCGTCCTCGCCGGTCTCTCGGCCTACCAGATCGAGCGGGTATTCACCATCACCAACTATTCCAACGTCAACTCCCTGCCCTCGGTGCGGGTGCTGCAGGAAGCCTACGTGCCCCTGGCCAGCATTCGGGCCCAGGTGTGGCAGCACATCACCCTGGAGGACAAGGGACGCATGGCCGAGATCGAAGGCCGTATCAACACCAACATGGCCAAACTGGAAGACTCGCTGAAACGCTATGAGAGCCTGGTCTCGGACGAGAAGGACCGGCAGCTGCTGCGCGACGACCGGGACGCCCTGGAAGCCTACCGCCAGGTGCGGGAACAGACCATGGCCCTCTCCCGGGAGAACCGCATGGCCCAGGCCCGGGACTACCTGCTGGCCAACCAGGCCGCCTTCAACCGCATCAACGACGCTTTCCTCGCCCACCTGCAGTACAACCTGGACCTGGGCACCCAGTCCGCCAAGGAGGCGGAAAGCCTGAGTAGCGCTGCCGAATGGCAGTCCGCCGTTCTCAGCGGCATCACCCTGGTGCTGGTGGTGGGTCTGGGCATCCTCATCATGCGCTCCGTCTCCCGCCAGCTCGGCGCCGACCCCGCCATGGTGGCCGCCTGCGTCGATCGGGTGGCCCAGGGCGACCTGTCCCAGGACATCCCCCTGGAGGGAGTGGACAAGGATGCGCTGCTGGCCAACGTGGTGCGTATGCAGACTGCCGTGCGCAGCCTCATCGACGACATGAACCACATGAGCCGGGAACACGACCTGGGCGACATCGACGTCATCGTGCCCGTGGAAAAGTACCAGGGCGGCTTCCGCACCGTGGCGGAAGGGGTGAACAACATGGTGGGCGGGCACATCGCCGTGAAGAAGAAAGCCATGGCCTGCGTCGCCGAGTTCGGCAAGGGCAACTTCGAGGCCCCCATGGAACAGCTCCCGGGCAAGAAAGTCTTCATCAACCACGTCATCGAGCAGGTCCGCGCCAACCTCAAGGCCCTCATCGAGGACACCTCCACCCTGGCCACCGCCGCCCTCCAGGGCCGCCTGGAAACCCGCGCCAATGCTGAACGCCACACCGGCGACTTCCGCCGCATCGTGGTCGGCATCAACGACACCCTGGATGCCATCGTCACCCCGCTCAACGAAGCCATGCGGGTACTGCAGTCGGTGGAGCAGGGCGACCTGACCCAGAGCATCAATGGCAACTACCACGGCAAGCTGCAGGACCTGAAGGACTGCGTCAATAGCATGGTGGGCCGCCTCAGCACCGTGGTCGCCGAAGTGCGTACCGCCGCCGACGCCCTCAGCAACGCCAGCGAGCAGATCTCCGGCACCTCCCAGGCCCTCTCTTCTGCCGCTTCGCAGCAGTCTTCCAGCGTCGAGGAGACCAGCGCCTCCATGGAGCAGATGAGCAGCTCCATCAACCAGAACACGGAGAACGCCAGCGTCACCGACGGCATCGCCAGCAAGGCCTCCACCCAGGCGGTGGACGGCGGCAAGGCCGTCACCGACACCGTGGCCGCCATGAAGTCCATCGCCGCCAAGATCGGCATCATCGACGACATCGCCTACCAGACCAACCTGCTGGCCCTCAACGCCGCCATCGAGGCGGCCCGGGCCGGGGACCACGGCAAGGGCTTCGCCGTGGTCGCCGCCGAAGTGCGCAAGCTGGCCGAACGCAGCCAGGTGGCGGCCCAGGAAATCGGCCAGGTGGCGGGCAACAGCGTCTCCCTGGCGGAACACGCCGGCAAGCTGCTGGACGAGATCGTCCCCTCCATCAAGAAGACCTCCGACCTGGTGCAGGAAATCACCGCGGCCTCCAAGGAACAGGCCCTGGGCGTCGGCCAGATCAACAGCGCCATGTCCCAGCTGACCCAGACCACCCAGCAGAATGCGGCTTCCTCCGAGGAACTGGCGGCGACGGCCGAGGAAATGACCGGCCAGGCCGAGCAGTTGCAGCAGCTGATGGGCTTCTTCAACACCGGTCACGGCACCACCCAGCGCAACGTGCAGGTACGTGGCACCAAGAAGTCCGGCCAGGCACCGCGCCAGGCATCCCGGCAGGAAAGCTGGGAAAGCGCTTCTGCCGAAGTGGAAGCTGGCGGCGACTTCGTCCAGTTCTAAGGAGAATGGCCATGAACGCACCAGTCACCGCCGCTCCCGAGAGGGAGACGGAGGCCCGCACCCAGTGCCTCACCTTCCAGCTGGGCAATGAGCTGTTCGCCGTGGGCATCCTCAACGTCCGGGAAATCATCGAGTACGGCCACCTGACGGTGGTGCCGATGATGCCCGACTCGGTCCGCGGCGTGATCAACCTCCGCGGCGCCGTGGTCCCGGTGATCGACCTGCGCCGCCGCTTCGGCCACGCACCGACCGTGGTCGGACGGCGCACCTGCATCGTCATCGTCGAGACCCCCACCGCCGAGGAAACCCAGGTGGTGGGCATCATGGTGGATGCGGTGAACGAGGTCCTGGACATCCCGGACACCCAGATCGAACCGCCGCCGGCCTTCGGCACCCACCTGCGCACCGACTTCATCCGGGGCATGGCCAAAATGGACAAGGGTTTCATCCTGGTCCTGGATCTCAACCACGTGCTGGCCGAGGACGATTTTCACGCGCTGGTCCAGGACAGCGAATGCGCCGCGGCCTGAGCAGGGAGGAACTCCATGGAACCGGACCACAACCCCGCCGAGGATTCGCAGCAGCAACAGGTGCTGGCCGCCTTCGCCCGCTGGAGCCGCACCTACGAACTGATCCTGCACTCGGCCAGTGAAGGCATCTTCAGCCTGGATACCAACGGCTGCATCACCTTCGCCAACCCGGCTGCCTCGCGCCTGCTGGGCTGGCCGGTGGAGGACATGCTGACCCGGCCGGTGGCTGCCGTGCTCTATGGCGACAAACCCAATCCCCTGGCGGGGGAGGCGGAGTTCCAACACCGCCGCCAGGTGTTCCTGCAGCGGGACGGTTCCAGCATTGTCGTCGAGTGCAACCAGGCCCTGATCCTGGAGGAGGACCAGACGGTCGGCGCCGTCCTCATGTTCAACGACATCAGCGAGCGGGAACGGGCCGAACGGGCCCTGCAGGACACCCTGACCTCCCTGGAACAGACCAATCGCCGCCTGACCCAGACCCACGACCAGCTCCTCCATGCCGAAAAGCTGGCCGCCATCGGCCAGCTGGCCGCCGGCGTGGCCCACGAGATCAACACGCCCCTCGGCTACATCCAGAGCAACCTGGGCGCCATGGCCCGGCACCTGGAGGACCTGCTGACCCTGGTGGACGCCTACGAGAGCGCCGCCGGCCAGCAACCGCCCGGCCGGGAGCGCATCGACCTGGACTTCCTGCGCCAGGACGCCCCCCAGGTGCTGGCCGAAACCCGCCAGGGCATTTCCCGGGTGAGCACGGTGGTACGCCATCTCCTGGAGTTCTCCAGCACCTGCGCCAGCGGCGAATGGCGCCAGGCCGACCTGGAAGCCATCTGCCGCACTGCGGCGGAACGGGCCTGCCAGAAACGCCACAACTTCCGCCTGGAACAGCGCTACGACGCCCTGCCGCCGCTGCACTGCCTGCCGGAACGGCTGCAGCAGGCCCTGGAAAACCTCATCGACAATGCCCTGCTGGCCATCCCGGCCGAGGGCATGGTGCGCCTGCACGGCAGCTGCCCCGACGGCCGCCAGATCTGCCTGACGGTGGAGGACAACGGCTGCGGCATCGCGCCGCAGCATCTGGAAAGCATCTTCAATCCCTTCTTCACCACCCGGCCGGTGGGTTCCGGCGAAGGCATGGGACTCTCCGTCGCCGACACCGTCGCCCGCCTCCACGGCGGCAACATCGAGGTGGAAAGCAGCCCGGGCCTGGGCAGCCGCTTCACCCTCCACCTGCCACTTCAAAACAACCTTCCTCAGGCGAAGGCAGCCGAATGATCAATCCTGGCCGTTGGTGCAACTTGAATGCAAGCGAATCGCCTCGTAATCAGCGGGGATGAGAGCAAGCCAACGCCAAAACATACCAAAGTCATATTGCAATAATCCGGCGACAGACTATTGTTTTCCAACTGCCGTCTGCCCGCTTCTCAACCGCTCAGACGGCGGGTCGCCGGACTTCCCTGGATTGCCTTCATCATGGCACCCCCAGCCTCCGGCCTGTGCAAGATCACCAAGGAGGCAAGCATGAGCAAGACCAACTACATCATCAGGAACAATCCCAACAACGGCCCGCTGGAAGCATTCACCATCGGCCCCAATGCCGAACTCTGGCATTCGTGGCAGTCGCCCACCGGCCCCGGCGGCTGGAGCGGCTGGTCCAGCCTGGGCCGCCCAGCCGGCGTCTTCATCAGCCAGCTGGAAGTGATCGGCAACGCCAGGGACAGCGGCCCCTTGGAAGCCTTCGCCGCAGGCTCCGACGGGGCCCTCTGGCATATCTGGCAGGGCGGCGGCCAGAAGGACAACTGGAGCAACTGGGAATCCCTCGGCTCCCCCAGTCCCAAAGCCCTGATCACCTCGGTGGAAGTGGTGGAAAATGCCGGCAAGGGCACCCTGGAAGCCTTTTCCATCGCCACCGATGGCGCCCTCTGGCACAACTGGCAATCTCCCAACGGCCCGGGCGGGTGGAATGGCTGGTCGTCCCTGGGACAACCGCCGGGCGGCATTGCCATCGGCCAACTGCTGGTGGCCGAGAACGCCGGCACCAGCGGTCCCCTGGAAGCCTTCGCCCTGGGTTCGGACCGGGCCCTGTGGCACATCTGGCAGGGTGGCGGCCAGAAGGACAACTGGAGCAACTGGGAATCCCTCGGCGTGCCCTGACCTGGACGGGCACCGTTCCCACACCGGCGTGCCGGTTGCAATGAAAAAGCCCGGAATCCGTTACGGATTCCGGGCTTTTCTTCAGTGCAAGAGACTGGACGGCTCTTAAAACGGAATGTCGTCGTCCATGTCGTCGAAAGACGGGGCCTTCTTCTTCGGCGCAGAGGCAGCGGGAGCGGAGGAACGGGGGCTGAAATCGCCGCCACCGAAGTCGTCGCCGCCGCCGTAGGAGGCACCGCTGCCGCCACCTTGGCCGCCCTGGCCGCCACGGCCGCCGAGCATCTGCATTTCGGTGGCTTCGATTTCGGTGGTGTAGCGTTCCTGGCCGTCCTTGTCCTGCCACTTGCGGGTACGGATGCGGCCTTCGATATAGACGGAAGAACCCTTCTTCAGGTACTGGCCGACGATCTCGGCCAGCTTGCGGAAGAACACCACCCGGTGCCATTCGGTGGCTTCACGCTTCTCGCCGGAATTGCGGTCTTTCCAGGTTTCGGTGGTAGCCAGGCGGACAGTGGCCACAGCGTCACCGTTGGGCATGTAACGGGTTTCCGGATCGGCCCCCAGATTGCCCAAAAGAATCACTTTATTGACTGCAGCCATCGATGTTTCCCCAATAGTAAAAAATGTTGAATTCAGGCCGGGCGCTGCTGGGCGCGGACCGGCGGTTTCATGGTCAGCCCCAGGGCCAGCCAGACGAGACTCAGGATTCCGGTACACCACCACACCGCATCGCCCCCCAGACGTTGCGCCAGCATACCGCCGACGGCGCCGCCAAGGAACAACCCGAGAGACTGGGTCGTATTATAAATGCCAAGTGCCGCTCCCTTGGCTTCCGCCGGTGCGATACGGGAAATCAGGGAAGGCTGGGTCGCTTCCAGGATATTGAAGGCGACGAAAAAGGCGGTCAACAGCAGGGCCAGGGGCCACAGGCCCTGGCCGAAGAGGCCGAAACCGGCCTGCACCAGGAGCAACAGGACCACGGCGCCGTTAAAGACCATTTTCATGCGGCCGTACTTCTCCGCCGCGATCACTGCCGGCACCATGAAGGCGAAGGACACCAGCACGGCCGGCAGATACACCTTCCAGTGCTCGGCCAGGGGCAGGTCGCCGGTCTTGACCAGGGTGGCGGGGATCAGCACCCACATGGCGGTCTGGGTCAGGTGCAGAACGAAAACTCCGAAGTTGAGACGCAGCAGCTGGGGATGGAACAGCACGTCGGCAAAGCGGGTGCGGCCGCCATCCACCAGCACCTTGGGCGCCGGCGGCACCACCTTGTACAGGGCGACGATGGCCAACAGGGCCAGCCCCCCGGTGAGAGCGAAGATGCCGGCCATGCCGATGGCGGCGTAGAGCAGGGGGGCCGCCACCAGGGAGAGGGCGAAGACCAGGCCGATGGAGGAGCCGATCATGGCCATCACCTTGGTGCGGTGCTGTTCCCGGGTGAGGTCGGCGGCCAGGGCGGTGACGGCGGCGGAAATGGCACCGGCCCCCTGCAGCACCCGGCCGGCGATGATCATGGGCAGGTCGTCGGCGGCGGCCGCGATGAAGCTGCCCAGGGCGAACAACAGCAGGCCGAAGACGATCACCGGCTTGCGCCCGAAACGGTCCGAGGCGATGCCGTAGGGAATCTGGAACAGAGCCTGGGTGGCCCCGTAGATGCCGATGGCCAGGCCCACCAGCAGGCCATTGTCGCCACTGGGCAGGGTGTGGGCGTAGACGGCGAAGACCGGCAGGATGAGGAACAGGCCCAGCATGCGCAGGGCAAAGATGGAGGCCAGGCTGGCGCCGGCGCGGCGTTCCTCGGGGGTCATGGCATCGCCGGCGGGAGCGGCAGCGGTCAGGGGCTTGGCGGACACAGGGAGCAGGTAGGGATGGGGGGAAGAAGCAGGGGCGAATCTTAGCAGGTTTGCCCGGCGCCACGAAAAGCGCCGCAGCCCCACGGAGCCGCCGCCGGCCTATCCATTCGGATTTCCGAACGCCATGCTCAGCCTTTGTCCGGAAAGCCGAACGACACCCCCAAAACGACGGTCAAAACCCCATAAAAAACAAGCCACTAAAAACCAGATCCACCTCCCTCCCGATGGCACGGCCCGTGCTGGAGAACAGGGACCGCCGCCGAGCGGGCACATCAGAACAGAGGAGACACCATGAACCAGCCACACCGCGTCGAACACGACCTGCTGGGCGACCGCAAGGTCCCGGCCGAGGCCTATTACGGCGTCCATACCCTGCGGGCGGTGGAGAACTTCCCCATCACCGGCACCCCCATCTCCATCTACCCGGACCTGATCCGGGCCCTGGCCCAGATCAAGCTCGCCGCCGCCAAGGCCAACGAGCAACTGGGCCTGCTGGAAGCCCCCCTGGCCCAGGCCATCGTCGCCGCCTGCCAGGAGGTGATCGCCGGCAAGCTGCACGAACAGTTCGTGGTGGACGTCATCCAGGGCGGCGCCGGCACCTCCACCAACATGAACGCCAACGAGGTCATCGCCAACCGGGCCCTGGAAATCATGGGCCATGCCAAGGGCGAGTACCAGCACCTGCATCCCAACCAGCACGTGAACATGAGCCAGTCCACCAACGACGTGTACCCGTCGGCGCTGAAGCTGGCCACCTACGTCGGCATCTTCCGCCTGGTGGACGCCCTGGCCTATCTGCGCCGCACCTTCGAGCGCAAGGCCGAGGAGTTCAAGGACGTGCTGAAGATGGGCCGTACCCAGCTGCAGGACGCGGTGCCCATGACCCTGGGCCAGGAATTCTCCACCTACGCCGTGATGCTGGGCGAAGACGAGGAGCGGCTGAAGGAAGCCGCCCTCCTGATCCGGGAAATCAACCTGGGGGCCACCGCCATCGGCACCGGCATCAATGCCCACCCGGACTACGCTCCCCTGGTCTGCCGCCTGCTGGCCGAAACCAGCGGCGTGCCGGTCATCACCGCCCCCAACCTGGTGGAGGCGACCCAGGACTGCGGTTCCTTCGTGCAGCTCTCCGGCGTCCTGAAGCGGGTGGCGGTGAAGCTGTCCAAGACCTGCAACGACCTGCGCCTGCTCTCCTCCGGCCCCCGCGCCGGCTTCGGCGAGATCAACCTGCCGCCGCGCCAGGCCGGCTCCTCCATCATGCCGGGCAAGGTCAATCCGGTGATCCCGGAAGTGGTGAACCAGATCGCCTTCGAGGTCATCGGCAACGACCAGACCGTCACCTTCGCCGCCGAGGCGGGCCAGCTCCAGCTCAACGCCTTCGAACCCATCATCGCCCACAGCCTGTTCAAGAGCGTCAATCACCTGCGTCAGGGCTGCCTGACCCTGGCCGACCGCTGCGTGGACGGCATCACCGCCAACCGGGATGCCCTGCGGGCCCGGGTGGAGAACTCCATCGGCATCGTCACCGCGCTGAACCCGTACATCGGCTACGCCGCCGCCACCTCGGTGGCTGCCGAAGCCCTGGAATCGGGCAAGGGCGTGGCCGAGATCGTGCTGGCCCGGGGCCTCATGAGCCGGGCCGAGCTGGACGACGTGCTGCGCCCCGAAGTGCTGACCCAACCCCGCGCCCTGCCCCACCGCCAGGGCTGAAACCGTTTGCGCCGGCAGCCCGCTGCCGGCCCCTTTTTTTTCTGACTTTTACTGATCTTGACCGCCGCCCCCGCGGCAACGGAGCCCTTCGATGAAAATGAACAAGCTCACCACCTGGATCGTCCTGGCCATGCTGGCCGGGGTCGGCGTCGGCTATGCCTGCAACACCATGGCCCCCGACGCCGCCAGCGCCAAGGAAATCGCCGGCTATTTCAGCATCCTCACCGACATTTTCCTGCGCCTGATCAAGATGATCATCGCCCCCCTCATCTTCGCCACCCTGGTGGCGGGCCTGGCCAACATGGGCGACGCCAAGGCTGTCGGCCGCGTCGGCGGCCGCGCCCTGGGCTGGTTCATCTGCGCCTCCTTCTGTTCCCTCTTCATCGGCCTGCTCTTCGCCAATGTGCTGCAGCCGGGCCACGCCTTGAGCGTGCCCCTGCCCGAGTCCGCCGCCGGCCTCAACCTGAAAACCTCGGCCCTCAACCTGAAGGACTTCATCACCCACGTCTTCCCCAAGAGCATCATGGAAGCCATGGCCGGCAATGAAGTGCTGCAGATCCTGGTCTTCGCCGTGTTCTTCGGCCTGGCCCTGGGCCACCTGCACAACCAGGCCGCCCGCTCCCTGGTGAACACCATGGACGAAGTGGTGCACGTGATGCTGAAGGTCACCGACTACGTCATGCGCTTCGCTCCCTTCGGCGTCTTCGGCGCCGTGGCCGGTGCCATCACCACCAACGGCCTGGGCATGCTGCTGGTGTTCGGCAAGTTCATGCTCAGCTTCTACGTCGCCCTGGCCGCCCTGTGGGCCCTCCTGATCCTGGCCGGCTTCATCGTCCTGGGCAAGGACGTGTTCCGTCTCATCAAGCTGGTGCGCGGCCCGCTGCTGGTGGGCTTCTCCACCGCCTCCAGCGAGTCCGTCTATCCCAAGCTGATGGAACAGCTGGAAAAGTTCGGCATCAAGACCCGCGTCACCGGTTTCGTCCTGCCCCTGGGTTATTCCTTCAACCTGGACGGCTCCATGATGTACACCACCTTCCTGGCCCTGTTCATCGCCCAGGCCTACGACATCCCCATGAGCCTGACCGCCCAGATCACCATGCTGCTGGTGCTGATGGTCTCCTCCAAGGGTATCGCCGGTGTGCCGCGGGCTTCCCTGGTGGTGGTGGCCGCCGTGCTGCCCATGTTCAACCTGCCGGAAGCCGGCCTGCTGCTGGTGCTGGGCATCGACCACTTCCTCGACATGGGCCGCACCGTCACCAACGTGCTGGGCAACTCCATCGCCACCGCCGTGGTGGCCAAGTGGGAAGGGGCCATCGACCCGGTGAGCGAGGAGCTGGCCGAGGCCGAGGAATCCCTGCCGGTGCCGGAAGACGATTCCCTGGTCACCGCCAAGGCCGCCGCCTGATCCGTCCGGCCGGAGCCCCCATGTTCGCCCTGTTCCTGAAGAGCCTGCTGGGGGCCCTGGCCGTCCTGCTGATTGCCCTGCTGTCCCGCAGCAAGAGCTTTTTCATCGCCGGCCTGGTGCCCCTGTTCCCCACCTTTGCCCTCATTGCCCACGCCATCGTCGGCAGTGAGCGGGGCGGGGCGGCCCTGCGCACCACGGCCATTTTCGGCCTGTGGTCCCTGCTGCCCTACGGGGTCTATCTGCTGGTGGTGGCCTGGCTCAGCCTGCGCTGCAGCCTGGGCCTGACCCTCGCCAGCGCCACCGCGGCCTGGCTGGGCAGCGCCGGCCTGCTGCTCCTGGCCTGGAGCCGCCTGTTCCCGCAAGGGAACTGAAGCATGTCGCGGGAGGCGCCCGGATTTGACCGGGGGCCGCCCGCCAAACGTTGTTTTATCCCTCCGCTTTAGGCCCGGCATACAATGCCGGGCACTTTTTTCCTTTATCGCCATGGATATCAACTGGTTCCTCCTCGCTCCCGCAGCCTTTTTCGCCGGCATGGTCGATGCCGTGGTGGGCGGCGGCGGACTGATCCAGATTCCCGTACTGCTTTCCCAGTTTTCCCAGACGGCCATCCCCACCCTCTTCGGCACCAACAAGGTGTCGTCCATCGCCGGCACCGGCGCCTCCCTCTGGCGCTACGCCCGGGCCGTCCCCATTCCCTGGGCCGTGGTCCTGCCGGCCACCCTGGCCGCCCTGGTGGGCGCCTGGCTCGGCGCCGCCGTGGTGGCCTGGCTGCCCCGGGAGGCCATGCGCCCCCTGGTGCTGGTGCTGATGCTGGCGGTGGCCATCTACACCTTCCGCCGCAAGGACTTCGGCCATAGCGCCAGCCGCGAGCTGGTGCCCGCCGACCGCTGGCGCGGCGCCCTCCTGGGCCTGACCATCGGCTTCTACGACGGCTTCTTCGGCCCCGGCACCGGCAGTTTCCTCATCTTCGGTTTCGTCCGCCTGTTCGGCATGGACTTCCTCAAGGCCTCGGCCAGCGCCAAGGTCATCAACGCCGCCACCAACCTTTCCGCCATCGCCTTCTTCGCCAGCCACGGCCCCATCCTGTGGACCGTGGGCCTGATCATGGCCGCCTGCAACCTGGCCGGGGCCCAGGTCGGCACCCTGCTGGCCCTCAAGCGGGGCGCCGGCTTCGTACGCCAGGCCTTCCTCGTCGTGGTGGCCGTGCTCATCGTCAAGCTTGCCTGGGACATGCTCGCCCCAGCCGCCTGAGCCCCCGCAAAGGGCCCGGGAGCGGCATAATCCGGAAATCCGAACGGGGCTTCCCACCACCACCGCCACGCTCCATGCCACCCAGCCAGCGCCTCTTCCGCCTCGCCATCCTGCTCCTGGGCTTCGCCGCCCTGGTGGGCGGCACCAGCCTGCTGGCCTTCCGCTTCAGCCTGGCCATGGGCCTGGCCGAACTGCAGGCCACGGGCCGGCACCGGCTGGACCTCTACGCCACCAGCCTGGAGCGGGAAATCGACAAGTACGCCTACTTCCCCACCACCCTGGGGCTGGAAAAGGACGTGCTGCACCTGCTCACCACCCCCAAGCCCACGCCGGCCCAGATCGAACAGCTCAATCTATACCTCGAGCAGCTCAACGAGCGGGCCGGCACCCTTTCCATCTACGTCCTCAATGTCAATGGCCGGGTCATGGCCACCAGCAACTGGCGCCGCCCGGATAGCTACCTGGGGGAAGACCTCTCCTTCCGCCCCTATTTCCGCCAGGCCATGGATACGGGCAGCGGCCGCTTCTTCGGCATCGGCACCACCCGAGGCGAGCCGGGTTACTACCTGACCTCGGCCCTGACCAACGCCCAGGGCACGGTGGGCGTGGCGGTGCTCAAGGTGGGCCTGCAACAGCTGGAAAAGACCTGGTCCACCGTGGAGGCTCCGGCCCTGGTGGCGGACGAGAACGGCGTGGTCATCCTGGCCTCGGTGCCGGACTGGAAATTCACCACCCTGAAGCCCCTGGACGATGCCACCCGCCGTGCCTTCGACCAGACCCAGCAGTACAACCGCCGCGCCCTCAACCCCCTGGGGGTGGTGGAGCTGGCGGAACTGGACCACGGCGCCCGTCTGGTGCGCCTGCCCAAGGCCGGGCCGGAGATGGTTTCCATGTTCCCGGTGGCCGGCAAGTTCCTGGCCCAGACCCAGCCCCTGCCGGGCACCCCCTGGACCATCACCGTTTTCTCCCACCAGGAGCAGGTGCGTGAAATCGCCGCCAACCGGGCCGCCCTGGCCGGCATCGGCGCCGCCTTCCTGTGCATCCTGGCCCTCATGTTCAACGAACGCCGCCGCCATGTACGGGACCGGTTGGCCGCCCGGGAAGCCCTGCAGAAGGCCCACGACGAGCTGGAACGCAAGGTGGAGGAGCGCACGGCCGACCTCTCCGCCGCCAACACCCGCCTGCAGGAAGAAGTGGCTGAGCGCACCCGGGCCGAGCGTACCCTGCGCGCCGCCCAGGACGAGCTGGTGCAGGCCGGCAAGCTGGCGGTACTCGGCCAGCTCTCCGCCGGCGTCGCCCACGAACTGAACCAGCCCCTGGCGGCCCTGCGCACCCTTTCCGGCAACGCCCGCAAATTCCTCGCCCGGGGCGACCAGGAAACCGCCGGCAGCAACCTGGAGCGTATCGGCGAACTGGTGGACCGCATGGGCCGCCTCACCGGCCAGTTGAAGTCCTTCGCCCGCAAATCCACCGGCAAGCCCCAGGCCGTGCCCATCCGGCGGGCGGTAGAGAACGCCCTGTTCCTGCTGGAACAGCGCCTGCAACGGGCCGGCGTGGTGGCCTGCATCGACCTGCCCGAGGAAGAGCTGCTGGCTTGGTGCGACCCCAACCGGCTGGAACAGGTGCTGGTCAATCTGGCCGCCAATTCCCTCGACGCCATGGCCGGCCGTCCCCAGCAGGCCCTGGACATCAGCGCCCGGCGCCAGGGTGAGCGCATCGAGGTGAAGGTGCGGGACCAGGGCCCGGGCCTGGACGAGGAAGCCCGCAGCCACCTGTTCGAGCCCTTCTTCACCACTAAGGAAGCCGGCAGCGGCCTGGGCCTGGGCCTGGCCATTTCCGCCGGTATCGTCGCCGATTTCGGCGGCAACCTGACGGGGGACAACCACCCCGATGGCGGCGCTGTGTTCACCCTGGACCTGCCGGCCGCTCCCGCCGCCCCTGGAGCCCTCTCATGAGCCAACAAGAGTCCCTGCAAGTGCTGCTGGTGGAAGACGATCCGGACGTGCGTCTGGGCTGCGAACAGGCCCTGCAACTGGAAGATATTCCGGTGAGCAGCGTCGATAGCGCCGAGAAGGCCCGCCGCCGTCTGACCCGGGACTTTCCCGGCATCGTCGTCAGCGACATCCGCCTGCCGGGTATGGACGGCATGGCCCTGCTCAAGGAGCTGCAGGCCATCGACCCGGAGCTGCCGGTGGTGCTCATCACCGGCCACGGCGACGTTTCCCTGGCGGTGCAAGCCATGAAGGGCGGCGCCCACGACTTCATCGAAAAGCCCTTTTCCCCCGACTACCTGGTGGAAGTGGTACGCCGCGCCCTGGACAAACGCCGCCTGACCCTGGAAGTACGGCAACTCAGGGCCCGCCTGGAAAGCCGGGATACCCTGGAAGCCCGCCTCATCGGCCGCTCCCCGGCCATGGTCAAGGTGCGCCAGCTGGTGGCGGACCTGGGCAACAGCGCCGCCGACATCCTCATTTTTGGCGAGACCGGCACCGGCAAGGAACTGGCGGCCCGCTGCCTGCACGAAGCCGGCCCGCGGCGGAACGGCAACTTCGTCGCCATCAACTGCGGCGGCCTGCCCGAGACCCTGTTCGAGAGCGAAATCTTCGGCCACGAGGCCGGCGCCTACACCGGCGCCGCCAAGAAGCGCATCGGCAAGATCGAGCACGCCAGCGGCGGCACCCTGTTCCTGGACGAAATCGAGTCCATGCCCATGGCCATGCAGATCAAGCTGCTGCGGGTGTTGCAGGAGCGCAGCCTGGAACGCCTGGGCTCCAACACGCCCATTCCCGTGGATTGCCGGGTGATCGCCGCCACCAAGGCGGATCTCAAGGAACTCTCGGACCAGGGCCGCTTCCGCGCCGACCTCTACTATCGGCTCAACGTCGCCACCCTGCCCCTGCCGCCCTTGCGGGAGCGGCGGGAGGACATTCCCCTGCTGTTCGAACACTTCCTGCTGCAAGCCGCCGCCCGCCACGAGCGCCCGGTGCCCGCCGCCGATCCGGCGCGCATGGGGCCCCTGCTGGCCTATGACTGGCCGGGGAATGTGCGGGAACTGAGGAACGTGGCGGATCGTTGCGTGCTGGGGATTGAGGCGGGGGTGGCTCCGTTCACCGCGGAGTCGCCCGCTCAAAAGCGCTCCCTGGCCGAAACCGTGGACAGCTTCGAACGGGCCCTCATCACCGAAGCCCTTGAAAGAAACCAGGGCAGTTTGGCGCGGACCGCGGAAGACCTGAGAATCGCCAAGACCACGCTACACGACAAAATCCGGAAATACGGCCTGGCCAACCAGCCATCGGGCTAACGGGTGACCGGGGCCGGGACTGGCAGGGGAAACCACTCATCAAGGTAAACTTGCCGATAGTCGGCAGGAATTGTATTAATCCCCGCCATATTCCAAATTAATGCTAAACGACCCGTAGGAGCTTCCCATGCCCAATGCCCCGCTTTCCTACCTGCCGCCCACCAATACTGGAAGTTCCCGGCAAGCAGGATTTTCTCTTATCGAACTCATGGTCGTGGTGGCCATCATTGCCATTCTGGCAGCCATTGCCATCCCGGGTTATCAGGACTACATCGTCCGCAGCCGCTTGACCGAGGCGACCTCCCTTCTCGCTGCCAAGCGGGTCCAAGTCGAGCAGTTCTATGACAACAACCGGACCTACGTTAACGCTCCCGGTTGTGCCGACGATGCCACCAGCAGCAAGAGTTTCACCTTCTCCTGTGCCAATGTGGCAGCTAACACCTATCGCCTTGAAGCGACTGGGAAGAGCACCATGTCCGGCTTTACTTTGCGGATTGATCAGGACAACAACCGCTCCACTCCTAGCGCAGGCTCCGGGTGGTCAGCGAACAACAACTGCTGGGTCACCAAGAAGGACGGATCGTGTTAGGCAGAGCCCCCCGCCATCTGCCTTTTGAGGCAGGTGCGACACTGATTGAGTTGGCTGTTGCACTGGTCATCTTGGCGATCTTGCTGACGTTCGGCATGCCAAGCTTTTCCGAATGGATTCAGAACGCCCAGATCAGAACAGCAAGCGAAACGGTGATGACCGGCATTCAATTGGCCAGGAATGAAGCAGTCAAGCGCAATACAGCGGTTGAATTCGTCTTGGGCAATCCCGGGGCACAGGGCGGAACAGGCTGGACAGTAAGAGAAGCCGCCAGCGGCACCATCATCCAGCAGACCACAGCGGGAGAAGGATCGCGCAATGCCATCCTGACGCCAACGCCAGGAGACGCCACGACAATCACCTTCAACAGCCTTGGCCGCCTGCCGGTTGCGATGTTGAACCTTGATGGATCTTCGATCATCACCAGAATAAATGTCGACGTACCGGAATCGGTACTGGCAGCAGACAAATCCAACGACATGCGCATCACCATCAGCACCGGAGGACAAATCCGCCTCTGCGACCCCCACATCAGTGCTACGGGAGATCCCAGATCATGCTGACCCTCACTCCCCACCAACAACGCGGCTCGGTTCTACTGGAAGGACTGATTGCGGTACTGATTTTCTCTTTTGGCATCCTGGCGATCGTCGGCCTGCAAGCAGCCTCAACGAAAGCTGTCACCCAGGCAAAGAGCCGGGTCGACGCAGCATTCGTTGCCAATCAACGCATTGGTGAATTGTGGGGAGACCGGGACAATTTGGGTGCGTATGCCGAAAGCAAAAAGGAGATCGATGCCCTGCCTAACGGAAAGCGCACCACAGAAATCAACGGCACGACCGTTACGGTAACCGTGGAATGGAAGATGCCGGGCGATGCATCGTCAAACACGTATTCCACCGTTGCCCAAATCGTTGGCAATCCACCGATTTGAGCGGCGTAGGAGAGTCACATGAGTCGGCATAACAAAAGCAGGGGTTTCGGCCTAGTTGAGATCATGGTGGGCATGGTCATCAGCATGATTGCCTCCATCGTGGTGTTCCAGGTATTTGCCTCCGCCGAGCGCCAGAAGCGGGGAACCACAGGTGCAGCCGACGCCCAAACCAACGGCGCCCTGTCCTTGAGCATGGTGGAAAGTGACGTCAAAGCAGCTGGTTGGGGCCTCGACGCACACACGTTCTCAGACTGCGACCGCGTCTTCAGTTATATCGATGACGGGGTATCCGCGCCCGGGGCAGTCCCAAATTTGCTCACGCCGGCCGTCATTTCTGAAGGTGGAACCGGGCCGGATCAGATAAGCATCCGTTACTTCGACAACCCTGCCAATGCGAACTACAAGTTTGCACTGACTGCGCTGACCGCCAAGCCAGCGGCAGGCTCGGAATCCATGCGCGTCCGCAGTCTGTACGGCTGCACACCGACAGTTGCGGTACCAAAACCGCTAGCCCTCATTCAGCAGAGCGGCACCTGCACCTTGGTGCAAATCACCAAGGTAGAAAAACCTACGCTGACCATCTGGACGGAAAGCGGCCTGGGCGCTCCTTCCTACAATCCACCGGGGGCCTATAAGCTTGCCAATGCTTGGCCGGCATACGACAAGGGCGCGGACTTGCAATGTTTCCCGCAACTCAGCCAGAAGACCTATCGTATTACCAATGGGCAACTCGAATTGCAGGAACCGGACGCAAACGGGGTTCTCCAGACCTTCCAGATCGCTCCCGACATCCTCAGCCTGCAAGCCCAGTACGGCATCACGGACGTCTGTGCCGGCACTCCGTGCCCTCAGAAAATCACCGACTGGGTAGATGCAGGAGGAGCCTGGGCGGCCCCCCTGAGCAATGCCAACTCAAAGCGGATCAAGGCGTTGCGCGTCGCCGTCGTGGCGCGCAGCGCAGAGTATGAGAAGCCAGGTTCCGACGGAACCTGCAAAACAACGACAGAAGAAGCTGTGGCTGCCTGGTCTTCCTGGGCCAAATTTGACATCACCACATTCCCGGCTGATTGGCAGTGCTACCGTTACAAGGTGTTCGAAACGGTGGTGCCGCTACGTAACGTCATTTGGGGCAACGTGTGAGGACATGACCATGCCCAACCATATTCCGCCTTCACCAAGAAGCCAGGAAGGTCTGGCCCTATTCGTCGCCCTCATTGTGCTGGTTGCCATGTCGATCGCCGGCGTTGCCCTGATCCGTTCGGTGGATACAGGCACGTTGATTGCCCGCAATCTGGCATTTCAGCAGAGCGCCACCCTGAGCGGTGACCAGGGGATTGAAACGGCCCGCACGTGGCTATTGAACAACTCCAGCTCCCTCACCGGGGACCGGCCTGGCAATGGCTATTACGCCACCAGCCAGGACATGCTGGACCTGACCGGCAACGTGACTCCCGGCGACACCAGTGACAACGTCAATTGGGACGGTCAGGGAGGCCCCACCACTCCCACTTGCCAAGCCAAGGACAGCGTTGGCAACACTGTCTGTTATGTCATCCACCGCCTGTGCGACACCACTGGTCCGTTGGACTCATCCACCTGTTCCACGCGGCAGTACATTCGCACAGATAGTAGCAAGGGGGTGGTCGGAGGCCTTTCGAACTACCAACCCCCCTCCTGGGACCCGGAAATTGCCTCAATGGGCGTATACCGCGTCACCATCCGGGTTTCCGGGGCGCGGAACAATATCAGCTACCTACAGGCCTTCATCGTCATTTGAGTGGCATTCGGTCGACGCACTCCAAGGAGTCGAACATGAAAAAATCTCCCGTTTTATCCCCCTCGGTCCGTCTGCTTGCACTCGCCCTGGGCTACACCCTGATCGCCACTCCCACCGGCATCGGTGCTGCAGAAACGCCATTGGCCGATATTCCCCTGGCCAATGCCACTACCGAGAACATTCTGCCGAATATCTATTTCATCCTGGATAACTCGGGCAGTATGGACTGGGATTACATGCCCGATTACGTCAATGGCAGCTATTGCCGCAGTACGGGAACCAGTCTGACCAGTTGTACTAACGGCGATGCTCCTTATTATCTAAGCGCGTTCAATCGGGTCTATTACAACCCGATGGTGAACTACACTCCGCCTAAGAACGCCGACAATAGCGACAAGACCAATTACACCACCTGGACCAATGTTCCTTATGACGGTTACGGTATCCAGAGCGGCAGTTCGATCAATCTGGTTACCAACTATCCGGAACGGGTCGCCTGTAAAAATGGATGGGATGACGTCAACGGCAGCAACTGCGTATCCCAGATCGATGGCGCCAATGCCTATAGCTATCCCAACGGCACCTATAGCAACATCAAGACCCGCTACGGCGGCCCGTTCTACTACACGGCCACCGTCGAATGGTGTTCTGCCCAGGAAAGCAGCGGCCCGAGATTCGGCAAGGCCGGCACCTGCCAAGCTCAGAAATCCTCGACCTACCGATATGTCCGTTACAGCAACTGGAAACGGGTAAGTATCGTTCCCAGCACCACCAGCTATCCCGGCCCCAACGGAACGACACGCACCTACGCCCAGGAGATGACCAATTTTGCCAACTGGCATGCCTGGTACCGGACCCGGATGCAGATGACCAAGACTGCCGTTGGACAGGCATTTGCCGATATCCGCGGCACCCCCAATGCCAGCGACCCCCTCGACAAGAATTATTTCCACGCACGGGTCGGCTTTTCCACCATCAGCGACAAGGGGGCCACCGATAGCAATACTTTCCTGGCCATCAATAATTTTGACACCACCCAGAAAAACACCTGGTTTACCCGTTTGTACAAGGGAGACCCTACCGTCAGTACACCGCTCCGGGGTGCCCTGGCCAAAGCAGGTCGAATTTATGCTGGCAAGCTGGGAGCGGACCCCATCCAGTATTCCTGCCAACGTAACTTCACGATTCTCTCGACCGACGGCTACTGGAATACCAACGACGAAACGTCTACCTATGGACCAACCAAGGAAGACGGGAAAACAGCAGTCGGCGATCAGGATGGAGTCGCTACTGCGACACGGCCTTCCTTCGACGCGCTGAAGAAAAGCAGCACCCTTGCCGACGTAGCCTACTACTACTATCACACCGACCTGCGTACCGACATGCCGAACAATGTTCCGCCGGCTGGTACCAAACTGGAGGAGGACGATGTAGCCACGCATCAGCACATGACCACCTTCACCATCGGTCTCGGTGTGGATGGCAACCTGACCTATCAGGACGGCTACAAGACGGCCACCTCCGGCGCCTACTACGATATCAAACAAGGCACCAAGAACTGGCCGGACCCATTGGATGCCTCGGATGAAGACCGTATTGACGATCTCTGGCATGCAGCCGTCAATGGCCGCGGCACCTACTTCAGCGCCCGCAACCCGGAAGCTCTGGTCAACGGCCTGGCCAGCGCGCTAGGGGCCATGGAGGCCAGCAGCGGTTCCGGCGCCGCAGCAGCAACGTCAGCCCTGGAACCGACGGCTGGGGACAATTACATCTATGTTGCCAATTACCGCACCGTTGCCTGGGAAGGCGAGTTATCTGCCTACACCATTGACCTCAGCACCGGCAACATATCCGCCAATGCCACCTGGAAGGCATCTCCTCAGCTCAACAGCAAAATTCCCGCCGTCGGCAACACCGACACCCGGGCTATTTATACCTCCAGTGGCAGCACCCTCAAGGCGCTGGAATGGGCCAATCTGACTGCGGCGCAAAAAGCATATTTTGATAACACCAAGCTCAGCCAATACCTGGACTGGAGTGCTGCCGACAAAAGCACGGCGACCGGCGAGTTGATGCTGAATTATGTCCGCGGACACAACCGCTACGAGGACCAGGAACGGGACGTGGCTTTTGGCAGCTACAACCGCCTCTACCGGGATCGCTCCACCGTCCTCGGCGATATCGTTCACGGCCAGCCGGTCTACGTACAGACTCCTTCCCTGGAGTTCCTGGATGCGGGCTATGCCGAGTTCAAGGCCGCCCAGGCAGGCCGGACCGGCATGGTTTATGTCGGCGCCAACGACGGCATGCTGCATGCGTTCGACGCTGCCACCGGTGCCGAGAGCTGGGCCTATGTACCGCCCATGATCATCAAGGACCTGTGGCGCCTGGCGGACAAGGACTACGCCACCAACCACCGCTACTTCGTGGATGGCCCCATCATCGTTACCGATGCATTCGTCACCGGCAGTTGGAAAACCATACTGATTGGCGGCCTGGGCAAGGGTGGGCGCGGCTACTACGCGCTCGATATCACCACTCCGAGCGCACCCAAAGTACTGTGGACCTTCTCGGCAGATGACAACCCCAATATGGGCTACAGCTACGGCTCCCCCTTGGTATCCAAGGTAGATGGGCGCTGGGTGGCCTTGTTGCCCTCCGGCTATAACAACATTCCCGAAGGTTCCAATTATCCGACCGCTGATGGCAAGGGCTATATCTTCATGGTGGATGCAGGTACCGGTGCCCTGATCAAGACCCTCTCGACCAACACGGGTAGCTCCGGCAATCCCAGCGGCCTCGGTCGCATCAACGTCAAGGCCGACGATTTTGCCAAGGACAACACCGCGGTGGCTGCCTATGGCGGCGACCTCTTCGGCAACATGTGGCGCTTCGACCTGTCAGCAGGCACAGTCTCCCCGATCATGACCCTCGGCTCGTCCCAAGCCATCACCGCCGCACCCGAGATTGGTGAAATTGACGGCAAAACGGTTCTTTTCTTCGGTACCGGCCGCTATCTGGGACAGGATGACCTGGACAACCCGGCCTCCCAGTCCTTTTATGCAGTAAAAGACGATGGCACAAGCACCATCAGCCGGGGCTCCATGGTTGCCAAGGTAGCCAACGGCACTGAGGTTGGCGGACCGGAGGTCAATTGGAACATCCATGGCGGCTGGTACCTGGATTTGCCGATGGGCAAAGAACGGGTCTATCTCAATGCCCAGCTCTTCTTCGGTACCGTCATGTTCTCCAGCATCGTTCCCGAAGCCAGTGCCTGCCAGCCGGGGGGCTCCAGCCAGCTTTATTTCCTGGACTACAAGAGCGGCGGCGGCGTAGACGGCGGCCGAGCCATCTACACCTTCACCTCGCCCATCGTCGGCCTGACTGTGATCAAACTGCCGGGGGGAACACCCAAAGTATTCACCATCACTGCCGACGGCAATCTCAAGGGCGGGGCAATGACCCTTCCCATCAGCACCGGCAACGGCGGCGGCAATCTCAGTGGCAATCGCATGATGTGGCGGGAGTTGGCCAACTGACCTTCCGCAGCAATTCTCCGGAACCAACCACATTACGCCCCGCAAGGGGCGTAATGCTTATTCCCCTGATGCATCGACAACAGCTGGCCTCGGCCCTACTTCTT
This sequence comes from Azospira oryzae, assembly GCF_004217225.1. Lineage (GTDB taxonomy): Bacteria > Pseudomonadota > Gammaproteobacteria > Burkholderiales > Rhodocyclaceae > Azospira > Azospira oryzae. Next base: position 1,650,416 of record NZ_SHKM01000001.1, read on the forward strand.
TCCTGCTGCCTGCATGTCTTGCTGCTGAGCCTCCCGCCGGGAACACTCGGTGGCAGTCCTCGCCTTGCGCTTGGATTGGAAGCCAAACTTGGCAATGCATACACACCACTGCAAGTCCGGCTGGGGTTGACTGCCCCGCTCCCACCCATACGGGCATTAGAGGACAAACTACGCTTGCAGGCGCCGCCAGCCGCGGCGCCACAACTGACAACCGCCCCAGATATCGTTGAGAAAAATACACAGAGGGACAGTTCCGAGGGCGCCAGTTCATCCGAGGGCGGGAAACCGGACATCGGCATTCCGGTACCGTACTACTACCCCCCGGCGGAAGTGACCCAACGTCCGCACGTTGCCAGCCCGATCGATACCAGCGTGGTGGATGACGAAGAGGGGTCTGGCAAAGCCATTCTGGTGCTCTACATTAACGAGCAGGGCAAAGTGGACAAGGTGGAAACGGAATCCACCCATCTCAGTGAGCGACTGAATGCCCTGGTCGCCCAGCAGTTCGGATCGGCCCGATTCCTGCCGGCAGAAAAGGACGGACAGCCGGTGAAGAGCCGGCTGCGCATTGAAGTGACGATTCGCCCCAGGCCGCCTCAAACCACGGCGGCCCCCTGAATCAGTTGCCCAGCAGTTCCTTGGGCAGGGGGAAGTTCACCTCCGGCTCCCCATCCCCCAACTGGCGCACATTGCCGGCGCCCAGCGCCTGCAGGCGGGAGATGACCCCCTGTACCAGGGTCTCCGGTGCGGAGGCGCCGGCGGTGACGCCAATGGTGTTCACTCCCTGCAGCCATTCGGCCTCAATCTGCTCGGCCCCATCCACCAGATAGCCCCGCACACCGCGCAGCTTGGCCACTTCGAGCAGGCGGTTGGAATTGGAGCTGTTGCGGGAGCCCACCACGATCACCAGGTCGCAGGATTCGGCCAGATGCTTCACCGCATCCTGGCGGTTCTGGGTGGCATAGCAGATGTCGTCCTTGCGCGGTCCTGCGGCATCGGGGAAACGCCCGCGAATGGCCTGGATGACGTTGGCGGCGTCGTCCACCGACAGGGTGGTCTGGGTGACGAAGCCCAGTTGCTCGGGGAACCGCACCATCAGCTGGTCCACATCCTCCCGGGTTTCCACCAGGTGCATGCCGCCATTGACGCTCTGCCCCATGGTGCCCTCGACTTCGGGATGGCCCTTGTGGCCGATCATGATGACTTCCCGCCCCTGTTCCCGCATCTTGGCCACCTCGTTATGCACCTTGGTGACCAGGGGACAGGTGGCGTCGAATACCTTGAGGCCGCGCCGGTCGGCTTCCTCGCGCACGGCCTTGGCGACGCCGTGGGCGCTGAAGATGACCGTGGCACCGGCGGGCACTTCGTCCAGTTCCTCGACGAAGACGGCGCCCTTGGCGCGCAGGCCGTCCACCACGAACTTGTTGTGCACCACTTCGTGACGCACATAGATGGGCGCGCCGAAACGCTCCAGGGCCCGTTCGACGATGGCGATGGCCCGTTCGACGCCGGCACAGAAACCGCGGGGATTGGCGAGGATGACTTCCATGGATGACTCTCAGTTGGGTCGGGAGCCACAGCTCCCGGCACCGGGGGTTGGACGCGGCGGGGCCAAGGCCCCGGGGCAAGCCTTTAGAGGATGCCGATGATCTCCACCTCGAAGCGCACGGACTTGCCGGCCAGGGGGTGGTTGAAATCGAAGAGGGCGTGGCTTTCCGTCAGTTCCCGCAGGAAGCCGGCGAACTCGGCACCCTCGCCGTCGTTGAACTCCACCACGGAGTTTTCCTTCAGTTCCATGCCCGGCGGCAGGGCTTCCCGGGCGATGCGCTCCACCAGCCGGGGGTTGTGTTCGCCGAAGGCCTGGGCCGGTTCCAGCAGGAATACGTGGCGCTGTCCGGCCACCTGGCCAAGCAGGCACTTCTCCAGGTTCTCCGCCAGCTGGCCGCTGCCCATCTGCAGGGTGGCGGGCTTCATGTCGAAGGTGTTGAGAATCTCGCTGCCGTCGCCGGTGGTGACGCGGTAGTGCAGGGTGAGAAAGCTGTCCGGCTGGACCGTTGCTTGATCGACTTGGCTCATCAGGAATACCGCTCTTCTTTCCAGGGATCTGCTTCGTTGTGGTAGCCGCGCACTTCCCAGTAACCGGGACGGTCTTCGGCGTGGAATTCGATGCCGGAGAGCCATTTGGCGCTCTTCCAGGCGTAGCGTTTGGGCAGCACCAGGCGCACTGGGCCGCCGTGTTCGACGGACAGGGGTGCATCGTCCACCGTGTGGGCCACCAGCACGTCGTCGTCCAGCAGCGCCGCCAGGGGCACGTTGGTGGTATAGCCGTCGTAGCTGTGCAGGGTGACGTGGCGGGCTTCCGCCAGGGGGCCGGCCAGATTCACCACGTCCCGGGCCAGCACGCCCTCCCAGGGCACGTCCAGCCGGGTCCAGGTGGTGACGCAGTGGAAATCGCTGGTCCGCTGCACCTGGGGCATGGCCAGCAACTGTTCCCAGTCCAGCACCACTTCCTGGGCCACCAGGCCGAACAGGCGCAACTGCCAGTTTTCATGGTGGATGTCGGGATGGATGCCCAGGTCCAGCACCGGAAAATCGGTGACGTGGCGCTGGCCGGGAGGAATGCGGTGGTCGCTCATGAACGGGCCCTGACGTTAGGAAGCGGAAGAATCCGGACTCCCTTGGACAGGTTTACGCCGGATTTGCTCCCAGGCCAGCAAAATTGCCCCCACGGTGATGGCGCAGTCGGCCACGTTGAAGGCCGGGTAGTACCAGCCGGCCACGTGGAACTGCAGGAAATCCACCACGGCGCCGAAACGCACCCGGTCGATGACGTTGCCCAGGGCACCGCCCATGATCAGGGTCAGGGAGAAGCACAGCAGGCGCTCGGCCAGGTGCTGGCGCAGCATCCAGGCGATCCAGCCGGACACGCCCAGGGCCAGCAGGGTGAAGAACCAGCGCTGCCAGCCGGACTGGTCGGCGAGGAAGCTGAAGGCGGCGCCCCGGTTGAAGACGAAGACCCAGTCGAAAAAGGGCGTCACGGTAACCGTGTCGCCGTAGTTCAGGCTCGCCAGCACCGCCCATTTGGAGAGCTGGTCGAGAACGATGACCAGGGCCGCCAGCCCGTACCAGCGGCCCAGGGAGGACTTAGGCACGCTCGCGCACCTCGCCCTCGCCGTGCAGGTTGCTGTCGCAACGGCCGCACAGTTCGGGGTGTTCCGGGTTGCTGCCCACGTCCTCCCGGTAGTGCCAGCAGCGCTCGCACTTCTTCTGGGTGGAGGCCTCGGCGGCGATGGCATCGGCGCCTTGGGCCACGCTCACCTTGGAGCAGATGAGGACGAAGCGCAGGTCGTCGCCCAGGCTGGCCAGGGCCGCGTACTTGTCGCCCTCGGCGCTGATCCGCACTTCGGCCTGGAGGGAGGAGCCGATCTTGCCTTCCTCGCGCAGGGCCTCCAGGGCCTTGGTCACTTCGCCGCGCGCCTCCCGGATCAGGTTCCACTTGGCCAGCAGCTCGCCTTCGCCGGCCTGGGCCGGCAGGTCGTGCCAGGTGTGGAACATGATGGACTGGTCCGCATCGCCGGAGAGGATCTGCCACACTTCCTCGGCGGTGAAGGAGAGGATCGGCGCCATCAGGCGGATGAAGCTCTGGGTCACGTGCCACAGGGCGCTCTGGGCCGAGCGGCGGGCCTTGGAGGCCGGCGCCGTGGTGTACAGGCGGTCCTTCAGGATATCCAGCCAGAAGCCGCCCAGGTCCTCGGAACAGAAGGTCTGCAGGGCCTGCACCACGCGGTGGAACTCGTAGCGGTCGTAGTCGGCCTGGGCCTGGGTCTGCAGCTGACGGGTCAGAGCCAGGGCGTAGCGGTCGATCTCGAACCACTCGGCCACCGGCAGCATATCCTTGGCCGCATCGAAGTCGGCGATGTTGGCCAGCAGGAAACGCAGGGTGTTGCGGATGCGGCGGTAGGCTTCCACCACCCGGGCCAGGATTTCCTTGGACATAGCCAATTCGCCGGAGTAGTCCGTAGCCGCCACCCACAGGCGCAGGATGTCGGCGCCCATCTTGTCGGAGACTTCCTGGGGCAGGATGGTGTTGCCCAGGGACTTGCTCATCTTGCGCCCCTGCTGGTCCACCGTGAAGCCGTGGGTGAGCAGGGCCTTGTAGGGCGGGTGGCCGTCGATGGCGGCGCCGGTGAGCAGGGAGGAATGGAACCAGCCCCGGTGCTGGTCCGAGCCTTCCAGGTAGAGGTCGGCCCGGGGGCCGGTGGCGTGGCCGTCGTTATGGGAGCCCCGCAGCACGTGCCAGTGGGTGGTGCCGGAGTCGAACCAGACGTCCAGGGTGTCGCTGATCTTCTCGTACTGGGCGGCCTCGGCCCCCAGCAGTTCGGCCGCATCCAGCTTGAACCAGGCTTCGATGCCTTCCTTCTCCACGCGCTGGGCCACTTCCTCCATCAGCTCCACGGTGCGCGGATGCAGTTCCCCCGTTTCCTTGTGCAGGAAGAAGGGAATGGGCACGCCCCAGTTGCGCTGGCGGGAGATGCACCAGTCGGGCCGGTTGGCGATCATGGATTGCAGGCGGGGCTTGCCCCAGGCCGGATAGAAGGCGGTGGCCTCGACCCCGGCCAGAGCCTTTTCGCGCAGGGACTTGCCGTCGGTGGGCAGGCGGTCCATGCCGACGAACCACTGGGCGGTGGCCCGGTAGATCACCGGAGTCTTGTGGCGCCAGCAGTGCATGTAGCTGTGGCTGACATTGCCGTGGGAAAGCAGGCAGCCCACTTCGGACAGCTTGTCGCAGATGGCCTGGTTGGCCTTCCAGATGGAGAGGCCGCCGAAGAAGGGCAGCTCGTCCACATAGACACCGTCGCCCTTGACGATGGAAATGATCTCGTCGTTGCCGCGGCCGTAATGGCGCCAGGCGTTGAAGTCGTCCACGCCGTGGGCGGGGGCGCAATGGACGATGCCGGTGCCCGCATCCAGGCCCACGTAGTCGGCCAGGTAGACGACGGAAACCCGGTCGTAGAAAGGATGGCGGAATTCCAGGCGCTCCAGGGCCTTGCCCTTGACGGTCGCCAGCACCGTGCCTTCGCAGCCGTAGCGCTTGAGGCAGTCGGCCACCAGCTCCTTGGCCAGCACCAGCAGGCGGTCACCCGCGTCCACCAGGGCGTATTCATGTTCGGGGTGGATATTGAGGGCCTGGTTGGCGGGAATGGTCCACGGGGTGGTGGTCCAGATCACCGCATAGGCGGGCTTGGGCAGGGCGTTGAGGCCGAAGGCCGCCGCCAGCTTGGGGGCATCGGCCTGGCTGACGGGGAAGGCCACGTCGATGGTGGGAGACTTCTTGTCGGCGTATTCCACCTCGGCCTCGGCCAGGGCGGAGCCGCAGTCGAAGCACCAATTGACGGGCTTCAGGCCCTTGAAGACGTAGCCCTGCTTGACCATCTCGGCCAGGGCGCGGATCTCGCCGGCCTCGTTGGCGAAGTTCATGGTCAGGTAGGGGTTGTCCCAGTCGCCCAGCACGCCGAGGCGGATGAATTCCTTCTTCTGCACTTCCACCTGCTCGGCGGCGTAGCTGCGGCACAGTTCCCGCACCTTGTCGGCGGGCAGGTTCTTGCCGTGGGTGACTTCGATCTTGTGCTCGATGGGCAGGCCATGGCAGTCCCAGCCCGGCACGTAGGGCGCATCAAAACCGGCCAGGGTCTTGGAGCGGACGATGATGTCCTTGAGTATCTTGTTCAGGGCGTGGCCCAGGTGCAGGTTGCCGTTGGCGTAGGGAGGGCCGTCGTGCAGGATGAACTTGGGCCGGCCGGCGCAGATCTCGCGAATCTTCTGGTACAGCTTCTTTTCCTGCCATTGCTGCACCCACTGGGGCTCCCGCTTGGGCAGGTCGCCGCGCATGGGGAAGGGAGTGTCGGGAAGATTCAGGGAGTTCTTGTAGTCAGCCATAACAGCCTCAAATGCCTAAGGTTTTCTTAACGCTGGAAAAATGCGCGGGCGGCTTCCGCGTCCTGGCCGATCTGGGCCACGAGCGCGTTGAAGTCGGGGAATTTCATCTCGTCCCGCAGCTTGTGCAGGAAGGAAACGGAAAGGTGGGCGCCGTAGATGTCGCCGTCGAAATCGAAGAGGTGCACTTCCAGCAGGGGCTGCAGCTGGCCGCCCACGGTGGGACGCACCCCCAGGTTGGCCACCCCGTTGAGGGGCCGGCCGGCAGCGCCGGTGACGCTCACGGCGAAGACGCCGGTGAGCGGCAGGGGATTGTGCTTGATGCGGATGTTGGCGGTGGCAAAGCCCAGCTGGCGCCCCAGCTTCTGGCCGTGCACCACGCGACCGTCGATGCTGTAGGGACGGCCCAGGAGACGGGCGGCCCGGGCCATGTCGCCGGCCGCCAGGGCCTCGCGCACGCCGGAGCTGGAAGCCCGCTCGCCGCCCTGCACCACGCTCTCCATGGCCTCCACCTGGAAACCGAGGGAGGCACCGGCGGCCTGCAGCAGGGCGAAATCGCCGGCCCGGCGGGCGCCGAAGCGGAAGTCGTCGCCGATGATGAGGTGGCGCACCCTGAGACAGCGCACCAGCACCTGCTCGATGAACTCGTCCGCCGTCAGGGCCGCGAAGACGGTGTTGAAGGGGCTGACGCAGGTGAGGTCGGCGCCGTAGTTCTGCAGCAGTTCCAGCTTCTCGCGCAGGGTGGTGAGCCGGGCCGGGGCCGAGGCCGGGTCGAAGAACTCACGGGGATGGGGCTCGAAGGTCAGCACCGCCGCCGGCAGGCCGCAGGCCCGGGCGGCCTGGCCGACGCGGGCAAGCAGGGCCTGGTGGCCAAGATGCACGCCATCGAAATTGCCGATGGTCAGCACCGTGGCACTGGGGGCCGGGGTTTTAACGCCGCGCAGGACGAGCATGGTGGAAGCCGGAATCCTTCTTATGCCCCGGGCGGGGCGCGAAAAAAGGCTGAATTATAACGGTTTTACCCCCGTCCTGCGGCACCGCCGCCCGCTCCGGGAGAGAACCGCCACAGGGGGCTGCCCGCCAGGGCAGAAGGGACGGCCCTGGACGGCATGACCTGCCTGCAAAGGCCGTCCCGCCTGCCTCTCCGGGCAGGCATCAGAGACGGTGGGGACTTGGGCTCAGTCGAGCCGGGCCAGCCTGGATTTGGCCAGGGGCGGATTCTTGGCGAAGTACTGGCGGATGCCCTTGAGCATGGCCTCGGCCATGCGATCCTGGTAGGCGTCGTCGTTGAGGCGCTTTTCCTCTTCCGGATTGCTGATGAAGGCCGTCTCCACCAGGATCGAGGGAATGTCCGGCGCCTTCAGCACGGCAAAGCCGGCCTGCTCCACGCTGGCCTTGTGCAGGGCGTTGATGCCGCCCAGCTCTCCCAGCACGGCCTTGCCCAGCTTGAGGCTGTCGTTGATGGTGGCGGTCTGGGAAAGGTCCAGCAGGGTGCGGGCGAGGAAGGGGTCCTTGACGCCGATGTTCACGCCGCCGATGAGGTCGGCCTCGTTTTCCTTCTGGGCCAGCCAGCGGGCCTGGGAACTGGAGGCGCCCCGCTCGGACAGCACGAACACGGAGGAACCCCGGGCATCGGGCTTGATCCAGGCGTCGGCATGGATGGAAACGAAGAGGTCGGCCTGGACCCGGCGGGCCTTCTGCACCCGCATGTGCAGGGGCACGAAGAAATCCGAATCCCGGGTCAGCACGGCCCGCATATTGGGCTCGGCGTCGATCTTGGCCTTCAGGCGCTTGGCGATGGACAGCACCACGTCCTTCTCGTGGCTGCCGCCCTTGCCCACGGCTCCCGGGTCTTCGCCGCCGTGGCCCGGATCCAGGGTGATGGTAACGAGACGATCCACCACCGGCTTGGTGTTGCGCTTGGCCGGTTCCGCCGGCCGGGCTTCCTGGGCGCGGCCCGGGGCCTGCTGGGCCTGGGACGGCTCCTCGGCCACCGGTTCGCGCCGGCCGGCCTCGGCGATGGCATCCAGCCCGTCGCCGTCCTTCTTGTCCAGCAGGGACAGCAGGGGATCGGGCGGATTGGCCGGGTAGACGTCCAGCACCAGCCGGCTGCCGTACTCGCCCACCGGCTTCAGGGAAAAGACCTGGGGCTGCACCTCGGTCTTCAGCTCCATGACCAGGCGCACCACGCCGGGCTTGAAGCGGCCGGCCCGCAGCAGCTTGATGTAGGGATCGTCCGGCGCCACCTTGTTGGAGAGGCCGTCGAGGACGCTGTTGAATTCGATGCCTTCGATATCCACCACCAGACGCTCGGGATTCTTCACCGAGAACTGGGTGAACTTCAGGGGAGCGCCGCCCGGGGCGTCATGCTCCAGGGTGACCCGGGTGTAGTCGGCGGCGGGCCACACCCGCACCGAGAGAATGGAGGGCGACTTGCCGGCGGCGGCCCGGGCCAGGGGCGTGACGAGCAGGACCAAGGCGGCCCCGCCGGCCTTCAGCAGGGCCCGGCGTCGCTCGACAGGCGGGACATGAGAGCGTTTACGCATTGCTCACCTCCCGGAGAATGGGGTTGCAACTGGAGATCACGGCCGTCATCGTCGCGGAAGCGGAAAGCCAGGACGAGATCGGGCGGCGGCACAAAGCCCGCGGCTTTGTCCGGCCATTCCACGAGGCACAGGGCCCCTTGGCGGAAATAATCATCCAACCCAGCATCGACAAACTCTTCCGGCGACTCGAAACGATAAAAATCAAAGTGATACAAGTATAAGCTCGAAAGTTTGTAAACTTCAACCAAGGCGTAGGTCGGGCTCTTCACCGGACCGGTGTGGCCCAGGGCCCGCAGCAGGGCCCGCACCAAGGTGGTCTTGCCCGCCCCCAGGTCCCCTTCCAGGTAGATCACCAGGCCCGGCCCAGCGGCCTGGGCCAGGGCGGTGCCCAGGGCCTGGGTCGCCGCTTCGTTAGCCAGCAGCAGACTTTGGCCTGGATTAAGGGATTGGGCAGCAGATTCGCTATGATCGGGCATATGGAACCAACGGAAGAAATGCAGCAAACGGGAGCCGGCACCCCCGCCCGCCCGGCGGCGGCGGGAGGAGCGGCCCCGGACTGGCCCGGACTGGCCGCCCGCCTCAAGGCCTGGGGCCGGGAACTGGGCTTTGCCGAGGTGGCCATCGGCCGGGCCGAGATCGGCGAGGCCGGGCAGCGGCTGCTGGCCTGGCTCGACCAGGGGCGCCACGGGAGCATGGATTATATGGCCAAACACGCCCCCCTGCGGCTCGATCCGGGCCAGCTGGTGCCCGGCGTGCAGACCGTCATTTCGGTGCGCCTGCCCTACCTGCCCCGGGGCGCCGAGCCCGAGCAGGTGCTGGCCGATCCGGCCCTGGGCTATGTGTCCCGCTACGCCCTGGGGCGGGACTACCACAAGGTCATCCGCAACCGCCTGCAGAAGCTGGCGGACCGGCTGCAGGCCGAGATCGGCGACTTCGGCTACCGGGTCTTTTCCGACTCGGCCCCGGTAATGGAGGTGGAATTTGCGCGTAAGTCCGGCCTGGGCTGGCGCGGCAAGCACACCCTGCTGCTGACCCGGGAGGGCTCCTGGCATTTCCTCGGCGAAATCTACACCGACCTGCCCCTGCCGGCGGATGCCGAGGTGAGCGATCACTGCGGCGCCTGTACCCGCTGCATCGACATCTGCCCGACCCGGGCCATCGTCGCTCCGTACCAGGTGGACGCCCGCCGCTGCATCTCCTACCTGACCATCGAGCTGGACGGCGCCATGCCGGAGGAACTGCGGCCCCTGCTGGGCAACCGCATCTACGGCTGCGACGACTGCCAGCTGTGCTGCCCCTGGAACCGCTTCGGCCAAATGGGGGACCCGGAATTCACCCCCCGCCAGGGCCTGGATGCGGCGCGGCTCTCGGCCCTGATGGCCTGGAGCGAGGCGGATTTCCTCGAACGCATGGCCGGCAGCCCCATCCGCCGCATCGGCATTAAACGCTGGCGGCGCAACATCGCCGTGGCCCTGGGCAACGGCCCGGCGACGGAGGAAGCCAGGGCGGCCCTGGCCGCCCGCCGGGAGGACGACTCCGCCGTGGTGCGGGAGCACGTGGCCTGGGCCGAACGGCAGCTGGAAAAGAAAACGCCGCCCACGGGCGGCGTCTGAAGCCTCTTCAGGCGGCGGGTCCGCGGCCTCCGCCGTCCCCTGCGCCCTCCTCCGCCCCATCCTCCGCGCTACCGGCGAAGCGCGCCTTGAGGCGCTCCCAGTAGCGGTCCTCCAGGGACAGATTGATGGCGGCGCCACGGGCCAGGCTCAGCTGGCTCATCAGCAGGCAGAGGCGCTGCCAGGCGGGACCGCGCTCCACCTCGTCGAGCAGCTCCAGTTCGGCACGCAGTTGGGCGATCTCCCGCCGCAGCCCCACTTCCGGCGGGGTGTAGCCGGCATTCTTGAGGATGCGCTGGGCCAGGCGCTGGTCTTCCGGCACCAGCAGGTCGTCGCCCAGTTCCAGGGGCCGGCCGCTGCCGGGCAGGTCCGACAGCTCGCCCTTGGCCAGGGCCTCGTTGATGCGCTGTTCCGCCAGCAGTTCGAAGGCCAGCACCGCCCTGCCCTTTCAGCGCTCCACCGGCCGTGCCGGATCGGCGCACCACTCGCTCCAGGAGCCGGCGTAGAGCCGGGCACCGGGCAGGCCGGCGATTTCCATGGCCAGCAGGTTGTGGCAGGCGGAAACGCCGGAGCCGCACTGGTGCACCACCTGCTCCGGCGCAGCGCCGGCCAGGGTCGCCGTCCATTCCTGGCGCAGCTGATCGGCCGGCTTGAAGCGGCCGTCGGGCCCCAGGTTGTCGCGGAAGAAGCGGTTGCGGGCGCCGGGGATATGGCCGCCCACCGGGTCGATGCTTTCGTTTTCGCCGCGGAAACGGTCCGGCGCCCGGGCATCGACAATGACCCGGTCCGGCCGGCCCAGGCCGGCCAGCACCTGGTCGGCGTCCAGCACCCAGTCCCGGGGCGCGGGCGTGAAGGTGCGGGCGGCAGGCTCGGGCATCACTGTGCTCAGGGCGCCGCCGGCGGCAGTCCACGCGGACAGACCGCCGTCCAGCAGGGCCACGGCCTCGTGGCCGAGCCAGCGCAGCAGCCACCACAGGCGCCCGGCCATCATGCCGCCGCAGTCGTCGTAGGCCACCACCTGGACCCCGGGGCCGATGCCGGCCCGGCCCAGGGCGGCGGCCAGGGTGGAGATATGGGGCAGGGGATGGCGGCCGTTGCGGCCGTTCTTGGCGGCAGAAAGGTCCCGGTCCAGATGCAGGAAGACGGCTCCGGGAATGTGCCCCCGGGCGTAGGCGGCCTCCCCGGCGGCCGGGTCGGCCAGATCATGGCGGCAATCCACCACCACCCAGGCCGGATCGCCCAGGCGGGCGGCCAGGGTGGCCCCATCCACCAGGGTGGTGTGGACGGCCGCAGGCATCAGATGACGTCCTGCTCGGCCAGCCAGGCCTTGGCTTCGGCTTCGTCGGAGAAGACGCGGATACTGGCATCGACGAAGGCGCGGGAGAGCCAGGCGCTCCAGGTCACCCACTGGCTCTCGGTGATGACGGCGATGCGCTCGAAATCGTTGGCGTGGGCCTTGGAGAAGCGGATTTCCTCCAGGGCCGTGTCCAGGGTCACGTCGGCCATCTGGCGCAGATCGAAAAAGAGATTCACCGGGCCTTCGAACTTCACCTTGAAATTCACCAGCTCCTCGAACTCCTTGTAGTCGGCCAGGGTGAATTCACCGAAAACGGCGACGGAAACCAGGCTATCCTGGTGGTCGGTAACGATCATGGCTTGCTCCGTGTTGTTATGTGGATATGAGTTTAACTTGGAATGGGGCGGCCGGCGCAGCCATGGGCGGGCCCGGCGGCGCCGGGTGCCGGCCTAGTCCTGCTCCGCCGGATTGGCCCGGGAGAAGCGGGTGGCGGCCATGCCGGAAAGGACGATGATGGCGATGGCCAGCCAGGCGGCGAGGGAAAGCACCTCGCCCCAGAAGAGCATGCCGAACAGGCTGGCGAAGACCACCGCCGTGTAGGCCAGGCTGGCCGCCACCAGGGTGCGGCCCCGGCTGTAGGCCCGGGTCATGGCCAGCTGGGCCAGGGTGGCGAAGATGCCGACCCCCAGCAGCAGGCCGGCGCCGCGCAGGGTCAGGGGATGGAAGCGGAAGAAGAGCATCCACAGGCCGGCGCCGAGGGTGGACAGCAGGGAGAAGTAGAACACCGTGCGCCACTCCGGCTCCCCCTTCTGCCCCAGCTCGCGCACGTTGTAATAGGCCAGGCCGGCGAGGACGCCGGAGGCCAGGCCCATCAGACCGCCGGCCAGCTGGTCCGCATGGAAGGTGGGCTGCAGCAGCAACACCACCCCGGCAAAGCCGGCCACCAGGGCACCCACCAGGCTGGCGGGCAGGCGGGCACCGGAGAGGCCGGCGAGGAACAGGGCCAGGAACAGGGGCGAGGTGTAGTTGAGGGTCACCGCCGTCGCCAGGGGCAGCCAGGCGATGGCGTAGAAGTACAGCATGAGGGAGATGAAGCCGGAGACGCCCCGGTAGATCTGGAATTTCCAGTGGGGAGTGCGCGGATCGAGGCGTCCCCACAACATGGAGGCGCTCATCAGGGCCAGGGCGATGGCGTTGCGGTAGAAGACGATTTCCGCCGGGGAATAGCCCGCCTCGGCCGCCAGCTTGACGCACACGCCCATGCAGGCGAACAGGAATGCGGCGGCGACCATCCACAGGGATTGCATGGGCAGGAAATCCTTCGGCGATGAAGCCGGAAAAACGACGCCGCAGAAAACGGCGCGGGGGAAACAAAAGGGGCGCCCGCAGGCGCCCCGATGCTTGGGCTGGGAGAATTCTACTTCAGGTGGGGCTCGACGATGCGGCGGTAGAACTCGTGGAAGTGCTGCATGCCGTCCTCGGTGGGGGACTGGTAGGGGCCCACTTCGTTGCGCCCTTCCTTGAGCAGCTGCCAGCGGCCCCGGTCCATGCGCTCGCCGATGTCGTCGTCCTCGATGGCGGTTTCCATGTAGGCGGCCTGCTCGGCCTCGATGAACTCCCGCTCGAACTCGACGATTTCCTCGGGGTAGTAGAACTCCACCACGTTCATGGTCTTGTTCACCGACTGGGGGATGAGGGTGGACACCACCAGCACGTGGGGATACCACTCCACCATCACATTCGGGTAGTAGGTCAGCCACACGGCGCCCTGCTTGGGCTGCTCGCCCCGGGCGCCGTAGAAGTCCTTGACCGCCTTCTGCCAGCGGCCATAGGGGGCGGAGCCGACCTTGTCCAGGTTGGTGATGCCCACCTTCTGCACGGAATACCACTCGCCGAACTGCCAGGTCAGGTCGTCGCAGGTAACGAAGTTGCCCAGACCGGGGTGGAAGGGCACCACGTGGTAGTCCTCCAGGTACACCTCGATGAAGGTCTTCCAGTTGTAGTTGCACTCGTGCATCTCGACCCGGTCCAGCTTGTAGCCGGCGAAGTCGAACTCGCCGGCCACGTTCATCCCGGCCAGGTCGGCCTGGGCGTTGCGCGGCCCCTTGAAGAGCAGGCCGTTCCAGGAATCCAGCTTGCGCTTGTTGAGGTTCAGGCAGGGATTGGCGGGGAAGTGGGGCGCGCCCTTGAGGCTGCCTTCGCTGTCGTAGGTCCAGCGGTGGATCGGGCAAACGATGTGTTCCGCATTGCCGCTGCCCTGCAGCATGATGGCCTGGCGGTGGCGGCAGATGTTGGACATGTCATAAACCCCGTCCGGCTGGCGCACCAGCATGCGGCCGTGGTCGCGCCACTCCATGGTGCGGTAGTCGTGCACATTGGGCACCATCAGCTCGTGGCCGACGTACCCCGGGCCCTGCTCGAAGAAGAGTTTCATCTCCAATTCGAACATTTTTTCGTCGAAATACCATTCGACGGGGAATTGGCTAACGGCAGGAGCCAGTTTGGTGCTGGATGCGATGTCGGACATGTCCACACCTCCGGAAAAAGGCAATGGGTGAAAAATGAAGCAAAATCAACGAAGGCGGGATTCTACCCCGGCGCAAATTTGACCAAAAGCCCCGTGATACGGTATTTTTTGCATTTCCACCGGTTATTGATATGGATCAATCGCCCATGCCCGCTTCCACCAGCGCCGGCGGCCAGACCGGAACCCCTCCCGGCTCTCCCTCCTCCCCCTCCTTCGAAGAAGCCCTCGCCGACCTGGAGCGCATCGCCCAGGCCATGGAAGGCGGCAACCTGTCCCTGGAAGAATCCCTGTCCGCCTACAAGCGCGGCGTCGAACTGCTGAAACTGTGCCAGGGCCAGCTGGCCGATGCGGAACAGCGGGTGCAGGTCCTGGAAAGCGGTACACTGAAGGACTTGAACAGCCCCGAGGCCTGAAGGCACGGCCCCACCTGCGCCTTCGCACCTCTTCTCCAGGTTTTCCCATGGCATCTTCCGACGCTTCCGCCCTGCCCTTCCCCGACTGGATGGCCCAGACCCAGGCCCGCACCGAGGCCGCCCTGGGCCGCTTCCTGCCCGCCGCCGAGACCATCCCCCAAGGCCTGCACGACGCCATGCGCTACAGCGCCCTGGGCGGCGGCAAGCGGGTCCGCCCCCTGCTGGCCTTCGCCGCCGGCGAACTGTGCGGGGCCACGGCGGAAGCCCTGGACTGCGTCGCCTGTGCGGTGGAGATGATCCACGTCTATTCCCTGGTGCACGACGACCTGCCCTGCATGGACGACGACGTGCTGCGCCGGGGCCGCCCCACCTGCCACGTGCAGTACGACGAGCCCACCGCCCTGCTGGTGGGGGATGCGCTGCAGTCCCGGGCCTTCGAGATCCTGGCCGCCCAGCCCTGGCCGAGCCCGGCCCAGGGCCTGGAACTGGTGCGCCTGCTGGCCCACGGCAGCGGCTCCTGCGGCATGGCCGGGGGCCAGGCCATCGACCTGGCCTCCGTCGGCAAGAGCCTCGACCAGCCTCAGCTGGAACTGATGCACGCCCTGAAGACCGGGGCCCTGATCCGGGCCGCCGTGCTCATGGGCGCCCACTGCGGCACGCCCCTGGCCGCTGCCGAACTGGAGCGCCTGGACGCCTTCGCCAAGCGCGCCGGCCTGCTCTTCCAGGTGGTGGACGACATTCTGGACTGCACCGCCAGCACCGCCACCCTGGGCAAGACCGCCGGCAAGGACGAGGCCGCCGACAAGCCCACCTACGTCCGCCTGCTGGGCCTGGAAACGGCCCGCCAGCTGGCCGACGACCTGCGCCGCGACGCCCTCGGCGCCCTGGAGGGTTTCGGTCCCCGGGCCCGGCGCCTGATCGAACTGGCCCACTACATCACGACCCGCAAGTTCTAGAGCGGGCCTTCGCGCATCCACCGAATTCGAGCGCCGCACCATGATGACCGCCACACCCCTGCTAGACACCATCGACAGCCCGGCCCAGCTGCGCCGCCTGGACAAGCGCCAGCTGCCCCAGCTGGCCGAAGAACTGCGCACCTTCATCGTCGAATCGGTGTCCCGCACCGGCGGCCATCTCTCCTCCAACTTGGGCACGGTGGAACTGACCATCGCCCTGCACTACGTCTTCGACACCCCGGACGACCGGCTGGTGTGGGACGTGGGCCATCAGACCTACCCCCACAAGATCCTCACCGGCCGCCGCGCCGGCATGGCCAAGCTGCGCATGCACGGCGGCCTCTCCGGCTTTCCCAAGCGCTGCGAATCGGCCTACGACACCTTCGGCGTCGGCCACTCCTCCACCTCCATCTCCGCCGCACTGGGCATGGCCCTGGCGGCCAAGCAGAAGGGGGAGAACCGCAAGGCGGTGGCCATCATCGGCGACGGCGCCATGTCCGCCGGCATGGCCTTCGAGGCCCTCAACAACGCCGGTGTCGCCGACGCCAACATGCTCGTCATCCTCAACGACAACGACATGTCCATCTCGCCCCCGGTGGGCGCGCTGAACAAGTACCTGGCCCGCCTGCTCTCCGGCGGCCTCTACTCCGCCGCCCGCCGCGCCGGCGAAAAGGTGCTGGGCGTGGCCCCGCCCCTGCTGGAACTGGCGAAACGGGCCGAGGAGCACGTCAAGGGCATGCTCACCCCGGGCACCCTGTTCGAGGAGCTGGGCTTCAACTACATCGGCCCCATCGACGGCCACGACCTGGATGCACTGGTGCCCACCCTGCAGAATCTGAAGGGTCTCAAGGGACCCCAGTTCCTCCACGTCATCACCAAGAAAGGCCAGGGCTACAAGCTGGCCGAGGCCAACCCGGTGCTCTACCACGGGGTTTCCAAGTTCCAGCCGGAAGTGGGTATCCAGAGCGGCAAGGGCGGCGGCAAGCTGACCTACACCCAGGTCTTCTCCGACTGGCTGTGCGACATGGCGGCGGCCGAGCCGCGCCTGGTGGGCATCACCCCGGCCATGGGCGAAGGCTCCGGCCTGGTGCGCTTTGCCGAGCTGTACCCGGAACGCTATTTCGACGTCGGCATCGCCGAGCAACATGCCGTCACCTTCGCCGCCGGCCTGGCCTGCGAGGGCTTAAAGCCGGTGGTGGCGATCTACTCCACCTTCCTGCAGCGAGGCTACGACCAGCTGGTGCACGACGTGGCCCTGCAGAATCTGCCGGTGGTCTTCGCCATCGACCGGGGCGGCCTGGTGGGCGCCGACGGTGCCACCCACCACGGCGCCTTCGACCTTTCCTTCATGACCTGCATCCCCAACCTGGTGATCATGGCTCCGGCGGACGAGGACGAATGCCGCAAGATGCTGACCACCGCCATGGGCATCGACGGCCCCAGCGCCGTGCGCTATCCCCGCGGCGGCGGCAGCGGCGTGACGCCGGAAACGGCCCTCACCGCCCTGCCCGTGGGCAAGGGCGAGATCCGGCGCCAGGGCAAGGGTGTGGCCCTGCTGGCCTTCGGCAGCATGGTGCAGGCGGCCCTGGGGGCCGGCGACGTTCTGGATGCCAGCGTCGCCAACATGCGCTTCGTCAAACCCCTGGACCGGGAGCTGCTGGCCGAGCTGGCGCGGAACCACGAGCTGCTGGTCAGCGTCGAAGAGAATGCCCTGATCGGCGGCGCCGGCAGCGAAGTGGCCCGGGCCCTGGAAGAGATGGGCCTGGCCGTGCCCCTGCTGCGCCTGGGCCTGCCCGACCATTTCATCGACCACGGCGACCAGAACCTGCTGCTGGCCGAGCTGGGCCTGGACGTGGACGGCATCGTCCGCCAGGTGCAGCAACGGCTGCCCGCCTGAAGGCCGGGAAAGCGCGCCCCCATTGGCTCACCGCCCGGCTGGAAGGCGCATCCCGATTGCCTCTCCGCCCGGCCCACTGCAGATAAGCCCGCCATGACTACTTCCCAGACTCCCATTCCCGACGTCCAGAACAGCGAAGACACCCGCCGCATTGCCATCAACAAGGTGGGCATCCGGGCCATCCGCCATCCGGTGAAAATCCGCGACAAGGGCGGCGACGTGCGCCACACGGTGGCCAGCTTCAACATGTACGTGGGCCTGCCGCACAACTTCAAGGGCACCCACATGTCCCGCTTCGTGGAGATTCTCAACAGCCACGAACGGGAAATCTCGGTGGAATCCTTCCCCACCATGCTGCAGGCCATGGCCGCCCGCCTGGAGGCCCGCAGCGGCCACATCGAGATGAGCTTCCCCTACTTCATCGCCAAGACCGCCCCGGTCTCCGGCGTGCAGAGCCTGCTCGACTACGACGTCACCCTGATCGGCGAAATCGCCGACGGCCGCATCACCTCCACGGTGCGGGTGGTGGTGCCGGTGACCAGCCTGTGCCCCTGCTCCAAGGAAATCTCCAACTACGGCGCCCACAACCAGCGCTCCCACGTCACCGTCACCGCCCGCCTCAACGCCTTCCTCTGGATCGAGGACCTGGTGCAGATGGTGGAAGCCCAGGCCTCCTGCGAACTGTTCGGCCTGCTCAAGCGGCCGGACGAGAAGTGGGTCACCGAGCGGGCCTACGACAATCCCAAGTTCGTCGAGGACATGGTGCGGGACGTGGCCGCCCGCCTCAATGAAGATCCCCGCATCGACCATTACGTGGTGGAGTCGGAAAATTTCGAGTCCATCCACAACCACTCCGCCTACGCCCTGATCGAGAAGGACAAGCGCGCCTGATAGCGCAAAACATTGCGAACCATTCTTGATAACACCTGACTAACCCGGCGAGTCCCCGGGGCGGGACACCAAGCCGAGGAGCCACAATGTCAGGCAAGTGCTGCAAGAAGGGTTGCAAGAAATGTCCCTGGCGCAAGAAGAAGTAGCGCCGGAGGAATTCAGGCATAAAAAAAGGGCGCCTTGCGGCGCCCTTTTCATGGCAACGGCCAAACAGCTTAGCCGCGCTTGAGGACCAGCTTTTCCTTGATGCGGGCGGACTTGCCGGAACGGTCGCGCAGGTAGTACAGCTTGGCACGACGCACGTCGCCGCGACGCTTCACTTCGATGGAAGCGATCAGGGGGGAGTAGGTCTGGAAAGTCCGTTCCACGCCTTCGCCGGAGGAAATCTTGCGCACGGTGAAAGCGGAGTTGAGGCCGCGGTTGCGCTTGGCGATGACCACGCCTTCGTAGGCCTGGACCCGCTTGCGGGTACCTTCCACCACGTTCACGCCAACCACCACGGTGTCGCCGGGGGCGAATTCGGGGATGGTCTTGCCGGCGGTCAGGCGGGCGATTTCTTCTTGTTCCAGTTGTGCAATCAGGTTCATGTGAGTACTTCCTAAGTTAAGAACTGCTTTTCATCTCACCGCATTGCTCCGCTTGCGCTTCTCTTTCGAGTTCGCCGAGGAGTTGCGTAATTTCCTTGGAAAGCTTTTTGCCTCCCTCGGTCTGTTGCGTCAGCCATTTGGCGTACAGCTCCGGGCGACGCTCCCGGGTCCGCGCCAGCGACTGTTTCAGTCGCCAGCGGCGAATGTCCTTGTGGTGGCCGGACAACAGCACCGGCGGCACCGGCATTTCTGCATACACCTCGGGGCGGGTGTAATGGGGGCAATCCAGCAGTCCGTCCACGAAGGAGTCCTGCTCGGCCGAGGTGGCATCGTTGAGCACCCCCGGCAATTGCCGCACCACGGCATCCATCAGGGCCATGGCCGGAATCTCGCCGCCCGAGAGGACGAAATCCCCGATCGACACTTCCTCGTCAACGCAGCGTTCGATCAGACGCTCGTCCACTCCCTCGTAGCGGCCGCAAAGCAGGATCAGACCCGCTTCTTCCTTCAGCCGCATGACGCTGGCGTGAGTCAGGGGGCGCCCCTGGGGTGACAGATAGATCACCCGGGGCTGGGCCACCCCATTCTGCCGCTGGGACTCCTTGGCCGCCGCAATGGCTTTTTCCAGAGGCTCAGGCAGCATCACCATGCCCGGGCCGCCGCCATAGGGGCGATCGTCCACGGTCCGGTAATTGTTGTCGGTGAAATCCCGCGGGTTCCAGGTGTTCAACACCCAGCGCCCGTCCTCCAGGGCCCGACGGCTGATGCCGAAGTTGGCCAGGGCGGCGAACATCTCCGGAAAGAGGGTGACGACGTCGAAACGCACGCTCAACCGATCCTCGGAGGCGAAGCCGGGCGGACTTTCACCAATCCTTTTCCCACTCGACGCGAATGCGGTGGTCAGCCTGCTCCACCGCCAGCACCACCGCGGCAACGAAGGGCAGCAGACGCTCCTCCCCGTCTTCGGCGGCGACGCGCAACACGTCGTTGGCCCCGGTTTCGATCAGCCCGACCACCTGGCCCAGCTTCTCGTCGCGGGTATTGACCACGTCCAGACCGATCAGATCGGTCCAGTAAAACTCGTTTTCCGACGTAGCCGGCATCGCTTCCCGGGGAGCGCCCACCAGAAACCCTTGCAGGGCCTCGGCGGCATTCCGGTCGTCAACGCCTTCAAGCCTTGCAACCAGCCCGTCTCCGTGCCAGCGGCATTGCTTCAACTTGCAGGAGCGCCATTGTGCCAAAGGCACTTCGGCCGCCCCATCCCCCTTCTCCGTTGCCACCCACCACTCGGGCATTTTGGCCCAGGCGAGGGGATCGTCGGCGAAGGGGTGGATTCTGACCCAGCCCTGGATACCGTAGGGGACGGTGATCTTCCCCAGGACGATGACCGGGTTGGTATCAGTTGCCGTCACGCTTTATCAGGCAGCCTTGGCAGCGAACTGCTTGACCAGGCGGGCCACGGTCGGGGACAGCTGGGCGCCGTTGTCGGTCCAGTAGGTCAGGCGATCCATCTTGATCACCAGGCCTTCGGCATTACCGGAGGCCACGGGGTTGTAGAAACCCACGCGCTCGACGAAACGGCCGTCGCGACGGTTACGGGAATCGGTAACCACCATGTTGTAGAAGGGGCGCTTCTTGGCGCCGCCACGGGCAAGGCGAATGACAACCATCGTTGTTCTCTTCCGAAATCAGAAAAAGGGCAAGATTATAACAATAAACCGCGGCAAAACAAGCAATAAAACAAGCCCCTACTTTGCCCCGGCGGAAACGGGAAACAAATCCGCCCCGCCCCCACCGCCTGGCGGCCGGGAACTCCCCGGAAACGCCCGCCTGTCGGGCAAATCCCTGGAGATGGCGGCACGGCACGCTATAATCCACGCACCTTTACACTCCCGCGGGCGCCCTTGAGCCGGCGCCGCCGCCCCTGACCGACCACACCATGAGCGAACCGTCCTCCGTTCCCCCGGAAACCGCGCCGCCCCCCCTGGGCATCACCGCCATCATCGAATGGCTGGGACTGCCGCCGTCCGGCGACCTGGGACAGGAGCTGACGACCCTCAAGGGCCACCTGCTGGCCATGGAGGACACGGCGGCCAGCGCCCAGCAGCGCCACCGGGTCCTGGACCTGATCCACGCCCGCAGCGTTACCGCGGTGGCCCGGCTGACCCCCAGCCTGGACGAGGCCGGCCTGCCCCTGCCGCGCAAGCTGCGTGCCCTGGTCAAGTCCGCCCAGGAACTGCTGGAACTGCTGGCCCGCAACTTCCTTACCATTCTGCAGGACCAGGTGGACGAACACCTGGTGAAGGGCCTGCGCCAGCCCCAGGACGTGATTCTCTGGCGCGCCCAGTACCTGCTCAAGCAGCACCTGCTGATCAGCGCCCTGGTAGCCTCCCCCGCCGCCGTCGGCATCTGGGAAGCCGCCCACCGCACCTACGCCCTGGCCCGGGAACGGGGCCTGCAGGGGCAACCGCCCGAAGGCACCGCCTCCAGCATCGAGAACGAATACGCCAGCACCCTGCTCCTGGCCTGCGCCCAGCCGGCCTCCTTCAGCGCCCGGGAACTGGAATTCATTGCCGACATCGCCCAACGGCACGGACACCGGCTGGAATTCCTCAGCATCACCGACGAGCGCCACCGGGGCCTGTTCTGGATCGATCCCAACCGGGACAGCCCGGCCGTGGCTCTGGCCCGCCGCCTGCCGCCGCCGGAAACGCCGGTGCTGTGGTTCTCCTGCGACCAGCTGGCCCATTTCCTCGAGCGGCAGCTGCACACCCTGGAATCCGGCAGCCAGCGGACGGGCACCAGCGAACTGCCCGAATTCGCCGCCACCTTGAGCGGGCGCAGCGTCCTGCGCCGCCTCATCCGCTTCTGGGGCAACCCGGCCCGGCGGCGCTTCCCGCGCCGGCGCCAGAGCTACCGGGTGACCCTGCACGCCGGCCTGGAACCCCTGGCCGGCCTGCTGCGCGGCCCTGCCCTGGAAGAAGGCGAAGGTTCCTCCTGGATGATCACCAACGAAAGCCCGGACGGCTACGCCCTGATGCACCTTGCCGGCACCTCGGAAAAGCTGGAAGTGGGCGACGTGGTGGCCCTCAAGCCGGAAAACCACCCGCCGGGCCGCGGCGGCTGGCAGGCCTGCATCGTGCGCTGGGCCCTCTCGGAAAATCCGGAGCACCTGGAGATCGGCCTGCAGATCCTGGCCCCCAAGGCCCTGCCCGCCACCATCGCCCTGCCCGGCGAGAATGCCAGCGCCCACCCCCATGTCCTGGTCCTGCCCGCCGTTCCGGGCCTGCGGCCCAACGACTCCCTGGTGACGCCGGCCGGGCTGCTGCCGGCGGACCAGGGACGCTTCGTGCTGCTGGTGGAACGGGACAATCTGGAAATCAAGGAAGTGCGCACCACCAGCCTGGACGAACAGACGGCCCGGGTGGAGATTTTCTCCATCGCCGTCGAGGAACAGCCGGACTAGCCTCCCGGCGGATTGCGGCGGTGCAGGGTGGCGGCCAGCAGGGCGCCCAGCAGCACCACCAGCCAGGACAGGTACAGCCACACCAGGAAGATGGGCACGGCGGCGAAGGCGCCGTAGATCAGGGTATAGGACGGCACCTTGGCCAGGTAGAACTCGAAGCCGCGCTGCATCAGGGTGATGGCCAGGGAGGCGAAGGCCCCGCCCCAGATGGCATGGCGCAGGCGCACCGGCACATTGGGCACGGCGAAGTAGAGGAAGGCGAAGAAGCCCCCCAGCAGCACCGCCGAAAGGGCCTTGAGCAGGGCGTTGCGCACCCAGAGGGCCTCGTTGAAGAAGCCCAGGGAGGCCGTCACCACGTAGGAGGTGACGCCGAAGACGGCGCCGAGCACCAGGGGCCCGAGCAGGGCGATCACCAGATAGAGTTTCAGCCGCCGGCCCGGGGAACGGGAGACGCCGACCTGCCACACGTGGTTGAGGGCCCGCTCGATGGTCAGCATCAGCACCAGGGCCGTGCCGGCCAGCACCATGACGCCGAGCCAAGTCAGGCGATTGACTTTCTGGGAAAAGATCAGGGTGTACTTGGCGATCACCACGCCGGCCTTGTCCGGCAGCAGGTTGGCCACCAGGAAGGTGTTCACCTGGTCCAGGATCACCGGGAAGAAGGGCAGGTCCGAGAGCACGGCCACCACCAGGCCCACCAGGGGCACCAGGGACAGCAGGGTGGTGTACGCCAGGCTGGCGGCGGTCTGGGTGAAGCGCTCCTCCCGGAAACGTCTGAACATTTCCGGCAGCATGCCTTCCCGCTGGGAGTAACGTCGTCTGGCCATCGCCACCATCAAATAGAAAAAAACCCGGGACAGGCCGCCCCGACACCGCCGCTATAATAGCCGACCCCGCCTGGAAGCCCCGTCATGGAAAAACGCCTCGTCCTCATCGCCAGCACCCTGCTGATCGCCCTGATCTTTCTCTGCCTGGCCTGGGAGCTATGGCTGGCGCCGCTCAAGCCGGGTGGCTCCTGGCTGGCGCTGAAGGCGGTGTTCCTGCTGCCGCCCCTGTTCGGCATCCTCAAGGGGCGCCGCTACACCTACCAGTGGAGCTCCCTTTTCATTCTCTTCTATCTGGCCGAAGGGTCCGTGCGGGTCACCTCCGACCAGGGCCTGACCCAGTGGCTGGCGGGCATCGAAACCCTGCTCAGCCTGGCCTTCTTCGCCTGCGTCGTGGCCTACGCCCGCCTCACCCGCCCATCCAAACAAAAGGCCCCCACCGCAGGGTGAGGGCCCGGGCCGGGCGCTGCCCGGCCGCTGCTGCGCTTGGCCGACGCGGCCAGTTCAGCCCATTCAGATATCGCCCTGGGGATTGAGCTTTTCCAGGGAGGAGTGGAGCTTGTTCAGGGCGTTGAGATAGGCCTTGGCCGAGGCGATGACGATATCCGTATCGGCCCCCTGGCCGTTCACGATGCGCCCGCCCTTGGCCAGGCGCACGGTCACTTCGCCCTGGGCATCGGTGCCGGTGGTGATGGCATTGACCGAATAGAGCAACTGCTCGGCGCCGCTGGCGGCGATTTTCTCGATGGCCTTGAAGGTGGCATCCACCGGACCGCTGCCTGAGGACGCTGCCTTGTGCTCGGCGCCGCCGACGGCAAGGGTGACGGCGGATTCGGGAATCTCCCCGGTCTCGGAGCAGACCTGGGAATAGACCAGCTTGTAGTGCTCCTGCTCCGGGGTCACGGTCTCGTCGGAAACCAGGGCCTGCAGATCCTCGTCGAAAATCTCGTGCTTCTTGTCGGCCAGTTCCTTGAAGCGGGCGAAGGCGGCGTTGAGGGCCTCTTCGCTGGGCAGGTCGATGCCCAGTTCAGCCAGGCGGGTCTTGAAGGCGTTGCGGCCGGAGTGCTTGCCCAGCACCAGCTTGTTCTGGGACCAGCCCACGTCTTCGGCCCGCATGATCTCGTAGGTTTCCCGGTGCTTAAGCACGCCATCCTGGTGGATGCCGGACTCGTGGGCGAAGGCGTTGGCGCCGACGATGGCCTTGTTCGGCTGCACCGGGTAGCCGGTGATCTGGGACACCAGCTTGGAGGCGGGCACGATCTGGGTGGTGTCGACCCGGGTTTCCACCGGGAAGATGTCGGCCCGGGTGCGGGTCGCCATCACCACCTCTTCCAGGGAGGCATTGCCGGCCCGTTCGCCCAGGCCGTTGATGGTGCATTCCACCTGGCGGGCGCCGGCCAGCACGGCGGCCAGGGAATTGGCCACGGCCAGGCCCAGGTCGTTGTGGCAGTGCACGGACCACACCACCTTGTCGGCACCGGGCACCCGCTCGATCAGCTGGCGGATGGTCTCGGCGAACTGGCTGGGCAGGTTGTAGCCCACGGTGTCGGGCACGTTGATGGTGGTGGCGCCGGCCTTGATCACGGCCTCGAAAATGCGGCAGAGGAAATCGATCTCGGAGCGGCCCGCATCCTCGGCGGAGAATTCCACGTCGTTGGTGTATTCCCGGGCCCAGCCGATGGCCTTGACCGCCTGTTCCACCACCTGGTCCGGGCTCATGCGCAGCTTCTTCTCCATGTGGATCGGGCTGGTGGCGATGAAGGTGTGGATGCGGCCCCGGGCGGCGGGCTTGATGGCCTCGCCGGCGCGGCGGATGTCGTTCTCGTTGGCCCGGGCCAGGGAACAGACGGTGGAATCCTTGATCGCCTCGGCGATGGCGTGGATGGCGTCGAAGTCGCCGGGAGAGGCGGCGGCGAAGCCGGCCTCGATCACGTCCACCCGCATCCGCTCGAGCTGGCGGGCCACCCGCAGCTTCTCTTCCTTGGTCATGGAAGCGCCGGGGCTCTGTTCGCCGTCGCGCAGGGTGGTGTCGAAAATGATCAGCTGCTGTTTCATGGTCTCTCTCCGGAATCTGCCGCCGCTGGAATTATTTGCGCAGGGGAAAGGATTCTAGCCTACCTTCGCCGGGAAACGACAGGCTGAACATGGTGATGGCTTCCCATAGGAAGATGCCCCACCCCGCTTCAAAACTCGGCTTCAGACAGACGGTAGGTTTGCATGTTGCCGTTCAACACCCGGTACAGGGTTACCGTGGTGTTGGAGTACTCAACCCGGCCAGGGCTTCTGACCTCTTGCAACTGGATCGCCTCAGAGCGAGTCAAACTGCCGCTGACAAGGTCGCGATAACGGAGGTCATAACTTCCGGGAGCAATCTTCTCCAAGTTGAACCGACCGAATGCCGGGATGTAAAACTGGCGGACAGTCCGCGCCTGCGCGCCCTCCAGGGCAACCAGCTTGACATGGAAATCGACATCATTGCGGCTGTTGTCCACCGTCAGGGTAGACAGGCCGGGCGCCGTTGCTTGCGCGTCTGAGCCGATATAGGCCGGACTGCTCGGCCAGGGTCGCCCGTCGGGAGCGGTAGGCGGGCGCAGATAGCGCGCGCTCCCCGGCAGATATCCTTCAAGAAACCTCCCCGCCCCCGGCGCCGGTGCCACTCGCTGGTTCAGCCACAAAAGCAAGACCGCCAAGGCCAGGCCGGCATACAAGCGCCAGTCCTGCAGCAGCGTCTGGGGAGCACGACGCCGCTTGGAGAAAACGAGCACGGAAGACGGTGTTTGCGTCGGCCTCGGTGGCGGCCGGACCTCCCACCGATCCCGAGGCGCAGCCTGCGCCACCGCCTCTTGCTGGGCCACCCAGAAATCATGGGCCTGGCGCCTGATGGGATCGGACAGCACGTCATAGGCCGCATTGATCAGGGCCATCCTGTGCGCCGCCCCGGCATCACCCGGATTTCGATCCGGATGATATTTCTGTGACAGGGTCTTGTAGGCAGCCCGAATGACTTCCGGCGGCGCATCGCGGGCCACCTTCAAGTGGTCGTAATGGGTGTGGATCTGCAGCATCTATGCAACGCCCCCGAAAAACGGACGGGAAAGAGGCCTGATCAGGCCTTTGCACGTGCCACACCAGCCAGCGGAGAAACACCACAGCCATGCCAGAAGCCATCCGCGGAAGCAGGCAGACCGGCAGTCGCATGAGCAGCAACGCGCACGTTCCATTACAGCACAGGAACGGCTGGTTAATACCAATGGAATTATTCGAACCCACCAAAGAGAAGAACCAAACCCAAACTGGCATTAGCCTGCGAGGCAGAAAGGACGCCACTGTCGGGCATGGATGCCCGGAGATGGCCGTCCCTTCTGCCTCCCGGGGGAGTACCGCCTCAGTTTTCCTCGGTCCGGCACAGGGCCGGGAACAGCAGGGGCAGCAGGATCAGGGTGAAGATGGTGGCGGAGACGATGCCGCCGACGATGACCACGGCGAAGGGCCGCTGGGTCTCCGAACCGATGCCGTGGGAGAGGGCCGCCGGCAGCAGGCCCAGGCCGGCCATCAGGGCCGTCATGAGGATCGGGCGCAGGCGGCCGACGGCGCCTTCCCGCACCGAAACGGCGACGCTCTGGCCGTTGCGCACGCCCTCGAGGAACTGCTCCACCATGATCACCCCGTTCTGCACCGAGATGCCGGCCACGGCGATGAAGCCGACGGCGGCGGAGACGGACATGTGCAGGCCGGCAGCGGCCAGGCCGAGAATGCCGCCGACCCAGGTGAAGGGCACCATGCCCAGCACCAGCAGGGCGAAGGGCATGGAGCGGAAGGCCCAGAACAGCAGCACGAAAATGCCCAGCACCGAGAGGGGCACGATCACCGCCAGGCGCTTGGTGGCCCGCTGCTGGTTCTCGAACTGGCCGCCCCAGGTCATGCTGTAGCCGCTGGGCAGATGCACCCGTTCCTTGACCTTGGCCATGGCCTCGGCGACGAAGCTGCCCTGGTCCCGCCCCAGCAGGTTGGCCTTCACCGCCACATAGCGGCCGCCGGCCTCCCGGGCGATGCGGGCCGGGCCCTGGCGCACTTCCACATGGGCGATGGCGGCCAGGGGTATGGTGCCGGGGTCGGCCAGGGAGGGATGGTCGCTGTGGGGCAGGGCGATGGGCAGGTCCGCCACGTCGTCCACCGCGTCCCGGTACTCCTTCTCCAGGCGCACCACGATGTCGAAGCGGCGGTCGCCGTCGTAGAAGACCGCCACGGCGCTGCCGGCCAGGGCCGTCTGCACCGTGGCATTGACGTCCTGGGCGCTGATGCCGTAGCGGGCCATGCGTTCCCGGTCCAGGGTGATGTCCAGCTCGGTCTGGCCGCTGACCTTGATGGCGGCCACGTCGGCAGCGCCGTGGATGGCGCCGAGCACGCCCACCACCTGCTCCGCCTTGTCCTCCAGGATGTCCAGGTCGGGGCCGAAGATTTTCACCGCGATCTCCCCCTTCACCCCGGAAATGGATTCCTGCACGTTGTCCTCGATGACCTGGGAGAAGTTGGTGGGCACCCCGGGAATGGCCCGGATCTTCCCGCTCATGTCGGCGATGAGGGCCTCCTTGCTGGGGAAGCGCCACTCGTTGTGGGGCTTTAAGTCCGCCAGGATTTCCATGTTGTTGGGGCCCTTGGGGTCGGTGCCGTCGTCGGGACGGCCGACGTGGGCGATGACCTTGCTCACCTCCGGATAGGAAAGCAGGATGCGCCGCACCTCCTGCTCCACCTCCTTGGTCTTGGCCAGGTTGGTGGCCGGCGGCAGGGTCACGGTGAGCCAGATATTGCCCTCGTCCAGCTTGGGCAGGAATTCGCTGCCCAGGTGGGGTACCAGGGCCAGGGAGAGGGCCAGGATGAGGCCGGAGCCGACCACGATCTGCCGCCGCCGGCCGTCGGCCCACTGCATCAGGTCCCGGTAGCGCCCCTGCAGGCGGTGCATCCAGTCCAGGTGCTTTTCCGCCAGGTTGTGCTGCTTCAGGTAGAAGGAGGTCAGGGCCGGGGTCAGGGTCAGGGTCAGCAGGATGGCGCCGATGATGGCGAAGGAGAGGGTGTAGGCCATGGGGGCGAAAATCTTCCCCTCCACCCGCTCGAAGGTGAAGATGGGCAGGAAGGCCAGGATGATGATGGCCTTGGAGAAGATGATCGGGTGCCCCATCTCGATGGCGGTGTGCTTCAGGGTCAGCATGCGCCACTGCAGGGTGCCGTGCAGGGGGTTCTTCTCCGGCTCGCCCATGGCCAGGCGCACCATGAGGGCCTCCACCAGCACCACGGCGCCGTCGATGATGATGCCGAAGTCCACCGCCCCCAGGGAGATGAGATTGGCCGCCACACCCTTGGTATGCATCATGACGAAGGCGGTGAGCAGGGACAGGGGAATCACCACCGCCACCACGGCGGCGGCGAACCAGGAGCGCAGGAACAGGATCAGGATGCCCACCACCAGCACCGCCCCCACCAGCAGGTTCTCGCTGACGGTGTGCACGGTGTGCTTGACCAGTTCGATGCGGTCGTAGATGGGCACCAGGCGCACGCCGGCGGGCAGGCGCTCGCCGACCCGGGCCATTTCCTCCTTGAGGGCGGCGGAAACCTTGATGGCGTTCTGGCCCTTGCTCATCTGCACGATGCCCTGCACCACGTCGTCCCGCTCGTTGAAGGAGACGATGCCGGAGCGGGTGCGGGGGCCGATCTCGACCCGGGCCACGTCGCCCACCAGGATGGGCTTGCCGTCCCGCACCGCCACGGTGACCCGGGCGATGTCGTCCATCTTGGACAGCAGGCCGATGGAACGCACCACCAGGGCCTCGTCGCCGCGGCGCATGATGCCGCCGCCGGCGTTGGCGTTGTTGCTGGCCAGGGCCTGGGAGACCTGGTCGATGCTGACCGCGAACTTGCGCAAGCGGGCCGGGTCGATGCGCACCTGGTATTCCTTCACCGCGCCGCCGAAGCTGACCACGTCGGCCACCCCGGTGACCCGGCGCAGGGCCGGCCGCACCACCCAGTCCTGCAGGGCCCGCACCTCGTGCAGGGGCATGTCCGCCGGGGCCTCGAAGACATAACGGTAGATTTCCCCCACCGCCGTGGTCAGGGGCGCCAGCCCGGGCTGGGCACCGGACGGCAAGACCACGTTCTGCAGCTTTTCCGTCACCTGCTGGCGGGCAAAATAGTCGTCCGTGTTGTCGGCGAAGGTCAGGGTGACGATGGACAGGCCGGTGATGGAGACGGAGCGCAGCTGGGTCATGCGCGGCACCCCGTTCATCTCCCGCTCGATGGGCAGGGAGATGCTCCGTTCCACTTCCTCCGGCGCCAGGCCCGGGGCCTGGGTGACGATATTGACCTGCACGTCCTGCACGTCGGGGAAGGCCTCGATGGGCAGATTGACCACGGCGTAGCCGCCCACGGCGATCAGCACCAGGACGCCGACGATGACGAACAGGCGCTGGGCCAGGGCGAAGGTAACCAGGCGTTCCAGCATGGCCTCAGTTCCCGGCCAATTCGGCATTGAGCAGCAGGGCGCCGGCGGTGACCACCCGCTCCCCGGCCTTCAGCCCGCTTTCGACGAAGCTGCTGTCGTGGCCGCGGAAGGCCAGCACCACTTCGCGCCGGGCCACCACCCCCGGCTCGGATTCGACGAAGAGATAGGTGTGCAGGCCTTCGGTCACCAGGGCGGTGTTGGGCACCTTGGGCAGGCGCCGGTCCGGGTTCTCCGGCACGATGCGGGCGAACATCTCCGGCTTCAGGCGGCGTTCCGGATTGGCCACGGCACAGCGCACCGGCACCCGGCGGGACTGGGGATCGAGCACGTCGCCGATGGCCTCCACCGTGCCGGGGAAGCGCTGTTCCGGATAGGCGTCCACGGCGATGGAGACGGCCTGGCCCACCTTCAGCTTGCCCAGGTCCTTTTCCGTCAGTTCGGCCATGACCCACAGGGAACGGGGATCGCTGACCACGAACAGGGGCGCGGCGCCGTCGGGGCGGACCTCGACGCCGGGGCTGGCCTGGCGCTCGGTGACGATGCCGGCCAGGGGCGTGCGCAGGGCGAAACCGCTCTCCCCGGCCAGGGGTGAGAGATTGCGCAGGCGGGCGCGGCTGCGCTCCACTTCGGCCTCGGCCGCCCGGTAATCGTTCTGGCTGGCTTCCAGATCCTTGCGCGCCACCACTTCCAGTTCGTAGAGGGCCTTGCTCCGTTCCAGGGCGGAGCGCTTGGTCTCCCGGTCCGACTCGGCCTTGCGCAGGTCGGCGTAGTCCGGCACGTCCAGGGTCAGCAGGGGGGCGCCGGCCTTGACCGTGTCCCCGGCCTGGGCCAGCACCTTCAGCACCCGGCCGCTGGTGGGGGCGAAAATGCGGG
Source organism: Azospira oryzae (assembly GCF_004217225.1). GTDB lineage: Bacteria > Pseudomonadota > Gammaproteobacteria > Burkholderiales > Rhodocyclaceae > Azospira > Azospira oryzae. Next base: position 1,680,730 of record NZ_SHKM01000001.1, read on the forward strand.
CGGTACGGTTCTCGTCGTAACTGACCCGTCCGGCCAGGGGTTCCAGCAGGGGCACCGGCAGCTCGGGCGCGGCTTCGATGCGCAGGTAGGCCAGCTGGGGCGCCCCCGGCGGGAAGCTGATGCTGTGGTTGGTGTTGAGGGCCGGCTTGGCCAGGGGCGCCGGTCCGGCCGGCGGCCCGGCCGGACGCAGGACCAGCACGGCCGCCACGGCCAGGGCGCCGGCGATGCCCAGGGGGAGCAGGACTTTTTTCTGCAGCAGGGGGGAGTGCTTCAGGGGCTTCATGGGCGTTCCTTTTGTTCTATTGGCCCAGGACCGCCTGCCAGGCGGCCAAGGCTTTGGCGTATTCGGCCCGGAGAATGGCGGCATCGAGACGCACGGCGCGCAGGGTGCGGCGGGCATCGAGCAGGTCGAGCAGGCCCAGGGCGCCGCGGCCGTAGGCATATTCACTGGCGCTGGCGACCCGCTCGGCCTCGGCCAGCAGGCCGTCCTCGAGCCGCTGACGGCGCTCCCGGGCGGCGCCCAGCAGGGATTCGGCCTGGGCCACCTCGCCCAGGGCCTGGGCCCGCACCTGTTCCTCCCGGGTGCGGGCGGCCAGCAGTTCGGCCTCGGCCCGGGCGATCTCGCCCTCGTAGGCATGGCGCAGGAACAGGGGCACGCTCAGGCTGACCCCGTAGGTGTTGTTGGGCGATGCATCGCCCGGGGGAAAGTGTTCGAACTGCACGCCCACCGTCACGTCCCGGCTGCGGGCGGCCCGCGCCAGCTCCCGGGCAGCTTCGGCAGCCTTGACCCGGGCCCGGGCGGCGAGAACGTCGGCCCGGCTCTCCAGCTCGGGACGGCGGGCGGTGACCGCCTCGCCTTCGCTGCGGGGCCAGGGCTCCGTCGCCCGCAGGCTGGCGGCCTCGGATTCCTTGCCGATGAGGTAGGCCAGGTTCTGGCGGGCCCGCTCCAGGTCGGCCTGGGCCGCCCGGGCCTCGTTTTCGGCGCGGCCGGCCTCGATGCGCAGGCGGGAAACGTCGGCCCCGGCCACATCGCCCACCTTGAGGCGCATTTCCGCCGCCTTGACGCTGCGCCGGTAGAGTTCGCCGCTTTCTTCGGCCACCTGGCGGCGCTCCTGGGCCAGGCGCAGGTCCCAGTAGGCGACCCGCAGCTGGAAGCGGCTCTGCCGCTGCACCTCCGCCAGGCCCTGGCCGGCGGCCTCGAGGGCGGCGCCGGCCACCTGCTGGCGCAGCTCCCGCTTGTCGCCCCGCTCGATCACCTGATCCAGGCGCAGCACCGAATCCACCCGCTTCTGCCCCAGGCTGCCGGCACCGATGCCGCTGCGGGGGTTGATGGAGGAGGTGGACAGGCTGAACTGGGGATTGGGCGCCTGGGCCGCGGTGAGGCTGTCCGCCTGGGCCGCCTGCACGCCCTCCCGGGCCAGCCGCACTTCCCGGTTTTGGGCCAGCCACAGGGCCTCGGCCTGGGCCAGGCCAAGCTCCTGCAGCGGCTCGGCGGCATGCAGAGAGGCGGGGCCGGTCGCCAGCAGGGCCAGACAGATGAGGAGGGAACGTGACATCGAAGCGGCCTGCAGTTTCTCGATACCTAGGAGGCTGGTATCGTATTGCCCCTTACTGACCAACTACTGACGCCCCATGCGCATTCTCCTGGTGGAAGACGACGAGTTGCTGGCCGACGGGCTGGTGAAGGCTTTGCGGCAATCGGGCTACGTCACCGACTGGACCCGGGACGGCAAGCAGGCCGACAGCTGGCTGACGGACCAGAACTATGACCTGGCCATCCTGGACCTGGGCCTGCCGGGAATGGAAGGCAGCGAGGTGCTGCAACGGCTGCGCGGACGTAAGCTGGCGACGCCGGTGCTGATTCTCTCGGCCCGGGAGGCCCTGGAGGAGCGGGTGCGCCTGCTGGACCTGGGCGCCGACGACTACCTGGTCAAGCCGGTCGCCCTGTCCGAACTGGAAGCCAGGGCCCGGGCCCTGATCCGCCGCGGCCGCACCCAGCCGGACCCGGAGCTGCGCCTGGGCAAGCTGCGCCTGGACACGGTGGGCAAGCGGGCCTGGCTGGGGGAGGAGCCTCTGGACCTGACCGCCCGGGAGTGGGCGGCCCTGGAGTTCCTGGTCAGCCGGGCCAACCGCATCGTCAGCAAGGAACAGATCATGCAGTCCCTATACAGCTGGGACGAGGACATCACCCCCAACGCCATCGAGAAATTCATCTCCCGCCTGCGGGTCAAGCTGGAGACCGGGGGCATTTCCATCCGCACCGTGCGCGGCCTGGGCTACTACCTGGAAAAGCCGAAGGACGAGGACGGCGCGGACGCGGCCAGCGATGATCCGCCAGCCTAGCCTGCGGCGCCTGCTGCTGATCTGGCTGCTGCCGGCCATGCTGGCCCTGGTGGCGGCCGGCGGCCTGATGGCCTACGGCATCGCCCTGCGTTCCGCCACCTGGGCCTACGACCGGGCCCTGCTCGACACCTCCCTGGCCCTCTCCGGCCAGATCCACATCGTCAGCGGCCACCCGGTGCTCAACCTGCCGTCCCAGGCCCAGGAGATCCTCCTCACCGACCGCTACGACAACGTCTTCTACGAGGTCATCGGCCCCCAGGGCGAATCCGTCGCCGGCCACCGGGGCATTCCGCGCCCGCCCCAGCAGCTGCCCGAGGACGGCCGCATCTACTACGACGGCTGGTTCCACGACCGGGAAGTGCGGGTCGCCGCCCTCTTCGTCCTGCGCGAAGGCATTCCCCTGCTGATCCTGGCGGCCGAGACCCAGACCAAGCGGGACAACCTGGTGCGGGAAATCCTCACCTCCATGCTGCTGCCGGAACTGCTGCTGGTGGCGGCCACCCTGGGCCTGGGCTGGCTCGGCATCCGCCACGGCCTGAAGCCGGTGGAGGACCTGCGGGAGCAGCTCTCCCAGCGCTCCCACCACGACCTCAGCGCCGTCTCCTCGGACCGGGTGCCCCGGGAAATCGGCCCCCTGGTGGAAGAACTGAATCATCTGCTGTCCCGCCTCGACGGCTCCCTCTCGGCCCAGCGCAACTTCGTCTCCGATGCGGCCCACCAGCTGCGCACGCCCCTGGCCGCCCTGCAGGCCCAGGCGGAACTGGCCCTGCGCCGCCTCAACGGCCCGGCCCCGACCCAGACCGGGGAACTGCGGGCCGAGCTGGAACGCATCCTGGCCGCCACCCGGCGCCTCACCCACCTGGCCCACCAGCTGCTGGCCCTGGCCCGGGCCGAGCCGGGCGGCGAACAGGCGATGAAGCCCCTGGACCTGGTGGAAGTGGTGCACCAGTGCGCCGAGACCTGGCACCCCCGGGCCCTGGAACGCAACATCGACCTGGGTTTCGACCTGGCGCCGGCCCCCCTCCTCGGCCACCCGCGGCTACTGGAGGAGCTGCTGAGCAACCTCATCGACAACGCCATCCATTACACGCCCGCCGGCGGCAGCGTCACGGTGCGGACTTTCGCCCGGGACGGGGCGGCCGTGCTGCAGGTGGACGACACCGGCCCGGGCATTGCGCCGGAGCAGCGGGAAAAGGTGTTCGAGCGCTTCCACCGCATCAACGGGGAACAGAATCCGGAAGGCTGCGGCCTGGGCCTGGCCATCGTCAGGGAGATCGCCAAACAGCACGGGGCCGACGTCTGGCTGGACGAGGCCCCGGTGCTGGGAGGTGCGCGGCTGGAAGTGAGCTTCCCGCCGCCACCCGGAAGGTGAATCAGAGGGGAGTGGAGGCGGGCTTGCGCCGCAGCAGGCGCAGGCCGGAGAGGGCGTAGCCGGAGAGGGCATAGACCACGAACAGGCCGAACAGCACGCCCGGGGGATACATGAAGACCAGGGCGAAGGCGAGGACGATGGCACCGACGAAGATGAAGGGCACGCTCTTGCGCAGGTTGATGTCCTTGAAGCTGTAGAAGCGGCAGTTGGTGACCATGGAGACGCCGGCAAAGATGGTCAGGATGCAGGCGATGACCCGCACGTCGCTGCCGACGATGTCGTTGTCCAGCATCAGCCAGACGAAGCCCGCCACCAAGGCGGCCGCAGCCGGGCTGGGCAGGCCCTGGAAGAAGCGCTTGTCGATCACTTCCAGGGTGGTGTTGAAACGGGCCAGGCGCAGGGCGGCGCCGGCGCAGTAGATGAAGGCGGCGATCCAGCCCAGCTTGCCCATGCCGCGCAGGGCCCACTCGTAGATCACCAGGGAGGGCGCGGCGCCGAAGGAAACCATGTCGGACAGGGAATCGTATTCGGCACCGAAGGCGCTCTGGGTGTGGGTCAGGCGCGCCACCCGGCCGTCCAGCCCGTCCAGCACCATGGCCACGAAAATGGCCACGGCGGACTGTTCATAGAACCCGTTCATGGCCTGGACGATGGCGAAGAAGCCGGCGAACAGGGCGGCGGTGGTGAACAGGTTGGGAAGGACGTAGATGCCCCGGCGTTTCAATTCCGGGTTGAAGAGGACCTTGCGGGGTTTCAGTTCGGACATTTTTTCTGTGAATTACGCCAACTCGGCAAGAACGGTGGAGGAAGCATACACCTTCTCCCCGATGCTGGCCTTGATGCGGGCATCCAGGGGCAGGTATACGTCCACGCGGGAGCCGAAGCGGATGAAGCCGTAACGCTGGCCCCGGGCCAGCTGCACGCCGCCATCCACATAGTTGAGGATGCGCCGGGCCACCAGGCCGGCCACCTGCACGGAGGTCACGTCCTGGCCGTCGGCGGTCTTGATCCACAGGGCGCAGCGCTCGTTCTCGACGGAGGCCTTGTCCAGGGCGGCATTGACGAAGGCGCCCGGGTTGTACCACTTCTGTTGCACGGTGCCATCCACCGGGCTGCGGTTGGAGTGCACGTTGAAGACGTTCATGAAGACGCTGACCTTCACTGCCTCACGGTTGAGGTAGGGGTCCAGGGCCTTTTCCACGGCGACGATGCGGCCGTCGGCGGGGGCCACGATGGTCTTGGCGCCGCCGGCGATCTTGCGCGCCGGGTCGCGGAAAAACTGCAGCACGAAGAGGGCGATGATCCACAGGGGCACGGCCACGTAAACCGGGGCAAAGGCGCTGCCGGCAAGGGCCGCCACCACGGCGATGGTCAGGAAGGGCCAGCCTTCGCGGGCGATGATGGGATGGGGATAGTTGTTCAAGGACGCGCTCTCAGGGCTGTTTTGCGGACGCTCCGGCCGGGGCCGCAGCGTGAAGACGGGAGTTGCAACGAAACCGGGGCGGAGCCCCGGAAAGCGCGTGCAGCCTGCGCCTCCGGTTAGCTCCGCCCCGCGCCAGTCTTAGTTCTTGGACTGGTCCACCAGCTTGTTCTTCTTGATCCAGGGCATCATGTCGCGCAGCTTGGAACCGACCTGCTCGATGGGATGATCAGCGGTCAGGCGGCGGCGGGCGGTCATGCTGGGGTAGCCGGTCTTGCCTTCCAGGATGAACATCTTGGCGTATTCGCCGGTCTGGATGCGCTTCAGAGCGTTGCGCATGGCGTAGCGGGATTCTTCGTTGATGACTTCGGGGCCGGTCACGTACTCGCCATACTCCGCGTTGTTGGAGATGGAGTAGTTCATGTTGGCGATGCCGCCTTCGTACATCAGGTCCACGATCAGCTTCAGCTCGTGCAGGCACTCGAAGTAGGCCATTTCGGGAGCGTAGCCGGCTTCCACCAGGGTCTCGAAGCCCATCTTCACCAGTTCCACGGCGCCACCACAGAGCACGGCCTGTTCGCCGAAGAGGTCGGTTTCGGTCTCTTCACGGAAGTTGGTTTCGATGACGCCACCCTTGGTGCCGCCGTTGGCAGCGGCGTAGGACAGGGCGATGTCCTTGGCCTTGCCGGTCTTGTCCTGGTACACGGCGATCAGGGAAGGCACGCCGCCACCCTTCAGGTACTCGGAGCGCACGGTGTGGCCGGGGCCCTTGGGGGCGACCATGATGACGTCCACGTCTTCGCGGGGCACCACCTGGTTGTAATGCACGTTGAAACCGTGGGCGAAGGCCAGGGCGGCGCCCTTCTTCAGGTTGGGTTCCACGTCGGCGTAGTACACAGCGGGGATGTTCTCGTCGGGCAGCAGGATCATGACCACGTCGGCGCCCTTGACGGCCTTGGCGATCTCTTCCACCTTCAGACCGGCCTTTTCGGCCTTGGCCCAGGAGGCACCGCCCTTGCGCAGGCCGACGGTGACCTTGCAGCCGGAATCCTTCAGGTTCTGGGCGTGGGCGTGGCCCTGGGAGCCGTAGCCGACGATGGTGACTTTCTTGCCCTTGATGAGGGAGAGGTCGGCGTCCTTGTCGTAATAAACTTTCATTTTTTTCCTTTCGGGTTCAAGGGCTTGCTTCAAACTTTGAGAATGCGGTCGCCGCGGCCGATGCCGCAGACGCCGGTACGCACGGTTTCGAGGATCAGACCGGCATCGAGGGCGGCAATGAAGGAGTCCAGCTTGGCGCCGGTGCCGGTCAGCTCGATGACGTAGGTCGAATCGGTGACGTCAATGATACGGCCGCGGAAGATATCGGCCATACGCTTCATCTCTTCGCGGTCCTTGCCGGTGGCGCGGACCTTGATGAGCATAAGTTCCCGCTCGGAATGAGCGGCTTCGGAAAGATCCACCACCTTGACCACGTCCACCAGCTTGTTGAGCTGTTTGGTGATCTGTTCCAGCACATCTTCTGACCCCGTGGTAACGATGGTCATGCGGGACAGGGAGGCATCCTCGGTAGGAGCCACGGTGAGGGATTCGATGTTGTAGCCGCGGGCGGAGAACAGGCCCGCCACCCGGGACAGGGCGCCGGCTTCGTTTTCCAGCAGGATGGAAATGATGTGTCGCATGGTTCTCTACTCCGGGCTCACAGGTCTTCGGACAGGATCATTTCGGACAGGCCCTTGCCGGCCGCCACCATGGGGTAGACGTTGGCTTCGGGGTCGATGATGAAGTCCATGAACACCAGGCGGTCCTTGTATTCGGTGAAGGCCTTCTTCAGGGCCGGCACCACGTCCTCGGGCTTCTCGATGCGCATGCCGACGTGGCCGTAGGATTCGGCCAGCTTGACGAAATCGGGCAGGGAAGTGACGTAGGACTGGGAGTAGCGCTTGGAGTAGAACATCTCCTGCCACTGCCGCACCATGCCCAGCATGCCGTTGTTGAGGTTGATGATCTTCACCGGCAGTTCGAACTGCTTGCAGGTGGACAGCTCCTGGATGCACATCTGGATGGAGCCTTCGCCGGTGATACAGGCCACCTGGGCGCCCGGATTGGCGAAAAGCACGCCCATGGCGTAGGGCAGGCCCACGCCCATGGTGCCCAGACCGCCGGAGTTGATCCAGCGGCGGGGCTTGTCGAACTTGTAGTACTGGGCGGCGAACATCTGGTGCTGGCCCACGTCGGAGGTGATGAAGGCTTCGCCCTGGGTCACCTCGTAGAGCTTCTCCACCACGTACTGGGGCTCGATCAGGTCGCCCTGCTTGTAGCCCAGGCTGTTCTTGGCGCGCCAGCCGTCGATCTGCTGCCACCAGTCGGAGACGTCGGGAGCCGCCTTGGCGCCGTCGTCCAGCAGCTTGAGCAGCTCGTCCAGCACATCGGGCACGTTGCCGACGATGGGCACATCCACCTTGACCCGCTTGGAAATGGAGGAAGGATCGATGTCCACATGGATGATCTTGCGCGGCACGCCGCCGAAATGCTCGGGATTGCCGATCACCCGGTCGTCGAAGCGGGCACCGATGGCCAGCACCACGTCGGCGTGCTGCATGGTCATGTTGGCTTCGTAGGTGCCGTGCATGCCCAGCATGCCGACGAACTGCTTGTCGGTGGCCGGGTAGCCGCCCAGGCCCATGAGGGTGTTGGTGACCGGGAAGTTGAGACGCTTGGCCAGCTTCACCAGCTTCTCGGAGGCGTCGGAGAGGACCACGCCGCCACCGGTGTAGATGATGGGCTGCTTGGCTTCCAGCAGCATCTGCACGGCCTTCTTGATCTGCCCCAGGTGGCCCTTGACCACCGGGTTGTAGGAGCGCATCTGCACGGAGGCCGGATATTCGAACTCGCACTTGTTGGCGGTGATGTCCTTGGGGATATCCACCACCACCGGGCCGGGACGGCCGGTCTTGGCGATGTGGAAGGCCTTCTTCATGGTGGAGGCCAGATCCTTGACGTCCTTCACCAGGAAGTTGTGCTTGACGCAGGGGCGGGTGATGCCCACGGTGTCGCATTCCTGGAAGGCATCCTGGCCGATGTAGTAGGTCGGCACCTGGCCGCACAGCACCACCATCGGGATGGAGTCCATATAGGCCGTGGCAATGCCGGTGACGGCATTGGTGACGCCGGGACCGGAGGTCACCAGGGCCACGCCGACCCGTTCGGAGGAGCGGGAATAGGCATCGGCAGCATGGACGGCAGCCTGTTCATGGCGTACCAGGATATGCTTGATGTCGTCCTGCTTGAACAGTTCGTCGTAAATATGCAGCACCGAACCGCCAGGATAGCCGAACACATAGTCGACCTTTTCTTCCTGAAGGCACCTGATTACAATCTCCGCACCGGTAAGCGTCATTTTTATGGCCTTACGTAAGTCGCTCGAAAAACCTGCTACGTTAATGGCTCGCCCCGGATTGGTCAAGGTAAAATACCCGCCCAAGGCCAGTAAAAGCCCGCCATTCAGCCGCACCCCGAGGCCCGCATCCAGGCCGGGCGCAGGCCGGAAAAACAAGCCCCGCACAGCGGGCAATTATCTCCCCGACTAGGATTCATTCTGGCTACACCACGCGAACTGTCGGATTTTCTCGCCGGCGTCGAACGCCGGGCCTTCAAACAGGCCCTGTTCGCCGTGCGTGACGAAGAAGCTGCCCTGGACCTGGTCCAGGATGCCATGATGCGCCTGGCCGAGAAATACGGCGACCGGCCGGCAGAAGAATTGCCGATGCTGTTCCAGCGCATCCTGCAAAATGCCATCCGGGACTATTACCGCCGCAGCAAGGTCCGCTCCATGTGGACCACCCTGCTCTCCTCCCTGACCCCGGGGGACGACGAGGACAGCGACCCGCTGGACACCCTGGAGGTGGAAGGCAAGGCCGGCGACAGCCCGGAGGGCTCTCTGGAACAGTCCCAGGTCCTGGCCGTCATTGAAGCAGAGATTTCCCGCCTACCCGGACGTCAACGGGAGGCCTTCCTCATGCGTTATTGGGAAGATATGGACGTCGCAGAGACGGCGGCAGCCATGGGATGCTCCGAAGGGAGCGTCAAGACCCATTGCTCCCGGGCCACCCACACCCTGGCCGCCGCATTGAAAGCAAAAGGAATAACCCTATGAACGAACAGCACTTTGCCTACCAGATACGGCGACATCTGAACCAGGAGACCATGGCGCTCAGCCCGAGCATCACGGATCGCCTGGCGGCAGCCCGTAGCCAGGCGCTCGCCCACCAGCGGGTGGCCGCCCACGCCCCCATCCTGGCCGGCCTGGGTTTCCACCTGCACCTGGACGGCTTCCGCCCCAAGCACATGCTGGCCGCCCTGGCCCTGGTCGTCGGCCTTTCCTCCGGCATGCTGTGGCAGGCCGACGAACAGATGAACGAACTGGAAGACGTGGATAGCGCCCTGCTGGCCGACGATCTGCCCCTGGACGCCTACACGGACCAGGGATTTGCCGCCTGGCTGGACCAGAACCCTGACGAATGACCGGTAAGCCGGCCTCCTTCCCCTTCCTGCTCTTGCTGGCCCTGCTGGCAGGCTTGGTTGCGCCCGCCGGCGCCCAGACCCCCGGCACCACCGCCGTCGTCGCCACCCCGCCCCAGCCGGCCTGGCAGGAGCTGGACCAGACCCAGCAGCAGATCCTTGCCCCCCTGGCGGAGGACTGGAACCGGATGGAGAACTACCGGCGCAAGAAGTGGCTCGGCATTGCCGCCCGCTATCCGCGCATGGCCGAGCAGGAACAGGAGCGGGTCCAGCGGCGCATGCGGGAATGGGCCAACATGACCCCCGAGCAGCGCAAGGAAGTCCGGGAAAAGTACAAAAACATCAAACAGTTGCCGCCGGAACGCAAGAACGCGGTGAAGCAGAAGTGGGAAGAGTACGCCAACCTGTCGGAAGAGCAGCGCCTGCAGCTCAAGGAAGCGGGCGCCGCCCGGCCGCGCCAGGCGGCGCCCCAGGGCATCGGCAAGGCCTTTACCACCCTGCCCCTGCGCAGCCTCGCCCCCCTGTCGCTGCGCCCGGCCCCGGCCACCCCCCATCCCAGACCGACGCCCCCCGCCCTGCCTAACGGCAAGAAGGTGCTGGGCAAGGGCGGCATCCCCCAATTGCCCCATCCGCCCCAGATCCTGCGCATTCCGGGCGACGGACAGATTCCCTCCCTGCTGCCGCCCATGCCGAAGCGGGCGCCGGCACCCAGCCGCAAGCCCTGATGACTTCCCGCCCCGACCCCACCCTGGCCAGCGGCCAGGGCAAGCCTGCCGCCCCCGACCAGCGCAGCCCGGCCAGCCTGTTCCGCCGCCTGGCCAGCATGCTTTACGACACCCTGCTGGCCCTGGCCGTACTTTTCCTCGCCTGGCTCCTGCCCCACATTCTGCTGGGGCTGGTCGGCAAGGTCATGGCACACCCCGCCCTGCTGTGGGGTCACTTTTTTCTGGTCCTGCTGCTCTACTTTGGCTGGCTCTGGCTCCATGGCGGCCAGACCCTGGCCATGAAGACCTGGCGCATCCGCCTGGTGAACGCCAACGGCGGCGGCATCCAGCCCCTGCAGGCCCTGTTGCGCTACCTGCTGGCCTGGCCCAGCCTGGGCTTTTTCGGCGCCGGCCTGGTGTGGGCCCTGTTTGACCGGGACGGCCAGTTCCTGCATGACCGGCTGGCGGGAACCCGCCTGGTCAATAGCAACCACGCCTGAACCACGGCAGCAGACAGGCTGCCAGCGGACAAAAAGAAACCGGGCTCAGGGCCCGGTTTCTTTTTGTCCATACGCAGGAATCTCCTGCCGCCTGCGCCTAACGCCGTTCGACCCACCACATCATGCCCATCGCCGCCAGGAGGAACATGGCGGACGGTGCCACCGCGCTGGAGAAGGGCGGCCAGCTGTTGATGATGCCCAGGTTGGAGAAAAGGCCGTTAAGCATGTGGAAGAACACCCCCAGCATGACGCCGGAGAAAATTTTCAGGCTGACGCCGCCCACCCGGTTGTGGCTGTAGCCGAAAGGCAGGGCCAGGGCCACCATCACCAGGGCCGCCAGGGGATAGACCACCTTCTTCCACAGGGCGATTTCGTAACGCTGGGTCTTCTGCCGGTTGTCGGAGAGGTGCTTGATGTAGGACATCAGGTTCCACACCGACATGCGCTCCGGGACCACCAGCAGCACCGAGAGGATGTCCGGATTCAGGGCCGACTGCCACATCACCTCGTCCTGGTGGGCCACCCGGCCCCGCACCGGCTGCCCCTTGGCGTCGTGCTCCAGGATGGTCTGCTCCACACTGTTGAGGCGCCATTCGCTGGTGGGGAGATATTCGCCTTCCTTGGCCTCGCTGACCATCTGCAGCCGCTGCTGGTCGTCGAACTCGTAGATGCGGATTCCCAGCAGCTTGGCTTCCGGCGTCACCGTGCGCACGTTGATGAAGCGGTTTTCGTCCTTGACCCACAGACCGGTGCGGAAATCGGCGGAAAGGGCCGTGCCCTGGGCCTGCAGGCGGATGCGCTGGCCCAGCTTCTCCGACGGCGGCGCCAGGAACTCACCGATGATGAAGGTGAGGAAGGCAAACAGGGCCGCCACCCGGAACAGGGTCATCAACAGTTCCCGGGTCGACAGGCCGGAAGCCCGCAACACGGTGATTTCCGAATGCCGGGCCAGGGTGGACAGGGCGAAGAGGGAGCCAATCAGCACGGCGATGGGCATCAGTTCATAAATGCGGCCGGGCAGGGTCAGGGTCACAAAAATGATGGCGTGCTGGATGCGGTAGGCCCCCTTGCCGATATCCCCCAGCTCGTTGATCAGGTCGAAAAAGCCGAAGAGGGCGAGAAATGCCGCCAGCACCAGCAAAGTGGCAAAAAACACCTCACGGAAGAGGTAGCGCTGATAGGTCTTGCCGAGAGGAAGCTTCATTTACGCAGCCGCAGGAAAGAGAACACCGCGATGCGGCGGAAGAACAGCAGGGGCAGCAGGGCCGCCATCAGCACGTGCACCAGCCACCAGCCGGTGGAGAAGGAAAGGCGCCCCTGGGCCACCCAGGCCTGGCTGACGGAGAGCAGATTGCTGTAGATGGTGAAGGTGAGCAGGGCCAGGATCATGTTGGCGGAACGGCCGGCCCGGGGATTGACGAAGCTCATGGGAATGGCCAGCAGGGCCAGCACCAGGGCGGACAAGGGCACCCCCACCCGCCACAGGAACTCGGCCATGTAGCCGGGACTGCCGTTTTTCAGCAATTCCCTGGTGGATGTGTTTTTCGGCGTCTTTTCGATGCCCTGGCTTTCCTTGGTATCCACCCGCAGGGCATAGCGCACGAATTCCAGCACCCGGAACTCGGGAATGCCGGGCGTCACTTCATAACGACGGCCATGCTCCATGACCATGAAACGGTCGCCGTTTTCCATCTGTTCGGAACGGCCGGTGGCGGCCATCATGACCCCCAGTTTCTGGTGCTGCATGGAACTGACGAAAATGTTGCGCACCTGGGTCGAATCGTCCGCCACCGCCTCGACGAACACCACGCGCTGGGAGGAACTGGCTTCCTTGAAGGCCCCCGGGGATACCTGGGCCGTGTCGTCCCGGTTCTGGCCGGTCAGCTTCTGCCGGTACTCGGCGCTCATTTTCAGGGCCCAGGGCGAAATCAGCAGGGACAGCAGGGCGATGCTCACCACCACCGGCAGGGTGAAGGTCAGCACCGGCCGCACCCAGGCGGTGAGGGACTGACCCGAAGCGAACCACACCACCATTTCCGAATCCCGGTAGCTGCGGGACAGGGTCAGCAGGATGGCCATGAACAGGGTCAGGGACAGCAGCACCGGCAGGGAATTGAGGGCGGCGAAGCCGAGCAGGGCCACCACGGCCTCGGATGCGACTTGGCCGGCAGCGGCCTGGCCCAGCAGGCGGATCAGCTGGGTGGTCAGGAGAATGGCAAAGAGGGCGATAAACACGCCCAGGGCCGCCTGGGTAAATTCACGCCGCACGGCGCGCTGGAAAATCATGCTTTGACTTTGCCGAAAGGAAACGGTGATAATCGACGCTGAATTTGCGGTTTAGCTACTTTTTTGCCGATTTATCACAAAGTTACGGATAGGAGCGGACGGTGGAATTTAGCATAAAAAGCGGTAGTCCGGAAAAGCAGCGCAGCGCCTGTGTGGTGGTCGGAGTTCACGAACCGCGCAAGCTGACCCTGCCGGCGGAACTGCTGGACAACGCTGCCCGCAGCTATATTTCCGACATCATTCGCCGCGGCGACATGGAAGGCAAGCTGGGCTCCACCCTGCTCCTGCACAACGTGCCCGGCACCCTGTGCGATCGGGTCCTGCTGGTGGGCCTGGGCAAAGAGAAGGAATTCCGGGAAAAGGAATACTGCCAGGCCGTGCGCACGGCGGTGAAAACCCTCAATGAAACCGGCTCCTTCGACGGCGTCGTCTTCCTCACCGAAATTCCGGTCAAAAAGCGCACCGTCAGCTGGCGTGTGCGCCAGGCCGCCATCGTCGCCCAGGAAACGGTTTACCGCTTCGATCAGCTGAAGAGCAAGAAGGACGAAGTCCGCCGCCCCCTGCGCAAGCTCACCTTCGCCGTCGAACGGCGCAACGAACTGACGCCGGCCGAAGAAGCCCTCAACCAGGGCCTGGCCATCGCCGAGGGCATGGCCCTGGCGAAGAACCTGGGCAATCTGCCGGGCAACCTGTGCACCCCCACCTACCTGGCCGAGCAGGCGACCGCCATGGCCCAGGAACACGGCCTGGAATGCCAGATCCTGGAAAAGGCCGAGATGGAAGCCCTGGGCATGTTCAGCCTGCTCTCCGTCGCCCGCGGCTCCCACCAGCCGCCCAAGTTCATCGTCCTGCAGTACAAGGGCGGCAAGAAGGAAGAGAAGCCCCTGGTGCTGGTGGGCAAAGGCATCACCTTCGACACCGGCGGCATTTCCCTGAAGCCGGCCGCCGAAATGGACGAGATGAAGTACGACATGTGCGGCGCCGCCAGCGTCCTCGGCACCATCAAGGCCGCCGCCCTGATGAAGCTGCCGGTGAACCTGACGGTGATCGTGCCGGCCACGGAGAACATGCCCGGCGGCAGCGCCACCAAGCCCGGCGACGTGGTCACTTCCCTCTCCGGCCAGACCATTGAAGTCCTCAACACCGACGCCGAAGGCCGCCTGGTGCTGTGCGACGCCCTCACCTACGCCGAACGCTTCGAGCCGGAAACGGTGATCGACGTGGCCACCCTCACCGGCGCCTGCGTCGTCGCCCTGGGCGCCGTGGCCACCGGCCTCTTCAGCAACAACGACAGTCTGGCCCGGGAACTGGCCCACTGCGGCGACGAGGCCTTCGACCGGGCCTGGCACATGCCCCTGTGGGAGGACTACCAGGAGCTGCTGAAGAGCAACTTCGCCGACATGGCCAACATCGGCGGCCGTTACGCCGGGGCCATCACCGCCGCCTGCTTCCTCGCCCGTTTCACCAAGAAATTCGAGTGGGCCCACCTGGACATCGCCGGCACCGCCTGGAAATCCGGCGCCGACAAGGGCGCCACCGGCCGCCCCGTGCCCCTGCTCACCCACTACCTGCTGAAGCGGGCCGGCAAGCTGGATTAAGGCAGGCCCACGACCATGACCCGGGTGGACTTTTACTACGACGTGCCGAACAAGCTGGCCATCGCCGTCAAGCTCGCCCACAAGGCCTTTTCCCAGCGCCTGCCCCTGGCCATCTACACCTCCCAGCCCCCCGTGGCGGAGCAGATCGATCGCCTGCTGTGGACCCAGCCGGCCCTGGGCTTCCTCCCCCACTGCCGGGCCGACGCGCCCCTGGCGGCGGAAACGCCGGTGCTCATCGCCGAGACGCCGGCCGCCCTGGAACGCCTGCCCCAGGACGAGCTGCTGATCAACCTGGACGACGAGGTGCCGCCCGGCTTCGCCCGCTTCAAGCGCCTCATCGAGATCGTCGGCCGCGAAGAGGAAGACAAGACGCCCGGCCGGGCCCGCTTCAAGTTCTACAAGGATCGGGGCTACGAGATCAACCGCCACGACCTTTCCGCCAAATGAGCGACTTCATGAACGGCAACGACGGCACCCCGACCCCGCCGACGGGCAACTCCAGCATCATCCCCTTCCCCCCGCGCCGCCGCAGCTTCGTCGCCGCCCCACCTCCACCGCCGCCCCCGGCACCGGCCGGCCCCCTGGATCTGGACCTCTCCGACCTGGTGCCGGAAGGCGATGACGACATTCCGGTGCTCACCGAAGTGGTGGATCTGGCCTCGGTCAGCGCCGACGCCCCCGACGAGAAGGACGCCGGCCCCGACCTGGAGGCCCTGCGGGAAACCCTGGCCGACGCCCTGGCGGCCGAACTGGCCCATTCCATCGAGCAACGCCTGGCCTCCGAGCTGCCCAGCCTGGTGGAAGCCACTCTGGCCGGCCTGCAGGACGACCTCAAGGCCGGCATCATCGCCGCCACCGAAGCCGCCCTGAAGGACTTCATCGCCCGTCGGCAACAGCTGCAGCTGCCCTTCGACCCACCCGCCCCGGGCAACTGAACGGGCCGACCGGCCCAAATCTCCGGACAAGCAGACCGGGAGCGCCCGCCGCTTCCGGTATAATTGCGCCCTTTCCTTTCGCCCCAATCCCCTGATTCCTATGGAACTCGCCAAAAGTTTTGAGCCGGCAGCCGTCGAACGCCACTGGTACCCGCTCTGGGAAGAACGCGGCTACTTCGCCGCCGGCCTGGACACCAGCAAGCCCGCCGACCAGTCCTTCTGCATCCTGCTGCCGCCGCCCAACGTCACCGGCACCCTGCACATGGGCCACGGCTTCAACCAGACCATCATGGACGCCCTCACCCGCTACTACCGGATGAAGGGCCACAACACCCTGTGGCAGCCGGGCACCGACCACGCCGGCATCGCCACCCAGATCGTGGTGGAGCGCCAGCTGGACGCCCAGGGCATCTCCCGCCACGACCTGGGCCGGGAGAAGTTCCTGGAGAAGGTGTGGGAGTGGAAGGAATACTCCGGCGGCACCATCACCCGCCAGATGCGCCGCATGGGCACCAGCCCCGACTGGAAGCGGGAACGCTTCACCATGGACGCCGGCCTCAACAAGATCGTCACCGAATCCTTCGTCCGCCTCTACAAGGAAGGCCTCATCTACCGCGGCAAGCGCCTGGTGAACTGGGACCCGAAGCTGCACACCGCCGTCTCCGACCTGGAAGTGGTGCAGGAGGAGGAAGACGGTTTCATGTGGCACATCCGCTATACCCTGGCGGACGGCAGTGCGACGCTCACCGTGGCCACCACCCGGCCCGAGACCATGCTGGGCGACACCGCCGTCATGGTCCACCCGGAAGATGAGCGCTACAAGCACCTCATCGGCAAGATGGTGAAGCTGCCCCTGACCGACCGGGAAATCCCGGTCATCGCCGACGCCTATGTGGACATGGAATTCGGCACCGGCGTGGTGAAAGTCACCCCGGCCCACGACTTCAACGACTACGCTGTGGGCCAGCGCCACAACCTGCCGATCATCAGCATCCTGACCCTGGATGCCAAGATCAACGAGCACGCCCCCGAGAAGTACCGGGGCCTGGACCGGTTCGACGCGCGCAAGGCCGTGGTGGCCGACCTGGAAGCCCTGGGCATCCTGGAAAAGACCGACAAGCACAAGCTCAAGGTGCCCCGCGGCGACCGTACCGGCGTGGTCATCGAGCCCATGCTCACCGACCAGTGGTTCGTCGCCATGAGCAAGCCCGGCGAGGACGGCAAGTCCATCACCGAGAAGGCCCTGGACGTGGTGCAGTCCGGCGAGATCAAGTTCTACCCGGAAAACTGGGTGAACACCTACAACCAGTGGCTCAACAACATCCAGGACTGGTGCATCTCCCGCCAGCTGTGGTGGGGCCACCAGATTCCCGCCTGGTACGGCGTGAACGGCGAAGTCTTCGTCGCCCACAACGAAGAAGAAGCCCGGGCCCAGGCCGACGCCGCCGGTTACGCCGGCCAGCTGACCCGGGATGCGGACGTGCTCGACACCTGGTACTCCTCCGCCCTGTGGCCCTTCTCCACCCTGGACTGGACCCCGGAATACCCGGCCAAGTCCAACCCGGCCCTGGATCTCTACCTGCCCTCCTCCGTGCTGGTCACGGGCTTTGACATCATCTTCTTCTGGGTGGCGCGCATGGTCATGATGACCAAGCACATCACCGGCAAGATTCCCTTCAAGCACGTCTATGTACACGGCCTGATCCGGGACGGCGAAGGCCAGAAGATGTCCAAGTCCAAGGGCAACGTGCTGGACCCCATCGACCTCATCGACGGTATCGACATCGACGCCCTGGTGCAGAAGCGCACCACCGGCCTGATGAATCCCAAGCAGGCCGAGAGCATCGCCAAGAAGACCAAGAAGGAATTCCCCGAAGGCATTCCCGCCTTCGGCACCGACGCCCTGCGCTTCACCTTCGCCAGCCTGGCTTCCCCCGGCCGCGACATCAAGTTCGACCTGAACCGCTGCGACGGCTACCGCAACTTCTGCAACAAGCTGTGGAACGCCACCCGCTTCGTGCTGATGAATGTGGAAGGCCACGACCTGGCCCTGGAGCACCAGCAGGCCGCCGGCGGCGCCTGCAGCGCTGATGCGCCCCTGAAGTTCAGCTTTGCCGACCGCTGGATCGTCAGCCACCTGCAGAAGGTGGAGCAGGAAATGGCCAAGCACTTCGAGGAATACCGCTTCGACCTGCTGGCCCAGACCCTCTACCGCTTCATCTGGGACGAGTTCTGCGACTGGTATCTGGAAATCGCCAAGGTGCAGATGAACGGCGGCACTCCGGAAGAAGCCAAGGCCACCCGCCGCACCCTGGTGCGGGTGCTGGAGACCATCCTGCGCCTGGCCCACCCGCTGATCCCCTTCATCACCGAGGAACTGTGGCAGGCCGTGGCCCCCATCGCCGGCCGCAAGGACGCCGAGTCCATCATGCTCACCCGCTACCCGGAAGCCAACCCGGCCAAGCTGGACGAGGCCTCGGAAGCCCAGGTGGCCCTGCTCAAGGAACTGGTAGGCGCCTGCCGCAACCTGCGCGGCGAAATGAACATGTCCCCCGCCACCAAGGTGCCCCTGCTCGCCGTCGGCGACAAGGAAGCCCTGGCCCGCTTCGCCCCCTACCTGGCGGCCCTGGCCAAGCTCTCCGAAGTGCAGATCGTGGACGACATTGCCAGCGACGAGCCGGCCCCCGTGGCCGTGGTCGGCAACTTCCGCCTGATGCTCAAGGTGGAGATCGACGTGGCCGCCGAGAAGGAGCGCCTGAGCAAGGAAATCGCCCGCCTCGAAGGGGAGATTGCCAAGGCCAATGCCAAGCTCTCCAACGAGAGCTTCGTCGCCCGGGCCCCGGAAGCCGTGGTGGCCCAGGAGAAGGAACGCCTGGCCAACTTCAGCGCCACCGTGGACAAGCTCAAGCCCCAGCTGGAAAAGCTGAACAAGGCCTGAGCCGGCCCGCTCCCCCCAGAAAAACGCCCCGGTTGAGCCGGGGCGTTTTTGTTTTCGGGCTTGGGAAGCTGAAGCCCTAGAGACATTGCAGGCACTCGGCCTGCGAGGCAATAGGCACGCCATTTCTGGCAGGACATCGCTGGCGAATGCCGTCCCTGCTTGCCCCCAGGGCAGGTGGCCTTTCAGCCCTGGGACGCCAGCGTCACCGGCACCAGCCCCCGCAGGGCGTTGCCCATGTACAGCGCTTCGGCCCGGGCCAGGTCGGTCAGGGTCAGCACCCGTTCCCGGGCCTCACCGGATTCCAGCAGGCGCCGGCGCAGGATGCCCGGCAGCAGGCCGCAGGCCAAGGGCGGGGTGTAGAGCACGCCGTCGAGGCGGACGAAGACGTTGCTGCGGGCACCCTCGCAGACTTCGTCCCGCTCGTTGAGGAAAAGGGCATCGAAGCCGCCGGGCAGGGCCATGACCCGCTGCAACTCCCCATCGTAGAGGGCCCGGGCGGTGGTCTTGTGGCGCAGCAGGTAGCGGCGGGAGTCGAGACGGTGGGGCGAGAGATGGACCTGCCACGGCCCCGGGGAGGACTCCAGGGGCACGGCCTGCCGCTGCAGGGTGCCGGCCTTGTTGAGGCTCAGGCGCACGCGGAAGCGCCCGCGGGGATGGGTCGTGGCCAGGGCCGCCAGGGCCTGGGCCACGCTGGCGTCGTCGTGGGCGAAGCCCAGGGCCTGGGCCGAGGCGGCCAGGCGCTGACGATGCAGTTCGCCGTCGGGGAAGGTGCCGTCATCCAGGCGCAGGGTCTCGATCAGCTCCAGGCCCGGGTCCAGGTCGGTGAGGAAGCGGGCCTTGAGCAGGCATTCCCGGTACTCGGCGGCGGGCTCGGAGTCGGTGACGATGCCGCTGCCCACCCCCATGACGCCGCGCCCGTCGGCTGCCAGTTCCAGGCTGCGGATGGCCACGTTGAGGCAGAAGTCCCCGTCCGGCCCCAGCAGCCCCAGGCTGCCGGTGTACAGGCCCCGGGGCCCGACTTCCAGTTCCTCGATGATTTCCATGGCCCGCAGCTTGGGCGCGCCGGTGATGGAACCGCAGGGAAAGAGGGCCGCCAGGGTCTCGCCCGGGCCGACGCCCGGGACCCGGGCGCTGACCGTGGAGGTCATCTGGAAGACGCTGGGGTAGGTCTCGATGGCGAACAGCTCTTCCACCCGCACCGAGCCGGTCTGGGCCAGGCGCCCCAGGTCGTTGCGCAGCAGGTCCACGATCATCAGGTTTTCCGCCCGGTCCTTGGCCGAGGCCGCCAGGGCGGCCCGGTTGGCTGCATCGCCGGCCTCGTCCGCACCCCGCGGCGCGGTGCCCTTCATGGGCCGGGTGCGCAGGGTGTCGCCGCGGCGCGCGACGAACAGTTCGGGGGACAGGGAGAGGATCCGTCGCTCCGCCGTCAGCACCAGGCCGCCCAGGGGCGTCGGCTGGCGTTGCCGCAGGCGGGTGTAGAGGGCCAGGGGATGACCGTAGGCCTGGAAATGCAGGGGAAAGGTGAAATTGACCTGATAGCAGTCGCCGGCGGCGATGTAGTCCCGGATGCGCTGCACCGCGGCGGCATGGGCGGCTTGATCCAGCCCCGGCGCCAGCTCGGCGATGCCGCAGGCGGTCTGCTCTGCCGGCAGGGCCGCCACCTGGTCCGCCAGCCAGTTCCGGGCGGCATCGGTATCAAGCCGTTGCGCCGCGGCGAAAAGCCACAGGTGGCCCCGGGGCGCCGGGCTGTCGGGCAAGCGGAACGGGCATCCCGCCTTGCCCGGCTGCAGCAGGCGCCCCAGTTCGTAATCCAGGGCCAGCACGGCCCACCAGCCCCGGGCGGCGCCATCCTTGGCGGCGGCCAGGCCCCGCTCCAGGTCCTGTAAGGTGTGCAGGGCATGGGTCTGCCGCAGGTCCGTGCACAGCCGGGCGCCGCCCTCCTCTTCGAGGAAGGCAAAGGCGGCGGCCTCGACGGGGCCCGGGGACGGCGGGGTCAGGGACAACGGGGAAGGGGAAAAGAAAGCGGCAGGAACGGCACGGCAAGGAGGCCGCCGCACCTGACGGCAGGGCCTACTTGCGCTTGAAGAGGAAGGTGAACACCCGCTCCTCTTCGCCGGAGGCCAGCAGTTCGTTGCCGGTCTGCTTGGCGAAGGCCTGGAAGTCCTTCACCGCCCCCGGGTCCGTCGCCAGGACGCGCAGCAGCTGGCCGCTCTGCATTTCCGCCAGGGCTTTCTTGGTACGCAGGATGGGCAGGGGGCAGTTGAGGCCCTTGACGTCGAGTTCGCGATCGGGGGTCATGGCAGGCGGGATTCAGGAGAAAGGCAGGCCGCCATGGTAGCGGCCCCCCGGGGCCTTGCCAAGCCGCCGGGAAGGCCGGCCTAGCGCTTCTGCCGGGCTTCCTCTTCCTGACGGGTGCGCAGCTCCCGCAGGCGGGCATCCACCACGGATTGCTCGTAGAAATTGCCGTCGCCGGAGCGCTGGGCCATCTGTAGCTGGTCGATGGCCGGCAGCAGCTGCCCCTGCAGGGCATAGGCCTCGGCCAGGGCCTGGTGCTGCTGCAGCCGCCGGCCCAGGGCCGAGGCGGTCTTGGCCTTCAGGCTCCACAGCTTGTAGTCGCCGGTGTACAGCTGCAACTGGCCGTCCAGATAGGCCAGGGCCTCGGCCGGACGCTTGTCCGCCAGCAGGGCCTCGCTGTAGCCATACATGAGGGACTTGGCGAAGGGGGCATTGCGCAGGGCGCTCTTGTAAATGGCGATGGCGCCGGCCACGTCACCCTGGGCGCTGCGGCTCTCCGCCGCCAGATTGTCCAGCATCGGCGAGGCGACCTTGAGCCGGCGCAGATTCTGGATTTCCTGTTCCACCGCGGCGTAGTTCTTGGCCCGCAGCTGGGCATGGGCCAGGCCGAAGCGGATGCCGGCCTCGTTGGCAAACTTGCGTTCCTTGAGCAGGTGCTCCAGGTCCGCCACCGCCTCCCGGGGGGTGCCCAGCTGGGCCCGCAGCTTGCCGCGCACCAGGTGGAAATCCAGGCTGTCCGGCACCTGCTTGTAGGGCGTCTTCTGGGCCCGGTTCTGCATGTCGGCGATCCGCTCCACCGTCAGGGGGTGGGTGCGCATGTAGGACGGGGCATTGTTCTCGTAGAGGCGGGAAGCCTGCTGCAGGCGCTGGAAGAAATCTCCCATGCCGCGCACGTCGAAGCCGGCCTTCTCCAGGGTCTGGAAGCCGATGCGGTCCGCCTCCCGCTCGAAGTCCCGGGAGAAACCGAGCTGGGACTGCACCATGGCCGCCTGGGAGCCGACGATGGCGGCGGAGGCGGCATCCGGATTCTTGCTGGCGGCCAGCAGGGCCAGGGCCATGGCGGCCATGGCGACGATGGAGTTCTGCTTTTCCTTGGCGATGCCCCGGGCCAGGTGATGCTGGGTGACGTGGGAGATTTCGTGGGCCAGCACCCCCGCCAGTTCCGATTCGCTCTGGGCCGAGGTGATCAGACCCGTATTCACCCCCACGTAGCCGCCGAAGGTGGCGAAGGCGTTGATGGTGGGATCCTTCATGACGAAGAAGGTGAAGCCGAAGCCCGGATCGGGACTGGCCGCCGCCAGACGCTGGCCCAGCTGGTCCACGTAGGCGGCGATTTCCGGATCGTCCAGGTATTGGGGATCGCGCAGGCGTATTTCGTTGAGGATGCTCTCCCCGACCTTCTTCTCCAGCTGGGGCGGAATATCGCTCTGGGAGGAGTCCCCCAGGTCCGGCAGACCGTCCGCCAGGACCGGCGGCATGGCACTGAGGAGAGCGGCC
Source organism: Azospira oryzae (assembly GCF_004217225.1). Taxonomy (GTDB): domain Bacteria; phylum Pseudomonadota; class Gammaproteobacteria; order Burkholderiales; family Rhodocyclaceae; genus Azospira; species Azospira oryzae. The sequence continues at coordinate 1,703,136 of NZ_SHKM01000001.1, forward strand.
ACCAGCATGGTGGCGAGGGCGCCGCGCCGGACACGCCGGGGGCGGGAAGGCTGGGTTCGCGGGGCAAAATTCATGGTGCTATGATACCGCGCTTCCCTTGCCCGTTCCCTGACGCCATGGCCGCCGAAACAACCTTTACACAATTTACCCATTTCGACGCCGGCGGCCAGGCCCACATGGTGGACGTGGGCGACAAGGCCGAAACCCAGCGCCGTGCCATCGCCACCGGCCGCATCCTGATGGAACCGGCCACCCTGGCCCTGATCCGGGACGGCAACGCGAAGAAGGGCGACGTCATCGGCATCGCCCGCATCGCCGCCATCCAGGGCGCCAAGCGCACCGCCGACCTGATTCCCCTGTGCCACCCCATCGCCCTCACCCGGGTGGCCGTGGACTTCGACATCGATGCCGCCGCCAATGCGGTGGAATGCACCGCCACCACCCAGTGCACCGGCCGCACCGGGGTCGAGATGGAAGCCCTCACCGCCGTCAGCGCCGGCCTGCTCACCATCTACGACATGTGCAAGGCCGTCGATCGCGGCATGCGCATCGAAGGCATCCGCCTGCTGGAAAAGGCCGGCGGCAAATCGGGCCTGTGGCAGGCCGAGTGATCCTCCGACAGATTCCTTACCCAAGAGACCCCATGGACGCCATCCGCCGTCATCTCCTGCAAAGCGCCGCCCGGGGCGGCCTCGCCGTCGCCCTCCTGGGGGCAGGCCTGCTGCGCCCGACCCGGGTGCTCGCCGCCGACTGGAACCAGCCGGCCTTTGCCGCCACCACCCTGGGCGACGCCCTCAAGGCCTACGGCACCTCGCCGGTGCCCGACAGCAGGGAAGTGCAGATCATCGCCGCCGACGTGGCAGAAAACGGCGGCAATGTGCCGGTGGAAGTGCTGGTCAAGCTGCCCGCGGTGCAGAGCATCGCCCTCTTCGTCGAAAAGAATCCCTTCCCCCTGGCCGCCAGCATCGAGCTGGCGCCGGGCGTCCTGCCCTACCTCAAGGTGCCCCTCAAGCTGGCCGAATCCACCCGGGTCAAGGCCGTGGTCAAGGCCGGCGGCAAAACCTATGTGGCCACCCGGGAAATCGGCGTCACCATCGGCGGCTGCGGCGGCTAGGAGAAGAAAATGGCAGAACCCATGAAAATCCGCGCCACCCACCAGGGCGAATTCACCGAAGTGAAGGTGCTCTTGCAGCACCCCATGGAAACCGGCCAGCGCCGGGACCCGAAAACCGGCAACAACCTGCCGCCCCACTTCATCCAGACCTTCAGCCTGGCGGTGAACGGCAAGCCCATGGTCCAGGCCCAGCTCAACACCTCGGTGGCGAAAAACCCGGTGCTGACCTTCCGCCTCCAGGGCGTCAAGGCGGGCGACCGGCTACAGGCCCAATGGCATGACAACAAGGGCGACAGCCGCAGCGACGAGGCTGTCGTCGGCGCCTGACTCCGGATCAGCATCCGGCACTACAAAACAAAAAAGCCCGCCTGGATGCCAGGCGGGCTTTTTCTTGGTGCAAATCCTGTGGGGCTTAAGCCTTCTGGATGTTGGACGCTTGCTTGCCCTTAGGACCTTGGGTGACGTCGAAGCTGACCTTCTCGCCTTCCTTCAGGGTCTTAAAGCCATTCATGTTGATGGCGGAGAAATGAGCGAACAGATCTTCGCTGCCATCATCGGGGGTAATGAAACCAAAACCCTTGGCGTCGTTAAACCATTTGACGGTACCAGTTGCCATATGTGCTACTTCCTTCTTGAATAAATCTTAAAACGGGAACTACTGTGCGTTGACTCCCCGACTGGCATGTTTGGTTTTCAAGACCGTGCGTGCGCCGTGCCAGAGTGTTTAAAGAATCCGGCAATTACTTGAAGCCAAACACAGCCGACGTTGTACGCTAAGTTGTTTGCATACGTCAAGCTATTTTGCGCCCCCCGCCGCCCATTTGCCCCGGACCCGGCGAAAGCCCTTGATAGACGGGGCTCCGGGCCAGTAAATACGGGCCTTGGCCAAGAGTGTTGCAGAATGTCCAAAGCCGATTAGAATCGGTCCATGGCGATACAGCATGAAAACAATCAGGGCAGCGTGGCCCTGGAAAAGAAGAGTTCCAAGGTCAAGCCGCCACCGATGTATAAGGTGCTGCTTTTGAACGACGATTTCACCCCCATGGACTTCGTCATTCTGGTGTTGCAAAAGTTTTTTGCCAAAGATCGAGAACAAGCGACGCGAATCATGCTCAAAGTCCATAACGAGGGGCGGGGATTGTGCGGGGTTTACCCCCGGGACATCGCCGCCACCAAGGTGGATCAGGTTGTTGCATTTGCACGCCAGCATCAGCACCCCCTGGTGTGCGTTATGGAGGAAAACTGAATGATCGCGCAGGAACTTGAAGTCAGCTTGCACATGGCCTTCGTCGAGGCTCGGCAAAAGCGCCACGAATTCATCACCGTCGAGCATCTGCTGCTGGCGCTGGTGGACAATCCTTCTGCCGCCGAAGCCCTGCGCGCCTGCTCCGCCAACGTGGAACAACTGCGGCGGGACCTGCAGACCTTCATCGACGAGCACACCCCCACGGTGAGCGGCGAGGACGAGATCGACACCCAGCCTACCCTGGGCTTCCAGCGCGTGATCCAGCGCGCCATCCTGCACGTGCAGTCGTCCGGCAAGAAGGAAGTGACCGGCGCCAACGTGCTGGTGGCCATTTTCGGCGAGAAGGACTCCCACGCCGTGTTCTTCCTGCAGAAGCAGGGGGTCACCCGGCTCGACGTGGTGAACTTCATTTCCCACGGCATCAGCAAGTCGCCCCAGCCGGCCAAGGCCGAAACGGAACAGGAGACGGACGGCGAGAACCGCCCCGAAGCCGGCCCGCTGGAAAGCTACACCATCAACCTCAACGCCCAGGCATTGCAGGGCAAGATCGACCCCCTCATCGGCCGGGACAAGGAGTTGGAGCGGGTCATCCAGACCCTCTGCCGCCGGCGCAAGAACAACCCGCTGCTGGTGGGCGAGGCCGGGGTGGGCAAGACCGCCATCGCCGAGGGCCTGGCCCGTCGCGTGGTGGAAGGGGAAGTGCCGGAAATCCTGGCCAAGGCCCACGTCTACGCCTTGGACATGGGCGCCCTGCTGGCCGGCACCAAATACCGAGGCGACTTCGAGCAACGCCTCAAGGGCGTGCTCAAGGCCCTGCAGGACAATCCGGACGCCATCCTCTTCATCGACGAGATCCACACCCTGATCGGCGCCGGCGCCGCTTCCGGCGGCACCCTGGATGCCTCCAACCTGCTCAAGCCGGCCCTCTCCGGCGGCCAGCTGAAGTGCATCGGGGCCACCACCTACACCGAGTACCGGGGTATTTTCGAGAAGGACCACGCCCTTTCCCGCCGCTTCCAGAAGATCGACGTGAATGAGCCCTCCGTGGCCGAGACCGTGGAAATCCTCAAGGGACTGAAGACCCGTTTCGAATCCCACCACGGCATCAAGTATTCCAGCGCCGCCATCAACTCGGCGGTGGAACTGGCGGCCCGTTTTATCACCGACCGCCACCTGCCGGACAAGGCCATCGACGTCATCGACGAGGCCGGTGCCGCCCAGCGTATCCTGCCCAAGTCGCGGCAGAAGAAGATCATCGGCAAGCCGGAGATCGAGGAGATCGTCGCCAAGATCGCCCGCATCCCCTCCAGCCACGTTTCCAACGACGACAAGGCGACCCTGAAGAACCTGGAGCGGGACCTGAAGGCCACCGTTTTCGGCCAGGATGCAGCCATTGACGCCCTGGCCAAGGCCATCAAGATGGCCCGTTCCGGCCTCGGCGCCCCGGGCAAGCCCATCGGCGCCTTCCTCTTCTCCGGCCCCACCGGCGTCGGCAAGACGGAAGTGGCCAAGCAGCTCGCCTACTTCCTCGGCGTGGACCTGACCCGCTTCGACATGTCCGAGTACATGGAACGGCATGCCGTTTCCCGCCTCATCGGCGCGCCTCCCGGCTATGTGGGTTTCGACCAGGGCGGCCTGCTGACCGAAGCCGTCACCAAGAAGCCCTACTGCGTGCTGCTGCTGGACGAAATCGAGAAGGCCCATCCGGACATCTACAACATTCTGCTGCAGGTGATGGACCACGGCACCCTGACCGACAACAACGGGCGCAAGGCCGATTTCCGCAACGTGGTCATCATCATGACCACCAACGCCGGCGCCGCCGAGTTGCAGAAGCCGTCGGTGGGCTTCACTTCCAGCAAAGAAGTGGGCGACGAGATGGTGGAGATCAAGCGCCTGTTCACGCCGGAGTTCCGCAACCGGCTGGACGCCACCATTTCCTTCAAGCCCCTGGACCACGACATCATCCTGCGGGTGGTGGACAAGTTCCTCATGCAGCTGGAAGAGCAGTTGCACGAGAAGAAGGTGGAAGCCGTGTTCACCGACGCCCTCAAGGACATGCTGGCGGAGCGGGGCTTCGACCCGCTCATGGGGGCCCGGCCCATGGCCCGCCTGATCCAGGACACCATTCGCGCCGCCCTGGCCGACGAACTGCTGTTCGGCCGCCTGGCCCACGGCGGCAAGGTCACCGTGGATGTGGACAAGGAGGGCAAGGTGAAGCTCGAATTCGCCAAGGAGGCGGAAGCGGTAGCCTGAACCCGACCCGACCCAAAAGGCTGCGCCCCTTCCGGCGCAGCCTTTTTTTTGCCTAGAATCCGGAACCGCCAACCACCACCAGAAAATCAGGAGACCCCATGAGCTTCACCACCCCGGACCTGTGCGATGCCAACGAAGCCGCCATCGGCCGCACCCTGCGCGTCGTCGCCCCCATGTTCAAGGCCTACGGCGGCCGTACCCGCTTTTCCGGCCGCATCCACACCCTGAAGATTTTCGAGGACAACTCCCTGGTGCGCGAAGCCCTGGGCCAGCCCGGCCAGGGCAAGGTGCTGGTGGTGGATGGCGGCGGCTCCCTGCGCTGCGCCCTGGTGGGCGACCAGCTGGCCGTGCTGGCCCGGAAGAACGGCTGGGAAGGCATCGTCGTGTATGGCTGCATCCGGGATTCGGCCGAGATCAACCGTACCGACCTGGGGGTGCGCGCCCTGGACACCCACCCCCAGAAAAGCATCAAGAAGGGTGTCGGCGACCAGAACATCGACGTCACCTTCGGCGGTGTCACCTTCAAGCCGGAGGAATGGATCTACGTGGATGAAGACGGCGTCATCGTCTCCGCCACGCCCCTGCTGTAAGCGACACCGCCCTGCCGGGGCCGTCCGCCGGGACGGCCCCGCCCGCCCTCGTCCCCTCGCCCTCTTCCATCCCGCCTGCGCGGCCCGCGGGCACCCGCCGTTTTCCCTACGGCGGCCGGCCATTCCCACCACCAGACAATGCCCACGGGTTTTCCCCTATTCCATTGAACAGGAAAGCCGGAGTCATCCCGCACCGCCCACCCATTTCATTTCACTGCCGCGAATATCGTTTCATATAGCGGAACTCGATTTGCAACACCATAAAAATACAGGGAAAAATATTGTCTTGTGTCTTATATAAGACATGTGTTGCTGTGCAAAATCGGCGCTATACTTTTTCCCATCGGAGCACAGGAAACGTCACCCCGACACTGGCCTCCGAATCTTCCGCCAACGCTATTTATAGAGGAACCGAACATGAGCACTCGCGAACAGCAAATCGCCGCCCTGGAAAAAGACTGGGCTGAGAACCCCCGTTGGAAGGGCGTCAAGCGTGGTTATTCCGCTGCTGACGTGGTTCGTCTGCGCGGCTCCCTGCAGCCCGAGTACACCTTCGCCCAGCGCGGTGCCAAGGTCCTCTGGGAAAAGGTCAACGGCGGCGCCAAGAAGGGCTACGTGAATGCTTTCGGCGCCATCACCGCCGGTCAAGCCATGCAACAGGCCAAGGCCGGCCTGGAAGCCGTGTATCTGTCCGGCTGGCAGGTTGCTGCCGACGGCAACACCTCCGAAACCATGTACCCGGACCAGTCCCTGTATGCCTACGACTCCGTCCCCACCATGGTTCGCCGCATCAACAACACCTTCAAGCGCGCTGACGAAATCCAGTGGTCCCGCGGCATCAACCCCGGCGACAAGGAGTTCATCGACTACTTCCTGCCCATCGTGGCCGACGCTGAAGCCGGTTTCGGCGGCGTGCTGAACGCCTTCGAACTGATGAAGAACATGATCGCCGCCGGCGCCGCCGGTGTGCACTTCGAAGACCAGCTGGCTGCCGCCAAGAAGTGTGGCCACATGGGTGGCAAGGTGCTGGTGCCGACCCGCGAAGCCGTGGAAAAGCTGATCTCCGCCCGTTTCGCCGCTGACGTCATGGGCGTTCCCACCCTGATCCTGGCCCGTACCGATGCCGAAGCTGCCAACCTGATCACCTCCGACTACGACGCCAACGACAAGCCCTTCCTCACCGGCGAACGTACCCAGGAAGGCTTCTTCCGCGTCAAGAACGGTCTGGAACAGTCCATCTCCCGCGGCGTTGCCTACGCTCCCTACGCCGATCTGGTGTGGTGCGAAACCGGCGTGCCCGACATCGGCTTCGCCCGTGAATTCGCCCAGGCCGTGCATGCTGCCTGCCCCGGCAAGCTGCTGTCCTACAACTGCTCCCCGTCCTTCAACTGGAAGAAGAACCTCAACGACAGCCAGATCGCTTCCTTCCAGGAAGAACTGTCCGCCCTGGGCTACAAGTACCAGTTCATCACCCTGGCCGGCATCCACGTCAATTGGTACAACACCTTCAAGTTCGCCAAGGCCTACGCCGGCGGCGAAGGCATGAAGCACTACGTGGAAATGGTGCAGGAGCCCGAATTCGCCGCCCGCGAAGACGGCTACACCTTCGTCTCCCACCAGCAGGAAGTGGGCACCGGCTACTTCGACGACGTGACCACCGTGATCCAGGGCGGCTCCTCCTCCGTCAAGGCCCTGACCGGTTCCACCGAAGAAGAACAGTTCCACTAAGCAGCACCCGCGGGCATCCCGGCCAGGGTCGGGATGCCCGGCAGCAGATCAGTCTGCTGCCATCAGGAATCCGAATTGCATCATCCCTTATCCTCTTGCTTGGGGAACAGGCCGACACCCACAAGGTGTCGGCTTTTTTTATGTGCCGTCACAAAAAGGCCCATGACAGAAGCGGGCCTGCAGGCAAGAATGGCGGCTCCTTCCGCCTTCGCCCCCAGGCCATGAACGCCGCCAGCCTCGCCCGACTGCTCCTGCTCGCCGCCATCTGGGGCGCCTCCTTCCTCTTCCTGCGCCTCACCGTGCCCGCCTTCGGCACCGTGTGGACGGTGGAAGTGCGGGTCATTCTGGCCGCCGCCAGCCTCACCCTGTTCGCCTGGTGGAGCGGCGAGGCCCTGCAGTGGCGCCGGCACTGGCGCCAGTATCTGATCATCGGCCTGTGCAACTCGGCCCTGCCCTTCCTGCTCTTCGCCTATGCCGCCCAGAGCCTGGGGGCCGGCCTGCTCTCCATCCTCAATTCCACCTCGCCCCTCTTCGCCGTCATCATCGGCGCCCTGTGGCTGCGCCAGCCCATCCGCGCCGTGACCGTGGCCGGCCTGCTGCTGGGCCTGGGGGGTGTGGCCGTGCTGGCCTGGGACGGGCTGCAGAGCAGCGCCAGTCCCGACGCCTGGCTGCCCATGCTGGCCGCCGCCCTGGCCCCTTCCGCCTATGCTTTCGCCAGCGTGTACAGCCGCCACCACGGCCAGGGCATCACGCCCCTGGCCACGACCCAGGGCAGCATGATCTGCGCCGCCCTGCTGGTGCTGCCCCTGGCCGCGCCCCAGGGCCTGCCGGCAGCGGCCACTCCCACCGCCTGGGGCGCCCTGCTGGGCCTGGCGGTGTTGTGCACGGCCTGGGCCTACCAGCTCTATTTCCGGCTGGTGCACGAAGTGGGCCCCCTGGGCGCCCTCTCGGTGACCTTCCTCATTCCGGTGTTCGGCGTGCTGTGGGGGGTGTTGCTGCTGGGAGAAAAGCTGGGCGGCCACTTGCTGCTGGGCGGCTCCCTGGTGCTGCTGGGCACGGCCCTGGCCAACGGCCTGCTGAAGTGGCCGCGGCTGGCCCGCCCGGCCTAGATCAGCGGCTAGCGCGACGCGCCACGACGCCGGCCAGGGCCAGGATTTCCTCGCCTTCGTCGGCAGAAAAGCCTTGCGGCAGGGCCGGCCGGCCGTCACCGGCCAGGGCGGCGGCGACGGAACGGCCCAGGATGGCGCCGTCCGGCAGGATGGGGCCGAAGAAGCGCAATTCGCCGCCCCGGATCACCGCCAGGGTGGGAAAGGTTTCCACATCGAGACTGGGCAGGGCGTCCGCCGCATCCTCGATGTCGATCCAGGCCCAGGCGCCCTCATGGCCCGCCGCGGCGGCCGCCGTGGCGGCCTCGAAGCCCCGGCAGACGCCGCACCAGGCGGCGCAGAGCACCAGCACCACCGGCGCTGCCGGCGCCCCATCGGCGTCGTCGGGCCATTGCAGGTCGGCAAAGCGCAACAGGGAAACGGGGGACTGGGACATGGCGGCAGAGGCCGCCGCAGCGGCCGCGAAGTGGGCGGGGAAGGCGGCCATTGTGCGCCAATCCTGCCGCCCGGGGGAATGGGTGGCGCGGGAAAAATGGGGGAACCGGGCGCTGGATCACTGAGAGCGGGCCCTGCCGCCCGGCATTGCCAAGGCGGCCCCGGGCGCGGATAATCCGCCCTCCCGCAGGAGAGAGGGGCCCATGCCGCTACCGGCGCCGGGCCTCCGCCGAAGGCGCAAGCTCCCATAATCGCTCAGGCACCAGGAACTGCGGGTTTCGTATTTGCCGTCTGGAGAGCGGCCGGCCGCAATGCGGCGCGGCCCACCGAAGGGGCTAAGCCGGCGCCGTGGGGCGCAGGCCGAAACTCTCAGGTACAAGGACAGGGGGAGAGGCGCATCCGGCAAGGGTCTTCAGCATGGCCTGCCGCCGGACCTTATCTGTAAAGGCGCTTCCGTCATGCCCTGCCACGCCCCAATACCGGCGCACCTGCCGGCCTATTCCCTTTGCTTTGTCGCATCCTGCCTGCCTCTGCGGGGAGGTGTGCCGTGCTGATCACCATCTACCTCATCGCCATCACCGCCGAGGCCATGTCCGGCGCCCTGGCCGCCGGCCGGCGCAACATGGACATCTTCGGCGTCGCCTTCATCGCCTTCGTCACCGCCCTGGGCGGCGGCACCATCCGCGACATGGTGCTGGGCCACTTCCCCATCGGCTGGACCCAGCATCCGCCCTACATCTACCTGGTCATTTCCGCCGGCCTGGTGACCACCCTCTTCGCCCGCTTCATGCACCACCTGAAGACCGTCTTCCTGGTGCTGGACGCCCTGGGCCTCATCGCCTTTTCCCTAATCGGCTGCGAAGTGGCCCTGGGCATGGGCTACGCCCCGGTGGTGGTGATCATGGCCGGCATGATCACCGGCATCTTCGGCGGCATCCTGCGGGACGTGCTGTGCAACCAGGTGCCGGTGGTGTTCCGCCAGGAGCTGTACGCCAGCGTCTCCCTGGCCGTGTGCAGCCTCTACCTGGTGCTGCGAGACCTGGGCCTGGGCACGGAGGCCAACACCCTGATCAGCTTCGGCCTGGGCCTGGCCCTGCGCCTCTGCGCCATCTGGCGCGGCTGGAAGCTGCCGACCTTCTCCTACCGCCAGCGCTGGGACTGATGCCGGCCCGGCCCCGGGAAATCCCCGGGGCCCGCCGATTCATTCTTTTGATGGCCGGAAACCGGCCCCGGGCCGCCGGGTCCATCCCTCATCGCCGGGCTTGACCCACCACAACAACGATGAGGAGACCCACCATGCCCCACCGCAGCATTGCCCACATCATCAGCCAGCAGACCCCGGTCACCGCGACCGCCGACCTTACCGTGCGGGAGGCCTGCCAGCGCATGGCCGCCGCCAGGGTCGGCGCCCTGCTGGTGGTGGAACACGGCTTTCTCACCGGCATCTTCACCGAGCGGGACGCCCTCAACCGGGTCCTGGCCCCGGGGCTGGACCCGGAGCACACCCTGCTGTCCGAGGTGATGACCGCCAATCCCCGCGCCGTGCCGCCGGAAAAGCCCCTCTCCTACGCCCTGCACCTGATGCACATCGGCGGCTACCGCCACATGCCGGTGGTGCAGGCGGGGCGCCCCCTGGGCATGGTCTCGGTGCGGGACGCCCTGGGGGCGGAAATCTGCGATTTCGAGCGGGACCTGGAATCCCTGGAAAAGATCGCCACCGCCCTGTAGGCCCCGCCGGCCCCGGACTACCGGGCAGGCGCCGGCGCCTCAGGCCGGCGTCTGCCAGTAGCCCGGGTTGCCGTAGGTGTTCTTGAGGAAGTCGATGAACAGCCGCACCCGCAACGGCAGATGGCGGCGCTGGGGAAAGACGGCGTAGATGCCCACCGGCGGCGCCGCCCATTCGTCCAGCAGGGACACCAGCCGGCCCGCCGCCAGATCCTCCCCCACCTCCCACACCGAACGCCAGGCCAGGCCGTAGCCGGCCAGGGCCCATTCGTGCAGCACGGCGCCGTCGTTGCACTCCAGGGTGCCCGCCACCTTCAGCACCAGGCTTTCCCCTGCCTTTTCCGGATGGCGGAAGGTCCAGCCCCGCTGCTGGCCGAGGGACAGGCAGTTGTGCCCGGCCAGATCCTCCAGGGCCCGGGGCGTGCCGTGCCGCGCCAGGTAGGCGGGGCTGGCCACCACCACCCGCCGCATGTCCCCCAGCTTCAGGCTCACCAGGCTGGAATCGCTCAGTTCCCCGATGCGCACCGAGAGGTCGATGGCCTCGTTCACCAGATCCACCAGGCGGTCCGTCAGGTCCAGGTTCACCGTCACTTCCGGATTGCCGGAAAGGAAGTCGGCCACCAGGGGCGCCACGTGCTTGCGCCCGAAACCGGCCGGGGCCGAGACCTTGAGGTGGCCGCTGGCCTTGACCCCGCCCAGGCTGACCGAGGCTTCGGCATTGGCCAGGTCGTTGAGGATGCGCTGGCAGTCCTCCAGGAAAGCGCTGCCCTCGAAGGTGAGGGACAGCTTGCGCGTGGTGCGCACCATCAGCTTCACCCCCAGGCGGGCCTCCAGGGCATCCAGGCGGCGGCCGATGATGGCCGGGGTCACCCCTTCCTGGGCCGCGGCGGCGGAGAGGCTGCCCTTGGCGGCCACGTTCACGAAGGCATTGATCTGCTTGAAGGCATCCATGACATTACATACTTAAAGTAAAAGATCATTCGCTGCAATCCTAGCTTATCTTTTACCTCGAGCAACAATAAACTGCGATGCGTAGGCTGATCCATAATCTCCGGATCGACCCGCAAACCCCAAGTCCGACAGAGAAAAAATGACCGCCCCCTGCCCGATCAAAGCCATCGCCTTCGACGCCTACGGAACGCTGTTCGACGTCTATTCCGTCGGCGCCCTGGCCGAGCAGCTTTTCCCGGGCAAGGGGGTGGCGCTCGCCGCCCTGTGGCGCGACAAGCAGATCGAATACAGCCGCATCCGCAGCATGAGCGGTCGCTACAAGCCCTTCTGGGAAGTCACCCAGGACGCCCTCATCTATGCCGGCGCCGCCATCGGCGTGGCCATGGGCGAAACGGAACGGGGCCGGCTGATGAGCCAGTACGCCTGCCTCTCCGCCTTCCCGGAAAACCTGCCGGCCCTCAAGGAACTGAAGACCCTGGGCCTGCCCCTGGCCATCCTCTCCAACGGCACCCGGGCCATGCTCGACATCGCCGTCAAGAGCAGCGGCATGGGCGGCATCTTCGACCACATCCTGTCCGTCGAGATGGTGCAGAAATTCAAGACGGACCCGGAGGTGTACCAGCTGGGACCCGACGCCTTCGACCTGCCGGCCCGGGAAATCCTCTTCGTCTCGGCCAACAGCTGGGATGCCTGCGCCGCCACCTGGTTCGGCTACACCACCTTCTGGATCAACCGTACCGGCCAGCCGCCGGAGCAGCTCAACGTCAGCCCCACGGCCAGCGGCCATCGTCTCTCCGACGTGGTGACCTTCGTGCGGGAGAGCCAGTGATGGAACTCCTCACCATTGCCCTGGTGGGTGGCGGCGCCTTTCTCGCCGGCGGCATGAACGCCATGGCCGGCGGCGGCACCTTCTTCTCCTTCCCCGCCCTGCTCGCCGCCGGGGTGCCCCCGGTCACCGCCAACGCCAGCAACACCGTGGCCCTGTGGCCTGCCAGCCTGTCTTCCGCCTGGGCCTACCGGCGGGAGCTGCTGCGGCACAAGTCCTGGGTCATCCTGCTCACGGTGGTGGCCCTGATCGGCGGCCTCGCCGGCGGCCTGCTGCTGCTGGCCACCTCCAATGCCGCCTTCGCCAAGCTCATCCCCTGGCTGCTGCTCACCGCCACGGCCCTTTTCGCCTTTTCCGGCCAGGTCGCGAAGCTGGTGGCCTGGAGCAAGACCCGCCTGGGCCTCCAGGCCGATCCCGATGCCGGGCGCAGGAGCGTCGGCGGAACCCTCTTTCAGCTCGCCGTATCGATCTACGGCGGCTTTTTCGGTGCCGGCCAGGGCATCCTCATGCTCGCGGCCCTGTCGATCCAGGGCCTGGAGGACATGCAGGAGCTCAACGCCATCAAGAACTGGCTGTCGGCAATCAACTACACGGTGTCGGGCCTCACCTTCATCATCGCCGGAGCCATCAGCTGGCCCCACACGCTGCTGATGCTGGTGACCGCCATGGCCGGCGGCTACGCCGGCGCCGCCCTGGCCCGGCGCCTGCCGGCCCTGTGGCTGCGCCGCCTGGTGGTGGCCGTGGGCACCGTGCTGACGATCATCTACTTCGTCAAAACCTATTTCTGAGATTTCCCTTTTCCCGATTACGCATTTTCAACGATTCAAACTAGGAGAGACCATGAGCCTGAACCTGCCCGCCGGTATGCAAATCACCGCTCCCATCCAGCCCCAGTACGAAAGCATCCTCACCCTGGAGGCCCTGGAGTTCGTCGCCAAGCTGCACCGCGCCTTCGAAGGCCGCCGCCAGGAACTGCTGAAGGCCCGCGTCGAGCGCCAGGCCCGCATCGATGCCGGCGAGATGCCCGACTTCCTGCCCGAGACCAAGCACATTCGCGAAGGTGACTGGAAGGTCGCCCCTTTGCCCGCCGCCCTGGAGCGTCGCCGCACCGAAATCACCGGCCCCGTCGAAGCCAAGATGATCATCAACGCCTTCAACTCCGGCGCTGATTCCTACATGACCGATTTCGAGGATTCCAACTCCCCCAACTGGGACAACCAGATCCAGGGTCAGGTCAACCTCTACCAGGCCATCCGCCGCCAGCTCTCCTTCAAGAACGAAGCCGGCAAGGAATACAAGCTCAACGACCAGATCGCCACCCTGCAGATCCGTCCCCGGGGCTGGCACCTGGATGAAAAGCACGTGACCGTGGACGGCCAGCGCGTCGCCGGCGGCATCTTCGACTTCGCCCTGGTCTTCTTCCACAACGCCAAGGAACAGATCGCCCGCGGCGCCGGCCCCTTCTACTACCTGCCGAAGATGGAATCCCATCTGGAAGCCCGCCTGTGGAACGACATTTTCGTCATGGCCCAGGATCACATCGGCCTGCCCCAAGGGACCATCAAGGCCACCGTGCTGGTGGAAACCATCCTCGCCACCTTCGAGATGGAAGAGATCCTCTACGAACTGCGCAACCACTCCGCCGGCCTCAACGCCGGCCGTTGGGACTACATCTTCTCCTGCATCAAGAAGTTCAAGAAGAACAAGGACTTCTGCCTGGCCCAGCGCGGCGTCATCACCATGGAAGTGCCCTTCATGCGCTCCTACGCCCTGGCCCTGGTGCAGGCCTGCCACAAGCGCGGCGCCCCTGCCATGGGCGGCATGAGCGCCCTGATCCCCATCAAGAACGACCCGGTGGCCAATGAGAAGGCCCTGGCCGGCATCCGCCACGACAAGGCCCGCGATGCCAAGGACGGCTTCGACGGCGGCTGGGTGGCCCACCCCGGTCTGGTTTCCATCGCCCACGAAGAGTTCGTCAAGGTCCTGGGCGACAAGCCCAACCAGTGGGAAAAGCAGGTGGAAGGCTCCTTCGGTCCCAAGGACTGGCTCAACTTCCAGCCCGAGCAGCCCATCACCGAAGCCGGCCTGCGCAACAACATCAACGTCGGTATCCACTACCTGGGCTCCTGGCTGGCCGGCAACGGCTGCGTGCCCATCCACAACCTGATGGAAGATGCGGCCACCGCCGAAATCTCCCGCTCCCAGGTGTGGCAGTGGGTGGTCTCTCCCAAGGGCATCCTGGACGACGGCCGCAAGGTCACCGTGGAAATGGTGCGCCCCATGATCGCCGAGGAACTGGCCAAGGTGAAGGCCACCGTTGCAGCCCAGGGCGAAGACACCGCCACCTACGACCAGGCCGCCGTGATCTTCGACAAGATGAGCCTGACCCCGGACTATCCGGAGTTCCTCACCCTGCCGCTGTACGAAGCCATGGCCTAAGCCAGGTCGGCTACCCGCCAAAGAAAAAGCCCCGGGAAACCGGGGCTTTTTTTTCAGACAGGGGGCAGGCGTGCGCTACCTAAATGGGTCATGTGCCGAAGTCGCCCCCGCCTAATGTCCCAGCAACAGCGCCACCGCCGCGGCAAAATCGTCCACCACCCGGGCAGCCCGGATGTCGCCGGCGCTTTCATCCGCCGGGCGAAACTTACCGGTGCGCACCAGCACTCCCGGAATGCCCACGGCCTGGGCGCCGCCAATGTCGTCCCGCAGGTCGTCGCCGATCAGCACCGCCTCGCCGGGAACCACGCCCAGTTCGGCCAGGGCGCCGAGGAAGAAGGGCGCCGCCGGCTTGCCCACCACTTCGGCCCGCACCCCGGCCCCGTATTCCAGGGCGGCGACGAAGGCCCCCAGGTCCAGGGTCAGGCCGTCCGGTTCCTGGAAATAGCGGTTGCGGGCCATGGCGATCAGGGGGCAGCCGGCCTGCAGCAGGCGGAAGGCCCGGTTGAGGGCATCGAAGGTGAAATGTTCTCCCGCATCCCCCAGCACCACCGCGTCCGGCTCGGGGTGGCTGGGCCCCACCTCCTCGGCGATGGCCGGATGCACCAGGTAGTGGGGATGCAGCCCCCGCTGGCGCACCAGCTGGGCCGTGGCCCGCACCGCCGTCTGGATTTCCTCCGGCGCCACAGCCAGGCCCATGGACTGCAGTAACTGCACCAGGGCCTGGCGCGGCGACCGGGTGGTATTGGTGAGAAAGCGCAGGGGCAGGCCGCTGGCCCGCAGGCGCTGCAGGGCGGCGGCAGCGCCGGGCACGGGGTGGTCGCCCACGTGCAGCACCCCGGCTAGGTCGATCAGCACGGCCCGGGGCTTTTGCGGCAGGGGCGGTGCCAACGGGACGGGATCGGGCTCAGCCATGGAAGCGGGCGTTGAGTTCGTCCACCACCTCGGCCCAGTCCGCGTCCTCCAGGATTTCCTCCCGCAGGAAGGCCGCCTGGGAGGGCGTCCAGAAGGGGGCGTCGGCCAGCAGCACATTTTCCGGCAGGGGGCCGTGCTGCTCGATAAAGCGGTTGATGGAGAGCCCGTCGGCCGGCAGGCCGAGCTGGGCAAAGAGATTGCTCATGGTCGGGGTAGGGAAGTCCATGCTTGACCTCCAGTTAGTAATGACGAGAAGCTAGCGGCTGCACCTACAACTATAGAACCCCGGACGGCGGCGAAGTTCACCCGCGGCCGAGCCGGGACCAAAAATCCCAATGGAAATCCTCGTCGACATCATCCTCAAGGCCGGCCGCTCCGCCGTCGAACTGTCCCTTTTCGTGCTGCTGCCGGTGATGGTGGTGATGCTCTCCCTGATGCGCCTGCTGGAGGCCCGGGGCGTGGTGGACAAGGTGGTGGCCTGGCTGGCCCCGGCCCTGAAGCCCTTCGGCCTCACCGGCCTGGGGGTGTTCGCCGCCCTGCAGATCAACTTCGTCAGCTTCGCCGCCCCCATGGCCACCCTTTCCATGATGGAGCAGCGGGGCGTCTCCAACCGCCACATCGCCGCCACCCTGGCCATGGTCTTCGCCATGTCCCAGGCCAATGCGGCCTTTCCCATGATGACCATGGGCCTCAACTTCGGTACCACCCTGGTCTTTTCCCTCCTCGGCGGCCTGGTGGCCGCGGCGGCCACCTACTACCTCTTCGGCCGCGGCCTCTCGGCGGAGGAGGCGCGGCTGGACGAAACCCTGCACCACCCGGTGGCGGAAGACGCCAAGGGCGTGCTCGACGTCATCAACCGGGCCGGGGCGGAAGCCTTCAAGATCGCCGTGGGCGCCATTCCCATGCTGGTGCTGTCCCTGGTGGCGGTCACCGCCCTGAAGCGCTTCGGCGCCATCGACCTGCTGACCCAATGGCTGACCCCGCTGCTGGCCCTGGCGGCCATCGACCCGGTGCTGATCCTGCCCAGCCTGACCAAGGTCCTGGCCGGCGGCACCGCCATGATGGGGGTGATGGACGACATGCGGCGCAGCGGCCAGGTCAGCGCCGAACTGCTCAACGCCAGCGCCGGCTGGCTGATCCATCCCTTCGACGTGCCCGGGGTGGCCGTCATCATCTCCGCCGGACGCCGCGTCGCCGCCGTGTGGAAGCCGGCAGCCCTGGGTGCCTGCGTCGGCATCGGCGTACGCACCCTGGGCCACATCCTGGCCGCCTAGGGCCGCAATGACACACTGTTACGAAAAATTCACGCCGGGCCCGCGCCGGCTGTGGCAAAGTTGCGCCATGGACCTCCTGACCCGCACCTGTTCCGCCTCCCGACGCCGCCGGCATTTCGCCCGGTCGCCGTCGCTCGTCCCCAGGTAAGGCAGCATCCCCGAAGTCCTCCGACTTCCCTACCCAAAGGCCACGGCAACCCCGTGGCCTTTTTGTTTTTTCACCATCCCACAAGGAGAAAGAAGCAATGGAAACCCCCTTCGCCGCCGCCCCTGCCGCCAACGCCCTGATGTGGATCACCCAGCGCCCCCAGCTGGTCTTCGCCGAAGGGCGCGGTTCCTGGCTGGTGGACCAGCAGGGCAAGCGCTATCTGGACTTCGTCCAGGGCTGGGCGGTGAACTGCCTGGGCCACGGCCATCCGGCCATCGTCGAGACCCTGGCAAGCCAAGCCGGCAAGCTGATCAATCCCAGTCCGGCCTTCTACAACGAGCCCAGCCTGAAGCTGGCCGCCGGCCTGGCGGCCCACTCCTGTTTCGACCGGGTCTTCTTCGCCAGCACCGGGGCCGAGGCCAACGAGGGCGCCATCAAGCTGGCGCGCAAGTGGGGGCAGAAGCACAAGGGCGGCGCCCACGAGATCATCACCTTCGCCGGCGGCTTCCACGGCCGCACCCTGGCCACCATGTCGGCCTCCGGCAAGCCGGGCTGGGACACCCTGTTCGCGCCCCAGGTGCCGGGCTTTCCCAAGGCCCAGCTGAACGACCTGGATTCGGTGGCGGCCCTCATCAGCGAGCGCACCGTGGCCATCATGCTGGAGCCGATCCAGGGCGAAGGCGGGGTGGTGCCGGCCCGTGTGGAATTCCTGCAACTGTTGCGGCAGATCTGCGACGACCGGGGCCTGCTGCTGATCGTGGACGAGGTGCAGACCGGCATGGGCCGCACCGGCAAGCTCTTCGCCCACCAGCACGCCGGCATCGAGCCGGACATCATGACCCTGGGCAAGGGCATCGGCGGCGGCGTGCCTCTCTCGGCCCTGCTGGCGAAGGAATCGGTCTGCTGCTTCGAGGCGGGCGACCAGGGCGGCAC
The DNA here is from genome assembly GCF_004217225.1 of Azospira oryzae. Classification (GTDB taxonomy): domain Bacteria; phylum Pseudomonadota; class Gammaproteobacteria; order Burkholderiales; family Rhodocyclaceae; genus Azospira; species Azospira oryzae. Next base: position 1,720,819 of record NZ_SHKM01000001.1, read on the forward strand.
CTACAACGGTAACCCGCTGATGACCGCCGTCGGCGTCGCCGTGCTGGAAGTGCTGACGGCCCCCGGCTTCCTCGATGAGGTGGCGGCCAAGGGCGAGCACCTGGGCGCCGGACTGCAGCGCCTCTCCGACCGGCTCGGTCTCCGGGGCGAACGGGGCCAAGGCCTGCTGCGGGCCCTGCTGCTGGCCGACGAGCGGGGCCCGGCCATCGTCGAGGCCGCCCGGGAGCGGGGCCCCGAGGGTCTGCTGCTCAACGCGCCGCGGCCCCACCTGCTGCGCTTCATGCCGTCCCTGACGGTGAGCCGGGAGGAGATCGACCAGATGCTGGCCTGGCTGGAGGAACTGCTGCGGGCCTGAGGCGGCCCAAGCCCTGTCCGGCCGCCCCAAGCGGCCGGACCAACTCTGTTACAGGCAGGCCCGCCCGTCCCCGGCATAATGCCGCCCTGAGTCGTCCCGTGCCGCACCGCGGCGCCTGCCCAACCCCAGCCCAACGCCCGGAACACCGATGCGCAAAAAAATCCTGCTTCTCTCCCTGGCCCTGCCCCTGCTGCTCACCGCCTGCGGCGAGCCGGCCGACACCCATCCGGACAAGCCCGTGACCCAGCGCCGGGCGGCCTTCAACACCATCCTCAAGGCCTTCGAGCCCATGGGCATGATGCTGCGGGACAAGCGCTACGACGCCGACGCCTTCCTGCAATCGGCGGAAAAGCTGGAGGCGGCCAAGGAAGGGCCGTGGCGCCATTTCACCGCCGACAGCAACTATCCGCCGACCAAGGCCACGGACAAGGTGTGGAGCGAGGCGGCCCAGTTCGAGACGGAACGCCAGGGCTTCCTCGCCGCCACTGGCAAGCTGCTGGAAGCGGCCCGCAGCAAGGACGAAGCCAAGGTGCGCCCGGCCTACGAGGCGGTGCACGACGCCTGCCGCAGCTGCCACAAGACCTTCAAGAAATAAGGCCCGCGGGCCGGTGGGAGCCGGCCCGCTTTCTCCCACACCTGGCTTCGGCCGCCCGCTCTGACCAGCGGCTACCCCCATCAGCCGGGGCTCACCCGCCGCGCTCGCCTGCACTCGCCGTTGCCCGCGGCCAGAGCGAACGCCAGTCCTTTCCCCGCGCCTGACGGCGCTGCCGCTGTTCCTGCGACACGGCCATCCTTACCGCCAGGGTCTGCCCTGCCACCCAGGCAGGGAGCCATTCTTCAGAGACTCATTCGCCACCGCGGCGCCGGCGCCAGGCCTCCAGCAAGGGGCGGCTGCGGCCGTTGCCTGGAACCGCCTCCACGGCAGGCCCGGCCGCGAGCGGCGTCCCGTCTGCCTGGGGGGCCGGGCCGTCCTGCACTTCGCCGCTGACCCAGGCCCGGCGCAGGGCGGCGCCGCAGCGGGCGCTGGCCACCCCGGCGGCCCGTTCCAGGGCCTGCCGGGCCAGGATGCCGTAGAGCTGCCGGTCGGCGCTGATCCAGGGATAGAAGCCGAAGGCGCCGGCACTGGAAAAGGCGCCGTCGTCTCCCGGGCCGTCCTCCACCCAGTGGTGCAGGCTGTAATGCCAGGGCCGGGGCACCGGGCTGCGTACTGCCCCGGGACAGCTGCCCGGCTGGGTGCATACCGCCTCGGCCCCGAGCAGATGCCCCAGTTGCAGGCTGCCGCCCATGAGCCCCCGCAGGAAGGCGGCATAGCCGTTGGCGGAGGCGGCCATGCCGCCGGCGGGCTGGGGGCTGCGATAGTCGATGCCGGCCGCCGCCGGCAGCACCCGGTGCAGGTCCCGGTTGAGGGCGGCCAGGTCCAGGTCGCCCAGGCCCAGGGCCACTGCCAGTTTCTGGGCGTGGCCGCCGCCGTAGCTGAAATGGCCCACGTGGGCCGGGTCCCGCCCCCCGTTGTCGCCCTGGGCGAGGCACTCGGCCACGGTCTTGCTGCGCACGCAGGAGCGGTGCTGCAGGCGGTCGTCGCCGGCCTGCATCTGCAGGGCCTGCACCGCCTGGGGCGGCAGGCGGCCGTCGTAACGCTCCGCCGCATAGGCGCCGAACACCCACTTGGAGGCGGAGGCGATGGGCATCACCGTGTCGGCGCCGATCTGACGTGCCCCCGGGCTGCCGCGGCTGCCCCGAGCCAGGGGGCCGCGGCGGTCGCCGATTTCCCAGTAGAAACTGCCCAGGCCTTGGCACAGGGGCGAGCGGTCCAGGGTCTGCTCCACGGCGGCGCGGCGGCTGTCCGTATCGGCCGCCCAGGCGCCGGCGGCCGCGGCCAGCCAGCAGGGCAGGAAGAGGAGGTGGTGGCGGGGGCGGAAGGTCATGGCGCGGCACCGGGAAAAATGAAAGATGCCGTCAGGATAAATGGCCGCCGATGGGGCATGGGTAAGCAGGTGTAAGCAATTGCAAACGCCGGCGGCGCCTGCCGCCGGGTTCGCCTGGCCGGTGCGGCTTCAAGGCTCCAGGCGCTTGGCCAGGACTTCGTCCACCCGGTTCTTTTCCATGTCCATGACCTCGAAGCGCCAGCCGGCCCACTCGAAGGATTCGGTCTTCTTGGGAATGCGCCCCAGCTGGTACACCACGAAGCCGCCGACGGTGTGGTAATTGCCCAGCTCCTCTTCCGGCAGCTCGGCCAGGCCCAGCAGTTCCTTCAGTTCGTCGATGGGCAGCAGGCCGTCCAGCAGCCAGCTGCCGTCGCTGCGCTGCAGGGCCATGGGCGCCTCGACGGCGCCGGAGAGGACGTCACCCACCACGGTGCCCATGAGGTCGGAGAGTGTCACCAGGCCCTCGGTGCCGCCGAATTCGTTTACCACCAGGGCGATCTGGGTCTGGTTGGCCTTGAAGAATTCCAGCAGGCCGATCAGGGACAGGCTGTTGGGCACGTAGAAGGGGGCGTTGGGAGACAGCTTGCCGAAATCCAGGCTGCCGTCCCGCAGCAGGGCCTGCAACAACTCACGACCCTCGACGAAGCCCAGGGGGGTACCCAGGCCGCCCTTGCACACCAGGAAACGGGACACGGCCCGCTCCTGCAGCACCTTCATGTTGGCCTCCCGGGGCAGGGTCAGGTCCAGGTAGGCGATGCCGGTGGCCGGGGTCATGATGGCGCCGACCCGGCGGTTGTCGAGGCGGAAGACGTTGCCCAGGATTTCGCTCTCGGTCTGGTCCAGCACCCCTTCTTTGCGCCCGGATTCGATGAGGAAGCGGATCTCGTCCGCCGCCGAGGCCTCGGCCGAGCCCTTGCTGGGAAAGAGGTCGAGGATGCGGTCGGAAACCCAGGAGACGATCCACACCAGGGGCCGGGACAGGCGCAGCAGCCACACCACCGTACCGGCCAGGGCCACCGCCGTGGCCTCGGGCTTGGCCAGGGCCAGGCGCTTGGGCACCACTTCGCCGAAGACCAGGGTGAAGAAGGTGATCACCGTCACCACGCCGCCCAGGGCCAGGCCGTAGGCCAGACTGTCGCCCAGGCCCAGGCTCTGCCGCAGCCATTCCTCGGCCCGGGGCACCCACAGGGATTCGCCGAAGACGCCGGAAAGCATGGCCAGGGCGGTGATGCCCAGCTGGGTGGTGGCCAGCAGGCGGCTGGGATGCTGGCGGAAACGCAGCACCGTGCCGGCCCCCAGGGAGCCTTCTTCGGCCAGCATGGCCAGGTGGGAATTGCGGCTGGCGCCCACGGCCATTTCAGCCAGGGACAGCAGACCGCTGCTCAATACGAGAAAAACCAGAATCCAGATATCCATGATGCCTCCAGGTGCCCGCAATCCTTGCTGGGGGCCGGTTGGCCGCCGGAGACGGGCACAACAGCGTCATTCTACCCCGGCCCGGTGACGGCACCCGGGCCTGGCGGAGCACCATTCCCCATATAAAAGTATCGTATCCAAGAACCTTTAAGGTCTTAAAGATATTTCCAGGCAGGAATACACTGGCGACCTTTCCCCATTTCCCGGAGGCGCCATGCTTGCCGCCCTCACCCAACTCCTGCTGTTCCAGCTGGCCGGCGAAGTCATCGCCCACGGCCTGGGCCTCGCCGTGCCCGGCCCCGTCATCGGCATGGTGCTGCTGTTCGCCTTCCTGGTGCTGCGCCAGGGGCCCGGCCACGACCTGCAGCACACCTCCCAGAACCTGCTCTCCCATCTCTCCCTGTTGTTCGTGCCCGCCGGCACCGGGGTCATGCTGCATCTGCACCGCCTGCAGGACGAGTGGCTGCCCATCCTGCTCTCCCTGCTGCTGAGCACCGCCGTCACCCTGGCCCTCACCGGCCTGCTGCTCAAGGCCCTGAGCCGCCGCGCCGCCCCCGGCGGGGAGACCCGGCCATGAGCGCGCCTCTCGCCACCGCCCTCGGCGCGCCCCTGGCCCAGATCTGGGTCTATCTTTCCGCCTCGCCCCTGCTGGGCCTCACCGTCACCCTGCTGGCCTACCAGGGCGCCTTCGCCCTCTACCGCAAGGCAAAGTTTCACCCGGCGGCCAATCCGGTGCTGTTGGCGGTGGCTTTCCTGGTGGCCCTGCTGGCCATCACCGGCACACCCTACCAGACCTATTTCGACGGCGCCCAGTTCGTGCACTTCCTCCTCGGCCCGGCCACCGTGGCCCTGGCCATACCCCTCTATGCCCAGATCAAGCGGGTCAAGGCCATGTTCTGGCCCATCCTCATCGCCCTGGTGGCGGGCTGCCTCACCGCCGCCCTCTCGGCCATGGCGGTGGGCAAGCTCTTCGGCGCCAGCCTGGCCACCCTGCTGTCCCTGGCGCCCAAGTCGGTGACCACGCCCATTGCCATGGGCATCGCCGAACGCACCGGCGGCCTGCCGTCCCTCACCGCGGTGCTGGTCATCACCACCGGCATCCTCGGCGCCGTGGGCGCCCGCTACCTGTTCGACGCCCTCAACATCAAGGATCACGCCGTGCGCGGCTTCGCCATCGGCATCGCCTCCCACGGCATCGGCACCGCCCGGGCCTTCCAGGTGAGCGAACAGTGCGGCGCCTTCGCCGCCCTGGCCATGGGCCTCAACGGCGCCCTCACCGCCCTGCTGCTGCCCGTGGTGCTGCCGTGGGTAAAGGGCTGGCTGGGCTGATGCCCTGAGGACCAGAAGGGATGCGGCTGCCGGCCATGGCACGGCGGGCATGCCCGTCCCTGCTGGCTGACGGAGCCCCCCTCCTAAAGCTCCGTGTATTTCACCGCCCGCCCCTGCACCTTTTCCGGCGGGTATTTCTGGCGGTTGAGTTCCATCTTTTCGGCGAAGGCCGCGGCCAGGTCGATTTCCAGCAGGTCGGCGACCCGGATCACGCCCATCAGTACGTCCGACAGTTCGTGCCCCACTTCCCGCCGCTGTTCCGGGGTCAGCTTGAAGCTGTCGGCCTCGGACAGCCACTGGAAATGCTCCAGCACCTCGCCGGCCTCCAGGGTCATGGCGATGGCCAGGTTCTTCGGGTTGTGGTGTTGATCCCAGCCCCGCTCGCTGACGAATTGGCGGACGACGGCTCGCAGTTCTTCCAGTTGGCTCATGGCGGCAGGGGCAAGAAATGGGAAGCCGCCATGATAGCGGAGCCAGGGGACCGGGCCCTCCTCCAGCCCCTGGCCGAATGCCTGGGCAGCCATTGCGCAACGCCAATGGCATAATTGGATTTTCTCCGTAGCGCGCCCGCCATGCTCGATACCCTCTACGGCAAGACCTTCCTCATTCTCACCATCCAGCTGGCCCTGACCTGGGCCAGCACCTTCCTCTTCATCCTCTGGCTGCGCCAGCGCTACTACGCCCGGGCGGCCTGGGTCGGCGGCAGTCTGCTGGAATCCGGCGAGCTGGACCTGGAGCTGGACTGGCAGGCCGTCGCCCCCTGGTTCTGGCTGCTGCTGGGGGTGGATGTGGCAGTCTTTCTCCTGCTGCTCTTCGTCGGCCAGCACAACTTGGCCATCGGCCTGCCCCTCTTCTGCCTGTGGTCGCTGCTGACGGGCATCGAGCTGGCCCTGGCCCTGGTGTCGGTGGACGAGAACCTGGGGGGCAAGGTCCTGGCCCTCACCGCCATGCTCACTTTCGCCGCCTTCCTGGTGGGCGCCTATGCCGGCATCGACTTTTCCTTTCTCGGCAGCACCCTCTTCGCCGGCCTCACCCTGGTGCTTCTGGGGGGCCTCTACCGCCTGCTGTTTTCCATCTCCGACGGCTGGCGACGCCTGCTGGCCCTGTTCGGCTGCGCCGTCTTCGTCGGCTACCTGGTGTTCGACTTCAACCGCCTCACCCGCAGCCCCCGCAACGACTGGGAAAAGGCCCTGGACCTGGCCATCAGCCTGTACCTGGACATCATCAACCTGTTCCTCCACCTGCTGGACCTGCTGCATCGCTGAAGCGGCGCCGGCCGTGGCATAATCGCGCCCCTCCCGGCGCCGCGGCGCCCGGACGGCGGCGCCTTCTCCCGGGTTTCCAGACGCCCCGTCCCGTTCCCTGAGCCCGATCTTCTTGCACAGGAGCAAGCTATGGTCGGCTATTGGCTGATTCTCGCCGTGGCGGTGGTCACGGAAATCCTCTGGGCCCTGAGCCTCAAATACATCCAGCAGCATCCCGGCCCCTGGCCCGTGGCCGCCTCCCTCGGCCTGACCCTGGTGAACATGGCCCTGCTCTCCCTGGCCATGCGGGGCATTCCCGCCGGCGTCGCCTACGCGGTGTGGACCGGCCTCGGTGCCGTCGGCGTCGCCATCTGCGGCGCCCTCTTCTTCGGCGACCAGCTCAACGGCGGCCAGATGGGCGCCATGGCGGTGGTCATCGCCGGCGTGGTCGGCATGAAGCTGGCCACCGGCTGAAACGGCAGCAGGACCGGGCCGGCGGCGGCCCCTGTGCGGCGGCCGCCGCCGGCATTACACTGGACGTTCCGCCACGCCCGTACGTCCGCCCATGCAGGACCCCATCACCACTGCCGCCCAGTACGTGCTCGAAGCCGACGGCCTGCTCATCACGGCCGGTGCCGGCATGGGCATAGATTCGGGCCTGCCGGACTTCCGCGGCCCGGAAGGCTTCTGGCGGGCCTATCCGGCCCTGGGGCTGCAGCGCCTGATGTTCGAGGAAATCGCCTGCCCCGACGCCTTCGTGCGGGACCCGGAGCAGGCCTGGGGCTTCTACGCCCACCGCCTCAACCTCTACCGCCGCACCACGCCCCACGCCGGCTTCGCCCTGCTGCGGGCCATGGCCGAGCGCCTGGAACGGGGCGCCTTCGTCTTCACCAGCAACGTGGACGGCCAGTTCCAGAAGGCCGGCTTCGACGAACTGCAGGTGGCCGAATGCCACGGCAGCCTGCACCACCTGCAGTGCTTCCACGACTGCCGGGGCCACATCTGGCCGGCGGCGGATTTCGCGCCGGAGGTGGACGAGGCCCGCTGCCGCCTGCGCTCGCCCCTGCCCCGCTGCCCCGACTGCGGCGCCCTGGCCCGGCCCAACGTGCTCATGTTCGGCGACTGGAACTGGCAGTCCGGCCGCACCGAAGTGCAGCGCCAGCGCCTGGAAAACTGGCTGGCCACGGTGCAGCGTCCGGTGGTGATCGAGCTGGGGGCCGGCACCGCCATCCCCACGGTGCGCTGGTTCGGCGAAATGCGCGGCGCCCCCCTGATCCGCATCAATCCCGGCGAAGCGGAGGTGTGCACCGACCGCGGCGTCAGCCTGCCCCTGGGCGCCCACGTCGGTCTCCAGGCCATGGCCCGGGAACTGCGGGCCGCCGGCTTTCTCGATTGACCACATTTGATGCGTCTCCATCGCCGCGCCGGGCTTGAAGCCGGCGCCGCCGCCCCCAACTCCATGCCGTCATTACTCCCTGTCGCCGCCATGCCCAGCCGCTACCGTTGCCTCGCCCTGCTCCTCCTCGCAGCCCTGAACGCCGCGCCCCTGGCCGCCCAGGAAGGCATCGACGTGGGCAAGCCTTCGGCCCTGCGCCGCCTGGTGCCGGCGGAGCAGATCGAGCGCCAGGCCGGCCAGGAATACGAGCAGCTGAAGCAGCAGGCCGCCCGGCAGCGGGCCCTGGCGCCGGCGGACCATCCCCAGGCGCGGCGCCTGCAGGCCATCGCCCGGCGCCTGATCCCCTTCGCCGAGCGCTTCAACCCCCGGGCCGGACAATGGCGCTGGGAAGTGAACCTGATCGGCTCCCGGGACATCAACGCCTTCTGCATGCCCGGCGGCAAGATCGCCTTTTTCACCGGTCTGGTGGAAGGCCTGAAGCTGACGGACGACGAGATCGCCGTGGCCATGGGCCACGAAATGGCCCACGCCCTGCGCGAGCACGCCCGGGAGCAGACGGCCAAGAGCGGCCTGACCCAGCTTGGCGCCAGCCTCCTCGGCCAGTTCGTCGGCCGGGGCCAGTACGCCGACCTGTTCCAGTTCGGCGGCAACATGCTGAGCCTGAAATTCTCTCGGGACGACGAGAGCGAGGCCGATCTGGTGGGCCTGGATCTGGCGGCTCGGGCCGGCTACGACCCGCGGGCCGGCATCAGCCTGTGGCAGAAGATGGGCCAGGCCTCCGGGGGCGGCGGCAACCTGGCCTGGTTCTCCACCCACCCCGCCGGCAAGGACCGCATCGGCGACATCCGCCGCCACCTGCCCCAGGTCATGCCCCTGTACGAGAACGCCCGTAAAGCCACGGAGAAAAAGTAGGCATTTGGCGGCAAATGTCTCGTATTTCACGGAAATTGCCCCATGCCGGTGCTATAAAGAAAGCGTCCCCCTGCCTTTTACCGGGAGTACGCCATGGACAGCAGCGGTCTCACCTCCATCTACGCCTACTACAACCCCTATGGCCTATACGGCCTGGGCGGTCTGTCCTCCCTCGGCGCTGTCGCAGCTGCCAACCGCAGCCAGGGGAGTTCTTCCGTATCCGGCATCGGCAGCGGCAGCAGCTGGACCACGGTTTCCAGCCTGGGCCAGACCTTGAGCGCCGTCAGCAATCTGCAGACGGCAGCCGAAAAACTGACCAAGCCCGGCGCCTTCTCCTCCCTTTCCGTCGCCTCCTCCGCCCCCACCGTGGCCCGGGGTAGCGCCGCGGAAGGCACGGCCCAGGGGGCCTATACGGTGCGGGTGGATCAGCTGGCCCAGCAGCAGGTGCTCACCTCTGCCGCCCAGGCCACCCAATACACCGCCATCGGCAGCGGCGCCGACACCACGGTCAATTTCCAGTTCGCCAACGGGCGCAGCGCCTCGGTGGATATCGATGGTGGCGACAACACCGTCAAGGGGCTGGCAGCTGCCATCAACCGGGCCGACATCGGCGTTTCCGCCAGCGTGGTCAGCGGCCCCACCGGCTACCAGTTGCAGCTTTCCGGCGAAAGCGGGGCGGGCAATGCCTTCACCGTCAGCGCCAGCGGCGACAGCACCCTTTCCGACTTTTTCAGCAGCCCGCCGGGCGGCAACGGCCTTTTGCTGACCCAGCAGGCCCAGGACGCCAAGGGCTCGGTGAACGGCAGCGCCTTCACCTCCGGCACCAACACGGCCACCACCTCGGTGGAAGGCCTGACCCTCAAGCTCAACGCCACCGGCACCACCAATCTCACGGTCGGCGGCAATGCGGACCAGGCGGCGGCGGTGACCGACTTCGTCAAGGCCTACAACGCCGTGCAGAGCGGCCTCAACAGCCTGTCCCGGGAATACGCCGGCTTCAACCTGACGGCCCCCTATCTGCGCAACACATTGAGCCAGGCCCTGACGCCGGGAGCCGCCGCGGGCTCGGGCAACATCCAGAAGCTCGCGGACATCGGCATCAGCAGCAATGCAAACGGCAGCCTCAGCGTCGATACGGAAAAGCTGCGCTCGGCCCTGAGCAGCAATGCTGACGCGGTGGCCAGCCTCTTTTCCACCGACAAGGGCGAAGGGGTGGCCGATCGCATCCTGGCCCAGGTCAGCGAAGACGGCGCCCTGGCGGTGGACAACCTGCTCAAGTCCGCCGCTCCCAGCCTGACCACCGCCGGCCTCAGCACGGCCAACCTGCAGAGCAATCTGCTCAACGCCATGTTCAACCAGCAGCAGAACTGGCTCAGCCAGTACAGCGGCCTCGGCAGCCTGACCGCCTCCCTCGGCAGCACCGACTCCCTGCTGAGCAGCCTGCTCGGCAGCAGCAGCAACAACCTGAGCGGCCTGGGGCTGATCGGCGGCCTGAGTAATCCGGCCACGGTGACCTCCCTCTTCAGCAGTTGAGACCGGGAGCGGGCTGGCTCCGGGCTTATGCCCCAACGACAAAGGCCGCCCGCGGGCGGCCTTTGTCTTTCGTGGCAACGGACGGGTGAAGCGGACGGAGCGCTATCGAATCATCCAGGCGCCAGGCGCCATCGGTGGTCGACAGCCGAACTGGCGGCGGCGACAAGCGCCGGCAGCGGAAACGCCGCCAGGCGAGAATCAGGAACAGCCCCTCCCCGCAGACGTCCGCCGGACGGCCCTTAGCGGGCTGCCATGGCGGGACGGCGCGTCAGCGCTTCTTCGCCGGGGTGGCCTTGCCCCGTGCTGCTGCCGGCTTCTTCGCGGCGGCAGGGGCCGCCGGTTTGCCCACCAGGCGGGCCTTCTGGACCTGGGGATTGGCGCGGCTGGCGGAGATTTCCAGGCCGATGGCCGGCGGCAGGTCCCGGGCGCCGGGGGGCAGGCGGGCGTAGCGGGCCCGGGCTGCGGAGATGCGCTGGTCGATGCGGGACAGGTCGTAGCCCTTGGCCTCCATGGCCCGCCGCACTTCCAAGAGGCGCTGGATTTCCGCCGGCACCTTTTCCGACTTGCGGGCCACGCCCCAGTCGGCCTTGGGCCGGTTGGCGGCGTCGATGAATTCTTCCGGATTGGTGATGACCCGGGCCACCTTCAGGTGGTCGTATTTCATGGCCCAATCCAGGGCGGTCTGGCCGTTCTCGTTGCGCAGCCTGGGGTCGGCGCCCCATTCCATGAGACGCACGGCCAGGGCGTCCTTGCCTTCGTAGGCGGCCATCATCAGCACCGAGGAGCCGTTGGGGGCCTGGGCATTGACGTCGGCACCCCGCTTCAGCAGATATTCGGCCACCTCGGCGTGGCCGGCGAAGACGGCGTAGTGCAGGGCGGACCAGGCATAACCCTCCCGGTTCACCTGGGCGCCGTGCTCCAGCAGCCACTGCACCGCCTTCAGGTGGCCCTTCCAGGCCGCCAGCAGCAGGGCCTGCTCGCCCTTGTCGTTCACCGCGTTGAGGTCGGCGCCCCGGGCGTGGAACAGCTCCATCAGGGCCACATTGCCCTCCCAGGCGCCGATCATCAGGCCGGTGCCGACCCGGTCCGCCTGGTAGTCCGGCGGCAGGCCCGCATCCAGCCATTCCCGGGCCTGGTCCAGGTTGCCCATTTCCAGGGCGAGACCGAAGCTGATCGGACTGGGCGGCTGGAAGCCTGCCGCCTGCTGGGCCAGGGTTGGGCCCGTGCAAAAACACAGGCCGAGGGCCAGGGTGGCGAGGAGGCGCCGGGCCGGCGTCGCCAGGGGGCTGCAGGTGGGCAGGGTGGGGGAAAATTTCATCATTCGCTTCCGTTGTGCCGCCGAAGGCGCTTGCATCGCCCCCCCGGCTTGTGGTCTAAAGACGCTTTTGCTCACGGCCCGCAACGGGCCCCTTGCGATCCTTCTGCGACTGCCGATGCGGTTCCACCGGTTTCACGCCGCCCTTCTCTGTTCTCTCGCGCTCCATGCCGCCGCGCTCCTGCTGCTGCCGCCTCCGGCGGCGCCGGCCCGGGCCGCCGTGCCGTTGCAGGCGCGCCTGCGGCCGCCGCCGCTGACGCCTGCCGCCCAGGAACCGCCGCCGCCACCGCCCCGGGAAGAAGCAGCGCCGCCGCCACCGGAGAAACCTGCAAGCGCCAAGCCCAAGCCCGAGAAAAAGGCCCCGGCCAAACCGGCGCCGGCCCGTTTCAAGGAGCCGCCGGCCAGCTTCAACGGTTACCCGGTCCTGGCGGGAAACGCCGCCCGCAGCGCCTTCAGCCAGCTGGCACGGCAGCCCCTGTATCCGCCCGAGGCCATTGCCCGGGGCCTGCAGGGCGAGGTATTGCTGCTGCTGTTCCTCGACGCCAACGGCAATGTGCAGGCGGCCCGGGTGGAGCGCAGCAGCGGCCAGCCCCTGCTGGACCAGGCCGCCGTCGGCGCCGCCCGCCAGCTCAAGGCCCTGCCGGAAGGGGCGCCCCGGGAGGCGATCCTGCCGGTGCGCTTCAAGCTGGACTGAAACGGCCGCCCTCCGGCTCAGGCCGGAACCGCCGCCGGAGCACCTGGCGGCAGCGGCAACGGCCGCAGGCCGAGGCCCCTATTCTCTCAGATTGCCCCGGCCTCGCGCAGGGCGGCGATGGCCTCGGCGTCGTAGCCGAGCCGGGTCAGCACCGCCTCGGTATGTTCCCCCAGCCCCGGCCCCAGCCATTCGGTGCCGCCCGGGGTGGCGGAAAGCTTGGGCACGATGCCCGGCACCTTGAAGTCCTTGCCGTCCGGCAGGCGGGCGGACTGGATCATCTCCCGGGCCAGGAACTGGGGGTCGGCGAACATGTCGGCCACCGAATAGACCCGGGAGGCGGGCACCTCCGCCGCTTCCAGCTTGGCCAGCAGCTCGGCCTCGTCCAGGCCCGCCACCCAGGCGTCGATCAGGGCATACACCTCGTCCCGGCGCCCATCCCGGCCGGCGTTGTCGGCCAGGCCCGGGTCGGTGGCCAGATCCTCCCGCCCCAGGGCCCGCATCAGGCGCTGGAAGATGGCATCGCCGTTGGCGCCGATGGTGACGAACTTGCCGTCCCGGGTCTTGTGGGTATTGGAGGGGGTGATGCCGGGCATGATGTTGCCGGTGCGCTCCCGCACGAAGCCGAAGACGTCGAACTCGGGCACCAGGGATTCCATCATGGCGAAAATGGCCTCGTACAGGGCCACGTCCACCACCTGCCCTTTGCCCCCTTGCACCTCCTTGTGGCGCAGGGCCATGAGGGTGCCGAAGACGCCCCACAGGGCGGCGATGGAATCGCCGATGGAAATGCCGGTGCGTACCGGCGGCCGGTCGGCAAAGCCGGTGATGTAACGCAGGCCGCCCATGCTCTCGCCGACGGCGCCGAAGCCCGGCTGGTCCTTGTAGGGCCCGGTCTGGCCGAAGCCGGAGAGGCGCAGCATGACCAGGCCCGGGTTGAGGGCGGATAGTTCCTCCCAGGAGAGGCCCAGTTTTTCCATGACCCCGGGGCGGAAATTCTCCACCACGATGTCCGCCTCCGCCACCAGCTTGCGCACGATGTCCCGCCCCTGGAGATGCTTCAGGTTCACCGTCACCGACTGCTTGTTGCGGGACTGGACGAACCACCACAGGGAGGTGCCTTCGTACAGCTTGCGCCACTTGCGCAGGGGATCGCCGCCGTCCGGCGACTCGATCTTCACCACCTCGGCGCCGAACTCGGCCAGCAGGCGGGAGGCGAAGGGCCCGGCGATGAGGGTGCCCAGCTCGACGACCTTGAGGCCGGCCAGGGGCTTGGGAGGACAGGAGGCGGCTGGGGACATGGGGGCGGAACCTGTAAGGGAAGGCGCCATTATGCCCGCTCCGCCCCCTGGCCTATACTGCCCGCCACAGCCACGAGGAGAAGCCATGAACCAGACCGTTTTCAGCCGCATCATCAACGGCGAACTGCCCTGCGCCAAGGTGTACGAGGACGGCCACGTCTTCGCCTTCATGGATGCAGGCCAGGTCAATCCGGGCCACGTCCTGGTGGTGAGCAAGAAGCCCTTCGAGACCCTGCTTGACGCCGACGAGGAAACCGCCGCCGCCCTCATGCGCGCCGCCCGCAAGATCGCCCTGGCGGTGCAGGACGCCTTCGGCCCCGAAGGCATCACCATCCTCCAGGCCAACCGGCCCCAGGGCTGGCAGACCGTGCCCCACCTGCACCTGCACGTGCTGCCCCGCCACGCCGGCGACGGCGTCGGCCTGGTATGGCCGCGCAAGGAGCCGGGCCTGGAGCAGTTGCAGACCCTGGCGGCAAAAATAAAGGTAACGGACTGAAGCTGCGGGTAAAATACGCCCCCTTCGCCTGTCGCCCGCCCGCCGGCGTGGCAGTCCGGCGGCACCGACCCCAGCTCCCCACCCTTTAATCATCGAGTCCCCATGAAACACATCGCCCGCAAGCGCTTCGGCCAGAACTTTTTGCAGGACCCGCAAATCGTCGCCGACATCGTGGGCGCCGTGAATCCGCCCCGGGACGGCCAGGTGGTGGAAATCGGCCCCGGCCTGGGCGCTCTCACCGTGCCCCTGATGGCCCGGGTGGACCACCTGCATGTGGTGGAAATCGACCGGGACCTGATCGCCCGCCTGAAAAAGCAATACCCCAAGGACAAGCTGACCATCCACGAAGGCGATGCCCTGGAGTTCGACTTCGGCCAGCTGGGCCCCAACCTGCAGATCGTCGGCAACCTGCCCTACAACATCTCCACCCCCCTGCTCTTCCACCTGGCCAGCTTCGCCCCCATGGTGCGGGACATGCACTTCATGCTGCAGAAGGAAGTGGTGGAGCGCATGGTGGCCCTGCCCGGCGAGAGCGAATACAGCCGCCTCTCGGTGATGCTGCAGTACCGCTTCTACATGGACTGGCTGCTGGATGTGCCGCCCGAATCCTTCGACCCGGCGCCCAAGGTGGATTCGGCCGTGGTGCGCCTGATTCCCCGGCCCCAGGAGGAACTCACGGCGAAGGACCCGGCCCTGCTGGAAAAGGTGGTGCAGGCCGCCTTCTCCCAGCGGCGCAAGATGCTGCGCAACACCCTCAAGGAACTGGGCGGCGAAGCCTGGCTCGAAGCCCACGGCATCAAGCCCACGGCCCGGGCCGAAGACGTGCCGGTGGCCGACTACATCGCCCTGGCCAACAGCCTGGTCAAGCCCGAAAACTAGGCACCTCGGAGAGGCAGGCGGGATGCGGCTGCCGGGCATGGCATCGCCGGCAGGCCCGTCCTTTCTGCCTCCCAGCCCATCCCCCTGACGACTACTGGCGCCACGCCATTGCCGCCGCGGCGGGCCGCCGGCCAAGCGGGTAAAATGGCGGCCTTGGCTCCCCCCCCGGTGTTACGGATTCATCCCATGCTACGACTGACCGAAATCAAGCTCCCCCTGGACCACCCCGAAGCGGACCTGCGCAGCGCCGTCTGCCAGCGCCTGGGCATCGCCGACGGGGACCTGCTGGGCTATTCGGTCTATCGCCGCAGCTTCGATGCGCGCAAGAAGTCCGCCATCGTCTTCATCTACGCCATCGACGCCGAGGTGCGCGACGAGGCCGCCGTGCTCAAGCGCCTGGCCGGCGACAAGCACGTCATGCCCTCCCCCGACACCACCTACCGCTTCGTCGCCCGGGCCCCGGCCCAGCTGGCGACCCGGCCCGTGGTCATCGGCACCGGCCCCTGCGGCCTCTTCGCCGGCCTGCTGCTGGCCCAGATGGGCTTCAAGCCCATCATCCTGGAGCGGGGCAAGGCGGTGCGGGAACGCACCAAGGACACCTGGGGCCTGTGGCGCAAGGGCGAGCTGAACCCAGATTCCAACGTGCAGTTCGGCGAGGGCGGCGCCGGCACCTTCTCCGACGGCAAGCTCTACAGCCAGATCAAGGACCCCCAGCACCACGGGCGCAAGGTGCTGGAAGAGTTCGTCAAGGCCGGGGCGCCGGAGGAAATCCTCTACATCAGCAAGCCCCACATCGGCACCTTCCGCCTGGTGGGCATGGTGGAGAAGATGCGGGCCAACATCATCGAACTGGGCGGCGAAGTGCGTTTCGGCTGCCGGGTCGAGGAAATCGAGATCGAGCGGGACGCCGCCGGCAACGGCCAGGTGCGCGGCGTGGTGCTGGCCGACGGCGAGCGCATCCCCAGCGACCATGTGGTGCTGGCCGTGGGCCACAGCGCCCGGGACACCTTCCACATGCTCTACGCCAAGGGCGTCTACATCGAGGCCAAGCCCTTCTCCATCGGCGTGCGCATCGAGCATCCCCAGGCCCTCATCGACAAGGCCCGCTTCGGCCCCTTCGCCGGCCACCCCCTGCTCGGCGCCGCCGACTACAAGCTGGTGCACCACTGCAGCAACGGCCGCTCCGCCTACAGCTTCTGCATGTGCCCCGGCGGCACCGTGGTGGCCGCCACCTCGGAGCCGGGCCGGGTGGTGACCAACGGCATGAGCCAGTATTCGCGCAACGAGCGCAACGCCAATAGCGGCATCGTCGTCGGCATCGCGCCGGAGACGGACTACCCGGGCCATTCCCTGGCCGGCATCGACTTCCAGCGCCACTGGGAATCGAAGGCCTTCGAAGCCGGCGGCGGCACCTACGCCGCCCCCGCCCAGCGGGTCGGCGACTTCCTCGCCGGGCGCCCCTCCACCGCCCCGGGCGGAGTCGAGCCCTCCTACACGCCGGGAGTGCACTGGACCGATCTCTCCCAGTGCCTGCCCTCCTACGTGGTGCAGGCCCTGCGCGAGGCCCTGCCGGCCTTCGACAGGCAGATCCGCGGCTTTGCCATGGCCGACGCGGTCATGACCGGGGTCGAGACCCGTACCTCCTCCCCCATCCGCATCAAGCGCGGCGACGACCTGCAGAGCCTCAACACCCGGGGCCTGTACCCGGCCGGCGAAGGCGCCGGCTACGCCGGAGGCATCCTCTCCGCCGGGGTGGACGGCATCAAGGTGGCCGAAGCCGTGGCCCTGGACATGGTGGGCCGGCCCGCCGCCTGAGCGGCCGCGCCCGCCGGCATCCCGCTCACGCGCACGCCATGGGCTTTTTCGACTGGCTGCTCGGCCCCCGCCACAGCGACCTGGCGGACGACGGCCTGCAGCAGGCCATCCACCAGGTCATGGCCGGCGTCGATCCGCGCCTGCAGGCCATGCACGGCGCCCGGGAGCGCCTTGCCCCGGCCGTCGCCCACGCCCTCGACTACGCCCGCAGCATCGCCGCCCGCCAGGCCGACTGCCTTCCCCTGCAAGCCTCCCGCTGGGCCGCCAGCCCGGTGCTGCGGGCCCTCTTCGCCCGCCCCGAGGACATCACCGCCACCGTGAATGCCAGCCCGGACCTGCGGGAATTCGTCGACAGCGGCGGCGACGGCTGCGGCGACACCATCTACTGCATCGTCGCTGCCACGCCGCAACAGCACACCACCCTGGGCACCGCCCTGGAAGGGGACCTGCTGCGCCGGGACGTGGAGCGGCACAGCATCAGCTTCGGGGACTTCCGCCTGGTGGGCTTTTCCGCCAGCCCCCAGGCCCTGCAGCAGCGCACCCAGGAGATGGTGCTGGAAGCCCTGGTGCTGGACGCCCTGGCCGAAATCACCGCCAGCCAGGCCCGGGGCCGGGCCCTGGAGGCGGAGCACGGCCTGCTGCGGCACCGCCTGGCACTCATGGCCCAGAGCCGGGCCGGCCTCAACGGCCTGGAAGCAGAAGGCGCCCACCACCAGGACGTGGCCCAGCTGCGCCAACAGCTGGCCGACAACGAAGCCGCCCTGGCCGCCGCCCATAGCGGCAGCGGCTGGCTGGAAGCCACCCTGGAACAGCTGCAGGCCCACCTGGCGGCGGCCGAGGAGAGCCTGCCCATCCGCCCCACGGTGCTCTGGCTCGACCCCATGAACCTGATGACGGCACCCCAGGCGGCCAATGCCGCCCCCGTGGCCCTGACGGAAATCGCCCGCCCCGGCCGCCCCCTGCGCCTCACCTTCCCTGCCGCCATCCCCCGGGCCGAGGTGGCGCTGCCCCATCTGGATTTCGACTCGGCCCTGCGCCTGCTCTAGGCGCCTGCTCCCGCCTTCCCCATTTTCTGCCGCCACAAAAACAAACAGGGCGCCAGCGGCGCCCTGTCGGGGAAAACGGGAGAGAACCCGGGAGAGAGCCGGCGCAGAAAACTTCCGCCTCGGTGATTCCCGCGGGAAAAGCTCCCTCAGTCCTTCTTCATCGGGCAGGTCTTGATGCCCAGCAGGGTATAGGCCGGGCACCAGCCCATGAAGCCGGTGGCCAGGGGCACCACGCCGATCCAGGCCCACACCGGGCCGCCCAGGATGGCCCAGGCGATCAGGGCCAGGCCGACGACGATGCGCAGGATTTTGTCGATACCGCCAACGTTTGCTTTCATGTTTGCTGCCTCCAGTGAGTTTTGACCCTCCCAGCATAGCGGGGTCCCGGGCAAGCGTATGTAACCTGGGTCACACACCCACGAGCGATGCCCGGAGGCGCCCAGGCCACGGCCGGCCCAGGCGGCCGCCGGCCTTCAGCGGGCGGCCTCGGCTAGGCTCTTGAGGCCGTTGCGGTCCAGGATGCCGATCTGTTCCCGCCCCAGGGCCACCAGCCCCTGGGCGGCAAAGCCCTTCAGCAGCCGGCTGACGATTTCCCGCACGCTGCCCAGCTCTTCCGCCAGCTGCTGGTGGGTGGCGTGCAGGGTGTCGCCGTTCTTGGCCAGCAGCAGCTTGGCCAGGCGCTGGTCGAGACGGTGGAAGGCCACCTCCTCCACCAGCTGCATCAGTTCGGCCAGACGCTCGGAAAAGAGGTGGAAGACGAAATCGCGGAAGCGGGCCTGCTCCGCCACCAGCCGGTCGAACACCGGGCTGGGCAGGATCAGCAGGGTGATGGGCG
Source organism: Azospira oryzae (assembly GCF_004217225.1). GTDB lineage: Bacteria > Pseudomonadota > Gammaproteobacteria > Burkholderiales > Rhodocyclaceae > Azospira > Azospira oryzae. Next base: position 1,739,307 of record NZ_SHKM01000001.1, read on the forward strand.
TTTCCGCCTCGCCCCGGGCGGTATAGGGCGCATGACCCAGGAGACAGCTGGAGGTGATGATGCAGGATTCCCCCGGCTCCACCCGGTAGAGCAGCATTTCCCGGCCGCTGGCGGCGGTCTTCACCACCTTGATGCTGCCTTCCAGCAGCAGGGGGAAGCCCTGGCAGGGCTGGCGCTCGGCGAACAGCTGGGTGCCGGCGGGCAGCCGCAGCAGGGCCTCGGGCCGGCACAGGGCAGCCAGCTGGTCTGCCGGCAGGGCCGCCAGGGAGGGATAGAGGGCCAGCAGGCCGGCGGGGGTCAGTTCCATGGTCGGGCGCGGTCCTGTTGGGGAATCAGGCGACGGGGCCGACTTCGGCGATGGCCGGGGCGTGGTCCGACGGGCGTTCCCAGGTGCGGGGCTCCTTGTCGATGCGCCCGGCGCTGCAAGCCGCCGCCAGGGGGGCGGAGAGCAGCAGGTGGTCGATGCGCAGGCCCAGGTTGCGGCGGAAGCCGCCCATGCGGTAATCCCACCAGGAGAAGGTGGCCGACGGCTGCTCGAAGAGGCGGAAGCTGTCGCTCAGGCCCAGGCCCAGCAGGCGCTGCCAGGCGGCCCGCTCCGGCTCGGAACAGAGGATCTTGCCTGCCCAGGCCTGGGGGTCGTGCACGTCCGCATCGGCCGGGGCGATATTGAAGTCGCCGGCCAGCACCAGTCGGGGATGGGCGGCCAGTTCCTCGGCCAGCCACTTTTCCAGGGCTGCCAGCCATTCCAGCTTGTAGGCGTACTTGTCGCTGCCGACTTCCTGGCCGTTGGGGAAATAGGCGCAGATCACCCGCACGCCGGCCACCGTGGCGGCGATGAGGCGCTTCTGGGGATCGTCGTAATGGGGATTGCCCCGCTGCACCTCGGCCAGGGGCTGGCGCGAGAGCAGGGCGACGCCGTTGTAGGTCTTCTGGCCGGAAAAGGCGACCTGGTAGCCGGCGGCCTCGATCTCGGCCTGGGGAAAGTTGTGGTCCTCCAGCTTGGTTTCCTGCAGGCAGACCACATCGGGGGCCTCCTTGGCCAGCCACTCCAGCAGATGGGGCAGGCGGACCTTGAGGGAATTGACGTTCCAGGTGGCAAACTTCATCGACAACTATTTCTCCAGGGCGCCCCGGGGCTTGAAACCGTAGGGGGCCGTCTTGGGGTAGCCGGCCAGGTCCAGCAGATTGTTCCAGGCGGCGCTGTCCACGCCCCGGGTGGTCTGCTTGCCGACCATGAGAATGGGCACGACCGGCTCGCTGCCGGCCACGCGCTTGAGTTCTTCGTAATCCTCCGGGGTGGCGATCATCTTCTCGCGGAAGGGAACGCCCCGGGCGTTGAGCAGGTCCCGCCCCAGGCGGCAGGTCTCGACGCAGTCGCTGCTGGTGTACAGCACCACCGGGAAATTCTCCACGGCGCGGCGGGTGGCGTAGGGCAGGCTGCTCTCTTCCCCTTCGGCGGCAGCGCCCAGCTGCTTCTTGCTCACCTGCTTGACCCCGGCGGGGGGCGGCTTGTCGGAAAAGACCGTCTGGCCGGTCTGGGGGTCGATCCAGCGGTAGGTGGTCTGGGCCTGGGCGGCACCCCAGGCCAGGCAGCCGACGAGCAGGGACAGCAGCAGTTTCATGGCAAAAATCTCCCGACAGCGGTGTTGGGCCGGATTACGCGGGGATCATACCATTGTGCCGCAACAGGGCATCCACGCTGGGTTCCCGGCCGCGGAAGGCCTTGAAGGAGTCGATCGCCGGGCGGGAACCGCCGACGGACAAAATCTCGTCCAGGAAGCGCTTGCCGGTGGCCCCGTCGAAGGGATTGCCGGCCTCCTCGAAGGCGGCGTAGGCATCGGCCGACAGCACCTCGGCCCACTTGTAGCTGAAGTAGCCCGCCGCGTAGCCGCCGGCGAAGATGTGGCCGAAGCTGTTGGGGAAGCGGTGCCAGGCGGGGGGAATCAGCACCGCCACTTCCCGGCGCACCTCGTTCAGCACGTCCAGCACGGTCTGCTCGCCCTTGGGGTCGAAGCCGTGGTGGATGCACAGGTCGAAGAGGGAGAATTCCAGCTGGCGCACGGTCATGAGGCCGCTGTGGAAGTTCTTGGCCGCCAGCATCTTGTCGTAGAGGGCCCGAGGCAACGGCTCGCCGGAATCCACGTGGCCGGTCATGCCCTGCAGCACTTCCCACTCCCAGCAGTAGTTCTCCATGAACTGGGAGGGCAGTTCCACCGCATCCCACTCGACGCCGTGGATGCCGGAAACGCCCAGCTCCTCCACCCGGGTCAGCAGGTGGTGCAGGCCGTGGCCGGTCTCGTGGAACAGGGTGATGACGTCGTCGTGGCTGAAGGTGGCCGGTTTGTTGCCCACCGGAGCGGGGAAATTGCAGTTGAGGTAGGCCACCGGGGTCTGGATGCCGGCAGCGGTGGCGCGGCGGGTGATGGCTTCGTCCATCCAGGCGCCGCCCCGCTTGGTTTCCCGGGCGTAGAGGTCCAGGTAGAACTGGCCCACCAGCTCGCCGGCGGCGGTCTCGATGCGGAAGAAACGCACGTCCGGATGCCACACGGGGGCCGCGTCGGGCTTCAGTTTGACGTTGAAGAGGGACTCGATGACCTTGAACAGGCCGCCCAGCACCTTGGGTTCGGGGAAGTACTGCTTCACCTCCTCGTCGGAGAAGGAGTAGCGGGCCTGTTTGAGCTTTTCCGAGGCCCAGCCGATGTCCCAGGGTTCCAGGTCGTCCATGCCCAGTTCGCTCTTGGCGAAGGCCTTCAGTTCGGCCAGGTCCTTCTCGGCGAAGGGCTTGGCCTTCACCGCCAGGTCGTTGAGGAAGGCCAGCACCTGTTCCGGACTGTCGGCCATCTTGGGCACCAGGGAAACCTGGGCGAAGGTGTCGAAGCCCAGCATCTTCGCCTCTTCGGCCCGCAGTTCCAGGATGCGACGGATCAGGGGGGTGTTGTCCCACTCGGCCTTGCTGCTGCCGTCGGTGAACTCGGCGGCTCGGGTGGCGTAGGCCCGGTACAGGGCCTGGCGCAGGCGGCGGCTCTCGGCGTACTGCATCACCGGCATGTAGGAGGGGGCGTGCAGGGTGAATTTCCAGCCGGCCTTGCCCTCTCCGCTCTTTCCATCCCTCTCGGCGGCGGCCCGGGCGGCAGCCTGCACGTCTTCCGGCAGGCCCGCCAGTTCGGCCTCGTCGGTCACAATTTCGGCGAAGGCGTTGGTGGCGTCCAGCAGGTTTTCCGAGAACTTGGCGGAGAGGCTGGCCAGTTCTTCCTGGATGGCCTGGAAGCGGGGCTTCTGCGCTTCCGGCAGTTCGGCACCGGAAAGGCGGAAGTCGCGGATCTCGTTGTGCAGGATTCTCTTGCGGGCCGGGGAAAGGCCGGCGAATTCGGGGGAGGCGGCCAGGGCCTTGTACTTCTCGAAGAGGGCCAGGTTCTGGCCCAGTTCGCTGAAGAAGCGGGTCACCTCCGGCAGCAGGTCGTTGTAGGCCTCGCGCCATTCGGGCACGTCATTGACGCCGTGCAGGTGGCCGACGATGCCCCAGGCCCAGGAGAGGTGCTCGATGCCGTCGTTGAGGGGCGCCGCGAAATCGTCCCAGGTGGCCGGCACGGCGGCGGCGGTGAGGCGCGCCACCAGGGCCCGGCTGTCGGCCAGCAGCTGCTCGATGGCGGGCCGCACGTGGGCCGGCTCGATGCGGTCGAAGGGCGGCAGCACGGCACGGGGCTGGCCGACGGTGGCAAGAAGGGGATTGGCGCTCATGGGCTGTTCTCTGGAGATGTTATCGGTAGGGGCAACAAAAACGGGCGGCCTGGGCCGCCCGTGGGCTGGCGCTGAAACTGGACGTCTGTTCTTGCAGATGGGGTCTGGCGCCTATTCTACAAGGTCCGCGTAGGCATGCCAGGTGGCGTGGCCCAGCAGGGGCATGATCAGCACCAGGCCGGCCATCAGGGTGACGAAGCCGAACAGGGTCAGGCTGACGATGAGGAAGGACCACAGCAGCATGGCCGGCAGATTGGTCGCCACCACGTTGATGCTGGTGGCCATGGCGTGGTGCACCTCCACCTCCCGGTCCAGCAGCAGGGGCGCCGTCACCACCGAGAGCAGGAAGGTCACCGCGGCCAGGGTGGCGCCGCTGAGGGTCCAGATGGCGGCCAGGTTGGGGTGGCGGCCGGAGAGGAAGATTTCCCGGGCCAGTTCCTCGAAGCCCCAGATCCACTCGCTGCCCAGCAGATAGGCCACCAGGGCCGTGGTCAGCTGGGCCCAGATGAAGTAGATGGCGGCCAGGAAGAGGCCGTAGAGGGCCAGGGGGCGCCAGCGGGCGGCCAGGGAATGGGCCACGGCGGCGGCATCGAGCCGGTCGCCGCCGGCGATGCGGCGGCTGATCTCGTAGAAGCCCACGGCCAGCAGAGGCCCTACCAAGAGGAAGCCGGAGACGGCCGCCAGCAGCAGTTCGGGCCGGCCCTGGGCCAGGGCGAAGATGCACAGGCCGCCGATGGCGAACAGGGCGCCCAGGGAGAGGCTCAGGGCGGGCCGGCGGGAGAGGTCCCGCAGGCCGCCGGCCAGCCAGTGGAAGGGACGGAACCAGGCCACGTGGCGCACCCGGGGCAGGTCGTGATGAACGGGGGAGTGCAGGATGTCCATGATGATCTCCTTCTCAGGGTTGGAGCGGGGACATGGGTTGGACCGCAACTGCCCGTCCGGGTTTCCGGCCGGCAAAAACAAAAGGGGCGGGAGAATCTCCCGCCCCTTTTGGGGAAGCCCAGGCCGACCGGCACAAGCGGTGCGGCCCGCGGCAGTCCGGCCCGATCAGGCCATGGTCTGGCCGGTAAGGCGCTCGTAGGCTTCGCGATACTTGGCGGCGGTCTTTTCGATGACCTCGGCCGGCAGCTGCGGACCGGGAGCCTTCTTGTCCCACCAGGTCAGGGTTTCCAGGTGGTCGCGGACGAACTGCTTGTCGAAGCTGGGGGGGCTGATGCCTTCGGCGTAGCCGTCGGCGGGCCAGAAGCGGGAGGAATCGGGGGTCAGGGCCTCGTCGATGAGGTGCAGGGTACCGGCCTTGTCGATGCCGAACTCGAACTTGGTGTCGGCAATGATGATGCCCCGGGTGCGGGCATAGGCGGAGGCCTCGGTGTACAGGGCGATGGCGGCGTTCTTCGCTTCCTCGGCCAGCTGGGCGCCGGTCTTGCCGGTGCCCGCCAGGTCGGCGGCCAGGTGCTCGGCGCAGCGCACCTTGGATTCCTCGTAGGAGATGTTGATGTCGTGGTCGCCCACGTCGGCCTTGGTGGCCGGGGTGAAGATGGGCTCGGGCAGCTTGGCCGCCATCTGCAGGCCGGCGGGCAGCTGGATGCCGCAGACGGCGCCGGTGGCCTGGTAGTCCTTCCAGCCGGAACCGATCAGGTAGCCGCGCACCACGGCCTCGATGGGCAGGGGCTTCAAGCGCTTCACCACCAGGGCGCGGCCTTCCACCTGGGACCGCTCTTCGGGCTTGACCACGGATTCGGGGGCGATGCCGGAGAGCTGGCTGGGCAGGATGTGGCCCAGCTTCTCGAACCAGAAATTGGCCACCTGGGTCAGCACCTTGCCCTTGTCGGGGATGGGGTCCGGCAGGATCACGTCGAAGGCGGAGAGCCGGTCGGTGGTGACGATCAGCAGGTGGTCGGCATCGACGGAATAGATGTCGCGCACCTTGCCCCGGGCGACGAGGGGCAGGCTGGTGATGGTGGATTCAAAAAGGGGAGCGGTCACGGCAGGGTCCCGAAAAAGAGGGGAAAAAACGGATTATAAAGGATCAGTGGCCTTCGCCCTGCTCCAGCTCCTCGGCAGCCAGGGCGCGGCGCATGCGGCGGATGCTGACGGCGACGACGGCGGCGATGAGGGGGATGGAGACGGCGGAGGCGATTTCCGGCGACAGGTGGGGCAGCACGGTCTTGGACAGGCCCTTGGCCAGGTAGCTGACCAGCTGAGAGGCGTAGTAGGTGATGGCCACCACGGAGAGGCCTTCCACCGTTTCCTGCAGGCGCAGCTGCAGCTTGGCGCGGCGGTTCATCTGCCCCAGCAGCTGCTGGTTCTGGCGCTCCAGTTCGATATCGACCCGGGTACGCAGCAGGGCGCTCTTGCGCGCGATGCGGGTGGACAGGTCGGTCTGGCGCCGGGCCACGGAAAGACAGGTGTTGATGGCCGGGGCCAGGCGCCGGTCCATGAATTCGGAAATGGGGGGAAAGCCGTTGAGGCGGTGTTCCCGCAGTTCCCGCACCCGCTGCTGCACCAGGGCGTAGTAGGCCTCGGCGGCGCCGAAGCGGAAGGCGGTGCGGGTCACCGAGCGTTCGATCTCCGCCGCCAGCCGGGTCAGGCGGGCCAGCAGCAGGCGCTCGTCCTCGGGGCCGCGGGCCTCGCCCATGCGGTCCATGAGGTCGGCCACCTCGCCCTCGGCCCGGGCCAGCAGGCGGCTCACCTCCTTGGCCACCGGGAAGGCCAGCAGGGCCATCATGCGGTAGGTCTCGATCTCCAGCAGGCGCTGCACCGTGCGCCCGGCCTGGCGGTGGCGCAGGCGCTCGTCCAGCACCAGGAAACGGCTCCAGCCGTCGTGCAGCTGGAAATCGGAGGCGACCCAGGCGGCACCGTCGGCCACCGTGGTGGCGACCCAGGAGTCGCCGGAGCGGTGCAGGTCGGCCAGTAGTTCTTCCGGGTCCAGGTCAGCGGCGGAACGGAACTCCACATGGGTGGCCACCATCACCGAGCCGGGCAGGCCCGCCAGCCAGTCTGCCGGCAGGGCGGAAATGGCGGTGGTGTCGGGGGCGTCGCCGGGTTCCCGGGCGAGGAAGAAGGTGTAGCCGGAAAATTCGTTGTGCCGCTCCCACTTGAGGCGCAGGCGGCCCGCGTCCATGACCCAGTGGTCGCCCTGGATCACCGGGCAGAGATTGGCCCCCAGGGCGGCGCAGAGGCGCTGCAGATGGGCTTCTTCGGCCGCCGCCTCGGTGCCTTCGTGCAGCACCGCCAGGTAGCTGATCCACTCCGGCCCTTCCAGGGCCATGGGCGGGCGGGCGTGGACCTCGTCATTGAGGCGCTGGCGCAGCGGGTGTTCGGCGAGGTGCAGGGTCATGGCGGATAAAAAGAAAAGGGCGCCGGAGAAGTATCCGGCGCCTGGCAGCGGTTGGGAAGGCGGACCGCCTTACTTGACGATCTGGTTCAGCTCGCCCTTCTTGTAGCGCTCGGCCATCTTCTCCAGGGAGATGGGCTTGATCTGGCCGGCCCGGCCTTCGCAGCCGAAGGCCTGGTAGCGGGCGACGCAGATTTTCTTGGCGGCTTCCCGGGCGGGCTTGAGGAAGTCGCGGGGATCGAACTTGGAGGGGTTCTCGAACAGGTAGCGACGCACGGCGCCGGTCATGGCCAGGCGGATGTCGGTGTCGATGTTCACCTTGCGCACGCCGTGCTTGATGCCGTTCACGATCTCTTCCACGGGCACGCCGTAGGTTTCCTTCATGTCGCCGCCGAATTCCCGGATCTCGGCCAGCAGTTCCTGGGGCACGGAGGAGGAGCCGTGCATCACCAGGTGGGTGTTGGGGATGCGGGCGTGGATTTCCTTGATGCGGTCGATGGCCAGGATGTCGCCGGTGGGCTTCTTGGTGAACTTGTAGGCGCCGTGACTGGTGCCGATGGCGATGGCCAGGGCGTCGCAGTTGGTGCGGGCGACGAAGTCGGCGGCCTGGTCCGGATCGGTGAGCAGGTCTTCCCGGGTCATGTGGCCTTCGGCGCCGTGGCCGTCTTCCTTGTCGGCCTTCATGGTTTCCAGGGAACCGAGCACGCCCAGTTCGGCCTCGACGGAGACGCCGATGGCGTGGGAGAACTTCACCACTTCCTGGGTCACGGCCACGTTGTAGTCGTAGGAGGCGACGCTCTTGCCGTCTTCCTGCAGGGAGCCGTCCATCATCACGGAGGAGAAGCCGGACTTGATGGCGGCCATACAGACGGCCGGGGACTGGCCGTGGTCCTGGTGCATCACCACGGGGATGTGGGGATAGGCTTCCAGGGCGGCGAGGATCTGGTGGCGCAGGAAGGCTTCGCCGGCGTATTTGCGGGCACCGGCGGAGGCCTGCATGATCACCGGGGCGTTCAGTTCATTGGCGGCCTCCATGATGGCCCAGACCTGTTCCATGTTGTTCACGTTGAAGGCGGGCAGACCGTAGCCGTTCTCGGCGGCGTGGTCCAGGAGCTGGCGCATGGATACGATGGGCATGGTGTTCCTCCAATGGGCAATGCGGTTTGTTCTGGCGTGATCGGCGCCCGCTGTCGTGGCGCTCGGGAAAGACCGTGATTTTATCGTGGCTTTGCCCCCCGGGCGAGTACTGCGACCGCCGGGCAGCAAAAGAAAGACAAAGGCCGCAACCAGGGCGCCGGAGACGCCCCAACCACGGCCCTCTTCAGGCAGGCATGCCTAGAAGCGGCGTTTTTCCTGGGCCCTGGCCTGGTGCTCGCTGAGGACCTGGCGCAGTTCCTCCTCCACCGGCTTTTCCCACTGGCCGTCGTACACCAGGTCGGCCAGGGGCAGGCGCTGGCGCCAGCCGGCGCTTTCCAGCTCCGGCTTTTCCTTGAAGTGGCTGACGTAGCCCAGACACAGGTAGGCCACCGGGATGATGCGCGGCGGCAGGCTCAGGATGTCGCGCAGGGCCTGCTGGTGGAAGATGGAGACCCAGCCCACTCCCAGGCCTTCGCTGCGGGCCGCCAGCCACAGGTTCTGCACGGCGCAGACGCTGGAATAGAGGTCCATGGCCTTGATGTGGGTGCGGCCGATGACCACCGGGCCGGCCCGGTCCCGGTCGCAGGTGATGAGCAGGTTGATGGGCGCTTCCCGGATGCCCTCCAGCTTCAGTTCCTTGTAGATGGCCTGGCGCTCGCCCTCGAATTTCTCCGCCGCCTCCTGGTTGGCCTGCTGGAAGGCGGCGTGGATGCGGGCCTTGGTCTCCGCCTCACGCACCAGGAGGAAACTCCAGGGCTGCATGTAGCCGACGGAAGGGGCGAAGTGGGCGGCGGTGAGGACCCGGGCCAGCACCTCCTGGGGCACCGGGTCGGGCAGGAACTGGCCGCGCACGTCGCGGCGGGAGAAGATGGCGTGGTAGATGGCGTCCCGGGCGGCGTCGGAGAACTCGTGTTCGTTCTGGTAGCCGGCGAGGGAGATGACTTTGTTGACGGTGGGGTCGGTCTTCATGGAGTCCCCTTCAGAAGATCGGTGGCGGCGCGCCTGGCCGTGCGTGCCGAAAAGGGTCTCCTGGCCGGTCTTCTGACTCGGGATCACTCTGCGCCGGCGCCTTCCCGATCCGCGGATCAGTGGCATCTGCCGGCCCAGTCCCCCTCACAGCGTTGGGCACGTCGCGGAATGGGCGGCCCCAAGGCCTGCCGCACCGCGTTCCCGATTCTCCCTTGCGGGCACCCGGAGACGATTCGCCCCGGCGGACCGGGGCGACGGGAATTTTAACAGAGCCGGCGGATTCAGGCCCGAGGCCCGCGAGGGCGCTATCAGGCCCGCAGGGGCGGCATCTGGTGCTCGCCGACGCGGACGATCTTCAGGGTGTTGGTGCCCCCCGGGGTGCCGATGGGCTCGCCGATGGTCAGCACGATGAGGTCGCCCTTGGCCACGGCGCCGTTCTGCATCAGCAGCTGCTCGGCTTCGTAGAGCAGCACGTCCCGGTCCGAATGCTGCTGGCTCATGAGCAGGGGCGTCACTTCCCGGTAAAGGGACATCTTGGTCTGGGCTTCCGCATCCGGCGTCAGGGCATAGACCGGCACGCCGCAGTTGAGGCGGCTCATCCACAGGGCGGTGGAACCGGATTGCGAGAGGGCGGCGATGGCCTTCACCTTGAGGTGGTGGGCGGTCCAGATGGCGGCCATGGCCACGGACTGGTCGATGCGGGTGAACACCCGGTCGAGGAATTCCCGGTCCAGGGTCACTTCGGCGGAGCGCTCGGCCTCGATGCAGACCCGGGCCATGGATTCCACGGTTTCCACCGGATAGCGGCCGCTGGCGGTCTCGGCGGAAAGCATCACCGCGTCGGTGCCGTCCAGCACCGCATTGGCCACGTCGGACACTTCGGCCCGGGTCGGCACCGGCGACTGGATCATGGATTCCATCATCTGGGTGGCAGTGATGGCCAGCTTGTTCTTCTCCCGGGCGTGGCGAATCATCTTCTTCTGCAGGGCCGGCACGGCGGCGTCCCCCACTTCCACGGCCAGGTCGCCCCGGGCCACCATGACGCCGTCGGAGGCGTCCAGGATTTCATCCAGGGCCGCCACGGCCTCGGTGCGCTCGATCTTGGCGATGGTCAGGGCGCGGCTGCCGGCGGCCCGCATCAGCTGGCGCGCCATGTACATGTCGGCGGCGCTCTTGGGGAAGGAGACGGCGATGTAATCGACGCCGATCTGGGCCGCCGTCTTGATGTCGTCCATGTCCTTGGCGGTCAGGGCCGGGGCGGAAAGGCCGCCGCCCTGGCGGTTGATGCCCTTGTTGTTGGACAGCTCGCCGGCGTGGCGCACCACGGTGTGGATTTCGGCACCGATCACCCGCTCCACGTCGAGCACAATGCGGCCGTCGTCCAGCAGCAGCACGGCGCCGGGCTCCACGTCCCGGGGCAGGTCCTTGTAGTCCAGGCCGACCCGCTCCTGGTTGCCCAGGGCACAGTTGGCGTCGAGGATGAACTTGTCGCCTTTCTCCAGCTGGATCTTGCCGTTCTCGAATTTGCCGACGCGGATCTTCGGCCCCTGCAGGTCCCCCAGGATGCCCACCGGCCGCCCCACCTTGGCGGAAATCTCGCGCACGGTGCGGGCCCGGGCCATGTGGTCCTCGGCGGTGCCGTGGGAGAAGTTCATGCGCACCACGTCCACGCCGGCGCGGATCAGGCGCTCCAGGGTGACGGGATCGGTGGAAGCGGGGCCGAGGGTGGCGACGATCTTGGTATGGCGGGCCATGGCGGGTTCCTGTTGTTGGTCTATCCGGCCATTCTAGCGCAGCCTCCCCGCCGTTGCTGGCCCCCAGGCCATTTCCCGGCGCCGGGGCGCTTCAGTAGTAGGCCTCGATGGCCGCCAGCGATTGGGCGTAAGTGTGGCGGATCTGGGCCGGCTCGTAGCGGTGCCCCCGGCCCACCGGGCAGGCTAGCCGGGCCAGGCAGGTATGGCGGCAGGGCGAGGCGGGCTGCCGGCGCCAGGCGACGCAGGCGGCCAGGTCGAAACGGCCGCCGGCCAGGGCGCCGGCCGGGCAGGCCTCGATGCAGACCCGGGGCGCGCAGCTGGCACAGGGCGAGGCTTCCTGCAGGGGCGGCGTCGGCGGGAAGTCGCTGTCCGCCAGCAGGGCCGCCCGATAGGCATACCAGGAGCCCCACTGCTGCCGCACCCCGACCATGAAGGGCGAGGGATGGTGCCAGCCCGCCAGCTGCCCCAGCTGCTGCAGCCCCACCGGCGCATCGCCGGGATAGAGCAGGTGGAAGTCCCGGCCGGGACAGACGGCGGCAAACCAGCGGCCCACACTGGCAATGGTGAAATCGTCGATGGGATGGTCCGAATCCAGCCCGGCGGCCTGCACCGCCTGCCACAGGCGGCGTCCGCCGTGGCCCAGCAGGATCAGCTGGCGCCGGCCGTGGCCCGGGGCAGCCCGCTCTAGGGAGGCGGCCACCTCCTCCGGCAGGGCCGCCACGTCGAAGACGGCCTGCAGGTTGAGGCCGGCCTCATGCAGCAGGCTGGCGTCGAACGGCTGGCGCGGGGAGAGCATCGCCCGCCGCCTCAGTGGGAAACGCCGTCCCGCTGCACCACCTTGAGGAAGGTCAGCCAGATGATGCGGCAATCGAAGGCGAGGGAGCGCCGGCGCAGGTATTCCGCATCCAGGGCCACCTTCTGGGGAATGGGCAGCTCGTCCCGCCCGTTCACCTGGGCCCAGCCGGTAAGGCCGGGCACCAGCTCATGCACGCCGGCCTCGGTGCGCAGGGCGATCAGGTCGTCCTGGTTGTACAGGGCCGGCCGGGGACCGACGAAACTCATGTCGCCCTTGAGGATGCTCCACAGCTGGGGCAGCTCGTCCAGGCTGGACTTGCGCAGGAAGGAGCCCACCGGCGTCAGGTAGGCCTTGGGGTCCGTCAGCAGATGGGTGGCCACCGCCGGCGTGCCCACCCGCATGCTGCGGAACTTGGGCATCTTGAAAATGCGGTTGTGCCGCCCCACCCGGTCGCTCCAGTAAAGCACCGGCCCGGGGGAGGTGAAACGCACCAGCAGGGACACCAGCAGCAGGGGCAGCAACAGCACGGCCAGGGCCAGCAGGCCGAGCAGGAGGTCGAACAGGCGCTTCACGGATGCATTCCTTTATCCAGCTGGGTTTGATAGTAGTCGAGCCAGGCCGCCGTCACCGTGCGGCTGCTGAAATCGCCCTCCGCCCGTGCCCGGGCCTGCCGGCCCAGGGTCTGGCGCCGCTCGTCGTCGGTGGCCAGCCGCACCATGGCGGCGGCCAGGGCCTCCACCTGCCCGACGGCCACCAGTTCGCCGCTGACCCCATCCGCCACCGCGTCGATGACGCCGTCGATGCGATAGGCCAGCGCCGGAATGCCGCAGGCGGCCCCCTCGATGATGACGGAGCCGAAGCCTTCCCGGTAGCTGGGCAGGACCAGCACATCGGCCGCCGCCATGAAGCGCTCGGGCGTCGGCGTGGCGCCAAGCCAGCGGATGGGGGCCGGGCAATCGGCAGCGGCCTGCTGCAAGGCTGGCAGCAGGCCCTCCTCGTTGGGCCCGACCACCCACAGTTCCATGCCGGGCGCCGACCGGGCGGCCTGGGCGAAAGCACTGACCAGGTCGAACACGCCCTTGTCCCGGGCCAGACGGCCGACGAAGAGAAAGACGCAGGCAGCCGGCTGGCAACCGACCTCCTGGCGCAAGGCGATGCGGAATGCCCCGTCCGGATGGAAACGCTGCAGGTCCACACCGGCGATGGAGCCGGCGCCGAGCATGCCGATGCCGTCGCCACTGACCACCCCCTCATCGCGCAACAGCCGGCATTGAGAGGCGCTGTCGGCGAAGACCCGGGAAGCCAGCAGAACGATCAGGCGGTCCATGGCCTTGAGCAGACGGCGCCCCAGTCCCTGCCGGGTGGCCCAGACCTGTCCGGTGAAGGTGTGCCAGCGATGCGGCACCCGTGCCAGGAAACCGGCCAGCATGGCCAGCAGCCCGGCCTTGGGCGTGATGCTGTGGATGACGGCGGGCCGCACCTGGCGCACTACGGCCAGCAACTGCAACAGGGTACGCAGGTCGTCCCAGGGTGCGATCTTGCGCACGAAGGGAATGTGCCGGACCTCCACCTGTCGGGCCAGGGCCGGCAGCAGTTCATAGGCCTGGAGATTGACGCACAGGGTGATGCGGTAATGCCGGGCCAGAGTCTCCAGATGGGTGGCCAGGAAGGCATTGACGGCAAAGGGAGTGGTGGCCACGAACATGATGGCGGGCTTGGCAGCCCGGCCATCGCCAGCCGGATCAGGCAGGTTCATCGCCCTCCCCTCCAGGTGCGGCCTTGCCGCCCCCTTGTTTGAGCGCCTGGATCAGACGCTCCCATTCACGGCGCTCGCCTTCCGGTGCCGCAGCCCCCCAGTGGACCTCGGCCCCGGGCCGCAGGCAATGGCCGAGTTCGCGCCAGGAGTCCCTTGCGACGCGGGCTGCCGCCGTGACACAGCACAGCAGGGCGCTGCCCCATTGCCCCTGCCGGGAGAAGTACCCGAGCTGGGCCCGCAGCAGGGCCACCCGGGTCTTCCACAGCTTGAGCCAGGGAGTGTGGCTGCGCACCCGATAGGCCAGCAGACGCTCGGGCAGCGTGTGGTAACGGCTCTGCCGGTGGGCCCGCAGCAGCAGTTCGTTGTCTTCGCAGCAATAGGGACCCGGGTCCTGGTAAGGATGACGGCGGAACCACTCGATACGCCCCATCCAGGTCGGGTGGGGCATGGGAAAGCCCTGCCAGGGACGACGGCAGATGCTGTCGTGGTCGGTGGCCGCCGGCAGGGTGCCGTTCAGGCGCTCGGACTCGTCCATGGTGATGCACTCGGCCGCCAGCAGGTCCACTTCGGGATGGGCCTCGAGAAAAGCCACCTGGCGGGCAAAGCGCTGCGGATGGCAGAGGTCGTCGTGATCCATGCGGGCGAAGTAGCGCCCCCGGGCCAGAGTGACCGCCTGGTTGAGGCGACCGGAGAGACCCCGGTTATGGCCGTCCCGCACGACGATGATGCGGGGGTCGGCAAGAAAGGGCAGACGGTCGATGGCGCCATCCGTCGAACCGTCGTCGAGGATCAGCAGTTCCCAGTCGGTGAAGGACTGATTGACGACGGAGCGTACGGAGGCTTCCAGCACGGCACCGCCGTTGAAGACGGAAAGGGCCACCGTCACCAGCGGCGGCTGAACCTGGGGATTTGTCATAGCTTTTCCGGAGCGGGGGCCGGCCCCTCGCTCCCCATCATGTCGTTTTCCCCGGCCAGCACCGCCAGCAGCAGCCTGGCGACGGCCTCGGGGTGGTAGATATCCCGGGCGGCCTGGCGCCCGGCACGGCTCAGGGCCTGCCACTGGGCCTCGTCCTGCTCCAGGGCGTCGATCCGGGCGGCCATTTCGCGCCAGTCGGTGACCGCCATGCCGCCAGGCATGCCGGCAATGCAGCCGGTGCTGCGGGCGACGAAGGGCGTGCCAAGGGCGCTGGCATCGAGCAGCACCAGGGGCTGGCATTCGGTATGGGAACCGGAGAGCAGCAGCCGGGCCCGGCCATATTCCGCCACCAGGGCATCACCGGACACCCCTTCGTGAAAGACCACGCAGCCGGGGTCGAGTCCCAACTCCCGGACCAGGCTGTGCAACGTCTCGCTGTAGGCCGAGTGCTGCTGACCGAAGAGATGGAGGGGAGTCCGGTTGCGGGCCCCGGATGCGGCGTAGGCCCGCAGGACGAAATCAAAGCCCTTCTGCCATTGGTAGGAGCCCACCGCCAGCAGGCGGTCCCGCTGTTCCAGAGCGGCCGGCTCCACCGCCAGCGCTTTCACCGCCGCGGGAGAGAGGCTGTTGGGCACGACTCGCAGCGGCACACCGCAACGCCGGGCCAGCCCCAGGTCGTCGAAGCGGGAATCCGTACCGCCGCCGGCCAGGAACAGGACGCCATCCAGCCGCCGCATAAAGCGCGACAGACGCCACCAGTAGGGCCGCCAGGCCAGATAGCGGAGCAAAGAGCGCAGGGGCTGGTGTGCAAAGAAGACGTTGGTGGAAATGCAATGGCTATAGACGAACTTGCGCCCGGCGATCCGGTCGAGGTGGCGCAGGGCCAGATCGGTCGCCCAGTTCTGCCAGGCGTTTAGCAGCACCACATCCCAACCGGGCTGCTGCAGGAAATCCACATAGCTCTCCACATCGCCGCGGATCGGCTGCAGCCAGGAGGAGGCGCCGGTGACGGCAAAGGCCTCGACGCGGACGCCCCATTCGTCCCGGCGGCTGCCACGGACATCGCCGCCGGTTGCCACCACCACCTCATGGCCGGCCCTGGCCAGGGCGGCCGCCTGCTGGGCCGTGGCATTACCCAGGCCGCTGTTGAAGGGTGGATAGGTGGGGCTGGTCAGGAGAATGCGCATGGGACGGTCACCGACGCTCCCAGCTTGGCGGCAGCAGGTCCCGGGCATCCTTGTCGGAAGTCAGGAACCAGCGGGATGGGGCAATGACCCGTTTTCCCGCAGCCTGGCCCAGCCAGGCGCCCCACCAGCTGAGGGAACTGTTGGCAATGACGAAATGCTGGCAGGCAGCCATCAGGGCCAGGTCGAAATGGGCCTCGGCGGGACCATTCACATCCACCACGGTCATCGGACAGGGGAAGGCCAGGGAGCCTCTCACCCACTCGGGATCGTCGGAGAAGACAAAGCAGTGGGGACGGGCCAGGGATGCACTCAACTCCGCCACGCCCTGCTGGTAGTAATCCACCGGGCAGACGCCATGCACCTTGGCCGCCACGGGATTGCTCAGGTAGTCGCCGCGACGAACGTGCACACAGATGGCATCGCTATTGCCGATGGCCGCCAGGATCGGCTGGCAGGAGGCGGGCAAGGGCTGGCGCAGGGAAAAGTCCTGCAACAGCGGCTCCCGCAGTTCCCGGAAGTAGCGCTCGCTCTGCCAGTAGCCCTCCAGGAAAACCGGGGCAGCCAAGGCAGCAAAGGCCGGCACGTAATGAAAATGGGGTTCCCTGAACACCGGCGCCCCCATGATCCGGGGCGCCCAGCGACGGCTCAGGCGGGACAACTGGGCCTGCATGGCCGGAGGCAATCGGGGCCAGGCCCGCTCCAGGCTGGCGGCGATGTGGAAAGGCGCCAGGGCAAAGTGCCGGTCGCCACGCCCCTGGAACCAGGACAAGTCCAGGGAAAGGGGGTGTCCGAGGCGATGGGCCAGGGCCCGGCCGGCCGCATACTGGAACATCTGGTTGCCCAGGCCACCGGAAAGGCCGACCACCACCGGCTGCATTGCCTCAGCCATGCCGTAGCCCACCCACCAGGCCCTTGCCCCAGCGATACAGGCCGGCGACTGCATTGACCGCGAAATAACGCCATCCCAGACGCTGCCGTCGCACCTGATCCAGTTCCGCCTGGGAGCGGGCCACGTTGCCGGAAGCGCCACCGCGCTGGTGCATGGCCGTGACGACGGGCAGCACATGGAACTTCTGTCCCGCCAGATGGGCCCGCAGGAAGAAATCGTAATCGGAGACGATGCGCAGGTCTTCACGGAACGGCCAGCGCAGCAACAGGTCCCGTGCCACGAAGGAAGACGGGTGGGGGATGGTGTTGAAAAAGGGCAGCCGGCGCGGGACAGCCACCAGCACTTCGCTGGGTGAGCGGGCATCTCCCACCAGGGTGGTGGCGCAGACAATGCCGTGCCGCCCTTCCGCCAGGGCAGCCATGACAGCGGGAAAACCATCGGCTACCAGTTCGTCGTCGCCGTTGATAAAGAGGATGTACTTGCCCCTGGCCAGGGCCACGCCTTTGTTCATGGCGTTGTAAATGCCGCTATCGGGTTCGCTCAGGCAACGATCCACCAGGGTACCGTGCTGGCGGACCGCCTCCAGCGTCCCATCGCTGGAAACCCCGTCCACCACCACATACTCGATACCGTCACGCTTGACGGCCTGGACCGAGTCCAGGGTATGGCCGATGGTGCCGGCACAATTCTTCGTCACCGTGACGATTGTCAGCAGGAATTCGGACATGGCTCAGGGTTTTGCCGCAAGGATGTCCTGCTCGGCCCGTACCAGGTTGCCGATCAGCTCCGGGAAGGCCACTGTGGCCCGCCACCCCAGGCCGTTCAAGGCCTTGGCGGGGTCTCCGGCGCTATGGGCGATTTCCGAGGGACGGAAGAGAGATGGATCGATATCCACATGGTCGTGCCAGTCCAGCCCCAACTGGTCGAAGGCACTGGCGACGAAGGACTCGAGGGTGTGGGGCTCACCGGTGGCGATGACATAATCCTCCGGCTGCTCCTGCTGCAGCATGCGCCACATGGCATCGACAAAATCCGGCGACCACCCCCAATCCCTGGCGATATCGAGGCGACCGAGGGAAAGCTTTTCATGCGAGCCGGCAGCGATGCGGCAGGCAGCCGCAACGATCTTGCGCGTGACGAAGCGGGCCGGCCGCAATGGTGATTCGTGGTTGAAGAGGATGCCGTTGCAGCAATAAAGGCCGTAGGCCTCCCGATAGTTGGCAATCAGCCAGTGGGCGGACGCCTTCGCCACGCCGTAGGGACTGCGGGGACGGAAGGGGGTCATCTCATTGGCCCTCTCCCCCGGCAGAACATCACCGAAGCATTCGCTCGAACTGGCGTGGTAGATACGCACCGGGCGCCCCAGGAAGCGCACTGCTTCCAGCAGGTTGAGGGTACCGAAAGCGATGCTCTCGATGCTCTCTGCCGGCTGATCGAAGGACAGGCCCACCGAACTTTGACCGGACAGAAAATAAATTTCGTCCGGCTCGGAACGGGAAAGGGTGTTCAACACACTGCGGAAGTCGCTCTGGGCCATGGAAAGCACCTGAACCTGCTGCCGGATGCCGAGCCGCTCGAGATTGGAGAAACTCGACATCTGGGCATCCCGGGAAGTCCCCCAGACCCGATATCCCTTGCCCAGGAGCAGTTGGGCCAGATAGGCGCCATCCTGACCGGAGACACCGCAGATCAAGGCTTTTTTCATAGTAGCTTCCGGTAGATTGCCTCGGTTTCCCGGGCACACTTCTCCCAGGTGAACTGCTGGTAGCGGGTCTGCCCTGCGGCAATCAGGGCGCTGCGCCGGCTGGGGGACGCCAGCACCGCCTCCATGGCGGCGAGCATGGCCTCCTCGTCCAGCGGATCGAAACTTTCCGCCGCATCGCCGACCACTTCCGGCAGGGAACTGCTGTTGCTGCAAATGACCGGGCAGCCAACCGCCATTGCCTCCAGGGGAGGAATGCCGAACCCCTCATAGAGGGAGGGATAGACAAACGCCGCAGCCTGCTGATAAAGCGCCGCCAAGATTTCATCGCCGCCTCCCATCTGCACCACCTGGTCGGGGCCCAGCCCGGCATCAACGATCATCTGGCGCTCGGCGGTCTGCAACTGGCCGCCGCCAAAGCAGAGCAGGTCAAACTCCTGGCGCAAACGCGGAGAAAGGGCAAAGGCCCGAACGAAACGCTCAAAGTTCTTGTATCCACCACGAGCCCCCACATAGAGGAGGAAGGGGCGAGGATGGTACTGCCGGCGGGGAGTGACGGCCTGCACGAAATCCACGTCGACACCGAGATAGACGACTGAGGTCTTCTCCTCGGGAACACCGCAATAGCTCACCAGATCACGGCGCGTACTCTCTGAGATGCAGATCACATGATCGACACGGTTGGCGGCTACGCGCTTGGGTCGGGTGGTTCCTTCGCTATTGACGAAGAGGTCCGGGTAACGCTCATGAATGAGATCGTAAACCGTCAGCACACGCCGCGCCCCATTGGGACGGAAATCGTCTTCGCAGTAATAGGTTTCATGGACGATATCGGGCTTGAAGCGTGCCATCTCGCGCCGTGCCATGACCTTGCTGGCGAACATGACCGGCCGCAGCAACTTCGGCGGCAGCCGGGACAATGCCCGTCCCCGCGACAGTTCATTCCCCAACCCGGCCAGATTGCGATTGACATGGAGGGGAGCAAACACCTGCGCCGTAATCGCCGGCATGGTCGCCAACTCGCGCACGAGACTGCACAAATAGCGGGAAATCCCGCCATATTCCTGCAGCAGGAAAACCTGCTGGTCAAATGCAATCTTCAAACGCTTACCTTCAGACTGGCTTTCCACTCAGGGGAGTACAACTCGCCCAACTGCCCCAAGGTGGTCAGTTCATTACGCTCCAGATCAACGAGCGGAAGATCGGCGATCAGGCAGGAGCGGTCTTCTCCGTTAAGGAAAAGCAGTCGCCCCTGGGCATCACGAGCCTCTCGGACCATGGAGGGAAACGCCCAAGCAGCCCCAAGCCCAGACGTGATGGCTGCAGCCATGTCATTCCGCACAAAAAAGGCGTTACAGCCCGTCGACGTGGTACCGACAAACGTATAGCCTTTGCTGGAGGCCAGGGATTTCAAGGCCGGCAGGGAGGCTCCAAAGTAAAGATTGGAATGATGGGCCCGGGTTCGCTGGAAGTCCGCCTGATACGGAACAGTCAGCGCATATCGGTCACCCAGCACGGCGTTGTACTCGCACACGACGATAACCGGGTCGGCAACGGTAATGGCTTGCCAGACCCAGTAATCATTACCATCGATATCCACGCTCAACAGCCCGATCTGGCCTCCGAACCCTTCTTCGGCCAGCAAATCGTTAATGTTGTCCTTGTCGATAAATGCGCATTTGGCAGTCAAGCCGTGACGCCAGTAAATATCCTGCCCCTGGATATCCCGTATGTGCGCCGAAGAGCCATCCATGACCAGACCACGCCAGTTGTGCAGTTGCAACAACAGACGGGTATTAGATTCACGATAATCCTCGACCCCGAATTCCACAAAGCTTCTGGGAATATCTGGCAACCGGGACACAAGCCAATCGATGATGCCGTCTTCCCCCCATTGCGAGAACGCACAAAATTCAGCTTCATAAAGCCCGGCCAATGTCTGAAGACGACGGTTATCCTTCGCTGCGATCAGCGCCTGAAGTACCGTCTGGCGCTCCGAAGTGCGCAAAAGAGGGGCATTTGCATGACGGAACTGTCGATGCAGATACTGACTGATTTTTGAAAGAAACCTCATGAAACCCCTTAGGCACCGATTGCCAAGCAGTGACAGGCACAAAACGACGTTACGATGCCTGTTGCACACACAAATCAGCACATGCTGACCACGAACATAAAAGCTATCCCTATTCTTTGGCTAGGGGCTTGAATACTAGCGTCACACCTGAGCCACCACTGGTGGCCAGAGAGATTACCGGCAATCCGGCTGCAAATAGTTCGGCGGCGGTTTTCCGGACCCCCTCCCACATAATGCTGTCGTGCAGGACCAAAGCTCCGCCCGGCATTAGAAGGGGCCAGTATTCATCCACATCTTTCCGCACCCCTGCATAGCTGTGGTCAGCGTCGATAAAGATGAGATTGGCGTTGGGCAACTTTCCGGCGGCGGCGATGGCCGCGCTGTCACCATGAAGGAACTGGGCATCGACCCCTCCGCCAAGCTCTTTGACTGCCGCCGCAATAGGAGAAAAGAAGGCGTCGGAGATATCCACACAGTGCACAGTCCCGCCCCCGTTGTCCTTGAGCGCCTGGGCAATGGCCAACGAGCAAGCACCTTTATAGATACCCACTTCGATGACTGTTCTTGCCTTGAGAAAACGGGACAAGTCGTACATCAAATTGATGACGTCCAACTCCGTGGACAACGGACTTTCCGGACTACGGCTAAGGGCCAATGAATAGGCAGGAGGCCCGCCTTCCCACACCCGGACCCCGGGGACCGTCTGGAAGAAATTAGACCAGCCCACGACATCCTGAATCTCGGCTCTGGAGAAAAAACGCCCAAGCTTTTCACCGTTCATAAAAAGAACAGCGAACAAGGCTTTTGACCGGAACGCCAAGGATTTAGCAATTCTATTGAAGATACTCAAACCATTCCCCGAGAAAAAACCAACAGATGACAAACCGTCAGCTGCGGATAACCTTGCTCACAGCATCGTAGATATTACGATGCATGACTTCCAATGAAAAACCCTCTTCAACCGTTTTACGCGCTTGGGCACCAAGCCTTGCCGCGCGGGAGGCGTAGGTGTCGATGAGTACCTGGAACTTTTGCTCCAGCTCGCCAGGAACTCTCGAGTTATAGACAAGCGAATTGACCTCACCCTTCAACGGCTCCGCCGCACCACCGGTAGCACTGCTGACGATTGGCAAACCAGCCGCCATCATTTCGATTTGGGCGATACCAAACGGCTCCTCCCAGGTGGAAGAGAAAACCCCCGCGTCGTAGCCGGACAGTTGCCGATACAGATCGGCACGGTTGACGAATCCCCTATGTACGACATTGACAGCGGAGGGGGCGAGAAGGCTGTTTACATACTCAGATTCACCATTGCCAATCAAAGTGAGCGTCAAATTCAACGCCGGGTTATTGGCGGCAATCCGATTCAGCGCCTCCTTGACTTCCGAGACCCCTTTATGTGGAGCCAACTGCCCTAGGAATACGACATTGAAGCTATTGTCTCGAATTTCGTACCGGTCCTTACACGTGATGGTTTCCACAGCAATCCCGGGGTAAACCACGGGCGCATACTCCGGACACACACCTTCTTTCCGGTAGAAATCCTTCATATAGCTGCTGAGAAAAACGATGTTCTTCAGGTGCCTGTCCGCAAGCCGATAGTCCCGCCAGGTGGAGTAGCGAATGCTGCGCAGAAATTCCCGGATGGAGGCGAAAAACGTCGCCCCTCGCCGCCGATAGGAAAGAAGATCGTACCCCATGATGTGATGGAGGACCGGCACCCCTTCCGCTTCGGCAGCCACAGTCGGACCTGCCCCCAGATTCGCCTGATTCCAGGCATAAACAAGTCTCGGCTTCAGTTTACGCAGGAATTCCTGGGTGACTAGGAAGTTATGCCGGGAGTTTTCCAGGGGATCACTCACTGGGTAATCCTCATACCAGCTTCCCATCAACTTCAGGTCCCGGGATATATCCTGCTCATCAGCCAGAGAAAACTCTTCTTTACGGTAATCGGAGGCGAGCACATGGACAGTCAGTCCACGTGCTCGCAACCCCTCGGCCACATCTCTGGCGGCAATCTCGTAGCCACCGATCTGAATCGGCGGATAGAGGTTTGATACAAGAAGAACATCACAGTGCATAAACACTCCGGGCATACGTCGCCTGACTGGTAGCAGGCATATTATCGAATGCCCTTACGCTCATCGTTATCGTAATAATGCTGGTTGAGATGCCGATAATGGGCATCGTCCGATATCTTGGAAATCCGGCTGGCAATGGCACGACTTACCATAGCCACCGCCCTCGCCCAGACTGAACGTGATGGCTGGTGAACGGGAGGAAAGTCACGACGACGAACATACTTGACACTCAGCGCCTCGAATGACTTGCCATCAATGAATGCCGCCCTCTTGAAGTGATCAAGCAAGGCCACGGCAAAATCCGAATACCCAAGCACACAGGAAAGCGCAACCATCCGTTCGATAGCACTGGGATCGCTCCGCAAGTTGTCCCAGTACAGGGCGGAGGAGGATAACGCGGGATCGCGCAAATAAATCGCGTCGGCGAACATCACTTGTCCCCGGCTTTCAACACCTTGCTCAGCACTCCGCTTCCACCAGTGACGGTTCAAGTCGAAAAGCGAAAACCCCTTGCTCCTAAGGTAGGCGTCAATATCGCCAAACAAGGGTTGTCCTGCATAAAGAGGGGAAAACTCAACCTCTACGGCGATACCGAAGACGTCATCCAGGGTCTTGTCGCCACCACGCAGGATTTCCAGTTCGGACCCCTGCGTGTCTAGCTTGATGAAATCCACCTTACCAACCTTTTCCCGTTGGCAGAATTCGTCCAGGGAAATACAGTCCAGATCGACCTTGGCATCTACAGAAAAGGCCCCCTCGCTCAGCAAACGAGGAACGGGGAACTGGGAGAGTAGGGCCTCGTTGGGCAAATAGAAGGAACTGAGGCGACGATCCTTATATAGGTACAAGGATCTTTGGGAGCGATCCTCAGCCAGAGCCCAGGGGAAATAGCGGGCCTGCACCAAGTGATCGGAAGCGTCGGGAGTACGGGCATTCAAAGCATCGCACTCTTCTGCATCCGGCTCAAAGCCAAGGACCAGAACGGGGTAGCGGGCCTTCTCCCAGATTGCCTGGACACCACTCCTGGCACCGACGTCGACAACAACGATGGGGGGCTTTTTCAGCTCGGACGAATTCACCTCAAACCCCCTTCCCGGCTACCACACCCATGCGACCGGTGTAATCAATCCGGTTCAGCAGTATTTTCACGTTGTGTTCCCGGAAATACTGGTCCACTGCTTCCCGCGCGCCCTTGAAATGACCGTAATCATCGATGATGACTACACCTCCTGGGACAATCCTGGGGAACAGATGCACCAGCTCATGATAGGTCGATTCATACCAATCGGTATCCAGATGCAGCAAGGCGATTTTTTCCGGCAGAACCTTGGGAATGGTCTGTAGCACATCACCCTGAACAAACACCTGATTGTCTTGCGGGTAACCGGTCATACTCATGTTGCTCTTCACTACATCGAGCGACACGCATGTCCATTCCCAGCCCTTGGTCTGCCACCACTTTTCCTTGGCTGCATCCCCCAGATAATCGACGTCCTTGCTGGTCGGCTCGGTCATGCCAGCGAAGGTGTCGTAAAGAAACAGTTTGCGGTGTGCCTGATTGCGGGACATCAGGGTTGATGCACCAAGCATCATGCTCCCGCCACGCCACACCCCGCACTCAACCACATCCCCTTCAAGACCACTGGTGGAGATGTAATCCAGGGCCTGATAAAACGCGTACATCCGCTCTATGGATGTCATTGAATAGGCTTTGAAACGCTCGTACAGTTCAATGAATTCCGGCTCCATATCGGGAGGAGGTGCCGCACTCCCCTCAACTTGCGGCCCTTGGGATCGGTCGACGATACGACGCAGTACATTCATAGCTCTACCCAACATAAAACCCCCACAGAAAATTCTATAAATAGTGCAGCTACAACTATCGTTGCAGTCAATTCTTGTAAATCAGCATCTCGGCTTCCGACAGGTAGTCAGATGCGACGAATTCATCAACAGCCTCAATGACCTGAGCCAATCGACCGTCACCTTCCCGCATGACCGTTTCAAAAATCTCATCGGAACGTACGTTCTTGGTCGCATAGGCAATCATTGATCCCCAGGAATCGAAATAACTACTCTGGTTAAGGCGCGACAAGCGATGGTGAACAAAGTAAAACTCATAAATTTTGTTGAGTTCCCTTATGTCCCCCAAACCATCCAGATCAAGCAGCATTCGCCGATACATATCTATCGATTTCGCGTGCCAATTGAATTCATATGCAATATGGGGGTTATAACCCGCATTGATCACTTTAAAACCGAGCAATGGAAGCTCGTGACCGACGGAACCATAGCAGGTGAGGATGTATCCGACACCTTCGGCCTTCAACTGATGCCATGAGGTATTGGGGTTGATGAGCTTGATACGCGGATACTTCTCAACCAGATCCTGGATCACCTTTGCAGTACCGGGCAGAAAATCCCGATGCGTCTTGATGTACCACTCATAATCGGTCTGCTCAGCCAGCGTGCCAAGAAAACTGATCCACTCGTAAAAGTCCGGAAACAACATCCCGCCATAGGCCCGGGGATTGTCAAAGAAACAATGGGTGGCAATGACAATCTTCTTTTTCTCAGTGGCCGCCGTCTGCCGATCAATGAAATCGCTGATATACGCACTTTTGGAGGAGTACGGCATGTTAACACCCACTGCCCCACCAAGACGCTTGCTGAGTTGCTCCTCGGCCCAGCGAATGCCGGCCTCTTGACTCCCCTTATCCAGCTGAGAGAAATACTCCGGATACTTTGAAAACTCGGACCATTTTTGATCCGGCCCTAGTGTCCGCTTCAGATCATGAGCATTGGCCAAATAGACGGGGACTTCATTTTTCCAAGCAATTTTCGCCAGGATACCCATCTGTATATAGATGTCGTGGGACAACACCGCACCCAGCACATTGTGCTGCTTGAAGAAGTCTTCAAAGAATACGAAATACCCAATTGCGACATAGATCAGGTATTGGCAAAGGAATCGATCCAACTCCGCCGTGGGGCGACTGAACGTCCTCAGATAGGACTCGTATATTTCATCACCGATCTGAACCCCGTTGATTGAATAGGAGAACAAGTCCTCCTTTGTCTTCAACGTGCGCAGGGCTTCCATATATAGCTGTCGATGCCGACGACGTTGCTCCGCCTGAAGGTCAATCACCACATGGCCATTGCATCCAAACGATGCATAAACCTTGTTCACCCAGGGGGAACGGCGACTATCTCCATAGCTGAGCAGTTCTGCGTCACATCTTGCAGCTAACCGATTGGCCAGGACCCCGTTAGCCACTACCCACACGGGAATGGGGAAGCAATCCATAAGGATGACCCCCTTACTTCCGCCCCCGGCTGCGCCCAGATTCCTCTTGTTGAACTCACAGTATTTTTGGGTCACCTCCGAGGCAGCCCATACCGCCTCAGCCTCATTGGGCTTACGTCTACGCCATGCATTTTTCAACTGAACGTACTGATCAGCCAAGCGCATGGCAATGTAAAACGAATAATGGCGTAAAAACTTCAGACTGCTTTTAACCGACCACATCAAGAAAACTTTCAAAAAGGATAAGGCGAACCTACCGGTTAATTACATCGAGGCCTGAGAATCCCGACGGGCTACCAACTCCGACAAAGACTCAATTTCTCGGTGAGGAAGGACGCAAGGCCGCCCGCCAGGAGGAATGGCCGAAACAACCCGACGACCGGCAATTAATGCCACCGCCATTGCCATTGATTCGCACCCCACTACCACATCGCTCTCCATTATCTCGCGTATCAGCGGCATGCCGCCGCCCAATCTTGCCAGCGGCTGCATTTCGGCTATCAGTGAGTCGTACTTTCCCACCGCCTCAGCTGGGTGGGGGCGAATAACGAGAGATTCAACATACCCCCCGAGAGCAGTCACGCCTCCATGCAGATAACGAATGGCGTCAAATTCTGTATACCCCCACTGCCGCGGATTCCCATGGGCCAAGAGTGCATGCTCGCTGATGGGCTCGCTCACGAAGAGGACACGCAGCCCCCGCCTCGCGGAGCCCCCCCTCACCTCTTCGTAGCAAAGGGAGAATTCATGCTTCATATCCTCAAAGTAGGGATTCATAACCAGCATGACTTCAATATCCGGGAAAACCCGGCTCGCCACCGCTTTAGCGTAGTGGTCGCCGACCAAAATAGCATCTGGCAGATGTTCTATCCCAGTACGAATAAAACGTTCCCGATAATTGACCCAGTGATCGAGGAAAGTCACCACACGTTTGCCTGCCTGGCGCGCGGCGCCAATAGCCCGCCACTCGAGATCAGACTGCCAACTCGAACCGGTCAGTACCTCATCGCAAGCTTCGATGGCATCAACGAGGGAAGAACAAGCCACCGCACCCAAGCGACGTGTGAACACCTTCCGAGCAGGGCCCTCCAGCACAAACAGCCAGTCACCGCCTTCTCGCACGACATAACTGGCCAGAATCTCGGCCCCGCCAGCGTCATGACTCACGACACAGCGCATCAGTTCGATACCAACCGTTCAATATCCTGGCGCAGCAGACCATACTCGACGACGTCCACCCATTGCCCATCAAGGTATAGGTGGGCTTTACGCCGCCCCTCCTCCCTGAAACCGAGGCTCAGGGCCAGACGTTGCATCCCCAGATTGGTGGCTGCGGTCCCACAGAAAATCCGGACCAGATTAAGTTTGTTGAAGCCGTGTTCAATCAGGCATTGGCCCGCCATCCTGCTCACCCCCCGTTGCCAGTGGCGACGATCCCCCAAAAGAATGGCGAATTCCGCATGTTGATTGATACTGGAAATGCCCTGCAGGCTGATGTTGCCGATATGGCCGTCCTGATCGTGGCAAATGGCCCACACCAACTTGTCGGCGCCATTCAAGGAATCGTAGAAGGCGCGGAAATACTCACGGTTCCGCGGATACTTGCCGTGGGAGTTGTAGCGGCAAACCTCCTGATCTTCAAACCAAGAAAGGTAGGGACCGTCCAGGTCCGTTTCACGGAGAGGACGGACAAAATATGAGTCACCAAGGCGGTAGATCATTTCAGCGCCTCCAGATTGGCCCAGACCTTGTGGAAGGCGGCGACAATGAGATCCACGTCGGCTTCACTCAGGTCGTGCAGGCACATGGCAAAGCCCAGGAAAGACGACTCATGCAGCTCTTCAGCCACCGGACAGACACCCTTGGCATAACTGACCTCACGCTTGCAGATTTCGGATGACCAGGGGAAGCCCCTCGAGCCATAAGCAATTTTCTTCTGGTACATGGGCAGCATATGTACATTGACATAGCCGGCAGCGAGTCCGGCAACGCCTTCTGCAGTGAGGGCTTCGACAATTCTGGCCCGGGAAACTCCAAGCTGGGCAATGTCTAGCACCATGGGGTACACATAATAGACATGGGTACAGCCCTCGCGCACCTTGGGCGTCCGGAGCCCGGGCAAGCCTGCCAGCCCTCGGTTTAGGTATTCGGCGACCCGCTGACGCCCCTGGACCAGCGCTTCCAGCTTGTTCAACTGACTCAGGCCGATGGCACACTCGATTTCACCGAGACGAAAGTTGTAGCCAATCATGTTGGCCAGGTTGGTTTCGCCCATGGGGCCGACCACGGCTTCGGCGTGATTGCGGATCAGGCGCAGACGGTCGGCGATCCTGTCGTTATCCGTAACCAGGATGCCGCCTTCGCCGGTATGAATGTGCTTGTGATAGTTGAGGCTGAAGCCCCCCACATGGGAAACGGTACCCGCGTACTTTCCCTTGTATAGCGCCCCAGGAGCCTGAGCCGTGTCGGTGATAACCTTCAGATTATGGCGACTGGCTATCTCCATCAGGGCATCAATGTCCGCAGACTGGCCAAAGATGTCCACCGCCATGATGGCCTTGGTCTGGGGAGTGATATTGGCTTCAACGGAGCGGGGGTCCAGGCAGAAGGTATCGGGCTCGATATCGGCAAAGACCGGAATGGCATTCCAGTGCAGGATGGCTGTCGCGCTTGCACACATGGTGAATGGAGAAACGATGACTTCGTCCCCCGGTTCGATATCCAGCGCCCCAACGGCGGCGATCAGCCCGGAGGTCCAGGAATTGACCGTTATCGCATGCTTGACGCCGAAATAGGCCTCGCACTTACGCTCAAACTCCCGCACCCTGGGACCACCAAGGAAGTCTTCACCCCAGGCACCGATGAACTGGGAAAGAACCCCGCTTTCCACCACGGCTTTGGCCGCTTCCACCTCTTCCTGGCCGATCGGGTTGTAGCGGACAAAGGCCCGATCAATTGCTTTGGGGCCGCCAAATAGGGCCAGTGCATCCGTGTTCGATTGAGTGCTCATAGGGAATTTTTGATGGAAGTGAGATGTTCGAGGGCGCCCAAAGCCTCCTGCCCGGAGCACAGGCAATGCTGTTCTCCGCTCAAGGCCAGCTTCAACTGGTCGGCTACAAGCCATTGAATGCGCGCCAGATGGCTGGGGATTTCATGCTCCACCCGGTCCAGGACCGTATAGCCGCTATTGGTCGGGCTCGGCACAGCCGGCTGCCAGACCAGTTTCCAGCCCCCCAGGTCGTAGCGCAAACGGCCGGAGGGGGAAACCAGCTCAGCGGTGTAGTGGGAATAATCCTCTTCCCGGGCAGCCAGGAAATGGATGCGTCCCCGGGCAAAGCTCAGTAGCAGGTCGGGCTCCGGATCACCCTGCCAGTCGCGCCCCGGTGCCACCACCTGGGCGGAAACC
Source organism: Azospira oryzae (assembly GCF_004217225.1). Classification (GTDB taxonomy): domain Bacteria; phylum Pseudomonadota; class Gammaproteobacteria; order Burkholderiales; family Rhodocyclaceae; genus Azospira; species Azospira oryzae. The sequence continues at coordinate 1,768,359 of NZ_SHKM01000001.1, forward strand.
AGGTCGCCCAGCCAATACTGCATCAGGTCGAAAAAGTGGGAACCGTTATGCAGCAGGCCTTTGGAATACCAGACAACCCCCTTGAGGGGCGTGGATATTTCACCTGCATCGATACGCCGCCGCACCTCCTGCACCGCCGGGTCGGCACGCCGGATGTAATTGACGAACAGCTCGCAGCCGGCCGCCTGACAGGCGGCTACGATCTCCCTGGCTTCTCCGATATCGTGGGACAGCGGCTTCTCGCACAGAATGGCCCGGGGACGGGAATGCTCCAATACCTGGTGCACCAGGGAGCCATGGACCGCAGTCGCTGCCGCAATAGCGACCACCTCCGGCTGGCAGGCCGTCAACAGTTCGGGAACAGAGGCACAGGCCGGACACCCGTAGGTCTCGGTCATTTCCTGGCAACGCGTCCGGTCCGGATCCATCCCGCCGAGCAGGCGGAAAGCCGGATGTATGGCAAATGCCCGGGCGTGGGTGAAGATGAACCCCTCGGAACTCGACGGCAAGTCCGAAGTAAGACCGATCCTTCCCAGACCAATGACAACGGCGCCCAGACTCACACATTCTCCCTGCCACATTGCGCCGGGGCGGAGGGCCGCCCCGGCCTAAAGGTGCAAGTTTACCGGAGTCACTCGAAAGAATCAGGGGTAACCGGTGTATTTCGCATTATTTTGCGTGCTGCCCGGCGTCCCAGGACACTATCCAGGTGCTTCGGTGCCAGCCCGAAGCCGGGGCGAACGCTGCGAACAGCATCCACGCCAATTATCTCGCCAGCATCAAGATCCCGGACATAGTACAAGGAGCGGCGAAACTGGGCATTGCCCTGCTCGCTGGACTTACGCCCGTAATCCACCCGCCCCAGGGCCTCCCATGCTGTACGCGCGCCCTGGCACAGCGCCGCCAACTCCGGCGGCTCCAGGGAAAAGCTGTCATCTGGACCGCCACCAAGGCGGTCCAGAGTGAAGTGTTTCTCGATGATGCAGGCCCCCAGCGCCACGCTGGCAATGGCGGTCGTGTTATCCAGTGTGTGATCTGAAAGCCCCGTCACCAGACCGAAACGCTCCATCATGTCGGGGATGGTTCGCAGGTTATAGTCCGCCGCCGGCGCGGGATAGCCGCTGACGCAATGCAGGATTGCCAGTTGCTGACAGCCCCCTTCGCGGGCGGCCGCAATGGCCTCGGCGATTTCTTCCGCATCGGCCATGCCGGTGGAAATGATCATCGGCTTGCCGGTCGACGCCACGTAGCGGATCAAGGGCAGGTCGACGGCTTCGAAAGAGGCGATCTTGTAGGCAGGTGCGTTCAAATCTTCCAGCAGATCCACCGCAGTGGGATCGAAAGGAGTACTGAACACGGTGATGCCCAGCTCCCTGCCACGCTTGAACAGGGGCGCATGCCATTCCCAGGGCATATGGGCCTCTTGGTACAGGTCATACAGGCGACGCCCATCCCACAACCCGCCCTGAATGACGAAGCCCTCGCTGCTGCTGTCTAGGGTAATGGTGTCAGGCCTGTAGGTCTGCAGCTTGACGGCGTCGGCCCCAGCCTTCTGCGCTTCCTCCAGGATACGCAATGCCGTTTCAAGGCGGCCATTGTGATTGGCGGAAAGCTCGGCAATCACATAAGGGGGAAACGTGTCACCGATGGCACGACCATCGATACGAATGACTTCCTTACTATTCATCCTCTGCACTCTCTGTTCTGCAACACCACTCCTGCTCCAAGAGACCAAAGCAGATCAGGTCATGGTATTTGCCGTCAATTTGATACTGCTGCCGCAACGCTCCCTCCTGCTGGAAGCCAAGAGATAGGTGAAAGCGGATGGAAGCCGTATTAAAGCCCAGCGCCTGACCACACACCTTATGCAAAGCCAGGGAGTGAAAGGCGTACTCAAGCGCAGCAGCCCCCAACTGCCTGCCGGAACCACGGACGGCCTCCGGTGCAGTATAAAATCCCCAGTCGGCTGCCCCTGCCTTTGAGACACCGGAAAAGCCGACGAAACCAAAAGGACCGCCCTCGTCTTCAGCAATCAGCAGGGCACGGGATGCATCGGCATGAACTTTCTCAAACCATGCGCGATGCTCGGCAAGAGTTATTTCATGCTGGGTCAGCATAAATGTCCGCACCTCCGGAGAGTTCCGCCATACTAGGACCCGCTCCAGATCACCCTCATCCATGGGGCGGACAGTGCACTTCGATTTAGACATCGTTATCGGCAATTATTCTGGCCATCCTATCGGCGCCGCTACCATCGGTTATCTGCAGGCACGCTTCCCGCATTGCCGCATGCTGCTCAGGGCATAGAATCTGCGAGAGCTTCCCGGCGAAGTCACCATCGGAAAAGTCATTATCCAACAATAGGGCCGCACCTGCCGTAACCAAGGCGGTGGCGCCATCCCGTTGATTGTCGGCAAGAACCATCATCAAGGTCGGCAGACCAAGGCAACAGCGCTCCCACGCACTACCTCCTGCGGCGCCGATAGCGATATCACTGCCAGCCACTAAGTCAGCCATATTGGACACTCCGACCAGAACCCGGGTGGCACAGGGCATTTTTGCGGCCATTTCCTCAACGATCCGGCGCCATGGAGCATGGACTCCCAGCACCACGGAGATGGTAGAGCCCTCGGGCAAACCACGATGAGCCAAAGCGTTAAGCATGCGGGTCGTGATGTTGTCCCGATCCACCCCCCCCATAGCAATCAGTATCCGGGGAGCCTCTCCGCCATATCGACGCACGACACCGAGAGCCCTCCTAGCGGCGAAATCCGGCCGGAGCAGGGCAAACTGCGGACCAACGAGCAGCCGACATGACGCAGGCACCAGGGAAGAATAATCCTGCGGCGAACGGCCAAGGTTCTGGTCAAGCAGTACGGTGCAAGAATGAGGACGATCAGCCAGATCATCAACCACCATCAAGTGACGGCATGAGGACTGAAGCTGCGATTCCCACCGGGCGTCCAGTCCATAATGGTCGACCACCAGCCAATCTACAGAACCGGCCCCCAACGCGACTTGGGTTTGTTGTGCATCAAGAGCCCAGTCCGCGCCCAACCAGGAGAGGTGGGACGTAGAGGGATGAGGCAGGGGAGGCTCTTCCTGGTGACAACCTGGCAGAATCCGGATAGGAAAACCTGCGGCGCGTACAATTTCGGTCAAATTACCCGGATGCTCCCGGGAAATAAAGAAGACGTCGCATCCGAGAGCGCGCAAAGAGCCGGCCAACGTCAGGCAGCGCATGACATGGCCGGTCCCGATGATTAGGGAGGCATCGACGCGAAAAGCGACCCTCGCTGCGCTCATGCAGCCGTAGCTTGTTGTTGCGCCCTGAACATCCATTCGGCACGCTCCCAATCCTCAGGCGTGTCGATGTCTTGGACGCGGTGGCGCGGCAGAATCACTGGCGCCGCGTCCGGGGAAAAAATTGGCTTTCCGGCCAGCCAAGCATCGGCCCTCCCCCAATAGAATTGACCAGCATCATGAAATGCTTCTTCCAGATCCTGGGAGCGGGTGTGGAAATGCTCAGGATGGAACATTTCCACTCTGTGTTCCTTGGTGATGCGAATGGCCCGCTGAATTGGAAAGGCAAAACTGGTAACAGAGAAAGCGTAATCCGCCCCGGTATTCAGCAGCGTCTGAAAACCTGTTTGCAAATCCTGCGCATGCACGAACGGTGCCGTCGCGTAGATGCAGCAAACCTGGTCCGCCGCCTTCCCATTGGCCTGCTGCCACTGAACAGCGTGGGCAATCACAGGAATAGTGCCTGCATGGTCCCCCGAAAGCTCGGCTGGCCGAAAGAAAGGTACTTCCGCTCCCCAATCCCGTGCAACGGCGGCAATTTCTTCGTCGTCGGTGGAAACGATGATGCGGTCAAAACAGGTGCTCGCCAATGCCGCCTCGATGGACCAGGCAATCATCGGCTTGCCACAAAAGGTCTTGATGTTTTTCCGCGGGATGCGCTTGCTGCCCCCACGGGCGGGGATGACGGCGAGTCTCATAGATATTCCAGGTTCATGAACAGCAAATGACTGACAGCTTGCCCCTTCCCGGTCAGCTAGCCAGGGCCTCACTCAAGGCTTGAACAACCGCATCCTGGTCGTCCAGACTCATTCCCGGGTAGAGAGGAAGGCTGATGGCTTGCCGATAGTAGTCTTCAGCATGGGGGAAATCCCCCTCCCGAAACCCCATGTCCCGATAGAACGGCTGGGTATGCACGGGAATGTAATGGACATTGACACCGATTCCGCGACTGCGCAAAGCCTCGAAGACCTGCCGATGCCGCTCCGGCGACACTTCTCCCTGCAAGCATGCGATATAGAGGTGGAATCCGGAATAGCCGTCCGGATGCTGCCACGGGATGGAAACCGGCAGAGGGGCGAGAAGCGCATCATAGCGCCGGGCCAGTTCATGGCGACGAGCCACATAGGCATCCAACCGCTCCAGCTGGCTCACCCCAAGGGCCGCCTGCAGTTCGGTCATCCGATAATTGAAACCGAGGGCCACCTGTTGGTAATACCAAGGACCGTCAGGCTCGTGGGTCATTCGTGCCGGGTCCCGGGTGATCCCATGGCTGCGCAGCAAAGCCATCTGCTCGGCCAGGGAGGAGTCGTTGGTGAGGGACATCCCGCCTTCGGCCGTGGTAATGATCTTGACCGGATGGAAGCTGAATACCGTCACATCGCTAAAACGGCAGTTACCGATGTACTCATCCCGATATTTCCCGCCGATGGCGTGAGAGGCATCCTCAATGATCCTGATGCCGTAACGGCTCGCCAGCTCATGAATCGCCGCCATATCGCAAGGCTGCCCGCACATGTGGACGGGCACCAATATCTTGGGCAGACGCCCGGCCTTTTCCGCCGCCGCCAGCTTCGCTTCCAGTGCCCGGGGGCACATGTTGAAGGTGCGGGGATCGATATCGACAAAATCGACCTGGGCGCCGCAATACAAAGCACAGTTGGCAGAAGCGACAAAAGTTATGGGGCTGGTCCACAACCAATCACCAGGCCCCAGCCCCAACGCCAAACAGGCAATATGCAAGGCCGAGGTAGCGCTGTTCACTGCAACACCGTGGGCAGCTCCGACATGAGCGGCTACCCGTTCCTCGAAGCGGGGGACTACGGGCCCCTGGGTCAGGAAATCGGAGCGGAGAACCTGAAGCACCGCCTCGACGTCCCGGTCGGTGATTTCCTGGCGTCCATAGGGAATCATGGTCAGATGTTCCCGATCTTTTCCTGGTTGATGGCGATCCAGCGCTGCAGTTCCTCGATTCCCATCCACTCCGAATTATTGTCGCTGGTGTAGCTGAAGCCTTCCGGCACCTTCTTGCCATCCTTGATCCGGCCAGGACTCAAATGCCAGTTATGGATTGCCGGGAGTATCTTGAAATGCTCGGGGTATTCATAGGAATACAGGGCATCTTCTTCGCTGATCATCTGTTCGTGGAGCTTTTCCCCCGGACGGATGCCGACATATTTGAGACTGGCATTGGGAGCGATGGCCCGGGCCAAATCGGTCACCTTCATGGACGGAATCTTCTTGACGTAGATCTCGCCGCCCTCCATATCGCCGAAGGCGTGCCAGACCAGTTCCACCCCTTGCTCCAGGGAGATCATGAACCGGGTCATACGTTCGTCGGTGATAGGCAACACTCCCTTGTCCTTGATGGACATAAAGAAAGGGATGACCGAGCCGCGGGAGCCCATGACGTTGCCGTAGCGAACGACGGCGAAACGGGTGTCATGGCCACCGGCATAGGAATTCCCGGCAACGAACAGCTTGTCGGAGGCCAGCTTGGTAGCGCCATACAGGTTAACCGGACTGCTGGCCTTGTCGGTGGACAAGGCCACCACCCGTTTCACCCCCTTGTCGATGCAGGCATCGATGAGGTTCATGGCGCCATTGATATTGGTTTTCACGCACTCGAACGGGTTGTACTCGGCTGTCGGCACGATCTTGGTCGCCGCTGCGTGAACCACATAATCGATGCCATCGAGAGCCCGGTACAAACGCTCCCGGTCACGTACATCGCCGATGAAGAACCGGACCCGCTCGTCTCCGCCAAATTTCTTGGCCATTTCCCACTGTTTCATTTCATCCCGGGAAAAGATGACGATCTTCTTGGGGTTGAACTTGGCCAACGTCATCGGCACGAATGTGTTACCAAACGAACCGGTGCCCCCAGTGATCAGGATCGAAGTATTTGTCAGCATGGTGCTTCTTCTAGGAATTGGAGAGGATGTCTCGATAGGAGCCTACGCGGGCTACCTGCCCCTTTCCGAGCTCGACGATGATATTGCAACTATTAAGCGTATTCAGGCGATGTGCAATGATGAGCACGGTCGTATCGGCACCCAAGGCCTGAATCGATTCCATTACAGCCCGTTCGGTCTCATTGTCCAGCGCGCTGGTGGCCTCATCGAAAACGAGGACATCGGCACGCTTATACAGGGCGCGGGCAATGCCAATGCGCTGCCGCTGGCCGCCGCTTAAACGCACTCCGCGCTCCCCGACCCGGGTATCAAATTGCTCCGGCCACGACTGGATGGTATCCAGCAGTTGGGCCCGCAAAGCCGCCTCCCGAACACGTTCCATGTCTATCTCATCGACAGGAACGCCAAACGCTATATTGCTGGCGATGGAACTGTCTGCCAGGAAAACGCTCTGGGGCACATGGGCGATATGGGCTTGCCAGCCATTCCCGTTTTCCGCCCCAATGACCACCCCATCCACTGCCAGCGAACCTGAGGTTGGGGACAACAGTCCCATCACGATGTCCAGCATGGTGCTCTTGCCGCAGCCGGTTTCCCCCATCACCCCGACCCTGCTGCCCTTGGGTATTTCGAGCGACACTCCCCGGAGTACCCAGTCCGATTCGGGGGAATAGCGGAAGTACACGTCATCAAGCCTGATGTTCCGCTCGAATACCAGGGGGGGCACATCACCTTGCCGCGCATGTTCGGGCATGGGCTGCTCAAGCAGATCCAGCGTGTCCGCCAGGGATGCCTGATTGCTTCGAATGGACGACCAGGCCTGGAAACACTGCTGCAGCAGCGGCAACAGACGTTGCGCTCCAAGCGCCAGGGCACCCAGGACCGGCATGGCCGAGACAATCCCTCCATCGCCCTGCGCCAGGTTGTACGCCAGGGTTGCAATCAGCAGCATCCCCAATGCCTCCATGGCAAAACGGGGGCTCTGGGCAATGAAGGTGCTGTTGATCTGGGCCGCGCGCATGGACAAATCCGCTTTCCTGAAGGCGCCGCAGTACACATCCTGGGTCCTGTCGATCAGGACATCGCGAATCCCCCCAAGCCCCTCCTGCAGCGACTTGATCACCCTTCCTGCCTCGTCCGCCACCAGGCGGCTGTTACGGAACAACCGGCGATGGGTCAGCTTGATCACGCCACCGTAGATGACGCCGAATCCTGCCAGTGCCAGCAAAGAGGTAAACGGGTCCACTCCGATCAGGGTGACCAGTATCGCGGCAACCAGCGTGGCGGTACTGACGATGGTGACCAGGGGCAGGATCACATAGCTGCTGATTCCGCTCGCCTTGCTATAGACGCCGTTGATGATTTCGCTGCTGTTGCGGCTGGTATGAACGGCGTAAGGCTGGTACAGGGTCCGCCGGTAGACATCCAGGGCCAAATCTGAACCGATAGCATAGGAAATGTTGGTCTGCACCCAAACCAGCAACAGCCGCATACAGCCAGCCAGCACAATCGCCACAGCGAACAGGAGCGTAATGGGCAACAGCAACTGCCGGGGCTCCACCAATCCGAACAGGAAGGCGAAATACTGGCCGAGAGGATGATTGAAGACCCTTTCAGGCCCTGTCAGTACCGCCAGGAACGGGAAAATCGCGCCGATACTGACCATCTCGGCCAGGGCAACAACCATCATCAGCAGGATGAGAAGGAACAGCTGCCGCCGCTGGCCCTGGCCGATATGGGCCCACAGACGGGACAACAGGGGAAAGAGGGAATTGGCTGCGGCCATAGGCTAACGGAATCTGAGACTGCAACGGGACGGTTCAGGCATTGAACCTCCGCGTTGAGTAATATCAGCCTGCATCTTCAGTCGAGAGAAACTTGTCGAAATAATCGATCGTCTTGCGCAACCCCACTTCGACTTCAGTTTTGGGCGCCCAATCCAGCAGTTCACGCGCCCGGCTGATATTTGGCTGACGCTGCTTCGGATCGTCCTTCGGTAGAGGGCAATTGATCAAGCGTGATTTGGCACCGGTCATTTCGATCACCATCTCTGCCAACTGACGAATCGTGAACTCTCGGGGATTGCCAATATTCACAGGCCCCGGACAAACCCTTCCCGGTACATCCATGTACCGCAGGAAGCCCTCTACCATATCGTCTACAAAACAGAAGCTGCGGGTCTGGGAGCCGTCCCCGTAAATCGTGATGTCTTCCCCACGCAATGCCTGTACGATGAAATTGCTGATTACCCGACCATCGTTAGGATGCATGCGCGGGCCATAGGTATTGAAAATCCGGGCAATCCGGATATCGATACCGTACTGGCGGTGGTAATCGAAGAACAGGGTTTCGGCGCAACGCTTCCCCTCGTCGTAACAGCTGCGGGGGCCAATGGGATTGACATTCCCCCAATACTCTTCTGACTGGGGATGCACCACCGGGTCCCCGTACACTTCACTTGTGCTAGCCTGAAATACACGCACATTGAGGCGGCGGGCCAGCTCCAGCACATTGATTGCGCCATGCACCGAGGTCTTGATCGTTTGTACCGGATCATGCTGGTAGTGCACCGGGCTGGCAGGGCATGCCAGGTTGTAGATTTCATCAACCTCCAGGCTGATGGGATTGGTTACGTCGTGGCGGATGAATTCAAAGCGAGGATGGCCGAGCAAATGCTCGATGTTCTGCTTGATTCCCGTGAATAGGTTGTCCAGACAGACAACTTCATCGCCACGGGCAATCAGGCGCTCAACCAGGTGTGACCCCAGGAACCCTGCTCCTCCAGTCACCAGAACCCGCTTCCGAATACTATAGCCACGCATACAACATTCCTTTAACAATTCTTTGAGCAGACACTGTCGTTTGACCTGTCGCTGAACGACATTGAGCTTCGACGTCGACAACATGAGACGCGACCAGCGAAGGGCTTCGCTTCCAACACCCATCCAATGGGCGATCACGCTCCGACAACAACAGTGCTGCGCAATAGCTCTGCAACGAAGCGGGCGTTCCAGCCATTATGGCTGCAACACGGTCAACATCACTCGTGATAGTCCATGGCTTTGAAGCCATGCTTCTTGACCAGTTCGTCGCGCTCGGCACTCTTCAGGTCTTCGCGCACCATCTCGGCCACCAGTTCGGCGAAACTGGTCCTGGGGGTCCAGCCAAGTTTTTCCTTGGCCTTGCTGGGATCACCCAACAGGGTTTCGACTTCCGTCGGACGAAAATAGGCAGGATCGACGGCGACAATGCACTTGCCGTGGGCGTCGTAACCCTTTTCATCCACCCCGCTGCCCTCCCAGCGGATCTGCATACCCAGTTCCTGGGCGGCCGCATTGACGAAGTCCCGCACGCTGTACTGCACACCGGTGGCGATGACGAAATCTTCGGGCTTTTCCTGTTGCAGCATCAGCCACTGCATTTCCACATAATCCTTGGCGTGACCCCAGTCCCGTTTGGCATCCATGTTGCCGAGGAACAGGCAGTCCTGCAGCCCCAGCTTGATACGAGCGAGGGCCCGGGTGATCTTGCGGGTCACAAAGGTTTCGCCGCGAATCGGGCTTTCATGGTTGAACAGGATGCCGTTACAGGCATAGATACCGTAGGCTTCACGATAATTGACGACAATCCAGTAACCGTAAAGCTTGGCCACCGCGTAAGGACTGCGGGGATAGAAGGGCGTGGTTTCCTTCTGAGGAATTTCCTGGACCAGACCATAAAGTTCAGACGTGCTCGCCTGATAGAAGCGGGTCTTCTTCTCCAACCCTAGAATACGGATAGCCTCAAGAATCCGCAGCACCCCAAGTGCATCGGAATTGGCGGTGTATTCCGGCTCCTCGAAGCTGACGGCGACATGGCTCTGGGCCGCCAGGTTGTATATTTCATCGGGCTGGGTTTGCTGAATGATGCGGATCAGGCTGGAACTGTCCGTCATGTCGCCGTGGTGCAGGAAAAAGCGAACGCTCTCTTCGTGCCGATCCTGGTAAAGGTGATCGATACGGTCCGTATTGAACAGGGAAGTGCGGCGTTTCAGTCCGTGGACGATGTAGCCCTTGCTCAGCAATAGTTCAGCAAGATAGGCGCCATCCTGGCCGGTAACGCCCGTGATGAGGGCGACTTTGGGTTTAGACATACGGTTTATTCCCTCTATGAGCGGGGTAATTGAATTTCTACGAAATCCCTGTAGGCAGCAGACAACCCCTCTTCCAGGGATACTTTGGCCTGCCAGCCGAGAGCGTTGAGCCGGGAACTGTCCATCAGCTTGCGCGGCGTGCCATCCGGCTTGGAGGCATCAAACTCGATCTTTCCCGAAAAACCGGTTACCCGGGCAACGGTCTCCGCCAACTCGCGGATTGTAATGTCATAACCGCAGCCGACATTGATATGGCTCAGCATGGGCTGGGTATGCTGGTCATAGCGGGACTTGTCCAGATTCATAACATGCACGCTGGCAGCCGCCATGTCGTCCACATAGAGGAATTCCCGCATCGGCGTGCCGCTGCCCCATACCGTCACCACAGGCACATTGGCGCTTTTCGCCTCATGGAAACGCCGGATCAGGGCCGGGATCACATGGGAATTTTCGGGATGGTAATTGTCGCCGGGACCATACAGATTGGTTGGCATGACACTACGATAGTCCACACCATATTGCCGGTTGTAGCTTTCGCACAGTTTGATCCCGGCAATCTTGGCCACCGCATAGGGTTCGTTGGTCGGCTCCAAGGTTCCTGTCAGCAACGCCCCTTCCGCGATCGGCTGGGGTGCCAGCTTGGGATATATGCAGCTGGAGCCGAGGAACAACAGCTTCCGGACACCTGCACGAAAAGCCGCATCGACAACATTGGCCTCGATCATCAGGTTGTCGTAGATAAACTCGGCCGGGTAGGTGTTGTTGGCATGAATACCACCGACCCTGGCGGCTGCCAGATAGACCTGCTCCGGACGCTCGGCCGCAAAGAAGGCACGTACCTCCGCCTGGTTTGTCAGGTCCAGTTCCGCATGAGTGCGGGTAATGATGTCCTGGGAACGAACACCTTGCCCGAGTAAGGTCCGGACGATGGCGGAACCGACCATCCCGCGATGGCCTGCTACATAAATTTTGGGCATGGGACTCATTGTTGCTGGGGGGCTCTACCGTAGGTGTCGTGCAGGCGCACGATGTCATCCTCGCCCAGATAACTGCCGGACTGGATTTCCACAATCTCGAGTTCAACCACGCCCGGATTCCGAAGGCGATGCACTTCGCCGATGGGGATATAGGTGGACTGATTTTCGCTGAGGAGGAAGGTGTTTTCGCCACAGGTGACTTCCGCCGTACCCTTGACCACCACCCAATGTTCGGCCCGGTGGTGATGCTTTTGCAGGCTGAGGCTGGCGCCCGGCTTGACACCGATACGCTTGACCTGGAAACGCTCGCCCCGGTCTATGCTGTCATACCAGCCCCAGGGACGAGCCACCTTGCGATGGGTAACCGCCTGGGTGCATTGGGCCTGCTCAAGGCGGGTCACCACGTCCTTGACCTGCTCGGCCTTGTCCCGGTGGGCCACCAGCACCGCATCAGGCGTATCGATAATCAGCAGATTATCGGTCCCCAATGCCACCACCGGACGATGAGGAGCATGAATGAAGGTATTGCTGGAGTGGTGAACCATACCCTGGCCTGCCACCCGATTTCCGTCCCCATCCGGAACCTGAAGATCGGCAACTGCATTCCAGCTGCCTACATCGCTCCACTGCCCCTCGAAAGGGACTACCGCCACATTGTCATGCTGTTCCATGACAGCGTAGTCGATGCTCTGGGAGCGGCAGGTGCCAAAACTCCGGGCTTCAGGCCGAACAAAGGCATGACCGCTGGGAGACACCTCGACCTGCGCATCAGCCATGGCCTGACGGCACGTCAGCAGGATATCCGGAGCATGAGCCTCAAGCGCTTCCAGCAAAATGACTGCCCGACAGAGGAAAATACCGGCATTCCACAGGTTATCCCCGGCCAGCAGTAACTCCTGGGCCCTGGCCAGGTCTGGCTTTTCGATGAAACGCCCGGCATGGAAACTGCCATCGGCACGAGAATCGCCGCGCTGGATGTAGCCGTAAGCGGTACTGGGAAAAGAAGGAACAACCCCGAAGGTCACCAGCGCACCGGCCTGGGCTGCCGGCACACCCTGACGGATGGTCCGGAGGAAGCCTTCCACATCAGGGACATGATGATCTGCGGGGCAGAAGAGCAGCAGATCGAGGCCATCCTGGATCGCCTGCAAGGCCGCCAAGGCCATGGCAGCAGCTGTATTACGCGCAGCCGGCTCCAGAATGACGGCGCCCGCCACACGGGCTGCCAGCATGTCGTCCGTCACCATGAAGCGATGATCTTCCGCCGCCACGGCCAAGACCCGCTCTCCCAGTCCGCTGGTACGTTCAAAAGTCAGCTGCAGCAGGCTTTTGTCACCCAGGAGGGGCACAAACTGTTTGGGAAAACTCTTGCGGGACAGAGGCCAGAGCCGGGTCCCGGATCCACCACAAAGGATGACCGCTGTAATGGTGGGATTCTTCATGAAATGACTGCATCCTCTTGGTCTAGGAAACACCGCGCACCGACATGTACCCCCGTCGAGCTGGGTCTTGCCCTCCTCTGCCGCTTCCGGACCACCTTGCCAGACTCGGCAGCCGGAACGTCCAACCCTTGAGAGGAAAGATTGCAGGCCTGCCCCCGAAAGGGCTGCCTTGAAATGGTGGTGGAGAGGAGGAGGATCGAACTCCCGACCTTCGCATTGCGAACGCGACGCTCTCCCAACTGAGCTACCCCCCCACGAAGAGGAAAGAATTATAGCAACAAGGTCTTAGCTGTCAAAAAGACAACGTCTTCACGACACCCGGAAATAGCTGACGGTCTGGCGCAACTGGTCGGCCAAACCTTCGAGTTGCTCGGCCTCGGCGGCATTGTTCTGCATGGTGGCGTTGGTTTCCTCGGCCATGGAGGCAATGTGCTCCACATGTTTGGCAATGTCGGTGGCGGTGGTAGCCTGCTCGGTGGTGGCCAGGGCCACATCCCGCACCTTGCCGAGGGAATCCAGGGCCTGGCGATGGATTTCGTCGAGCATGGCGGTGGCCTGGGTCGCCAGTTCCAGCCCCTTGTCCACCTGGGGCGCAGCCGTCGCCATGGCCTGCACGGCGGTCTGGGTCTCCTCCTGGATGGAGTCGATCATCTGGGCGATTTCCGTGGTGGCCTTGGCGGTCCGCTCTGCCAGCTTGCGCACCTCATCGGCGACGACGGCGAAACCCCGGCCCTGTTCGCCGGCCCGGGCTGCCTCGATGGCGGCGTTCAGCGCCAGCAGGTTGGTCTGGTCGGCAATCTCCTTGATCACATTGGCGATGCCGCCGATCTCCTGGGAGCGCTGCTGCAGCAACTGGATCTGCTCCGACGAAGTGGCCACGGTGCGGGAAATGAGCTCGATTTCCTGGGCCGCGTTCTTCACCAGACCGGCCCCCTCCTCCGCCAGGGCAGCGGTCTGGGAGGAGTTCGCTTCGGTCTGGGTGGCGATTTCGGAAACTTCGCTGATGCTCACCGTCATCTGCTCGATGGAGGCGGCCGAGGCCGAGGTGGACTGGGCCTGGTTATGGGCCGCCACGCTGGTTTCCCGGGCCGCCACCGACACATGCTCGGCGCCGGAAGAGAGGCGGGAAGCCATGCCGTTGATGTCGCCGAAAATGTTGGCCAGCTTCTGTTGCATGGTCTGCATGGCAGCCAGAAGACTGTCGGGGGAACTGTACTCCACCGGCCGTACCAGATCGCCTTCGGCGATGTGGCGCACCACTTCCACCGCGTAGGCCGGCTCACCTCCCAGTTGGCGCAGGATGCTGCTGTTGATCAGCCAGGAGATGACGGAAAGGATGGCCAGGGTAATGACCACCATGATGCTGAACATCAGGGCCTGCTGGCGGAATACGGCATTGACGTCATCGACGTAGATGCCCGACCCAACCACCCAGCCCCAGGCCGGGAATTCGGCCACGTAGGAAATTTTCGGCGCCGGCTGGTCGAAACCCGGTTTCGGCCACAGGTAGTCCACAAAGCCCTTGCCGCTGGCCTTGACCACGTTTTCCATTTCCTGGAAGAACAGCTTGCCGTTAGGGTCCTTCAGGGCGGCCTGGGACTTGCCTTCCATATCCGGCTTGATGGGATGCATGAGCATGACCAGGTTGCGGTCCTGAACCCAGAAGTATTCCTTGCCGTCGTAGCGGACGTTGCGCAGGGAATCCATGGCCTGGCGCTTGGCCTCTTCTTCACTCAGCTTGCCGGCCTGCTGCTGCTTGTAGAAATAGTCCACCACCCCCAGCACCGACTCCACCACATTGCGGGTCTTGAGGCGGCGGTCTTCCATCAGGTTGTCCCGCAGGACGTAAAGGGAAAATATCCCGACCGCGAGCAGGCCAAGCACCACTCCGGCGAAGAAAATCATCAGGCGCGTACGCACCTTGATCCGTTCGAAATTAAACATTCGACCCCCTGACTAGAAGCCCCTCTGCGGGGGCCGCAACACGAACCGTTGAACCACCATCGGCGCTCCGACGCCTTTTTTTCATGGTGGCAGAAAAAGCAAAAGGGGCCAACAAGTGCCGGCCCCCAGGAATCACTCGCCCGAACCGAAGGCGGCCCGCCGTAGACGGTCGGCAACCGCCGCCCAGGCCGGGCCTTCCGGCAACGCCTCGACCACGATGGTGTCGGCACCGGCGCCATCCAGCTCCCGCAGGGCCCCATAGAAGCCGTGGGCATAGCCCGCCGGATCGGCCGGCAGCATCTTCCACACATGGGGCATGCCCGCATGGGGCGGCTGACTGTGGCAGATGACGCCGCAGAAGCCGCCGCGGTGGCGCACCACGTTGAGAAAATCGAGAAGACGCTCCCGGGCCACCACTTTGAGCCGGGTGCGGGGGGCGTAATGGGCTTCCAGGGTGCCGGAGGCTCGGGGCACGGCGCCCAGGGGCTTTTCCGGCCGGACACCGATGACGGTCTCGATCTGCTCCGGGGTGATGTGGCCAGGGCGCAGCAGCCGGGGGACACCGGAAGAAAAATCGATGATGGTGGATTCGATCCCCACCGGGCAGGCTCCGCCGTCCAGGATGAAGGGCACCCGCTCGCCCAGTTCGTCGGCCACATGCTGGGCGGCGGTGGGGCTGATACGGCCGAAACGGTTGGCCGAAGGAGCTGCCACACCACCGCTGCCGCCGGCCTGGGCAAAGGCCCGCAGCAGTGCCAGGGCCACCGGATGGCCGGGCACCCGCAGCCCCACCGTGTCCTGGCCGCCGGTCACGGCATCGGGCACCCAGGGCTGCTTCTTGAGAATCAGGGTCAGAGGACCGGGCCAGAAGGTCTCGGCCAGCTCCCAGACGGCATCGGGAATATCTGCGGCCCAGCGTTCGATCCAGTCGTGTCCGGGCAGATGGACGATGAGGGGATGATCCGCCGGACGCCCCTTGGCGGCGAAGATCTTGGCCACCGCCTCCGCATTGGAGGCATCCGCCCCCAGACCGTACACCGTCTCGGTGGGAATGCCCACCAGCTCGCCGGCCTGGAGCAGTTGCACCGCCCGGTCGATATCGGCCGGGCTGGGCGGACAGGCGGAAATGGCGGCGGCTTGCATCAGGATTCCGGCGCCCCTTTTACTCGTCCCGAATGCCGATGGCGGCGCGGGCCGCCATCGCGGCCTGCTGCACCTGCACCGAGTCTTCGCCGATGACGGTGAAGTGGCCCATCTTGCGGCCCGGGCGGGCGTGGTGCTTGCCGTAGAGATGCAGCTTCAGATTGGGTACCGCATAGAGCTTGGACCAGTCCGGCTCCCGGTAATGCTCGACCCCATCCTTCTCTTCGTACCAGATGTCGCCCAGGATATTCACCATGACGGCGGCGCTGTGGGCCCGGGCTTCACCCAGGGGCTGGCCGCAGAGAGCCCGCACCTGCTGCTCGAACTGGTCGGTGACGCAGGCATCCAGGGTGTAGTGGCCACTGTTGTGGGGCCGGGGCGCCATTTCATTGACCACCAGCCGGCCGCGGGAGATGAAGAACTCCACCCCCAGAGTGCCGATGTAGCCCAGCTTCTCGGCGATGCGCTCGGCGATTTCCTGGGCGCTGTCGGCGGTGCAGGCGGAGGCCCGGGCGGGGACGATGGAGACATCCAGGATGCCCTTGCGGTGCTGGTTCTCGCCCACGGGGAAGCAGGCCACCTTGCCGTTTTCATCCCGGGCCAGGACCACGGAGACTTCGTAATCCAGGGGCAGCTTCTGCTCCAGCACGCAAGCCTCGCCCTTGAAGCCGCGGAAGGCGGCCAGGGCCTCCTCCCGGCTGTTCACCACGGCCTGGCCCTTGCCGTCGTAGCCGAAGCGGGCCACCTTGAGGATGCCCGGGAACAGGCCGGCACTGGCCGCCTCCAGGTCGGCCTCGCTGCGGATGGCGGCGAAGGGGCCGTGGGGCAGGCCGTTATCCTGGAGGAAGGTCTTCTCGACGATGCGGTTCTGGCAGACGGAAACAGCCGCCGCAGCGGGACGCACCGGCAGGAACTTGGCCAGGTAGTCCAGGGTGTCGGCAGGAACGTTCTCGAATTCGGTGGTGATGGCGGCACAGCCCTGGGCCAGTTCGTCCAGGGCGGCATAGTCGTCGTAGGCGGCCGCCAGATGGCGCTCGGCGACCTGACCGGCGGGACTGTGGGGGTCCGGGTCCAGGACCCAGACCTTGTAGCCCATTTCGTGGGCGGCAGAAACGAAGAAGCGGCCGAGTTGGCCGCCGCCGAGCATGCCCAGGGTGGCGGGAGGCAGAATCATGGCCATGGTTTCCCGGTCTCCGCTCACACTTCCGGCAGCTTCATGGCCAGAACCTTCTCGCTCTGGGCCTGACGGAAATTGGCCAGCTTCTCGGCCAGCTCCGCATCATGGGTGGCCAGCTGGGCCACGGCGAAGAGGGCGGCGTTGGCGGCACCGGCTTCGCCGATGGCGAAGGTGGCGACGGGAATGCCCTTGGGCATCTGCACGATGGAATAGAGGGAGTCCTGGCCGGAAAGGTGCTTGGAGGGCACGGGCACGCCCAGCACCGGCACGATGGTCTTGGAGGCCAGCATGCCCGGCAGATGGGCGGCACCGCCGGCACCGGCGATGATGGCCTTGAGGCCCCGCTCGGCAGCCACGGCGGCGTAGTCGAAGAGCAGGTCCGGCGTGCGGTGGGCGGAAACGACGCGGGCCTCGAAGGGCACGCCGAATTCCTTGAGCATGACGGCGGCCGCCTGCATCACGGGCCAGTCGGAATCGGAACCCATGACGATGCCGATCACGGGGTGCTTGGGCTGGTTCATTGCGCTGCCTTTCGCTCGGCGGCCTCGATGGTATTGGCCAGGAGCATGGTGATGGTCATGGGGCCGACGCCGCCGGGCACCGGAGTGATGAGGGAAGCCACTTCCTTGCAGGAATCGAAATCCACGTCGCCGCACAGCTTGCCGTCGGGCAGACGGTTGATGCCCACGTCGATGACCACGGCGCCGGGCTTGATCATGTCGCCGGTGATCATGCGCGGACGGCCCACGGCGGCCACCACGATGTCGGCGCGGGAGGTGTGGAACAGCAAATCCTTGGTCTTGGAATGGCAGATGGTGACGGTGGCGCCCGCATTGGTCAGCAGCAGGCCCATGGGCTTGCCGACGATGTTGGAGCGGCCCACCACCACGGCTTCCTTGCCGGTCAGGTCCACGCCGCCCTTTTCGAACATCTTCATGACGCCGTAGGGAGTGCAGGGGATGAAGCGGGGATTGCCCTGGGCCAGGGCGCCCACGTTCTCGGCGTGGAAGCCGTCCACGTCCTTCTCGGCGGAAATGGCCTCGAGCACGGCTTCTTCGTCGAAATGCTTGGGCAGGGGCAGTTGCACCAGGATGCCGTGCACCTTGGGATCGGCGTTCAGTTCGGCGATCTTGTCCAGCACCACCTGGGGATTCACATCCTTGTCGTAGGTGATCTTCTCGGAATACAGGCCCACCTTCTCGCAGGCATTGACCTTGTTGCGCACGTACACCTGGGAAGCGGGGTCTTCACCCACCAGAATGACCACCAGGCCGGGGCGGTGGCCCTTGGCCGTCAGGACTGCGACGCGGGACTGGAAGCTTTCGCGCAGCTCCTGGGCCAGCGCGTTGCCGTCGAGAATTTGTGCCGTCATGGATTTCTCTGCCAACAAAAAAGAAAAGGGGAAAGGCGAATGCCTTTCCCTTTGAATTGCCGCAATTTTATCAGAACCCCGGGGAGAATGGACCCTCCCCCGGATCGCGGCCTGCCCGAGGCTTAGGCCAGAGCCACTTCGGCGGTGGCGGCCACCGCCGCCCGACCGGCGGCAAAGGCCTTGCGGTTCTGCTCCACCACCTTCTCGCCCTTGCGGGCGAAGCGCTGCAGGATGCAGTTAAGCAGGATGTCGGCGGAGAAGGGCAGATGGTCGGCCACCGCCCCCAGCATGACCGTGTTGCCGAGACGGATGTCCCCCAGATCCTTGGCGATGGCCATGGCGTCGAAGGCCACCACGCGGCAGCCGGAATCCTTCATGGAACCGACGGGATCCGCAGGGTAGTCGTAGAGCCCCAAGTCCACCACCGGCGGGGTCAGCTGGGCGGTGTTCATCAGGGCGATGCCATCGGGCACCAGCATGTGGCGCCAGCGCATGGCCTCGGCCGCCTCGAAGCCCAGCAGCACATGGGCGGTGCCCGGGGTGATCTGGGGCGACAGCACCTTGGGGCCGAAACGCAGATGGGACGAGACCACGCCGCCGCGCTGGGCCATGCCGGCCACTTCGGTCTTCTTCACGTCGTGGCCCAGGGCGATGGCTGCCTCGGCCAGGATTTCTGTGGCCGTCATGACCCCCTGGCCGCCGATGCCGACAACAAGAATATTGGTCGTTGCAATGCTCATGGCGCGCTCTCAGTGCTTCTTGAGGATGTTGATGGGCACCACCGTCTCCGCATGGACGATGGCATCGGGGGCGCAGGGCTGGACGCAGAGGCCGCAGCCGGTACAGGCAGCGGTCTCGATGCGCACGAAGTTGAGGTCCACTTCCCGGCCGTTGGGCTTGATGGCCTTTTCCCGCCGGGTGACGTGGATCGCCGGGCAGCCCACTTCGACGCAGTTGCCGCAGCCGGTGCACTTGTCGTCCATCACCGTGAAGGGCTTGAGCTTGTGGTAGGCCTCGGTCAGCACGCAGGGCTGGTCGGTGATGATGACGGAAGGCTCGGCCACCTTGACCTCCTCGCGGATGGCCTTGAACAGCACCGGCAGCTCGTAGGGGTTCACCTTGTGCACCCGCTCCGGCTTGACGCCCAGGGCCTGCACCAGCTTGACGAAATCCACCCGCGGCGCTTCGTTGCCGTGGATGTCCAGGCCGTTGCCCGGGTTGTTCTGGCCGCCGGTCATGCCCACGGCCCGGTTGTCCAGCAGCAGCACGGTGACGTTGCCCTGGTTGTAGACGATGTCCAGCAGGCCCTGCATGCCCATGTGCAGGAAGGTGGAATCGCCGATCACTGCCAGGATTCGTTTGTCCTTGTCCGACTCGCCCCGGCCCTTGTCCAGGCCCAGCGCCACTCCCATGGATGCCCCCATGGAAATGCAGGTATCCAGGGCATTCCAGGGGTGGCCGGCCCCCAGGGTATAGCAGCCGATGTCGCCGGCGATGGTGATGTTGCGCACCTGGGACAGGGTGTAATAGACGCCCAGGTGGGGGCAGGCCACGCACATGGTGGGCGGCCGCGGGAACACCTGCATCGGCGCCACCGCGGTGACGGCTGGCACCGGTTCGCCGCGCAGCTTGGCGATGGCGGCCTTGAGCACGGGCGGCGCCAGCTCGCCGATGCGGGGCAGGATGTCCTTGCCGCGCAGGGCGATGCCCTGGGCCTTCAGCTCGGTTTCCAGCAGGGGCTCCACCTCTTCCACCACCACCACTTCGTCGCACAGGGCCGCCAGTTCGCGGCACTTGTCGATGGGTGCCGGGGAGGAGAAGCCGAGCTTGAGCACCGGTGCCTCGGGGAAGGCTTCCTTGACGTGCATGTAGGCGGGGCCGGAGGTGATGAAGCCGAGGCGGCGGTCGCTGCCGGCCTCGATCACGTTCAAGGGAGAAACCTCGGCCTCGGCCTTGAGAGCGGCTTCCCGCTCGAACATCAGGGGCAGGCGGCGGGCGGCGCCGGAGGGGGTCATCACCCAGCGGGCCGGCTCCTTCTTGAAACCGGCGCCCACATGCTCCTGACGTTCGCCCACGGTGACCAGGGCCTTGACGTGGCAGATGCGGGTGGTGAGGCGCAGGATCACCGGCACCTGGAAGCGCTCGGACAGCTCGTAGCCGAGCTTGGTCATCTCGTAGGCTTCCTGGGAGTCGGCAGGCTCCAGCACCGGCAGGTGGGCGAAGCGGCCCCAGTAGCGGGAATCCTGCTCGTTCTGGGAGGAGGAGAGGCCCACGTCGTCGGCCACGGCAATCACCAGGCCGCCGGCGACGCCGGTCAGGGTCAGGGTCATGAGGGCGTCGGAGGCCACGTTCATGCCCACGTGCTTCATGCAGCAGAAGGAGCGGGAACCGGCGTAGGCCGCGCCCACCGCCACTTCCAGGGAAACTTTTTCATTCACCGACCACTCTGCGTAGAGGTCCGGATAGGTCGAAATGACTTCCAGCATTTCCGTCGCCGGCGTGCCCGGATAGGCCGCGGCAACCTTGACGCCGGCCTCCCAGACGGCGCGGGCAACAGCTTCGTTGCCGGACATGAGCAACCGGCTCTGGGCCGGCACGGGCGCGATAGCGGCCATGTTGTCTCCCCCTGCTTTGTTTCAGGTGTTGATAAAGCGGGGGATGTTAACAGGCTCCATACGGTAGCGTCTTGACACAAGTCAACGACACGGAGGGGATAGATGCCTGAAAACAATGACTTCTGGCCATGAAAAAGGCATGCATTGCAGTCGCTTTGAAAATGCATCGCATTACCCGGTAACCCCCCTAGTTTCGGCAACCGGATTTGCGTATTACCATTGGTCCCACCGCGAAAAACGTGAAATAGTTGGCACAGGAGACCCGGAATGAATAATGCACCGCAGCAAAAGAGTGCGTTCTGGCAGTTGTACGAAAATATAGAAAAAACCTTCTTCAATTCGCTTTCGAAGAAACTGTCCAGTTTTCTGCTGCTTTTCTGCGTAGACCTGGGTTATCTGGGCGTCTATTTCTACCAACAAAATACCATCCAGCAATTGCTGCATAGCGGCAATGCCAGCCCCGAACTGCTCGCCCGCATCGGCGCCAGCCTGGACAGCGGCCTCTACATCATGGGTGGGCTGACCCTGCTGGCCCTGGCCATGAACATCGGCCAGATCCTCTACCTGCGCCACCTCATCGTGCGGCCGGTGAAGGTCATCACCGGCATCTTCAACGAGATCGCCCGGGGCGAAGGGGATTTCTCCCGGGACCTGCCCCTCATCACCCAGGACGAATTGCGGGAGCTTTCCGCCGGTTACAACCGCTTTGCCGAAAAGATGCGGCAGATCATCGGCGAAGTGCGCAAGATGTCCGTCAGCATCGCCCGGGAGGCCGTGCTGGTGAAGGCCCGGGTCGAGGACACGGTGAAGAGCGCCCGGGAACAGGTACGCCTGACGGAGACCGTGTTCACCGCCAGCAGCGAAAGCACACGGGCCATCCAGGACGTTTCCGGCAGCACCCACGCCATTTCCGACTCGACCCACGGCAATCTGGACATCGCCCGGCAATCCCTGGGCGAGATGCAGGACATCGCCGGCAAGATCAACGCCGTCAGCGACAAGGTGACCCGTTTCAACCAGACGGTGGACGACCTTTCCCACCGCTCCGAGAGCGTCAAGCAGATCGCCGCCCTGATCCGGGACGTGGCCGACCAGACCAACCTGCTGGCCTTGAACGCCGCCATCGAGGCGGCCCGTGCCGGCGAGGCGGGCCGCGGCTTCGCCGTGGTGGCCGACGAGGTGCGCAAGCTGGCGGAGCGGGTGAACAAGGCCACCGCCGAAATCGCCGGCAACATCAACGGTGTCATCACCCTGGTGGAAAACACCCGCAGCGAAAACGACGAGATCAACGCCGACGTGCTGCAGACCCGGGAGGTGGTGAGCCGCTCCGCCGAGCAGTTCCAGCGCATGGTGGGGGATTTCGAAGGCACCAGCGAAAAGCTGCTGCAGATCGCCGCCGCCATGGAGGAACTGTCCGCCACCAACGAGCAGGTGCATGAGAACGTGGACGGCATCCACCGCCTCTCCGGCAGCGTCGCCCAGCACATGGAGGAATCGGAGCAACGTACCCTGGAGCTGGCCCAGGCCACCGAAGCGGTGCAGGAGCTGGTGTCCCGCTTCAAGATCGGCGCCGGCGCCTTCGATCAGGCGGTGGACCGCACCCGCCGCTTCCGCGACGACCTGCAGGCCGAACTGGAAGCCATGGCCAAGCGGGGCATCAACATCTTCGACCGCAGCTACCAGCCCATTCCCGACACCAACCCGCAGAAATACAAGGTCAGCTGGGGCGACACCTATGCCCAGACCTGCCAGGGCCTGCTGGAAAGCTGTCTCAAGGACATTCCGGGCTGCGCCTTCGCCGTGGGCATGACCAGCGACAGCTACCTCTCGGCCCATAACCTGAAGTACTCCAAGCCCCTCACCGGCGATTACGAGACCGACCTGGTGGGCAACCGGGTCTGCCGCAAGTTCGAGCGCCCCTCGGAACTGCGCTCCGCCGCCAACACGGAACCCATGCTGCTGCAGACCTACCAGCGGGATACCGGCGAAGTGCTGTGCGACATCGCCATGCCCATCTACGTCGGCGGCCGCCACTGGGGCAACGTGCGGGTCGGGGTGCCGGCCGACGCCCTGCTCGCCATGTGAGAAGCCGGAGCAGCCCCGGGTTCGCGCCCGGGGCGCCCAATTCCCCGAACCTGATCCAGGACAAAGCCGGGCGAACTTAGTCCGGCGACAATGTGCCACCGACCTGCCGAAGGAAAGCCATGACCAAGACTCCCCTCCTCGCCGCCGCCCTGCTGGCCCTGGGCGCCCAACTGGCCCACGCCGCCCAGCCCCTGCCCGCGGTGGATGTTTACAAGAGCCCCTACTGCGGCTGTTGCGGCCAGTGGGTGGAACACATGCAGGCCGCCGGGTTCACCGTGCGCAGCCACAACGTGGACGACGTGCCCGCCGCCCGCAAGCAGCTGGGCATGCCGGACAGCCTGGGTTCCTGCCACACCGCCCGCATCGGCAACTACGTCATCGAGGGCCATGTGCCCGCCGCCGACGTCCAGCGCCTGCTCAAGGAAAAACCCAAGGCCGTGGGCCTGGCGGTGCCGGGCATGCCCCAGGGCGCCCCGGGCATGGAGACGGCCCGACCCCAGCCCTACGACACCCTGCTGGTGAGCAACGACGGCCAGACCCGGGTCTTCGCCCGGCACTGAGACTAGCCCGCCGGGAAATAGCAGAAAACAGCAGCAAACAAAAAAGGGGCCGATGGCCCCTTTTTTCAATGGTGATGCTCCGCCAGGCGCTAGTCCGGCCGCCCCATGGCGTCGCGGATGGCCTGCTTCGTGTTCTCCTGGTGGATGATGAAGAAGGCGACGATGGTGGCCGGCAGCCAGCCGATCAGGGTCACCTGCAACACCAGGAGGACGATGCCCACCATGACGCGGCCCTTCAGCATGACCGCCAGGAAGGGCAGGAACAGGGCCAGGATGTAGGACATGGCTCAGCCGCCGGCGCGGGGTGAGGTGCTCTGCTTGGGATCCTGCTGCTGGCGCAGGTCCAGATCCTTGGCCTGGGCATCGCTGATGATCTCCAGCACATTCACCACCTTGCGCACGCCGGCGGTGGTGCGCGCCACCTCGATGGCGGCCTTGGCCTCGCGCTCGGTGACCATGCCCAGCAGGTACACCACGCTGGCTTCGGTCACCACCTTGACGTGGTTGGCGGAGAAGCGCTGGGCGTCGATGAAGCGGGCCTTCACCTTGGAGGTGATGTAGGCATCGTTGCTGCGGGCGGAAAGGGAACTAATGCCCGCCACCTGCAGGTCGTTGGTGACGCCGGCCACATTGGGCACGGCGGCGACGATCTGCTCGGCCTGGGCCTTGGCCTCCTCGCTGACCGCTTCGCCCGTCAGCAGCACCTTGCGGTTGTAGCTGGTGACATTGACGTGGAGCTTGTCCTTCAACTGCTCGGAGAGACGGCTGGCGGCCTTCACCTCGATGCCCTCGTCTTCCACATAGGTGCCGGAAGAGCGGCGGTCGGTGGCCATCAGCACGCCGGCGGTGACGCCGCCGGCAACCACGGGGAAGCAGCCCTGCAGGGCCGGCACCAGGGCCGCCAGCAGCAGGGGCAGGGCGATACGGGATTTCAGGGACTTCATCATTCTTCAACTCCCAGCAAGAGACAGTCGATGCCGTCGCAGATGCAGTGGATGGACAGGAGATGGACTTCCTGAATGCGGGCGGTGCGGTCGGCCGGCACGCACAGGTGCACATCGCCCTCCCGCAGCATTTCGCCGATCTTGCCGCCGCCCTTGCCGGTCAGGGCCACCACCCGCATGTCGGCATCGTGGGCAGCCTGGATGGCTTCCATGACGTTGCCCGAATTGCCGGAGGTGGAGATGGCCAGCAGCACGTCGCCGGAGCGGCCCAGGGCCCGCACCTGCTTGGCGAAGATGACGTTGTAGGCGTAATCGTTGGCGATGGCGGTAAGGATGGAGCTGTCCGTGGTCAGGGCGATGGCCGCCAGTTCCTGGCGCTCGGCCTCGAAACGCCCCACCAGCTCGGCCGCGAAGTGCTGGGCGTCGGCGGCGGAACCGCCGTTGCCGCAGGCCAGGATCTTGCCGTCGTTCACCAGGCAATTGACCATGGTTTCCACCGCTTCGGCGATGGGGGCGGCCAGCAGTTCGACTGCATCCAGCTTGGTCTGGGCGCTGTCCTGGAATTGCTGGCTGATGCGGGAAATCAAATCCATAGTGGTTTGAGGCAGTTGCGTTGGAAAAGTGAGGGCCATTCTAACATGGGGCCTTCGCCGCCCCGGGGTAACGGCTTGTAACGGGTGGGGGCGCAGCGGCGGCACGTATTGTCGCCCCCGGGCGAGAGGGCTAGACTTCACCCCCCGCTCAGCCCCGGTGCCCTGCATGGCCGACCAGCCCCTCGCCTCTCCCCCCGCTCCAGCCCCTTTCCGCGAACCTTTGGTGTTCGTGGACCTGGAGACCACCGGCGCCAACCCGGTGCGGGACCGCATCACCGAAATCGGCATCGTCGAGGTCTCGGCCGCCGGCGTGACCCAGTGGAGCAGCCTGGTCAATCCGGGCATCCCCATCCCGCCCTTCATCCAGGGCCTGACCAACATCAGCGACGAGATGGTGGCCGACGCGCCGCCCTTCGCCGACCTGGCCGAAGAGGTGCTGGGGCGCCTCAAGGGACGCCTTTTCGTGGCCCACAACGCCCGCTTCGACTACGGCTTCCTGAAAAACGAATTCCGCCGCCTGGGTCTCAAGTTCCACGCCACCGTGCTGTGTACCGTCAAACTGTCGCGCAAGCTGGAGCCCCAGCACCACCGCCACAGCCTGGACGCCCTGGTGGAACGCCACGGCCTCTACGACGAGCACCGGCACCGGGCTCTCTCCGACGCCCGCCTGATCCATCAGTTCTGGGACCGCCTGCACGGCAAGTACGCCCCCGAACCCATCTGGGCCGCCGTGGAGACCCTGACCCAGCGCCCCAAGCTGCCGCCCCACCTGCCGCCGGAAGCCCTGGACGACCTGCCGGAACTGCCCGGCGTCTATCTGCTGTACGGCCAGGAGGCGGACGGCGAGCCCCTCTACATCGGCAAGAGCAGCAACCTGCGGCAACGGGTCTTCTCCCACTTCTCCGGCGACCAGAAGGACGCCCGGGATACGGCCATGGCCGCCCAGGTATACCGGGTGGAATGGCGGGAGACCGCCGGCGAACTGGGCGCCATGCTGCTGGAGGCCAAGCTGCTGCAGGCCCACCGCCCCAGCCTCAACCGGCACCAGAAGAAGGGCGGCGAACTGTGCGCTTGGCAGCTGGTGCAGGAGGCGCCCGGCGACTTCCGTCCCCGCTTGGTGCTGGCCGACGAACTGGACTTCGGCCGCAGCCCGGACCTCTACGGCCTCTTCAACTCGGCCAAGGAAGCCCGCAACAGCCTGAAGAAGATCGGCGACGCCCACCACCTGTGCCACGTCCTCCTGGGCCTGGAGAAGCAGCGCCCGGGCAAGCCCTGTTTCGGCCACCAGATGCACAACTGCAAGGGCGCCTGCTGCGGCAAGGAGAGCCTCAGCCAGCACAGTGCCCGCCTGATGGCGGCCCTGGCCAAGCTCAAGATTAAGGAGTGGCCTTACGCCGGCCCCATCGGCCTGGTGGAAAAGGACGACTTCAGTTCCACCACCGACCTGCACGTGGTGGACCACTGGGCCTACCTGGGCACCGCCCAGCGGGAAGAGCAGGTGTGGGAAATCCTGCAGCAGCAGGGCAGCCGCCCCGCCGCCTTCGACCAGGAGACCTACCGCCTGATCAACAAGGCCATCGCCCAGGGGGCGGTGGAGGTCCGGGAACTGACGCCGCCCGTGCAGCCGGCATGAAAAAAGGCGCCCGCGGGCGCCTTTTCTACGACTGGGCCGCAGGCCTCACATGGTCAGCCAGCCCCGGGCTTCCGGCTGGAAGGGCAGGTCGGCAATGATCCAGCGGCCTTCGCTCCAGCCTTCCATCTCCAGGCGCACCGGGTCGCCGACGCGCAGGCCGAAAATGGCCGAACCGAGGGGACACAGCACCGACCAGCAGCCTTCGTCCGGATCGTGGTCTTCCGGATAGACCAGGGTCACTTCCCGGCGGCGGCCGCTGTCGGCATCGCTCAGCACCACGGTGGAATTCATGGTTACCAGGTTGGGCGGGATGGCTTCCGGCGGCACCGGGTTGGCGGCCCGCAGACGGCGCAGCACGGTGCCGGCAGAAACGTGGATGCTCTGGTCCCGCAGGTAGAGGCGTTCGATCAGCCCCACCAGGCGCTCCTGGTCCAGGGCGGAAATGATCAGGGCTCCCGGGGCGGGGAAAATCTGGGCGGTTTGGGATTGGGGCATGGCAGCTCCTCACGACAGGCCGTCCGGCTCGAGGGTCGGCGCGGCAACAAACAGTAAACGGGGAATGGGGTACAGGGTGAAACCGGCAACACGCCCGGCAGCGGCCGTCTCGGCAGCGCTACCGGGCCGGCGGGAGACAGGCCGGGAAACGCCGGCCGCCCCACCCGGACTGCACCGCCGGCTGCCGCGCAGCCGCCATCCGGGCCTCGCCACGGCGGGCGCCCCGGAAGAAAATGGCGGCAAAAAAAGCTGACGGCATGATGGCTGCACCAATATGGGGCACAAAGATGATGGCGCCAGTCTAGCCCAACCCCTGGCCGGGGGTAGTCGGCCAAGCACTTACGTCGATATACGGACTATTCGGTGCCAAACTCCGCTTCAACACGCTGCAACAGCCAGCGCCCGTCGTTGGCCAGCAGTTCGCCTTCGCCCATCTGGCTGCGCACGATCAGCCCTTCCACCACCACCATGGCGCAGCGGGCCGCCATGGGGGCCCGCTCGCCCAGGCGGGGGGCCAGCCACTCGGCCAGGAGGCGCTGCAGGTCATCCTTGTGGGCCCGGGCAATGGCGGCGACACCGGCGATGCCCTCCCCCACTTCCGCCACCGCGTTGATGAAGGCGCAGCCCCGGTAGTCCGGCTCCGCCGCCCAGGCCAGCAGGATGTCGACAACGGCGGCCAGTTCCGGCGGCCGGGCCGCCAGACGGGCCTGGAAGCCGGCCAGCCAGCGCCGGTGGCGCCCTTCCAGGTAAGCCCGGATGAGGTCGTCCTTGGCCGGGAAGTGACGGTAGAAGCTCATCTTCGCCACGCCGGACTCGGCAATGATGCGGTCGATGCCGACGCCCCGCAGGCCGTGCTGGTAGAAGAGCCGGGAAGCGGTTTCCAGGATGCGGGCCCGGGCCCCTTCCGGGTTCGGATCGTCGGGCGGGGCCAGCAGTGTATCGGTCATGGGAGGTTCCAGGAAGCGGTGGCTGAAAAATGGAATGGCGCCACATTGACAGACAGATCTGTCTTGCGCAATATACAGACCTGTCTACATCAACTCCCAAGGAATGCCCATGCTCCCGTTGTCCGCCGCCAAGGCGCCGCCCGCGCCACCCCTGGCCTATATCGCCATTTCCATGCTCGGTGCCGCCGTGGCCATCGGCAGCATCGCCGGACTCAGCCTGTGGAGCGGCACTCCCTGGCTCATGGCGCCCTTCGGCGCCACCTGCGTGCTGGCCTTCGGCCTGCCCGACAGCCCCCTGGCCCAGCCGCGCAACATCGTCGGCGGCCATCTTCTGGCCACCGCCGTCGGCCTGGCGGTGCTGCATACCCTGGGGGACGGCGGGCTGGCCTCGGCCCTGGCAGTGGGACTGGCCCTGGGCCTGATGCAATGGACGCGCACGGTGCACGCCCCCGCCGGCGCCAATCCGCTGCTGGTCCTGGCGACCAAGCCGGCCCTCGGCTTTCTCTTCAGCCCGGTACTGCTGGGCGCCCTGGTCATCGTCGCCTGCGCCCTGGCGGTCAACAACGCCCGGCAGCGGGGCAGCTATCCCAAGTACTGGTATTGAGGCCGGAGGCGGCCAGGGCCGGGGCACCAGCCCCGCGCCTGGCCGGCCCGCGGCGACAGAGGCCCTATTGCCGCTGGGGCAGCTGGATGGACTGGGTTTCCAGGAAATCCTCCACCCCGTGGCGCCCCAGCTCCCGGCCGTAGCCGGACTGCTTGAAGCCGCCGAAGGGCGCCAGCAGGTTGAAGAAGGCGCCGTTGATATCCACCTGGCCGGCCCGCAGGCGGCGGGCGAAGGCCAGGGCCCGGGCCTCGTCGGCAGACCACACGCCAGCCGCCAGGCCGTAGTCGGTGCCGTTGGCGATGGCCTCGGCCTCCGCCTCGTCCCGGTAGGTGAGGATGGCCAGCACCGGGCCGAACACCTCCTCCCGGGCCAGGGCGGCATCGGGCCGCACCCGGCCGAACACCGTGGGCCGCACGTAGTAGCCGGTGGGCAAGCCTTCCGGCGCGGCGCTGCCGCCGCACAGCAGCTCGGCGCCGTCGGCCACGGCCTGGTCGATCATGGCCCGCACCCGCTGCCGCTGCTGGCCGGAAACCAGGGGACCGAGACGGCAGCCCTCCGCCAGGGGATCGCCCAGGGTGTAGGCCGCCGCGGCCTGCACCGCCAGGGCGGCAGCCTCGGCATAGCGCTCTTGCGGCACCAGCAGCCGGGTCAGGGCCGAGCAGGCCTGGCCGGAATTGAGGAAGCAGCCGGCCACCGTGCCCTTCACCGCCGCCGCCAGATCCGCATCCGGCAGCACCACGGAGGCGGACTTGCCGCCCAGCTCCAGGGACACGCGCTTCACCGTGGCCGCCGCCACCGCCGCCACCCGTTTGCCGGCGGCCGTGCTGCCGGTGAAGGAGACAGCCGCCAGGGCGGGATGGGCGGCCAGGGCCTCGCCCACCACCGGGCCGTAGCCGGTGACCAGATTGAAGACGCCGGCGGGCAGCCCCGCCGCCTCGATCACCTCGGCCAGGAGGAAGGCGTTGAGGGGCGCCACTTCCGAGGGCTTCAGGACCACCGTGCAGCCGGCGGCCAGGGCGGCGCCGACCTTGGCGGCGATCTGGTGCAGGGGGAAGTTCCAGGGCGTGATGCAGGCCACCGGACCGGTGGGCACCTTCAGCACCAGGGACTGACCGATGCGCTCCTCGGCGAAACCCTCGGCGGCGATGCGGGCGCAGGCGGCGAAGGTGAAGATGGGATTGCCGGCCTGGACCCGGGTGGCCAGTTTCACCGGCATGCCCACCTCGCTGGCGATGAGGCGGCCCAGCTCATCCTGGCGGGCCTTGAGGCCATCGGCGATCTTCTGCAGGAAGGCGCCCCGCTGCGCCCCGGAGAGGGCGGCCCAGGCAGGAAAGGCGGCCGCCGCGGCCCGGGCTGCCCGGTCGGCGTCGGTGGCCGTGCCTTCCGGCACCCGGGCGATGACCGTCTCGGTGGCCGGATTCTCCACGTCGATGAAGGCGTTGCCGTCGGGGGCGACCCACTGGCCGCCGATGTAGAAACGGGAATGCTGCTGCATGGGGAAGTCTCCTCTTCTGGTTTTCTGGCGTGGGCCCGGCGGGGCCGATCGGGGCAGACGCGCGCCGGACCCACTCCCGGATTCTAAGGCAGGGCGGAGCCGGTGCAGGAACTGGCAAGGGCAGCGGCGAGGCATGCCGCCAGGAGGCAGGAAGGACGGCCATCCCGGGCATGGCATGGCGGAGATGGCCGCCGTTGCTGGCTCCCAGGCCATCGCCTGCGGCAGGCCGGCCCGGCCTTCAGCAAGGCCAGATCAGCGCCCGAGCAGGGCCGCCAGTTCCGCCGCATCGAAGCCCGCCGCCCGCCGCGCCTCCAGGTTGAAGGGCCCCCGCACCTTGGGGGCGCCATAGCGGGCCGCCAGCTCCGCCTCCGCCGCCAGGGGCTCCAGGCCCCGCTCGCGGCAGACGTGGCGATACCAGCGGTTGCCCGCCGCCACATGGCCGATCTCGTCCCGCAGGATGACATCCAGGATCGGGCCGGCGGCGACCTCCCCGGCCTGCACCAGCTTGTCGCGGATGCCCCGGTTCACATCCAGCCCCCGGGCTTCCATGGCCCGGGGCACCAGGGCCAGGCGGGCCAGCACGTCGTCCGCCGTCTTCTCCGCCATGTCCCACAGGCCCCGGTGGGCCGCAAAGTCGCCGTAGGCGTAGCCCAGGGTGCGCAGATGGTCGTCCACCAGGGTGAAGTGCTGGGCCTCCTCCCGGGCGATGCGCAGCCAGTCCCGGTAAAAATCCTCGGGCAGATCGGGGAAGCGCCAGACGATGTCCAGGGCCAGGTCGATGGCGTTGAACTCGATATGGGCGATGGCGTGCAGCAGGGCGGCCCGTCCCTCCGCCGTGTGCAGGGAACGGCGCGGCACTTCGGCCGGCGGCACCAGCAGCGGCCGCGGTGGCCGCCCCAGCAGGGGCGCGGTTGGCACAAGCCGCAGGCCCGGCGCCACCGGCCCCGCCGGATCGAGGGCCAGCACCGCCGCCACCTTGGCGGGCACGGTATCGAGCATCAGGGCGGCGAGGGCTTGCTGGCGGAGCATGGGCGGACGTTCATCAAAAGGAAACGGCAGTGTGCCAAAAATAGGGGACCGCTGCAGCGCGGGACAGACGACGGGAACGCCGGGACTGACGCCCGGCGGCAGTGCATCGCTAGCAAACAAGGCGCCACCGTGGTGCATGGCAAGCGCCCCCGGGGGAACGCGCCGGCCAACCTTTCCCACCACCCGGAAAGCCGCGTCCTGCCTTGATCCCGGAGGTCCGACAGCAAGCCTGGGAGCCTGACCGCGCATCGGGCACGGCCTTTGCTGAAAGCAAAGTGGGAGCGTCCGTCACCATCGACCTTTACGGAGAAAAATCATGAACGGAACTGAAATCGAAATGACCCTGCGGGAACTGGAAATCCACCACAAACTGACCCAGGTCCTGCTGCTGGCCGTAGTGGCCTTCTGCGCCGGCGCCGTGGCCCTCAGTCTCTAGGTGGCAGCAAGGAGCAAAGCCCCCGGGCGGCCAGCCAGGCCAGGCCGCCCCACAGCAGCAGCAGGAAGGCCCAGCCCGCCAGGCTCGGCGCACACCAGCCCCAGCCGCAGGCCCCATCGTGCTGCAGCAGCCCGGGGAGGCCCAGGGCGTGGAACAGGTAGATGGAAAGATAGGGAATCGCCGCCAGCAGCCCCAGGGGCGAATCCAGGTAGGCGGGGAAGAACAGCCCCGGCAGCAGCAACAGGCCGTAGAGGCCGACCAGGGCGACGAACACCGGCGCGGTGCGCCGCCGGGCGCTGCCGGAAGTGGCCGCCTTCATGGCCAGACGGGCTCGGCGATCGCCGGGCCGGTCACGGCGCTTCCTTGAGATAGGGGCCCCAGCACCGATCCGGCCGGGGTTCGACGCAGGCAACGTACTTGGCGTAATCCGCCGAGAAACGCACGAAGACGGTCCAGTCCCTGCCGGAAAAATCCTCACTGGAGCCTGAACAGTCGGGGCCGCCGCTGTCCTTCAGGTTGTGCCCGGTCAGGGTGTAAAACCCATTGACGTCCGGCACCGCCGACAGCTCGTAGCGTTCCTCCACATACTCCTCGCCGCTGGTGCCGGAGAGAAAGCCGTTCGCACGGTAGGTGTGTCGCTCCGTGCAGCCATTGGGCAAACGGAAAGACCAGGTCCCAACGATGGGACTGAACTTCAGCTCCACCTCGGACGACGGGGACGCGGCCTGGGCCGACAGGGCAGGGAATACGGCAGCAAGCAGCAGCAGAAATTTCTTCATCCCACTCTCTCTGTATAGCGAAAACTCACGCCAAACACCGCCTACTTGGCGTACTGCTTCACCGTCGCCCACTGGCGGCGGCTCACCGGCAGTTTTTCCGGCACTTCCTTGAGCAGGGCCAGCCACTGTTCGCCGCCCTCTTCCCCGTCCCCCTGGCCCCGCTCGAAACCGGCCAGGGCATCCTTGGCCACCAGCACGCTGCGGTGCAGGCGGATGAAGCGTTCGGCGAATTCCTGCTCCAGATGGGTGAGGGCCTCGTCCAGCAGGTATTCCCGCTCCCGGGTGCGGGCGGTGACGTATTTGAGATCGGCCTTGAGATAGAGCACGTCCTGCACCGGCACCAGCAGGATGCGGCCCCGTTCGTGGCAGGAGAAGTGGCGGCGGGCGCCCTGGCCGGACTCCTGACGCACCTTGGCCAGACGTTCGGCAGTGAGGGGACCCACCAGCCGGGCCTTTTCCAGGGCGGCCTGGAGGCGGGCCAGACGCACCGGCTTGAGCAGGTAATCCACCGCATTGAGGTCGAAGGCCTGGACGGCGTGGCTGTCGTAGGCGGTGGCGAAGATCACCGCCGGCGGCCGCGGCAGGCCGGCCAGGTGGCGGGCCAGCTCCAGGCCGTCCATCTTGGGCATGCGGATGTCCACCAGCACCACGTCGGGCTGCACCTGCTGGATCAGTTCCAGGGCCGCTTCGCCGTCGCCGGCCTCCCCCACCACCCGGGTCGGCAGTTCCAGGGCCAGGTCCTCCAGCAGGGTGCCCATGCGCCGGCGGGCCGGCGCTTCGTCATCCACCAGGACGATGCTGAGAGGGGCGGGCGTGGGCTCGGTCATGGCAACGGTCTCCGCAGGGGAAGGGTGATGCGCACCCGGTAGGTGCCGTTCTGTTCGCTGCTTTCCAGGCGCGCCTCCAGGTCGTAGTAGAGGTCCAGGCGCTCCCGGATGTTGGCCAGGGCCATGCGGTTGCCGGCATGGTGACCCTGGCCCGGGGGACAGGGATTGGTCAGTTCCGCCACCATGGCGTCGCCCTGGCGGGAAAAACCGATATGGATGGTGCCGCTGCCCTCCCCGGGCTCGATGCCGTGGTAGACGGCGTTCTCCAGCAGGGGCTGCAGCATCAGGGGCGGCACCAGGGCGTCGTCGGGCACGTCCACGATGTCCCACTCCACCTTGAGCCGCTCGCCCAGGCGCAGCTTTTCCAGCCCCAGGTATTGGCGGCAGAGGGCGATTTCGTCGGACAGGGGCGAGAGATTGCGGGCATCCCGCATCAGGGCGCGGAACAGGTCGGCCAGCTCCTCCAGGGCCGTCTCGGCCCGCCGCGGGTCCTGGCGGATGAGGGAAAGCACGGCGTTGAGGCTGTTGAAGAGGAAGTGGGGGCGGATGCGGGCGGTCAGGGCCTGCAGGCGGGCCTCGGCCACGGCGGGGGAGAAGGCCCGGGCCCGCAGGCTGAAATAGAGGAGCAGGGGCAGGGTCGCCGCCGCCGCCAGCAGGGCCGCCCGCAGGGCAGCGCCCCAGCCGCCTTCGATGAGGCCCATGAAACGCCAGAAGTCGAAGAACAGCAGGGCCTGGGCCATCACCAGCAACAGCACCAGGGCCTGGCCGGCCCGGGGCTTGAGGCGCCACAGCCAGTCCCGGCCCAGGGCCAGCAGCCCCAGGGTGGACAGCAGCAGGGGCTCGCACCAGGTGGCCAGTTCCACCAGGCGCTGGGGCCAGTCCTCCAGACGGGGCGCCAGCAGCAGGGCAGCGGCAGCCACCAGCAGGTTGGCCCCCAGCAGGATGCGCAGCATGACGCCCAGATTGCGGCAGTCCGGCAGGGGATGGGCAGCGGGGTTTTGCTTTATACTTGCCAACTTATTTGCGCTTTCCGTGCAGTTTTCAGCGGCTTTTCCTGGCAAATGGCGGCGAAATTCCAGCTTTGCGCCTCTTTGCTCCGGTTTGCCTCAAATTCGTCCCAAGTTTCCCACATATCATGACCCAACAGAACTCCTCCTACACCTGGGCCGGCCGTTTCTCCGAGCCCATGTCCGACCTGGTCAAGCGCTACACCGCCTCCGTCGATTTCGACCAGCGCCTGTGGCGCCAGGACATCAACGGCTCCCTGGCCCACGCCCGCATGCTGGCCAAGCAGGGCATCATCGCCGCCGCCGACCTGGCCGACATCGAGAAGGGCATGGCCCAGATCGTGGAGGAGATCGAATCCGGCAAGTTCGAATGGTCCCTGGACCTGGAGGACGTGCACCTCAATATCGAAAAGCGCCTCACCACCCTGGTGGGCGACGCCGGCAAGCGCCTGCACACCGGCCGCTCCCGCAACGACCAGGTGGCCACCGACATCCGCCTCTGGCTGCGCGACACCATCGACACCATCGTCGAACTGATCAAGGCTTTCCAGACCGCACTGCTGGTCCTGGCCGAGAAGGAAGCCGCCACCCCCATGCCCGGCTCCACCCACCTGCAGGTGGCCCAGCCGGTGACCTTCGGCCACCATCTGCTGGCCTACTTCGAGATGACCCAGCGGGACAAGGAGCGCTTCCTCGACTGCCGCAAGCGGGTGAACCGCCTGCCCCTGGGCGCCGCCGCCCTGGCCGGCACCACCTACCCCATCGACCGGGAATTCGTCGCCGCCCAGCTGGGCTTCGACGGCGTCTGCGAAAATTCCCTGGATGCCGTTTCCGACCGGGACTTCGGCATTGAATTCTGTGCCGCCGCCTCCCTGCTGATGACCCACTTCTCCCGCCTCTCGGAAGAACTGGTGCTGTGGATGAACCCCCGTTTCGGCTACGTCAAGATCGCCGACCGCTTCTGCACCGGCTCTTCCATCATGCCCCAGAAGAAGAACCCGGACGTGCCGGAACTGGCCCGGGGCAAGACCGGCCGGGTGAACGGCAGCCTCATCTCCATGCTGACCCTGATGAAGGGCCAGCCCCTGGCCTACAACAAGGACAACCAGGAAGACAAGGAACCCCTGTTCGACGCCGCCGATACGGTCATCGACACCCTGCGCATCTTCGCCGACATGATGGGCGGCATCGAGGCCCGGCCCGAGCGCATGCGCGGCGCCCTGGCCGAAGGCTTTGCCACCGCCACCGACCTGGCCGACTACCTGGTGAAGAAGGGCCTGCCCTTCCGCGAAGCCCACGAAGTCGTCGGCGCCGCCGTCAAGGCTGCCGAGACCCAGGGCAAGGACCTGGCCGACCTCACCCTGGCCGAGCTGCAGGCCTTCTCCCCCCTGGTGCAGAGCGACGTGGCCACCTGCCTGACCATCGAAGGCTCCCTGGCCGCCCGCAACCACATCGGCGGCACCGCCCCCGAACAGGTCAAGGCCGCCATCGCCCGGGCCAAGGCCCGGGTGTAAGCTAGCGACAATAGCAACACAACGCTGCTCCGCCGCCCCGGCGGAGCAGCGGGGCAAGCAGTCCCTGCCCGCATTCCGCCTCACCTGCCTCATCCCGCTTCAGCTGTCGCCGCCTGCAATAACAAACATGGAGCCTGACAGTCCCATGGAAAAGATCGGCAAGTACGACGTCATCCGGGAACTGGGCCGGGGTGCCACCAGCACCGTGTTCCTCGCCCACGATTCCTTCGCCGACCGCGACGTGGCGGTCAAGCTGGCCTTTCCCGAAGTCCTCAAGGACCCGGAACGGGGCAAGCTCTACTCCCACCTCTTCCTCAACGAAGCCTCCCTCGCCGGCAAGCTCAACCATCCCCACATCGTGCAGATCTACGACGCGGTGGTGGAGGAGAACCTGGCCTACATCGTCATGGAGTACGTGCCCGGCGGCACCCTGGAGGATTTCTGCGACCCAGCCAAGCTGCTGCCGGTGGAGCGGGTGGTGGAGATCATCTTCAAATGCACCCGGGCCCTGGATTTCGCCTTCCGCCTCGGCATCACCCACCGGGACATCAAGCCGGCCAACATCCTCCTGGCCGAATCGGACGCCCGGGGCTTCTCCGGCGACATCAAGATTTCCGACTTCGGCGCCGCCCTCACCGCCGGCACCGACCGCACCCAGGTCTCGGGCATCGGCTCCCCGGCCTACATGTCGCCCCAGCAGGTCAAGGAACAGCCCCTGGACCACCGCACCGACATCTATTCCCTGGGCGTGGTGATGTACCAGATGCTCACCGGCCAGCTGCCCTTCCAGGCCAGTACCAACTACAACATGGTGTACCAGATCATCCATCTGGCGCCGACGCCGCCCGGCCAGTTGCGCCACGACCTGCCGCCGGCCCTGGAGGCCATCGTGCAGAAGGCCATGGCCAAGGACCTGGACGACCGCTACGCCACCTGGGAGGAATTCGCCCACGACCTGGCCCAGGCGGTGCGCAACAAGCAGCTGCAGGCCCGGCAGGACGAGTTCGCCGACACGGAGAAGTTCGACACCCTGCGCGCCCTGCCCTTCTTCGCCGGTTTCTCCGACGTGGAGATCTGGGAAGTGCTGCGCTTCTCCCGTTGGGACAAGGTGACGCCGGGAGACGTCATCATGCGCGATGGCGAAAAGGGCGACTTCTTCTGCTTCCTGGCAGAAGGGGAACTGAAGGTGACCAAGGGCGGCAAGATCCTCAACCTGCTCACCGCCGGCGACTGCTTCGGCGAGATGGCGGTCATCGCCGGCGGCCACAAGACCCGGGGCGCCGACGTGGTGGCCCTGACCCAGGCCAAGATCGTCACGGTCAAGGGCGAAGCCCTGCACAAGGCGTCGGAAACCTGCCGCATGCACTTCTACCAGTCCTTCCTGGAAGTACTGGCCAGCCGCCTGGCCCTGGCCAACGCCCGCCTCGCCGCCTTCTAGGCGCCTTCCGGTCGCCCCGCCCTAGCGCAGGGTGAACAGGTACTTGGCCTTGGGCTCCGGGGCCGCAGCCACAGGCTCGGCCGGGTCCAGCGCCATGGCCTGGCGCAGTTTGCCCGCCAGCTGGGCCAGTTCCTCCTGGCCCGAGCCTTCGGCCAGGGCCACGATGGCCCGGGCGTATTCCTTGTTTTCCTTCATGTAATCCACATCGGTGATGCGGTTGAGGCTGCGCCGCATCAGTACGTGGATGCGCCCGATCAGGGCGAATATTTCACTGTCGCTGCTCATGGCCGTTGCGTCCTCATTCCAGATGCTCGCCGTGCTGGGAAATGTCGAGGCCGTCCCGCTCCTCGTCCTCCTCCACCCGCAGGCCCACCAGCAGGCTCACCACCACCAGCACGGCGGCCGTGGCCACGGCGCTGAAGAGGGCGGTGGCGCTGACACCCAGCAGCTGCTTCAGCACCGAACCGTGGGCACCGCCAATGGCCGGACTGGCGAAGACGCCGGTCATCAGGGCGCCGACGATGCCGCCCACGGCGTGGATGCCGAACACGTCGAGGGAGTCATCGTAGCCGAAGACCCGCTTCAGGGCCGTGGCCCCCACATAGCAGGTGAGGCCGCCGGCAATGCCGATGAAGAAGGCGCCGCTGGGCTCGACGAAACCGGAAGCCGGAGTCACCGCCACCAGGCCGCCGACGGCGCCGGAAATGATGCCCAGGGCGCTGGGCCGGCCCCGTACCACCCACTCCACCACCATCCAGGACATGGCGGCGGCAGCCGAGGCCACCTGGGTCACCAGCATGGCCATGCCGGCCCGGGAATCGGCCGCCAGGGCCGAACCGGCGTTGAAACCGAACCAGCCGACCCACAGCAGGGCCGCCCCTACCACGGAGAAGGCCAGGCTGTGGGGCATCATGGGTTCGCTGCCGTAGCCCAGGCGCTTGCCGATGAGGATGGCTGCCACCAGGCCGGCCACCCCCGCATTGACGTGCACCACCGTGCCGCCGGCGTAATCCAGCACCCCCATCCGGGCCAGCCAGCCATCCGGCTCCCACACCCAGTGGGCCACTGGGGCATAGACGGCGAGGGACCATAGGGCGGCAAACAGCAGCAGGGCGGAAAAGCGCATGCGCTCGGCAAAAGCCCCCACCACCAGGGCCGTGGTGATGATGGCGAAGGTCAGCTGGAACATGAAATAGACGGTTTCCGGGATGGGCGCCTCGCTGACGCCGGCCAGGCCGTCCAGGCTGAGGCCGTGCAGCAGCAGCCGGTCCATGCCGCCGACGAAAGCGCTGCCAGGGCGCAGGGCCAGGGTGTAGCCGAGGGCCATCCAGGTCAGGGTGACCACGGCGGCCACGGCAAAGACCTGGGTCATGGTGGACAGCACGTTCTTCTTGCGCACCATGCCGGCGTAGAACAGGGCCACCCCGGGCAGGGTCATGAGCAGCACCAGGGCCGAGGAGGTCAGCATCCAGGCCGTGTTGGCCCCGTCGGCATGGACCGGCAGGGGCACCTTCTCCGCCACCACGGCCAGTGCCGGGGGGGCCGGCTCGGCGGGCGCCACTTCGCTGGCCTGGGCAATCATGGCCCCGGGCGCCAGGCCCACGGTATCCGAATACTGGGCCAGGGCCGGCGTGCCGACGGAAAGGAAGAGGGACAGGGAAACGAGCCAGCGCAGCAGAAACAGGGGCGGCAGCTTGCTCAGGACGGTCAACAGGGGGGAAAACGCGGGCGGTCGCATGTGCTCTCCATTCATTTAATTTTTCGAATGGATGCACTCCTGCAAACCTTATGCCAATTCAATCACCCAGCCATGCCAAAACAATTTATTGCGTCGCATCAGACACTTACCCAACCACCTCAAAATCACTCCGGGGACAGGGGCTGCCCAAGGCTGGTGCGGCGCCGCAGGCGGGCGCACCGGGATAGCCGCCCCGGCTGCCGTCAGCGGCTGCAATAGCTGGGCAGGCGCCAGGTGTCCTCGCGCACGGTCAGGGTACTGCGCACGATGCCAGTGGTGCCGTCGAACAGCACGTTGAAGCGGGCCGGCATGGCCCACACGTCGCAGTAGCGCCATTCCCACACCAGCTCATTGCGCCACTCAAAGAACTGCACCCAGGCCGGCGGTCCGAAGCGGCGCAG
Organism: Azospira oryzae; assembly: GCF_004217225.1. Classification (GTDB taxonomy): domain Bacteria; phylum Pseudomonadota; class Gammaproteobacteria; order Burkholderiales; family Rhodocyclaceae; genus Azospira; species Azospira oryzae. The sequence goes on from NZ_SHKM01000001.1 coordinate 1,807,901, forward strand.
GATTTCCTCCTTGCCGTCCTCCCCGGCCCGCACCTTGGCGAACTCTTCCTCCACCAGGGCATTGTGCAGGGACCGCAGCTTGCCGTCCGGAGCGAAGACCAGCACCCGGGTGACGAAACCCAGGGGGGCGGTGGCGTAGAGCAGGCGCTCGCCGCCGTCGGCCTCGGGGAAGCGCACGGTGGGCGCCCCCCAGGCGGCCACCACCTGATCGCGGGAGGTCTCGCCGGGGCGCAGGGGCTGGCCGCCGCAGGCAGCCAGCAACAGGGGCAGCAGAAGGATGAGGAGGATTGGACGCATGAATCGAAGCATGAACCAGTCGGCCGGACAGGGCAAGGTGACCCAGGTCACATACAGGGCGCCCGGCCCTCCCCATACTTGGAATATCAGAAAAACCTCATATATCAGGAGCAGCCATGAGCAAGTCCTTCACCACCATCACCGGCGACGTTTCCAAGGCTCTCGCCACCCTGCGCAAGGAAATCCCGGACACCATGCAGGGCTTCAACGCCATGGCCAAGGGCGCCCTCCAGGGCGGGGCCATCGACGAGCTGCACAAGGAGCTGATCGCCCTGGCCATCGGCGTCGCCAGCCGCTGCGACGCCTGCATCGGCTTCCATGTGAAGGCCCTGATCCGCCTCGGCGTGACCAAGGAACAGCTGATGGAAACCCTGGGCATCTGTGCCTACATGGGCGGCGGCCCCACCCTGATGTATGCCGCCGAGGCGGTACGGGCCTACGAGGAACTGACGGCCAAGCTGCAACCCGCCGCCTGAGCCTCCGGGGGCGCTTCCGGCCGCCTCGGACGGCACTCAGGCCTAGGCGGAGTGCGCTTCCAGGCGGAAGCGCCGCAAGGTCTGGTGCAGGGCCTGGGCCAGGGCTTCCAGGCGCCGCGCCGTATCGGCCGCTTCGTGGGTGGCGGCGCTGTTTTCCTCCACCATCTGGGCCACCTTTTCCACATTGGCGGAAATGTCGCCGCCGGCATGCTTCTGCTCCCGCAGGGCGTCGGCGATGGTATTGACCGCCGCCACCACTTCCTGGGAACTGCTGCGGATGGCCTGCATGGAGTCGCTGGCCTGCTCGGCCATGGCGACGCCCTGCTCGACCCGGGCCGTGGCCCCGCCCATGGCGTCCACCGCCTCCCGGGCGGCATCCTGGACGCCGGCGATCATGTCGCTGATTTCCGTGGTGGCCAGGGCGGTCCGTTCCGCCAGCTTGCGCACCTCGTCCGCCACCACGGCGAAGCCCCGCCCTGCCTCCCCGGCCCGGGCTGCCTCGATGGCCGCATTGAGGGCCAGCAGATTGGTCTGCTCGGCCACCATGCGGATCACCTGGACCACGCTGGAAATCTGCTCGGAGCGGCTGCCCATGGCCTCGATGGAGCGGGCCGCGCCGCCCACCGCCACCGCCACGGCCTGCATCTCCGCCACGGTACGCAGAATGACGTCGTGGCCGTCGCCGGAAAGCTGGCCGGTGCTGTCGGAAATGGCATGGGTATGGCTGGCGCTGTCGCTGACCTGGGCGATGCTGACCGTCACCTGTTCCACCGCCGCCGCCATGGCAGCCGTGGCTTCGCTCTGGGTCGCCGAGCTCTGGGCCAGCTGCACCGAATTCACCGACAGGTCCCGCGCCGCCTCGGACACCTCCCCCGCATTGCCCTGGATCTCGCCCACCATGGCCCGCAGGCTGTTGCGCATGGTGGCCAGGGCGGCCATCAGGCTGTCGCCCCGGTCCTGGGGATGCAAGCGCAGGTCGGCGCTGAGGTCGCCCTCGGCCAGGCGCTGCACCAGGGCCTTGGCCTCCTCCGGCTCGCCCCCCAGGGGTCGGGTGACGCTGCGGATGATCCACAACGCCAGGGCCGTGGCCAGGACGATGGCGGCCGCCAGGAAGACCAGCATCAGGTTGCGGGCCTGGGCATAGACCTCCCGGGCCGTGACGGCGGATTCCTCGAACAGCTCGCCCTGGAAGGCGACGAAGGCATCCACGGCCTGCACGTAGGCTTCCAGCTGGGGCATGCCCTCGCTGGCGAAGAGGCGGCTGGCCTCTTCCCGCCGCCCGGCTTCCAGCAGTTCCAGGACCTTCGGATAGGTGCCGGCAAAGGCCAGGCGCTTGGTCTTCAGGTCGGCCACCAGCTGCTTGCCCTTGGGGCGGTAGAGCAGCTTTTCCAGGATATCCAGGCGCTGGTTCACCATGTCCCGGTAGCCGACGATTTTCTGTTTCTGCTCGGCCAGGCGGGAGGTATCGTGGAACAGGGAGAACATGGTGCGAGCCACATCGTTGGCAGCGTAGGCAATGTCCTTGGCCATCTCCACCTTCTGCCAGTCCTTGGCGGCCATCTTCTCCACCTGCTCGTTCACCCGGGCCAGGGCCTGCAGCGCCACCAGGACCGCGGCCGTCAGGATCAGGGAAAAGATCCCGAAGCCCAGGGCCAGCCGCCCTCCCACCGTCAGCTTGCGTGCCATGTTGTCCCCTCCTATTTTTGGAAGGGCCCATTTAGCACTTTGGAATAACACAAAAACATAACCCAGATCAATTCCGGGCACTAAAGGCGGCACCAATGAAAACGCCGCCCTCCTTGCGGAGCGCGGCGTTGCGGGGAACGGAGCGGAACAGGCTCAGGCCTGGGCCACGCCTTCCAGCATCTGCTGCAGTTCGCCGGCCTGGAACATCTCGCGCATGATGTCGCAGCCGCCGACGAACTCGCCCTTGATGTAGAGCTGGGGGATGGTCGGCCAGTTGGCGTAATCCTTGATGCCCTGGCGGATTTCCGGGTTCTCCAGCACGTTCACGCTGTAGAACTGGTTCACGCCGCAGGCCTTGAGAATCTGCACGGCGGTGGCGGAAAAGCCGCACTGGGGGAACTGGGGGGTGCCCTTCATGTACAGCACCACCGGATTGCCGGTCACCTGTTCCTTGATCACTTGTTGTGCATCCACGCTTCTAAACTCCAGTCGTTGAATCGGTTGGTTAATCTGGCAGCCTGCCGCCGCTGACCCGCTCGATGCCGGCCAGGTCGCGCCAGGAAGTGACCTCTTTGAACCCGCCGGCGCCGAGAAGTTCGCGGACTTTTTCCGCCTGGTCGTAGCCGTGTTCCAGCAGCAGCCAGCCACCGGGCACCAGGTGGGCGGGCGCCCCCTCGATGATGGCGCGCAGACAGGAAAGTCCGTCGCCGCCGTCGGTGAGGGCCCCGTTGGGCTCGAAGGGCAGGCCGTTCTGGGAGAGGTGCGGGTCCTGGGCCGCCACATAGGGCGGGTTGGAGACGATCAGTTCGAACTGTTCCCCCGCCAGGCCGGCGAACCAGTCGCTGTGGCGGAACTCGACCCGGGCACCGAGACGCTCGGCATTCTCCCGGGCCACTGCCAGGGCGGCGGGGGACACATCCACCGCCGTCACCTTGGCCTCGGGCCACTCGCAGGCAATGCTGACGGCGATGGCACCGCTGCCCGTGCCCAGGTCCGCCACCCGGGGCCAGGCCAGGGGCTTGAGGCGTTCCAAGGCCTGCAGCACCAGCAGTTCGGTGTCGGGCCGTGGGATCAGCACGTCGGGCGTCACCTTGAAGCTGCGGCTGAAAAACTCCCGCTCGCCGGTGAGGTAGGCCAGGGGTTCGCCCCGCTCCCGGCGCATGACCAGGGCCATGAAGGCCTCGGAATCGGCGGCAGCCAGGGGCTCGTCGGGGCGGGTGAGGAATTCCACGTGGCTGATGCCCAGGCAATGCTGCAGCAGCAACCGCGCATCCAGGGGGGCGATGCGGCGCCGCACCTGATCCACCGCCTGGCGCCGGGTGAGGCCGGCGCTGCCACTCGCGGCCACCATCTCAGCCCTGTTCTTCGGCCAGGGCGGCCAGCTGTTCGGCCTGGTGTTCGGCCAGGAGGGCGCCGGTCAGTTCTTCCAGGTCCCCGTCCATGATCTGGTCGATCTTGTACAGGGTAAGGTTGATGCGGTGGTCGGTGATGCGCCCCTGGGGGAAGTTGTAGGTGCGGATGCGCTCGGAACGGTCGCCGGAGCCCACCAGGCTCTTGCGCGTGGCGGCCTCCTTGGCCTGCTGCTCGCGCACCTGCACGTCCTTGATGCGGGCCGCCAGCACTTTCAGGGCCGAGGCCTTGTTGGCGTGCTGGGAGCGGCCATCCTGGCACTCGGCGACGATGCCGGTGGGCAGGTGGGTGACGCGCACGGCGGAGTCGGTCTTGTTGATGTGCTGGCCGCCGGCGCCGGAGGCCCGGTAGGTGTCGATGCGCAGGTCCGCCGGATTCAGTTCCACGTCGGCCACCTCGTCCACCTCGGGCATCACCGCCACGGTACAGGCGGAGGTATGGATGCGGCCCTGGGTTTCGGTGGCCGGCACCCGCTGCACCCGATGGCCGCCGGATTCGAACTTGAGCTTGGAATAGGCGCCGAGGCCGGCGCTATTGCCGGCAATGCGCACGATCACTTCCTTGTAGCCCCCCAGGTCCGACTCGTTGGCGGAGACCACTTCCACCTGCCAGCGCTGGCGCTCGGCGTAGCGGCTGTACATGCGGAAGAGGTCGGCGGCGAACAGGGCCGATTCGTCGCCGCCGGTGCCGGCGCGGATTTCCAGGAAGATGTTGCGCTCGTCGTTGGGGTCCCGCGGCAGCAGCAGCTTCTGCAGGTCCAGTTCCAGTTCCGGCAGGCGGGCCTTGGCGGCTTCCACTTCCTCTTCCGCCAGTTCCTTCATGTCCGGATCGGCCAGCATTTCCTGGGCTGCGGCCAGATCGGCCTCGGCCTGGCGGAAGGCGCCATAGAGGCTCACCACCGGCTCCAGCTCGGCCCGCTCCTTGGACAGCTTGCGGAACTGGTCCATGTCCTTGGCCGCTTCCTCGCTGGAGAGCAGGGCATCCACCTCTTCGAGGCGGCGGGTCAGTTGGTCGAGCTTTTCGCGGATGCTGGGTTTCATGGGCAATCAGTAGGCGACAGCCACCCACGGCATGGGGACGGGCGCCGGGCGCCCGCGGGCCCTACTCGCCGTGATGCAGGTGGAAGAGACGGGTGATGAGGTGCTGCAGTTCGCCCCGCTCCTCCCCGGCCTGGCCGAGGACCTGGGTGGGGGCGTGCAGGAACTTGTTGGTGAGGCGCTGGGACAGGGCTTCCAGCACCTTTTCCGGATTCTCGCCCTTGGCCAGGAGCTTCAGGGCATGTTCCATCTCGTGGCGCCGCATGCGCTCGGCGGAGTCGCGCAGGGCGCGGATCACCGGCACGCTGTCCCGGGTGTCCAGCCAGTGCAGGAACTGGCCCACCTGGGTGGTGATGATGGATTCGGCCTCCACCACGGCGGCCTGGCGGGACTCCAGGCCCGCTTCCACCACCTGGGCCAGATCGTCCACGGTGTACAGGAAGACGTCGTCCAGTTCCCCCACCTCGGATTCGATGTCCCGGGGCACGGCCAGGTCCACCATGAACACGGGCTTGTGGCGGCGCGCCTTGACGGTGCGCTCCATCATGCCCAGGCCGATGATGGGCAGGGGGCTGGCGGTGCAGGAGACGACGATGTCGTACTGGGGCAGATGCTCGGCCAGGGCATCGAGGCGGATGGCGGTGGTGGGGATGCCGTCCGCCGCCAGCCGGTCGGCCAGGGCCTGGCCCCGCTCCACGGTGCGGTTGGCGATGGTCACCTGCTTGGGCTTCTGGGCCGCGAAGTGGGTGGCGCACAGCTCGATCATTTCGCCGGCGCCGATGAAGAGAATGCGCTGGTCGGCCACGGATTCGAAGATGCGCTCGGCCAGATGCACGCCGGCGGCGGCCATGGAGACGATGTTGGCGCCGATGGCGGTGGTGCTGCGCACTTCCTTGGCCACGGCGAAGGAGCGCTGGAACAGCTTGTTGAGCATGGTGCCCAGGGTGCCCGCCTCTTCCGCCACCCGCACCGCATCCTTCATCTGCCCCAGGATCTGGGGTTCGCCGATGACCATGGAGTCCAGGCCGGAGGCGACGCGGAAGGCATGGCGCACGGCCTCGGGCTGGGGCAGGGTGTACAGGTAGGGCTGGATGGTGCTGCGGGGCAGGCGATGGTATTCGGCCAGCCAGTCGGCGGCGGCTTCCGGCGTCTCCGTGGCGCAGTACAGCTCGGTGCGGTTGCAGGTGGAGAGGATCGCCGCCTCCTTCACCGGCTTGGCCCGCACCAGCCCGGCCAGGGCCTCGCTCAGGGTTTCGGCGTGAAACGCCACCTGCTCGCGCACGGAGACGGGCGCCGAGTGATGGTTGATACCGAGAGTGAAAAGGGCCAGGGACATGGAGGGGGCTGAAGAAAATCTGGAGCGGATTATAACACCGGCCCCGGAGGGGGCTTTTCTGATGAACATCAAGAGCGGAGCCGATTCCCGTCTGTCATGCTCACTCCGGCTGGCGGCTGTCCAGCACCAGGGTCACGGGGCCGTCGTTGTCCAGGCTCACCGCCATGTCGGCGCCGAAGACGCCGGTGGCCACCGGCCGCCCCAGGCGTTCCTGCAGCAGGGCGACAAAGCGGTCGAAGAGGGGCTCGGCCGCCTGGGGACCCGCCGCCCGGCTCCAGGAGGGCCGGTTGCCCTTGCGCGTCGAGGCGAACAGGGTGAACTGGCTCACCGCCAGCACCTCGCCCCCCACCTCCTCCAGGCTGCGGTTCATGACGCCCTCGGCGTCGGCAAAGATGCGCAGGCGCAACAGCTTGCCCACCAGCCACTCCATGCCGGCGGCGGTGGCCTCCGGCTCGGCCGCGTCGGCCGTCTCGATACCCACCAGCAGCAGCAGGCCGGGGCCGATCTGGCCCACCACCTGCCCCTCCACCCGCACCGCGGCCCGGCTCACCCGTTGCAGCACCACCCGCATGGGCTCAGGCGTCCTGCAGCAGGATCAGGTGCACCCGGTAGGGGCCGTGGGCGCCCAGCACCAGGGTCTGTTCGATGTCGCCGGTGCGGGACGGGCCGGAAACGAAATTGACGGCCCGGGGCGGCGCTCCCCGCTCGGCGCGCAGGCGGGCCCAGCCCTCCTCCATGCCCCACACCAGGCTGGAGGCCGGCACCAGGGCGACGTGGGTTTCCGGCAGCAGGCTGGTGACGCCGTGGTTGTCCACCTCGCCCAGCAGCATCAGGGTGCCGGTTTCGGCGATGGCGCAGTAGCAGGTGGTGAGGCCCAGGCGGTCATCGCCGCGGGCCGCGCCGATCCTGATCTCCAGGCCGGCTGCGGCCCAATCCAGATGGGCCAGGGCGGGCCAGGCCACGCCCTGGCGCGGCAGATTCTGGGCCGCCAGGTAGCGGGCCAGGGCAGCCGGGGCGTCGGCCCAGCCGGAGACCACGTCCACCGTGCTGGCCAGGGCTTCGGCGCGGCGGCGGAACTCGCCCAGCAGATCGGCGCGCTCCGTCGGCCGGGGGCCCTGGCGCTGGCCGGGGCGGGCGGCCAGGACGGCGGCGACCCGCTGCTTGCGGGCTGCGGCCTCGTCGGCGCCGAGGCGCAGGCGCACGCGGTTGAGAATGTCGTTGCGGGCGGACATGGAAACTCCTTAGGCGACGCGGTTCGCCGCACCGGGAGTCATGGCTCCCCGGGCGAAGGCTTCAAGGTTGTCGATCAGCTGGTCGGCCAGGGCCTGCATGGCCGGGGCGCTGGCCCAGGCCACGTGGGGCGTCAGCAGGAAATTGGGGGCAGCCAGCAGGTCCGGGGACAGCAGGGGGTGGTCGTCCGTCGGCGGTTCCGCGGTGAGCACGTCGAAACCGGCGCCGGCGATCCAGCCCTCCCGCAGGGCCCGGGCCAGGGCGGCCTCGTCCACCAGGCCGCCGCGGGCGGTGTTGATGAGCAGGGCCGAGGGCTTCATCGCCTGGAGCTCCGCCGCCCCGATCAGGTGGCGGGTCTCGGCCGTCAACGGGCAGTGCAGGCTGAGGGCATCGGCTTCGGCCAGCACGGTCGCGAACGCGGTGTAACCGGGACGCACCATGGCAGCCCCCTTCCGTTCGGCCTGCAGCACCTTCATGCCGAAGGCCTGGGCCAGACGCACCACGCCCTGACCCAGGCTGCCACCGCCGACCACCCCCAGGGTGGCGCCGTGCAGGTCCCGGATGGGATGGTCGAAGAAGCAGAACTGTTCGGCACGCTGCCAGCGTCCTTCGGCCACGCTCTGGCGGTAGGCCAGGAGGTTGCGGGAGAGGGCCAGGAGCAGGGAAAAGACGTGCTCGGGCACGGTGTGCACCGCATAGCCCTGGATGTTGCTGACGACGATGCCCTGTCGCCGGGCCGCCTCCAGATCCACGTTGTTGGTGCCGGTGGCGGCCACCGCCACCATTTTCAACTGGGGCAGCCGGGCCATCAGGGCGCCGCTGATGGGCAGCTTGTTGACGATGGCGATGCTGGCCCCGGCCAGGCGCTCTTCCAGCTGCGCCGCCGTGGTGCGGGCGTACTCGGTCCACTCGTGGGCGAAGGCGGGGCGCCGCACCTCGGCACGGATGGATTCCCGCTCCAGATAGACGATGCGGTGCATGGGTTCAGTCCTGCAGGGCGGCCTGCAGGGTGCCGGTGACGGCGGCCGGAGCCAGGGCCACCAGGGTGCGGGCACCGATCAGGGACTGGATTTTTTCCGCCAGTTCGGCGGCGCCGGCAAAGGCCAGCAGGTCCACACCCGGATGCTCGGCCAGGGCCTTGAGCACCGCTTCGTCGCCCTGGACCAGGTTGCAGGCGCCGTCAGGCACGCCGGCCCGGGTGAACAGCTCGGCCAGGGCCAGGGCACAGGACGGGGCCAGGGGACTGGGCTTGAGCACCACCACGGCGCCGGCGGCCAGGGCCGAGGCGGCCAGGGCGGCGGGGGCCAGCAGGGGCGCCACGTTGTCGCTGAGGCCGGCCACCAGGCGGGGCTGGCCGTGGGGCGCCGGCATCTGGCGCAGGCAGGCGATGGTGGCAGCCACTTCGGCCTGGGCCACGCCCTGGTCGCAACCGGTCTCTTCCACCAGCAGCTTGGCGAAATGGCCGGCGTAGCGGTCCAGGCTGTCGGCCACGCTCTTGAGGCAGCCGCGGCGGGTTTCCACGTCGGCGGCGGACCAGGTGGGCAGGGCCAGGCGGGCGTTGTCCACCGCCGTCGCCACCTCGTCGGCGCCGCACAGGGGCACCTTGCGCAGCACTTCGCCGGCGGCGTTCTGGATGTCGCGGAACACGGGAGCCATGGTCAGGTAGGCGCGGCCGCCGATCCACAGGGGCAGGGCCGGGGCTTCGTTGGGGGTGAGCATCATGGTGGCTGTCCTCAATAATTTGAAAATTCGTCTGGCCCCGGAGCGTAGGCGGGATCGGCGGTCAATACCTTGATCCGCTTCAATCCTGGCCGGCGCCGGGTGTTCGGCTCAATCCTGCGGGCGGCGGGCGGCGTACAGCTCGCGGAAGGTCTTGCCCTGGGGCGCCGGGAAATCCCGTCCCCGGCTCCATTCGGGCACGCCGGGCAGGGTGCGGATGGAGGCCTTGCCGCCGGCCAGCAGCTTCAGGGCCCGGGCGCCGAGGCCGGCGGCCAGGGCGTACAGGCGCGGCCGGGCGGCGAAGAAGCCCCAGGTGCGCAGGGCCCAGCGTTCCTGCCAGGGGCGCAGTTCCGTTTCCATCTGCTTTTCCCGCAGCTTGCGCAGCAGTTCGGGCAGGGGAATCTTCACCGGGCAGACGATGCTGCACTGGCCGCACAGGGTGGCCGCCTGGGGCAGGTCCGGCGCCTGTTCCAGGCCGGTGTAGAGGGGCGTCAGGACCGAGCCCATTGGGCCCGGATAGACCCAGCCGTAGGCGTGGCCGCCGATGCTCTGGTACACCGGACAGTGGTTCATGCAGGCGCCGCAGCGGATGCAGCGCAGCATCTCCTGGAAATCGCCGCCCACCAGGCCGGCGCGGCCGTTGTCCATGAGCACGAAGTACATGTGCTCGGGGCCTTCCACCGCGCCCTCGGCCCGGGGGCCGGTGAGCAGGGAGACATAGTTGGAGATGGTCTGGCCGGTGGCGGAGCGGGTCAGCAGGCGCAGCAGGGCGGAGAGGTCTTCCAGGGTGGGAATGACCTTTTCGATGCCAACCACCGCCACATGGACCCGGGGCAGGGTCGTCACCATGCGGCCGTTGCCTTCGTTGGTGACCAGGGCCACGGAACCGGTTTCGGCCACCAGGAAATTGCCGCCGGTGATACCCATCTCGGCGGAGAGGAAGTGTTCCCGCAGGGCCACCCGGGCTTCCCGGGTCAGGGCCGGGATGTCGATCTGGCCTTCCGGCGTCACCGGGCGGCCGTGGCAGCGGGCGAACAGTTCGTCCACCTCTTCCTTGTTCTTGTGGATGGCCGGCGCCAGGATGTGGGAGGGCGGTTCCTTGGCCAGCTGCAGGATGTACTCGCCCAGGTCCGTTTCCACCGACTGCACCCCGGCGGCCTCCAGGCCCTCGTTGAGGCCGGCCTCCTCGGACAGCATGGACTTGGACTTGATGACCTTCTTCACCCCGTGGCGCTTGGCGATGTCCACGATCAGCTGCTGCGCCTCCCGGCCGTCCCGGGCCCACAGCACGGTGGCGCCGGTGGCGGTGGCTTTGGCCTCGAAGGCCTCGAGCCAGGCATCCAGGTCCGTCAGGGCCGTATCCCGGATCTCGGCACCGATGCCGCGCAGGGTTTCGAAGTCGCCGGCCTGGCCGACGCTGTCGAATTCGGCCACCACCCGGGCCCGGCCGCCGACGAAGAGTTGCTTGGCGCCGCCCAGCTTGGACTGGAGGGCCGGATCGGCCAGGCGCTCAGCCGCCCGGGCGCGAAATTGGAGGGACTTAACTTCCACGAGAAGAGCCTTATGCAGGGAAGGGCAAGAAAAAAGTCAAAAATATATTGCGACGCACAATTCCATAATGCGAAAATTGCCCGTCACGGCTGCGAAAGCCGAATTATAGTGCTCCCGGGAACAAACCCAGGGATGCGATAAAGAAAGCGACCGAGAGAACATGGCAGAGAGTGCAAGCAGTGCAGGCAAGGCCAGCCCCCGGGCTGCCGCCAAGACGGCCGGCGAGAAGCCGGAAAGCCGCAGTTCCATCCAGGTGATCGAGCGCATGATGTCCCTGCTCGACGCCCTGTCCGCCCAGCCGGACCCGGCCAGCCTCAAGCAGCTGGCCCAGGCCACCCAGCTCCATCCCTCCACCGCCCACCGCATCCTGGCGGCCATGACCCACGCCCGCTTCGTCGAGCGCCACGACCAGGGCACCTACCGCCTCGGCATCCGCCTGCTGGAGCTGGGCAACCTGGTCAAGTCCCGCATCAATCTGCGGGAAGTGGCCCTGCCCTTCATGCAGACCCTGCACGAAACCATCGGCGAGGCCATCAACCTGGGCGTGCGCCGGGACGACGAGATCGTCTATATCGAACGCACCTCCAGCGGCCGCTCCCTGGTGCGGGTGGTGTACCTGGTGGGCGGCAGCGCCCCCCTGCACCTGACCTCCGTCGGCAAGCTGTTCCTGGCCGAGGCCGGCGCCCAGGAGGTGAAGGAATACGCCAAGCGCACCGGCCTGCCAGGCAAGACGCCCCACTCCCTGACCACCATGGCCGCCCTGGAAAAGGAACTGGACAAGATCCGCCGCCACGGCATCGCCTTCGACAACGAGGAAGCGGAAATCGGCCTGAAGTGCGTTGCCGCCCCCATCCACGACGACGAGGGCCATCTGGTGGCCTGCCTCTCCGTCTCCGCCCCCACCGACCGCCACAATCCGGACTGGGTGGACCAGGTGCGGCGCACCGCCGACGAAATCTCCCAGGCCCTGGGCTACAGCAAGCCGCGCAAATAGGCGGGTGGCGGGCGACAGCGCCCGGCCCCGGCAAAAGAAAAAGGCCGCGCAATGCGCGGCCTTTTTGCTGGGTGCCGAAAACTCAGGCGCGGCTGGTTCGGCGACCGAGGGAGGCGCTTTCCATCCAGCGCTTGATGCGGTTGGCGTCGCCGATGCGGGTCATCTTGCCGGCGGAATCCAGCAGCACGATGACCACCGGGCGCTCGGCCACCCGGGCCTGCATCACCAGGCACTTGCCCGCTTCCTGGATGTAGCCGGTCTTGGACAGGCCGATATCCCAGGTGGTGCTCTTCACCAGGGCGTTGGTGTTGTGGTACTCCAGCAGGCGACCATTGGTTTCCACCATGGCGCCGGAGGTGGTGGAGAACTCCCGGATCAGGGGGTAGGTATGGGCCGCGGCCACCATCTTGGCCAGATCGTTGGCGGTGGACACGTTGTTGCTGGTGAGGCCGGTGGGATCCTGGAAGTGGGTGTCCATCATGCCCAGGGAGCGGGCCTTGCGGTTCATGGCTTCGACGAAGGCATGCAGGCCGCCGGGATAATGCCGCGCCAGGGTGTGGGCGGCCCGGTTCTCGGAAGACATGAGGGCCAGCAGCAGGGCGTGTTCCCGGGTCAGCACGGTGCCGACGGAAAGGCGGGAGCGGCTGCCCTTGAGGGTGTCGATGTCCTCTTCGCCGATGGTCACCGGAGCCGACAGGTTGGGCTGGGAATCCAGCACCACCATGGCGGTCATCAGCTTGGTGATGGAAGCGATGGGCACCACGGCGGAGGCGTTCTTCTGGTAGATCACTTCGCCGTTGCCCTGGTCCAGAACCAGGGCGGCGCTGGACTGGACGGCCAGGCGCTGGGCTTCGCCGAAGTCGGCGGGAACGGCGGAAGCACGGCGCACATTGGAGTTGCGCACGTTCTGGGAAATCACTTTGGGCTTGCTGGCGGTGGCCGGCTTGCTCGTCGAGGCCTTGACCGGCTTGGCGGCCTTGGCGGCGGGGGCGGATTTTGAAGTCTTGCGTGCCTTGGACTGGGAGGCTTCGGCGGCCGGCGGAACGGCCACGGCAACAGCTGCCAGACCCAGCAGCAATGCGGGAATGAACGTCTTCCGCATTTATTTCTCCTGCGAGGTGTCGGGTTACAGGGATTTTACGTCAGTTTAATCAGAGTTCTTAATACTTCAAGAAAAATAATGAGATGGCACAGTTTCCTTAAGCAATTCAACAGGTTTCAACCCAGGTCAAGGAAGGCCCGCACCTCGTCGCCCCGGGCCAGGGTGTCCCGGTAGCCCAGATCCATCAGGGCCTGGGTGTAATCGGCCTGAAACAGGAGGTAGCTGGTGAGGGCGCCGCCATTGCGGCGCAGGGCACCGATGCCGGAAAGCAGGGTTTTCACCGGCCAGGGCAGGCTGCGGGCGTGGCGCGCCGCCAGGTGGTCGAGCCGCTCCGAGGGCGACAGCACCAGGGTCTGGATCGGCCGCAGGGCCAGGCCCGAGGCCTGCCGCACTTCCGGCGGGATGACCGAGAGGGTGCGGTTGATGCGGGTCAGGCGTTCGATATCCACCGCCAGGCCGTCGAGGAAAATGGAGGACAGGGCGTGGCCCGCCACCTGGGCCAGGGACGGGTAGCCTTCGCCGCCGCCCCGGGCCTGGCGCTCCTGGCCCAGGCGGCCGGCGGCCACTACCAGGATGCGTTCGGCCCCCAGGTGGATGGCCGGGGCGATGGGCGCCAGCTGGCGCATGGAGCCGTCGCCGAACCACTCCCGGTTGAGCTTCACCGCCGGGAAGATGAAGGGAATGGCGCAGGAGGCCATCAGGTGTTCCACCGTCAGGCGGGCCCGGGCGCCGACCCGCTGGGCCCGCTCCCAGGGGTCGATATGGGCCAGGCCCTGGTAGAAGCTGACGCTCTGCCCGGAGTTGTAGCCGGAGGCGGTGATGCACAGGGCCTGCAGGGCGCCGCTGCCCACCGCCCGGTCGATGCCGTGGAAATCCAGCTCCCCGGCCAGCAGTTCGCGCAGGGGGCCGTTATCGAGCAGGGAGCGGGGATTGCGCCGCAGTAGCCAGCCGAAGGCCAGGGCCGAGAGCCAGCGGGCACCGGCGATGCCGACGCCGAGGGCGTCGCCGCGATAGACCCGGTTGACCTCCATGGCCTCCCACACCCCCACCAGGCGCTGCACGGCGCCGCGAAAATTTTCCGCACCGCAGGCCAGGCCGGCGGCATTGATGGCGCCGGCGGAAGTGCCGCAGATGATGGGGAAGGGATTGCGCCGGGCATCGGGCAGCAGTTCGGCGATGGCCCGCAGCACTCCGGCCTGATAGGCGGCCCGGGCGCCGCCGCCGGACAAGACGAGGGCGGTGGCACCGGCACTGCCGGGAGGCAGGGAGGACGGGGAGTTTGAAGGGGAGTCGGCCATCATCCCAGTGTAAGGCGGGCCCCGGGCGGGATCACGTTGCAATGCAGCAGGGACGGGCCTCGCCGCCATGGCCGGCCCAGGCATGGCGCCCCGCCTGGGCCGGCGGGCAGACGTAAAAACGCCCCGGCGCCGGAGCGTCGGGGCGTTTGGGGCCGGCAGCCGGGGCCAAAGCCCGGATCAGCGCTCGGTGCCCGCATCCACCACCGTCAGGGCCGTCATGTTAACAATGCGGCGCACCGTGGCGGTGGGGGTCAGGATATGCACCGGCCGGGCGGTGCCGATGAGGATGGGACCCACGGTGAGGTTGTCGCCGGCAGCCGTCTTCAACAGGTTGAAGGAGATATTGGCGGCATCCAGGGTGGGCATCACCAGCAGGTTGGCCTGGCCCTTGAGGCGGGAGTTGGGGAAACCCTGCAGGCGGATCTGCTCGTCCAGGGCGGCATCGCCGTGCATTTCGCCTTCGGCCTCCAGTTCCGGCGCCTGCTCGGCCAGCAGCTCCAGCACCTTGCGCATCTTCAGGGAGGTGGGAGTGTCCTCGGTGCCGAAGGTGGAATGGGAGAGCAGGGCCACCTTGGGCGTGATGCCGAAGCGGCGGATTTCGTCCGCTGCCAGCAGGGTCATCTCGGCCAGCTGCTCGGCGCTGGGGTCGTAGTTCACATAGGTATCGCCGATGAACACGGTGCGGCCCGGCAGCATCAGCAGGTTGAGGGTGTAGTAGCTGCTGGAGCGGTCGTTGGTGCCGATGACGTGCTTCACATAGAAGCGGTGCAACTGGTGCCGGCCGAAGGTGCCGCAGATGAGGCCATCGGCCATGCCCAGGCGCACCGCCAGGGAGCCGCACAGGGTGTGGCGGCGGCGCACTTCGCGCTTGGCGTAGTCGAGGGAGACGCCGCGGCGCTCCATCAGGCGGTGGTATTCCTGCCAGAACTCGTCGTAGCGGGGGTTGTTGTCCGGGTCCAGGATGTCGAAGTCCAGGCTCTCGCGGATGCGCAGGCCGGCGGCTTCCACCTTGGCATTGATCACCACCGGGCGGCCGATGAGGATGGGCCGGGCGATGCGCTCTTCCACCACCACCTGCACGGCCCGCAGCACCCGCTCGTCCTCGCCTTCGGCGTAGATGATGCGCTTGGGCGCCGCCTTGGCCTGGGCGAACACCGGCTTCATGATGAGGCCGGAGTGGTACACGAACTCGTTGAGGCTCTGCAGGTAGGCGGGCCAGTCGGTGATGGGCCGGGTGGCGACGCCCGAATCCATGGCGGCTCGGGCCACGGCCGGGGCGATCTTGACGATGAGGCGGGGATCGAAGGGCTTGGGAATCAGGTACTCGGGGCCGAAGCCGGAGACCTTCTCGCCGTAGGCGGCGGCAACGATCTCGCTCTGCTCGGCCCGGGCCAGTTCGGCGATGGCCTTCACCGCCGCCAGCTTCATCTCTTCCGTAATGGTGGTGGCGCCCACATCCAGGGCGCCGCGGAAGATGAAGGGGAAGCAGAGGACGTTGTTCACCTGGTTGGGATAGTCGGAACGGCCGGTGGCGATGATGGCGTCGTCCCGCACCTCCTTCACCAGGTCCGGCAGGATTTCCGGGGTCGGGTTGGCCAGGGCCAGGATCAGGGGATTCTTGGCCATCTTGGCCACCATGTCCTGCTTCAGCACGCCGCCGGCGGAGAGGCCGAGGAACACGTCGGCGCCCTCGATGACCTCGCCCAGGGTGCGGGCATCGGTTTTCTTGGCATAGCGGGCCTTGATCTCGTCCATCTCCTCGAC
This sequence comes from Azospira oryzae, assembly GCF_004217225.1. GTDB lineage: Bacteria > Pseudomonadota > Gammaproteobacteria > Burkholderiales > Rhodocyclaceae > Azospira > Azospira oryzae. The sequence continues at coordinate 1,823,801 of NZ_SHKM01000001.1, forward strand.
CCGGCCTTCATAGACCACGCCCTTGATGTCGGTGACCCAGATGTTCTCCACCGGCACGCCGAGCATCACCAGCAGGTCGAGACAGGCCAGGGCGGCAGCGCCGGCACCGGAGGTGACCAGCTTGATCTGCTTCAGGTCCTTGCCCAGATAGGTGAGGCCGTTGAGGATGGCGGCGCCGACTACGATGGCGGTGCCGTGCTGGTCGTCGTGGAAGACGGGAATCTTCATCCGTTCCCGCAGCTTCTTCTCAATATAGAAGCACTCGGGGGCCTTGATGTCTTCCAGGTTGATGCCGCCGAAGGTGGGTTCCAGGGAGGCGATGGTCTCGATCAGCATGTCCGGGTCGCGCTGCTCGATTTCCAGGTCGAAGACGTCGATGTTGGCGAATTTCTTGAACAGCACGCCCTTGCCTTCCATCACCGGCTTGGCGGCCAGGGGGCCGATGTTGCCCAGGCCCAGCACGGCGGTGCCGTTGGTGATGACGCCCACCAGGTTGGCCCGGGCGGTGACGGTGGAGACTTCGGCCGGATTGGCGACGATCTCTTCGCAGGCGGCGGCCACCCCGGGGGAGTAGGCCATGGAAAGGTCGTACTGGTTGGTCAGCTGTTTGGTGGGCTGGACCGAGATCTTCCCCGGCTTGGGATGGCGATGGTAGTAGAGGGCGGCTTCGCGCAGCTGCTTGTTGTCCATGGTTCTATCCACTATGCAAAAAGTCGTTTCACGATATGAAAGAATATATCAGGGTAATCCCCCATAGTCGAGTTTCTATTGGACTGATCCTGTGGCATAATCCCGCGCTTTCCTGAATCCCGCCGATTCATTCACTGTAGTCAAGGGCTCACCGCGCCACAACCAAGCCGAGCATGCTTTTCACGGCAAACCTCCGCAGGCAGGCCAGTTCCTCTCCTGCGATCTCCGACAGCGACGCCCTCCGCGCCGTGTGTCTGTGCGCGTGCCCCACAGTGAGCAAACGGTCGCTCCCCAAGAAGAGCCGCACTCAGGAAAACCAGGACAACGCGCTCCGCGAAAAGCTCGCCCGCCCTCACCGAGGTCGGGCGTTTTCGTTTTGGCGGTCCTGATTTCTCTTTAGTTTCATTTTTCGGATTTTTTACCTCTTCCTGGAGACCTGGAGACCATGAGTACTTCCAACACCGTCGCCCCGATCAACGCTCCCGATTACGTCAAACACGAGGGCCTCAAGAAATGGGTGGCAGAAATCGCCGCCCTCACCCAGCCTGACCGTGTTTATTGGGCAGACGGTTCCCAGGAGGAATACGACCGCCTGTGCGCCGAAATGGTCGCCGCCGGCACCCTGATCAAGCTCAACGAAGCCAAGCGCCCCAATTCCTACCTGGCCTTCTCCGATCCTTCCGACGTGGCCCGCGTCGAAGACCGCACCTACATCTGCTCCGAGAAGAAGGAAGACGCCGGCCCCACCAACAACTGGGAAGAGCCCGCCAAGATGCGCGAGACCCTCAACGGCCTGTTCAAGGGCTGTATGAAGGGCCGCACCATGTACGTCATCCCCTTCTCCATGGGCCCCCTGGGTTCCCCCATCGCCCATATCGGCATCGAGATCACCGACTCGGCCTACGTGGTTGTGAACATGCGCACCATGACCCGCATGGGCAAGGCCGTCAGCGAACTGCTGGGCACCGATGGCGAGTTCGTGCCTTGCGTGCACTCCGTGGGCGCCCCCCTGGAGCCGGGCCAGCAGGATTCCAAGTGGCCCTGCAACCCCACCGTCAAGTACATCGTGCACTACCCCGAGACCCGTGAAATCTGGTCCTACGGCTCCGGCTACGGCGGCAACGCCCTGCTCGGCAAGAAGTGCTTCGCCCTGCGCATCGCCTCCACCATGGCCCGCGACCAGGGCTGGCTGGCCGAGCACATGCTGATCCTGGGCGTGGAATCCCCCGAAGGCGAAAAGACCTACGTGGCAGCCGCCTTCCCCTCCGCCTGCGGCAAGACCAACTTCGCCATGCTGATCCCGCCCAAATCCTTCAACGGCTGGAAGATCACCACCATCGGCGACGACATCGCCTGGATCAAGCCCCGCGTGGACAAGGACGGCGTCACCCGCTTCTACGCCATCAACCCGGAAGCTGGCTTCTTCGGCGTGGCCCCCGGCACCAGCGAGAAGACCAACTTCAACGCCCTGGCCACCCTCAAGGAAAACATCATCTTCACCAACGTGGCCCTGACCGATGACGGCGACGTGTGGTGGGAAGGCCTGACCAAGGAAGCCCCGGCTCACCTGATCGACTGGCAGGGCAAGGACTGGACCCCGGAAGACGGCAAGGCCGGTCGCAAGGCTGCCCACGCCAACTCCCGCTTCACCGCTCCGGCCGCCCAGTGCCCCTCCATCGATCCGGCCTGGGAAGATCCCGCTGGCGTGCCCATCTCCGCCTTCATCTTCGGCGGCCGCCGCGCCACCACCGTGCCCCTGGTTTACCAGGCCTTCAACTGGAACTTCGGTGTGTACATGGCTGCCACCCTGGGCTCCGAAACCACCGCTGCCGCCTTTGGCGCCCAGGGCGTGGTGCGTCGCGACCCCTTCGCCATGCTGCCCTTCTGCGGCTACCACATGGGTGACTACTTCAACCACTGGCTGAAGATGGGCCACACCGTGGAAGCCACCCCGAAGATCTTCTGCGTGAACTGGTTCCGCGTGGACGAAGAAGGCAAGTTCATGTGGCCCGGCTTCGGCGACAACATGCGCGTGCTGAAGTGGATCGTGGAACGCTGCAAGGGCACCATCGCCGCCAAGGAAACCAAGCTGGGCTGGATGCCCCGCTTCGAGGACATCGACTGGACCGGCACCGACGTCGACAAGGCCGACTTCGACGCCCTCACCACCGTGGACGCCGATGCTTGGCAGAAGGAACTGGAACTGCACAAGGAATGGTTCGACAAGCTGGGCGAAAAGCTGCCCAAGGAACTGACCCTGAAGCGCGAACTGTTCGAACTGGGCCTGTTCAAGGACGTCGCCTAAGCACCAGCGCCTGCGCTAAGATTGAAAGGCCGCCCCAGGGCGGCCTTTCTTTTTGCCCGCAACCACCAGCCCCCTCTACACCCACCGCCCCACGGAAAACCGCCATGCCCGTCTCCGCCCCCCGCCTCGCCGACATCGCTCCCTTCCACGTCATGGAACTGCTGGGCCGGGCCCGGGAGCTGGAAGCCCAGGGGCGGGACATCATCCATATGGAAGTGGGCGAACCGGACTTCCCCACTCCGGAACCCATCCTCGCCGCCGCCCGGGAATTCCTGCAGGACGGTCGCGTCTTCTACACCCCGGCCCTGGGCCTGCCCGAGTTGCGGGAAGCCATCTCCGGCTTCTATCGGCAGCGCTACGGCATCGCCGTGCCGGCCAGCCGCATCGCCATCACCGCCGGCGCCTCCGGCGCCCTCACCCTGGCCCTGGCCTGCCTCGCCGCCCCCGGCAGCGAGTGGCTGCTGACGGACCCGGGCTATCCCTGCAACCGCCATTTCGTACGCGCCTTCGAAGGCGTTCCGGTCAGCATCCCGGTCGGCGCCGCCAGCAATTTCCAGCCGACCCGCCTGGACCTGGAACAGCACTGGAACGAACGCACCGCCGGCGCCCTCTTCGCCTCACCGGCCAATCCCACCGGCACCATGCTCGACGCCGCCGAACTGGCCGACATCGCCGACTTCGTGCGCCAGCGCCAGGGGCAGTTGATCATCGACGAGATCTACCACGGCCTCACCTACAACGGCGACGCCCCCACGGCCCTGGCGGCCGGCGACGACATCTTCGTCGTCCAGAGTTTCTCCAAGTATTTCCAGATGACCGGCTGGCGCCTGGGCTGGCTGGTCATTCCCGAACCCTTCGTGCGGGACGTGGAAAAGCTGGCCCAGAACCTCTTCATTTCGGCTTCCACACCGGCCCAGCACGCCGCCCTGGCCGCCTTCCAGCCGGAGACCATCGCCCTGCTGGAACAGCGCCGCACCGAATTCAAGGCCCGTCGGGACTATCTGGCACCGGCCCTGGAAGCCATCGGCTTTCGCATCACCGCCCAGCCCGAAGGCGCCTTCTATCTCTACGCCGACTGCAGCGCCCTGACCGACGACAGCTTCGGCTTTGCCCGCCGCCTATTGGAAGAGGCCGGCGTCGCCATCACTCCCGGCATCGACTTCGGCAACCACGGCGCCAGCAGCCACGTCCGCTTCGCCTACACCAACGCACAAGCACGCCTGGCCGAAGGCGTGGAACGGATTCGCCAGCTACTCGCCTGACACCCGCCAGCACCGGGCCCCACTCGCAGCCTCCAGCACCATGCATCCCAATCCGCCTGCTGACTTGCCCGGCGGATTCCCCAAAAGAAAACGGACAACAACCCCCTAGGTAGGGGGTTGTTGTCCGTTGTGCCTGTTCCGCCGCTTATTTCGGGCGGGAGCCGGTCGGAAAAGGCCAGGCGGCAGCCGGGTTCAGGGCGGACTTCAGACCCGGAGTGGCAGCGGTGGAGGGGGTCGGAGCAGGCGCCGGAGCAGCGGCCGGAGCGGCAGCGACTTCGGGCTTCTTCTCTTCCACCTTGGCGGGAGCCGCAGCGGGTTTGGCCGGAGCAGCCTTCTTTGCAGCGGGCTTGGCGGCAGCCTTAGCGGGAGCAGCCTTCTTCGCAGCGGGCTTGGCAGCGGCCTTAGCGGGAGCAGCCTTCTTCGCAGCGGGCTTGGCGGCAGCCTTAGCGGGAGCAGCCTTCTTCGCGGCGGGCTTGGCAGCGGCCTTAGCGGGAGCAGCCTTCTTCACAGCGGGCTTGGCAGCAGCCTTGGCCGGAGCAGCCTTCTTCGCGGCGGGCTTGGCAGCGGCCTTAGCGGGAGCAGCCTTCTTCGCGGCGGGCTTGGCAGCAGCCTTGGCCGGAGCAGCCTTCTTCGCGGCGGGCTTGGCAGCAGCCTTGGCCGGAGCAGCCTTCTTCGCGGCGGGCTTGGCAGCAGCCTTAGCGGGAGCAGCCTTCTTCGCGGCGGGCTTGGCAGCAGCCTTGGCGGGAGCAGCCTTCTTCGCAGCGGGCTTGGCAGCGGCCTTGGCGGGAGCAGCCTTCTTCGCGGCGGGCTTGGCAGCGGCCTTGGCCGGAGCAGCCTTCTTCGCAGCGGGCTTGGCAGCGGCCTTAGCGGGAGCAGCCTTCTTCGCGGCGGGCTTGGCAGCAGCCTTGGCCGGAGCAGCCTTCTTCACAGCGGGTTTAGCAGCAGCCTTCGCCGGGGACTTCTTGTCCTTGGCGGCCTCGGTCTTCGTCTTCTTTGCGGTTGCCATAAATAACCTCCTTCTCCAGGATCGAAAATTGGCTTTAAGACACAACGGACAAAACGAGATCCGCCCGGGAAAAGCACGGACCATTCATCGACCTTCCGGAGGAAGCGCCGGTTGAATACGGAGCGGCAACACGCGAACGAACTGAAGACGCGTGAGCGGCAATACGCAACGACGCCAGCAGGCGTCGGCAGAAAAATTCGGGGAGGAGGCTGGACGTTGCCGCAGGTCGACGGCAACGGAAAGAACCGGGGACAAACGCGATGGGATGGAAAGGGCGGGGCGTCATTCTCGGCTCTTGGCGATTCACGGTCGCGGAGGGGTGAAGAAGCCGAGTCCCGCGCCAGTCTTGGCGCTCCGGGATTTGCTTTGCAGCTGTTTTGGCGTGCTTGCGTAAGTGACCACTAGATTTAGTGTGCCCATTGTGATTTGGGCCTAATTCTAGTAATGGGGTATTTCCTATGCAAGTGTTTTTTAACTCTTTTGCATGGCTGGAAAGCGCACGGTTGCGAACTCGCAACGCAATTGCTGCCAGTCGAAATGGGGGCCGGGATCGGTCTTGCGCTGGGGGGCGATGTGGCAATGCCCGGCCACCGCACTGATGGGGTAGTGCTGGAGAATGGCTTGCAGCAAGGCTTTCAGGGCATCGTACTGGGCCGGCGCGAAGGGCATGGCATCGCATCCTTCGAGCTCGATGCCGATGGAAAAATCGTTGCAGCGCTCCCGCCCCAGCCACTCGGAGACACCTGCATGCCATGCACGCTTGTCGCAGGAAACGAACTGCACCAGCTCGCCATCGCGACGAATCAGGAAGTGGGAAGAGACACGCAGATGGTGAATGGCAGCGAAGTAGGGATGGGCCGCCGGGTCCAGGGTGTTGTCGAACAGATCGAAAATCCAGGGGCCGCCGAAGTCGTCGGGCGGCAGGCTGATGGCGTGGATGACGACCAGGCTCGGCCGCTCTCCCTCGGGCCGCTCGTCCTGATTGGGCGACTCGCGCCGCACTGCGCCGGCCAGCCAGCCCTCGGCATCGAAGCGTTCCGTCATCACTCGATCCCCAGACGGGCCATGCGATAGCGCAGGGATCGGAAGGTGATGCCGAGCAGGCGCGCCGCCGCCGTGCGATTGCCCTGGGTCTGAACCACCGCCTCCTGAATCGCCTGGCGTTCCAGACGGTCCAGATAGGTATCGAGAGACTCGCCGCCGCGCCCTTCGGAACCGGCATCGGGATGACCGTCATCGGCAGGGGAAAGCTGCAGGTCGCCTTCGTCGATCTCGCTGCCACTGCATAGCGCCGTGGCCCGCTCGAGAATATTCTCCAGTTCGCGGACGTTGCCGGGGAAGGTGTAGCGACACAGCGCCGTTTCGGCCGCGGGCGTCAGCGGCAACGCCGACGCCTGATGGGCCAGACGGTCGAGACAGGCACGAGCCAGCTGGGGAATGTCCTCGGCCCGCTCCCGCAGCGGCGGCATGCGCAACTCGATGACGTTGAGACGGTAGTACAAATCCTGGCGGAAGGTGCCGGCCTCGACGCAGGCCTTCAGGTCCTGGTGGGTGGCACAGATGAGGCGCACATCCACCGCCTCCTCCACGGTGGCGCCCACCTTGCGCACCCGCTTTTCCTGGATGGCCCGCAGCAGCTTGACCTGCATGGACAGGGGCAGGTCGGCTACCTCGTCGAGAAACAGGGTGCCGCCTCCCGCTGCCTGGAAGAATCCTTCCCGATCCTGCTCGGCACCGGTGAAGGCGCCCTTGCGATAACCGAAGAACTCGCTTTCCATGAGGTTCTCGGGGATGGCCCCGCAGTTCACCGGAACGAAAGGCGCCTGGCTGCGGTTGCTCTGCTCGTGGATGAGGCGGGCCGCCAGTTCCTTGCCGCAGCCGGATTCGCCGGAGATGTAAACCGGCGCCTGGCTGCGGGCCAGCTTGGCGATGATCTCCCGCACCGTGCTCATGGCCCGGGAATCGCCGAGCAGCTGCAGAGCCTCGCTGCGCTGCGCTCCCTCGGCCGCGGATGCCACCGGCAGATCGATGGCCGACTTGATCAGGGTACGCAGCTGATCCAGGGCCACCGGCTTGGCCAGATAGTCGAAGGCCCCGGCCTTGAGGGCCGCCACCGCGTTCTCGGTGCTGCCAAAGGCGGTGATCACGGCCACCGGCGTCTCGCTGTACTGCTCGCCGATGAGGCGCACCAGTTCCAGCCCTTCCCCATCGGGCAAACGCATGTCGGTCAGGCACAGCTGGTAAGACTCCCGGGCAAGGAACTCCCGAGCCTCGGCCACGGTGCCGGCGCAATCCGCCGCCAGTCCCATGCGCGACAGGGTGAGGTCCACCAGTTCCCGGATATCCGCTTCGTCATCCACCACCAGCACCCGGGCCAGCGCCCCCCTGGCGCGGCGTTCACTTTTGGCCTGAGCCATGCCCTCTCCTTCCCGTTATTCTGAAATGGGCTCCACCGGCCCTGGACTCGCTCAACAACTCCAGCTGCGCCCCGTTGGCTTCGCACAGTTCCCGCGCAATGTGGAGCCCCAGGCCGGTCCCCTTGCCATGGGTGGTAAAGAACGGTTCGAACACCTGCTCCCGGATGGCTTCGGGAATGCCGGGCCCATCATCCTCCACATGCAGCTCCACCATGCCGCCATTGCCGTAGGCAACGCGCAGTTGCACGCTACCGGGTTGTTGCCGACTGTGCCGCAAGGCATTGCTGAGCAGATTCCACAGCACCTGGTGCAGATGGGTGCGATCAAACTCCAGCTCGGCTCCGGCCAATCCTTCCAGACACAGCACACCGGGAGCCGCTTCCGCCTTGGACTGCAACTCGTCCAGATAGGCCGCCAATGCAGCATTGAGGTCGATGGACTCCGGATGGCAGCGGTCCCGCCGTCCCAGCTCAAGCACGTCGCGCACGATGCGCTCCAGGCGCTGGGTATTGTCCAGGATGATGCGCACCAGTCGGGCATCCCCGCCCTTCGGGTCCGCATCTTCCCGCAGCAGTTCACCGGCATGGCTGATGGCGGACAGGGGATTGCGGATTTCGTGGGCGATATTGGCGGTCAACCGCCCCAGGGCCGCCAGCTTCATCTGGCGGGACTCCTCGCGCAGGCGGTCCATGTCCTCCAGCAGAATCAGGGTGTCGCCGGCACTGCTCGGGGTCTCGAGAAAACGGGCAAACAGCTGCTTGCCGTTGCGCGGGACGTGGAAGACCAGGCCACTCTCGTCCTTGCTGCCTTCCCGCCGCCGCCAGCGGAGAAAGTGCCCTTCCAGGGCCGGCGAACAGCGCTCCAGGTTGCCCGCCTCCCCCGCCGTCAATCCCAGGAGCGCCTCAGCCCGGGGATTGTGCAGGTGCACCTCGCCCAGAGGGCTGACCAGCAGGACGCCATCCTGCATTTCCTCGATCACCCGCTGACTGACGCAGACCTGGTTGGCCAGCGCTTCGCCGCGCTTGCGCGCCAACTCTTCGTTGGCCACCACGCGACGGGCCAGGAGACGGGCCGAAATCGCCGAGGTAAAAAAGCCCGCCCCCAGCAGGCCGACCTGGAAAAAAGCGGAGGGGTCGAATTCGCTGCTCAAGGCCAGCAGCAACTGCTGGAACAGCATGGAAAGGGTTGCCAGGGCCGCATAGAAAAGCACCAGCCGCCCCTGCCCGACCAGCCCCGCCCCGGCCAGCGAGACCAGGAGCATGGCCCCCAGGCCACCACGCAGCCCCCCGCTGGCATGCATCAGGACCGTCAGGGCCACCACATCCAGGAGCACCTGGCCCGACAACTGCAGATTGAAATGACGACGCCAGAAGGCCAGCAACAACACCGAGCAGGCAGTGGCCAGGCAATAGACGAAGGCCGTCCACGTATACAGGGACTGATCGGTGGCCGGCACCAGCTCGAAGCTGGACGGATGCAGATAGGCCGCCCCATAGAGGAGGAAGGCGGCAACCAGGCGGTAGAAATTGAAATAGCGCAGCGACTTCCAGTGCGCTTCGGAAACCTCGACAGGCGGAACGTTCAGGAACGACAAGGCACGCCCTCAGCCATCGTCACGAACAACATGCTCGGCGCAGCAATAAGGATGCCCCCGAACCACCAGAGCATCGCTTTCCGGCAGATAGACGCCACAGCCACGACACACCACCATCCGCTCCACCGGCGGGTTGACGGGGGCCCCACCGCCCAATCCACGCGATACGCCGCGCCCCCTGAACCACCACCAGGCGAGGCCGACAAAAAGAATGAACAACAGAAACTTGGACATGGCATTCCGGCTGCACAAGCAATCAGAGCGACAGCATAGCAGAGGCTCCACCACGGCCACGAGGCCCGGGGCCGGCGAAGAACAGCTGCACTCCAAGGGCCACCGACACCCGGAAAACAAAAAAGCCACTCGGATGAGTGGCTTTTCTGAAAATTGGTCGGGGTGAGAGGATTCGAACCTCCGACTCCTGCGTCCCGAACGCAGTACTCTACCAGGCTGAGCTACACCCCGACTCGCTCACTGCAACTTTCGGGAAAAGTCAGAAACTTCTCGTCACAGCGAAGACTGACAATTCTACCAGTGAATCTTTGTATTGAGAAGCCGGAAGCGCTTGCAGTGCGCGCACCGCCACTTCCGACTCGAGCTTGGCCTGCTTCAGGGTGTGCTCCAGGGCACCGGTGGCACGAATGGCTTCCAGCACTGCGGGGAAGTCATCCCGCCCGCCTTCCTCAATGGCGCGACGCACACAGGCAGCCTGCTCCGGGGAACCGTTCTGCATCACATAAATGAGAGGCAGCGTAGGCTTGCCTTCGGCCAGGTCGTCACCCAGATGCTTGCCGGTCTCGGCCTCGTCGGCAGAATAGTCCAGAACATCGTCCACCAGTTGGAACGCGGTCCCCAGATGCATGCCGTAAGCCGCCAAACCTTCCTCGACCTCCGGCGTCGCCCCCCCCAGGATTGCCCCCAGCCGGGCCGCCGCCTGGAACAGCTTGGCCGTCTTGTAGCGGATCACCTGCAGGTAACGCTCTTCATCCACGTCCGCATCGTGGCAGTTCATCAACTGCAGCACCTCGCCTTCGGCGATGATGTTGGTGGCATCCGCCAGCACCTGCATGATGCGCATGTTGCCCACGGACACCATCATCTGGAAGGCGCGGGAATAGAGGAAATCGCCGACCAGCACGCTGGCGGCATTGCCGAACAGGTTATTGGCCGTCTCCCGGCCCCGGCGCAGTTCCGACTCGTCTACCACATCGTCGTGCAACAGGGTGGCGGTATGAATGAATTCCACCACCGCAGCCAATTCATGGTGATTGACACCCTTGTAGCCCATGGCACCGGCAGCCAGCAGCACCAGCACCGGACGCAGGCGCTTGCCGCCGCTGCTGATGATGTACTCGGCCACCTGACGAACGAGCACCACATCGGAATGCAGGCGCTGACGAATGACGGCATCCACCGACTTCATGTCGGGGCCGATCAGAGCATTGATTTTTTCGAGAGCCACGGGAACGTTTCGAGAGCGTAAAGGAAAGGACGGCCACAACAGCCGGAAAAGCAACGGCGGAGGCCTTCAGCACAGGCTCCCAGCCAAGCCGCTGCATGGTAGGCGCGCGCCCGAGGATGGTCAAGCCGCCCGGCCGGCGGACGCGGCGACCAAAGAACGGAAGTCTTTGACGCGACGTCTAAAATCCGTATAATGCACGGTTCTTTGTTACACCCTTTGTTATCGGAGTCCCTATGTACGCGGTCATAAAAACCGGCGGCAAGCAATATCGCGTCGTCGCTGGCGAAAAACTTAAAGTAGAACAGATACCGGCAGACATCGGCGCACAAATCACTCTCGACCAGATCCTCATGGTAGGCGAAGGCGAGGCTGTGAAAATTGGCGCCCCGCTGGTTCAGGGCGCCTCTGTCCAGGCTACCGTGGTTTCCCACGGCCGCCACGACAAGGTCAAGATTTTCAAGATGCGCCGTCGGAAGCACTACCAGAAGCACCAGGGCCATCGTCAGAACTACACCGAGATCCGCATCGACGGCATCTCCGCCTGATCGAGGAGTTAATACACCATGGCACACAAAAAAGCTGGCGGTAGTTCCCGCAACGGCCGCGACTCGGAATCGAAGCGACTTGGCGTAAAGCGCTACGGCGGCCAACTGGTGGCAGCCGGTAACATTCTGGTTCGTCAGCGTGGCACCGAATTCCATCCCGGCGAAAACGTCGGCATCGGCAAGGACCACACCCTGTTCGCCCTCGTTGAAGGTCGCGTGCAATTCACCATCAAGGGTGAAAAGCGCCGCCGCACCGTGAGCATCGTTCCCGCCGCCTAACCCGCGCTTTAAGGAACCAAGGAGAGCCCTATCCTCGCGGTAGGGCTTTTCTGTTTATACCCTATGAAATTCATCGACGAAGCCAAGATCCTGGTCATCGCCGGCAAGGGCGGCAACGGCGTTGCCTCCTTCCGCCGGGAAAAATACATCCCCATGGGCGGTCCGGATGGCGGCGACGGTGGTCGCGGCGGCAGCATCTATGTCATTGCCGACCGCAACATCAACACCCTCATCGACTACCGCTACACCCGCAAATTCCTCGCCCAGAACGGCGAAAGCGGGCGGGGCGCCGATTGCTACGGCAAAGGCGGCGACGACATCATCATGCACATGCCGGTTGGCACGGTCATTAGCGATGCCGTCACCGGTGACGTACTGGCCGACCTGGACAAGGACGGTAAGAAGGTCCTGCTGGCCCAAGGCGGCCGGGGCGGACTGGGCAACATCCACTTCAAGTCCTCCACCAACCGCGCTCCCCGTCAGTGCACCAAGGGAGAGCCGGGAGAGGAAAAAGAACTCAAGCTCGAATTGAAAGTGCTAGCCGACGTAGGCCTGCTGGGCCTGCCCAATGCGGGCAAGAGCACCTTCATCCGCGCCGTATCCGCCGCCCGACCCAAGGTTGCAGACTATCCCTTCACTACCCTGCACCCCAATCTTGGCGTGGTGCGGGTCGATGACAATAAGAGCTTCGTCATTGCCGACGTCCCGGGCCTCATCGAAGGCGCAGCCGATGGCGCCGGCCTGGGCATCCGCTTCCTCAAGCACCTGGCCCGCACACGCGTGCTGCTGCACATCGTCGATATTGCCCCGATGGATCCGGACGCCGATCCGGTTGCCGACGCCATCGCCATCGTCGGCGAACTGGAAAAGTACAGCCCCGAACTCGCCAGCAAGCCGCGCTGGCTGATCCTCAACAAGCTTGACCTGCTCCCCGAGGAAGAGCGCCAGGAACACGTGGACGCCTTCTTGTCCGCCTACCGGGAAAGATCCGGTTTCGACGGCCCCGTATTCCCCATTGCCGCCATCAGCGGCGAAGGCTGCCGCCCCGTGGTCTACGCCATCCAGGCCGCCCTGGAGGAAATCAGGAAGCAGGACGAGGCAACGGAGGAGTCCGGGGAAAGCCCCCTCCCCCCCTCACCAAGCGTAGACGAATGAGCCCAACCACCAGTCGTACGGCCAATGCCGGGCGCCTAGTCGTCAAGGTCGGCTCGGCCCTTGTCACCAACAATGGCGCCGGGCTCGACCTAGCCGCCATTCACGAATGGGCGCGCCAGATCGCCGAGCTCCACCACAACGGCAAACAGGTGGTCCTGGTTTCCTCAGGCGCCATTGCCTGCGGCATGCAACGACTGGGCTGGCAGAAGCGCCCCAAGGCCGTGCACGAACTCCAGGCCGCCGCCGCCGTCGGCCAGATGGGCCTGGCCCAGGTCTATGAATCGGCCTTTAGCGCCCACGGCCTGCACACTGCCCAGATTCTGTTGACCCACGACGATCTGGCCGACCGCAAGCGCTATCTGAATGCCCGGGCCACGCTGACCACGTTGCTCGAACTGGGTGTCGTCCCCATCATCAATGAGAACGACACGGTCGTTACTGACGAAATCAAATTCGGCGACAACGACACCCTGGGCGCCCTGGTCGCCAACCTGGTGGAGGCAGACTGCCTCATCATCCTGACCGACCAGCCCGGCCTCTTCACCGCCGACCCGCGCAAGGACCCGGCCGCCACCCTGATCACCTCAGCCCGCGCCGGCGACCCCGCCCTGGAAGCAATGGCCGGCGGCGCCGGCACCCAGATCGGCACCGGCGGCATGATTACCAAGGTCCTCGCCGCCAAGCGGGCCGCCCGCAGCGGCGCCGACACTGTCATTGCCAGTGGCAGGGAAAAAAGCCCTCTCACTCGTCTTGCCACCGGAGAATCCGTCGGCACTCTGCTGGTCGCCGACACCTTGCCGATGACCGCCCGCAAACAATGGCTGGCAGACCATTTGCAGCTGGCAGGAAAACTGACGCTCGACCAGGGAGCCACCCAAGCCCTGCGCCAAGGGAAGAGTCTGCTGCCAGTAGGGGTGCGGGAAGTTCACGGCGACTTCGAGCGGGGAGCCGCCGTAGCCTGCCTGGATGAAAGCGGCAGGGAAATCGCCAGGGGCCTCTGCAATTACGGCAGCAGCGAAGTTCGCCTCATCGCCAAGCACTCATCCAGCGATATCGAGGACATCCTCGGCTACATGGAAGAGCCGGAACTCATCCATCGCGACAACATGGTCTGCCTGCACGAGAAATAGCGTTCACGACCTCAACAATAAAAAAGGCGCCCTGGAAGGCGCCTTTTTTATTGTCCACTCCCGGCGGCGCCTGGAATGAGCAAAAACAAAACGGGCACCCGAAGGTGCCCGTTTTAACAACAACTGCTTCAGGTCGTCGAAAGACGATTAGAAGGAGTGGTTGATACCCAGGTTGAACTGGGATTCGTTGTTGCCGGAGCCACCGGAGGCGTGAGCCACGGTGTAAGCAGCGTTGTCGTCGTTGCTGATCTTGGAGAAAGCGGTGTACAGCTTGGTACGCTTGCTCAGCAGGTAGTCAGCACCGATAGCGAACTGCTTGGCGTCGGCGTTGTCGTTCAGCTTGTCCTTCAGGTTGTTGTAGGAAGCCTTCAGGACAACCTTGGCACCGATGGGGGCGGACACGCCGATCAGCCAGTTGCGAACCTTGTCAGCGTCGTTGCCGTTGGCTTCAACCTTGTTGGAGCCGTAAGCACCGGACAGGGCCAGCACGCCGAAGTCGTACTTACCAGCCAGGGTGTAGCTGCTCAGCTTGCCGTCAGAGCCAGCGCCGCCGATCAGGGCGTTGCCGTCCAGCTTCACCTGGTGGTAGTTCAGACCGACGGTCAGAGGACCATTGGTGTAGGTGGGAGCGATGGCGAACAGACGGTTCTGGTTGGAGGTGTTAGCAGCAGACTCCTGGTTGTCCAGGGAGTTGGTGCCGTAAGCAGCGGTCACGGACAGGCCGGAGAAGGAGGGGGACACGTAAGCAACGGTGTTGTTCACGCGGACCGGATCGTACAGACCAGCAGCGATGGAGGAGGAAGCGAACAGGTTGTTAGCGCGACCAGCGGTACCCAGGCCGAACGGATCGATCTGAGCCATCAGGGTGTAGTGGGGGGTGTAGATACGGCCACCGATCACGGTACCGAAACCACCGGTCAGGCCAACGTAGGACTGACGACCGAAGGTGCGACCTTGAGCGGAAGCGCCGTCGTCCAGGGTCAGACCCATTTCGAAGTTGAACAGAGCCTTCAGGCCGTTGCCCAGATCTTCGGTGCCCTTGAAGCCCAGACGGGAGCCGGAAGCGATACCGGAATCAAAACGGGTGTTTTGGCCGGTGGTGGTGCCGTTCAGAGCGGAACCGTTCACGGCCAGACCGAAGTCAGCAACACCGTAAACTTGCACGTTGGATTGAGCGAAAGCGGCGCCGGAAGCCAGAGCGGCAACGGCCAGAGCGATGAATTTCTTTTGCATCAGGTTTTCTCCTCTTGCAATTAGGAAAGGTAGCGTTCTTCGCCTACCCCTTTTAAATACCTCTCTTACGAGAAGTTGAGACGGATTGTGGCAAACCCACCTAGGGGGAGCAACGACAACGGCAGGATGCCGACATTCCCGCCTCAAAGTTGTTGTGTTTTTACAACACAACACTAAAAGCCAACGCCATCACCTACGCCCAAAGCCATAAGGGCCAGCCCTTCAGCCCTTGGCGAAGAGTTGTTGCAGGGCTTCCCCGGGGGACGGGCAGCGCATAAAGGCTTCGCCGACCAGGAAGGCTTCGACCTGGTTGGCTCGCATGAGGGCCACGTCCGCTGCACCCAGGATGCCGCTCTCCGTCACCACGATCCGCCCGTCACCGATCTCCGGCAGGAGGCCGAGGGTGGTCTGCAGACTGACCTCGAAGGAACGCAGGTTACGATTGTTGATACCCATCAGCGGAGTCTTCAGCTGCAAGGCCTGCTCCAGCTCCTGGCCGTCGTGGGACTCGACCAGCACCCCCATGCCCAACTCCATGGCCAGGTCTTCCATCTCCCGCATCTGCGGCAGGCTGAGGGCCGCCACAATCAACAGGATGGCATCCGCCCCCATGGCCCGGGCTTCATAGACCTGATAGGGGTCCACCAGAAAATCCTTGCGCAGCACCGGCAAAGCGCACGCGCCGCGGGCCGCCTGCAGGTATTCGGGCGCGCCCTGGAAATACTGCCGGTCCGTCAGGACCGACAGGCAGGCCGCACAGTGGGCTTCATAATCCGCTGCAATGGCGGCCGGATCGAAGTTCTCCCGGATGACGCCCTTGGAAGGACTGGCCTTCTTGATTTCCGCGATCACCGCAGACTGTCCACCGGCAATCTTGCGTCGGATGGCGCCGACGAAATCCCGGGCCGGATCGGTCTTCACCCGGGCTTCGGCGGCGGCGCGAACAGCGGCCAGGGGCATGGCAGGCAGGGCGGCAGCCACCTCTTCCCGCTTGGTGGCGAGAATCTTGTTGAGGATGTCGCTCATGCGGCAACCCCGGTAAAGTGCACGAATTCGTCCAGCTTGGCCCGGGCGGCGCCGCAGGCAATGGCGTCCAGCGCCTTTTCCACCCCCTGGGCCATGGAGTCGGCCAGGCCGGCCACATAAAGGCTGGCTCCGGCATTCAGGGCAACGATGTCCCGGGCCGGACCGTGATGTCCCTCCAGGGCGGCCAGCACCATGGCCTTGGACTCTTCCACATTGCCCACCCGGATCACCCGGGGGTCGTGCACCGGCAGGTTGAAATCCTCCGGATGGATTTCGTATTCCAGAATGCGCCCATCCTTCAACTCACCGATGAGGGTGCGGCCGGAATTGGAAATCTCGTCCAGGCCATCCACGCCGAAGACGGTGAAGGCCCGCTGGGAACCCAGGCGCTGCAGCACCCGGATGAGGATGCCCACCAGATCCGCATGGAACACCCCCAGCACCTGGCGCTGGGCACCGGCCGGATTGGTCAGGGGACCGAGGATGTTGAAGATGGTGCGCACGCCCAGTTCGCGCCGCACCGGGGCCGCATGTTTCATGGCGCCATGGTGGTTGGGGGCGAACATGAAACCGATGCCCACCGTATCGATGCACTCGGCAATGCGCTCCGGCGGCAGATTGAGGTTTACGCCCAGGGCTTCCAGCACGTCCGCCGAGCCGCTCTTGGAGGAAACAGAACGGCCGCCGTGCTTGGCCACCTTGGCGCCGGCGGCAGCACAGACGAACATGGAGGTGGTGGAGACATTGAAGGTGTGGGCACCGTCACCACCGGTACCAACGATGTCCACCACGGCACCAGCATCCTTGACCGGCACCTTGGTGGCGAACTCGCGCATCACCTGGGCGGCGGCGGCGATCTCACCGATGGTTTCCTTTTTCACCCGCAGGGCGGTGGTGATGGCGGCAATCATCACCGGGCTCATTTCGCCGGACATGATCTGGCGCATCAGCTCCAACATTTCGTCGTGAAAGATTTCCCGGTGCTCGATACAGCGGGTCAAGGCTTCTTGCGGGCTCATTTGGCGTGCTCCTTGAGGAAGTTCTGCAGCATGTCGTGGCCGTGTTCAGTGAGGATGGACTCGGGGTGGAACTGCACTCCTTCCACCGCCAGGGTCTTGTGCCGCACCCCCATGATTTCGCCGTCTTCGGTCCAGGCGGTGATCTCCAGGCAGTCCGGCAGGCTTTCCCGCTCGATGGCCAGAGAGTGGTAACGAGTGCAGGTCACCGGATTGGGCAGCCCCTTGAAGACGCCCTGATCGTTGTGATGCACGGGCGAAGTCTTGCCGTGCATCAGCTTCTTGGCATGCACGATGCGCCCGCCGAAGGCCTCGCCGATGGACTGGTGGCCCAGGCACACCCCCAGCAGCGGAATCTTGCCGGCAAACTCGCGGATGGCAGCCAGGGAAACCCCCGCCTGCTGTGGCGCGCAGGGCCCCGGGGAAATCACCAGATAGTCCGGATTGAGACGGGCGATCTCGCCCAGGGTGATGGCGTCGTTGCGATAGACGCGCACCTCCTGGCCCAATTCACCGAAGTATTGGACGATGTTGTAGGTGAAGCTGTCGTAGTTGTCGATCATCAGCAGCATGGCAGCGCCCTCACTCGAAACGGGTATCGAGGCCGTTCTCGGCCATTTCCGCGGCCCGCAGTACGGCCCGGGCCTTGTTCTGGGTTTCCTGCCATTCGGAGGTCGGGTCCGAATCGGCGACGATGCCAGCGCCGGCCTGCACGTGCAGATGACCGTCCTTGATCACCGCGGTACGGATGGCGATGGCCAGGTCCATGTCGCCGTTGAAGCCCAGGTAGCCGATGGCGCCGCCATAGATGCCGCGCTTGACCGGCTCCAGCTCGTCGATGACCTCCATGGCCCGCACCTTGGGTGCGCCGGACAGGGTACCGGCGGGGAAGGCCGCCTTCAGCACATCCAGGGCGGAGAGGCCGGCCTGGAGCTTGCCTTCCACATTGGAGACGATGTGCATCACGTGGGAATAGCGCTCGATGCTCATGCGCTCGGTCAGCTTCACCGAACCGGTCTGGGCCACCCGGCCCACGTCGTTGCGGCCCAGGTCCAGCAGCTGCACGTGCTCGGCAATTTCCTTCTGGTCCGCCAGCAGATCCTCGGCCAGGGCTGCATCCTCCTCCGGCGTCGCGCCCCGCTTGCGGGTGCCGGCGATGGGCCGCACCGTCACGGTATCGCCTTCCAGACGGGTGAGGATTTCGGGGGAAGCACCCACCACATGGAAATCCTCGAAGTCGAAGTAATACATGTAGGGCGAAGGATTGAGGGTGCGCAGGGCCCGGTAAAGGGAGAGCGGGCTGGCGGAGAAAGGCTTGGTCATGCGCTGGGACAGCACCACCTGCATGATGTCGCCTTCGGTGATGTATTCCTTGGCCTTGGCCACCGCCTGCTTGAAAGGTGCCTCGCCGAAGATGGAGACAGCCGGCTGGGAAGTGGCCGGCTTTTCCTCGGGGATGGGCGCCGGGGTACGCAACTGGGCCAGCAGTTCCTTCAGCCGCGCCTTGGCCTTCTGGAAGGCGCCGGGGAAGCCGGGCTCGGCGTAGACCACCAGGCTCAGCTTGCCGGAGAGATTGTCCACCACGGCGATCTCTTCCGAGAGCAGCAGCAGGATGTCCGGCGTGCCCAGGTCGTCGTGCTTGGTGCTCTTGGTCAGACGGGTTTCCACGTAGCGCACCGTGTCGTAGCCGAAGCAGCCCACCAGGCCGCCGCAGAAGCGGGGCAGGCCGGCGTAGGGAGCGACGCGGAAGCGTTTCTGGTAGCTCTCGATGAACTCCAGGGGATTGGTGTCGTTTTCCCGCTCGGCAATGCGCTGGCCGGTGAGCACCATGACCTGGTGGCCATAGACGGCGATGCGAGTGGGGCTGGCCAGGCCGATGATGGAGTAGCGGCCGAAGCGCTCACCGCCCTGCACCGATTCCAGCAGGTAGGTGTAGGGGCCGTTGGCCAGCTTCAGGTAGATGGAAAGGGGAGTATCGAGATCGGCAAAGGTCTCGAGGGTGACGGGGATACGGTTGTACCCCTGCGCGGCAAGCGCGTTGAATTCAGTTTCGGTCATGGGGACCTCGCAAGTACGACAGGTTGTATTTCAATGCTTGCCCGGGAGTTTGGTCTCAACTCGCCGCCCGGGCCCGGACGGGTAATATCAATAATGGCGCGGCGAGCGCCACCAGCCACGCCAGCCCCAGGCGGCGCGGTTACCCATCAGGAAAGCATTGAACTTGCGGGTCACGGTGAAGTGTCGATTCGGAGTCGGTATCGATTTAAGCGCCGGCCGCCCAACGGGCCGCTGCGACGAGGTCCGATACTAGCGCATCGCAATCGGCGCTGTCTACGGGCCGGCCTTCGTTGTAGCCGTAGGGCACGCAAATCACCGGACAGCCGGCAGCCCGGGCCGACTCGATGTCGTTGAGGGAATCGCCCACGTGCAGGTTGAGGCCCGGCTCGGTAGCCAGCAGAGCGCAGGCATGGAGCAGGGGCTCGGGCCGGGGCTTCTTGAAGGCCAGGGTGTCGCCGGCGATGACCACCTCGAAATACCCGGCCAGGCCCATGCGCTCCAGCAGCGGCGAGGTAAAGGCGGCCGGCTTGTTGGTCACCACCCCCAGGGGCAGGCCGAGGGCGCGAAACGCCTCCAGACCTTCCACCACACCGGGATAGACGGTGCTGGCCCGGCCGTTGATGTCGGCGTAGTGCCGGCGGAACGAAGCGATGCCGGCCTCCAGCAGGGACGCTTCGGGGGCGGCATCCCAGGTCAGGCAGCGCTCCACCAGCACCGCCATGCCCTTGCCGACGAAACGGTGGACGTCGCCATCCGTGCGGGGCGGCTGGCCCAGTTCGGCCAGCATGGCGTGGCAGGCGGCCGCCAGGTCGGGGATGGAGTCGACCAGGGTGCCGTCCAGGTCGAAGGTGGCGGAACGAAGGGGCATGGCGAATTTCCGGGGCAAGGCGGCGGCAAGGAGACGGATGGGGCGGGCGAGGCTGTCTAAAAGTCACCTCACCGGAGAAGCAACAGGGACGGCAACTCCAGGCATGCCATGCCGGAGATTGGCGTCCCTATTTGCTTGCAGCCTAGGCGCTGGCGAGCTGCTGGCGCAGGGCGGCGATGACCGAGTCGTAGCGGTTGGGATCGCTGTCCTGGCCGGCGCCATAGACGGCGGAGCCGGCGACGAAGGTGTCGGCCCCGGCCCGGGCGATCTCGGCGATGTTGTCCACCTTCACGCCGCCGTCGATTTCCAGGCGGATCTGGCGGCCGCTACGGGCAGTGTAGGCATCGATCCTGGCCCGGGCTTGGCGCAGCTTGTTGAGGGTCTCGGGAATGAACTTCTGGCCGCCGAAGCCCGGGTTCACGCTCATCAGCAGCACCACGTCCAGCTTGTCCATGACGTGATCCATGTAGTGCAGGGGCGTGGCCGGGTTGAAGACCAGGCCGGCCTGGCAGCCGCTGTCCCGGATCAGGCCCAGGCTGCGGTCCACGTGCTCGGAGGCTTCCGGGTGGAAGGTGATGATGTTGGCCCCGGCCTTGGCGAAATCGGGAATGATGCGGTCCACCGGCTTGACCATCAGATGCACGTCGATGGGCGCCGTGGTGTGGGGGCGGATGGCTTCGCAAACCAGGGGGCCGATGGTCAGGTTGGGGACGTAATGGTTGTCCATGACGTCGAAGTGGATCCAGTCGGCCCCGGCGGCGATGACCGAGCGGACCTCCTCCCCCAGCTTGGCGAAATCGGCGGAAAGGATACTGGGAGCGATGAGATGCATGGCGGCGGCCTTGTGGGGGTTGGTGTGACAGAAAGGTGATTTTATCGTGAACCCACGCCGAGGCCGGCTTGTCAGAGTGCACACAGTGATGTGCAATGAGACTTTCCACCCCACAGACCCGAGACCATGGCCGAAAGCAAAAAATACGAAATCGCCGTGACCACCGTGCCCCAGTACCTGGCCGAGCAGTCGGACCCGGACGCGGAGCGCTACGTGTTCGCCTACACCATCACCATCCGCAACATCGGCACCGGGGCCGCCCAGCTGATCTCCCGCCACTGGCTCATCACCGACGCCAACGAGGAGGTCCAGGAGGTACGGGGCCTCGGCGTGGTGGGACACCAGCCCCTGCTGCAGCCCGGCGAGAGCTTCGAGTACACCAGCGGCGCCTCCCTCAGCACGCCCGTCGGCACCATGCGCGGCAGCTACCAGATGGTGGCGGAGGACGGCACCCAGTTCGAAGCGGACATTGCCGAGTTCGCCCTGGCCGTTCCCCGGGTACTGCACTGAGACGCCAGTGGGCCTGCAACACAGCTATGCCCTGATCGCCCCGTTCTACGATGCAGCCCTGGCGGCGGCAACCCGGGGAGCCCGTCGCCAAAGCCTGGGCGCCCTGCCCCAGCCCCCGTCGGACGTACTGCTGCTGGGCATCGGCACCGGCCTGGATCTCCCCCACCTGCCCCGCCAGCACCGCTACACCGGGCTGGACCTGACCCCGGCCATGCTGGCCCGGGCCTGCCGCCGCAGCGACGGTCTGGACTTCGCGCCGGTCCGCGGCGACGCCCGCCACCTGCCCTTTGCCGATGCCGCCTTTGACACCGTGGTGCTGCATCTGATCCTGGCGGTGGTGCCGGAACCCCGCCTCTGCCTGCAGGAAACCGCCCGGGTGCTGCGCCCCGGCGGTACGGCCCTGATTTTCGACAAGTTCCTGCAACCCGGTCAGCGGGCGCCCCTGCGCCGCCTGCTGTCGCCCCTGGTCAGCCGGCTGGCGACCCATCTGGACGTGGTGTTCGAGACCGTGCATGAAAGCGAGCCGGCCCTGCAACTGGAGTCCGACAGGCCGGCCCTGGCGGCCGGCTGGTTCCGCCTGATCCGCCTCCGCCGCCGCTGACGGCCGCTCCTAGCGCACGTGCAGGTAGCTGGGGTTGTCGATCAGGCCGACGGCCTGACACAGGGCTTCCACCGCCTTGGGCCGGGTGAAGCCGACCCGCCAGGCCAGGGCCACCCGCCGCGACGGGGCCGGGGCCTTGAAGGGCACCACGCTGATGAGGTCCGTGGAATAAGGCTTGCAGAGGGCACCGGCCGGCAGTACGGAGAGGCCGAAGCCGGAGGCCACCATGCAGCGGATGGTCTCGATGGAATGGCCCTGCCGCACTTCCGTGTCGGAACCGCTGATCTGGGGACAGGCGTCCATCACCTGGTCGCGGAAGCAGTTGCCGGCCTTGAGCAACAGCACCTCCTCCGCATCCACCTCGTCCGAGGCGATTTCCTGCTTGCCCTGCCAGGGATGGCCCTGGGGCACCACCACCTTGAACGGCTCGTCGTAAAGGGGCCGCGTCACCACGCCGGGCAGCTCGAAGGGCAGGGCCAGGATGGCCGCATCCACTTCCCCGTGGCGCAGCATGTCGGCCAGGGTGGCGGTCATGTTTTCCTCGATGGCCAGGGGCATGTCCGGGGCAATCTGGCGCAGGGAGACGATCAGTTCGGGCAGGAGGTAGGGGCCGATGGTATGGATCACGCCCAGCTTCAGTCCGCCCTCCAGCTGGTTGCGTCCCCGGTGGGCGATCTGGCGCACCCGGTCGGCCTCTTCCAGGGCCCGGGCCGCCTGGGCCACCACCTGCTCGCCCACATCGGTCAGGGTCACCTGGCCCTTGCCCCGCTCGAACAGGATCACGCCCAGGTCTTCCTCCAGGCGCTGGATGGCAACGCTCAAGGTCGGCTGGCTCACGGAGCAGCGTTCCGCCGCCCGGGAAAAGCGGCCCTCCTGCGCCAGGGCGACGATGTAACGCAATTCGGTCAATGTCATGGCTGTCCTCCCAGAACTCAGCACGTTGGTCTTGCCCGGTATGTTCCGGACTATAGGCAACCGCTATGGCGGCAATAGACAAACCCTATATAACCCATTGATTTGTCGCCGCATTATACCCAGCCAAGAATGTCGGACCGGGCTCGTCTGGGCTTTGGTTGACCTAACGCAAAGAGGCCCGGCATCCGGTGCACGACGGCCCGCCACAGACAGCACGACTCAAGTCCGCGCCCCGGCGGCCGTTAAAGAGACATAAGGACAACGGCGACAGACCAAGGCCATGGCAGACAACCTGGAACGACTGGAACAATTGATCGAGAGCATCCTGCGCGGCGAGCGGGAAAGCAGCATGACCATCACCCAGCTCATGGAGCGCCTCTCCCAGCCCCTGCAATGCGAACGGCTGCTGGAGGAAATGCACTGACCCAGGCCAGCCCTCGGCCCCGCCCCAACGACCCGCCCCAACGACCCGCCCCGGCGGGTTTTTTGTTGCCTGTCGCTGACTGCCGAAGCCCCCGCCGGCCCATAAAAAAACCCGCCGTGAAGGGCGGGTTTCTTCGACGCAGCTGCAGCTGCCGTTCAGCTGCGGTAATCGGCGTTGATCTTGACGTAGTCGTAGGAGAAATCGCAGGAGTAGATGCAGCCCTGGGCGGTGCCCCGGGCCAGATCCACCCGCACGGTGATCTCGGCATTCTTCATGATGCGGGAACCGTCCTCTTCCTTGTAGGCGGCAGCCCGGCCGCCCTTTTCCGCCACCAGCACGGCATCGCTGCCGCTGGCCAGCCAGACGCGGATCTGGCCCACGTCCAGGTCGGTGATGCCGGCATAGCCGATGGCTGCCAGGATGCGGCCCAGGTTGGGGTCGGAGGCGAAGAAGGCGGTTTTCACCAGGGGCGAATGGCCGATGGCATAGCCCACCTTGCGGCACTCTTCCAGGTCCTTGCCGCCTTCCACTGCCACGGTGATGAACTTGGTGGCACCTTCGCCGTCGCGCACGATGGCCTGGGCCAGTTCGATGGAAACGGCGACGATGGCCGCCTTCAGGGGCGCCCAGGCGGGATCGGCGCCATCCTTGATGCGCAGGCCGCTCTGGCCGGTGGCCATGACGATGAAGGAATCGTTGGTGGAAGTGTCGCCATCCACGGTGATGCAGTTGAAGGACTGGTCCGCCGCCTCCTTGGCCACCTGCTCCAGCAGATGCTGGGGAATGCCCGCATCGGTGGCGAGGAAGCCCAGCATGGTGGCCATGTTGGGCTTGATCATGCCGGCGCCCTTGGAGATGCCGGTGATGGTGACGCTCTTGCCGCCGATCTCGACCTTGCGGGAGGCGGCCTTGGCCACGGTGTCCGTGGTCATGATGCCGTGGGCTGCCGCATGCCAGTTGTCGGCCTTGAGGTCGGCGATGGCGGCGGGCAGGCCGGCCTGCAGACGATCGACGGGCAGGGGCTCGAGAATGACACCGGTGGAGAACGGCAGGATCTGGCGGTCCTCATCCAGCCCGAGCAGGCCGGCCAGGGTGGCGCAGGTCTGCATGGCCGCCTGCAGGCCGGTCTCGCCGGTACCCGCATTGGCGATGCCGGTGTTGATCACCAGGGCCCGGATTTCCGACTCGCCGGCCAGATGCTTGCGGCACACCTGCACCGGGGCTGCACAGAAGCGGTTCTGGGTGAACACGCCGGCCACGGTGGAACCGGGGTCCAGGGCGATCACGGTCAGGTCGCGCCGATTGGCCTTGCGGATACCGGCTTCGGCAGTGCCGAGGCGGACACCGGCAACGGGGAACAGGGCTTCGGGGGCAGGCGTGGCGTAATTGACGGGCATGAATCTCTCACCGCAGGGGATAAAAGAAAACGCAGAGGGTAGCAGTTCGCTCCCTCTGCGTCAGTTCAGTTTTTATTTCAGTTGAGCTTGCCGTGGCAGTGCTTGTACTTCTTGCCGCTGCCGCAGGGGCAAGGATCGTTGCGCCCCACCTTGGGACCGGCCTGGGCCGGCTGCTGGCCGGCTTCCTCGCCGTCGCCGTCCGCGGTGCCCAGCACCTCGTCGTAGTCGGCATGGTGGTATTGCACGTTTTCCACCCCGGGCTGTTCCACTTCGCTCACGTCCTCGGGAGAACGGACCTGGACGGTGAGGAGCAGCTTGGAAACCTCGTTGCGGATACTGTTGAGCAGGCCCTCGAACAGTTCAAAGGCCTCCCGCTTGTATTCCTGCTTGGGGTTCTTCTGGGCGTAGCCGCGCAGGTGGATGCCCTGGCGCAGATGGTCGAGGGCGGCCAGGTGCTCGCGCCAGTGGCTGTCCAGGCTCTGCAGCATGACGTCCCGCTCGAACTTGCGGAAGACGGAAGGATCGGAAACCAGGGCCACCTTGTCGGCATAGGCCTGGTCGGCGGCGGCGATCACCCGGTGCAGCAGGTCCTCGACGGAGAGGGAGGTGTCGGCCTGCACCCATTCGGCCACCGGCAGGGTGAGCAGGAACTCGGCCTCCAAAGCCTTTTCCAGCCCGGGCAGGTCCCACTGCTCCTCGACGCTGTCCGGCGGCACATAGAGGTGGAACAGATCGGCCACCACCCCCTGGCGCATGGCCTGGATGGTTTCGGAAATGTCGTCCACTTCCAGCAGATCGTTGCGCTGGGCGTAAATCACCTTGCGCTGGTCGTTGGCTACGTCGTCGTATTCCAGCAACTGCTTGCGCATGTCGAAGTTGCGGGCCTCCACCTTGCGCTGGGCGGATTCCAGGGAGCGGGTCACCAGGGGATGCTCGATGGCCTCGCCCTCGGGCATCTTCAGGCGCTCCATGATGGCCTTGAGGCGGTCGCCGGCGAAGATGCGCAGCAGCGGGTCGTCCAGGGACAGGTAGAAGCGGGAGGAACCCGGATCGCCCTGACGGCCGGCCCGGCCCCGCAGCTGGTTGTCGATGCGGCGGGACTCGTGGCGTTCGGAACCGATGATGTGCAGGCCGCCGGCGGCCAGCACCTGGTCGTGCACCGGCTGCCATTCGGCCTTGAGGGCGGCGATCCTGGCTTCCTTGGCGGCATCATCCAGGGACTCGTCGAGGCGGACGGCATCGATCTGCTTCTCGATGCTGCCGCCGAGGACGATGTCCGTACCGCGGCCGGCCATGTTGGTGGCGATGGTGATCATGCCGGGACGGCCGGCCTGGGCCACGATCTCGGCCTCCTTGCCGTGCTGCTTGGCGTTGAGCACCTGGTGCGGCAGCTTTTCCTGGTCCAGCAGGCGGGACAGCAGCTCGGAGTTTTCGATGGAGGTGGTGCCCACCAGCACGGGCTGACCCCGCTGGTGGCAGTCCAGGATGTCCGCCTTCATGGCCGCGAACTTCTCGGCGGCGGTGCGGAACACCTGGTCGTTGTGGTCCTTGCGCTGGGCCGGGCGGTGGGTCGGGATCACCACGGTTTCCAGGCCGTAGATTTCCATGAACTCGTAGGCTTCGGTATCGGCCGTACCGGTCATGCCGGCCAGCTTGCCGTACATGCGGAAGTAGTTCTGGAAAGTGATCGACGCCAGGGTCTGGTTTTCGTTCTGGATGCGCACACCTTCCTTGGCTTCCACTGACTGGTGCAGACCTTCGGACCAGCGGCGGCCGGGCATCAGGCGGCCGGTGAACTCATCGACGATGATGATCTCGCCGTTCTGCACCACGTACTGCTGATCCTTGTGGAACAGGTTGTGGGCGCGCAGGGCGGCGTTGAGGTGGTGCACCAGGATGATGTTGGCGGCTTCGTAGAGGCTGCGCCCCTCTTCCAGCAGGCCGACGCGGGCGAGGATTTCCTCGGCATGTTCGTGGCCCTGCTCGGACATGTGCACCTGGTGGCCCTTTTCGTCCACCCAGTAGTCGCCTTCGGAGTTTTCGTCGGCAGCCCGGGTCAGCAGGGGCACCACCTGGTTCATGCGCTGGTACAGCTCGGTGTGGTCCTCGGCCTGACCGGAGATGATCAGGGGAGTACGGGCCTCGTCGATGAGGATGGAGTCCACCTCGTCCACGATGGCGAAATTGAGACCCCGCTGCACCCGCTCGCCGGCCGCATAGACCATGTTGTCGCGCAGGTAGTCGAAGCCGAATTCATTGTTGGTGCCGTAGGTGATGTCGGCAGCGTAGGCGGCCTGCTTCTGCTCGTGGGGCATCTGGGACAGATTGACCCCGACGGACAGCCCCAGGAAACGGTGCAGCCGGCCCATCCACTCGGCGTCGCGCTGGGCCAGGTAGTCGTTTACGGTAATGACGTGCACGCCCTTGCCGGAAATGGCATTGAGATAGGACGGCAGGGTGGCCACCAGGGTCTTGCCTTCGCCGGTGCGCATTTCGGCGATCTTGCCGTAGTGCAGCACCATGCCGCCGATCATCTGCACGTCGAAGTGCCGCATGCCCAGGACGCGCTTGCCGGCCTCCCGCACCACGGCGAAAGCTTCCGGCAGCAGGTCGTCCAGGGTTTCCCCCTGGGCGTAACGCTGGCGGAACTCGTCGGTCTTGCCGCGCAGGGCATCATCGGAAAGGGCGCTGATGGCGGCCTCGAACCCGTTGATTTTCTGGACGATCTGGGAGTATTGCTTGATCAGCCGGTCATTTCGGCTGCCGAAGATTTTCTTGAGGAGTCCGGGGATCATCGTGAGAGACGCTTAGGCGTCCGTTAGCGGGAAAGGGGCGATTCTACCACGCTAAGGAAGGCCGCCAATTTGGGGAAAATCAAAGGAAACGGGACGAAGGACTCGTCCCGCCGGGGATGCAACTAGTGACGGGACGCCAGCTGGGAGCCCTGCTGCAGGAAGCGGGCCGGATTCTGGGCCACGCCCTGGAAGCGCACCTCGAAATGCAGATGGGGACCGGTGGAACGCCCGGTATTGCCGGTGGCGGCAATCAGTTGGCCACGCTTGACCAGTTGGCCGACCCGCACGTTGATCTTGGACAGATGGGCGTAGCGGGTGGAAAAGCCGTTGCCGTGGTCGATCTCGATCAGGTTGCCGTACTGGGGATGCATGCTGCCCTCCACCACCACGCCGCCGGCGGCGGAAACCACGGGCGTACCGACTTCGGCGGAGAAATCCACGCCTTCGTGCATGGCATTGACCCCGGCGATGGGATCGGAGCGCACCCCAAACCCGGAGCCGATGCCGGCGCCCTGGATCGGCAAGGTGGTCGGCAGCAGCACCTTCTTGATGCGCTGGTCCATCAGCTGGTTTTCCAGAACACGCATGAAATCGACGCGCTGATCCACCAGCGCAGCCATGCGGTCCAGTTCCCGATGCAGTTCGTCCGAGGACTTGATGGAGGTGTCGCGTAGGGAAGTGGGCAGCAGGGGACCGCCCTGACCGCCGCCCTTGGCCACCGGCAACAACTGCCCCTTGTCTGCCGGCTTCATGCCTGCCAGCACGGAAAGGCGCTCGCCCATGGAATCCAGATGCAGCAGCTGCGCCTGCATCTCGCCCAGGCGGCCGGCCATGACATTCAGGTTTTCCCGCATGAACTCCTGGGTTTTCTGGTTTTCCTGGCGCTGTGCTGCCAGTACCAGATCCTGTACCAGGGGCAGGCGGAAGTGTACGGTGAGCCAGGAAAAGGCCATGGCGGCCAGCAACACCAGCACCATGAAGCCAGCCCCAAGGGAAAGGATCACCTTGGGGGTCAGGCTGACGGTCTTGGTGGTTGCCAGGCGGTCAGACACCAGAATAATATGCACGATGCTTCTCCTCGAAGTGATCCATGCACGAACCAGTTGAAAATTATCTTGGCAGAGCGGACGGAGCGGCCTCGGTCCTGGCCCATGCCCGACTCTTGATGCGCGCCCAGCGCGCCTACGACAGCTTTGCTCCGGGCCCGCTGGCGCGCTCGAGCAGTGTCGCGAATATCAAGTTGGGGAATGTCGTTATCCACGCCGATAACGGCGCGGTCGCTGCCAAATTGCGTCAGATGGCGCAAAGTTTGGCCGGCGAATTCTTGAAAAGGGGCTTTGAGTGTAACGGCGTGACCATCAAAGTGCAAGCACGCCCCCCCGCCGTGGCGCTCCCCTCTTCCACCCTCAAACCCCTGTCGGCAAGCACCGGCAACGAGCTCAAACAGCTGGCAGCCCAGCTGCCGGATGACTCCCCCCTGAAACGCGGCCTGGAAGGATTCCTGGCCCGGGCGGCGATCAAAGCGGAATGACGGCCACCCGCTCCAGCACCAGGAGCGCGAATATCAGCAGGGCCAACATCAGGGAATAGCGGAAGACCCGCCAGGAGAAATTCAGGTATCTGGCCTGGCGGGTGAACACATAGGCCACCACGCCCGCGGCCACGGCGATGACCGTGAGGACGGCCAGGATGCGCAGGAGGAACAAGGCGGCCTCCCGCGCCGGCTCAGGCCGCCTGGACCGGCAGTTCCAGCCAGCGGGCGACGCCTGCCGGAGCCTGGGACTGGTCTTCGAAGGTGGCCCACTCCCAGGACTCGCGCTCCTGCAGCAGCTGGCGGGCCAGCATGTTGTTCAGGGCATGACCCGACTTGTGGGCGGTGAAGGCTGCCAGCAGGGGATGGCCCAGCAGGTAGAGGTCGCCCACCGCATCCAGCACCTTGTGTTTGACGAACTCGTCGCCATAACGCAGGCCGTCGCTGTTGAGCACCCGGTATTCGTCGAGAACGATGGCGTTCTCCAGGCCGCCCCCCAGGGCCAGGCCGTTTTCCCGCAGCATCTCCACATCCTGCATGAAGCCGAAGGTACGGGCCCGGGCCACTTCCCGGGTGTAGGACTGCTCGGCGAAGTCGACGCTGACGGACTGGGCCGACTTGTCGATGGCCGGGTGGTTGAAAATGATGGAGAAGGTCAGCTTGTAGCCGTCGTAAGGCTCGAAGCGGGCCCACTTGTCGCCGTCCCGCACCTCGATGGGGCGCGTGACGCGGATGAATTTCTTGGCTGCCGGCTGCTCTTCGATGCCGGCCGACTGGATGAGAAAGACGAAAGGCGCGGCGGAACCGTCGAGGATCGGCACTTCGGCCGCATCCAGGTCCACGTAGGCATTGTCGATGCCCAGGCCGGCGAAGGCCGACATCAGGTGTTCCACCGTCCCCACCTTGACCCCATCCACCTCCAGGCAGGAACACATGCGCGTATCACCCACCAGCAGGGCGTCGGCACGGATTTCCACGGGCTGGGGCAGATCCACGCGACGGAAGACGATGCCGGTATCGGGCGCGGCAGGACGCAGGGCCATGGTGACCTTGACGCCACTGTGCAGACCGACGCCGGAGGCGCGGATCAGGGATTTGAGGGTACGTTGTTTCAACATGTCGGCAATCGTTTTTCCGCTTCAAAATCAAAGCGAAGACGGAACAAGGGGGGAGCCCGCATTCTAGCACGAAGGCAGGCTCCCCCTTAAGGAGGCGTTTTGTTACAACACGTTACCGCAGGTCTGGGCGACCGCCAGACGCCGGTCACCCCGGCGGGAGGCAGCGCCGTCCGCTTGCCCGTCAGACGGGCAGGCAAAGACGCCCGGCCGGTCGCCCCCGACCCTTAGTCCGCCTGCTTGCGCAGGAAGGCCGGGATGTCGTAACGATCGACGCCGCTGTTGGCCAGGGCTTCGACGGTGGCGTTGCGGCCCTTGCGGATAACGGCAGGCACGGCGTCCAGCTGGCCGTAGTCGATGGCCATGGGAGCGTCGTCGGTACCGGTACGCACGGCGGTGTTGATCACCTCGAAGGACTGGCGGCGGGCTTCCGCCTTGCCCAGGCCGGTGGCGACCACGGTGACGCGCAGCTGCTCGCCCATGGCTTCGTCGAACACGGCGCCGAAGATGATGTGGGCGTCCTCGGCGGCGAATTCCTTGATGGTCTTCATCACCTCGTTCACTTCCTTCATCTTCAGGCTGCGGGAGGCGGTGATGTTCACCAGCACACCGCGGGCACCGGACAGGTTGATGCCTTCCAGCAGGGGGGAAGCCACGGCCTGTTCGGCAGCGATGCGGGCCCGGTCCACGCCGGAAGCGTAGGCGGAGCCCATCATGGCCATGCCCATTTCGCCCATGACGGTGCGCACGTCTTCAAAGTCCACGTTCACCAGACCGGGGAGATTGATGATTTCGGCGATACCGCCCACGGCATTGCGCAGGACGTTGTCGGCAGCCTTGAAAGCCTCTTCCATGGAGACATCGTCGCCCAGGACTTCCATCAGCTTGTCGTTGAGGATCACCACCAGGGAATCGACGTGCTTCTGCAGCTCGGCGATGCCGGCCTCGGCGGCCTTCAGGCGCTTGCCTTCGAAGCCGAAGGGCTTGGTCACCACGGCCACGGTGAGGATGCCCATTTCCTTGGCCACTTCCGCCACGATGGGAGCGGCGCCGGTACCGGTGCCGCCGCCCATGCCGGCGGTGATGAAGACCATGTTGGCGCCCTTCAGCTGCTCGGCGATGCGCTCCCGCTCTTCCAGGGCGGCGGCGCGGCCGGCTTCCGGCTTGGCGCCGGCACCGAGGCCGGAGGCACCGAGCTGCATCTTGTCGGCTGCCATGTTGCGGCTCAGGGCCTGGGCATCGGTGTTGGCGGCGACGAACTGCACGCCGTTCACCCCTTCACGGATCATGTGATCCACGGCATTGCCGCCGGCACCGCCGACGCCAACCACCTTGATCACGGTTCCGCTCGATTCTTCTTTATCAATAATTTCAAACATGGATCGCCTCCTTCAATTAACCACATTCAAACTTGCGTTGAACAAAACAGCTTGCATAGAAACTTTTTAGAAATTCTTCTCGAACCAGGACTTCATGCTGGAAAACACCTGCTTGACGCTGCGCGTCTCCTGCACCTTCAGACCCCGCTTGCGCTGGGTCTGGGCCTCGATCAGCAGGCCGAAGGCAGTGGAGAAGCGCGGGCTCTGCACCACATCCGCGAGGGCGCCGGCGTACTTGGGCACGCCCAGGCGCACCGGCATGTGGAATATCTCTTCGCCCAGCTCGATCATGCCGGGCATCACCGAAGCGCCGCCGGTGAGGACGATGCCGGAAGACAGCACCTCGTCGAAGCCGGAACGGCGCAGCTCGGCCTGAATCAGTTCGAACAGCTCCTCCACCCGGGGCTGGATCACGTCGGCCAGGGCGCGGCGGGACAGCTTGCGGCTGGGACGGTCGTCCACCCCGGCCACCTCCAGCACCTCTTCCGGGTCGGCCAGCTGGGACAGGGCGCAGCCGTACTTGCGCTTGATGTCCTCCGCCTCCCGGGTGGGGGTGCGCAGGGCCATGGCGATGTCGTTGGTGACCTGGTCGCCGGCGATGGGGATGACTGAGGTGTGGCGGATGGCGCCCTGGGTCCACACGGCGATGTCGGTGGTGCCGCCGCCGATGTCCACCAGGCACACGCCCAGGTCCTTCTCGTCCTCGGAGAGCACGGCGAAGCTGGAAGCCAGGGGCTGCAGCACCAGGTCGTTCACCTCCAGACCGCAGCGGCGCACGCACTTGACGATGTTCTGGGCGGCGGAGACGGCGCCGGTGACGATATGCACCTTCACTTCGAGGCGGAAGCCGCTCATGCCGATGGGCTCGCGGATGCCGTCCTGGTCGTCGATGATGAATTCCTGGGTCAGGATGTGCAGGATCTCCTGGTCGGCCGGGATGGGCATGGCGCGGGCGGTCTCGATCACCCGGTCCAGGTCCATGGTGTTCACTTCCTTGTCCTTGATGGCCACCATGCCGTTGGAGTTGAAGCTCTTGATGTGGCTGCCGGCGATGCCCGTATAGACGTTGGCCACCTTGCAGTCGGCCATCAGCTCCACCTCCTGGATCACCCGGGAAATGGCACTGACGGTCTCCTCGATGTTGACCACGACGCCTTTTTTCAGCCCCTTGGAATCCTGGCTGCCCATACCGATGACGTTGAGACGCCCCTCCGGGGTGATCTCCGCCACCAGCGCCACGATCTTCGAGGTGCCGATGTCCAGGCCGACGACCAGTTCCTTGCTATCCCTGCTCATGATGTTCCTTTGCCTTCGCTACTTTTTGCATTGCACTCATTTCCCCGCGGCCGCCAGTCGCAGGGCGAAACCGTTGGGGTACCGCAAATCCACCACCTGGGGCCGGGGCGTGCGCTCCGCCAGCACCGAGTGATAAATCTCGATGAAACGTGACAGACGCTGGCCCACCGGCGCCTTGGGCTGTTCCCGCCCCAGCTCCAGCACCATGCCGTCGTCCAGCTTCAGCTGCCAGGCCAGCCGGGGCGACAGCACCAGCTGCAGCGGCTGCCGCCCGGTGGGCTGCAACTGCCGGGAAAACTCGTCGAAACGGCGCAGCACGTCCGGAGCCGTGCCAATGGGGCCGTTCAGCTGGGGCAGCCCCTCCCCCCGGGACTGGGGCAGGCTGGCGGCGAACACTTCGCCGTAGGTATTCACCAGCTGGCCGCTGCCCTCGCCCCAGCGCGCCGCCGGACGATGCTCCTCGACCCGCACTTCCAGGCGGGAAGGCCAGGCCCGGCGCACCTCCGCCTTGCGCACCCAGGGCAGCTTTTCCAGGGCGGTACGCAGGGCATCCAGATTGACGCTGAAGAAATTGCCCCGCACCAGGCCGGACAGGGCCCGCTCCACTTCGCCCCGCTGCACTTCGCGCAATTCCTGGGCGAACACCACTTCCTTGAGGGGGAACAGGGGCAGGCGGGCGGCGCCCAGGCCCAACGCCACGAGCAAAGCCGCCGCGCCCGCTGCAAGCAGCAGGTCGGCTACGGCCGTCATGAGCTGGGGCTTGTGCCACATGTCGCCTCGCTGTCCTTAGCCCAGGGTGGCGAGGGCCAGGACCCTCAGCACCAGCTGTTCGTAATCCATGCCCGCCACCCGGGCCGCCATGGGCACCAGGGAGTGGTCGGTCATACCGGGGGAGGTATTCACCTCCAGGTAGTAGTGGTTGCCGGCCTCGTCCATGAGGAAGTCCACCCGGCCCCAGCCGCGGCCGCCGATGGCTCGGAAGGCTTTCAAGGCGCCGGCCTGGATCTCGGCCTCCTTCTCGGCGGAAAGGCCGCAGGGGCACAGGTAGCGGGTGTCGTCCCGCAGGTACTTGGCTTCGTAGTCGTAGAACTCGTTGGCCGGCTCGATCTTGATGATGGGCAGGGCCCGCATGTCGTCGCCCTGGCCGATGATGGCCACGGTGTATTCGCCGCCGGTAATGCCCTGCTCCACCAGCACCAATTTGTCGTGCTCGGCGGCGGCGGCGTAGGCGGCCTGCAGGCCGCCCTCGGTCTTGACCTTGGAAATGCCGATGGAGGAGCCCTCGCAGGCCGGCTTGACGAACAGGGGCAGGCCCAGCTCCTCTTCCACCTCGGCGAAATCGCTGTGTTCGTTCACCAGGGCATAGGCCGGCACCGGCAGGCCCACGGCCTGCCACATCAGCTTGGTGCGCCACTTGTCCATGCCCAGGGCGGAGGCCAGGACGCCGCTGCCGGTATAGGGGATGCCCATCAGTTCCAGGGCGCCCTGGATGGTGCCGTCTTCGCCGAAGCGGCCGTGCAGGGCGATGAAGGCCCGGTCGAAGCCCTTCAGCTCGTCCAGGGAACGTTCCGCCGGATCGAAGGCGTGGGCGTCCACGCCCTGGTGCTGCAGGGCAGCCAGCACGCGGGAGCCGCTGTTGAGGGAAACGGCCCGCTCGGCAGACTTGCCGCCGAAGAGAACCGCCACTTTGCCGAAATCCTTGTTCATTGCTTTCTCACACACTCACTTACTTGGCCGCCGGCTGGGCGGCTAATTTGGCCGGGATGCCGCCGATGGAACCGGCACCCATGGTCAGCACCACATCGCCGTCCCGGACGCAATCCAGAATGGTCTGCTGCATGGCGGCGATGTCCTCCACGAACACCGGCTCCACCTTGCCGCCCACCCGCAGGGCCCGGGCCAGGGCCCGGCCGTCGGCGGCGACGATGGGTTGCTCGCCGGCCGCATAGACGTCGGCCAGGAGCAGGGTGTCCACGGTGGACAGCACTTTCACGAAATCTTCGAAGCAGTCCCGGGTGCGGCTGTAGCGGTGGGGCTGGAAGGCCAGCACCAGGCGGCGCCCGGGGAAGGCGCCGCGAGCGGCGGCCAGGGTGGCGGCCATTTCCACCGGATGGTGGCCGTAGTCGTCCACCAGGGTGAAGCTGCCGCCGGTCGGGCAGGCCACTTCGCCGTAACGCTGGAAGCGCCGGCCGACGCCCTTGAATTCGGCCAGGGCGGTGACGATGGCTTCGTCAGCCACGCCCACCTCGGTGGCCACGGCAATGGCGGCCAGGGCGTTGAGCACGTAGTGGCGGCCCGGCAGGTTGAGGGTGATGGACAGGCGGGTGGTGCTGCCATTGACCCGCACCGCGTCGAACTTCATCTGGCCGCCGGCCTCGACGATGTTCTCGGCGTAGACGTTGCAGGTGGCCGGGTCCAGGCCGTAGCGGATCACCTGCTTGGGCACCTGGGGCAGGATCTCCCGCACATTGGGGTCATCCACGCACAGCACCGCCACGCCGTAGAAGGGCAGGCGGTTGAGGAAATCGACGAAGGCGCCCTTGAGCCGGCCGAAGTCGTGGCCGTAGGTTTCCATGTGGTCGGCGTCGATGTTGGTGACGATGGAAATCACCGGGGACAGCAGCAGGAAGGAGGCATCGGATTCGTCCGCCTCGGCCACCAGGAAATCGCCGGAGCCCAGGCGGGCATTGGCGCCGGCCGCATTGAGACGACCGCCGATGACGAAGGTGGGGTCCAGGCCGCCTTCCGCCAGGATGGAGGCCACCAGGCTGGTGGTGGTGGTCTTGCCGTGGGTGCCGGCGACGGCGATACCCTGCTTCAGGCGCATCAGCTCGGCCAGCATCTGGGCCCGGGGCACCACCGGGATGTGGGCCTCCCGGGCCGCCACCACTTCCGGGTTGTCGGCCTTGACGGCGGTGGAGACCACCACGGCATCGGCACCGGCGATATTGGCCGCATCGTGGCCCTTGATGACCGTGGCGCCCTGGGCGGTGAGGCGGGCCGTGGCGGCGTTCTCGCCCAGGTCGGAGCCGGACACCTGGTAGCCAAGATTGAGCATGACCTCGGCGATGCCGCTCATGCCCGAGCCGCCGATGCCGACGAAATGCAGATGTTTGATCTTGTGTTTCATTCTTTGCTCGCAGCTTCCATGCATGCCTTGGCCACCATGGCCGTGGCATTGGGCTTGGCCAGCTCCCGCGCCTTCTCGCCCATCTGGGCCAGCTGGCTGCGGGGCATTTCCTTGAGGAGCGCCAGGCGCTCCGGCGTCAGTTCGTTCTGGGACAGGAGGATGGCGCCCCCCACCTGGGTCAGGAATTCGGCATTGCCGGTCTGGTGGTCGTCCACCGCATGGGGATAGGGCACCAGGATGGCCGGCACGCCGGCGGCGGCCAACTCGGCCACGGTGAGGGCGCCGGCGCGGCAGATCACCAGATCGGCCCATTCGTAGGCGCCGGCCATGTCGTCGATGAAAGGCACGCAGTGGGCGGCGACGCCGGCGGCGTCGTAGCCGGCCTTGAGGGCGTCGATCATCTTCTCTCCGGCCTGGTGCACCACCTGGGGCCGCTCGGCCTCGTCGAACAGGGCCAGGGCCTTGGGTACCGTGTCGTTGAGGGCCTGGGCGCCCAGGCTGCCGCCCACCACCAGCAGGTGCAGGTTGCCTTCCCGGCCTTCGTAGCGCTTCAGGGGATCGCCCAGGGCGGCGATTTCCGGACGCACCGGGTTGCCCACCCACTCCCCGTTCTTCATCACGTCGGGGAAGCCGGTGACCACCCGGTCGGCGACGCCGGCCAGGACCTTGTTGGCCAGGCCGGCGACGGAATTCTGTTCATGCACCACCAGGGGCTTGCCCAGCAGGACGGCCATCATGCCGCCGGGGAAGGTGATGTAGCCGCCCATGCCCAGCACCACGTCGGGCTTGACCACGCGGATGGCGCGGAAGGCCTGCCAGAAGCCCCGCAGCAGATTGAGGGGCAGCAGCAGCTTGCGCAGCAGGCCCTTGCCGCGCAGGGCGCCGAACTTCACCGGCACCAGGGGGAAGCCGCGCTGGGGCACCAGCCGGGCTTCCATGCCCGCCGGATTGCCCATCCACACCACGTTCCAGCCGGCCTCGTGCATGTAGTCGGCCACCGCCAGGGCGGGGAAGATGTGGCCACCGGTGCCGCCGGCCATG
This sequence comes from Azospira oryzae, assembly GCF_004217225.1. Lineage (GTDB taxonomy): Bacteria > Pseudomonadota > Gammaproteobacteria > Burkholderiales > Rhodocyclaceae > Azospira > Azospira oryzae. The sequence goes on from NZ_SHKM01000001.1 coordinate 1,860,813, forward strand.
ACCAGCAGGGTCTTCTGGCTCATACCTTGCCTCCCCGCATCAGTTGTCGATTCTCCCAGTCCACCCGCAGCAGGATGGCCAGGGCCACGCAGTTGGCCACGACGCCGGAGCCGCCGAAGCTCATCAGGGGCAGGGTCAGGCCCTTGGTGGGCAGCAGGCCCATGTTCACTCCCATGTTGATGAAGGACTGCACCCCCATCCAGATGCCGATGCCCATGGCCACCAGGGCCGGGTAGAGGCGCTCCAGGGCCACCGCCTGGCGGCCGATGGCAAAGGCCCGCTGCACCAGCAGGGCGAACAGGCCCACCACCACCAGGACGCCGACGAAGCCCAGTTCCTCGGCGATGACAGCGAGGAGGAAGTCGGTGTGGGCTTCGGGCAGGTAGAACAGTTTTTCCACGCTGCCGCCGAGGCCGACGCCGAACAGCTCGCCGCGGCCGAAGGCAATCAGGGCGTGGGACAGCTGGTAGCCCTTGCCGAAGGCGTCGGACCAGGGGTCCATGAAGCCGAAGAGACGGTCGCGCCGGTAGGGGGAGACGATGATGAGGATGGCGAAGGCGGCCAGCAGCACCACAAACAGCACGGCGAAGAGCCGGGCCCGCATGCCGCCGAGGAAGAGGATGCCGATGGCGATGCTGATGATGACGACGAAGGCGCCGAAGTCCGGCTCCTTCAGCAGCAGGCCGCCGATCACCACCATGGCGCCGGCCATGGGCAGGAAGGCCTTCTTCAGGTCGTGCATGTGGGGCATCTTGCGCACCGTGTAGTCGGCGGCGTAGAGCACGGCGAACAGCTTCATCAGCTCGGACGGCTGCAAGTTGGCGAAGCCCAGGGGCAGCCAGCGGCGGGCGCCGTTCACGTCCCGGCCGATGCCCGGGATCAGCACCACGGCCAGCAGCACGGCACCGGCCAGGAACAGCCAGGGCGCCAGTTCCTGCCACACCTTGACCGGCACCTGGAAGGCCACGGCAGCAGCCACCATGGCAACGCAGAGGAATACGCCGTGGCGGATGAGGAAATAGGCCGGCTGGTAGCCGAAGGCCTTGCTGCCCTCGGCGGTGGCGATGGAGGAGGAATAGACCATCACCAGCCCCAGGGCCAGCAGGCCGAGGACGGACCAGAGCAGGAGCATGTCCACTTCCGTGGGCTCCTGGCGCGGCTGATTGAGAGCCTGGACCATGCTCATGCCCGGCCCTCCAGCTGCTGCACCGCGTCGATGAAGGCCTGGGCGCGGTGGGCGTAGTTCTTGTACATGTCCAGGCTGGCGCAGGCCGGGGACAGCAGCACTGCGTCGCCGGCCTTGGCCTGGGCGGCCAGCCAGGCGACGGCGGCGGCCATGTCGGCGAAGGACTCGGTGGGCAGGCCGCAGCCGGCGATGGCCTGGCCGATGGCCGGGCCGTCCTTGCCGATCAGGGCCACGGCACGGCCGTGCTGCTGCAGGGCGGCCTTGAGGGGCGAGAAGTCCTGACCCTTGCCGTCGCCGCCGAGGACGATGGCCAGGGGCCGGCCCAGGCCCTCGATGGCGGCCAGGGTGGCGCCCACATTGGTGCCCTTGGAGTCGTCGTAGTAATCGACGGCGCCGATGCGGGCCACGTGTTCCACCCGGTGGGGCAGGCCCTTGAAGGCCTTGAGGGCGGGCAGCATGGCGGCGGGAGCGACGCCCACCGCCTCCAGCAGGGCCAGGGCGGCCATGGCATTGGCGGCGTTGTGCAGGCCGGTCAGCTGCATCTCGGCCAGGGCCAGCAGCTTGTCGTTGCCGCGCATCAAGCAGCCGTCGGCAATACCGTAATCCATAGCCCGGCCCGGCTGGTCCAGGCCGAAGGTGACGAAATTGCGGCCGCAGCGGCCCAGGCCCAGGCTGCGGTCGTCGTCCCGGTTGAGGATCATGGCGCCCTTGCCCTGGAAGATGCGGGCCTTGGCCTCGGTGTAGCGGTCCATGGAGCCGGCGTAGCGGTCCAGGTGGTCTTCCGAGACGTTGAGCACGGTGGCGGCGTCGGCGTTGAGGCTGTGGGTGGTTTCCAGCTGGAAGCTGGACAGTTCCAGCACCCACAGCTGCGGCAGGTCGTTGCCGTCGAGGGCGTCCATCAGGGCGTCCAGGGCGGCGGGGGATATGTTGCCGGCAACCCGGGTTTTAAGGCCGGCGGCGGCACCGAGGGCGCCGGTAAGGGCCGTGGTGGTGGTCTTGCCGTTGCTGCCGGTGATGGCGATGACCTTGGCGGCGGGGCTGTAGCGGCCCAGGGCCCAGGCAAAGAGTTCGATTTCGGAAACCAGGGGCGCGGCGCCGGCCACGGCGCTCACCTGCTCCACCGGCACCCCCGGGGAGATGGCGATGAAATCTGCCCCGGAGAAGGTACCAGCCTGGAACGGGCCGGTGACAAGCTCCGCAGACGGCACGGCGCTGCGGAAGGCGTCCGCATTGGGCGGCAGGGCACGGCTGTCGGCGACGCGCACCCGCGCGCCTTCCCGGGCCAGCCATTTGGCCATGGCCAGGCCGGACTCGCCGAGTCCCACTACCACCGCCTGTTTGCCTTGGACGTTCATTTCGTTCTATTGCCTTCGCTTAACGCAGTTTCAACGCAGCTTCAGAGTGGAGAGGCCGAACAGCACCAGCATGATGGTGATGATCCAGAAGCGGACCACCACCTGGGTTTCCTTCCAGCCCTTCTGTTCGAAGTGGTGATGCAGGGGCGCCATCAGCAGGATGCGTCGCCCCTCGCCGTAGCGTTTCTTGGTGTATTTGAACCAGCTCACCTGCAGCATCACCGACAGGGTTTCGACGACGAAGACGCCGCCCATGATCAGCAGCACGATTTCCTGGCGCACGATCACCGCCACGGTGCCCAGGGCTGCGCCCAGGGCCAGGGCGCCCACGTCGCCCATGAACACCTCGGCCGGATAGGCGTTGAACCACAGGAAGCCCAGGCCGGCGCCGCACAGGGCGCCGAGGAACACGGCCAGCTCGCCGGCACCCGGCACATAGGGCAGGAACAGGTACTTGGCGTAGCCGGCGTGGCCGGCGACATAGGCGAACACCGCCAGGGCCGCCGCCACCATGACGGTGGGCATGATGGCCAGGCCGTCCAGGCCGTCGGTGAGGTTCACCGCGTTGGAGGTGCCGACGATGACGAAGTAGGTCAGGGTGATGAAGCCGATCACACCCAGGGGATAGGAGAAGGCCTTGAAGAAGGGAATGATCACTTCGGTCTGGGCCGGGCCGGTGGCGGAAAGCCCCAGATAGACGGCGGCGGCCAGGCCGAAGACGGACTGCCAGAAGAACTTCCAGCGGGAAGCCAGGCCGTTGGGGTCCCGGTACACCACCTTCTTCCAGTCGTCGTACCAGCCCACGGCGCCGAAGCCCAGGGTCACCACCAGCACCACCCAGACGTAGCGGTTGGAGAGGTCGCCCCAGAGCAGGGTGGTGATGCCGATGGCGATGAGGATGAGGACGCCGCCCATGGTGGGGGTGCCGGTCTTCACCAGATGGGTCTGGGGGCCGTCGGTGCGCACCGCCTGACCGATCTTCTTCGCCGCCAGCCAGCGGATGACGCCGGGACCGGCGACAAAGGAGATGAGCAGGGAGGTCATGGCGGCCAGCACCATGCGCAGGGTGATGTAGTTGAAGACGTTGAAGGCCCGGATATCCTGGCCCAGCCATTGGGCGATCAGCAGCAGCATCAGCTGTTCTCCTTGGAATTTTGGTTGGCGGCCGGCGCCGTCAGGGCGTCCACCACCCGCTCCATCTTCATGAAGCGGGAGCCTTTCACCAGCACGGTGGTATCGCCGGTCAGTTCGGCCTGCACCGCCTGCACCAGGGCCTCGAGGTTCTTGTAGTGGTGGCCGCCGGCGCCGAAATTGCGCGCCGCCTGGGCCGCGGCCTCGCCCAGGCAGTGGAGCTGGTCCACGCCCTGGGACTTGGCGTAGCCGCCGATTTCGTCGTGATACTGGCCGCTCATGGCGCCGATCTCGCCCATGTCGCCCAGCACCAGAATCTTGCGGCCCACGGTGGCGGCCAGCACGTCGATGCCGGCCCGCACCGAATCCGGATTGGCGTTGTAGGTGTCGTCCAGGATGACGGCGCCGGCGGCGGCCGGCTTCTGCTGCAGGCGGCCCTTGACGCCACGGAAGGACTCCAGCCCGCCGACCACGGCCGCCAGGGAAATACCGCCGGCCAGGGCGGCGGCGGCGGCGGCCACGGCGTTGCGGGCGTTGTGCAGGCCGGGCACCCGCAGGCGGATGGCGGCATTGCCCTTGGGCGAGGTCAGGTCGATGCGGGTTTCCAGGCCGTGCAGCTGCACCTTGCCGCCCACGTCGGCGGGCTTGTCCAGGCCGAAGGTGACGACACGGCGACGCTCGTTCACACCCTTCCAGTAAGCGGCGAAGGCGTCGTCGGCGCTGACCAGGGCGACGCCACCGGGCTTCAGGCCGGCATAGATGGTGGCCTTTTCCTCGGCCACCTGCTGCAGGTCGCCCATGCCTTCCAGGTGGGCGCGCTGGGCGTTGGTCACCAGGGCCACGGTGGGCTGGGCCAGGCGGGTCAGGTAGCCGATCTCGCCCGGGTGGTTCATGCCCATCTCGATAACGCCGAAACGGTGGGTGGTGCGCAGCTTGAGCAGGGTCAGGGGCAGGCCGATGTCGTTGTTGAAGTTGCCCTGGGTCGCCAGAACCACCATGGCCGGATCGTAGCCATCCAGCACGGCCTGGGCCTGGAGGATGGAAGCGATCATTTCCTTGGTGCTGGTCTTGCCGTTGGAACCGGTGACGGCGATCAGGGGCAGGGAGAACTTGGCCCGCCAGTAGCCGGCCAGGGCGCCCAGGGCGAGGCGGGTGTCGGCCACCGCCACCAGGGGCAGGCTGACCTTGCCCTGCAGCTGTTCCACCGTATCCACGGCCACCACGGCGGCGCAGGCGCCCCGCTCGCTGGCCTGGGCCAGGTATTCGTGGCCGTCGAAACGCTCGCCGCGCAGGGCGACGAACAGCTCACCGCGGCCGACGCTGCGGCTGTCGGTGGAAACGCCGCCGAACAGCACGTTGCTGCCGTAGGCGGTGCCGTTGGTGGCCCGGGCCACTTCGAATAGATCCATCATGCTGCCATGCTCCCGGCGCGCTGTTGCAGGGCCCGCGCCACGGCCTCGATGTCCGAATAGGGGCGCCGCACCAGGCCGGCGGCACCCATGATTTCCTGATAAGGCTCGTGGCCCTTGCCGGCCACCAGCACCACGTCGGCCACGTCCGCCCGCAGCACGGCGTGGGCTACAGCCACCTCCCGCTCCGCCTCCAGCGCCGCCTCCGGCGCTCCGGCGCGGATCTCGGCCAGGATCGCCAGAGGATCTTCGCTGCGCGGGTTGTCGCTGGTCAGCAGCACTTCATCGGCCAGGCGGGCGGCGACGCTGCCCATGAGGGGGCGCTTGCCCTTGTCCCGGTCGCCGCCGCAGCCGAAGACACAGTGCAGGCGGCCGCCCCGGGCCTGGGCCACTTCCCGCAGGGCGGTCAGGGCGTTTTCCAGGGCATCGGGGGAGTGGGCGTAATCCACCACCACCAGGGGCAGGCCCTTGCCGCCAAAACGCTGCATGCGGCCGGCGGGCGGGGTCAGGCGGCACAGGCGCTGGCCCACCGTTTCCAGGGGCAGGCCCAGGGCCAGCAGGGCGCCGGCCACGGCCAGCAGGTTGGCCACGTTGTAGCGGCCCACCAGGCCGGTTTCCACCTCCACCCGGCCCTGGGGGGCGATCAGGGTGAAGGCCAGGCCTTCGGCGCCATGGCGCAGGTTTTCGGCAGACAGCAGCCAGTCGGCCTCGGGCGCCTGGCGGCCTTCCAGGGTGTAGCCGATGCGCAGGCTGGCGGTGGTCTGGGCCAACAGCTCCCGGCCGAAGGGATCGTCCAGGTTGATCACCGCCTCGTTCAGCTCGGGCCAGGCGAAGAGCCGCTCCTTGGCGGCGCCGTAGGCGGCCATGGTGCCGTGGTAGTCCAGGTGGTCCCGGGTCAGGTTGGTGAACACGGCGATGGAGAAGCGGGTACCGTGGCAGCGGCCCTGGTCGAGGCCGATGGAAGAGACTTCCATGGCGCAGGCGACGGCGCCGGCAGCCTTGTACTCGGCCAGCAGGCGGTGCAGGGCCAGGGCGTCGGGCGTGGTGTTGGCGGCTTCGCCCAGGGCGTCGGGAAAGCCGTTGCCGAGGGTGCCGATGACGGCGCAGGGGCGGCCGGCGCCGCCCAGGGCCTGGGCGATCCACTGGCTGCAGGTGGTCTTGCCGTTGGTGCCGGTGACGCCCACCAGGGCCAGCTGCTCCGAAGGCCGGCCATAGACCAGGTTGGCCAGATGGCCGGCAAAGGACTGCAGGTTGTCCACGCCCAGCTGGGGCACGGCGGCCCAGGCGGGATTCCAGGCAAAATCCCGGGCTTCCCAGAAGACGCCGGCAGCGCCCTTCTCCAGGGCGGCGGGGATGAAGCTGCGGCCGTCGGCGGCATGGCCGGGATAGGCAACGAAGACGTCGCCGGGCTGCACCCGGCGGCTGTCGTTCTCCAGCCGGGTGACGGCGACGCCCTGGGCGCGCAGCTGGTCGAGAAGGGCCTGGGCCACGATGGCGCCGCTCACAGGGCCTCCTTGCCGGCGTTGGAGCCGGCCACCTGCAGGGCCGCATCCTGGGGCACACCCAGGGTGCGCAGGGCGCCGCTCATGATGTTGGCAAAGGTGGGACCGGCCACGTCGCCGCCGAAGTGCTTGCCGCTGGAAGGCTCGTCGATCATCACGGCGACGATCAGGCGGGGGTCGCTGGCCGGGGCCAGGCCGACAAAAGAGGCCACGTACTTGCGGGCGTAGACGCCGCCTTCCAGCTTGTGGGCGGTACCGGTCTTGCCTGCCACCCGGTAGCCGGGGATCTGGGCCTTGGGCGCGGTGCCGCCGGGCTGCACCGCCATTTCCAGCATGGCCCGGACCTCGCGCACGGTCTGGGGCGAGAACACCCGCTCGCCCTTCACCGGATTGCCGTCGCCCTTGAGCAGGGTCAGGGGAATCAGCTCCCCGTCCCGGGCGAACACGGTGTAGGCCCGCACCATCTGCATCAGGGAAACGGAAATGCCATGGCCGTAGCTCATGGTGGCCTGTTCGATGGGGCGCCAGGTCTTCCACGGCCGCAGGCGGCCGCCCACTTCGCCGGGGAAGCCGAGCTTGGGCGCCTGGCCGAAGCCCAGGTTGTCGAACATGGTCCACATTTCCTCGGGCGGGAAGGTGCCTGCCACCTTGGCGATGCCCACGTTGGAGGATTTCTGGATCACCTGGGCCAGGGTCAGCAGGCCATGGGCGTGGGAGTCGGAAATGGTGGCGGTGCCGATGGTCAGCTTGCCCGGGGCGGTGTTGATGACCGAATCGAAACGGAACTTGCCCTTCTCCAGGGCCAGGGCCGCCGAGAAGGGCTTCATGGTGGAACCGGGTTCGTAGGTGTCGGTGACGGCGCGGTTGCGCAGCTGGGCGCCGGACAGGTTGGCCCGGTTGTTGGGGTTGTAGGTGGGCCAGTTGGCCAGGGCCAGGATTTCGCCGCTGCGGGCGTCCACCACCACGGCGCCGCCGGCCTTGGCGTCGTTGTCGTCCACCGCCTGCTTCAGCTGGGAGAAAGCCAGATACTGGATCTTGGAATCCAGGGCCAGGGTGATGTCCTTGCCGTCCTGGGGCGGCTTCACCGAGCCCACGTCCTCGACGATCTGGCCGCGGCGGTCCTTGATCACGCTGCGGAAACCGGGGCGGCCCAGCAGCTGGTCCTGGAAGGCCAGCTCGACGCCCTCCAGGCCCTTGTCGTCCACGCCGGTGAAGCCGACGATGTGGGCGGTCATGTCGCCGGAGGGGTAGTAGCGGCGGTATTCCTTGTTCTGGTGGATGCCCGGCAGCTTCAGGGCGGCGATGCGCTCCCCGGTGTCCGGCGGGATCTGCCGCTTCAGGTAGACGAAATTCTTGTCCTCGGCCAGGCGGCGGTTCAGCTCGCGGCCATCCATTTCCAGCATCTTGGCCAGGTTCTGGGACTGCTCCGGGGTCAGCTTGACGTCCGCCGGGATGGCCCAGATGGAGCGCATGGGGGTGGACACGGCCAGCACGTCGCCGTTGCGGTCGGTGATGCGGCCCCGGGAGGCGGAGATTTCCAGCTCCCGGCGATAGCGGGACTCGCCCTTTTCCTGGAGGAAATCGTTGTTGATCACCTGCAGATAGAAGGAACGGCCGGCCAGAACGGCAAAGCCCCCGAGCAAGGCGAGGGCGGCGAGGCGGGAGCGCCAGGCGGGGAAAGCCAGCTGGAGCACCGGGCTTTCGGTGTAGCGGTGGCTGCGGGCCCGGGCCATCTCAGCGGCCTCCTGCAGGCACGTTGATCACCTTCGCCGGCTCCGGCGCATGCATGTGCAGCTTGTCCCGGGCGATTTTCTCGATGCGGGGATGGGTGGCCCAGGTGGACAGTTCCAGCTGCAGCTGGCCCCATTCCACGTCCAGGCTGCGGGCCCGCTCCTGCTCCCCTTCCAGTTCCTGGAACAGCTTGCGCGCCTTGTGCTGGGAGGTGACCACGCCCAGGGCGCAGATCATGGCCGCCAGCAGCAGGAACAGGTTGAGGCGCAGCATCTCAGGCCACCTTCCGGCTCAGGGGCACTGCGGTGCGTTCCGCCACGCGCATGATGGCGCTGCGGGAACGGGGATTGGCCGCCACTTCCTCCCGGGAGGCCCGCACCGCCTTGCCCATCAGCACCAGGGTCGGCTGGGGCAACTGGTCGGCGCGCAGGGGCAGGCCCTTGGGCAGGTGACTGGCAGGCTCGGCTTGGTCACGCAGGAAATTCTTGACGATGCGATCCTCCAGGGAATGGAAGGAAATCACCGCCAGTCGGCCGCCGGGCTTGAGCAGCGCCAGGGCCTGGGAGAGGGCTAGCGAGAGCTCCTGGAGCTCTTGATTGATATGAATCCGTATAGCTTGAAAGCTTCGCGTCGCCGGGTCCTGACCGGGCTCGCGGGTCCGCACGGCTTCAGCGACGAGCGCGGCAAGCTGCCTTGTGGTTGCAACAGGCCGCTCGGACCGAGCAGCCACAATCTTCTTTGCAATCTGCTTAGCAAACCGTTCTTCCCCATAGTCCCTTATAACCTCCGCAATTTCCGTCTCATCGGCGCGGGCCAGCCATTCCGCGGCGGTTTCGCCCCGGGTGGTGTCCATGCGCATGTCGAGAGGGGCATCGAATCTGAAGCTGAAGCCCCGCTCTCCCTCATCGATCTGGGGCGAAGACACTCCGATATCCAGGAGCACCCCGTCCACCAGCCCGATTCCCTGTTGCTGCAACACCTCCCCCATCTCGCTGAAAGGGGTGTGATGCAGCGAAAAACGCTTGTCCTGGATCGCCGCCCCGGCCGCGATGGCCCGGGGATCCCGATCGAAAGCCACCAGCCGCCCCTCGGGCCCGAGGGACTCGAGGATCAGCCGGCTGTGCCCGCCGCGGCCGAAAGTGCCGTCCACATAGACGCCCCACGGGTCAACGCGGAGGGCCGTCACCGCTTCCTGCAGGAGCACGGTGACGTGGGTACTACGTTCGGTGGTCACAGAACAATGCCCTCGAAACTGGCGAGAGCCTCAGGATCCTGGAGCGCCGCCAGGGCCAGCTCGTTCTGCTTGGCCCAGGAGTCCTCGCTCCAGATTTCAAAGTGGTCCCCCATGCCCACCAGCATCACCTGTTTGTCCAGCTTGGCCAGGGAACGCAGGGCGGGAGGGAGAAGAAGACGTCCGGTGGAGTCGGCTTCCTGGACGGAAGCGGTCCCCAGGATCACCCGGCGCACCGCGGCGGTGGCGGGATTCATGGTGGCGATCTTGGACAGCTTGTCGGCGATGGGCTGCCATACCGACTCGGGATAGACCTTGAGGCAACCGTGGGGGTGGTAATTGACCACCAGGCGGCCGGCGGAATTGAGGGCGAGTTCGGGCCGGTGACGTGCTGGCACAGCCAGCCGCCCCTTCGCATCCAGACTCAGCGTATCCGCCCCTTGAAACATGACTTCCCCTGGTTTCCCCCGAGGTCCTTCGGCAGGCGGGAGGATTTCGCTCACTCCACAATTCACCACCGAACACCACGTTTCACCACTTTAGTGCACTCAAACCTTAGCGTCAATGGGGAAATGGCATTTTTTTCTTTTGCGACAAGGGCTTACAGCGCTTTCTGACAAAATTTTACAGAAAAAATTTCCTTAAAAATCAATATTGATACAAATCAAACTGAAAGTACTTTATTAGGAGTTGAAGGGCGCAATCCGCCCTCCGGGCATCCCATGCCATCGGAGTGACAGGCAAAACGACGAGCGCAAGAAAGAAGGATGGGGACAAGCTGAAAAAACGACGGGCGAACGCCTGCCGGCCCCGGCCACGGGCGGGGGTCTGGGAAATACGGGAAGGGATGTGAAGCTGGCCGATAAGCCGGGTTCTGTTGGGCGTTGGAGGCGAACCTCCGCCGCCTGGCAGCCATTCCTCTAGGCGCCGTGTTACCACGGCGCTCAAGCAGCCTACCCGGGAGCAGCGCGAGCCACGCCTGATGCTCCCCTATTTGGCCTTGCTCCGGATGGGGTTTACCGTGCCGTCTGTGTCGCCACAGCCGCGGTGGGCTCTTACCCCGAACCGGCTTGCGCCGGCCCGTCCGGACCTGAGGTCCGGCCACCGTTTCACCCTTGCCTGATCCCCGGTTTGCACCGGAGCCATCGGCGGTCTGCTCTCTGTTGCACTTTCCGTCGCCTTCGCCTTGCGGCTTATAGCGCCTGGCCGTTAGCCAGCATCCCGCTCTATGGAGCCCGGACTTTCCTCTCGGTACGAATACCCAGCGGCTGCCTGGCCAGCTTCACCCCGCCATTATACGGGCTTGGCGCGCCGCCCCGGACGGAATTGCCAGGTATCGGCGTAATAGTCCGGATTTTCGTTGTCCGGGGTTACCCCGGGCAGGCCCAGCAGCGGCAGGGGCTGCAGCTCCCGGGGCCGGCCGTGGTGGCCGGCGGCCAGCTCAGTCGCCAGGCGCGCATCCAGGGCCGAGAGGTCGCCCCGGTCCACCGCCGCCAGGACTGCCGCATCCACCTCGTAGAGAACCGCCTTGGCCGTCAGCCCGCGAAAAGGCGCGAGCAGGGATTCATAGGTGGCGTGGCCGAACACCACCACCCGCAGGGAAACGGCCAGGTCCGCCCGGCGCTGCCAGAACAGTTCCTGCCAGCGGAACTCCCGCAGCAGCTGCAACAGGGAAGGATCGCTGGACAGCACCAGGGCGCCGCACTCATCGAAATGGGTCATGGCATCCCGGGCGCCGCCGCGCCCACTCCCCGGGGCACCGTCCCCGGCTGCCGCCAGGGCCTGCAGGTGGCGGCCGTTGATGGCCTGCTTGCTCAGGGGAAAGGCACACCACACCAGGGCGTTGAAGAAGTCGTGCCAGTTGTCGGGCCGGGTTTCCACCTGGCCGTTGGCGCCGATGCGCGCCTCGTAGCCCAGGCCGTCGTCCCGGGGCGGCGGAAAACTCAGAGGATGGCCGGTGGCCGAGCGCAACCCCAGACCGGCCGCCAGCGCCGTCAGGCCGGCCAGGGCGGCGGCATCGGGCACCGGCGGCCAGGGCGGCTGCAGCCGCGCCAGCCAGGGAGCCAGGGGCGCGAAGAGGGGATTGGCGTAGGGAGCCGGCCGGCTCACTGCTGGGTCGGCGCGGGCGCGGCGGGAGCCGTTGCGGCGGGTTCCGTGGCGGGGGCCGGCACCGCTTCCGCCGCCGCAGCCGGCGGCGTGGCGGGCTTGGGTTCCGGGGTGAAGACGAAGCGGTCGCCCTTCTCCTCGAACACGCCCACCTTGTCGCCCAGACCTTCCTGGGGGGCCGCCGCCAGCTTCTGGAAGCCCTTGCAGGTCTGGGTTTCGGTGAGGAAATAGGCCTCGCCCTGCTTCAGCACGAAGGTGCCGGGACCGGGCTGCCACAGCTCGACCCTGGTGTTGCGGGGAGCCGGATTGAGCAGGTGGATGCGCTGGCAGTCCGGCAGGCGGGCGGCGATGACGGCGAACTTCACCGTCTTCTCCCAGAAGAAGTTCTGCTCCCGGGAGACGCTGATGGCGTGATCGCGGCCATCGATGCGATAGGCGGCGGCGTCATTGATGCAGCCGGCCAGCAGGGGCAGGGACAGCAGGGGCAGGAGCAGCAGGGGCTTCTTCATGGCAGGCATCCTCGGGGAAGCGGTGGCGCAGTCGGGTCGTCAGGCGACGAAGGTCCAGGGCAGGCTCTCGCCGGCCCGCAGGGGGGTCAGGCTGTCGCCGCTCAGGTAGGCCAGGCTGGCAGGCACGGCCTGGGCCTTCTTTTCCAGGGTGATCTTGCCGCTGTTGCGCGGCAGGCCGTAGAAGTCGGCGCCGTGGAAGCTGGCGAAGCCCTCCAGCTTGTCCAGGGCACCCGCATTGTCGAAGGCCTCGGCATACAGCTCCATGGCATGCAGGGCGGTGTAGCAGCCGGCACAGCCGCAGGCCGCCTCCTTGGCGCCGGTGGCGTGGGGCGCCGAGTCGGTGCCGAGGAAGAACTTGGGATTGCCGGAGATGGCCGCCTGCACCAGGGCCTGGCGGTGGGTCTCGCGCTTCAGCACCGGCAGGCAGTACCAGTGGGGGCGCACGCCGCCCTGGAAGATGGCGTTGCGGTTGTAGAGCAGGTGGTGGGCGGTGATGGTGGCGCCGATGCTGGCGCCGCTCTCGGCAACGAAGGCCGCCGCGTCGGCGGTGGTGATGTGCTCGAACACCACCTTGAGGCCGGGGAAGTCCTTCAGCAGGGGCATCATGACGGTATCGATGAAAGCCTTTTCCCGGTCGAAGAGATCGATGGCCGGATCGGTGACTTCACCGTGCACCAGCAGGGGCAGGCCCCGCTTTTCCATCTCGGCCAGGGCCGCCGAGCACTTGGCCAGGCTGGTGACGCCGGCGTCGGAATTGGTGGTGGCGCCGGCGGGGTACAGCTTGACCGCCTTGACGAAGCCGGAGGCCACGGCGGCGGCGATTTCGCCGGCCGGGGTGTTGTCCGTCAGGTACAGGGTCATCAGGGGCTCGAAGCTCATGCCGGCCGGCAGGGCCGCCAGGATGCGCTGACGGTAGGCGGCCGCCTGCTCCACCGTGGTCACCGGCGGCTTCAGGTTGGGCATGACGATGGCCCGGGCGAACTGGCGGGCGGTATGGGGCAGCACGGCGGCCAGGGCTTCGCCGTCGCGCAGGTGCAGGTGCCAGTCGTCGGGACGGGTGATGGTGATTTGCATGGAAGTTCTTCGTCAAAGGGCCTTGCGGCTGATAAACGTAATTTTAGCTGCCGCCCTGCCCCACTGTCTGTAGGGACTTGGCGGGCCGCTGCGGCGGTCGCCTCAGCCGGCGTCCTTGAGGGCCAGGGCCTTCTGGTACAGCTCGTTCTTGGAGGCGCCGGTGATTTCGGCGGCCAGCTTGGCGCACTGCTTCACCGGCAGGCCTTCCGCCAGCAGCAGCCGGAGGACGCGCTCGCCGGCGCCGTCGTCCGCATCCTCCGGCGCGCCCTCCACCAGCAGCACGAACTCGCCGCGCTGGCGGTTGGCGTCGGCCTGCAGCCATTCCAGGGCCTCGCCCAGGGGACAGGCGTGAATGGTCTCGAACAGCTTGGTCAGTTCCCGGGCGAAGACGATGGTGCGCTCGGGGCCGAAGGCGGCGGCCAGGGCCTCCACCGATTCCAGTACCCGGTGGGGCGCCTCGTAGAAGACCAGGGTATAGGGCAGGGCCGCCAGGGCTTCCAACTCCTTCTGGCGCTGGCCGGCCTTGGCCGGAAGGAAGCCGTAGAAGAGGAAATGGGGAGCCATCAGGCCGGAGGCGGAGAGGGCCGTCACCGCGGCGCAGGCGCCGGGCAGGGGCACCACCTTGAAGCCCGCCTCCCGCACCCGGGCGACGATGCGGGCGCCGGGATCGGAGACGGCGGGCGTGCCGGCATCGGAGACCAGGGCCACGGCCTCGCCGGCGGCCAGCTTGTCGATGACGCCCTGGGCGGCCTGTTCCTCGTTGTGCTGGTGGGCCGGCAGCAGACGGGCGCCGCTGCCGAAGTGGCGCAGCAGGGGCTGGCTGTGACGGGTGTCCTCGGCGGCGACCCAGGGCACGGCCTTGAGCACCTCCACGGCGCGCAGGCTCATGTCCTGGAGATTCCCCAGGGGGGTGGGGACCACATACAATGCAGATTCAATTGTCATCAATACTCGCGAGCCGGACCGTGAACACAGGCGCCAAAGATACCACGGCAGCAGCCCCCTCCCCCGCCCGGGACCCGCGGCAGGCCGACGGCAGCCTGGCCGAGGCGCGGGCCGCCGCCTGGCTGGAGGGCCGGGGACTGAAGGTCCTAGCGCGCAACTACCGGGTCAGGGGCGGCGAAATCGACCTGGTCTGCCGCGACGGCCGCACCACGGTCTTCGTTGAGGTGCGCCTGCGCCGCAACGGGGATTTCGGCGGCGCCGCCGCCAGCATCACCCGGAAGAAGCAGCAGCGCCTGATCCTGGCGGCCCGCCACTGGCTGCAGGAACAGGGCGACAGCGCCTGCCGTTTCGACTGCGTGCTGTTGCAGGGCGAGGCGGCGAGCGCCCCCTTGGAATGGCTCAAGAATGCCTTCGACGCCGATTAGGGCCTTCCTGCTCTCGTGCCTGCTGCTGGCGGCGCCGGTGGGGGCCGCCGAGGTGCGCATCCTGGTGCAGAGTTCGCCCCTGGCCGGCAGCCAGTATTACGGCAGCGACACCCTGTGGCCGGCCATGGCCGTGGGCGATCCCCTGACCCTGCACCGGGAACCGGACAATCCCCACGATCCCCGGGCGGTGCGGGTGGAGTGGCGCAAGGCCAAGCTGGGCTACCTGCCCCGGGCGGAAAACGCCGCCGTGGCCGCCGCCCTGGACCGGGGCGAAGTGCTGGAGGCCCGCATCAGCCGCCTCACCCGCCACAAAAATCCCTGGCGGCGGGTGGAGGTGCAGGTGTGGGTACGCCTGTAAAGCGCAGCGGGAGCGACACCGCCCGGAGGCATGGCCCGGGAGGCAGCAAAGACGGCCATCCCCAGCGCGCCATGTCGCCAAAGCCCATGCCTGCTGCCTCTCCAGCCCCCCCTGAAAACGACAAGGGCACAGACCCACCATCTCGGTGACCTCTGTGCCCTCTGTGGCCAACGCTTTTAAAGCAGCGTCAGATCCAGCTCACCAGCCCGTACTGCTTCTTGCCTCGACGCAGGATGGTGAAGCGGCCGAAGAGGCGCTCGCCTTCGCCGATCTGGTGCTCGATGCCTTCCACCTTCTGGCCGTTGATGGCCACGCTGCCGCTCTGGATGAAGGTGCGGGCTTCGGACTTGGACTTGGCCAGGTTGGCAGCCACCAGGGCGTCGATGAGGCCGCCCTGGGCCTTGTCGATGGCGACGCCGGGCATGCCGTCCTGGGCCAGCTGCTCCAGGTCGTTTTCCGTCAAAGAGGCCAGTTCGCCGGAGAACAGGCTGTGGGAAATGCGCTGGGCCGCCTTGAGGGCCTCGTCGCCGTGCACCAGGCGGGTGGCTTCCTCGGCCAGGATGCGCTGGGCTTCGGGCTTGCCGCCGCCGGCCTTGTCCGCCGCCTCGATTTCGGCGATGCGGGTCAGGGGCAGGAAGGTGAAGAATTTGAGGAACTTGTAGACGTCCGCGTCGCTGGTGTTGAGCCAGAACTGGTAGAAGGCGTAGGGCGAGGTCTTCTTCGGGTCGAGCCAGACGGCGCCGGATTCGGTCTTGCCGAACTTGGTGCCGTCGGCCTTGGTGATGAGGGGCACGGTCATGCCGTACACCTGCTGCTGGTGCAGGCGGCGGGTCAGGTCGGTGCCGGCGACGATGTTGCCCCACTGGTCGGAGCCGCCCACCTGCAGGATGCAGCCGAAACGCTTGTACAGCTCGGCGAAGTCGTAGCCCTGCAGCAGGCTGTAGGAGAACTCGGTGTAGGAGATGCCCTGGTCTTCCCGCACCAGGCGCTGCTGCACCGATTCCTTCTTGATCATGGCGTTCACCGAGAAGTGCTTGCCGATGTCGCGCAGGAATTCCAGGCAGTTCATGCCGCTGAACCACTCGTAGTTGTTGGCCATGCGGGCGGCGTTGGGGCCGTCGAACTTGAGGAAGGGCATGACCTGGCCGCGGATCTTCTCCACCCAGGTGGCGATCACGTCGGGGGTGTTGAGCTTGCGCTCGGTGGCCTTGAAGCTGGGGTCGCCGATCATGCCGGTGGCGCCGCCCACCAGGGCGATGGGCTTGTGGCCGGCTTCCTGGAAGCGCTTCAGGATCAGCACCGGCACCAGATGGCCCAGGTGCAGGCTGTCGGCGGTGGGATCGAAGCCGCAATAGAGGGTCACCGACTCCTGGGTCAGCAGTTGATCGAGCGCCTGGGCGTCGGTCAGCTGGGCGATGAGCCCGCGATCGTGCAGATCCTGGATGAGGGGGGACTTGTACATTGCTATTTCTCCACGGCAGAACGGCTGGCCGCCCGGTGGCGGCCGCAAAGACGGGAGATTTTACCAGAGCCGGGGCGCCAGGCTGGCGCCGCCGGGCCGGTGAGGGAGAAAAGGGGGGAGCGGCGGGGCGGCCTCAGGCTACCTTGAGGGTTTTGCGGTAGCGGCTCAGGTCCTGCACCGTCTCGAAGGTCTGGTCGAAGAGGCTGGAGAGGTTGCGCAGGATGCCGCCCACCACCCGGGCTTCCCAGGTCTTGTCGAAACAGATCTGGGTGTCGAGCCAGCGTTCCAGCCATTCCGGGTCCGGCAGGCGGCTTTGCACCGTGTCGTTGGGGAAGAGGCTCTGGTTCACGTGCAAGTTGGTGGGGTGCAGGGGCTTGCCGGAACGGCCGCTGGCGGCCATCAGCATGCCCAGCTTGGCGAAGGCGGCCCGGGCGCTGTCGCCGAACTTGTCGATGGCCCGCTTCATGTACTTGAGGTAGGCGCCGCCGTGGCGGGCCTCGTCCCGGGAGATGTGGTCGTAGATGGCCTTGATCACCGGCTCGGTGTGCCATTCGCTGGCCCGGCGGTACCACTGGGTCAGGCGCACTTCGCCGCAAAAATGCAGCATCAGGGTTTCCAGGGGCGGGGCCGGGTCGAACTCGAAGCGCACGGCGTGCAGCTCCTCCTCCGTCGGCACCAGCTCGGGGCGGAAGCGGCGCAGGTATTCCTGCAGCACCAGGGAATGCTTCTGCTCTTCGTAGAACCAGATGGACATGAAGGCGGAAAAGTCGGAATCGTCCTTGTTGTCCCGCAGGAACATCTCCGTGGCCGGCAGGGCGGACCATTCGGTGATGGCGTTCATTTTGATGGTGATGGCCTGCTCGTCGGAGAGCAGGCCGGCGTCGAACTGGTCCCAGGGAATGTCGTCGGCCATGTTCCAGCGGGCTTTTTCCAGGCTGGTGAAGAGTTCCGGGTAGAGCATTTTTATGTTTTCTCTGTTGGAGTTGGGGGCGCGCAGCTACAGACAGCGCCAATGCCGCCCGGTTCCCTGCTTTTTTGCAGCGTCCGCCTTCGTGCGGGGGCCTGGGCCGGGAACCCGGAGCCGCCAGTTGCTGTCTTGAGTAAGCCGGGCTGCTGGCCTGGAGCCATCGACCTGCCCCTGCCCGGAGGATTCATGTCCCGACTTGCCGCCCGAGTTCTGCCCGCCCTCCTCGTCCTGTTCAGCCTGATAGGAACCGCCATGCCGGCCAGCGCCGCCGATTGCCCGCCCCTGCTGCAGCACACCTTCCCCGCCCTGCAGGACGAAAAGCCCCAGCCCCTCTGCCAGTACGCCGGCAAGGTGCTGCTGGTGGTCAATACCGCCTCCTACTGCGGCTTCACCAACCAGTACGACGGTCTGGAAGACCTCTACGCCGAACTGAAGGGCCAGGGCCTGGTGGTGCTGGGCTTCCCGGCCAACGACTTCGGCCAGCAGGAACCGGGCTCCAACCAGGAGATCGCCGATTTCTGCCGCCTCACCTACGGCGTGCGCTTCCCCATGCTGGCCAAGACCGCGGTGGTGGGCAAGGACGCCAACCCCTTCTACCAGGCCCTGGCCAAGGCCACCGGCCAGGTGCCGCAATGGAATTTCCACAAGTACCTGATCGACCGCAGCGGCAAGACCGTGCTGTCCTTCGGCAGCCGCACCACGCCCAACGACCCCCAGTTGCGCCAGGCCATCCAGCGCTTCCTGGCCCAGCCCTGAACGACAAAAAGGCGCCACGCCGCCCCCAACCCCACGGAGAGACGATATGAATGCACCGGACAAGATGTTCCACCTGCCCGATGTCCAGGCCACCCCGGACCAGCGCCAGCTGGCGATCCAGAAGGTGGGCGTGAAGGGCCTGCGCTATCCCCTGGCCCTGGCCGCCGCCGACGGCGCCGTGCAGCACACGGTGGCCGAGCTGACCATGGCCGTGGGCCTGGCGCCGGAGGTGAAGGGCACCCACATGTCCCGCTTCGTCGAAATTCTCGAACGCCCCCGGGGCGCCCTGCAGGCGGCGGACCTGCCGGCCCTGCTGCAGGAAATGCTGGGCCATCTGCAGGCCGAGAGCGGCAACATCGACCTGGCCTTCCCCTACTTCATCGCCAAGGCGGCCCCGGTTTCCGGCGTTTCCAGCCTGCTCGACTACGACGTGCGCCTGCAGGTGGAGCAACAGCCCGGCGCCCCGATCCGCACCACCCTGGCGGTGACCGCCCCGGTCACCAGCCTCTGCCCCTGCTCCAAGAAGATTTCCGAATACGGCGCCCACAACCAGCGCTCCCACATCACCATCAGTGCCGAACTGCGCCAGCCCATGGCAGTGGAGGAACTGGTGCGCCTGGCCGAGGAGGAAGCCTCCTGCGAGGTCTTCGGCCTCTTGAAGCGCCCGGACGAGAAGTGGGTCACCGAACGGGCCTACGACAATCCCAAATTCGTCGAGGACCTGGTGCGGGACATCGCCCTGCGCCTCATGGCCGAGCCCCGCATCGGCCGCTGGTCGGTGGCCTCGGAGAATTTCGAGTCCATCCACAACCACTCGGCCTACGCCGAGCTGTGCGGCGAAAATGTCTGAGACCCGGTGCCTGAAACCCGGCGCCTGAGGCCCGACCGCCAAGACCCGGCGACCTGAGGCTGGGCAAGGAATTCATCCAAGCCCTGCCCTGAAACGCAAGAGGGGCGCCATTCTCCGGCATGCATTGCCGAAGAATGGCGCCCCTTCTGCTTTAGCGGGCACCCGTTGTGAGACGACGCCTCAGAACAGGAAGGGCTGCTTTTCCTGGGCCTGAGCCGGCGCCACCGCCCCCTCGCCGTTGGCGAAGACCTTGACCTGGCGCGGCTTCAGCCACACCTGCTGGCCGGCCGTCAGGCCCAGCACCTGCTGGCGCTCCCGGGTCAGTTCCACTTCCACCAGTTCCCCCTGGTGGATCACCTCCACCCGCACCAGGGGGCCGATGGTCTGCACGTAGCTGACCTTGGCCTCCAGGGATTCGGGTGTGGCCACGGTGTCGATGTCGATATCGTGGGGGCGGATGAAGGCCACCGCCTCCTGGCCGGCGGGCACGTCGTCCCGGGCCACCTCGGCCCAGGCGCCATGGACCCGGCTGTGGAAGACGTTCACGTTGCCGAGGAACTGATAGACGAAGGGGCTGGCCGGGTTGGAATAGACCTCGTCCGGGGAACCCACCTGTTCGATGCGGCCCTTGTTCATCACCACCACCCGGTCCGCCACTTCCAGAGCCTCTTCCTGGTCGTGGGTGACGAAGACGGAAGAGATGTGCATCTCGTCGTGCAGGCGGCGCAGCCAGCGGCGCAGTTCCTTGCGCACCTTGGTGTCGAGGGCGCCGAAGGGCTCGTCCAGCAGCAGCACCTTGGGTTCCACCGCCAGGGCCCGGGCCAGGGCGATGCGCTGCCGCTGGCCGCCGGAAAGCTGGGTCGGGTAGCGGTCCGCCAGCCAGTCCAGCTGCACCAGGGAGAGCAGGTCCATGACCCGCTTGCGGATCTCGGACTCGCTGGGGCGCTCCTTGCGCGGCTTGACCCGCAGGCCGAAGGCCACGTTCTCGAACACGTTCATGTGGCGGAACAGGGCGTAGTGCTGAAAGACGAAGCCCACCTGGCGCTCCCGGGCGTGGAGGTGGGTGGCCTCGCTGCCTTCGAACATGACCTGGCCCTCGTCCGCCGTTTCCATGCCGGCGATGATGCGCAGCAGGGTGGTCTTGCCACAGCCGGAAGGACCGAGCAAGGCCACCAGCTCGCCGGTGGGAATGGAGAGGGAGACGTCGTCGAGGGCGACGAAGTTGCCGAAACGCTTGGCGATGTTGCGGATTTCGATACTCATGGCGGCAGGCTCAGTTGGTTTTCTCGGGGGGCAGTTCGGCGGTCAGCATCGCGGTCTCGGCCCGCATGCGCCACTCCACCAGGGTCTTGGCCACCAGGGTGACCAGGGCCAGGAGGGCGAGGACGGAGGCCGAGGCGAAGGCACCGATGGCGTTGTATTCGTTGTAGAGAATTTCCACGTGCAGGGGCAGGGTGTTGGTCTCGCCGCGGATGTGGCCGGAGACCACGGAGACGGCGCCGAACTCGCCCATGGCCCGGGCATTGGCCAGGATCACCCCGTACAGCAGGCCCCACTTGATGTTGGGCAGGGTCACCCGCCAGAACATCTGGAAGCCGGAGGCGCCGAGGGAGACGGCGGCCTCCTCCTCGTCCTTGCCCTGGGCCTGCATCAGGGGAATCATTTCCCGGGCGACGAAGGGGAAGGTGACGAAGAGGGTGGCCAGGATGATGCCGGGCACGGCGAAGACGATCTTCACGTCGTGCTCGGCGAGCCAGGGGCCGAAATAGCCCTGGGCGCCGAACATCAGCACGAAGATGAGGCCGGCGATGACCGGGCTGACGGCAAAGGGCAGGTCGATCAGGGTGATCAGCAGGCTCTTGCCGCGGAACTCGAACTTGGCAATGGCCCAGCTGGCGGCAATGCCGAAGGCCACATTGAGGGGCACGGCGATGGCCGCCACCGCCAGGGTCAGAGTCACGGCGCTGCGGGCCTCCGGGTCCAGGAGGCCGTTGACATAGGCTTCCCAGCCGCCCCGCAGGGCTTCGGCGAAAACCGCCGCCAGGGGCACGCCGAGGAACAGGGCGAGGAAGGCGAAGGCCAGGGTCAGCAGGGTGTAGCGCACCCAGGCCGGTTCGGTATTGGCACGGCGCACGCTCATTGCTCGCCTCCGGTATTGCGGTTGTTGTGTCGGTTGGCGGCCCACCACTGCAGGCCGTTGATAGCCAGCAGCAGGACGAAGGAAATGCCCAGCATCACCACCGCCAGGGCGGTGGCGCCCACGTAGTCGTACTGCTCCAGCTTGGAAATGATGAGCAGGGGCGTGATCTCGGAAATGAGGGGCATGTTGCCGGCGATGAAGATCACCGAGCCGTACTCGCCCACGGCCCGGGAGAAGGACAGGGCGAAACCGGTGAGCAGGGCCGGGAAGATGGCGGGGAAGATGATGCGGCGGAAGGTCTGCCAGCGGGAGGCCCCCAGGGTGGCGGCGGCCTCCTCCACTTCCGGCTCGATGTCCTCGATCACCGGCTGCAGGGTGCGCACCACGAAGGGCAGACCGATGAAAGTGAGGGCCACGACGATGCCCAGGGGCGTGTACGCCACCTTCAGGCCCAGGGGCTCCAGGTACTTGCCGATCCAGCCGTTGGTGGAATAGAGGGTGGCCAGGGTGATGCCGGCCACGGCGGTGGGCAGGGCGAAGGGCAGATCGACGAAGGAGTCGATCAGGCGCTTGCCGGGGAAGTCGTAGCGCACCAGCACCCAGGCCACGATGAGGCCGAAGAAGGCGTTGATGACGGCGGCCAGGGCCGAGGCGCCGAAGGTCACCCGATAGGCCGCGAGGGCCCGCTCGGTGGTGGCGATGTCCCAGAACTGGGCGAAGGTCAGGGCGGTGGACTTGAGCACCAGGCCGCCCAGGGGGATCAGCACCAGCACCGAGAGGTACACCAGGGTGTAGCCCAGGGCCAGGCCGAAGCCGGGGAGGACGTTGTTTTTCTTGGCTGACATGGGTTTCTCAAACGACGGCGCCGGGGAGCCTTGCAGGCCGGCCCGGCGCCGTGGGGGTCGGGGGCGGGGGTGGATTACTTCTGCACGTAGAGCTGGTCGAAGGAGCCGCCATCGACGAAGTGGGCCTTGGCCGCCTTGCTCCAGCCGCCGAACACTTCATCCACGGAGAAGGTCTTGATGTTGGGGAACTGGGCGGCATACTTCTTCAGCACTTCCGCATCCCGGGGCCGCAGGTAGTTCTGGGCGGCGTTCTCCTGGCCTTCCTTGGACCACAGGTAGTCCAGGTAGGCCTGGGCCTGCTTGCGGCTGCCCTTCTTGTCCACCACCTTGTCCACCACGGCCACCGGGAACTCGGCCAGGATGGAAACGCTGGGATAGACCACCTCGAACTCGCCGCGGCCGAATTCCTTGGCGATCAGCTCGGCCTCGGACTCGAAGGTGACCAGCACGTCGCCCAGGCGGCGCTGCATGAAGGTGGTGGTGGCATCCCGGCCGCCGGCGGCGAACAGGGGAGCGTTCTTCAGGATCTTGCCGACGAATTCCAGGGCGCTCTTGTCGTTGCCGCCGGGCTGCTTGAGGGCGTAGCCCCAGGCGGCCAGATAGGTATAGCGGCCGTTGCCGGTGTTCTTGGGGTGGGGCACGATCACTTCGACGCCGGACTTGGCCAGGTCGGACCAGTCCTTCAGGGCCTTGGGATTGCCCTTGCGCACGATGAACACCATGGTGGAGGTGTAGGGCGAGGCGTTGTTGGGGAATTTCTTGGCGTAGTCCTTGGCCACCAGGCCCTTGTCGGCCAGGTAATCGACGTCGGTGGCCTGGTTCATGGTCACCACGTCAGCTTCCAGACCGTCGGCCACGGCCCGCACCTGCTTGGAGGAACCGCCGTGGGACTGCTTCACCTCCACCTTTTCACCGGCCTTGGCCTGCCAGTGCTTGGTGAACATGGGGTTGTAGTCCTTGTAGAAATCCCGGGCCACGTCGTAGGAGGCGTTGAGCAGGGTGACATCGGCCAGGGCCGGGGCGACCAGGCCGCCCGCCAGGAGCAGGGCGGCGAACAGGCGGGAAACGGGGGAAACGGCGTTCTTCATGGGGGTTCCTTCCAGCGATGGCTGACTCTTCAGAAGCGAACTCTAAACAAGGTGTTTAGAACCACAAAGCTTCTTTGGCTATTTGTTTATTTGAGAAAACGCATAAAGCAAAGGCCCGTACGGCCCTTGCCCGTCACACCGGCAGGCGGCTCTCGCTGCGCTGCCAGTCGCCCTTGAGCAGGGGAATCTGGTGCGGCGGCACCGGCTTGCTGAACAGGTAGCCCTGCAGTTCATCGCAATCCAGGTCGCTCAGCACCTGCCACTGGGCCTCGGTCTCCACCCCTTCGGCGACGGTGCGCATGCCCAGGCCGTGGGCCAGGAGGATCACCGCCCGCACCACGGAGCGCGCCTCCCGGTCGTCCAGGAGGCGGGAGACGAAGCTGCGGTCGATCTTCACCTCGTCCACCGGATACCGGGAGAGATAGGAAAGGGAGGAATAGCCCGTGCCGAAATCGTCGATGGAGACCCGCACCCCGGCCTGGCGCAGGGTGCTGAAGATGGCCAGGATCTGTTCCGGGTCGTCGGCCAGGGAGCTTTCCGTCAGTTCCAACTCCAGGCCGGCCGGGTCGATGCCGCTCTGGGTCACCACCTGCAGCACCTCCTGGGCAAAGTCCCAGCGCCGCAGCTGGCGGGCCGAAACATTCACCGCCACCCGCGGCACCGGCACCCCCTGCTCCTGCCAGGCCCGCAGCTGGCGGCAGGCGGCCACCAGGCACCAGTGGCCGATGGCGTCGATGAGGCCGGCGTTTTCCGCCAGGGCGATGAAGCTGTCGGGCATGACCAGGCCCCGGGTCGGATGGCGCCAGCGCACCAGGGCCTCGACCCCGGCGATGCGGCCGCTGCTGGCACCGATCTGGGGCTGGTAGTAGAGCAGCAGCTGCTCGCCCTCGACGGCCCGGCGCAGGTCGTTCTCCAGTTCCAGCCGCTCCAGGGAACGCTCGTTGTGGCTGGCGATGAAGAAGCGGTAGGCCGCCCGGCCACCGTCCTTGGCTGCGTACATGGCCACGTCGGCATGCTTGAGCAGGGACTCCCCGTCCTCCCCGTCGGCCGGGTAGAGGGCGATGCCGATGGAGGTGGAGGCAAAAATCTCCCGCTCCCCCAGCCGCACCGGCTGGTCGAACTGGGCCAACAGCTTGCCGGCGACGATGCTGGCATCCTCCGCCGACAGCACTTCGGGCAGCAGCAGGACGAACTCGTCGCCGCCGAGGCGGGCCAGGGTGTCGCCCTCCCGCAGACAGAGACTGAGGCGGGCCCCCACTTCCTTGAGCAGCAGGTCGCCCTGGTCGTGGCCCAGGGTGTCGTTCACCGCCTTGAAGCGGTCCAGGTCCAGCAGCAGCACCGCCAGCTTGCGCCGGGAACGGTGGGCCTGGCGCAGGGCGTTTTCCAGGCGGTCGTAGAAAAGGCGGCGGTTGGGCAGGCCGGTGAGGGGGTCGTGGTAGGCCAGGTGGTGGATGTGGGCCTCGGCCTGCTTGCGGTCGGTGATGTCGGTGAACAGGCCCACGTACTGGCTGACCTGGCCGGCCCCGTCCTTGATGGCGGTGATGGACAGCCACTCCGGATAGGTCTCGCCGGACTTGCGCCGGTTGATCACTTCGCCCTGCCACTTGCCCTGCTCCTGCAGGCTCTGCCACATCTGGGCATAGAAGGCCGGATCGTGCTGGCCCGAGGCCAGGATATGGCCCGGCGCCCGGCCCCGGGCGTCCGCCTCGGAATAGCCGGTGACCTCGGAGAAGGCCGGATTGACCGACTGGATGCGGCCCCGGGCATCGGTCACCACCATGGCCTCGCCCAGGCTGTCGAAGACCCTGGCCGCCAGATGCAGGCGGGCCTCGGCCTGCTTGATTTCGCTGATGTCGCGGAAGGAGGCCACGTAGCCGGCCTGGTCGGCGTCGCCCTCGCCGCCCCGCAGGGGCGCCCCCAGCACGGCCACCGGGAAGGCACTGCCGTCGCTGCGCACGAAATCGTCCTCGCCCTCGAACACGGCGCCGGTGGCCAGGGCCCGGGCCAGGCCGGAAACCTCGGCCGGCGCCGCGCCGGGCCACAGCACCGTGGCGGCATCGCGGCCGAGCAGGCCGCCCGGCGCCGCCCCCAGCAGGGCTTCGGCCCGCTGGTTGGCGAAGGTGATGCGCCCGCCCCGGTCCAGGGCCAGGATGCCTTCGGCCAGGGTATTGGCGATGTTGTCGAGGAAGGCATGGCTGTGGCCCAGCTCCAGGGCCGACTTCTTCAGCTCCACCATGATGTAGACCACGGTGGCGATGAGGAACAGGGCAAACAGGGCCAGCAGCAGGCGGTAGCTTTCTGCCTGCTTCAGGTCCTGGCGGTAGATTTCGCTGTAGTCCCGGTAGGAGGCCTCCAGGCTGCCGGCGAAGGGGCTGCCGGTGAGTTCGTTGAGCAGGCTCTCCACGTCCAGGCGATGGCGCAGCACCTGCTGGCCGTGGGCCGTCATCAGCAGCACCTGGCGCCGCACCTCCAGAGGCCAGCCGACGACCTGGTCCTGCAGGGCGGAGAGGTCGGCGGCCACCGCCGGCATGTCGTCGGCCTCGCCGCGGATGAGGAACTCCATGATTTCCCGCCCCACCGTCGCCAGCAGGGCGCTGTGGGGCACGCTGCCGCGGCCGTCCGGGCTGTCGCTGGCACGCAGGAGCTGGCTGGAGAGATTGAGGAAGTGGTCCTGGGAATTGCGCAGCAGGGCGTTCTGCTGCTTGAAGCGCTCCAGTCCTTCCCGCTTTTCCTGCCACAGGGCCAGCACCGGGGTCATGGCCTCGCTGCCGTGGCGCTGCAGTTCCGCCTGCAAACGTTGCAGCAGGGCGGAAATGCGCTCGTCCGCCGCCGCCACCGCGTCATAGTCCTGCAACTGGCGGTGGCGCAGTTTGAGCAGGTCCTGGTTGAGGCGGGCGTCCAGGGCGACGATCTCATGCACCAGGGCCTCGACCCGGGCCTGCTCGGCGACGTCGGCCCCGGTGCTGCGCTGGAACAGCCCCACCAGGATGACGGTGAGGATCAGCACCAGCAGCCAGGGGGCGGCGCCCTTCCAGGACGGCAGGCGGGTCATGGCCGCACGTCCCCGTTGAGGGACTGCAGGAAGGTGACGATCAGGGTCACGTCCCGGGCCGGCAGCTCCACGCCCAACTGGTAGCGCCCCATGAGGGCCACCGCCTCGTCCAGGGAGGAAGTGGCGGCGTCGTGGAAATAGGGGGCGGTGAGCGCCACGTTGCGCAGGGTCGGCACCTTGAACACATGCCGGTCCTCGTCCCGGCCGGTGACGTTGAAACGCCCCATGTCGGCGGCGGTCAGGGCCTTCTTGTTGGCAAAGTAGTTGTCCATGACGCCGAAGCGCTGGAACAGGTTGCCGCCCACATTCACCCCCTGGTGGCAGGAAGAGCAGCCGTGACGTTTGAACAGGCGGTAACCGGCCTTTTCCTCGTCGGACAGGGCGGTGTCATCGCCCCGCAGCCAGCGGTCGAAACGGGAGGGGGTCAGCAGGGAGCGTTCGTACTCGGCAATGGCGTGGCGCACCGTGGCCGCCGTCAGCCCGGCCGGGTAGGCACTGGCGAAGCGGCTGCGCAATTCCTTGTCGGCCTGCAGCTTGGCCAGCACCTGGTCCCAATCCGCCGCCATTTCCAGCGGATTGTGCACCGGACCTTCCACCTGCTCCTCCAGGGTGGCGGCGCGGCCGTCCCAGAACTGGCGGAAATTGAAGGCGGCATTGAGCACCGTGGGGGCATTGATGCCGCCCTTCTTGCCGTCCACCCCGCGGGACACCGGCATGCCGTCGGCACCGCCCCGCTGCAGGTCATGGCAGCCGGCACAGGCCAGGGAGTCGTCGCGGGAGAGGCGGGGATCGTTGAAGAGGAGGCGCCCCAGGGCCACCTTGGCCGGATCCACCGGCAGGCTGTCGGGCAGGGGCAGCAGGGGCTCGCCGGGGCGGATCGGGGT
This sequence comes from Azospira oryzae, assembly GCF_004217225.1. GTDB lineage: Bacteria > Pseudomonadota > Gammaproteobacteria > Burkholderiales > Rhodocyclaceae > Azospira > Azospira oryzae. The sequence goes on from NZ_SHKM01000001.1 coordinate 1,887,819, forward strand.
AGTCGCCAGCAGGGCGGGCATGGGTTCGACCGCGGCATCGGGCGAGGCCGCCAGGCGCGGATACAGCAACGCCCCCACCGCCGTAACGGCCAGTACGCAGATCACTGCGAACAGGCGCAAATTGGGAAGACCTGCCGGCTTCGCCATGGACGTGCTCCAACCTCGTTGAACTCGGCGCTTCCGGTCTGATGCCGGAATCCACCCTTAACCGACAGCATAAAACAAAAAAGGGACAGGCTCGCGCCTGTCCCTTTTTATCGAATCTTGGTGGCCAGTCGCGGAATCGAACCACGGACACGCGGATTTTCAATCCGCTGCTCTACCAACTGAGCTAACTGGCCAAAAACGAAGGCCGCATTGTAGCCACGACCTACCGACCTGTCAAAGACTTTGTGACATTTATTTCGCAACGCCCTCACACCGACCCCGGCGGCGGCAGGGAGCGGTTCCAGGCGGAGGCCAGGGGCGCATCTTCGGCCAGCTCGGGACGGGGCTCCTGGTAGGCGGGGAAAACCACCCGGGCGATGCTGCCCTGGCCCTTGGGATTGGGCCGCAGGCTGGCCTGGGCGTGATGCAGCTCGGCGATCTCGCGGACGATGGGCAGGCCCAGGCCGGAGCCTTCGGTGCCCGCATCGTCCACCCGGTAGAAGCGCTCGAAGACCAGTTCGGACTGTTCCTCGGTGATGCCGATGCCGCTGTCCTCGATTTCCAGCACCACTTCCGATTCGCCGCCTTCGCTGCGCCGGCGCACCACCCGGCAGGTGACCTGGCCGCCCACGGGGGTGTAGCGCAGGGCGTTGTCGATGAGGTTGTTGATCATCTCCCGCAGCAGGAAGGAGTTGCCCTCGATCTCGGTGGCGCCGTCGGCAGGCTCGTAGCCCATGTCGATGTAGTTCTCCAGGGCCCGCATGACCCAGTCCTCGACGATCTCCCGCAGCAGCTTGTCCAGGTTCATGGGCGCCAGGGGCTGGCTGGCGGCGCCGCTGCCGGCCTCGGCCCGAGCCAGGGTGAGCAGCTGGTTCACCAGGTGGGAGGCCCGGTCCACCGCCCCGGCCATCTGCCGCAGGGCGTACAGCAGGCGCTCCGGGTCGTTCTCCCGCATGGCCAGCTGGGCCTGGGTCTTGAGGCCGGTGAGGGGGGTGCGCATCTGGTGGGCGGCGTCGGCGATGAAGCGGGTCTGGGCCTCCATGTTGCGCTCCATGCGCTCCAGCATGCCGTTGAAGGCCTCGATCAGGGGCTGCAGTTCTTCCGGCACCTTGCGCGTGTTGATGGGCGAGAGATCGCCGGGACGGCGGGCCTCGATGCGGCTGCGCAGCTTGGTCAGGGGTTTCAGCCCCTGGGAGAGGCCGAACCAGACCAGGATCACCGCCAGGGGAATGATGACGAACTGGGGCAGGATGACGCTGGCGATGATCTTGTTGGCCAGCTGGGAGCGCTTTTCCAGGGTCTCGCCCACTTCCACCACCAGCCAGCGGTCGTCGGGCCGGTTGGGATCGGCGAGGAACTGGTAGGCGATGCGCAGGTCCTGGCCGTTGAATTCGCCGTCGCGGAAGCTGATCTCGCCGGTGTCGTCCCGGGGCCGCACCAGCTCGGGGGCCACCGGCAACTCCTTGTCGCCAGCCAGGCGCGTACCTTCCCGGGTGACGACATGGAAGTAGACGCTGTCCACCTCGTCGGCCCGCAGCACGGCCCGGGCCGAGCCGGAAAGGTTGATCACCGGCTTGCTGTCGCTGTAGCGGATCTGCCGGGCGATGGCGTTCACGTTCTCCCGCAGGGCCTGGTCGTAGGGATAGCCGGCAACGATGTTGGCGAAATAGTGGGTGATGGCGATGCTGATGGGCCAGACGAAGAGCAGGGGCGCCAGCATCCAGTCCAGGATTTCCCCGAACAGGGAGCGCTGGGCGTCGCCCCCCTCCTTAGCGGCCGGCGCCGGGTTCTTGCGGCTTTTCAAGGCAGTAACCGAGTCCGCGCACGGTGGCGATGCGTACCCCGCCGGATTCCAGCTTCTTGCGCAGGCGGTGGATGTACACCTCGATGGCGTTGTGGCTCACCTCCTCGCCCCAGCCGCACAGGTGGTCCACCAGCTGGTCCTTGGAGACCAGGCGGCCGACCCGGGAGAGGAGGATTTCCAGCAGCCCCAGTTCCCGGGCCGAGAGGTCCAGGTTCTGGCCGTCCAGCTGGGCCACCCGGCCGGCCTGGTCGTAGGTCAGGGCACCGCAGGTGATGACCGGGGCGGTGCCGGAGGAACGCCGGGTGAGGGCCCGCACCCGGGCCTCCAGCTCGGCCAGTTCGAAGGGCTTGGCCATGTAATCGTCGGCCCCCAGGTCCAGGCCCTTGACCCGGTCGCCGGTGCCGTCGAGAGCGGTGAGGATCAGCACCGGCAGCTGCACATTGCGGGCCCGCAGGCGCTTCAGCACCTCCAGCCCGGGCAGCTTGGGCAGGCCCAGGTCGAGGATGAGCAGGTCGTAGGAATTGGTCATCAAGGCCGTATCGGCCTCCAGACCCGTATAGGCGCAGTCAACGGCGTAGCCGCCCTGCCGCAGGGAACGGGAAAGCCCGTCCGCGATGATTTTGTCGTCTTCAGCCAGGAGTATGCGCATGGAGGATAAGAGCCTGATCCGCGTAAGTTTTATGTAAGCCCGCGCCCTTAATCTGGCGCCGCTGTTCTCCTTTTATGGTCTTAGGAGTCTCGCTTCGGCGGGACTCGGGGGGCGGTTCGATTCCTGCACCGAATCGTCCCCTGCCATCTTTCTTGCGCGCTTTTTCTGTGCGTGCTGCGTTCCCGCCTCCGCTTCGTCCTCGCTCGGCCACAGGCTAAAAACCGCCTCTGGCGCCGCTTTCCGCCGCACGGACGTTCCTTACGGGAACCTTTTCAGTGTAACAAATTCGCCCCTCTCCGGTTGCTGCGCCGCGTCATGGACGGCACTGCCAGCTCCATCCGGACGGCATCATTTCATTCAAATGAATGAAATGGCACAATGGAGTCATTCAAAGCGCCGGCCATCCCCCAGGCGCCGCATCCTCCGCGGAGAATCCCCATGCCCTCCCCTGCCCCCACCTCCATCGCCCGCCGGGCCGTACCCCTGGTCCTGGTCGCCGTGCTGCTGCTCGGCGGCGCCATCGCCTACCGCCTGCGCCCGCCGGCCCTGCCCCCCGGCATCGCCACTGGCAACGGACGCCTGGAAGCCATCGAAGTGGATGTGGCGACCAAGGTGGCGGGCCGCCTGGCCGAGGTCAACGCCCGGGAAGGGGACAGCGTGCCGCTCAACGCAGTCCTCGCCCGCCTCGACGCCGAGGACCTGGCCGCCCAGCTGCAGGCGGCCGAAGCCCAGATCCGCCAGGCCCGGGAAAGCACCCGGGAAGCCAAGGCCGGAGTAAACAGCGCCGCCAGCCAGCGGCGCCTGGCCCAATCCACCCTGAAGCGGACCGAAGCCCTGGTGCAAAAGGGCTACGTCACCGGCAACAAGCTGGACCAGGACCAAAGCACCCTGCAGACCGCCGACGCGGCCCTGGCCGCGGCCCAGACCCGGGTGGCCGAAGCCGTGGCGGCGGTGGAATCGGCCCAGGCCAAGGCCGAGGCCCTGCGCGTCAGCCTGCGCGACACCGCCCTGCGGGCACCCCTGGCCGGCCGGGTGCTGTACCGCCTGGCCGAACCGGGCGAGGTGCTGGCCGCCGGCGGCAAGGTGCTGACCCTGCTGGACATGAACGACATGTACCTGACCATCTACCTGCCCACGGCGGAAGCGGGCAAGGTAGCCGTGGGCGACGAAGCCCGCATCGTCCTCGACGCCCTGGAGACGCCCATTCCCGCCCGGGTCAGCTTCGTCGCGCCGAAGGCCCAGTTCACGCCCAAGGAAGTGGAAACCCGCAACGAGCGGGAAAAGCTCATGTTCCGCCTGAAGCTGCGGGTGGAGCCGGAATGGCTGGCCCAGCACGCCGACCTGGCCAAGCCCGGCATGCCCGGCGTCGGCTACGTGCGCACCGCCGCCGACGTGGCCTGGCCCGCCAAGCTGCAGCTGCGCTGATCCCGCCACCGGCCCTACCCCAACCACTCCCACTCCCGGCCCGCCGCCATGGCCTTACTGGACACCGCCGCTCCCGTCGCCCGCCTCGCCGGCATCAGCCTGCGCTACGGCCAGGTTGATGCCCTGGCGGACGTCACCCTGGACCTGCCCGCTGGCGGCATGGTGGGACTGATCGGCCCGGACGGCGTCGGCAAGTCCTCCCTCCTGGCCCTGGTGGCCGGGGCCCGCAAGATACAGACTGGACGAGTGGAAGTGTTCGGCGAGGACATGGGCAGCGCCCGGGTGCGGCCCCGCCTGCAGCCGCGCATCGCCTACATGCCCCAGGGCCTGGGCAAGAACCTCTACCCCACCCTGTCGGTGGCGGAAAACGTGGATTTCTTCGGCCGCCTCTTCGGCCAGGGCAAGGCCGAGCGGCAGCGGCGCATCGACGAACTGCTCGCCGCCACCAACCTCTCCCCCTTCCGCGACCGGCCGGCGGCCAAGCTCTCCGGCGGCATGAAGCAGAAGCTGGGACTGTGCTGCGCCCTCATCCACGACCCGGACCTGCTGATCCTGGACGAGCCCACCACCGGCGTCGATCCCCTTTCCCGGCGCCAGTTCTGGGAGCTGATCGACCGCATCCGGGCCCGCCGCCCGGGCATGAGCGTGCTGGTGGCCACCGCCTACATGGAAGAGGCGGAGCGCTTCGACTGGCTGGTGGCCATGGACGCCGGCCGCATCATCGGCACCGGCAGCGCCGCCGAGCTGAAGGCCCGCAGCGGCGCCGCCACCCTGGAGCAGGCCTTCATCAGCCTGCTGCCGGAGGAACGGCGCCAAGCCCACAGCCAACTGGTGATCCCGCCCCTGCCGCCGGACGGCCACGACTTCGCCATCGAGGCGGAGGGCCTGACCCAGCGTTTCGGCGACTTCACGGCGGTGGACCGGGTCAGCTTCCAGATCGGCAAGGGCGAGATTTTCGGTTTCCTCGGCTCCAACGGCTGCGGCAAGACCACCACCATGAAAATGCTCACCGGCCTGCTGCCGCCGACCCAGGGCAAGGCCAGCCTGTTCGGCAAGACGGTGGACGCCAACAACCTGGAGACGCGCAAGCAGGTGGGCTACATGTCCCAGGCCTTCTCCCTCTATGGCGAACTGACGGTGGCCCAGAACCTGGACCTGCACGCCCGCCTCTTCCACCTGCCGCCGGAGAAGATCGGCCCGCGCATCGCCGCCCTCGCCGAACGCTTCGACCTGACGCCCTACGCCGACGCCCCGGCGGCGGACCTGCCCCTGGGCATCCGCCAGCGCCTCTCCCTGGCGGTGGCGGTGGTACATGAGCCCCGCCTGCTGATCCTGGACGAGCCGACCTCCGGCGTCGATCCCATCGCCCGGGACCAGTTCTGGGCACTGCTGGTGGAGCTGTCCCGGGAACAGGGGGTGACCATTTTCATCTCCACCCACTTCATGAACGAGGCCGAGCGCTGCGACCGCATCAGCCTCATGCACGCCGGCAAGGTGCTGGCCAGCGACACCCCGGCGGCCCTGCAGGCCGCCCGGGGCGCCGATTCCCTGGAGGCAGCCTTCATCTCCTACCTGGAGGAAGCCAGCGGCGCCGCCCCGGCCCAGCCCCAGCCCCAGAACCCGACGCCCGCCGACGCCCGGCCCGCGCCGACGGCAGCGGCACGGGCGCCCCACCGGCACAAGGCCTTCAGCCTGCGCCGCCTGCTCGGCTACGCCTACCGGGAAGCCCTGGAGCTGCGCCGCGACACCATCCGCCTCACCTTCGCCCTGCTCGGCTCGGTGCTGCTGATGTTCGTGCTCGGCTACGGCATTTCCATGGACGTGGAAGGCCTGCGCTTCGCCGTGCTGGACCGGGACCAGTCCCCCGAGTCCCGGGACTACATCGACAACATCGCCGGCTCCCGCTACTTCCTGCAGCAGCCGCCCATCGCCGACAGCGCCGAGCTGGAGCGGCGCATGCGCGATGGGGAACTGACGGTGGCCCTGGAAATCCCCCCCAATTTCGGCCGGGACCTGCACCAGGGCCGCTCGCCGGAAGTGGGGGCCTGGGTGGACGGGGCCATGCCCTACCGGGGCGAGACCACCCGGGGCTACGTCCAGGGCCTGCACCAGCAGTACATCGTCAAGCTGGTGACCGAGGCCACCGGCACCGCCCCCACCCTGACCTGGACCGACGTGGCCCTGCGCTACCGCTACAACCAGGACTTCCGCAGCATCTACGCCATGGTGCCGGCGGTGATTCCCCTGCTGCTGGTGTTCATCCCGGCCATCCTCATGGCCCTGGGCGTGGTGCGGGAAAAGGAGCTGGGCTCCATCACCAACCTCTACGTGACCCCGGTCAGCCGCCTCGAATTCCTCATCGGCAAGCAGCTGCCCTACGTGGTGGTGTCCATGCTCAGCTTCTTCGCCCTGGCCCTGCAGGCGGTGCTGGTCTTCGGCGTGCCGATCAAGGGCAGCTTCCTCGCCCTGGCCTGCGGCGCCCTGCTCTACGTGGTGTGCACCACCGGCCTGGGCCTGCTCATTTCCACCTTCACCAAGACCCAGATCGCCGCCCTCTTCGGCACCGCCATCCTGACCATGCTGCCGACGGTGCAGTTCTCCGGCCTCACCACCCCGGTGGCCTCCCTGGTGGGCGGCGCCTACTGGATCGGCCAGTTCTTCCCCGCCACCTACTTCCTGGTCATCAGCCGCGGCGTGTTCACCAAGGCCCTGGGCTTTGCCGACCTGGGACAGCAGTTCCTCGCCCTGGCCTGCTTCATTCCGGTGCTAACCCTCATTTCCCTGGCCCTGCTGCCCAAGCAGGAGAAATAGGAAACGACCATGGACCGCCACGGCACGCTGGCCAACATCTTCCGCCTGGGGCTCAAGGAGCTGCGCAGCCTGTGGGCCGACAAGGTGCTGCTGGTACTGATCGTGTGGGCCTTCACCGGCGGCATCTACAGCGCCGCCAAGGGCGTCTCCCAGGAACTGCGCAACGCCCCGGTGGCGGTGGTGGACGAGGACCGTTCGCCCCTTTCCGCCCGCCTCATCGGCGCCCTGACGCCGCCCTACTTCAAGACGCCGGACCTCATTTCCATGGCCCAGATGGACCGGGCCCTGGACCAGGGCCGCTATTCCTTTTCCCTGGTCATCCCCGCCAATTTCCAGCGGGACCTGAAGGAAGGCCGGCGCCCGACCCTGCAGCTGAACATCGACGCCACGGTGATGAGCCAGTCCTTCATCGGCGCCAGCTACATCCAGAGCATCGTCGCCGGGGAACTCAACGAATACCTCACCGGCAAGCGGGACAGCAGCGCCCCGCCGATCCGCCTCACCACCCGGGTGCGCTTCAACCCCAATCTCACCGGCTTCTGGTTCGGCGGCGTCATGGAGGTGATCAACAACATCAACATGCTGACCATCATCCTGGTGGGGGCCGCCTTCATCCGGGAGCGGGAGCACGGCACCCTGGAGCACCTGCTGGTGATGCCCCTGACCCCCTTCGAGATCATGATGGCCAAGGTCTGGGCCAGCGGTGCCGCCGTGCTGCTGGCCGCCAGCGTCGGCCTCATCGCCGTGATCCAGGCCATCATGCAGGTGCCCATCGCCGGCTCCGTGCCCCTGTTCCTCTGCGGCGCCGCCCTCTACCTCTTCTCGGCAGCCTCCATCGGCATTTTCCTCGGCACCATCGCCCGTTCCATGCCCCAGTTCGGCCTGCTCTTCATCCTCACCATCGTGCCCCTGCAGCTGCTCTCCGGCGGCGTCACGCCCCGGGAGAGCATGCCGGAAGTGGTCAGCGACATCATGCTCGGCGCCCCCATCACCTACTTCGTGCGCCTGGCCCAGGCCATCCTCTACCGGGGTGCCGGCCTCGACACGGTGTGGCCCGAGTTCCTCGCCATCACTGGCATCGGCGCCATCTTCTTCCTCATCGCCCACACCCGCTTCCGCAAGTCGGTGACCCAGACCCAGGTGTAGGACGCGCCATGGCCGAACTGCCCCAACTGCACAGCGACGACACCCGGGAACGGCTCCTGGCCGCCGGCCTGGCCCTCTTCGGCCGCCACGGCTACGACGGCGTCACCACCCGCATGCTGGCCGCCGCCGCCCGGGTGAACCAGTCGGCCATTCCCTACCACTTCGGCGGCAAGGAAGGGGTGTACCGGGCGGTCGCCGAATTCATCGCCGCCGAGATGGGGCCCCGCATCCAGAGCCTGACCCGGGAGGCGGAACAACGCCTGCAGGACCCGGCCACCGACCCGGGCGAGCTGCTGGTGCAGGTGGTGCGGGATCTGGCCGCCGCCTCCTTCGTCCCCGGCCACCCCCTGGCCTGGTTCATCTTCCTCACCCGGGAGCAGTTCCACCCCACGCCGGCCTTCGACGTGCTCTACGAGCGCTTCACCCGCCCCGGCCACACCCTGGTCAGCCGGCTCCTGGCCCGGGTCACCGGCCAGCCGGAGGAATCGCCCGAGAACCTGCTGCTGGCCCACGCCCTGATCGGCGCCATGGTCGCCTTCGGCTCCGCCCGCACCACCCTGCAGCGGCGCCTGGGCTGGTCGGAAAGCGATTACGAGCCGGCCCAGCTGCAGGCCATGCTGGCGGTCATCGAGCAGCACTGCCGGGCCACGGTGGCGGGCCTGCGACGGCAGGCCTGAGAGACAGCAGGGACGCCACTCTCCAGGCAGGCACGGCGGAGATGGCTGCCGATACTGGCTCCCGGACCAGCCCCCTATTACACCGCCAGCCGGTAGCCGACGCCGGATTCGGTGAGGATGTGCCGCGGCATGGCCGGGTCGTCCTCCAGCTTGCGCCGCAGGCCGGCCATGTACACCCGCAGGTAGTGGGCGTGCTCCACATGGCTGGGGCCCCACACCTCCCGCAGCAGCTGGCGGTGGGTGAGGACCCGGCCGGCGTTGGCCACCAGCTGGCTCAGCAGCCGGTATTCGATGGGGGTCAGATGCACCGCCTCGCCATGGCGGCTGACCTGGCGCCGGGCCAGATCCACCTCCACCGGGCCGAAGGCAAACACCGGCGGCATGTCGCCGCCCCGGCCGGCGCGGCGCAGCAGGGCCCGCACCCGGGCCAGCAGTTCGGGAATGCCGAAGGGCTTGGTCAGGTAGTCGTCGCCGCCCGCATCCAGGGCCGCCACCTTGTCGCTCTCGTCGCTGCGGGCCGACAGCACCAGCACCGGCACCCCGGACCAGTTGCGCAGGTCCCGGATCAGATCGACGCCGTCGCCGTCGGGCAGGCCCAGGTCCAGCACCAGCAGGTCGGGCTTGCGGGTGCCGGCCTCGATCAGGCCCCGGGCGGCGGTGTCCGCCTCCCACACGGTGCAGCCTTCCGACTCCAGGGCGGCGCGGACGAAACGGCGGATCTGGGGCTCGTCCTCGACGATCACCACCACCGGGGCAAGGCGCTCCTGGCCGGCGGCGGGATTCACAGCAGCTCCGTCGGCAGGGCCGGGGGCTGGCCCAGGGGCAGGGTGAACACGAAGCGGGCGCCGGGGCCGTCGCTGCGGTTCTCCGCCCACACCTTGCCCTTGTGGGCATCGACGATGGCGCGGACGATGGCCAGGCCGAGGCCGACGCCGGGAATGGCCGACTCGTCCTGGCCCCGGGTGAATTTCTCGAACAGGCCCGCCTCCTTGCCCGGCGGCAGGCCCGGCCCGTTGTCGCTGACGCTCACCAGCACCCGCTCCGCCTCCCGGCGGGCGCCGATCTCGATGAGGCTGCCCGGCGGCGTGTACTTGGCGGCATTTTCGATGAGATTGCAGAACACCCGTTCCATCAGCACGGCGTCGAACTCCAGCAGGGGCAGGTCGGCGGGCAGGTCCACCCGCACCCGGTGTTGGGCCAGGACCGAGGCCCGGGCCTGGAGCGCCGCCCCCACCACTTCCTCCAGGGGCTGCCACTCCTTCTTCAGGGTCACCTGGCCCGACTGCAGCCGGGCCATGTCCAGCAGATTATGCACCAGGGCGCTGGTGCGCATGGCCTCGCCCCGGATGGCCTGGGCCAGCTCGGCCTGGGCCGGCGGCAGGGCGCCGCCCAGGCTGAGGGAGTCGGCCAGCCCCACCAGGGCCGTGAGGGGGGTGCGCAGGTCGTGGGAGAGGGCCGCCAGCAGGCCGTTGCGCAGGCGCTCCGACTCCATCTGCACCAGGGCTTCCTGGGCCACCTCGATGTAATGCACCCGTTCCACGGCGATGGCCACCAGGGTGGCGCAGGTCTCCAGCAGCCGCTCCTGTTCCGGCGAGGGCAGCCAGGGCTGCTCCCGGGGCAGCACCGCCAGCACGCCCCGGGTGCGCATCGGCGCCTTCAGAGGCAGGTAGCGCATGGGGGCCGAGGGCAGGGTGTCGGTGGAGAGACCGGCAGCCTCGCCGTGGTCCGCCGCCCACTGGGCGATGCCCAGGTCCACCGGCAGGTCAGCCGGCAGCCCTTCCGGCAGGCTCAGGCGCTCCTGCTGGCCGGGTACCAGCAGCAGGGCCCGGGCCTGGAAGCCCTGCTGCACGAAGCGCCGGGTAATGTCGTCGATCTGCTCCACGGTGAGGGCCGCCGACAGCTCCCGGGCCATCTCGTAGAGGGCGTCGCTGCGCCGCTCCCGGCTCTGGGCCACGTCCACCTGGAAGCGCAGGCCGGCGGTGAGCTGGGCGGTGATGAGGGCCACCGCCAGCATCACGGAAAAGGTCAGCAGGTACTGCACGTCGCTGACGGCGAAGGAGAGGCGCGGCGAGACGAAGAAGAAATCGAAGGCGGCGACGGAGAGGAAGGCGGCCAGGATGGCCGGGTTGCGCCCCAGCTTGACCGCGGCGAAGAGCACCGCCAGGAGGAACAGCATGACGATGTTGGCCAGGTCCAGGGCGCCGTGCAGGGGCGTCGCCACCAGGGTCACGGCAGCCACGGCCGCCGCCGCCAGGCCGTAGCCCCGCACATTGACTGCGGCGGGCCGGGCCGGGCCGTCCGGGAGCGGCGGCGCTTCCCCGTCCACCCCATCGCTGGCCACCTGCATGACGTCCAGGTCCGGCGCCTGGCGGGCCAGGCGCCGCGCCAGGGAAGTGCGCCAGGGCAGCCAGCGGCGCCAGTCCCCGGGCAGTTCCCGGCCCAGCAGGACCTTGCCCAGATTGTGTTCCCGGGCGTACTGGATGGCCGCCGCGGCGGCATCCTGGCCCGGCCGGTTGGCCGTCTCGGCCCCCAGCTCCTGGGCCAGGCGCAAGCTCTTCAGCACCCGCCCCCGCTCCCCTTCGGGCAGCCGCTGGTAGCGGGGCGTCTCCACATAGAGGGCGTGCCAGGGCACCTCCAGCTGGGTCGCCAGGCGGGCGGCGCTGCGCACCAGGCGCTCGCTGCCGGGGCCCGGACCGATGCACACCAGCAGGGATTCCCGGGTCGGCCAGACGGTGCTAACCGACTGGTCGCGGCGGTAGGCCCGCACGTCGTCGTCCACCCGGTCGGCGGTGCGGCGCAGGGCCAGTTCCCGCAGGGCCAGCAGATTGCCCTTGCGGAAGAAGTTGGCCATGGCCCGCTCGGCCTGCTGGGGCACGTACACCTTGCCGGCCTTGAGCCGGGTCAGCAGTTCCTCCGGCGGCAGGTCCACCAGCACCACCTCGTCGGCGGCATCGAAAAGGCGGTCGGGTACCGTCTCCCACACCCGGGCGCCGGTGATGCGGCCCACCACGTCGTTGAGGCTTTCCAGGTGCTGCACATTGACCGTGGTGAACACGTCGATGCCGGCGGCCAGGAGTTCCTCCACGTCCTGCCAGCGCTTGGGGTGGCGACTGCCAGGGGCATTGCTGTGGGCCAGCTCGTCCACCAGCACCAGGTCCGGCGCCCGCTGCAGGGCGCCATCCAGGTCGAATTCCTGCAGGCGGCGGCCCCGGTGCTCGACCTGCCGGGAAGGCAGCAGCTCCAGGCCCTGGACCAGCTCGGCGGTTTCCCGCCGGCCGTGGGTTTCCACCACCCCCACCGCCACGTCCACGCCCTGGGACTGCAGGGTACGGGCGGCGGCCAGCATGGCGTAGGTCTTGCCGACGCCGGGGCTGGCGCCGAAGAAGATTTTCAGGCGGCCGCGGCGGGCCTGGATTTCCTCCGCCTCCAGGCGGGCCAGGAGGGCGTCGGGATCGGGGCGTTGCAGAGGATCGGACATGGGTGGAGTTTATTCCTTGGCGGCAGCGCGCAGGGCCAGCTCGGCCAGGATGCGCTGCCGTACCTGCTGGCGCAGGCGGTGTTTGCACTGGGGGCCGCAGGTCAGCTGGCGGCCGTAGGCGAAGGGATGCTCGACGGCACTGATGGGATGGCGGGTGCCGCAGACGGGGCAGATATGGATGGGCATGGCCGTTCCCTCACAGGCGCTGCTCGGCGTAGCGGGCCAGGGCCGCCGGCTGGTCGGCGATGCTGGCGGCCACCAGATAGACCTCCCGCCCCGGCCCGTCGCCGAGGGCCACGGCCAGGGCGATGCCGGCGGCCCCGGCCGCCACCGCCAGCCGCAACGGCGCCTCCCAGGCCGCCAGGTAGCTGGCCAGGGCGCGACGCCCGACGCTGTCGCGGGAGAAGGAAACCTGGCCGAGGGCGCGGCCCTGCTGGCGGGCAGCCAGTCGCAGCTGGTCGCCGTCGATACGGATTCCGATACAGACATTGGCATTCATAGGACACCTGGGAACGAAGGGTGGCGCGGCACCCGATGCCCACAGATTAGAAAAGGGGCTGTTGCAATGGGGTCAAAAATAGCCGACCCCGTATCAAGATGGCGTTAAGAATCGCCCCCCAAATCCGGCAGAAAAAAAACCGGCCCGGGCGAAGCCTGGGCCGGCACAAGAAACAGCTTCCCCGGGGGAGGTGGAAGCTGCTGTCGGAACCCGTTAGAAGGAACGTCCCACCTGGAGGACGAGACGGTCCTTGTTCAACTCCCGGGTTTCGCCATTGGCAGCGGAAAGGCCGCCCACCGGAGGCCGGTAGAAGCGGTCGTTGGTGGCGCCGACCCAGGCGCCGGAGAGGCTCCAGCCGCCGCTGAAGGTCTTGGTCAGGCCGAGGCGGTAGTCGGTGTAGTCGGCGCTGATGCCACCGTAGGTGGCTTTGACGTCGGTGCGGCCCAGGTGCAGGTTGAGGGTCAGGTCCTCGGCCAGGGGCACGTTGGCGCTCAGGTCGTGGTAGAGGCTGCCCTTGGTGTCGCTGCTGTAGCCGGTCTTGGTGTTGGCGCCGAAGTAGTCCGTGAGGGACACGGACAGCTTGTAGCTGAGCCAGCGCCAGGAGAAGCCGCCGTTCAGCTCGAAGTTGTCGAATTTCTGCCCCGGCAGGGAACAGGGGGCCGCCCAGGCGGCGGAGGGACAGGTCCCTTTGTCCACATTGGCACCGGGATACCAGTAGCCGTAGCCGCCGACGGTGTAGCCCCAGTCGTCGTCCAGCTTGCCGTTGTAGCCGGCGTAGTAGTCCACCTCCAGGTTGCTGCCCGGGTAGGAGTTGCCGGAGACGTTGGAGGCCCACAGGCCGGCATAGAGGCCGTTGCGGTGGGCCAGGTCCACGCCGCCCTGGAGGGCGGGGCCGCCCCAGGTCTGGTCGATGCCGCGGAAACGGTACTCGCTGACCAGGTTGAGATTGCTGCTGACGGAAAGGTCCGGGGCGGCCTCCGCCTCGGCGCCGGCGGCGCCGGCGGCAAGCAGAAGCAGGGGCAGAAGTACAAGGTGCTTGGAGTTGTTCATGGGTTTTTCCTGTTTTTGGGTGAAGGGGAAGGTGCCGGGGGACGATGTCCCAGCAGCCAGCCGGCCAGGGCGATGGGGGCGAAAATGGCCAGCAGCGCCAGCAGCAGGTGGCAGAGGTCCAGGAGCGGGCCGGTCATGGCGGGCTCTCAGGGCGCCGCCTGGTCCAGGGCCCGGTTGAGGGCCAGGACATTGACCCGGGGCTCACCCAGGAAGCCCCATTGGCGGCCTTCCGTGTGGCGCTCCAGCAGGGCCAGCACCCGGGCTTCGGGCAGGCCCCGCAGGCGGGCTACCCGGGGCGCCTGCCAGCGGGCGGCGGCGGGACTGATGTGGGGATCGAGGCCACTGGCGGAGGCCGTCACCAGATCCACCGGGATGGGGGCCTGCTGGCTAGGGTCCGCCGCCTTGAGGACGCTGATGCGCTCCTGCAGCGCCGCCTCCAGGGCCGGGTTGAGGGGCCCCAGGTTGGCGCCGCCGGAACTGCCGCCGTTGTAGGGCATGGGCGCGGTGGCGGAGGGGCGGCCCCAGAAGTAGCGGGGGTCGGAGAAGGGCTGGCCGATGAGGCGGGAGCCCACGGCCTGGCCGTTTTCCTTGAGCAGGCTGCCGTTGGCCTGGTCGGACATGGTGGCCTGGGCCAGGCCGGTGACCAGGGCCGGGTAGGCAGCGCCGGTGAGGGCGCTGAGCAGCGCCAGGAGGATCAGGGCGGGTTGCAGTTCCTTGAGCATGGAAGTCTCCTTAGGCCAGATGCAGGCCGACAAGCATGAGGTCGATGGCCTTGATGCCGGCGAAGGGCACCACCAGGCCGCCCACGCCGTAGACCAGCAGGTTGCGGCGCAGGATGGCGGCGGCGCCCTGGGGCCGGTAGGCCACGCCCTTCAAGGCCAGGGGGATGAGGGCGACGATCACCAGGGCGTTGAAGATCACCGCCGAGAGGATGGCCGAGGCCGGCGTCGCCAGGCCCATGACGTTGAGCACGCCGAGGGCCGGATAGGTGGCGGCGAAGGCGGCCGGGATGATGGCGAAGTACTTGGCCACGTCGTTGGCGATGGAGAAGGTGGTGAGGGCGCCCCGGGTCATCAGCATCTGCTTGCCCGTCTCCACGATCTCGATCAGCTTGGTGGGGTTGGAATCCAGGTCCACCATGTTGCCGGCCTCCTTGGCCGCCTGGGTGCCGCTGTTCATGGCCACCGCCACGTCGGCCTGGGCCAGGGCCGGGGCGTCGTTGGTGCCGTCGCCGGTCATGGCCACCAGGCGGCCGTCCTGCTGGTGCTGGCGGATCAGTTTGAGCTTGGCCTCCGGCGTGGCTTCGGCCAGGAAGTCGTCCACCCCGGCCTCGGCGGCGATGGCGGCGGCGGTGAGGGAGTTGTCGCCGGTGATCATCACCGTCTTGATGCCCATGCGGCGCAGTTCGGCGAAGCGCTCCTTGATGCCGCCCTTGACGATGTCCTTCAGCTCCACCACCCCCAGCACCCGGGCGGCGCCGGCGCTGGATTCGGCCACCGCCAGGGGCGTGGCGCCGCGGCGGGCGATGTCGTCCACCGCCTGCTGCACGGCGGCAGACCATTCGCCGCCCAGGGCCAGGATGTGGGCCTTGACCGCGTCGGCGGCGCCCTTGCGGATGCTGCGCCCCTGCCAGTCGATGCCGCTCATGCGGGTCTGGGCGGTGAAGTGCACGAAGCTGGCGCCGTCGGCGTGGATGTCCCGGCCCCGCTGGTGCAGGCGCTCCTTGGCCAGGGTGACGATGGAGCGGCCCTCCGGCGTTTCGTCGGCGAGGGAGGCGAGCAGGGCCGCCTCGGCCAGTTCCTTCTCGCTGACGCCGGCGGCGGGGGCGAAGGCGGCGGCCTGGCGGTTGCCCAGGGTGATGGTGCCGGTCTTGTCCAGCAGCAGCACATCCACGTCGCCGGCGGCTTCCACCGCCTTGCCGGAGGTGGCGATGACGTTCTTTTCCATCATCCG
Source organism: Azospira oryzae (assembly GCF_004217225.1). GTDB lineage: Bacteria > Pseudomonadota > Gammaproteobacteria > Burkholderiales > Rhodocyclaceae > Azospira > Azospira oryzae. The sequence goes on from NZ_SHKM01000001.1 coordinate 1,903,458, forward strand.
CCCCATGCCGGCGACGCCGATGGCCGAGAGCAGGCCGCCGATGGTGGTGGGAATGAGGCACACCAGCAGGGCCACCAGCACCGTCACCGTGACCGGGCTGCCGCTGCCGGCGACGCCGACGCTGTAGATGGAGAAGGGCAGCAGGGTCGCCGTGGCCAGGAGGAAGGTCAGGGTCAGGGCCACCAGCAGGATGGTCAGGGCGATCTCGTTGGGCGTCTTCTGCCGCCTGGCCCCTTCCACCATGCCGATCATGCGGTCGAGGAAGGTCTCCCCCGGATTGACGGTGATCTTCACCACCAGCCAGTCGGAGAGCACCCGGGTGCCGCCGGTGACGGCGCTGAAGTCGCCGCCGGACTCCCGGATCACCGGGGCCGATTCGCCGGTGATGGCCGATTCGTCCACCGAGGCCACGCCTTCCACCACCTCGCCGTCGCCGGGAATGACGTCGCCGGCCTGGACCAGCACCACGTCGCCCTTGCGCAGGTCTTCCGAGGGCACGGTGTGGAAGGGGGCGCCGGCGTGGGCTTCCCGCAACTTCTTGGCCCACACGGTCTTCTTCAGGCCCTTCAGGGCAGCGGCCTGGGCCTTGCCCCGGCCCTCGGCCACGGCCTCGGCGAAATTGGCGAAGAGCACGGTGAACCACAGCCACAGGGTGATGGCCAGGATGAAGCCGGCGGGCGCCTCGCCCTCCCCGGCCAGGGCCTGGAGCCAGAGGCCGGTGGTGAGCAGGCTGCCCAGCCAGACCACGAACATCACCGGGTTCTTCACCTGGTAGCGGGGGGAGAGGCGCTTGACCGATTCCCAGGCGGCTTCTTGCAGCAGGGCCCGGTCGTAGAGGGATTGGCTTGTTGTTTTCATCGAGGACTCCTTAGCGGACGCCGACCATCTGCAGGTGTTCCACCACCGGCCCCAGGGCCAGGGACGGCAGGAAGGTCAGGGCGCCGACCACGATCACGGTGCCGATCAGCAGCACCACGAACAGGGGCGTATGGGTCGGCAGGGTGCCGGCGGACGGGGGAATGCGCTTCTTCGCGGCAAGGGAGCCGGCGATGGCCAGCACCGCGGCGATGATGGTGAAGCGGCCGAAGAGCATGGCCAGACCCAGGGCGGTGTTGTAGTAGGGCGTGTTGGCGCCCAGGCCGGCGAAGGCGCTGCCGTTGTTGTTGGCGGCGGAAGAGAAGGCGTACAGCACTTCCGAGAAGCCGTGGGCGCCGGGGTTGAAGACGCCCGCGGCACCCGCCTCCAGCATCAGGCTCAGGGCCGTGCCCAGGAGCACCGCCAGGGGCGTGGCGAGGATGGCCACGGCGGCCATCTTCATCTCGTAGGCCTCGATCTTCTTGCCCAGGTATTCCGGGGTGCGGCCGATCATCAGGCCGGCGACGAAGACGCCGACGATGGCGAACACCAGCATGCCGTAGAGGCCGGAACCGACGCCGCCGAAGACCACCTCGCCCAGCTGCATCAGCCACATCGGCACCAGGCCGCCCAGGGGCGTGAGGGAATCGTGCATGGCATTGACGGCGCCGCAGGAGACGGCGGTGGTGACGGTGACGAAGAGGGAGGTGGCGCTGATGCCGAAGCGGGCCTCCTTGCCTTCCATATTGCCGCCAGCCATCAGCTCGCTGCCCTGGGTGGCCAGACCGAGCCGCTCGAACAGGGGGTTGCCGGCCTGCTCGGCCCACACTTCCACCGCCAGCAGGGCCACCAGGATGGCGGTCATGGCAGCGAGGATGGCCAGGCCCTGGCGCAGGTCGCCGACCCAGCGGCCGAAAGTGAAGCAGAGGGCGGCCGGGATGAGGACGATGGCCAGCATCTGCAACAGGTTGGAAACCGGGGTCGGGTTCTCGTAGGGATGGCTGGAATTGGCGTTGAAGAAGCCGCCGCCGTTGGTGCCCAGGTGCTTGATGGCGATCTGGCTGGCCGCCGGCCCCAGGGCCAGGGTCTGCTCCCTGGCGGTGGCTGCTTCCAGCACCGGCTTGCCCGCGGCGTCGAGCACGGGCTGGCCGTCGGCGCCGACCTTGGGTTGTTCGTAATCCACCGCCTGGGTCAGGGGCACACTGGCGTAGGGCGCCACGCTCTGCACCACGCCCTGCCCCACCAGCGCGAGGGCCAGGATCAGGGACAGGGGCAGCAGCACGTAGAGGGTGGAGCGCACCAGGTCGATCCAGAAATTGCCGATGCCGCCGGCCTCCTTGCGCTGGAAGCCCCGCATCAGGGCCACCACCACGGCCATGCCGGTGGCGGCGGAAAGGAAGTTCTGCACCGCCAGGCCGAGCATCTGGGTCAGGTAGCTCATGGTGGTCTCGCCGCCGTAGGCCTGCCAGTTGGTATTGGTGACGAAGCTGACAGCGGTGTTGAAGGCCAGGTCCGGCGTGGTGTTGGCCATGGCCTGGGGATTGAAGGGCAGCCACAGTTGCAGGCGCTGCAGGGCGTAGACGGCGAGCACGCCGAGCAGGCTGAAGGCCAGCACGGCGCCGGCATAGCGGCGCCAGCCCATGTCGTCGCCGTGGCGCACGCCGGCCAGGCGGTAGCAGAAGTTCTCCAGCGGCCGCAGCCAGGCCACGAAGGCCGGCAGGTCGCCCCGGTAGATGCGGGCCATGTACAGCCCCAGGGGCCAGGCCAGGAGAAAGAGGACGGCGAAGAAGAAGCCGTACTGCAGCAGGAGGTTGGCGTTCATGAGAAGTCCTCCGGGTAGAACAGCACGGCCAGCAGATAGGCGAAGAGGCCGCCGGCCACCGCCAGGGCGATCAGGTAGAGGGGCGCCATCACGACCTCCGCAAGCGGTCGAAACAGGCCACCAGGCCGGCCGTCAGGGCAAAGAAGCCGACGGCCAGGCCGATGTAGAACAGGTCCATGGAAATCCTCCGTATGCAGATGGAACATCACGCTCGAACTGTAGGCGGGGAGGAATCAAGACCTTGCTAAAGCTGGGGAGGGCCTCGTTAAGATGGCGTAAAGACGCCGGACCGGCTTCAAGACCTGGCTGAGAAGGCAATAGGGACGGCCATCTTCAGGCAGCCATAGCCGAAATGCCCGTCCTTGCTGCCTCTCAGCCGAGGCGATGAGAGCAGAGACAACGTGCGGGAAGGAGGAGCGCAGGCCCGGGCGGGGCGCCATGACACCCGGCGGCAAGAGGAAATGAAGGACGACGGGGGCCAGCCGCGACACTGCCTTCGGACGGGGCTCTCCGGGACCGGCTACGCCGAAAGGAAAGGGACGGGCGCCGCCAACGGCGCCGCTGCGGCGGTTCTAACGGAAGGAACCGGAGCGCCTCAGCCCCGGGGCAGCAGGCGCTCCAGTTGCTGGGCGAAGGCGTGGCGGTCGGACTGGCTCATGGCGGCAGGGCCGCCGGTCTCGACCCCGGCGGAGCGCAGGGTGTCCATGAAATTGCGCATGGAGAGGGCAGCCTGGATGGAGCCCTTGTCGTAGGGCTCGCCCCGGGGCGTCAGCACCCGGGCGCCCTTGGCGATGACTTCCGCCGCCAGGGGAATGTCGGCGGTGATGACCAGATCCCCCGCCGCCACCCGGGCGACGATTTCGTTGTCCGCCACGTCGAAGCCCTTGGGCACCTGGATGCTGCGCAGGTAGGGCGAGGGCGGCGCGTAGAGGGCCTGGTTGGCCACCAGGGTGACCAGGATTTGGGTGCGCGTCGCCACGCGGAAGAGGATTTCCTTGATGGCCTTGGGACAGGCATCGGCATCGACCCAGATTTGCATGGTCAGCGGGTTCCGAACGGGAGAATGGCCGGCAGCTTACCGCAAGCGCCCCCAACTGGCAGCGGGGCGGGCCGGATTCCGTCCGCCGCCCGGAACCGGGACCGGGGAACTTCGCCGGACGGGAGTGCCGCTGCCGCCAGCGGATGGAGACCCGCCGGGGGAGCTGCGGCGGCGGTGTCGGCAGACAATCCCAAAAGAAAAAGCCCGGCTTCAAGCCGGGCTTTTTTGCAGCAGATGCTGGCAGGGGCGAATTACATGCCCATGCCCATGCCGCCCATACCACCCATGCCGCCCATGTCGGGCATGCCGGCGGCGGGCTTGTCTTCGGCCAGCTCGGCCACCATGCAATCGGTGGTCAGCATCAGGCCGGCGACGGAAGCGGCGTTCTGCAGAGCGGTGCGCTCGACCTTGGTGGGGTCCAGCACGCCCATTTCCACCATGTCGCCGTACTCGCCGGTGGCGGCGTTGAAGCCGAAGTTGCCCTTGCCTTCAACCACCTTGTTCACCACCACGGAAGGCTCGTCGCCGGCGTTGGCAACGATTTCGCGCAGGGGCTGTTCCAGGGAGCGCAGCACGATCTTGATGCCGGCGTCCTGGTCGTGGTTGTCGCCCTTCAGGTTGCCCAGGTTGGCGCGGGCGCGCAGCAGGGAAACGCCGCCGCCGGGGACGATGCCTTCTTCAACGGCAGCGCGGGTGGCGTGCAGGGCGTCTTCGACGCGGGCCTTCTTTTCCTTCATTTCGACTTCGGTGGCAGCACCCACCTTGATCACGGCCACGCCGCCGGCCAGCTTGGCCACGCGTTCCTGCAGCTTTTCGCGGTCGTAGTCGGAGGTGGCGGCTTCGATCTGGGCACGCACCTGGGCCACGCGGGCCTTGATGGCGTCTTCGGAACCGGCGCCGTCGATGATGGTGGTGTTTTCCTTGCCCACTTCGATGCGCTTGGCCTGGCCCAGGTCATCCAGGGTAGCCTTTTCCAGGGTCAGGCCCACTTCTTCGGAGATCACCTGGCCGCCGGTCAGGATGGCGATGTCTTCCAGCATGGCCTTGCGACGGTCGCCGAAGCCGGGAGCCTTGACGGCCACGGTCTTCAGGATGCCGCGGATGTTGTTCACCACCAGGGTGGCCAGGGCTTCGCCTTCCACGTCTTCAGCGATGATCAGCAGGGGACGGCCGGCCTTGGCGACTTGTTCCAGCACGGGCAGCAGGTCGCGGATGTTGGAGATCTTCTTGTCGAACAGCAGGACGAAGGGATTGTCCATGACGGCAATCTGCTTGTCCGGGTTGTTGATGAAGTAGGGGGACAGGTAGCCGCGGTCGAACTGCATGCCTTCGACGACGTCCAGTTCGTTATTCAGGGACTTGCCGTCTTCAACGGTGATGACGCCTTCCTTGCCGACCTTTTCCATGGCATTGGCGATGATGGTGCCAATGTCAGCGTCGGAGTTGGCGGAGATGGAACCGACCTGGGCGATTTCCTTGGTGGTGGCACAGGGCTTGGAAATCTTCTTCAGCTCTTCGATGGTGGCGGCGACAGCCTTGTCGATACCGCGCTTCAGGTCCATCGGGTTCATGCCGGCGGCCACGTACTTCATGCCTTCGCGCACGATGGCCTGGGCCAGCACGGTGGCGGTGGTGGTGCCGTCACCAGCCAGGTCGGAGGTCTTGGAAGCGACTTCCTTGACCATCTGGGCGCCCATGTTGGCGAACTTGTCCTTCAGTTCGATTTCCTTGGCCACGGACACACCGTCCTTGGTCACGGTGGGGGCGCCGAAGGAGCGCTCCAGCACCACGTTGCGGCCCTTGGGGCCCAGGGTCACCTTGACCGCGTCGGCCAGGACGTTGATGCCTTCGACCATGCGGGCGCGGGCGGAATCACCGAATTTGACTTCTTTAGCTGCCATTGAAATTCTCCAGAATCTGTTGAATGGGAAAGGGGGAGAGGCTTAGGCCTCGACCACGCCCATGATGTCTTCTTCGCGCATGACCAGCAGTTCCTGGCCGTCCACCTTGACGGTCTGGCCGGCGTACTTGCCGAACAGGACGCGGTCGCCCACCTTCACGTCGGGGGCGTTCTGCTTGCCGGAATCGTCACGCTTGCCGGGGCCAACGGCCAGGACTTCACCCTGATCGGGCTTCTCACCGGCGGAATCGGGGATGACGATACCGGAAGCGGTGGTGCGCTCAGCTTCGACGCGCTTGACGATCACACGGTCGTGCAAGGGACGGATTTTCATAGGGATAGCTCCTTGTAACGAAGTTATTGCAGGGATTCAGGGGCCTGTCGGCCCGGTCAGGCGGGGTGGTGAAGGCCTGGCCTGTTAGCACTCACCCCGAGCGAGTGCTAATAATAGGGGCGCCCCCCTTCGATTTCAAGGGCGGCCAGACACAATTGTTGTCCCCAGGTATGGCGAGAGGCAGAAAATTGCCGGGGGAAGGAAGCTAAGCAACTGATCCAAAATACAAACATCCACCCAACCCACGGAACCGATCAATACACCCTCCGGTAGGCGCCAGAGCCCAATGGCAGGATCAGGACAGGGACAGGACGGCGCCTGCCGGCGTGATGGGCGGGTAGTCCCCCTCCCCATCGGGCCAGGGCGTCAAAATCTCGAAACCGGTTTCGGTCACCAGCACCATGTGCTCCCACTGGGCCGAAAGGGAGCGGTCTTTGGTCACGACCGTCCAGTCGTCAGGCAGATGGCGGATGGCGGCGCCGCCCGCATTGAGCATCGGCTCAATGGTGAAGATCATGCCCGGCTCCAGTTTCAGCCCCTTACCGGGCTGGCCGTAGTGGGGCACATGCAGGTCGTCGTGGTAGACCGTGCCGATGCCGTGGCCGCCGTATTCGCGAACGACGCTGAAGTTCTCCCGCTGGGCAACGCTCTGGATGGCGTGGCCGACATCGCCAAGGGGGGCCCCCGGACGGACCTGCCGTATACCTGCCCGCATGGCTTCATAGGTCGTGCGCACCAGGCGCCGGGCCAGGATGCCGGGGTTGCCGACCAGGAACATCCTGCTCGTATCGCCGAACCAGCCGTCCTTGATGACGGCAACGTCGATGTTGACGATGTCCCCGTCCTTCAGCTTCTTGTCGGACGGAATGCCGTGGCAAACCACATGGTTTACCGAAGCGCAAATGGTCTTGGGGTAGCCGTGGTAGCCCACATTGGCAGGAATCGCCTGCTGCACATGGACAATGTACTCGTGGCACAAGCGGTCCAGCTCATTGGTGGTAACTCCCGGCCGGATATGGCCGGCAATCATCCGCAGGACATCGGCAGCCAACATTCCGGCGCGTCGGGCCATGGCAATCTCGGCCTCCGCCCGGATGGGTACGGCTCGCGCTGCGCTCATGCCGCCTGCGCCACCGCTGCATCCTTGTCGGCAGAACTGCCTTCAGCCTGCCGTTCCGCCTGAATCAGCAACTGGCAGATATCAGCGTAGGCCAGGTTCGGGTTGAGTTCCGCGAGCATCCCCACACGTAGCCAATGTTCCGCTTGCGCGTTGATGGAACGGCTCAAGGCGCCGCTGGTGAGACGCAAATTTTCGTGCATCTGCTCTGAAATTTTGACGATTCCCATGACACCTCAAAATATACGATTCATATACGAATCGTATACTAGCAAAAATATGTGTGCTCTGGCCCATCCTGCCCCCCCAGGTCCGGGCCGGGCTTTGCGGCGATTCCCGGACTCGCCCCCGGGCCTGGGCCGCCCCTATAATGGCAGGCTTCCCAGTCCCGCTGCGGGGCCCCGGACAGCCATGCGCCCCTCGCCGGTGGCGGACGACGGCCCGGCGGCGGCCCCGCCAGATTCCGATGCAGCCCATTCGCCTGACCCTGCTTTGCCTCGCCGCCTGTCTTGCGGCCTGCGCCGCGCCCACTGCCCCCACCGTCGTCAGCGCGCCGCGACCGCCGGCCCCGGCCCGGCCCAGCGTGCCGCCCCCGGCCGAAGTGGTGGCCACGCCCCAGGCCCCCAGCGTCTATTTCTCCCCCGGCGATGCCGAGGTGCCGCCGGCGGCGGCGCCCCTGCTCGACCAGATGGCCGAGGAGCTGCGGGCCGACCGGCTGCGGCGCCTGGTGCTGCGTGCCCACACGGACCACCTGGGCAGCAAGGAGTACTGCCTGGCCCTGTCGGAGAAATGGGCCTCCCTGGTGGAGGCCGCCCTGGTACGCCGTGGCGTCCGCGGCACCCAGATACTCATCCGCGCCCGGGGCAGGGAACTGGCGCCGGCCTGCGACAGCGAAGCCTGCCGCAGTTCCTGGCGCCGTGTCGAACTGGTGCTGCAGCCCTGACCCCCCTTTGGCGGCCATGCCGCCGGCCCGCCCTCCTCCCTGGAATTCCGCCATGCCCATGACCTACGAAGAGTATCTGGACGAAGTCACCACCCTGATCACCGAGAAGTACGACCTGGAGGACGAGGCGGCCATCGCCCTGGTCATGGCCGCCCAGGACAAGGAATACTTCTGCCCCCACGACGACGATCCGGCCCTGCGCAACCTGGAGCAGGCCCACGCCGATGCCCGCAAGCTGTTCAAGGAACGGCAGAACTTCCTCGCCTAAAAAAATATTTTTCACAGCGGCACCGCTCCGGAACGTCCGTCACCCCCCTGACGGACACCCGCCGGACCAATACCGGCGCCGTTCTTTCCGCATTTGCACCACCCCCTCCCCCTCCCCGTCCGCGGTTAATCGCGGACGCGGCCACCTGGGCTGCCAAGCCCAAAAACCGAATCAAAACAGCGCTTCCGCAATTTACGCATTGATGAATCGATTGCACCAGACGACATGAAACACCCCATTGCAACGGCATAACCGCCAAGAAAAATTGACGCAGCGCACAAATCGTTTTTCCATTAAATCATTCACTTACCGAGACTCGAAATTCTTCCGTCCTGACGCAAAAAGTTCTCATTGGAGTAAGGGAACTGTAAGTCTTCGGGGACATAGTTCGGCTCCATGGCCATTCCTTCGATTGGCCCGGAGGTTTTTTAGGAGGAGACAAATGAGTCAACAAGAGCTGACCAAGCGGATTCGGGCAAACCCGAAATTCCACGAGCTGAAAAGCAAGCGCAACGTCTTTGGCTGGACCCTGACCGTCATCATGCTGCTGGCCTACTACGGCTATATCGCCATCATCGCCTTCGACAAGGCGCTGCTGGCCCAGAAGCTGTCCGAAAGCGGCGTCATGACCGTCGGCATTCCCGTCGGTGTCGGCCTGATCCTGTTCACCGTCGCCATCACCGGCCTCTACGTCCGCCGCGCCAACAGCGAGTTCGATGCCCTGACCGAGCAGATCGTCCAGGAGGAAATGAAGAAATGAAAAAACTGACCAACACCCTCGCCCTCGCCGGCCTGGGCCTGCTCAGCTCCCCGGTGTTCGCCGCGGCGCTGGAAGGCCAGGCCGAAAAGCAGGCCACCAACTGGACGGCCATCATCATGTTCGGCGCCTTCGTGCTGCTGACCCTGTGGATCACCAAGTGGGCAGCCTCCAAGACCAAGACGGCGGCTGACTTCTACACCGCTGGCGGCGGCATCACCGGTTTCCAGAACGGCCTGGCCATCGCCGGCGACTACATGTCCGCCGCTTCCTTCCTGGGTATTTCTGCCGCCGTGTTCGCCAACGGCTACGACGGCCTGATCTACTCCATCGGCTTCCTGGTGGGCTGGCCCATCATCATGTTCCTCATGGCCGAGCGCCTGCGGAACCTGGGCAAATTCACCTTTGCCGACGTGGCAGCCTACCGCTTCCAGGCCACGCCGATCCGCGCTCTGGCGGCTTCCGGCACCCTGGTGGTGGTGGCCTTCTACCTGATCGCCCAGATGGTGGGTGCCGGCCAGCTGATCAAGCTGCTGTTCGGCCTCGACTACTGGATGGCCGTGGTGCTGGTCGGCATCCTGATGATGGTCTACGTGCTGTTCGGCGGCATGACGGCCACCACCTGGGTGCAGATCATCAAGGCCGTGCTGCTGCTCTCCGGCGCTTCCTTCATGGTGTTCATGGTGCTGGCCAAGTACGGCTTCTCCCCTGAAGCCCTGTTCGCCGACGCCGTGCGCATCAAGACCGACCTGGCTGCCAAGGGCCTGCTGGCCAAGGCGCTGGAAACCGATCCGAGTGCCACTGCCGAGACGGTCGCTGCCGCTGCTGCCGCCAAGGGTCAGTCCATCATGGGCCCGGGCTCCTTCATCAAGGATCCCATCTCCGCCATTTCCTTCGGTATGGCCCTGATGTTCGGTACCGCCGGTCTGCCCCACATCCTGATGCGCTTCTTCACCGTGCCGGATGGCAAGGAAGCCCGCAAGTCCGTGTTCTGGGCCACCACCTGGATCGGTTACTTCTACATCCTGACCTTCATCATCGGCTTCGGCGCCATCGTGCTCGTCGGTACCAACCCCGAGTTCCTGGATGCCAAGGGCGTGCTGAAGGGCGGCGGCAACATGGCGGCTATCCACCTGGCCAACGCCGTGGGCGGCAACGTGTTCCTCGGCTTCATCTCTGCCGTGGCCTTCGCCACCATCCTGGCTGTGGTTGCCGGTCTGACCCTGTCCGGTGCCTCCGCCGTGTCCCATGACCTCTACGCTTCCGTGTTCCGTCACGGCAACGTGGATAGCGCCACGGAAATGCGCGTGTCCAAGATGACCACCGTTGCCCTGGGCATCATCGCGGTGGTGCTGGGTATCGCCTTCGAAAAGCAGAACATCGCCTTCATGGTGTCCCTGGCCTTCGCCATCGCCGCATCCGCCAACTTCCCGGTGCTCTTCATGTCCGTGCTGTGGAAGGATTGCACCACCAAGGGCGCCTTCTACGGCGGCTTCCTGGGCCTGATCACCGCTGTGGTCCTGACTGTCCTCTCCAAGTCCATCTGGGTCGACATCCTGGGCAACAAGACGGAAATCTTCCCCTACGCCTCCCCGGCCCTGTTCTCCATGGCTGCCGGCTTCATCGGCATCTGGCTGTTCTCCCTGATGGATCGCAGCGAACAGGCCGCCAAGGAACGCGTCGCCTACCTGGATCAGGAAATCCGCTCCGAAACCGGCATCGGTGCCGCAGCGGCCTCCTCCCACTAAGAAGCAAACCGACCCACCTCACAGCCCGGGGCTTGCCCCGGGCTTTTTTTTTGCCCGTCCGGTTCCCCCATTTTGAATATTAGAAAACGCTGAATTTGCATATAATGGGCGCCGGCCTCATTCCGGGCCATCCCGACAAGAAGCAGCCCAAGTCCGACCCCGCCGCGTTTATTCCGGCCGCCCGTTATACGGAACCCACCGCCATGACCCACACCGCCCCCACGCCCGCCCGGCTCTCCCTCTTCCCCGTTTCCTTCTTCTCCACGGTGATGGGCACCGCCGGCCTTGCCATCGCCTGGCAGAAGGCCCACCTGGTCCTGGGGGCGCCGACGGAAGTGGGCCAATGGCTACGCTGGCTGGCTACCGCCGTGTGGCTGCTGACGGCCCTGGTGTACGGCCTCAAGTTCCTCACCCACCGGGTCGCCGTCCTCGGCGAATGGCGCCATCCGGTGCGCATCAACTTCTTCCCCACCATTTCCATCGGCCTGCTGCTGCTGGCCATCGCCTGGGCCGAGGACGCCCCCGGCCTCGCCGCCCCGATCTGGGGCCTGGGCGCCGGGCTGCATCTGGCATTCACCCTGGCCATCATGGGCGGCTGGCTGCACCACACCCACTACGAGATCAAGCACGCCAACCCGGCCTGGTTCATCCCGGTGGTGGGCAACATCATCGTGCCCGTGGTCGGCGTGCGCTTTGCCCCGCCGGAGTTGTCCTGGTTCTTTTTCAGCATCGGGCTGGTGTTCTGGCTGGTGCTGCTGACCATCGTCATGTACCGGCTCTTCTTCCATGAGCCCCTGCCTCTGCGCCTCACCCCCACCCTGTTCATCCTCCTGGCGCCGCCCTCGGTGGGTTGCGTGGCCTGGATGAACCTGACCGGGGAGGTGGACGCCTTTGCCCGCATCCTGCTGCACACGGCCCTGTTCCTGGCCCTGCTGCTGTTTTCCAATGTGCTGCGCTTCCTGCGCGTGCCCTTCTTCCTCTCCTCCTGGGCCTATTCCTTCCCCCTGGCGGCAGTGACCATCGCCACCCTGGCTATGGCCGGCCGCACCCACAGCACCTTTTTCAGCGCCCTGGGCATGATCCTGCTCTCCATCCTCAGCCTGGTCCTGGGCCTGCTCATCACGCGCACCCTGGTGGCCATCCGCCGCGGCGAAATCTGCCAGCCCGAATGAGGCCGGCGGCGGGCCGCCCGGGCCTGCCCCGCCTTACAGGGCGTCGCTACCGCCCAGTTCCCCCACCTCGTTGGCCCAGGCCATGGCCATGATCATGGCCCGGTTGGTGGCCTCCGCCTCCAGGCCGGCGGCCTGGGCGGCGCTTTCGATGCGGGCCGACTCCAGGCTCTCGCAGGCTTCCGCCACCTCCAGCAGCTGGGCGTAGGGCCCCTGCCGCTGCAGCAGGGCCTGCTTCACCGCCGGCGGCAGGGTCAGCTGCCCCACCACTTCGGCCAGGGGCTGCTGCAGCAGCCGGTCCAGCAGGGAAAAGGAGCCGCACAGGAAAAGGGCATCGTGCTCGGCCGGCGGGAAGCGGCCGGCCCCCAGCAGTTCCATCAGCCGGCCCCGGGTCAGGGCGTGCTCCACCACCAGCCACTCGCCGAAGCCGCCGCCCTGGGGGGCGAACAGAAGCAGGGACAGCCAGCGGTAGAAGCGCCCCAGGCCCAGCACCACCAGGGCATGCTCGATGGAGGAAACGGGCGTGGTCAGGCCGATGCCGGGGGAGTTGATGTAGCGCAGGATGCGGAAGGAAAGCAGGGGGTCCTGCTTCAGGGTTTCCGCCAGCTCCTTGTTCTCCGCCTCGTTGCGCACCAGGTTGAGCAGCTGGATGATGCGCATGCGGGAAGCGGCACCCTTGGCCGGCGCCCAGGCTTCCTTGAGGGACACGGCGCGGCCCTGGAAATAGTCGAAGCCGCGCTGGAAGCAGAGATTGAATTCATCCGCCGTCTGCACGTTGTCGGCGATGAGGTGCACCGTGTGGCCGTCCACCGTCTTCAGGGCGTAGGCCAGGTTGCGCAGGCGCTCGCCGTCGAAAGCCGCCACATCCACCGCCACGTAGTCGAGATGGGGCCGCAGGGCGGCCAGGGCGGCCTTGTCCGGCGGCACGTACATGCCCAGGAGAAAGCCTTCCTGGCGCAGCCGCACCAGGGTCGCCGGCGGCGGCAGGGCCTCGGCCTCCACGTCGGGCGGCAGGGCCAGCATGAGCACCGTGTTCTGCCGCGGCAGGCGGGCCAGGGCGGCCGAATCCAGGGCATCGGGACTGACCGGGACAAAGGCCAGGCGCTGCCCGAGCACCCCGGATTCGCCGGAGGCCAATGCCAGTTCGTGGAACAGGGCTTCCTGCAGGCTGCGCTGGACGACGGCGCTGCGCCCGCCCAGGCGGGAAGCGAGGCGGGCCTCCAGATTGAACTCGTAGGCGGCCACCCGCTGTTGGCGATTGACGATGGGCTCGCGCCGCACGAAGGAATGGCGCTGCGCCTCCCCCGTCAGGGGAGCAACCGGCGGCGTGGCGGGCGCGGCCGCGCCAGAGGCGGCAGGGGCAACAGGCGCGGCAGCCTCGGCGGCGGCCGGCACTTCGCTGCGGGAGCGGAACAGGCGGGAAAACATGGGCGGGCGGCTCCTCGGATGAAGCCGTCATTCTAGACCGGGAAACCCGGCTGCGGCAGGATCAGGCCGAGGGTTGGCGGGCCGCGCGCCAGAGGCTGGCCACCGCCGGCGAGAGCCGCTCGATGACGACGCCGCGGCGCTCGGCGGCGACGACGCAGAGGGCCAGGCCGTCCGCATCCACGGTCGTCACCTCGGAGAGGTCGATCTCAGCCACCCCCATCTTGTCCAGGGCGTGGAAGAAGTCGTTGCGCAGGGACAGGTTGAGGGCGCCAGCGATGCGCATCACCTTGCGTCCGGCCAGGGTGTGCATGGACAGCACGGAGGCGATGCCATTGCGCAGCGAGTCCTGGATCGCCCCTTCCAGCTGGATCTCGGAAGCCGGCCCCAGGTCGAAGCGCACCCCCACCAGATCGCCCAGGCCGCGGCTGATGACGATGGGCACGGTGTCGATGCCCATGCCCTGGAGCGCGAACTCCAGGCCGAAGCGGTCGCCGATGGCCAGGGGCAGGTCGGTGCGCAGCAGGGCGCCGCCGAGGGAAACATTGTGCAGTTCCGCCCGCAGGTTCTGGCCCTGGTGCCCCACATAGGCCGGCAAGGGCTTGGCGAAACGGATGCGGACGTGGCGACGCTGTTCTTGCATGATGGGCTGGGCGGGGGACGGTGGGATTCGCGCTATTATCGCCCCAAAGCCCCTCCCCGAACGCCGAATAATGCGCATATTCCACCGTAGTCCCTCCGCCACCGGCCGCCTGGTGCTTGCCCTGTGGCTGACCCTGCTCTGCAACCCGCTCCACACCTACGCCGCCGGGCAGATGCCGCCGGATACGGCCACTGTCCTGCCTCCCGAGATCACCCGTGCCCTCAACGCCGCCGGCCTGCCTCCCGGCCAGTTCGCCGTCGCCGTGCAGGCGGTGGACGCTGCCGCGCCGCGCCTGCTGCACAACGCCGCCCGCCCCATGAACCCGGCCTCGGTGATGAAGCTGGTGACCACCTACGCCGCCCTGGAAAAGCTGGGCCCGGCCTACACCTGGAAGACCGAACTGCGCGGCGACAACGCCCCCCGGGACGGCCGCCTGGAAGGCAATCTCTACCTGGTCGGCAGCGGCGACCCGGCCCTCACCCTGGAACGCTTCTGGCTGCTGCTGCGGCAGCTGCGGGACCGGGCCGAGGTACGCCAGATCGGCGGCGACCTGGTGGCCGACCGCCGCGCCTATCGCCTGCCCCCCTTCGACCCCGCCGCCTTCGACAACGAGCCCCTGCGGGCCTACAACGTCAATGCGGATGCGGCCCTGGTGAACTACACCGCCCTGCGCTTCACCCTGGTGCCGGACCTGGCCGCGGGCAGCGTGCGCCTGGTCCAGGAAGTGCCCCAGGAAGGCCTCGCGGTGAACGCCCGCATCGCCCCCGGCGCCGGCGAATGCGGCGACTGGCGCGAAAAGCTGACGGTGCGCTTCGACCCCGCCGGCAAGCGCCTCGACATCGGCGGCACCTTCCCCCTGGTGTGCGGCGAAAAACCTCTGCACCTGGCCCCCCTGACCGGCGACGCCTATCTCGCCGGCCTCTTCCGCCCCCTGTGGCGCGAACTGGGCGGCCAGTTTGCCGGCCAGGTGCGGGAAGGCCCCGCCCCCGTGGGCGGCGTGCCCCTGCTGCGCTGGGAATCCCCCAGCCTGGCCGAGATCGTGCGCGACACCAACAAGTACAGCAGCAACGTCATGGCCCGTCACCTCTTCCTCGCCCTGGCCGACACCCCGGCCGGCGAGGCCGCCACCCTGGCCGGCGCCCGCCAGGGGCTGCGTCAGGTGCTGGCGGAAAAGGGCCTCAGCTTCCCCGAACTGGCGGTGGAAAACGGTTCCGGCCTCTCCCGGGACGACCGCATCGCCGCCCGCAGCCTGCTGCAACTGCTGCTGACGGCCTGGAAGAGCCCGGTCATGCCCGAGTTCGTCGCCTCCCTGCCGCTGGCGGGCAGGGACGGCACCCTGAAGCGCCGCTTCGGCAACGGCAGCAGCGCCGGCCGCGCCCACCTCAAGACCGGCTCCATCGAAGGCGTGCGCGCCTGGGCCGGCTACGTCACCGACGCCGGCGGCCGCCGCTGGGCCCTGGTGGCCCTGGCCGGCGGGCCCAAGGCCGGCGCCGCCTGGGGCCCGGTGGAGGCCCTGCTGGAATGGGTGGCGAGCCAAAGCCCAACGCCCCAGGCAGCCCCCAGCACCCCACTCTCCAACTGATCCCGCCAGGCCCCGGCGCCTAGGGCGCCGCTGCGGCTGCCGGTGCCAGGGCGGCGGCCACGGCCCGCACCCAGGCCTCGTCGTCCGCCGCCTCGTCCTGCCGCCATGGTCCCTGGCCGAAGCCCCGGCGCCCGGTGGCCAGCCCCAGCTGACGATAGCTCTCGAACTGGGCCTCGTCGAACCACTGGTCGGCGGTGGACTGGTGGGGGAAGTCAGGATGGGTGGCGGCGTAGTTGCCCACGTCCACCGGCTCGTCCCCCAGCACCATGGGTTTCAGGTACACCAGCACGCCGCACTCCGGGGTCGGCGGCATCCCCGCCAGGGCCTGCCGCCCGTCGTCCCAGTAGCGGATGCGCCCCACCGCCAGCCGCTGCCGCGGCGCCGCCCCGGGCAGCAGGGGGCGCACGTCGATGTCGATCTCGGCCCCCAGGTCCACCCGGCACTTGCGGATGGCGTTGCCCAGGTCCTCGAACTGGAAGTCCCGGTCCTGGCCGCCGTCGCTGACCACGATCAGGCGGCAGCGGCGGCGCACCAGTTCGTACAGCCCCAGGTTCTCGAAATGGCCGCCGTCGGAGACATTGACGAAGCCGGTGTCCTCATTGACGCTGCCGAACAGCTCCCGCAGCAGGTACCACAGCCCCAGGGGCGGACTGCTGAGGGCGGCGAACGGTCCTGCCGGATTGGGGCACCAGCGCCCCAGGCGGACATTGAGCAGGGCCATGACGAAGGCCATGGCCGGCTCGGTGTGGTAGCCCATGTTGGGGTTGGCGGCGGCCCCGGAGACGGCCATGGCCATGCCCAGATGGGCGCCCTCCCGGCTCATGTAGTCCCGGCTCGGCGCCAGGAACTCGCGCCACTCGGGGCTCTGGGACGAGGGCGGCAGGAGGAAGCCGCAGCGGTCCGGCGAGAAGATGAAGGGGGCCGCCTGGCGCTGCTGCCATTCCAGGGGTTCGCTGCCGGTGAGGTTGAGGGCGCCGTTGAGCAGGGGGATGGGGCGCTGGGCCGCCAGGTCCTGCAGGGGCAGGTCGTCCGCCGGGTCGAAATCGGTGAAACGGTCGCTGCGCCGCTGCGGATTGGAGGCGCCCAGATAGCAGCGGGTCAGTCGGTTGCGGTAGAACTGGTGCATGGAAAAGAGATTGACGTCGATCCGCGCCGACAGGGCCCAGGCGCCCAGCAGGCAGACGCTGGCCGCCAGCACCACCGCCGCCAGCCCGGGCATGGTTAGGGACGGCGCCAGGAACCAGGGCTGCTCCCCCGCCCCGGCCAGGGTGCGCAGGCCCCATTCCCCCAGCCAGGAAAGAAACAGCAGCAGGCCGCCGATGAAAATGTAGGGGGCCGCCTGCAGCAGCCGCTCCAGCCAGGGGTTGGCCCTCTTGCCGCCGGTGGCCGGGCTGCGTCCGGCGAGGGCGCCGGCCACCGTGCTGATCAGCCAGGCGAGACCGCCCGCCGCCGCCAGGGTCTGGCCCAGCCAGCCGAGGAAGGCGCTGCCGTAGAAACTGACCAGGGCCACCAGGGACCAGCCCAGGCCGATGCCGATGGACATGCCGCCGGCCCGGCCGGCCCACTCCCGCGCCAGTTCGGCCAGGGCCCGCTTCATCAGGCCGATGTGCAGGGCGACCGCCAGGCAGAGGAACTCCCACAGGACGAAGGCTCCCAGCCCCACCGCCAGCCAGGGCCGGGACGGCGGCGGCAGGGCGGCGAGGAGGCGCACATAGCCGTAGACCAGGACGGCAAGCAGGGCCCCGGCGGGCAGGGCTGCCGCCAGGGAGACACGGAAGGCGGTGCCGCCGCCCCGGGGCAGGGGCAGGTCGAGGCCCGCCGCCAGCAGCCACAGCAGGGGGTAGGCCAGGACCAGGGCGGCCCACAGCGCCCCGTCGCCGCCGGCCAGGGCCGGCAGCCAGGTCCCGTCGTTGAACAGGGCGGCGGCCAGCAGGGCCGCCAGCATGCCCGGCAGCACGGCGCCGCGCAGCACCTGCCCCTGGCTCGGCCCGGGACGGGACGATCCGTCGCCGGCGGCGGCCGGGCGCCGGTACCAGGTCATGCCCCGGTACAGGCCCCGGGCGGCGACGGCCAGCAACAGCAGCACCGCCCCCCACAGCCAGGGCGCCGGCGGGCCGCCCTGCCACAGGGCAAGAACGACGCCCCGCGGCAGGAACAGCAGGCCGAGGAGGAAGAGGATGAAGACGCTCTGGGTCAGCAGCAGGTTGCGCGACAGGTTGGCCACCGCCGCCAGGGTATCCACGCTGAAGAGGCCGAAGCGGGGCGTCAGGTAGTTGCTGTAGCGGCGCAGGAAGGCAATGGCCGGATGCTCGCTGGCGCCGGTGGCCGTCTGGTTGGCGTCGTCCCGGCAGCCACCGGGTTGGCCGGCGGCGGCCACCGAGGGCGCGATGCCGACGGGGCCGGGCTGTTCCAGCTGCCGCACGGCCCGGCGGCTGTCCGCATCGGTACGGTGGATCAGGGCGGAGAGCCAGGTACCGATGTAGCCGCCGCCGGAAACGGTGGACAGGTAATCCACCCGGCGCAGCAGGCGGGCCTCGGCCATGGCCTGCAGCACGCCCAGGGCGAAGGTGGCGCTGCGGATGCCGCCGCCGGACAGGGCCAGGCCGCAGAAAGCCGCCGTGGCGGCCGGCTGGGGTGCCGGAGGCTCGGGCGGAGTCGCGGCGGCTTCGCCGGACCAGGCCTGGACCCGGACGACCCCCGCCGCTGCCGACTCCGATGCTGCCGTCGGGCGCAGACGCCGGGCCTCGTCCTCGAACTGGCGCCAGCTTTGGCTTCGCTCCGGGCCATCTTCAGGCAACAGGGGCGCGCTCATGGTTGCAGCTCCGCGCAGGGCTTGAGCACCTTGCACACGGGGGCGCTCTCCTCCTGGGCGCCGCCGAGGCGGGCCAGGCTCTTGCACGACACTTCCAGGCGGTCGGCCACGGCCTGCCAGGCCCCTTTCAGTTCCTTGCCGTCCACCTTGTTCTGGGGAGCGATGATGTCCAGGGCGGCGACGAAGCCGCGGCGGGAGGCGGAGCCGTAGATGGCATCGGCCATGCCGTCCTCCAGCACGTCGCCCACCTCGGCCAGCAGGCTCACCGGATTGCTGGCCAGCCCCCGCAGGCGCCGGGCGGTGGGCTTGATGCCGGCCTTGACCACGTCGGCCACGGCGATCAGGGCATCGGCCCGCTCCAGGGGATAGATGGCGGCCTTGCGCGCCGCCGGGGTCCACGCCAGGACCGAGCAGGCCTCGTGCAGTTCGGCCTCGGCGGTGCGGATGCGCTGCAGCAGGGCCGGCGCCAGCACGCCCCGGTCCTCGTGCTCCTCCAGGGCCCGGGTGCCGGCCTCGGCGAAGGTCAGCACGACGAAGTGGGCCGCCAGCTGCCGCACCCGGGCGCCGTCGTCGCCCTGGCCGGCATCGCCCAGCATCCTGGCGCAGGCACTGTTGTCGGCGACGGCGGTCTTGCCGCAGACCAGCTTGAGAAAGCTGTCCTGCACTTTTTCCAGCCCCTTCCTTTCCTCTGCGGCGCCGGCGCCGGCGGCACCGAGCAAAAGGCCCAGCAGGGCAAGGCAAAGGGAATGGCGGAAGGCGGCGATGGCAGAGGGATGCATGGCGTTCTCCTTGGCAGCGAATGGGCCGACGGGTCGGGAAAATCCATTATGGATAACCGTAAGGGTTTTTCCATTAAGCCATTTGGCATACCCAAAGAATCACGGCGTCAGCCGCCGGCCGCCGGGCCAGTCCCGGAGCGGCTTTCCCTGCACCGCCCCAGGAAGCGCGCCCCCATTGGATGAAAAAGCCCCGCCATCCCTTTAGGGACGCGGGGCCTGGCCCAGCATAGAAATTTCTGCTGACGCCGGTTCAGCACACCACCGGCAGGGGCCGCCACAGCCGGATGCCCTCGGGGCGGACGTCGGCGCCGTAGGCCAGCACCTCCACCCCCAGCCCCAGGACCCGGCGCAGGGTGCGGCCGTATTCCGGGTCGATGTGGTCCGCCGGCCGCACTTCATCCACGTCGCCCCGCTGCACGCAGAAGAACAGCACGGCCCGGTTGCCCTTGGCCACCTCGTCGGCCATTTCGTTGAGGTGCTTGGTGCCGCGCTCGGTGACGGCGTCGGGAAAATAGCCGATGCCGCCGGCGACGGCGGCGGTGACGTTCTTCACCTCCACATAGCACGGCGGGCGCCCTGCTTCAGTCAGCAGCAGGTCGATGCGGCTGCGCTTGCCGCCGCGGCCGTTGTCGCCGCCGTAGGGCACCTCGCCGCGGATCGCCCCATAGCCGGCCAGCTCGGCCACCGCGCCGGCCTCGATGGCTTCCCGCACCAGGGCGTTGGTGCGGCCGGTGTGCAGGCCCACCAGGACGCCGTCCGCCTCCACCAGTTCCCAGGTCCAGGCCAGCTTGCGCTGGGGGTTGTCGCTGGGGGACAGCCACACCCGGCTGCCCGGATCCTTGCAGCCCTGCATGGAGCCGGTGTTGGGGCAATGGGCGGTAACCACGCTGCCGTCGGCCAGTTCGACGTCGGCGAGGAAACGCTGGTAGCGCCGCAGCAGGCGGCCTTCGGTGAGCAGGGGCAGTTGCATGGGGAATGCTCCGGCGGCGGCTCCGGGGCCGCGGCGTGGGCGGGTGGCAGAAAAGGGGAAAGGCTCAGGCCGGATCGCGCCGGTATTCCGGCAGGCGGGCGCCGCAGGCCTGGCAGTAGGCGGCCTCCGGCGCCAACCCTTCGGTCAGGCAGTCCGGACAGGTGCGGCTGCTGGGCGTGACCTGCAGGCGCTGGGCGGTGATCTCGGAGGTGACGATGCCGGTGGGCACCGCCAGGGTGCCCCAGCCGAGCAGCATCATGGCCGAGGAGATGAGACGGCCCACGTCGGTCTTGGGCGTGATGTCGCCGAAGCCGACGGTGGTCATGGTGGTGATGGCCCAATAGACGGCGGTGGGAATGCTGGTGAAGCCGTTGGCCGGGCCTTCCACCACATACATCAGGGTGCCCATGACCAGCACGATCATCAGCACCACCGAGAGGAACACCAGGATCTTGCGCCGGCTGGCCAGCAGGGCGCTGCCCAGCATCTGGTACTCGCCCAGGTAGGCGGTGAGCTTGAGCACCCGGAACATGCGCAGCAGGCGCAGGATGCGTACGTCGATGAGCAGGTGGGCCTCGGGCACCAGCAGCGCCAGGTAGGTGGGCAGGATGGCCAGCAGGTCCACCAGGCCGAAGAAGCTCAGGGCATAGCGCCAGGGCCGGCGCAGACAGGCCAGGCGGGCCAGGTATTCGGCGGTGAACAGCAGGGTGAAGCCCCACTCCAGGGTGGCGAAGAGGTCCTGGTGGCGGGCGTTGAGGCTATGCACGCTGTCGGCCATGACCACCGCGACGCTGGCCAGGATGGCGAAGATGAGGCACTGGTCGAACAGGCGACCGGCCCGGGTCTCCGACTCGAATACCACCGAGTAGAGGCGCAGGCGCCAGCCGGCGAGGGGCTTGCCCAGGGAATCGGCGGCGGAATGGACGGCGGCGGCAGGGCTCATGGGCGGTCGCTTCGGAAAGTCGGGAAACAGGGGAACCAGCCCGCCATCTTAGCGCCGGCCGCCGGCCCGGGGAACCGGCCGGCCCTACAGCAGCTTCTGCAGGAACAGGGCCTGACCGGCGGCCGGATCGAGCACGTAGGGGGCGAAGCCGGCCCGCTCGTAGGCGGCCAGGGCGCGCCGGTTGTTGGACAGCACTTCCAGGGTCAGCTTGCAGCAGCCCAGTTCCCGGGCCCGCCCCTCGGCCCAGGCCAGCAGGGCCTGGCCGATGCCGGCACCGCGGCGGGCGTCGCGCACGGCGATGTCGTGGATGTTGAGCAGGGGCTTGGCGGCGAAGGTGGAAAAGCCGGCGAAGCAGTTGATCAGGCCCACGGCCTCATCCCCCTGCCAGGCCAGGGCGCTGTGGAAATGGGGCACGCCGGCCAGGGCCGGCACCAGGGCCTGCCGCACCGCCGGGTCCAGCCCGCTGCCGCCGCCCATGGGGTCCCGGGCGTAGTGGTCGAGCAGATCGAGCCAGGCCGCGGCCTGCTGCGGCTGGCTCAGGTCGGTGGGGCGGACCTCCACAGGCGGCATGGTCGGCATGGCGTCAGCCGGCCAGGGACTTGAGTTTGCCCAGCAGCTGGGGATAGCGCTTGTCGGCGGGAGCCAGGCGGTGGGCGGTTTCCAGGTGCTGGCGGATTTCGTCCACCAGGGAGGGGCTGACCACGGTGCGCTGCATGAAGGTGATGCCCATGTGGGCGAAGTTGAACAGCACCCGCACGTTGCCCGGCAGGCGCTCGCAGGCGGTGCGCATGGCTTCCATGGCCTCGTCGAACTTGCCGTCCCGGGCCAGCAGCACGCCCTGGTTCATCAGCTGCACCGCTTCCTTGCGCGAGGCTTCCACCAGGGCCACGCCCTCCTCGCTCATGGCGCCGGTGTCGAACACCTGCTGGATGCGCTGCAGCAGGATGGCGTCGTCCGGGTTGTTGCGCACTTCGCCCTGGAGCAGGGCGGCGGCCTTTTCCTTCTCGCCGGAGACCATCATCAGCTCGGCCATCTCCACCACGGCGGCGCTCTCCAGGCGGGGCGCGCCGGGCTGGGCCAGCACCTCGTCCAGCTTGAGGGCCACCTTGCGGGCGGATTCCAGGTCGCCGGCCCGGTGGTAGACCATGCCTTCGGTGGCCATGGCCTTGACCTTGACCTCCTCGGCATCGAACTGCTTGGTCAGGGTGGACAGCACCTGCAGGGCTTCCTTGCTGTTGTTCTGGGCGCTGCAGGCCCGGGCCAGGCCCAGGTAGGCGTCCGGCGTCTTCAGCACCGAGTGCTCGCCCAGGGCCACGCTCTTGCGGAAGGCCTTTTCCGCGTTTTCCACCTTGCCCAGCTGCAGGGACACTTCGCCCAGGTTCTTCTGCCGCATCACCGACAGGGGCGAGAGGCGGGCGGCGTTTTCCAGCACCTCCTCGGCCTTCTGCAGGTCGCCCCGGGCGTTGTGCACATTGGCCAGCCAGTCGTGGGCTTCCAGGTAGGTGCGGTTCTCCGCCACCAGGGTTTCCAGCAGGGCCTGGGCGTGGTCCAGCTCGCCGGCCGCCACATGCACCCGGGCCAGGCCGAGCTGGGCCCAGGGCACGTCCCGCTTGGCCAGCAGGGCGTTGTAGAGCAGGCGGGCCTGCTCGTGTTCGCCGGACACCAGCAGCAGGTGGCACTTCAGGCGCAGCAGTTCGCCCGCATTGGCCTTGTCCACCGCCAGGCGCTCGTCGCAGAGGCGGATGGCCAGGGGGAAGTCCATGGCCATGACGGCCTGGTCGATGTCCACGAAGGCGGCCTTCTTCACCCAGATCTTTTCCAGGCGCAGGCGCAGGGTGGATTCGGTGATGGGTTTGAGCAGGTAGGCGTCCGGCTGGTATTCGGCGGCGCCCATGACCACGTCGGCGGTCTTCTCGGCGGTGATCATGACCCAGGCGCAGCTGGGTCCCACCAGGTTGCGGTACTTGGCCTCCTCCAGCACCTGCTGGCCGTTCTTGCCGGCGCCCAGGTTGAAGTCGCAGAGGACGCCGTCGAAGCGGGTCTGGCTGAGCTGGCTGATGGCTTCGTTGCCGTTGGCGGCGGTGGCGATGACCTTGGGGTTCACCCCCATGGAGCGCAGGATGTCGCGCAGCACGGTGCGCATGCCCTGGAAGTCGTCGATGACGAGGAAGCTCTTGCTGCCGAAGTCGATGTTCTGGAAGTTGCTCATTGTTGTTCTGTTTTCCCTGGAGATGGGCCGCTCAGGGCAGGGTCAGGACGAAGCAGCCGCCGCCCCAGGCGCCGCCGTTTTCCAGGCGGATGGCGCCGTGGCGCCCCTTGTTGCGGTGCAGCCGGGCGGCCATGGCGGAGAAGTAGAGGCCCAGGCCGGTGCTGCCGCCCTGGAAGTCCACCCCGTTCATGGCAGCGACGCCGTCATCCAGCATCTTCTGGGGATAGCCGCGGCCGTCGTCCTCGACGCGCATTTCCAGGCCCTCCTCCGTCTCCCGCACCACCAGGCGCACCTTGCCCTTGGTGTAGTGGATGGCGTTGTTGAGGGCGTGGCCGATGATGCCGCCCACCAGGTCCGCATCGAAGGGCCACACCAGGTCCGACTCCACCACGGCCTCGAATTCCAGGCCGCGGAAGCGCAGCAGGGGCAGGTGCTGGGACACGGTCTCGGCGACGAAGTCCTCCAGCACCCAGTCCTCCGGAGCGAAGGGATAGAGGTGGTTGCCCAGCTTGTAGAGGGCCAGCAGCTGGATCAGGTTGCCGTTGATCCGCTTGGTCTCGTACATCATGTGGGTCATTTCGCCGAACTCGGGCCGGCTGGGGTCGCTGTCGGCCAGCAGCTTCTCCATGCTGCCGATGAGGATGCTGATGGAGTTCTTCATGTCGTGCACCGACGAAGCGAGGAACACCGACAGGTCGGGGGAAGTATCGGGCGGGTTCATGGGCAGTATCCTGGCGTCACCGGAAGCGGAAAAATGCCAATTTTGTCACAGAGCAGCACTAATACCAAAGTAATATCGAACACCCCGCACCAGACCGGACCGCGCCGCCTCCCCGGGCTCTGGGGCCCAGGCGGGGCGCGGCCCTGCCCTCAGCGGCCGCTTACAGCCCGAGGCGCTGCCACAGTTCGTCCACCCGGGTCTTCACCGCCTCGTCCATGACGATGGGGCGGCCCCATTCCCGGCTGGTCTCGCCGGGCCACTTGTTGGTGGCATCCAGCCCCATCTTGGAGCCGAGGCCGGCCACCGGGGAGGCGAAGTCCAGGTAGTCGATGGGGGTGTTGTCCACCAGGGTGGTGTCCCGGGTGGCATCCATGCGGGTGGTGAGGGCCCAGATCACTTCCTTCCAGTCCCGGATGTTCACGTCGTCGTCCACCACGATGATGAACTTGGTGTACATGAACTGGCGCAGGAAGCTCCAGATGCCGAACATCACCCGCTTGGCGTGGCCCGGGTACTGTTTCTTGATGCTGACCACGGCCAGGCGGTAGGAGCAGCCTTCCGGCGGCAGGTAGAAATCGACGATCTCGGTGAACTGCTTCTGCAGCAGGGGCACGAACACCTCGTTCAGCGCCACGCCCAGCACCGCGGGCTCGTCCGGCGGTTTGCCGGTGTAGGTGCTGTGGTAGAGGGGGTTCTTGCGCATGGTGATGCGCTCGACGGTGAACACCGGAAACTCGGCCTGCTCGTTGTAGTAGCCGGTGTGGTCGCCGTAGGGCCCTTCCAGGGCCGTCTCGCCGGGGTGGATCACCCCTTCCAGGACGATCTCGGCGGAGGCCGGCACCTGCAGGTCATTGCCGATGCACTTGATCAGTTCGGTCTTGGCGCCCCGCAGCAGGCCGGCGAACTGGTATTCGGAGAGGCTGTCCGGCACCGGCGTCACGGCGCCGAGAATGGTGGCCGGATCGGCTCCCAGGGCCACCGCCACCGGATAGGGCTGGCCGGGATTTTTCTGGCAGTGGTCCCGGTAATCCAGGGCCCCGCCCCGGTGGGCCAGCCAGCGCATGATGAGCTTGTTGCGGCCGATCACCTGCTGCCGGTAGATGCCCAGGTTCTGCCGCTTCTTGAAGGGGCCCCGGGTGATGGTCAGGCCCCAGGTGATCAGGGGTGCCACATCGCCGGGCCAGCAGTGCTGGATGGGCAGGCGGGAGAGATCCACCGCGTCGCCCTCCCACACCACCTCCTGGCAGGGGGCGGAGGACAGCACCTTGGGCGCCATGTTGAGCACCTGCTTGAAGAGGGGGAATTTCTCCCAGGCATCCTTCAAGCCCTTGGGCGGTTCCGGCTCCTTCAGCATAGAGAGCACCGTACCCACCTCGCGCAGGGCCGACACCGAATCCTGGCCCATGCCCATGGCGACACGCCGGGGCGTGCCGAAGAGGTTGGCCAGCACCGGAATGGTGAATTCGCCGTTAGGCCCCACCGGCTTCTCGAAGAGGATGGCCGGCCCCTCGGCCCGCAGCACCCGGTCGCAGATTTCGGTCATTTCCAGGCGGGTGTCCACGGGCACGCTGACCCGCTTCAGTTCGCCCTGCTGTTCCAGTTGCGCGGTGAAGTCGCGCAGGTCGCGGTATTTCATGGGAAGCCTATTTCAGGGGCAGCACGCCGAAGGGGTGAAGCCAGAAGTCCACGGCGATGCCGGCGAAAATGCTGGCACCGACCCAGTTGTTGTGCAGGAAGGCCTTGAAGCAGGGGCCGCCCTCCCGGGTGCGGATCAGGGTGTAGTGGTAAATGGCCAGGGCCACCGCCCCCAGCAGGCCGGCGTAGAAGGCCCAGCCCCGCTGCAGGCCGTAGCCGACCCAGGCGATGAGGGCGAAGGTAACGCCGTAGCAGAACATCACCGCCGCCACGTCGAAGCGGCCGAAGGTGATGGCGGAGGTCTTGATGCCGATCTTGAGGTCGTCGGGCCGGTCCACCATGGCGTACTCGGTGTCGTAGGCGACGGCCCAGAAGACGTTGGCCAGCAGCAGCCACCAGGCTTCCGCCGGCACCGTGCCGAGCTGGGCGGCGTAGCTCATGGGGATGCCGAAGCCGAAGGCGATGCCCAGGTAGGCCTGGGGAATGGCGAAGAAACGCTTGGTGAAGGGGTAGCTGGCGGCGAGGAACACTGCCACCGCCGCCAGGGCGAACACCAAAGGCGTCAGCAGGGGCAGCAGCAGCAGGAAGGAGAGCAGCACCAGGACGGCGAAAAGACCCAGGGCCTCCCGCGGCGACACCGTCCGGGCCGCCAGGGGGCGGCTCTTGGTGCGGGCCACGTGGGGATCGAAGTCCCGGTCGGCATAGTCGTTGATGACACAGCCGGCGGAGCGCATCAGCAGGGTGCCCAGGGCAAAGATCCACACCACCCACCACTGGGGCTGGCCCACGGCGGAAAGCCACAGGGCCCAGAGGGTCGGCCACAGCAGCAGCAGGGTGCCGATGGGCTTGTCCAGCCGCATCAGCTTTTCGTATTGGTCGAGACGGTGGCGCAGGGAAAGCGGGGCTTGGGAAGTGGTCATGGTCGGCAGGAAATCGCAGTCCGCAAGAACGGGATTTTAGTCCATCGCTCCGGGAGCGACGTGCGGCTCCACCTCGCCGCGCCGGCGGGCCAGCCACTTGCGGCCGAGGATTTCCCAGAAGACCCAGAGGCCGATGCCGGTGATGACCAGGGAGAAGATGGTTACCTGGAAGCCCTTCTGGGGATGCTCGCCCAGGGCCAGGACGCCCAGCACCAGGCTGGCCAGGCCGCCCACCAGCAAAAAGCCACCAATGGCCAAACCCACGAATCGCAACAACAGGGACACGGCAGTCCTCCCTCGGCAAAAGCCGCATCCTAACATCCGCCCCCCACCTGCCCCTAGGCGGACCAGCGGCGCTGCAGCGCGTCGGCGAAGGCGGCGGCCAGGGCCGAGGGCCGGGGCGGCAGCAGCAGGGCGGCCCGGGCCAGGGCGTCGGCATCGGCCAGGGGCACGAAATGGACCCCGGGAGTGGCCAGGGAGGCCATGGCGGCGGGCACCACGGCGATGCCGAAGCCGGCCGCCACCAGGTTGAGCATGGCCGTCTTGCGCGAAGTCACCGGCGCCAGGCGGGGCGCAAAGCCCCGGGCCAGGCAGAGGTCGGTGACCCGCCGCGCCAGGCCGCCCCGCTCCCGGTGCACGGCGAAAACGAAGCATTCGTCGGCCAGGTCGCCAAGAGCCAGCACGGACGCGCCTGCCAGGGCATGGCCGGCCGGCAGGGCCGCCCATAGCCGCTCTTCAGGCAGGGGCCTGATTTCGATACCGCCCTCCTGGCGCAGCAGGGGCAGGCGGGCCAGGCCCAGATCGGCCCGGCCCTGGGCCACCGCCTCCTGCTGCTGCTCGGAGGAGAGCCGGTCCACATCCACCCGCACCCGGGGCTGGTCCCGGGTGAAGTCCTGCAGGGCCGCCAGCAGGGGGCCGGCCAGGGGCGTGGAACTGGAGTGCAGCAGGCGCAGCACGCCGCCCTCGCCCCGGTGCAGGCGGCGGGCATCCTCGGCGGCGCTGCGCAGTTCCTCCTCCAGGCCGCCCACCCGCTGGCGAAAGAGGGCGCCGGCCTCGGTCAGGCTGACGCCCCGGGGCTCCCGGCGCAGCAGGGCGAACCCCAGTTCCTCCTCCAGCTGGGCGATCTGGCGGCTCAGGGCCGGCTGGGCCACGTGCAGGGCGGCGGCGGCCGGGGTGAAGCCCCCCAGGTCGGCGACGCTGAGGAAGTAGCGGATCTGGCGCAGGCTAGGCATAACGAATCGGCATGGATGAATGACAAATTTGATATTGGCGTTATAGCCAGACGCCAACCATCATGCAAGCCATCCGGGCCCGCCCTGTTTCGCGGCCAGCCGCCGCCGGGAGCCCGCCAGACAAGGATTCCATGCCATGCCCTTCGACACCCTGCTGCCGGCCGCCCTCCACGGCGCCCTGACGGACCAGCTGCCCGCCCCCACCGCCCTCGCCTTCGCCGCCCTGGCCCTGGTGGCGGCCTATGCCATATTCGCCCTGGTCGGCTTCGGCTCGGCCATGGTGGCCTCCGGCCCCCTGGCGGCGGTGATGCCGGTGCCCCGCATCATTCCCCTGCTGGCCCTGCTCGACTGCGCCGGGGCCGCCGGCCGGGGCTGGCGCCAGCGCCGCCACATCGACCGGGCCCAACTGCTGCGTCTGGTACCGACCATGGCCCTGGGCCAAGCCCTGGGCATCGCCCTCCTCGGGCGCCTGCCGGGCCACTGGCTGGCGGCGGCTCTTGGGCTCTTCATCCTGGCCTACGGCCTGTGGGGCTTGTGGCAGCCCCGGCCGCCGGCGCTGCTGCTGCGCTGGGGCGGGGTCTGCGGTGTGATCGGGGGGATTTTTGGCGGACTGTTCGGCAGTGGCGGCTTTCTCTACGCCGCCTATCTCAGCCGCCAGCCCCTGGAGCGGGAGGTATTCCGCGCCACCCAGGCGGTGCTGATGGCCCTCAGCACCGGGCTGCGGGTGATCCTGTGCGCCCTGGCCGGGCTGCTGGACCCGAGCCTGCTGTTGCTGGCCCTGCTGGCGGTGCCGCCTATGCTGCTCGGCACCTGGCTGGGCCACCACCTGGACCTGCGGCTGTCGCCGGAGCGCTTCCTGCGCCTGCTCAACGGCACCCTGGCGGCCGCCGGCCTGGGCCTGCTGGCCCGGGCCGCCCTGGGCTAGGAACGGCAGCCCCGGGCCGGCGCTCCTCCGTCAGGTACGGAAGTGGTGCACCGAGTCGCTCAGGCTGCGGGCCAGCTGCTGCAGCTGGGCCACGGCACCGGCACTGGCCTGGACGGCGGAACTGTTCTGCTCGCTGATCTGGGCGATGAGCTCGATGCGGCGGGCGATCTCGGTGCTGGCGGCGCTCTGCTCCTGCAGGGCATCGCCGATTTCGTGCACGGCGCCGACCACCTTGTCGGCATAGCCGTGCAGGGCGGAAATGGTGCTGCCGGCCTCGGCCACCTTGCCCGATTCGCCCTGGACCAGGGTCACACCCCGCTCCATGTGCTCCACCGCCTGCTGGATGCCGTTGCGCACCACATCGACGGTGACGCCGATTTCCACGGTGGACTGGGCGGTGCGTTCGGCCAGCTTGCGCACCTCGTCGGCCACCACGGCGAAACCGCGCCCCTGTTCGCCGGCCCGGGCCGCCTCGATGGCGGCATTGAGGGCCAGCAGGTTGGTCTGGTCCGCCACTTCCTTGATCACGCCGACCACGGCGGCAATCTTTTCCGACTCGTGTTCCAGGGTGGCGATGCCCTGGGCCGACTCGGTGACGGAGGAGGCCACCCGTCCCATGCCTTGCACCACATTGCCCACCACCTCGTTGCCCTGGTGCGCCATGCGCCCCGATTCCTGGGCGTAGGAGCGGGCCTCGGCGGAATGGTCGCGCACCTGGGAAATGCCCACGGTCATCTCTTCCATGGCCGCGGCCACGGCGGACACCGCCTCGGTCTGTTCCGAGGTGCGCCCCACCACTTCCTCGGAGCTGCGCGCCAGGGTCTCGGCGGAGGCCAGGAGGGAATCGGCGTTCTGCCGGATCTGGGCCACCATGGCGGCCAGGCGGGTCTGCATGGAGGCCATGGCGGCCATCACGCTGCCCTCCTGGGGATTGGCGATGTGCAGGGTGAGATTGCCGGCAGCCACCTGCTCGGCCACCTGCATCACCTCGGAAGGATCGCCGCCCAGCTGGCGCCCCACCACCTGCAGCACCCGGGCCAGGAGGACGATGGCGATGACGATACTGGCCAGGGCCAGGCCGATCACCAGCCGCTCGGTACGCTCGATCTCGGCGATGCCCGCTTCCTTGCTCTCGTCCAGCTGGATCTTCATGGCCTTCATCTGGTCCAGCAGATGGCCGCGGATCTTGCGCCAGAGGGGCGTCTCGCTGCTGTTGATGAGGGCCACCGCCTCGCTGCCGGCACCGCCCACCGCCGTCTCCACCACCTTGTCGATGAGGCTGCGCCGCTCCGCCGCCAGGGCCGCCACTTCCTGCAGCACCTTGGCCACCGGCGCCTCCGCCGGCACCAGGGCGCGGGCGTTCTGATAGTAGCCGTCGAACTCTTCCAGGGCCTTCTTCAGGTTGCCGTGACCGGTCTTGTTGGCCGGGTCCAGCACCACATTACGCAGGGCCTGGCCGCTCTGCAGCCCCTGGGCGTACATGCCGACGATGGCCCGTTCCAGGGCCATGTCCACCTCCACGTGGCGGATGAAGGTCTCCTTGGTCTGGTGCAGACCGTAGAGGCCGAAGCCGGTGGCCAGTAAAAAAATGGCAAACACCACCCCCATGGCCCGTGCGATACGCGCTTTCAATCCCATGCCAGATATTCCATTCGATTATTAGAGTATTGGAAGATTAGAACTTGCCAGCGGAATGATAGGGGCAAGCGCCTGGATTAACCAAGTGCCACTCATCCCGACGGGAGTACCGTACGGCGCACCCCATAATACTCAGACAGAGGGTTCGCCAGGCTTCCGCCACAGCCAGTTACGGCAGGCGATCAGGAAATCAGGCGCCCGCAGGCAAAGGAAGATACAGACCACGCCATTGAGCAGGGCCGCCAGCAGGAACAACCGGGGAATAGAGAGGCTGGCACCCAGCAGGGCACCGGCGGCGAGGGAGCCGACCACCATGAACAGGGCATTGAGGATGTTGTTGGCGGCGATGATGCGGGCCCGGCAAGCCGGTTCGCCTCGCACCTGCAGCAGGGCGTAGAGGGGCACGATGAAAAGGCCGCCGCAGACACCGATACCGAACAGGGCCAACATCACCGGCAGCAGGCCGGCACTGGCCAGCAAGGCTCCCAGGGCCAGGGGCGCACCGGCCGGCGGCGTCGCCGGGGAGACCAGGGCAACAGCTACGCCGAACAGGGTCAGCCCCAGTCCGCCCAGGGGCACCAGGCCCAGCTCCAGGCGGCGGGCAGAGAGGCGTTCACAAAGCAGGGAGCCGACGCCGATGCCGACGCTGAAGGTGGCCAGCAGCAGGGTCACGGTGGACTCGCCGCCCCCCAGCACCTGCTTGGCGAAGGCCGGAAACTGGGCCAAAAACAGGGCGCCGTAGAGCCAGAACCAGGAGATGGCCAGGATGGCGAGGAACAGCCGCCCATCCTGCCGGGCAAAGCCGATGTTGCGCCAGGTCTCCGAGAAAGGATTGGGGTTAAGCCGCAGCCCGGGTACCGGCGCCGGCGCCGACGGAATGGCCCGGCTGCACAGATAACCGGCCACGGCCACCACCAGGCCGCCCAGGCTGATCCAGCCGGGAGCGTTGCCGAGCCCGGCCAGGATGCCGCCGGCCAGGGTACCGAGCAGGATGGCGACGAAGGTGGCCGCCTCCACTAGGGCATTGCCGCCCACCAGTTCCTCCGGATAGAGATGCTGGGGCAGGATGGCGTACTTCACCGGTCCGAACAGGGTGGAATGGCAGCCCAGCAGGAACAGGGCCCCCAGCAACACGGGCAGGCTGTGCAGGACGAAGCCCAGGGTCGCCACCGCCATGATGGCGATTTCCAGCAGCTTCACCAGGCGGGCCAGGGCCGCCCTGTCGTACTTGTCGGCCAGCTGGCCGGCGCTGGCGGAGAAGAGGAAGAAGGGCAGGATGAAGATGCCTGCCGCCAGGTTGGCCAGGAGGCCCGGATCGAGGGCCGTCCAACTGGCGGCCTGGAAGGTCAGCAGCACCACCAGGGCGTTCTTGAACAGGTTGTCGTTGAAGGCTCCGAGGAACTGGGTACCGAAGAAGGGCAGGAAGCGGCGTTGCCGCAGCAGGCCGAACTGGCCGGCCATGCTCAGCGGCCCCGGGCCTTGGGCGCGGCCTTACCTCCCGGCCGCCCGGCCCCGCGCCGGCCGCCCGGGGCCTTGGCACTGCCGGGGCCCTTGCCCCGGGTGGGCCCGCTGCCGATGCCGTAGTCCAGGTGCCTGGGCATTTTCGGCTTCTTCGGCTTCTTGATCACCTGGCCGGCGGGGCCGGTCTCTGGCACCCGGTGGTCCGGCTCGAAGCCGTGCTGTTCGATGCGGGAAAGGGGCTGGCCGATCAGCACCTCGATGGCGCCGAGCAGGTTCACTTCGTCGGCGCAGACCAGGGACACGGCCTCGCCGCTGGCGCCAGCCCGGGCGGTGCGGCCGATGCGGTGCACGTAGTCTTCGGGGACGATGGGCAGGTCGAAGTTGACCACCCGGGGCAGGTCGTCGATGTCCAGGCCGCGGGAGGCCACGTCGGTGGCCACCAGCACCCGCACCTGGCCGGCCTTGAAGCTTTCCAGGGCGCGCAGGCGGGCCGGCTGGGGCTTGTCCCCGTGGATCGATTCGGCGGCAATGCCCTTGGCCGTGAGGGTCTCCACCAGCTCATCGACGCCCTTGCGCGTCTTGACGAAGACCAGCACCTGGTCCCACTTCTTGTGCTTGTAGAGATGGCAGAACAGGGCGCTCTTGCGCTTCTTGTCCACCGGCACCACCCACTGCTTGATGCCCCGGGCAGTGGCGTTGGGCCGGGCCGTCTCGATGGAGAGGGGCTTTTTCAGCAGCTGGTTGGCCATGCTGCGGATGGCGTCGGAGAAGGTGGCGGAGAAAAGCAGGGTCTGGCGCTGCTTCGGCAGCAGGGCGAAGAGGGCATTCAGCTCCCGGGCGAAGCCCAGGTCCAGCATGCGGTCGGCCTCGTCCAGCACCAGGGTGCGCACCTGGTCGAAACGCACCGCGTTCTGCCGGTGCAGGTCCAGCAGGCGGCCCGGGGTGGCCACCAGGATGTCCACGCCCTTGCGCAGCTTCATCATCTGGGGATTGATGCTGACCCCGCCATAGACGGCGTAGCTGCGCAGCACCAGGAACTGGCCGTAGGCGATGAAGCTGTCGCACACCTGCTGGGCCAGCTCCCGGGTCGGCACCAGGATCAGGGCCCGGGTGCTGTTGCTGGCGGTGGGCTCCGGATCGTGGGCCAGCCGCTGCAACAGGGGCAGGGCGAAGCTGGCGGTCTTGCCGGTGCCGGTCTGGGCCGCCGCCATCAGGTCGCCCCCGGCCAGGACGGCGGGAATGGCTTTCTCCTGGACCGGGGTCGGGGTCTGGTAGCCGAGCACGTCGAGGGCTTCCAGCAGGGGCGGCACGAGGTCGAGATCGGCGAAGGTCATGGGCGGTGTTTGGCTGGACATAGGGATTGCAGAATAAGGGGCGGTGCGGCTCAGTCGGCCAGGGGGCCGGCATGGGCGCCGTGGGTGGCCTCGAAGCGGCGGGCCAGTTCCTGACGCAGCTGGCGGCGGGTGCAGGCGGCCTCGAAGCGGCGAAGCTCGTCCGGCGTCCGGGGCTCCAGGGGCGTCACCGGGGTCGGCTTGCCCTGGTCGTCCACCGCCACCATGGTGAAGAAGCAGCTGTTGGCGTGGCGCACCACCTGGGAGCGGATATCCTCCGCCACCACCTTGATGCCCACTTCCATGGAGGAAGTGCCGGTGTGGTTCACGCTGGCCAGGAAGGTCACCAGCTCGCCGACGTGGATGGGCTGGCGGAACATCACCTGGTCCACCGAGAGGGTCACCACATAGGCGCCGGCGTAGCGGCTGGCACAGGCGTAGGCCACCTGATCGAGCAGCTTGAGGACGGCGCCGCCGTGTACCTTGCCGCTGAAGTTGGCCATGTCCGGCGTCATCAGCACGGTCATCGACAATTGGTGGTTGGGCAGGTTCATGGCAGGACTCGCGAGGCAGAATGAGAAAGCGGGAAGCGGGACGAAACGGCTGGCGCGGCACCGCGGCGCTATTGTACCCGGGGCTGCAGCAGGCCGCCGGTCAGGCCTTGAGCAGCTCTTCCCGGCTGCCCAGCCAGCGCCGCAGATGGCGCTCGGCCCGGGGCGGATCGTCCCGCAGCAGGCGTTCGGCCAGATCCCGCGCCAGCTCCACCAGGTCGGCGTCCATTTCCAGGTCGGCGTAGCGAAGCAGGGGCACGCCGCTCTGGCGGGCGCCGACGAACTCGCCGGGGCCGCGCAGCTGCAGGTCCTGACGGGCGATTTCGAAACCGTCGGTGTTCTCGTAGATGATTTTCAGGCGGGCCCGCCCGGTCTGGGACAGGGGTGTGGCGTAGAGCAGGACGCAGGCCGACTCGTGGGCGCCCCGGCCCACCCGGCCCCGCAGCTGGTGCAGCTGGGCCAGGCCGAAGCGCTCCGCATGCTCGATCACCATGAGGCTGGCGTTGGGCACGTCCACCCCCACCTCGATCACCGTGGTGGCCACCAGCACCTGGATCTCCCCGGCGGCGAAGGCGGCCATGGTGGCGGCCTTCTCGTCGGGCTTGAGACGGCCGTGCACCAGGCCCACCGACAGTCCTTCCAGCTCCTCGGCCAGGATGGCGTGGGTGTCGATGGCGGCCTGCAGGTCCAGCTTCTCGCTTTCCTCGATCAGGGGACAGACCCAGTAGGCCTGGCGCCCGCTCTCCACGGCGTGGCGCACCGCCCCCACCACCTCGTCGCGACGGGCGTCAGAGACCAGCTTGGTGCGGATGGGGGTGCGCCCCGGCGGCAGTTCGTCGATCACCGAGACATCCAGGTCGGCGTAGTAGCTCATGGCCAGGGTGCGGGGGATGGGCGTGGCGGACATCATCAGCTGATGCGGGATGCCGGCCTTGCCCTTCTTGCGCAGTTCCAGGCGCTGGGCCACGCCGAAGCGGTGCTGCTCGTCCACGATGGCCAGCCCCAGGCGCAGGAAATCCACGTCGGCCTGGATCAGGGCGTGGGTGCCCACCACCAGCTGGGCGCCGGCGGCGGCCTCCTGCTGGGCGGCTTTTTTCTTCGCCGACTTGAGGCTGCCGGAGAGCCAGGCGACGGTAATGCCGAGGGGCTCCAGCCAGGCCGAGAGCTTCTTGTAATGCTGCTCGGCGAGGATTTCCGTGGGCGCCATGAAAGCCGCCTGCCAGCCGCACTCGATGGCCTGGCAGGCGGCCAGGGCGGCGACGATGGTCTTGCCGCTGCCCACGTCCCCCTGCAGCAGGCGCTGCATGGGATGGGCCTCGGCCAGGTCCCGGGCGATCTCCTGCCACACCCGCTGCTGGGCCCCGGTGAGCTGGAAGGAAAGCTGGGCGAGCAGCTGCCGCGCCAGGGCGCCGGGGGCATCCAGCCGCGGCGCTCCCTTTTCCCGCCGCGCCAGGTAGGCCCGGCGCAGGGACAGTTGCTGGGCCAGCAGCTCGTCGAACTTGATGCGGCGCCAGGCCGGGTGGCGGTGGTTCTGCAGGGCAAATTCATCGACCCCGGGGGGCGGCGCGTGCAGCAGTCGGGCGCTGGCAGCGAAGGGCTCCAGGTCCAGGGCCTGCAGCTGCGCCTCGTCCAGGGTGTCGGCCAGGTCGGACTCGGCCAGGGCCTTGCCGATAAGCTTGCGCAGGGCGGACTGGGCCAGGCCGGCAGTGGTGGGATAGACCGGCGTCAGGGACTGGGGCAGGGCACTCCCCTCCTCCACCGACTTGTAGCGGGGATGGACCATCTCGCTACCGAAGAAGCCGCCCCGGATCTCGCCGAAGACCCGCAGCTTGCGGCCCTCGTCCCGGGCCGTTTCCAGCTGCTTGACCTGACTGCCGTAGAAATTGAGGAAGCGCAGCCACAGTTCCCCCGAGTCGTCCTCGCAGCGGGCCACCAGCTGGCGCCGGGGGCGGAACTGGATGGAGACGTCGGTGACCCGCACCTCCACCTGCACCGGCTCGTCCCAGGGCGCCTCATTGACCGGCACCACCGCCGTCTCGTCCTCGTAGCGCAGGGGAAAATGCAGCAGCAGATCGTTGCGCGAGTGCAGCCCCAGCTTGCCCAGCTTCTGCTGCAGGGCGCTGGCCCCCTTGGCTGGCGCCTTGGCGGCCTTGGCCGGCCCGGCCTTCTTTTCCGCCAAGACGGTTCTGCGCTTTAGCCGAGCACCAGCACGGCGTCGGCTTCCACCAGGGCGCCCCGGGGCAGGGAGGCAACGCCGACGGCGGCCCGGGCGGGATAGGGCTGGCTGAAGTAACGGGCCATGACCTCGTTCACCTTGGCGAAATTGCCCAGATCGGTGAGGTACACATTGAGCTTGACCGTGTCGGACAGGGAGCCGCCGGCGGCCTCGGCCACGGCCTTGAGGTTGTCGAAGACGCGCACGATCTGGGCGTCGATGCCTTCCACCATCTGCATGGAAGCCGGGTCCAGGCCGATCTGGCCGGAGAGATAAACGGTGTCGCCAGCCTTCACTGCCTGGGAGTAGGTGCCGATGGCGGCGGGAGCCTTGTCGGTGGCGATGATCGTTTTGGCCATTTTGCTGTCCTTTAGAATGAAGCCTTGGAAAAAAGGAAATGGTAAATGACGACAGCGATCATCGCCAATCTGGAAAAGCTGCTGGACGGTCCCCGGGACGGGGCCCTGCTGCGCTATTCCCTGGGCAACGAGTGGCTCAAGGCCGAACAGTGGGAGCAGGCCGCGGCCCGCTTCCGGGAAGCGGTGGACAAGGACCCCAAGTACTCCGCCGCCTGGAAGCTGCTGGGCAAGGCCCTGGCCGAGGGCGGCCGGCCGGCGGAAGCCCTGGCCGCCTACCGGCAGGGCATTACGGTGGCGGAGGGACGGGGGGACGTGCAGGCGGCCAAGGAAATGACGGTCTTCGCCCGCCGCCTGGAAAAGCTGCTGCAGTCGCCTGATACCGGCCCGGATCAGACCTGAGGCGAAGCCTGCTGCTGCATCCGGCCTGGAAGGCAGAAAGGACGCCGCTCCTGGTCATGGCATGGCCAGGAGGCGCATCCCGCCTGCCTCTCCCGGCAGGTCGTTTTCAATCTTGAGGCAATGCCGGCACCGCGACGGGCTCCGGCTGCTGCTTGCATCAGGCAGCAGCGGCCGGCCCGGCAAGGTGGGTGCCGGGACCGCCGCCCGCCCTTAGCGACGGTTGCCGGCGGGGGGCACCAGCACCGAGTCGATGCCCAGGGCCTTGAGCTTGGCCCGGGCCGCGTCGGCCTCTTCCTTGGACTTGAAGGGCCCCACGTTCACCCGGGATTCGATATTGGAGGGAATGCCGTTCAGCTGCAGCTTGGCGTGCAGTTCCTCGGCCCGCTCGGTGCTGCTGAAGACGCCGGCCTGCACCACGTAGCCGGAGAAGAGGCGGGGCGGCAGGGGCTGGGGCCGTACCGGCATCGGCTGCACGTTGGCCGGTGCCGCCGCCGGGGCCGGCTGGGCGGCAGGCGTGGTGCCGGCCGGCGCCGCAGCGGCAGGCGCGGGCGTGACGCTGGCCACGGTGCCCTGACGGCCCTGGGCCGGCTGGCGGCCGTTGCTCACCGGGCCGGAGGTGGCGCCGCGGATGGGCTGGGCGGCATGGGGCGTCGTTTGCAGGGCCGGTTTGGCGGCCACCTGGGGCGGCGGCGGCAGTTCGGGGGCCGGCTGGCCCTTGGTCACCGGCGCGGCGGACAGTTCGGGTTCGGCCGCCTTTTCCTCGGCCTTGGCTTCTTCGGCGGGCGGCGCCACGGGTTCCACCGGCTTCACCGGCTGGGCCACTTCCTTCGGTGCCGGTGCCGGCGCCACGGCCACTTCCTCTTCTTCCGGGGCCTTGGAGAGATGGTCGAACAGGGCCAGGGCGGCCAGCAGCACGGCGATCATGACGCCGGCGAAGGCCATGCGCCGCCCCAGGCGCTGCTTGATCTCGTCCTGGGGATCGACGGCGGGCGCTTCCTTGCGCTTGGCGGCCGTCTTGGCGCCGGTCGCCTTGGTCGCCGGTTTCTTTTCTGCCATGGTGGTCCCTTTCCCTGGTTATCGGTGTGCGGCGCCCGGCCTCAATCGCCCTGGTTGCGGGCCAGGGCGACCACCAGGTCGGCCTCGGCCCGAGCGATGCCGCAACGCTCGGCAATGGTTTCGGCGTCGTGCCCCAGCATGGCCATCTGCATGGCGTCGCTGTAGAGGGGCGACATGTTCTGGGAAGCCTTGATCTGGCCGACCTGGCCGCGCATCTCTTCGCGCAGGGTGGCGAACTCGTGGCGCAGCACCGCCACTTCCTCCCGCAGCTGGCCCAGTTCGAGCTGGACCGCCTTGTAGTACTGCTCTTCGGCAAAGTCCTTGGCCGGCGGTTCGTTCCAGGCGAAGGCGGGCTTTTCGGGGCGGCTGTAGACCGGGTCCGGATGCTCGTCGCCGGCCTCGTCGTCGCCATCGTCCCCGACCTCGCCCAGGCTCGGCGCCTTGGGCGCCGGCGCGGCTGCCTCCTGGCGGCGGCGGGCCAGGCGCTTCAGGCGCAGCAGCACGAACAGGATGTACAGCCCCAGGAGGGCAATGATGCCCACCACGGCTTCACGCCAGCCCATGCCGGCAGCCGCCAGCCAGGTGTCGAGATTCATGGGGTATGCCGCGCCTTGTCAGTCATGGGGCCGTATTATGCCAGAGGGCTCGTGCCGGCGCGGGCTCTTAACGCGGCCGCTCCAGGCCCCGCCTAGGCCGCCACCTTGTTGCGGTAGAAGGCCTTGTCGGCGATGTACACGGTGCGCTCGACGATGGTGTGCACCACCCCGTGACGGTCCTTCAGCTCCACCGTATAGGTGCGTTCGCACTCCCCGTCCCGGGCGACGATTTCGCGCACCAGTTCGGTCTCCGCATCGTCGATGTGGAATTCGGCAAAAAGGGGCGCCCGGCCCGGCTTGCGGTAGCGGATGGCGCCGGCCTTGTCCCAGATGATGTAGTCGTGGCCCAGCTGCAGGGCCAGCAGGGTGGGATGAAGGCCATCGGTGGTGGCGAACAGGGCGCCGCCGAAAATGGTGCCGACGGCGTTGCGGGTGCCCCGGTTGAGGGGCAGCTTGACCACGATGCGCTTCAGGTCGGCGGAAACGTGGATGACCCGGCCGCCGGTGGCGCGCCAGGCGGGAAACCAGTTGAAACCCCAGCGCAGGATGGCCGGGCGCCAGGCGGGGGGCAGCTTTTTCCACCATTTGGGCAGCATGGTCGGGAATCTCCTTGGGGAATGGCTTGGCGCAACGGGTGCGGCGCCGGCCGGCGCCCGCCCCGTGGCCTTTGTCGGGGATGCAGCTTACAACAAGTCGGTAAACGCAAAAATGCCCCGGCCGGCACCGCCCCTGGAGGAGAACGGCACCGGCCGGGGCGCGCTGCGCCTTACAGGGCCTCGAACAGGCCCGCGGCACCCATGCCGGTGCCGATGCACATGGTGACCATGCCCCACTTCTTGTTTTCCCGGCGCATGCCGTGCACCAGGGTGGCGGTGCGGATGGCGCCGGTGGCGCCCAGGGGATGGCCGAGGGCGATGGCGCCGCCCTGGGGATTGATCTTGGCCGGGTCCAGACCCAGTTCCCGGGTCACCGCCAGGGCCTGGGCGGCGAAGGCCTCATTCAGCTCGATCCAGTCCAGGTCGTCCTGCTTGATGCCGGCCTGGGCCAGGACCTTGGGAATGGCGGCGATGGGGCCGATGCCCATGATCTCCGGCGGCACGCCGGCCACGGAGAAACCGGCGAAACGGGCCAGGGGCTGCAGGTTGAACTGCTTGAGGATCTTCTCGGAGACCAGCAGCACGGCACCGGCGCCGTCGGACATCTGGGAGGAGTTGCCGGCGGTGACGCTGCCCCGGGCGTTGAACACGGGCTTCAGCTTGGCCAGACCCTGCAGGCTGGAATCGGGACGGGGGCCTTCGTCGGTGTCGCAGACCTTCTCGACGATGCGCACGGTGCCGCTCTTCAAGTCCGGCAGGTGGGCGCGCACGGTGTAGGGGCTGATCTCGTCCTTGAACTTGCCGGCGGCGATGGCGGCCACGGCCTTCTGGTGGGAGGCCACGGCGAAGGCATCCTGGTCGTCACGGCTGATGCCCCACTTCTGGGCCACCTTCTCGGCGGTGAGGCCCATGCCGTAGGCGATGGCCACGTTCTCGTCCTTCTCGAAAATGGCCGGGTTGAGGGACACCTTGTTGCCCATCATCTGGGACATCAGGCTCATGGTCTCGGTGCCGGCAGCCAGCATCACGTCGGCCTCGCCCAGGCGGATGCGGGCGGCGGCATCGGCCACGGCCTGCACGCCGGAGGAACAGAAGCGGTTGATGGTGATGCCCGGCACGGTGTCCGGCAGGCCGGCCAGGAGCAGGCCGATGCGGGCCACGTTCATGCCCTGCTCGGCTTCCGGCATGGCGCAGCCGACAATCACGTCTTCCACCAGGGCCGGGTCCAGCTGGGGCACCTGGGCCATGACGGACTTGAGGGCGTGGGCCAGCATGTCGTCGGGACGGGTGGTCTTGAACATGCCGTTGCGCTTGGCCACCGGCAGACGGGTGGCGGCGACGATGTAGGCGTCTTGGATTTGTTTGGTCATTGTTTGTCTCCTTCCCCTTAATTACGCAGGGGCTTGCCGGTCTCAAGCATGTGCTTGATGCGGGCCTGGGTTTCCGGGGTTTTCAGCAGTTCGACGAATTCGCGGCGCTCCACGGTGAGCAGCCATTCGTCGTCCACCCGGCTGCCCTGCTCCACGTCGCCGCCGCACAGGGCGATGGCGGCGGAGCGGGCCACCCGGTAATCGTGGGCGGAGATGAAACCGCCCTCCTTCATGTTCACCAGCATCATCTCCAGGGTGGCAATGCCGGGACGGCCGGCCACCGGGATGTTGCGGGCCCGCAGGGGCGGACGGTAGCCGGCCTGGGCCATGGCCCGGGCGCGGCCCAGGGCCACGTGCAGCAGTTCGTGGGCGTTGAAGACCACGTCGTCCGACTCCTTGGCGAAGCCCATTTCCTGCACTTCCAGGGCGCTCTTGGCCACCTTGGCCATGGCGATGGTCTGGAACACGTTCTGCAGGAAGGGGAACAGTTCGCCGCCGGCCTGGCGGGCACCGAACTGGGCGGCGCGGATGGCGAATTCCTTGCAGCCGCCGCCGGCGGGAATCAGGCCGACGCCCGCTTCCACCAGACCGACGTAGCTTTCCAGGGCCATGACCCGGTGGGCCGCATGCATGACGAACTCGCAGCCGCCGCCCAGGGCCATGCCCTGCACGGCCGCCACGGTGGGCACCTGGGCGTGCTTGAAGGCCATGGAGGCGCGCTGGAACTTGGCCACGGTGGCCTCCAGCTTGTCGAACTCGCCCTTGGCGCAGGCTTCGCCCACCTGCTGCAGGTTGGCGCCGACGGCGAAGGGGGCTTCGTGCCAGATGACCAGGCCGTCGAAGTCCCGCTCGGCCCGGCTGACTGCTTCGAGCACGCCGTCCAGCACCTCGTCGCCGATGGCGTGCATCTTGGAGGTGATGGAGAGAATGGCGATCTTCGGGTCCTGGGCATGGGTCCACAGGCGCACCCCGGCGTTTTCCCAGACGGTCTCACCCTTGGCGGCGGGGGCTTCGCCCAGCACGGTCTCGGGATAGAGCTGGCGGCCGTACACCGGCAGGCTGGAACGGGGCTTGAGGCCCTGTTCGGCGGCGGACCAGGAGCCGGCGGGTTCATGCACCCCGTCCCGGGCCATGACCCAGGCAGGCAGGGGCGCCGGGCTCATGGCCAGGCCGGCGTCGATGTCGGCCTGCACGGCGGCGGCAATGGCTTTCCAGCCGGCCGCCTGCCAGGTCTCGAAGGGGCCCATGGCCCAGCCAAAGCCCCAGCGCATGGCGAAATCCACATCCCGGGCGTTGTCGGCGATGGATTCCAGATGGAAGGCGCAGTAGTGGAAGACGTCCCGGTAGATGGCCCACAGGAACTGGGCCTGCTTGTGGCCGGAGGCGCGCAGGGCGGCGAACTTCTCGGCCGGGTTCTTGATCTTGAGGATCTCGGCCACTTCCGGCGCGATCTCGCCGGCGGAGGTACGGTAATCCTGCTTGGCCAGGTCCAGCACCTGGATTTCCTTGCCCTGCTTACGGAAGATGCCGCCCTTGGTCTTCTGGCCCAGGGCGCCCTTCTCGATCAGGGCGGCCAGCCAGGCCGGGGCCTGGAAGTGGCTGTGCCAGGGGTCGCCGGGCAGGGTGTCCTGCATGGTCTTGACCACGTGGGCCAGGGTGTCCAGGCCCACCACGTCGGCGGTGCGGTAGGTGGCGCTCTTGGGACGGCCGATCTTGGGGCCGGTCAGGGCATCCACCTCGTCGAAGCCCATCTCCAGGCGCTGGGTGTGGTGCATCACCGCCAGGATGGAGAAGACGCCGACCCGGTTGGCGACGAAGTTGGGGGTGTCCTTGGCCCGCACCACGCTCTTGCCGAGGCGGGAGACCAGCCAGGTTTCCAGGCGGTCCAGCATGGCCGGATCGGAGTCGGTGGTGGCGATGATTTCCACCAGGGGCATGTAGCGCGGCGGATTGAAGAAGTGGATGCCGCAGAAGTTGGCCCGCTTCTCCGCCGGCACGGTGGAGGACAGCTTGTTGATGGACAGGCCCGAGGTGTTGGAGGCGACGATGGCGCCGGCCTTCAGGTGGGGCGCGATCTTGCGGTAGAGGTCCTCCTTCCACTCCATCTTCTCGGCGATGGCCTCGATCACCAGGTCGCACTCGCCCAGCAGGGCCAGGTGCTGCTCGTAGTTCGCGGCATCGATGTGGGCCAGGCGCTCCTTGCTCGCCAGGGGGGCCGGGTCCAGCTTCTTCAAGCCGTCCAGGGCCTTCTTGACGATGCCGTTGGGGTCGCCCTCCTTGGCCGCCAGGTCGAAAAGCACCACCGGCACATCGGCGTTGGCGAGATGGGCGGCGATCTGGGCCCCCATCACGCCGGCGCCGAGCACGGCAGCCCGGCGGACGATCAGTTTGCTGTTCTCACTCATGGTCTTCTTGTCTCCTTCACTTCACTAGTTGTTCCCGCATGGCGCGCTTGTTCAGCTTGCCAACGCTGGTTCGAGCCAGACTCTCGAGGAATCTGACGTTTTCCGGTACACCGTACTTGGAAATATGGCCCTGGTCGGCAA
Organism: Azospira oryzae; assembly: GCF_004217225.1. Classification (GTDB taxonomy): domain Bacteria; phylum Pseudomonadota; class Gammaproteobacteria; order Burkholderiales; family Rhodocyclaceae; genus Azospira; species Azospira oryzae. The sequence goes on from NZ_SHKM01000001.1 coordinate 1,946,324, forward strand.
AGACCTTCACATGGGCTTGGATATCTGCGGCCGACACCTGGTCGGCGAATTCGGGCTTGAGCACCACCAGGGCCAGGGGGCGTTCGCCCCACTTCTCGTCGGGCACGCCGATGACGGCCACTTCGCTGACCCCCGGGTGGCGGCCGATGAGGTCCTCCAGTTCGAGGGAGGAGACCCACTCGCCACCGGTCTTGATCACGTCCTTGATGCGGTCGGTGACCTGCAGGTAGCCCTGGGGGTCGATGTGGCCGATGTCCTGGGTGTGCAGCCAGCCGCCATCCCACAGATGCTCCGAGGCCTCCGGGTTATAGAGATAGCCCTGGGTCAGCCAGGGGGCGCGCACCACCACCTCGCCGGCGCTCTTGCCGTCCCGTGGGCAGTCACCCATCTGGGCGTCCACGGTGCGCAGGGCCACCAGGGGCACGGGCCGGCCGGTCTTGACCCGTACCGCCACGTTGGCATCGGCATCGGCCAGCAGCGCCGGATCTTCCATCTGGGCCAGGGTCAGGATGGGACAGGTCTCGGACATGCCGTAGCCGGTGAACACATCGATGCCCCGCTCCAGGGCCGCCTTGGCCAGACCCGTGGTGAGGGCAGAGCCGCCGATGATGACCTTCCACCGGGAAAGGTCCACCTGCTTGCCATAGGGCGTCAGCAGCAGCATGTGCAGGATGGTGGGGACGCAGTGGGAGAAGGTGACCTGCTCCTTCTCGATCAGCTTGAGGATGGCTTCGGGCTGGTAGCGCCCCGGATAGACCTGCTTCACCCCCGCCAGGGTGGCGATGTAGGGCATGCCCCAGGCGTGCACATGGAACATGGGGGTCAGGGGCATGTAAATGTCGTCCCGGTGGAATCCCCCCTGTTGCGGCGCCAGGGCCAGGGCAGAGCAGACGGCCAGGGTGTGCAGCACCAGCTGGCGGTGGCTGAAATAGACGCCCTTGGGCAGGCCGGTGGTGCCGGTGGTGTAGAAGGTGGTGGCCCGGGTGTTTTCGTCGAAATCGGGAAAGTCGTAGTGGTCCGGGCAGTCGGCCAGCAGGGCTTCGTACTCGCCGGCAAAGCCTTCCGGCAGGTCGCCGCCTTCGTCGTCCAGCAGAACGAAGCGTTTCACCGTGGCCAGCTCGCCGCGGATTTGCGCCAGCACCGGCAGGAATTCCCGGTTCACCAGCAGCACGCTGGCCTGGGCATGGTTCAGGGTGTACAGGATCTGGTCCGGCGACAGGCGCACATTCACGGTCTGCAGCACGGCGCCCAGCATGGGCACGCCGAAGAAGCACTCCAGGTAGCGGTGACTGTCCCAATCCATGACCGCCACCGTGTCGCCGCCCTGGACCCCCAGGCGGCTCAGGGCATGGCCCTGGCGGTTGATGCGCAGGGCCAGGGCCCGGTAGGTGTGGCGCACCTTGTCCCCATAGACGATTTCCTGCTGCGGCGCCGTCGCCAGGGGAGTATGCAGCAGCTGCTTGATCAGCAGGGGATAGGTGTAGGCGGAGGGTGTGACCTGGATGGGTTGCATGGACATGGCGGAAGTCTCCCGGCGTTGTTCTGGCTTATCGCCCGCCGGCGGCCGCGCCTGCGACCCTGGCAATAGACCTATCGCGCCGAAAGAGTGTCTTTCCGGCAGGTACGACCCGATGCCCAGCGGACTCCTTGAAACAAGACAGAGTCTTTGTTTCCGCGACGATTCTACGAACAATCGCCGCTCCGCCGGATTGCCGGTTGCGCCTATTTACTTGCATAATCGGCCATTCCTCATGCCGCAGCGCACAAGAAATCCCAGGCCATGGCCGCCCCGTCATCGAGCACCGTCCCCATCAGCTTCGTGCACCACCTGCTGGCCGGCACTGCCATCGAGCCCCCTCGACGTACGGCCCTGGTGCAACAGGCCGGCATCGCGCCGGCCTTGCTGACAGCCGATACCGCCCGCGTCACCACGGAGCAGTTCGCCACCCTCTACCGCCTGCTGGCGCGGGAGCTGGACGACGAACTGCCCGGCATGTTCTCCCGCCCGGTGCGGGCCGGCGCCTTCAAGTTCCTCTGCCTGAGCCTGCTCGAATCGGCCAACCTGCAGACTGCCCTGTTCCGCTTCACCCGCTTCTTCCATCTGCTGCTGGACGACTTCGCCATCGACCTCTCGCGCCAGGGCGGCCTGGTGCGCATCGCCCTCATCCCCCAGACTCCGGCGGCGCCCGCAAACACCTTCGGCCAGGAGATCATGCTCAAGCTGATCCACGGCGTCGCCTCCTGGCTGACCGGCCACAAGATGACCCTGGCCCGGGTGGACTGCGCCTATCCGCGACCACGCCATGCCTCGGAGTACGTTTTTCTCTATCCGGGGCCGGTGCATTTCGACCAGGGGCAGTCGGCCCTGTACTTCGAGGCCAGCGCCCTGGCCACACCGATCCGGCAGGACAAGAACTCCCTCGGCACCTTCCTCAGCAAGGCCCCGGGCGGCTGGCTCTTCGTTTCCTTTGCCGAGCGCCTGGTCAGCCAGAAGGTGCGGGAGACCCTGGAAAAACAACTGGAACGCTCCCTTTCCATCGAAACGGTGGCGCGCAGCCTGCACACGTCGGTGCGCAGCCTGACCCGCCACCTGGCGACGGAAGGCACCACCTTCCAGGCCATCAAGGATGAACTGCGCCGGGACGTGGCCATCCAGCGCCTGACCCAGACCGACATGCCCATCGCCGTGATCGGCACCGCCGTAGGCTTCGACGACCCGACCACCTTCCACCGCGCCTTCCGCAAATGGACGGGCAGCACGCCGGGCGCCTACCGGCTGCGGCGCTGACAGGGGAACGGGAAAAATCGGCATCGGCCTCGCCTATAATTCAAACGAACGTTTGAATTATAGGCTTTGACACTCTTCCGTCAAGAGGCATGCATCGCTATGCCGCAAAAGAAAAACGCCCCGGCAAGCCGGGGCGTTTTCACGGGGAGACGAGGCCGCTCAGAAGTTCATGGAGTACTGGACACCCAGCACCTGCACGGAGCTGTCATAGTCGCCGACCAGACGGCCGGTAACGGCGGGGTTTGCACTGGTTTCGTCGCCATGGGCACTCTTGGCCTTGACGTAGGCATAGCCGACATCAAGATTGCTGCCCTTGTTCAGCTTGTACTGGGCACCAATGGTGTACCACACCCGATCCTGGTCGGGCAGGCGCGGGGTGCGCAGGCCTTCCTTCACCGGAGACTGGTCGAAAGCCAGGCCCAGACGCAGCTTCCAGGCATCGGTGGCCTGGAAGTTGGCGCCCACGGCAACACGCCAGGTATCGCGCCAGTCATACTTGCTGACCTTGTCGGCGGAACCGTCGGAGAACTGGACGCGCAGTTCCGGCACATCGGACCAGCTGGTGCGGCTGATGTCGCCCAGCAGCTCCCACTTGTTGTTCAACTGGTGGGTGGCACTGATGATGAAGGTGTCGGGCAGTTTGACATTCACCTTGGCATTGCCGGAGGTGGAATTCAGACCATAGACGCCGGCACCAATCGCCACCGTACCAGCAGTGAAACCGGAAACGCTGTACTTGCCTTCCAGCTCATGCTTGACGGCGGAGCGGTAGGAGACGCCAATCTTGGTCGCGGCGGAAGGTTTGAAGGTCAGCCCCAGGTTGTAGCCCCAGGCCCAGCTATCGCCGGCCACGGACAACAGACCGTCGGGAATGGGGGCGCCGAGAGGACGGCCGTTAAGGGCGGTCTCGATCTGGGCATCGAACTTCTGATAGTTGATACCGCCGCCGATGGAGAGCTGCTCATTCACCTTGTAGGCCAGGTTGGCGTTGAAGTTCATCGCCTTCACGTCGGTGATGGTGGCGTAGTACTGGCCGATCCAGTTCTTGCTCCAGGCCGTACGCATGCCGAAGGGAGCATTCAGCCCGAAGCCGAAGGTCAGGTCCTTGCTCAGGGGCAAGGCCAGGTAGAAGTTGGGAACAAAGGCGGCGTCGCCGCCATCCACACCGCTCTTGGCCAGATTATTTCGACCCAAGGGGTTGGTGGAAGCCGAATTGTTAAAAGTCGAATCCAGCTCGATATAGTTCACACCGGTGGAAAACTGGCGCCCCTCCAGATCCGCCAGGTTGGCGGCATTGAAATACTGGCCGGAGGCGTTCTCGGACACGGCGGCAGAACCGGCGTAGGCATTGCCGAGGCCGGTGGCGTTCTGTTCCAGCAACTGGAAGCCGGCAGCGGAAGCGGTACCGGAAACTGCCCCCAGGACCAACAACGGCAACAACTTCATGGAAGTCTTCAACATCGTTTTGTCTCCTATTTATGATTGTGGTTTGGGAGGCGAACCTCCCGGGTAAAACACCTGCTCTCAGCCCTCGGGCGGCACTTCCCGCTTGTTGCCGCTGACGTCGATGGCCACGTAGGTCAGGGTGGCCTCCGTCACCTTGACGGTGATGGGCTTGAAATAATTGCGCTCGGCATAGACCTCCACACTGAGGGTGATGGAAGTGCGGCCGACCTTGACGATGTCGGTGTAGAAGCTGACGACATCGCCGATGGAAATGGGCTGCTTGAACTGGAAGGCATTGACGGCGACCGTGGTCACCCGTCCGCGGGCCCGACGCATGGCGGCGACGCCGCCGGCAATGTCCACCTGGGACATGACCCAGCCGCCGAAGATGTCGCCGTTCGGATTCATGTCCGACGGCATGGTCATCAGGCGCAGGGTGGGTTGCTTTTCGGGCAGTTGGACGGGGATTTCAGGCATGTCGGCTCCTAGCGTAGTTGAGCGGTCCGCCCGTGAAGGGGGCGAAACCGGTGCCGAATATTACGCCGGCGTCCGCCAGCTCGGCATCCGCTACGACACCTGCATCGACCAATTGTTGCGTCCGCTGCAGCAGGGGCTGCACCAGCCGTTCGGCCAGACCGGCCGGCACTGCGCCCGCCGCCCCCTTCTGGATCTTGCCGGCCGGATAGGCGTAGAAACCCTTGCCGCTCTTGCGCCCCAGATCGCCGCGCTCGAAGCGTTGCACCAGGCACTTGGGCGGCTCCGTACCGTTGCCGGCCAGGGCCTTGCCGGCCGCCATGGCAATGTCCAGGCCGACGGTGTCGGCCAGTTCGATGGGCCCCATGGGCATGCCGAAGGCCAGGGCCGCTTCATCCACCGTCTCCGGGGCGATGCCCTCGTCCACGCAGCGCATGGCTTCCAGCAGGTAGGGGCCGAGCACGGCATTGACCAGGAAGCCGGGGGCGCTCTTAACCGGCAGGGGCAGCTTGTCGATGCCGCGCACGAAGGCGCAGGCCTGGCGCGTCACTTCCGCATCGCCGCCCTCGGCCGTCACCACCTCCACCAGGGGCATCTTCGCCACCGGGTTGAAGAAGTGGATGCCCACCAGGCGTTCCGGCCGCTGCAGGACGGTACGGATGTCCTCCAGCTTCAGGCTGGAGGTGTTGGTGGCCAGCACGGCATCGGGCTTCATCCGGGCCTCCAGGCCCTTGAGCAGGCTGTGCTTGGCTTCCAGGTTCTCGAAGATGGCCTCGATGACCACGTCGGCATGGGCGGCGCCGTGGCCTTCCGGATCGGGGATGAGCCGGTCCATGACGGCGCGCAGCTGCAGCTTGTCCCTGATGCGCCGGGCAAAGCCGGCGTGGGCCCGCTTGATGGCAGGAGCGATGCGCTCCACGTTCTGGTCCTGCAGGGTCACGGTGAGACCGCGGCCGGCGCACCAGGCGGCGATGTCTCCCCCCATGACGCCGGCCCCCACCACGTGCACCCGCTTGGCGACGAAAGCGGAATCCTTGCCGAAAGCCTTCAGCCGCTCCTGCAGGTGGAATACCCGCACCAGGTTGCGGGCGGTGGCGGAACGGACGATGCGATCGGTGATCTCGGGCGCCGCCAGGGCGTTGCCGTCGTACTTGGCCCACAGGTCGATGATGGCGTAGGGCGCTGGATAGTGCTCGGGACGGGCCCGCTTGGCCACCTGCTTGCGCGCCTGGCCCGCCACCACGCCGCGCAGGGGGCCCAGGAAGAGGCGCTGCAGCAGCGGCAGGGGCTTGCGGGACGGCGGGTTGAGGGCCAGCTGGCGGGCAGCGGATTCCATCACCCGGGGCGGCACGCACTCGTCGGCCAGGCCCAGGCGCTTGGCCTTTTTCGCATCCACGGTCTTGCCGGCCAGCATCAGGTCCAGGGCCACGGCGGGACCGACCCGCCGGGGCAGGCGCAGCATGCCGCCCCAGCCGGGGAAGATGCCGAGCATGACTTCGGGCAGGCCCAGCTTGGTGCCCGGCTCGTCCACCACCAGCAGGGTACGGCAGGCCAGGGCCAGTTCCAGGCCGCCGCCCAGGCAGTGGCCCCGCACCAGGGCCAGGGTCGGATAGGGTACGGCGGCGAGGCGGTTGAACAGCTCCCAGCCCCGGGCCACCATGGCCTTGGCGGCCTCCGGCGAATCCAGCTGGTCGAATTCGGAAATGTCGGCCCCGGCAATGAAGCCGGCGCTCTTGGCGGAGCGGATGATGAGGGCCTTGGGCGGCTGGCGGTCGAGCTCGTCCAGCACGCCGGAGAGTTCGGCCATGACGGCCTTGGACAGGGAATTGGCACTCTCCCCGGCCTTGTCCAGGGACAGCCAGGCGAGGCCGCCGGCCTCCCGGGTGAGGTGCCAGTGCTGTTGGGTCAGGGAGGTTTGGGTATGCATGTTCATGGTCTACCTTCAGTGAAAGGTATGGCTACCGGCGGCAAAGGCCAGGGACACCGCCCCCGTGCCCACGTTGACCGCGGCGGTGTTGCTCATCATGGAAATCAGGATCTCGGCGCCCTTCTCCTGCACCGCCGCCGCCAGGTCGGCATAGCCGGGCAGGCCGGGCACGGTGGCCGGATCGCCGCCGTAGCTGATGCAGACGTGGGGCGACTCCAGGCCGGCCCGCACCTGCCGCGCCGCGTTGGCGAAGAGGCGCTGCACGCCGGCCTCGAAGCCGCGCACCTTGGCGATGGAGCGGGTGACGTCCCGGTTGCAGTGCAGGATGGGCTTCATGTCCAGCATCTGGCCGAGCTTGTAGGTGCCCCAGTTGATGCTGCTGTCGCCCTTCTTGGCGGCCCGCTTGTAGATGTGGAAGAGGTCCGCCGGCACCAGGTAGGTGTGGATGTGGTCCACCAGCTGGCGCAGGCGGGTGCCGATCTCGCTGGGCGTGCCGCCGAGACGGATCAGGCGCACCGCTTCCGCCGCCAGCACGGCCTGGCCGGTGAACAGGTTGCGGCTGGAGAGCACGCACAGGCCGAAGCGGCCCGGCTTGCCGATTTCCCGGCGCGGGTCCTTGTACTTGGTGAGGACGGTGCGCGAGGCCTGCATGGCATGGTCGTAGATGGGGCTGCGCTCGCTGGTGATGGTGAGGACGAAGACGTAGTCGTAGTCGATCACCATCTTGTCCAGGAACACCTGCTCGATCTGGGCCGGGCTGTAGGGGAAGGACTCGGCAAAATCCTCGCTGCGCCGGTCCACATGGGTGGCGTAGAAGCGATGGGTCTCGTCCGGGTCGCGCCGGTCCTGGATCACCGCGCCGCCGATGCGCAGGGAGATGGGCAGGACCACGATCTCGTGCTCGTCGAGGAACTGCCGGGGCAGGTCGCAGCAGGAATCGACAATGATGCCGATGCGCATGGCGGCCTCAGCAGGTTTCCACCAGCATGGCACCGCCCTGGCCGCCGCCGATGCAGATGCTGGCGACGCCCCGCTTGCCGCCCCGGGCTTTCAGGGCATGCAGCAGGTGCAGCACGATGCGGGCGCCGGAGGCGCCCACCGGATGGCCCTGGGCCACGGCGCCGCCATCCACGTTGAGCTTGTCCTGGTCCAGGCTGCCCAGGGCACCGGGCAGGCCCAGTTCCTCGCGGCAGTAGGCATCGTCTTCCCAGGCCTTGAGGCAGCCCAGCACCTGGGCAGCGAAGGCCTCGTTGATTTCCATCAGGTCCACATCGTTGAGGCCCAGGCCGTGGCGCTGCAGGATGGGAGTCACCGCATGTACCGGGCCCAGGCCCATCTGGGAAGGATCGAGGCCGGCCCACTGGGCGTCCACGATGCGGCCCAGGGGCTCGAGCTTCCAGCGCTTGACGGCGCTTTCGGAAGCCAGCAGCAGCCAGGCGCCGCCATCGGTGATCTGGGAACTGTTGGCCGGAGTGACCCGGCCGTACTTCTTGTCGAAAAAGGGCTTGAGCTTCTTCATCCCGTCCATGCTGGCATCGGCCCGCACGCCATCGTCCTCGGCATAGACGGTGCCGTCGTTGCCGACCAGGGGCACGATCTCGCCGAAGGCCTGCTTGGCCCGGCCGGCCATGACCCGCTGGTGGGAGCGCACGGAAAAGGCATCCATCTCTTCCCGGCTGATGCCGAAGCGCCAGGCCAGGTTTTCCGCCGTCTGTCCCATCAAGAGGCCCACCACCGGATCGGTCAGGCCCTTCATCAGGCCGATCACCGGATTGAGCAGCACGCTCGGGCGCAGCTTGAGGAAGTGCCCGGCCTTCTGGCCCAGGGTCTTCATCTGCATCATGCCGGCGAACCACAGCACCATGGCGTCGTTGTAGAGCAGGGGCGCCCGGGACAGGGCGTCCACGCCGCCGGCCAGGACCAGTTCGGAACGACCGGACTGGATGTTGGCCATGGCCGAATCCAGGGCCTGCATGCCGGAGGCGCAGTTGCGCATCACCGTCCAGCCCGTCACCTTGTTGCCGCAGCCCAGGCGCAGGGCCGCTACCCGGCCGATATTCACCTCGTCCGGGCTGGGGCTGGCACAGCCCAGCACCACCTCGTCCAGATCCTCCGGGGCGAAGGGCTGGCGGGCCAGAAGGGCCCGCCCGGCCTGCACGGCAAGATCGGCGGCCGAGAACGGGCCGGGCCCGTTCTTCGCCTTGAGGAACGGGGTGCGTGCCCCATCCACCACGTAGACCGGCTCAAATGCTTGCTGCTGGGCCATGTCTCTCTCCTTTGGTTTTGTCTTTTACGTTTCTGCTTGTAATCGTCCCGGGATCACCCACAAGGGGCGCCCCGGGATCGTGGGTCCTGCTGGCAGGGCGTTCAGGCCGCCTTGCGCACTTCCGGCTTGTTGAGGGCCGTGGCCACACCGAAGTCGGGGGCAAAGTCGTCCACACGGATGACGATGTCCCGCAGTTCGTTGCGCCGCTTGATCACTGCGTACTCGGCGGCAGACAGGACGCCGGCCTCGTAGGCGGCCAGGGCCACATCGCGCACGTTGGCGAGGGGGTTGCCGTCGAACTTGCCACTCTTTTCCGCTTCCCGGATCTTGGCCTCGATGGGCTCGGCTTCCAGGGTGGCGGTCAGGGCCAGCTCGATGGCGCCCACGGCATCCGCTTCCGTCTTGGCGACGAAGCAGCCGGCGGTGAGGCGCTCCCGGGTGGCGCTGGGGGAGATCAGGGCCTTGGCCACCTGATGGCCGATGTCGTCGGACGGCACCACATGGGGACGGCCGAAGGGGAAGATGACCTTCTTCAGGAACCAGCCCACCAGCGGGCTCGGGTAGTTGGCGAGGACGCCGTCAAAGGCTTCCTGGGCCTGCACCAGGGAATCCAGCACCGACCAGTGCATGAGGGCCGCATCGGCCTGCTGCCGGCCTTCCGCCTCGTAGCGCTTCAAGGTGGCGGAGATCAGGTACATCTGGGCCAGGATGTCGCCGAGACGGGCGGAGATTTTTTCCTTGCGCTTCAGACCGCCGCCCAGGACTAGCATGGAGACGTCGGAAAGGAAGGCGAAGGCAGAGGAGAAGCGGGTCAGCTGCTGGTAGTAGCGGCGGGTCTCCGGCGCCACGTCGGCACCGACGCCGGCGAAGCGGGCACCTGTCAGGCCCAGCAGCAGGGCGCGCACGCCGTTGCCGATGGAGAAGCCCATGTGGCCGAACAGTGCCTTGTCGAAGCCGACCAGGTCGTTCTTCTGGGCGGCCTGCATTTCGGCCAGCACGAAGGGATGGCAGCGGATGGCGCCCTGGCCGAAGATGATCAGGCTGCGGGTGAGGATGTTGGCGCCTTCCACGGTGATGCCGATGGGAATCTGCTGGTAGGCACGGCCGAGGAAGTTGGAGGGGCCGAGGCAGATGCCCTTGCCGCCGATCACGTCCATGCCGTCATTGACCACCTTGCGGGCCCGTTCGGTGACGTGGTACTTGGCGATGGCGGAGACCACGGAGGGCTTCTCGCCCAGATCGACGGCGCCGGCGGTCATGACCCGGGCGGCGTCCATCATGTAGGTGTAGGCGCCGATGCGGGTAAGGGCCTCTTCCACGCCTTCGAACTTGCCCACGGCCATCTTGAACTGGCTGCGGACCCGGGCGTAGGCGCCGACGGCACGGGCGGTGAGCTTGGCCATGCCGGTGTTGGAGGAAGGCAGGGAGATGGAGCGGCCGGCAGCCAGACACTCCATCAGCATGCGCCAGCCCTGGCCGGCCATCTTGGGACCGCCGATGATGAACTCCAGGGGCATGAACACTTCCTTGCCCCGGGTCGGACCGTTGTGGAAGGCGGCGTTCAGGGGGAAGTGGCGGGTGCCGATTTCCACGCCGGGGTGGTCGTTGGGGACCAGGGCGCAGGTGATGCCGATATCCTTCTTGTCGCCCAGCAGGCCCTGGGGATCGTAGAGACGGAAGGCCAGGCCGAGCACGGTGCACACCGGGCCCAGGGTGATGTAGCGCTTGTCCCAGGTGACCTTCATACCCAGCACTTCCTGGCCCTGCCACATGCCCTTGCAGACCACGCCGTAGTCGGGGATGGAGGCCGCATCGGAACCGGCCCAGGGGCTGGTGAGGGCGAAGGCGGGCACGTCGATGCCCTTGGCCAGGCGGGGCAGGTAGTGGTTCTTCTGCTCGTCGGTGCCGTAGTGCAGCAACAGCTCGGCCGGGCCGAGGGAGTTGGGCACCATGACGGACACGGCCAGGGCGGAGGAACGGGTGGACAGCTTGGTCACCACCTGGGAATGGGCGTAGGCGGAGAATTCCAGGCCGCCGTACTTCTTCGGGATGATCATGCCGAGGAAGCCCTTGTCCTTGATGTACTGCCACACATCGGGCGGCAGGTCATACAGCTCGTGGGAGACCTTCCAGTCGTCGGTCATGGCGCAGGCCTGATCGACCTCGTTGTCCATGAAGGCCTGTTCTTCGGCCGTCAGCTTGGGCTGGGGATAGGCCATCAGCTTCTGCCAGTCAGGCTTGCCGCGGAACAGCTCGCCCTCCCACCAGACGCTGCCGGCTTCCAGCGCCTCCCGCTCCGTGTCGGACATCTGGGGCAGGATGCGCTTGTAAATGGAGAAAAGAGGCCGGCTGATCAGGGCCCGACGCAGAGGACGGACACTGATCAGCACGGCTAACGTCAAGAGTGTTGCCACACTCAACAGAGGGATGATGCTCATGGATGCTGTCTCCTTTTATGGTCTCGCGGCCAATCTGTGTCGGCTCTTCGAGTTGTTATTCCGTGGTTACTACAAGGTTTGCAACTTCAGCTTTCGAACTGGGGCAACTGGGCACGCAGGCCGCCGAGGAGGAAGGACATGAGCCGAGGCAGCAGCTTGTCCAGCCCCTCGTCCGCCTCCTGGGGCTCGATGCCCCAGTCGGTGACGATGCGCAGGGCGTCCGTACCGGCGATGGCGTAGGACGTGGCGCCGAGCATGAAATGGAAGCGCCAGACGATTTCCGCCTTGGGCACATCCGGCAGGGCCTTGAACAGGGCCTGCTTGTAACGGTCCACCACCCCGGCGTATTCCTCGGCGAAGAAGGCGCGGATGAAACCGGAGGGTTCGGTCATGGTGCGGCCGATCAGGCGCAGGAAGGTGCGCCCGCCCAGGGCCTCGTGCTCGGCCATGCGGATCAGGGTGCCGAAGAAGGCATCGACGATCAGAGACGGCTTGAGGGGCTTGCCGGCGGCTTCGGCCTCCAGCTCGTCGAGGATGCGCAGGCGCTCCTGGTTGAGCCAGGTGAGACGGCGGCGGAACACTTCCTGGATCAGCTGTTCCTTGGAGCCGAAGTGGTAATTCACCGCGGCCAGATTGACCCCGGCGGCGCCGGTGATCATGCGCATGGAGGTCCCTTCGAACCCGTTCTCGGTGAACAGGTGTTCGGCGGCGTCAAGAATGCGCTCCCGGGTATCGGCGCTGTTCTTGGCATCGGCGGGCGGCAGGGACTGGGCAGCTTGGGTCATGTTGGGGCGAGCTAAATTCAAACGAGTGTTTGAATCATATGTTTAAAAAAAATGAAGTGCAATAGATTCGGTAAAGTTTTTTCAAGGCGTCTTTACACGGCCACCGGCACCGGCCCGAAAGCCAATAGGGACGCCACTTTCCAGGCACGGCAGACCAGCAGGCCCGCCCCTTCTGCCTCCCGGGCCGGCGCCATTGCGTTACCACACCCCTGCCCGTCCCGCTATCAGGAAATCCCGCACAAGTGCCGGGGCCCGGCGGCGGCCCCCTGCTAGAATTGGGCCATGCGCCGCTCATCCTCTGCCCACCTGCCCCGCCCCGCCGGCGAAGTCCATGCCTGGCCCACCATCCGCACCCTGTTTCCCTACCTGTGGCAGTACAAGTGGCGAGTTTCCGCCGCCCTGATCGCCCTGGTCAGCGCCAAGCTGGCCAGCGTCGCCGTGCCCCTGGTGTTCAAGCAGATGATCGACAGCCTGTCGCCCCAGGAGACGGCCCTGGCCCTGCCGGTGCTGCTGCTCCTGCTCTACGGCGGCCTGCGCTTCGGCACCGCCCTGTTCACCGAGCTGCGGGAAATGCTCTTCGCCCGGGTCACCCAGCGGGCGGTGCGGCGCATCGCCCTGGAGGTGTTCCGCCACCTGCACTCCCTGTCCCTGCGTTTCCACCTGGACCGCCAGACCGGCGGCGTCTCCCGGGACATCGAACGGGGCTCCCGCTCCATCTCCAGCCTGATCAGCTACACCCTCTATTCCATCCTGCCCACCCTGGTGGAGCTGGGCCTGGTGCTGGGCATCCTGCTGACCCACTACGACTGGGTCTTCGCCGCCATCACCGCCGCCTCCCTGGTGGCCTACATCGTCTTCACCGTGCAGGTGAGCAACTGGCGCATCGGCATCCGCCGCGCCGTCAATGAAATGGACTCGGCTGCCAACTCCCGGGCCATCGACAGCCTGCTCAACTACGAGACGGTGAAGTACTTCAACAACGAGGATTACGAGGCCAGGCGCTACGACAGCCAGATGCAGCAGTGGGAGGATGCCGCCACCCGCAGCCAGGTCACCCTCTCCTTCCTCAATCTGGGGCAGCAGGCCATCATCGCCGCCGGCGTCACCCTGATGATGTGGCGCGCCACCGCCGGCGTGGTGGCCGGCACCATGACCATCGGCGACTTGGTGCTGGTCAATGCCTTCCTCATCCAGCTGTACATGCCCCTCAACTTCCTCGGCGTGGTGTACCGGGAAATCCGCCAGGCCCTCACCGACATCGAGCGCATGTTCAAGCTGCTGGGCGAAAACCGGGAAGTAGCCGACGCGCCGGATGCCATCGCCCTGCCCCCGGGCCCGGCGGAGGTGCGCTTCGAGGCGGTGGATTTCGCCTACGATGCGGCCCGCCCGATCCTGCACGACCTCTCTTTCACCATTCCCTCGGGCCACACCCTGGCGGTGGTGGGCCACTCCGGCGCAGGCAAGTCCACCCTGTCGCGCCTGCTCTACCGCTTCTACGACGTCAGCGGCGGCGCCATCCGCATCAACGGCCTGGACCTGCGCCAGATGACCCAGGACAGCCTGCGCAGCGCCATCGGCATCGTCCCCCAGGACACGGTGCTGTTCAACGACACCCTCATCTACAACATCCAGTACGGCCGCCCCGGCGCCACCCGGGAGGAAGCCATTGCCGCCGCCCGGGCCGCCCAGCTGGAAGCCTTCGTCGAATCCCTGCCGGAGAAGTGGGAAAGCCGGGTGGGCGAACGGGGCCTCAAGCTTTCCGGCGGCGAGAAGCAGCGGGTGGCCATCGCCCGGGCCCTGCTGAAGAACCCGCCCATCCTCATTTTCGACGAGGCCACCTCGGCCCTGGACTCCAAGACCGAGAAGGCCATCCAGGCCCAGCTGGAGCTGGCGGCCCGGGGCCGCACCACCCTCATCATCGCCCACCGCCTGTCCACCGTGATGGAGGCGGACGAAATCCTGGTGCTGGAGGCCGGCCGCATCGTCGAACGGGGCCGCCACGCCGAACTGCTGGCCGCCGGCGGCGCCTACGCCCAGATGTGGGCCCTGCAGCAGCAGGAAGAACTGGGCGCTGCCCTGGCAGACGACACCCCCAGCCTGGAGCCGGCCTGATGCGCCGTACCGTGCCGGCACCGGCGGCGATGACGGCGGCCGCCTGACCATGTCCAGATCCGCCCACCCCAGCCTGCCCTCCCGCGCCCGCCGCCGGCTGCGGCGCCAGCCCCTGCCGCCGCGGCTCACCGCCCTGGTGGTGCTGGTGGTGCCCATGGCCATGACCCTGTTCAGCTGGCAGCAGCTGCGCCACATGGAACAGCAGCAGGCCAGCGCCGCCTTCTCCCGGGAAGCCTCCCGGGTCTCCGCGGCGATGGAGGAACGGCTCAACGACTACGCCCAGGTGCTGCGCGGCGGCTCCGGCTTCCTCCACGCCACTCCCAATCCCTCCCGCCAGGCCTGGCACCAGTTCAGCGAACAGCTGGAACTGTCGCGCAAGGTGCCGGGCATGCTGGTGCTGGGCTACCTGCCCCGGGTGGCGGCAGCCGACTTGCCGGCCTTCACCCAGCGCATGCGGGAGCGGGAAGGCGTCACCGGTTTCTCGGTGCGCCCCCCCGGACCCCGGGATGAATACTTCCCGGTGGCCTTCATGGCGCCGGAGGCGCCCCTGCGCAGCGCCTTCGGCTTCGACGTGGCCTCCGAGCCGACCCGCCGGGAGGTACTGCAGGCCGCCCGGGACATGGGCGTGGTAGCCATGTCCGGCCCCATCCGCCCGATGGCGGACCCGGAACATGCTTCCCCCAGCCTGCTCATGGTCGCCCCCCTGTACAGCACCAACGGTGTGCCGACCATCCAGGAGCAGCGGCGGCAGGCACTGCAGGGCTATGTCTTCACCCTGTTCCGGGTGGATGAATTCGTCGACAGCCTCAGCCTCAGCGGCAGCGCCCAACTCAATATCCGCATCAGCGACGACAGTGGCGGCAGCAGCCAGACCAAGCACCTCTACGGTGCCAGCGGCAGCGGCCCCAGCAATCCCCTGTCCGAGGAGCGCAGCTTCTACTTCGGCGGCCGTTCCTGGCAGCTGCACCTGGAAAGCCAGGACCCGCCGGAGCAGGGCCCCGAGCTGCCCAGTTCCCGCATCCTGCTTTTTTCCGGCACCGCCATCAGCATGCTGCTGGCCCTCCTGACCCTGCGTCTGGGCAGCCGGCGCAGCTTCGCCGAACAGCTGGCCCGCCGCCTCAGCCACGAATGGGCAGAGGCCAACAGCCGCCTCACCGGCGTCTTCGCCGCCCTGCCCGACCTCATGTTCGAGCTGGACCGGGACCGCTGCTTCCGCCACTACCACGCCCCCAACGAAGGTGAGCTGTTCGTGCCGCCCCACAGCTTCCTCGGTCGCCATCCCCGGGACATCCTGCCGGCCTCCCTGGTAACGCAGCTGGAGCAGTGCTGCGACCGGATCGATGCCGGTGTGCGCCTGCAGATCATGGAGTACCAGCTGCCCCGCCACGACGGCGAGATCGGCGAGTACGAGGCCCGCATCACGGCCATCGGCGAAGGCGGCTACCTGATGGTGGTGCGCAACGTCTCCGAGGTGCGCCGCACCCAGCAGGCCCTGCTGCAGGCCAACGCCCGCATGAAGTCGGTGTTCGACTCGGCCACCGAAGTCTCCATCATCACCACCGACACCGAAGGCCTGATCACCGTCTTCAACCGGGGGGCGGAGAAGATGCTCGGCTACAACGCTGCGGCCATGGTCGGCCAGGCCACCCCCGCCATCCTGCACCTGCCGGAGGAGGTGGAGGCCAGAGCTGCCGAACTGAGCCGGGAGTTCGGCTGGAAGATCCAGGGCTTCGAGGTCTTCGTCACCCGGGCCCGCCTCACCGGAGCGGAGCGGCGCGAGTGGACCTATGTACGCCAGGACGGCAGCCACCTGACGGTGAGCCTGGTGGTGACGGCCGTCTACGATGAAGCCCACAACGTCACCGGCTTCCTCGGCGTGGCCGTGGACATTACCGCCCTGAAGACGGCGGAGGCCGAGTTGCGCCGACACCGGGACCATCTGCAGGAGCTGGTCAGCGAGCGCAGCGCCGACCTGCTGGTGGCCAAGGAGGCGGCGGAGTATGCCAACCACACCAAGTCCGAGTTCCTCGCCAACATGTCCCATGAACTGCGTACCCCGATGCACGCCATCCTCAGCTTTGCCGGCCTGGGTCTGAGTCGGGCCGGCAGCATTCCGGGGGCGGAAAAGCTCAACCACTATTTCCAGCGCATCCGGGAAAGCGGGGAGCGGCTTCTGGCCCTGGTGAACGACCTGCTCGACCTGTCCAAGCTGGAGGCGGGCAAGATGTCTTTCGAGCCGAGGCCGGTGAATCTGCGCCCCCTGATCCGGGAGGCCGCCGGCGAAATGGAGTCCCTGCTGCAGGAGAAGAGCCTGCATCTGGTGCTCGACGAACGGGGGCCGGCAGAGGTTTACTGCGACCCCCTGCGCTTCGGCCAGCTGATCCGCAACCTGCTCTCCAACGCCATCAAGTTCTCCCCCGTGGGCGGCGTCATCCAGGTGGGCTTTGCCCCCACCACGCTCTCTTCGGGCCGCCGCAGCGGCGACCGGGGCAATCGCAGCGCCGTGGAGATGACGGTGCGCGACGAAGGGGTCGGCATTCCGGTGGACGAACGGGAGCTGGTCTTCGACAAGTTCGCCCAGAGCAGCAAAACCAAGACCGGCGCCGGCGGCACCGGCCTCGGGCTGGCAATATGTCGCGAAATCGCCCTGGCCCATCGCGGTACCATTGTGGCCAGAGGCAACGACGGCCCCGGCACCTGCCTCGCCGTGACCCTGCCGACCCCGGAAGCCAGCCCCTCCATCGAGGATAGAGCATGACCCATCACCTGCTGATAGTGGACGACGAGCCCCTCAACCTGGAAATCCTGTCCGAGTATTTCGACGGCCAGGGCTACCGCCTGAGCATGGCGGAGAACGGCGAGGTGGCCTGGGCCATGCTGAGGCAGCATCCGGACGTGGATCTGGTGCTGCTCGACCGCATGATGCCCGGCATCGATGGCGTCGAGTTGCTCAAGCGCATCAAGGCCGACCCGGAACTGAAGCCCATTCCGGTCATCATGCAGACTGCCGCCTCCGCCCCAGAACAGGTGCGGGAAGGACTGCTGGCCGGCGCCCTGTACTACCTGACCAAGCCCTATGAGAGGGACTCCCTGCTCTCCATCGTGCGTGCCGCTCTCGCCGACGGCAACACCCGCCGCGATCTGCAACAGCGCCTGCGCGAGCACACCAATGCCCTGCGCCTGATGGAGTCGGCCCGTTTCAGCCTGTCCACCCTGGACGAAGTCGGCTGCCTGGCCGTCTTCCTGGCCCAGGCCTGTCCCGAACCGGAAGGGGCCGTCCTCGGACTGTCCGAGTTGCTGGTCAATGCCATCGAGCACGGCAACCTGGGCATTTCCTATGAGGAGAAATCCTCCCTGAAACGCAGTGACCGCTGGCAGGAGGAAATCAGCCGCCGCCTGCAATTGCCGGAGAATGCAGGCAAGCGGGTGGATGTCACTTTCGAACGGGACGGGAGCACCATCCGCATCTGTATCAGCGACCAGGGCGAGGGCTTCGACTGGAGCCGCTACCTGGATTTCGATCCGGCCCGGGCCTTCGACCCCAACGGTCGCGGCATTGCCATGGCCCGCCTGGGCAGCTTCCAGGACCTGCAGTACCAGGGCAAGGGCAACGTGGTCTTGGCCACCATCGGCGAGACGCTCCCGTGACGCGCAAGAGCCCGCCCCTGCGCATTCTGGTGGCCGACGACTCCCCCAGCATCCGCCAGATTCTGCTGGCCCTGCTGGGACGCCAGGGACACCAGGTGATCGCAGCCGAGGACGGCCAGCAGGCCCTGGATCTGTTCCACCGCCACCAGCCCGACCTGCTGCTGCTCGACATCATGATGCCTGTCCTCGACGGCATGGAGGTGGCACGGCGTATCCGGGCAGAAAAGCTGGATCGCTGGGTGCCCATCATTTTCCTCTCGGCCCTGGACCGGCGCGAGAATCTGGTGGCGGGCCTGGAGGCCGGCGGCGACGACTTCCTCGCCAAGCCCTTGGATTTTGCCCTGCTCGATGCCCGCATCCGCTCCATGCACAAGGCCCTGGACCTGCAACGCCAGGCGCGGGAGTCCTATCGGCAGTTGAAGGCCATTTCCGACAACGTCCTCGACGCCATCGTCACCATCGACGTCCACGGCCGCATCCTCTCCTGCAATCAGGCCACCGAACGGATTCTCGGCTGGCGCCCGGAGGAACTGCGGGGCCAGAACGTCAATGTGCTGATGCCCGAGCCCTATCACTCGCGCCACAACGACTACATGCGGGCCTACGTGGAAGGCGGCCCGCCCAATGTCTTCGGCTACGGGCGCGAACGCCCCGCCCTGCGCAAGGACGGCACCGTATTCCCCGCCGAGCTGGCGGTCACGGAAATCCGCGACGGTTCCCAGCGCATTTTCATCGGCCTGCTGCGGGACGTGACCGAACGCAAGAATGCCGAAATGAAGCTGATGGAGAATGCGGCGGCCCTGCAGCAGTACTACGATCATGCAGAAGAGGAAAACCAGTTGGCCGCCCGCCTGCTGGACAAGCAGATGCTGCGCCCGGGACTGCAGGATAGCCATGTTCGCTACTGGCTCAGCGCCGCCAAGAACTTCAGCGGCGACGTGGTTGCCGCCACCCGCACCCCGGATGGTTCTCTGGTAGCCCTGCTGGCAGATGCGACGGGCCATGGCCTGACTGCGGCCATCAGCACCCTGCCCCTCCTCACCGTCTTCTATGGCATGGCGAATCGGGGGCTGCCCCTGGAAAGCATGGTGGGGGAGATGAACCGGCACCTGAAGGCATCCCTGCCCACCGGCCACTTTGTGGCGGCCAATGTTGTTCTCCTTGATCCGGCTACCGGCACCGGCCAGGCCTGGTGTGGAGGCATGCCGGAATCGTTGTTGTTGGACGGCGACGGGGAAGTCGTCCGGACCTTCGCCTCCCGCCACCTGCCATTCGGCATCCTCGGCACAGATGAATTTGAGGCAAGCATTGACACCTTCCCGTGCACACCAGGGCATCAGCTGATGCTCTATTCCGACGGCTTTAAGGAAGCGGAGGGGAAGAACGGTGCCCAACTTGGCCACGCCGGCTTGCGCGAAATCCTGCGGGGCGTGCCCCCCGAACAACGGCTAACCGCCCTGCAACAGGCATTGGCCGAACACCTGGCCGGCAGCCCTGCCCAGGACGACATTTCCGTTTTGCTCCTGGATTGCTGACGCAACACGGAGGCAAAAGTGTCGGCCCTGCGGCAAACGCAGGACGAAAAAAAAGCCAGGCAAGCGCCTGGCTTTTTCTGGGGAGACTTCAGCCTTAGGCTGCTGCTTCCTCGGCAACTTCCACAGCTTCGCCTTCCGGGCGATCCAGCAGTTCGACCAGAGCCATCGGGGCGTTGTCGCCCTGACGGAAGCCGCACTTCAGGATGCGCAGGTAGCCGCCGTTGCGGGTGGCAAACCGGGGACCCAGCACGTCGAAGACCTTGACGACCATGTCGCGGTCGCGCAGGCGGTCGAAGGCCAGACGGCGGTTAGCCAGGCTGGGCTTCTTGCCCAGGGTGATGATCGGTTCCACCACGCGGCGCAGCTCCTTGGCCTTGGGCAGGGTGGTCTTGATCACTTCGTGCTTGAGCAGGGAATTGCTCATGTTGCGCAGCATGGCCAGACGGTGGGCGCTGGTCCGGTTCAGCTTGCGAAGACCGTTACGGTGACGCATTTTCTAATCCTCTCTCGTTCGGGCCGCGTTAGACTTTTTCCAGACCCGCGGGCGGCCAGTTTTCCAGCTTCATGCCCAGAGTCAGGCCGCGGGCGGCCAACACTTCCTTGATTTCATTCAGCGACTTGCGACCCAGGTTCGGGGTCTTCAGCAGCTCGTTCTCGGTCCGCTGAATCAGATCACCGATGTAATAGATGTTCTCGGCCTTGAGGCAGTTGGCGGAGCGCACCGTCAGTTCCAGGTCATCCACCGGGCGCAGCAGGATCGGATCCACCTGCACCGGCTTCTGGGCCTCGACCATGGGGGCAGTGCCTTCCAGGTCGGCGAACACAGACAGTTGCTCCATCAGGATGCGGGCCGCAGTGCGGATCGCTTCCTCGGGCTCGATAACACCGTTGGTCTCGATGTCCATGACCAGCTTGTCCAGGTCGGTACGCTGCTCGACGCGAGCGCTCTCAACCAGATAGCTGACACGACGGACCGGGCTGAAAGAAGCATCCAGCACCAGTTGGCCGATATTCTTGGTATCACCCAGATTGCGCATGGTACCGGGGACATAGCCGCGGCCCTTTTCCACCTTGATCTCCATGGACAGCTTGCCGCCGGAGGAGATGTGGGCGATCACGTGATCGGGGTTGATGATCTCGACGTCGTGGGTGGTCTCAATATCGGAGGCGCGGACAATGCCCTCGCCGTCCTTACTGAGCTTCAGCACGACTTCGTCGCGACCGTGGAGCTTGAAAACGATACCCTTCAGATTCAGAAGGATATCAACGACATCTTCCTGCACGCCATCGATGGTCGAGTACTCGTGCAGGACGCCGTCGATGCTCACGTCGGTCGGCGCGTAGCCGGGCATCGAGGAAAGCAGAATACGCCGCAGGGCATTGCCCAAGGTGTGACCGTAGCCGCGTTCAAACGGCTCCATCACAACCCGGGCCTGTACCGGCGACAGGCTCTGCACATCGATGATGCGCGGTTTCAGAAGTCCAGTGCTTTGCATGTGCTGTCCTTTGCCTGTTCAGTCAGCCTGCCTGGCATTACTTCGAATAAAGTTCGATGACCAGGCTTTCGTTGATGGTGGAAGGCAGTTCGGAACGGATCGGAGCAGCCTTGAAGGTGCCCTTGCCATTCTTCGCGTCCACATCCAGCCACTCGGGGAAGCCGCGGGATTCGGCAGCCGCCAGGGCAGCCTTCACACGCAGGGAACCACGGGAGCGCTCGGTCAGCTCCACCACGTCGCCGGGGCGAACTTGGTAGGAAGGGATGTTCACACGCTTGCCATTCACCAGCACGCCGTTGTGACGGACGATCTGGCGGGATTCGGAGCGGGAAGCGCCGAAGCCCATGCGATAGGCCACGGAATCCAGACGGGACTCCAGCAGCTGCAGCAGGTTTTCGCCGGTCACGCCCTTACGACGGTCGGCTTCTTTGTACACGCTACGGAATTGGCCTTCCAGCACGCCGTAGATGCGACGGATCTTCTGCTTTTCACGCAGATGCACGCCGTAGTCGGACAGGCGCTGGCCAGACTTCTGACCATGCTGACCGGGGGCGTAGGCACGGCGCTCAACAGAGCACTTGTCGGTGTAGCACTTCTCGCCTTTGAGGAAGAGCTTTTCGCCTTCGCGGCGGCACTGACGGCATTTCGGATCGAGGTTACGAGCCACGAGTCACTCCTTAAATGCGACGCTTCTTCGGCGGACGGCAGCCGTTATGCGGCACAGGCGTCACGTCGGAGATTGCGGTGATCTTCATACCCAGGGCGTTCAGGGCGCGCACGGCGGATTCGCGGCCGGGGCCGGGTCCCTTGATGCGCACTTCCAGATTCTTCACGCCACACTCTTGAGCAGCCTTGCCGGCAGCCTCGGCTGCCACCTGAGCGGCAAACGGAGTGGACTTGCGAGAGCCCTTGAAGCCAGCACCACCGGAGGTAGCCCAAGACAGAGCATTACCTTGACGGTCGGTGATGGTGATGATGGTGTTGTTGAACGAGGCGTGAATATGGGCAATGCCCTCGGCCACGTTCTTCTTGACCTTTTTACGTACTTTGGCAGCAGTCTTAGCCATTTCCTATCCTCTTATTTGCCCTTTTGGACAGCCTTGCGCGGGCCCTTGCGGGTACGCGCGTTGGTGCGGGTACGCTGACCACGCACGGGCAGACCCTTGCGGTGACGCAGGCCACGATAGCAGCCAAGGTCCATCAGACGCTTGATGCTCATGGTCACTTCACGGCGGAGGTCACCCTCGACAGTGAACTTACCAACTTCATCACGCAGGCGTTCCATCTCGGCGTCGGACAGGTCCTTCACCTTGGTCGAACGAACGACACCCGCTGCGTCACAGATCTTCTGTGCGCGGGTGCGACCAACGCCGAAAATCGCGGTCAACGCGATCTCAGCGTGTTTGTGGTTGGGAATATTTACCCCAGCGATACGGGCCATTAAGTCACCCCGGAAAAGCGAAACCTACAATTATACCGATGAATCGTACTTCGATTCAACCCGAATATCGACGCAACACCAGCTTTCGCCGGTTGCAATTAGCCCTGGCGCTGCTTATGGCGCGGATCAGTGCAAATCACGCGCACAATGCCATTGCGACGAATGATCTTGCAGTTGCGGCAAATCTTTTTTACCGATGCCAGCACTTTCATTTTTAGCTCCTTGATTCAGGGCGCTTGGCGCAGCCAGCCATTAACCCGATTACTTCTTAGCGTAGAGATTCTTGAAACCTTATTTGGCGCGGAAAACGATGCGGGCCCGGGATAAATCATAGGGCGTCAACTGCACCGTCACCTTGTCGCCTGGCAGGATACGGATGTAATGCATCCGCATCTTGCCGGATATGAAGCCGAGGACCATGTGGCCGTTTTCCAGCTTCACTCTGAACGTCGCATTGGGAAGGTTTTCTACCACCTCCCCCTGCATTTCAATCAGATCTTCCTTCGCCATCCTAGCTCTGGTCTGTCTGGAGCCGGCCTACTTCATTGCCGGGAAGCCACCGCCCTTGAAGTTAGCTTTCTTGAGCAGGCTTTCGTATTGATGGGACATTACATAGGCCTGGACCTGGGACATGAAATCCATGGTCACGACCACGATAATCAGCAAGGAAGTACCACCGAAATAGAACGGCACGTTCCACTTCAAAATCAGAAACTCGGGCAGCAGACACACTAGGGTGATGTAGCCGGCGCCAACCAGGGTCAGGCGCATGAGAATCTTGTCAATGTAGCGGGCAGTCTGCTCGCCAGGACGAATCCCGGGCACGAAGGCCCCGCTCTTCTTCAGGTTGTCCGCGGTTTCCTTGGAGTTGAACACCAGGGCGGTATAGAAGAAGCAGAAGAAGACGATCGCGGCGGCGTAGAGCATCACGTAGATCGGCTGGCCAGGCGACAGGGTGGCGGCGAAGTCCTTCAGCCAGCGCATGGATTCGCCGGAACCGAACCAGCCGGCAACGGTCGCCGGGAAAAGAATGATCGAGGAAGCGAAGATGGGGGGAATGACACCAGCCATGTTCAGCTTCAGCGGCAGATGGGAGCTCTGACCGCCATAAACCTTGTTGCCAACCTGGCGCTTGGCATAGTTGACCAGAATCTTGCGCTGGCCCCGCTCGACGAACACCACAAAGGCGGTGACGAAGAACACCAGAATCGAAATCACGATTGCGGTCAGCGGATGCATGGCACCGGTACGAACCAGCTCTAGCAGGCCACCGATGGCATTGGGCAGACCCGCAGCGATACCGGCAAAGATGATGATGGAAATACCGTTGCCCAGGCCACGCTCGGTAATCTGCTCGCCCAGCCACATCAGGAACATGGTGCCCGTCAGCAGGGTGGCCACGGTCGTCAGGCGGAACAGGAAGCCAGGCTCCAGGACCAGCCCGGGCTGTGCCTCGAGAGCAATTGCGATGCCCAACCCCTGAAACAGGGCGAGCGCCACGGTGCCATAGCGGGTGTACTGGGTAATCTTGCGCCGCCCGGCTTCACCTTCCTTCTTCAGCGCCTCGAGCTGAGGGCTGGCCACCGCCATCAACTGCATGATGATGGAGGCGGAGATGTAGGGCATGATGCCCAGGGCGAAAATGGTAAAGCGAGACAGGGCGCCACCGGAGAACATGTTGAACATGCCCAGGATGCCGCCCTGCTGGCTTTGGAAGAGTTCGGCCAGCACATTGGCGTCAATCCCGGGAACCGGGATGTGGGCGCCGATGCGATAAACGACCAGGGCACCAAGCAGGAACCACAGACGGCGTTTCAGATCGCCGAACTTGCCGCCTTTGCTGACTACGTTATTGGTCGCCAAAACCGAACTTCCTCGCGCTACGTTAGAAACGATTACTCAGCCACGGAGCCGCCGGCAGCCTCGATGGCGGCCTTGGCACCCTTGGTGGCACCCACGCCCTTGAGCGCAACCTTGCGGCTGATCTCACCGGACAGGATGACCTTGGCGGACAGTGCATTGCCAGCCACCAGACCGGCCTGCTTCAGTACCAGCAGATCGATCTCGTCGACAGGCAGACCCTGGATCTCGGACAGACGAACTTCCACGTTGCGGGCATTCGTCAGGGAGACGAAACCGCGCTTCGGCAGACGGCGGTGCAGAGGCATTTGACCGCCTTCGAAACCAACCTTGTGGAAGCCGCCGGAACGGGACTTCTGACCCTTGTGGCCACGGCCACAGGTCTTGCCCAGGCCGGAGCCGATACCGCGACCGACGCGCTTCTTGGCGTGCTTGGCGCCTTCTGCGGGCTTGATGGTATTCAGTTGCATGTTAGCCCTCGCACTTCAGCAGGTACGAAACCTTGTTGATCATGCCGCGCACAGCAGGCGTGTCCTGCAGCACGGAAGAGGAGTTCAGCCGGCGCAGGCCCAGGCCGCGCACGGTGGCGCGGTGGTCCTGCTTGGTGCCGATCAGGCTCTTGACGAGCGTAACCTTGATAGTCTTCTCAGCCATTTCTTACCCCAGGATGTCTTCAACGGACTTGCCGCGCTTGGCAGCAATTTCCGCCGGAGTGTTCATCGCCAGCAGGCCGTTCAGAGTGGCACGGACGATGTTGTAAGGATTGGTGGAGCCGTGAGCCTTGGCCACGACGTTGGTCACACCCATCACTTCGAACACGGCGCGCATGGCACCGCCGGCGATGATGCCGGTACCGTCGGCAGCGGGCATCATCAGAACGGTGGAGGAACCATGCTTACCAACAACGGCGTGCTGCAGGGTGCCGTTCTTCAGGCTGACTTTTTCCATCTTGCGACGGGCTTCGTCCATTGCCTTTTGCACGGCAACGGGCACTTCGCGGGACTTGCCCTTGCCCATGCCAACGCCGCCGTCGCCATCACCCACCACGGTCAGGGCAGCAAAGCCCAGAATCCGGCCGCCCTTCACCACTTTGGTGACGCGGTTGATGGAGATCATTTTTTCGCGCAGACCGTCGTCGCGCTCGTCTGCCTGCTGGGGCTTCTTGGTTTGCGGTTTTGCCATAATTAACCTCGAACTTTCCTTCAGGCCGATCAGAACTTCAGACCGTTTTCGCGTGCGGCTTCAGCCAGGGCCTTGACACGACCATGGTACTGGAAGCCGGCACGGTCGAAAGCGACCTGCTCGATGCCCGCCTTCTTGGCGCGCTCGGCGATGAGCTTACCGATGGTGGCAGCAGCATTCACATTGCCGCCATTCGGCAGATCCTTGCGCACTTCAGGCTCCAGGGAAGAGGCAGCAGCCAGAACCTTGGACCCGCAGGGAGAAATAACTTGAGCATAGATGTGGCTGTTGGTGCGGAACACGCACAGACGGACGGCCTTCAGCTCGGCGATTTTGGCCCGGGTTTTACGGGCACGACGCAAGCGCGACTGTTTTTTGTCAATCATTTCGCCACCTTACTTCTTCTTGGTTTCCTTGAGCGCGACCACTTCGTCGGCATACCGCACGCCCTTGCCCTTATAGGGTTCAGGCTTACGATAAGCGCGAACTTCAGCCGCTACCTGCCCCACCGCCTGCTTGTCCACACCCTTGATGAGGATTTCAGTCTGGCTCGGAGTCTCCACCTTGACGCCAGCAGGCATCTTGTGGGCCACCGGATGGGAAAAGCCGAGGGTCAGGTTCAGGGTGTCGCCCTGGGCCTGAGCACGGTAACCCACGCCGACCAGCGTCAGCTTGCGCTCAAAACCCTTGGTAACACCGGTCACCATATTGTTCAGATTGGCACGCATGGTGCCCCACAGAGCACCAGCACCTTCAACGCCTTCCACCGGGGAGCAAACCAGTTGCTCGCCCTCGACCTTCACGACCACAGCCGGGTTGGCCTTCAGCTTCAGCACGCCAAGGGGGCCCTTGACGGAGATCTCTTCACCCAGAGCAACTTCCACACCCTTGGGCAGCGAAATCGGATTCTTACCTACACGGGACATGGTTCCCCCTTACGCAACGATGCAGAGGACTTCGCCACCCACGTTCTGGGTGCGTGCCTTGCGGTCGGTCATGACGCCCTTGGGGGTGGACACGATTGCCACGCCCAGGCCATTCATAACACGCGGAATATCCTGGCTGCCCTTGTAAACACGCAGACCAGGCCGGGAGACGCGCTCGATGCGCTCAATAACCGGGCGGCCGGCGTAGTACTTCAGGGCAATCTCCAGAGAAGCCTTGCCTTCGATTTCGCGCACGGCGAAATCATCAATATAACCTTCGCCCTTAAGGACGTCGGCAATCGCCACTTTCAGCTTGGAGCAGGGCATCGTTACGGATGCCTTCTCGGCCTGCTGGGCGTTGCGGATGCGGGTCAGCATGTCCGCGATCGGATCGCTCATAGCCATCTTTATTCCTCCTGCTTACCAGCTGGCCTTGGTCATACCGGGAATCTCGCCCTTGAAGGCGGCTTCACGGAGCTTGTTGCGGCACAGGCCGAACTTGCGGAAAACACCGCGCGGACGACCAGTTACTTGGCAACGATTGCGCAGACGGGCGGGGCTGGAATTGCGCGGCAGTGCCTGCAGCTTCAGACGAGCCTCGAAGCGCTCGGCGTCAGAAAGGCTCTGATTGTCGATAACGGCCTGCAGGGCAGCACGCTTGGCAGCGTACTTTTCCACGAGCGCGCGACGCTTCTCTTCGCGATTGATGAGTGACAGTTTTGCCATTATCGCCTCAATTCTTGAAGGGGAACTTGAAGGCAGACAGGAGGGCCTTGGCTTCCTCGTCGCTCTTCGCGGTGGTGGTAATGCTGATATTCATCCCGCGCAGAGCATCGATCTTGTCGTACTCGATTTCGGGGAAAATGATCTGCTCTTTCACACCCATGTTGTAGTTGCCACGGCCGTCGAAGCCCTTGCCAGCCACGCCGCGGAAGTCACGCACGCGGGGCAGGGAAACGGTGATCAGGCGATCCAGGAACTCGAACATGCGGGGGCCACGCAGGGTGACCATGCAACCGATGGGGTAGCCGTCACGAATCTTGAAGCCAGCGATGGACTTGCGGGACTTGGTGACAACGGGCTTCTGACCAGCGATCTTCTGCATGTCGCCGACGGCATTTTCCAGGATCTTCTTATCCTGAACAGCTTCGCCGACACCCATGTTCAGGGTGATCTTGGTGATGCGCGGCACTTCCATAACGGACTTGTAGCCGAACTGCTTGGTCAGCTCAGGCACCACGCTAGCTTTGTAGTAGTCGAAAAAACGCGCCATGACTATTCCTTAAGCGTCCAGGGTTTCGCCATTGGACTTGAACACGCGCACTTTCTTGCCGTCTTCAAGAATCTTGAAGCCAACGCGGTCAGCCTTCTGGGTCGCAGCATTGAACAGCGCGACGTTAGAGATGTGAATGGGCATGTCCTTGTCGACGATGCCACCAACCACGCCCTTGATGGGATTGGGCTTGACGTGCTTCTTGGCACGGTTCACACCCTCGACCACCACATGCTCGGCATCGACACGGCGAGCAACGGTACCGCGCTTGCCCTTGTCTTTGCCGGCGATGACGACAACCTCGTCACCCTTGCGAATCTTTTCCATCACCGCTCCTTACAGCACTTCGGGCGCCAGGGACACGATCTTCATGAAGCGCTCGGTACGCAATTCGCGCGTAACCGGCCCGAAGATACGGGTACCAATGGGCTCCAGCTTGGCATTGAGGAGCACCGCCGCGTTGTTGTCGAACTTGATCAGCGAGCCATCGGGACGACGCACGCCCTTGGCGGTACGAACCACCACGGCGTTATACACATCACCCTTTTTCACGCGACCACGGGGAGCGGCGTCCTTGATGGACACCTTGATGATGTCACCAACGGCCGCATAGCGACGCTTGGAGCCGCCCAGGACCTTGATACACATCACCGAACGCGCACCGGTATTATCGGCGACGTCCAGAATCGTCTGCATCTGAATCATTATTAACTCCAACTTTTCCCGCAACGGATCGCAGGCAGTCTTGGACCCCGAAGGGGGGAGGAACTAAAACAAAGGAGCCCGGCTGACACCGGGCACCTCGAAGAAGCGGGATAGTACACGCTCCTGAGAAAACGCGCAAGCCCTTTCGGGCTTGCCCATCATTAGATGATGGTTGCCTTTTCCAGCAGCTTGGTAACGCGCCAGGCCTTGGTGCGGGACAGAGGACGGGTTTCCTCGATCTCCACCAGGTCGCCAGCCTTGGCTTCGTTGTTTTCGTTGTGCGCGTGATACTTCTTGGACTTGGTCACGATCTTGCCGTAAACCGGGTGCTTCACGCGACGTTCGATCAGGACGGTGACGGTCTTTTCCATCTTGTCGCTGACCACGCGACCGATCAGGGTACGCTTGATGCTGGTGGTCTCGCTCATTGCTGTACCGCCTTTTCACGCATAAAGGTACGAACACGCGCAATATCCTTGCGCACCTTGTTCAGCTGGCTGGTATTGGCCAGCTGCTGCGTCGCAGCCTGCATGCGCAGGCTGAACTGGGCCTTCAGGAGCTCAACCAGCTCCGTGTTCAGCTCTTCGACGCTCTTCGCTTTCAACTCATTGGCTTTCATGGATTACCCCAACTGACGGGTCACGAAGGTGACAGCGAAGGGGATCTTGGCAGCAGCAAGGGCGAACGCCTCGCGAGCCAGAGCCTCATCCACACCGTCCATCTCGTACAGAACCTTACCCGGCTGAATTTCAGCCACGTAGTATTCCGGATTACCCTTACCGTTACCCATACGGACTTCGGCAGGCTTCTTGGAAATGGGCTTGTCCGGGAACACGCGGATCCAGATACGGCCGCCCCGCTTGATGTGACGGGTCATGGCACGACGCGCAGCTTCGATCTGACGGGAAGTCAGACGCCCGCGGGCGATGGCCTTGAGACCGAATTCACCAAAGCTAACCTTGGCACCGCGGGTAGCCAGACCGGTGTTACGGCCCTTCTGCTCCTTGCGGTATTTTCTGCGATTAGGCTGCAGCATCGTTGTTACCTGCCTTTCTTACGCGCTTGGCGGGGGCCTTGTCGCCCTCCGCAGCCTTGGCCTCACCTTCAGCCTTGGCCTTCACAGTACGAGTGGTCTTGGGCTTGTCAGCACCTTCGCCAGGCTTGGCGGAGCGACGGGGCTTGCGCTGCTCGTCGGCACCGGCTTCCGGAGCCACGACAGCGGGCTGGCCGTTGGCGGACATTTCACCCTTGAACACCCAGACCTTGATACCGATGATGCCGTAGGTGGTGCGGGCTTCGGAGGTAGCGTAGTCGATGTCGGCGCGCAGGGTGTGCAGGGGCACACGACCTTCGCGGTACCATTCGGTACGGGCGATTTCAGCACCGTTCAAACGGCCGGAGCTCATGATCTTGATGCCCTGGGCACCCAGACGCATGGCGTTCTGCATGGCACGCTTCATGGCACGACGGAACATGATCCGCTTTTCCAGCTGCTGGGCGATGGAGTCTCCGATCAGCTGGGCATCGAGTTCCGGCTTGCGGATTTCTTCGATGCTGACGTGGACCGGCACACCCATGATGCGCTGCAGTTCGGCGCGCAGGTTGTCGATCTCTTCGCCCTTCTTGCCGATAACCACGCCCGGACGGGCGGAGAAGATGGTGACGCGGGCGTTCTTGGCGGGGCGCTCGATGAGAACGCGGCCGACGGACGCATGTGCCAGCTTCTTCTTGAGGTAGTCACGGACCCGGATGTCTTCGTTCAGCATGGTGGCGAAGTTCTGACTGTTCGCGTACCAGCGGGAAGCCCAGTTACGGTTCACGCTGAGGCGGAACCCGGTAGGATTAATCTTCTGTCCCATAACTCTTCCTCAGTTCCCGACGGTCACGAAAATGTGGCAGGTCTGCTTGATGATGCGATTGCCACGACCCTTCGCCCGAGCGGTGAAGCGCTTCAGAGACGTACCCTGCTCGACGTGAATGGTCTTGACCTTCAGTTCGTCGATATCGGCGCCGTCATTATGCTCGGCGTTGGCGATGGCAGACTCCAGAACCTTCTTAACGATCTTTGCGCCCTTTTGGGGAGCAAAGCCCAGGATGTTGAGCGCCTGGCCCACCGGCTTACCGCGAACCAGGTCAGCCACGAGGCGACCCTTCTGGGCGGAGAGGCGGACGCCGCGCAAAATAGCACGAGTTTCCATTTGCACTCCTTTACTTCTTCGCCTTCTTGCCGGCGGTATGACCCTTGAAAGTACGGGTCAGGGAGAATTCGCCGAGCTTGTGGCCGACCATGTTTTCGGTGACATACACCGGAATATGTTGCTTGCCGTTATGCACGGCAATGGTCAGACCGACGAAATCCGGCAGCACGGTGGAGCGGCGAGACCAGGTCTTGATCGGCCGCTTGTCGTTGCCAGCACGAGCGGCGTCGACTTTCTTCAGCAGGTGGGCATCGACGAACGGGCCCTTTTTTACAGAACGTCCCATAGATCTCTACCCCTTAACGCTTGTGACGACGCTGCACGATCATGGAGTTCGTGCGCTTGTTACGACGGGTACGATAACCCTTGGTCTTGGTACCCCAAGGACTAACCGGATGCATACCAGCTGCGGTACGGCCTTCACCACCACCGTGGGGGTGATCAACCGGGTTCATGACCACGCCACGAACGGTCGGACGAACACCGCGCCAGCGCATGGCACCGGCCTTACCGATGGAACGCAGGGAGTGCTCTTCGTTACCGACTTCACCGATGGTGGCACGGCATTCGACGTGCACACGGCGGATTTCACCGGAGCGCAGACGCAGCTGAGCGTAAGAGCCTTCACGAGCCAGCAGTTGCACTGAAGTACCAGCGGCGCGAGCCAGCTGAGCACCCTTGCCGGGCAGCATTTCCACGCAGTGAATGGTGCTACCCACCGGAATGTTGCGAATCGGCAGGGCGTTGCCGGACTTGATCGGAGCTTCGGAGCCTGAGATCACTTGCTGGCCGACCACCATACCCTTGGGGGCAATGATGTAACGGCGTTCGCCGTCGGCGTAGCACAGCAGAGCCACGTTGGCGGAACGATTGGGATCGTACTCGAGGCGCTCAACCTTGGCCGGAATGCCGTCCTTGTTGCGCTTGAAGTCGACAACACGGTAGTGCTGCTTATGACCGCCGCCCTTGTGGCGAACGGTGATGCGACCGTTGTTGTTACGACCGGAACCGCGGGTCTGCTTCTCGAGCAGGCCGGCGAACGGCTTACCCTTGTACAGATCGGGGTTGACGACCTTCACGACGGCACGGCGGCCGGCGGAAGTCGGTTTAACTTTGATCAATGCCATGTTCTTACTCCCCGGCCGCGAAATTGATTTCCTGGCCCGGCTTCAGGCTGACGTAAGCCTTCTTCCAGCTCTTGCGGCGGCCGATGAAACGACCGAAGCGCTTTTCCTTGCCCTTGACGTTGGCCACCTGAACGGACTCGACCTGCACCTTGAAGAGCAGCTCGACAGCAGCCTTGATTTCCGGCTTGGTTGCGTCGGAGGCAACCTTGAAAACCACCTGCTCGTTCTTGTCGGCGATGAAAGTCGCCTTTTCGGAGATTTGCGGCGCCAGCAGCACCTGCAGCAGACGTTCTTGGCTCATCCCAGCAGCTCCTCAAACTTGGCCACAGCGCCCTTGGTCACGAGGACCTTGGGGAAGCGCACCAGGGACACGGGATCGGCTTCGCTAACGTCCAGAACCAGCACATTGGGCAGGTTGCGGGAAGCCAGGAAGACGTTCTCATCCAGGGAATCGGTAATCACCAGCACGGACTCGTAGCCCATGCCCTTGATCTTCTGGGCGAACAGCTTGGTCTTGGGAGCCTCGACAGAGAGGTTTTCCACCACGGCCAGACGGTCATCACGGACCAGCTGGGAAAGGATGGAAGCCAGACCAGCGCGGTACATCTTCTTGTTCACCTTCTGGGAGAAGTTCTCCTCAGGGGAATTCGGGAAAATGCGACCGCCTCCGCGCCACAGCGGGCTGCCATTGCTACCGGAACGCGCGCGACCGGTACCCTTCTGGCGCCAGGGCTTGGTGGTGGTGTGCCGGACTTCGGAGCGATCCTTCTGCTTGCGGTTGGCGCTACGGGCGTTGGCCTGATAGGCAACAACCACCTGGTGCACCAGCGCTTCGTTGTACTCGCGGCCGAACAGGGCATCGGAAGCCTGCAGCTTGGCAGCTTCCTGACCGTTTTCGTTGATAACTTTCAGTTCCATCACGCCCCCTTAAGCCTTGACT
This sequence comes from Azospira oryzae, assembly GCF_004217225.1. Lineage (GTDB taxonomy): Bacteria > Pseudomonadota > Gammaproteobacteria > Burkholderiales > Rhodocyclaceae > Azospira > Azospira oryzae. Next base: position 1,978,891 of record NZ_SHKM01000001.1, read on the forward strand.
GCCGGACGCACGATGACGTCGGAGCCCTTGGAGCCGGGAACAGCGCCTTTCACCAGCAGCAGCTGGCGCTCGACGTCGACCCGAACCACTTCCAGGCACTGCACAGTGCTCTTCACAGCACCCAGGTGACCGGCCATGCGCTTACCCGGGAACACGCGACCCGGATCCTGCGCCATACCGATGGAACCAGGAGCATTGTGAGACACGGAGTTACCGTGGCTGGCGCGGTTGGAGCTGAAGTTGTGACGCTTGATAGCGCCGGCAAACCCCTTACCCTGGGAGGTGCCGGTGATATCGACCTTCTGGCCAACAGCGAAGATGGTGACAGCGATCTGATCGCCAGCCTTCAGGCCAGCGAGCTGCTCAGCGGTCACGGGGAATTCTTTGAGCACGTGCCCAGCTTCAACACCAGCCTTGGCCAGATGACCAGCCAGAGACTTGTTGACGCGGGAGGCACGACGCTTGCCGAAAGTCACCTGAACGGCGGCATAGCCGTCGGTTTCAGGCGTTTTGATCTGGGACACACGGTTGTTCGACACGTCCAGCACAGTCACCGGGACGGTAGCACCGTCATCAGTGAACACGCGCGTCATGCCGACCTTGCGCCCAACAAGGCCTAGACTCATGGTTATTCTCCAAATGCCGGCTGCGATTGGCCGACAAGTAAGTCAAAATGGGCGACACCAAACGGAGTCGCCCGCGGAAAAGCGGTGGATTATATACGCAACCAGTCGCTTATTGCAACTTGATTTCGACGTCAACACCAGCCGGCAGGTCGAGCTTCATCAGAGCATCAACAGTCTTGTCGGTCGGATCGATGATGTCCATCAGGCGCAGATGGGTCCGGATCTCGAACTGATCGCGGGAAGTCTTGTTCACGTGCGGGGAACGCAGCACGTCGTAACGCTGGATGCGGGTGGGCAGGGGCACGGGGCCGCGAACCACAGCACCGGTACGCTTGGCGGTTTCAACGATTTCCTGAGCGGACTGGTCGATCAGGCGGTAGTCGAAGGCCTTCAGACGGATACGGATTTTCTGGTTTTGCATGATATTTCCCAAAGAGCGATGGGGCGGGTGAAAGCCCGCCCCGAATGTAAAAATTACTCGATGATCTTGGCAACCACACCGGCGCCGACGGTACGGCCGCCTTCGCGGATAGCGAAGCGCAGACCTTCTTCCATGGCGATCGGGGCGATCAGCTTCACGGTCATCTGAATGTTGTCACCAGGCATGACCATTTCCACGCCTTCGGGCAGGGAGATGGCGCCGGTCACGTCAGTGGTCCGGAAGTAGAACTGGGGACGGTAGTTGTTGAAGAACGGGGTGTGACGACCACCTTCGTCCTTGGACAGAACATACACTTCGCCAGTGAAGTGGGTGTGGGGGGTGATGGAACCGGGCTTGGCCAGCACTTGGCCGCGCTCGACTTCTTCACGCTTGGTGCCACGCAGCAGCACGCCCACGTTGTCACCAGCCTGACCCTGGTCCAGCAGCTTGCGGAACATTTCCACGCCGGTGCAGGTGGTCTTGGTGGTGGGCTTGATACCCACGATTTCGATTTCTTCGCCGACCTTGACGATGCCGCGCTCGACACGACCGGTCACCACGGTGCCGCGGCCGGAGATGGAGAACACGTCTTCGATGGGCAGCAGGAAGGGCTTGTCCACAGCCCGCTCGGGGGTGGGGATGTAGCTGTCCAGAGCGTCGGCCAGAGCCAGAATGGCGGGTTCGCCGATGTCGGACTGGTCACCTTCCAGAGCCTTCAGGGCGGAGCCCTTGACGATGGGGATGTCGTCGCCGGGGAAGTCGTACTTGGAGAGCAGCTCGCGCACTTCCATTTC
>NZ_SHKM01000002.1:0-129208 GCF_004217225.1 Azospira oryzae
ATCTTTGTGCAAGCGCTTGATTCATTTGTCCGACCTAAGCCGGAACACCCAACCAAGCACCTACACCTATCGGTTGTCCTATTTTTTAAAGAGCTTGCAAATCAAGACTTTATCTCAATTTGCCGCGCCGCCGTAGCAACGAAAGACGCGCATTCTACACAGAGAAAAACAAGCCGTCAAACAATTTTCAAAAATAATCAACCTTGAAAACGAAGCTACGCTTACTCTGGCAGTCGATAACAACTTATTGTTTTTTATCGACTTTCCCCCGCCGCAAAGCAGCGAGAGAGGCGAATTATACAGGCCAAGAAACGCCAGTCAATACAAAAATAGAAACTTTTACCCAGAATTACTCACAAAACCAAAATTTCCCTAATAAATCCATGTGTTGAAAAAAACAGGTCGATACACGCTGCCGCTCCAGCAAACCCCGTATTACGCAACGACCCAGCCACTGGGATAGCAATGCGCACCATGCTAGACTGCCGCAGTTAAAATAGCAGGGCAGGACACGCATCATGCACCAGCACCCCGGCAGCCAACACACCTCATCCTTATTGCCTCGCCACAGCCCGCTCTACCACCTAAAAAAACATCCGGGAGCCGCCGCCGTATTTGGAGCCTTGGCCCTATTCAGTATGGTGGCTGCATTTGGCCTACAACCCCCCTCGCCAAGCACCACCGAGCTTATCCCCCGTCCCGTTGTAGAAGACCTTGCGCTTGCACTCGCCCACCCTTTGGATTTGGGCAACCAAGCCTATCTAAGAGAAGAAAAGGTACAAAAGGGCGACAGCCTAGCCAACCTGCTCAACAGACTCGGCGTTAACGATGCACCAGCCCTGGATTACATCAAGCAAACCCCTGCCGCACACCCCATCTTTCGCCAACTAGCCCCCGGCAAGTTAGTCACGGCCAGCACCAGTGACTCCGGAGAATTGCTACTCCTCAGTTTCCCACTGAACAATCGCGCAGAGAACTTGCTGATCGAAAGACACGGCAATACCTTCAGAACAAGAGAAGCGCCCCTGGCTCTTCAATCCCAACTGGAAATGAAATCAGGCGAAATTCGTAGCTCGCTGTATGGAGCGACGGATGACGCAGGAATTCCTGACGCCGTAGCCAACCAGTTGGCGGAGATTTTTGGTGCAGATATCGACTTCCACAGAGACTTGCGCAAGGGAGACCGCTTCACCCTGATCTACGAAATGTACCGCCACCAAGGTCAAAGCATTCGTAGCGGACGAATTCTTGCTGCAGAACTTGTAAATGCAGGAAAAGTCTTCCGTGCCGTTTATTTTGAAGACCCGAAGAGCAGCATCAAGGGAAGCTACTACACACCGGAAGGCAAGAGTTTACGCAAGGCCTTCCTCCGCTCCCCACTTGAGTTCTCCCGGATCACGTCTGGATTCACCAATGCCAGACTCCACCCAATTCTCCAACAATGGCGAGCGCACAAAGGCGTCGACTACGGTGCACCAACGGGAACCAAAGTACGCGCCACCGGGGACGGTACCGTGGAGTTTATCGGACGCCAAGGCGGATATGGGAATCTGATCATCCTCCGCCATCAAGGTCGCTACTCCACCGCATATGGACACCTGAGCAGCTTCACCCCCCAGCTGCGTAAAGGCTCTCGGGTCAGCCAGGGCGAGCATATCGGCAACGTCGGCGCCACCGGCTGGGCAACCGGCCCCCACCTACACTATGAATTTCGCATTGGCGGCGAACAAGTCAATCCCTTAGCAGTCCAGTTGCCTGGCGCACCATCACTTGAAACGGCGCAACTGTTGCAGTTTCGTCAGAAGACCCAGGATCTTCTGGCCCAGCTGGAAATGTTGAAACAAAGCGACATGGTTGCCTTTCAGGAGTAAGACCCCTCACACCCCAAACAAAAAAGCCTCGCAGATGCGAGGCTTTTTTGAGAGCACAGACTGAAGCGCACTATACGGAAAACGAGGAACCGCAGCCGCAGGTAGAGGAGGCGTTTGGATTCTTGATCACAAACTGGGAACCTTCCAACCCCTCGGAGTAGTCGATCTCGGCACCGACCAGATACTGAAAGCTCATCGGATCGATCAGAAGGGTCACACCATTCTTGTCCAACACGGTATCGTCCTCGTTTGCCACTTCGTCAAACGTGAAGCCGTACTGGAAACCAGAGCAGCCACCACCGGTCACAAAAACCCGCAGCTTGAGCTCAGCATTACCCTCTTCTTCAATCAACTCCCGAACTTTGCTGGCAGCACTATCAGTAAAAACCAAGGGCAGACCATCAGCAACTGCATTCATAACGCACTCCTAAACTAAAAACTTGAATCCTATTAGTACCGCCGTCAGTTACTTGAAGCTGCCAATTTAAGCTCGACAGTCTTCGCATTAGACTGATGAATCAGCCTTCCCTGAACCACAGCACCTTGCTGCATCTCCAGGCTGTTGTACTCCACGTCACCTGTGACCTTGGCACACGGCTGAAGTTCAAGGGTTTCGGTTGCATGCACCGGACCAATCACTGTCCCATTGATCACCACGTGCGCAACATTTATCACCCCTTCAATACGCGCATGCTCACTAACAACTAGGGTCGACGGCTGATCTTGGGCGGCCTCGACATTTCCCTTTATTTCACCATCAATGCGCAGGCCACCACTGAACTGAACATTACCTTCCAAGCGAGTACCAGCACCAATAAGACTATCAATACGGTTCTGGGGCTTGCTAGCACCATTCTTCTTGCCACCAAACATGGAGCCTCCTCACTTAGGTATCAAAGCGACAGGGACTGCTTGGCACGCACGGAACCGTCCTGCACCAAACGCGCCTCTACCCCCTTAAGAACAGTACCTTTGGGGATAGAAAAATAACCTTCAGTCCGAAGGAACCGCTTGATTTCCAAACGGAACTTCCCCGCCGCCGAGTCCCCCTCGGCGGGAAGAATCATCATAACATCTTTGCCCGCCTGCTGCACTTTGAGGTGGAACTGGAGAAGCCCTCGGAACTCCTTGGAACGAGCCCCCGACTCCATCGCAATCAATAGCCGGTATCGATAGCGCCCCTCCTCGCCTTCTGGCTCCACCCTCAACCGGCTAATCTTCAAACCATCCTCTGATGCCCCAACCCCAGGCACGATGCTTTCAAAGAAAGCCAAATCCTCTTTCAGACTGGCATTTTCCTGCTCAAGCTGAGCAACCTGGCGCAGAAGGCGCTCCTTCGCGGAACGCTCAATCTGAACACTGCTTTCCCCCGCCGCCGAGGACTGACGCAGCACAGCCAACTCAGTCTCCAGAGCCTCAGTTCGAGTCCGCAGAGACGATATCTCCCGATCGGACTCCCGGCTATGAAATCCTGCAAAGCGCCGCCCCACGTCATACACCCAGGCCGCAGCAGCCAAAGACAAGGATAGCAACGCCACAACCAACAAAAGCCGCCAGTACCAGGAAACATGAGTACGAACAGCCACTTTGGGCGCACTTATCCCAAACCGCTGCCGCAGACGCTTACGAATCAATGATGTCGCCAACACGGCCATGGGTTCCCAAGCAACGGATTATCACCGCGCACCGCGGCGGATGAAGACAAATCCAGCGACAATCCTTTGAACCAACACGCTGGACAGCGTCGAGCCATCTTAAACGCCCCAATCTTTACCAACAAGTCCGGATCAAGCAAAAAAAAAGCCGCCCAAGAGGCGGCTCTTTTTCACAGCGCTGATTAACGCTTGGAGAACTGCTTGCGGCGACGAGCCTTGTGGAAACCGACTTTCTTACGCTCAACTTCGCGGGCATCACGAGTCACGAACCCAGCCTTAGACAGAGCAGATTTCAGAGCAGCATCATAAGCAATCAACGCACGGGTGATGCCATGACGAACGGCACCGGCCTGACCAGATTCACCACCGCCAGTAACATTGACCTTGATATCGAAGCCAGCGACCTGCTCAACCAACTCCAGGGGCTGACGCACGATCATGCGGCCGGTTTCACGGGAGAAGAATTGGTCAACCGGCTTGCCATTAACAACGATGTTGCCGGAACCGCGCTTCATGAAGACGCGAGCAACAGCGCTCTTGCGGCGACCGGTGCCATAAAAATAGTTTTCAGCCATGACAGTACCTTAGATATCCAGGGTTTTGGGCTGCTGAGCGCTATGGGGGTGTTCAGCACCAGCGTAGCACTTCATCTTCTTCAGCATGGCGTAGCCGAGCGGGCCCTTGGGCAGCATGCCCTTAACAGCCTTTTCCAGCACACGAGCGGGGAAACGCTGCTGCAGCTTGGTGAAGTTAGTTTCATAGATACCACCGGGGTAACCGCTATGCCGGTAATACTTCTTGTCCTCGGCCTTGTTACCGGTGACACGAAGCTTCTCAACATTGGTCACGACGATGAAGTCGCCGGTATCAACGTGAGGGGTGTAAATTGCCTTGTGCTTACCACGCAGCCGGCGAGCGATTTCAGTGGCGAGGCGGCCGAGCACCTTGTCTGTGGCGTCCACCACATACCACTCGCGCTTCACCTCATGGGGTTTAGCGGAAAAAGTTTTCATCTGGGCCGTCCTTAGCCTAATCACAGAAAGCCGCGGATTATATGGGGGCAGAACACCCCGTGTCAATGCCTTCTTGGCAGACAACACAATCCAGCGCCAACAAAAAAAGCGCGACTCCAAGGAGTCGCGCTAAATCCACACCAAAGGAGGAGGGTGGAGGAGACAAACTGCAAGCATGAGCCGCACCAAAACCTACGTACAACTCACACTCAAGTTGAGTTAATTATCACTAAAGGCAAGGTCGAAATCAAGTAATTTTTTGTGCGATGCACCAGTATTTTTTTGATTTGTCGATAATGTTTATGTATAAAACACAACCCAATGTTTTGAATGATCAAATTCAATTTATCAGAAATTGATTTACCAATTCGTAATTTCACAACCACCTCAGAAGCAAGCCAACACCCCTTGCATTTGTGCGGCGCAACAATACGCACCACTCCCGGCCATCTGATAGAGCCCTTAGAATGCGCCCTTCCAATAAATGGAGAGGTCTCATCGTGGAATGCAAAGTTAAATGGGTTGATGGAATGGCTTTTCTGGCGGAAACAGGCAGCAACCATACTGTGATGATGGACGGCGCCCCGGAAGCTGGAGGTCGCAACCTGGCTCCCCGCCCGATGGAGCTATTGCTGGCAGGCACAGGAGGATGTACTGCCTTTGATGTTGTCCTGATCCTGAAAAAAGGACGTCATGAAGTTAGTGACTGCGAAGTAACGCTCCATGCCGAGCGCGCCGCCACAGACCCCAAAGTCTTCACGAAAATTCATTTCGCCTTCAAGGTCACCGGGAAAAATCTCAAGCAAGCCGCAGTGGAACGGGCTATCGAACTATCCAAGGAGAAGTACTGCTCCGCCTCAATCATGCTGGGCAAAACAGCCACCATCACGCACGAACTTGAAGTGGTCGAAGCATAGAATGCCTGCCCCAGGCCTACCGAGCCTGGGGCATACCTCATAGATAGTAGGCAACCCCCGTCATCACTTTTGACGACAACTTCATCGCAAGCCTGACCGGACCGGGCAAGTCCACTCCTCCGAGACTAACAGCCGTCTGCGCATGGCTCATCTCATCAAATTTCATCTGGCTCACAATGCTTCTTGAACGCTGATCAGCCAGGGGCAAGCGCCGTAAATGGCTATCAAGATGGCGTTCGACCTGGCGTTCTGTCTCAGCCAGAAATCCAAGATTCCACGAATCACCAGCCTTTCCCGCCACGCCCCCCAGCGCCAGCGACCCCGCATACCACAGCGGATTCAAAAAGCTTTTACGTCCGCCCAACTCCTGAATTCGCCTTTCGGTCCACGCAAGGTGCTCCGTTTCTTCCCAGGCCGCATGCTCCAGCGCCTGCTTGATCACCACATTCTTCGACGTCAGTGCCTGCCCCTGATACAAGGCCTGGGCGCATATCTCACCACAGTGATTGACCCGCATCAGCGCCGCGGCGTGACGCTTCTCCTCCGGAGACAATTCAGGCATCGGCACATCAGATCCTGGAACAGAGCGGCGAGTCGGCGCAGGGGCGAATACGGCTCGAAGCGCTTTATCAAACTCGACAATCAGGCGATCAATGCTCATTCAGCAGTCCTTAGCCGAAAGCTAGCGGGGCACATCCGGATGCCCACCTGCCTTCAATGCAGCCACACCCTCCTGGGCCGTTCGGATCGCCACACCCCCAGGACAAAAATACTCCCGGGAAAGCGCGGCATGGTGCCGGTTCACCATCTTGTTCTCCACAAGCCCCCATTGGTTGGAGCGAGCCTTTGACCAACTCCCATCCGGGCGGCCAAAAGCGTAGAGACGACGCTCCCGGGTATCACATCTCAAACCCTCATAACTGACGTTCCGAGCCCCCCCTTGGGCCACGACAACGAGCACATAGCGCACCACCCCATCAGACCCCACTGAAATGGTGGCTCCATCAACGCTGAACACCCCCTGGGCAGTGGGACTGACATAAAAGGGAATCAGAGTCTCTTCCCGGGGCGCGGGCGGCAACTGAGTCTCGACCTCCTGCCAAGGCTTCTTGTCGAACTCGTCGTCAAAGTTATAAACCGTCCCCTGAGGAGGGAAAAGAATGGCCGGCAAATCCGCCAAGACCTGCTGACTGAGACACAGCCCGAGGGCAGCCAGCAAACTGCACAGTTTGGAATATTTCACGAACACTGCCTGTCACGTTAATAAGGACGGGGAACCGTCACTTAACCAGAAAGCCGCTATACCTCCGGCTGGGAAATCACAGCCTCGATTTCCGCAAAGGTACGCGCCACCTCGGTGGTGTGCAAAGGAATGCCCAACTGGCGCGCGACTTGGGAGGCCGAGAACACCCCCCGAACCATCTGCCGCCCGCCCAGGGGATCGAAATCCACCACCAGCGCATGCTGACGCCCTGAGTATTTGAGCGTTTCGACGACATTTCCCACATCTGCGCGCAGGACGTCCCCGATATGCAGCACCTCGATTTCATCCCGAGGCGTCATGATATCCGCCACTCGGACATCCTCATGCCGCACGCCCCGATTGCGCACGACCTGGAGCGGTCGCTCCCCTAGGATATCCCGGGCGGTCACCAGCCCGACGACATCCCCTCGGGCGTCGACAACCAGCAAGGAACGAACCCCCCGCACAATCATGGCCTGGTTGGCCACATCAATGTGGGTGGATGCCTCAATAGTGGCTGCAGCCACCAGCTTGAGATCAGTCATGACTTCAAGCGCCGGGGAATCAACCCGGACCGGCTGGGGAGAAAAATAGGTGGGTTGATGATAACCAGCCCCATCGGCCAGACGGGTTATTGGAAGCGGCTTGTACTCGGTTTTCGCGACCATTGCTATCTCCTTGACTAGAGGACGACGGACCACACCTGCGAAACCAAAGAAAACCTAATTCCCAATCTCCAGCGGGCGCCGAATGCGGCCGGGAGCCCGCCCACGATCGGCGTCAATATAACGGACCAGTTCGTTCAGCGCCTGCTGATAAACGCCACGCTTGAACTCGATCACTGCATCCAACGGAATCCAGTAATCGTTCCAGCGCCACGCATCAAATTCAGGGTGACTGGTTGCCCGGAGGCACACATCGCTGTCGCGGCCCACAAGGCGCAACAGAAACCAAATCTGTTTCTGCCCCTTGTAGCTGCCACGCCATTCGCGCTTGATCCATTGCGTCGGCACGTCATAACGCAGCCAATCCTTGGTTCGACCGAGGATGCGCACGTGTTCGGGCTTTAACCCGACCTCCTCGTGCAACTCCCTGAACATGGCCTGCTCCGGCGTTTCGCCGCGCTTGATGCCACCTTGGGGGAACTGCCAGGAATGCTCACGAATACGCTTGCCCCAGAAAACCTCGTTTTTTGCGTTACAAAGAATGATGCCGACGTTCGGGCGATAGCCTTCACGGTCGAGCATGGAAAACCTGCATCAAATATTGGGTTGAAAGCATTCTTTCACAATTCCACATACTTGGAAAGGAAGGCCATCGGCCGGAAACAAGCCAATACCCGGCATCCCATGACGGTCCGTCGTCTTGTAGAATTAGATTTTTAGCCCGTCAAAAGATTCAATCCCATGCGTACCTCCCAATTTTTCATTTCCACCCTCAAGGAAGCCCCCTCCGACGCGGAAGTGATCAGCCACAAGCTGATGCTTCGTGCCGGCCTCATCAAGCGCCTGGCAGGCGGCATTTATACCTGGATGCCCCTGGGCCTGAAGGTACTGCGCAAGGTGGAAAAGGTGGTGCGTGAAGAAATGGATCGCGCCGGCGCCATTGAACTGCTGATGCCGGCCGTGGTACCCGCCGAGTTGTGGCAGGAAACCGGCCGCTGGGAAAAGTACGGACCGGAACTGCTGCGCTTCAAGGACCGTCACCAGCGGGACTTCGTCATCGGCCCCACCCACGAGGAAGTGATCACCGACGTGGTGCGCAAGGAAATCAAGAGCTACCGCCAGCTGCCCGTCCATTTCTATCAGGTGCAGAGCAAGTTCCGCGACGAGATCCGCCCCCGTTTCGGCGTCATGCGCGGCCGCGAATTCCTGATGAAGGACGGCTACTCCTTCCACACCTCCTTCGCCGACCTGGAGCGGGAATACAAGCACATGTACGACACCTACTGTCGTATCTTCACCCGCCTGGGCCTGCAGTTCCGCGCCGTGGCCGCGGACACCGGCTCCATCGGCGGCACCGGCTCCCATGAATTCCATGTGCTGGCCGACTCCGGCGAAGACGCCATCGCCTTCTGCCCGGACTCCGACTACGCCGCCAACGTGGAACTGGCCGAAGCCCTGGCCCCTGCCGCTGCCCGCGCTGCGGCCAGCCAAGCCATGACCAAGGTCGCCACCCCGGGCAAGACCCAGTGCGCCGATGTGGCCGCCTTCCTTGGCGCCAGCGCTGAGCAGACGGTCAAGGCCGTGGCAGTGATGCGCACCGAAGGTGGCTTTGCCCTGCTGCTGCTGCGCGGCGACCATGAATTGAACGAGATCAAGGCCGAAAAGATCATCGGCGAATTCCGCTTCGCCAAGGACGACGAAATCGTCGCCGCCCTCGGCTGCAAGCCCGGCTACATCGGCCCGGTGGGCATCAAGGCGGACATCCCCGTGATTGCCGACCGCACGGTGGCGGCCATGGCGGATTTCATCTGTGGCGCCAACGAGGCCGAGCATCACCTCACCGGCGTCAATTTCGGCCGCGACCTGCCCGAACCTGGCCAGGTGGCGGACATTCGCAACGTCGTAGAAGGCGACCCCTCCCCGGATGGCAAGGGCCAGCTGGGCCTGTGCCGCGGCATCGAAGTGGGCCACATCTTCCAGTTGCGCACCCGTTACTCCGAAGCCCTCAACTGCAAGTACCTGGACGAAAACGGCAAGGAACAGATCATGGAGATGGGCTGCTACGGCATCGGCGTCTCCCGCATCGTCGGCGCCGCCATCGAGCAGGGCAACGACGACAAGGGCATCGTCTTCCCCGCCGCCATCGCCCCCTTCGAAGTGGCCATCGTGCCCATGGGCTACCACAAGAGCGAGGCCGTCAAGGCGGCTGCCGACCAGCTCCTGGCCGACCTCAAGGCAGCCGGCATCGACGTGCTGCTGGACGACCGCAACGAGCGCCCCGGCTCCATGTTTGCCGACATGGAACTGATCGGCATCCCCCACCGCATCGTCGTGGGCGAACGGGGCCTGGCCGAAGGCAAGCTGGAGTACAAGGGCCGCCGCGATGCGGAAGCCCAGATGGTGGACGCCGCCGGCATCGTTGCCCTGCTGCAAGGGAAGCTGTGCGCCGCCTAAAGGCACTGCTGCTGTCCGGCTGCCTGTGCCTGCCCCTGGCGGCGCAGGCAGGGGCTCAGAAGTATGAGCCCCTGTCGGCCAGCGTCCAGGCTGCCTTGTCCAAGTCGGTCGCCGACCAGAAGCCGCCCCAGAGTTCGTTCAAAGACCCGATTGCGGCGGCCAACTGGCTGACGGAAATGTCCCACCGGCTGGAAAAGCGCATCCCCAACCAGGAAAGCCGCCTCGAGCTCCTGCGCTCGGTGCACTACGAAGCCACCCGGGCCGGGCTCGACCCCCAGCTGGTGCTGGGCCTGATCCAGGTGGAGAGCGGCTTCAAGAAATATGCCGTCTCTTCAGCCGGCGCCCGGGGGCTGATGCAGGTGATGCCCTTCTGGGTCAAGCTGATCGGCGATCCCAGCCACAACCTCTTCAACCTCCGCACCAATCTTCGTTATGGCTGCACCATCCTGCGCCATTACCTGGACATCGAGCGGGGCGACCTGTACCGGGCCCTGGGCCGCTACAACGGCAGCCTGGGCCAGCCCGAGTACCCCAACCTGGTGAAGGGCGCCTGGCATGGGCGCTGGCTCTACAACGAGCAGGTGGCCCTGCATTAGGGCGCACCAACGGCAATTGAGAAGAGAACCACGTATCTGATTTGCCGTCTCCGAGAGGGCGAACCGCCCTCTCCGAAGGGAATGGGTTCGCGCTGCTGGCGGCCATAAATAGCATTAGCCCAGAAGGCTGCAGGGACGGGCATGCCAGCTGTTCCATGCCGGAGAAGGCCGCCCTTACTGCCTCTCAGCCATGGTAACTTTCACCCCGCAACAGGAGCGGATTGGCGGCAAACACCCAGGGCCGGTCAAGCAGGCAATTCCAATAAAAAAAAGCCCCGGCACACGGGGCTTTTTTATTGCCGCAAGGGATGCGAAAGATCAGCGCATGCCCGGCATCATGCCCTTCATGCCCCGCATCAGCTTGGACAGGCCGCCCTTGGCGAAGGACTTCATCATCTTCTGGGTCTGCTCGAACTGATTGAGGAGGCGATTGACTTCCTGCACCTGCACCCCGGCACCGGTCGCGATGCGGCGCTTGCGGCTGGCCTTGATCAGCTCCGGCTTGGCCCGCTCCGCCGGCGTCATGGAATTGATGATGCCCTCAATGCGGCGCACCGCCTTGTCTTCCGCACCGCCCTGCAGCTGGCCGGCGGCCTGGGCGAACTGGGCCGGCAGCTTGTCCATCAGGGCCGCCATGCCCCCCATGTTGCGCATCTGGGCGATCTGGTCCTTGAAATCGTTGAGATCGAAGCCCTTGCCCGACTTGAGCTTCTTGGCCATGGCCAGGGCCTTTTCCTCATCGACCCCCTTGCGCGCCTCTTCCACCAGGGAAAGGATGTCGCCCATGCCCAGCACCCGGGACGCCATGCGCTCGGGGTGGAAGGCCTCCAGGCCGCTCAGCTTCTCGCCGACGCCGACGAACTTGACCGGTTTGCCGGTCACATGGCGCACAGAGAGGGCGGCACCGCCCCGGGCGTCACCGTCCAGCTTGGTCAGCACCACACCGGTCAGGGGCAGGGCCTCATTGAAGGAGCGGGCGGTATTGACCGCATCCTGGCCCAGCATGGCGTCGACCACGAACAGGGTTTCCACCGGCTTGATCGCCGCATGCAGCTGCTTGATCTCGGCCATCATGGCTTCGTCGATGGCCAAGCGGCCGGCCGTATCGACCAGCAACACGTCGTGGTAATGCTTGCGGGCCCAGTCGATGGCGGCCAGAGCGATGGCTTCCGGCTTTTCCTCGGTGCTGGAGGGGAAGAAATCGACGCCGGCCTGGGCCGCCACCGTTTTCAACTGCTCGATGGCGGCAGGGCGGTAGACGTCGCAGGAAACCACCAGCACCTTTTTCTTCTGGGTTTCCTTGAGCAGTTTGGCCAGCTTGCCCACCGTCGTGGTCTTGCCGGCACCTTGCAGGCCGGCCATGAGGATGACGGCGGGCGGCTGGGTCGCCAGATTGAGGGCGGAATTGGCACCGCCCATCAACTGGGTCATTTCCTTGTGCACCACACCGATCAGGGCCTGGCCCGGGGTCAGGGAGCCAATGACTTCCTCGCCAAGGGCCTTCTCCTTCACGGCGGCAATGAAGTCCTTGATCACCGGCAGCGCCACGTCCGCCTCCAGCAAGGCGAGGCGGACCTCGCGCAGGGCGTCGGAAATATTGGATTCCGTCAGACGGGCTTCACCCCGGAGGGTCTTCATGACACCGGCGAGGCGTTGAGTCAGATTATCGAGCATGGGCAGGAGGTGAGCTTAAGAGGTTGCTTGGTGTAAACTGCGGAAATGCCGTCCATTTTACTGCACTTCCTGCCCCACTACCTGGCCAGCGCCCTTTATGCCCTGCTGGGTTTCCATTTCTGGCGCACCCGCTGGGCGGAAACTGACAAGCCCATGGTCACGGCGCCGATGCAACCCTGGGAGCGCTGGGCCATTCTCGGCACCATGCTGATCCAGGGCATCGGCCTTTACGACGGCCTCTTCGGCACAGGAGAAATGCGCTTCTCCTTCAGCTTCGCCCTCTCCCTGATGTTGTGGCTGGCCGTCTTCATCTACTGGATGGAAAGCTTCAAGGCCCGCATGGAAGGCCTGCAGCCCATGGTGTTGCCGCTGGCCGCCGCCTGCGCCATCCTGCCGCCCCTCTTCCCCTCGGCCCACGTCCTGCCCCATGCCGATTCGGTCGGTTTCAAGCTGCATTTCATGGCAGCCATGCTGGCTTACAGCCTGTTCACCCTGTCGGCCCTGCACGCAGTCTTCATGGGGTTCGCCGAACGCAAGCTGCATCAGCGCTCCCTCACCAAGAGCCTGACCAGCCTGCCGCCTTTGATGACCATGGAAGCCCTGCTGTTCCGCATGATCATCGTCGGCTTCATCCTGCTGACTGCCGCCCTCGGTTCCGGCGTGCTGTTCTCCGAAGCCCTCTTCGGCAAGGCCATGGCACTGGACCACAAGACGGTCTTCGCCTTCATCTCCTGGGGAATTTTCGCCGCCCTCCTTGCCGGCCGCCATGCCTATGGCTGGCGTGGCCGCACGGCCCTGCGCTGGACCATGGCCGGCTTCCTGGTGCTCCTGATGGCCTATGTCGGCAGCCGCTTCGTGGTGGAAGTACTGCTGAACCGCCTCTGACGCAGCTGCAATGGCCGGGCACTGCCTCGGCCGGCGAGGCATCGCCCCCTCCTCAGCTAGGCGCCCCCTTGGGGGTACTGGCAGGCGATGGGCGCATACCGGCAACCAAGCAATTGCGTTGCCGAGTGTAAAAGTGCGAAAACACTTCGACTTTGCCATCCAAGCAACTGATCCGTCACAACTTTACAAAAAGACCCGCGGCGGGCATCATCAGCCCGATAACGACGGCATAGCTACCGCCCCACTTCAGTCCAACCCACGCAGATGCAGGAGTCATGGCAGCTACTTTTCAGGTTCCCCTAAGTGGTCTTGCGCGCGCCATGGTCCAGGCTGGACGCCTCAAAGAGGCCGAAGCCGAAGCCTTCATGGCCCAAGCCAGCGAAAAGGGCACGACATTCATTGAGCAGGTGATCGCCGGCAAGCGGGCCAGCGCCAAGGAAATAGCCGTATTCGCAGGAGAAACGTTCGGCTACCCGGTCCTTGATCTGAGCGCTTTCGATGAAGCCAACATTCCGGCCAGCGCCATTGACCGGAAGCTCATCGCCACCCACCGCGTCATACCGCTGAACAAGCGCGGCAACCGGCTCTCGGTAGCGATAGCTGACCCAACAAATTTGCGGGCCTTGGACGAAATTCGCTTCCAGACAGGCTTGGCAGTGGACTCCGTCGTTGTCGAAGAGCCCAAACTGGCACCGCTGGTCGTCAAATATTCGGAATCGGCAGAAGAAAACCTCAAGAATCTCACCAATGAGGACTTGAACCTCGAATTTGCGGAAGAAGAAGATCAGGCCAAGGCCGATGAAGCCGTATCCCTGGATGTGGATGACGCACCGGTCGTCAAGTTCATTCAGAAAATACTGCTGGATGCGATCAACGATGGCGCTTCCGACATCCACTTCGAGCCGTATGAAAAGTTTTACCGCATCCGCTATCGCATCGACGGCGAGTTGCGGGAGGTTGCCAATCCGCCCCTGGCAATCAAGGAAAAGGTCGCTTCCCGCATCAAGGTCATTTCCCGGATGGACATTTCCGAGAAGCGGGTCCCGCAAGACGGCCGGATGAAGCTGGTCCTTTCCAAAACCAGAGCCATCGACTTCCGGGTCAGCACGCTACCAACGCTGCATGGCGAAAAGATCGTCATGCGTATTCTGGATCCGTCCTCCGCCACGCTGGGCATCGAAGCGCTGGGCTACGAGCCGGAACAGAAGGAAGCCCTGCTCAACGCCATCCACCGTCCTTATGGCATGGTTCTGGTAACCGGCCCGACCGGTTCCGGCAAAACCGTATCCTTGTACACCTGCCTCAACATCCTGAACAAGCCTGGCATCAACATCTCCACCGCGGAAGACCCGGCAGAAATCAACCTGGCCGGCATCAACCAGGTAAACGTCAATGACAAGGCGGGCCTGACCTTTTCCGCCGCCCTCAAGTCCTTCCTGCGGCAGGATCCGGACATCATCATGGTGGGTGAAATCCGCGATCTGGACACAGCCGAAATCGCAATCAAGGCGGCCCAGACCGGCCACATGGTGCTATCCACCCTGCACACCAACGATGCCCCGACGACACTGGAGCGCCTGAAGAACATGGGCGTCCCCACTTTCAACATTGCCTCGTCCGTCATCCTGATCACCGCCCAGCGGCTGGCCCGCCGTCTGTGCAACTGCAAGGTCCCGCTCCATGTCCCCACCGAAACCCTTCTGAATGCTGGCTTTACCGAAGCAGAACTGGATGGCAGCTGGACACTCTATGGCCCCAACCCGGAAGGATGCGAGCGCTGCAAGGGAGGCGGTTTCAAGGGCCGGGTAGGCATCTACCAGGTGATGCCGGTTTCCGAGGAAATTCAGCGCATCATCATGGCCAATGGCAACTCCATGGATATTGCTGCCCAGGCCAAAAAGGAAGGGGTCAAGGACTTGCGTCAGTCCGGCCTGTTGAAAGTTAAGCAGGGAGTCACCTCCCTGGACGAAGTGCTGTCTACGACAAACGCCTGATAACCATTCAGAAAGAGGCCCCCCATGGCCACTGCCGGCAAAAACACACAAAACACCAAGCGTGCCGACCCAAGCATCAAGGAGTTCGTCTTTGTTTGGGAAGGCAAGGACAAGACCGGGAAAATCATCCGGGGGGAATTGCGTGCCACCAGCGAAACGGTGGTCCAGGCAACCCTGCGGCGCCAAGGCGTGCTGGTTACCAAGGTATCCAAGCAGCGTTTCAAGAGTGGCGGCAAGATCACCGACAAGGACATCACCCTGTTCACCCGGCAGTTGGCCACCATGATGAAATCTGGGGTGCCGCTACTCCAGGCCTTCGACATCGTTGGCAAAGGCCACTCAAACCCCGCTGTCGGGAAACTGCTCCTGGATATCAAGGCTGATGTCGAAACGGGTAGCGCTCTGAACCAAGCTTTCCGCAAGTACCCACTTTACTTCGACAGCCTATTCTGCAACTTGATCGGCGCCGGCGAGCAGGCCGGCATCCTCGATACACTCCTTGATCGACTCGCCATCTACAAGGAAAAAATCCTAGCCGTCAAAAGCAAGATCAAGTCAGCCCTGTTCTATCCAATTGCCGTCATTGTCGTAGCTTTTTGCATTACGGCTGTGATCATGATTTTTGTAATTCCTGCGTTCAAAGAGGTTTTCAAATCGTTTGGTGCGGACCTTCCTGCCCCGACACTGGTCGTAATAGCGATTTCTGACTTCTTCGTTGCCTATTGGTATTTGATCTTCGGCATATTGGGAGGGGGTATCTATTCCTTCCTGGAGTCGTGGAAGCGCTCCGAGGCCGTTCAGATTGCCATGGACAAGGCATTGCTGAGGATGCCGATTTTCGGCCCCCTCATACGGAAATCGGTTATCGCCAGATGGACGAGAACCCTGGCAACCATGTTTGCCGCCGGCGTTCCTCTGGTTGAGGCATTGGACTCAGTGGGCGGAGCCTCAGGCAACCACGTTTACAAAATGGCAACGCGTCAGATCCAAAGCGAAGTCAGTACCGGCACCAGCCTGACCAACTCAATGCAGAATGTGAACCTGTTCCCCAACATGGTGATCCAGATGGTTGCCATCGGTGAGGAATCTGGAGCCCTCGACTCAATGCTGTCCAAGGTTGCGGACTTCTTTGAAGCGGAAGTGGACGATTCTGTTGCGGCCCTCTCCAGCCTGATGGAGCCAATCATCATGGTCATTTTGGGGGTTCTCATCGGCGGCATGGTGGTGGCGATGTACCTGCCGATCTTCAAAATGGGCTCCGTGGTCTAAGTATGGAATTTTTACTACTGGAAAGTCCCGCCCTTGCCTCTGCTGTGGCCGGAATCCTGGGCCTCCTGGTCGGCAGCTTCCTCAACGTCGTCATCCACCGCCTGCCACGGATGATGGAGCGGGACTGGCACCTGCAGTGCGCCGAACTGCGGGGGGAAACGGCTCCGGAAAAGGAACGGCTGAGCCTCGCCGCCCCGGCCTCCCGCTGCCCCCATTGCGGCCACGCCATCCGGGCCTGGGAGAACATCCCGGTCCTCAGCTTCCTGCTCCTCAAAGGCCGCTGTTCCGGTTGCCAGGCCCCGATTTCCCTGCGCTACCCGTTGGTGGAGGCCTTCACGGGCCTGCTCTCCGCCTTCACGGTATGGCACTTCGGCCCGACCCTGGCAGCAGCTGCCGCCCTGTTGCTGCTGTGGGCCATGGTGGCCCTGACCGGCATCGACTTCGACACCCAGCTGCTGCCGGACTCCATCACCCTGCCCCTGGTCTGGCTCGGCCTGCTGTTCAACATCTCCGGCACCTTCACCGACATCAGCTCCGCCGTCATCGGCGCCATGGTCGGCTACCTGTCCCTGTGGAGCGTCTACTGGCTGTTCAAGCTGGCCACCGGCAAGGAAGGCATGGGCTACGGCGACTTCAAGCTGCTGGCGGCCATCGGCGCCTGGCTCGGCTGGCAGATGCTGCCCCTGACCATCCTGCTCTCCTCCCTGGTCGGTGCCGTCGTCGGCGTGGCCCTGATCGTGCTGGCCCGCAGGGGCCGCAACGTGCCCATTCCCTTCGGTCCCTATCTGGCTGCTGCAGGCTTGCTGGCCCTGTACTGGGGCCAGGAACTGACCCAGTCCTACCTGCGGCTGCTCTAGCCGCTTGAATTCTCCGGGTTTCACCCCCATTTTCCCAGCCGGGGCCTGCATAAGGCCGGCCCCGGTTCGGGTATAATTTCGCTTTTCCGGAGTTCCTCATGCCGATTTACGAATACCGTTGCCCCGCCTGCGGCCATCAGCAGGACCACATGCAGAAGATGAGCGACGCCCCCCTGACCGCCTGCCCCCAGTGCGGCAAGGACGGCTACGCCAAGCAGATTTCTGCCGCCGGCTTCCAGCTCAAGGGTTCCGGCTGGTACGCCACCGACTTCAAGGGCGGTAGCGGCGCCTCCCCGGCCAGCAGCAAAAAGGCCGACAACCCGCCGCCCTGCCAGGGCGGCGACGGAGCATGCGCGTGCGCGGGCAGCTGATCAAACGCTATTTCATCACCGGGCTGCTGATCTGGGTGCCCCTGGCCATTACGGCCTGGGTGCTGAACCTGATCATCGGCACCATGGATCAGTCGCTGCGGCTGCTGCCGGAGGCGATCCATCCGCGCAACCTGTTCGGCTTCGACATTCCGGGGGCCGGCGCCATCCTCACCCTGCTGATCATCCTCGTCACCGGGGTGGCGGCGGCCAACTTCATCGGCGAAAAACTGGTGCGCTGGTGGGAAAAGCTGCTGGCCCGCATCCCGGTGGTCAATTCGGTCTATAACAGCGTCAAGCAGGTTTCCGACACCCTCTTCTCCCAGAGCGGCCAGGCTTTCCGCAAGGCCCTGCTGGTGCAATACCCGCGCCAGGGCTCCTGGACCATCGCCTTCCTCACCGGCCAGCCCGGCGGCGACGTGGTCAATCACCTGGTGGGCGACTACGTCAGCGTCTATGTGCCGACCACGCCCAACCCCACTTCCGGCTTTTTCCTGATGCTGCCGCGCAGCGACACCATCGAACTGGAAATGAGCGTGGACGAGGCCCTCAAGTACATCATTTCCATGGGCGTCGTCGCACCGCCGGCCCGGCACCTGCCGCCGCCCCAGCCCCATCACTGAACCACAAGAATCAACCCTTCTGGAATCACCATGCGTACTCATTATTGCGGACAACTCAATTCCGGTCTGAACGGCCAGGAAGTCACCCTTTGCGGCTGGGCTCACCGGCGGCGCGACCACGGCGGCGTCATCTTCATCGACCTGCGGGACCGGGAAGGCCTGGCCCAGGTGGTGTGCGACCCGGACCGGGCCGACATGTTCAAGGTGGCCGAGTCCGTGCGCAACGAGTTCGTGCTGAAGATCACCGGCAAGGTCCGCCCCCGCCCCGAAGGCACCGTGAACCCCAACATGGCCAGCGGCGAGATCGAAATCCTCTGCCATGAAATCGAAGTGCTCAACGCCGCGGTGACGCCCCCGTTCCAGCTGGACGACGACAACCTGTCCGAGAACGTGCGCCTGACCAACCGGGTCATCGACCTGCGCCGGCCCCAGATGCAGAAGAACATGATGCTGCGCTACAAGACGGCCATGGCCTTCCGCCGCTTCCTCGACGGCCAGGGCTTCATCGACATCGAAACCCCCATGCTCACCAAGAGCACCCCGGAAGGCGCCCGCGACTACCTGGTGCCCTCCCGCGTGCATCCGGGCCAGTTCTTCGCCCTGCCCCAGTCCCCCCAGCTGTTCAAGCAGATGCTGATGGTGGCCGGCTTCGACCGCTACTACCAGATCACCAAGTGCTTCCGCGACGAAGACCTGCGCGCCGACCGCCAGCCCGAATTCACCCAGGTCGATATCGAGACCTCCTTCCTCAGCGAAGACCAGATCACCGCCATCATGGAAGAGATGGTGCGCTACGTCTTCAAGGAAGCCCTGGCCGTCGAACTGCCCGCCCCCTTCCCGCGCATGACTTACGCCGAAGCCATGAACCGCTTCGGCTCCGACAAGCCGGACCTGCGCGTCACCCTGGAACTGACCGAAGTCACCGACCTGGTGGCCGACGTGGCCTTCAAGGTCTTCTCCGGCCCGGCCACCAGCGGCGGCCGTGTCGCCGCCCTGCGCGTGCCCGGCGGTGCCAGCCTGACCCGGGGCGAGATCGACGAATACACCAAGTTCGTCGGCATCTACGGCGCCAAGGGCCTGGCCTACATCAAGGTCAATGACGCCTCCCAGCCCAACGAGACCGGTCTGCAGTCCCCCATCGTCAAGAACCTGCACGAAGCCGCCCTCAAGGGCATCCTGGAGCGCACCGGCGCCCAGTCCGGCGACCTGATCTTCTTCGGTGCCGACAAGACCAAGGTGGTGAACGACGCCCTCGGCGCCCTGCGCGTCAAGCTCGGCCACGAGAAGGGCTACCTCAACGGCAAGGCCTGGGAACCCCTGTGGGTGGTGGATTTCCCCATGTTCGAGTACGACGAGGACGACAAGCGCTGGACCGCCTGTCACCACCCCTTCACCAGTCCCAAGGACGGCCACGAGGAGTTCCTCTTCACCGATCCGGGCAAGTGCCTGGCCAAGGCCTATGACCTGGCCCTCAACGGCTGGGAAATCGGCGGCGGCTCCGTGCGTATCCACAAGGCCGACGTGCAGGCCAAGGTTTTCGAAGCCCTCAACATCGGTGCGGAAGAACAGCAGATCAAGTTCGGCTTCCTGCTGGACGCCCTCAAGTACGGCGCCCCGCCCCACGGCGGCCTGGCCTTCGGCCTGGATCGCATCGTCACCATGATGGCCGGCGCCGAATCCATCCGTGACGTCATCGCCTTCCCCAAGACCCAGCGCGCCCAGTGCCTGCTCACCGACGCTCCCTCCGACGTGGACGAGAAGCAGCTGAAGGAGCTGCACATCCGCCTGCGCCAGAAGGTGGAAGCCCAGGTCGAAGTCAGCAAGGGCTAAAGCAAGCCCGCCACCATGCGCCGCTCCCGCCTCCTGTCCTCCCTGCTGGCCGGCCTGGCCCTGCTGGGCGGGCTGCTGGCGGGGCCGGCCGCGGCCCGGGAACCCAATCCCGGCCCGGCTTTCGGCGATACCAGCGTCTCCGTCCAGGAGCTGCCGGCCGAGGCCCGCAGCACCCTCAACCTGATCCATCGCGGCGGCCCCTTCCCCTACCCTAAGGACGGCAGCACCTTCGGCAACTTCGAACGGCGCCTGCCCCTGCAGCCCCGGGGCTACTACCGCGAGTACACGGTGGACACCCCCGGCGCCCGTAACCGGGGCGCCCGCCGCCTCATCGCCGGCGGCCAGCCGCCGGTGGTCTTCTACTACACCGACGACCACTACCGCAGCTTCCGTCGTCTGCGGGACTGAACCATGACCGGCAAACCATCCCGCACGCCCGACTTTCCCGCCCTGCTGGCCAAGGCCGACCTGGCCGGCCCCTACCGCCTGCGCCCGGACCAGGCGCCGACCGCTCTGGCCGCCGCCCGGCAGCTGGGCCTGAGCGTGGCCGAGATCGGCCTGGACGGCGACTTCCTCGCCGAGCTGGGACGGCAGTTGCAATTCCCCGAACACTACGGCGCCAATTTTGACGCCCTCTATGACTGCCTCACCGACCTGGCGGCCAGCCCGGGCCAGGGCTGTCTGCTGCTGTTCACCGGCGCCCCTGCCGCGGGCGTGGATGAAGATGACGAGGGCAGCCCGGTGGACACCCTCATCGCCGTGCTGCAGGCCGCCGGCGACGAATGGCGGGAGCAGGGCCGCCCCCTGTGGGCCCTCTTCGCCGTCCCCGGCCTGGCCCTGGATTCCCTGCCGGCGTGAGCGCCACCCCGGGCGAAACGCCCAAGCCCTACAAGCGGCCCGTTTCCGTCCTGGTGCTGATCCACACTCCGGAGCGGCAGATTCTCCTGCTCGAGCGCGCCTCCCACCCGGGCTACTGGCAGTCCGTCACCGGCAGCCAGGAGGGCGACGAGCCCCTCGACGCCACGGCCCGGCGCGAGGTGCTGGAGGAAACCGGCATCGACATCGCCGGCGAAGGCCTGCCCCTGCGCAACTGGCAGCAGAGCCACGTCTTCGAGATCTTTCTCGAATGGCGCCATCGCTACGCCCCCGGCGTCACCCACAACACCGAGCACGTCTATTCCCTGGAGCTGCCGGCGCCCCGGCCGGTGACCCTGGCACCGGGCGAACACCTGGACTACTGCTGGCTGCCGTGGCAGGAGGCTGCTGACAAGGTCTTCTCCTGGACCAACCGGGACGCCATTCTCCAGCTGGCCCGGCCCTAGAGGCCCAAGGGACGGCCATCCCAGGCCGCTACTGCCGCAACGCACCACCACGCCTTGCCCTGCCGGCACCCCGGCTCGTCATGCCCGTCCCTTTTTGATGTCAGCCCTGGCGCTGCTGGTGGCCTTCGTGCTTCCATTGGTCATCGTCATTCCCGTCCCATCTCCGCCATGCGCCGTCCCGCCCTGTTCTGCCTGCTGCTCCTCAGTTCCTCCCTGGTCCTGGCCCACGGCCATCCGGTGGCGGTGGCCGACGACCACCCGGAGGCGCCGCGCCTGAAGCTGTGCAACCGGGCCGAGGACGTAGCCCTGCAGGCCCTCGGCGACCGAGACAAGAGACGTCCCCTGCGCCCCCTGCCGGCCGAAGAGGCCCATGCCACTTTTCTCCAGTCCCTGGCGCGCCAGGTCTATGAGGAGCCCCAGATCCGCAGCCCCAAGTTCGCCCAGAGCCTGGCCCGGGGCCGCTGCAACGAGTACTGGGAAGCCCGCGGGGAGGGGCAGAACGCACGCCCTTGAAAAGTTTTTGCCATGCCCTATATAGGAAACAGAAGGTGCCGTATGGATATGGCATCCGCCCTGAGTCCTTGAAGGAGAGATCATCATGAGCAATCACCTGACCCGCCTCAGCCAAGCCGGACTGGACCCGCTCGACGACCTGTTCCGGGGTTTCTTCGTGCGCCCGGTGGAGTTTTCCAACCAGACCCAGGCGCCCAGCATCAAGATGGACGTCAAGGAAGATGAAAAGGCCTATCTGGTACACGCCGAACTGCCGGGCGTGAAGAAGGAGGACATCCATGTCCATGTGGAAGGCAACACCGTGGCCATCAGCGCCGAGGTCAAGCAGGAGAAGGAAGTGAAGGAAGGCCAGCGCCTGCTGCGCTCCGAACGCTACTTCGGCAAGGTTTCCC
The DNA here is from genome assembly GCF_004217225.1 of Azospira oryzae. Taxonomy (GTDB): domain Bacteria; phylum Pseudomonadota; class Gammaproteobacteria; order Burkholderiales; family Rhodocyclaceae; genus Azospira; species Azospira oryzae. The sequence continues at coordinate 22,142 of NZ_SHKM01000002.1, forward strand.
GCTCCTTCCAGGTGGCCCAGGACATCGATGACGCCCAGGCTTCCGCCAGGTTCAACGACGGCGTGCTGGAACTGACCCTGCCCAAACGGGCAGCCGCCAGCAGCAAGCGCCTCACCATCGACTGAGCCTGCACCGCTCCCCAGACAGCCGGCAGCCACTGCCGGCTTTTTCTTTCCGCCCCCCGGCGGGTAGAATTCCCGGGTCTTTCATTCGGGAAACACCATGACCACCCCCACCCCCGCCCAGCAGGCCGCCATCCTGGCCGAAGCCCTGCCCTACATCAAGCGCTTCCACGGCCGCACCATCGTCGTCAAATACGGCGGCAACGCCATGACCGACGAGCACCTCAAGCAATGCTTCGCCCGGGACGTGGTGCTGCTGAAGCTGGTGGGCATGAACGTGGTGGTGGTCCATGGCGGCGGCCCCCAGATCGAGAACATGCTCGGCCGGGTCGGCAAGAAGGGCGAATTCATCCAGGGCATGCGCGTCACCGACGCCGAAACCATGGAAGTGGTGGAAATGGTCCTGGGCGGCCAGGTGAACAAGGACGTGGTCAATCTCATCAACCGCGCCGGCGGCAAGGCCGTGGGCCTCACCGGCAAGGATGGCGGCATGATCCGGGCCAAGAAGCTGCTGCTGCCGAACAAGGAAAACCCCGACGACCTGATCGACGTGGGCCAGGTGGGCGACATCGTGCAGATCGACCCCTCCCTCATCGGCAACCTGGAAGGCGCCGGCTTCATCCCGGTGATCGCCCCCATCGGTGTCGGCAAGGACGGCGAAACCTACAACATCAATGCCGACGTGGTGGCCGGCAAGGTGGCCGAGGTGCTCAAGGCCGAGAAGCTGGTGCTGCTGACCAACACCCCCGGGGTGCTGGACAAGGCCGGCCAGCTGATCACCGGCATCACCCCCAAGCAGATTGACGACATGGTGGAGGACGGCACCCTCTCCGGCGGCATGCTGCCCAAGATCAGCTCCGCCCTGGATGCCGCCCGCAACGGCGTGAAGAGCGTGCACATCATCGACGGCCGGGTGGAACATGCCCTGCTGCTGGAAATCCTCACCGACCACGGCGTCGGCACCATGATCAAGAGCCACTGATGGCCATGCCCCGGGGCTGGCGGCAGGGTGGCCAGCCGGTCTGGATCTTCGATCTGGACAACACCCTGCACAACGCCAGCCCCCACATCTTCCCCCACATCAACCGGGCCATGACCGCCTACATCCAGCGCCACCTGGCCCTGGACGAGGCGGCCGCCCAGGCCCTGCGCCAGGACTACTGGCACCGCTACGGCGCCACCCTGCTGGGCCTGATCCGGCACCACGACATCGACCCCCACCATTTCCTGCGGGAAACCCACGACCTGGAGGTATTGCTGCCCGGCATCGTCTTCCAGCGGGGGGTCAAGGCCATGCTGCAGCGCCTGCCGGGGCGCAAGATCGTCTTCTCCAACGGTCCCCAGCACTACACCGAGGCCGTGCTCGAGGCCACCGGCATCGCCGGCTGCTTCGCCGCCGCCTATTCGGTGGAGCGGGTACGTTTCCGGCCCAAGCCCGAGAGCCACGGCTTTCGCCACCTGTTCCGGGCCGAGGGCCTGAATCCGCACCGCTGCATCATGGTGGAGGACAGCCTGCCGAATCTGGCCACGGCCAAACGGCTCGGCCTGAAGACCGTCTGGGTGAGCACTGACTCCGCCGCCAGACTGCGCCAGCCGGCCTATGTGGACGTCACCCTGCGCAACATCCTGGACCTGCCCCGGGCCCTGCGCCAGCTATAATTTCCCCACCAACAACAAGGGGGAGAAGCACCATGGCCAGCAAGCCCGGCGAACGCAAGCTGCAGATTCTGCAAACCCTGGCGGCCATGCTGGAACAACCCCAGGGCGAGAAAATCACCACGGCAGCCCTGGCCGCCCGCCTCGAATGCTCCGAGGCCGCCCTCTACCGCCACTTCGCCAGCAAGGCCCAGATGTTCGAGGGCCTCATCGAGTTCATCGAGACCAGCCTGCTGGGCCTCATCAACCAGATCACGGCGGAAGAGGAAATGGGCCTGAAGCAGGTGGAACTGATCCTGCACCTGCTGCTGGGCTTTGCCCAGCGCAACCGGGGTATGACCCGGGTCCTCACCGGCGATGCCCTGGTGCACGAAAACGAGCGCCTGCAGGCCCGCATCAACCTGCTGCTGGAGAAGCTGGAGGCAGCCCTGCGGCAATCCCTCAAGGTGGCGGCCACCCAGGAGGGCCTGAGCCCCGCCACCGACTTCGCCGCCCTGGCCAACCTGCTGCTGTGCCACGTCAGCGGCCGCTGGCAGCAATACGCCAAGAGCGGCTTCAGCCGGGAGCCCCTGGCCCAATGGCCCCAGCAATGGCCCATGCTGTACGGGGCCTGCCTCAGCCAGGCAGCCTGACTTCCAATCGCCATGGACAATGAAAAAGGGCGCCGCAGCGCCCTTTTTCATTGGAGTAAGCGACCGCTTACTTGCGCAGCCACTCCGCCGCGTCCAGGGCGAAGTAGGTGAGGATGCCGTCGGCACCGGCCCGCTTGAAGGACAGCAGGGCCTCCAGGACGCAGGCCTCCTCGGCCAGCCAGCCGTTCTGGATGGCGGCCTTGAGCATGGCGTACTCGCCGCTCACCTGGTAGGCGTAGGTCGGCACGCCGAACTGCTCTTTGACCCGGCGCACGATGTCCAGATAGGGCATGCCCGGCTTCACCATCACCATGTCGGCACCCTCTTCCAGGTCCTGGGCCACTTCCCGCAGGGCCTCGTCCGTATTGGCCGGGTCCATCTGGTAGGTGTACTTGTTGCCCTTGCCCAGGTTGGCAGCGGAGCCGACGGCGTCCCGGAAGGGGCCGTAGAAGGCGGAGGCGTACTTGGCGGAATAGGCCAGGATGCGGGTGTAGATCAGCTTTTCCGCTTCCAGGGCCTGGCGGATGCTGCCGATGCGGCCATCCATCATGTCGGAGGGCGCCACCACGTCGGCGCCGGCCTGGGCGTGGCAGACAGCCTGCTTGATCAGCACTTCCACGGTCTCGTCGTTGAGCACGTAGCCGCTGGCGTCGATCAGCCCGTCCTGGCCATGGATGGTGTAGGGGTCCAGGGCCACGTCGGTGATGACGCCCAGCTCCGGGAATTCCTTCTTCAGGGCCTGCACCACGGTGGGCACCAGGCCTTCCGGATTGTAGGCCTCGGCCGCATCCAGGCTCTTGCGGCTGCCGTCCACCACCGGGAACAGGGCCAGGGCGGGCACGCCCAGCTTGAGGGCGCGCTCGGCGGTATGCAGCAGCAGGCCCAGGCTCTGGCGGCAGACGCCGGGCATGGAGGCGACGGCTTCGCTGCGCTGGCTGCCTTCGAGGACGAAAACGGGATAGATCAGGTCGTCCGCAGTGAGCACGGACTCACGCATCAGACGACGGGAGAAATCATCGCGGCGCATGCGCCGCATGCGAGTGGCGGAGAACTTTCCGGGGATGGTTTGGCTAGTCATGGCAGGCGGTTCTGAACCCAGTAAAAAATTTTCAAAAAAATTGCACGGTTTGGGAACTTCTCTCCCCCAAGGCCTCTCTTAGAACGCAGATGGCTCACACCGTCTCCCGCTTTACCTCCCTGAGCGGGTGCCTTAATCAAGTTAATTAAGGCATTTCGGCCCCCGGTTACCCCTTTACCGGGGGCTTTTTTATTTCTGTGCCGGAGCCTTGGCCGGCTTCGGTTTGGCCGGCTTGCCCCCCGCCAGCACGGCTTTCTTGTTGCCCGGGGCGTGGGTCCGGTTCTGCTTGGCGCCGGCGGCGCTCTTGGCCGAACGGATCGGCCGGGGCGGCGGCGCCGGGCGCGGCGGCGGCACTTCCATGCCCATCCAGCCGGCGATCACCTTCTCCGCTTCCTCGACGCCGGTCTTCTTCAGGCTGGAGAACAGCTGGACGGTGCAACGTTCCCCCAGATCGGCCATGGCGGCCTTGACCTGACGCAAAACCAGGGACTGTTCCTGCCGCGTCAGCTTGTCCGCCTTGGACAGCATGATGTGCAGGGGCTTGCCCGTGGCGGCAAACCAGTCGATCAGGTTCTGGTCCAGCTCCGTCAGGGGATGGCGGCTGTCCATGATCAGCACCAGGCCGGACAACGGCCCGCGATGCTGCAGGTAGGGGCCGAGCAGGCCCTCCCACTGGGAACGGATTTCCTCCGGCGCCTTGGCATAGCCGTAGCCGGGCAGGTCCACCAGGAACTTGCCCTCTTCCAGCTTGAAGAAGTTCAGGTGCTGGGTACGGCCGGGGGTTTTGGAAACGAAAGCCAGCCGGGTGTGGTTGGCCAGGGTATTGATGGCGGACGACTTGCCGGCGTTGGAACGACCGGCAAAAGCCACCTCCGCCAGGGCGTCCTCGGGCAGATCCCGCAAATGGGCGACGGTGGTTAAAAAAACCGCCTTTTGAAACAGGGCCATGGTGGGCCTTCTCCTTTTTCCGCTCCTCGCTTCGGAGCACCGAAGTGATATAGAATAGCAGGGTTTCGGCTTTTGCTTTCACGGGGTTCAGCCCCCAGGCGAGGCAAACTCCGGCCGCAGCAATGCTCAAAGAATAACCCTGGCCTCCCGGGAGGGGCCGCGCGATCCCGCTCCGGCGGCCTAGCGTCTATACCGAATTTTTTGGATCGATAGAAGGAGTTTGGACATGATTCGCACCACGGCTCTGGCGCTTCTGCTCGCCGCCAGCTTCACCGCCCACGCCAACCCGGAAGCTGCTGCCAAACCGGACCCCGCCAAGGGCAAGCCCATTGCTGAAGCCGTCTGCGGCGCCTGTCACGGCACCGACGGCAACAGCCTGGCTGCCGCCAACCCCAACCTGGCCGGCCAGATCCCCGAATACATCGTCAAACAGCTGTCCAACTTCAAGCCCGGTGCCGACGGCAAGGCGCCCCTGCGCAACAACGCCATCATGGCCGGCATGGCCGCCACCCTGGCCACCGAAGACGACATGAAGAACGTGGCCGCCTACTTCGCCGCCCAGACCCTGAAGCCCCAGGTGGCCAAGGACGAAAAGCTGGTGGCCCAGGGCCAGAAGCTGTGGCGCGCCGGCGACGTGAAGAAGGGCATCCCCGCCTGTGCCGGCTGTCACGGCGCTGCCGGTGCCGGCCTGCCCGCCCAGTTCCCCCGTCTGGCCGGCCAGTGGGCTGAATACACCGAGAACCAGCTGAAGACCTTCCGCTCCGGCGAGCGCGGCAACGATCCGGAAAAGATGATGCGCACCATCGCTGCCAAGATGAGCGATCAGGAAATCAAGGCCGTGGCCGAGTACGCTGCCGGCCTGCGCTAAGCCGCACTCCCAGCAGCACCGAAAAGGGTGGCATTTGCCACCCTTTTCTTTTTCCGCGGCATTTTTTCCGGCGCCGGCGGTCCTACCGCCAGCCACGGAAATTATTTGTCGCCGGAGGGAATTGGCGGCCGGGGATTTCCGTATATCCGTATGCAACATCACCCTACGGAGATCACCATGAAAATCCACACCTGCATCGCCGGCATCGTTCTCGCCACCGGACTGGCCGCCTGCGCCAGTTACGGCGGCGGCCCCGCTCCAGCCATGGTCGCCCAAGACGCCCTCACCGGCAGCAACGGCATGACCCTCTACGTCTTCGACAAGGACCCGGCGGACGGCAGCAAGAGCGTCTGCAACGGCCCCTGTGCCAGCAACTGGCCGCCCCTGTTCGCCAACGAGATGGACCGGGCCAACGGCCACTTCAGCGTCCTTACCCGGGACGACGGCAAGAAGCAGTGGGCCTACCGGGGCAAACCCCTCTACTACTGGATCAAGGACCAGAAGCCGGGAGACCGCAGCGGCGACGGCGTAAACAACGTCTGGCACGTGGCCAAGCCCTGAACCATGGAGGAAGCGCCGCTCCTGGCCGAGATTCCCCGGCTACGCCGCTACGCCCGGGCCCTGGTGGGCGACCGGGCGGCGGCGGACGACCTGGTGCAGGACACCCTGGAACGAGCCTGGAGCCGGCGCCACAGCTGGCAGGATGACCGCCCGCTACGTCCCTGGCTGTTCTCCATCATGCACAACCTGCGCCTGGATCAGCTGCGCCGCCCCGGCATCGCCCCCCAGTCACTGGACGAGCGAATCCCGGAACCGGGTACCCGGCCCACCCAGAGCGACGCCCTGGAACTGGCCGACCTGGCGGCAGCCCTCTACCGCCTGCCGGAGGAGCAACGGGCGGTGATCCTGCTGGTGGCACTGGAAGACATGAGCTACGACGCCATTGCCCAGACCCTGGCCATCCCCCGGGGCACCGTCATGTCGCGCCTCTTTCGCGGCCGCGAGCATCTGCGCCGCCTCATGGCGCCGGAGTCCGGCGTCACCCATTTGAGGGTCGTACCATGACGCCCCAACCCATTCACGAAGACGAACTCCAGGCCTGGGCGGACCGGCGCCTGCCCGCCGAGCGGCAAACTCAGGTGGAGTCGTACCTGGAACAACATCCCGACACCCACGCCCGACTGCAGGCCTACCAGGCCCAGAACCGGGCCCTGCAGTCCCTCTTCCAGCCGGTGCTGGAGGAGGACATTCCGGAGCACCTGCAGGAACTGCCGCGGCCGGCGCCCCTCCTCCGGCAGCGCTTCCTCACCTGGCCCTGGCAGAGCGCCGCCGCGGTACTGCTGGTGCTGTCGGGCGCCCTGGCCGGCTGGCAGGCCCATACCTACCTGCCGTCGCCCAGCCTGGCTGCAGCCCTGCCCCGCCAGGCGGCCATCGCCCACGCGGTGTATACACCGGAGGTGCGCCACCCGGTGGAAGTCGGCGCCGACCAGGAAACCCATCTGGCCGCCTGGCTGTCGAAACGGCTCGGCGCCCCCCTGCGCCCGCCCCGCCTCGGCGCCCAGGGCTTCGAACTGGTGGGCGGGCGCCTGCTGCCGGGCGGCCAGGGCCCTGTGGCCCTGTTCATGTACCAGGACGGGGGCGGCCAGCGCCTGACCCTCTATGTCAGCGGCGAAGGCAGCGGCAGTGGCGACACCTCCTTCCGTTTCAGCCGGGAAGGGGACGTCAGCGTTTTCTACTGGGTGGACGGTGGCTTCGGCTATGCTTTGTCCGGCACGCTGGACAAGGCAAGCCTGGGCACCATCGCCACCCAGGTCTATCAACAACTGGAAGCCCGCTAGGCCGGCCCGCCCCGAGCCTGCCCAATCCTCACCTCCGGAGCCGCCCATGCTGATCCGCCGCCCCCCCGACCTGCTGCCATCCGAGATTACGCCGGAGCCCCTGGCCCGGGGTCGCCGTGCCCTGCTCAAAGGCCTCGGCGCCGGCGCCGCCCTGGCCGGTCTGGGGCTGCCCCAGATCAGCCAGGCCGGCAGCCTCGGCACCCTGCGCCCCAGCCCCTTGAGCAGCGACGAAAAGCTGACGCCCCTCAAGTCGGTCACCGGCTACAACAACTTCTACGAGTTCGGCACGGACAAGGAAGACCCGGCCCGCCACGCCCCCGGCCGCCTCAAGACCCAGCCGTGGACCGTCACCGTGGAAGGGGAGATCAAGCGACCCCGCACTTTTTCCATCGACGACCTGCTGAAGCTGGCGCCCCTGGAAGAGCGCATCTACCGCATGCGCTGTGTCGAAGGCTGGAGCATGGTGATTCCCTGGGTCGGTTTTCCCCTGGCGGAGCTGATCCGCCAGGTGGAGCCCAACGGCCAGGCTCGCTTTGTCGAATTCGTCACCCTGGCGGACCCCCAGCAGATGCCCGGCGTCCGCTCGCCCCTGCTGGACTGGCCCTATGTGGAAGGACTGCGCCTGGACGAGGCCCAGCACCCCCTGACCCTGCTGGCCGTCGGCCTCTACGGCGAGGTGCTGCCGGCCCAGAACGGCGCGCCGATCCGTCTGGTGGTGCCGTGGAAGTACGGCTTCAAGAGCGCCAAGTCCATCGTGCGCATCCGCTTTGTCCGCGAACAGCCCCGCAGCACCTGGATGAAGGCCGGCCCCAGCGAATACGGCTTCTACTCCAACGTCAATCCGGCGGTGGACCATCCCCGCTGGAGCCAGGCGACGGAGCGCCGCATCGGCGAATTCATCAAGCGCAAAACCCTTCCCTTCAACGGTTACGCCGACCAGGTGGCCGGCCTCTACAGCGGCATGGACCTGCGCCGCTTCTTCTGACATCTTCCGCCCATGACCTTCCAGCCCACCCCACGCCAACTTACCGCCATCAAGGCCGCCCTGTTCCTGCTCACCCTGCTGCCGGCCCTGCACTATGCCCACGGCCTGTGGTCGGACAGCCTTGGGGCCAATCCCATCGAAGCCCTGACCCGGGGCATGGGCATCTGGACCCTCAACTTCCTCTTTCTCACCCTGTGCGTCTCGCCCCTGCGCAAGCTCTCCGGCTGGCACTGGCTGCTGCGCCTGCGCCGCATGCTGGGGCTGACGGCCTTCGCCTACGGTTGCCTGCACTTGCTCACCTACCTCTGGCTGGATCAGTTCTGGGACGTGGACGCCATCGCCCGGGACATCTGGAAGCGCCCCTTCATCACCGTCGGCGCCACCGCCTTCCTGCTGATGCTGCCCCTGGCCCTGACCTCCAGCCACGCCGCCATCCGCAGCCTCGGCGGCAAGCGCTGGCAGAGCCTGCACCGGGCCGTCTATGCGGTAGCGATCCTGGGGGTGGTGCATTACCTGTGGCTGGTGAAACGGGTGGCCCTGCTGGACCCCATCATCTACGCCCTGGTCCTGGCCATCCTGCTGGGATGGCGCGTGGTGGAACGCATCCGGCTGAACGGCCCCTGGCCGACCCGCAGCACGCCGCCGGCAGTGCAGCCTGTCGTCTTCATGAAGCGGGACGCGGCGGCGGCCCTGGGGGTGCCGAAGAAGCGCTAAAACAAAGGGCCCTGGGCACTCGTGCGCCCAGGGCCCGCCAGTATCGGGAAGATGGGGAAGGCTTGACCGCTAGGGGCGGTTTCGATCGAAGCGGACGATGCTGCGCCCGTCGGCAGTCTTCTTCGGCGCAGTTTTCCAGGCGTGGCCGTAGACCACCTCCAGCGTCACCGGCACCCGGCCGTCCCTGGCCTTGGCGGCAAAGGCGGCGGCTGCCTGGCGCCACAGACGGGGCGTCATCAGGCCGTGGCGGCGCGCCGTCATGGCGACGGTGTCGCCGGCGGCCTTCAGTTCGGCAGCCAGGGCGTCAAAGTCCGGATAGGTCAGGGTGAGGATTTCCATATCCATCACCGGATCGGCGAAACCGCAATGGACCAGCAGATCGCCCCAGTCGTGCATGTCGATGAAGCGCTGGGTGTGGGCGTAGCCATCACCGAAGGCGGCCCGCAGTTCCTTCAGCGTATCCGGGCCGAAGGTGGAAAACATCAGCAGCCCCCCGACTTCCAGGGTGCGATGCAATTCCTTGAGCACCGGTTCCGGGTCATTCACCCAGTGCAGCATGAGGTTGGACCAGAGCAGGGAGAAACTGCCGCCGGCAAAGGGCAGCCGGGCCGCCTCGCCGCCCGCCAGGGCCGGCCCCCGGGAGCCACCGCCGAGCCAGGCGGGAAGCCGGGAAAGCAACGGGCCGCTGGCCGGATGCTGGCGCCGGGCCTGGTCCAGCATGGCCGGCACGGCGTCCACACCAACGGTAAGGGCCTGGGGATAGCGGGCCTGGAGAGGCGCCAGGTCGGCGCCGGTGGCGCAGCCCAGATCGAGGATGCGCGCCGGTTCCAGGCGCACGTAGTCGAGACGTTCGGCCATGCGGCCGCCCACTTCCCGGGCGACAAAGGCGGCGCCGTCGTAGCCGGCGGCGGCACGCGCAAAGGCGCGCCGCACCTGGCGGTCGTCCACCAGGGGAGCCGCGGCCTGTTCCATGGGATTTAGACGGGCTTGAGGCCGAGCTTGGCGAACATGGCGTCGTCCTGGTCGGCCTGGGAGTTGCCGGTGGTCAGGAGCGCTTCGCCGTAGAAGATGGAATTGGCACCGGCCAGGAAGCACAGGGTCTGCAGTTCCTCGCTCATCTCGTGGCGACCGGCGGAGAGGCGCACATAGGAGGTGGGCATGGTGATGCGGGCGGCGGCGATGGTGCGCACGAACTCGATGCCGTCCACCGGATTGACGTTGGCCAGGGGCGTGCCGGGAATCGGCACCAGGTTGTTGATGGGCACGGATTCCGGTGCCTTGGGCAGGTTGGCCAGCTGGGCGATGAGGGCCGCCCGGTTCTTGCGGGTCTCGCCCATGCCGATGATGCCGCCGGAACAGACGTTGATGCCGGCATCCCGCACCTGCTCCAGGGTGTCGATGCGGTCTTCCTGGCAATGGCTCTTGATCACCTGGCCGTAGAATTCCTTGTCCGTGTCCAGGTTGTGGTTGTAGTAGTCGAGGCCGGCATCCTTCAGCTTTTCGGCCTGGCCGTCCTTGAGCATGCCCAGGGTGACGCAGGTCTGCAGACCCAGGGCCTTGACGGCGGAAATCATTTCGGTGACCTTGTCCAGGTCCTTGTCCTTCGGACCGCGCCAGGCGGCGCCCATGCAGAAGCGGGATGCGCCCCGGTCCTTGGCGGACTGGGCGGCCTTGAGCACGTCATCCAGGGGCAGCAGGGCTTCCCGCTCCACGTCGGTGCTGTAGCGGGCGGACTGGGAACAGTAGCCGCAGTCCTCGGAACAGCCGCCGGTCTTCACGGAGAGCAGGGTGGAACGCTGAATCGCATTGGGGTCGAAGTTTTCCCGGTGCACCTGCTGGGCGCGGAAGACCAGGTCCATGAAAGGCAGATCGAACAGGGCCTGCACCTGCTCCAGGCTCCACACCGGCTTGTCGGTGGCAGCATGGGCGGAAGCACTATTGGCGGCGGGAGAAGTGGTGGAAACGGCGGCTGCGACTGCATTCATGGCAAAACCTTTGCGAAAAACCCTACTGGCATCCATACTATTAAGTATGGCTCATAATTATGAATAATCCCGGAGCACGGGTGAAATGTCAATTGTAGCCCAAAGCCGGAAAGTCCTCGGGCGGGCCTGGAAATTCGCTTTGAATTCAGTGCTTCCGGCCAGTTGCCTGCTGTGCCACAACCGCTGTGAGGAAGGCATGCTGTGCGCCGCCTGCCATGACGACCTGCCGCTGCTCGGCGCCAATGCCTGTCCCCGCTGCGCCGAACCCGGCACCGGCGGCCTGACCTGTGGCCACTGCCAGAAGCAGCCTCCCCACTTCGACCGCGCCTGGGCCCCATGGCGTTACGAGCATCCCGTGGACCGGCTGATCCAGGCCTTCAAATATCAGGGCCAACTGGGGCTGGCACCCCTCTTCGCCGAAGGGCTGGCGCGACAGCTGGCACCCCTGGCCGACCAGTGGGACGCCATCGTGCCCCTGCCCCTGCATGGGGAGCGGATGGGCGAGCGGGGCTTCAACCAGAGTCTGGAACTGGGCAAGCACCTGGGCCGGCTGCTGAACCTGCCGGTCCTGTCCCAGGTCTGCCAACGGACGCGAGCGACAACGGCCCAGGCAGAACTGCCCATCGACAAGCGCCACGCCAACGTCCGCGGCGCCTTTCATTGCACCGCCGCCCTCGACGGCCAGCGGCTGCTCCTGCTTGACGACGTCCTCACCACCGGCGCCACCCTCTCAGAATGTGCCAGAACCCTGAAACTGCATGGCGCACGACAGGTGGATGTAGGCGTCATTGCCCGCACCTGTCATCATTAGCCTTTTTTCGCAGCCGCCCCGATGTCCTTTTCCTATCAGCGCCATCTGCAGTGCAGCCTGTTCCTGGTCGGGGCCATGGCCTGCCTGCCCTTCCTCAATCCGCACCACTACAACCCCATTCCCTCCTTTTATGCGGAGTGGTGGGCCGGCCTGCTTGGCCTGTTGGCCAGCAGCCTGTTCCTGCGGGAGCCGGCACGCCAGGATCTGCGCCTGCCCCTGGGCGCCCTGATTCCCTTTGCCCTCATTGCCCTGTTCCTGTTTCAACTGGTTGCCGGCAAAGTCCATTTCCTGCACCAGGGACTGCTCTTTTGCCTCTACCTCATCTGGGCCTGCCTCATGCTGCTGCTGGGCCGGGTGCTGGTCAGGGAAGCCGGCCTGGAACGCCTGACGCAGACGCTATCCATCGGCTTTCTCTGCGGCGGCCTGATGAGCCTCCTCATCGTCGGCCTGCAGTTGTATCGTCCCGACTGGCTGGGCCTGGAATTCATTTTCCCCACCCGCAATGGCCAGGTCTTTGCCAACCTGGGGCAACGCAACCAGTTCGCCGACTATCTTTGGCTGGGCGTCCTCTCCGCCATCTATCTCCAGGCCCGGCAGCGCCTGCGCCTGTGGCAGTTCCTGCTGGCCGCCATACCCCTGGCTCTGTGCGCCGTCTTCACGGCCTCCCGCTCCGTCTATCTGTACATCGCAGCCACGGCCATCCTGAGTTTTGCCGTGGGCTATCGGCAGTCCGACTTTGCTTCGATTCGCAGAGGTACCGGGTGGGTCATCGCCGCCGCATTGCTGGTGGAGCTTGCCAAGCACTTCGGCAACGTGAGCGACGTTGCCATGGTCACGGCCGGTGAGCGCCTGTACAGCGACCCCGGCGGCATTTCCACCCGTTTTGCCTTGTGGCTGATCGCCTGGAACAGTTTCCTCCAGGCTCCCCTGCTGGGCGTCGGCCTGGGCGGTTTCTCCTGGCAGACCTTCGTCCTGGCCGGCTCCGTCCCACCGGGCAGCCTGCCGGGTGCGGCGGAACACGCACACAACCTTTTCGCCCAGCTGCTGGCCGAATTCGGCATCGCCAGTTTGCTGACCCTGATGCTCGTCGGCGTGGCGCTGTGGCGCGAATTCCGGAAGCAGGCATGGGGGCATGGGCATTGGTGGGGACTGGCCGCCATCACCATCATCGGACTGCACAGCCAGCTGGAATACCCCCTGTGGTACGCCTTCTTCCTCGGCCCCATGGCCATCCTCCTGGGAGCGCTGGCCCCCAGGCCCATTTCCATAGACCTGGGCAAGCTCGGTCCCCGGGCAATGGCGCTGCTGCTGCTGGCCGGCATCTGGGTCATGGGCAACCTGTATCGGGACTATTCCCTGCTGGAGGACACCATGCACTGGCGGGATATCGACACGACCCAGCAGGCCTCCTGGCCGGAAGTGCATACCCGCTTGAGCAAGCTCTACGGCGAGTCCCTGTTCCCCCACTACGTCCAGCTCTACTACGCGCTGGCCGCCCCCATCAGCCCGGACAATCTGGAGGAAAAACTGGCAATCACCGCCGACAGCCTGTTGTTCTCGCCGGTGGATCGACTGGTCTTCAAGTACCCGGCCCTGCTGGCCCTGGCCGGGCGCCAGGATGAGGCCCAACAGATGCTGCAGCTGGCCATCCTCGCCTATCCCGCCCGGGTGCCAGCGGCACTGGGTCAGGTTCGGGTGCTGGCCGACAACTATCCGGAAATCAGGACGCTGGCAGCTTCCCTGGAAAAGGCCGAGGCGGCCGCCAGGCAGCCCCCCGGATTCAGCGCAGGCGCTGCTCCACAAACGCCGCCATCTCCGGTGTCAGGGAACCGCTAGCCCGGGCCGTCTGGAAGGCCGTACGCGCTTCTGCCCCGTTGCCCTGGGACTCCAGGGCTAGGCCAAGGCCGATCCACCAGCGGCCGTCATTGGGGCTGAGGCGCAAAGCCGCCCGGTAGTGCTCGGCGGCATCCTTGCCATTGCCCAGCCGCTGCAGGACATTGCCGGCCAGCCCCTGGTAATCGGCGTTGTTGGCACCCGCCCCCATGGAGGCCTGCAGGCTCTGCCAGGCTCCTGCCGCATCCCCCTTTTCGATCTGCAGCCGCGCCAGGGTCATGGCCCATTGATAGCGTCCGGGCTGAAGTTGTACCGCCTCGGACAGCAACTCCCGGGCCTCATCATAGGAACGCTGCTCCAGCAATGCTTTGAGTAGCAACTGCCGGGCGGCTGCGTGAGTGCCATCGACCTTCAGACAGGAGCGCAGTGCATCCATGCCGGACTTGAGCTGTCCCTGGGCCAGCAGGGCAGCACCGCGCCGGTACTCGGACTCGGCACGCTCCTGGGGAGTGGCCTGCAGGGGCGTTTTTTCGATGTGAACAGGTCCATCCCGCGTATCACCTTTGCTCGCAACACTGGCAGCAACCCCGCTCGCAGCTTTGGCAGGGACGGCTTGTGGCACGGCCACAGGAACTGGTGCAACCGCAGGGCTCTCCTTCGCCAGCGGCACACTCCGGTTTTCCTGGGGAACGGATGATTGCCGCGGATGGGGCATCGAAAGCACATCCGACAGCCGCAAGGGCATGGGCTCCGCGGCAGCTGGGGCCGGTACCGGGGCCTCTATCGGCACGCCGCCCCCCGCGGATGGGGCAACCGCGGGCTCACCCGTCGGAATTCCAGGGGGAGAGACCACGGCCACGGCCACAGGCGCTGCCCCACCTTGCGTTGCCAAAGGCAGGTAAAAATAAATGGCTGCCGTCGTCAGGGCGATACTGCCGCCGGCGATAACCCAAGGCAGAATGGAAGAACGACGGCTCGGAGGAAGGGAACGTACCTCGTTGGGCAGGGCCCGCTGCACTTCTCCTGCCTGGCGCTGGTCCAGATCCTGCAGCATCTGATTGATCAGGCTCATGGCAACCTTTCTACCACCAGAGACGGAGCGAGCGGGTGCCTTCCGTATCCCGGGCGGCAGCCTTGATGTGCTTACCCCTTACCTGGAAGTGTCCCTCGCCGAATACGGCCAGCAGGGCCTTGTGGGCCAGGATGTTGATCAGGCGGGGCGTACCGCGGCTGGCGCGGTGCAACCCCTTGATGGCGCCGGAGGAAAACAGCTCTTCGCCCCGATAACCGGCCACCCGCAGGCGGTGGGCCACGTAGGCCGCCACCTCGCGACGCCCCAGTCCGGGCAGGCGGTAATGGAAGGCGATCCGCTGTCGCAGTTGCCGGATTTCCGGCATGCCCAGTTTTTTGTCCAGCTCCGGCTGTCCCAGAATGACCCACTGCAGCAGTTTGCGTTTTTCTGTTTCCAGATTGGAAAGCAGGCGCAGGGCCTCCAGACTCTCCAGCGGCATGGCCTGGGCCTCGTCGATGCAGACCACGGTGGACTTGCCCTCCCGGGCGATATCCAGCAAACGCTTGTTGAGGGACTTGAGCAAGTGGTACTGATCGATATCCGGCGCCACCTTCAACCGCAATTCCTCAGCCAGGGCCAGGTAGAGGGTACGGGGCTCAAGGTTGGGGTTGGGCAGATAGGCGGTAACGAACTTGTCGCCCAGATTCTGCAGGAGACGGCGGCAGAGCAGCGTCTTGCCGGTGCCGACCTCCCCGGTGATCTTGACGAATCCTTCTCCCGCGCGAAGCGCCACCAGAAGGGTATTCAAGGCCTCCTGGTGGCCGGTGGTGGCGTAGACAAAACTGGTGTCGGGCGTAATCCCGAACGGATACTCCACCAATCCGAAATGCTTCAGATACACAGCGCCCCCCCGGCTCCGGCAGATGTCATTGGGGCAGGGTTCTCCGGGGATCGAAATCGTCGATGCGGGACTGGGTGTTCTGCAGATCGGACTGCCAGTCGGATTCGTTCTGGATAACCGTGGGCTTGAGCAGGATCACCAGCTCCCGCTTGTTCAGGGCCTTGGATTTCTGACCGAACAGGTTGCCGAGAACCGGGACCTGATGGATACCTGGCAGACCGTTACTGGTATCGGACTGGTCCTGGGTCATCAAGCCACCGATGGCCACGATCTCCCCGTCGCGAACCCGCACGATGGTATCGGACTCGTTGATCCGGCTGGTGGCCAGGGGCAGGGTCATGGCCAGATCCGTACCCAGGCTCAGACTCTTGTTCTTCTCCGTCACCACGCTGATGGAGGGGTGGATGTGCAAGGTGATCAGGCCACTCTCGTTGATCTGGGGCGTCACATCCAGGGCAATGCCGGAGAAGAACGGCTGCAGCGTTACCGTCGGGGTGGTGGTGGTGGTGGTGGAAGCAATGGTGGTGGAACTGACGTTGGTCACATAGTATTCGTCGGTACCGACCTTCAGCACGGCCTTCTGGTTATTCAGGGTGGCGATGCGGGGGCTGGACAGCACCTGGGTATTGCCCTGGGTCTCCAGGAAATTCAGCAGCGCGGCGAAGCTCTTGGTGCGGAATGCCAGGCCGAAGAAACCGTTGGTACCAACCGACCCCAGATTTCCATCGGTCCCCGGACGAATGGAAGCATTGTCAGAGGTCAGCGCCCCTGACGGAGACAGGGATGTGCCATTGGCAGCCACGCCAATGGTCGTGTGGCCACTGAAGGACGCCCAGTTGATGCCCGACTGATAGGCATCGCTCAGGGCCACATCGATGATCTTGGCCTCGAGCATGACCTGGCGCTCGATAATGGCCTGGGTGGCCCGCAGATACTGCTCCACATTGCGCAACTCACCGGGCATGGCACGCACCAGAATGACGCCGGAGTGGGAGTTGATGATGACACTACGCCCGTCTTCCGTCCCGACGATGGCTCCCAGAGCCGTCTTCAATTCCGTCCAGAAGTCAGCATCCTGCGAGGTGTAGACACGGCTACTGTCCTGGGCGCGGGTTGCGCCGGCACCAGCACCGGTGGTGCCGGAGGCAGTGGCAGCCTGAGCCTGGGCGGAAGAAGTCGAACTGCCAGAGGAACTGGCACCAGGGGAAACCACACTGATGGAACTGGAAGTCACCCGCACATCGCTGGAACCCTGACGCCGGCCGGCCAGGTAATTAACCTGGAAGACCCGGGTCTGCATCGCATTGGACATGACGGTGATGCGATTGCCCTGCACCCGGAAGTCGTAACCATACAGGTCCCGCAGGCTTTCCAGCGCCTCCCGCAGGGTGACATTTTTCAGATTGACCGTGATCGAGCCCGCCACTTCCGGCGGCACCAGCATGCTGTAGCGGGTACCGGAAACCAGCGCCATGAAGACCTGGGACGCAGGAGCATTGGTCACCGCCAGGTCAAAGCGAGGCTCAGCCGGCGGCGCCTTGGGCACATCCAGTTGCAGCGGCGGCAGCAATGCCTGATTCACAGCATCGGCACTGGCGGAGCGATTGGCATCCACCGCACCTTTCATCTCGCTCTGGATACGCTCATACGTGGCACCCGGTTTCCCTCCCGAGGTAACGCAACCGCCGAGAAACAGGGAGGCCAGAATGCCGATCAAGGCTCGCTTCATAAATTACCCCTTTGGTTCCTGCGCCCGACGGGCTTGGGAACTTCAACTACCGTCTTCTTGTTCACATCGGGAGTCATGCGTAATACCTCGCTCCCCAAAGGCCCTTTCAGGACCACTTCATTTTCTTTTATCTTGACCAGAATGCTATCGCCCACTTTGCCGCCCAGGGGGACCATCGCACCGCTGATGACTGCCACCGGAGTTCCCTGCCGGCGCAGCACGACTGACTGCAGGACGGGGCCGGACACCGCCGCACCGCCTTCCGGAGAGACATGAACCCAGGCCTCCGGTGGCCGGGTAGGATCAGGCAGAGCACTATCGTCAGCGATGGCAGGCATCATCGCCAAACAGCCACCCCAAAACACCAGGCATTTGATTCGTGTCATAGGACCAACCACGCCTTATCCAGGCTGAGGGTATAGACCCGCAGGGTCAGAATGGAACGGGGATACACATCAACCTTCAGTTCCGCCCCCTCCCATAGCAGCCGCTCCGGTGCCGACTCCAGATCGGCCAAATAGCCAAGGAGGTCTCCATAGCTGCCGGCCAGGCGTATCTCGATACCGTGGCGGTAAAGATTCAACTCGGGAGTGCTGGCAGCACTCGGACCATCGATGGCCGGCACCGGCGCCACGGTACGCAGACCCAGCATCTGCAGGCTCTTGCGACGCCCCATCAGGCGTTCCAGCAGGGCCGGAGCAGCCTGGGGGGAAACGAGGGTGCCATCAAACGATTTCAGTTGTCCATCCAGGTTGGTAACCCGGCTCTTCAGGGTCTGCAGAACCTGGGCGCGATTCGCCGCACTGTTCGCCAGTTCCGACTGCACATCCTTGAGCTGCAGGGAAAGGCTGGCCGCCTCGCTTTCACGCTGCTCCGCCAGGGCAGTCTGAGCCCGGACCCGAATCAGAGGAGATGAAAGCAGCAAGGCATCGCCAACAAACAGCACCAGAACAACAGCAGCCACCGCTCCGATGGTCCTCTCCCGCTTGTTGCGAGCATCAAACCATGCCAGCCAGGCCAAAAACTGCCCCTTCATTGCCCACTCCCCTTGCTCTCGGTTGCGTCCCGCTCCCCGGCAGAGGAAGAGCGCAAAGGTTTCAAGACAAAATTCACGTAATTCTGGGAAGGCCTTGCGGCCGGCTCGGACGGTTTGGCGGCACCAGCCTGCGGCACATCGGGCGCATCCGGCAGGCGGACATCCAGAGCGGCAAACTCCCGTCCGACAAAAACCGGCTCCCGGTTGAGGCGACGAATGTATTCGGGCAGCAGGGACTGGTCCGTCATGCGCCCGCGAATTTCCAGCCCTTTACCCCCTGCCCCCAGGGAAAAGCCGGTAAGCCACAGACCAGGCAAGGATTGACGGGCCAAGCCGCGGAAATAATCGGCAAAACCCTGGCCCTCCTTGGGCGAACCCTGCTCCAGCAAGGCCAGCACCTGTTCGCGCTCGGTCACGGCGCGCTGCAGGCGGGATAGTTCGGCATCCTTGTCCACCGGGACCTTGGCGGCCGCCAGTTGCTGGCTGGCCTCCTGCAGTTTTGCCTTCAACTGGGAGACAGATTGCTCAGCAGCCCTGGCCCGTTCAGTGGAAGACGCCAGACGGTAATGGGTCACGCCGGCAGCAACGAGGAAAAATACCAAAAGACCGGTAACAGCGAGGGCCAGATTGCGCCCGGTAATCCACTCTTTCTCAGGAAGCAGGGAAGGATGGAACAAATTAATTTGCTGACTCACACCACCCCCTTAACGCATCGCACAACCGAGCAACTTCAGGCACTGGGCCTGACGCTCGGGATGGCGCAACTCGGGAATACCCGGGAAATGCAGAACGTTCTGCAAGTCCAGGGTTTCGACCGGCACATAAACATTGGGGGCCAGGGTGGCCTTCAGCCCATCACCACCGGGCACCTGGGCCAACCAAAGCTGCCCCATGGGGACGAAACTATACTGGCGATCAAACGTGTCCAGGGTCCGCTGGACCTCAAGCACGATGCGGTCGAATAGCTGCTCACGACGTTCGTCCGCAGCCCCTTCCAACGCCTGGCGACTGACATCGATGCGGCGGCTGACATACAACTCGCCCTGAGCGCTGACCGTCAGCAGGCCGCCATCATCGTCGAAAGTCAGGAGAGCGACGGCCCTGTTGTCCTTTTCCAGCAAGGCGGCGATATTGCGCTGCCCCATATCGGGAACATCAATGGCTTCCAGTTTGAGTCCGGCGCCGGCCACTGCCGCAGCCAGCGGCGACAGCACAGCATTGGCCGCAACTACCACCAGCACCTGTTGCGCCCGCCCACTGCCCTGCTGACCGGGAACATCCAGCACATCCAGGGTTGCCGCCTCTACGGGATAGTCCAGCATGTCCTTGATCTGCCAACGCAAGGCTTGCCGCCGCTCGTCGAGAGGCACACTGGGCGCCTCGACCTGCAACACCTGGAAGTCACCGGAATTGAGCATGACCACGCAACGATGGGAATGCAGGCGCTTTTCCTTGCGCAAACGCTGCAAGGCCCCCTGCAAATCGCCTCCCGTGGCGTAGGACTCGAGCAGAACGACCTCGGGCATCTGTCCGGGAGCCTGCTGCACATGGGCCAAATCCACCCGATCCTTCAGGCAATTTATGGCCAGCCAACCATCCGACCGTTTGGCGGATGCGCTAGAGATAGAGGGGGCGGACAGGGAGATGGACATAGACGTCTTGATATTTCACTAAAAGATAACAATATATGGGCCTAATTACTATGAATTTTTACCCACATCAGTAGTTCTCCCGGTAATACAGGTAGGCCCCCCGGTTCAGGCCAAACGCCGCTCTGGCTGACGGATCCCGGTCAAACAAGGCACTGCCATCCCAACGCCCTGTCATATAACTCATGGCAGCAGAGCTAGTTGCCGCACAGTTGGCATCGCCCCCCAAATCCACACAGACACGGAAAGTGGAGCGCAAACCGGGAGAGGCAAAGCGCAAGCGCCCCTTGCCTGAGGCAACCTGCGTCACGGTTGGCGCCCCCAGGGTCGCAGAGGTGTCACCAGCCACCCTGACCGAGGCTACGTTGGCTGGCTGAATCGCGGTGCAGTTGTCCTGGGCATTGAGCACGAAGGCCAGGCCGTTCCAGAACCGGGCTTCCATGCCGACAGACAGGGGCAGCAATTCGGAGCCATAGGCCGTCGTCAGTTGCAGCAAGCCGAAACGGACCGCCGTCGTCGCCAACTTGGCCCGCTCATTGCTGCCGGACTGGTCGGCATCCAGATTCAGCGCCGTCGCTGCCAGCGAAACACCATCCTGGTCCCGGGGAACTGCGCCAATGGTGAAGCTCGCGTAGGGCCCGTCAGCGGTTGCCGCGCGATTCAATACGAGGTTGCCGGTAATCGTTGCAACCCCGGCACACCACCGATTGGTCGGAGACCCGCTGCAGGCAGTAGAGACTGTGCCGGGCGTAAAACCGAGGCGGGTTCCGCCCCCCCCGGGAAAGACCGTGGCACTCCCGGTGGCAGGATTATCCAAGGCCCAGAGATTGAAGTTGTTGCTATCCAGGGGGGTGGCGCCGGCTGCCGCCAGCCAATTACCCATGGTCAAGCGGGAATAGCCGCGGCCAAAGTCGTAGTTCTCCGTAGTAGAACCGCCAACAGCCTTGGCCGCTATGGAGAAGCCAAGTCCGATGGGTTCCCCCATATAGGTGAAACCATCCAGGTTCCGGTTGCTGCAGGTCGTCAGTTCGCTGCGGTTATCAAGAGCAACGGCCGACAACTCGAAATGATCGGGGATGAAACGCCCCCAACTGGTGGCGGACGGCGTCCCGATGTTGCAGCCGTACTTGCCGTTACTCAGCGTATTGGAGGTGCTATTGACGATACAGTCATCCCGCCCGTTTTGGTCAACGGTCGTGAAGGTATTATCGATCAGCGCATCCACCGGCAAGGAGAAATAGCCAACTTCCCGATACTGACAGGTACCACTGGCAGTTCCCGAAGAAGTGTCTGCCGCTGAAAACGCGCACGACAGGGGTGCAGGGGAAATGGCACCACTACTGGCCACATCGACGACATTGGCGGTGACGATACTGGGGGTTCCGCTGTAATTGCTACTCGGACTGGCCGTCGCCGAAAGGGAAAAATCTGAGCCGGCCTTCACGGTCATGGCTGCACCGGCCCCATTGCTTGAAGCCACCAGATCCGTGCTGCCAACCTTGGCTGTAACGTTGGTCAGCGAAAGGGGGCGGATGGCAAAGGTATCGGAGGAGCAGGCAGTGGTCGTGCTGTCCTTCATCCGGACCAGGACGTTGCTGTAAGCCGAATTGATCTTGAAAGTCGGCGACAACTTGAAGCCCTTGTCGGTCGAAGTAAACGACATCGTCGTCGAGGCAAAACTGGACTTGGCCGAACAAGTTGCCGCCTGGTTGGCCGTCGTACTGTTGTCGATCAACTCCACGGTGACAGTCTTGTTGGAGGTCAGCGCGTAGTTGGAGTCGATACCGGTCCCAGCACTATTCAAGACGGCGATATTCAATGCGAAATCAACGCCGACAAGCTTGGTATAGATGTGGGCGCCGGCCTGCTGCACATTGATATCCGTTCGGGCCATGGCGCTGTCGATGGCATTGAATCCGCTTGCTGTAGTGCCATTGGGCGGGATGATGGTTTGAGCGCAGACCCGCAGACCGGATATTTCATGGATATTGGTTGAGGACCCGGTGGAGCCGGTAAAGGATATCTGCCAGTTGTCCGGCACCGGGACCTGGGCAGTGGTCGGGGTAAAACCTGGGGCATAGGCATCAAAGGGGGCCAGAAGATTTACATAACCAGTGGTCGGACAAAAATCGGTACTGCAACTGGTATCCCGATTCACCTGAATCTGGGCCGTCTTGTTGGCTGTCGTGTAGTTTCTGGCGTCAATGACCACTTGATAGTAGTACCCGCGGGACGCCACCGAGGATGTGCGGTTGTCAATGGTATTGCTTCCGCTCTGCACTGCAGAGCGGGCCAGATAGGGGTAGCCCAGGCTGTAGAGATTGGCCGGCGTAGTCGCAGCGTACGAACCGCGTACGGCAACCACTTGGCTGAAGTAGCCCGGTCCATCTATACGCCCCTCAGTGGGATTGGTGTAGTTGCCAAACTCGTCGAAGCCGACGCCGATCCAACCTCCGGCAAAGCCAACGATCCCAGACTTCTGTGCATACCCCAGAGAACCACCAAACGCTCCCGGATTCGGCGCCACACTGTAATCGGACAGAGTGACGGCCAGACCATCCGCACCGCTACCGTTATAGGCAAACTGCCGGAATTCCACGGATATGTAGTTACCGGCCGCAGGGAAAATGGCCCCCAGGGTTGCGGAGGTAGCCTCGTTGGTATTGTTGTCCGTCAGGCGCAAACGGCCACTGACAAATGACGGCGTATAACTGCGCGGCCCCAGCGTACTGACCGTCCACTTGGAATTGAAGATACCGGAGGTCAGATTGGAACCGGTGAAACTGTCGCAATAGCAGGTGACGCCGGACGGGACAAACGGGGGAACAGAGCACTGCCCCGGATTGGGAGAGCCGGGCTGGCCGGTCACGAAACTGCCGAACAGCGTAAGCCCGGACAGGCTGACGCTGTTCGCCGTATAGGAACTCAAGGCCAGCACCGGAGATGTCCACGCACCGCTGGTGTACCTGCTTCCAGCGAAAGTGGACACCTGGGCCCCACCCAGAATATCGGCAGCAACAAACTGGAAAGTTGCATTGTAGGACCCGCCGCTGGGTAGGGAGGTAAGAGTGTCTCCGGTAACGCCAAGAGTCCAGTAGCGATTCACATCCATCAGGGGATTGATACCGGAGGTGTTGATCTGGGGATGCTGTCCCTTGGTCGTGCTCCCGGTCAGGGTGCCGCCGCCGATACCGGCAAACCAGGGGAAGTCAATGGTCATGGGGGCATAGGCGCTAGTATCGCCAATGGGATAGATGCAGGTGGCGTTATAGGGCGGGAAGCTCAGGCGCAGATTGCCGATGACGTAGCTGGCGGCGCTGCCGCCGCTGATGCTGGCCGGGCAATAGGTTCCGGTAACAGCCAGCACATAGCTGCCGGCAGTGATGTTTCCCGAAGTCAGGGTCAACGTGCCGGGCACCGTGACATTGCGGCTCAAGGTCACACCGGCGCTGTTGTTCATGGTCATGTTGCCCAGGCTGGAATCCGAGCTGCCGCCAATGGTCTGGGCCGAGGTGCCATTGAAGATCCAGCTGGTATTGGGCAGGGCGATACTGCCGTTATTGGTCAGCGCCCCCTTGATGTTCAACGTCGAGTAGTTGGATGAAGAAACCGTGCTGCCGCTATTGACGGTAAAGTTGGTCACCACATTCTGGCTGTTGTAGAACGTGGCGGCCTGGGTACCCGCTTTCTGAAAAACCAGATTGGTGACGGTCAGCGCATTCGAACTGGTCAGGTCGCCACCGACATTGAAAGTCGTAGCCGTTAATGGCGCATTGGAAGTGGCAGTCCCGCTCACCGTCATGGTGCCGGCCGCCAGTCCGGCGGCACCGCTGTTATTGAGATTGCCACTGACGGAGAGGGCAGTGCGCACTGTCAGCGGACTACTACTGGTCACATTCCCCGTCACCGTCAGATTGTCGACGGTAAAGGCTGACCCCGTATTGGAAACGCTACCGCCGGCAGTAATGTCGAAACTGCCATTACTGCCGTTATCCAGGATGGAGCCGGAATTGGTGATATTGCCATTCACCGTCAGCGCCCGCGTCCCAGTTCCTGTCTGGGTCAGGGAGCCGGAATTGATGGTCAGAGAGGCAACCGTACTGCTGGTGTTGAAGGAAACCGCGTGGTTGTTAATGGTGGCGCTGTCAATACTGGTAGGGGGGCCGTCACCCGAACTTACACAATTCCAGGTGGCGGCTGCACTCCAATCCCCTGCATTGGCTGAAACACAGTTTCGTGGAGCCACAATAATGGCGCCAACTAACGTATAGGTTGGACTCGCACCGCTAGAACAGCCATCATTGTCGTAGGCGATCGCATAGACGTTGTACGTCCCTGGCGATGCAGGGGCAGTGATATTGAACGTCTCGCTGTAACTGCCTGAAGAATTATGATTTGGATTGTCATAACAGGCATATGCGGAGGCGGCAGGCGCCGATGCCGCAATAGCCCAACGTGTACCACGCCAGCGGGAATTGGACCACCAATCGGAATTTGTAGTTACGCTCACCGTCAGTGAGACCGTGGCCCCGGAAGCAACGACAACACTGCCGGCAGAGTTCACCGTGGCCCCAGTAATAATCCGATCCGCCCACGCGAGGTCAACGACAAAAAATGAGGCGAGAACGAGCAACAGGCACTTAAGTGCCTGCATCCATTGCCCCAAGAAACTGGACTGAGTTCGCCTCAAAGCGGTCTGTTTCATCTCGACACCTTAGTCATTCATCTGCGCTACGGACACGCTGGCGTCACACCATCAACTACACAGCCGGTGGTCACCGTGACTTTCCGTTCCACATAGTCATTACCAACGGCAGCGGTATCATCACAAGAGCCAGAGTTGGGAACGTTACAAGCCGTTGACGTGATCTCATAGACCCTAACGGCGGAACCACTTTCGTCGTCACTGGCAACACGTGTGCAGACCACACTAGCCACAAACCCGGCAAGCTCCGTCCCGGCAAAAGCAATGTCGGTCCCGGCGCCGCACTGACCGCCCCGCAACAACTGAAACAGCCCCCACTCTGCCCCAGCCCGGGCCGCCTGGTATGCCCGCGCCCCTTGCACATCCTGGGCGCTGCCCCGGTTCTGGGCCGAGGTCAGCCACAGAATGTAGGTGGACAGGGCGGCAAATAAAATCAGCAGGAACACCGCGGCGATGATCGACACCCCACGTTGCCGCTGGCGACCAGGCAGAATCGGCTTCATGGCACGTTGCTCACATGCACTTGATGCAACAGGGTCACTGACTCACCGGCTTCCTCCAGCGTCAGGGACATGGAAACGACGCCCATGCGGGTATTGGCCACATTGGCATCGTAGGTCATGGTGCAGGCATTGGCGCGATTGGCTACCCGATCGGCAAGCAGTACCGGCGCCACGCCGGGAGGGGTGGGCTGAGCCGTCCCCACCAGGGCGTAGCCCGAATAGCGGCGCAGCAACCCGGCATCCGGATTACATTCATAGGTCACGCGCTGGTTCACGATGAAGAAGCGGGCGCCGGGAGAAGGAACCGGAAAACGGAAGGCTGCAAACTGAACCACGCCGGCTGGGGTAATGCCCGTGATGGGCACCATATTGTTGCCGGTATAGGCATCCGCCCCCGAACCCGTCCCCAGATTGGCAATGGCGACATGGTCCCCCGCCTGAAAGACCGGTGGAGTGCCCAGCACGTCGAAGCCGTTGGTGTCCGCAATGCCAAATTCCAACGGATTGCCACCACCTGCAGCAGTCGGATCGGTACGATAGCGCCCGCCAGCCCGGGTCTGCAGAAACTCGAGGTAACGCACGTTACCGACTGCAGTTACGCGGATGCTGTTGGGCAGGGCTAGGCGTAAATCCCGCGCCATGCGGCGCAAGGCGGTGTCCGCAGTGTCCGTCAGACGGGCCCGGCGCTCCGTATCGAAATAGCCTTCGATGGGAATCCGGATGAACATGCCCACCAGCGAGCCGGCAATCCCCAGCAGTACCATGGCGACAATGGCTTCGATCAGGGTGAAGCCCCGCTGACGATGACGCGCCTGACTCATGGCGACACCCGCGGCGCATGACGGGTACGGAAACCATCGAGGCTGATCCACGTGTTGTTGGGCCCCGTCACCGTGACATTGACCAGCAGAGACTCCGTCGCCGAGATGCCGGCGATACCGAGTTCAGAAATGGTCACCGAGGCCTGATAGCCTGCGGGTGCGGCAATACCGGAAGAAAGATCGGTTGCGGCAATGTTCTTCGGCGTACCAAAGGCATCAACATAATCATTGACGTTGTCGAACGGACGCGCCTCGGTCACTCCGGAGAAAGTATCCGGCCCCACACTCTCGATCAGTGCGGGAGTGCACTGGGCCGTGTTGGTGGCCGAAAGAAAATTGGGATCCTGGGGTTGGCAAAAGGTGAATCCGGCGGAGGTGATTTCTTCCATCAGGGATTCGGCCAGGGCCAGGGCCTGCTTTTGTGGCAGGGGGTCGGCGCTAAAACGGATGGCTGTGCTCATGGCCGAAAGCAATCCGGCCACGCCGATGCCGACCACCAGCAGGAAAACGATGGTTTCAATAAGCGTAAAGCCGCCCAGGCGGCGGCTCACGGAACAACCAGAAGGAATCGGGAGCTCAACGATGGACATAGCCGCTTTCGCCTTCCACCGTCAAAGTGAAACCGCCCTCCTGCCCGCTGACGTTAACGGTCACGCTGGTTGTCGGCGACAGACGCCCCAGAGGATCGAAATTCAATTGCATCGGCGCCAGCACCACACCATCGGGAATCGCCAGAATGTAATCGCCCGAGGCATTGGGATGGGCCAGGGAAGTATTGCAGGCATCGCCGGAGAAGGCTGACTTGCTAACACTGACCGTTGCCCCCGCCACAACCACACACACCTGCCGACGCTGGGCGACGGCGGTGCGGCGGGCATCCTGCAACAACACCTGCAACTGGTCGGAAAACCCCCGCCCTTCAAAGCCATGACGCCCGGTGAACCTGGGCGCCGCATAGGCCGCCAGGATACCGAGCACGATCATGACCACAACGAGTTCGGGCAGGGTAAAGCCCCGGGAGGAAGAGAGGGGGCACCGGCCGTAGCGGACCATCAGGCCCTCCTCTCCATCATGCATCAGCAGCCGCTAGTGACGACCGTGTAGGTGGGCTGGGTGTTGGCGCCAGCGGGTTGATAGGTCACCTTGCAACTGGCCGGAGTGGCTGCGTTCTTGTGACGGATACCACTGGTACCGTCCATCTCGAAATCAGACGCCGGGCTCAGGTCCATCACGGAACTCAGGGCAGCGGCATTTGCAGCGTAGCCGTAGACCACGTTGACGTTGACGGCATTGGTGGCGGAGATGGTGGTGGGACCGGCGCCCAGAGCATTGCGGGCGGCAGCCTTGCCGTAAATCATGACGTTGGCGGAACGCATGGAAGCTTCCACACCACGGATCACGCCGGCACGGGCATCACCGCTCAGGTCGATGAACTTGGGCAGGGCGGTCGCAGCCAGGATACCCAGAATGACGATCACCACGATCAGTTCGATCAGGGTAAAACCTTTTTGTTGGCTTTTCACAGTAAAGACTCCTTTAGAAAAAAATCACAGACATTCGGAATTGGCAGTTGCGGTGCCGATGACCGGCGCGATGACCGTAGTGGTACCGGACATCTGTGCAGACTGGTAGGTAAACTGGCAGTTGGTGCCGGTGCCGCCGGGGACCACAATGGTCAGGGTGTTGGCAGCACCGGAGCCACCACCACTGGTCACATAATCCACTCCGGCGCCGGCAGCAGCCCCCGCCAACAATCCGGCAGCGGCGACAATACCATTGGCATCGGCCGTCGGATACTGGGCGACCCCGGTAATATTCACGCCTTCCATCGGAATATTGATTACGGTGGTGCCATCGGCAGGACAGCTTCCGCCGGTACCGGCACGAGCCAGGCAAGTGGCGTGGAACAGAGCGGAGGCGGCACGCACGGAGGCTACCGCCCCCTGCAACTTAGCCTGGCGCGCCTGGACCTGCAGATTGACAAAACGGGGCAAAGCCGTAGCCGCCAGGATGCCCAGGATGATGATCACAACGATCAGTTCGATAAGGGTAAAGCCCTTCTGCTGGGCCCGGATCAACTTCATTACTCTCTCCCTGCGGGTGAAGCCGCGTAATGTTTTGGCAACCACCCGCACGCACATTGGCCGGTGATACGCATGCCCTCAAATACTCGCCCATGCGACGGGGACTCCCGGTACACGGCGTCGATTGTGAACTCTACGCTTTCAGACGTAATTTCGTTTGTGAAAAAGTTCTCGGAATACCTTGGGCGATAAAGGATTTTCTTTCGCTCCGCATCAAAGTACCAGCCCCCGATTTGTAAATTTCCGTAATCCCCGGCAATTACCCCGGCATAGGCCGGAACAGCGCCATGCAAGGCAGGAAAGGGATTCTCGGTTTCCAGACGAGCCAGGGCTCCATCTCCTTCCGTTCCGATACGGGCGGCCGCTTCCAGCCACACGCCTGCCCGTATTGTATCCAGCACAGAAATCACGGCGGTTCGCTCCACCGCCATCTGCACTTCCCTCAACCGGTGCAGCAACCCTGCCAACAACACTAAAGCAATCACCAAAACGACCAGCAACTCGAAACGGGATGCCCCCCTGATCCGGCGGTCCATCGCCATCAGCGCTTGAAGGCAACCTTGCCCAGGTCCCAGATCGGCAGAAAGATGCCCAACGCCAGAACCAGCACCAAGATACCAAGGGCCACGATAAGAATCGGCTCGATCTGCTGGGAGAGGTTTTTCAGTTCGTACTCGACCTCACGCTGATACATGTCCGCCACTTCTTCCATCATGTCGTCCAGGGCGCCGGATTCCTCGCCGACAGCCACCATCTGCAACACGATAGGGGTGAATACCCGGGCGCTGATGGCAGTACGCAGGACGGACTCGCCCCGCTCCACGCCTTCGCGCATTTTCTCGATCTTGTCCGCGATGAAGACATTGTCCACCGTCTGGGCCACCACGCTCATGGCCTGCACCACCGGCACACCACTACGCACCGCCAGGGCGAAGCTGCGGGAAAAGCGCGCCAGCGTGGCCTTTTCCACGATCTTCCCGGCAATGGGAACCCGTAGCTTGGTCCGGTCCCACAGGTAGCGCCCCATGGGCGTCGCCACCCAGGCGCGGAAGGCGAATATGATCCCGACCAATCCCGCCAGCAGATAGGGCCAGTCGGCCACCATGAAATCGGAGAAATTGATGAGCAACCGGGTCATGAAGGGCAACTCTGCGTTGAAGCCCTTGAACACCTGGGCGAAAGCAGGAATCACCCAGATATTCACCACCACGATGGCAATCGCCATGGCCGCCACAACAAAGCTTGGATAACGCAGGGCCGACTTCACCTGGTTGCGCATGAACTGCTCGAAATCCAGGTGGTAGAAGAGACGGAGGAATATCTCCTCCAGCCGACCGGTCATTTCCCCCACCCGCACCATGGAGAGATAGAACGGGGGGAAAACAGTCGAGTGACGCGCCAGAGACGCGGACAACTCACGGCCGGAATCCAGGCTCTCCCGCACTTCCTGCAGCAACCGCTTCATGGCGCCGTTGCTGCTGGATTCCTGCAAGCCGGCCAAGGCGCGCATGATCGGCACGCCGGCCTTGAGCAGGGTATAGATCTGGCGGCTGAAAAGCAGCACGTCCACATGACGGACTTTTTCCGCAAACAGGGTCAGGTTGAACTTGAGGCCGTCCCCGTTCTCCTGCTTGGGAGCCGGCTTGATTTCCAGCGGCGTAATTCCCTGCAACAACAGTTGATCGGCCACGGCCGAGGCAGACATGGCCTCCAGGGAGCCATTGACCAGGCCACCGCCGCTGCTGCGGCCCCGATAGCTGAAATTGGCCACGCTCAGTCTTCCGTCTGGCTGGCCACGCGCATGGCCTCGTCAATGGTGGTGCGGCCCTGACGGGCCAGGCGTACCGCATCCCGGCGCAGGGTGTTGCCGCCCATCTGCTTGCGGGCTGCCTGCATGAAGATGGAAGGATCGTCCTGATTGGTGGCTTCCACCACCTCGCTGGTCATTTCAAGCATTTCCCATACACCGGTACGCCCCTGGTAGCCGGTTCCGCCGCAGTGGGGGCACCCGGTACCCTTCTTGAAGTGGTGACCGTCGAGCTGCTCGCCCAGTTCATAACGCAGCCACTCGCGCTCGTGGGGCTCCGGCACATGGGGCGCGGCACAGGAATCGCAGATCACGCGCACCAGACGCTGGGCCAGGACCAGTTGCAGGGACAGGGCCACCATGTAGCGCGGCACCCCCATGTCGAGCAGGCGGATGGGCGTGGAGATGGCATCGTTGGTGTGCAGGGTGGAAAGCACCAGGTGGCCGGTCATGGCGGCCCGCATGCCGATTTCGGCCGTCATCTGGTCGCGCATTTCGCCCACCAGGATGATGTCCGGATCCTGGCGCAAGGCCGTACGCAGCACCCGGTCGAAGGAAAGGTCGATCTTTTCGTGCACCTGCACCTGATTGATGCCCGGCAGCCGGTATTCCACCGGGTCTTCCACGGTGATGACCTTCTTTTCCGTGGTATTCAGTTCGGACAGGGCCGCATACAGGGTGGTGGTCTTGCCGGAGCCGGTGGGTCCGGTGACCAGGACGATGCCGCTGGGGCGGTGGATGGCATGCCGCAGACGGTCCAGGATATGGGCCGGCATGTGGATGTTGTCGAGGCCGAGGATACCGTTGGACTGGGCCAGTATCCGCATCACCACCGACTCGCCGTACTGGGTGGGCATGGTGGAAATACGCACGTCCACCGGATTGTTGCGCACCTTGATGTTGAAGCGTCCGTCCTGGGGCAGGCGCTTTTCGGAGATGTCCAGGCCGGACATCAGTTTCAGGCGCAGGGCCACGGCAGTGGCGATTTTCGGGTCGGCCTCGGTCTGGATGTGCAGCACGCCGTCGATGCGGAAGCGGATGCGCAGGCGCGCCTCCTGGGGCTCGATGTGGATGTCCGACGCGCGGGTGCGCAGCGCTTCCTCGAACACGGTCTGCAGCAGCTTCACCACCGGCGCATCTTCGGCGCCCGGGGTCAGCCCCAGCAGCTCGCCGAATTCGATGGGCATGTCGCCCAGCTCAGCCTGCAGTTCCTTGGCCAGGCCGGAGATTTCCTCGGTGCGCCGGTACAGGCGGTCGATCGTGACCAGCAGCTGGCTCTCGGTCACCACCGCCAGCTCGATATCCCGCCGGACGAGGCGGACGATTTCGTCGTAGGCCAGCAGGTCGGTGGGATCCACCAGACCCACCAGCAGGGCGCTGCCCCGGTCTTCCAGGGGAATGGCGCGGAAGCGGCGAGCCTGGGCCTCGGGCAGCAGCTTGGTGAGGTCCGGCTTGACGTTGAAGGTCTTCAGGTCGAAGAAGGGGATGCGCAACTGGCGGGCCAGCGCCTGGGAAATCTGCTCCTCGCTGACGTACCCCCCATCCACGAAAATGCGGCCCAGCTTGCGGCCAGTCAGCTTTTGCTCTTCCAGGGCCAGCTTGAGCTGCGCTTCGGTCAGCAGCCCTTGCTGAATCAACAGGTCACCGAGTCGGATTTTCTCCGGCCGCGCCATAAAATCTCCAATCTGCTTTAAGATTGACGCTTAATTTTTTGAACTATATCGCTTTTTTACCAACCAACCCAAGCCGCATTGTGCCTTCGTGACCGCCATCATTCTTTACCAGCCCGAAATCCCGCCCAACACCGGTAACATTATTCGCCTTTGCGCCAATACTGGCTGTGAATTACATCTCATCGAACCTTTGGGATTCGATCTTTCGGACAAACAATTGCGGCGGGCGGGACTGGACTACCACGAATATGCCAAAGTCACACGCCATGGAGACTGGCAGAGCTGCCTGGCGGCCATGGCGGGACGGCGCATCTTCGCCCTATCCACCCGCGGCGGACAACGTTACGACACGGTGCGATATCGGCAAGACGATGCCTTCGTTTTTGGTCGGGAAACGGCAGGTTTGCCTGAGGAAATCCTGGGCCAGTTTGCCCCGGAGCAGCGACTGCGCCTGCCGATGCTGCCGGACCAGCGCAGTCTCAATCTTTCCAATGCCGCCGCCGTGATGGCGTTTGAAGTTTGGCGGCAACTGGACTTTGCCGGCGGCCGTTAGGTCAACGGCAAATCAGCCCTGCTCGGGCTTGGGGTCCCGGGAAAGCAGCTGGCTCACCGCCTCGGCGGCCGGCAGGTCGTGGTGCAGCACCGCATCCACCGCGGCAGTGATGGGCATGTCGATGCCCAGGCGACGGGCCAGTCCGGCCACCTCGGCGGCCGTGCTGACGCCCTCCGCCACATGCCCCAGATCCACCAGGGTCTGGGCCAGGGTCTTGCCCTGCCCCAGGGCCAGGCCGACCCGGCGGTTGCGGGACAGGTCGCCGGTACAGGTAAGGATCAGGTCACCCATCCCCGCCAGACCCATGAAGGTTTCCCGCCGCCCGCCCAGGGCCTCGCCGAGACGGGCGATTTCGGCCAGCCCCCGGGTCACCAGGGCCGCCCGGGCATTGAGCCCCAGGTCCAGGCCGTCGGCGATGCCGGTGGCGATGGCCAGCACATTCTTCACCGCACCGCCCACCTCCACCCCCACCACATCATCGTGGGCATAGATGCGCAGGCGCTGCGTATGCAGCTGCCGAGCCAGGCGGGCCGCCAGTTCCCCATCGGCGGAAGCCAGGGTGATGGCCGTCGGCTGCTGCCGCGCCACTTCATCGGCAAAGCTGGGGCCGGAAAGGGCGCCGCAGGGATGATCGGCGCCCAACTCTTCCGCCACCACCTGGTGCGGCAGCTTGGCAGAGCCAGCCTCCAGGCCTTTGCAGGCCCACAGCACGGGCACCGTGCCGGCCAGGCCGGCAGCCTTGAGGCTGCGCAGGGTGGGACGCAGACCGACCAGGGGCGTCGCCACCAGCAACAGGTCCGCATCGGCGGCCGCCCAGGCCAGGTCGGAGCCGACCTCCAGCCCCTCGGGGAACGAAGCACCCGGCAGGTAACGGCTGTTGGCCCGCTCCCGGGCCATGATCTCGGCCTGGGGCTGCTCCCAGGACCACAGACGGACCCGGTGGGCCGGAGCAAAGGCGATGGCCAGCGCGGTTCCCCAGGCGCCGGCACCTAGAACGGCAATATTCATGGATGGATCAATACTTAAAGGCCCCAGACCTGGTTGGCCCGGAGATAGCCGGTCTGGCCGTCCCGATGCCGGACTTTGGCCCAGCCGGCCGGACCTGCTTCGAGAAGCTCGAGGGCAACCCCCTTTTCCGCCTGGAACGCCAGGGGCGAGGCGGTATCGGCGGCCTGGTGCACCTCGGCCCGGTCCGCCGTCACCTGCAGGGTACGGCGATCGGCCAGGGCCGCCCGCTCAATCCAGGCCAGCCCGCCGGCCGCATCCCGGACCTTGGCCCAGCCTTCCAGATTGACCACCACTTCCACCGGGGTATAGCGGCGGATGATGAACTGGGGCACCCCCTTCTTCGAGGGCGAATCGTAGAGGATGGCGGCAGCCGAGCCTTCGCCCGGCTCCACCGAACGGTAGTCAGCCGCCTGGACGGCCAGGGCCGGCAGGCAAAGAAGCAGGGCACGCGACAAAACCGTCATCCAAGAAGATACGCGCTGGCACATGTCCTACCTCCGGCTGCCGGTTGAATTACTGGATGGGAACTTCGTTGGCACCAGCCTGCTGGGCTTCGGCCTGACGGGCCATGTAGAGGGCCTCGAAATTGACCGGCTGCAGCACCACGGGGGCAAAGCCGGCACGGGCGATGGCGCTGGAAACCACTTCCCGGGCATAGGGGAAGAGCACATTGGGGCAGGCGATGGCCAGCAGGGGCTCCAGGTTTTCTTCCGGCACGTTGCGGATCTGGAACACGCCGGCCTGGCCGGCTTCCACCAGGAACACGGTCTTGCCGTCTTCCAGCTTGGCGGTGACGGTGACGGTCAACACCACTTCGAACATGCCGTCGCCCAGACCGGAGCCTTCGCTACGCAGCTGGATGTCCACCTGGGGGGAGGTCTGCTCCAGGAAAATCTGGGGCGCATTCGGCACTTCGACGGACAGATCTTTGACGTACAGCTTTTCGATGGCGAAAACGGGGGATTCGGCTTGGCTCATGGTTTGGATTTCCAGTGATTCGGTTGAAGGGAGACTCAGGACTCGTCGGCCAGCAGGGGCACCAGCCCCCCGGCACGGTCCAGGGCATAGAGGTCGTCGCAGCCGCCGACGTGGGTGTCGCCGATGAAAATCTGGGGCACGGTACGCTTGCCGCCGGTCTTTTCCATCATTTCCTCGCGGCGGGCCGGCTCCAGGTCCACCCGGACCTTCTCGATTTCGGCCACGCCCTTGCTCTTGAGCAGTTGCTCGGCGCGGATGCAGTAGGGACAAACGGCGGTGGAATACATCAGAACACGTTTCATGACGGACTCCTCAGGCCTTGCCGCGGGACAGGGGCAGGCCGGCCTGGGTCCAGGTGCCGACACCGCCGGAGAGATTCACCACCTTGGCAAAACCGACCTTGCGCATCTGCTCGCAGGCCTTGGCGGAACGGATGCCGGAAGCGCAGCAGACCACGATGGCCCGGTCCTTGTACTGGTCCAGGGAGGCCAGGTGTTCGTCCAGCTTGTTCAGGGGCGTGTTGCGGGCATTGGGCAGGTGGCCGGTGGCGAACTCGGCCGGATCGCGCACGTCGATCACCAGGGCATCTTCCCGGTTGATCAGCAGGGTGGCGTCGGTGGCGGAAACGGCCTTGCTGCCATTGCCGCGCAGCAGGGAAACCACCAGGGCCAGGCCACTCGCCAGGACCAGACCGACCAGAAAAGCGTTCTGCTTAATAAAATCCAAACCAGACTCCGTAAGGGGTGATGAGGGGAAAACGACTCGGGGAGATTACCGCAACCACGCCCCCCAGGGGTGATTCTAGTGGCCGCTGCCCTGGGGCACGCCGCAGAAGACCTCGCGCATCATGCCGATCAGTTGCAGGGTACGGGCGTCGCCCACCCGGTAATAGACCCGGTTGGCATCCTTGCGCGTCAGCAGCACGCCCTTCTCCCGCAGGATGGCCAGATGCTGGGAAATATTGCTTTGGGAGGTACCGACGGCATCGACGATTTCCTGCACGCAGGCTTCCTGATCGCCGACCACGCAGAGTATCTTCAGGCGCAAGGGATGGGCGATCGCCTTCAGCGCCCGGGCGGCCAGTTCGATATGTTCCTGCTTTTCAATCAAGTTAAAGGAAGCTTCCACCGCGGCACTTCTCCAGTAAAACCCGGGCTGGCGAACGGCTGCGTCGGGCGCGGAAGCTCCGGACAGGCTCGTGGCTGGGGCGAAATCATTATAAAATAATCCATTAATCTAGCCTACCGAGTGCCGGCTCGATTTAATCCACATCAACCGTCTTTGCAGTAGTGCGGTCAAAAAATCCTCTCCCCACCCCCAATCTGGCCACAGCCCCATGTACAGGACCGCACCGCCGCAGCGCCCCCTGACCTGCCCCACTCTCCACTTTTCGCGGGTAATACCAGGGTGAGCGGCACGCGGCATTCCGGCACATCCACCTCGCCACGGCCAAGCGGCCTCGGGCGAACCCTTCTGCTGGCCCTGTTGGGCGGCCTGGCCCTGTACCAGTCCGCCACTCTGGCCGCCACGCCGGCGACCAAACCCGCCGCTTCCAGCAAAACGCCAGCCAAGGTGGTGGTACAGAAGGCGCCGCTGAAAAAGTCGGCACCGCCGACCAAGGCGCCTGCCAAAACCACGGCCAAGCCTGCGACCAAGGCCGTGCCGGGCAAAGCCCCGACCAAGACCGCCAGCACGCCGCGCAAGGCGGCGGCTGCCGCCGCCGGCGTGACGGCCGGCGCCGTTGCCAATCCGGAGCATCAGGCGGAAAGCAGCAAGGCCGACCTGAAGGAGCTGCAGGGCCGCATCGACAGCCTGCGCAAGGAAGTGGCCACCGCCGAGGAATCCCGGGCCGACGTGGCCGACCAGCTGAAGGATGCGGAAAAGGGCATCTCCAACCTGTCCCGGGACCTGCGCCAGCTGTCCGGCCAGCGGGGCAACCTGCAGAACACCCTGCAGCAGCTGGCCAGCCAGGCTCGGGAACTGGAAGGCACCCTGGCGGGCCAGCGCACCCAGCTGGAGCAGCTCCTGATCCGTCAGTACATGGAAGGGGGCGAGGGTTCCGACTCCCTGCGCCTGCTGCTCAACGGCGACAACCCCAACCAGATGGCGCGGGACCTCTACTACCTGTCGGCCGTGGCCAAGGCGCGCACGGCCCTGCTGCAACAGATCGGCAGCACCCTGAAGCAGAAGAAGGCCCTGGCCGAAGACACCCGCAACCGGGAAACCGAGCTGGCCGAGGTGGAAGCCAAGCAGAAGGAGCAGCACCAGCAGCTGCTGGCCCAGAAGAACCAGCGCCAGGCCACCCTGGCCAAGATTTCCCAGCAGATCGAATCCCGCCGCAAGGAAATCGGCGCCCTGCAGCAGGACGAAAAGCGCCTGACCCGCCTCATCGACGGCCTCTCCCGCATCATCGCCCAGCAGAAGGCCCGGCCGCCCAAGCCCGAAACCAAGCCCCGGGCGCCGGCGGAACGGCCCGCCGGAAGTGGCGGTCAAACACCCGGCATCGACAACGACAAGACCCCCGACGCAGGCCTGGCGCGCTTCTCCGGGGACTTCGCCCGCCTCAAGGGCTCCCTGCGCCTGCCGGTGCGGGGCACCGTCAGCAACCGCTTCGGCACTGCCCGCCAGGAAGGCAGCACCTGGAAGGGCCTCTTCATCCGGGCCGCCGCCGGGGGTGACGTCCATGCCGTGGCCGCCGGCCGGGTGGTCTTCGCCGACTGGATGCGGGGCTTCGGCAACCTGCTGATCCTGGACCACGGCGACGGCTATCTGACCATCTACGGCAACAACGAATCCCTCTACAAACACGTGGGGGAAACGGTGAAGCCGGGCGAGGTTGTCGCCGTCATCGGCAACAGCGGTGGCAACCCGGAATCCGGTTTATACTTTGAACTTCGCCATCAAGGCCAGCCGCTCGACCCGCTCAAATGGGCGAGCTTGAAGTAGGAGACTTTTTGTGAAGATGGGCAAGCCGTTGAAACAGGTGGGACTGATCGGGGTCGGCATGGTGGCCGGCATCCTGCTGTCGGTCCAGATTTCCGCCATCGCCGACAAGGAAACCCGGGCCGGGCTGCCCGTCGAGGAGCTGCGCACCTTCGCCGAAGTCTTCAACGCCATCAAGCAGGGCTATGTGGAGCCGGTGGAAGACAAGAAGCTGATCACCAATGCCATCTCCGGCATGCTCTCCAATCTGGACCCCCACTCCTCCTACCTGGATGCGGATTCCTTCAAGGAACTGCAGGTCGGCACCCAGGGCGAATTCGGCGGCCTCGGCATCGAAGTCGGCATGGAAGACGGCTTCGTCAAGGTGGTTTCCCCCATCGAGGACACCCCCGCCTTCCGCGCCGGGCTCAAGGCCGGCGACCTGATCGTCAAGCTGGACGACACCCCGGTCAAGGGCATGACCCTCTCCGACGCCGTCAAGCGCATGCGCGGCAAGCCCAAGACTCCCATCACCCTGACCATCGTGCGCAAGGGCGAGCAGAAGCCCATCGTCGTCACCCTGAACCGGGAAGTGATCAAGGTGCAGAGCGTCAAGTCCAAGCTGGTGGAACCGGGCTACGGCTACGTGCGCGTCACCCAGTTCCAGGAAAACACCGGCCCATCCCTGGTCAAGCACCTCTCCGACCTGTACAAGGACGGCGCCCTCAAGGGTCTGGTGCTGGACCTGCGCAACGACCCGGGCGGCCTGCTCAACGGTGCCGTCGGCGTTTCCGCCGCCTTCCTGCCGGCCAAGGCCCTGGTGGTGTCCACCGACGGCCGCACCCCGGACGCCAAGCACCAGTACTTCGCCAGCGCCGAGGACTACCTGCGCGGCAGCCGCGACGACTACCTGAAGAACCTGCCCGCCGAAGTGAAGAAGGTGCCCCTGGTGGTGCTGGTGAACGGCGGCTCCGCCTCCGCCTCCGAAATCGTCGCCGGCGCCCTGCAGGACCACAAGCGCGCCGTGGTGCTGGGCACCCAGACCTTCGGCAAGGGCTCGGTGCAGACCGTGCTGCCCCTGCCCGGCAACACCGCCATCAAGCTCACCACCGCCCGCTACTACACGCCCAACGGCCGTTCCATCCAGGCCAAGGGCATCGTGCCGGACATCAATGTGGAAGAGTCCGCCAACGGCGCCTCTCCGGAGCGCCTGCGGGAAGCCGACCTGGAACGCCACCTGATCAATGACAAGGAAAAGGAAGCCACCGCGGCGCCCAAATCCAAGGATGGCAAGGCCAACGGCAAGAACAAGGGCAAGGAAGAGGATGAGAAGTCCGAACTGCCGGCGCCGGCCGAATTCGCCTCCAAGAGCGACTACCAGCTGAACCAGGCCCTCAACCTTCTCAAGGGTCTGCAGATCATGCAGAATAAGCCGTAACGAGCCTAACAGCAGAACCTCGGGGAGAGGGCCATGAAACGAGTCGCCGCCAAGTTGTCGCGCCGTCTGGATACTCAAAAGAAGCGGGAAATCCTGTTTTCCCGCTTCCCCCCGGGGCAAGTGCCTGAAGCCGCCGATCTGCTGACCGGCCTGGAAAACCTGGACGCCGTACCCGAGACGGAAAAGCGGGCCGTGGCCGTCGCCTACGACCTCACCGACTACACCTACCGGGGCCTGGAAGAAGGCCTGGTGGACCAGGGCTTCCACCTTGACAACACCCTCATGAGCAAGCTGATGCGGGCCCTCATCTACTATGTCGAGGAAACCCAGCTGCACAATCTGGAAGCGCCCGAACGGCCTCTCAAGTCCTCCTCCAAGGCCTACGCCCAGGCCTGGGAACGCCACCCTCACGGGGACCACGACGAAACCCCGCCCGAATGGCGGGAATACAAATAGGCCGCACCGGCCACGCCCCAGGGGCCGCAACAGCGGCCCCTTTGTTTTGCCCCGCCGCCCCGACGGCCCTTCTAGCCACGCCCAGCCCCTCGCCATGAACGACCAGCAACTGCTCCGCTACAGCCGCCACATCCTCCTCGACCCCATCGGCATCGAGGGCCAGGAACGCTTTCTCGCCGCCCGGGCCCTGGTCATCGGCGCCGGCGGCCTGGGCTCGCCGGCGGCGCTGTACCTGGCTGCTGCCGGCGTCGGCACCCTGGCCCTGGCCGACGGCGACACGGTGGACCTGACCAATCTGCAGCGCCAGATCCTGCACACGGAAGCCTCCGTCGGCCGGCCCAAGGCCGAATCCGGGCGGGACGCCCTGCAGCGCCTCAATCCGGAAACCCGGGTGGAAGTGATCGCCCGCCGCCTGGAAGGGGCGGACCTGGAGGCGGAAGTGGCCAAGGCCGACGTGGTGCTGGACTGCTGCGACAACTTCGCCACCCGCCACGCGGTGAACCGGGCCTGCGTCAAGCTGGGCAAGCCCCTGGTCTCCGGCGCCGCGGTGCGCTTCGACGGCCAGATCAGCGTCTTCGACACGCGCCAGCCCGGGGCGCCCTGCTACCACTGCCTCTTTCCCGAAGGCGAGGACGTGGAGGAGGTGCGCTGCGCCACCATGGGCGTCTTCGCCCCCCTCACCGGCATCATCGGCACCCTGCAGGCGGCCGAGGCCCTCAAGCTGCTGGCCGGCTGCGGCCAGACCCTGGGCGGGCGGCTGCTGCTGCTCGACGCCCTGACCATGGAATGGCGCACGGTGCGCCTGCAGAAGGACCCGGGCTGCCCGGTATGCGGGAGCCGATGAAGGGCAGCTGAAAGCACCTGGCCTGAAAGGCAATAGGGACGCCACTTTCCGCCGTGCATAGGCGAAGGATGGCGTCCCTATTGCCTTTCAGTGACGCTGTATTTTGGGAATATCCGCCGCCGGCTCAGGCCAGGCGGGCCAGGATGCGCAGGTCGCCGCCCACCTGGCGCAGGTCGTGCCACCGCAGGCGTTGCTGCTGCTCCAGGGAGGTCAGCTCGGGCAGGCCGAAGAGGCCCAGAGCCGGGTTGCCCAGCAGGGTCGGCGCCAGGTAGAGCAGCAGTTCGTCCACCAGCCCGGCGGCCAGCAGGGCGCCGTTGAGGCCGGCACCGCCTTCCACGTGCAGTTCGTTGATGCCCCGCCGCCCCAGCTCCAAGAGCAGGGCGGCCAGATCCACCCGGCCGGCGGCGTCGGGCAGCAGCAGCACTTCGGCACCTTGGGCCGCCAGGGCCGCGGCCTTGGCCGGGTC
The DNA here is from genome assembly GCF_004217225.1 of Azospira oryzae. Classification (GTDB taxonomy): domain Bacteria; phylum Pseudomonadota; class Gammaproteobacteria; order Burkholderiales; family Rhodocyclaceae; genus Azospira; species Azospira oryzae. The sequence goes on from NZ_SHKM01000002.1 coordinate 62,197, forward strand.
CGGGTTGGCGGTGGCGATGAGAACCGGGCGGCCGTCCAGCAGACGGGCCGTGGGCGGGGTTTGCAGGCGGCTGTCCACCACCACCGGGCGGGGCTGGCGCTCCGTGTCGACGCCCCGCACATTGAGCAGGGGATCGTCGGCCAGCACGGTGCCGCTGCCGCTGAGGATGGCACAGGCCCGGGCCCGCCAGCGGTGGCCGTCCTGGCGCGCCTCGACCCCGGTGATCCACTGGCTCTGGCCGTTGGCCAGGGCCGTCCTGCCGTCCAGGCTGGATGCGGCTTTCAGGCGCACCCAGGGGCGCCCTCTGGTCATGCGGGAGACGAAACCGATGTTGAGTTCCCGGGCCTCATTGGCCAGCACGCCGGCACAGACTTCGATACCGGCCTGACGCAGGATGGCCAGGCCGCGGCCGGCCACCAGAGGATTGGGGTCTTCCATGGCCGCCACCACCCGGGCGACACCGGCGGCCACCAGGGCTTCGGCGCAGGGCGGGGTGCGGCCGTGGTGGCTGCAGGGCTCCAAAGTGACGTAGGCGGTGGCGCCCCGGGCGGCTTCGCCGGCGGCGCGCAGGGCATGGACTTCGGCATGGGGCTCACCAGCCCGCACATGCCAGCCTTCGCCGACGACGACGCCGTCCCTGACCAGGACGCAGCCGACCCGGGGATTGGGGGAGGTGGAGTACAGCCCCTGTTCGGCCAGGGCCAGGGCCCGGGCCATGTGGGCGTGGTCGGCAGCGGTGCCGGGGGCGGCGGGCATGAGATGAGGGGAGAATTACTCGTCGCGGGGGCGACGCACAGGCTTGCCCGGGGTCACTTCGCGCACGGCGTGGGAGAACTCGTCCACGTCCTCGAAGTTGCGATAGACCGAGGCAAAGCGGACGTAGGCGATCTTGTCCAGCTTCTTCAGTTCCCGCATCACCATCTCGCCCACCTTTTCGGAGGGGATTTCCCGCTCGCCCAGGGCCAGCAGTTTTTCTTCGATGCGGGTAATGGCGCCGTCCACCGCCTCGGTGGTCACGGGCCGCTTGCGCAGGGCCAGCCACAGGCTGGCGGAGAGCTTGTCCCGGTTGTAGTCCACCCGGGAGCCGTTTTTCTTGACCACCTGGGGCAGGCGGATTTCCGCCCGCTCATAGGTGGTGAAACGCTTGTCGCAGTTGAGGCAGCGGCGGCGGCGGCGCACGATGTCGCCGTCTTCGTTGATGCGGGTGTCCACCACCGTGGTGTCCATCGCTCCGCAGAAGGGGCATTTCATCGCTGCGCCGCCTTGGCCGTCTTACTTGCCGTAGACCGGGAACTTGGCGCAGAGGGCGGCCACCTTGGCGCGCACTTCGGCCAGCTTGGCTTCGTCGTTCGGCGCGTCGAGCACGTCGGCCACCAGGTGGGCGATCTGCTCGGCTTCGATCTCGGTGAAACCGCGGCTGGTCATGGCCGGGGAACCGATACGGATGCCGGAGGTGACGAAGGGCTTTTCCGGGTCGTTGGGAATGCCGTTCTTGTTCACGGTGATGTGAGCCTTGCCCAGGGCGGCTTCGGCTTCCTTGCCGGTGATCTTCTTGGCGCGCAGGTCGATCAGGAAGACGTGGGACTCGGTACGGCCGGAAACGATGCGCAGACCGCGCTCCTCGCCCAGGACCTTGGCCATGACGCGGGCGTTGTTGATCACCTGCTCCTGGTACTTCTTGAACTCGGGGGACGCAGCTTCCTTGAAAGCCACGGCCTTGGCGGCGATGACATGCATCAGGGGGCCGCCCTGGAGGCCGGGGAAGATGGCGGAGTTGAGGGCCTTCTCGTGCTCGGCCTTCATCAGGATGACGCCGCCGCGGGGGCCGCGCAGGGTCTTGTGGGTGGTGGAGGTGACCACGTCGGCGAAGGGCACCGGGTTGGGGTAGTAGCCGGCGGCGATGAGGCCGGCGTAGTGGGCCATGTCCACCCAGAAGATGGCGCCGACTTCCTTGGCGATCTTGGCGAAGCGCTCGAAGTCGATGCGCAGGGCGTAGGCGGAGGCGCCGGCGACGATGATCTTCGGCTTGTGCTCGCGGGCCAGGGCTTCCATCTTGTCGTAGTCGATCTCTTCCTTCTCGTTGAGACCGTAGGAGACGACGTTGAACCACTTGCCGGACATGTTCAGGGCCATGCCGTGGGTGAGGTGGCCGCCTTCGGCCAGGCTCATGCCCATGATGGTGTCGCCGGGCTTGGCGAAGGCCATCAGCACGGCCTGGTTGGCCTGGGAACCGGAGTTGGGCTGCACGTTGGCGGCTTCGGCGCCGAACAGCTTCTTCAGGCGCTCGATGGCCAGCTGCTCGGCCACGTCCACGTATTCGCAGCCGCCGTAGTAGCGCTTGCCGGGGTAGCCTTCGGCATACTTGTTGGTCAGCTGGGAGCCTTGGGCTTCCATGACCGCGTTGGAGACGTAGTTTTCGGAGGCGATCAGTTCGATGTGCTCTTCTTGGCGACGATTTTCATCTTCGATCGCCTTCCAGAGTTCGGGGTCCACTTTCGCCAGGGTGTCGTTTGCGGAGAACATCGGTGCTGCCTCTCAAGCCGTTGAAAAAGGCGGAAATTGTATCATGCCAACCCCCGCCGCCACCCCTCCCGGGGAAAACCCTGCCCCAATTTGGGGCGCCGCCCGACAGAGTCAGCCCGACAGAGTCAGCCCGGCAGCTCGTCCAGGGCGCCGTCTTCCAGGTGCCGGGTGCAGCTCCACTGGACGATGCGCCAGCCGGCCCCGTCCCTTTCCAGCCAGGTGATGCCGGCATTGGGAATGGTGAAATCCCGGGGTGCCGCCAGGGGGCGTCCGCGCACGTGGCGGTTGATGACGTCCAGCACGCCGCCGTGACACACCAGCACCACCGTTTCGCCCCGGTGCTCCGCCGCCAGGGTCTCCAGGCAGCGGCTGACCCGGGCGGAAAAGTCCTCCAGACTCTCCCCTTGGGGAATGGGCAGTTCCGGCTGGCGCGCCTCGAAGGCAGCGTAAGCCCCCGGATGCCGCTGCCGCGCCTCGTCGTAGGTGAGCCCTTCGAAAATGCCGTAGCTGCGCTCCCGCAGGGCCGGCCGCAGGCACACGGGGCGCCCCAGATGGGCGGCGATGGCCTCGGCGGTGACCCGGGCCCGGGCCAGGTCGCTGCTGTATACCGCCGTCACCGTGCCGACCTCGGTCGCCAGGCGCCGGGCCGCGGCCCGGGCCTGGCGCAGCCCGGTGGGATTGAGGCCGATGTCGAGATGGCCCTGGATGCGCCGGTCGGCATTCCAGAAAGTCTCGCCGTGGCGAATGACGCAGATGCGGGTGGGGGCTTTGACCATCGACGGCTCCGGCAACACAGGGCAAAAACCAGGGTTTTAGCAGACCCGGCGGCAGAAGGGAAACAGGCCGTCAAAATGCCAGCGTCACCGGCCGGAAAGCCGCTGCCGGCTAGGGTTTCCACCAATGGCCCGGCCCCGGCCCCTGTGCCACAATCGCCGCGCAATTTGTGGGATTGGGCGCCCGGCCGCCACCAACGAGGCCAGGACACCTCCCGCAAGACTCGGGCAGACGCGCTGCACGCCTGCCCTGGCCACAAGCCGAAATACAAGCGATGGGCCCAAGAAGCCCGGCATTTTCGACATCTCTGGAGGAACCAACCGTGACCTTTCTGCTCAGCGTCTCCCGCGGGATCGACGCCCTCAACGAGCGCGTCGGCAAAGCCGTGATCTGGCTGGTGCTGCTCATGACCATTCTCAGCGCCGGCAACGCCGTGATGCGCTACACCATCAATTACAGTTCCAACGGTCTGCTGGAAATCCAGTGGTACCTCTTCGCCGTGATCTTCCTCTTCAGCGCCGGCTACACCCTGCTGCGCAACGAGCACGTGCGCATCGACGTGGTGGCGGGCAAGTTCTCCCCCCGCGGCCAGGCCTGGATCGACATCATCGGCACCCTGCTGTTCCTGATGCCCATGGCCGTCCTGATCATGTACCTGTCCTGGCCCATTTTCATGAATGCCTGGGACTCCGGTGAAATGTCCTCCAACCCGGGCGGCCTGATCCGCTGGCCGGCCCGCCTAATGATTCCCGTCGGCTTCCTGCTGCTGGTGCTGCAGGGCCTCTCCGAACTGATCAAGCGCATCGCCTTCCTGCGCGGCCTGATCGCCAACCCCGCTGAAAAGCACAAAGGCCCCTCCGCCGAAGAAGAACTGGCGGCCGCAATCAAGGCCAAGAAAGGCGAGGCATAACCATGGAATTCCTGATCAACAACATGGCGCCGGTAATGTTCGGCGCCCTCGTCCTGTTCCTCCTCTTCGGCTACCCGGTGGCCTTCGCCCTGGCCGCCAACGGCATGGTCTTCGGCTTCATCGGCATGGAACTGGGTCTGCTCCACCCCGCCCTGTTCCAGGCCCTGCCGGAACGGGTCTTCGGCATCATGGCCAACGACACCCTGCTGGCCATTCCCTTCTTCACCTTCATGGGCCTGGTACTTGAACGCTCGGGCATGGCGGAGGATCTGCTCGACACCATCGGCCAGCTCTTCGGCCCCATGCGCGGCGGCCTGGCCTACGCGGTGATCTTCGTCGGCGCCCTGCTGGCGGCCACCACCGGCGTGGTGGCGGCTTCGGTGATCTCCATGGGCCTGATCTCCCTGCCCATCATGCTGCGCTACGGCTACGACAAGCGCCTGGCCTCGGGCGTCATCGCCGCCTCCGGCACCCTGGCCCAGATCATCCCGCCCTCCCTGGTGCTGATCATCATGGCCGACCAGCTGGGCAAGTCTGTGGGCGACATGTACGAAGGCGCCATGGTCCCCGGCCTGATCCTGACCAGCCTGTATGTGGGCTACGTCGCCATCCTCACCATCATCAAGCCCAATGCCGCCCCGGCCCTGCCCCTGGAAGCCCGCTCCCTGCGCGGCGCCAAGCTGCTGATGCGGGTGCTGACCTCCCTGGTGCCGCCCCTGGTGCTGATCTTCCTGGTACTGGGCACCATCTTCCTGGGCATCGCCACCCCCACCGAGGGCGGCGCCATGGGTGCCAGCGGCGCCCTGATCCTGGCCCTGATGCGCAAGCGCCTGTCCGTCTCCCTGCTCAAGCAGGCCATGGACACCACCGCCAAGCTGTCCTCCTTCGTGGTCTTCATCCTGGTGGGTTCCACGGTGTTCGGCCTGGTCTTCCGGGCGGTGAACGGCGACCTGTGGGTGGAACACCTGCTGACCTCCCTGCCGGGCGGCCAGCTGGGCTTCCTCATCGTGGTGAACATCCTGGTCTTCGTCCTGGCCTTCTTCCTGGACTTCTTCGAACTGTCCTTCATCATCGTGCCCCTGCTGGGACCGGTGGCGGAAAAGCTGGGCATCGACCTGATCTGGTTCGGCGTGCTGCTGGGGGTGAACATGCAGACCTCCTTCATGCACCCGCCCTTCGGCTTCGCCCTGTTCTACCTGCGCTCCGTGGCCCCGGCCTCGATCAAGACCACCGATATCTACTGGGGCGCCGTGCCGTTCGTGTGCATCCAGATCATCATGGTGGCCCTCATCATCATCTTCCCGGGCATCGTCAGCTACGGCGATCCGGCCCACCGGGCCCCGACCCAGCAGGAATCCGAAGCCATGGACCTCAACTCCCTGATGCAGCAGCAGGAGGGAGAAGGCGGAGGCTCCGGCGAAGAGGGCCAGAACGAACTGCTCAAGCAGCTACAGCAGAACAGCAACTGAGCCCAGGTTCATCCCTAGCTTGTGCCCGCCGGCAACCCCGGCGGGCTTTTTTTCGCCCGCCACCGGCAGCGCCGCCGAAGGAGCGGCAATAAAAAAGGGAGCCGCAGCTCCCTTTTCGCTTCAGGCCGGAGAACCCCGGCTCAGCCCCACATGGCCCGCTCGATCAGACCCTTGACCGTCTTGGGGTCGAAGGGCTTGTCGCAGATGGCGGAAACGCCGGCCTGCTCCACCGCGGCCAGGCGGCTCATATTGGATTCGCTGGTGACCATCAGCACCGGCACGGTGGCCTGCCAGCTCTGCTGGCGGATGTATTCCACCAGGGCCTTGCCGTCCATTTCCGGCATGTTGTAGTCGGTCAGCACCAGATCCACCATGGTTTCACCGAGCACGGACACCGCCTCCTTGCCGTTGCTGGCTTCGAGGAAGTTCTCGATGCCCAGATTCTCCAGGATGTGGCGCAGGAATTTGCGGGACACCGGGCTATCGTCCACGATCAGTACCTTCAGGCTTTCCAGGTCCACCGGCACTTCCAGCTGGCCTTCCGGCTCCAGGTAGTCGATCACCGCGCGCAGGGCGGTGAGCAGCTGCTTTTCGCTGAAGGGCTTGGGCAGGATGCTGCAGGCGCCGGACTGGCGGATGGGGTCCAGCACCTTGGGCCGGGTTTCGCTGGAAATGAGCACGAAGGGCAGCATTTCCAGGTCATCGTCGGCGCGCATGGCGTAGACCAGCTCGGTGCCGGTCATGTCCGGCAGATACATGGCGCTGATGACCACGGAAGGCTTGGACCGGCGCAGCAGGGCCAGGGCATCGGCGCCGCTGGCGGCGGTCTGCATGTTGGCGACGCCCAGGTTGCGCAGGAACTGGCCGACGATATGGGCCTGGGTGTGGGACGGTTCCACCAGCACGACCGAGAGGTCGGCGACGGAAGAAATCATGTGCATGGGGCTCCCCTCCTTCTATTGTGCCGGCCACTATAGCAAAAACCCCGGCACGAAGCCGGGGCCGGAGTGGGGCGGAGGCGGCTTACTGCTTGCCGCGGACGAAACGCAGGGTGGTGGCGGCCACCCGGGCGCCGTAGAGGCGGGCCGTTTCCAGGTCGCCGGCAGGGGGCGCCACGTCGGGGCCGACGTCGGAGTCGGACTGGGCCATGGCGCCGTAGGAAGCACCCATGCGGTTCACGTCGTTGCGCTGGGCCTTGGAGCTGTTGGCCGGCAGCAGCCCCAGGCTGACCCAGATCATGCCGTGCTGCAGGGCCAGGGTGGCGAGGGCGCCCAGGGTGCCCTGCTTGTCGCCGTTGAGGGAGGCGGAGTTGGTGAAGCCACCGGCCACCTTGTCCTGCCAGGCCCGGGTGAACCAGGCCTTGGAGGAGGCGTCGGCGAATTCCTTGAACTTGGCGGAGGGGCCGCCCATGTAGGTGGGGGCGCCGAAGATGATGCCATCGGCCCCATCCAGGTCAGCCCAGGGCACGGCGGCGATGTCGTCCAGGGCCACCAGCTGGGCGCTGGCGCCGGCCACCTCATTGACGCCGGCGGCGACGGCGGCGGCCTGCTTGGCGGTGTGGCCGTAGCCGCTGTGATACACGATGGCGATCTTTGCCATGAAACGCTCCTTCAGTCTGTCGGGGGTTGGGAAGTTGGGAATGGGAAATCAGGACCAACGGCAGGCAACGCTCAGGCCGCGGGCGGCAGGTCGAAGAGAAGAAACTCCCCCGGCTCGGCGCCGCCCTGGAAGGCCAGTTCGGATTCGTCGGCAATCTTGGCGCCGTCGCCGGCGGCCAGGGCCACGCCGTTGAGGCTGACTTGGCCGCGGATGACATGGACGTAGGCCAGACGGCCTGGCGCCAGGGCGTGGCGCACCGCCTCGGCCGGGCCCAGGTGGGCCGCCAGCAGCAGGGCGTCCTGCTGGATCACGGCGCTGCCGTCGCGGCCGTCCGGCGAAGCCACCAGCACCCACAGGCTGGCGTTGTCCGGCGTGAACAGCCGGTGCTGGTCGTAGCTGGCCCTGCCTCCCTTGAGGGCCGGCTCGATCCAGATCTGCAGCAGATGGGTTTCCTCATCGGCGGAAGGATTGAACTCGCTGTGCAGCACGCCCTTGCCGGCACTCATGCGCTGCACCTCGCCGCGGCGGATGATGCCGCCGTTGCCCAGGCTGTCCTTGTGCTCCAGGGCGCCGGAGAGGATGTAGGTGACGATTTCCATGTCCCGGTGGCCGTGCATGGGAAAGCCGGTGCCCGGCGCCACCCGGTCCTCGTTGATCACCCGCAGCGCGCCCCAGCCCATTTCCCGGGGATCGTAGTAGTCGGCGAAGGAAAAGCTGTGTTTGGCCTGGAGCCAGCCGTGATCGGCCTGGCCCCGGGCGTCGGACGGACGTAGCTGGATCATGTCGGGCTCCTTGGCAAGAAGTATTGTTCATTAGCATTCATGGGTTGAAGCCATACTAAGCAATGGATTAGAGTGATTCCAGCGAAATGAACTCACCGATTCATTCAATTTCCTTCACCTATGCGCATCTCCCTCGACGCCCTGCAGATCCTCGACGCCATCGACACCCAGGGCTCCTACGCTGCCGCCGCCAGCCGCCTGCACCGGGTACCCTCGGCCCTCTCCCACGCCATGCAGAAGCTGGAAGGGGAGCTGGGGGTGGAACTGTTCGAGAAGAGCGGCCGCCGCGCCATCCTCACTGCCGCCGGTCGCACCCTGCTGGAGGACGGCCGCCATCTGCTGCGCGCCGCCCTGGAGCTGGAATCCCGGGTGAAGCGGGTGGCCACCGGCTGGGAAACGGAGCTGTCCATCGCGGTGGACTCGGTCATCCCCGGCGAGCGCCTCTATCCCCTGCTGCAGCGCTTCTACGACGAAGGCCACGGCACCCGCCTGCGCCTCTCCTACGAAGTCCTGGGGGGCTGCTGGGACGCCCTGACCACGGGCCGGGCCGACCTGGTGATCGGCGCCCCCGGCGACATGCCGGCCCGGGGCGGCATCGCCACCCGGCCCCTGGGCACCATGGAGCTGGTATTCACCATGGCCCCCGGTCATCCCCTGAGCACGGTGCCCGAGCCCATCCCGGCCCACGAACTGGCCCGGTACCGGGCCGTGGTGCTGGCCGACACTTCCCGGGAACTGGCCGCCCGCACCAGCGGCCTGCTGGAAGGCCAGGACGCCCTGCGGGTGCCGGACATGCAGAGCAAGGCGGCGGCCCAGGCCGCCGGTCTTGGCGTCGGCCACCTGCCGCCCTGGCTGGTGGCGCGGGAAGTGGCGGCAGGCCGCCTGGTCACCAGGACCCTGGCCGAACCCAAGGGCAGCACCCCGCTCCACATTGCCTGGCGCCCCTCCCACGAGGGCCGTGCCCTGGCCTGGTTCCTGGCGGCCCTGGAGGACCGGGAGCTGTGCCAGGCCCTGACCGAGGGTCTGGCGTAAAGGGGGAAGCCGGCCCCCGGCTGGGGTAAAATTCCCGGATGACCGATCCCCGCTTCGTCCATCTCCGCCTCCACAGCGAATACTCCATCACCGACGGCATCGTCCGCCTCGACGACGCCGTGGCCCGCGCCATCGCCGACGGCCAGCCGGCCATGGCCCTCACCGACTTGGCCAACGCCTTCGGCCTGGTGAAGTTCTACAACGCCTGCCGCGGCAAGGGCGTCAAGCCCGTCGCCGGCGCCGACGTGTGGATCGCCAACGAAACCGAGACCGACCGCCCCTTCCGCCTGCTGCTGCTGGTGCGCAGCCACCGGGGCTACCTGCAGCTGTGCGAACTGCTGTCCCGGGCCTACCTGGCCGAAGGCCGGCGGGACCGGGCCGAGATCAAGCGGGCCTGGTTCGACGAAGTGGGCTGCGACGGCCTCATCGCCCTCTCCGGCGCCAAGGACGGCGACGTGGGCGACGCCCTCCTGGCCGGCAACCGGGACCTGGCGGCGGCCCGGGCCAAGGCCTGGAGTGCCCAGTTCCCCCAGGCCTTCTACCTGGAAGTGCAGCGGGCCGGCCATCCCCAGCAGGAGCAGCTGGTGTCGGCCACCGCCGACCTCGGCGCCGACCTGGAACTGCCCCTGGTGGCCACCCACCCGATCCAGTTCCTCGACGCCGACGACTTCAAGGCCCACGAGGCCCGGGTCTGCATCGCCGAGGGCTATGTCCTGGGCGACCGGCGCCGCCCCAAGACCTTCACCGAACAGCAGTATTTCAAGACCCAGGCGGAAATGGCGGAGCTTTTCGCCGACCTGCCCGAGGCCCTGGAAAACACGCTGGAAATCGCCAAGCGCTGCAACCTGACCCTAACCCTGGGCAAGAACTTCCTGCCCCAGTTCCCCACCCCCGACGGCATCTCCCTGGATCAGCACCTCATCAACGAGGCCAAGGCCGGCCTGGAGAAGCGCCTGGAACTGCTGTTCCCGGACCCGGAGGAGCGGCAGCGACGGCGCCCGGAGTACGACGAGCGCCTGGAAATCGAGACCAAGACCATCGTGCAGATGGGCTTCCCCGGCTACTTCCTGATCGTGGCCGACTTCATCAACTGGGGTAAGCACAACGGCGTCCCCGTGGGCCCGGGCCGGGGTTCCGGCGCCGGCTCCCTGGTGGCTTACAGCCTGGGCATCACCGACCTGGACCCGCTGCAGTACGCCCTGCTGTTCGAGCGCTTCCTCAACCCCGAGCGGGTCTCCATGCCCGACTTCGACATCGACTTCTGCCAGGACAACCGCTGGCGCGTGATCGAGTACGTGCGCCACAAGTACGGCGTCGATGCGGTGTCCCAAATCGCCACCTTCGGCACAATGTCCTCCAAGGCGGTGATCCGGGACGTGGGCCGGGTGCTGGACCTGCCCTACAACTTCTGCGACTCCCTCTCCAAGCTCATCCCGGTGGAAGCCAACAAGCCGGTGTCCCTGGCCCAGGCCCTGGAAATGGAACCCCAGCTGAAGGAGAAGATGGAGGAGGAAGAGGAAGTGGCCGAGCTGTTCGAGCTGGCAATGAAGCTGGAGGACTTGACCCGCAACGTGGGCATGCACGCCGGCGGCGTGCTGATCGCCCCGGGCAAGCTCACCGACTTCTGCCCCCTCTACGCCCAGCCCGGCTCCGACTCGGTGGTCAGCCAGTACGACAAGGACGACGTGGAAAAAGTCGGCCTGGTGAAGTTCGACTTCCTCGGCCTGCGCAACCTGACCATTATCGAGCTGGCCGTGGAGTACGTGGAACGGCTCACCGGCGAAAAGCTGGACCTGCTCTCCCTGCCCTTCACCGACCCCGCCGCCTACCAGATTCTCAAGGACGCCAACACCACGGCGATCTTCCAGGTGGAATCGGAGGGCATGAAGAAGCTGCTGAAGAAGCTGGCCCCCGACCGCTTCGAAGACATCATCGCCGTGCTGGCCTTGTACCGTCCCGGCCCCCTGGGCTCGGGCATGGTGGACGACTTCATCCTGCGCAAAAAGGGCCAGCAGAAGATCGACTATTTCCACCCGGACCTGAAGGGCTGCCTGGACCCCACCTACGGGGTGATCGTGTACCAGGAACAGGTGATGCAGATCTCCCAGATCATCGGCGGCTACACCCTGGGCGGCGCCGACATGCTGCGCCGGGCCATGGGCAAGAAAAAGGCCGAGGAAATGGCCAAGCACCGGGAGACCATTGCCGAAGGGGCGAAGAAGAAGGGCTACGACCCGGCCCTGGCCGAACAGCTGTTCGACCTCATGACCAAGTTCGCGGAGTACGGCTTCAACAAGTCCCACACCGCCGCCTACGCCATGGTCACCTACCACACCGCCTGGCTCAAGGCCCACCACTGCTCGGCCTTCATGGCGGCCACCATGTCCTCGGACATGGACAACACGGACACCGTGAAAATCTTCTACGAAGACACGGTGAAAAACGGCATCAAGGTGCTGCCGCCGGACGTGAACCACTCCGACTACCGCTTCGTGCCGGTGGACGGCAAGACCATCCGCTACGGCCTGGGGGCGGTGAAGGGCACCGGCCAGCAGGCGGTGGAGTGCATCCTCGCCGCCCGCGCCGAAGGCGGTCCCTTCAAGGACCTCTTCGACTTCTGCCTGCGGGTGGACAAGCGCCTGGTGAACCGCCGTACCATCGAAGCCCTGATCCGCGCCGGCGCCTTCGACACCCTGGACCCGAGCCGGGACCGGGCCCAGCTCATCGCCTCCGTCAGCATCGCCATGGAAGCGGCCGACCAGGCCGAGCGCAACGCCCACCAGGGCGGCCTCTTCGAGATGTTCGGCAGCGGCGACGACGCCGTGGCCGAAGCGCCCCAGTACGTCAGCGTCCGCCCCTGGAGCGACAAGCAGCGCCTGCTGGAAGAAAAGACCGCCCTCGGCTTCTTCTATTCCGGCCATCCTTTCGACAGCATCCGCAGCGAAGCCAAGCGCTTCGCCGGCCGCCCCCTGAGCGCCCTGGCTCCGGCACGGGAGCCCCAGACCCTGGCCGGCGTGGTCATGGACCTGCGGGTGAAGATGACCAGCCGGGGCCGCATGGGCATCATCATCCTGGACGACGGCTCCTGCCCGTCGCTGGAGGTGACGGTCTACAGCGAGGTCTTCGATGCCCACCGCAACAAGCTGAAGGTGGACGAACCCCTGATCATCGAAGGCAAGGTGAGCAAGGACGACTTCCGCGACGGCCTGCGCATCGTCGCCGAGAATCTCTACACCCTGCCCGAAGCCCGCACCCGCTTCGCCCGCCAGCTGCGCCTGTCGATGAATGGCCAGGCCGATGCGCGCAAGCTGCAGGAGCTGCTCACCCCCTTCCGCATGGAAGGCGGCTGCCCGGTACGCATCGCCTACCGCAACGGCGAAGCCCAGTGCGAGCTGATCCTGGGCGAAGGCACCCGGGTGCGACCGGACGACGACCTGCTGCAAACCCTGCAGGACTGGCTCAGCCCCGCCGGTGTCGAGCTGCAGTACAACTAACTCCGGCCCGGCCGGGCCATGCTTACCCCACTCCTGAGGAGCCTGCCATGAACTGCAAACCCCTTCTCGCCGTTGCCCTGGCACTGGCCCTGGCCGCCTGTTCCAAGGTCACCCTGGAAAACTACGGCAAGCTGAAAATGGGCCAGAAGTACGAGGAAGTGACGGCCATCATCGGCGAGCCCAGCCACTGCGACGAAACCCTGGGGGTGCGTTCCTGCGCCTGGGGCAGCGAACAGCAGGGCATCACCGTCAATTTCTTCGGCGGCCAGGTGGTCCTGCTCTCCGCCCGCAACCTGAAGTAGGCCCATGTCCGTCCGCCTCATCGACGGCGCCCTGCTGGCGGAGGTGACAGCCGAAGCCCAGGCCTCGCCCCGGCTCCGCAAGAACCGCAATTTCCATCCCCGGGACGACTACCCGGGCCACCGCCTGCTCAACGCCCTGGAACCGGGCTCCTACGTGCCGCCCCACCGCCACCTGGACCCCAACAAGGATGAAACCATGGTGGTCCTCAGCGGCCGCCTGGGCCTGGTGACCTTCGACGGGCAGGGCAACATCGCCGGCACTGCCGTGCTGGCCCCGGGCAGCCACACCCTGGGCGTGGACATCCCCCACGGCACCTGGCACTCCGTCCTGGCCCTGTGCCCGGGCACTGTCTTCCTCGAAGCCAAGTCCGGCCCCTACCTGCCCCTCACCGGCGACGAACTGGCCCCCTGGGCCCCGGCGGAAGGCCAGGTAGAAGCGGCAGCCTACCAGGCCACCCTGGCCCGCCTCTTCGCCGCCCCGGCAAGCTAAAAAAAAGGCCCGCTGGGGAGCGGGCCTGAACTTTCGAGAGGTAGTACAGGAACTCAGTCGAGGGCGATCTGGGCCTTCAGCCAGAAGGTGCGCCCGGGCTCGTTGATGCGTAGCGTCGACGCACCAAGGTAGCCGGCAATGTCGGAGCCGCCCTTGGACAGATGCTCGGCATAGACCTTGTCGAACAGGTTATCCACGCCGGCACTGAGCAGGGCCTTCTTGTTGGGACGATAGCCGGCGTTGAGGGAGAAGACGCCGAAGCCGCCGCTGCGTCCCAGGTCCTTGCCGTTGGAAACGATGTTGCCGGAACCCACGTCGTAGCGGTCCTGGGCCGAAACGAGCCGGGCCAGGGCACCGACGGAATAGGTCTTGTCGTCATAGGACAGGCCGACCCGCAGCTCCAGGGGCGGCTGCTGGGCCAGGGGCTTGTCGTCCGTGTCGTTGCTGCCGCGCACGTAGGCCAGGGTGCCGTAGCCCTTCCAGGCGGAATTGAACTGGTAGGCCAGGTCGGCTTCGCCGCCGTAGATGGTGGCATCCACATTGCGCGTCACCGCCGTGCCGACCCAGCGGATCAGCAGGTAGTCCTGCACCTTGCTGTAGAAGCCGGAGACCGCACCGCTCCAGGGACCGTTGCGATAGTTGGCGCCCACGTCCAGCTGGGTGGTCTTTTCCGGCTTGACGTCGAGGAAGACGCTGGTGGCCGGCGCCAGGGGATTGCCCTTGCCCCGCTCCCAGAAATCGGCGGTCCGGCCGGCATGGCCCAGGCCGGCGTACCAGGTGCCGGCACCCTTGGCAAAGTCGTTCTCGTAACGCAGGAAACCGCTGCCCAGGGTCTCCTTGTCGGTCTTACCCCGGGTGATGCTGGTGGCGCGCTTGTCCTGCACCTCATGCCAGTCCACACGCAGGCCGCCGATGACACGGCGATCCTCGGCCAGCAGGTGGGTGGCTTCGCTGAACAGACCATGCTGCTTGAAGATCATGTCCTCGGCCCAGGCCTTGGACTGGTAGCTCGTTTCAGCCGCCGCGGCGCTCATCATGGACATGCCGGAACGGAAGCGGTGGGTATCTTCCTTCTGGTCCACGCCGATGGTGACCTTGGTGCTATCGCCGGGAGCCAGGGTGATGGAGAAGCGGCTGCCCAGGGTCTTGCGGTCCGGATTGCTGACCATGTAGCTGGATGCCGGCGGCTTGGTGCGCAGACTGTAGTTGTCCATCACGTGGTCCACGTAGTTGTAGTAGGCCTGGGCCTCCACCTTGTCCACCAGGGCGGAAAGCTTGCGCTTCTCGAACTTCAGGGCCACGTTCTCCCGGGCGAACTTGGAGCCGTCCATGGAGCGGTCGGCGTAGGCAGCCTCGCCGTCGCTGCGGGCCAGGGACAGTTCCATGCGGGTGTTGTCGTCCGGCGTCAGGCCGATGGCTGCATTGTTGCTCCAGCGGGTGTAGCGGGAGTGCACGGTGTTGCCGTTGCCATCCTTGTAGTCGTCCGAATCGGCCCGGGTCGCCCCGGCCTGGACGTAGAAGTTGCCGTTGCCGGCCCGGATGTCGGCCATCTGGTCGTTGCGGCCGAAGCTGCCGAAGGTGAGGCTGCCATTGGCCTTCCAGCCGGCTTCGCGGAAGCGCTTGATGTCCTTCTCGAACAGCACCACCCCGGCCGACTGGCCGGCGCCGTAGAGCACGCTCTGCGGGCCCTTGAGCACCGTCACGCGGTCGTAGGATTCGGGATAGACATAGGCCGTCGGCGGATCCATGCGGCCGCCGCAGCCGCCGTAGATTTCCTGGCCGTCCAGGAGGATGCCCAGGCGGGAGCCGGAAAAGCCCCGCAGCACCGGGTCACCGTCGGTGCCGCCCTTGCGGATGACGGAAAAGCCCGGGATGGTCTTGAGGAAGTCGGCACCGTCGTGGGCCGGCAGCGGCTGGCGCGGGGCCTTGGGGTCGGTGACGACCTTGAGCGGCTCCTCCATGCGCGGGGCGGTGACGACCACGGTGTCGAGGGTGGTGCCGTCTTCAGCGACGGCCACCAGTGGAAATGCGAGAAAAATGGCCAGACTGAGCCGGCTAGGCATGAACTGCATGATGCTCCCCTGAGATGTTATTGACAGCTTTTCAGGGGTGGGATTCTGGCGGCAGCGGCGCCGGGCGGGAATGTGACACGGTGTCGCACCGAAGTGGTGCCAACGCCCTGCACCATAAAAAAAGCCACCGTTGCCGGTGGCTTTTCGGGCGACGCCCCGGAGGGCGGACGCAGGACTCAGAGAGCCTCGGCGTTCTCGGCCAGGTACTTGGCGACGCCCTCGGGGCTGGCGGTCATGCCCTTCTTGCCCTTGTTCCAGCCGGCGGGACAGACTTCGCCGTGCTCTTCGGTGAATTGCAGGGCATCCACCATGCGCAGCATCTCGTCGATATTGCGCCCCAGGGGCAGGTCGTTCACCACCTGGTGGCGCACCACGCCGGCCTTGTCGATCAGGAAGGAGCCGCGGAAAGCGACGCCGGGCGCAGCTTCCACGTCGTAGGCCTGACAGATTTCATGCTTGATGTCGGCCACCAGGGGATAGCCGACCTGGCCGATGCCGCCCTTCTCGACGGGAGTGTTCTTCCAGGCCAGGTGGGTGAACTGGGAGTCGATGGAGCAGCCCACCACTTCGACGCCGCGCTGCTTGAATTCGGCCAGGCGATGGTCGAAGGCGATCAGTTCGGAGGGGCAGACGAAGGTGAAGTCCAGGGGGTAGAAAAAGAGGACGGCGTACTTGCCCTTGATGTGCTCGGAAAAGGTCACTTCCTTGATTTCGTTGTTGCCGAGGACGGCCAGGGCTTTGAAATCGGGGGCTTGTTTACCGACGAGAACGGCCATTGTTTTTCTCCTGAATGACGGGGATGGGGGAATCGGGATCGGGGTCTGAGCCCCAGGCCGGACGCCATGGTTGGCGCCCGTGCCAGCGCTTTTCGAATCTAACCGAGGGTCAGGACGCTGTCAATTTCGCGCCAGGTAAGGCTCGAAGCCCGGCAACAGACCGATGGCCCGGGCCGGCAGGGGTTCGGGCACCAGGCTGCCCTGGAATACCGCCTCGATCACCGGTGGCTCCCGCCAGGGCTGGTCCATGAAGGTCAGTCCGGCCTCTTCCACCAGGGTGCCCGCCCAGTAGGCCCGGGAAATCTCGCCCAGGGTATCCAGATCCAGGTTGTGGGGCAGGTGCAGGTAATCGATCCAGTTGGCGTCGTGGTAGGAGCAGGTATAGGCGCCCCGGGTGGTGACCCGGGTCAGCAACTTGCCGAAGACCCGGCCGGGATGCTTGTTGCGGTAGTTCTCCGCGTCGGTGCGGGTGGCAAAGAGGAATTGGGCGTGCAGGCGGGAGGGATAACGCTCGAAGCTGCGCTGGCGGAAGAACTCCAGGTTGTATTCGGCGAAGTAGTTGTGCACCAGCTGGGGATTGATGCCGGAGGGAAAGACGGTGCGCGGCTCGGCATGGGGGCCGCCGCTCTGGAAATCCCATCCCGGCAAGGACTCCTCCGGCTCTAGCCAGACATAGAGTTCGAGGGGGGCGGCGCCGCGCAGGAGATTATCCATGACGGCATTGTGTCAGAGGCTGGGGCGCTGTTCAAAACCTTCTGTCGGATCGGCTTCCGGCGCGGCTTCCAGGATCTCCACCCCGCTCACCCGGGCGGCCGGCGGTCCCTGGGCGGCCCAGGCCAGCAGTCCGGCCACCGCCTCGGCTTCGCCCCAGGCCAGGGCCTCCACCGAACCGTTGCTGCGGTTGCGCACCCAGCCCCTCAGCCCCAGGCCTTGGGCCTCGCTGCAGAGGGACCAGCGAAAGCCGACACCCTGCACCAGGCCGCGCACCCGCAGCCGCACCGCCCGTTCAGGCATGGGACGGGGAGCCTCCTGCCTCATCCCGGGGCAGCAGGATGGCGGCCCGCTGCCAGGCCTCGGCCAGGCTGTCCACCAGGTTGTCCGTCCCCACGTCGTCGGCAAAGCCGGAGCGGGACACCAGGGAACCGGGCTGGGCATTGAGCCCGGCCAGGATCAGGCAGCCACCCCGCTTGGCCAGCATGCGCTGCAGGGCCTCCAGGGTGTCCAGGCCGGTGGTGTCCAGGTTGATCACCTGGTGCAGGTCCAGGATCAGCACCTGGGTGCCCTGGGCATGCTGGTCCAGCAGGGTCTGCAGCTTGCCCACGGCGCCGAAGAAGAGGGAGCCGTAGAGACTGTAGGCCGCCACCGGCTGGCCCGCCGCCCAGTCGGGCAGGCTCAGGGGCGCCACCTTGGTCAGCTCGGACATGCGGTAGATGAAGAAGAGGGAAGCCAGCACCATGCCGATCTCCACCGCCAGGGTCAGGTCGAAGACCACGGTGATGAAGAAGGTGGAAAGGAGGATGGCCCGGTAGTTCATGGAGTAACGGGGCAGTTCCTTGAACTCGTGCCACTCGCCCATGTTCCAGGCCACCACCATGAGGATGGCGGAGAGGGTGGCCAGGGGCACGTCGCTGGCCAGGGGGGCCGCCACCAGCACCACCGCCAGCAGGGTCAGGGCGTGCACCATGCCGGCCACCGGAGTACGGCCGCCGGCCCGCACATTGGTGCTGGTGCGGGCGATGGCGCCGGTGGCGGCAAAACCGCCCACCAGGGGAGCCACCACATTGGCGACGCCCTGGGCCAGCAGTTCCTGGTTGGGATCGTGGCGGTCGTCGATCTGGCTGTCGGCCACCCGGGCGGAGAGCAGGGACTCGATGGCCCCCAGCAGGGCAATGGTGATGGCCGGGGAAATGAGGTTGCGCAGGGTGGACAGGGTCAGCTCGGGAAAGGCGAAGGCCGGCAGGGACTGGGGAATGCCGCCAAAGCGGCTGCCGATGGTCTCCACCGGGAATTCGAGCAGGGACTGGGCCACCGTGCCGGCGATCAGCACCGCCAGGGGGCCGGGCAACTTGCCCAGCAGGGGCAGCTTGCCGGCCACCTTCTTGTTCCACAGCACCAGCAGCACCAGGGAGACGGAAGCCAGAGCCAGGGTGGGCAGATCGGTATTGGGCAGGTTAGCCGCCAGCACCTTCATCTTGGCGAAGAACTCGGCCGGCAGGGCCTCCATGTCCAGGCCAAGGAATTCCTTGATCTGGCTGATGAAGATGAGCACAGCGATACCGTTGGTGAAGCCGATCACCACCGTCACCGGGATGAAGCGGATCAGGGCGCCGAGGCGGGCCAGGCCCATGCCGATGAGGATCAGCCCGGCCAGCATGGTGGCGATGAGCAGGTTGGCCAGGCCGTATTGGGCGACGATGCCGTAGACGATGACGATGAAGGCACCGGTGGGGCCGCCGATCTGCACCCGGGAGCCGCCCAGGGCGGCGATGATGAAACCGGCGACGATGGCGGTCCAGATACCGGCCGCCGGATCGACGCCGGAGGCGATGGCGAAGGCCATGGCCAGGGGCAGGGCCAGGACGCCGACAGTGAGGCCGGCCGACACGTCGCGCCCGAACTGGGCCCGGTCGTAGTCAGGCAGGCAGTCCAGGAGCTTCGGTCGGAAAGCGCTCATTGTTGTGCTGTGCTGTCTTGTGGGGGAACCTGTTTCAGGGTCTCGCGCAGGATCTGGGCGGCGGCCCAGAGCATGAGACCCAAACCGGCGAGGGTGCTGAGGATAGCCTCGCCCATGGAGGACGGGAAGTTGCGGAAAAACAGGGGTTCCTTGCCCGTCAGGTAGGCCAGGCCGACGGCGAACGCCACCATGCCGACCACGTCCAGGAGGGCGAAGCCGACGATGGGCAGGGTCAGGGAAAAGCGCCTTTTACCTTGGGGCAGGATCATGGCGTCAGCCTAGGGCCTGGGCCTGACACAGAACTTACAGGCTGAATTTTTAGCAAACTTAGACCCCTTGGTTATTTCACCCGCATCCCGGGCTGGGCGCCGGCATCGGGGGAAAGGATGTACAGACCGCCGGTCTTGCCTTCCGGATCGGAGGCCGCCAGCACCATGCCTTCGGACATGCCGAACTTCATCTTGCGCGGCACCAGATTGGCCACCATCACCGTCAAGCGGCCCACCAGGGCGGCCGGATCGTAGGCGGACTTGATGCCGGCGAAGACCTGGCGCGGCTTCTCCTCGCCGATATCCAGCTGCAGGCGGATCAGCTTGTCGGCGCCTTCCACATGGCTGGCGTCCACGATCTTGGCGATGCGCAGGTCCACCTTCATGAAGTCGTCGATGGAAATGTGGGGGCCGGTCTCGGCGGCGGCCTGGGCCACCTGGGCTTCCTTCTGCTGCTTTTCGGCGTGGCGCTGCTGGGAATGCTCGGCGCCCTTCTCCGCGGCCTTGGCCGGGGCTGCAGCAACGGCAGGCGCCAGGGAAGCCTTGTTGGCCTCCACCAGGGCTTCCACCAGCTTGGGGTCGATGCGGGTCATGAGGTGCTCGTAGGGCTGGATGGCATGGCCGGCGGCCAGCACGGCATTGACGTCGTCCCAGGCGAAGGGGGCGACGTTGAGGAAGGCGGCCACCTTGTCGGCCAGCACCGGCAGCACCGGCTTCAGGAGCACGGTGAGCAGGCGGAACAGGTTCAGCGCATTGGTGCAGGCAGCGTGCAGGGCCGGGTCCTGGCCCTCCTGCTTGGCCAGCTCCCAGGGCTTCACCGTGTCCACATACTGGTTAACGCCATCGGCCAGGGCCATGATTTCCCGCAGGGCGCGGCCGAATTCCCGGTTCTCGTAGTATTCGGCGATGCGCGGGGCGGCTTCCCGGATAGCGGCATAGGGAGCCAGGGACTGGTCGGCCACGGCCAGCTGGCCGTTGAAGCGCTTGGCGATGAAGCCGGCAGCACGGCTGGCGATGTTCACATACTTGCCCACCAGATCGGAATTCACCCGGGCGGTGAAGTCGGGCAGGGACAGGTCGATGTCTTCCAGGGTGTTGGTCAGCTTGGCGGCGAAGTAGTAGCGCAGCCATTCCGGGTTGAGGCCCTGCTTGAGGTAGCTCTCGGCAGTGATGAAGGTGCCGCGGGACTTGGACATCTTCTGCCCGTCCACGGTGAGGAAGCCGTGGGCGAAAACCTTGGTCGGGGTGCGGAAGCCGGCCTGCTCCAGCTCGGCGGGCCAGAACAGGGCGTGAAAATAGAGGATGTCCTTGCCGATGAAGTGGTACAGCTCGGCCTGGGAATCCTTGGCCCAGTATTCGTTGAAATCCAGGCCATTCTTCTCGCACAGATTGGCGAAGGAGCCCATGTAGCCGATGGGGGCGTCGAGCCAGACGTAGAAGTACTTGCCCGGGGCGCCGGGAATCTCGAAACCGAAATAAGGGGCGTCCCGGGAAATGTCCCAGTCGGTGAGCTTGTTCTCGCCCTCGGCCCCAAGCCACTCCTGCATCTTGTTGGCGGCTTCCGGCTGCAGGCGCCCCTCTTCCCGGGTCCAGCGGCGCAGGAAATCCTGGCAGCGGGGATCGGAGAGCTTGAAGAAATAGTGGTCGGACGAACGCATTTCCGGCTTGGCGCCGGACACGGCGGAGTACGGGTCCTTCAGGTCGTTGGGGGTGTAGGCGGCACCGCAAACCTCGCAGTTGTCGCCGTACTGATCCTTGGCGCCGCACTTGGGGCACTCGCCCTTGATGAAGCGGTCCGGCAGGAACATCTCCTTCACCGGATCGTAGAACTGCTCGATGGAGCGCACCTCGATCAGGCTGGCCGCCTGCAGCTTGCCGTAGATGTCTTCGGCGCAGCGGCGGGTTTCCGGGGTGTTGGTGGAATAGTAGTTGTCGAAGCCCACCAGGAAGCCGGCGAAGTCCCGCGTGTGCTCGCCGTAGACCCGCTCGATCAGGGCTTCCGGGGTGATGCCTTCGTTTTGGGCCCGCAGCATGATGGGCGTGCCGTGGGTGTCGTCGGCGCAGACGTACCAGCAGTCGTGGCCCCGCATTTTCTGGAAGCGCACCCAGATGTCGGTCTGGATGTACTCCACCAGATGGCCCAGGTGGATGGAGCCGTTGGCGTAGGGCAGTGCGGAGGTGACGAGGATCTTGCGCTTCATGGGGGAGCCTGAAAAAGTCGGAGCAAAGGCGGGAGTTTACCAAACGCTGGGCCCAGGACCCGGCCCGGCCCTGGAAAAGAACGAAAAGAAGCCGACGCAACAGCCAAGGAGCGCTTTTGGCCGGCCCCTGCCTTGGGGTATACTCGACAAAATCACTCAAGTATCAGGCTTCCCACAGGAGTTCCCTGCCATGACCATCAGCGTCGCCGACGTCCACACTGCCCTGCAGTCCCTGATCGACCCCAATACCCAGAAGGACTACGTTTCCTCCAAGGCCGCCCGCAACATCAAGGTGGACGGCAATGACGTTTCCCTGGACATCGAGCTGGGCTACCCGGCCAAGACCCAGATCGACGCCATCCGCACCCGGGTCATCGCCGCCATCAAGGCCCTGCCCGGCGCCGGCAACGTCTCCGCCAATGTCTATGTGAAAATCGTCTCCCACACCGTGCAGCGGGGCGTGAAGCTGCTGCCGGGCGTCAAGAACATCATCGCCGTGGCCTCCGGCAAGGGCGGCGTCGGCAAAAGCACCACCGCCGTGAACCTGGCCCTGGCCCTGGCCCAGGAAGGCGCCACGGTCGGCCTGCTGGACGCCGACATCTACGGCCCCTCCCAGCCCCAGATGCTGGGCCTGGCCGGCAAGCAGCCCGAATCCAAGGACGGCCAGAGCCTGGAGCCCCTGGAGGCCCACGGCATCCAGGCCATGTCCATCGGTTTCCTCCTGGAAGACGTGGAAACCCCCATGGTCTGGCGCGGCCCCATGGTCACCCAGGCCCTGGAACAACTGCTGCGGGATACCAACTGGCGCGACGTGGATTACCTGGTGATCGACATGCCGCCGGGCACCGGCGACACCCAGCTGACCCTCTCCCAGAAGGTGCCGGTGACCGGCGCCGTGGTGGTCACCACACCCCAGGACATCGCCCTCATCGACGCCCGCAAGGGCCTGAAGATGTTCGAGAAGGTGGGCATTCCCATCCTCGGCATCGTCGAGAACATGTCCATCCACATCTGTTCCAAGTGCGGCCACGAAGAACACATCTTCGGCCACGGCGGTGGCGAGCAGATGTGCAAGGACTACGACGTGGAATTCCTCGGCGCCCTGCCCCTGGAACTGGCCATCCGAGAAATGGCCGACACCGGCAAGCCTACCGTGGTCGGCGCCCCCGATTCCCGCCCGGCGGAAATCTACCGGGCCATCGCCCGCCGGGTGGCGGTGAAGATCGCCGACAAGGCCAAGGACCTGACCGCCAAGTTCCCCAACATCGTGGTGCAGAACACCTGAGCCGCCGGCGGGGGCAAAGGACTACCCGAGCCCCCGCCATCCACTTGATCTGCCTGCATTTTCCCCCCAGCAGCGGCACCGCCGGCCCCCGCCCCGCCCACCACGGGCTTCCCCTCCTGTAAAAACCCTTTTTGTGCACCCCAACACCAAGTAGAATCCGCTTTTTTCCAAGGTGTTGGGGTAGCTGGCATGGCCATCAAATCCGATAAGTGGATCCGCCGCATGGCGGAGCAGCACGGCATGATCGAACCGTTCGAGCCGGGGCTGGTGCGCGAGGTCAATGGGGAGAAGATCGTTTCCTACGGCACCTCCAGCTACGGCTACGACATCCGCTGCGCCCGGGAATTCAAGGTCTTCACCAACATCAACTCCACCATCGTGGACCCGAAGAAGTTCGATCCCCAGTCCTTCGTCGAGATCGAGGCGGACTATTGCATCATCCCGCCCAACTCCTTCGCCCTGGCCCGCACCGTCGAATACTTCCGCATCCCCCGCAGCGTACTCACCGTCTGCCTGGGCAAGAGCACCTACGCCCGTTGCGGCATCATCGTGAACGTCACCCCCTTCGAACCCGAATGGGAAGGCTACGTCACCCTGGAGTTCTCCAACACCACCCCCCTGCCGGCCAAGATCTACGCCGGCGAGGGCTGCGCCCAGGTGCTCTTCTTCGAGTCCGACGAGGTCTGCGAGACCTCCTACAAGGACCGGGGCGGCAAGTACCAGGGCCAGGTGGGCGTCACCCTGCCCAAGATCTGACGCCTTCGCGCAACATTTTCGACTTATCCTGTGACCCGCTCCGGCGGGTCGCCGTCTTTTGAGGAACAGCCATGCGCTTCCACTTCCCGGTCATCATCATCGACGAAGACTTCCGCTCCGAGAATGCCTCGGGCCTGGGCATCCGGGCCCTGGCGGAAGCCATCCAGGCCGAAGGTCTGGAAGTGCTGGGCGTCACCAGCTACGGCGACCTGACCTCCTTCGCCCAGCAGCAGAGTCGGGCCTCCACCTTCATCCTGTCCATCGACGACGAGGAGTTCTCCTCGCCCGAGGCGTCCGCCAAGGCCATTGCCGGCCTGCGCGCCTTCGTCAGCGAAATCCGCCTGCGCAACAGCGAGATTCCCATCTTCCTGCACGGCGAGACCCGCACCTCCCGCCACATCCCCAACGACGTGCTGCGGGAACTGCACGGCTTCATCCACATGTATGAAGACACGCCGGAATTCATCGCCCGCAACGTGGTGCGGGAAGCCAAGGCCTACCTGGAATCCCTGCCGCCGCCCTTCTTCCGGGCCCTCACCCACTACGCCTCGGACGGCTCCTATTCCTGGCACTGTCCCGGCCACTCCGGCGGCGTCGCCTTCCTGAAGAGCCCGGTGGGCCAGATGTTCCACCAGTTCTTCGGCGAGAACATGCTGCGCGCCGACGTCTGCAACGCCGTGGAGGAACTGGGCCAGCTGCTGGACCACACCGGCCCGGTGGCGGCCTCCGAGCGCAATGCGGCACGCATCTTCAACTGCGACCACCTGTACTTCGTCACCAACGGCACCTCCACCTCCAACAAGATCGTCTGGCACTCCACCGTGGCCCCGGGCGACATCGTGGTGGTGGACCGCAACTGCCACAAGTCCATCCTGCACGCCATCATGATGACCGGCGCCATCCCGGTCTTCCTCATGCCGACCCGCAACAACTTCGGCATCATCGGCCCCATCCCCAAGAGCGAGTTCGCCTGGGAGAACATCCAGAAGAAGATCGCCGCCAACCCCTTCGCCACGGACAAGAACGCCAAGCCCCGGGTGCTGACCATCACCCAGTCCACCTACGACGGCATCCTCTACAACGTGGAAGCCATCAAGGAAGAGCTGGACGGCAAGATCGACACCCTGCACTTCGACGAAGCCTGGCTGCCCCACGCCGCCTTCCACGACTTCTACGGCGATTACCACGCCATCGGCGCCGACCGGCCCCGCTGCAAGGAGTCCATGGTCTTCTCCACCCAGTCCACCCACAAGCTCCTGGCCGGCCTTTCCCAGGCCTCCCAGATCCTGGTGCAGGACGCGGAGAACAGCCACCTGGACCGGGACGTGTTCAACGAGGCCTACCTCATGCACACCTCCACCAGCCCCCAGTACGCCATCATCGCCTCCTGCGACGTGGCCGCGGCCATGATGGAAGAGCCGGGCGGCACCGCCCTGGTGGAGGAATCCATCGCAGAGGCCCTGGACTTCCGCCGCGCCATGCGCAAGGTGGACGAGGAGTGGGGCTCCGGCTGGTGGTTCAAGGTATGGGGCCCGGACGACCTCTCCGAGGAAGGCATCGAGGAGCGGGACGCCTGGATGCTCAAGCCCGGCGACCGCTGGCACGGCTTCGGCAACCTGGCCGACGGCTTCAACATGCTGGACCCGATCAAGGCCACCATCATCACCCCGGGCCTGGACGTGGACGGCGAGTTCGCCGAACGGGGCATTCCCGCCGCCATCGTCACCAAGTACCTGGCCGAACACGGCGTGATCGTGGAGAAGTGCGGCCTCTACTCCTTCTTCATCATGTTCACCATCGGCATCACCAAGGGCCGCTGGAACAGCATGGTGACCGAACTGCAGCAGTTCAAGGACGACTACGACAAGAACCAGCCCCTGTGGAAGGTACTGCCCGCCTTCGTCGCCAAGCACCCGCGCTACGAGCGGGTCGGCCTGCGCGACCTGTGCCGGGAAATCCACGCCGTTTACCGCTCCAACGACGTGGCCCGCCTGACCACCGAGATGTACCTCTCCGACATGGTGCCGGCCATGAAGCCTGCCGACGCCTTCGCCAAGATGGCCCACCGGGAAATCGACCGGGTGCCAATCGACGAGCTGGAAGGCCGGGTCACCTCGGTGCTGCTCACCCCCTACCCCCCGGGCATTCCCCTGCTCATCCCGGGCGAGCGCTTCAACCGCACCATCATGCAGTACCTGCAGTTCGCCCGGGATTTCAACGAGAAATTCCCCGGCTTCGAGACCGACATCCACGGTCTGGTCAAGGAAGAGCGGGACGGCAAGGTGGGCTACTACGTGGACTGCGTACGCTGACCCGGCGGTGCGGCACAGAAAGCGGCGGGATTTCCCGCCGCTTTTTTTTCGCCAGAATTTTCTCAAATATCGCGCCAAGCCCATGAAAAATGGGAATAACTGCATTGACATTGCCATGCTGCTTTGCCACATTAGCCGCGATAAGAAATTGTTGAATTGGGGTCTGGGGTGAAAGTCAAAAAATCCGTATTGAATGTCTGCGTCGTCCTGTCGTTGCTGGGCTGCGGCGCCGCCTGGGGGGCCGATGCCACCCTGGGCCAAGCCGGACGCCTGCTGGAAAGCGGCAAGGGCAGCGAAGCCTATGTCCTGCTGGAAAGCCTGGAGCCCGAACGGGCCGGGGAAATCGAATACGACCTGCTGCTGGGGCTGGCCGCCCTGGAGGCGGGCCAGAACACCCGGGCGGTCTTCGCCCTGGAACGGGTGCTGGCCCAGGAACCGAACAACGCCCGGGCCCGGGCCGAGATTGCCCGGGCCTATCTGGCCCTGGGCGAGACCAAGAATGCCCGCCGCGAGTTCGAGAATGTGCGCAGCATGGGCGTGCCGGCCGAAGTGGGCAGCACCATCGAGCGTTTCCTGGCAGCAGTGGAGCGCCTGGAGGACGAAGCCCGCACCCAGGTGCGCGGCTATCTGGAGCTGGGTCTGGGCATCGACAGCAACGTCAACAGCGGCACCAGCCGCGGCGAGTACGCCATTCCCTTCTTCGGCGGCTGGATGTTCCCGGTCGGCAGCGGCGCCAAGGAAAACGGTGACACCTTCACCAACGTGGCCGGCGGCATCAATTTCCGCACTCCCCTGCAGGCCGGCCTGGCCGTCACCGGTGGTGCCGCCTTCTCCCAGCGCCTCAACAGCAACGATACCGACTTCGACAACGGCAGCTGGGACGCCAATCTGGGCCTGACCAAGGCGGCGGACAAGAACCAGTATTCCCTTGCCCTCCAGGCCAGCACCTTCCGCCTCAACGGCGAGCGCTACCGGGACGCCATGGGCTTCACCGGCCAATGGCAGCACAACTACGACTCCCGCAACCAGGCCAGCCTCTACCTCCAGTACGCCAGCCTCACCTACCCGGGCCAGGCCATCCGCAACACGGACCGTTTCGTCGTCGGCGGCGCCTACGCCCACGCTTTCCGCGAGGGGCAGGTCATCTACGGCGGCGCCTACGTGGGCACCGAGATGGAAAAGAACGAGCTGGCCACATTCATGGGCCACGACCTGGTGGGCGTGCGCATCGGCGGCCAGATGGACCTGGCCCCGCGCTGGGTCGGCTTTGCCAACGCCAATCTGGAACAGCGCCGCTACCACGGCAGCGACCCCTTCTTCCTCAGCATCCGCCAGGACCTGCAGGCCAACATCAACGTGGGGGCCAATTTCAGTCCCAGCCGGGAATGGCACATCACGCCCCAGTTCAGCTATACCCGCAACGACTCCAACCTGACCCTCAACGATTACCACCGCCAGGTGGTCTCCGTTACCGTCCGCCGCGATTTCTGAAGCAGGTCCCGCCATGCACATCGCCCTCACCTCCCGCCCCTCCCCCCTGCTGCTGGCCCTGGCCGCTGCCTACCCGGGCCTGGCCACGGCCGCAGCCGCCGCCCGGGTCGATTTCGCCGTCGGCAACGTGGTGGCCCTCGGCGCCGCCGGCAGTACCCGCCCCCTGAGCAAGGGCGCCGAAGTCCAGCCCGGGGAAACGGTCAGCACCCGGGACGGCCGCGCCCAGCTGCGCTTCTCCGACGGTTCCCTGGTTTCCCTGCAGCCCCAGAGCGACTTCCGGGTGGACAGCTACCGCTACGCCGGCCAGGCGGACGGCAGCGAGCAGGGCTTCTTCAGCCTGCTCAAGGGCGGCATGCGCACCATCACCGGCCTCATCGGGCGCACCAACAAGGACAACTACCGGGTCACCACCAACGTGGCCACCATCGGCATCCGGGGCACCGAGTACTCCATCACCTACGGCGACGGCATCACCGTCTCCACCGGCGAAGGCCAGGTCATGGTGTGCAACGGCGGCGGCTGCCTGCTGCTGTCCAGCGGCGAATCGGCCCTGGTCACCACCCCCACCTCCCAGCCCAGCCGTACCGAGGCCCGCACCAACCTGCCGCCGGCGCCGCCCAGCGTCTCGCCCCAGGTGTTTTTCGCCAGCGGCGAGCAGCGTTCCGGCAACGGTACCCCCACCCTCAACTCCCCCCTGCTACCCAGCGGCGAGGGCTACAACTTCCATTGGGCCGGCGTCAAATCCGGCAACCCCTACATCACCTACTTCGGCGACACCAATGCGGGCTTCGGCAGCGACGGCAGTCTCAGCACCGTTGCGGTCGGCGTCCTCAACTACAGCGCCCAGGGCAATGGCTTCTATTTCACCGACGGCACCATCGGCTGGGGCCGCTGGAGCAGCGGCGTCCTGACCGGCGACGGCCCGAGTGACCAGGCCCTGAAGGACGTCCACTACGTGGTGGGCAAACCCACCCCCACCAACGATCCGGTGTTTTCCTCCTCCGGCACCAGCACCTACAACATGCTGGGCTTCACCATGCCCACCTCCACCACCGGCGTGGTCGGCACCCAGGCCGTCACCGGCCAGCTTTCGGTGAATTTCAGCACCTACCAGGTGGGGGTCAACATGACGGTGCCCATCGGCGGCAAGACCTACGTCATCACCGATACCGCCTCCTGGTCCTACGGGGTTTTCAGTTCCGGCGGTTTCATTTGTGGCGGCGCCTGCACCAACGGCCAGCTCAGCGGCTTCTTTGCCGGCAGCGGCGCCTCCCACGCCGGTCTGACCTACCAGTTCCTGGACAACCTGCCCGGTACGGACCTGGGCAAGATCAGCGGCGCCGCCGTCTTCAAGAAGTAGTCGGGCGGACGCCGTAAGGCCCCGGCCCATGAGCGACAGCGCCCTGGCTCCCGCCCGGGACCTGCTGGCCCGGGGGGCGCCCCAGGCGGCCCGGGAGTGGCTGCAGGCCAATCCGCCCCGGCCCGGGGATGCCGCCGAACACGCCTTCCTGCTGGGAGTGTGCCAGCTGCAAGCCGGCCAGCCCCGCCTGGCCGTGGCGCCGCTGGAACACTGCCTGGCCCTGGATCCCGCCCATATCAACGCCGCCAATGCCCTGGCCACGACCCTTCACCTCCAGGGGAACAATGCCCGGGCCTGCCAGGTCCTGCGCCTGTGCCTCGAGTACCGGCCGGCAGCCGGCGAATGCCTGCTCAACCTGGGGCGCCTGCTGGAAATGGACGGCGACCACGCCGGCGCCATCGCCGCCTATGGGCGGGTTCCGGCGGCAACGCCAGCCCTGTCCTTCCCCGCCGGCATGCGCCACGCCTCCCTGCTCTCCCGCATGGGGCAGACGGAAGAGGCCCTGGCGCTCCTGCGAACCCTGACACCCGAGCCGGCGGATGAGCACCGGACCCTGCGGCAACTGCAAGGGGAAATACTGCTGGCAGCCGGCCGAGCCCCGGAGGCCGAGGCCCTGCTGGCCGGCGCCACGGATGCCCGCCTGCAGTTGCTGTGGGGCATGGCCCTGGCCGCCCAGGCCCGCTGGGAGCCGGCCCGGACGGCCTTGGGCGAAGCCTGGGAGCGGGCTCCCGGGGAGCGCCGCCACTGGACCAACCCGCTCACCGGCCAGGTCTTCGGCCCCGGCCCCCTGCCCAGCCCGCTGCAGTGTTTTACCGGTTACCACCGCCAGCAGGCGGGCCAGGGAGAGTGGGCACAGCGGCAAGCCTTCGCCCGGGAAAGCGCCGCCTATCCCCTGGCGCCCACAGCGACGGACTGGCACAGCGCCTTCGCCCTCTTCTCCGCCCCCCTGGCACCGGCTGTCCGGCGCCGTCTGGCCGACCGCTGGGCCGACGCCCTGCTGGCGGCAATGCCTCCGGCCACCACCCGGCCCCAGCCCCGGGCCCGCCATGACGGCACCCTGCGCATCGCCTACCTGTCGCCGGACTTCGGCGACCACGCCATGGGCCATTGCCTGCGCTCCTTCTGCCGGCACCATGACCGCCGTCGCTGCCACATCACCCTCTATGCCGACTCCCGGGACGACGGCAGCGAAGTGCGCCGCCAATTGCGCCGGGAGGCGGATGCCTTCACCGAAGTTTATGGACTCAGCGACGGAGACCTAGAGCAGCGGATGGCCCGGGACGGCATCCAGATCCTGGTGGACCTGGCCGGCTACACCCGGGGCGGACGCCCCCGCCTGGCGCGGCGCCCCGGCAGCCCGCTCAAGGTGCTGTACCAGGGCTACCCGGGCACCCTCGGCAGGGGCCTGGCCGACTACGCCCTGGTGGACCGGCACGTCTGCCCGCCGGGCAGCGAGGCCCACTGGGCCGAAGCCCTGATCCGGCTGCCGGACAGCTTCTTCCTGCTGGACAGCGAGGCACCCGCCGTTCCCTTGGCGGAGGCGGCCGAGCTGGGCGCTCCCGCCGCCCCAGTGGTATTCGCCTGTTTCAACCAGACCTGGAAGGTGGATGCCCAGGCCATGGTCCTGTGGCAGGCCGTCCTGGCGGCGGTGCCCGAAGCCGTGCTGTGGCTCCACGCCGAGACGCCGGCCGTGGCCGCGGCGCTCACCCGGCGGGCCGCCGAGGCCGGCATCGGGGCGACCCGGCTGCACTTTTCCCCGGGCACCACCCGGCCCCGTTATCTGGCCCGCTACCGCCACGTCCATGCCGTGCTCGACACGCCCCTCTACCACGGCCACGGCACCGGCGCCGACGCCCTGGGGATGGGCACGCCCGTGCTGTCCCTGCAGGGGGAAGGCTTCCAGGCCCGGGTGGGCGGCAGCCTGGTACGGGCCCTGGGCCTGCCCCAGCTGGCGGTGGAAAGTGCCGAGGCCTATGTGGCCACCGCCATCCGCCTGGGCCGGGACGAGGCCTGGCGGCAGGCCCTGGCCGCCGACATCCGTCGGGGCTGCGCGACGGATGGGCCCCTCGGTACCCGGCGCCGAGTGCGCCA
The DNA here is from genome assembly GCF_004217225.1 of Azospira oryzae. Classification (GTDB taxonomy): domain Bacteria; phylum Pseudomonadota; class Gammaproteobacteria; order Burkholderiales; family Rhodocyclaceae; genus Azospira; species Azospira oryzae. The sequence continues at coordinate 92,859 of NZ_SHKM01000002.1, forward strand.
GCTGGAACAGGCCTACGCCAGAATCTGGCAACATCACCGGGCCGGTCTGGCCCCGGCCTCCTGCGCAGTGGAAGGAGGGAACGCAACTGAAGATGAGGAAAAGACAGCATGAGCAGAAACCTGTTTGCCGCCTGGCTGCTGGGCCTGCTGCTGGCGGGCAGTCCGGCGGCGGTGCTGGGGGCAGAAGCCGCCGCCCGGGTCGCCTTTGTCGTCGGCGAGGCCACGGCCAGCCTGCCGGACCAGCCGCCGCGCCAGCTCGTCCGCGGCAGCGAAGTGGGGCCTGGCGACAGCATCCGCACCGGCACCGGCGGCCGGCTGCAGTTGCGCTTTTCCGATGGCAGCCAGCTCTCCCTCAATCCCGGCAGCCTGTTCCGCATCGACGACTACCAGTTTGCCGCCACCACCCCCCAGCCGGCCCGGGGCGTCTTCAGTCTGCTGCAGGGCGGCCTGCGCACCATCACCGGCCTCATCGGCAAGGCCCGGCGGGAGGATTACCGCATGCAGACCACGGTGGCCACCATCGGCATCCGGGGCACCGACTATGGCCTGGAATACGCGACGGATGGGGGCCTGGGCGCCACCACCTACAGCGGCCAGATTGAAGTGTGCAACGAGGGCGGCTGCCTGCTGCTGGACGCGGGGGAAAGCGCCCGGGTCAACGACGGCCACAGCCGGCCCGTCCGCAACGGCACGCCGCCGCCCTTGCCCGGCAGCGGGCCGGCCGGAGGCAGTGGTGACAGCGGTTTTGCCGCCAGCGGCGAACGACGAGGCAGCGGCATTCCCGGCGGCCAGCAGCCGCCGGTCAACGGCGGGCCGTCCACTGCCCCGACGGGCGGCCGCTACTGAGGTACAGGCTGGATCAGCGGGGACGGCGTTCCCAGACCACGAAATCGTAGGCCGGGGCGCCGGCAGGGGGGCTGCCGGGACGGCGCGAACGCTCCTCCCAGGCATCCGCCTCCAGGGCGGGGAAGAAGGCGTCGGCCCGGGGTTCATCCCGGACCTCGGTGAGATAGAGGCGCCGGGCCAGGGGCAGGGCCTGGGCATAGAGATCGGCGCCGCCCATGACGAAGACCTCGCCGCCGCCGGCGGCGGCCAGGGCCTCTTCCAGGGAATGGGAGAGGATGGCGCCGGGCGCCAGGTAGTCCCGGTTGCGGCTGACCACCACATTGCGTCGCCCCGGCAGGGGACGGAACTTCTCCGGCAGGGATTCCCAGGTCTTGCGCCCCATGATCACCGGGCGCCCCTGGGTGGTGGCCTTGAAATAGGCCATGTCCTCCGGCAGGCGCCAGAGCAGCTGGTTGTCCAGGCCGATGGCCCGGTTGGCCCCCACCGCCACGATCAGGGCGACGAGCTGGGGAGCCTCGGAGGAAGTGGTCGGTTCAGAGTTGGCCATGGCGACGGCAGTAGGCAATGAGGCCCCGGGTGGAGGCGTCCAGCCCCTCGTCGGGCGTGCCTTCCAGGGCGGGCAGGAGGCGGCCGGCGAGCTTCTTGCCCAGCTCCACCCCCCATTGGTCGAAGGAATTGATGCCCCACACCACCCCCTGGACGAACACCTTGTGCTCGTAGAGGGCGATCAGCAGCCCCAGGTGGTAGGGGTCCAGGCGGGGCAGCATCAGGGTGGTGGACGGCTGGTTGCCGGCAAACACCTTGTAGGGCAGGACCGCGGCGATCTCCGCCTCGGCCCAGCCCTCCAGCTCCAGCTCGGCCCGGGCCTCCTGCTCGCTGCGACCGAAAGCCAGGGCCGAGCTCTGGGCCAGGCAGTTGGCCAGCAGGGGACCGTTGTGGCCCGGCAGGGGATAGTCGCTGGTGGCGGCGACGATGAAGTCGCTGGGAATGAGCCAGCCGCCCTGGTGCAGCAGCTGGAAGAAGGCATGCTGGCCGTTGATGCCGATCTCGCCCCAGACGATGGGATTGGGATGGCAGGACAGGGGCTTGCCGCTGCGGGTCACCATCTTGCCGTTGCTCTCCATCTCCAGCTGCTGCAGGTAGCCGGGCAGGGTACGCAAAGATTCGTTGTAGGGCAGGATGGCCAGGGTTTCGGCGCCAAGGAAGTTGGTGTTCCAGATGCCCAGCAGGCCCATCAGCACCGGCAGGTTCTGCTCCAGGGGCGCCTTGAGGAAATGCTGGTCCAGGGCCTGGGCGCCGGCCAGGAGCCGCTCGAACTGGGTCATGCCGATGGCCAGGGCAAGGGCCAGGCCCACCGCGGACCACAGGGAATAGCGGCCGCCGACCCAGTCCCACATGGTGAAGATGTTGTCGTGGCCGATGCCGAACAGACCCGCCTCGGCCGGTGCCGCCGTCACCGCCACGAAGTGCCGGGCCAGGGCCGCCACCTCGTTCTCCGGACCGGCCGCCGCCAGCAGCCAGTCCCGGGCCGTCTCGGCGTTGCGCAGGGTTTCCTGGGTGGTGAAGGTCTTGCTGGCGACGATGAAAAGGGTGGTGCGGGGGTCCAGGGTCTCCAGCAGGGGCGCCAGTTGGGCCCCGTCCAGGTTGGAGACGAAATGCACGTGCAGGGCCGGATGGTCGTAGGCCGACAGGGCCCGGGCCGCCATCTTGGGCCCCAGGTCGGAACCGCCGATGCCCAGGTTCACCACATGGCGGATGGCCTCGCCGGAGTAACCGCGCCACAGGCCGCTGCGCACCCGCTCGGAAAACTGCCGCATCTGGGCCCGCACCGCCCGCACCTCGGGCATGACGTCCTTGGCCGCGCTGGGGAAGGGGCCGGTGCCGAGGAAACGCAGGGCCGGATGCAGCACCGCCCGCTGTTCGCTGACGTTGATGCGCTCACCGGCGAACATGCGATCGCGCCAGCCTTCCACATCCGCCGCCCGGGCCAGGTCGGTGAGCAGCCCCAGGGTCTCGGGAGTGATGCGCTGCTTGGAAAAATCGGCGAGAAAATCGCCGAGGCGGAAGGAAAGCTTCTCGAAGCGGGCCGGTTCCCGGGCGAACAATTCCCGCAGGTGGTGCGAACGAAGCTGCTCCCGGTGGGCCAGGAGGGCCTGCCAGGGCGCGGTGCGGGTGATGTCCATGGGCATGGGCGGTATTCCCGGTCAGACGGCGATGGGCGCGGCGATGGAGGGATGGGGATCGTAGCCTTCCAGGGCGATGTCCTCGAAGCGGAAGGCGAACAGGTCCTTCACCTCGGGATTGAGCACCAGCTTGGGCAGGGGACGGAAATCCCGGGACAGCTGCAGGCGCGCCTGGTCCAGGTGGTTGCTGTAGAGGTGGGCATCGCCCAGGGTGTGCACAAAGTCGCCGACCTGGTAGCCGCAGACCTGAGCGATCATGTGGGTCAGCAGGGCGTAGGAGGCAATGTTGAAGGGCACGCCGAGGAAGATGTCGGCACTGCGCTGGTACAGCTGGCAGGACAGCTTGCCGTCGGCCACGTAGAACTGGAACAGGCAGTGGCAGGGCGGCAGGGCCATGGAATCCACGTCCCCCGGGTTCCAGGCGGAGACCACATGGCGGCGGGAATCCGGGTTCTTCTTCAGGTTTTCCACCAGCTGGCCCACCTGGTCGATGAGACGCCCGTCCGGCGTCTCCCAGCGACGCCACTGCTTGCCGTACACCGGCCCCAGGTCGCCGTTGGCGTCGGCCCACTCGTCCCAGATGGAGACGCCGTTGTCCTTGAGGTAGCGGATGTTGGTGTCGCCCTGCAGGAACCACAGCAGTTCGTGGATGATGGAACGCAGGTGCAGCTTCTTGGTGGTCATGACGGGGAAGCCGTCCGCCAGGTTGAAACGCATCTGCCAGCCGAAGACGGAACGGGTGCCCGTGCCGGTGCGGTCGGTCTTGACGTGGCCGTGCTCGAGCACGTGGCGCATAAGGTCGTGGTACTGCTGCATGGAGATGGGCTCCGCTACTTTTTTATCGCTGGCATTGTAGCCGTTTGCCCCCGTCCCGCCCATGGCGGCGACGGGCGGGGCCGTTGACGGAGACCCCGCCGCCGCCAACGCCTGGGGGACAGTTCGCAGCATGGGGAAAATGACGTAAGCTTGGCTCCGGAGCTGCCGGCACAGGCGGACCCGTCCATGGAGGCGGCGACAGGACCGCCAATATCGCTGGAACGACTTCAACGGGGAACATCGTGATTCTGAGCCTCTTTTCCGCCAAGCCGGAGCACCCCCTGGCCGACGCCAAGGAACTGCGCCGCGCCATCGCCGAACTGCCCCTGGACAATGCCTTCAAGGCGGTGGACGAGGTGCTGGCCTGGTTCGAGTCCCTGCTCAGCGCCGAAGGCTTCAAGCCCGAGCAACTGTTCGACACCGTGCGCCAGCTGGACGAAGCGGCCCAGCCCCACCTGCGCCGCCTGACCCGGGACTACCTGCACTCCCCCCGCCTCTCCAAGACCGAGGAGCGGCGCCTGTGGACCGCCAGCACCGCCTTCTGGGACCTGCTGGCACGGCTCTACGAACAATCCCTGGCGCGCTACCGCGGCAAGGAGAAGGGGGCCGACGCCCTCAAGCCCCACCTGCCCCTGATCCACGCCCGCCTCATCCTGGCCTACGGCAACCAGCTGAAGTGGCGCCAGTACCACTACGGCCCGGTGGAAGGCGACATCTGGCTGCGCCTGGGCCAGGCCTACCTGGCGGCGGAAAGCGAAGGCGTCGCCGGGCGCCTGCTGCTGCTCTATCCGGGGCAGAGCAGTTCCTCCTCCGCCACCCTGGAATACCTGAAGGTGCTCATGTTCCACGCCTCCTCCATGGACAGCCTGCTGCCCGCGGAGATCGAACTGGCGGAAAGGCTGATCGGCCATTGCCTGCCCCAGTTCGTGTTCGGCAGCCGCTCCGGTCCCGAAAGCGTGTACTGGATCGACCCGGCCCAGCCCCTGCCGCCCGTGCGCCTCACCCGGGAGCCCCAGGCGGCACCGACCCTGCGCTTCTTCGCCCCGGGCAACGCACCCCAGACCCTGGCCGAACTGATCCGCAGCGTCGAACTGGGCACCGTGCCGGAAGAGGTGAATCTGGGGGGCCAGTATCCGGCCCGCATGATCCTGCCGGTGCTGCACCATCTGGCCATGCACTGGGCGCCGACCCCGCCCCTGCGGGAACACCGGCGGCACCAGGTGAAATCCCTGCTCACCGTGGTCAACGGTTTCGAGGCGGCCTTCCAGGTCTTTTCCGGCAAGCCGGACGGGGACGGAGCGGCGGAAAGCTGGATCGCCGACAACGTCAGCCTGGGCGGCTTCGGCGCCCTGGTGCCGAACCTGCGCGGCGACTGGCTGCGCATCGGCGCCCTCCTGGCCATGCAGCCGGAAGGCGGCAGCAACTGGCTGCTCGGCGTGGTGCGGCGCTACGGCCGGGAATCGGATACCCAGGCCGCGGTCGGCATCCAGACCCTGGCGCGCCAGGCCCTGGCGGTGGAGCTGCGGCCCCGCAGCACCTCGGCCTACGCCCTGGCGGCGGGCATTCCGGGCATGCTGCTGCGGGACGGCATGGAAGAGGGGGAAGTGCGGGTGGTAATGCCGCCAGCCAGCTTCGACGTGCGGGAAAACCTGGAGTGCGAAGCCGAAGGCCGGCACCTGCTGCTGACCCCCATGGACATCCAGGAAAGCGGCAGCGATTACGAAATCGCCCGCTACCGGGAACTGCGCAGCGACAACTGAAGGCCGACTCAGGCGGCCGGCGGACGCCGTGCCGACTTGGGACGGAAGGCCGCCACCACGGACTCCCGGGTTTCCACATAGGGCCCGCCGATGAGGTCCAGGCAGTAGGGCACGGCAGCGAAGATGCCGGGCACCAGCACCTTGCCCTCCCCGTCCTTCACCCCTTCCAGGGTTTCCTGGATGGACTTGGGCTGGCCCGGCAGATTGAGGATCAGGGCCTGCTTGCGGATCACCCCCACCTGGCGCGAGAGAATGGCGGTCGGCACGAACTGCAGGCCGATCTGCCGCATCTGCTCGCCGAAGCCGGGCATGACCTTGTCCGCCACCGCCAGGGTGGCTTCCGGCGTCACATCCCGGGGCGCCGGACCAGTGCCGCCGGTGGTCAGCACCAGATGGCAGCCTTCGTCGTCCACCAGTTCCATGAGGGTGGCTTCGATGCCCGGCTGGTCGTCGGCGATGAGACGCGACTCTTCCTCCCAGGGGGTCAGCAGCACCCCGTCCAGCCACTGGCGCAGGGCCGGCAGGCCCTTGTCCTCATAGACGCCGCTGGATGCCCGGTCGCTGATGGAGACCAGGCCGACGCGCAGGGGCCCTTCGCTCATGCTTCCTCCCCGGCATCATCCCCGGTGGCTGCGGCAGCGCCGCCCTCCTCCAGTTCCTTCAGCACCTGGAAGATGGCGCGGTAGCTCTTCGGCGGCTTGTTCTGTTCCTGCTCCTTGAGGGCGCTGCGGCGCAGCTGGCGCAGGTGGGTGAGATCGGCCTGGGGCCAGTGGGCGGCGATGTCGGCCAGGGCCACGGCCTCGTTTTCCAGGAGCAGGGTGCGCAGACGCTCGCGCCGATGCAGCTTGGCGTTCTCCGCAGCGGAGGCGCCATTGACCACGTCCAGGGCGGCCTGGATCGGCTCCGGGTCCACGTCCCGCATCAGCTTGCCGATGTACTGCAGCTGCCGGCGCTGGGCCTCCCGCTTGGGCAGGCGCTGGTATTCGAGCAGGGCGCCGCTGAGGGTCTCGGACAGTTCGACCTTGCCCAGCAGGCGCTTGAGACGGTCCGGCGGCAGTTCCACCAGGGCGCGTCCCAGGTCCTGCTTGTCCTGCATGGCTTGTTTGCGTTTTGTCTTGCTGACGGGCTCGCCGTCCAGGGGGTCCAGTTCTTCCATGATTCCTTGTACTTCTCGGCAGGGGTGGGCGGTGGGGGCTGCTATGATAGCGATTTTACCCCTCTGTCTCGCTGTTCATGGCCAAGAAAGCTCTCCCCAAGCCCTCCCGTACCACCGCTGCAGCCACTTCCGGCCGCTTCTCCCTGCCCCAGGCCGACCTGCTGCAACTGGCCCGGGACACCGTGGCCCTGGCCACCCGGGGCGGCGCCTCCGCAGCCGAGGTGGATGTCTCCGAGGGCTTCGGCCAGTCGGTCAGCGTCCGCCAGGGCGAGGTGGAAACCATCGAATACAACCGGGACAAGGGCATCGGCGTCACGGTGTACCTGGGCCAACGCAAGGGCTACGCCTCCACCAGCGACTTTTCCCGCCAGGCCCTGGCCCAGACCGTGGATGCGGCCCTGGCCATCGCCCGCTACACCGCCGAGGACCCCTGCGCCGGCCTGCCGGAAAAGGCCCTGCTGGCCAAACAGTGGCAGGATCCCCAGCTTTACTATCCCTGGCAGCTGAGCGTGGAGGGCGCCATCGACCTGGCCCGCCGCTGCGAGGATGCGGCCTTCGCCGTCAGTCCCCTGGTGAAAAACTCCGAGGGCGCCACCGTCTCCCTGCAGGAAGGCCAGTTCGCCACCGCCAACAGTCTGGGCTTTGCCGGCGGCTACCCCAGCTCCCGCCACTACATTGCCTGCTCCGTCATCGCCGGCAAGAAGGGGCGCAATGCGGAAATGCAACGGGACGACTGGTATTCCACCCACCGGGACCCGGCGGACTTCCCCGCCCCCGAGAGCATCGGCGACTACGCCGCCCGCCGCGCCCTGTCCCGCCTGGGCGGGCGCAAGGTGAAGACCTGCGAGGTGCCGGTGATCTTCGAGGCCCCCATCGCCAGCGGCCTGCTCGGCAACTTCGTCTATGCCGCCAGCGGCGGCAGCCTCTACCGCAAGGCCAGCTTCCTGGTGGACAGCCTGGGCAAGCGCATCTTCGCCCCCGGCATCAACATCAGCGAGCGCCCCGACCTGCCCAAGGGCCTGGCCTCCGGCCCCTTCGACAACGACGGCGTCGCCACCCGCTCGCGCCAGGTGGTGAGCGACGGTGTGCTCAACGGCTATTTCCTCAGCGTCTATACCGCCCGCAAGCTGGGCATGACCACCACCGGCAATGCCGGCGGCTGCCACAACCTGGTGCTGGAGCCGGGCCGGGAAGACCTGGCCGGCCTCATCCGCCAGGTCAAGCGCGGCCTGCTGGTCACCGAGCTGCTGGGCCAGGGGGTGAACTACGTCAATGGGGACTACTCCCGGGGGGCCGCCGGCTACTGGATCGAGAACGGCGAAATCGCCTATCCGGTGGAGGAAATCACCATCGCCGGCAACCTCAAGGAGATGTTCATGAACATCGCCGGGGTCGGCAACGACGTGGTGGTGCGCGGCTCCAAGCAGACGGGTTCCATTCTCATCCAGCGGATGACCGTCGCGGGCGCCTGACCCCGGGCGAAAGCCGCTTCCAGCAAGCTCTTCCAGCCGGTCCGGATTAGGGTAATCCCTATTGCCGGACCGCTTCGGGCCGTCGCTATAATGCGTCGGCTGCAACACACCGAACAATCCCTGGAGGAGACAAAATGGAACGTCGTTCCTTTCTCAAAAAAGCTGGTGTCGGCATTGCTGCCGGCGCTGCTGCCACTACCGTATCTGCCCCTGCCATCGCCCAAGCCCAGCCCACCATCAAGTGGCGTCTGACCTCCAGCTTCCCCAAGAGCCTGGACACCCTCTACGGTGGCGCCGAAGTTCTGGCCAACCGCCTGCGCGCCATGACCAACGGCAAGTTCGACATCCGCGTCTTTGCCGGCGGTGAAATCGTCCCCGGCCTGCAGGCCCTGGACGCCGTGCAGCAGGGTACCGTCGAGTGCTGTCACACCGCCCCCTACTACTACGTGGGCAAGGACAAGACCTTCGCCCTGGGCTGCTCCATCCCCTTCGGCATGAACGCCCGCCAGATGAACGCCTGGGTGTACTACGGCGGCGGCCAGAAGCTGCTGGACGAGTTCTACGCCAACTACAACATCGTCTCCTTCATGGGCGGCAACAGCGGGACCCAGATGGGCGGCTGGTTCCGCAAGGAAATCAAGAATCTGGGCGACATCAAGGGCCTCAAGATGCGCGTCGCCGGCCTCGGCGGCACCGTCTTCGAGCGCCTCGGCGCCGTGCCCCAGCAGATCGCCGGTGGCGACATCTATCCCGCCCTGGAAAAGGGCACCATCGACGCCGCCGAATGGGTCGGCCCCTACGATGACGAGAAGCTGGGCTTCTTCAAGGTCGCCAAGAACTACTACTACCCGGGCTGGTGGGAGCCGGGTCCCGCCTTCTCCTTCTATGTGAACAAGAAGGAATGGGACAAGCTGCCCAAGGAATACCAGGAGGCCTTCCAGGCCGCCGCCTACGAGGCCAACGTCACCATGCTGGCCGAGTACGACCACAAGAACCCGCCGGCCCTCTCCCGCCTGCTGTCCCAGGGCGTGAAGCTGCAGAAGTACTCCGACGAGATCATGAACGCCGCCTACAAGGCCGCCATGGAAATCTACGCCGAAGAATCTGCCAAGAACCCGGCCTTCAAGAAGATCTACACCGAGTACGACAAGTACCGGAAGACCCAGAACGCCTGGTTCAGCGTGGCCGACACCACCATGGACCGGTTCCTGCAGACCCACAAGTAAGGTAAGCTCGACGCAGTAACAGGAGTGCCCCAGCCATCGACACGACGGTTGGGGCATTTGCACATGTATCCCCTTTGCTGTTTTCATCGCTGGCAGCGGTGAGGTTCAGCCGCCCGGCTTTCGCAACATCAGTTAGGCAACAAAAATAAGGAGACAAACCATGGATCGTCGCAAATTCCTGAAAAATGCCGGCGTCGCTGCCGGTGCCGGCGTGGCCACCACCGTCGCGGCTCCCGCCATCGCCCAATCCCAGCCCACCATCAAGTGGCGCCTGACCTCCAGCTTCCCCAAGAGTCTCGACACCATCTACGGCGGCGCCGACGTGCTGGCCAACCGCCTGCGCGCCATGACCGGCGGCAAGTTCGACATCCGCGTCTTTGCCGGCGGCGAGATCGTCCCCGGCCTGCAGGCCCTGGACGCCGTGCAGCAGGGCACCGTCGAGATGTGCCACACCTGTTCCTACTACTACGTGGGCAAGGACAAGACCTTCGGCTTCGGCACCTCCGTGCCCTTCGGCATGAACCCGCGCCAGATGAACGCCTGGATCTACTACGGCGGCGGCCAGAAGCTGCTGGACGAGTTCTACGCCAACTACAACGTGGTGTCCTTCGCCGGCGGCAACACCGGAACCCAGATGGGCGGCTGGTTCCGCAAGGAAATCAAGACCCTGGACGACGTCAAGGGCCTCAAGATGCGCATCGCCGGCCTCGGCGGCGCCGTCTTCGAACGCCTCGGCGCCGTGCCCCAGCAGATCGCCGGCAGCGACATCTATCCCGCCCTGGAAAAGGGCACCATCGACGCCGCCGAATGGGTCGGCCCCTACGACGACGAAAAGCTGGGCTTCTTCAAGGTCGCCAAGAACTACTACTACCCGGGCTGGTGGGAACCGGGCCCCACCATCCACTTCTTCGTGAACAAGAAGGAATGGGACAAGCTGCCCAAGGAATACCAGGAGGCCTTCCAGGCCGCCGCCTACGAGGCCAACGTCACCATGCTGGCCGAGTACGACCACAAGAACCCCACTGCCCTCTCCCGCCTGCTGTCCCAGGGCGTGAAGCTGCAGAAGTATCCGGATGCGGTGCTGGAAGCCGCCTACAAGGCTGCCATGGACCTGTACACCGAGGAATCGGCGAAGAACCCGGCCTTCAAGAAGGTGTGGACCGAGTACGACAAGTACCGCCGTACCCAGAACGCCTGGTTCAGCGTGGCCGACACCACCATGGACCGCTTCCTGCAGAGCCACAAGTAAGCCCGGGCATCGCCCGCAAAAAAGCCGCCGGTGATCCGGCGGCTTTTTTTATGTCCTAGCTAGACGGACGGGAGCCTCAGGCATCCACCCAGTCGATGATGCTGCGCCACTGCTCCAGGTCCTTCTCGGCCCGGGCCGGGGTCAGGTCGAACAGGGTGGCCCCCTGGGCCGCCGCCTGGACGTAAAGCTGGGTGTCCCGCAGATAGGCGAGGATGGGCAGGTCGTAGGCGGCGAAGAAGCGCTCCAGCTCCCCCGCCGCCCGGGTCCGGGCATCCACCCGCATGCCCACCACCGCCACCTGCAGCTCCCCCTTGCGCACGGCCTTCTCGGCCAGCAGGGTGTCGAGGAAGTGGCGCGCCGCCAGGATGTCGAAGAGGGAGGGCTGCACCGGCACCAGCACGTGGGTGACCTGTTTCAGGGTGCGGTCCAGGGCCTTGCCGTGGAAGCCGGCAGGCGTATCCAGTACCGCATGGGTAGTGCCCTTGGGCGGCCGGGCCGGCTCGTCGTGCTTCAGTTCCCAGCTGCGGATGGCGGGCAAAAAGCCGGGGCGCAGGGCCAGCCACTCCCGGGAGGACTGCTGCCGGTCCAGGTCGCCCAGCATCACGGGCTTGCCGGACTGGGCCAGATAGCCGGCCAGGTTGGTGGCCAGGGTGCTCTTGCCGGCGCCACCCTTGGGATTGGCGATCAGGTAAGCCTTCATCTAGGGGGTTTCCTCCACGTTTGCATGTCGCGCCAGCCGCTCCAGGGTGTGGCGCACCAATTCGATGTGTTCCCGCAGGGTATAGAGCAGGTCCGAATAGGCCAGGGGGATATTACGCCGATAGGCCTCGTCCTCGATACGGTCGAGGCGGTCCAGGTATTCCAGCTTGCGGCCCGGATCGTAGCTTTCCTTCAGCTCGTTCTCGAGGAACTTGAGGTCGCCGTAGCAGCGGAAGATCTTGGAACGGATACGCCAGCTGTAGATGGAGGGCGCCACCTTGAGCAGGGGCAGCAGCAGGGCGAAGATGGGCAACAGCAGCACCACCAGCCGGTCCACCAGGATCGCCGCCCAGAAGGGCAGATAGCGCTGCAGCAGGGGCGGGCCGGACTTGTAGTAGCGCTCCGCCGTGTCGGCCACCGGCAGGCTCTGGTCCCGTACCGCCGGGAAATCGCCGCGGCGCTGGAAGAAGCCGGCCTTGCCGTGCACTTCGCTGGCCGCCTGCAACAGCAGGGACTGGATGGCCGGATGCAGGCTGTCATGCACCACCAGATTGGCGGTGGCCGCCAGCAGGGTGGTGTCGTGGGGCGGGAAGTTGCGTACCAGGTCCACCGCCCCTTCCGGCAGGACGATCTTCGACAGGTAGGGGAAGCGCCGGGTGTAGGCCTCGGCCTGGGCGAAGTTCATCACCTTGATGCCGGGGGAGCGCAGCAGCACCTGCACCACCGGCGCCTCCGGCGCGGCGATGACGAAGGCGGCGTCGAGGCGGCCCTGCTGCAGCTCTTCTGCCGCCTTGAGGCCGCCCAGGGACAGCAGATGCTTGCCGTCCACCGGCACCTCGTTGGCCGCCAGCAGTTGCAGGGCCAGGCCCCGGATGCCGCTGCCCTCGGCGCCGACGGCGATGCGCTTGCCGGCCAGCTGGTGCAGGCGCTCCAGTTCCCGCTCGCTGCGGTAGAAGACCCACACCGGCTCGTAGTACATGCTGCCCAGGGAGGACAGGGGCAGGGCCTCGTCCTCCTCCAGGTAGTCCGGCCGGGGCGCCTCGACGCCGCCCTGGACCAGGGCGATCTCCACGTCGCTGTCCTTGTCCAGCAGGCGCTGCAGGTTCTCGGCGGAACCGTTGGAGGTGCGCACCTCCAGGGTGATGCCGTTGCGCGCCAGGATTTCCGCATACTTCTTGCCGAAGGCGTAGTAGGCGCCGCTGTCGGCCCCGGCGGACATGACCACGTGCCGTGGCGGCGCCGGCTGGATGAACTGGATGGCGACGACGAAACCCAGGGCCACCACCAGCACGATGGGCCAGGCCGTGGCCAGGAGGTCCCGCAGGGAGAGCAGGCTGTTGCGAACTTTGGCGCCCATGGACGACCTTTCCGTTTAAGGCAGCAGCACCGTGGAGCCGGTGGTCTGCCGGCCTTCCAGGGCGATGTGGGCGGCAGCGGCCTGCTGCAGGGGGAAGCGCTGGTGCACCTCGATCTTCACCTGGCCGCTGGTGACCACGCCCAGCAGCTCCGTCGCCAGGGCCTCCAGGTCGGCACGGCGGGCGGTGTAGTGCATCAGGGTGGGCCGGGTGAAGAAGAGGGAGCCCTTCTGGGACAGCAGCAGGGGATCGATCAGGCCCACCGGGCCGGAGGCGTTGCCGAAGCTGACCATGGTGCCCAGGGGCCGCAGGCTGTCCAGGGAGCCGGTGAAGGTGTCCTTGCCGATGCCGTCGTAGACCACCGGCACGCCTTCACCGCCGGTGATGTCCCGCACGCGCCGGGCGAAGTCCTCCCGGGTGTAGAGGATGGGGTGGTCGCAGCCGTGGGCCCGGGCCAGCTCGGCCTTGGCCTCGGTGGAGACGGTGCCGATGACGGTGGCCCCCAGGGCCTTGGCCCACTGGCAGGCGATGAGGCCGACGCCGCCGGCGGCGGCGTGGATCAGCACAGTGTCGCCTTTCTGCACCCGGTAGGTGCGACGCAACAGGTAGGCGGCGGTGAGGCCCTGCAGCATCATGGCGGCGCCGGTCTCGAAGGAGAGGCTGTCCGGCAGGCGGATGAGGCGGTCGGCGGGAATCAGGCGGGCCTCGCTGTAGGCCCCCAGGGGACCGCCGGCGTAGGCCACCCGGTCGCCCACCTGCAGGTGGGCGACGCCGGGACCCAGGGCTTCCACCGTGCCGGCCCCTTCGAGGCCGATGCCGGAGGGCAGGGGTACGGGATAGAGGCCGCTGCGATGGTAGGTGTCGATGAAATTGAGACCGACGGCGGCATGGCGCACCCGGACTTCGCCGGGGCCGGGCTCGCCGACGCCGACCTCTTCCCACTGCAGCACTTCGGGGCCGCCGGTGCGGTGAAAGCGGATGGCATGGGTCATTTTTTGTCTCCTTTTGTATTCTGCTGGGGGTGCGTCACTATACCGCCGCTCCCCGGCGGTGCGAATGGCCCCGATTGGCCTTAATATTGGCGCCATGACCAATATCCACCACACCGTTCTCGGCCGCCTGCTGCTCGCCTGGGCCCTGGTTTCCCTGCTCCTGGGCGGCAGCGCCTGGTATGTGGCGACGGAGCGCATCGACGATGCGGTGGTGGCCCTGGCCCAGGCCGAATCGGCCCGCTTCCAGGCGGCCGAGCTGGAGGCGGCGGAAATGTCGGCCCAGCAGCTGGATTTCCTGCGGCAACGGGCCCTGGGCTTCGTCCGCGACCATTTCGTGGTGATCGAGCTGTATGACCGGGAACGGCGCAAGGTGGTGGAGGCGGTCAATCCGGCCCACCAGGACATCGAGGCCGGGCTCAAGGGCAGCACCCACGCCTTCCCCATGGACGGCAAACACCATTACGAGAAATACACCATCCTCAACAACACGGTGGTGCAGGTGCTGGTGCCGATCCTGGACCGGGAGCGCAACATCGCCGGCTACTTCGAAGGCGTCTTCCTGGTCTCGCCGGAGGAGGAGGCCCGCCTGCGCCGGGACCTCAACCTGATCCTGGGCCTGGTGCTGGCCGCCGCCCTCATCACCACGGTGGTGCTGTATCCGGTGATCCTTTCCCTCAACCGCAACGTGCTGCGCTTCTCCCGGGAGGTGCTGCGGGGCAACCTGGAAATGGCCTCGGTCCTGGGCGCCGCCATCGCCCAGCGGGATTCGGACACCAGCATCCACAACTACCGGGTGGCGCTCTACGCCTGCCGCCTGGGCGAGGTCACGGGGGTGGAGGGCGACGCCATGCGGGCCCTCATCATCGGCGCCTTCCTGCACGACGTGGGCAAAATCGGCATCAGCGACAACATCCTGCTCAAGCCGGGCAAGCTGGATGCGGAGGAATTCCGCATCATGCAGACCCACGTCTCCCTCGGCGTACACATCATCGCCCCCTCCCCCTGGCTGCAGGCGGCCCGGGAGGTGGTGCAGTTCCATCACGAGAAGTACGACGGCAGCGGCTACCTGCAGGGATTGAAGGGAGAGGAGATTCCCCTCAACGCCCGCATTTTCGCAGTGGTGGACGTCTTCGATGCCCTCACCTCCCGCCGCCCCTACAAGGAACCCATGACTTGCGAAGCGGCCCTGGCCATCCTGCACAAGGATGCGGGCAGCCACTTCGATCCCCGGCTGGTGGCCGCTTTCGCCCCGGTGGCGGCGCCCCTCCATGCCGAACTGTCGCGCCTCGACGAAGGGGCCATCCAGGCCCTGCTGGAAGAGCGCATCAGCCGCTACTTCTTCGCCGCCTTCCTCGCCCGGGAATAAGTCCCGCCGCAGCCCTTGCCTGGGAGGCAGGCGAGGCCAGCCTCCCGGCATGGTCATGCCTGGAACGTCCGTCCCTATTGCCCCTCGGGGTACATTGCCGCAAAAGCGGCGTCCCATCTGCCCGGCAGGCCGGGCGTCAAACCCATCCTAGAGCGGCGTCAGCTTGGCGAATTCCAGGGCCAGCCACTTCATGCCGGCAGCGCCGAAATTGACCTGGACCCGGGCATCGGCGCCCCGGCCCTCGGTGGCGACGATGACCCCCTGGCCGAACTTGGCGTGGCTGACGTTTTGCCCCACCCGCAGCCCGGCGGGAGCGGCGCTTTCGTAGGCCGTCACCGGTGCCGCCGCCCGGGGGCTACGGCTGTAGCTGTTGTCGTAGGCCGGGGTGCTGCGGGCATTGACCCGCAGCAGCAGTTCCTGGGGCAGTTCGTCGAGGAAGGCGGAGGGCACGCAGTAGCGGGTCTGGCCGTGCAGCATGCGGGTCTGGGCGTGGGACATGTAGAGCCGCTGGCGGGCCCGGGTGATGGCTACGTACATGAGGCGGCGCTCTTCCTCCTCGCCGGACTTTTCCATGACGGAGTTTTCGTGGGGGAAGAGGCCCTGCTCCAAGCCGGAGATGAAGACCACGTCGAACTCCAAGCCCTTGGCCGCATGCACCGTCATCAGCTGCACCGCCTCCTGGCCGTCGCCGGCCTGGTGGTCGCCGGCCTCCAGGCTGGCGTGGGCGAGGAAGGAGGCCAGGGGCGACGGCAAGGGCGCATCGGGGGTGGCCGGATCGGGCACCGGCATGGCCCCCTCTTCGGCGATGAAGCTGGCGGCGGCGTTGATCAGTTCGTCCAGGTTCTCCAGCCGCTCCTGGCCTTCCTTCTCGCCCAGGTAGTGCTGGCGCAGGCCGCTGCGTTCGATGATGTGTTCCACCACTTCGGGCAGGGGCAGGTTTTCCGTCTCCCGCCGCAGCTCCTCGATGAGGCGGATGAAGGCGCCGACGGCGGCCCCGGCCTTGCCGGTGAGGCTGGCGGCGGCGTTGTAGAGGGGCGAGTTGGAACGGTGAGCCGCTTCCTGGAGGTTTTCCAGGCTGCGGGCGCCGATGCCCCGGGTGGGGAAATTCACCACCCGCAGGAAGGCGGTGTCGTCGTCCGGATTGGCCAGGAGGCGCAGGTAGGCCAGGGCGTGCTTGATTTCCTGGCGCTCGAAGAAGCGCAGGCCGCCGTACACCTTGTAGGCCACGCCCTTGGTGAACAGCTCATGCTCCAGCACCCGGGACTGGGCGTTGGAGCGGTAGAGGAAGGCGATCTGGTCCCGGGAGACACCCTCCCGGATCAGCTCCCGGGCCTCGTCCACGATCCAGCGGGCCTCGTCCAGGTCGGAGAAGCCCTCGAACACCCGGATCGGCTCGCCGGCCCCCTGGTCGGTCCACAGATTCTTGCCCAGACGGCCCTGGTTGTTCTTGATGAGGGCGTTGGCCGCATCCAGGATGTTGCCGTGGGAACGGTAGTTCTGCTCCAGGCGGATGACGTTCTGCACCCCGAACTCCCGCTCGAAGTCCCGCATATTGCCCACCTCGGCGCCGCGGAAGGCATAGATGGACTGGTCGTCGTCGCCCACGGCGAACACCGCCGCCCCCTGGGGCGCGCCGGCAGTGCCGTCGTGGCCGGCCAGGAGCTTCAACCAGGCGTACTGCAGGCGGTTGGTGTCCTGGAACTCGTCCACCAGGATGTGGCGGAAGCGCTCCTGGTAATGGCGGCGCAGGGGTTCGTTGCGCGACAGCAGCTCGTAGGTGCGCAGCAGCAGTTCGGCAAAATCCACCACCCCTTCGCGCTGGCACTGGCCCTCGTACTCGGCCCACAGTTCCACCCGGCGGCGGGTGTAGTCGTCCCACACCTCGGCCTGGGCCGGGCGCAGGCCCTGGTCCTTGTGGGCGTTGATGAAGTGCATCAGCTCCCGGGGCGGGAACTTCTCGTCGTCCACGTTGAGGTTCTTCAGGAGACGCTTGATGGCGGAGAGCTGGTCGGCGGAATCGAGGATCTGGAACAGGGAGGGCAGCCCGGCCTCCTTGTGGTGGGCCCGCAGCAAGCGGTTGCACAGGCCGTGGAAGGTGCCGATCCACATGCCCCGGGTGTTGATGGGCAGCATGGCGGAGAGGCGGGCCAGCATTTCCTTGGCCGCCTTGTTGGTGAAGGTCACCGCCAGCACCGCGTGGGGCCCCATCTGGCCGGTGGAAATGAGCCAGGCGATGCGGGTGGTGAGCACCCGGGTCTTGCCCGATCCGGCGCCGGCCAGGATCAGGGCATGCTGGGGCGGCAGGGTCACGGCCTGGAGTTGTTCTGGATTGAGATTGGCAAGCAGGTCGGACATGGGGACGGGAAGCCGCGGGCAGGGGCGCGGACGCAGGTTAAGGTCAGGCCGGGATTATAGCCCCGCCGGGGCCGGGGAACTTTTTGGTGCGCCGCACCATCCAATCTTCCGGATGCTACGGGTAAACCACAAATGATCGCCGGAACATCTGAGATATAATCGATATTGCAATGCAACATAAAACAGTCACCAAGCCCACAAGGCCGCGGACGGACTGCATTGGTTACCGCCAAGTTTGAAAGGAAACAGCATGAACAACCCGAAGATTCTGCCCTGGATCGCCCGCAAAGCCGGCATCACCGAAACCATGGCCACCAAGCTGTGGCAACGCGCCGTCGAGGAAGCGAAGACCGCCTGTGGCTGCACCGAGGGTTCCGAGTTTCACCGCCACAGCATCGAGCGCTTTCTCGATCTGGTGGAAGCCCGCGCCGGCGGCACCGTGCGCCAGCCCTACAGCAACAGCACCGCCCAGGTCAGCTGGATCTGGCGCCACCAGGGCCGCATGGCCATGTTCGGCCTGATGGCTGCGGAAAACGCCGCCAAGTTCTGGCAGGACACCTGGAAGAACGTGTTCACCCCCGACCTGCACAAGCGCAAGGTCGGCTGTTGAGCCCAGGCGGCCGCCCAGGCCGCCTGATCGGACCACCCGGGGCCAAGCCGCCCCGGCGGCTCCTTAGCCCCTAGATTTCCCCTCGCCTGCTCGATTCCCGCCTTCAGCGGGAGACGGCCCCGGGCGCCACGCCCAGCTCCGCCGTCAGACGTCCGGCCATCTGCCGCGCCTCTTCCCGGCCGGCGAAGCCCCCCACCCGCAGCACATAGACGTAGCCCTCCTCCCCGGCCCCATCGTGACGCGGACGAATCCGCGCCGGATAGCCGGCCTCCCGCAGCTGGTCGTACAACGCCAGGGCCTCGGCCTGGGTCGCCACCGGCGGCAGGTTGACGCCCCAGGCGCCGCCACGGCGCAGGACGCCGGCCCCGGCCTGGATTTCAGTTTCCGCCGCCCACTTCTCCACCTGCGCCGCCTCGACGCTGGCCACCGCCCCGGGTGCCTGGTCGCGCAGGGCGCTGGCGAAGGCCAGAGGCTCGCTCAAGGCCATGGGTTCGCCCAGGGGATGGGTGACCACGATATGGCCCTCGAGCAGGCAGATCAGGTCCTTGTCCTCGGCGGACTTGCCCCACAGGTCGGTGCCGCGGATGCCAGCGGTCAGGGTGGCGGCGCGGACGTTGATGGCCCGCCCCGTCAGGCGCTGGGGAAAGAGGCCGGTGGTGAAGCGGAAGGCGCCCCGCAGCACGTCCAAGGCCGCCGTATAGACGCCCCCCGGGCGCTGGCCGATGGCGTTGAGATGGAGCTGGGCATTTTCCCCCAACTTGACGCCGCTGCCTTCGGGCAGCTGGATCAGCACCCGGGAGCCGCTGCCGGTGACGATCCTGTCCCGGTTGGCGAGGGCCTGGCCCGGCACCAGGGGCCGGCGCTCGCCGCTGCGCTCCAGCCAGGCCGGCGCCTGCACGGCCTCCACCACCGCCTGCCGGGAGGCCGGTCCGGCCACGGCAGGGGCGGCGGCCCACAGCGTCAGGGTTGAAAGCAGCAGGGGGCGCAACAATCCCATGTTCATCTCTCCGCAGTGGCCTGGAGCGGCCCGTTCATCATCAGGAAACCGCCCGGGCGGCGGCAAAGAGCCGATTTTGCCCAATGGAGCAGGAGCGGACCGGTTATAATTTCACGCTTTGCAACGAATTTCTGGCCGCCCAAATGCAGGAAAAATACCAACCCGCGGAAGTCGAACTCGCCGCCCAGCAACACTGGGTCAAGACCCAGGCCGCCCGTGCCGTCGAAGACACCACCAAGCCCAAGTACTACTGTCTTTCCATGTTCCCCTATCCGTCGGGGAAGCTGCATATGGGGCACGTGCGCAACTATACCATCGGCGATGTGCTGACCCGTTTCCACAAGATGCAGGGCTACAACGTGCTGCAGCCCATGGGTTGGGACGCCTTCGGCATGCCGGCGGAAAACGCCGCCATCCAGAACAAGGTGCCGCCCGCCAAGTGGACCTACGCCAACATCGACTACATGCGCAGCCAGCTGCAGCGCCTGGGTTTCGCCATCGACTGGGAGCGCGAGTTCGCCACCTGCACTCCCGAGTACTACCGCTGGGAACAGTGGCTGTTCACCCGCCTGTATGAAAAGGGCCTGATCTACAAGAAGCTGGGCACCGTGAACTGGGACCCGGTGGACCACACCGTACTGGCCAACGAGCAGGTCATCGACGGCCGCGGCTGGCGCTCCGGCGCCCTGGTGGAAAAGCGCGAGATCCCCATGTACTACATGAAGATCACCGCCTACGCCGAGGAACTGCTGGCCGACCTGGACCAGCTGCCGGGCTGGCCCGAGCAGGTGCGCCTGATGCAGAAGAACTGGATCGGCAAGAGCACCGGCGTGCGCTTCGCCTTCCCCCTGGCCGACAACAATGACGAAAAGCTGTGGGTGTTCACCACCCGGGCCGACACCATCATGGGCGTCACCTTCGTCGCCGTGGCCGCCGAACACCCCCTGGCCACCCGCGCCGCCGCGAACAACCCGGCACTGGCCGCCTTCATCGAGGAATGCAAGAAGGGCGGCGTGGCCGAGGCCGACATCGCCACCATGGAAAAGAAGGGCATGCCCACGGGCATCTTCGTCCAGCACCCCCTCACCGGCGAGCAGGTGGAAGTGTGGGTCGGCAACTACGTGCTGATGGGCTACGGCGAAGGCGCCGTGATGGCCGTGCCCGCCCACGACGAGCGGGACTTTGCCTTTGCCAAGAAGTACAACCTGGCCATCAAGCAGGTCATCGCCGCCGAAGGCGAGACCTTCAGCCTGGACGGCTGGCAGGAATGGTACGGCGACAAGAGCCGCGGCACCTGCGTCAATTCAGGCAAGTACGACGGCCTGGCCTACGAGGCCGCCGTGGACGCCATCGCCGCCGACCTGGCCGCCAAGGGCCTGGGCGAGAAGAAGGTGCAGTTCCGCCTGCGCGACTGGGGCATTTCCCGCCAGCGCTACTGGGGCTGCCCGATCCCGGTGATCCATTGCGAGTCCTGCGGCGACGTGCCGGTGCCTGACGACCAGCTGCCCGTGGTGCTGCCGGAGAACGTGGAAATCACCGGCGCCGGTTCGCCCCTGGCCAAGATGCCCGAGTTCTACGAGTGCACCTGCCCCAAGTGCGGCAAGCCGGCCCGTCGCGAAACCGACACCATGGACACCTTCGTCGAGTCCTCCTGGTACTTCCTGCGCTACGCCTGCCCGGACAACACCCAGGCCATGGTGGACGAGCGCGTGGCCTACTGGTGCAAGGGCGGCATCGACCAGTACATCGGCGGCATCGAGCACGCCATCCTGCACCTGCTCTACTCCCGCTTCTTCACCAAGCTGATGCGCGACGTGGGCCTCTTCGGCGAACAGAAGCTGGACGAGCCCTTCGCCAACCTGCTGACCCAGGGCATGGTGGTGGCCCCCACCTTCTATCGAGACGCCGAAGGCGGCAAGAAGGAGTGGATCAACCCGGCCGACGTGGATGTGACCACCGACGAGCGCGGCCGCCCCACCGGCGCCACCCTCAAGGCCGACGGCCAGCCGGTGGTCATCGGCGGCACCGAGAAGATGTCCAAGTCCAAGAACAACGGCGTGGACCCCCAATCCCTGATGGACGAGTACGGCGCCGACACGGCCCGCCTGTTCATGATGTTCGCCGCCCCGCCCGACCAGTCCCTGGAATGGTCCGACGCCGGTGTCGAGGGCGCCTTCCGCTTCCTGAAGCGCCTGTGGAAGCTGACCCACGACCACGTGGCCGCCGGCATCGTCCCCGCCTACAGCGGCGGCGAGCTGGAGGGCAATCTCAAGGACTTCCGCCGCCAGCTGCACCAGACCATCGGCAAGGTCACCGACGACTACGGCCGGCGCAAGCAGTTCAACACCGCCATCGCCGCCGTCATGGAACTGCTCAACGCCTTCGCCAAGCTGCCGGACAGCCCGGAAGCCCGCAGCGTCAAGCAGGAAGCCCTGGAAGCGGCCGTGCTGATGCTCTTCCCCATCGTGCCCCACGCTTGCCAGGCCCTCTATGCCGAACTCAAGCCCGGTGCCGATGCCGGCCAGGCCGCCTTCCCCAAGGCCGATGCCGCCGCCCTGGTGCAGAGCGAAATCGAGCTGATGCTGCAGGTGAACGGCAAGCTGCGCGGCAGCATCAAGGTGCCGGCCGATGCGGCCAAGGACGCCATCGAAGCGGCCGCCCTGGCCTCCGAGACGGTGCAGAAGCACCTGGACGGCCAGGCCCCGAAGAAGGTGGTGGTGGTGCCCGGCCGTCTGGTCAATATCGTGGTTTAAGGAGTCGTCTGTGCGCGCCCGTCTGCTCGTTTCCCTTGTCCTGCTCGTAACGCTGGCCGGCTGCGGCTTCCAGCTGCGGGGCGCCCAGACCATGCCCTTTCCGACCCTGTACGTGTCCATGGCGGAGAATTCGGAAATCACCGCCAACCTGAAACGATACATCCGGGCCAACAAGTCCACCGAACTGGTGGACAACCGGGAAGATGCGGCGGCCACCCTGGTCCAGTTCCCGGAACGCCGGGAACGGATTGCCCTGTCCTACAACTCCGCCGGCCGGGTGCGGGAACTGCAACTGCAGTACCGGGCCAACTTCCGCCTGGAAGACGCCAAGGGCAAGGCTCTCTCCGCGCCCATGGAAATCTACCTGACCCGGGACATCACCTACGACGATGCCCAGGTGCTGTCCAAGGCCCAGGAAGAGGAACTGCTGTGGCAGGACATGCAGCGGGACCTGGTGCAGCAGCTGATCCGGCGCATGGCCAAGGCCAAGCCGCCGGTGGACGAAAACGAGGACTGACGCCGTGGCCCAGCTCCGGGGAGAACAGCTGGCGGCCCACCTGGAACGCCCCCTGGGGCCGCTCTACGTGGTGTATGGGGACGAGCCCCTGCTGGTGATCGAAGCCGGCGATGCCATCCGCGCCGCCGCCCGGCGCCAGGGCTACAGCGAGCGGGAAGTGCTGGTGGCCGGCCAGGGCTTCAACTGGACCCAGCTGGCCATGGCCGGCGGCAACCTTTCCCTCTTCGGCGACCGCAAGCTGATCGACCTGCGCATCCCCACCGGCAAGCCCGGGCGGGACGGCGGCCAGGCCCTGCAGGAACATTGCCAGCGCCTTTCCAGCGATGCCATGACCCTGGTCACCCTGCCCGAACTGACCTGGCAGGACGAAAAAGCCTCCTGGTTCCAGACCCTGGCCGAAGCCGGCACCGTGCTCAAGCTGCAGGCCCCCAACCTCGGCGAACTGCCCCAGTGGATCGCCGGCCGCCTGCAGCGCCAGGAACAGAGCGCCGAGACGGAAGCCCTGCGCTTCATCGCCGAGCGGGTGGAAGGCAATCTGCTGGCGGCCCACCAGGAAATCCAGAAACTGGGACTGCTGTTCCCCAAAGGCAAGCTGAGCCTGGAACAGGTGCGGGAGGCGGTGCTCAATGTGGCCCGCTACGACATCGACGGCCTGCGGGAAGCCCTGCTGCAGGGCGACCTGGCCCGCCTGACGCGGACCCTGGACGGCCTGCGCCAGGAGGGCGAAGCGCCGCCCCTGGTGTTGTGGGCGGTGACGGAGGAAGTGCGGGCCCTGGCGGCCCTGAAGGAAGGACTCAACGCCGGCCGGCCGGCGGACCAGCTGTTCAAGGAACAGCGCATCTGGGGGCCGCGCCAGGCCCTGG
Source organism: Azospira oryzae (assembly GCF_004217225.1). Lineage (GTDB taxonomy): Bacteria > Pseudomonadota > Gammaproteobacteria > Burkholderiales > Rhodocyclaceae > Azospira > Azospira oryzae. The sequence continues at coordinate 116,074 of NZ_SHKM01000002.1, forward strand.
TCAAGCGCGCCCTGGGGCGGCTCGACGCGCCGCGTCTGCGGGCGGCCCTGGCCCAGACGGCCCATATCGACCGCTGCATCAAGGGCCTGGGCGGCGGCGATGTGTGGGATGAATTCCTGCGCCTGGGCCTGAGCCTGCGCTAGGCCGGATGCCCGGACGGGCACCGGTCGATCGGGGGTGCGACGGCCTTAAGCGGCCTTTTCATCGGAAGGCGGCACGTCCGGCAGGATGGCCGGCACCTCTTCCGGTTCATCGGGCACCAGATGCTCCCACTCGCAATCCGTATCTCCGGACTTGTGGCGCAATGCGGGCAGGGACGATTCGCGCACCAGGCACTCGCCCTGGCAACACTCTTCCACCACCACCACACCCACCTCGGCATCTACCTTGCGTTCCCCGTCCCAATAGCTGCAGGTGGCACACACTTGCACTTCGGTGGGAACAATCAGCTTGCGACTCATAGGGTCTCCTGCGACGTCAAACGGCCATGTAACGGTTTGTGACACCGCAACGGCGAGAAAGTTTAGCCCAATCCCTTATTTTCAGTAAGGGAATGGCGTTTCGGGGCATTTGAGGCCGCTATAATGGTCCGATTATCTCCTGCCTGACCTGCTGAAGAACACCATGGATATCAAGGATTACATGCAGAACCTGGGCCGCCGTGCCCGGACCGCCTCGCGCCAGATGGCCAAGGCCGACACCAATGCCAAGAACCGGGCCCTGCTGGCCATCGCCGCCGCCATCCGCCGCGACGAAGCCAAGCTCCTGGCCGCCAACGGCGAAGACCTGGCCGCCGCCCGGGCCGCCGGCCTGGAGCCGGCCATGGTGGATCGTCTGACCCTTTCCCCCAAGACCGTCGCCACCATGGCCGAGGGCCTGGAGCAGATCGCCTCCCTGCCGGACCCCATCGGTGAAATGACCGACCTGCGCTTCCGCCCCTCCGGCATCCAGGTGGGCCACATGCGGGTGCCTCTCGGCGTCATCGGCATCATCTACGAAGCCCGCCCCAACGTGACGGTGGATGCGGCAGGCCTGTGCATCAAGTCCGGCAACGCCTCCATCCTGCGCGGCGGTTCCGAGGCCATCCGCTGCAACCAGGCCCTGGCGACTCTGGTGAAGGAAGGGTTGCAGTCCGCCGGCCTACCGGCGGATGCGGTGCAGGTGGTGGAAACCACCGACCGGGCCGCCGTGGGCGAACTCATCACCATGCGCGAATTCGTGGACGTCATCGTGCCCCGCGGCGGCAAGGGCCTCATCGCCCGCCTGCTGGCCGAATCCCGGGTGCCCATGATCCAGCACCTGGACGGCAACTGCCATGTGTACCTGGACGACAGCGCCGATGCGGCCAAGGCCATGGCGGTGGTGGAAAACTCCAAGACCCAGCGCTACGGCACCTGCAACACCGCCGAATCCCTGCTGGTGGCACGCTCCGTCGCCGCCACCCTGCTGCCGCCCATCGCCGCTATGCTCACCGCCAAGGGCGTGGAAATCCGCGGCTGTGCCGAAACCCGGGCTCTGGTGCCCAATGCCAAGGAGGCCACCGAGGCCGACTGGGGCGAGGAGTACCTGGCGCCCATCATCGCCGTGAAGGTGGTGGCCGGGCTGGACGAGGCCATCGAGCACATCAACAAGTACTCCTCCAGCCACACCGAGGCCATCGTCACCGAGAACCACACCCACGCCATGCGCTTTCTGCGGGAAGTGGATTCGGCCTCGGTCATGGTGAACGCCTCCACCCGCTTCGCCGACGGCTTCGAGTACGGCCTCGGCGCCGAGATCGGCATTTCCACGGACAAGATCCACGCCCGGGGCCCGGTGGGCCTGGAAGGCCTGACCAGCCAGAAATGGGTGGTCCTGGGCAATGGCCAGGTGCGCGGCTGAAAGCCGGCCGCACCGCTCCCTGATCCGTCCAAGTTTCACCGCAACACCCATAAAAGAATTGCCCCGGCGACGTGCGGACGGCGCCGGGGCTTCAATAAAGTCCGCAAAAACCAAAGGAGACAGACTGTATGAAGATCAAGCATTTCATGGCGGCCCTCGCCATCCTCAGCCTCACGGCCGGCAGCGCCCAGGCCATGGAAGTGGCCGGGGTCAAGTTCGAGGAGCGGCTCAAGCTGGAGCAGCAGGACCTCAGCCTCAACGGTGCCGGCCTGCGGTCCAAGGTGTTTTTCAAGGTCTACGCCGTGGGCCTCTACCTGCCGGCCAAGGCCGCCGAGGTGGACGGCGTGCTGGCGGCCAAGGGCGCCAAGCGCCTGGCCATCGTGCCCCTCATGGAACTCTCCGCCCAGCAGTTCGTGGACGCCCTATCCGGCGGCATCGCCAAGAACAGCAGCGAGGCCGAGGCTGCCGCCCTGAAGGAACGGGTGCAGACTTTCGAAGGCAACCTGCTGGCCCTGGGCAAGGCGGCCAAGGGCACCCCCATCACCCTGGACTGGATTCCCGAACAGGGCACCCGCCTCACCGTGGCCGGCCAGCCCCAGGGCAAGGTCATTCCCGGGGAGGATTTCTACCAGGCCCTGCTGCGCATCTGGCTGGGTAACAAGCCGGCCCAGGGCGATCTCAAGGACGCCCTGCTCGGCAAGGCGCAGTAAGCATTTCCACAGGGGGTCGGCTGCAAGCCGCCCCCTTTCTCGTTGTACGGGCAGCCATGACCAAGAATGCCGTCCCTGCTGACTTCCAGGCCATCACCAGTGGCCCGTTCTTTTCCCTGGGCATCCGCTGCAACGGGGACGAACTGACCGAAATCCTCTACCTGCCCGGCCGCCTGCAGCAGGCGGCCGGCACGCCCCTGGCCGCCGAGGCGGTGCGCCAGATCCAGGCCTACCTGGCCGACCCGGCCTTCGTTTTCAGCCTGCCTCTGCAACCCTCCGGCACCCGCTTCCAGCGCCGGGTGTGGGACGCCATCGCCGCCATTCCCCGGGGCCAGACGCAAAGCTACGGCGAGGTGGCCAAGCTGCTGCACAGCGGCCCCCGGGCCGTGGGCGGCGCCTGCGGTGCCAATCCCTTCCCCCTGGCGGTGCCCTGCCACCGGGTCGTCGCCGCTGCCGGCCTGGGCGGTTTCGGCCGCAATGGCGGCGACTTCCTGCTGGACATCAAGCGCTGGCTGCTGCAACACGAGGGCTGCCTGCCGGCGTAAACTCCGTGCCCATGACGGATGCCGCCCCGCCGACCCTGGCCTTTTCCACCCAGAGCGAGATCGACGCCTTCTGCGACGCCCTGTGGCTGGAAGACGGCCTCTCCCCCAATTCCCTCGCCGCCTACCGCAGCGACCTGCAACGCTATGCCCTGTGGTTGCAACAGCAGGGCCGCCCGCCCCTGGCCCAGGCCGGCGCCGCCGACCTGGCGGCCTTCCTGGCCGATGTGGCGGCCCGCATGAAATCCAGCTCCCAGGCCCGCTACCTTTCCTCCCTGCGCCGCTTCTACCGGCGCCTGCTGGCCCAGAACCGCATCAGCGCCGACCCCACCCTGCAGACCGCCATGCCGGTCAAGGCCTCGCGCCTGCCCAAGGTGATGAGCGAAGCCCAGGTGGAAGCCCTGCTGGCGGCACCGGAAATCGAAACGCCCCTGGGCCAGCGGGACCGGGCCATGCTGGAAACCCTCTACGCCACCGGCCTGCGGGTCTCGGAACTGGTCAATCTCAAGCTGCATGAAGTGAGCTTCGACATGGGCGTGGCCCGGGTCTTCGGCAAGGGTTCCAAGGAACGCCTGGTGCCCCTCGGCGAGGTGGCCCTGGACTGGCTCAAGAGCTACCTGAACGATGGCCGCAGCGCCTTGCTGGACAACCGTCTCAGCGACTTCCTCTTCGTCACCGCCCGGGGCACGGCCATGACCCGGCAGATGTTCTGGACCCTGGTGAAGAAGTACGCCCTGGTGGCCGGCATGGACCCGGCCCGCCTCTCGCCCCACGTGCTGCGCCACGCCTTCGCCACCCATCTGCTCAACCACGGCGCCGACCTGCGGGTGGTGCAGCTGCTGCTGGGCCACGCCGACATTTCCACCACCCAGATCTACACCCACGTGGCGCGGGAACGGCTGAAGGACCTGCACGCCGTGCACCACCCCAGGGGCTAGGCACGGCGCCGGTCGGCGGGCGTAGAATGAAGCCATCCGCAACAAGACACCCTCGAGGTGCACCATGAGCCGCAATCACGATCTCGACCCCGGCCACGCGCCGGAAACCCCCGCCACCCGCTTCCTGCGCCAGCACCGCATCGCCCACTCCAACCATCTCTACGAATACGAGGAGCATGGCGGCACCAAGGTGTCGGCCCGGGAACTGAATGTGGACGAGCATGCCGTGATCAAGACCCTGATCATGGAAGACGAGCACGCCAAGCCTCTGATCGTGCTGATGCACGGCGACCGCAAGGTATCAACCAAGGAACTGGCGCGGCAGGTGGGCTGCAAGAAGGTGGAACCGTGCAAGCCGGAAGTGGCCAACCGCCACACCGGCTTCCTGGTGGGCGGCACCAGCCCCTTCGGTACCAAGAAGGCCATGCCCATCTACATGGAGAAGAGCATCCTGGACCTGCCCCTGATCTATCTCAACGGCGGCCGTCGCGGCTACCTGGTGGGGGTCCATCCCCACGACGTGGTCAAGGTGCTGCAGCCCAAGATGGTCGAGGCCGCCCTCAAGGACTGAACCCCGGCTGCCGGGTCAGGTGCTGCGTTCGATGATGACGCCGACCCGGCGCACCCCGGGCATCATGCCCAGCTTGGCCACGGAGACGCGTACCCAGGCGCAGCGGAATTCTTCCAGCACCAGGGTGGAAACGTGTTCGGCCAGCTTTTCCAGCAGGCCGAACTGGGTGCTGCCCAGATCCTCCCGCAGCCGTTCCACCACCTTGGCGTAGTCGATGGTGTCCCGGATGTCGTCGCTGGCGCCGGCGCTGGCGGTGGAGGAAACGCCCATCTGCAGGGACATTTCGACGGTCTGGGACACGGCCTGCTCCCGGGGGTAGATGCCGATGCGGGTCTGGACCCGGAAGTCGTCGATGAAAATGATGTCCATGGGGTTTTTCAGCCGCCAGCGGGGCTTGCAGGTAAAATGCAGGCCCGCATTGTACCTCTATCGCCACTTCACCACCCATCGCCCATGACTGCCGCCCAATCCCTGCCCCTGGCCCTGCTGGCCGCCTATCTGCTGGGCTCCGTGCCCTTCGCCGTCATCGTCAGCCGCGGCTTCGGCCTGAAGGACCCCCGCTCCTACGGCTCCGGCAACCCGGGAGCCACCAACGTCCTGCGCAGCGGCAACAAGCTGGCCGCCCTGCTGACCCTCCTCGGCGACGGCGCCAAGGGCGCCGTGGCGGTGCTCCTGGCCCACCACTTCCTTGCCGGCCAGGCCCTGGAACCGGCCATGGAACGCATCTTCCTCGGCGGCGTGGCCCTCTCCGTATTCTTCGGCCACCTCTTCCCCGTCTTCCTCAGGTTCAAGGGCGGCAAGGGCGTCGCCACCGCCGCCGGCGTCCTGCTGGCCCTGGACCCGCTGCTGGGCCTGTCGGTGCTGGGCGTCTGGCTTGTGGTCGCCGCCCTCTCCCGCTATTCCTCCCTGGCTGCCCTCTGCGCCGCCGCCGCCTCGCCCCTGCTGGCCGGCATGATGTGGGGCTTCAACCTGCTGGTGGCAGCCGTGGCCGTCATGGCCATGGCCCTGGTGGGCAAGCACTGGGTCAATATCCAGCGCCTCCTGGCCGGGCAGGAATCGAAAATCGGCAGCAAGAAGAAGTAATGAAAAAGGCACCGCAAGGTGCCTTTTTTTCGGGTGCGGCCTACAGGGTCAGCTCGGAGAGGGGCCAGCGGGGCCGGATGGCGATGGGCCCCGCCGCCTTGGCCTGGGCACCGGCCGCCAGGCGCAGGGCGCCGGCCAGGGCGATCATGGCGCCGTTGTCGGTACAGAACTCCAGTTCCGGGTAATAGACCTGGATGCGCGCCTTCACCGCCTTGGCATTAAGACGCCGGCGCAGCTCCCGGTTGGCGCCGACGCCGCCGGCCACCACCAGCTGCTGCATGCCGGTCTTTTTCACCGCCGCCAGGGCCTTGGTCACCAGCACATCCACGATGGCATCCTGAATGCCGCGGCAGACGTCGGCCCGGGCCTGCTCGTCCAGTTCCTTGCCCCGCACATAGGTCAGCACCGCCGTCTTCAGGCCGGAAAAGGAGAAATCCAGGTCACCCGAATGCAGCATGGGCCGGGGGAAGACCACGGCGCCGGGCTTGCCGCCTTCCGCCAGGCGGGCCAGGGCAGGCCCACCCGGGTAGCCCAGGCCGAGCAGCTTGGCCGTCTTGTCGAAGGCCTCGCCGGCCGCATCGTCCAGGGTTTCCCCCAGCAGTTCGTACTGGCCGACGCCGCTCACCCGCATGATCTGGGTATGGCCGCCGGAAACCAGCAGGGCGACGAAGGGGAAGCGGGGCGGACTGGCGGAGAGCAGGGGCGACAGCAGATGCCCTTCCAGGTGGTGCAGGGGCACGGTGGGCTTGCCCAGGGCCGTAGCCAGACCTTCGGCGAAGGCCGCCCCGACCAGCAGGGCGCCAGCCAGGCCGGGCCCCTGGGTGTAGGCGATGGCATCCACCTGCTCCAGGGTGCGGCCGCAGTCGGCCAGGGCCTGGCGCAGCAGGGGCACGGTGCGCCGGATGTGGTCCCGGGAGGCCAGTTCCGGCACCACGCCGCCGTACTCCCGGTGCATGGCAATCTGGGAATGGAGGGCGTGGCCGAGGAGCGTACCGGTGCCGTCGGAGCCCATTTCATAGAGGGCAACCCCGGTTTCGTCGCAGGAGGATTCGATGCCGAGAACAAGCATGGGCGCCATTCTAACCCATGCCGACGAGAAAATTCTTGTAAACCCCTTGGTAAACCGTTGACGTTTCGTTAGAATTGCCGGCTTTCTCTCACCGTTGTTTGGGACTGAATTCAATGCCTGCTATTCGCGTCAAGGAAAACGAGCCCTTCGAAGTGGCCATCCGCCGCTTCAAGCGCACTGTCGAAAAAACCGGTCTGCTGACCGAACTCCGTGCCCGTGAGTTCTACGAAAAGCCCACCGCCGAGCGCAAGCGCAAGCTGGCCGCCGCGGTCAAGCGTCACCACAAGCGGATCCGCAGCCAGACCCTGCCCCCCAAGATGTTCTAAGCCTCCCAGGCTTTCCTGACGCTGCAAGAGCCGTCCATCAACAGGTGGGCGGCTTTTGGTGTTTATAGGCTGCTGAAAAACAAAAGGACTCCCATGACGCTCAAGGAACGCATTTCCGAGGACATGAAGGCCGCCATGAAGGCCAAGGAAACGGCCCGCCTGGCCGCCATCCGCCTGCTGCTGGCCGCCATCAAGCAGAAGGAAGTGGACGAGCAGGTCACCCTGGACGATGCCGCCATCGCCGCCGTCATCGACAAGATGCTCAAGCAGCGCAAGGACTCCATCGCCCAGTATGAAGCCGCCGGTCGCCAAGACCTGGTGGACGCCGAGAAGGCCGAGGTGGAAGTGCTTTCCGCCTACAAGCCCGCCGGCCTGTCCGAAGCCGAAATCGCCGCCGCCGTGGCCACCGCCGTGGCCGATAGCGGCGCTGCCGGTGCCGCCGATATGGGCAAGGTGATGGCCATCCTCAAGCCCCTGCTGGCCGGCAAGGCCGACATGGCCGAGGTCTCCAAGCTGGTCAAGGCCCGGCTCTCCGCCTGAAATCTCCCGGGCCGGCTGTCGCCGGCCCCGTTTGGCGCCCGTGATCCCCGAATCCTTCCTCCAGGAACTGCTGCACCGGGTCGACATCGTCGACCTCATTGACGGCTACGTACCGCTGAAAAAGGCGGGGGCCAACTACGCCGCCTGCTGCCCCTTCCACAACGAAAAGTCGCCTTCGTTCACCGTCAGCCCGACCAAGCAGTTCTATCACTGCTTCGGCTGCGGCGCCCACGGCACGGCCATCCGCTTTCTCATGGAGTATTCGGGCCTGGGCTTCATCGACGCGGTGAAGGAACTGGCCGGGCGCATGGGCATGGTGGTGCCGGAGGAGGCCGGGCGGGTCCGGCACGAAGGCCCCCGCACCGCCGAGCTGACCGAAGTCATGGGCAAGGCTGCCCAATACTATTTCGAGCAGCTCAAGCATTCGGACAAGGCCAAGGAGTACCTGAAGCGGCGCGGCCTCACCGGCGAGATCGCCCTCAAGTTCCGCATCGGCTACGCCCCGGACGGCTGGCAGAACCTGCAGGCCAGTTTTCCCAACTACGACGCCCCGGAATTGAAGACGGCCGGCCTGGTCATCGAGAACGACCAGGGCCGCCGCTACGACCGTTTCCGCGACCGGGTGATGTTTCCCATCATCAACCAGAAGAACGAGGTCATCGCCTTCGGCGGCCGGGTCATCGACCAGGGCGAGCCCAAGTACCTGAACTCTCCCGAGACCCCCCTCTTCGAGAAGGGCCGGGAACTGTTCGGCCTGCCCCAGGCCCGCCAGGCACTGCGGGAGAAGAACACGGTGATCGTGGTGGAAGGCTACATGGACGTGGTGGCACTGGCCCAGCATGGTGTCGGCAACGCGGTCGCCACCCTGGGCACGGCCACCACCGCCACCCATGTGCAGAAGCTGCTGCGCCAGGTGGACCGCATCGTCTACTGCTTCGACGGCGACGCCGCCGGGCGCAAGGCCGCCTGGCGCGGACTGGAGAACAGCCTGGAATCCCTGGCCGACAACAAGAGCATCGGCTTTGTTTTCCTCCCCCCCGAGCACGACCCGGACAGCTATGTGCGGGAACTGGGCAAGGAAGCCTTCGAGCGCATGATCGACCAGGCCATGCCCCTCTCCGACTTTCTGCTGAAGGAGCTGGCCAGCCATTGCGACCTGACCACCTCGGAAGGCAAGTCCAAGCTGGTTTACGAAGCCAAGCCCCTGATCCAGCGCCTGGCCACTCCCCTGCTGCGCCTGCAGCTGGTGAAGCGCCTGGCCGAGGCCAGCGGCTTTTCCCAGCAGGAAGTGGAGCGCCTGTGCGACCTCAAGCCCGTCGCCCGGGCGGCACCGGCACGGGCGCCGCGGCAGGCCCTCTCCCTGCCCCGCACCTTGCTGCGCCTGGTGCTGCACCGGCCGGACTTCGCCGCACGCCTGCCCCTGCACTGGCTGCCCGCCGACAGCACCGAAACCCGGGCCCTGCGGCGCCTGTGCGAACAGATCAAGCGGGATGCGGACCTGCCCAGCAGCGCCATGTTGTTGGAACGTTTGCGCGGCGGCGATGACGAAGCCATCCTGCAGGGCGCCGCCGCCAGCCTGTTGCAGAGCCCCCAGAGCGAAGAGGAAAGCGAACAGGAATTCGCCGGCGCCCTGGCCCGGCTGGAAATGAACTGGGTCGAGCAGGAATTCCGCCGCTTGCAGCACAAGGCTGCCGGCGGCGGACTCGACAGTGAAGAAAAGCGGGAATTTGTACATTTGCTGCAGGAGCGGGAACGCCTGCGCAAGGCCGGCATTCTGGCCGGGAGCGGTGACTAGAACCCTGGTTCGAGACCAGGGGGAAATGAGCCAAGTTGTGGTAGAATAAGCGGTTTTTCCAGGATTATCGGGACACGGTCATGGCAAAGGAAAAGGCAAAAGAAGTCGCCAAGGAAATTCTCAAGGCTAAATCATCCAAGGCCAAGGAGAAGGCGCTGCTGGAATCCGCCGGGGCAACCCAGGCCGCGACTCCGGTGGACGTGGAGACGCGCAAGACGCGCCTCAAGACACTGATCAAACTCGGCAAGGAACGGGGTTTCCTGACCTATGCCGAAATCAATGACCACCTGCCGGACGACGTCGTAGACGCCGAGCAGATCGAGTCCATCATCACCACCTTCAATGACATGGGCATCCAGGTCTTCGACGAGGCTCCGGCCGCCGAAGATCTGCTCATGTCCGACAACGCCCCGGCTGTCGCCGACGACGAGGAAGTGGAAGAAGAGGCGGAAGCCGCCCTGTCTACCGTGGACTCCGAATTCGGCCGCACCACGGACCCGGTGCGCATGTACATGCGCGAAATGGGTACCGTGGAACTGCTGACCCGGGAAGGCGAAATCGAAATCGCCAAGCGCATCGAAGACGGTCTCAAGCACATGATCCAGGCCATTTCCGCCTGCCCCACCACCATTGCCGAAATTCTGGCCATGGCGGAAAAGGTGGAAAAGGAAGAGATGCGCATCGATGAAGTCATCGACGGCCTGATCGATCCCAATGCAGCCGAGGAGGAACTGGCCGCCGAGGAAGCCGTGGTTGAAGGCGACGACGAGGTCGAGGACGGCGACGACGAGGAAGAAGGGGGCGAAGGCGCCGCCGTTTCCGCCTCCCTGCTGCAGCTCAAGACCGATGCCCTGGAGCGTTTCGCCACCATCAAGACCCTCTACGGCAAGGCCCACAAGGCCCTGGTTTCCAAGGGCTCCCAGGACAAGACCTACCTCAAGCTGCAACAGCAGATTTCCGCCGAGCTGATGAACATCCGTTTCACCTCCAAGGTGATCGAGCGCTTGTGCGACAGCGTGCGCAGCATGGTGGACTCCGTGCGCGAGCGGGAACGCAAGATCCAGGAGCTGTGCGTGCGCAAGGTCGGCATGCCCCGCCCCCACTTCATCAAGTCCTTCCCGGGCAATGAAATCAACCTGGAATGGGTCGAGAAGGAAATTGCCGTGGCCAAGGGCTACGGCCCCATCCTCACCCGCACCGCTCCTAACATCCAGGAAGAACAGCGCAAGCTGCTGGCGCTGCAGGACCACATCGGCATCCCGCTGAAGGACCTGAAGGACATCAACAAGCAGATGTCCACCGGTGAAGCCAAGGCCCGCCGCGCCAAGCGCGAGATGACCGAGGCCAACCTGCGCCTGGTGATCTCCATCGCCAAGAAGTACACCAACCGAGGCCTGCAGTTCCTCGACCTGATCCAGGAAGGCAACATCGGCCTGATGAAGGCGGTGGACAAGTTCGAATACCGCCGTGGCTACAAGTTCTCCACCTATGCCACCTGGTGGATCCGTCAGGCCATCACCCGTTCCATCGCCGACCAGGCCCGCACCATCCGCATTCCGGTGCACATGATCGAGACCATCAACAAGATGAACCGGATTTCCCGCCAGATCCTGCAGGAAACCGGTGCCGAGCCCGATCCCGCCACCCTGGCGATCAAGATGGAAATGCCCGAGGAGAAGATCCGCAAGATCCTGAAGATCTCCAAGGAACCCATCTCCATGGAAACGCCCATCGGTGACGATGACGACTCCCACCTGGGCGACTTCATCGAAGACACCGCCACCACCGCCCCGGTGGATGCGGCGCTCTACTCCGGCCTGCGGGAAGTGACCAAGGAAATTCTGGACACCCTGACCCCCCGGGAAGCCAAGGTGCTGCGCATGCGTTTCGGCATCGAGATGAATACGGACCACACCCTGGAAGAAGTCGGCAAGCAGTTCGACGTCACCCGGGAACGTATCCGCCAGATCGAAGCCAAGGCCCTGCGCAAGCTGCGCCATCCGTCGCGTTCCGACAAGCTGCGCAGCTTCCTGGACAACAACGGCAGCTGAGCCACGACAAGCATCACGGGCCTGTAGCTCAGTTGGTCAGAGCAGAGGACTCATAATCCTTTGGTCCAGGGTTCAAGTCCCTGCGGGCCCACCAATCCATTCCCCAAAGGGCTGCCGACCGGCAGCCCTTTTTTTGTCCCTACCGTCCTGCCCACCAGGATAAACCCATGTCATAATATTGGTCCAATTAGCCAACACTCCTGAATCGAGCAGGAAGGCGCAATACTAATGGCAACGCTTGAACTGAGCTTCCAGAACTCCAATACCCTGGATGCGGGACTGAATACCGCAGACAGCATGTCCGTTTCTTTCTCGGACACTCTGAACCAGATCGACTCCAATTTTCAGGAGTTCGATTACGGCACCCCTTATGTCTGGAGCGCCAGCAACACCAGGATCGATGGCTCGATCAGCACTGGCGGGAATTTCGTCATCACCGGCAGCAATCTGCTCGGTTCGGTGGCGACCATCAATTACCTGTCCTACACGGACAACTACCCCGCTGCCACCCTCCAGTTGTTCGGTTCGGTAACTAGTACAGACAGTTGGACCAACGGGACACTGACCAAGATCACCTACAGCACCAGCAACCTCTCCTTCGAATTGATCGGCACCATCCCAATCAATTCCTATGGCACCGCCAACAGCTTTACCGCCAGCAAGATCAGTTATACCTACACCAGCGGCGGGCATACGGTCACAGAGACCTTCGAAGGCAGTCTTACCTTCAACAACGACTCCATTTCGGGCACCGTCAAATCGGCCTTCTTCTCCATTGACGGTCAATACGTCAAGCTTTCCGGCTTGAACCTTAGCTTTTCCTTTTTCGATACAAATATCTCAGCCGACTACCTCTTCAATACCGTCTTGGCGGGCAACGACACCATCACGGGAACGGTAGCCAACCAATTCTTGTACGGCTATGCCGGTAACGACTCACTAATTTCAGGCGGAGTGGCAACGACTATGAGCGGTGGAACTGGTAACGATACCTATACGGTGGACGACGTTAGCGATGTGGTAACGGAAGCGGAAAACGAAGGAATCGATACAGTCCTCTCCTCAATCAGCTACACGCTGGGCGCCAATGTGGAAAACCTGACCCTGACAGGGACGGCCCATCTGACAGGCACTGGCAACGAACTAAAAAACACCATTATCGGCAACAGCGGTAACAACGCTATCGATGGCGGTGGCGACATTGATATTCTCAAGGGCGGCAAGGGCAACGACACCTATACGGTGGATATCGTCCAAAGCGGCAGTGGCGCCTCTGCAACCGCGGTTCTCCAGGACACCGTCACCGAACTCCTCAACGAAGGCAACGACACCGTCGTCCTCCGTGGCACGGTTTCCGGCCTGACCAACGCAACCACCCTGCTTGTCGGTGCCAATATCGAGAACCTGGACGCCAGCGCCACCGGCTCCACCCTGCTCAACCTCACTGGCTCTGCCGTCGCCAACGTCCTCACAGGCAACGATGCCGACAACACCCTCAACGGTGGCGCCGGGGCCGACACCCTGATCGGTGGCCTCGGCGACGACACCTACGTCATCGACAATGCCGCCGATGCCATCACCGAGCTCTCCGGTGAAGGCACCGACACCGTCCAGGTCGCCATCGCCACC
>NZ_SHKM01000002.1:129306-985095 GCF_004217225.1 Azospira oryzae
CTCCTATACCCTCGGCGCCAACCTGGAGAACCTCACCCTCTCCGGCTCCGCCAACATCGACGGCACCGGCAACGCCCTCAAGAACACCATCACCGGCAACATCGGCAACAACGCCATCGATGGCGGTGACGGCGTCGATATCCTCAAGGGCGGCAAGGGCGACGACACCTACACCGTAGACATCGTCAAGGTCGGCACCGGCGCCACCGCCACCGCCGCTCTCCAGGACACCGTCACCGAACTGGCCAGCGAAGGCAACGACACCGTCGTCCTGCGCGGCACCATCGCCGACCTCACCAACCCCACCACCCTCATCGTCGGCGCCAATATCGAGAACCTGGACGCCAGCAGTACCGGCTCCACCAAGCTCAACCTCTCCGGCTCCGCCGTCGCCAACACCCTCACCGGCAACGATGCCGACAACCTCATCGATGGCGGTGCCGGCAACGACACCCTCGTCGGCGGCAAGGGCAATGACACCTACGTCATCGATTCCCTCGCCGATACCGTCACCGAAGCAGCCAGCGAAGGCACCGACACCGTCCGCGTCGCCGTCACCTCCGTCGCCGGCGGCAACACCTACAACCTCGACGACAACGTCGAGAACGCCACCCTCACCAACGCCATTGCCTTCAACCTCACCGGCAATGACCTCGACAACACCCTCACCGGCAATGCCGCCGCCAACCGCATCGACGGCGGCGCCGGCAGCGATGCCATGGCCGGCGGTGCCGGCAACGATATCTATGTGGTGGATGATCTCGGGGATACCGTCACGGAAATCCTCAATGGCGGCATCGATACGGTGGAGTCCAGCGTCACCTTCTCGCTCGGCAACCATCTGGAGAATCTCACCCTTACCGGCGCTGCCGGCATCAACGGTACTGGCAATGAACTGGCCAACACCCTCATCGGCAACAGCGGGGCCAACACCCTGACCGGCGGCGCCGGCAACGACAGCCTCGACGGCGGGGCCGGTGTGGACACCCTCGTCGGCGGCACAGGCAACGACACCTACTATGTCGATGAATCCCTGGATGTGATCGACGAACAGGGACCGGCCGCCGACATCGACTCCGTCATCGCCACGGCCTCCTATAGCCTCGGTGCCAACCTGGAGAACCTCACCCTCTCCGGCTCCGCCAACATCAACGGCACCGGTAACGCACTTAACAACACCATTATCGGCAACGACGGCAACAATGCCATCGACGGCGGGGCTGGTGTCGATATCCTCAAAGGCGGCAAGGGTGACGACACCTACACCGTGGACATCATCAAGGTTGGCACCGGCAGCACTGCCACCGCTGCGTTCCAGGACAGCGTCACCGAAGTTGCCGGACAGGGTAACGACAGCCTTGTGCTACGGGGTGTCGTAGGCGATCTCAGCAATGCGACCACGATCAACCTGGATGTGAATATCGAGAATCTGGATGTCAGCGCTACAGGAATCACGAAGCTCAACCTGACCGGTAACGTGAGCGACAACATTCTTACCGGCAATAGCGGTGACAACATCATTAATGGGGGCGCCGGCAACGACCAGATGAGTGGCGGCGCCGGTAACGATACCTACGTCGTTGACAGCGCGGGTGATAGCGTCAGCGAATCTGCCGGACAAGGCACCGACACCGTACAGATCAACATTTCCACTGCCGGCGGTTCCTACACCCTTGGTGAAAATGTGGAGAACGGCACCCTGGGTAACAGCGTTGCCTTTGACCTCACCGGCAACGCACTGGACAACGTTCTGACCGGCAACGACAAGGCCAATCTGCTGACCGGCGGTACCGGCAACGACACCCTCTACGGCGGTGCCGGCAACGACACCCTCAACGGCGGCATCGGCAACGACACCCTCAACGGTGGCGCCGGGGCCGGAGATATTGCCGTGTTCAGCGGCAATCATGGCGACTACACCGTCAGCTACAACAACGGGATATTTACGGTTGCCGGCGCCGATGGCACCGATACCCTGCAAGGAGTTGAATTCCTCAAGTTTGACGACAGTATCGACGTCATCCCGATCCAGACCATGCTGGGTTCCGTTGCCACGGAGATCGACAGCACACCTCCCCAGCACGCCATCGATGCCCTCGATTCAGGTTACACCTGGCAACCGACCACCATCGGTCAACCTCTGGTCATCAGCTACAGTTTCATGACTGCCGTTCCGAGCTATTACCCCACCACTGGCCCGGATCAGATTTATTCATTCCAGGCGCTGGATGCCGCCCACCAGGCCGCCATCGAAAAGGCACTGGGTATCTACGCCAGCCTGCTCAACGTCACATTCCAGGAGGTGGCCAGCGGCGGCACTCTGCAGTTCGGCTCCAATTATCAAGGCTTCTACAATTCGGCCGGCTACGCCTACCTGCCCCACGGAACCGGTACCAACAACGGCACCGACATCGGTGGCGACGTCTGGCTGGCCAATGACCAAAGCACCTTCAACCAGCTTGCCGATGGGGAATACGGTCTGGCCACCATCATTCATGAAATCGGCCATGCCCTGGGCCTCAAGCATCCGGGCGACTACGGTGCCGGCGAACCGGGCCCCTTCCTGCCGACGGCGGAGGACAATTACCTATACAGCATCATGTCCTACAACGCGGACAGCTATACCGTCTCCTACGATGGCACCTACATCTATCTGAATCCCCTGTCGCCGAGCACGCCCCAGGTATTCGACGTTGCTGCCCTGCAGGACATGTACGGCGCCAACACGGCGACCAACAACAGCAATACGACGTACACCTTCAGCAACGACCCGTTCATCAAGACGTTGTGGGATGGCGGAGGCAACGACACCATCAGCCTGGCCGGCCTGAGCCACGGCAGCGTGCTGGACCTGCATGCAGGCAGTTTCTCCGACATCAACTACGATGCGACGGGTGCGTCCGCCTTGCCAGACGGCTTCATCAAGTCCGACATCCCTGTCGGCTGGTGGAACTACCTTTATACCGGCGATGACAACTTCAACATCGCCTACGGCGTCACCATCGAGAACGCCATCGGCAGCTCCAACGCCGACACCATCATCGGCAACGAAACGGCCAACGTTCTCACTGGCGGCCTGGGTGCAGACAAGTTCGTGTTCGAGGACAATCCGGTCATGGGCGTCATCGACACCATTACGGACTTCGTCTCCGGCACGGACAAGCTGGTTTTCGAGAACAGCGTATTCACCGCCCTGGGCACGGCGACCGGCACGCTGGCGGCAACCATGTTCGCCAGCGGCGACAATCTGGCAGGAGGACTGGACGCAAGCGACCGCTTTGTCTTCGACTCCAGCGACGGCAGTCTCTACTACGACGTGGACGGTTCCGGTGGTGCCGATGCAATCCTCATTGCCCAGCTCACCGGCGTCACCAACCTGAAGGCCAGCGACATCCAGATCATCTGAGGCCTGGACAAAAAAAGGGGGCGCAGCCTTGCGGTTGCGCCCCCTTTGTATTCAGGCGGAGCGGATGTGCACCAGCGCCGGATCATCCCA
Source organism: Azospira oryzae (assembly GCF_004217225.1). Classification (GTDB taxonomy): domain Bacteria; phylum Pseudomonadota; class Gammaproteobacteria; order Burkholderiales; family Rhodocyclaceae; genus Azospira; species Azospira oryzae. The sequence goes on from NZ_SHKM01000002.1 coordinate 132,803, forward strand.
GTGTTCCAGCAGGATGCGGCGCACCCGGTCCTGCCAGAGGTGGCGGAAATCACGGCCGTCCGCCTCGCTGGCTTCGCCGCTGAGCAGGGCCTGGAGCAGGCCGCCCATACGGGGATCGGGAGGGACGGAGGACAGGTCGAGACTCAGGGTGACGGCGCTGCCGTCGTCCAGGCGCCGGAAGGTGAACGTGCCGCCACCGCCCTGGCCGAAGGCCAGCAGGTTGCGGCGCGAGTGCTGGCCGGCCAAGCCCTTGAAACCGCCGCTGCCGGCGGCGCCGGTGAGCAGGGTAAGCACGCTGGCGATGACGCCGGTGACACCCTCGTCCAGGGAGTCGCCGCAACTGACGTGGAAATTGCCCCGCCGGGGTACTTCGCTCCCGTACAAGCAGCCCAGGGCGCGGCTGGCGAGCAGGTAGGCGCCGGCCACCGTGGGGCAGGAATGGCCGGCCAGGCGCACGGCATCGGCATAGCGGTATTCGATGAGGCCGCCTTCCGCCGCCCCCAGGAACTCGGCCAGGGGATCCCGCAGCAGGATCGGCGGCACCTGGGCGAAGAAGGCGGGGAAGGTCATGCTCCGCTCAGCCGCCGACGAGGGCCATGGCTTCGGCGACGGAAACCGGCGTCACCGGCTTGCGCACGAACTGCACCGCAAGGGCGGCCGCCTTGTCGCGGATGGCATCCTGGATATTGGCGGTGAGCAGGGCCAGCTGGGCCGTGCTGCCCTGGGCCCGGACCCGGGAGGCGAACTCCAGGCCGTCCATGCCGGGCATGTTGTAGTCGATGGTCATCAGGTCGAAAGCCTGTCCATCGCACTTGGCCAGGGCCTCGTCGCCGGTGCCGGCCTCTTCCACCGTCCAGTCCGGATGCTTGTCCAGCATGATGGCGCGGATCATCATCCGGCTCACCCGGCTGTCGTCCACCACCAGAACGCGCTTGCTCATTTCCTTTGTCTCCACTGTCAGGGGCAGTCTAGCGGGGCACCTGGCCCTGCCGCCTTGATCCAAATCGGCTTTGAGGATCGCCCATAACCCCCGCCGTCGCCAAGGAGGAAAATCACACCCTCCCGGCCGCCCAGGGCTAGCTGTGCTTCTGGATCAATTCGATCTTGTAGCCGTCCGGGTCTTCGACGAAGGCGATGACGGTGGTGCCGTGCTTCATCGGGCCGGCTTCCCGCACCACCTTGCCGCCCCGGGCCTTGATGGCGGCGCAGGCGGCGTAGGCATCGTCCACTTCCAGGGCGATGTGGCCGAAGCCGTTGCCCAGCTCGTAGGCGGGGGTGTCCCAGTTGTGGGTCAGTTCGATCACGGCGCCCTCGCTTTCCGGGCCGTAGCCGACAAAGGCCAGGGTAAAGCGGCCATCGGGGTAATCCTGGCGGCGCAGCTGCTGCATGCCGAGGACCTCGGTGTAGAAAGCCAGGGAACGGTCCAGGTCGCCGACCCGGAGCATGGTGTGCAATAAACGCATGAAAAACTCCTGCTGTTGAAGGATCACCAGCGCGGCAGGGTCTGGGCCAGACGCTTGAGCTCGGCCCGGGCCTGCTGGTAATCGGGATAAAGTCGCTCCACCACGGACCAGAAACGGGGCGAGTGGTTCATTTCCCGCAGGTGGGCCAGCTCGTGGGCCACCACGTAATCGACCACCGCCAGGGGAAAGTGGATGAGGCGCCAGTTGAGACGGATGCCGCTGACGCGGCTGCAGCTGCCCCAGCGGGTGCGGGCCGAACTGAGGGCCAGGGGCGGCGCGGCGACACCGAGCAGGGGTGCGTAATGATCCAGGCGCTCGGCGAACAGGGTACGGGCCCGCGCCTTCAGGGCCATCTCCAGCAAGGGGCGCGGATCCTTGGCTTCAGGCAGGCATAGCTGGAGATGCCCGTCGATCCAGGAGATGCGGGCAGGGCCGGCCGTGATGCGCACCGATATTACCTCTCCAAGCAGGGGCAGGGACATGCCGTCGCTCACGCTGACCGCCGTCTGGATCTGGCGCTGGCGCCATTCCTCCAGCTTGCCCAGGACCCAGTCCTGATGCTGGTGGATCAGCTTCTCCACCTCCCGCACGGAAGCGCGCAGGGGCGCACCGACCCGCAGGCCCCGGTGGTCGATGGTGAGGCCGATGGTGCGCCGGCGGCTGCGCCGCAACTCGTAGGGAATCAGTCGTTCGCCGAGCAGCACGGCGGCGCCCCGGGCGTCCGCCGGCGGCCGCTCTGCCGGATCGCGAAAGAGGGCCAGTTCGAGCTGGGGGGAATCAGGCCTGCTGGGACGACCCATCGCAATAACGGTGCGGGGAGATGCGGTGCATCTCGCCTTCGATCCAGGCTTCCACCTGGCGGTTCACTTCTTCCACCGTCAGGCCGCTGGCGTCGATGGCCGGACCGAAGCTGATGGTGACGGTGCCCGGCTGCTTGATGAAGGCATTGCGCCGCCACACTTCGCCGGCGTTGTGGGCCACCGGCACCACCTTGGCCTTGGCCTGCACCGCCAGGTGGGCGCCACCGGGCTTGTAGCGCTTCTTCTGGCCCGGAGCGACGCGGGTGCCCTCGGGGAAGATGATGACGCTGATGCCACGCCGCAGCAGGGCCGTGCCCTGGTCGGAAACCTGGGCCAGGGCATCCATGCCGGCCTTGCGGTCGATGGCGATCATGCCGATGGCCTTGAAGGCCCAGCCGAGGAAAGGCAGCAGCAGCAGTTCCTTCTTCAGCACGAAGACCATGCGCGGGAACCACTGCTGCAGGGCCACGGTTTCCCAGGCGGACTGGTGTTTGGAAAGCACCACCACGGCCTCGTCGGGAATGTTCTCGATGCCGACGACCCGGGTACGGATGCCCAGCACCCCGCGCACCAGAAGGCCGAGGAAGATGGAACGCCAGATGTCGATCAGGACGTAGGCGGTGTTCACATGGAACGGCGCGACGACACAGACCAGAGCGCCGAAGAAGGCAATCAGGGGGACCGACAACAGGGTGAACAACAGGGAGCGGATCAGGGCCATAGGGTCAGTTCTTGCCGTTGCCGAGCAGATGATCGACGGCGGCGGAGAGATCGGGGAAGACTTCGGTGGCGTAGGGCAGGTCGCCCTCTTCCTGGGTTTTCTCACCCTTGCCGGTGAGCACCAGGATGGGGGAAGCACCGGCCCGGGCGGCGGCCTGCAGGTCGCGCAGGGAATCGCCGATGGCCGGCACGCCCTTCAGTTCGGCGTTGTACACCGCGGCGATGCGCTGGAACATGCCGGGCTTGGGCTTGCGGCAGTCGCAGCCCGCATCGGCGGCGTGGGGGCAGTAGAAGATGGCGTCGATGCGCCCGCCCGCCGCCGCCACGGTCTTGTGCATCTTTTCGTGGATGGCGTTGAGGGTATCCATGTCGAACAGGCCGCGCCCGACGCCGGACTGGTTGGTCGCCACCACCACCCGGTAGCCCGCCTGGTTCAGCTTGGCGATGGCTTCCGGGCTGCCGGGAATGGGCTTCCACTCGGCCGGGCTCTTGATGAACTGGGCCGAGTCGAAGTTGATGACGCCGTCCCGGTCGAGGATGACAAGTTTCTTCATGGTTGCGTGCGCTCCGCGAAACTCAGGCCGACAGCTTGGAAATGTCCGCCACCTGGTTCATGGCCAGGTGCAGGGTGGCCAGCAGGCCGAGGCGGTTGGCCCGCAGGGCGGGGTCTTCCGCATTGACCATGACGTCGTTGAAGAAGGTATCCACCGGCGCCTTGAGGGCCGCCAGGGACTGCAGGGAGGCGGCGTAGTCGCCCTTGGCGAAGGCCGCATCGGCAGCCGGCTTCACCTCGGCCAGGGCCTGGGCCAGGGCCACTTCGGCGGCTTCCTGGAGCAGGGCGCTGTCGATCTTGGCGGCGACGCCACCTTCCACCTTCTTCAGGATGTTGCCGACCCGCTTGTTGGCGGCGGCCAAGGCTTCGGCTTCCGGCAGGGCGGCAAAGGCGCGCACGGCGGCCAGGCGCTTGGGGATGTCGCCCAGACGCTGGGGCCGCTGGGAGACCACGGCATCCACTTCCTGGGCGCTGTAGCCCTGCTCCCGCAGGCTGCCGGCGAGGCGGTCGTAGATGAAGTCGGCCAGGGCCTCGTTGGCGGCCTTGAAGCCTTCCACCTGAACGAAGGTGGCGGCGGCACCGGCCAGCAAATCTGAGAGCGGCAGGGCCAGGTCGCCTTCAGCCAGCATGCGGATCACGCCCAGGGCGTGGCGGCGCAAGGCAAAGGGATCCTTGTCGCCGGTGGGAATCTGGCCGATGCCGAAGAGGCCCACCAGGGTTTCCAGCTTGTCGGCCAGGGCCACCACGGTGCCCACATTGCCCCGGGGCAGGCTGTCGCCGGCGAAGCGGGGCTTGTAGTGGTCCTCGATGGCGTCGGCGATGTCGGCGGAAAGGCCGTCATGCAGCGCGTAGTAGCGGCCCATGATGCCCTGCAGTTCGGGGAACTCGCCCACCATGTCGGTGAGCAGGTCGGCCTTGGCCAGCAGGGCAGCCTGTTCGGCCTGCAGCGCCAGGGCGTCGCCGCCGAGCTGCTGGCCGATGGCCTTGGCGATGGCGCAAACCCGCTGCACCCGCTCGCCCTGGGTACCCAGCTTGTTGTGATAGACCACCTTGGCCAGGCCGAGGACGCGGGATTCCAGGGTCTTCTTGCGGTCCTGGTCGAAGAAGAACTTGGCGTCGGCCAGACGGGGGCGCACCACCCGCTCGTTGCCGCCGATGACGGCGGAAGGATCGGCCGGGGCGATGTTGCTCACCACCAGGAACTGGTTGGTCAGCTTGCCGCTGGCGTCCAGCAGGGGGAAGTACTTCTGGTTGGCCTTCATGGTGAGGATCAGGCATTCCTGGGGCACGGCCAGGAACTCGGCTTCGAACTTGCCGATCAGCACATTGGGACGCTCCACCAGGGCAGTGACCTCGTCCAGCAGGGCCTCGTCCTCGATGGGCTTGAGATTGGGGCCGGCCTTGGCCGCCGCGGCTTCGAGCTGGCGCACGATCTCGGCGCGGCGCTCGGCAAAGCTGGCGATGACGGCGCCGTCCCGCTTCAGGGTATCGGCATAGCTGTCGGCGTCGGCGAAGGTCACCACTTCCTTGGCCGCTTCGAAACGGTGGCCCAGGGTGGTGTTGCCGGAGGTCAGGCCGAGGATGGCGAGGGGCACCAACTCGCTGCCGTGCAGGGCCACCAGACGATGGGCGGGGCGCACGAAATTGACACTGGTCCAGCCGTCCTGCAGCTGGTAGCTCATCACCTTGGGAATGGGCAGGGCGGCCAGGGCCGCTTCCAGGGCCTTCTGCAGGCCTTCGGCCAGGGCGGCACCCTTGGCCAGGCTGTCGTAGTACAGCACCTCGGCCTTGCCGTCGTTCTCGCGGCGCAGGCTGGGGACGACGGAGGCGTCAGCACCCAGGGCCGCGAGCTTCTTCAGCAGGGCCGGGGTGGCGTTGCCGGCAGCGTCCAGACCCACGACCACGGGCATCAGCTTTTGCACCACGGGCTTGTCGGCGGCCACGGCCAGCACGTCGGTCACATGGGCGGCCAGACGGCGGGGCGAGGCGTAGGCGGTGACGGCGGCGGCTTCGGGCGCCAGGCCCTGGGTCTTGAGGGACTGGGCCAGGCTCTGGGCGAAGACTTCGCCCAGCTTCTTCAGGGCCTTGGGCGGCAGTTCCTCGACGAACAGTTCAACGAGCAGATTCTTGGCGGACATGATCAGGCGACTTTCTTGGCGTTCTGTTCTTCAAGCTTGGCCAGCACTTCGGCGGACCATTCCTTGGGCGCCATGGGGAAGCCCAGGCGGGCGCGGGAATCCAGGTAGGACTGGGCGACGCTGCGGGCCAGGTTGCGGATGCGGCCGATGTAGGCGGCCCGCTCGGTGACGGAAATGGCGCCCCGGGCATCCAGCAGATTGAAGGTGTGGGCAGCCTTCAGCACCTGCTCGTAAGCCGGCAGGGCCAGCTGGGCCTGCATCAGGTGCTGGGCCTGCTTCTCGTGGGCACCGAAGGCGGTGAACAGGAAGTCGGCGTCGCTGTGCTCGAAGTTGTAGGTGGATTGTTCCACCTCGTTCTGGTGGTACACGTCGCCGTAGGTGAGGCCTTCGGTCCACTTCAGGTCATAGACGTTTTCCACGCCCTGCAGGTACATGGCCAGACGTTCCAGGCCGTAGGTGATCTCGCCGGTGATGGGCTTGCAGTCGATGCCGCCGACCTGCTGGAAGTAGGTGAACTGGGTCACTTCCATGCCGTTCATCCACACTTCCCAGCCCAGGCCCCAGGCGCCCAGGCTGGGGTTTTCCCAGTCGTCCTCGACGAAGCGCACGTCGTTCTTCTTCAGGTCAAAGCCCAGGGCTTCCAGGGAGCCCAGGTACAGCTCCAGGATGTTGTCGGGAGCGGGCTTGAGCACCACCTGGAACTGATAGTAGTGCTGCATGCGGTTGGGGTTTTCGCCGTAGCGGCCGTCCTTGGGCCGGCGGGAGGGCTGCACGTAGGCGGCCTTCCAGGGCTCGGGGCCGATGGCCCGCAGGAAGGTGGCGGTGTGGCTGGTGCCGGCGCCGACTTCCATGTCGTAGGGTTGCAGGAGGGCACAGCCCTGTTTGCTCCAGTAGTCCTGCAGACGCAGGATCACTTCCTGAAAGGTAGGCATGGGTATGGGGTTCGCCAAAAAGCGTTCGAAATTTGTCGGAAACGTTGGATTTTACTGGGTTTCCCGCCGCCGTGCCAAAGCACCTGCAGCCAGGAGAAGGGTCGCCAGAAACAGGGCCACCGTATTGCCGGTGCGGGCAAAGGGCGTCAGCCCCTGGTAACCCCGCACCTCGGCCACCAGGGCGCCCCGGGTGAAGGGCGGCAGCACGGCCTGGACCCGTCCGTCCGGGGCCACCACGGCGGTCATGCCGGTGTTGGTGGCGCGCAGCATGGGGCGACCGGTCTCCAGGGCCCGCAGCTGGGCGATCTGCAGATGCTGGGGCTGGGCCAGGGAATGGCCGAACCAGGCGGTGTTGGAGAGATTGACCAGCAGGGTGGCCCGGGGCAGGGCATGGATGATCTCGCCGCCGAAGACGTCTTCGTAGCAGATGTTGGGCGCGATCTGCTGGCCGGCCAAAGCCAGGGTCGGCTGCCGGCCGCCGCCGGAGGAAAAGTCCGACATGGGCATGTGCATGAGGTCGAGGAACCAGCGGAAGCCCGGCGGCACGAATTCGCCGAAGGGCACTAGGTGGGCCTTGCTGTAGGACTGCTGGGGACTGGCGCCGAAGCCGATGGCGCTGTTGTAGTAGCGCCGCTCGCCGCTGCTCTCGTCGGCCACCGGCACCCCCAGCAGCAGGTCGCCGCCGCGGCGGGCGGCCAGGGCCTTGAGGTCGGCGATGAACTCGGGGGGCAGCTGGTCGTAGAGGGCCGGCACGGCGGTTTCCGGCAGCACCGTCAGGTCCGCCGGATTGTCCCGGGCCAGGCCGACGTAGGTGGTGAGGGAATCGAGAAAGCGCTCCGGCTCCCATTTCAGATCCTGGGGAATGTTGCCCTGGAGCAGGGCCACCCGCAGCGGCTCGCCCACCGGCGCAGTCCATTGCACCAGCCCCAGCCCGGCGCCGAGGCCGAGCAGCAGCAAGACCAGCAGCCCAGGCAGACGCTGGCGCCCCACCACCGCCAGGGCGCCCCAGGCGCCCAGCAGGGCGGAGGCCAGGGACACGCCATACACGCCGAGCAGCGGCGCCAGGCCGGCCAGGGGCGACGGCGGCGACTGGGAGTAGCCCAGGGCCAGCCAGGGAAAACCGGTGAGCACCCAGCCGCGGGCCCATTCGGCCAGCACCCAGCTGGCAGCGAACAGGCATGCGCTTCTCCAGGATACCTTGTCGGAGAAGTCCAGCCGGCGGGCGCTCCAGGCCGCCGCCATGGGATAGAGGGCCATGTAGGCGCACAGGGCCAGGGTGGCCAGGGCGGCCACCGGCAGGGGCATGCCGCCGACGTCGTGGAGGCTGACATAAACCCAGGAGACGCCGCCGAGGAATTGGGCCAGGCCGAAGGCGAAGCCGCGCCAGGCCGCCGCCCGGGGCGACGGCGCCCGGCTCACCAGGAGGAACAGGGCGCCCCAGCTGAGCCAGGCCAGCCAGAAGACAGTGAAGGGAGCGAAGGCGCCCACCCCCAGCAGGCCGGCGCCGGCCGCCAGCAGACGGGCCCGCCCGTCGCTGCGTACTACGGAGAGAAAAGCGGCGATTCCCACCTTATTCGGTATCGCCGATGGTGCGGGGCGTATCCACCAGCAGGGTATACAGACGCCGGCTGTCGGCCCGCAGGACCTGGAAGCGGACGTGGCCCACCTCCACCACTTCGTTGCGCTTGGGCACCCGGCCCAGGTGGTGCAGCAGCATGCCGCCGACGGTGTCGAAATCGTCGTCGGGGAAAGTGGTGCCGAAGGCGTGGTTGAAGCTGGCGATCTCGGTCTGGGCCTTGACCCGGTAGCGACCGGACTGGTCCAGCTGGATGTTGTCCACCGTCTCGTCGAAGTCGTACTCGTCCTCGATCTCGCCGACGATCTGCTCCAGCACGTCCTCGATGGTCACCAGGCCGGCAACGCCGCCGAATTCGTCCACCACGATGGCCATGTGGTTGCGGCTGACGCGGAACTCCCGCAGCAGCACGTTGAGACGCTTGGATTCAGGGATGAAGACGGCGGGGCGCAGCCAGTTGCGCAGGCTGAAGTCCCGCTCGATGATGGAGCGCAGCAGGTCCTTGGCCAGGAGAATGCCCAGCACGTCGTCCTTGCTCTCGCCAACCACCGGGAAGCGGGAGTGGGCGGTCTCGATCACCGTGGGGATGAGCTGGTCCAGGGAGGAGTCGATGTCGATCACGTCCATCTGGGCCCGGGGCACCATGACGTCGCGGACGGAGGTTTCGGAGGCGGCCATGGCCCCTTCGATGATGGTCAGGGCGTCGGCGTCGAGCAGGTCGCGCTCGAAGGCGGAATGCAGCAGGGCGAGGAGTTGCTCCCGATCCTCGGGCTCGCGCAGGAGGAGGGAGGAAAGACGTTCGAGCAGAGTCGGTTTGGGCGAACTAGGGGAAGGGTCCATGGGCGGGGTTGGGCAACGGAAATTGGGGATGGGGAACCTGGGCGCCCCACCGGTGCCGCTCAGGCGGCGTAGGGATCGGGGTAGCCGAGGCCGGCCAGGATGTCGCGTTCCCGGGCCTCCATGTGCTCGGCCGCCGCTTCTTCTTCGTGGTCGTAACCTTGCAGGTGCAGCATACCATGCACCACCAGGTGGGCGTAGTGAGCCGCCAGGGGCTTGCCCTGCTCGGCCGCTTCCCGGGCCACCACGGCATGGCAGATGACCAGGTCGCCCATGACGACGGGCTCGTATTCGTAGGGGAAGGAGAGGACGTTGGTGGCGTAGTCCTTGCCCCGGTAGTCCCGGTTCAGCTCCTGGCCTTCGTCGGCTTCCACCAGGCGGATGGTGACCTGGCCACCCTTCATGCCGTCCACGTTGAGGGCGGCGCGGGCCCAGGCGCGGAAATCGTCGCGGCAGGGTAGGCCTTCCCGGTTACAGGCGTATTGCACCGAGAGGTTGAGGCGGCGGCTGGGCTGGTTCATGGCTTGCGTCCGTGTTCTTCGTAGGCGGAGACGATACGGGCCACCAGGGGGTGGCGCACCACGTCTTCCTTGAGGAATTCGGTGAAGGCGATGCCCCGCACTTCGCGCAGGATCTGGGCCGCTTCACGGAGACCGCTCTGGTGGCCCCGGGGCAGGTCCACCTGGGTCAGATCGCCGGTGACCACGGCCTTGGCGCCGATGCCGATGCGGGTGAGGAACATCTTCATCTGTTCCGGCGTGGTGTTCTGGGCCTCATCGAGGATGATGAAGGCGTGGTTGAGGGTACGCCCGCGCATGAAGGCCAGGGGGGCGATCTCGATGGCGCCCTTTTCGTAGAGCTTGGTCACCTTGTCGAAGCCCATCAGGTCGTAGAGGGCATCGTAGAGGGGACGCAGGTAGGGATCCACCTTCTGGGCCAGGTCGCCGGGCAGGAAGCCGAGGCGCTCACCGGCCTCCACTGCCGGCCGGGTGAGGACGATACGCTCCACCTGGTCCCGCTCGAAGGCATCCACGGCGCTGGCCACGGCCAGATAGGTCTTGCCGGTGCCGGCGGGGCCGATGCCGAAGGTGATGTCGTGATCCTGGATGTGCTTCAGGTATTCGATCTGGCGCGGCGTGCGGCCGTGCAGTTCGCTCTTGCGCGTGATCAGGGCCGGCGAGGTGGGGTCGATGCCGGCGGAACCGGCCCGGGCCGGCTGGTTCAGCAGTTCGATAAGCCCCAGCTGGATGTCGTCCACCGACAGGGGCTCCCTGGCCTTGGCGTAGAAGCGGCTGATGGCGTCGGAGGCACGGCGGGCCTGGGCGACGGAACCGTGGAAGGTGAAACGCTCGCCGCGGCGGGTGATGGTCACATCCAGGGCCGTCTCGATCTGCCGCAGGTTCTCGTCCAGGGCGCCGCACAGGTTGGCCAGGTACTGGTTGTCCACCGGGGACAGGAACAGCTCCAAGGGCCGGGTTTTGCTCGCACCCATCAGGCGGCCACGCCTTCCCGGGTGACGATCTCACCCCGCAGGGAATGGGGCAGGGCCGAAGTGATGGTGACGTCCACGAAGTGGTTGATGAGGCGGGGATTGCCGACGAAATTGACCACCCGGTTGTTGTCCGTGCGGCCGGCCAGCTCGCTGGCATCCTTCTTCGAGGTACCTTCCACCAGCACCCGCTGCACCGTGCCGACCATGGCCTGGGAAATGGCCATGGCCTGCTCCTCGATGCGCTTTTGCAGACGAGCGAGGCGGGCCAGCTTCACATCCTGGGGCGTGTCATCTTCCAGTTCCACCGCCGGGGTCCCGGGGCGGGGGCTGTAGACGAAACTGAAGGAAGTGTCGAAGCCCACGTCCTCGATCAGTTTCATGGTCTTCTCGAAATCCTCCTCGGTCTCACCGGGGAAGCCGACGATGAAGTCGGAGCTGAGGGAAATGTCGGGCCGCGCCACCCGCAGCTTGCGGATGATGCTCTTGTATTCGATGGCGGTATAACCGCGCTTCATCACCGCCAGCACCCGGTCGGCGCCGGCCTGCACTGGCAGGTGCAGATGGGAGACCAGCTTGGGCACCTTGGCGTAGGTGTCGATCAGGCGCTGGGTCATTTCCCGCGGGTGCGAAGTGGTGTAGCGGATGCGTTCGATGCCGGGCATCTCGGCGATGTACTCGATGAGCATGGCCAGGTCGGCGACCTCGCCGCCAAACTCGCCTCGGTAGGCATTGACGTTCTGTCCCAGCAGGGTCACTTCCTTCACCCCTTGCTGGGCCAGGCCGGCCACTTCGGTGAGGATGTCCTCAAAGGGGCGGGACACCTCAGCGCCCCGGGTATAGGGGACGATGCAGAAGGTGCAGAACTTGGAACAGCCCTCCATGATGGAAACGAAGGCGGTGGCCCCCTCCACCTTGGCCGGGGGCAGCGCATCGAATTTCTCGATTTCCGGAAAGGAAACATCCACCGCCGCCTTGCCCTGGCTCTTCCGCTCGGCAATCAGCTGGGGCAGGCGGTGCAGGGTCTGGGGACCGAAGACCACGTCCACATAAGGCGCCCGGGCCACAATGGCGGCACCTTCCTGGCTGGCGACACAGCCACCAACGCCGATCACCAGATTGGGATTGAGCTTCTTCAGGTGCTTGACCCGGCCCAGGTCGTGGAAAACCTTCTCCTGAGCCTTTTCACGCACGGAACAGGTATTGAAGAGAATGATGTCCGCCTCTTCGGGGTTGTCGGTCTTTTCCAGGGGTTCGGACTGGTTAAGCACATCGGCCATCTTGTCCGAGTCGTACTCGTTCATCTGGCAGCCGAAGGTTTTGATGTAAAGCTTTTTGGACACGGGATCGCTACGTATAGGTGATGAAGGCCGGAATGGCCGGAAGCTGCATCAGTTGGAGGAGGCTGCCGCAGTGCCGGCAGTGCCCATGGTAGGCAAAGTGGGCAATGGCAGCGGTTGGGCCGGAATTTTCCGGGGATTCAGGTTCGCATATTCAGCCGCAGACAGGATCCAAACGCGGATCACATCGCCATTTACATCCACCTGATACCGCACGGGCACCCCACCGCTAACGGATGCCAGTACATCGGGCATCCGGATCAGATTGTCTGTTCCGCGAATCTGCGCCCCTGGCGCCAGCCGATACAGATAAGCGCCAATGGCAATCTGACCATTGCTCACTCCCTTGAGTTCGCCAAACGACGCCCCATCAGGAATGGCTCGCATGATTTCACCCTGCGCCTGCACCGCCATGGCGGACAGCAACGACAAGAGCAACAGAAATCTTCGTAAATTCATCGGATTATTATACAGCACGAAAACCACCCGCCTTGTCAGGCCGGAATCCAAACGCCCCCCAAGCGACACGACGCTGGATAGTTGACCTGGAGCGCCCTGAAAGATAGAATCGCGCACCTTGGATTGGGGTCGCACGCGGCCGCCAAACAATATGGTGATGTAGCTCAGACGGTTAGAGCGATGGATTCATAACCCATAGGTCGGCAGTTCGATTCTGCCCATCACCACCAAACACCAAAGAAAATGGCCCGCATTGCGGGCCATTTTCTTTTGCTCGTCCACTCAGCACTCCCCTGCCCAGCAGGTTGCCATTTCAGCGCACCCCGAAGCGGCGGCCATCACCAGACGGCCGCCGACGAGCTTTAACGCAAAGCCAGGTCGCCAGAGACAATTTTCGGCGTAATGAAAATGAGCAGCTCCACCTTGTCTCGATCCGTCCGGGTATTGCGGAACAGGAAGCCGACATAAGGCAGGTCACCCAGGAACGGGATACGGCTGGTGGCCTGATTCTCGGTTTCCTCGTAGATACCGCCAATTACTACGGTACCGCCGTTCTCCACCAGGATGTCCGTCTTGATGTGTTTGGTCTTGATGGCGATCACATTGCTGGCAATGGTGGTATCGGGAACATCCTTGTTGATATCCAGAGACATGATGACCCGGCCATCAGGCGTAATCTGGGGCTTCACCTTCAGGGACAGATTCGCCTTCTTGAACATCACGGCGGTGGCCCCGGAACTGGTAGCCTGCTGGTAGGGAATTTCAATACCCTGCTCAATGATGGCCTCTGCCTGATCCGAGGTCATGACACGAGGGCTGGAAACCACCTTCCCTTTGCCATCCACTTCCAAGGCCGACAGTTCCAAGTTGAGGAAGCGGGTAGCACTGGGATTGAAAAGGACCAGCGAGAAAGCTCCGGCTTGGGAACCCTTGATTGCACTAGCAGGCAAGTTAACGCTAGTCGCAGAATTATTGTAGGTGGCCGAATTATCCAGCATCACCTTCGCAGGCCGGGTAATGGTTTCGATACCTGTCGAGGCATCAATGGTACGGCTAATTACGTTCTGATAGGTCTCCCGCGCCTGATCCAGCATGCTGCCGCCAATCCGACTTTGCAGACGCCCCGTTCCATTGACTGGATTGCTGATGTCATTAAAACCAAGTCGAACGCCGAGGTTCTTACTGAAGTTGTCTGTCGCCTCGACGATTCGGGCCTCGATCAAAACCTGCCGTACCGGCACGTCGGTTTTCGCAATGATTTTGCGCAGTTCCTCAAGCCGGGTGGGAGTGTCCTGAATGAACAAAGTATTGGTTCTTGGGTCCATCACCGCGCTACCGCGCTTGGATAGAATCCGTTGCTTTTCATCGGTCAGGACCTTATGGAAAGCCTCTGCCCGTTGATAGTTCAATTGAAAGGTTTCTGTCTTCAACGGCTCAACATCACTGATCTGCTGCTTGGCCTGAAGTTCCAGCTCTTCCTTCTTCAACAACTCATCTTTCGGGGCAATGAGCAGAACAGTTCCCCGCCGACGCTTATCCAATCCACCTCGTTCCAGAATCAGGTCAAACGCCTGATCCCACGGAACATTTTGCAGGCGCAGGCTGATCGAGCCGGACACGGTATCCGACATCACGACGTTGTAGCCAAATTCCTCACCCAGCGTCTGCAGCAACTGTTTTACCGGGGTGTTCTGGATATTGAGGGATATCTTGTCACCACCATACTCATGCGGGCCGCCGGAACGGGCCAGTTTGTTCGGATCTTCAGAAACGGCCTTAACCTCAATGACAAACTGATTTTCAGCCTGGTAGGCCTGATGTTCCCAGAGCCCCTTCGCCGAAATTGCAACCCGAGCATTGCCGGCCTGCGGCATTGCCGTGACACTGGTTACAGGCGTGGAAAAATCGGTCACATCGATCTTCTGGGCCATGTGTGGCGGCAGAGTTGCCTTCTGGAACTCGACAATTACCTGCTCCCCTTGCTGGCGCACATCCACGCCAACATTGGCATCACTGAGATCAATGACCACCCGCCCTTCCCCGCCCGCCCCTCTCCTAAAATTAATCGAGCGGATCGCGTGGGTAGTCGCCGCGTATTTTGACTCGGCAAACTGACTGACCTTGTTGTCAGCCACAATCGCCCCGGTCACCTTCGTCAGCGTGACGTAAACCTGATTGCCCTCTAGGCGCGTTTCGTAGGCCATGGGCTGATTCAGGTTCAGAACCAACCGGGTCCGCTTATCGGACTGAACAACGTTATAGCCACGAATACCGCCGCTGGACAACTGCTCGGCATTTTTACCGAGGCTGTTTTCCGTATCCGGGAAATCCAAAGCCACGCGCGCCGGGCTGGCAACGCTGAAACTGGCAGGGATAGCAGCCAGCGGATTTTTTAAAGACACCTTGAGCGTTACGGAGTCGCCCTGGGTTGCTACATTAATCGCTTCAATCGCGTTGGATTGAGCCACCCCATAGGCGGAGAAGGATAGCAATCCCAGCAGGGATGCAACCTTCAGGATCTGTTTATAAAACTTCATTTTCCGTCCCCCGTTTCCTGGAGTTGTAGCGAGCTGACACGCTCCACCCAATCACCAGAACTTTCCTGAACCAACTCACGCAAAACAATCTGCGTTTCATCAATATTGGTAATGATCCCAAAGTTCTGGCCCATGTAATTCCCGATCTTTACCTGGTGCAGCGAACTGTCAGCCAGAACAATCCCATTTGCCAGCTTTCCCCGATAGAGGAAGCCCACATACTTCAGCGATTCAAGCGGATAAGCTTCCAAGGCCTCCTTCGGGCGATTGAAGTCCGGCAGCAGCCCGCCTCCGCCCGCTTTGTTGGCCGGGTTCAGCTTGGCTGCCTTGAATGGATCAATATTGCCGGCGGCATCGTAAGCAACGGCTTCATAAGGCTTCATCTCAGGAAGAGGGGCCACTCGCCCTTTCAAATCCTTGGTGGATTCTTGCATCCACTGCTTCAAGTCCTCGTGCTCACCATCCCCGCATCCGCCAAGAGCCAAAACGAGCACACTTGCACCGATCGCCAGACGACGGTTACTCATTTTTTGCCTCCCGCAGCTTTCTTCGCAGCTTCTTGTGCCGCCTTCTTCTGCTTGGCGACCTCTTCTTCATCCAGATAACGGAAGGTTTTGGCAATAGCCTCCATGCTGAGGCTGCCATCTTTTTGAGGGGCGATTGCGATGTTGTTGAGCGTAACGATACGAGGCAACCTGCCAATATCCTCGGCAAAAGCACCCAAATCGTGGTAATTCCCGGTCAATTTTACGGAAACAGGAAGCTCCGCATAAAATTCCTTAAGCGCCTCCTGACCAGGCTTGAATAACTCAAAGGAAAGCCCCCGCCCCAAACCGGACTGATTGATTTCCACAAGAAGGGATTCAACTTCCGCCTTGTTTGGCAGTTGTTTCAGCAATGCGCCGAACGAGCGGTCAATTTCATTGAGCTGCTGCTCATAAAGGCTCAAGTTGATTGTCTGGCGCTTTTTGCTGACATATTCGTCCTTGAGTTTCAGCTCTTCCTCTCGCCGGCCATCGAGCACACCATACTGCTCACTCCAGACGACCACGTAACCTGCAACCAACAGGCCAACAAAAAGTCCAATCAGCACGGCAAACCTTGGTACAGCCGGCCAGGCTCCAATATCATTGGGGTTAAGGTTACGAAAATCCTGTGCGATTTTTTCAAAGTTCAGCGCTGGCAAAGAGATTTTTGGCTTATTCATTTTTTCTCCTTGGCCGTATCCGAAGACTCTCGCGTCAACGTCAAGGTCATGCTGAACTCGCTCAAACGCCGACGCGCCACATCTACCGACTTGATTTCAATCAGATTGGGCTTCTCCATCCATTGGGAAGCCTCCACGTTACGCATCAACGTCGAGACTCGAGCATTGGACTGGGCCAAGCCGGTGAGAGTTACCTGCCCCCCCTCCTGCTTGATCGACTTCAGATAAACCCCCTCAGGCACCTGAATCGCCAACTCGGAAAGAAGCCGAACTGCTTCGGCACGATCGCGCTGCAGGGACTCGATAACCTGCTTGCGCGCCAGCAAGGCCTGGGTTTTCTCACGCAACCCCTTGATCAGATCAATATCCTTGTCCAGGCTGGCAATTTCCTTTTTCAGGAAGGCATTTTTTTCTTCCTGAACGCTGATATAACCACCAATCACGGTATAACCAAGGAAAATAATGAGACATGCCAAAACGGAGATTAGCCCCGCCAAAGCATAAAACTGCTGCCGCCGCGCCTTGCGCTTTTCCTCGCGGTGAGGAAGAAGATTTATTCGAATCATTCTTCAAACCTCCGCAAGGCCAAGCCACAAGCCACCATTAGCGAAGAGGCATCATTGACCAGGTTGCGCGGCCGGACGCGGTCCGAGACGGACATGCCGGCGAAGGGATTGGCGACCAGGCAATTGACCTGGGTCCGAGTGGCCACCACTTCGTCCAGCCCGGGAATGGCCGCACATCCACCGGCCAGAACCAGATGATTGACCTGGTTGTACTGGGTGGAAGTGAAAAAGAACTGCAGGGCCCGGGAGACTTCCAGTGCCAGGCTTTCCATGAAGGGACGCAACAGTTCGGCTTCGTAGTTCTCCGGCAGGCCGCCGTTGCGTTTGGCTGCATCGGCCTCTTCGAAGCTCATGCCGTACTGGCGGACGATGTCCTGGGTCAGCTGGGCGCCACCGAAGGCCTGCTCCCGGGCATAGACCTGCTGGCCATTACGCATCACCGTCAGGTTGGTGACGTTGGCGCCGATATCCACAATCGCCACCACCTGGTTCTTCCCCTGGTCCGGCAACTGGCGCTCGATCAGTTCGAAGGCGGCGAGGGCGGCATAGGACTCCACGTCCATGACCGCTGCCTTGAGCCCGGCCGCCTCGGCCACGGCCACCCGGTCTTCCACCTTTTCCTTGCGGGAGGCGGCAATCAGCACTTCCACCTCATCCGGCGAGGACGGGGCGGGACCGATAACCTGGAAGTCCAGGTTCACTTCCTCCAGGGCGAAGGGAATGTACTGGTTGGCCTCGGATTCGACGAGTACTTCCAGTTCTTCTTCCCGCTGTCCGGCCGGAACGATGATCTTCTTGGTGATGACGGCCGCGGCCGGCAAGGCCATGGCTACCTGACGGGTGGAAGTACCCATGCGTTTCCACGCCCGCTTGACGGATTCCGCCGCGGCTTCCAGATTGACGATATTGCCATCCGCAATGACGTCCCGGGACAGCACTTCGATGGTATATCGCTCTACGCGGAAACCATCCTTGGCATTACCGGAAAGCTCGACCATCTTGACGGCGGACGAACTTATGTCCAGACCGATCAAGGGCTTGGCCTTCGGATTGAATATCGAGAGGTCGAGCTGCAAACCGGACTCCCCAAAAAAGTCCCTTTAAATATATATAGTTAGGGACAATACAGATAATTTACTTTAGATGCTAGCAGCAACTATAGAGCATGTAAAGCGAATTAACCCCGGCAAAAGGGCCGGCGTATAATCCGCGTTTCCCGTCGTTACAGGTCTGCCCCTTTGCCTGCCCTGCCCTCCCTCCCCCCGGCCCTGCGCTGGATTCTCTATCCCGTCTTCATCGTCGCCGGACTCGCCGTCATCGGTGCCGCCCTGGCGGGTATGGTGCTGATCCTGGCCTATCCCAACCTGCCTTCCCTGGAAGTCCTCACCGATTACCGGCCGAAGATTCCCTTACGTGTTTACTCGAGTGACGGCGCCCTGATCGGCGAATTCGGCGAGGAGCGCCGGGCCCTGGTGCGCATCCAGGACGTGCCCCCGGTGATGAAGCACGCCATCCTGGCGGCCGAGGACGAGCGCTTCTACCAGCACGGTGGCGTGGACACCCTGGGGGTGTTGCGGGCGGCGGTGGCCAACCTTTCCGGCGGTGGCAAGCGCCAGGGAGCTTCCACCATCACCATGCAGGTGGCGCGCAACTTCTTCCTCTCCAGCGAGAAGACCCTGTCCCGCAAGTTCTATGAGGCCCTGCTCTCCTTCAAGATCGAGCACAACCTCAGCAAGGACGAGATTCTCCAGCTCTACATCAACCAGATTTATCTGGGCCAACGGGCCTACGGCTTTGCCGCCGCCGCCCAGATCTATTTCGGCAAGTCCCTCAACGACATCACCGTGGCCGAGGCGGCCATGCTGGCCGGCCTGCCCAAGGCCCCCTCTTCCTTCAACCCGGTGGTCAATCCCAAGCGGGCCCGCCTGCGCCAGCAATATGTATTGCGGCGCATGCACGAACTGCATTTCATCGACGACAAGCAGCACGAGGAAGCCCTGAAGCAGACCTTGGTGGTGAAGCGGGATGCCAACGAGTTCTCGGTGCACGCCGACTACGTGGCCGAAATGGCCCGCCAGATCGCCGCCGAACGCTTCCCCGACGACGTCTATACCCGCGGCCTGCGGGTGTACACCACCATCCTCAAGGCCGACCAGGAAGCCGCCTACCAGTCCCTGCGCAAGGGGGTCATGGACTACGACCGGCGCCACGGCTACCGGGGGGCGGAAGCCTACGCCGACATGAAGGAAGTGCAGACCGACCAGGACGAAGACCTGGAAGACCTGCTCTCCGACCATAATGACGTGGGCGACCTGCAGGCCGCCATCGTGCTGCAGGCCGACACCAAGACCGTCAAGGCCTACAAACGGGGAGGCGAGCTGGTGGTGCTCTCCGGCGACTCCCTCAAGTTCGCCGCCCGCATGCTGGATGACAAGGCGCCCCCCAACAAGCGCCTGAAGCGGGGCGCCATCATCCGCCTGCAGAAGGACGACAAGGGCAACTGGCAGATCAGCCAGCTGCCGGAAGTGGAATCGGCTTTCGTCGCCACCGACCCCCGGGACGGCGCCATCCGCGCCCTGGTGGGCGGCTTCGACTTCAGCCGCAACAAGTACAACCACGTCACCCAGGCCTGGCGCCAGCCCGGCTCCAGCTTCAAACCCTTCATCTACTCGGCAGCCCTGGAAAAAGGCTACACCCCGGCCACCATCGTCCAGGATTCGCCCATCGTCATTCCCGCCAGCGCCACCGGCAGCACCCCGTGGGAGCCGCATAACTACGACGGCAAGTATGAAGGCCCGATGAAGCTGCGCACGGCCCTGGCCAAGTCCAAGAACATGGTCTCCATCCGCGTGCTGCAGGCCATCGGCACCCAGTACGCCCAGGACTACGCCACCCGCTTCGGTTTCGACGCCGAGAAGCACCCGCCCTACCTGACCATGGCCCTGGGCGCCGGCTCCGTCACCCCCTGGCAGATGGTCAGCGCCTACGCCGTCTTCGCCAATGGCGGCTACCGCATCCAGCCCTACGTGGTGCGGGACATCCGGGACGACAAGGGCAACATCCTGGCCCAGGCCCAGCCGGTGCCGGTGGGCGACGAGGGCAACCGGGCCATCGACCCGCGCAATGCCTACCTGATGGATTCCATGCTGCGCGACGTGGCCATCTTCGGCACCGCCGCCAAGGCCTCGGTGCAGCTCAAGCGCCGCGACCTGGCCGGCAAGACCGGCACCACCAACGACTACATCGACGCCTGGTTCTGCGGCTACCAGGCCACCGTGGTGGGCTGCGCCTGGGTCGGTTTCGACCAGCCGAAGAAGCTGGGCAGCGGCGAGACCGGCGGCCTGGTGTCCCTGCCCATCTGGATCAATTACATGCACACGGCCCTAAAGGACGTGCCGGAGAGCTTCCAGCCGGCGCCCGAAGGCCTGGTATCCGTGGATGTGCCGAGCGAACGCTCCAAGACCGGCACCGCCAAGGAGTTCTTCTATAGCGAAAACGTACCCGCCGAAGTGCCGCCCGAACCCAAGGATGACGGCAGCAAGCCGGTGGATTGAGCGGGAGCCGCCATGCAGAACGTACTCATCATCGTGCACGCCCCGCCCTACGGCAGCGAGCGGGTGCTCTCCGCCCTGCGCCTGGCCACGACCCTGGCCGGCAGCGATGCCCGGCCGGCGGTGCGCCTCTTTCTCATGTCCGATGCGGTGGTGGCAGGTCTGGCCAATCAGGTGGATGCGGCCGCCGGTGGCGGCCTGCGGGAGATGATCGAGGCCCTGGTGGCCCAGGGCGTGCCGGTGAAGCTGTGCCGGACCTGCGCCCAGGCCCGGGGTGTGCATGAACTGCCCCTGATCGCCGGCACCGCCATCGGCACCCTGCCGGAACTGGCCCAATGGACCCTGGAGGCGGACAAGGTCCTGACCTTCTGACGGGACAGCCCCCTCTCAGGCGGCCACGCCGCCTGGCGCTCAGCGCAGGGGTACCGGCTCCCCGGCCTGCTCGGCAAGCAGGCGCTCCAGCTTGGCAAAGAGTTCGCTCCCGTCCCGGGTATCGATCCAGTTGCCGTTGTCGGGGCGGAAGTGGAAGCCGCCAGAGCGGGCTGCCACCCAGATTTCCCGGGCGGCGCCATGACGGTTGATGATCATCTTGGAACCGTCGGCAAACTCCACTTCGAGCACGCCGCCGGCACCCAGTTCGAAATCCACATCGGCCCCGCTGTTTTCCAGGCCGGCCTCGATGGCCGCCAGGGTTTTTTCCGCCAGGGCGTTGAATTCGCTTTCTTCCATTTCCGATCCATTCTGCTGTGAAGGCAAGGGTTTGGGCCCTGTGCTACCATGACCGGTCACGACAAGGGCGGCCTCCTGGGGTCCTCTCCTTGCGCCCGAATTCCAAGTGAGCCGTAAGCCATGCACCCACGTTATCTGATTGCCGGCCTGCTGGCCCTGACGCTGACCGCCTGCGGCAGCAGGGGCTCCCTGGTCCTGCCGCCGCCTGCCGACGGGCAGGCCCGGCCGGCACCGAACACCGGCGCCAATCCTAACATGCAGTCCCCCTCCCCTTCCCAGATACAGCCGCAATGACCTTCTTCTCCCGCAAAAACGGCGTCCTGCACGCCGAAGCCGTTGCCCTGAGCAGCATCGCCGCCCGGTTCGGCACGCCCACCTACGTCTATTCCCGGGCCGCCCTGGAAGCCGCCTACGGCGAGTTCCGCGATGCCCTGGCGGCCCATCCCGCCGGTGCCGGCGGCCTGGTCTGCTACGCCGTCAAGGCCAACTCCAACCTGGGCATTCTCAGCCTCTTCGCCCGCCTTGGCGCCGGTTTCGACATCGTTTCCGGCGGCGAACTGGAACGGGTCCTGGCGGCCGGCGCCGAGGCCGGCAAGGTGGTCTTCTCCGGCGTCGGCAAGACCGAAGCGGAAATGGCCCGGGCCCTGGAAGTGGGCATCCGCTGCTTCAACGTCGAGTCCGTGCCCGAACTGGACCGCCTCAACGCCGTCGCCGTGCGCCTGGGCAAGAAGGCCCCCCTGAGCCTGCGGGTCAATCCCAATGTGGATGCCAAGACCCACCCCTATATTTCCACCGGCCTCAAGCAGAACAAGTTCGGCGTCGCCTACGAGGATGCCCTGGCCCTCTACCGCCGTGCCGCCAGCCTGCCCGGCATCGAGGTCACCGGCATCGACTGCCACATCGGCTCCCAGCTGCTCGACGCTTCCCCCTTTGCCGAAGCCCTGGACAAGGTGCTGGCCCTGGTGGACCAGCTGGCCGCAGCCGGCATCCGCCTACACCACATCGACCTGGGCGGCGGCCTCGGCATCCGTTACCTGGACGAAGCGCCGCCCCGGGTGGCCGATTACCTCACCCCCCTGCTGCAGAAGCTGGAAGGACGCGGCCTGCAGGTCATCCTGGAGCCGGGCCGCCGTCTGGTGGGCAATGCCGGCCTGCTGCTGACCAAGATCGAATACCTGAAGCCGGGCGAGGAAAAGAACTTCGCCATCGTGGATGCGGCCATGAACGACCTGATGCGCCCCGCCCTTTACGATGCCTACCACGACATCGTCGAAGTGGCTCCGGGCAATGCCGCCAAGGCCAGCTACTCCATCGTCGGCCCCATCTGCGAATCCGGCGACTTCCTCGGCCACGGGCGGGAACTGGCGGTGGTGCCGGGCGACCTGCTGGCGGTGATGTCCGCCGGCGCCTACGGTTTCTCCATGAGCTCCAACTACAACACCCGCCCCCGGGCCGCCGAGGTCATGGTGGACGGGGACCAGGTGCACCTGGTGCGCCGCCGCGAGACCGTGGCCGAGCTGTTCGCCCTGGAAAGCCCCCTGCCCTGACCCCCGCGGGTGCCGCGGCAAAATGTCGCAGCGGCACCCCACATCCCCTCGCACCGCCCCGCGGGCGCTAGAATGGCGGCGATGCCTGCCGCCACGCCCTCCCTGCCCGCCACCCCATCCGTCGCCTCCGGCCAGCCCCTGGCCCGGCTGGTCATGCTGCGCCGGATCGAAGTGCTGGCCCAGGGCCTGGTCCTGGTGCTGGCCGCCGGATGGCTGCGCATTCCCCTGGAAGTCCTGCCCATGGCCGCCGCCAGCATCGGCCTGGGCCTCTTCAATCTCTACACCCAGTGGCGCCTGGGCCGCGCCCGGCCCGTGGGCGACCGGGAATATTTCTGCCAGCTCCTGCCCGACGTGCTGGTACTGACCCTGCTGCTCTATTACGCCGGCGGCTCGGCCAATCCCTTCGTCTCCCTGTTCCTGCTGCCCCTCACCATCGCCGCCGCCACCCTGCCCGGGCGCTACATCTGGGCCATGGCCGGCATCACCCTGGGGGCCTACACCTTCCTCATGTTCTTCAACCTGCCGCTGCCGCCGCCCCAGGGCGACCTGGCCCGGCTGGACGAAATCCTGGCCCGGGCCAGCGGCGTCGCCCCGGAACACGCCGGCCACGGCGGCGGCTTTGCCCTGCACGTGCTGGGCATGTGGTTCAACTTTCTGGTGAGCGCCCTCATCGTTGCCTTCTTCCTTTCCCGCCTGGCCGCCACCCTGCGGGAGCGGGAACGGGAGCTGGGCGAGGCCCGCCAGCGGGAGCAGGAGCGGGCCCTGCGCCACGAGCAGATCCTGGCCTTGGGCACCCTGGCCGCCGGCGCCGCCCACAAGCTGGGCACGCCCCTGTCCACCATGGCCGTGGTGCTGCGGGAACTGGAGCTTGAACACGGCCAGACCCCGGCCCTGGGAGAAGACCTGGCCCTGCTGCGGCAACAGGTGGACCTGTGCAAGCGCACCCTGACCCAGGTCCTGGCCTCCGCCGGCGCCGCCCGGGAAGGGCAGGAAGCCGCCCCCGCCCGGCCCCTCGGCCAGTGGCTCAATGAGTTGCTCGATGGCTGGCGCGTGCTGCGGCCCCGGGTGCGGGTGGACTACCAGTCGGCAGATGGTGACGCCGAGCCTCTGGTGCAGGCGGAGCCGAGCCTGGAGCAGGCCCTCATCAACATCCTGGACAACGCCGCCGACGCCTCCCCCGAAGGGGTCGAAGTGCGCAGCCGCTGCCAGGGCGAGGACTGCATCATCGAATTCCTCGACCGGGGCCCGGGCCTGGACCCGGCCCTGGCCCCGCGCCTGGGCCAGGCCTTCGTCAGCACCAAGGACGACCCGACCCAGGCCGGCGGCAGCGGCATCGGCCTGTTCCTCACCCGGGCCACCCTGGAACGCTTCGGGGGCCGCCTCGAACTGTGCAACCGGCCGGCCCCGGAAGGCTCCGGCGCCTGCTGCCGCATCACCCTTCCCCTCGCCGCACTGAACCGCCACAGGCCATGAACGACACCCTTCCCGCCAGCACCGACGCCCTCGACGGCCCGGACAACGACTGCCCCACCCTGCTCCTGGTGGACGACGACGAAGTCTTCCGCCGGGTCCTCACCCGGGCCCTGGAACGCCGCGGCTACCTGGTGACGCCGGCGGACAGCGCCGAGAGCGCCTACGCCCTGGCCAGCGCCAACCCGCCCGAATATGCGGTGGTGGACCTGAAGATGCCCGGCGACTCGGGCCTGGTGCTGATCGAAAAGCTGGCCGCCCTGGAGGCGGGCACCCGCATCGTCATGCTCACCGGCTACGCCAGCATCGCCACGGCGGTGGAGGCCATCAAGCTGGGCGCCACCCACTACCTGGCCAAGCCGGCGGACGCCGACGAGATCGTCGCCGCCCTGCAGCGCACCGCCGGCGACGCCACCACGCCGGTGGCCGACTCGCCCCTGTCGGTGGACCGGCTCGAATGGGAACACATCCAGAAAGTGCTGGCGGAACACGGCGGCAACGTCTCCGCCACCGCCCGGGCCCTGAAAATGCACCGCCGCACCCTGCAGCGCAAACTGGGCAAGCGCCCGGTAAGGGAATAGGGGCCGCCCCCAGGCCATCACCAGGGGTACACCCCGCCCCTCCGAGAGGCAGAAGGGACGCCACTCTTCGGAATGCCATCCCGGAGATGCAAGCAGCACGGGCATTCCAGGCCAGGCATCCACATGCCGACCACTCCCGACGGGAAACTGGCCCCAACAGCCGCTGGGGCGGCCGGCACCACGGCAGGATGGGCATAGACCGGGGAGCGCGCTAGACTGCGGCCGGCGGCTGGTGCCGCTTGCCTGGCGCCAGCCAGCATCCCCGAGCCGCGTTCTACCCCAACCCTTTCAGCCTCTCCACGCCCCATGGTCGACGACACCCCCCTGCCCTACATTCCCGGACTCAGCCGCGACGGCCGCCTGCGGCTGGACAAATGGCTGTGGGCCGCCCGCTTCTTCAAGACCCGGGCCCTGGCCCAGGACGCGGCGGAGGGCAACAAGGTCAAGCTCAACGGCCAGACGGTGAAGGCCTCCCGGGAGGTCAAGGCCGGCGACCGCCTCGACATCGGGACGGGTCAGGAACGCTGGGAAGTGACGGTGCTGGCGGTCAACGGCCAGCGGCGGCCGGCGCCGGAAGCCCGGCTGCTGTATGAGGAAAGTGCGGAATCCGTGGCGCGCCGCGCCACCGAGCAGGAACAGCGGGCTCTGGCCCCCTCCCCCGGCCAGGACAGCCGGGGCCGCCCGACCAAGCGGGACCGGCGCCGCCTGGACCGCTTCGCCGGCTAATCCGGACGGCCGATGCTGATGGCCGCCGTCGGGCAGGGCGCCAGGCAGGCGCCGCAGCCGGTGCAGCGGTCTTCCAGCAATACCGGCAGGGCCGGGCCGCCGGCCCGGGCGGGAAAGCGCAGGGCGCCCTCGGGACAGAAATCGCCGCAGCTGCGGCACTCCACCTGCTGCCGGGCAAGACAGGCCTCGCCGGCGGCGGCCTTGTAGGACCAGGGTTGCCGGTCATCCTCCCGGCGCAGGGCCCGGGGCCGGCAGGCGCTGGCGCACTGGCCGCAGAAGGTGCATTCCCCCTGGCGGAAATCCACCACCGGCGGCTGGCCGGGGGCCAGCGCCGTCAGGATGCCGGTGGGACAGACCCGGATGCAGTCGCCGCAGCCGGTGCATTGCTGCAGGAAGGCCGCCTCGTCCACGGCCCAGGGCGGCCGCAGGGGCGCCGCCGGGGCGCTGCGGCCGCGGAAAAAGCCGCGCCGGGACAGGTTGGCAGGGGGATGGCTCAAGACGGCGTGCTCCGCGGCAGTAGCAAAGAAAAAGGCGGGGCAACTGCCCCGCCCCAATTGGCCGCAAAGCCAACTCGCGAAGATTTGCGGCCCGAGAGATCGTTACTGCTTGGCGGCGGTCACGTCGGCCTTGGCACCGACGCCCAGGCTGTAGCCGAAGGAAACGTGGTGGAAGCGGCCGCCGGCGTGGTCGTCGTGGATGGCGAAGCCGAAGGGCACGGTCTTGCCTTCGGCCAGGGCCACGTCGCCTTCGCCGCCGGTGAGCTTGCGGGTGAAGGTGACGGTCCAGGTGTCGCCCTTCTTCTCGCCCTTGGCATCCACCAGGGCCTTGCCGCCTTCCATGACGCGCTTGTCGGCGATGTAGCCGTCCACCGGCTTGGCGCCCTTGCCGCTCTTCCACTGGATCAGATCGTAGTAGACGCCGCCGGCCACATTGCCGTCCTTGACGTACTTGGTCTTCTTGTCGTCGGCGCCGGGCATGGTGCGGGCGTCGGTGTGGCAGCTCTGCCAGCAGCCGACCTGGTCGGCCAGGGGCACCTTGTCGCCGGCCAGCAGCACGGTCAGCTTGACCTCGTTGTCCTTGTCCAGCTTCTCGCCGCCGCTGGCGGGCTGCTTCCAGGAGAAGCGGAAGTACACGTTGTCCTTGTCGTAGGCGGCCTGGACGTTGACCGGGATGGAGCCGGCCTTGCCCTTGGGCGGGTTCGGTTCCAGCTTCTCGCCGGAGACCACCTTCTTGCCGATGTCGGCGATTTCCTCTTCGTGGCAGCCGGTGCAGGCCTCGCCCTTGCGGATGCCCTTGGCGCCGCTGTGGTCGGTGCCCTTGGTGATCCACTCGATGCCGGAGGTGCCCGGGTAGAACACGGTGATCTTCTTGGCGGGGACCTTGGACCAGTCGGGAGCGGCGAAAGCGGCCTGGCTGCCCAGGGCCAGCATGAGGCCGACGGCGGAGGCGATGGCGGTTTGCTTGAACATGGTGTAACTCTCCATTCTTGATTTGGGCTCGGGGAGCCGGCTGCTTGGTTCAGGGGCGGGGCCTTGCTGCGCCCCGCCGGTTACGGCCTGCCGTAGGATTCGACGCAGATTACTCGTCGTCGTCCTCGGGCATGTTCTGGGGTTTGTGGTGGGCAATACCCTTGTGGCAGTCGATGCAGGTCTTGTTGTCCTTCTGGGCCAGCTCATGCATCTTCTTGGCGCGGGGCTTCTGCTTGTCCGTGTTCATGCCGTCGAAGCTGTGGCAGTTGCGGCACTCGCGGGAATCGCTCTTCTTCATCCGCTCCCACTCGTGGGTCGCCAGTTCCAGGCGCTTGGCCTCGAACTTTTCCTTGGTGTCGATGGTGCCGGTGAGCTTGCCCCAGACTTCCTGGCTGGCCTGGATCTTCCGCTTCATCTTGTGCACCCAGTCCTTCGGCACGTGGCAGTCGGAGCAGACGGCACGCACGCCGGTGCGGTTGGAGTAGTGGATGGTCTGCTTGTATTCCTGGTACACGTTGTCCCGCATCTCGTGGCAGGAGATGCAGAACTCCAGGGTGTTGGTGGCTTCCATGGCGGTGTTGAAGCCGCCCCAGAAAATGATGCCGCTGACGAAGCCGACGGTGATCAGCGCAAACAAGGAATACTTGGCGCTGGGCTTCTTGAGGGTGGCCCAAAGGCCGGTTTTCTGATTCTCGGACATGATGCGCTTTCTCTCCCTGAGGCCGGCAGCAGGGCTGAAATGCCCGAACCGGACTTCTCTCTATCGTGGGAAGCAGTCTAGCCGAGGCGAAAAGCCCGGATATTTGATGCGGGTTAATTCCGCGCAAAAACGCGGAACGGCCCGTGCGGGCCGTCCGAGACGCTGCTTAAACACTGGAAAATCAAGGATTTCACAAGGACCTGCCACCCCAGGCAGGATGGACGCGCCTCTCCGGCAGGGAGCGCCGGAAAGTGGCGCCCCGGCTGCCTTGCAGACCTGCCGCCTACTTGCGGGCGGCCTTTTTCCCCGGCTGGGCCTCGGCCTTTTCCCGCAGGCGGGCCAGGGCTTCCTTGAGGGAGGTCTCCTCTTCCGAGCCCGGTTCCACCATGGGCAGCAGCCGTTCCCAGTAGCCGATGGCGGCCTTGTAGTCCTCCCGCTCGCCGGCGGCGACGCCCGCCAGGATCAGGGCCTGGGGCTCTTCCGGATTGAGCTTGAGGGCCTGGTTGATGAGCTGGGTCGGCTTACCGGCGAAACGGCCTTCGCTGAGGCTGGCCAGGGTTTCGGCGTAGTCGGTGAGCAGGGCGGCGTTTTCCTGCAGCAGCTTGCCGCCCTTGGCATAGGCGTCGGCGGCCTGCTGCAGGCGGCCCAGGGTCTTGTAGGAGCGGGCCAGCATGATCCAGCCCTTTTCGTCGTCCGGATTGTCCTTCATGCGGGCGGCCAGCTTGCCCACCATGTCGTTGATCTGCTCCGCCGTCACCTGGGGCTGGGCCTGCAGGTTGCGCGGGTCCAGGGCCTTGGGGTTGCCCAGCAGGGTGTAGCCCAGCAGGGCGGCGGCAGGCAGCAGCAGGGCCAGGACGATGGCGGTGGGGCGGCTCGGCCCCTGGCGCGGCGCGACCGCCTCGGCGGCCACGTCCACCTCTTCCAGCAGGCGGCGCTGCAGTTCTTCCCGGGCCTGCTGGTAGTCGGCTTCGCCCAGGGTGCCGGCGGCCTTTTCCTTTTCCAGCTCGGCTTCCTGGTCGCGGAACACGGCCAGGTTGGCCTGACGGCGGTCAGCCCGGCTCACCGCCCGGCCCCTGAGCAGAGGCGGCAGCAACAACAGGACGACGAGGGCCACCAGGACGGCGGCGGCGATGGCAAAGGCGGTCATTGGGCGGAATCTTTCTTGTCGGAGGCGGCGGCTTCCTGCAGCAGGGTTTCGGCGCGGCGGCGCTCGGCCTCGGAAAGGCCGCCGCCGGCAGCGGCCGTGGCGGCCACGTTACGCCGGCGCAGGTAGCGCACCAGGGCCACCAGGCCGACCACCAGGATCAGCAGGGGACCGAACCACAGCAGGGCGGTGTTGTTCTGCACCGGCGGCCGGTAGAGGACGAAGTCGCCGTAGCGGGCCACCATGAAGTCGAGGATTTCCCGGTCGCTCTTGCCCTGCTGGATCATGCCGCGGATTTCCCGGCGCAGGTCCAGGGCCAGGTCGGCGTTGGAATCGGCAATGGTCTGGTTCTGGCAGACCAGGCAGCGCAGCTCGGCGGAAATTTCCATGAGGCGCTTTTCCGCCACCGGGTCGGCAGCCAGGTCGGCCGCTTCCTTGGCCTGCAGGGAGGCGAAGGGGGCCAGGGCCGCTAGGGCCAGGCAGGCGGCCAGGAACAGTCGCTTGAAGGGGCTCATTTGTTCAGCTCCGCCACCAGGGGCAGGATTTTCTTTTCCAGCACCTCGGGGGTGATGGGGCCGATGTGCTTGAAGCGGATGACGCCGGCCTTGTCGATCAGGTAGGTCTCGGGAGCGCCATAGACGCCGTAGTCGATGGCGACGCGGCCGTCCAGGTCCATGATCACCGTCTGGTAGGGATTGCCCTTGGCCGCCAGCAGCTTGCCGGAGCGCTGGATGGCCAGGGCCATTTCCTTCTCCGGGGTGTCGGGCTTGCTGTCCAGGGCGCCGTCGCCGCGCACTTCCTTCCAGTTGAAGCCGACGATGGGCAGGTAGTTGCGCTTGGACATTTCCACCAGCACCGGGTGCTCCTGCACGCAGGACGGGCACCAGGTGGCCCAGACGTTGAGCAGCCACACCTGGCCCTTCATCTCCTCGGGGGAGAAGGTCTTGGCCGGGTTGTCCAGGCGCGGCAGGGCGAAGGCCGGGGCCGGCTTGCCCACCAGGGGCGAGGGCACTTCCCGGGGATTGAGGTTGAGGCCGATGGCCAGCAGCACCACCAGGACGATGAAACCGATGAGGGGCCAGAGGAACTTGTTCATGGTCGTGTCAGGCTCGTTCAGGCCGCGGCGGAAGAGGCGGCGGCGGTTGGCGTGGCGGCCCGGGCCTTGACCCGGTAGCGGCGGTCGGCGATGGCGATGAGGCCGCCCAGGGACATCAGCAGGCAGCCGCCCCAGATCCAGTCCACGAAGGGCTTGTAGTAGACCCGCACGGCCCAGGCGCCTTCCGGCTGGCTCTTGTTGATGGGCTCACCCAGGGAGACGTACACGTCCCGGGTCAGGCCGGCGTCGATGGCGGCCTCGGTCATGGGCATGGCGGAGGAGGCGTAGTTGCGCTTTTCCGGATGCAGCACCTTGTCCAGCTTACCGTCCTTGAGCAGCTCCACCTCGCCGCGCAGGGCCAGGTAGTTGGGACCTTCCACCTGATGCACGCCGATGAAGCGGAATTCGTAGCCCACCAGATGGACGCTGTCGCCCGGCTCCATCTTCACGTCCTTCTCCACCTCGTAGTTCTTCACCAGGGTGACGCCGACGACGAACACGGCGACGCCGATGTGGGCCAGGTGCATGCCCCAGAAGCTGCGGGGCTGCTTGAAGACGGCGGCAGCGAAGGAAAGGTCGCCCCGGGTGGCGCGCACCCGCTGCAGGAAGTTGAGCACAGCGGTGAGGGTGATCCAGGCGGCCACCAGGATGCCGACGGCCACGGCGGTATGCCAGGTGCCGTAGATGAAGGGCACGGCCACGCCCACCAGCACGGCGGCGGCGAAGGCCCAGCGCAACAGGCGGGCGATCTCGGCCAGGCTGGCTTCCTTCCAGCGGGCGAAGGGGGCCACGCCCATGAGGAACAGCACCGGCACCATCAGGGGCGCGAAGACGGTGTTGAAGTAGGGCGGGCCGACGGAAATCTTGCCGGCGTTGAGGGCGTCGATCAGCAGCGGGTAGAGGGTGCCGAGGAAGACGGTACCGCAGCCCACCACCAGCAGGACGTTGTTGGTGAGCAGGAAGGATTCCCGGGACACCAGACTGAAGCGGCCGCCCAGGCCCACCTTGGGGGCGCGCCAGGCGAACAGCACCAGGCTGGAGCCGATCACCACCACCAGGAAGGCGAGGATGAAGATGCCCCGGGTCGGGTCGGTGGCGAAGGCGTGCACCGAGGTCAGCACGCCGGAACGGACCAGGAAGGTGCCGAGCAGGGACAGGGAGAAGGCGCCGATGGCCAGCATCACCGTCCAGTTCTTGAAGCTGCCGCGCTTTTCGGTCACCGCCAGGGAGTGAATCAGGGCGGTGCCCACCAGCCAGGGCATGAAGGAGGCGTTTTCCACCGGGTCCCAGAACCACCAGCCGCCCCAGCCCAGCTCGTAATAGGCCCACCAGGAGCCGAGGGCGATGCCCAGGGTGAGGAAGATCCAGGCGGAGGTGGTCCACGGCCGGGACCAGCGGGCCCAGGCGGCGTCCAGCTGGCCGGAAAGGAGGGCGGCGACGGCGAAGGCGTAGGCCACGGAGAAGCCAACGTAGCCCATGTAGAGCATGGGCGGGTGGAAGACCAGGCCCGGGTCCTGCAGCAGGGGATTCAGGTCGCGGCCTTCCTGGGCTGCCGGCAGCAGGCGCTCGAAGGGGTTGGAGGTGACCAGGATGAAGAGCAGGAAGCCGGCCGCCACCAGGCCGAGGACGCCCAGCACCCGGGCCACCATGGGCTCCGGCAGCTGGCGCGACAGGGCCGCCACGGCGAAGGTCCACAGGGACAGCATCAGGGCCCACAGCAGCAGGGAGCCTTCGTGGCCGCCCCATACGGCGGAGAACTTGTACAGGGTGGGCAGCAGGGTGTTGGAATGCTGGGCCACATAGACGACGGAGAAGTCGCTCTGCACGAAGGCCCAGGTCAGGCAGCCGAAGGCGAAGGCCACCAGCAGGGCCTGGGCCATGGCCGCCGGACGGGCGACGAGGACCCAGGGGGTACGGCCCTGATGGGCGCCCACCAGGGGCAGCACGCCCTGCACCAGGGCGACGCAGAAGGCCAGGATGAGGGCGAAGTGCCCGAGTTCGGGGATCATGGGGTCGCTCTCAATACTTCAGGGTTTTGGCCGCAGCCTTCTCGGCTGCCTCGACGGCCGCCTTCTTCTCGCCGGCTTCCGCCGCGGCCTTGTTCTCGCCGGCCTTGGCATGGGCG
The DNA here is from genome assembly GCF_004217225.1 of Azospira oryzae. Lineage (GTDB taxonomy): Bacteria > Pseudomonadota > Gammaproteobacteria > Burkholderiales > Rhodocyclaceae > Azospira > Azospira oryzae. The sequence continues at coordinate 164,558 of NZ_SHKM01000002.1, forward strand.
TCGGCAACGGCCTTCTGGGCTTCCGGCGGCATGTAGTTCTCGTCGTGCTTGGCCAGCACCTCAGTGGCGACGAAGAGGCCAGCATCATCCAGCTTGCCCTGGGCCACGACGCCCTTACCTTCCTTGAACAGGTCCGGCAGGATGCCCTTGTACTGCACCGGCAGGGTCTGGTCGGTGTCGGTCACGGCAAAGCGGACGCTGACGCCGTCGGCCAGGCGCTCGACGCTGCCTTCCTTGACCAGGCCGCCGATGCGGAAGGTCTTGCCCTTGGGCGCCTCACCGGCCAGGACCTGGGTGGGGGAGAAGAAGAACACCAGGTTGCTGTTGAAGGCGTTCAGCACCAGGGCCGTGCCGATGCCGAGAACCGCCAGACCGGCGACGATGAGGGCGATGCGCTTGTGACGGGCTTTCAACTTTCTTCACTCCTTTGGGCCAGATTCTCGGCAGTGATCTGCCGCTTCAGGCGGGACAACAGGTTCTTACGACGCCGGGCGACGATGATCGGTTCCACCGCCATGATGAGGGCGGTGACGCCGAAGGAACCCCAGACGTAAAAGGCGTAACCGCCCATGGCGAAAAACTCGGAGGCGCTGTTCCAGTGCATCTCAGGACTCCTTGCCGGCCAGCAGCTGGCGCACCCATTCGGTGTGCCGCTCCCGCTCCAGCATGATGTTGCGGGCCCGCCCCAGGGCCACGGCGATGGAATACATCCAGAAGCACAGGGCCACCAGCAGCATGGCCCAGAGCATGGTGGCGGCCATGGAGGGGGACTTGGTGAGGGAGACGGAAGCGCCCTGGTGCAGGGTGTTCCACCACTTCACGGAGAAATAGATGATGGGGATGTTCACCACCCCCACCAGGGCCAGCACGGCGCCGGCCTTGTCGGCCCGGCGCGGGTCGTCGATGGCGGACTGCAGGGCGATGAAGCCGATGTAGAGGAAGAGCAGGATCAGCTCGGAGGTCAGCCGCGCATCCCACACCCACCAGGTGCCCCACATGGGCTTGCCCCAGAGGGCACCGGTCCACAGGGAGAGGAAGGCCATCAGCGCCCCGGTGGGAGCCAGGGCGGTGGCCATCATGCCCGACAGGCGGGTGTTGAAGGCCAGGCCCAGGGCGGCCCAGAAGGCCATCACCAGGTAGATGAACATGCTCATCCAGGAGGCGGGCACGTGGATGAAGATGATGCGGTAGCCCTCGCCCTGCTGGAAGTCCGTGGGGGCCACGAACATGCCCAGGTAGAGGCCGGCCGCGCCGAAGACGACGGAGAGGGCGACGAACCAGGGGATCATCTTGCCCGCCAGGGGGTAGAAGGTCGCCGGGGAGGCGAACTTGAACCAGTTGATCAGTCGATTGTTCATTCGAGAGATATCTTCAAGGCCGCCGCGGTCGCCCACGGCGCGAAAAACAGGCTGCCGGCCAGCAAGGCGCCGAGCAGGGACAGATGGGCTTCGAAGCCCAGGCCGGAAACGGCTGCATCGACAGCGCCGGCACCGAAAATCAGCACCGGAATATACAGGGGCAGCACCAGCAGGGAAACCAGCACGCCGCCGCCCCGCAGGCCCAGGGTCAGGGCGGCACCGATGGCGCCGATGGCCGAGAGGGAGGGGGTGCCCACCAGCAGGGCCAGGGTCAGCACCAGGAGGCCGTCGGCGGACAGGTCGAACTGTAGGCCGAGAACCGGCGCCAGCAAAGTCAGGGGCAGCCCGGAGGTGAGCCAGTGGGCGGCCATCTTGCCGAGCACGGTGACCGGCAGGGGCTGGGGCGCCAGCACCAGCTGTTCCAGGGTGCCGTCCCGGTAGTCGTCACCGAAGAGGCGCGGCAGGGTCAGCATGGTGGCCAGCAGGGCCGCCACCCACAGCACGCCGGGGGCCATCTTGCGCAGCATGTCCATCTCGGGGCCGACCCCCAGGGGAAAGAGGCTGACGACGATGATGAAGAAAAACAGGGCGGAAACCAGATCGGCCTGGCGGCGCAGGGCCAGCTTCAGGTCCCGGGCGATGACGGCGAAGAGCAGGTCGAGCATCAGGCCCCCAGCCGGTATTCGCGGAGGTTGCCGGCGGGAATGGTCACCGCCTGGTGCGTCGTCATCACCGCCAGGCCGCCCCGCTGCAGGTGGGCGCCGATGAGGCCGGCCACCATGTCCACGGCGGCCACGTCCAGGGCCACGAAGGGCTCGTCCAGCACCCACAGGGCGCGGCGCTCGTGGATCAGGCGGGCCAGGGCGACGCGGCGCTTCTGGCCCTGGGACAGGTATTTGGCCTGCAGGTCTTCCCGCCCGGCCAGGCCGACGGCGTAGAGGGCCTCCAGGGCCTGCTCCTCGGAGAGGGGCTCGCCGGCCAGACGGGCCGAGGCCAGCAGGTTCTCCAGGGGCGTCAGTTCTTCCTTGATGGCGTTGTGGTGGCCCATGTAGCACAGCTCGGCCCGGTAATCCTCGGCCAGCTTGCGGATCGGCTCGCCGCGCCAGGTGATCTCGCCCGCCACGGGCTGGGCCAGGCCCACCAGCATGCGCAGCAGGCTGGTCTTGCCGGCGCCGTTTTTGCCCTGCAGGTTGAGCAATTCGCCGCCTTCCAGGCGAAAGCTCACCCCGGCGAACAGGCGACGGTCACCGCGTACGCATTCCAGTTGGGAGGCTTCCAGCATTGATGAGGGCGTCCAGGCAATCTGGGCGGGATTATGGAGGCGAGAGTGTAGCGGCTCTTTGATGGGAAACAAAACCGGTGCAAATTATTCCCGGCAGCCCGGATTATGGGCTATCCGGCACCTGTTCCCAATAGCCGGAAGCATTTAGGTGCAGAAAAAAACGGGGGCCACGGCCCCCGTTCCAAGTCGAGAGGCGCTGCTTACTTCTTGCCGAAGGGCTGGGGACGCGGGGTGGCGTCGGCAGACGGCGGCAGGATCGGCAGCTTGAAGCTGGGCTGGTCGCCGGTCAGGGTCTTCAGGAAGGCCACGATCTTGGCGTTTTCCTCATCCGTGAACTTCTTGCCCAGCTGGATGCGGCCCATGGTGTCCACCGCTTCCTTCAGGGTGTTGGCGGCGCCGTCGTGGAAGTAGGGGTAAGTCATTTCCACGTTGCGCAGGGTCGGCACCTTGAAGTTGAAGCGGTCCGCATCCTTGCCGGTCACGGCGACCCGGCCTTCGGCGGCGCTGGAAGCCTTGTACGGCTCCACCACGCCCATCTTCTGGAAGGAGTTGCCGCCCACGGCCGGACCGTTGTGGCAGGCGACGCAGCCGCTGTCCTTGAACAGCTTGTAGCCTTCCAGCTCGTTCTTGCTCAGGGCCTTCTGGTCGCCCTTCAGCCACTTGTCGAAGCGGGAATTGGGGGTCACCAGGGTTTCCTCGAAGGCGGCGATGGCCTTGGTGATGCCGTCGATATCCACCTTGTCGGAGCCGAAGGCCTTCTTGAACTCGGCCACGTAGCCGGGAATGGACTTCACCACGTCCACCGCCAGGGTGTGGTTGGAGGCCATTTCACCCGGGTTGGCGATGGGGCCGCCGGCCTGGGCCTTGAGGTCGGCCGCACGGCCGTCCCAGAACTGGGCCACGTTGAGACTGGAATTAAGCACGGTGGGCGCGTTGATGGGACCTTCGTTCCAGTTGTGGCCGATGGAGGTCTTGATGTTGTCCGTGCCGCCCATGGACAGGTTGTGGCAGGAATTGCAGGAAATGAAGCCGGACATGGACAGCCGGGGGTCGAAATACAGCTTCTTGCCCAGTTCCACCAGGGCCGGGTTGGCCACCTTGGCGGGCTTGATCGGCTGGATGGGCTCGTTGCCAGCGGCTTGCGCCAGGCCGGCAAGGCCCAGGGTGGCCGCCAGGACGATGGCGGTCGGCGTGATCTTGAGTTGGAACATGTGTCACTCCCTTCGGGTTATGGAAATATTGTGCCGCCATTGTCCACCCCGTGAGTAGGGTCTTGTTGACGTAAGTCAATGTTTTTCAATGGTTTTTGGCTATACATCCTATAGCTTTCGCCTATACACCCTTACGGCGGCGGTCCCCGGACAACATCCGCCGCCGGCCTTCAACGCCTGTATTGGCCGGGGATTCCGGAGCAATCGGCGGCCCCGCCGCCGTCCCCCGGGAAGCCGGCCCTCATCGCCACACCGGACGGGCCGTACGGCCCTCGCCCGCCCCTATCTCCCGCCCCCTTGACGGTAATCAAGGCGACGGCGGCCCCGATCCCCTAGGGTAGCGGCTTTTTTGCGGGAGGCAGGCCGGCATGGGCCAGCACGAGGGAAACGACGGCGCGCTTCAACTGGCCCTGGAATGGGACGGCCAGGGCATTGCCGCGGCCCGCGTCGCCAGCCCCCGCCCCCTGGCCGCCCGCCTGCTGCAGGGCCGTCCCGCCGCCGAGGCCGGCGAACTGGCGCCGCGCCTGTTCACCCTCTGTGCCGCCGCCCAGGGCAGCGCCGCCCGCCGGGCCCTGGCCGCCGCCGCCGGCGCCCCGATGGCCGAGCCGGATGGAGCCGAACGGCAGCGCCTGAGCCGGGAGATGATCGGCGAGCACCTGTGGCGCCTGGGCCTGGACTGGCCGCCTCTGCTGGGCCTGCCGCCGCGCAAGGAGGCCCTGGTGGCCTGGCGCAAGGGCCTGCCCGCCGCCGATCGGCCCCAGTGGCGCAGCTTCGCCGCCCATGCCCTGGAACTGCCGCTGTGCGCGGCTCCCGGCACGGACCTGCTGGAACACCTGGATGCATCCGCCTGGTGGCAATCCCTCCCCGGAGAGCGGGACTGGGACTGCCTCGCCGCCCATGCCCTGGCCCCGACCCTGGCCGGCCGGCCCCGGGAAACCGGCGCCGCCGCCCGCTGCCGCCGTCAGCCCGAGGTGGCCGCCCTGTGGCAGGCCGGCCGCCGTGCCGCCGCCCGTCTCCAGGCCCGCTGCCTGGAACTGGAAGCCCTGCTCGACGGCCATTGGGACCCGGCCTGGGTGGACGCCTGCAGCCCGGCCCCCGGCATCGGCCTGGCGCGGGTGGAAACGGCCCGGGGGCCCTTGCTGCATCTGGTGGCGCTGGCTGCCGGCACGGTGCAGCGCTATGTTATTGTTGCCCCCACGGAATGGAACTTTCACCCGGCCGGCGCCTTCGTCCAAGACACCACCGGCCTGCCCGCCCCGACCCCGGAAGCCGCCCGGCACATGGCCCGCTGCATCGCCCTGTCCCTGGACCCCTGCGTCGCCGTGGGCATCACCCTGGATACGCACCACCATGCATGAGATGTCCCTGGCAGAGGGCGTGCTGCAAATCGTCGAAGACGCCGCCCAAGGCCCCCAGGGCTTTGCCCGGGTAAAGACCGTCTTCCTCGAAATCGGCCAGCTCTCCTCGGTGGAGCCGGAGGCCATGGCCTTCTGTTTCGAGGCGGTGAGCAAGGGCACGGTGGCCGACGGCGCCAAGCTGGAAATCGTCAGCGTCCCCGGCGAGGGGCTGTGCCTCTCCTGCCAGAAGACCGTGCCCCTGGCCCAGGTGTACGACCCCTGCCCGGAATGCGGCGGCTACCCGGTACAGCCCACGGCCGGCACGGAAATGCGGGTGCGGGAACTGGAAGTCGATTGAGGGCCAGCCCTCACCACAGAATTCAGGAAATCGAAGGAGCATCGAGCAAATGTGTACCACCTGCGGCTGCGGCGCCGGCGAAACCCGCATCGAGGGCGACGCCCTCCACGATCACGAACATGGTCACGAACACTGGCATGTGCATGAGGACGGCACCGCCCACAGCCATGGCCACGAGCACGGTCACGGCCACAGCCATGCCCACGACGAGCACCAGCACGAACATGTGCACGCCGACGGCACCCGTCACAGCCACCCGCACCACCACGACGGCGAGCATCATCACGGGCACCAGGGCGTCACGCCCCAGCCAGCCGCCCCGGCCCACGGCCACGTGCATACCCACGCCGACGGCACCAGCCACAGCCATCCCCACACCCACGAGGGCGAGCACCACCACGCCCACGCCGAGGGGGACCAAGGCGACCACGGGCACGGCCATCACCACCATCATGGCGATGGCAGCATCGACTACGGCAGCGGCCCCGCCGGCGCCCACGCCCCGGGCATGAGCCAGAAGCGCATGGTGCAGATCGAGCGGGACATCCTCTCCAAGAACGACGCCTACGCCGCCAAGAACCGCCAGGCCCTCGCCGAGAAGGGCGTGTTCGCCCTCAATCTGGTTTCCAGCCCCGGCTCCGGCAAGACCACCCTGCTCTGCCGCAGCATCGGGGAACTGAAGGCCAAATACCCGGTGGCCGTGATCGAGGGCGACCAGCAGACCAGCTTCGACGCCGAGCGCATCCGCGCCACCGGCGCCCCCGCCCTGCAGATCAACACCGGCAAGGGCTGCCACCTGGACGCCCACATGGTGGGCCACGCCCTGGAAAAGCTGGAGGTGCAGGACGACTCACTGCTGCTGATCGAGAACGTGGGCAATCTGGTGTGCCCCGCCGCCTTCGACCTGGGCGAGGCCGGCAAGGTGGTGATCCTCTCCGTCACCGAAGGCGAGGACAAGCCGCTGAAGTACCCGGACATGTTCCGGGCCGCCCGCCTGATGCTGCTCTCCAAGGTGGACCTGCTGCCCCACCTGACTTTCGATGCGGATAAGGCGGTGGAATACGCGCGCCGGGTCAATCCGGCCCTGGAAGTGATCCGGGTTTCCACCACCAGCGGCGAAGGCTTCGCCGAGTGGCTGGCCTGGGTGGAAAAGGGCCTGGCCGCTGCCAAGGCGGCCCGCCAGGAAAACGTCGCCGCCCTGAAAGCCCGCATCGCCGAACTGGAAGGCCTGCTGGCCCGCCGCTGATCCCCGGGGCGGCTCTGCCGCCCCGGTTGCACCACTGCCATGAACGACCTCACCCTTCCCCTGCTCTGCCGCCGGGTCCGCGTCCGCGGCCTGGTGCAGGGCGTCGGCTATCGTCCCTTCGTCTATCGCCTGGCCTTTGAGCTGGGCCTTAGCGGCTGGGTGCGCAACGACGCCGAAGGGGTGGATATCGAAGCCCGGGGCCCAGCGCCGCTGGTGGAGCGCTTCATCGCCCGGCTGCGGGCCGAGGCGCCGGAACTGGCCCGGGTGGAGGCGGTGGAAGTGCGGGAGGCCGAGCCCGAGCGCAGCCTGCCCGGCTTTCTCATCGTCGAGAGCCGGGGCGGCCACGCCAGCACCGCCATCGGCCCCGACAGCGCCCTCTGCCACGACTGCCTGGAAGAACTGTTCTCGCCCCAGGACCGGCGCCACCGCTACGCCTTCACCCACTGCACCCACTGCGGCCCCCGCTATTCCATCACCCGGGAGCTGCCCTACGACCGGGCCCGCACCAGCCTGGCGCCCTTCCCCCAGTGCCCGGCCTGCACCGCGGAATACGCCGATCCCCACAACCGGCGCTTCCACGCCGAGGCCAACTGCTGCCCCGACTGCGGCCCCCAACTCAGGCTGCTCGACGCCGCCGGCCAGCCCATTGCCGGTGACCCGGTGCGGGAGGCGGTGCGCCTGCTGCAGGCCGGCAAGATCGTCGCCCTCAAGGGCTACGGCGGCTTCCACCTGGCCTGCGATGCCCGCAATGGGGCCGCCGTGGCCGAACTGAGAAAGCGCAAGCACCGGGAGGAAAAGCCCTTCGCCGTGATGGCCGCCAACGTGGCCTCGGCCAATGCCCTCTGCGCCCTGGGCGGCGACGAGGCGGGCCTGCTGGAACTGCCCGAGCGCAGCATCGTCCTGCTGCGCAAGCAGGACAACACCGACACCCAATTGCCCGGCGTCGCCCCCGGCCTGCAATGGCTGGGCCTGATGCTGCCCTACGCACCCCTGCACTACCTGCTCTTCCATGCCGCCGCTGGCGAGCCAGAGGGCCTGGCCTGGCTGGCCCAAGCCCAGGATCTGGTACTGGTGATGACCAGCGCCAACCCGGGAGGCGAGCCCCTGGTCACCGACAACGCCGAGGCGGTGGAGCGCCTCGCCGGCATGGCCGACGCCTTCCTCTGCCATGACCGGGACATCGTCATCCGCAGCGACGACTCGGTGATCCGTTGCGACGAAGGCGGGGTCCAGTTCCTACGCCGGGGCCGGGGCCAGACGCCGCGCCCCATCAAACTCAAGGACGAGGGCCCGGCCGTCCTGGCCTTCGGCCCCTACCTGAAAAACACCCTGTGCGTGGTCAAGGGCCGGGAGGCCTATCTCTCCCAGCACATCGGCGACCTGGACAACGTGCCCACGGTGAATTTCCTGGAAGAGACGGTGGCCCACCTGCTGCACATCCTGGACGTGGAACCCCAGGTCATCGCCCACGATCTGCACCCGGATTTCCCCTCCACCCGGCTGGCCGCCGCCTTCGCCGCCGAGCGGGGCATTCCGGCCATCGCCGTAGCCCACCACCACGCCCACATCGCCGCCGTGCTGGCGGAAACCCGCTACCCCAAGCCGGTCATCGGCCTGGCCCTGGACGGCATCGGTCTGGGTGAAGACGGCGGCCTGTGGGGCGGCGAACTGCTGCGGGTGGACGGGGCCGACTGCCAGCGCCTCGGCGGCCTTTTACCCCTGCAACTGCCCGGCGGCGACAGGGCCGCCCGGGAACCCTGGCGCCTGGCCGCCGCCGCCCTCCACGCCCTGGGCCGCAACGGCGACATCGAGGCCTTCGTCGCCCGCCGTTATCCTGATCAACAGGGCGCCGGAATGATCGCCGAGATGCTGCGCAAGCAGCTCAACTGCCCGCCCACCTCCAGCCTGGGCCGGCTGTTCGACGCCGCCGCCGGCCTCCTGGGCCTGCGCGCCAGCCAGCGCTTCGAGGCCCAGGCCGCCATGGAATTGGAAGGCCGGGCCCACGCCTGGGAAGAGCGCCACGGCCCCGCCGCGCCCCTCACCGATGGCTGGAACATCAACAACGACGGCCATCTCGACCTGCTGCCCCTGCTCGCCTGGCTGGGCGAATGCGATGACGCCGACCTGGGCGCCGCCCGCTTCCACGCCACCCTGGCCGCCGGCCTGGTGCACTGGGCCGCCGCGGCCGCCGAACGGGCCAACCTGTCCACCCTCGCCCTGGGCGGCGGCTGCCTGCTCAACCACCTGCTTTCCCGGGACCTGCGCATGGGCTTGCAGGCCAGAGGGCTGGCCGTGCTGGAAGCCCGCCAGGCCCCGCCCAACGACGGCGGCATCGCCCTGGGCCAGGCCTGGGTGGCCCGGCAGTCCCTGGGCCGCTAGGAGTACGACGTGACGACCTATCCGCCCCAGTTCGCCCCCTACCTGGCCGCCAGCCCCATCGTCGCTGCCGACCATCCCGAGATTCGCCGCCTGGCCGCCGAACTGCAGGCCGCCGGCGACGGCAGTCCCACCGATACCGCCCGCCGCTGCTTCGAGTACGTGCGGGACCAGATCCGCCACAGCTGGGACTACCGGGCCGATGCCCACAATCCCCTTACCTGCGCCGCGCCCCAGGTGCTGGCCGAACGCACCGGCTACTGCTACGCCAAGAGCCACCTGCTGGCGGCCCTGCTGCGGGCCAACGGCCTTCCCGCCGCCCTCTGCTACCAGCGCCTGACCCTGGAACCCGGCGGCGAGCGTTACTGCCTGCACGGCCTCAACGCCGTGTACCTGCCCGGGCACAGCTGGTACCGCCTCGACCCCCGGGGCAACAAGCCCGGTGTGGAGACCCGCTTCACTCCGCCCAGCGAGCAATTGGCCTTCGCCCTGGATTACCAGGGCGAACTGGATTTCCCCGGCCTCTACCCGGAGCCGGTGGCGGCCATCCAGGACCTGCTGCAACGCTGCGCCAGCGTCCAGGAAGCCATGGACCAGCTGCCCGACGCCACCGCCCTGCCTCCCGCCCCCCTGAATCTGCCCTTGAAGGAGCGCTGACCATGTGTCTCGCCATCCCCGCAAAAATCGTTGAACTCCTGCCCGACGACCAGGCCCGCATCGACCTGGGGGGCGTGCGCAAGGAGGTTTCCCTGGCCCTGGTGGAAGACGTGGCCGTGGGCGACTACGTCATCATCCACGTGGGCTACGCCCTGACCAAGCTGGACCCGGAAGAGGCGGCCAAGACCCTGGCCCTCTTCGCCGAGCTGGACGACGAAGCCCGCGCCGCCGCCATGGCCCAGGCCTGATGTTCCCGCGCCAGCCAATGCCGCCCATGGCCCCCGCCCTCTGTGATCTCTGTGCCCTCTGTGGCAAAAGGTTTTCCCCATGAAGTACGTCGACGAATACCGGGACGGCGAACTGGCCCAGGGCCTGGCCGCCGCCATCGCCAAGGAGGCCCGGCCGGAGCGCCGCTACCACTTCATGGAATTCTGCGGCGGCCACACCCACGCCATTTCCCGCTACGGCGTCACCGACCTGCTGCCGGCCAATGTGCGCATGATCCACGGCCCGGGCTGCCCGGTCTGCGTGCTGCCCATCGGCCGGGTGGACCAGGCCATCCGCCTGGCCCTCAAGCACAACGTGATCCTGTGCACCTACGGCGACTGCCTGCGGGTGCCGGCCTCCGACGGGCTCTCACTGCTCAAGGCCAAGGCCCGGGGCGGGGACATCCGCATGGTCTATTCCAGCGCCGACGCCCTCAAGCTGGCCCAGGAGAACCCCGAGAAGCAGGTGGTGTTCTTCGCCATCGGCTTCGAGACCACCACCCCGCCCACCGCCGTGGCCATCAAGCAGGCCAAGGCGATGGGCCTGAAGAATTTTTCCGTGCTGTGCTGCCACGTGCTGACGCCTTCGGCCATCAGCAACATCCTGGAATCGCCGGAGGTGAGGAAGCTGGGCACCGTGCCCCTGGACGGCTTCATCGGCCCGGCCCACGTCTCCACCATCATCGGCAGCCGGCCCTACGAATTCTTCGCCGAGGAATACCGCAAGCCAGTGGTCATCGCCGGCTTCGAGCCCCTGGATGTGATGCAGGCCATCCGCATGCTGGTGCGCCAGGTCAATGAAGGCCGGGCCGAGGTGGAAAACGAGTTTTCCCGGGCCGTCAGCCGGGAGGGCAACCTCAAGGCCCAGAATCTGGTGGCCGAGGTCTTCGAGTTGCGCCGCGCCTTCGAGTGGCGCGGCCTGCACACCGTGCCCTATTCGGCCCTGCGCATCCGCGGCGGCTTCGCCGAGTTCGATGCGGAACAGCGCTTCGGCGAGGACTACGTCAGCGTGCCCGACCACAAGGCCTGCGAGTGCGGCGCCATCCTGCGCGGCGTCAAACGTCCCCAGGACTGCAAGCTGTTCGGCACCGTATGCACCCCGGAAAACCCGGTCGGCTCCTGCATGGTCAGTTCCGAAGGCGCCTGCGCCGCCCATTACACCTACGGCCGTTTCCGCGAACTGCCGGCCTGAGCGAAAGTCCCGCCATGAAACAGAACTACATCCGCCCCCTGGACCTCAAGCACGGCCGCGTGGACATGAGCCACGGCAGCGGCGGCCGGGCCATGGCCCAGCTCATCGACGAACTGTTCGCCCCCCTGCTGGGCAACGACTACCTGGCCCAGGGAAACGACGGCTCGGTCATGCCCCTGCCGGACGGCCCGGGCCGGCTAGTGATGGCCACCGACGCCCACGTGGTGTCGCCCCTCTTCTTCCCCGGCGGCGACATCGGCTGCCTCTCGGTGCACGGCACCATCAACGACGTGGCGGTGATGGGCGCCAAGCCCCTCTATCTCTCGGCCAGCTTCATCCTGGAAGAGGGCTTCGCCCTGGCGGACCTCAAGCGCATCGTCGAATCCATGGCGGCGGCGGCGAAAGAAGCCGGCGTGCCGGTGGTCACCGGCGACACCAAGGTGGTGGAGCAGGGCAAGGGCGACGGGGTTTTCATCAGCACCACCGGCGTCGGCTGGCTGCCCGCCGGCATCGAGCTTTCCGGCAACCGGGCAGCGGCGGGCGACGCCATCCTGGTCTCCGGCCCCATCGGCGACCACGGCATGGCCATCATGAGCCAGCGGGAAAGCCTGGCCTTCGAATCCCCCATCGTTTCCGACACCGCCGCCCTGCACGGCCTGGTGGCCGACCTGCTGGCCAGCGGCGTCCAGGTCAAGGTGCTGCGGGACCCCACCCGGGGCGGCCTGGGCACCACCCTCAATGAAATCGCCCGCCAGTCGGGCGTCGGCATGATGCTGCAGGAAGCCCGCATCCCGGTGCAGCCGGCGGTGGCCGCCGCCTGCGAATTCCTCGGCCTCGATCCCCTCTACTGCGCCTGCGAGGGCCGCCTCATCGCCATCGTCGCCGGTGAAGACAAGGACAAGGCCCTGGCCGCCCTGCAGGCCCATCCCCAGGGTACCGGCGCCGCCATCGTCGGCAGCGTGCATGAGGACCCCCACCACTTCGTGCAGATGACCACCGGCTTCGGCGGCAAGCGCATCGTGGACTGGCTCACCGGGGAACAGCTGCCGCGCATCTGCTGACGGCGGAACGACAGTAAGACGGACGCAAAAAAAGCCGGCCGGGCCTTGTGGGCCCGGCCGGCTTTTTCTTTACCAGGCGGGAAGGGGTCAGTCCCGCACGACGATCATGGCGGCGGCCACGTTGCTCAATTCCTCGAGAATCATGCGACGGGCGTCGGCCACATCCTTGGCGTTGGAAACCTCGTAAACATTGCGGCTGCCGTCGAGAAAACGCACGGAGGCGAGAAACGGCGCGGCACGGCGCCTGGGGCGACGCGGTGACGCAGGGGCAGCAGGGGCGGCGGGCGAGCCGGATGAAGCAGAACGACTGTGGCGTTGCATACAGCGAACCTCCCAGGTGGCGGTCAATTTTTTGACAGTAACCGCTCGTTCCCGGCCGGGACGGCGGGAATCTGGAGCCATGCTAACCAAAGCTAACTCATTGAAAAATAATACGAAGGTGATACCGACATGCTTATCGCCTGAATTCCGCCGCTAAGCCCCTAAAAATGCTGGAAATTACTTTTTCGGGAACGGCGAAAAAATCCTCATGGACTAAGGGAGGAGGATGACGATTTACCAAATCGTAATTGCCAATGACTATCGCAGTCTTTTAATTAATTCATTGGATCAATCATTCCCGCTTTGCTTAAATGGCAGCAACAACACCGGGAGTCCACCATGTCCGCCTTCATCCATCAGCTTGACGATCATGTCCTGCACAGCCGCCATCCCTGGCGCCGCGGCGCCGGCCTGGCCATCGCCGTGGCCGGCACGGTGATCCTGGCGGCCCACGGTGTGGCCGCCCTGCTCGATGCCCTGGAAAGCAGCGGCATGATCGGCGCCCTCCTGGGGGGCATGGCCGGTGCGGCCGCCACCGCCGCCGGCGCCGTGGCCATGCTTTTCCTCGGCAAGCTCAACGGCCGCCGGGAAGACCAGCTGATGGCCTTCGCCGCCGGGGTGATGCTGGCCGCCGCCATCGTCTCCCTCTTCATTCCCGCCATCGAAGCCGCCGCGCCGGTCTTCGGCAATGCCTCGCCCCTGGCCGTGCTGCTGGCCCTGGGCGCCGGCGTCGGCCTGATGCTGGGCCTGGACAAGGCCCTGCCCCACGCCCACGCCGTCAGCGGCGTCCATGGTCCGGCCACCCATGCCTCCCGGGGCCTGCTGCTGGCCCTGGCCCTGTTCCTGCACAACTTCCCCGAAGGCATGGCGGTGGGCATCGCCGCCAGCGGCGGTGCAGGGGCCGTGGTGCCGGTGGCCCTGGCCATCGCCGTGCAGGATGTGCCCGAGGGCCTGCTGGTGGCCCTGGCCCTGGGCGCTGCCGGCATGAAACTGCAACGGGCCGTGCTGCTGGGCGCCGCCACCGGCCTGGCCGAGCCCGTGGGGGCCTGGATCGCCGCCACGGTCCTGGGCGACAACCCGGCCCTCTACCCGGTGGGCCTGGCCTTCGCCGCCGGCGCCATGGGTTTCGTGGTCTTCCACGAAATGCTGCCGGAACTGAAGAGCCGGGGCGGCCTGCCCCAGGTCTCCGGCGCCCTGGCCGGCGGCATCGCCCTGATGCTGGGGGTGGACCTCTTCCTCGGCTGATTGCGTTACATCAAGTCAAAAAAGCCCCGGGGCCGCTAGAATTGCGGCCCTATGGCTTCCCTGCGCATCCTCCTCCTCACCCACACCTTCAACAGCCTGACCCAGCGCCTCCACGCCGAACTGACGGCCCGGGGCCATGAGGTGTCGGTGGAGTTCGACATTGCCGATTCGGTCACCGCCGAGGCCGTCGCCCTCTTCCGCCCCGACCTGATCCTGGCCCCCTTCCTGAAGCGGGCCATCGCCGAGGAGCTGTGGTCCAAGCACCTGTGCCTGATCGTGCACCCGGGCATCGTCGGCGACCGGGGCCCCTCGGCCCTGGACTGGGCCATCCAGAACGGGGAGGAGACCTGGGGCGTCACCGTGCTGCAGGCCGAGGCGGAGATGGATGCCGGCCCGGTCTGGGCCAGCGCCGAATTCCCCCTGGGCGGCGGCAAGAAGGCCAGCGTGTACCGCCAGGAAGTGACCGAGGCCGCCTGCCGCGCCTCCCTTGAAGCCATCGAGCGTTTCCAGGCCGGCGGCTTCACGCCCCGCCGCCCCGACCCGGCCGATCCTGCGGTCCGAGGCCGGGAGCGCCCCCTGATGCGGCAGACGGACCGGGCCATCGACTGGACCCGGGACGACACCGCCACCGTGCTGCGCAAGCTCAACGCCGCCGACGGCTTTCCCGGCGTGCTCGACGAACTCTTCGGCGAACCCTGCCATCTCTACGACGCCTGGCCGGAAGCGCGGCTGCGCGGCACCCCCGGCGCCATCATCGCCCGCCGCGAAACCGCCCTGTGCCGGGCCACGGCGGACGGCGCCCTGTGGCTGGGCCATGTGAAGCGGGGCGAAGCCTACCCCCACGCCTTCAAGCTGCCCGCCACCACGGCCTTCGCCGAGCGGCTGGCCGAGATCCCGGAAGCGCCCCTGGACGGCTGGTTCGCCGCCGACCACGCCACCTGGCAGGACATCCGCTATGAGGAAGCCGGCGCCGTCGGCTTCCTCCATTTCGACTTCTACAACGGCGCCATGGGCACCGGCCACTGCCAGCGCCTGCTGGCTGCCCTCCACTTCGCCCTGGAACGGCCGACGTCCGTGCTGGTGCTGATGGGCGGGCGGGACTTCTGGTCCAACGGCATCCACCTCAACCTGATCGAGGCCGCCGATTCCCCGGCCGACGAATCCTGGCGCAACATCAATGCCATGGACGACCTGGCCGAGGCCCTCATCCGCGCCACCGGCAAGCTCACCATCGCCGCCCTGGGCGGCAACGCCGGCGCCGGCGGCTGCTTCCTGGCCCGGGCCGCCGATCTGCTGTGGGCCCGCCAGGGCGTCATCCTCAACCCCCACTACAAGAACATGGGCAACCTCTACGGCTCCGAGTTCTGGACCTACCTGCTGCCGCCCCGGGTCGGCGCGGACGGGGCCCGGGCCATCATGCAGCACCGCCTGCCCATGACCGCCGACGAGGGCGTGGCCCTGGGCTTCCTCGACGCCGCCCTGGCCGGCACGCCGCAGGCCTTCCGCGTGGACGTGGCGCGCCGCGCCGCCGAGCTGGCCGCCGCGCCGGACCTGGCCCAACGCCTGGCCGAGAAGGCCGCCCGGCGGGCCTCCGACGAGGCCGCGAAGCCGCTTTCCGCCTGGCGCGCCGAGGAGCTGGCCCACATGCAGCGCAACTTCTACGGCTTCGACCCCAGCTATCATGTGGCCCGTTACCACTTCGTGCACAAGTCGCCCCAGTCCTGGACGCCGCGCCATCTGGCGAAGCACCGGGACCTGGGCTGGAGCGTCCCCGAGACGAACTGAAGCGCCATGAAAAACGTCCCCGCCCTGCCCGCCGTCCTCGTGGTGGACGATGAAGTCCGCTCCCAGGAGGCCCTGCGCCGCACCCTGGAGGAAGACTTCAGCGTCTTCACCGCCTCCGGCGCCGACGAGGCCCTGACCATCATGGAGCGGGAGCAGGCGGGCCGTGGCGTGCAGGTGGTTCTGTGCGACCAGCGCATGCCCGGCACCTCCGGCGTCGCTTTCCTCACCGAGGTGCGCCAGCGCTGGCCCGACGTGGTGCGCATCGTCCTCTCCGGCTACACCGAGGCCGGCGACATCATTGCCGGCATCAACGAGGCCGGCATCTACCAGTACCTGCTCAAACCCTGGCAGCCGGAACAGCTGTTGCTGACCTTGAAGAGCGCCGCCAACGTCTGGCGCCTGCAGCAGGACAACCAGCGCCTCTCCCTGGAACTGCGCGCCGCCGAGCCGGTGCTGGCGAGCAAGGTGGAGATGAAGTACGAGCGGGTGAAGCGGGAGCTGGGCCTGGACGGCCTCACCCGCAGCGCCGGCAGCCCCATGAATCCGGTCTGCGACATGGTGCAGCGCATCGCCCCCTACGACCTCTCGGTGCTGCTCATGGGCGAATCGGGCACCGGCAAGGAAATGCTGGCCCGGGCCATCCACTACCAGAGCCGCCGCGACCGCCAGGCCTTCGTCGTGGAGAACTGCGGCGCCCTGCCGGACCAGCTGCTGGAAGCGGAACTGTTCGGCTACAAGCGGGGCGCCTTCACCGGCGCCTACGAGGACCGCATCGGCCTCTTCCAGCAGGCCGACGGCGGCACCATCTTCCTCGACGAAATCGGCGAGACCTCCCCGGCCTTCCAGGTGAAGCTCTTGCGGGTGCTGCAGGAGGGCGAGTTCCGCCCCCTCGGCAGCCCCCGGCCGGTGAGCGTCAATGTGCGCGTCATCGCCGCCACCAACCGGGACCTGGAGGCCGAGGTGCGGGAAGGCCGCTTCCGCGAGGATCTCTACTACCGCCTGGCCACCGTCACCCTGCACGTGCCACCCCTGCGGGAGCGGCCCATGGACATTCCCCTGCTGGCCCAGCGCCTGCTGGAAGCCTCCCAGAAAGCCCTGGGCAAGACCGTGCAGGGCTTCACCACCGAGACCCTGGCCTGTATCGCCGCCTACCGCTGGCCCGGCAACGTGCGGGAACTGCAGAACGAGATCCTGCGCATGCTGGCCCTGTGCGAAGGCAAGCAACTGGGCGCCGAGCTGCTTTCGCCCCGGGTGCTGCGGGCCCCGGTGGGGGTCCATGAGGATGCGGAACTGTCCTTCCTCGCCGACCTTTCCGGCGGCCTCAAGGAGCGCATGGAGCAGCTGGAGGCCAAGGTGGTGAAGGAGGCCCTGATCCGCCACCGCTGGAACAAATCCAAGGCCGCCGCCGACCTGGGCCTCTCCCGCGTCGGCCTGCGCAACAAGCTGGTGCGCTACGGGCTGGAGAAGGGGTGATGCTTAGATTCGTTGCCACAGAGGGCACAGAGGGCACAGAGTTTTTCCGGGCTGTGCAACGGTCGGCGCTTGCTTCAAGCGTGAGGAACGGCAAATTCCAGAGGACACCCTCTGTGCTCTCTGTGTCCTCTGTGGCTAAAAGATTTTCATGAACCTACTCTGGCTCCAGGCCGGCGGTTGCGGCGGCTGCACCCTCTCCCTGCTCGGCGCCGACGCCCGGGACCTGCTGCGGCAGCTGGAGGACGTGGGCATCCGCGTGCTCTTCCACCCGGCCCTCTCCGAAGCTTCCGGCCCCGAGGCCCTGGCCATCCTCGAAGACGCTGCCAGCGGCAAGGTGCCGGTGGACATCCTCTGCGTCGAGGGCGCCGTGCTGCGGGGGCCCAATGGTAGCGGACGTTTCCACATCCTGGCCGGCACCGGCATTCCCATGCTGGACTGGGTCCAGCGCCTGGCCACCCAGGCCCGCCACGTCTTCGCCATCGGCTCCTGCACCGCCTTCGGCGGCATGCCGGCGGCGGGGGAGAACAGCACCGACGCCTGCGGCCTGCAGTTCGAGGGCGACGAAAAGGGCGGCATCCTGGGCGCCGAGTGGCAGAGCGCCGCCGGCCTGCCGGTGGTGAACGTGGCTGGCTGCCCGACCCACCCGGGCTGGGTGGTGGACAGCCTCATGGCCCTGGCCCTGGGCCAGCTCGACAACAAAGATCTGGACGCCCTGCAGCGCCCCCGTTTCTATTCGGACCAGCTGGTGCACCACGGCTGCCCGCGCAACGAGTTCTACGAATTCAAGGCCAGCGCCCACAAGCCCTCGGAACTGGGCTGCCTCATGGAGAACCTGGGCTGCAAGGGCACCCAGGCCCATGCCGACTGCAACACCCGGGTATGGAACGGCGTCGGCTCCTGCCTGCGCGGCGGCTACCCCTGCATCTCCTGCACCGAGCCGGGCTTCGAGGAGCCGGGCCATCCCTTCATGGAAACGCCGAAGGTGGCGGGTATTCCCATCGGCCTGCCCTCGGACATGCCCAAGGCCTGGTTCGTCGCCCTCGCCGCCCTGTCGAAATCGGCCACCCCGAAACGGGTGCGGGAAAACGCCGCCGCCGACCATCCGGTGGTGATGCCGGCTATCCGCAAGACGGGGTTGAAATGAGCAAGCTGGTGTTGGGTCCCTTCAACCGGGTCGAAGGCGATCTGGAAGTGAGCCTGGAGGTGAGCGACGGCGCCGTGCACTCGGCCCGGGTGAACGCCCCCCTCTACCGCGGCTTCGAGCCTATGCTGCTGGGCAAGGCGCCGCTGGACGCCCTGGCCATCGTGCCGCGCATCTGCGGCATCTGCTCCGTGGCCCAGTCGGCCGCCGCCGCCAGCGCCCTGGCCGAGGCCATGGGCCTGATCCCGCCGCCCAACGGCCGCCTCGCCCGCAACCTGATCCAGGCCGGGGAAAACCTGGCGGACCACCTGACCCACTTCTACCTCTTTTTCATGCCGGACTTCGCCCGGGCCGCCTACGCCGCCAAGCCCTGGTTCGCCGAGACCGAAGGCCGCTTCAAGGCCCAGACGGGACGGGCCACGGCGGAGATGCTGCCCGCCCGGGCCGGTTTCATGCGCCTGCAGGGCTACCTGGCCGGCAAATGGCCCCACACCATGGCCCTGCAGCCCGGCGGCACCACCCGGGCGGTGCTGGCGGCGGAGAAGATCCGCCTCTACGCCGTGCTGCGGGAGTTCCGCGCCTGGCTGGAAAGCACCCTCTTCGGCGACGCCCTGGAAACCGTGGCCGCCCTGGATTCGGCCGACGCCTTGCGGGCCTGGGCCGCCGGACGCCAGGCCGACTTTCCCCGCTTCCTGGCCCTGGCCGACGACCTGGGCCTGCAGCGGGTGGGCCAGGCCGGCAATCTTTTCCTGAGCGTCGGCGCCTATCCGGGCTCCGTCGGCAGCCTCTTCCCCGCCGGCGTCTGGGACGGGGCCAAGGGCCGCCGCGCCGAGCTGGACACCGCCCGTATCGTCGAGGACCTGAGCCACGCCTGGCTGGCCGGCGACGCCCCCCAGGCTCCCGCCCAGGGCCAGACCCGGCCCCTGCTGGAGAAGGAGGATGCCTACACCTGGTGCAAGGCCCCCCGCTACGGCGGCCAGGTGGCCGAGGTGGGCGCCCTGGCACGGCAGCTGGTGGCCGGCCAGCCCCTGGCCCAGGACCTGGTGCGTAACGGGCAAGGAAAATCCGCCGGCGGCAATGTCACCGCCCGCATCGTCGCCCGCATGCTGGAAATCGCCGCCCTCATCCCGGCCATGGAAAACTGGGTGCAGCAGCTGGCCCCCGGCGAACCTTTCTGCGCCCACGGCGAACTGCCGGATACCGCCGTCGGTGTCGGCCTCACCGAAGCCGCCCGGGGCAGCCTGGGCCACTGGCTGACGGTGAAGCACGGCGCCATCGCCGGCTACCAGATCATCGCCCCCACCACCTGGAACTTCTCTCCCCGGGATGCCGCCGGCACCCCCGGCCCCCTGGAACAGGCCCTGGTGGGCCTGCCCATCCCCAAGGACGAAGCGGCGCCGGTGCTGGTGCAGCACGTGGTGCGCTCCTTCGATCCGTGCATGGTGTGCACGGTGCATTAGGCACCGGCCGGCGATCCAGCAAGTACGGGCATTTCAGGCAGGGGCTGGCTAGCAGCCCCGTCCCGCCTGCCTTCCAGCCCTATCCCAAAGGCAGCTTCTCCGCCCCCTGGCGGATGGCCTCCACCGCCGGGTGGCGGATCTTGCGCTCGTTGGAGATGGCATAGAACTGCTCCCGCACGTCCTCCATGCCGCCCACCGGGCGGGCGCGGAACTGCTCCTCCAGGGCGTCGGCCAGCAGGGTCGGGGCCGGGAAGAGGCCCAGGCCGGAACGGCCGAAGGTCATCATCAGGGCGCTGTCCTCGAATTCCCCCACCACGTCGGGCCGCAGGTTGCGGGCCGAGAGCCAGGCGTCGATGCGGCCGCGCAGGGCCGTGTCCCGGGTCGGCAGCAAGAGGGGGGCGCCGTTGAGGGAATCGGGGAAGCCGGGGCCGTAGCGCGCCGCCAGCTCCGCCGTGGCGAAAACCCCCATGCGGCACTCCCCCAGGGGATGGCTGTACACCCGCAGATTGGGACGGCTGCCGGCGGGACGGTCGGTGAGCACCACATCCAGCTTGTGCAGGGCCAGGTCGGCCAGCAGTTCGTCGAATTCCCCTTCATGGCAGACCAGGCGCACCGGCTGGGGCAGGTCGATGGCGGCCTGCAGCAGGCGGTAGGCGATGAGCTTGGGCAGGGCGTCGGAAATGCCCACGGTCAGCTTCAGGCTGGCGGCGGCAGACTGGAGCTGCAGGGCCTCCTGCAGCTGCTCGCCGAGGAGGAAAATCTGGTCGGCGTAATGCAGGGCGGTGCGGCCCGCCTCGGTCAGCACCAGGCGCCGCCCCTCCTGGGTGAACAGGGTGGTACCGAGGGACTGTTCCAGTTCCTTCAGCTGGGCGCTGATGGTCTGCACCGCCACCCCCAGGCGCTCGGCGGCGCGACTGATGCCGCCTTCTTTGGCCACCACCCAGAAATAATGGAGATGGCGGTGGTTGAGGCTGGCCGGGGAGGTGTTGGGGGCGCTCATGTTCAGTATTTTACGAAGTAATGATTCGATTCTCTCTGCTTTTTCCTGACGACGAAAGCCCCTAAGCTGCGTTCTCGATTCGCTTTCTGCCACAGGAGGACGCCATGCAACCCACCATCATCGCCCGTCGCATCGACATCGGTGCCGAGATCCGCAGCTACGTCGCCCATCGCCTCGGCTTCGCCCTGGACCGCAGCCGCCATCGCATCCGCGCCGTCACCGTGCGCCTGATGGACCGCAACGGCCACCGCGGCGGCGTGGACAAGCTGTGCCGCATCCAGGTGGAAGTGGACGGCCAGGCCCCGCTGGTGGTCAGCGACGTGGCCGGCGACCTGCGGGCCGCCATCGACGGCGCCGCCCACCGGGCTGCCCAGGCCCTGGCCCGGACCCTGCGGCGCAGCGTCGCCCCCCTGCGCCGCCAGGGCCGTCTGGCCCGCCGCCTGCCCGCCGCCGAAGAGGCGGAGCTCAATCTGCAACCTGCCTTCTGATCCAGTCTTTACCGGAGCAATACCATGAAACGCGTTCTGATCTTCCTTGCCACCAACCTGGCCATCATGGTGGTCCTGGGCCTGGTCATCAACCTGCTGGGCCTCAACCGCTTCCTCACCGCCAACGGCCTCAACCTGCCCATGCTGCTGGGGTTCGCCGCGGTGATGGGCTTCGGCGGCTCCTTCATTTCCTTGTGGCTGTCCAAGCCCATGGCCAAGTGGAGTACCGGCGCCCAGGTCATCGAGCAGCCGCGCAACCCCACCGAAGCCTGGCTGGTGGACACCGTCGCCCGCCTGGCCAAGAACGCCGGCCTGCCCATGCCGGAAGTGGCCATCTACGAGGGCGAGGCCAACGCCTTCGCCACCGGCCCCAGCCGCAACAACTCCCTGGTGGCCGTGTCCACCGGCCTGCTGCAATCCATGAGCAGGGAGGAAGTGGAGGCGGTGCTGGCCCACGAGGTGGCCCACGTGGCCAACGGCGACATGGTGACCCTGACCCTGATCCAGGGCGTGGTGAACACCTTCGTCTTCTTCCTGGCCCGGGTGGTCGGCTATCTGGTGGACAGCTTCCTGCGCAAGGACAACGAGGAATCCTCCGGCCCCGGGCTCGGCTACATGGTGACGGTGGTGGTGTGCGACATCGTCTTCGGCATCCTCGCCTCCATGATCGTCATGTACTTCTCCCGCCAGCGGGAATTCCGGGCCGATGCCGGCGCCGCCCGGCTCATGGGCAACAACCCGCGCCCCATGATGGCGGCCCTGCAGCGCCTCGGTGGCTTGTCCCCCGAGCCCCTGCCGGCCAATATGGCGGCCTCCGGCATCGCCGGCGGCAAGGGCTGGATGAGCCTCTTCTCCAGCCACCCGCCCATCGAGGAGCGCATCGCCGCCCTGCAGCAACGCGGCTGAGCATCGAGGCGCTGCCCATGGCGGCGCACCGCATCCCCAGGCCCGCTCCGGCGGGCCTTTTCTTTTGCGGCAAAGACCCCGGCGCCGCCGTGAAGCCCGGTGCCTTTTGGTAGACTGGCGGGCATTGCGCCGGCCTGCCGCATTCCGCGGCCTTCCGCCCGCCGGCGAGGGAGAACGCATGGAACGCATCACCATTTCCCTGGACGAGGACCTGGCCCGGGAATTCGACGCCCTCATCGCCGCCCGGGGCTACAGCAACCGCTCAGAGGCGGTGCGCGACATCCTCCGCTCCCAGCTGGAAACCTGGCGCCAGGCGCGCAAGGAATCGGACCACTGCGTCGCCAACCTCTCCTACGTCTACAACCACCACGAGCGAGAACTGGCGGAGCGCCTCACTTCCATCCAGCACGACCACCACGACCTCACCGTGTCCACCCTGCACGCCCACCTGGACCACGAGCACTGCATCGAGAGCACCATCCTCAAGGGCCCGACGGAGGACGTGCGGGCCTTCGCCCAGGCCCTCATGGCCGAGCGCGGCGTGCGCCACGGCCAGCTCAACCTGGTCACCGTGGAACTGGACGAGAGCCAGAAGCAGCACAGCCACAAGCACAGCCATGCCCACGGCCACGGCTATCGCCACCTGCACCTGAAGCCCAGCCGCTAGTCCCGCCGCCATGACCGCCAAGCGTCCCGCCCGCCCCCTGCTCGACGGCAGCCTGCTGCCGGAGCCGGCCCAGCTGCTGGAGGGGGTGAACGAGAAGGTGTGGATCGAGGTGATCCAGAAAATGGACGAGGTCTACAACGACCTGCTGCAGTACGAAGTGGCCCTGGAGCAGAACAACGCCGCCCTGGAGGAGTCCCACCGCTTCATCGCCAGCATCCTCGCCTCCATGTCCGACATCCTGGTGGTGTGCGACCGCCACGGCGCCATCGAGGAGGTGAACCCGGCCTTCCAGCGCTACACCGGACGGGACGAGCCGACCCTCAAGGGCACTTCCATCTTCGACCTCTTCGCCGACGACAAGGCCCGGGACAAGGCCCGCAGCTTCTTCGCCAGCCAGAGCCACGACGGCGCCCAGGACGTGGAGCTGCCCCTGCAGGCCGAGGACGGCGGTGCCGTGCCCGTTTCCTTCAACTGGACGCCCCGCCTCTCCGGCACCGGCAAGCTGATCGGCATGGTGGTCACCGGGCGCCCGGTGGGGGAACTGCGCCGGGCCTACCGGGAACTGCGGCAGACCCACGAGGACTTGAAGCGCACCCAGCAGCAGCTGCTGCACTCGGAAAAGATGGCCTCCCTCGGTCGCCTGGTGGCCGGGGTGGCCCATGAACTGAACAACCCCATCAGCTTCGTACTGGGCAATGTACTGGCCCTGAAGCGCTACGCCGGGCGCCTGGAAACCTATCTGGAAGCGGTACACAACCGGGGCTGCGACTGCATCCCGGAACTGGAGGAGCTGCGCAGCGAACTGCGCATCGACCGCATCCTGGAAGACATGTCGCCCCTCATCGACGGCATGATCGAAGGGGCCGAGCGCACCCGGGACATCGTGGACGGCCTCAAGCGCTTCTCCGCCCTGGACCGGGAGGCGGCGGAACGTTTCAACCTGGCCGAGGTAGTGCAGCGGGCGGTGCGCTGGGTGGCCAAGAGCGCCCCGCCCAGCTTTACCGTGCACACTGAGCTGCCGGCGGAGCTGCCCCTGCGGGGCTCCCCGGGGCAGTTGCAGCAGGTGGTGATGAACCTGGTGCAGAACGCCCTGCAGGCCACCGCCGCCCAGCCCGGGGGAGAGTTGCTGATCAGCGGCGAGCTGGGGGACAGGGAACTGCGCCTGACCTTCCACGACAACGGCCCCGGCATTCCCGACGAAGCCCTGGGCCACCTCTTCGACCCCTTCTTCACCACCAAGCCGGTGGGGGAAGGCACGGGCCTGGGCCTTTCCATCTCTTACGGCATCGTCGAACGCCACGGCGGCCGCATCGTCGCCAGCAACCATCCCGAAGGCGGCGCCGTGTTCCGCCTGACCCTGCCCCGGGACCTTCCCGCCGCCTGAAGCCCCCGGCGGCGCCCTGCCGCCGGTACACCTGCATGGCCCCAGTCCGGCCGGCCATGGAGCGGATTGAGTCCGTCGCCCCGGATTTCCCTGCTGCTTTCTGATCCAGGTCAACCCCGATCGTGTGACGGAAAGTTTATTCTTCATACTTTCTTACCTTCTGCCGCCCGCCGGCGGCCCCCTCACGGCCCGTGGATACCCTGCCCGACAATTGGCTCGCCCTCGCTTCCCTGGTGTTGATCCTGGGCATGAAGCACGGCTTCGACGCCGACCACCTGGCCACCATCGACGGCCTCACCCGCTTCAACAGCCGGCGCAACCCGGGCCTGGCGCGCTACTGCGGCACCCTCTTTTCCCTCGGCCACGGCGCCATCGTCGTCGCCATCGCCCTGGCGGTCGGCACCCTGGCGGACGTGTGGCAGGTGCCCGAATGGTTCGAATGGGTGGGCGGCCTCATCTCCATCGCCTTCCTCACCCTGCTCGGCGCCGTGAACCTGCGGGCCGTGCTGGCCGCCGCTCCGGGCGAGATGGTGCGCCCCGCCGGCATCAAGGGCCGCTTCCTCGGCCGCCTCACCGAAGCCGGCCACCCCCTGCTGGTTGCCGCCGTCGGCGCCCTCTTCGCCCTCTCCTTCGACACCCTGTCCCAGGCCGCCCTCTTCGCCTTCACCGCCACCCGCCACGGCGGCTGGGAGCACGCCCTGGGCCTCTCCCTGCTCTTCATGCTGGGCATGCTCATCACCGACGGCATCAACGGCCTGTGGATCTCCCGCCTCATTGCCCGGGCCGACACGGTGGCCCTGGTGGCCTCCCGGGTCATGGGCCTGGTGGTCTCCGCCGTCAGCCTGCTGGTGGCCGCCTTCGGCGCCGCCAAGATGCTTTCCCCCGCAGTGGAAGCCTGGAGCGACGGCAAGGAACTAGCCTTCGGCTTCGCCCTGGTGTGCATCATCGCCGCCAGCTTCCTGCTCGCCCTGCGCCTCGCCCGCCGGCCCCTGCCGGCCTGAACCGCCCGCCCGATCCTGCGCTGTCATCCAACCACCTGCCAATGTCCTCGCACCCGGATATGAAAAATAAAAATATCTTCACACCTGGCCAAAACCATCGCCTCCAGGCAGCAATAAGGACGGCCCTGCTGGCCGGCGCCCTGCCGGGAGCCGCATTGCTATTGCCGCTCCAGGCAGGGGCCGCAGGCATGCCGACCCTGGACGTGATCGAAGTGAAGGCCGGCGCCCAGGACCTGATCGGCGTCGCCGACGCCGCCAGTGTCGGCACGGTGACGGCGAAGCAGCTGGAGAACCGCCCCCTGCTGCGCCCGGCGGAAGTGCTGGAAACCGTGCCCGGCCTCATCGTCACCCAGCACGCCGGCGACGGCAAAGCCAACCAGTACTTCCTGCGCGGCTTCAACCTGGACCACGGCACCGACTTCTCCGTCGCCATCGACGGCATGCCCATCAACCTGCCGACCCATGCCCACGGCCACGGCTACCTGGACCTCAACTTCCTCATCCCCGAGCTGGTGGAGCGCATCCAGTACAAGAAGGGCCCCTACGCCGCCGAGGATGGCGACTTCTCTTCCGCCGGCAGCGCCCGCATCGACTACCGCCGCGCCCTGCCGGAGGACTACGTCAGCATCGGCCTCGGCAGCAACGGCTACCGCCGCCTGCTCACCGCCGCCGACAAGGAGACCGCCGGCGGCGGCCGCTGGCTGGGCGCCGTGGAGGTGTTCCACAACGACGGTCCCTGGGAAGTGCCGGAGCACTACAAGCGCCTCAACGGCGTGCTGCGCTATTCGGAAGGCACGCGCAACAACGGCCACTCGGTGGCCTTCATGGCCTACGACGGCGACTGGACCTCCACCGACCAGCTGGCGCGACGGGCCGTGGACCAGGGCCTGGTGAACCGCTACGGCAGCCTGGACCCCACCGCCGGCGGCAACACCCGGCGCCTCTCCCTCTCCGGCCAGTGGGCACGGCAGGACGGGGCAGTGCAGACCCGGGCCAACGCCTATCTGGTGGACTATCGGCTCAACCTCTTCTCCAACTTCACCTACGCCATGGACGATCCGGTCAACGGTGACCAGTTCGAGCAAGCCGACCGGCGCCGTTACGGCGGCTTCGGCTGGAGCCGCAGCCAGCCGGTGCAGTGGCTGGGTAAGGAAGGGGACTTCACCTGGGGCGTGCAGGGCCGCCAGGACGACATCGACAACGTGGGCCTGTACCGCACCGCCGCCCGCCAGCGCCTGTCCACCGTGCGCAGCGACAGCGTGAACCAGGGCAGCCTGGGCCTCTACGGCCAGTGGGGCGCCCAGTGGACCGACTGGCTGCGCAGCGTCGCCGGCCTGCGCCACGACCGCTACCGCTTCAAGGTGGATTCCAGCCTGGCCGCCAATTCCGGCAAGGAAAACGACGGCATCACCAGCCCCAAGCTGTCCCTCATTTTCGGCCCCTTCGCCAACCAGGAGTTCTATTACAACTGGGGCCAGGGCTTCCACAGCAACGACGCCCGCGGCACCACCATCCGCGTCGATCCCTCCAACCCGGGCGACCCCATGTCCCGGGTGCCGGCCCTGGTCAAATCCCGGGGCCAGGAAATGGGCTGGCGCAGCGCCCCGGCCCCCGGCTGGAACACCAGCGTCGCCCTGTGGCGCCTGGACCTGGATTCAGAACTGCTCTTCGTCGGCGACGCCGGCACCACCGAAGCCGGCCGCCCCAGCCACCGCCAAGGCGTGGAATGGTCCAACTACTGGACGCCCCGGGACTGGCTGACCCTGGATGCGGACATCGCCCTCTCCAAGGCCCGCTTCCGCGACGACAGTAGCGTTGGCAACCACGTCCCCGGCGCCGTAGAACGCACAGCCTCTGTCGGCGTCGCCGTGCACGACCTGGGCCCCTGGCGCGGCGGCCTGCGCCTGCGCTACCTGGGCCCCCGGGCCCTGATCGAAAACAACTCGGTGCGTTCCGGCAGCTCGGTGATGGTCAATCTCAACGTGGGCTACAAGCTGGCCGCCAAAAGCCAATTGACCCTGGAAGTGCTCAACCTGTTCAACCGCAAGGCCAGCGACATCGACTACTACTACGAGTCCCGACTGCGGGGAGAAGCGGCGGCCAAGACATGGGATGTGCACAGCCACCCGGCAGAACCCCGCATCTGGCGCCTGACCTATACCCAGGGATTCTGACACGAAGCAGTAAGGGCCCCGGGGCCTACAGCCCCAGCCCTCAAACGAGCAGCGTCAGCCTTGAGTGCGGCGTGCATGAGATGGCCAATAGCGCTGCCCCCGCCATCGGCTCCCAGATGGCCGGCAAATCATCGCGGGGCGCTGGGCTCCATCCTCGGCGGCAGCGGCAGCCGACGGTGGTAAGCCAAGTTACGCTGGTATCACATCAAGAACAGGAAGATCAGGCAGCTCAATTAATTCCTCTGCCTCAATAGATCGCTCAGACAGTGATAGCAACCAATTCCGCTCTGCCAATGAAGCGAAAGAAACTGCAGGAAAAGCCATAGGCAGTCGCTCTGAATGCTTGAGCAAAACTGCAGTGCGGTGTCGTCCGGAAATGAACTGGGTACTACCGTTTACAACATTGAGCACCGGCGGGAGAAAGCACTTCCTGCCCTGAGCATCTGCGGAAAACCAGTTCGACAAATAGCAATCCTGAATGACCTGAGATTCTCTAAATCCCAGGTCATTCAAATCAAACCTCGTCAGTATGGTGTCCCGTCGAATCCATACGAGACTGTCGCCACCTGAACAAACCAAGCACTTCATTGGAAGCGGGTTTCTCACCTACCCCTTCGCCGCATGTCTCACCGCAGCCACCGCCGCCAGGCGACCTTCGCGGACGAAGGCGTCCACGTTGGCTTCCAGGTCGTCTGGTTCGTACAGGTAGTTCACCATCATGCCGTAGGACTGTTTGAAGCC
Organism: Azospira oryzae; assembly: GCF_004217225.1. GTDB lineage: Bacteria > Pseudomonadota > Gammaproteobacteria > Burkholderiales > Rhodocyclaceae > Azospira > Azospira oryzae. The sequence goes on from NZ_SHKM01000002.1 coordinate 192,688, forward strand.
CTTGGCGGCGGTGTCGGCGAGGAAGTTGAGGCGCTCCACCCGGGCGCCGTTGCCCAGGTGGAAGCGGGCCACCGGATCAAAGGGCTTGTCGCCGGACTTACCGGTGAGCAGGTAGCGGGCGGCCAGACGCACCAGGCCCGGCTCGATGAGCCTCGCCAGACGGGCATCTGCAGCCCATTCGCCCTTGGGCAGCAGGGCCCGCAGGGCATCGGCGTCGGGTTCGATGCCGGCATGCTTGGCGATCTTGGCCAGATCGGGCGCGAAGCAGGCGGCGAACACTTCCGGGTTGCGGTCGGCCCACAGGCGCAGGGTGGGCAGGGGTGAAAGGGTGGCGAAGGTCTTGAGGCGGGGGAAGTCACGCTTGAGGTCATCGATCACCCGCTTCAGCAGGAAGTTGCCGAAGGAGACGCCGCGCAGGCCCACCTGGGTGTTGGAGATGGAATAGAAAATGGCGGTATCGGCCCGGTGCGGGTCGGCGGTGGGGGCGTCCTCGTCCAGCAGGTGTTGCACCGAGTCGGAGAGCTTATTGACCAGGGCCACTTCGACGAAGATGAGGGGCTCCACCGGCATGCGCGGGTGGAAAAAGGCGTAGCAGCGCCGGTCCGAGTCGAGACGGTTCTTCAGGTCCTTCCAGGAGCGGATCTCGTGCACCGCTTCGTACTGGATCAGCTTCTCCAGCAGGGCCGCCGGGGCCTGCCAGGTGAGGCGGGAAATTTCCAGGAAGCCGACGTCGAACCAGGAGGTGAGGCGGTTCTCCAGCTCCCGGTCCAGGGCCTTCAGTTCCGGGTCCTTGTCCAGGAAGCGCAGCAGGTCGGCCCGCAGGTCCACCAGGAATTTCACGCCCTGGGGAATGGCATTGAACTGGGTCAGGATGCGGATGCGGGAAGAACGCATGGCGGCCCGCAAGGCGGCTTCCGCATCCCACTGGGCGGGGCTGCCGACGGCCTGCTGGTAGGCGCTGTGAGCGGTAGCGACGCGCTTGGGATCGGGGCCGAACTCCAGGGCGATGAGGCGCAGGAATTCATGGCGGCCCCCATCGTCCAGACCGAGGTAGGTTTCCGCCAGCTGGGCGGCCCGGGCCCGGGCGGAAACTTCGCCGCCCAGGCTGGCGGCACATTCCTTCAGTTGTTCGCGGATGCGGGCCAGCTGCTTGGCCGGCAGGGCGGTGGCGGCTTTGCTGGGGGCGGTGGCCATGGGGCTTCTCCTTTTTCTTCCGGCGGGGGTGTCCCCGATGGTAGAGAAGCCCCGCGGCAAGTCAAGGCTGGCGCCGGGCCCGCAGCAGGATGAAGACGCCGATGGCGACCATGGGCAGGGACAGCCACTGGCCCATGCTGATGGCGTAGCTGTGGCCGAAGATGCCGGCATCGGGCTCGCGGAAGTATTCGGCGATGAAGCGGAAGGCGCCGTAGCCGATGAGGAAGACGCCGGAGACGGCGCCCGTGGGCCGCGGCCTAGTGGAGTAGAGCCACAGCAGGACGAACAGGCACAGCCCTTCCAGCCCGGCCTGGTAGAGCTGGGAGGGATGGCGCGGCTGGCTGTCCACCTGGGGGAAGATCATGGCCCAGGGCAGGCTGGCGTCGGCCACCCGGCCCCACAGTTCGCCGTTGATGAAATTGCCGATGCGCCCGGCGGCAAGACCCAAGGGCACCAGGGGGGCGATGAAGTCGGTGACGGTGAAGAAGGACTTGCCGTGCTTGCGCCCCCACCAGGCCATGGCCACCAGCACGCCGAGGAAGCCGCCGTGGAAGGACATGCCGCCCTTCCACACCGCCAGGATTTCCGCCGGATTGGCGAAGTAGTAGCCCGGCTCGTAGAACAACACCTGGCCCAGGCGCCCGCCCAGGACCACGCCGAGGACGCCCCAGAAGAGCAGGTCGTCGAGCTGTTCCAGACTCCAGCCGCCGTCGGGCCGGCGCCGGATGCGCTGGCGCCCGAGGAAATAGAAGGCGGCGAAGGCCACCAGGTACATGAGGCCGTACCAGCGCACGGCCAGGGGGCCGAGGGATACGGCGATGGGATCGAACTGGGGATGGATGAGCATGGAAAGACCGGGAGGCGAGGCGTAAGGCCGCAAGCCTAGCAGTATCGGCTCAAACCTTGAAGCGTTCCGCCGTCTGCCGCATCTCCTGGGCCAGGGCCGCCAGATTGCCGGACAACTGGGCGGTGTTCTCCGCGCCCCGGTTGTTTTCCTCGCTCATCTGGGCGATCTGCTCCACGTGGCCGGCGATCTGGTTGCTGGCCTCCCCCTGCTCCCGCAGGGCGCCGGAGATGGCATTCACCTCCTGCTCCACCTCCGCCGCCCCGGCGGTGATGCGGGTCACCGCGCCCCCGGCCGTGTCGGCCAGGGTCACGCCCTGTTCCACCAGGCCCACGGCCTGCTCCATGCCGGAGGAGGCATGGTCCACGCCGGACTGGATGGCGGCGATCTTGGCGGCGATGTCCTGGGTCGCCAGGGCGGTGCGCTCGGCCAGCTTGCGCACTTCGTCGGCCACCACGGCGAAGCCCCGGCCCTGCTCCCCGGCCCGGGCGGCTTCGATGGCGGCGTTGAGGGCCAGCAGATTGGTCTGGTCTGCCACCTCCTTGATCACCTGGACGATGCCGGAAATTTCCTGGGAGGCCACGCCCAGTTCCCGGATGGCGGCGGCCGTCTCCTCGATGCGGCGGGCGATGCCGCCCATGGAGTCCACCGCATTGGCGATGACGCCGCCCCCTTCCCGGGAGGCCTGGCCGGAGGCCTGGGCCAGCTCGAAGGCCCGGCTGGCGTTGTCCGCCACCTGGTTGATGCTCACCGTCAGCTGTTCCACCGTGGCCGCCATGGAGGATGCCGCCTCGGACTGGGCGCCGGAGCCGGCGGAGACCTGGCGCGAGGCCTCGGCCAGGCTGTCGGCGGCAGACGCCACCTGGGCAATGCCGGCCAGCATGGATTGCAGGGCGGCGCGCACCGAAGCGGTAAGGTGGTTCACCGACTGGGCCGTTTCGCCGATTTCATCGTGGCCATGGGCGTCGAGCTGGCGGGTAAAGTCGGCGCTCTGTTCGATGCCCAGCACTTCCTCGCGGATTTTCTGCAGGGGCCGGACGATGGAACCGTAGAGCCAGAAAGCCAGCACCGCACCGAGGGCCAGGGCCACCAGATTGATGCCGATGATCCACATCTGGCCGACCCGGGAAATGGTGCGGGCCTCCTGCTGGGCCTTTTCGGCGCCCTTCACGGTGTAGTCCACGATGGCGTCGATGGTGGGCCGCAGGGCGCGGATGGCCTTGCGCGAATCGCCCTCGAAATAGGCGATGCTCTCGTCCCGCCGCCCTTCCCGGGCCAGGGCCACCATCCGCTCGTGGGTCGCCAGGTAGGCCTCCAGCTTTTCCCGGTAGGCGGCATAGAGGGCTTTTTCTTCGTCGCCATGGATCAGGGACTGGAATGCCTGGTCAAACTTGCGCAAGGCCTCGAGATTCTGGTTGCCGCGCTTTACCGCGTCGTCGATTTCCGCGCTGTTGCGGGCGATCAGCAGCTGGGTCTCCCGGTTGCGGAAGTCCAGGGACTCGGCATTGATGCCGGAAGCGGCCCGGATGCTGGGCTGCCAGACATCGGAAATCTCGGCCAGGGACTGCTCCAGCCGGTCAAAACGATTCAGGCCGACCACCCCGACCAGGGTGATCAGGACCTGCATGGCAACCAGGGAAAACACCAGCTTGCGGGAAATGCGCATGGTCTTTAACTCCATCTTTTGCAGCAGAAACCATTGAAATCCGCCTTTTTCGACGAGCGGTCGCCTGATCATAACATGCTAGTATTTAGGCCCTGATTTTCAGCCGCCCGGACCGGTTCCGGGCAGCCTACGTTGTCTGGAGACCCGACTATGCCCGCCTATCGTTCCCGCACCTCCACCCACGGCCGCAACATGGCCGGCGCCCGCGCCCTGTGGCGCGCCACCGGCATGAAGGACGGCGATTTCGGCAAGCCCATCATTGCCGTGGTGAATTCCTTCACCCAGTTCGTGCCCGGCCACGTGCACCTGAAGGACCTGGGCCAGCTGGTGGCCCGGGAGATCGAGGCGGCCGGCGGCATCGCCAAGGAGTTCAACACCATCGCCATCGACGACGGCATCGCCATGGGCCACGACGGCATGCTCTACAGCCTGCCCTCCCGCGACCTGATCGCCGACTCCGTGGAATACATGGTGAACGCCCACTGCGCCGACGCCATGGTGTGCATCTCCAACTGCGACAAGATCACCCCGGGCATGCTGATGGCCGCCATGCGGGTCAACATCCCCACCATCTTCGTCTCCGGCGGCCCCATGGAAGCCGGCAAGGTGAAGTGGGAAGGCAAGACCATCGCCGTCGATCTGATCGACGCCATGATCAAGGCCGGCGACAGCAACTGCTCCGACGCGGAAGTCGAGGAGTTCGAGCGCTCCGCCTGCCCCACCTGCGGCTCCTGTTCCGGCATGTTCACCGCCAACTCCATGAACTGCCTGACCGAAGCCCTGGGCCTGTCCCTGCCCGGCAACGGCACCCTGGTGGCCACCCACGCCGACCGCAAGGGCCTCTTCCTCGAAGCCGGCCGCCGCATCGTGCGTCTGGCCCAGCGCTGGTACGAAGAGAACGACGCCTCCGTGTTGCCCCGCTCCATCGCCAACCAGAAGGCCTTCGAGAACGCCTTCGCCCTGGACGTGGCCATGGGCGGCTCCACCAACACCGTGCTGCACCTCCTGGCCACCGCCCAGGAAGCCGGTGTCACCTTCACCATGGCAGACATCGACGCCATCTCCCGCAAGGTGCCCTGCCTGTGCAAGGTGGCCCCAGCCACCCAGGATTACCACATTGAGGACGTGCACCGGGCCGGCGGCATCATGGCCATCCTGGGCGAACTCTCCCGCGGCGGCCTGATCCACCGCGACACCCCCACCGTGCACTGCCACACCCTGGGCGAAGCCATCGACACCTACGATGTGCAGCGCGCCGGCTCCCAGCGCACCCTGGAATTCTTCCGCGCCGCCCCCGGCGGCATCCCCACCCAGACCGCCTTCAGCCAGGACCGCCGCTATACCGAGCTGGACCAGGACCGCAGCAACGGCTGCATCCGCAACGTGGCCCACGCCTACAGCAAGGAAGGCGGCCTGGCCGTCCTGCACGGCAACATTGCCCTTGACGGCTGCATCGTCAAGACCGCCGGCGTCGATGAATCCATCTGGAAATTCACCGGCAAGGCCAAGGTCTATGAGAGCCAGGATTCCGCCGTCACCGCCATCCTGGGCGGCGAAGTGGTGGCCGGCGACGTGGTGGTGATCCGCTACGAAGGCCCCAAGGGCGGCCCCGGCATGCAGGAAATGCTCTACCCCACCAGCTACCTGAAGTCCCGCGGCCTGGGCAAGGAATGCGCCCTGCTCACCGACGGCCGCTTCTCCGGCGGCACCTCCGGCCTCTCCATCGGCCACGCTTCCCCGGAAGCGGCCGAGGGCGGCGCCATCGGCCTGGTGCGCACCGGCGACACCATCGAGATCGACATCCCCGGCCGCCGCATCCATCTGGCGGTCTCCGATGCCGAGCTGGAAAAGCGCCGCGCCGAGGAAAACGCCAAGGACGACAAGGCCTGGAAGCCCACGGAAGAACGGGGCCGCGTCGTTTCCAAGGCCCTGCAGGCCTACGCCCTGATGGCCACCTCCGCCGACAAGGGCGCCGTGCGCGACCTGGGCCAGTTGACCAAGTCCAAGTAAGCCCGCCCGCAGCGAGTCCACCGGAACCCGGCCCCAGGCACATGCCCGGGGCCGGGTTTTTCTTTGCCGGGTCCAGGCCGGCAAGACGCTCAACACCTTGATTCTTATAATGGATGGCTGAACTTTTCGCCCTGTTAGCACTCTACTGACGTGAGTGCTAAACTGTGCACAAGAAGTTCAAGGAGGACCCACCCTATGACCCAAGCTTTGACCCTGTCTCATGGCCTGCCCTCTGCGGTAGGCAACCTGGATGCCTACATCCAGGCGGCTCGGCGCTTCCCGATGCTGAGCGAGGCTGAGGAATTCGCCCTGGCCCGCCGTCTCCGCGAGGAAGACGACGTGGATGCTGCACGTCAATTGGTGCTCTCCCATCTGCGTCTGGTCATCGCCATCGCCCGGGGCTACCTGGGTTACGGCCTGCCCCATGCGGACCTGATCCAGGAAGGCAACATCGGCCTGATGAAGGCGGTGAAGCGCTTCGATCCCAGCCGCGGCGTGCGTCTGGTGTCTTTCGCCATGCACTGGATCAAGGCTGAAATCCACGAATACATCCTGAAGAACTGGCGCCTGGTCAAAGTGGCCACCACCAAGGCCCAGCGCAAGCTGTTCTTCAACCTGCGCAGCCTCAAGGCCAGCAGCGACACCCTGACCCCGGCCGAAGTGGACGAGATCGCCTACAAGCTGGGGGTCAAGGCCGAGGAAGTGGTGGAAATGGAAACCCGCATGGGTGGCCGCGACCTGGCCCTGGACGGCTCGCCGGATGACGAGGACGACAACCGGGTGGCGCCCATCGCCTACCTGGCCGACAGCGCCGCCGAGCCGACCCAGGTGCTGGAAGCCCGGGAATACGACCGGCTGCAGAGCGACGGCCTGCAACAGGCCCTGGCCGGCCTGGACGAGCGCAGCCGGCGCATCGTCGAAGCCCGCTGGCTGGACGAGGAAAACCCGGCCACCCTGCACGACCTGGCAGCCGAATTCGGCGTTTCCGCCGAGCGCATCCGCCAGATCGAGGTCAAGGCCCTGCAGAAGATGAAGGGCCTGCTGGCAGCCTGAACCGCCCGGCACCTCACTGCAAGAAGGCCGGCTCCCGTCACGGGCCGGCCTTTTTCTTTGCCCGATCCTTTGCCCGATCCGGCGCCGGCTCAGTCCTCATGCAGCAGCCGGTGCAGGTCCGCCACCACGGCGGGCACCTGGGCGTTATCCGGAATGAGGAGCCGCAGCCGTCCCCGGGGATCGTAGACGTAGGCGCCGGCCGTGTGATCCAGGGTGTAGCCCAGGCCGCCGCCCACCTCCTGGCGCACCGCGGTGATGCGGAACTCGGCCACGGTCCGGGCCAGGGTTTCCCGGTCGCTCCACAGGCCGAGGAAGGACGGATCGAACCAGGTGACGTACTCGCCCAGGCGGGCCGGGCTGTCCCGCTCCGGGTCCAGGGTGACGAACAGCACCTGCAGCCGCTGCCGCTCCTCCCCCAAGGCCTCCCGCACCGCGGCAAAGCGGGCCAGGGCGGTGGGGCAGATATCAGGGCAGGAGGTGTAGCCGAAGAAGAGGATCACCACCCGGCCGCGGAAGTCCGCCAGACGCCGGGACTGGCCGCCCTGGTCCGCCAGGGCGCGCGGGAACTCGGCGGCGAAGGTGGCACCGCTGAGATCGGTATGGTGAAAGGGCTGGGGCGGTGAGCAGGCTGTCAGGCCCCAGCACAGCGCCACCCAGAGGAGGAGGTGCTTCACGGCAGCGCCAGCCGGTCCTCAATGGCCCGGGCCAGGGCTTCCGGCTTGGTCATGGGCCCATAGCGCCCCACCGCCCGGCCCTGCCGGTCCACCAGGAACTTGGTGAAATTCCACTTGATCCCGGCGGTACCGAGCCAGCCGGGCTGTTCCTGCTTGAGCCAGCGGTAGAGCGGATCAGCCTGGGGTCCGTTGACCTCGAGACGGGCGAAGACGGGAAAGCTGACGTCGTAGTTGAGGGAACAGAAGCTGGCGATCTCCTCCGCATTGCCCGGTTCCTGGGCACCGAACTGGTTGCAGGGAAAGGCCAGCACCGTCAGGCCCTGCTCCCGGTAACGCCGGTAAAGGGCCTCCAGACCCGCGTACTGGGGCGTGAAGCCGCAACGGCTGGCCGTATTGACGATGAGCAGCACCTGCCCCCGGTAATCGGCCAGGGACTGCTGGCTGCCGTCGGCACGGCGGACGGAAAAATCGAAGACGGTCGTCATGGCGCAAACCCCGGTGGAGAAGCTGCCACTTTACCCCAGCCGCTGCATCAGCCCAGGAAGCGGCTCATCCAGAGGGGCATGGTCAGCATGGAAGCCAGGGTGGAGGCGGAGATGAGCCAGGCCACGCTCTGCCCGTCGCCCCCCATGCGCATGGCCAGGATGTAGGCCGAGGAGGCCGTGGGCAGGGCGGCGAAAAGGATGGCCACGTGGTAGTAGAGGCCGGACAGCCCCAGCAGGGGACCGGCGAAGATGGCCACCAGGGGCAGCAGCAGGAGCTTCACCGCCAGGATGTAGAAGGAGGCGGAACGCACCTCGGCCTGGCCCTGCAGGCGCAAGGCCGCGCCGACGGCCAGGAGGCCCAGGGCGATGGAGGCGTCCCCCAGGCGGGAGAGGAACATCTGCAGGGGCGCCGGCGGCACGAAGCCGGCCAGGTTGAGCAGGAAGCCGGAGGCGGTGGCCCAGATCAGGGGATTGCGGGCCACCTCCCGCAGGGCACCGGCCTCGCCGTGGCGGGCCAGCATCCACACCGCCGACAGGTTGGCCAGGGGCACGGCGGCGCCGACGATGAGGCCCATGGTGGCGATGCCCGGGGTGCCGAAGAGCAGGCCCGCCGCCGCCAGGGCGATGTAGGAATTGAAACGGAAGCCGCACTGGAACAGGGAGGCCAGCACCAGGGGCTTGAGGCGGAAACACTTGAGGCCGGCCCAGCTCAGCACCATGCCCGCGCCCATGGAGAGCAGGGCGGTGGCCAGCAGGGGCGCCGCCGCCGCCAGGTCCAGGCGGGTCTTCAGCACCGCATTGACCAGCAGGGCGGGGAAGAGGATGAAATAGACCAGCTTCTCGATGCCGGCCCAGAAATGATCCCCCAGATGCATGTAGCGGCGCAGCAGCAATCCCAGGAGGATCAGGCAGAAATCGGGCAGGAGCAGGAGGGCGGTGGTCATGGCGCCATTCTACCGAGGCCGGCGAAAGCACCCCTTGGCCTTTGCCGCATAGTGAATTCGGTCACGCCGAAGGCTGGTGCCGCCGTGGGAGAATGGCGCCAAACAACATTCAGGGAATCGATCATGCGCGACAACGCCATTGTCCAGTTTGGCCCCCAGTACCACGTGGGCATCCCCCAGGTGGACCAGGAGCACCAGCAGCTGTTCGCCATCGTCGCCCGCATCCAGCAGGCCCTGGAGCAGGACGGCGACACGGCCCAGAACGAAGCCCGCCGGGCGGTGGCCGAACTGCTGGAATACACCCGCACCCACTTCGCCAGCGAGGAGGCCCTGATGGAGGCGGCCGCCTACCCTGCCCTGCCGGCCCACCGGGAACTGCACCGGGAACTGCTGCTGCAGGTGGGGGAAATGGAACTGCGGGTGGAAGTGGGCGAGCCTTCGGCCAGCCTGGATCTTTCCCGCTTCCTGGCCAAGTGGCTGATCAACCACATCCAGGTGGCCGACCAGCGCTTTGGCGCCTTTGTCGCAGAACGGAGCTAGGCCCCGGCCTGGCCGCCGTGGCGGCCACCCAGGAAAAAAGGCGCCCGCGGGCGCCTTTTTTGTCGCAGCAGTGCCGGCTTAGAGGCGGTACTGGGCCACCACCTGCTGCATTTCCTGGGCCAGGTGTGCCAGTTCGCCGGCGGTGTCGGAGGTGGATTGGGCCGCGGCGCTGTTCTCCTCGGACATCTGGGCAATCTTCTCCACCTGCTGGGCGATGGCGGTGCTGGCCATGCTCTGCTCCCGGATGGCATCGGAAATGTCGCCCACCATGTCCACCGTCTTGCGCGAACCTTCGCCGATTTCCTGGATCGCCTCGTTGGCCTGCTCGGCCCGGGAGACGCCCTCGTCCACCTTTTCCACCACGGCGTGGATGCCATGGACGGCAGCCTGGGCGCCCGCCTGCATCTCCAGGATGGTGCTGGCGATTTCCTGGGTGGACTGGGTGGTACGCTCGGCCAGCTTGCGCACTTCGTCGGCCACCACGGCGAAGCCGCGCCCCTGCTCGCCGGCACGGGCAGCCTCGATGGCGGCGTTGAGGGCCAGCAGGTTGGTCTGGTCGGCCACTTCCTTGATCACTGCCACCACGTTGTTGATGCGCTCGCTCTGCTGTTCCAGGCGGGCGATCTGCTCGGAGGCGTTGCGTACGGTTTCGGCAATGCCGTTGATGCCCTGCACCGTGTCACCGATGATGCCCTCGCCCTTGTGGGCCAGTGCGCCGGAAGCGGAGGAAAGCTGGTTGGCCTCGCCGGCCCGGTCAGCCACATGGGTAATGCTGACGGTCATCTCCTCCACCGTGGCGGCCATGCTGGAAGCGGCCTCACTCTGGTGGCCGGAGGCGATGGACATCTGGTGGGAAGCGGTGGCCACCCGGTTGGCGGCATTGTTCACCGCATCGGTATGGTTGCTGATTTCCCGGAAGCTGGCCTGCAAACGGTCCAGCAGGCGGTTGAAGGCGGAAGAGGCCTGGGCCACTTCATCGGTGCCGCGGACCTCCAGGCGGCCGGTGAAATCCAGCTCCTTCTCGATGCGGGAGAACATGGAGACCATGTTGCCGAGGGAGCTGTCCACGTGGCGATAGACCATGAAACCGAGCCCGGCGACGCCGGCGGTACACAGCAGGATCACCACGATGGAGATCACCTTGCCGGTTTGATAAGCCTCGCCGGCCTTGCGCACTTCCTCTTCGGCCAGATGCTCGTTGTACTTGCTGTGGGCTTCGACGTTCTCTGCCAGGCGCTTGGACACCTCGCCGGCCTGGCCCATACCGTTCTTGGCCTTTTCCCCATGTCCGGCCTTGGTATCGGCGATGGCCGGGTCGATCAGGGCGTAGTACTCCTTCACCAGGGCCTTGCTGGTTTCCAGGTACTGGCGATCCTTGTCGTCGCTGATCAGCTTCTCGTAATCCTGCAGGGCCTGGAGCAGATCCTTCTTGGCGCCTTCAATGCGCTGCTCCACCGCCGGCCGCTGCTCTTCCGTGCTGAGGAGAAACACCAGCATCTGGGTGCGCAAGCGCAGGAAATTGGATTCCATGCTGGCCACCTTGCGGATGCTGGGGATGGAGTTCTCGTGGGCATACTCCAGGTTGGCATTGATGGCCCCCATCTCTTTCAGGCCGAAACCGCCGACCACGATGAGGCCGGCCACCGCCAGCAGGATGAGGAGGGCGAGGCGTTTGGCGATCGTCATTTTTATCCCTTTTCCAATCAAACCATGCAATATGGCTATAACTTATCGCATATTACCTGCGATGAGGATAGGGATTATGTCCGCTTTTTGCCTGACCGCACCCTGACATTTCCTGTCATGCCGCCATCTCCTCAAACCACCCCCAGATTCTGCAGGCGCTGCCATTCCTCCGCCGTCACCCCGAACTCGGCCAGGATGGCCTGGCCATGCTCCCCGGGAGCCGGCGCCGGCCGCACCGGCTCGACCGGCATGTCGGAGAGGCGCACCGGCGGCCCGTACTGGGTGATGCCGTCAGCCTGGATGCCCATGCCCCGGGCCTGGAAGTGGGGATGGGCCAGGGCCTCGGCCACGGTCAGCACCGGCGTGACGCAGCAATCGACCCGGGCGAACTTTTCCGTCCAGTAGGACTGGGGCTGGCTGGCGAAAAGGGTCTCCAGCTCTGCCCGCATGGCCCTGGCCTCGGCTCCGGTGGCGCCATGGCGGGCCTTCCACCGGGGCTGGCCGAGGGTGTCGCAGAAGAGGTCCCAGAACTTGCGCTCCAGGGGCGCCACCGCCATGTAGCGGCCATCCGCCGTGGCGTAGACGCCGTAGCCCGCATCGCCGCCGCTGAGCATGTCCCGGCCCCGCTCCGGCACGCTCCCGCTGCCCTGCAGGGCGAACAGGGGAAAGAGGTTGTGGGCCAGGGCCGCATCGCTCATGGAGACGTCCACGAAACGCCCCTGGCCGCTGCGCCGGGCATCGAAGAGGGCCGCCAGGATACCCATCACGGCACTCATGGCGCCGCCCAGCAGATCGCCGATCTGCAGGTTGGGAATGGCGGGCTGGCCACCGTCCACGCCGATCTGGTCGAGGATGCCGGCGTAGCCGATGTAGTTGAGGTCATGGCCCGCCGCCAGGGCCAGGGGACCGCTCTGGCCGTAGCCGGTGATGGCGCAGAACACCAGGCGCGAATTGAGGCTGCGCAGGGCCTCGTAGCCCACGCCCAGCTTGTCCATGACGCCGGGGCGGAAGCTCTCGATGACCACATCGGCCTCCGCCGCCAGGCGCCGGAACAGGGCCGCCCCTTCGGGATTTTTCAGGTCCAGGCGCAGGCCCCGCTTGTTGCGGTTCACCACCCGGTAGAAGACGCTGACCCCCTCCGGGCCATCGCCCATGGTGCGGGCGTAATCGCCGGCGCCGTGGTCTTCGATCTTGATCACGTCGGCCCCCAGGTCGGCCAGATGCAGGGTGGCCACCGGGCCGGGCAGAAGGCGGGTCAGGTCGAGGATGCGGACACCTTGCAGGGGCTTGCTGGCCATGTTTGCTCGCTGGGATTGAAGACAATAAAACGGGGTGGCGCCGGTCGGACGCCACCCCGTCGCTTTCCCGTGGGGTCGGGGTGGGTTTGTATTTATTCGTAGGTGCGGATGTCCTCGATGACCTTGCCGTCGTTGGGCAGGTCGCCGGGGCTGACGAATCTGACTTCGCCGCGCAGCTTGGTGACGTCCCGGATGCTGGCGACCACCGCGTCGCCGAGCACGTCGTCGCCCCGCCCGCTCTCGCAGTGCAGGACCATGCGGTCCTGGCCGAGGGCATTGTCCACCACTAGGCGGGCCTTGCCGATTTCCGGATGGCGCTTGACCACCGCCGCCACCTGGTGCGGATGGACGAACATGCCCTTGACCTTGGTGGTCTGGTCGGCCCGTCCCAGCCAGCCCTTGATGCGCACGTTGGTGCGACCGCAGGGGGAGATGCCGGGCAGCACGGCGGACAGGTCGCCGGTGGCAAAGCGAAGCAGGGGATAGTCCAGGTTGAAGGTGGTGATGAGCACCTCCCCCACCTCGCCGTCGGCCACCGGGTCGCCGGTGCCGGGACGGACGATTTCCATCAGCACGTCCTCGTCCAGGGTCAGCCCCTGCTGGGCCTCGGATTCGTAGGCGATCATGCCCAGGTCCGCCGTGGCGTAGCACTGGCGCACCGTGATGCCGCGGGCGTTGAGAGCCTGGCGCAGGGAAGGCGGCAGGGCCTCGCCGGAGACCAGGGCCTTGGTCAGGGACGTGGCGTCGGCCTTCAGCTCGTCCGCCTTCTCCAGGATGATCTTGAGGAAGGACGGCGTGCCGACGTAGGCCGCCGGCTTCAGGTCGTTGATGGCCTGCACCTGCATCTCGGTCTGGCCGATGCCGGCGGGAAACACCGGGCAGCCCAGCTTGTGGGCAGCCCCTTCCAGCATGAAGCCGGCCGGGGTGAAGTGGTAGGAAAAGGTGTTGTGGATCAGCTCTCCGGCGCGAAAGCCGGCGCCGTGCAGGGCCCGGGCGAAACGCCACCAGTCCTGGCCCCGCCCTTCCGGATCGTAGATGGGCCCGGGGGAGGCATAGACCCGGGAGAGCCCGGAGAGAGGCGTCGCATTGATGCCGCCGAAGGGCGCCTGCTCCCGCTGCAGATGCACCAGGTCGCTCTTGCGCGTCACCGGCAGGCGGGCCAGGGCGGCACGGTTGTGGATGTCGTTGGGATTGACCTCCGCCAGCAGCCGCGCGAAGTACGGCGAATGCAGCTTGGCGTGGGCCACCTGCCGCGGCAGCCGCTCCATCAGTGACCGCTCCCGTTCCTCAGGATCGCGGGTTTCCAGGGAGTCGTAGTATTTCATCTGGCGTTCCTTAATCGACGCTCATCAATTCTGTTTTTGTTCCGACGCGAGACAGGTCCTGAGACGGCCAAGTAGCGCTGCAAGACTAGGCGCGCATCCGCGCCGTGTGCACCGGGCACACAAGCGGATAAGCAACGACGTATTGCAGTGCGCACGGCCTTCTCACGAAAGCCAGCGTTTGCGGCGGCGGTAGTGCTTGACGTCCTTGAAGCTCTTGCGCCCCGCCGACGACAGCCCCAGGTAGAACTCCTTCACGTCCTCGTTGGAGGCCAGTTCCTTGGCATCCCCTTCCATCACCACCCGGCCGTTTTCCAGGATGTAGCCCAGGTCGGCGTAGCGCAGGGCCACCATGGTGTTCTGCTCGGCCAGGAGGAAACTGACGTTCTCCCGGGAGTTGAGGTCCTTCACGATCTCGAAGATTTCCTCGACGATCTGGGGCGCCAGGCCCATGGAGGGCTCGTCCAGCAGGATCATTTCCGGCTTGGCCATGAGGGCGCGGCCGATGGCGCACATCTGCTGTTCGCCGCCGGAGGTGTAGCCGGCCTGGGAAGTGCGCCGGGTCTTCAGGCGCGGGAAGTAGTGGTACACCATCTCCAGGTTCTGCTTCAGCTCGGCCCGGGAGTTGCCCCGGGTGTAGGCGCCGGTGAGCAGGTTTTCCTCGATGGAGAGGTGGGCGAAGCAGTGGCGTCCTTCCATGACTTGGATGACGCCCCGCTTGACGAGTTCGTTGGGGGTCAGCTGATCCACCCGGGTGCCCTTGAACTCCACGCTGCCCTTGGTGACGTCGCCCCGTTCGGCGTGCAGCAGGTTGGAGATGGCTTTCAGGGTGGTGCTCTTGCCGGCGCCGTTGGCGCCCAGCAGGGCCACGATCTTGCCCTTGGGCACCGTCAGGGAGACGCCCTTCAGCACCAGGATCACGTGGTCGTAGATGACCTCGATGTTGTTGATGCTGAGGTAGTTCTCCGGGGCGGCCGGGGTGGCTTGAGTGGTCGTGTTCATAGGCTTAGATTCCCTTCTCTTGGGGCGGGGGGACGGGGCCTGCCGGCCCCGTCCCGGGCTCAGGTCGCTAGGGCGCCTCAGCCTTCCTTGCTGCAGTCACGCGGGGTGATGCCCTTTTCCTTGGCGTACTTGCCGGCGGATTCCTCGATCATGGGACGGACCATGTCCTTATCCGCATCGACCCAGTCGGAAACCACCTTCCAGGCCTTGCCGTCCCACTGCTGGAACTTCACCTTGCCGGAACCTTCGTGGTCGGCGCAGGTGATGGCCAGATCAGGCATGAAGCCTTCGGCTCCCAGCTCCTTGAGGCGCTTGGCATCGATGTGCAGATGCTCGAAGCCCCAGCGGGCCTGCTCGGCGGTAAGGGGCTTGCCCTTGCCGAACTTCTCCTGGGCGACGCGGATGGCTTCCACGGTGATGATGCCGTGCACCACGCCCCGGTTGTAATAGACGGAGCCGACCCGGGACTTGTCTTCCATGTTGCCCTTGTTTTTCTTGTAGACGTTGTCCTGGATCGCCTTCACCACCGGGTAGTTGGTGCCGGCCACGTTGAAGCCGGCGGCGGTGAAGCCCTTGGCGGCATCGCCGGCGGGCACGGTGTCTTCCTCGGCACCGGACCACCACACGCCCACCATCTTCTCCCGCGGGAAGCCGGTCTTGGCGGCGGCCTTGAGGGCGGTCGGGTTCATCACGCCCCAGCCCCACAGGATCACCCAGTCGGGACGCTCCTGGCGGATGGTCAGCCACTGGGACTGCTGCTCGTTGCCCGGGTGGGCCACGGGAATGGTCTTCAGGTTGAAGCCGTGCTTGGCAGCCTGCTTTTCCAGCACCGGGATGCCTTCCTTGCCGAAGGCGGAGTCATGGTAGAGATAGACGATCTTCTTGCCCTTGAGCTTGTCCAGGCCGCCTTCCTTCTGGCCAATGTACTTGACCATGCCGGTGGCCTGGGACCAGTAGGTGGTGATCATGGGGAAGACCCAGGGGAAGACCCGGCCGTCAGCCGCGTCGGTACGGCCGTAGCCGATGGTCACCATGGGGATCTTGTCCTGGGCCACCTTGTCCAGCACCGAGTAGGTGATGCCGGTGGACAGGGGCTGGAAGGTGGTGTTGCCGGTGGCGCCCTTTTTCTTCAGGCGCTCGTAGCACTCCACGCCGCGGGCGTTGTTGTACTCGGTCTCGCATTCTTCCCAGGTCAGCTTGACGCCGTTGATGCCGCCGTCCCGCTCGTTGACCAGGGTCATGTAGTCGATCCAGCCGCCGTAGATGCCGGAGCCGCCGGCCGCATAGGGGCCGACCCGGTAGGAAGGCAGGCCGATGAACTGTTCCTTGGCCTGGGCCAGGACGGAACCGGAAACCGCTGCGGAGGCTACCGCGGCAGCGAACAGGGCGATGGTTTTAACTTTCATTGTCTTGTCTCCTCTACTGATTATGTGGGTGCTGCTTTGACTTCCAATGCCTGGGTTAGTGGGGGAAAGGCCACAGACGCAGCTTTTCCTTGCCGATCTGCCACAGTCTCGCCAGGCCGTGGGGCTCGACGATGAGGAAGAAGATGATGAGCCCGCCGAAGACCATCAGCTGCAGGTTGGAGCTGATGCTGGGGGGCAGGAGGCCGGTGAGGAAATCCTGGATCAGCACGTCCAGGAAAATCGGCAGCAGCACGATGAAGGCCGCGCCGAGGAAGGAGCCCATGATGGAGCCCACCCCGCCGATGATGATCATGAACAGGATCTTGAAGGACAGGTCCAGGTTGAAACCTTCCGGCTCCACCGTGCCCAGGTAGGCATAGGCGTAGAGGGCGCCGGCGACACCGCAGTAGAAGGAGCTGATGGCGAAGGCCAGGAGCTTGGTGTGCATGATGCGGATGCCGATCACCTCGGCCGCCACGTCCATGTCCCGCACCGCCATCCAGGCCCGGCCGACGGAGCTGCGCACCATGTTCTTGGCCGCCAGTGCCATCACCGCCACGATGGTCAGCACCAGCAGGTAGAGGGAAATGGGCGTGTCGAAGCGGTAGCCGAGAATCTGGATCTCCTGGGCGGTGATGACGCCGGAGGAGGAGTCCATGGAGAACCAGCCGAACTTGGTCAGGGCCCAGACGATGAAGAACTGGGCCGCCAGGGTCGCCACTGCCAGGTAGAAGCCCTTGATGCGCAGGGACGGCAGGCCGAAGAGAATGCCCACGGCTGCCGCCGAGAGGCCGCCGCCGACGAAGGCCAGCAGCACCGGCATGCCCTCGATGCGGCCCATGAAGTTGTAGGCGGCGAAGGCCCCCACCGCCATGAAGGCGGCGGATCCCAGGGACAGCTGGCCGGCGTAGCCGGTGAGGATGTTGAGGCCCAGGGCCGCCAGGGAAAAGATGAGGAAGGGGATCAGGATGGCCTTGATCCAGTATTCGCTCGCCACCATGGGCACCACCAGGGCCGCCACCACCAGGATCAGGCCGATGGCGATACGGTCCTGGCGGATGGGGAAGATCTGCTGGTCGGCAGCGTAGCTGGTCTTGAATTGTCCGGCTTCACGGTAAAGCATGGTTTTGTCCTCTCCTTAAACCCGGTCGATGTGCTTCTCGCCGAACAGGCCTTCGGGCCGGATCAGCAGGAAGGCGAGGGCCATCACATAGGGGAACCAGGAGTCGATGCCGCCGCCCACATAGCCCCCCAGATACACTTCCGCCAGCTTCTCGGTGGAACCGATGATGAGGCCGCCGACGATGGCGCCGGGGACCGAGGTGAAGCCGCCGAGAATCAATACCGGCAAGGCTTTCAGGGCGGTGAAGGTGAGCGCGAACTGGACCCCGTTGCGGGCGCCCCAGAGCAGGCCCGCCACCAGGGCGACGAAGCCGGCCACGGCCCAGACGATGCGCCAGATGTTCTGCAGCGGGATGCCGATGGAGAGGGCCGCCTGGTGGTCATCCGCCACGGCCCGCAGGGCGCGGCCCACCCGGGTGTATTGGAAGAACAGGGCCAGCAGGGTGACCAGGGCCGCGGCAACGCCGGCGGCGAAGAGGTCGAAGCTGGAAACCAGGATGCCCGCCTTGTCCATGATCCACTCGATGGGCTCGTCCTGGATGCCCAGGTCCAGGCCGCGCACGGTGGAGCCCCAGATGCCCTGGGCCAGGCCTTCGACGAAGAAGGTGAGGCCGATGGTGGCCATGAACAGGGTGATGTGGGGCTGGTTCACCAGGGGCCGCAGGACGATGCGCTCGGTGGCGATGCCCAGCAGCACCATGGCGCCGAAGGCCAGGATCAGGGCCAGCCAGAAGGGCGCCCCCATTTCCTGGAAGCCGACGAAAGTCAGGGCGGCGAAGAAGACCATGGCGCCCTGGGCGAAATTGAAGACGCCGGATGCCTTGTAGATCATGACGAAGCCCAGGGCCACGAAGGAGTACATCACCCCCGAGAGCAGGCCGCCGATCAGCACTTCGAAAAAGAATTGCATGTTCCGTTCCTCCTTTTAGTGGGCCACGCCCAGGTAGGCGGAAATCACCTCCTGGTTGTTGCGCACATCGTCAGGCGTGCCGTCGCCGATCTTCTTGCCGTAATCCAGGACCACCACCCGGTCGGAGATGTCCATCACCACGCCCATGTCGTGCTCGATGAGGACGATGGTGGTGCCGAACTGGTCGTTCACATCCAGGATGAAGCGGCACATGTCCTGTTTCTCTTCCACGTTCATGCCGGCCATGGGCTCGTCCAGCAGCAGCAGGGAAGGCTCGGCGGCCAGGGCCCGGCCCAGCTCTACCCGCTTCTGCAGGCCGTAGGGCAGGCGCCCCACCGGGGTCTTGCGGATGTGCTGGATTTCCAGGAAGTCGATCACCTCCTCCACCTTCTCCCGGTGGGCCAGCTCTTCCTTCTGGGCCCGGCCCAGGTACAGGGCCTGCTCCAGGAAGCCGCACTTCATCTTGGTGATGCGCCCGGTCATGATGTTGTCGAGCACGCTCATGCCCTTGAACAGGGCGATGTTCTGGAAGGTGCGGGCGATGCCCTGGGTGGCCGCCATGTGGGGCTCCATCTTCTTGCGCTCTTCGCCGTGGAAGACGATGCGGCCTTCCTGGGGGTGGTACACCCCGTTGATGACGTTAAGCATGGAGCTCTTGCCGGCGCCGTTGGGGCCGATGATGGCGCGGATCTCGTGTTCCTTCACGTTGAAGGAAATGTCGGTGAGGGCCTTCACCCCGCCGAAGCGCAGGGAGATGTTCTGCAGGTCGAGGATCACCTCGCCGACCCGGCGCCCATTCTGGTTTTGTTCGCTCATGAAACGCTCCGTTCGGGATTAGGCGGCCTGGCGCACCACGGGGAAGGTCTTGGCATCACGGATCACCAGATCCGCCGCCACCTTGCCGACGCGGCCGTCTTCGAATTTCACCTGGGTCTCGATGAACTGGGATGTCTTGCCTGCATAGAAGGCGTCGATCAGCACCGCGTACTTTTCCGAGACGAAGTTGCGCCGCACCTTGCGGGTCCGGGTCAGTTCGTCGTCGTCCGGGTCCAGTTCCTTGTGCAGGATGAGGAAGCGGTGGATCTGGGAGTCGGCCAGCATGCCGTCGTGCACCAGCTGGGCATTGACCTCCTCGACGCACTCCTGGATCAGGTTGTACACGTCGGGCTTGGCGGCCAGGTCGGTGTAGCCGGAGTAGGAGATGCCGCGGCGCTCGGCCCAGTTGCCGACGGCGCCCATGTCGATGTTGATGAAGGCGCACACCTGCTCGCGGCCGTTGCCGAAGGCCACCGCCTCCTTCACGTACTGGAAGAACTTGAGCTTGTTCTCGATGTAGTTGGGGGCGAACATGGCGCCGTTGGCCATCTTGCCCACATCCTTGGCCCGGTCGATGATCTTCAGGTGGCCGTCCTCGTCGAAGAAACCCGCATCGCCGGTCATGAAGTAGCCCTCGCCGTTGATGGCCTCGGCGGTGGCATCGGGACGCTGGTAGTACTCCTTGAGCAGCATGGGCCCCTTGACCAGGATCTCGCCGTTGTCGGCGATCTTCACCTCCACCCCGGGAGCCGGCTTGCCGACGGAATCCAGCTTGATCTGGCCGTCGGGCTGCAGGCAGACGTAGGCGCAGGTCTCGGTCTGGCCGTAGAGCTGCTTCAGGTTCACGCCGATGGAGCGGTAGAAACGGAACAGGTCCGGACCGATGGCAGCTCCGGCGGTGTAGGCGACGCGGATGCGGCTCATGCCCAGGACGTTCTTGAGGGGCCCGATCACCAGCAGGTTGGCCACGGTGTAGGCCAGCCGGTCGCTGCCGGAAACGGGCTTGCCGTCCAGGATCTCGGCGCCGCAGCGCTTGGCCACGTCCATGGCCCAGGCGAACAGCTTGCGCTTGATGGCGCCGGCGTCCTCCATGCGGATCATCACCTGGGTCAGCAGGTTCTCGAACACCCGGGGCGGGGCGAAGTAGTAGGTGGGGCCGATCTCCCGCAGGTCGGTCATCACCGTGTCGCCGGACTCGGGACAGTTGATGGTGAAGCCGGCCACCAGGGCCTGGGCGAAGGAGAACAGGTGGTCGCCGACCCAGGCCATGGGCAGGTAGGAGAGGATGTCCTCGTCCTGCGTCAGCTGGTCGAACTGGCAACCGCCTTTGGCGGCGGCGATGAAGGCTTGGTGGGCCAGGCAGACGCCCTTGGGCTTGCCAGTGGTACCCGAGGTGTAGAGCATGACGCCGGTGTCGGTGGTGACGCCCTGCTCGATTTCCCGTTCGAGGAAATCGGGATGGTTCTGGTGGTGGATGCGGCCCATGGCCATGACGGCTTCGATGTCATGGATGAAGGGCTGGTTGTAGTGACGCATGCCCCGGGGGTCGTCGTAGATGATGTGGTCCAGCTGGGGCAGCTGCTCCCGCACTTCGAGCAGCTTGTCCACCTGTTCCTGGTCCTCGACGATGGCGAAGCGGATGCCCGCATCCTGCAGCACGAACAGCATCTCGTTGGCCACCGCGTCCTGATACAGGGGCACCGGTACGCCGCCGAGGCTCTGCACCGCCGCCATGGTCATGTACAGGCGCGGACGGTTGTCGCCGATGATGGCCAGGTTGTCGCCGCGCTTGAAGCCCAGCTCGGCCAGACCGCAGGCCAGGGCCCGGACGTTCTCGGCCACCTCGGCCCAGGTCCAGGTCTGCCAGATGCCGAGATGTTTCTCGCGCATGGCGGGGTGCTGGCCCCGCACCTGGGCATGGTGAAAGAGCAGGCGCGGGAAGGTCTCACCCGTCAGATTACGGGTGTGCGCCGCCTGGGAAGAAGCCACTTCCGGCATAACATCTCCTCCATTGTTATCCCCGCATAACCGATGCCGGCTTGCGGTTTTGTCCGGCCCTTCCCTGATGGGAAATTCCGGGTTCTGCTTCGGTGTTGGAACGGGGCTCCGGTCTTCCCGGTAACCCTGCTCCGGCTTGTCTCCTCCACCCTGGTCGAACACCTCATCGAGGAGGGTCGCCGGCTGGCATTTGGTCTCAATTTAGCGACGCGTCATGGCTATAATTGTCGTCGACCTGACAATTGGCTAAATAAATGCTGACGCTCTCCGAGTTGTTGCACAGCACCACCTGGGGCAGGGAACTGACTGGCGAGGAATTCGCCCGAATCGAGGCCGGCACTTTTGTGCGCCGCATTCCGGCGGGAGGATTCGTCTGTTACAAGGGTGAGCCCGTGGATTACTGGCTCGGGGTCATCGACGGCCTGGTGAAAATCGCCAGCCACGGGGTCACCGGCAAGACCGCCACCTTCACCGGGGTGCCCGCCGGCGGCTGGTTCGGCGAAGGCTCCATGCTCAAGAACGAGCCCCGCCGCTACGACGTGGTGGCCCTGCGCGACTCCCAGGTGGCCTGCATGAGCCGCACCACCTTCCAGTGGCTGCTGGACCACAGCATTCCCTTCAACCGCTTCCTACTCAACCAGCTCAACGAGCGTCTCGGCCAATTCATCGGCCGGGTGGAAATGGACCGGCTGCTGGAAACCGACGCCCGCATCGCCCGCTGCGTCGCCTCCCTTTTCAATCCCGTGCTCTACCCGGGCATCGGGCCCCAGTTGCAGATTTCCCAGGAGGAAATCGGCTACCTGGCCGGGGTCTCCCGGCAGCGGGCCAACCAGGCCCTCAAGCTGCTGGAGGAGCACGGCCTGCTGCGGGTCGAGTATGGCGGCGTCACCGTCATCGACCTGGAAGGACTGCGCCGCTTCGGCGCCTGATTCGCTTCACCCCACACTGAGAGAGACAAGGAAAATCCATGACCACCGATCGCCAACGCCTCGTCGATGAAACCATCGATTCCCGTCGTTCCGTGCGGGCCTTCCTGCCCACGCCGGTGCCCCGGGAGACCCTGGAGGAGATCCTGCGCATCGCCTCCCGCGCCCCTTCCGGCACCAATGTGCAGCCGTGGAAGGTGTACGTGCTGACCGGCAACGCCAAGGACCAGCTGTCCCAGAAAATCCTCGCCGCCTACAACGATCCGGAAGAGGCCCAGACCCATACCGAGGAATATCCCTACTACCCGGCCAAGTGGGTCTCCCCCTACATCGACCGCCGGCGCAAGGTGGGCCTGGATCTCTACGGCCTGCTCGACATCAAGAAGGGCGACGCCGCCCGCATGCACGCCCAGCACGGCCGCAACTACACCTTCTTCGATGCGCCGGTGGGCCTCATCTTCACCATCGACCGCATCATGCAGCAGGGCAGCTGGTTCGATTACGGCATGTTCGTGCAGACCATCATGCTGGCCGCCCGGGCCCGGGGCCTGGACACCTGCCCCCAGGCCGCCTTCACCCAGTTCCACCGCATCATCGGCGAACAGCTGAACCTGCCGGAAAACGAGATGGTGGTGTGCGGCATGGCCCTGGGCTATGCGGACGAAAGCAAGCCGGAGAACAAGCTGCGCACCGAGCGCGCGCCCCTGGAAGAGTGGGTGCGTTTCTGCGACTAAGGCAGAGCGCAGCGGCGGACTGACATCCCCGCCACAAGAAGGAAAGGACGCCGACCTGCAGGGCCCATGGCCCGGGGCCGGCGTTTTTGTTGCCACCTGGCGACGGCACCGCCAGAACCCGGTATCCGCCTGGCTCCCAGGCCAGACAGACGCAAAAGCGCCGCCCCTTCTGCCTCCCGGCAGGGGCGAAAAAAAACCGGGCACCAGGCCCGGTTCGCAAACACAGCAGAGGTTCTTCTTGGAGCCGACATGCCCTGAGGGCCATGCCGGCGCTGTCTCCTTTTTCTCCTTTGGTTTATTCCTTGGACGAGGCCGGCACAGGCGGCCCGCCCGGGCTGCGGCTGCCCCGGCCGGGGCCTTACATGCTGCGCCGGTACTGGCCGCCCACCTCGTAGAGGGCGCCGGTGATCTGGCCCAGGGAGCAGACCCGCACCGCATCCACCAGCACGGCGAAGACGTTGCCGTTCTCGATCACCGTCTGCTTCAGCTTGGCCAGCATGGCCGGCGCCTTGTCGGCATTGCGCTGGTGGAAGTCCTTCAGGCGGGCGATCTGGGACTGCTTCTCCTCTTCGGTGGAGCGGGCCAGCTCGATCTCCACCTGGGCGCTGCCCTTGGGATTCAAGAAGGTGTTCACGCCGATGATGGGGTAGGAGCCGTCGTGCTTCTTGTGCTCGTAGTAGAGCGACTCTTCCTGGATCTTGCCGCGCTGGTAGCCGGTTTCCATGGCACCGAGGACGCCGCCGCGGGAGGCGATGGCCTCGAACTCCTTGAGCACGGCCTCTTCCACCAGGTCGGTCAGCTCGTCGATGATGAAGGCGCCCTGGTTGGGGTTCTCGTTCTTGGCCACGCCCCACTCCCGGTTGATGATGAGCTGGATGGCCATGGCGCGGCGCACGGACTCTTCGGTCGGGGTGGTGATGGCCTCGTCGTAGGCGTTGGTGTGCAGGGAGTTGCAGTTGTCGTAGATGGCGATGAGAGCCTGCAGCGTGGTGCGGATGTCGTTGAAGTCCATCTCCTGGGCGTGCAGGGAACGGCCGGACGTCTGGATGTGGTACTTCAGCTTCTGGCTGCGCTCGTTGGCGCCGTACTTGTTCTTCATGGCCACGGCCCAGATGCGGCGCGCCACCCGGCCGATGACGGAGTATTCCGGGTCCATGCCGTTGGAGAAGAAGAAGGACAGATTGGGCGCGAAGTCGTCGATGTGCATGCCCCGGGCCAGGTAGGACTCCACGTAGGTGAAGCCGTTGGCCAGGGTGAAGGCCAGCTGGGAGATGGGGTTCGCGCCCGCTTCGGCGATGTGGTAGCCGGAGATGGAGACCGAGTAGAAGTTCTGCACCTGGTTGTGCACGAAGAACTCCTGGATGTCGCCCATCATCTTCAGGGCGAACTCGGTGGAAAAGATGCAGGTGTTCTGGCCCTGGTCTTCCTTGAGGATGTCGGCCTGCACCGTGCCGCGCACGGAGGACAGCACCCACTCGCGGATCTTCTCGGCTTCGTCTTCCGTGGGTTCGCGTCCGTTGTCGGCGCGGAACTTGTCCAGCTGCTGGTCGATGGCGGTGTTGAAGAAGCAAGCCAGGATGATGGGCGCCGGACCGTTGATGGTCATGGAGACGGAGGTGGTGGGGCAGACCAGGTCGAAGCCCGAGTACAGCACCTTCATGTCGTCCAGGGTGGCAATGGAAACGCCGGAGTTGCCGATCTTGCCGTAGATGTCGGGACGCACGTCCGGGTCGCAGCCGTACAGGGTGACGGAGTCGAAGGCGGTGGACAGGCGGTGGGCCGGCATGCCTTCGGACACCTTCTTGAAGCGGCGGTTGGTGCGGAAGGCATCGCCCTCGCCGGCGAACATGCGGGTGGGGTCCTCACCCTCGCGCTTGAAGGCAAAGACGCCGGCGGTGTAGGGGAAGGAGCCGGGGACGTTTTCCTTCATCAGGAAACGCAGGGTCTCGCCATCGTCGGTGAAGCGGGGCAGCACCACCTTCTTGATCTTGGTGCCGGAGAGGGACTCGGAGACCAGCTTGGTGCGGATTTCCTTGTCGCGGATTTTCACCACGTACTCGTCGCCGGAGTAGGCCCTGACCGTGTCGGGCCACATGTCGAGCAGTTTCTTGGCCTTGGCGTCCAGCTCGCTTTCCTTGCAGGCGATGAGCTCGTCGAACTTGGGCAGGGCGGCCTTGGCAGCCTCGTCGTAGCTGTTGAAGAGGTCCTTGGAAATGCGCAGGGACTGGCGCTCCCGGGCGATCTTCACCTGCTCTTCGGTATGCTTGTGGTAGGCGCGCAGGGTGTCGGCGATCTCGGCCAGGTAACGGGTGCGCTCCACCGGCACGATGGCGCGGCCGCGGGAGGATTCCTTGACCGTCACCACGGGCAGCTTGCCGGCCTTGGCCTTGAGGCCGAACTCCACCAGCTTGGGCAGGATGGCCTGGTACAGGGCGGTAACGCCGTCGTCGTTGAAGCGGGCGGCCATGGTGCCGAACACGGGCATTTCGTCGGGGGACTGGGTGAACAGCTCCCGATTGCGCTGGTACTGCTTGCGCACGTCGCGCAGGGCATCTTCGGCGCCCTTGCGGTCGAACTTGTTGATGGCAACGAAGTCGGCGAAGTCCAGCATGTCGATCTTCTCGAGCTGGGAAGCGGCGCCGAACTCGGGGGTCATGACGTAGAGGGAAGCATCCACCAGAGGCACGATGGCGGCATCGCCCTGGCCGATGCCGGAGGTCTCGACGATGATCAGGTCGAAGCCGGAAAGCTTGCAGGCGGCGATGACCTCGGGCAGGGCGGCGGAAATCTCGGAACCGGTCTCCCGGGTGGCCAGGGAGCGCATGAAGATGTTGGGATGCTCGATGGCATTCATGCGGATGCGGTCGCCCAGCAGGGCACCGCCGGTGCGCTTGCGCGAGGGGTCGATGGAGATGATGGCCAGCTTGAGCCCGTCTTCCTGGTCCAGGCGGAAGCGGCGCACCAGCTCGTCGGTGAGGGAGGACTTGCCGGCACCGCCGGTACCGGTGATGCCCAGGGTCGGGGTGGTGGCCACCAGAGCGGCGGCTTCGACGATCTGCTTGCGCAGGCCTTCGGGGTAGGCGCCGTTTTCCAGGGCGGAGACGATGCGGGCCAGGGCGCGGCGGTTGCCGGACTGCAGGGCCGCCATGACTTCCTCGGGCTTCTGGGGCGCCAGGGTGGTGAGGTTGTAGTCGGACTGCTCCACCACGTCGTTGATCATGCCCTGCAGGCCCAGGTGCTGGCCGTCTTCCGGCGAATAGATGCGGGTCACGCCGTATTCGTGCAGTTCCTTGATCTCGGAGGGCACGATGACGCCGCCGCCGCCGCCGAAGACCTTGATGTTCTCACCGCCGTTTTCCTTCAGCAGGTCGATCATGTACTTGAAGAATTCGACGTGGCCACCCTGGTAGGAGGTAATGGCGATGCCCTGCACGTCTTCCTGCAGGGCCGCATTGACGATGTCGCCGACGGACCGGTTGTGGCCCAGGTGGATCACCTCGGAGCCGGTGGACTGCAGGATGCGCCGCATGATGTTGATGGAGGCGTCATGGCCGTCGAAGAGGGAGGCGGCGGTGATGAAGCGCACCTTGTTCTTCGGCTTGTAGGGGACGATTTTCTTGGCGATGGAGAGGTCGGTCATGATGTCGCTCCAATAGGCGGATGGGATGGAGCCGGCGCGGCTGCCGGCGCAGGGTTCGGAAGTATCAGGCGCCGAAATCGTCGGGCATCTGCAGGGCCACCACTTCGCCGCTGGCCGTGGCCACGCCTTCAGCATAGACGGTGGATTCGATCACCACCTTGCGGCCCTTGATTTCCTTGACGCGGCCGCGGATCTCCAGGGTCACGCCCAGGGGGGTGGGTTTCAAGTACTTGACCAGCAGGGAGCCGGTGACGAAGCGGAACGGGGGCAGGCTGTCCATTTCCCGGCCTTCGGCCCGGTACATGGCGGCCGCGGCGGTGCCGGTGCTGTGGCAGTCGATCAGGGAAGCCAGCAGGCCGCCATAGACGAAGCCGGGCACGGCGGTGTGGTAAGGCTCGGGGGTGTAGCGGGTGACGCTCTCCTCCCCTTCCCAGAAAGTCTTGATGCGGTGGCCGTGGTCGTTGCGGCTGCCGCAGCCGTAGCAGTGGGCCACGCTCTCCGGGTAGTAATCCTGAAAGGCTTTCATGGGCAGACCGGCTTTCTCGACGTTTTTCTAAGAATGGCAACATCTTAAAAAGTCCGCCGGCCCAGGGCCATTGCCCGCCATGCCGCAAATCGTGCAAAATCCGCCAATATGGAATTTCAACCAATTCACGGTGTTGCAGGGCAGCAATGAGCAACCCTGACAAAATCGCCAGTCCCCTGCCCCGCCCCCGGGCCACCGTGGCCATGGGCTTCGTCCAGGGCATGCTGGCCGGGGTCACGGCCCGCGGCGGCGATGCCGGCCCCCTGCTGGAGCGGGCCGGCATCGGCCGGGAGGTGCTGCACCGGCCGGATGTGCGGGTGCCGGTGGAGCGTTACGCCGCCCTCTACAACCTGCTCATCGCCGAACTCGGCGACGAGGGTTTTGCCCTTTTTTCCACGCCCCTGCCGCCGGGCACCTTCGAATTCCTCTGCCGCAGCGTCATCAGCGCACCGACCCTGGGCGAGGCCCTGCAACGCAGCACCCGCTTCCTGGGGCTGGTGCTGCATGATCTGTCGGTGCATCTGGAAAGCGGGAGCGCCGGTCAGGCTCTGCTGCGCATCCGGGAGGAGCGCCCCCTGGCCGTCGGCCGGGTCTTTGCCTTTGAATGGCTGCTGCGCCTGCTGCACGGCCTGGCCTCCTGGCTGGCGGGGCGCAGCATCGTCCTGGAGCGGGTCCAGTTCCCCTACCCGCGCCCGGCCCATGCGGACGACTATGCCCTGATCTACACCGCCCAGTCGGACTTTGCCGCCGATTCCCTGGCCGCCAGGTTCTCCGCCACCCTGCTGGACCTGCCCATCCGCCGCGACGAGGCGGCCCTGGCCAGCTTTCTTGAAGGCTCCCCGGGCAAGATCACCACCCTCTACCGGCGGGACCGGGAAATGGTGCTGCGGGTGCGCGACATCCTGCGCGCGGCCCTGCCGGAACTGCCCGATCTGGACGGCGTCGCCCGCCAGCTCAACCTGTCGCCCCGCACCCTGCACCGGCGCCTGGAGGAGGAAGGCTCCAGCTTCCGCGCCATCAAGGATGCCCTGCGCCGGGACCTGGCCCTGTCGCGCCTGACCAAGACCAGCCAGCCCCTGGGCCAGATTGCCGCCGACCTGGGCTTTGCCGATCCCTCGGCCTTCTTCCGCGCCTTCGTCTCCTGGACCGGCACCTCACCCAGCCAATACCGCAAGCGCCTGCGGGCCCAGAAGGAGCGCCCCGGCAACGGCCAGGAACCGTCTCAGGCCTGAGTATTCACCGTGGCGCCGGCCACGGCGGCAACTGCGGCACCGGCATCGCCCATGCCACCCACGTCGATATAGACCTGGGGCACACTGGCGACGCCGTCGCCCCCCTGCCCCATCAACTGGTCCAGCTTGGCCATGCTTTCCTGGATGCTGCGCACATCCTTGTCCTGCTGTCCGAGTTTCTGCTTGAGCAGGGCGACAACAGCCTTGAGCACCTTGCGCGCCTCTTCCAGGGCCTTGCGCAAAGCCTTGTCCGCATCGGACTGGCCGCCGCTCCTGACCCCCTCCGTGGCGCCCCGGCTTTCGCCGGCCCTCTTGTCTTCGGCCTTTTTCTCCGGATCGGCAGCTACCGCGGCCGCAGCTTCCGCTTCGGCTTCTGCACCGGCTCCGCTGGCTGCCGCGGCCGACTCATCGGCCGCCCCTGCCTCTGCGCTGTCGGCCTCGTCACCGCCCGTATCGGCCTGGGCCTCTGCCGCAGTCGCCTGGGCCACGGCGCTCTGGGCCGGTCCATCTGCCGTCCCCTGGGCCGCATCGCTGCCGACACTGGTGGTTTGACTGGCTGAACTGTCCGAACTGCTCACGGACAGATTGGCCGACGCGCCCGAACCGCCGCTGTTGCCGCCCAGATTGCCGGCCAGGGAAGCAAGTTCCTTGGCGATGCTGCGGACCTGCCGGGCCAGCGCCTTGGCCTGCTCCGGCGTCGCCCCGGCCAGCATGGACTTGAGCATCTGCAGCCGCCTTTTCAGCATTTCGGCCTTGTCGGCCGCCGCCTGCTTGCGGGTCTCCTGGGCCGACGGCATGGAGCGCAGCTGTTGCAGTAAACTGCTCATCTGCCGCGCCCGCTCTGATTGTCGCTTGGCCTGCTCGTCTTCCTTGGGCGAGAGGATGGACTGGGCCAGGGCTTTGGCACTTTCCCTCGCCTCGTCCGCCCCTCCCTGTCGTTCGCTGCGCTTGGCGGAAGCGGTAGACGCGGTCGTCCAGCTAAGGGAAGTGATTTTCATGGGATATCGCCGGCGAGGAACACATGGTTTGTTAACGGCAATATGCCGGCCGACTTGACCCAAGCCGGCCGGCGGTGGGAATTACTCCACCGTCACCGACTTGGCCAGGTTGCGCGGCTTGTCCACATCGGTGCCCTTGACCAGGGCTGCGTGGTAGGACAGCAGTTGCAGGGGAATGACGTGGAGGATGGGGGAGAGGCGGCCGTAGTGTTCCGGCAGGCGCAGGATATGCACCCCTTCCGACTCGGCGATTTCCGAATCCGCATCGGCGAAAACATACAGCTCGCCGCCCCGGGCCTTCACTTCCTGCAGGTTGGACTTGAGCTTCTCCAGCAGCACGTCATTGGGCGCCACGGCGATGACCGGCATGTCCTTGTCCACCAGGGCCAGGGGCCCGTGCTTCAGTTCGCCAGCCGGATAGGCCTCGGCGTGGATGTAGGAAATTTCCTTGAGCTTGAGGGCCCCTTCCAGGGCGATGGGGTAATGGATGCCGCGACCGAGGAAAAGGGCATGCTGCTTCATGGCGAAGCGCTCGGCCCAGGCCTTGATCTGGGGCTCCAGCTCCAGGGCCCTGCCGATGGCGGCGGGCAGGTGGCGCAGGGCCTGCAGCTGGATAGCCTCCTCGGTATCGGAAAGACGCCCCTTGAGCTTGGCCAGCACCAAGGTCAGCAGGAACAGGGCTGCCAGCTGGGTGGTGAAGGCCTTGGTGGAGGCCACGCCGATTTCCGGGCCGGCCCGGGTGATGAAGCGCAGAGCACATTCGCGCACGATGGCCGACTCGGGCACGTTGCACAGGGCCAGGGTACGGTGGTGGCCCAGGGCCTTGGCGTGGCGCAAGGCGGCCAGGGTGTCCGCGGTCTCGCCGGACTGGGAAATGGCGATGACCAGCTGGTCCGCCTGGGGCACGGATTCCCGGTAGCGGTATTCGCTGGCCGTTTCCACGGTGCAGGGAATGCCGGCCACGGCTTCGAGCCAGTAGCGGGCGGCCATGCCGGCGTGGCTGGAAGTGCCGCAGGCCAGGATCAGCACCGAGGTGGCGCCGCCCAGCAGGGTTTCCGCTTCGGCCCCGAAGAGGCCGGCCTGCAGGCTCTTGGCGCCGCCCACCATTTCCAGGGTATTGGCCAGGGCGTCGGGCTGCTCGAAGATTTCCTTCTGCATGTAGTGGCGGAAGCGGCCCAGTTCCACCGCGTCCGCCGACAGGCTGGAGAGGGCCACCGGCCGCTCCACCGGCGTGCCGTCGGCCCGGGCAACGCGCCAGCTTTCGGGACGCAGTTCGGCCACGTCGCCGTTTTCCAGATAGACGATGCGACGGGTCACCTGCAGCAGGGCGGAGGCATCCGAGGCCGCATAGTTGCCCTGCTCGCCGACACCCAGGAGCAGGGGCGAACCTTCCCGGGCAACGATGACCCGGCCCGGTTCGTCTTCCTTGACCACGGCGATGGCGTAGGCGCCCTGGAGGCGCTGCACCGTGCGGCAGACGGCGCGGAACAAATCAGGCTCGCTCTTCAGGGTGTGGTGGATCAGGTGGGCGATGGTTTCCGTATCGGTCTCGGAGGAGAAGCTATAACCCAGGGCCGACAGTTCGGCGCGCAGGGACTCGTAGTTCTCGATGATGCCGTTGTGCACCACCGCCAGACCTTCGGAGATGTGGGGATGGGCGTTGCGCTCGGAAGGCACGCCATGGGTGGCCCAGCGGGTGTGGGCGATGCCGGTCTCGCTGGTGGCTCCGATGCTGTCGGCCTGGGCCGCCAGTTCGGCCACCCGGCCGACGCTGCGCAGGCGTTGCAGGCCGCCGTTGAGGATGGCCAGGCCGGCGGAGTCGTAACCCCGGTACTCCAGCTTGCGCAGGCCTTCCAGCAGGACGGGAACAATGTTGTTGCGTGCTGCCGCCGCGACGATGCCGCACATGGCTCAGCTCCCCGCCATTTCCAGGGCCCGCTTGGCGAACCAGGGACCCAGGCCGTAGAGGCCGCCCATGGCCAGGGCCATCAGCACGGTGCCGGCCACCAGCTGTTTACCGGCCTTGGCGCAGTCGGCCCAGTGCTTCCAGCAGAAATAGAGGGGCCCCAGCACCGGCACCAGCAGGGCACAGGCACCCCAGCGCCAGCCGTGGGCGAAGGAGGCGGGAATGGTGTCGATGTAACCCACCAGGAGCAGCATGCCGCCGCCGGCCACGGCCAGGGCGACGGTCAGTACGTAAAGGGTGAAATAGGCGTCCATGGAACTTCCTTACTTTTTGACTTTTTCGGGGCGCTTCCAGCCGGCCAAGCTGACCTGGCGGGCGCGGGAAACGGTGAGGGAATCGGCGGGGGCATCCTTGGTCAGGGTGGTGCCGGCCCCCAGGGTGGCACCGCGGCCCACGGTGACCGGGGCCACCAGCTGGGAGTCGGAACCGATAAAGGCATCGTCCTCGATGACGGTGCGGTGCTTATTGGCGCCGTCGTAGTTGCAGGTGATGGTGCCGGCACCGATGTTGACCCGCTGGCCCACGGTGGCATCGCCCACGTAGGCCAGGTGGTTGGCCTTGGAACCGGGGCCGAGAATGCTGTTCTTCAGTTCGACGAAATTGCCCACATGGGCCTCGGCCCCCAGCTCGGTACCCGGCCGCAGGCGGGCGTAGGGACCGACGATGGCATCGGGTCCGACGACGGCCCCTTCCAGGTGGCTGAAGGCGGCGATGCGGGCGCCGGCCTTGACCGTGACGTTCTTCAGGACGCAATAGGGACCGATGTCCACGGCTTCCTCCAGCACCACCTCGCCTTCGAAGACGCAGCCCACGTCGATGGCCACGTCGCGGCCGCAGCGGAGCTGGCCGCGCACGTCGAGCCGGGCCGGGTCGGCCAGGCGCACGCCCTGCTCCAGCAGGCCGTGGGCCAGGCGCAACTGATAGACCCGCTCCAGCTCGGCCAGCTGCACCTTGCTATTGACCCCGGCCACCTCCCATTCGCCTTCCGGCTGGGCCGTATGCACCGGCACCCCGTCCGCCACCGCCAGGGCCACCACGTCGGTCAGGTAGTACTCGCCCTGGGCATTGTCGTTGGAGAGACGGGACAGCCAGTCTTGCAGGCGGGCCGTGGGCAAAGCCATGATACCCGTGTTGGTTTCCCGTACCAGGCGCTCGGCCGGAGTGGCGTCCTTTTCCTCGACGATGCGCTGCACCCGGCCGGCGCTGTCGCGGATGATGCGCCCGTAGCCCTTGGGATTTTCCAGATCCACCGTCAATACCGCCAGGCCGTCGCCGGCGGCCTGCACCAGCCGCAGCAGGGTGGCGGCCTGGATCAGGGGCACATCGCCGTAAAGCACCAGGGTCATGCCCTCGCCATCCAGCAGGGGCAGGGCCTGCATCACCGCGTGGCCGGTGCCCAGCTGGGGTTCCTGCACGGCACAGGCCACATCGGCTGCAGCCAGGGCGCTGCGCACCACTTCGCCGCCGTGGCCCACAACCAGGCAGATACGGGACTGGCCCAGACGGCGGGCGGTATCCAGGACGTGGGCAGCCAGGGCCTTGCCGGCAATGGGATGAAGCACCTTGGGCAGATGGGAATGCATGCGCTTTCCCTGGCCGGCGGCGAGGATGACGATATTCATGGGACTTTTCCGCGATACAGAAGCGACACGGCCGCCGGGGCGGCCATGGGGAGGGGATCAGGCGCTCTTTTTCTCTTCCTGGCCGGAGAGGATGTCGCCGAGGAGCTGTTTGCCTTTGTTGGAAACAAACCAGTGCAGCACGTTCTTTTCGTTGATGCGGGTTTCGATGATGCCGAGGTTCTTCAGCACAGTCAGACGCTGGCTGATCAGCTCCCGGCCCAGACCGGTCTTCTCGGCCAGGCCGGCCAGATTGCCGTACACGTAGTTCTCTTCGGCAATGGCGCGCACCAGTTCGACGTCGTTGTAGGACAGGGCTTCCTTCGGCAGTTCCTTGACCACGGCTTCCTGGGCTTCCGGGACCGCCTCCGGCTTGCGCTCCTGCAACTGGCGCACATCGTCCTTGACCAGGTCGAGCTGGGACAGCAGCTTGTTGGCCATGTTTTCGAACAGGCGGCGGGAAACCACCACATAGAGCAGGCAGAAGCCGGCCAGGACGAAGAAATCCACCGGACGGGTGCG
The DNA here is from genome assembly GCF_004217225.1 of Azospira oryzae. Lineage (GTDB taxonomy): Bacteria > Pseudomonadota > Gammaproteobacteria > Burkholderiales > Rhodocyclaceae > Azospira > Azospira oryzae. Next base: position 225,821 of record NZ_SHKM01000002.1, read on the forward strand.
GGCCCCCTCGAGCAAATTGCTGGAAATCATGTTGAGGAAAAGAGGCACGGTCAGGGCCGCCACCATGCCCAGCACCGGATACTTCAACCACTCGCGCACCTCGGGTTCCACCTGGCGGTCGCGCAGGAAAAAGTTGGCGATACCACCGAGAATGCCGGCGACGACGAGGATGCCGAGGATGATCAGGAGATGCCCGTCGAGGGCACCGAAAGTTTGGCTTACTTGCATCGCTTTTTGCAGTTCCATGTCCATGGGGCCTCCCGTCCCGCGCAGACCGTAATATGCCACAGGGGAAGACCCCTGCAAAACAAAACCCCGCCACGGGGGCGGGGTTTTCTGTCGTGCCGTTTTCCGGATGCCTCAGCGGGGCAGTTCGGAAGCACCGGTCAGGAAGGCATCGACCTCCCGCGCGGCCTGACGGCCTTCGCGGATGGCCCACACCACCAGGGACTGGCCGCGGCGCACGTCGCCGGCAGCGAAGACCTTGGGCACGTTGGTGGCGTAGCAGCCGGCACCGTCGGTGGTCGCCTTGGCGTTGCCGCGGGCATCCTTGTCCACACCGAAGGCTTCCAGCAGGCCGGCCACCGGATTGGTGAAGCCCATGGCCAGCAGCACCAGGTCGGCGGGAATCTCGAACTCGGAACCGGCCACTTCCACCATCTTGCCGTCCTTCCACTCCACGCGCACGGCCTTCAGGGCCTTGACGTTGCCGTTGCCGTCACCAATCAGCGCCTTGGTGGACACGGCGAAGTCCCGGGTGCAGCCTTCGTCGTGGGAGGAAGAGGTACGCAGCTTGAGCGGCCAGTAGGGCCAGGTCAGGGCCTTGTTCTCTTCCACCGGGGGCTTGGGCATCACTTCGAACTGGGTGATGGAAGCCGCACCGTGGCGGTTGGAGGTACCGACGCAGTCGGAGCCGGTATCGCCGCCACCGATGACGACGACGTGCTTGCCGTCGGCGCGGATGGGGTTCTTGCCGTCGCCGGCCACTTCCTTGTTCTGCGGGATGAGGAACTCCAGGGCGTAATGCACGCCCTTCAGTTCCCGGCCCGGCACGGGCAGGTCGCGCGGGACTTCGGAACCGCCGGTCAGCACCACGGCGTCGAATTCCTTGCTCAGCTGCTCGGCAGAAACCACGGTGGTGGCGTCATTGACGATGCCGGCCGGCAGGGTCTTGGTGCCGACGATGGTCTTGGTGCGGAAGGTCACACCCTCTGCCTGCATCTGTTCCATGCGGCGGTCGATCAGGCCCTTCTCCAGCTTGAAGTCGGGGATGCCGTAACGCAGCAGACCGCCGACCCGGTCGTTCTTCTCGAACACGGTCACGTCGTGACCGGCACGGGCCAGCTGCTGGGCAGCAGCCAGGCCGGCGGGACCGCCGCCGACGATGGCAACCTTCTTGCCGGTCTTGACCTTGGCGGGCTGGGGCTTGACCCAACCGTTTTCCCAGGCCTTGTCGATGATGGCGTGCTCGATGGACTTGATGCCCACGGGCGCCTCGTTGATGCCCAGGGTGCAGGCAGCTTCGCAGGGCGCCGGGCAGATGCGGCCGGTGAACTCGGGGAAGTTGTTGGTCGAGTGCAGGACGGCGATGGCCTCTTCCCAGTTGCCGCGGTAAACCAGGTCATTCCAGTCGGGAATGATGTTGTTCACCGGGCAGCCGTTGTTGCAGAAGGGAATGCCGCAATCCATGCAGCGCGCCCCCTGGGTCTTGGCATCGGCGTCGGACAGGTGACCGACGAATTCCTTGTAGTGCTTGAGCCGCGCCTCGACAGGCTCGTAAGCCTCGGACAGACGCTGGAACTCCATGAAACCAGTAGGCTTGCCCATTTATGCGGCCTCCTTCTGCTTGCTGTTCTTGGCGGCGAGTTCCGCCAGAGCGCGGCGGTACTCGTTCGGCATGACCTTGACGAACTTGGCGCGGTAGGTGCTCCAGCCGTCCAGGATCTGCTTGGCCCGGGTGGAACCGGTCATTTCCAGGTGGCGTTCGACCAGACCCTTGAGCAGGGCTTCGTCGGCCATGGCCAGATGGCGGATGTCCACCTTGCCGTGGCTGGTGACGTCGCCGAACTCGCCCAGTTTCTCGGAGGCAGCTTCTTCTTCCGGCACCGGCTCCAGGGCGACCTGGGCCAGGTTGCAGCGGGATTCGAAAGTGCCGTCCTCGTCCAGGACGTAGGCCACGCCGCCGGACATGCCGGCAGCGAAGTTGCGGCCGGTCTGGCCCAGCACGACGACGGTGCCGCCGGTCATGTATTCGCAACCGTGGTCACCCACGCCTTCCACCACCGCGGTGGCGCCGGAGTTGCGCACGCAGAAGCGTTCGCCGCCGACACCGTTGAAGAACACTTCACCTTCGATGGCACCGTACAGAACGGTGTTGCCGACGATGATGTTCTCGGCGGTGTTGCCGCGGAAGGCCTTGGGGGCCTTGATGACGATGCGGCCACCGGAGAGGCCCTTGCCCACGTAGTCGTTGCCTTCGCCAGTCAGCTCGAAGGTCACGCCCTTGGCCAGGAAGGCGCCAAAGCTCTGGCCGGCGGTACCGGTCAGGTTCACGTGGATGGTGTCATCCGGCAGACCGGCGTGACCGTAACGCTTGGCCACCTCACCGGCCAGCATGGCGCCGGCGGTGCGGTTCACGTTGATGATCTCGGTGTTGATCACCACCTTCTCGCCCTTTTCCAGGGCGGGCTTGGCCTGCTCGATCAGCTTGTGGTCGAGGGCCTTGCCCAGGTTGTGGTCCTGGGTCTCGCAGTGCAGACGGGCCACGTCGGCACCCACGGGCGGCATGTAGAAGATCTTGGAGTAGTCCAGGCCACGGGCCTTCCAGTGCTCCACACCGGCGCGCATGTCGAGCAGGTCGGCACGGCCGATCAGGTCGTCCAGCTTGCGGATGCCCATGGAGGCCATGATCTCGCGCACTTCTTCGGCAACGAAGAAGAAGTAGTTCACCACGTGCTCCGGCTGGCCGGAGAACTTGGCGCGCAGGGTCGGGTCCTGGGTGGCCACGCCTACCGGGCAGGTGTTGAGGTGGCACTTGCGCATCATGATGCAGCCTTCCACCACCAGGGGAGCGGTGGCGAAGCCGAACTCGTCGGCACCCAGCAGGGCGCCGATGACCACGTCGCGGCCGGTCTTCATCTGGCCGTCCACCTGGACGCGGATGCGGCCACGCAGACGGTTCAGCACCAGGGTCTGCTGGGTTTCGGCCAGGCCGAGTTCCCAGGGAGTGCCGGCGTGCTTGATGGAGGACAGGGGGGATGCACCGGTACCGCCGTCATGGCCGGCGATCACCAGGTGATCGGCCTTGGCCTTGGAGACGCCGGCAGCCACGGTACCCACGCCCACTTCGGACACCAGCTTGACGGAGATGGAGGACACCGGATTCACGTTCTTCAGATCGTGGATCAGCTGGGCCAAATCTTCGATGGAGTAGATGTCGTGGTGCGGCGGGGGGGAAATCAGGCCGACGCCGGGCACGGAGTGACGCAGGGCACCGATGTACTCGGAGACCTTGTGGCCGGGCAGCTGGCCGCCTTCACCGGGCTTGGCGCCCTGGGCCATCTTGATCTGGATCTGGTCCGCATTGGCCAGGTACTCGGCAGTAACGCCGAAACGGCCGGAAGCCACCTGCTTGATGGCGGAACGCAGGGAGTCGCCTTCCTTCAGTTCCAGATCGCGGGCGATACGGCCGGCACCGATGATCTCGGACAGCTTCTGGCCAGCCTTCACCGGCTTGAAGCGGTTGGCATCCTCGCCACCTTCACCGGTGTTGGACTTGCCGCCGATGCGGTTCATGGCCACGGAAAGGGTGGTGTGGGCCTCGGTGGAGATGGAGCCCAGGGACATGGCGCCAGTCGCGAAGCGCTTGACGATTTCCTTGGCGGGTTCCACTTCTTCCAGGGGCACCGGAGCGCCGGCCGACTTGATCTCGAACAGACCGCGCAGCGTCAGGTGACGCTTGGACTGGTCGTTGATGATCTTGGCGTACTCCTTGTAGGTGTCCATCTTGCCGGAGCGGGTGGAGTGCTGCAGCTTGGCGATGGCATCCGGGGTCCACATGTGGTCCTCACCGCGGATACGGAAGGCGTATTCGCCGCCGGTCTCCAGGCTCTCAGCCAGCACGGGGTCGCTGCTGAAAGCGGCGCGGTGCACTCGCAGGGCCTCTTCGGCCACCTGCAGGATGCCAATACCTTCCACCTGGGTAGCGGTGCCGGCAAAGTACTTCTTCACCAGTTCGGAGGAAAGGCCGATGGCTTCGAAGATCTGGGCGCCACAGTAGGACTGGTAGGTGGAAATGCCCATCTTGGACATGACCTTGTTCAGCCCCTTGTTGACGGCCTTGATGAAGCGCTTCTGGGCGTCGTAGGCGGTGACGTTGCCCGGCAGGTTGCCGGCGATCTCGGCCAGGGTGTCCATGGTCAGCCAGGGACAGACGGCTTCGGCGCCATAACCGGCGAGCAGGGCGAAGTGGTGGGTTTCCCGGGCGGAACCGGTATCCACCACCAGGCCGGTGGAAGTGCGCAGGCCCTTCTTCACCAGGTGGTGATGCACGGCGGAAGTGGCCAGCAGGGCGGGGATCGGCGCCTTCTCGGCACAGACGCTGCGATCGGACAGGATCAGCACGTTGTAGCCGTCGGCCACGCTCTTCTCGGCGGCGGCGCAGACGGCCTCCAGGGCCTTCTCGCAACCGGCGGCGCCTTCGGCGGCAGGCCAGGTGATGTCCAGCACCAGGGACTTGTAACGGCCCGAGGTGGAACGGTCGATGGCGCGCAGCTTGGCCAGGTCGGCGTTGGTCAGCACCGGCTGGTGCACTTCCAGACGCAGGGGCGGATTGGTTTCATCCACGCCCAGCAGGTTCGGCTTGGGACCGATGAAGCTGGTCAGGGACATGACGATCTCTTCCCGGATGGGGTCGATCGGCGGGTTGGTCACCTGGGCGAACAGCTGCTTGAAGTAGTTGTAGAGCGGCTTTTCCTTGTTGGAAAGCACGGTCAGGGGGCTGTCGTTACCCATGGAGCCGGTGGCTTCCTCACCCTGGGCAGCCATGGGCTGCAGGATGAACTTCACGTCTTCCTGGGTAAAGCCGAAGGCCTGCTGCTGGTCGAGCAGGGGCACGTCGGCCTTGGGCGCCTCGCTGCCGGCTTCCGGCAGGTCGCCGAGGAAGTAGCGGGATTCTTCAATCCACTTGCGGTAGGGCTTGGCGCCGGAAAGGGACTTCTTCAGCTCGGAGTCGTCGATGATGCGGCCCTGTTCCATGTCGATCAGGAACATCTTGCCGGGCTGCAGGCGCCACTTTTTGACGATCTTCTCTTGCGGGAAGGTCAGCACGCCCATTTCGGAGGCCATCAGCACCAGGTCGTCCTCAGTCACCAGATAGCGGGCGGGACGCAGACCGTTGCGGTCCAGGGTGGCGCCGATCTGGCGGCCGTCGGTGAAGGCCACGGCGGCAGGGCCGTCCCACGGTTCCATCAGGGCGGCGTGGTACTCGTAGAAGGCGCGACGCTCTTCGTCCATGAGGGGATTGCCGGCCCAGGCTTCGGGGATCAGCATCATCATGGCCTGGGCCATGGAGTAACCGCCCATGACCAGCAGTTCCAGCGCGTTGTCGAAACAGGCGGAGTCGGACTGGCCGTCCACGATCAGGGGCCACAGCTTGTCCAGGTCTTCCTTCAGCCACTTGGAGGACATGGCCTTCTGGCGGGCCTTCATCCAGTTCACGTTGCCGCGCACGGTGTTGATTTCACCGTTGTGGGCAATCATGCGGAAGGGGTGGGCCAGATCCCAGGTGGGGAAGGTGTTGGTGGAGAAGCGCTGGTGCACCAGGGCCAGGGCGGAGACGAGGCGCTCGTCCTGCAGGTCCAGGTAGTACTCGCCCACCTGATGGGCCAGCAGCATGCCCTTGTAGTTGATGGTGCGGGAGGACAGGGACGGGATGTAGAACTGCTTGCCGTCGTCCAGCTTCAGCTTGCGCACGGCATGCTCGACCCGCTTGCGGATGACGAACAGCTTGCGTTCAAAGGCGTCCTGGTCGCCGACGTTCTCGCCCTTGGCGATGAACACCTGGCGCATGACCGGCTCGATCTCGCGGGCAGCGGCAGCCAGGCCGGCATTGTCCCGGGGCACGTCGCGCCAGCCGAGGAAGGTCTGGCCTTCTTCGTGCACGATGCGGGCCACGGCGGATTCGGCGGCGGCACGACCGTTGGAGGACTGGGGCAGGAACACGATACCGCAGGCGTACTCGCCTTCCTTGGGCAGGTTGATGCCCAGTTTGGCGGCTTCGGCACGCAGGAAGGCATCGGGCATCTGAATCAGGATGCCGGCGCCATCACCCAGCAGCGGGTCATAACCGGTAGCGCCGCGGTGGTCGAGGTTTTTCAGGATCAACAGACCCTGTTCAACGATACCGTGGCTCTTCTTGTTCTTGATATGGGCAACGAAACCGACGCCGCAGGCATCCTTTTCGTTGGCCGGGTCGTACAGGCCCTGCCGCCCGGGAACGGCCCCACCAGGGACAACACTATCCATCACGCTAGAGTCCTTTTTATGAATTAAGACTGCCGCCTGGATAAACCGAACGGCGTCAAAAAAGCCGGTGCGGACGGCACCGGCCTTTTCTGTGCAAAAAGCAACACTATAGTGTAGCCCGAAAACCGTGAGCCATCAAGGCTTTGCCCAACAATGCCCCGATCGCCCGCCAGTACTCAAACCCGACCTACACTCCTGGGAAGTCACACTAAAGTGATAGCCAGCTTTTGACCAACGCACCAAGCCCCATTTGGTGCACCGGATTTCAGGCGGCAGACACCCGAGCGGCAATGGCGGCGGCTATCTGCTCGTCGCTGGCCGCATCGCTCACCACCGCATCGCCGATGCCACGGAACAGCACCAGGCGCAGCTTGCCCGCTTCCACCTTCTTGTCGTGGCGCATCAATTCCAGGTAATGCTCCACCCCCAGGTCCGGACCGCTGACGGGCAAGCCGGCCAGACGGAAGACGGACTCCACCCGGGCCACCTCGGCCGGACCGATCCAGCCGAGACGGGCCGACAGTTCCGCCGCCATCACCGTACCGGCCGCCACGGCCTCGCCATGGAGCCAGACGCCGTAGCCCAGGCCGGTCTCGATGGCATGGCCGAAGGTATGTCCCAGGTTGAGCAGGGCCCGCTCACCCGTTTCCCGCTCGTCCCGGGCCACCACTTCGGCCTTGTGGGCGCAGGAGCGATACACGGCCTCGGCCAGCAGGACCTTGTCCCGGGCCAGCAGGCCGGGCAGGCTGGACTCGATCCAGCCCAGGAACTGGGGATCCCGGATCAGGCCGTACTTGATCACCTCGGCCAGGCCGGCCTTCAGCTCCCGTTCCGGCAGGGTGTCCAGGGTATCGATGTCGGCCAGCACCAGCTTGGGCTGGTAGAAGGCGCCGATCATGTTCTTGCCCAGGGGATGATTGATGGCCGTCTTGCCGCCCACCGACGAGTCCACCTGGGACAGCAGGGTGGTGGGCACCTGGATGAAGGGCATGCCGCGCTGGTAGCAGGCGGCGGCAAAACCGGTGGTGTCGCCGATGACCCCGCCGCCCAGGGCGATCAGGGTGGTGGAACGCTCGGCCCGGCTTTCCAGCAGGGCGTCGAAAATCCGGTTGAGGGTCGGCCAGTCCTTGAACTCCTCCCCATCGGGCAGCACCACCTGGGAAACGGCCACGCCATTGGCCCGCAGCAGGGCTGCCAGGGGCTCCAGATAAAGGGGCGCCACGGTCTCGTTGCTGACGATGACCGCCTTCTTGCGCCCCAGGTGGGGCAGGATCAGGTCGGCGCGCTGCAGCAGGCCGCTGCCGATGTGGATGGGATAGGAGCGGTCGCCCAGGGCGACCTGCAGGGTTTGCTGAGTCATGGCGTGGAAGGCGTTGGCGGTGCGGGAGCCGGCTCGACGCCCACCAGGGGCGCCGACTGGGCGACGCGCAGCAGGAGCTGCACCGAGGCGTTGGCGGAGTGGGAAGAGGCGTCGATGACCATGTCCGCCACCTCCCGGTAAAGGGGGTCCCGTTGCACATAGAGCTGGCGCAGCCGCCCCAGGGGATCGGCCACCTGCAGCAGGGGACGGTTACGGTCGTTGCGGGTGCGGGCGTAGAGCAGCTCGGGCGGGGCGCAGAGATAGACGACGAAGCCGCCGGCCTTGATGGCCTCCCGGTTCTCGGGGCTGAGCACGACGCCGCCGCCGGTGGCCATGACCAGGCCGCTTTCCCGGGACAGGTCCTCGATCACCATGGACTCCCGCTTGCGGAAGCCCGCCTCGCCCTCGATCTCGAAAATCACCGGAATGGAAACGCCGGTACGGCTCTCCACCTCATGGTCGGAGTCGACAAAACGCTTCCCCAGGCGCTTGGCCAGGAGACGTCCGATGGTGGTCTTGCCGGCCCCCATGAGGCCCACCAGAATTATGTTGTCTTGCTTGGTTTTCACCCGGCCATTGTACCAGCAGGCGCCCCGGCCCAAATGCCCACCAGGGCCCGCCGGCCGCGCTTGGCCAACTTACCGGCCCGGCGCAGGGCTTCCTTCGGCTCCCGGCAGGATTGTTCGACAAAGGCATTGCAGGCAGCCCAGCGCCCCTCCGCCAACGGCAGCACCGCCACCGCCCGACCGCCATCCACCCAGGCCAGGAGACTGAGTTCCGGACGGCCCCAGGAGGCGGCCACCAGTTCCATGCACTCCTCCCGGGGCAGGCCCAGGGCCACCAGGGCATCGATGGGGGAATCGTGCTCGGAACGGAGCACGGCGGGGAAATACTGCAGTTCGCTATCCATGGGCCGCTTCTAACATGGGCCCACCGCCCGTGGCAACGAGAGCACCGTAAGGGCACCCGTTCTTGTGCTGCCCCGGTGGGGCAGGCACAATCCGGGGCTTCTGGAGTCTCGTCCCATGAAATACGACATCGTTATCGTCGGCGGCGGCCTGGCCGGCCTGGCCTTCGCCTGCGCCCTCAAGGAATCCCGCCTGAAGATCGCCCTGGTGGAAGGCCGCGCCCCGAGCCGGCCCGAAGGCTGGGATGCGCGCATCTACGCCATCAGCCCGGCCAATGCCCGCTTCCTCGCCGACATCGGCGTGTGGAAGCACCTGGACGCAGGCCGCATGGCGCCGGTGCGGGCCATGGAAGTTTATGGCGACGGTGACAGCCGCCTCGACTTTTCCGCCTACCAGAGCGGCGTGCCCGAACTGGCCTGGATTCTCGAGTCCTCCCTGATGGCGCAGGAGCTGTGGGAAAACGTCAAGCGCCAGGGCAATGTGGACATCCTCTGCCCGGCCACGCCCCGGGAACTGGAATTCCGCGCCGACGCCACCCTGCTGCACCTGGAAGACGGCAGCAGCCTCTCCGCCCGTCTGCTGGTGGGCGCCGACGGCCGCGAATCCTGGGTGCGCAACCGGGCCGGCCTCGCCGCCCACTACAGCCCCTACGGCGAAAAGGGCCTGGTGGCCAACTTCAGCACCGAAAAGCCCCACGGCGACATCGCCTATCAGTGGTTCCGCGACGACGGCGTGCTGGCCTACCTGCCCCTGCCGGGCAACCGCATCTCCATCGTCTGGTCCACCCCGGACACCCACGCCGACGCCCTCGCCGCCCTGCCCGCCGAGGAGCTGTGCGCCCGGGTGGCCGCCGCCGGCAACCACACCCTGGGCCAGCTGGAACTGCTGACGCCGGCCGCCGCCTTCGCCCTCAAGCTGATGCGGGTGCCCGAACCGACGGCGCCGCGCCTGGCCCTGATCGGCGACGCTGCCCACGGTATCCACCCCCTTTCCGGCCACGGCATCAACCTGGGCTACCGGGACGCCAAGACCCTGGCCGAGATTATTGCCGCTGCCGCGCCCTGGCAGGACATCGGCGACGCCCGCCTGCTGGCCCGCTACCGCCGCGCCCGCAAGGAGGAGGTGATGCTGCTGCAGACCACCACCGACGGCCTGCGCCGCCTCTTCCGCGAAGACCTGCCCGGCTTGAAGCCCCTGCGCAATCTGGGCCTCAACCTGGTGAACCGCCTCGGCCCCGTGAAAAGCGCCCTGGTGCGTTACGCCCTCGAATCCTGAAGTTTCCCCACCGGAGTCCTCCATGCGACAACTCAAATACCTGGCCGCCCTGTTCTGCGCCGGCGCCCTCCTCTCCCTGCCGGCCGCCGCCGACGAAGCCTCGGTGAAAAAGGCCGTGGAAGACAAAATCAACGGCAAGGTGCAGAGCGTCACCAAGTCCGGCTATCTGGGCCTCTACGAGGTCTTCGCCGACGGCCAGGTGCTGTACACCGACGAGAAGGTCAGCGTGCTGCTGATCGGCACCCTGGTGGACGGCAAGACCATGCAGAACGTCACCGCCGAACGCCTGAAGAAACTGACCGCCGTGAAGTTCTCCGAACTGCCCCTGGAGCTGGCGGTGAAGCAGGTCAAGGGCAACGGCAAGCGCGTCCTGGTGACCTTCGAGGACCCCAACTGCGGCTACTGCAAGCGCCTCATCAAGGATCTGCAGAAGCTGGACAACATCACCATCTACACCTTCCTCTATCCCATCCTCTCGGCCGACTCCCTGGAGAAGTCCAAGCAGGTATGGTGCGCCAGCGACCGGGCTGCCGCCTGGAGCACCATGATGACTTCCGCCAAGCCCTTCACCGGCCGCACCGACTGCGACACCGGCCCGGTGCAAAAGTCCTTTGAACTGGGTCGCCGCCTCAACATCACCGGCACCCCGACCCTGTTCTTCGCCGACGGCGAACGCATCCCCGGCGCCGTCCCCCTGGACGTCATCGAGAAAAAGCTGAGCAGCCTGGGCCACTGAGCCCTCCGGCCAACGCCGGAAAGCACAAGGGCCGCTGATGCGGCCCTTGTCGTTTGCAGCCGCCGCCTTCAGGCGGCCGAGACCTTGAACTGGCCCACCAGCTGATCCAGGGTACGTACTGCACCGCTGGTGAGGGCGGTGCTGCGGCTGGATTCATCCACCGACTGGCGCACCGCCTCGGCCGCCACGGCGATGGTCTCGATACGACCGCCAGTGGCGCGGGTGGCCGCCTCCAGCTCGTCGATGGTGGCGAAGAGGTGCTCCAGGATGTCCTGCACCTCCTGCTTTTCCGAGGCCGCATCCGCCGCCAGGCGCAGCCCCTCTTCCAGTTCGCTCATGCCGGTGTCCATGCTCACCACCGCATCCTCGGCCCGGGACTGGACGCCGCCGATCATGGCGGCAATCTCCTTGGTGGCGTCGGCAGTGCGCTCGGCCAGCTTGCGCACCTCGTCCGCCACCACGGCGAAGCCCCGGCCCGCCTCGCCGGCCCGGGCCGCCTCGATGGCGGCATTGAGAGCCAGCAGGTTGGTCTGGCTGGCGATCTCGTGGATCACCGTGCCGATGCGACCGATCTCCGCCGTGCTGCTTTCCAGGTCCCTAATGGTGCGGGTGGCACCGCCCACGGACTCCAGGATGCCGGCGCTGCGGGACTGCACCAGTTCCATCTGGCGCCGGGCCTCGGCCGTCACCTGGGCCACCGCCTCGCGCATGGCCTCCACCTTCTGGCTGGCGGCGTTGATGTCCTCCACCTGGCCCCGGATGGATTCCTCGGTTTCCCGCATCTCCGCCGCCATCTGGGCCGAGGCCAGGGCCGTGGCCCGGCTCTTTTCCTGCAGGGTGCCGTTGGTGCCGTCGATCTCGCCGGAGGTCTGGATCACCCGGCGGATGATCTGCTCCAGGTTGTCGATGAAGCTGTTGATCCACTGGGACATGACCGTGGTCTCGTCGCTGCCTCCCTCGCTGGTGGGCAGACGCTGGCTGAGGTCGCCGCCGCCCTCGGCGATGGAGCGCAGCACGCTGCTGCTCTTGCGCAGGCGCTGGCTCAGGGGCTTCATGCCGAACAGGTTGAAGAAGAAGCCGCCGCCGATGACCAGGCCCAACTCCAGCAGGCGGGCCGGCAGGCCGGACAGGCCCAACAGCTCCTGCACCCCGACGCCCAGCCCCCAGGCCAGGATCACCACCAGCCAGTACAGCTTCTGCAGCTTGTAGGCGATGCTGCGGTAGCGATAGACCTCCTCCAGATCGGCCTCGCACATCATGCCCCAGCGGTCCGGCGAGCCGGGCAGGCTGAAGGTGACGCCCTTGCCGATCACCGGCACATGGCGGTAGTCGGAATAGCCCGGATAGGTGACGAACAGGTTCTGCCCCTTGCGGATGGTTTCCCGCACGCCGGGGTGCAGCTGGCCCGTGGCCGGGTCGTTGAACACCAGTTCCAGTTCCGTGTGCTCCCGCACCCGCACGGTGCCGTAGTCGGTGCGCACCCCCTGCTTCAGGTTGTCTCCCAGGGAGAAGGTGGCGTCCTCGAAACGGGAACGGGAGAGGGCCGTGCCCGGCTGGATGGACGGGTCGAACTCGGCCTTGACCATGAACAGGTAGTTGTCCCCCGAATCCCGGAAGATGTGCCCCGCTTCCCGCTGGATCAGGTCTCCCACCACGTCGTTGGGCACCCGGCCGCAGACCGCCCCGGCGAATTCCCCGGCCACGTTGATGGGCAGGTAGAACATCAGGGTCACCGCATCGTGGAAACGGGAAGAGGACGGCCCCAGGACCTTGGTCACCGGGTCCACATAGGGGCCGTGCAGGAAGCGTCCCTGGAGGCCGGCGGCGACGGCCCGGGCGGGCAGGTCCCGGGCGCCGACCCGGCTGCCCTGGGTGGATTCCAGCACCACCCCGTTGCTGTCGATGAGGAACAGCTCGGAGAAGTCCCGGGCGAAGCTCTTCTTCTCCTGGAACAGGCTGCGGGGCCGCTGGGGATGCAGGGCCTGGAGGTCCCCGGCCAGGGTTTCCAGGTGGTGCCAGCACTGCTCGGCCCAGCTTTGCAGGATGCGCACCCGGGTCGAGGCGAAGCCCTCGAAGGCCTGTTCCAGCACGGGGTAGCGGTCCCGGTTGAGGTAGGTGGCCCAGCCCATGGCGATCTTGCCGGTCTTGCCACCCAGAGGCAGCCAGCCTTTCTCGCGGCTGGACAGGGACATGGAAGGACTCTGCAGCATCTGTTCTCTCCGTATTTTTGTGTATTAGTTCACATTCTTTAGCAAGGGCGATGCCAACCCCGTACGGCGGAACGGGAAAATTCCTGCAGCCGCATCCGCCGGCCCCCGCAGGGGAAAAAGCCCCAAATGAAAAGGGGAGCCCGAGGCTCCCCTGCTGCACCGAAAGCGTGAATTACCAGAGGGTTTCCCGCTCGGCGGAGGCGGTGATCTTGTGGATGGAAAGGTCGGCGCCGTTGTATTCATCCTCCTGGTCCAGGCGGATGCCCACCAGCTGCTTGATGACGCCATAGACCAGGCCGCCGCCCACCAGGGCGATAACGATGGCCAGGCCGGTCATGAGCAGCTGGGACAGGAAGGAAACGCCACCGGCGCCGCCCAGGGCCTCCAGCCCGAAGATGCCGGCGGCGATGCCGCCCCAGGCGCCGCACAGGCCGTGCAGGGGCCAGACGCCGAGCACGTCGTCGATCTTCCAGCGGTTCTGGGTCAGGGTGAACATGACCACGAAAAGGGCACCGGCAACGCCGCCGGTGACCAGGGCACCAAGGGGGTGCATCAGGTCGGAGCCGGCGCAGACAGCCACCAGGCCGGCCAGGGGGCCGTTATGCACGAAGCCCGGGTCGTTCTTGCCCAGCACCAGGGCCGCCAGGGTGCCGCCCACCATGGCCATGAGGGAGTTGAGGGCCACCAGGCCGGAAATCTTGTCCAGGCTCTGGGCGCTCATGACGTTGAAGCCGAACCAGCCGACGATGAGGATCCAGGCGCCCAGGGCCAGGAAGGGAATGGAGGACGGCGGATGGGCGCCGGCGATGCCGCCATCCTTGTGGTAGCGGCCGCGGCGGGCGCCGAGCAGGAGTACGGCGGGCAGGGCGATCCAGCCGCCCATGGCATGCACCACCACGGAGCCGGCGAAATCGTGGAACTCGGCGCCGAAGGTGGCCAGCAGCCATTCCTGGATGCCGAAGGCGTGGTTCCAGGCGATGCCCTCGAAGAAGGGATAGACGAAGCCCACCAGGCAGAAGGTGGCGGCCAGCTGGGGATTGAAGCGGGCCCGCTCGGCGATGCCGCCGGAGATGATGGCCGGGATGGCGGCGGCGAAAGTGAGCAGGAAGAAGAACTTGGTCAGGTCGTGGCCGCTGTTCTGCATCAGCGCCTGGGCGTCCTGGAAGAAATGCACGCCGTAGGCGATGCCGTAGCCGACGAAGAAGTAGGCCAGGGTGGACACGGCGAAGTCGGAAAGGATCTTCACCAGGGCATTGACCTGGTTCTTGCGGCGCACGGTGCCCAGTTCGAGGAAGGCAAAACCGGCGTGCATGGCGAGCACCATAATGGCGCCCAAGAGAACGAAAAGGGTGTCCGAGGCGGACTTGTAAGCTTCCATGGTGCCTCCAGCAAAAAGTTGGCACCACAAAAGCAAGCCCCGTTCCAGGGGCTTAGCACTGTTAAATCATTACCTTAGCCATAGGCGCCCAGCAGGCACGCACCGGCATTGTGCGTATTGCACCGGACATGCTGCCTATTGGTGCATTTTGCACCGTGCCGGGGCGCCCGCCGTCCGGCCCCTTAGCGGGGTCCCAGACCGGGTGGCAGCAGCACCCACATCTGCCCCGTCTGCTTCATCCGCCCGGCCAGGGCGCCGGCCTCGGCGCCGTAGCCCCAGAAGTAGTCGGCCCGCACCACGCCCTTGATGGCGCCGCCCGTGTCTTGGGCCAGCACCAGGCGGCGCAGGGGTTTGCTGCTGTTGGGATGGCTCGCCGCCAGGAACACCGGTGCCCCCAGGGGCGTGCTGCGGGGATCGATGGCGATGCTGCGCTCCGGAGTCAGGGGCACGCCCAGGGCGCCGATGGGGCCTTCGCTGGCGGGCAGGTCCAGCTCCCGGAAAAAGACGTAGCTGGGATTGGCGTTGAGCAGGTCGTTGACCTTGGCCGGATTGGCCCGGGCCCAGGCCTGGATGCCCTGCATGGAAGCCTGCTCCGGCTTCAGTTCGCCCCGCTCGATCAGCACCCGGCCGATGGACTGGTAGGGGTGGCCGTTCTGGTCGGCGTAACCGAGGCGGACGATGCTGCCGTCGGGCAGCCGGACCCGGCCGGAGCCCTGGATCTGCAGGAAGAACAGCTCGATGGGGTCGTCCACCCACAGCAGGGTGCGGGCCTTGAGGCTGTCCTCCCTGGCCATCAGCTCGGCCCGGGACCAGTAGGGCACCACCTTGTTGCCCAGCAGGCGGCCCCGCAGGCGGTAGTTCTTGAGGTCCGGATACAACTCGGAGAGGTCGATGGTGAGCAGGTCGTCCGGCACCCCCAGCACGGCATAGCGGCCGGGACCGGTGGGCTTGCGGCTGCCTTTGAGCAGGGGCTCGTAATAGCCGGTGATCATGCCTTCGACGGTGCCTTCCGGATTGGTCAGCAGATAGGGCTGAAAGCGGGATTCGAAGAAGCGCCGCAGGCTGCCGTTGTCCGGCTTGCTCCCCAGGGCCTGGGCCTCATCGCAGGCGGGACGCCACAGGGGCCATTCCTTCTTGCCCACCAGGCCCTTGCAGGATTGCAGGAAGGCCGGCCAGGCAGCGCCCAGGTCGTCCTCGCCCCAGCCGGGCAGGTCTTCCCAGCGGGCCGGCTGCAGGGGCTTGGCGGCGGGAGGCGGCGGCAACTGGGCGCCGGCGGGCGGACACACCGGGGCGGCGCCGGGCGCCGGGCAGACGGGACAGGCCGGGCAGGCGCCGGCGGTGGTGGCCGCCGGCCGGGGCGCCGTGGCGCAGCCGGCCAGGAGGGCCAGGCTGGCGGCAAGCAGGAGCAGGCGGCGGGGCATTTGGCTTATGGGCATGATTGGGCTAAGGTCCGGACTTTTCCCCAGTATACCGGTAGCCCCATGCCCTCACCTGCCAAGACGCCCCGTACGGCAGCCGCCGTGGCCGATCCCCTGGAACGCCTGGTGCGCTTCCTCGACACGGCCGAAGCCCTGCTCGCCCGCCTCGAGCCCCTGCTGCCCGAAGCCCTGCCCCAGCACGACTGGAAAGCCCCGGCCTACCGCTGGCGGCGCAAGAACGGCCGCGGCTTCCTGCAGGCCGTGGCCCAGCCCCACCCGATCCGTCTCAAGGACCTGCAGGACATCGACGACCAGAAGCAGCGCATCGTCGCCAACACCCGCCAGTTCCTCGCCGGCCGCCCGGCCAACAACGTGCTGCTGACCGGCACCCGGGGCTGCGGCAAGTCCTCCCTGGTGAAGGCCCTGCTCAACGAATACCAGAGGAAGGGGCTGCGCCTGATCGAGGTGGACAAGTCGGACCTGGTGGACCTGCCGGACATCGTGGATATGGTGGCGGGCCGCCCCGAGCATTTCATCATCTTCAGCGACGACCTCTCCTTCGAGGCCGGCGAGGACGGCTACAAGGCCCTGAAGTCGGTGCTAGACGGCTCCGTCACCAGCGTCCCGGACAACGTGCTGATCTACGCCACCTCCAACCGCCGCCACCTGATGCCCGAGTACCACGCGGAGAACCTGGAGACGAGTAAGGTGGGCGACGAAATCCACCCGGGGGAGGCCATCGAGGAAAAGATCTCCCTCTCCGAACGCTTCGGCCTGTGGATTTCCTTCTACCCCTTCAGCCAGGACGACTACCTCAACATCACCGCCCACTGGTTGGCCCACTTCGGCTGCGCCGCGGCGGCGCGCGAGAACTGGGAGCGGGATGCCCTCAACTGGGCCCTGCAGCGCGGCTCCCGCAGCGGCCGGGTGGCCTGGCAGTTCGCCCGGGACTACGCCGGCAGCCATGCGCCGAAGGGCGGCAAATGAGCAAGGTGGTGGAAGTATCGGCGGCCGTCATTGAACGCAATGGCGGCCAGGAGTTTCTCCTCGCCTGCCGCCCCGAGGGCAAGGTCTACGCGGGTTACTGGGAGTTTCCCGGCGGCAAGGTGGAAGCCGGCGAGAGCCACCGCCAGGCCCTGGACCGGGAACTGCAGGAGGAGCTGGGCATCACCGTCACCGCCGCCACGCCCTGGATTTCCCGCCGCTTCGTCTATCCCCACGCCACGGTGCGCCTCAAGTTCTTCCGCGTCACCGCCTGGGAGGGGGAGATCGCCCCGATCGAGCACTCCGCTTTTGCCTGGGCCAGGATCGGCATGGATGCCGGCGTTGAGCCCATCCTGCCGGCCAACGGTCCCATTCTGCGGGCCCTGGCCCTGCCCCCCCTGTACGCCTTGACCCAGGCCGAGGAGCGGGGAGTGGAGGCTGAAATGGCACGTCTGGAGCGAGCCCTGGCCGGGGGGCTGAAGCTGGTGCAGGTCCGGGACAAGCAGCTGCCCCCTGCCGTACGCGCCGATTTCGCCGCCCGGGTGGTGGCCCTGGCCCACGCCCACGGTGCCCGGGTCCTGCTCAACGCGCCGGACGAGGCCAGCGATACCCTCGCCCGCCGCCTCGGCGCCGACGGCCTCCACCTGCCCACCGCCCGCCTGCAGACCCTCACGGCCCGCCCCGATTTCCCCCTGGTGGCCGCCTCCTGCCATTCGCCGGAGGAACTGGCCCTGGCCGACCGGCTGGAGCTGGATTTCAGCGTCCTCGGCCCGGTCCGGCCCACCCCCAGCCATCCGGAGCAGACCGGGCTGGGCTGGGACGTTTTCGGCGAGTGGGTGTTCGATTGCGCCCAGCCGGTCTACGCCCTGGGAGGCATGACCACGACCGAACTGGAAACGGCCCGCCGCCACGGCGCCCAGGGCATCGCCCTGATGCGCGGCTGGTAGGCCTCAGGCCTTGGGGAAGGGGCTGTCGGCAACGGCCCCGTCTTCCCCCGGGCCGGCCTCTTCCTGCACCGGCACCCGGTAGGACTCGGAAGCCCAGGCGCCCAGGTCGATCAGCTTGCAGCGCTTGGAGCAGAAGGGACGATAGGGATTGTCGGGGGACCAGAGGGAATCGCCGCCGCACTGGGGGCAACGGACTTTACGGGGAGCGCTCATGGGCGATGGCAGCCAAGGACGGAATGGGCGAAAGGGAAAAGGTACGGCGGCGGCAGGAGCAATCCCGCAGCGCCACGGGCCGCATTAAAGCAGAATTTCCAGACCGCCGCAGTCTTCCCAGGCGCAGACGTGGAAGCCCGAGTCCGGAACGGGAAAAGGACATTCAGCAGCGGGATGGAAGGCGAAGCGGCGCGAGCGGCCGCCCCAATGACGCTCAGAGGTTGCAGAAGGTCATGTCGAAGGCGACCTCGCGGTCGCAGGCCCGGGGCTTGAGGTCGCCGTCCGGGCAGGTGAAGCGGATGTTCAGGGCGTACTTGTTGGCGCTGATTTCGGGAATGGCGGGGTCGCCGTCCCGCAGGGTGACCCGCACCATCTGGGCATTGCTGCCGCCGAGCATGAGCTGGAAACCGCCGGAGGGCGCCACCTGGGCCTTGGGCCGGCCGGAGGAGCGCAGCAGGCGCAGCACGATGGTGAGGCCGTCGCGCAGGGGCAGCAGGGGCTTGAGCCAGCCCATGAGGGCGGCCCGGCGCTGCTCGGCCGGGTGGTGCTGCCAGAAATGGTAGGAGGGCAGGTCGAATTCGCAGACGCCGCCGGGAATGGCGGCCCGGCTCTTGATGCTCATCAGCCACTCATTGTCGCGCAGGTGCTGACCGATCTTGCCGGTCATGGCCAGCAGGGCGGCGGAGGCCTGCTCGATCTCGTAGAGGGCGCCGGAAAGGGCCTCTTCGGAAATGTCGGGGTTGTTGCGGAAGGCCAGCAGGGTCTGGCGCTGACGCTCCAGTTCCTGGATCAGGTCCATTTTCAGGTCGGCCCGGGAAACTTCCAGGATTTCGAACAGGGTCAGCAGGACGACATGGTGTTCCAGGTGGCCTTCGGCCTGGAGATAGTAGGCGGCCTTGTCGAACAAATCCTCCAGCCGCAGCAGGGTGCGGATGCGCTCATTGAAGGGATATTCGTAGGTGATCACGCCAGGTTTCGCCAGGGTTTGCCAGTCAGGGTCCGGTAAGTGCGCTTACGGCGGGCATTATGTCGTCAAAGTGCGAGGATTCTGAACCATTCAGCCATAAACCTCAACACTAATAAGCCTTTGGGCATAAATTTGAATAATATGCATCAAGTTGGTGCATGAATTCCGGAAGCGGCCGCCAGATACTGGCGGTGCAGGCGCTCCACCTGGGGGACCAGGGCGGCCGCATCGCCGCCGTTGTCCACCACGTCGTCGGCCACCGCCAGGCGCTGCTGGCGGCTGGCCTGGGCCGCCAGGATGGCCTGCACCTCGGCCTCGCCCAGGCCGTTGCGGGCCATCACCCGGGCCACCTGGACCGCCTCGGGGCAATCCACCACCAGCACCCGCTGCACCCGTTCCCGGTAGCTGCCCGATTCCACCAGCAGGGGCACCGCCAGGATGACGTAGGGCGCCCGGGCCGCCTGGCAGCGGCGATCGCTCTCGGCGCGGATCAGGGGATGGAGAATGGCTTCCAGGCGCTGGCGCGCCGTGGCGTCGGCAAAGACCTGGCGGCGCATGGCGGCCCGGTCCAGGGCGCCCCGGGCGTCCACCACCGCCGGCCCGAAGGCCTCGGCGATGGCCGCCATGGCGGCGCCATGGGGCCCGGTCAGTTCGTGGGCGATGGCATCCGTATCCACCAGGGCGGCGCCCCGGGCGACGAAAAGGTCGGCCACGGTGCTCTTGCCGCTGCCGATTCCGCCGGTGAGCCCGACGACGTAGGGCATTTCAGGGCTTCTTCGCCGCCTTGGCTTCGCAGGCGGAGGGCGTGGCGGTGATGGCGGTGCCCGAATCCTTGAGGCCCTGGATCTGGGTCGGATCGCCCCGGGCTTCCACATGCACGGCGGTGGTCTTGCCGCCCCGCAGCCCCACCTTGGCCGAACGCACGCCCTTGGCCTTGAGGCTGTCCAGCTGGTCCTTGGCGCCCTGCTCGCTGGAGAAGATGCCGAGGGAAATGGCGTACTGGTTGGCGCCGGCTTCGGTAACGATGAAGAACTCGGTGACCCCCAGCTTTTTCAGCTCGCCGGCCTTGCGCTCGGCGTCGGCCTTGCTCGCCAGGGGCGGGATATACACCCAGTGGCTGCCGCCTTCGGCGGAGACCACGCTGCGGGAGAGGGTCAGGCTCGGGTAGCGCTTCTTGGCCAGGGCCACCAGGGCGTCGGCCTCGGCGGCCGGCAGGTCGGGCCAGGCCAGGCAGGCCTGGGCCTTCTTGTCCTCGGCTTTCTTGTCCTCGGCCTTTTTCTCTTCCGGCTTCTTTTCCTCCGGCTTTTTCTCGTCGCCCTTCTTTTCTTCCGCCTTCTTGTCGGTCGCCTGGGAGGCCGCAGGGGCGGGTGTCTCCGCCACCCCCTGACTGGCAGGCGCGTCCTCCTTGGCTACGGGGGCAGGGGCCTCGGCGGTCGGCTTCTCACCTGCCTCCGCCGCCGGCTCGCCCTTGCTGACGATGACGATGCGCTCCGGCTGCAGCTGCTGGTGCAGCCGCTCCCCATCCGGGTTGTCGCCGCCGCCCAGGTAGCCCCGGGCGAAGACGAAGAACAGCAGATTGGCCAGAACCAGCAGGAAGACCAGGACGCGCATGACGGAAATCTCCGGAGATGGCCGGCTGGCCTCAGCCCACCTTGGGCAGGTGTTCCAGGGAACGGGCGACCGCCTCGGCCGGGTAGTCGTAGTCCTCCAGCTTGCCGCTGAAGAAGCGCTCGTAGGAAGACATGTCGAAGTGGCCGTGGCCGGTGAGGTTGAACAGGATCACCTTGGGCTCACCGGTCACCTTGGCCTTCAGGGCCTCGTCGATGGCGGCGCGGATGGCGTGGCAGGATTCGGGGGCGGGAATGATGCCCTCGGCCCGGGCGAACTGCACGCCGGCCTCGAAGGTGGCCAGCTGGGAAACGGCCACCGGCTCCACCAGGCCCTCATGCACCACCTGGGAAACCAGGGGCGAGGCGCCGTGGTAGCGCAGGCCGCCGGCGTGGATGCCGGGGGGCATGAAGTCGTGGCCCAGGGTGTACATCTTCATCAGGGGCGTGAAGCCGGAGGCGTCGCCGAAGTCGTAGGCGTAGGCGCCCTTGGTCAGGGTCGGGCAGGAGGTGGGTTCCACCGCCAGGCAGCGCAGGTTTTCCGCCCGCTTGTCGCCGGCGGCCTTGTCGGCCAGGAAGGGGAAGGCGATGCCGCCGAAGGAGGAGCCGCCGCCGCAGGGCCCGATGACCACGTCCGGGTATTCGCCGATCTTGTCGAACTGCTTCTTCGCTTCCAGGCCGACGATGGTCTGGTGCAGCAGCACGTGGTTGAGCACGGAGCCCAGGGTGTAGTTGGTGTCGGGGCGGGAGGCGGCCTCTTCCACCGCTTCGGAGATGGCCAGGCCTAGGGAGCCCTGGTTGTCAGGATTCTCCGCCAGGGCGGCACGGCCGGTCTGGGTCAGCTCGGAGGGGCTGGCGAAGACTTCGGCACCCCAGGTCTGCATCATCAGGCGGCGGTAGGGCTTCTGGTCGTAGCTGACCTTGACCATGTACACCCGCACCGGCAGGCCGAACATCTGGCCCGCGAAGGAGATGGAGGAACCCCACTGGCCGGCGCCGGTTTCGGTGGTCAGGCGCTTGATGCCGGCCTGCTTGTTGTAGAAAGCCTGGGGCACGGCGGAGTTGGGCTTGTGGGAGCCGGCCGGGGAGACGCCTTCGTACTTGTAGTAGATCTTGGCGGTGGTACCCAGGGCCTGCTCCAGGCGCACGGCCCGGACCAGGGGCGCGGGGCGCCACAGGCGGTAGATTTCGCGCACTTCCTGGGGAATGGGAATCCAGCGCTGGTCCGACATTTCCTGTTCGAGGATGGCGCCGGGGAAGATGACGCCCATCTGCTCCGGCGTCGCCGGCTGGCCGTCCGGACCCAGGGGCGGGGCCGGCGGGGTCTTCAGGTCGGCCACGATGTTGTACCAGTGGGTCGGAATCTCGTTCTGCTCGAGCAGGATGCGGGTGTTCTCCATGATCTCCCTTTGTCTTTTAACGGTTCTGGCCGGCAGCAAGGCCGGCAGGCGAAGTATAACGCGGCCCCGCCCCGGCTTTCCGGCCGGGCGGGGCCGCCGCGGCGGCCGTCAGGCGACGGCCGGCAGATCGGCGACCCGGGCCAGTCCTTCCAGCACCAGGTAATCCACCCGGCGCACCGGCAGGGCCGGGTCCAGGCATTCGTCCAGCTGGGCGGCGCCGCCGCCGGAAAGCAGGCAGGGGGAGCCGGGCGGCAGCTGCCGGTAGAGCCGCTCCACGGCGCCGGCCTGGGCATGCAGGCAGCCGCTGACGATGGCCGCATCGGTGCTGCGCGGCAGCTCGGCGAAATCCCCCTCGGCCAGGGGCAGCTGGGCCGTGTGGCGGTTGAGGGCGCCCCGCATCAGGTCGAAGCCGGGCAGGATGCAGCCGCCGGCGAAATAGCCGTGGCCGGGTCGTTCCGGGTCTTCCAGCAGCACGTCGATGGTCAGGGCGGTGCCCGCATTGACCACCAGGCAGGGCCGGCGCTCCTGGTTCCAGGCGCCCACCAGGGCGGCCCAGCGATCCGCCCCCAGCTGGGCCGGGCGGGCGTAGCCGTTGCGCACCCCGGCAGCTTCCGGCGTCGCCAGAAAATTCTCCAGCCCGGGGGACAGGGGCACCAGGGCCTGGGCCACGGCCGCCGCCACTTCCGGCCCGGCCACGTTGCAAAAGAGGATGCGCTGCAGCCCCTGCCCCGCCGGCAGGGCCTGGCGCAGGGCGTGGGGCAGATCGCCGATGCGCTCCCGTTCCAGGGCGCCCCGGGCACGCCAGGCGCCGGCCTGGCGCAGGCCCCACTTGAGACGGGTGTTGCCGGCATCGAGCAGCAGGATCATAGGGGCCTCAGGGAAAGGTCGCCGGCCAGGTGGCGCAGCACGCCGTCCGGGCCCTCCAGCAGCAGGGCGCCGTCGCCGTCGGCGCCGCGGCACAGGCCGGAGGCCACCACCTTGCCTTCCTCCAGCAAATGCACCGGACAGTCCTGCCAGGCATGGCGCCGCTGCCAGTCGTCGGCGAGGGCGGCAAAGCCGCCGCGGCTGAAGCGGTCCAGCACCGCCACCAGCTCCCGCAGCAGGGCCGCCAGCAGGTCGTGGCGCTCCGGCACCGCGCCCATCAGCGTCGCTAGACCGGCCGGGGCCAGCCCGCCGGGCGCACTCACCGCCGGTGCCCGCAAATTAATACCGATGCCGATGATGGCCTCGGTACCGCTGCGGCTGGACGACAGTTCCACCAGGATGCCGGCCAGCTTGCCGAGGCCGTCCGGCACCGGGGCCAGCACGTCGTTGGGCCATTTCAGAACCACACCGGCGGCGCCGAGGGATTCGCAGGCCCGGGCGACGGCCACGCCAACGGCCAAGGACAGGCCGGCCACCTTGTCGAAACCGCCGGCAAAGCGCCACAGCAGGGAAAAGGTGAGACTGTCCTCGGGGCTGGAAACCCAGTCCCGGCCCCGCCGCCCGCGGCCGGCGCTCTGCCGGTCGGCCACCACCACACTGCCGGCCGGCGCCCCCCGGGCGGCCCGGTGCGACAGTTCGGAACTGGTGGAATCGCAGCTTTCCAGGCTGTCCACATCCACCCGGCCGACGATGGCGCCGAGGCGGGAAACGAGGAGGGCCGGGTCGATCAGGGATGCAGCCATGACAGCGCCAGAAGGAATGAAGGCGCCATTATCGGGGATAAGGCCGGGAAGGAAAAACTTCTCTGGCCCCATGCTCTGGCCTCAGAGGCAGCCGCCGCCGGGAATCGAATCCCCCGGCGGGGCCGAAGCCGCTTATTCCGCCGCCGGTTCCTCGGCCGCAGCGGCGGCCTTGCCGCCCTCCAGACCCAGCTCCTGGATCTTGCGGGTGATGGTGTTGCGGCCGATGCCCAGGGCCTGGGCCGCCTCGATGCGGCGGCCGCCGGTGTGGGCCAGGGCGCGGGAGATGAGGATGCGCTCGAAGGTGTCGGAGAGCTTGCCGTGGATGTCCGGCACGCCCCGGGCCAGGAGCCGATCGGCCTCGGCCGCCAGGGCTTCCTCCCAGCCGCCGATGACGCCGGCGCCGCTGGCGGGGGAGGTTTCCCGCAGTTCCGGCGGCAGGTCCCCCACTTCCACCAGCTGGCCGGGAGCCATGACGGTGAGCCAATGGCAGAGGTTTTCCAGCTGCCGCACGTTGCCCTGGAAGTCGAGGGAGACGAGGAACTTCACCGCCCCGTCGGACAGGCGCTTGGGCTCCACCCCCAGCTCCTGGGCGCTCTTGGCGAGGAAGTGGCGGGCCAGCAGGGGAATGTCCTCGCGCCGCTCGCGCAGGGCCGGCAGGCGGATACGGATGACGTTGAGGCGGTGGAACAGATCCTCCCGGAAGAGGCCGTCCTTGACCCGGGTTTCCAGGTTCTGGTGGGTGGCGGCGATGACCCGCACATTGGCCTTCAGCGGCTGGTGGCCGCCGACCCGGTAGTAGTGGCCGTCGGAGAGCACCCGCAGCAGGCGGGTCTGCAGTTCCGAGGGCATGTCGCCGATTTCGTCGAGGAACAGGGTGCCGCCCTCGGCCTGCTCGAAGCGGCCCCGGCGCTGGGTGGCGGCGCCGGTGAAGGCGCCCCGCTCGTGGCCGAACAGTTCGGATTCGAGCAGATCCTTGGGAATGGCCGCGGTGTTGATGGCGATGAAGGGCTTGTCCGCCCGGGGGCTGTGGCGATGCAGGGCCCGGGCCACCAGTTCCTTGCCGGAACCGGATTCGCCGGTGATGAGCACGGTGGCGTGGCTCATGGCCAGACGGCCGATGGCGCGGAAGACTTCCTGCATGGCCGGAGCCTGGCCAAGGATCTCCGGACTGATGCTGGTTTCCTCGACCGCACCATCCTGGTGCATCGATTCATCCAGGGCCCGGCGGATCAGTTCCAGGGCCTGGTCCACGTCGAAGGGTTTGGGCAGGTATTCGAAGGCCCCGCCCTGGAAGGCGGCGACGGCGCTCTCCAGGTCCGAGTAGGCGGTCATGATGATGACCGGCAGGGAGGGGATGTGGGACTTCACGTGCTGCAGCAGCTCCAGACCTGACTGGCCGGGCATGCGGATGTCCGAAAGCAGGACCTGGGGCACCTCTCCGGCATCCAGGGCGGCCAGGGCATCCACGGCGGAGGCGAAGCTCTTGTGGGCGATCTGTTCCCGGGCCAGGGCCTTTTCCAGGACCCAGCGGATGGAGCGGTCATCGTCGACAATCCAGACGGGTTTCATTGTGATCCCTTATTCGTTTTGCGCTGTGGCGAAATGGTCCACAGCACCGAGCAATTACTTTGCCAGCTTGGCTGACGACCTCAGGCGTGTTCCAGGGGCAGGCGCACGATGAAGCAGGTGCGGCCCGGGCGGCTCTCGCATTCCACCGTGCCCTGGTGCTGCTGCACGAAGCTCTGGGCCAGGGTCAGACCCAGGCCGGAACCACCGTCCCGGCCGGAGACCAGGGGGTAGAACATGCGCTCCCGGATGTCTTCGGGAATGCCGGGGCCGTTGTCGATCACCTGCAGTTCCAGGGCCAGGCGGAAGCGCTTCTTGGCCAGGGTCACCTGGCGCACGGCCCGGGTGCGCAGGACGATCTCGCCCTTGCCTTCCATGGCCTGGGCGGCGTTGCGGGCGATGTTGAGGATGGCCTGGATCAGCTGCTCCCGGTCGCCGATGAGGTCCGGCAGGCTGGTGTCGTAGTCGCGGCGGATTTTCAGCTGGCCGGGGAATTCGGCCAGCAGCAGGCTGCGCACCCGTTCCAGGATTTCGTGGATGTTCACCGGCCCCGGTTGCATCGGGCGATGGGGCGAAAGCAGGCGCTGCATCAGGTCCTGCAGGCGGTCCGCTTCCTTGATGATGACCTGGGTGTATTCCCGCAGGCTGGGGTTGTTCAGTTCGAATTCCAGCAGCTGGGCGGCGCCTCGGATGCCGCCGAGGGGATTCTTGATCTCGTGGGCCAGGTTGCGGATCAGTTCCCGGCTGGCCTGTTGTTGTTGCAGCAGGCGCTCTTCCCGGGAGGCGCGGATCTGCTGGTCGATGGGTCGCAGCTCCAGCAGCAGGCGGGCCTCCGGGGCATCCACCGGCGTCACGGTGCAGTTGATCTGCAGCACCTCGTCGTCTTCGCGGCGAATCTCGATGTTGTGGCCGGTATAGCTCCAGTCGTTGTCCAGAGCGCTGTCCAGGGCCTTCTGCAGGCCGGCCGAGGCCTGGATGATGTCCAGCAGGGAGCGTCCCACCACCACCCGGCCGCTGGTGGCCAGCAGGTTCTCCGCCGCCGGGTTCATGTGGCGGATGACAAGGCCGTCACCCAGAAGGATGACGGCAGACGAAAGCAGGTCGAGGCCGCTGAAGGGGCCGGGATTCAGATTAGGCATGGCTGGTTGGATAGCAGGAAGCGTACCAGCCGCGGCGCTCAACGCAGATTGCCGATTTCCTTGCGGATGGCTTCGATGTTGCGCTCATGCAGTTGCACCTTGTCCTTGTAGGGCTGCACCCGCTCGGCCACCTTGGCGCCGTTGATGCCGCCGCCGACGTTGCGGTCGGTCGGCTGGATGTTGGCCTCCTGATTGGCCAGCTCCTTCTTGGCGGCCTCCAGGTTCTTCTGCTCCGCCGCCAGTTCCTGTTCCAGGATGGTGCGGCGGTCGTTGTCGCGGCTGCGCTGGGTTTCGCTGCCCACCTTGGGGAAATCCGAAGGCGAAGGCGTGCTGACCTTGGCCGGGGCCCGGCTGCCGCCGCTGGGAGCCGAGTTGGTGGGATCGGTGATGATGCGCTTGCAGCCCTTGCCGGGGGCATTGGCATAGGTGATGTGACCGGCGTCGTCGGTACATTTGAAGATGTCGGCCCGGACCGGGCCGACAAACCCCAGGGCCAGCAGGCTGGCCAGCAGGGAGGCACGGGAAAGCTTGGTATTCATTGCCGCTCCTTGAGTTCGGGGCAAGTGTATTGGATCGATAGGGCTTTTACAAATGCCTTTGCCATTGCTCCGGGCAAGCCCGGACACGGCGTCGGAGGCCTCGCTCGGCGGCCTCGGGAGCAAAAAAAAGGGACGGCCGCGGCCGTCCCCTTTCTCGGTACTGCAGCCGCTTAGCAGCTGTAGTACAGGTCGAATTCCACCGGGTGGGTGGTCATGCGCAGCTTGTTCACTTCTTCCATCTTCAGGTCGATGAAGGAATCGATCCAGTCGTTGGAGAAGACGCCGCCGCGGGTCAGGAACTCGCGGTCCTTGTCCAGGTTGGCCAGGGCTTCGTCCAGGCTGGCGCAAACGGTCGGGATCTTGGCATCTTCTTCGGGCGGCAGGTCGTACAGATTCTTGTCGGCAGCGTCGCCGGGGTGAATCTTGTTCTGGATGCCGTCCAGGCCAGCCATCAGCAGTGCAGCGAAGCACAGGTAGGGGTTGGCGATGGGATCGGGGAAGCGGGTTTCGATACGGCGGGCCTTGGTGGATTGCACGAAGGGCACGCGGATGGAAGCGGAACGGTTCTTGGCGGAGTAGGCCAGCTTCACCGGAGCTTCGTAGTGGGGCACCAGACGCTTGTAGGAGTTGGTACCGGGGTTGGTGATGGCGTTCAGGGCCTTGGCGTGCTTGATGATGCCGCCGATGTAGTACAGGGCGGTTTCGGACA
Source organism: Azospira oryzae (assembly GCF_004217225.1). GTDB lineage: Bacteria > Pseudomonadota > Gammaproteobacteria > Burkholderiales > Rhodocyclaceae > Azospira > Azospira oryzae. The sequence goes on from NZ_SHKM01000002.1 coordinate 253,369, forward strand.
GGCCGGCGTAGCCGTTGCCGGCGAACAGGTTCTGACCATCCTTCCAGATGGACTGGTGCACGTGCATGCCGGAACCGTTGTCGCCAACGATGGGCTTGGGCATGAAGGTGGCAGTCTTGCCGTACTGGTGTGCCACGTTGTGCACGATGTACTTCAGGATCTGGGTCTGGTCGGCGCGACGCACCAGGGTGTTGAAGACGGTGCCGATTTCGTTCTGGCCGGCGGTGGCGACTTCGTGGTGGTGCACTTCGACGGGCACGCCGCAGGCTTCCAGCAGCAGGCACATCTGGGCGCGCATGTCGTTGAAGGAATCAACGGGGGGCACGGGGAAATAGCCGCCCTTGACCATGGGACGGTGGCCGGCGTTGCCGCCATCGAACTTCTCGGCGGTGGACCAGGCAGCCTCTTCGGAGAAGATCTTCACGTAGGTGCCGGACATGTCGGTCTTCCACTCCACGGAGTCGAAGATGAAGAATTCGGGTTCCGGACCGAAGAAGGCGGTGTCGCCGATGCCGGAGGACTTCAGGTAGGCTTCAGCGCGCTTGGCGATGGAGCGGGGGTCGCGGTCGTAGCCCTTGCCGTCGGCCGGTTCCACCACGTCACAGGTCAGGATCAGGGTGGTTTCGTCGAAGAAGGGGTCGATGTAGGCAGTGTTGGGGTCCGGCATCAGCAGCATGTCGGAGGCCTGGATACCCTTCCAGCCAGCGATGGAGGAACCGTCGAAAGCGTGGCCGGATTCGAACTTGTCTTCGTCGAAGGCGCTGACGGGCACGCCCACGTGTTGCTCTTTACCGCGGGTGTCGGTGAAACGGAAATCGACGAACTTGACGTCGTTTTCCTTGACCATCTTCATGATGTCTTGGGGGGTAGCCATACGCTAAGTCTCCTAACTGAACAGGTACCGGCCGGACCGGCAAAATCAAATAATTCGGTGCGCGACTTTCATAGCAGGTTCCATGCCAGCACTTCGCGCCGAGTAGGCCATTGTGCCATAAGCAAACTTCCCGACCGGGACTTTTTTGACGCACGCAAACGGTGCATTTTACAGGCTAACGCACCATTCTGGTGCGTTCGTGTATATCGGCGCCCCAAAGCCGCTCGTCCCCCTCGCGACAACTCCGGCGCCAGGAAACCTGGACGGCTCCGCCGGCAGCGGCATCTGACTTATACTTTTCCCATCAACCAGCAGAAGGACAAGCGCCATGGGCAAGATTTCCGACATTCTGACCCTGGCCCAGGAACGGGCCCGGCAACTGGGCCTGCCCTATGGCGGCGCCCTGACGCCCCGGGAGGCCTACGAACTGCTGCAGTCAGCGCCGGGAGCCAAGCTGGTGGATGTGCGCACCCACGCCGAGTGGGACTGGGTCGGCCGCATTCCCGGTGCCGTGGAAATCGAATGGATGCAGTATCCCGGCAACCAGCCCAATCCCCACTTCGCCGCCCAACTGGTGCATCAGGTGGATAAAGAGGCCCTGGTGATGTTCATCTGCCGCAGCGGCGCCCGTTCCCACAAGGCCGCCGAAACGGCGGTGCAGGCCGGTTACACCGAGGTGTACAACGTCCTCGAAGGCTTCGAGGGCGACAAGGATGCCAACGGCCAGCGCAACAAGGTGGGCGGCTGGCGCCATGCCGGCCTGCCCTGGCAGCAGGGCTGAGGATCAGCCGAGCAGGTCCTTCAGCCCGGTGTAGATGGACAGCACCGTGGTGCCGATGGCCACCAGGGAACTGGAAACCTCGTTGATGCGGGACACCGCCTTCTGCAGCTTTTCCATGCTGGGCGGGCCGCTCACCAGACGCCGCGCCAGGGCCATCTTCCAGCCGCCCTGCCCTGCCGCCGCCTCCGCCGCCAAGTCCGCCGGCAGCGCGGAGACACGGCGAGCCAGCAGGCGCCCCAGCAGCATGCCGGTGAGGTAGCTGAAACCGATGCTGGCGGCGTACTCGGCGAATTCGCGCCACTCCACCCGCCCCTGGGGCAGCCAGGGCACCCCATCCACGTAGGCCACCAGACCACTCATGCCGAGCACCGCCAGGGCCGCCATGGCAAAGGCGGCAGCGCCGGCATGCCAGAGGGACCGCGGCCCCCGTTGCAGCAGCATAAAACCGAAGGGCAGGGGAATGAGCAGGGAAACGATGCGCAGATATAGCGTGTCGAGATCGAAGGCCAGCACAATCAGGCCGTGGGCCAGCAGCAACAACAGCAGGGGCAGCCCCCAGTACAGCAGCCAGCTGCCCCGCCCGCAGCCAGAACCGCCGGTCGCCGCGCCGGGCATGGTCCCGGTCGGGCTGCCGGCTTCCAGCAGGCGAATCCGCTCCTGCAGGGCCGACAGTTCCGGTACCGCCTCGCGGCTCTCCTGCAACTTGGCCTCCAGGTCCGCAATGCGGGCCAGGAGCGGCTTGAACAGGTAGAGGTCGCGGCGGCAGACGGGACACACCAGGGCTTCCCGGGAAATGTCGGAGGTGCAGTAGGGGCACTTCATGGGATCACTTCACCACATTGAGCTGCAGCACGGTGGAGGACTGACGCCCCTCGCTGTCCTGCACGGTGACGCGGATCTGGTGCTCCCCCGGCGGCACTTCGGCGCCCGCCAGCTCGATACCGCCCGCACTCAAGCCGGCCTTGACCCGGGGCAGCAGGTCCACCGGGGTCGCCTTCAGGTAGGTGACGGAGACGCTGGCCGGATCGATCCGGGCTCCGCCACGGGGTTCGAAGCTGACCTTCAGGTTGAAGGGGGATTTGACCGGGCCGGCCGCCGGATCGGGGGACAGCATCTTCACCCCCGGGCCCCGGGTGATGCCGCGGGTGACCAGCCCCGCCGCCGCTGCCGGCAGGCGGGCTTCCTCATCCTTGATCAGGGTCACTGCCGCGGCCGGGCCGCTGAGCAGGCCGAGCAAGGCCATCGTCGCAAAAAAACTCGTCACTCGCTGCATCGTCGCTCTCCTCTCAATCGCCCACCACCACGAAGGGGGCCCAAAACAGGGGATGGGCATAGCTGAACGCAGCCTTGCCCGTTTTCGCATCCACGCTGCCCGGCCCGGACAGCAGGGCCAGCATGGACTGGCGCAGGGCCTCGGCCTTGGCCAGCCCCGGCGTCTGCACCTGGCGGCGGAACAGGTCCGTCATGATGAGACGGGCCGCCACGGTTTCCACCGGCCAGTTGGAGACCAGCAGGGCCCGGGCGCCGGCGTAGAAAAAGGCCCGCCCCAGGCCTGACACAGCCTCGGCGCCGCTGCCCTCCCCCGCTGCCGTATTGCAGGCGGAGAGTACCACCCAATCCGCATTCAGCTTCAGGCCGAGAATCTCGTCCAGGGTCAGCAGGCCGTCGCCCTTGCCGCCGCTGAGCTGGGGCGCCGTGAGGGCCAGGGCAGGCTGGATCAGGCCGTCCAGGTCCCCGGGCACCAGGCCGTGGGTGGCGAACATCACCACCCGCCGGTTGCTCAGGTCCGCCTCCAGGACGGAGCGTTCGCTGGCCCGGGTCTGCAGGTAGATGTCGTCATCCCGTTCGGCCCCCAGAACCCGGGCGATTTCCCGGATTTCGCTGCCCGTGTCGGGCAGGCGCGGCAGCAAAGCCAGCTCGGCCGAATCGACGCCACCGGTGCGAGGCACGCTGCGCAGGTGCAGGGGCACTCCCCGGGTGGCCATGCCCTTGGGGGGCAACGCCGCCAGCCGGGCCTGCTCCTCGCTGAACAGGGGATCGCCGAAACCGATGAAGGGACGACGCCCGGCATCCCCCGGCTTGAGGGCCCGCAGGCTGCCCAGGGCCGTTACCGAGGGCAGCTGGGCGATGGCGACGCTGCGGGCCAGCCAGGGCACCTCCTTGTAGGCAGCGAAAGGCAGCGGGCTGCGGCCCGGCGCCGGCACCGCTTCTGTCACCAGGACGGAAAGGGGCAGCTGGCCCAGCTCGGCGTGGGGCACCGCCAGCAGGACCCGGGCACCCTGCCAGGCCGGCAGCACGGGCTGCAGCAGTTGCACGTAGAGATCGTGGGCGGCGGCCACGTCGAAGGGGGGGATTTCCTCGATGCTGGTCACCCCCGGATCCAGGGCGCGGCGCAGGCCGGCCACGGCCGCCGCCAGCCGGGCCCGGGACAGGGCGACGGGTGCCGAGCGGGCCTGGCCCTGGGCCGGCACCGCCCATACCTGGCCGCCCTCCTCGCCGAAGTACCAGGCCACCAGCACCTCCCCCGGGTGCAGCCGACGCCGCGCCTCCTCCAGGGTCACCGGCCGGGGATCCACCAGCTGGGCGTAATCGGGGAAACGGCGGGCGATGTCCTTGCGATAGCCTTCCCGCTGCTGGCGCAGGGCATCCACATCGCTGCGGATCTTCTGCTGCACCTGGGGCAGCTGCTGGTCCGGGGCAGCCGACAGCAGCTGGGTCAGCAGGGTGTTGAGGGAATTGATGCGGCGCTGGGCGTCCTGTTCCTTGCGCGCCAGCTCGGCCAGGGCCGGATCGTCGATGCGGGCCCGGGCGGCACTGGCGGTAAGGGCCCGCTGTACGCCGCTGGAACGGGCGATGTCGGCCAGGCGGAAGGACTCGGCCACCACATCGAAGCCCTTGGGCAGGAGCGGGCTGGAGGCATCCAGGCGCCCCAGCAGCTGCAGGTAGCTTTCCAGGATCAGCAGCAGGCGCTGCTGGCGTTTGCGGCTACCAGTTTCCGCCTCGGCATCGTTGCGGGCCTGGTCCAGCAGGATCGGCACCGCCTGGGCAAAGGCCTGGAAGGCCTCCTCGGGGCGGCCGGCGGCGCCCAGGGTCATGGCCAGGAAGCCCCGCACTTCGGCACTGCGGGCACTGCCCTCGCCGTAGCGCTGGCGGGCCCAGTCGTACATGGCCCGGGCCATCTGCTCGGCCCGCGTCACATTGCCGGTACGCAGCAGGGCCAGCACCCAATCCAGGTCGGCGGCACCGGTCTTGGCCAGCAGCTCGGGGGAAGCGGCGATGCCGGCCCGCAGTTCCTCGAATACCTGGAGGGCCTCGCCATAACGGCGCTGGGCCACCAGCGCCGCCGCCAGGGCGCGGCGGGCATCCGAAAGCAGGCGGGATTCGGGCACGGCGCCGGCCTCGAGGAAAGTGTCCAGGGCCGCCCGGGCCAGCAGGGTGGACTCCTCCAGGCGCCCCTCCTCGGCCAGGATGGAGGCCAGGATGCGCAGGCCCTGGCCCACATCGGTCGAATCCCGGCCGCCCCGCTCCAGGGAGTGGCGGATGGCCTGGCGGGCATAGATCTCGGCCTCCGCCGTCTTGCCCTGGGCCAGCAGGGTGGCCGCCAGGCTCCGTTCCAGCACCTCGGTGAAACGGCGGCTGCCATCCACGCTGCCGCCGTCGATGTTCCGCTCCTGCAGCCGGGGCAGCAGCGCCAGGTAGGCGTCGTTCTCCCGCAGGGCGCGGCGGTAGGCCGCTTCGGCTTCGATGAAGCGGCCCTCGACACGGAACAGCTCACCCCGGGCCCGCTCGTAGTTGGCCACCCAGGAATGGCCGAAGTTGTCCCAGTTGCGGCTCTGCTTCATGCGGGTCAGGATGGCCTCCAGGTCCCGCAGCCGGGCCCGGGCGCTGTCGAAATCGCCGATCAGGGTGTACTGGTAGGCGGCCAGCTGGTTGGTCCCCGTCAGCTGGCCCTGGGAATTGGCCGGAGTGGCGCGGATGGCCTCCTCGGCGTAACGCACGGCCGCCAGCAGGTTGCCGCCGGAGGTTTCGGCGGAGGCCAGTTCCCGCAGGGCGCGGGAATAGCGGGCCGAACCGGCTTCGCCCAGGAGTCGGGCCTGGCCCAGGTCGGCGATCTGCTGCCGGACCCGGCCGATGCGGCCGGCAGCCCGGGCCCGTTCCAGATAAAACTCGAACAGCACATTGCGGTCCGAGGTATCGGGTACCGGCTTTTCGGCTGCGGCGACGACTTCGGCCGCCGCCTTGGGGTCCGGCTTGTACTGGGCCAGCAGGCGGGTGACGTCCTGGATGGTGCGGGGCGGCGGCGCCAGCAGCAACTCCTCCGGCTCCGGCAACGCTTCCTCGCCGAATACCGGTGCAGCGCCCCCCGCCAGCAGCAGGCAAAGCAGCGAAAGGGGCCGGCCCCAGCGATGATAGAATTTCCGCTTTCCCAACATTGCTCCTCGCCCCCGGGCTCCCATTCCGTACGGGAACATACTAGCAAATGCAAGCCACCATTCAATTCGACCGTTTCAACCAGATGGCCGACGCCGACTGCCAGGAGCGCATCCGCGCCGCCCGGGCCAAGCTGGGCAAGAAGGCCGTCCTGCTCTGCCACCACTACCAGCGGGCCGACGTGTACCAGCACGCCGACCTCACCGGCGACTCCCTCAAGCTGTCCCGCCTGGCCTCCCAGACCGACGCCGAATACATCGTCTTCTGCGGCGTGCATTTCATGGCCGAGGTGGCGGACATCATGTCCAAGCCGGAGCAGATCGCCATCCTGCCGGATCTGGCGGCCGGCTGTTCCATGGCCGACATGGCCAACCTGGCCAAGGTGGAGCGCTGCTGGCGCGAACTGAACGAAGTGCTGGGCAATGCGGAAAGCCTGGTGACCCCGGTCACCTACATCAACTCCGCTGCCGACCTGAAAGCCTTCTGCGGCGAACGGGGCGGCATCGTGTGCACCTCCTCCAACGCCGGCACCATCGCCAAGTGGGCCTTCGCCCAGCGCGAAAAGGTGCTGTTCTTCCCCGACCAGCACCTGGGCCGCTGGACCGGCCACAACATGGGCATCCCCATGGAGCAGATGGTGGTGTGGGACCCGGACCAGGAATACGGCGGCCTCACCCCCCAGCAGATCAAGGAGGCCAAGATCCTGCTGTGGAAGGGCCACTGTTCGGTGCACCAGATGTTCCAGCCGACCCACATCCAGCGCTTCCGCCAGGAGCATCCGGACTGCCTGGTGATCTCCCACCCGGAATGCTGCTTCGACGTCTGCAAGGCCTCCGATTACGTGGGCTCCACCGAGCTCATCGTCAAGACCATCAAGGAAGCCGCCCCCAACACCCGCTGGCTGGTGGGCACCGAGCTCAACCTGGTGAACCGCCTGGCCGAGGAAGTGAAGGCGGAAGGCAAGATCGTCCAGTTCATGGCCCCCACGGTGTGCATGTGTTCCACCATGCAGCGCATCGACCCCCAGCACCTGGCCTGGACCCTGGAAAACCTGGCCGAGGGCAACGTGGTGAACCGCATCAGCGTACCGGCCCACGAAGCCCCCATGGCCAAGCTGGCCCTGGACCGGATGCTGGCCATTTCCTGAGCCATGGCAGAAAGAAAAAAGGGCGTCCTCGGACGCCCTTTTTTTGCCCCGCTGAATCAGAGACGGAAACGCGCCACGGCATCGTGCTGGGCCTCCGCCAACCGGGTCAGACTCACTGCCGTCTGGGCGACTTCCTGGATGGCCAGGTTGTTATCGCTGGAGACCCGGGCAATTTCGTCCACCTGATGAGTTACGTGGCGACTGTTTTCGGCCTGGGACCTGAGGGCTGATGAGATGGTCACGATCTCTTCGGTAATGGCTTCGGTGCCAGCCTTGATTTCCAGCATGGTGGCCGCTGCCTGTTGCACCAGGCCCACGCCGTCCTTGGCCTTCTCGGAGCCAAGCAGCATGGATTCCACAGCCCGGCTCGTGCCGGTCTGCACTGCGGTAATCATGGCAGTGATTTCGTGGGTGGATTGGCTGGTGCGCTCCGCCAGCTTTCGCACCTCATCGGCCACCACGGCAAAGCCCCGCCCCGTTTCCCCCGCCCGGGCCGCTTCAATCGCCGCGTTGAGCGCCAGCAGGTTGGTCTGGTCGGCAATTTCCTTGATTACATTGACGATGTCAGAGATACGCCGGGACTGGTCACCCAAGGACTGGATGGTGTCCGATGTTTCTCCCACCCGGCGCGCCACTTCCGCCACCTCTTCCGCGGTGCGGGTCACCGCGGCGCTGCCCTGCGCCGACGTATTGCCTGCCTCATGCACCATGGTTTCCGAACGATTGGCGCTCTCGGCCATGGCTGCGATCTGCTCGGTCAGGGCAGAAACGGCACCGGCAATGTTCTGGGCCGACTGGGACTGATCCTGGGTGCGGGCGGAAACCTGCTCCGCCGACACGGACAGTTGCTGGGATGCGCTGAAAATATGGTCGGCACTCTCGCCCAGATGGGCAATCAGTTCCCGCAGCCGCAACTGCATGGTCTGTAGGGCCGACATCAACTCACCGACCTCACCTCCCCCATCCACCGTGACCGGGGTACGCAAGTCGCCCTGGGCCACCCGGGTGGCCACCTCGGCAGCCTGGCGGATGCGCTTGATCAACCCCCTGCTGATGACCAAGGCCAGCGCCCCTCCGCCCAGCAAGGCCAGGCCAAGCACCAGGACCAGCCCGAAGCCGGCGCGGGAAATGGCCCGATCGGCCTGTTGCTCCTGGGTGGCATTGCTACGGTTGGCCATCTCCACCACCCGGTCCACGGCCTGCCGATGGGCCTCGTAACTCGTCCGCAAAGCTTTCAGGTCGCCCCGTAGTGCGGCATTGTCTCCCGCCTTCAAGTGGGGCAGGAAGCGCTCGCTCACCAGCTGAAAGAACTGCTCCGCTGGCCGATGCGCTTGAGTCAGCAACTGTTCCCGGATATCGGAGGCCAGCGGTTCCCCCTGCCAGAAAGTGCGGCGGCTGGCGTACTCCTTTTCAAGGTTGTGGAGGCGGGCGATCAGGGACTCGCGCTCGGCAGCCTGTTCCGAATCGGCCAGCTGCAGCACCACCAGATAGGACTCGATAATGTAGCTGGGGGCGGCAGAACATCGGCCACAAGGTCCTTGCCGCGGACGATATCGCGGTAGATCGGGCCATTGACTTCCACCTGCCCTAGGGTACGGAAGGACCAGGCGCCGAAAACCAGCATGCCGAGCACCAGCACTCCCAGCATGATGGCAATCTGGGTGCGAACTCGGAAATGGGAGATATCCATGTTGGGCATCGGGTTTCTTTGATTGAGCGCGCATCTTACCGACCGGCCCAGGCCGCCAGAACTAGGGCGTTACCTAGTCCGTGCATAAGGGCGTGGTAACCTCCGATTATCGAAAATGGACGGAATCACCTCCCCATCGCCATGCCCGCGCCCACGTTGCATATCACCACCTACAACATCCACAAGGGCTTTTCCCAGTTCAACCGCCGCATGATGGTGCACGAGCTGCGGGAACGCCTGCGGGCCCTGGGCCCGGACCTGGTCTTCCTGCAGGAGGTGCAGGGGCTGCACCTGGGCCATGCGGAACAGCACGAGCACTGGCCGGAGGAACCCCAGCACGAATTCCTCGCCGAGGACGTGTGGCCCGACGCCGCCTACGGCCGCAACATGGTCTATGACCACGGCCACCACGGCAACGCCATCCTCTCCCGCTTTCCCATCCTCTCCAGCCACAACCAGGACGTCACCCATCTGCGCTTCGAGCGCCGCGGCCTGCTCCATTGCGAAGTCCAGGTGCCGGGCTGGGAGCGCCACCTACATTGCGTCTGCGTGCACCTGTCCCTGATCGGCCGCAGCCGGCGGCGGCAGATGGACGCCCTGGCCCAGCGCCTGGAGGGTCTGGTGCCCGAGGATGCGCCCCTCATCATCGCCGGCGATTTCAACGACTGGCGCAACCGGGCCGACGGCCTGCTGGCCGAGCGCCTGGGCCTGACCGAGGTCTTCCACGGCGCCCGGGGCCGCCCGGTGCGCAGCTATCCGGCCGGCCTGCCTTTGTTCCGCCTGGACCGCATCTACGCCCGGGGCTTTGCCGTCAGCGCCACCCAGGTCCATTTCGGCCGTCCCTGGTCGCGCATCTCGGACCACGCGGCCCTCTCCGCCCACCTCACCCCCGTCTAGGCACCATGGACGCGGCCTACCTGCCAGGCAACCGGGTCACCCTGCTCAACAGCGGCGACGAGTTCTTCCCCGCCCTGCTGGCCGCCATCGACGGGGCGGAGCGGGAGGTGCATCTGGAGACCTACATCTTCGAGGCCGACGAGACCGGCCAGGCTGTCGCCTCCGCCCTCTGCCGGGCCGCCCGGCGCGGCCTCAAGGTGCGGGTCCTGGCCGACGGCTTCGGCGCCCGGGACTTTCCCCGGACCCTGATGCCGGCCCTGGTGGCCGACGGCGTGCAGGTCCTCATCTACCGCCCGGAACTGCCCGACCTGGGCCTGCGACGGCATCGCCTGCGCCGCCTGCACCGCAAGATCACCGTGGTGGACGGCCGCCTGGCCTTCGTCGGCGGCATCAACATCATCGACGACCGCAACACGCCGCACCAGATTCCGCCCCGCTTCGATTACGCCGTCTGCGTCGAGGGCCCGTTGCTGGAACCGATCCAGCGCTCGGTGCGGCATGTCTGGGAAATCGTCGTCTGGGCCAGTTTCCGCCACCGCTTCCGCCTGCCGCCGCCGGCCCCGGCCTGTTGCCAGCCGGTCGGCAACCAGCTCGCCGCCTTCGTGGTGCGGGACAACATCCGCCACCGGCGCGACATCGAGGATGCCTACCTGCAGGCCATCGCCTCAGCCCGGGAGGAGGTGATCCTGGCCAACGCCTATTTCCTGCCGGGGCGCCGCTTCAAGGAAGCCCTGCGGGAAGCCGCCGCCCGGGGCGTGCGCGTCACCATCCTGCTGCAGGGGCGGGTGGAATACCGGCTGCTGCACTACGCCAGCCAGGCCCTCTACGGCAGCCTGCTGGAGGCCGGCATCCGCATCGTCGAATACCACCGCAGCTTCCTCCACGCCAAGGTGGCGGTGGTGGACCGGGACTGGGCCACCGTGGGCTCCAGCAACATCGATCCCTTCTCCCTGCTGCTGGCCCGGGAGGCCAATGTGGTGGTGCGGGACGCCACCTTCACCGCCCAGTTGCGGAGCAGCCTGCAGCAGGCCATGGCCGAGGGCGGACGGGAGCTGCTGCCGGGACGCTGGCGCCGCATTCCCTGGCATTCCCGCTGGCTGCGGCGCCTGGCCTATTCCCTGGTGCGGCTGATGATCGGACTGGCGGGCTACGGCGCCAGGCACTGAGGGTCTGGGAGCCAGCAGGCAAGCCCTATTCCAGGCTGACGGCCCGGCAACGGGGAACCAGCGCCAGGTTCCAGTGGGCCACCGCCCAGGCCCAGACCTCGTCCCGGCTGGCGGCACGCAGGGCCGGAGGCGGCCGCTGGCCAAGGAACTCCAGGGCATCCACCAGGGCCGGCACCGGCCGGTCATCGTCCAGGGCCGGCGCCCGGGTCTGTTTGGACAGCTTCTCGCCCCGGGCATTGGTGGCCAGGGGCAGATGCACGTAGGCCGGCGTTGGCACGCCCAGGCACTGCTGCAGCCAGATCTGGCGCGGCGTCGAATCCAGCAGGTCGGCCCCGCGCACCACGTGGGTGACGCCCTGGAAGGCATCGTCCACCACCACCGCCAGCTGGTAGGCGTACTGGCCGTCGGCCCGCAGCAGAACGATGTCCCCCACGTCCCGCTCCAGGTTGTGCCCCACCCGGCCTAGCAGGCCGTCCTCGAAGCTCACCTCCCGGTCCGGCAGACGCAGGCGCCAGGCCCGGGGCGACTGCCCGGGCTGCAAACCGCCGCGGCAGGTGCCGGCATAGCGGGGGGCGCCGTCGATGGAGCGGCCGCCGTGGCCCTCGGCGATTTCCTTGCGCGAACAGGCGCAGGGATAGGCCTGCCCCGCCGCCTGCAGGCGGGCCAGGGCAGCGGCATAGGCCTCGTGGCGCTGGCTCTGCCACAGCACCGGGCCATCCCAGACGAAGCCGTAGGCTTCCAGGCTGCGCAGGATGGCATCCGCCGCGCCCGGCACCGTGCGCGGCCCATCCACATCCTCCATGCGCACCAGCCACTCGCCCTGGCGGCAACGGGCCTCCAGGCAACTGCCGAGGGCAGCCACCAGGGAACCGAAATGCAGGGGGCCGGAGGGCGAGGGGGCAAAGCGGCCGCGATAGGCGGAAGGGGAGCGGGTCATGGGCCGGAGTTTACCGGATCGGCACCAAGAAAAAGCCGGCCCGCTCTGACGAGGGGGCCGGCCGGCATGGGGCGGGAGAAAATCAGACGTTGATCACACGTTTAAACGTTGATCGGTCTGCAAAGGGCCGTGAATGCTAGGTTTCGCGGGGAAATCGGGCCACAGCCTTTGCGGGAATCGCTGGAAGTACCCCCAGTTGTACCCCCATAGGGGTATCGGGATGATAGATCAGTCTGGATGCCGGTGCCAGCGCTGCGCCTGCCGGATAAAACGGGTATGGCGCAGACCGCATTGTTAGCTGACGCATGGGACGGTACGCGATGAGATGCAGGGGAACGGGCCACTGTGGCCCAGACCTTGGAGAACTCCCATGGCAGACCATCACAACCGCCACAATCCGCTGGGGCAAGACGCCCTGTTCACTACGCCGGCCTCGCTCATGCTCGATGCCCGCCTCACGCCGCTGGAGCGCAATGGTTGGCAGGTTCTGCGCATGCTGCGCTCTGTCGAGGGCATCAGCCCGCTGGCGAACCTGGGGCAGCTGCGCCGCTATCTCACCTCTACCCCGCTGGGCCAACGAGCCGGATACGAGACGGCCCGGCGCGTTCTCGTCGTGCTTCGGCTGACGGGGTGGATCAGTCTGGCGGGTCAGCACCGCGACCCTCTGACCGGCCATGTGCTCAGCGAGCTGTATCAGGTTCACGAAAGCGCCCTCGACTTCCAACAGGCTTGCACGCTCGATGCCAGCCTGCCCGCGCTTCTGCAATCTTCCATCGGCCACGAAAACAACCAGGTGGATCGGGTGGCCGTCCACATTCAGGCAACGCTGGCGCAAGCGCCGGAAGCGGCTTCCATTGCGGCCCACGATCAGTTCCGCGATGACGATAATTTGCCCCCTACTCCGCCGTTGCAGGCGGGTGAGGCAGCCGACCCACCGTCATTGTCTGGCGATTCCGCTGGAAGCACGCTTGTTCCGCCACAGACCGGACACGCTCGCCACAGGACGGCTGCGCAGGACGGTACGTATAAGACGTATATGTATAAAAAAGAACGTACGTACCGCTCGCGCGAAGGCGACGGCGATCCGGCATCGCAGTCGGTGAGCTTGCCGCCATGCCTGAGCAATGCCCAGGCAGATCAGCAAAAGGACGTGCAGGCCGCCTTGCGGCGGCTTCCGCCGCAGCATCGCCAGGAAGTACTCGACGAGTTGCAGGCACGCAGCCAGAGCGGCACCGTACGCAATGTCGTGGCCTACTTCTTCGCCTTGGTGAAGCGCGTATTTGCGGGCGAGTTCCGCTTGTGGGCAGGTCGTAAGGAGACATCTGCCGCCCCACGGCCTGCCGAAAATCGGCCGGCTGGGGCGCCGCGTACCGAAGACCGCCCTGAACCGACTGCGCAACCGGCATCGCGTGAAACCGCCCTGGCGCACATCGCCAACATCCGCAAGATCATGAACACCTCGACGAACGCTGGGGACATCGCAGCGCAGGCAATGCAGGCCAGGGGATGGCAGCCGCATCCTGCGTAGCAAATGCTGCCGCGAAACGGGGCGTCACTGCACGCCGCAGTGATGCCCCCACGCACACCAGCAACAATGCGGGCGAACGCCAGATCCCATTGTGTGCGGCATACATGATGATGGCCGTCCTACACTGACCGGGAAGTCGCCAAGACCGATGGGCTTCGTACATCGGCACCCCAACAGCGCAGGCTCCTGCAAGCGCTGGCCCGACAGGGTGGAGCCGCCCCGGGTATGCCAAGGCTTCGACCGCATACCGGCCCTACCCAGGGCGGAGCCTTCTTCGTCTGTTTGAACTCATCCCTACCGCGCAGCCGGGCGCACTGTCCTTTGCGGCAATTGCCTGTGTGTAACGCACAGGGCTCCCGCTGCATTTCTCATCCCACTCACTTCATAGGAGGACTCGTCCACGTTCGCATCACTTTCGTCTTGTAGTACCTCCGTCCGAGCTTCCAGCAGGGAGCAAGACGGACGCCTCACCCGAGGCTCTGGTGTCTCCTGAACACCATGCCCCTGCCCTCACGGGATCTCGCCTTGGCGAGTTGGCACCAACACTAACCACTGAATTTCAGGACAACGCTGTACGGCGCTTTGCGTGGAGGCCGGAAGTGGACGACTTGACCTATACCCTGCGGCAGCTCTGCCAGCGCAACCGCGACGGCAGTCACAACACGCAGGCCGACCGGATGCGTTCGCTGTCGCTGGCCGCGCGGCAACTGCGCGAGGCCGGTTTCCGGCAGATGAAAGCTTCGTCTCTCAAGGGCAAGCACGTCCAGGCGCTGCTGGATCGCTGGCAGGGAGAAGGCTTGTCGTCCGGCACCATTAAGAATCGGCTCTCTCACCTGCGCTGGTGGGCCGAGAAGATCGGCAAGGCCGGCATCCTGCCGGCGGACAACACGCAACTCGGCGTGGCCGAGCGCCGCTATGTGACCAACATCAGCAAGGCCCAAGAACTGGGCACAGGTCTTGAACAGGTCACCGATGCGCACGTGCGTATGAGTCTTCAGCTACAGGCCGCCTTCGGATTGCGTCGGGAGGAAGCGATCAAGTTCCAGCCCAGTTATGCGAATCGGGGTGACCACATTGCCCTCAAAGGATCGTGGACCAAGGGCGGCCGGGAGCGGACTGTACCCGTCATCACGGCAGAGCAACGCGATGTGCTCCAGGCAGCACACCGTTTGGCGGGCACAGGATCATTGATCCCGGCAGACAAGACTTTCATCCAGCAGCGGCACGTCTACGATGGTCAGTGCAAGGCGGCGGGACTGAGCAACATGCATGGCCTTCGTCATCAGTACGCGCAAAGTCGCTATGAAGCCTTGACGGGTTGGAAAGCTCCAGCGGCAGGCGGACCGCAACGCCAATCGCTGACAATGCCACAACGCTTGCTCGACACCGAAGCTCGCGAGAGCATCAGTAAGGAGCTTGGCCACAATCGTGCCGGGATCGTATCGGCCTACTGTGGGCGCTAGTACTTCACATAAACAACCGGTATGCGTAAGCATTTCCTGGCAGTGTCGGGACATTGGCAATGGTTCTTGCCAGCCGTTGTGAATATCGAATAGTGACTGGAACTGGGTCGTATAGCGCATCGTTGTTCCAGTCCATCTTTGTCAGAGCAAGCGCTTCGAATGCAGTCAGTTCAATCGGCCCGACGCCCGCGTATCGCACGATGTTGATTGGGCGCGGAATGCTTTTGCCACCCTGGTAATAATCGCCCCGAGATGCAGCACGAGGTGCATTGCCAGCAACCCAAACTAGCGCAGACCTCCCCGAACGCTGCATCACTGCGCCTCGCGGCACAGGGTAACCATCAGGCTCACTTTTCCTTTGCGGCGTGGGATTACGGCTTTCTTGCAACCAAACGCCTCGCCATCCGGCGTTGCTGGCCACCTCGACGCACTCTACCTCCTGAATAGCGGATAGCGCATCCAACGCGCCTTCCAGTTCCTCTGGCTTGAACGATGTGGTCTTATGAACGACCAGACGGCGTGGCAGCATGCCTCCATTACGACTTTGATAAAGGGTCAGGCTCCGTGCAAGCACCGCACGCATGTCACTTCGGCTAAGAAATGGATTTCGGCGCGCCTCATCAACGTCTTTGACCGGATCACGCGCCTCGAAGGCGACGAACTGCATGCCCCCGCCATCAGCATCAAAAACCTGCGAGCAGCAGGTCACGTAATGCGCCTCTTGCGGATTTCCCCTCAGGGCATAGGCCAACCCGATGTATGCCGTATTCTCAGGCACGCCCTTCAATGGAGCTAACTTCCAAGGAATGCCACCGGCCTTTACATAGAGTGCAATGGACAGACGCCACGCCAATGAAGCCTTATAACCAAATGTGAAAACGCGATCGTTGATGACTTGGGTGGGAATGCCATGCCCCGCACCTAGTGCCTTGAGTGCATCGTGCGCATCAAAACCAGGTGCACGAAATGCAATCTGCCAAGCATCCGGCAGATGTACCAGTACGACATCGAAGTGATCATGTACCAATGCCAGGCGTTGCATCGCCGTACGCAACGCGTGCAGTAAACGGACATGTGGCGGGCCTTCAGGCCCCAAAGACCCAACATCATCCGGCAGCTTGATATGCGCCTCTCCGGTTTTGGCAGCGACCAGAGGAACATTGAACGTATTTTCGAAGCCACGAAACGCAGGTACATACTGTTTTCGATCTGAAGGCGCGTGACTGGATCGCAGCGTATTGACCAATGTGCGAAGATTGTTCCAGCCACCGACCGGGCCTACCGTCGCAATACGAAGTTCAGGTGTGTAAGTTGGAAAGATCGAACTACTGTACGCACCATGCTGAACGATTCCCCGCAAAGGGTTCACGTCCAGCGAAGTGTCTTCCGTATTGAAGGTCAGCAGCGGCTCTTCCAGCAGAGAGAAGGGCGGCAACTTCGATGCACTATAGTCTGCACTCATCGCCCGCTCCGTTGAAAGTAGTCATGGTCGTGGCTTGGCCGACTCCACGCAGTCACTGCCGACAGTCGAAACTCCGCATCCTGCCCTGGCCCTGAGTCCTCTCTGAGGCCAATGGCTTTGACAACACCATCGTGACTGCCCGGCAAGAGCCTCGCCCATCCCGCAATGAGTCGTGCCCATTCCTTGTTTCGCCGTCCTGCCCATCGTTCACGCTGCCAATCCATGATGGGATTTGCACGGCGCACGAAAGATGCGGCGTTGTCATCGCCTTCGTCGTGACTCGTCCCATCACCGAACTCCGTGCGAGGCAGTTCAACGAAAGTAAAAGGCTCGAATGCACACCACCAGCGATCTGCCACGCGATCCAGCCGAATCTGCACCCCTTCGCTGAAGGGGTAGCCGTGTCCTTCCACCGTTCCCGACAACGGTGTTGAATATGCTTGCCGGAGGTATGACAACTTCTCTTTGCGCGCTGCCCCCCGTTCCGGGCTATCCGTTGGCAGGCCGCTTGCCACGATGATCGCATGCCCTTTTCGCCTCAAGCGCGGCAACAAGGGCCTGCCTCTGCTAATCGCCCAGGTCAAGGCGTCGTAAAGCAATCCCAGCGCCCAACTATCGGTATCGGGATGAAGGTCAATGGTTCCAGCGATCTTTCCTCCGACAGGTGCGAACGCCCTAAGCAATTCCGCGTCGGAACCAAAAGCGGCGATTTCACGACCGACACTGGCCACCACAGCCCTTGCTTTCGCATCACGAACCAGATCCCGGGCACGAACCGTCGTGATTACGGTATCGATCTCAACACGACGCGCCTGTTTGGGCATAGAGAGGATCGGGATCGCCGAACACTGCAGCACTGGAAAACTGCGCTGCTCCCGAACAGGTAGTGGCAGCTCTGCCAGTATCTGGGTTGGTCTCGACTCCTGAACATGCTGCAACAAAACCGGCGGGATGCTTATTCCGTCGATGATGTCTCCGGCCAATTCATCGAACGTGGGAGATTCGACAATCGCTGTTGTCACACCCGCTTGGGCAGCCTTCTCAAGCAACTCACTGACAGCAGGAAGAACGGAGCTTGCCGAACGCGTTACCCAATAAATCCCGCCTGGAAAGGCATTCGGCTGCGCCAATGCTTCGGTTAGCGCAGCCATGACCGATTCGTCGCGGCCGCTGTAGCCGACTACCACAAGCCCGAAACGTGCGCAGGCGGCACCGAGAACGCGTCGCATCCGAACGTCCTGCTCCCTCAACTCGTCGGTCGTATTCTTCAGTTCAACTGACTGGAAGTCGCCATGCAGCTTGGCTAGAAATGGCCAACTCGACTCTCGCAGGCAGCGTTCGGCACGCTCCGCATTGTCAATGGCGGCAGTCGTCATGTTTGCGCGTTCGTTGGCTGGCACCAACTGGTCGGTCAGAGTAGTCGCCGTCTCGACCAACTGGTCGAAATTGGTCGTGAATAAGCAAGGAATCCGGCGGGTTGTCAACAGTGCGGCAAGTACGCGGTGAGCAAAGGACGGCGTACCTCTGGTGACCGCCTGCTCTATGTAGGTACGGCGGTCTACCGCAGTCGGATATATCGCCTCAAAAGCCCTTGCATACTCAGTGGGATCGTCAGGTGCTGGCAACTCCGAGCGCGTACTGAAGAACAAGTCGATCCGCTGTTGCCATAGCGGATCGTTGGCATCCACTTCACGGAGACTGATCCTCGACAGTTGGCAGAACAAGCGCTTCTTGAAGTCGAGGATCATTGAATAGCCAGTCGGAATACCAGCTGCGGCTGAAGCCCCGGCACCGAGGAACCAGGCAAACTGCTCAGGCCTCAAGCAAAAAGTGCTGGCAAATTGTGGTCCCGTCAGTGTCCTGATCATTCAAGTGTCCTTATTGGCGCTACTTCCAGATTTCCATCAGCCTGCTGAAGCTAGTTTTCTCATACTACGGTTACCTCTCAGATCGTATCGAGAATCAAGCGATCATCATTACCTGGAGCAAGCAACGCCACAAGCCGCACCAAATCTGCCTGAGTTACTGCCGCAAGAGCCGGATCAGTAATCGGTAAAACAAGCCAGCGACTCTCAGCATCGATTTGTGCCAGCACCGTATTTTGTGGCGGCGGAAATAGCGTCGCTTGCCCTCCAAGTACTGCCCGCCACAAAGTCTGGGTATCAGCCGGTTGCCCCCGAAACGCAATATCGACATGCTTACGTTCGCAAAACGAATGCAGACTTCCTGAAAATGCCACTCGTAGATAGCCCAATGCAGCATGTAGATCGCCTGAAGATGGAGCGGCATTGGCGATGAGTGATCTCGTTGCCTGAATCGGATTACCCTCCATCCCACCATTCTCGATTACAGTCAGCAATTTATCGACTGATGCTATTGCACCCTCCACTTCAGCGCGTGCGATGTTTGGCGGTGCAGCATGAGAGTAAGGATTGAGCACCACCTTTCGAAACAATTTAACCCGCTCAATGACCCCGGCCATACAGACTTTTGCCGAATGGGCCTTAAACCATCCTTCGACAGCAGACAACAGTTTTTCCGTATCCAGATGGCGGGGATCTGTCTTGAATACAACAGGGACACCGAATCGTTCACAGAACGATTTCAGGGCGAGTTCGAAGGCAGCACGGGTGTAATTGGCAGCAGCGGGAACGTGATGATTTGCCAAAAAATTACGTGCTTGGTCAAGCGATGCCTTTGCCGCCTTATTCCCAGGAGCACGAACGGTGGGTGCCGGAATACCTCGCACGACATCTTCGCCTTCGAAGACTTCCAAAGACTTCCAGTGGCCGGTGTTACCTAGATGGAAGCGGGCCATTTCGAACCACACCCGGTCGTGGGTTAGCAGCACGGTTTGCCAGTCGGCGAACTTTGAGTTGAGCACATCCAGCACTGGCAGGCGGTTCGAGTGGTCGAGGCCAATCAGCACATCGTCGAGTACCAGCAGCTTCAACGCCGTTGTAGTGGCGGTCGGTGTACATGCCAGCCGTCCCGCCAAATAGATCGCTAATGCCAGTGCGGATAGGCGGGCCTCGTTCAGGAAATGCTGCGGTACTGAAAGCTGGTGGCTGCGATAACTGACATCCAACGTAAGTGAACGGCCAGCAATCTCGCGATCCCGCTTGTAGTAGGCTGCTGTGTAAGTAATGCCGCCAAAAGCAAATGGCGCGACGGAAACGTCCGACCCGATCAGATCACCCAGCAAAGTACCAATAAGGGGATGAAGCGCCGTCAGGGCTTGATTGAAACCATTGTTGAAGTTCGCGCAGGCCTGATTCACCCTAGTCAACGCTGGTTGTGTATGTTTGGCTGGCTTTGCTTGTTCCACCGCCCTCCACAACTCGCCAATGGTTTGCGTTGTTCCACCAGCCACCGTCACTGGAAAGTCGGCCAGCAGTTTTTCCAAGGCGATGTCGAACAGATTGATTGCGCCATCGCCCTGCTTGTAGTTGGTATCAAGCAAGGCGCGATAGTCCAGTGCAGCCCTGCGCAGAGCAGTCTGCGTCACACGTGTGTCGTTACCCCCGGCAACTGTGGCGGGGTGTCGCTCACGGGTCGGCGTTGTGCCGCCGATGGGGTGGCTACCGAGCGGCGCGGCTCCGATCGCGCCTGAGCCTAGTTGCATGAACCACTTTGCACTTGGCGCACCATCGTTGAACTCAACCTCAACCGCGCAGCTCGTTTCCGGTTCTCCTGAAAATACATTCTTGTAGACACGGAGGTTTCTGCTTCGCTTGAGCGAGAAGAAGTCGGAAAGCGCATGAAAGACCGACGACTTGCCCGCCCCGTTCTCGCCATACACCAGCAGGTTCTTACCATCCAGATCAAAGTGCGCAGGCGCTGGACCGGGGAAGGCGCGAAAGTCGGTAAGCGTGAGGCGCTTGATGCGCAGGGGCGTTGCCGACGCTACAGACGCTGGCGGCGGTGCTGGCGCAGGCGGAACGGCGCTCATTCCTTGCCCTCGATGATGCGCACCACTTCCAGGGCTTGCAGGTCGAAGAGCATGGCGTAGATGGGGTGGTCGTTGGCAAAGAGGGTGGCAGCCAGTTTTTCCGCTGCCTTGGCAAGCGCGTCGCCCTGCGAGGCGGCCAGCTTGCCGACACCGGCTTTCTCGCAGGCATCGAACAGGCGAATATTCGCGGCGTGAAGTTCCTCGGGGAAGAACAGCTCAAAGACGAAACCATTGATGAGTTGCTCATAGCGTTGGTCACGTGTGCCAAGTACCGCATCCACAACCGAACTCATAAGAGTTTTCTGTGTGCTTGTACCTGACGGAATCGGAAAATTCGACACGTACATCGGCTTGAACTCGTAAAACCCCCCTTGCTTGCCTGAGAAGGTCTGGCGAGTGATCCACCACGACAGAGATGAATTCAGAACTCCTAGCACATAGCGCCACTCTTCAGTGACGATGATACTGGTCTTGTCATTGCCATAAAAACCTTCGAGATCAGGCGCGTACTCCACGCCATCCTCAATTGCAGGCACAAGAATCTTCGGCCTCTCAAACTCCGCAAGGTAGCTTTCTTTGGGGTTGTTATCTAACTCCAACCAGTGATGTTGACCTTCACTCTTTCCCCCACGCGAGGATGTGCATTGACCACGCTTTCGCAAGGCATCTTCGAACTGCGAGAGATGCTTCAGGATTGCCGGATACTCCGGTAACTGCTCATGAAATCCGAATGGAAAGGCAATGAGATACAAATCGGCCCACTCGACTTTCCACCGTTTGACATCGCGTCCGCGCAGATAGGGTTTTATTAACTCTGCTGACTTCGGGTCTTCCGCGATAAGCCGCTGTCTTGTCGCCCCATCAATGACAAAGGCTTCGTTCAGTCCCGTCTTGATTCCGTAGTAGAACCGTCCTTGTACATACTCACCTAAAGGTGTACCTGCGCTGCGAATCCGTGCCAGCAGTTGCCGCTGGCTTTGTGGTTCGAGTTGCCAACCCTGCTTCTTAAGTTCGGACTGTGGCACATCGAAAGCTTCCTGTTGAAACACGACAGGGAACTGCTCCACGGGATGCTCCTGTGACCAGTTCAAGGCGCGCACCTGATCGCTCGCAGGCACCGGGTTCAGCGGCTTCTCGCGCCGCGTGGCAATCACGATGGTGGGGTAGGCAAGGGCGGTAAACACCGCTTCATCGCCAAAATCAATAATGCTCTCTAGGCGCGTGTGCGAGGCCATGAACAGGCGCAGGTTCTCGCCATACTTGGCGCGATACCATTTGTTGGAAGTGATGAACGACAGCACACCTTGCGGCTTGAGCAACTTGACCGAACGCTCATAGAAAAAGACATAAAGGTCTGCCCGGCTAGCAGCGCACTCGTAGTGGTATTCGCTCTTCAGAACGGGCGTCAAATCCTTGATGTCTTCATGCCGCACATAGGGCGGGTTGGCAATCACGATGTCGAACACCGCTTCGGAATTGTCCTGCGCACGTGGCATGCCGAACATCCATTCCACATCGAAGAAGTCAGCGTAGCGATTCTGGTCAAACGGATCCCAGCGCGCCATGCGCTCGGCGTCGTTGGCAGTGACGAAACCATCGCGCTTGAGCAGAGTTACCAACTCCTCGTGCAGCTTCTGCACCTTTTCCTTGCGGCGCTTCTTGGTGGCACGGGTACGCGAGGTGAAGTAGGCGGCGTTGGCATCACGCAGTTCGGCCTCCTTCTCCGCGATGGCCGGGTCATCCAACAGCGATCCTTGCGCGCCGTGGCGCGGCACGCCGAACAGGGTGTTGGCAGCGACGATCTTGGTTTCCAGATTGGGCAGCGGGGTGATATTCCAGTTAGGCTTGCTGCGGTCTATGGGTTGGCTGACGATGAGGGCGATGAAAAAGCGCAGTTTGGCAATCTGTACCGCTATGGGCTGGATGTCCGAGCCGAAGATGCACTTCTCGATCAGATAGAGCTTGCGGGTGTAGTCGGCATAGGCCGGGTCGGCAAAGTCCTTCTTGTGCTTTTCCAGCGCGGCTTCGGCATCTTCGATTTCGGCATCGCGCTGCACGGGGTCGGGCGTTTTCTTCGCCAAGGCGAGGCGCTGTTGCAGCGGAGCCAGGTTCTGGTCGCGCCAGCGGCGGTTGTCGGGATCGAGTTTTTTCAAAGCCACGAAGAGCTTGGCCAAGACACCCATTGGGAAGGCGCCAGAGCCGCAGGCCGGATCGAGCACTTTCAGTTGTTCAATGGCGAGCACCAGCACGTCGGCCTCTGCTTCGCCGAAAGCGTGCTCCGTGTCGGCGTGCGAGAGCAACTGGCGCAAATCTTGTTCGCGCTGTTCCCCGTTGGGTAGATGACGGGCGAAGTAGGCAATGAGTGCCTCGTCCACCATGTAGTCCACCACCTCGCGCGGGGTGTAGAAACTGCCGGACTGTTTGCGCGCAGTGCTGCGGGTGTCCGGGTTGTAGCTGGCAAGCAGGTTCTCGAATACCTTGCCCAGCAGTTCGGGATCGAGCGCTACTTCCTCGTCCAGCGGCGTGTTCTCGTCCACGGTGAATTTGTAGCTGTCGAGCAGGTCTATCAGGCCCTTGACCGGATAACGCTTGCCCTTGGTCTCGAACTCGGTGTTCAGCGTCGCATCATCCGTGCCACCGAAAAAGAGCTTGTTCGGTACTTTGGCTTGGGCATCGGGGCGACGCGAGAAACCGTCGATGCGCAGTACCAATCCTTTGCCCTCCTGCACCACCAATTTTTTAAGTTCCGGGCGGCGGGCCAGCTCCTCATCCGTAAGTTGCTCGTCCAGGCACTCAAACAGGCCGCCGTTGAGGAAGGGCACGTGGGCGAAGTAGTCTTGCAGTACTGTTTCAGGGTGCTTGAAGGCGTCCTGATGACGATAGACCAGCGAGATGAGGTAATCGCCCTTCATGCCGTTGCCGGTTTTGGCCCAGCGGCGGTCATTGCCCATCTCCTGATTCAGGGTGGCAAAGAACAGGTTTTGCAGAATGGCGTGGTAGTAGTTGCTTTCATCCGGCGCGGTATCCGGCGCCTGCTTTAGCAGGCCGCGCAATGCTTCCCGCTCGAACAGGGTATTGGGTACCAAACCGCGCTCTTTGATGAACCAGACGAAGATCAGGCGCGTAAGCAAGCGGATGACACCAATGGCATTGCGATCCGGCCCGCCGCCCTTCGGAAATTCCACCTCCTTGGTGGCCCACATGTACCACCAAGCCAGTTGCTGATAGAAATCCTTGTTGAGCTTCTGCGTGGAGAGCGTGTCGATCCAGGCGTCATACAGTTCGCGGAAGTTGCCGGGTCGGCGCTTGTCGCCCAGATTCATCAAGGTGAGGCTTGCCAGGATGTCTGTGTGCGCACGATGAGGGGCGGTAAGGCGCACATCCTTGATGACGGTGATGCGGCTGTCGATGACGTCGCGGCTGGCATCGCGCATGTTTTGCCGCCGGTCGATCACCGCGAGAGAAAACAGCTCTTCCTGGCGGAACAGGAAGATGGCCGGCATGGGGAATCGCTTGTTCAACTCACGTGCGATGGTTGCCAGCTGGCTGCGCGACCAACCCTCGCCTTGCAGATCGATGGCAAGAAAGACGAAGGACTCAATCTGGCCTTGTGTCAGCTTGCCATCCGCGCCTACAGGTGCTTGCCCCAGAGCCAGTGAAGGAATCTCGTCGTTGGTGAGCTGGAACAGGAAAGCGCAGGACTTCCAGCGATTGGCATGCACCTTGGCGCGGCTGATGCTGCCAAGCTCGGGACGAAATTGTTCGATGCTGCCCAGTAGCGCTTCTGCTGTGTTACCCAGTTCTGCCGTTTTATCGCTGCTGTAGCCCAAGGCATGGAGCAGAGCGATGGCACCTGTTGCCAATGGCTGGGTGGAGAAGTTTTGCAGCGCATCCTGAATGGATTGGCGAAGGGCGGAGTTGTCAGTCATTGTTCACGTCCTTGATCACCAGCCAGGTGATGAGATCGAAATCGTTGGTTTGCTTGATTTGCTTCGCTGCATCGGCAAGCTTGCCACCACGCCCCGAGAAAAGATTCCCCGCGTTCTTGCGCCCAAACTGTGCAGCAATGGCAGCCACCGCCTTGTCGAGCAGGCCGCTGTAGCGGCTCATGTCCTGCCCATGGGCAGTCTCTTCGTCGAACAGCTTGCACAGCTTGGCGTGTGGTTCGGTCTGGCCCTGGCAGACCGCGCGGAAGATTTCCAGGATCTGCTTGGGCGCGGTGAAGTTGTAGCGCACCTCGCCATCGTCACGGATATAGACGAGGAAGTACGGTTGCAGCGGGTTGACTGCCTCATTGCCGGCGGCGTCGATGCGCTGCTTCAGGCAGTAGATGATGCCGGGCTTGATGGTGCTGTACTCCGCGTGTGGCGGCACCACGGCGTAGAGGCCGAAGGGGGCTTCTTCCAGCTTCTCTCGGTTGGCCTCGATGTAAGTGGCCAGTTCCATGCGGAAGTCATCCAGCGTGAATTCGCCCAGCGCGACGGACTCGTTGAAATCTTCCAGATCGAGCACTTCGTCCTTGAGTCGCAGCAATTGCTTGTCGCGGTAGCGCATGTCCTGCTTGATGAG
Source organism: Azospira oryzae (assembly GCF_004217225.1). Lineage (GTDB taxonomy): Bacteria > Pseudomonadota > Gammaproteobacteria > Burkholderiales > Rhodocyclaceae > Azospira > Azospira oryzae. Next base: position 278,266 of record NZ_SHKM01000002.1, read on the forward strand.
GTCTTCTAGGTCTTCGGCTTGCAGGATGTTGTCTTCCGCCGTGGCGGCGATATCGACCAGAGCCATGCGCGCCTCGACACGGTTCTTGAGATTGATGTACTTGTTCAAGTCCGGCGTGGGCCAGAAGTTGACGAGCTGGATGGCGTTGTTGGGACTGCCGATGCGGTCGATACGACCAAAGCGCTGGATGATGCGCACCGGGTTCCAGTGGATGTCGTAGTTGATGAGGTAGTCGCAGTCCTGCAGGTTTTGGCCTTCAGAGATGCAGTCGGTGGCGATGAGGATGTCGATTTCGCCATCCTGCGGCATGGACTTCATCTTGCCCCGTTGTTTGGCGCGCGGAGCGAAGTTAGTGAGGATGTGGGTGAAGTCGGCCTGGCCGAAGGTGCTGCGGTTGGGGCGTGCGCCGCCAGACACCAGAGCGATGTGAACGCCCAGCGTGTTGCGTGACCAGTCTTCCAATTCTTCGTACAGATAGGCAGCGGTATCGGCGAAGGCGCAGAACACAATGACCTTGCGGTTTTCCTCGCCCAGTGTGTTGGTGCTGGGGTGACGCACCTTGTGTTCGATGAGGCACTTGAGTTCGGCGAGCTTGGCATCGCGCGATGCATCGACGGCTTGGGCAGCATCGGCCAGCAGCGAAAGCTGTTGCTTGTCGGTGGTCAGATCGGCCAGCCAGGCGGCCACGTCCATATGCTCCATGCGGTACTTGAGCTTGGTTCCCGCCTGGAAGGCCTGGGCCAGTTCTTCGTCTTCTTCGGCTGGCTCCACGAAGAAATCAGGCTGGATGTCTTCCGCCGTCTCGGCCTGGTGTTGCAGGAACTGCTTGAGCCGTTCTTCCAAGTCTTCGATCTTGCTGACGGTGCGCTCCATGGTGATGGCAAAGGCGCGCACAGAGCTTTCCAGGCGCTTGAGGAAGTTCACCTTCATCATGCCGATCAGGAACTTCTCGCGGTTCTCCTGGCTGAAGTTCTTGACGCGATGGTCTTCGTACTGCGCCTTGAACGCTTCCAGCACGTACTTGGACGGCTTGAAGATGGAAAGCTGGTAGTTGTCGATCTCGTCGTTCAACTTGTCGTAAGAGAGGAAGCGACCCTTGAGGTCGATTTCGGAGAACACGGATTCCGGCTTTTTGCGCTTGGGGAACTGGCCGATCTGTGCCATCGAGGCTTTGTAATACTTCTGGATGTGCTTGCGCGAACGAGCGATGGTGAGTTCGTCCAGCAGGGTGAAGAACCCAGCGGAGAGCCTTTCCATCAGGTCACGGGCATCCCGCTCGCCAGAGCGCCTGGCCCACTCCATGAAGGTCTTTTGGGCGACGGTAAGCGTGTCCTTGATGCTGTTGATGCCGAAGCTCTGCGAAAAGGCAGTATCGCGCCCTTCGGTGACAAAGTAGATTTGGTTTCGCAGGTCTTTGAGGTCGTTGTTGACCGGGGTTGCGGATAGCAGCAACACCTTGGTCTTGACCCCAGTCTTGATGATGTCGTCCATCAGCCGCTCATAGCGGCTCTTCTTGATGAGGTTGCCTTCTTCGTCGCGCTTGCCCTTGGTGTTGTTGCGGAAGTTGTGCGATTCGTCGATGACGATCAGATCGAAGTTGCCCCAGTTGAGCGTTGCCAGGTCGATGCCATCTACGCGGCCGCTGTCACGTGACAGGTCGGTGTGCGAGAGCACTGTGTAGGCAAAGCGATCCTTGAGGAAGGGGTTGAGTTCGCTGTTGTTCTGGGCGAGATAGACCGTCCAGTTGTCGCGCAGCTTCTTGGGGCATAGCACCAGCACACGGTGATTGCGCAGCTCGTAGTACTTGATGACCGCCAATGCCAAGTAGGTTTTACCCAGGCCCACGCTGTCGGCCAGGATGCAGCCGTTATGCAGGTTGATCTTGTGGATGGCGCCTTTGACACCGTCCTTCTGGAAATCGAACAGTGCCTTCCAGACCTCTGTATCGATGATGGCGGTTTGGTCGAACAATGCGGCGTCGGCTTCCTGCCCGGACAGGAAGCGTTCGAAGACGTGGTAGAGCGTCTTGAAATAGACGAACTCCGGCGCATGATCGACATAAAGCTGCTCCAGGTAGCGCAGAACATCGGCCTTGACGTCGGCAACCAGTTTTTCGTCGCTCCAGATTTCATCGAACCATTGTTTGAGGTCGGCCCTGTCGCGGTCGCCATCGACAATGAGGTTCAGTTCGATGTTGGGCGTATCGGACAAGCCGAGGCCGCGCCGGGTGAAGTTTGAGCTGCCCAATAGCGCATGTTCACGTCGGCCATCGTCAATGTGATAGAGCTTGCCGTGCAGGAGGTTGGCCTGGCGGACTGAGCGGATATCGACCTTGTCGCGCAACCATGCAGCGCAGCGACGAGCGACTTCCTTCTGTTGCAGGCGGTTGGCCAACTCCATGCCTTCGTCTTCGATCTTGAAAGCTTTCTTGTCGGTCTTGTCCGGGTCGAGCGAAGCGATGAAGCGGGGTTCGCCGAACAGGAAGTTCAGATGATCGATCTGGTCAAGCTGACTGGACAGCGCATCGTAGGCGTAGATGGTGAAGTAGGCCGATACCACGGAAAGTTGGCTGCCTGCGGCCATTTTCTCGGCCAGGAAGTCGGCGACCTTGCCGCGAGTATGGTTGTCACGGATGCCATGACTGATGATGTTTCTTTGAGTACTCATTTCTCACCCGATTGATTGGTGCGAAGCCACTTCGCCCCTCGCCCCTTGCCTGTTGATTCGATCAACCCCTCTGATTTCATCGCCCGCAGCACTAGTCGAACCATGTCCCGGCTCACGCCCGGGCAGGCTTCTTCAATTTCGGAAATCGAGAACGGCAGGGTGCGCCCCAGGACTTCCGCACGCACCCGGTCGCCTTTACTGCCACGGCCACGTTCGATGGTGCCGACACGCTCCTCGAACTCGCGGTAGGCCCGCAGCAAGGCGCCCCAGAAGTAGTCAAGCCAGGGCTTTACGTCGTGCAGCCCCTGGTGCCATCCCTGCGAACTGGCTTCCAGCGTCTCGTAATAGCTTTCCTTGGTGTCCTCGAAGATGCGTTCCAAACTGATGTAGCGGCCCACGGCATAGTCGAAGTGGTAGAGCAGCAGCAAGGTCAACAAGCGGGACATGCGACCGTTGCCATCCGGGAAGGGGTGGATGCACAGGAAGTCGAGCATCGCCAGCGGCACCAGCACCAGCGGATCGGCTAGGTGCTGATCCAGTGCGGTGGCGTAGCGCCCGGTCAGATCGGCCATGGCCATGGGTGTGAGGTGTGCAGCAACTGGCTGGAAGCGCAACCGCGACGTGCCATCGGGATGGCGTTCGATGATGTCGTTGTTGGTGGCTTTCCAGCGTCCGCCCGCCTGCGGCATATAGCGGTACAGCAGGGTGTGCAGTTGCAGCACTACGCCTTCGCTGAAGGGCATGTGCGCGGCAGACTCGTGGATCAGGGCCAGGGCGTCACGGTAGCCGGCGATCTCCTGTTCGGAACGGCTCTTTGGCGTTGCATTGCGGATGACCAGAGACTTCAGCCGCGAGGGTGCGACGACAACGCCTTCCAGGCGGTTGGATGACTCGGTGGATTCGACTACCGCGATCTGGCGTAGCCCTTTGAGGGCTTCGGGCGAATGCGCGGCGTAGAGTTGCTGCTTACCCTGGTACTCGCCCAGTGTGCGCAACGTGGCGGCCTGGGTGCCATCGAAGCGAAGCGCGGCGAGGTACTCGGGTGTGAGCGAGTGCATGGAAATGTAAGCCCAGGCTGTCTAAATGGGGTAATCATAGCCTTTAAATGGGGCATTGTCTCTAGAAATACCTCATTAAAGGTGTTTGATTACCCCATTTCATGAACGTAGGCCCGGTCGCGCGGGGCCGGCATGGCCGACCAGGAAGGAAACGCCTAAAAGGGGTAATAATTTCACAATTACCCTATTTCCCCCATTGTTTACCCCATTTCCAGGCCCAACTCAGGGCAAAGGCAAACGGCAAGGGAACGGCACTCAAGGGACAACGGCCCTATCCAGAAAAGGAAAAGGCCGCCCTGTCCATTGGTTCTGCAACACCCAGCCAACTCTTTCCTATGCCGTGCCGCTGCCCTCCGCCGCACCCAGATAGTCCGCCCAGTCCTGCAACAGCGTCCTTCTCTGATCCAGCAGCAGCGCCTTGTTATACGTCGCCCGCACCTTGTTGCTTTCAACGTGGGCAAGCTGCCGCTCGATTGCATCAGGCCGGTATCCGTTCTCATTGGCCCAGGTTGAAAAGGTCGTCCGCCAGCAATGCGGCGTTGTGCCCCGGCCCAGGTTCATGTCGCGCATGGCGTAGGTCAACCGGTTGGGCGTAGTAAAGCCCTTGCCGCTCCGGTGTGGGAACAGATAGCGGCCACCACCCGTGATGCACTGCAAGCCCTTCAGCACGGCAATGGCCTGTGCAGACAACGGGCTGACATGATCGCGCCGCGCTTTCATCTTCGCCGCAGGCCGACGCCACAGTGCATCCTCAAAGTCGAACTCGTCCCACTCGGCATCCGCCGCTTCCCCTGGACGGCAAGCGGTCAGAGCAATCAACCGCAGACACAACGAAGTTTCCGGATAGCCCCGGTAACCGCGCAACTCCTGATAGAACTTCTGGATTTGCTCTCGCGTCATCGCCGCCTTGCTCTCGCTGAACGGCACGCGCAGCAGCCCGCGAAGACTGGGAATTGGATTGGCCTCTACCAGGCCACGCACCACCGCAAACTCGAAGATCGCCGAAAGATCACCTTTGACGTGAATGGCCGCCCATGCGCCATGGGCCTTGCACTCTTCCAACAGCGGACGAATCTGCTTCACGCCGATATCGCTCATCGGCATCCCGTCAAACTTCGGCGACAGGTACTTCCTGATGCGGGACTCTTTCGTGCGGTAGGAGCTGAGCGCAAAGACTGGCTTGATCTCGGCCAAGTACGCCTGTGCCACCTTGGCGAACGAGCTTTCCTTTGCGCGCTTGCGTTCCTCCAGCGCTTCAAGGTTGCGCTGCTTGACCTGCTGCCGTTCATGGGCAGGATGAATGCCTTGCTTGACCAAGGCGCGGGCCTTCTCTCGAACCGCTCGCGCCTCTGCAAGACTTACTTGAGGAAAGCCGCCAATGGCAAAGAGGTTCTCCTTGCCTTGCATCCGGTACTTCCACCGCCAGAGCTTGCCGCCGGTGGGCTTGACCAGCAGGAACAGGCCCCCGCCGTCTGAAAGTTTCCAGTCTCGATCAGTTGGTTTGGCTGCCTTGACCTTGGCATCAGTGAGTAGATTCTCGGGCATCGTTGGACTCCACTGCGGGGAGATGTACCCCCACGGTTGAACACGAGTACCCCCAACGCTACCCCCGATTTTTTCAGACCTCGATGAACAATAGGAACGCTCAGTAGACCGTATTGTTTACGCAACCCATTGATTTACAAAGGGCCAATCTATCTACCAAGCGCTACTGAGCGCCACCGAGATCCAGCAAAAATCGTCAGACGTTGAACAGGAAGTTCATGACGTCGCCGTCCTGCACCACGTATTCCTTACCTTCGGAGCGCATCTTGCCGGCTTCCTTGGCGCCCTGCTCGCCCTTGAAGGCGATGAAGTCGGCGTAGGCGATGGTCTGGGCCCGGATGAAGCCCTTCTCGAAGTCGGTGTGGATGACGCCGGCGGCCTGGGGGGCAGTGTCGCCCTTGTGGATGGTCCAGGCGCGTACTTCCTTGACCCCGGCGGTGAAGTAGGTCTGCAGGCCGAGCAGGTCGTAGCCGGCGCGGATGAGACGGTTGAGGCCCGGCTCCTCCAGACCCAGGTCGGCCAGGAAGGCCTGCTTGTCCTCGTCTTCCAGATCCGCCAGTTCTTCCTCGATCTTGGCGCACACGGCCACCACGGGAGCGCCTTCCTTGGCGGCATGTTCGCGCAGGCGGTCCAGGTGGGGATTGTTCTCGAAGCCGTCTTCCATGACGTTGCCCACGTACATGGCGGGCTTCACGGTGAGCAGGCAGAGGGGCTTGACGATGAGCTTGTCGTCGTCGGACAGGCCGGCGGTGCGGGCCGGCTTGCCTTCGTTGAGGTGGGGCAGCAGCTTTTCCAGCACGGCCACCAGCTTCTGGGCTTCCTTGTCGCCGGACTTGGCCTTCTTGCCGTCCCGGGCGATGGTGCGCTCCACCACGGCCAGGTCGGCCAGGGCCAGCTCGGTGATGATGGTCTCGATGTCGGCGATGGGATCCACCTTGCCGGAGACGTGCACCACATTGGGGTCGTCGAAACAGCGCACCACGTTCACGATGGCATCGGTTTCCCGGATGTTGGCCAGGAACTGGTTGCCCAGGCCTTCGCCCTTGGAGGCGCCGGCCACCAGGCCTGCGATGTCCACGAACTCGACGATGGCCGGCTGCATGCGCTGGGGTTTGACGATCTCGGCCAGGGCCGCCATGCGGGGATCGGGCACTTCAACGATGCCCACATTGGGCTCGATGGTGCAGAAGGGGTAGTTGGCCGCTTCGATGCCCGCCTTGGTCAGGGCATTGAAGAGGGTGGATTTGCCGACGTTGGGCAGACCAACGATGCCGCATTTCAAGCTCATGGTGTTTTCCTTGCTAAACGGTTTTGCCGTGTAACTGTTGTTGGGCGGCGGCGAAATCGCCGGCGGCGATGCGGGGCCAGGCCAGCAGGCAGCGGTCGATGGCCTTGTCGATTTCCGTCTGCTCCTCGGCCCGGGGGCGATGCAGGACGAAATCGACGACTTCCTGCTTCAGGTTGAGGCTGCGGGGGTGGCCGATCCCCAGGCGCAGGCGCCAGAAATTGGGACTGCCGAGCTGGGCCTGGATGTCCTTGAGGCCGTTGTGGCCGCCGTTGCCGCCGCCCTGCTTGAGGCGGATGGCACCGGGCATCAGGTCCAGTTCGTCATGCACCACCAGCACCTCTTCCGGTTCGATCTTGTAGAAGCGGGCCAGGGCCGCCACCGCATGGCCGGAACGGTTCATGAAGGTGGTGGGCTGCAGCAGCCAGGTATCACCGGCCCGGGCGGCCAGGCCGAGGAACTTGCTCTGGGGCGCCAAGCTGACCTTGAGGTCCCGGGCCAGGCGGTCCACCAGCCAGAAGCCCGCATTGTGCCGGGTATCTTCGTATTCCGCGCCGGGGTTGCCGAGGCCAACGATGAGACGGGGTGCGTTCACTGGAAAGACTCAAAAAATAAAGCCGCCGCGAGGGCTGAGCCCGGCGGCGGCTTCTTGCACGGTCAGACCGGAAGATTAAGCAGCAGGAGCCGCTTCTTCGGCTGCGGCAGCGCCGCGCACGGTCATGATGGTGGCGACCACGGGGTTGTCCTGGCCGTGCTGCACCAGAGCCACGCCCTTGGGCAGCTTGACGTCGGCGATGTGGATGGAGTGGCCGGCAGCCAGGTCCTTCAGGTCCACTTCGATGAACTCGGGCAGGTCGGCAGCCAGGCAGGTCACTTCCACTTCGTTCAGCACGTGGGAGACGATGCCGCCGCCCAGCTTGACGCCGGGAGCGATGTCAGCGTTCACGAAGTGCAGGGGCACCTTGGTGTGCAGCTTCTGGTTGGGATCGACGCGCTGGAAGTCCACGTGCAGCACGATGGCCTTGTAGGGGTGAGCCTGGTAGTCGCGCAGCAGAACGGATTCCTTCTTGCCGTCGATGTTCAGGTTGATCAGGGAAGAGTGGAAGGCTTCCTTGCGCAGAGCCAGGTAGATGGCGTTGTGGTCCACCTCGATGGAGATGGGGGCAGCGGTACCACCGTAGACGATGCCCGGGACCTTGCCGGCACGACGCAGGCGGCGGCTCGCTCCGGTGCCCTGGTCGTTGCGCTTATCGGCGTTGAATTCAAAGATCATGATGACTCCAAAGTAAAGACCCCGACCGCGACCAGCCGGGGGGTTGAGAAAACTTATTCGATGAACAGGGAGGACACGGAGTCCTCGTTGCTGATGCGCCGGATGGTCTCGGCCAGCAGTTCGGCCACGGACAGCTGGCGGATGCGGGTACAGGCCATGGCATCGTCGCGCAGCGGAATGGTGTCGGTCACCACCAGTTCGTCCAGGTCGGAGGAATTGACCCGCTCCACAGCGGCGCCGGACAGCACCGGGTGGGTACAGTAGGCCACCACCTTCTGGGCGCCGTTGGCCTTGAGGGCAGAGGCGGCCTTGCACAGGGTGCCGGCGGTGTCGACGATGTCGTCCATGATGATGCAGGTGCGGCCGTCCACTTCGCCGATGATGTTCATCACTTCGGAGACGTTGGCCTTGGGGCGACGCTTGTCGATGATGGCCAGGTCGCACTCCAGGCGCTTGGCCAGGGAACGGGCGCGGACCACGCCGCCGTGGTCGGGGGAGACCACCAGCAGGTTTTCGTGGTTCTGCTTCTGGATGTCTTCCAGCAGGATCGGCAGGGCGTAGACGTTATCCACCGGGATATCGAAGAAGCCCTGGATCTGCTCGGCATGCAGGTCCATGGTGAGGACCCGGTCCACGCCGGCGGCGGTCAGCAGGTCGGCCACCAGCTTGGCGGCGATGGGCACCCGGGAAGAACGGGAGCGGCGATCCTGGCGGGCGTAGCCGAAATAGGGGATGGCGGCGGTGATGCGACCGGCGGAGGCGCGCTTCAGCGCATCCACCATCACCAGCAGTTCCATCAGGGTATCGTTGGAGGGGGCACAGGTGGACTGCAGGATGAAGACGTCGTGACCACGCACGTGCTCTTCGATTTCCACGCTCACTTCCCCGTCGGAGAAGCGGCCTACGCTGGCACGTCCCAGGGGACGGCGGCCCAGGCGGGAAACCACGTCGGCAGCCAACTTGGGATTAGCGTTGCCGGTAAAGACCATCAGGCTATTGAAAGCCATAGGGGCGCCCCCAGAAATGCAATACGGGCAGGTATGTACCTGCCCGTTGTCTCGGAATTATTGGCTGGGGAGGAAGGATTCGAACCTTCGCATGCCGGAATCAAAATCCGGTGCCTTAACCAACTTGGCGACTCCCCAGTAACCGGTTTGGCGCTGCCGGACATCAGAACTGCTGCCGCCAGCGACTGGAAATCTGTGCCTGTCCCGCAACCTGCGTTGCGCTGCGTGACTAGCGAGGCGCGGATATTACACAAAAAATTTCGGGCGGGCAAATCTTTTGCCAAAAAACTTCGCCACCCACCCGGCCACCCTAGGGCAACAGTCCGTACAGGGGGTGGCTGTCCAGCCCGGGCGCCACCCAGCCCTGCATGTCGGGCGGCAGCTGGGCCAGGGCCGCCTCGGCCCCGGCCTGGTCCGGGAATTCGGCAAAGACGCAGGCCCCGGAGCCGCTCATGCGGGCCCGGCCGAAACGCTGCAGCCATGCCAGGTGCCGCGCCACCTCGGGAAAGCGGGCGCAGGCCACCGGCTCCAGATCGTTGCCGCCCAGGCCGGGCCGCCAATCGGCAGCCGCCATGGCCGGCGTGTCCCGCTTCAGTTCGGGAGCCCGGAAGATGTCCACGGTGGGCACCGCCACCGGCGGCTGCAGCACCAGATACCAGGCCGGCGTCGCCGGCACGGCCTGCAGCGCCTCGCCCACGCCCTCGGCGAAGGCGGTGCGGCCGAAGATGAAGACCGGCACATCGGCCCCCAGGGTCAGGCCCAGGGCCTGCAACCGTTCCCGGGACAGGCCCAGTTGCCACAGGTGGTTGAGGGCCAGCAGCACGGTGGCGGCGTCGGAACTGCCGCCTCCCAGGCCACCGCCCATGGGCAGCCGCTTCTCCAGGCGGATATCCGCCCCCCGGGTGCAGTTGGCCGCCTGCTGCAGGAGACGGGCGGCCCGCACGGTGAGGTCGCTCTCCTCCGGCACCCCGGGCAGGGGATTGAGCAGGCGCACCTGGCCGTCCTCCCGGGGCGCGAAGTGCAGGGTGTCGCCGTAATCGACGAAACGGAACAGGGTCTGCAGCAGGTGATAGCCGTCGGCGCGTCGGCCCACCACATGCAGGAAGAGATTGAGCTTGGCCGGCGCCGGGTAGGCGCTGCCCCAGGTCCAGGCCGGGTTCATTGGGCGCTCCAGTCGTCGATGCGCAACTTCAGCTCCAGGGCTTCGCCCCGTCGGGCCGTCAGCCGCACCGGCAGGGCCTGGGGACTGGGGTTGTCGCCGTAGTCGTAGTCGATGCTCCAGCCGGCCTCCTGCAGGCGCAGCAGGCGGCCGGCGCCGTCGCGCTCCGCCGCCCCTGCCGGGGCGGCACGGGCCAGCAACCATTCGCCCATGCCGGCCACCGGCAGGGGATAGCCCAGCACGTCGGCCACCAGCTGGTCCGCATCGGCAGCCTGGAATTCCTTCTGGTCGGCCGTCACCAGACGGGCAACGCCGGGACGGCGGCTGATCTCTGCCGCGCCCTGGCCGAAGGGATTCATGAGGAAGATGTCGTCGCCTTCAGGGGCATGGCGCCAGGCGATCTTGCCGGAGTAACTGGCCTGTTCGTAGCGCAGGGAAAAACGCCCCTCGATCTGGAAGGACTGCAAGGTTTCCCGCGCCACGGCGGGCACGGCATAGCGCTCCGGCACGGTGCTGCAGGCGGCGAGCAGGGCCAGGAGCGCTCCGGCGCCTAAACGGAGAAATGCGGCGACCACGGATCAGGGCTGGAATTTCTTGACGGCGGCAGCCAGGGCTTCGTTGTCCGGGTCCTTCCTGGCGGCTTCGCGCAGCACGCGGCGGGCCTCGTCCTGGCGCCCCAGACCCCACAGCACCTCGCCCATGTGGGCGGCGATCTCCGGGTCCTGGCGCAGGCCGTAGGCCTTCTGCAGCTGGATCAGGGCGCCGGCCAGGTCGCCCTGGCGATAGAGCACCCAGCCCATGCTGTCGATGATGAAGGCGTCGTCCGGCAGCAGGGCCAGGGCCCGGGCCACCAGTTCCCGGGCTTCGTCCAGGCGCATGTTGCGCTCGGCGAAGGTGTAGCCCAGGGCGTTGTAGGCATGGGCGTTCTCGGGCTGCAGGGCGATCACCTGGCGCAGGCGCTCTTCCACCAGGGCCACCTTGTCGAGACGGTCGGCCACCAGGGCGGAGTCGTAGAGCAGCTCCGCATTGCCCGGATTGCTCTTGAGCAGGCGTTCCAGCACCTCCAGGGCCTCGGCGTAACGCTTGGCGTCGCGCAGCAGCTGGGCTTCGGACTGGCCCAGGGCAACCCGCTCGGTGGGATGCATGGTGGCGGTCTGCTGCAGCACCTGCCGCGCCTCGTCCAGCTTGCCGGCACGGGCCAGCAGCATGGCCTGGCGGTTGCGGGCGTTGAGGAAGGGCTCGCTGAGGCCGACCTGGCCGTAGTAGTCGATGGCGGCCGCCTCGTTCTTGCGCGCCTCCATGACCTGGCCCAGGTAGTAATTGACCAGGTTGCGGTCGCCGAACTCCAGCTCCAGCAGGTGCTTGAGCTGGGTCTCGGCGGTGTCCAGGTCGTTCTGCTGCAGGGCCAGGATGGCCACCGGATAGACCACTTCGACGCTGTTGGGGAAGTCCCGCAGCAGGCGGCGGAACTCGGCGCTGGCATCGCTGAAGCGCTTGTCGCCCACATAGGCCCGGGCCAGGTGCAGGCGCACGTCCTTGGCGTTGGGATGGCGGCTCAGATAACGCTCCAGCAGGGGCACCACCTTGGCCGGCGCTTCGGCGGAGACGATCTGGGCCTCCAGCAGCACCGGCATTTCCCATTCGGGACGCAGCTCCTGGGCCCGGCGCACCGACTCCTGGGCCAGAGGGCGGTCGCCTGCGGCCAGGGCGGCCTGGGCCACGGCAAAGTGGGCTTCGGCCACGCCCTGGTAGGGCTGGGTGACGCGCTGCACCAGACGCAGCACGGCGCTCTTGTCCGGCTGGCGGACCAGCATGCGGTTGAGGCGGCTGAGGTTGTCGCCCAGGTTGTCCTTGTCCTGCTCCAGCAACTTGCTCAGGTGGGGCACCAGGTCGTCCAGGCGGTTGAGGACGATCAGCACCCCCACCAGGGTCTGGCGAGCCGTCACCGACTCGGGTTCCGTTTCCACCCACAGCTGGGCCAGTTCATGGGCCAGATCCATGCGCCGGGCAAAGCCCGCCACCTCGATGGCCCGAGCCAGCACCTGGGGGTCCCGGCTGCGTAGGGCCAGTTCCGCGTACACGGACAGGGCCAGGTCGCCGTAGCCCCGGCGCAGGGCGATTTCCGCCAGCAGCACCTGGTACGCCACCTGGCCGGCCGGAAGCTCGGCGGCAGAGGTGGGCACGGCCGCCGGAGCCCGGGGCGCCCGCTCGGCCTTGGCCGCCCGGGATTTGGCCACGGGGGCGGGGGTGGCATCGGCGGCAAGGGCACCATTGGCGGCCAGGGCGGCGACCAGGACAGCGAGGGGGATCATTTTCATGGCAGTGTCAGTCACCGGGGAGGAGACCGCGTTAGAAGCTTTCGCTTAAGATTAGTGCCGCATGTTAGGCAGTTTTCCAGGGCGCCACAAGCGGGCGGCCGTGCCGCTTACATCCGCTCGCAACACTTTACCAATCCATACATCCGCTCATTCATCCACTTTTCGCCATGCCCGAACTCCCCGAAGTCGAAGTCAGCCGCCTCGGCCTCCTGCCCTACCTGCCCGGCCAGGTGCTGCAGGGCGTCAGCCTGCGGGCTCCGCGCCTGCGTCACGAACTGTCGCCGGCCCTGGCCGAACGCCCCGTGGGCCGCTGCCTGAAGCGGGTGGAGCGGCGCGGCAAGTACCTGCTCTTCGACTTCGAGAGCGAAGGGGGCGGCGGCTGGATCATCCTGCACCTGGGCATGTCCGGCAGCCTGCGCCTGGTCCCGCCCGGCACGCCGCCGGGCAAGCACGACCATGTGGACCTGCATTTTCCCGGCCGCACCCTGCGCTACCGAGACCCGCGTCGCTTCGGCACCCTGCTGTGGGTGGACGGCCCCGTTGTCCTCGACCACCCCCTGCTGGCGCCCCTGGGCGTCGAGCCGCTTAGCGACGCCTTCGACGGCGCCTGGCTGCACCAGGCCCTGCGGCGGCGCCAGGCCCCCATCAAGCAGGTGCTGATGGACGCCCACAGCATCGTCGGCGTCGGCAACATCTATGCGGCGGAAAGCCTCTTCCGGTCCCGCATTTCGCCCCTGACGCCGGCCTGCCGCCTCAGCCGCCAGCGCTGCGACAGACTGGCGGCCACGGTGCGGGAGGTGCTGGCGGAATCCATCGCCGCCGGCGGCAGCAGCGTGCGCGACTACGTGCATAGCGACGGCGGCGCCGGCAGCTTCCAGCTCATCGTCGCCGTCTACGACCGGGAAGGAGAGCCCTGCCAGGTCTGCGGCGGCCCCATCCGCCGCATCACCCAGGGCGGACGCAGCACTTTCTACTGTCCCCGCTGCCAGCGCTGACGCCCCGGCGACCGTCCGTCGCCCCATTTCAACCAGTGCTGGCACAAGCGGCGCCAGCGCGTTGATTCCATTTGGCATTGTGGGGTAGAGTAGCCTCTCCCTTTTTGTCGCCGGTGTCGCCATGCCGAATACCCTTGCCCAGAACTTCGCCGCCTACAGCCAATGGCGGACGCAGCTGTCGGAATGCATCGAGCACTTCCGCGCCTGGCTGGCGGACAATGAACTGGGCGATGCCCAGAGCGACCTGCGCCTGACCCAGCTGCTCGAGCGTCTCAAGGAAGACCGTCTCAACGTGGCTTTCGTCGCCGAGTTCTCCCGGGGCAAGTCGGAACTGATCAACGCCATCTTCTTCGCCGACTACGGCAACCGCATGCTGCCTTCTTCCGCCGGCCGCACCACCATGTGCCCGACGGAACTGCTGTTCGATGCCGACAAGCCCTCCTGCATCGAGCTGCTGCCCATCCACACCCGTGCCACCAATGCCGGCATTTCCGAATACAAGCGCTTCCCCAACGAGTGGGAGACCGTGCCCCTCAACGTGGACTCCCCCGAAGCCATGCAGGACACCCTGCGCCACGTCAGCGAAGTGGTGCGGGTGGACCGGGACACGGCGGAGAAGCTGGGCTTTCCCGTCGGCGACGACGAGGCCGCCACCTACCGCATCGGCGAGGACGGCCTGGTGGAAATCCCCCGCTGGCGCCATGCCGTCATCAACTTCCCCCATCCCCTGCTGCAACAGGGCCTGGTGATCCTGGACACCCCGGGCCTCAACGCCATCGGCGCCGAGCCGGAACTGACCCTGTCCCTGCTGCCCAACGCCCACGCCGTGCTCTTCATCCTGGCTGCCGACACCGGCGTCACCCAGTCCGACCTGGCCATCTGGAAGGACAACATCGGCGCCGGCGGCAACCGCAAGCGGGGCCGCCTGGCGGTGCTCAACAAGATCGACGGCCTCTGGGACGAGCTCAAGAGCGAGGCCGAGATCCAGGCCGAAATCGCCCGCCAGGCCGACAGCTGCGCCTCCATCCTGGGCCTGCCCCAGGAGCAGGTGTTCCCCGTCTCTGCCCAGAAGGCCCTGGTGGCCAAGATCAACGGCGACGACGCCCTGCTGCAGCGCTCCCGCCTGCCGGAACTGGAACGGGCCCTCTCCGAGGAACTGATCCCGGCCAAGCAGGACATCGTGCGCGACAACACCGAGGCCGAGTTCGGCGAACTGCACGCCCGCATGCGCGCCCTGCTGGATTCCCGCATGCGGGGCCTGAAGGAACAGCTGACCGAACTGACCGAGCTGAAGGGCAAGAACAAGGGCGTCGTGGAATACATGATGGCCAAGATCAAGACCGAGAAGGAAGAGTTCGAATCGGGCCTGCAGCGCTATTACGCCGTGCGCAGCGTCTTCTCCACCCTGACCAACAATCTCTTTGCCCATCTGGGCCTGGACGCCCTGCGCAGCCTCACCCACGAGACCCGGGACGCCATGCAGGCCGCCACCTTCTCCCGGGGCCTGTCCGCGGCCATGGACCGCTTCTTCCGCACCTCCAAGGAGAACGTGCAGAAGTCCGGCAAGGAGATCGGCGAAATCCTCTCCATGATGGAGGCCATCTACAAGAAGTTCAGCGTCGAGCACGGGCTCAAGCTGGGTTCGCCGACCCAGTTCAACCTGCTGCGCTATGAGAAGGAGCTGGAGCGTCTGGAACAGTGGTGCAACACCCACCTCAACACCATGTTCCAGCTGCTGACCCACGAGAAGGGCAACGTCACCCAGAAGTTCTTCGAGGAAGTGGCGGTGCAGGTGCGCCGCGCCTTCGAGCACGCCAACCGGGACGTGGAAATCTGGCTGAAGGCAGTCATGGCCCCCATGGAGACCCAGGTGCGGGAACACCAGATCCAGCTGAAGCGCCGTCTGGAGAGCATCAAGCGCATCCACCAGGCCACCGACACCCTGGAAGACCGCATCGGCGAACTGAACCACATGGAAGCGGCCCTGCTGGCCCAGATCGACACCCTGCAGGCCCTCGGCAACGATCTCCAGGCCCTGCTGCACCCCCAGGGGGAAGGCCTCCAGGCCGCCGCCTGACGCACGCCTCGCGGACAATAAAAAAGCCACGGCATGCCGTGGCTTTTTTATTGGGGCCGTTGCCGGCCCGGAGAAGGCTCAGGCGCGCTTGTTGCCGGTCAGCTTCTCGTACTTGCTCCACAGCTGGTCTTCGCTTTCGACCACGTCCGGGTTCTTGGGGATGCAATCCACCGGGCACACTTCAACGCACTGGGGGGTGTCGTAGTGGCCGACGCACTCGGTGCACTTGCTGGGGTCGATCTGATAGATCTCTTCGCCCTGGGAGATGGCCTCGTTGGGGCACTCCGGCTCGCACACGTCACAGTTGATGCATTCGTCGGTAATCATCAAAGCCATAGCTGCTTTCCTTCATTCAAGATAGTTCGGAGACTTTTTTCGCCGCCAGCCGCTTCTCCACGACCGGCTGGACGAACTTGCTGACATCCCCCCCCAACCGGGCGATCTCGCGCACCATGGTGGCGGAAATGAACATGTACTGCTCCCCAGGCGTCAGGAATACTGTTTCGACCTCGGGATACAGATTACGGTTCATCCCCGCCATCTGGAATTCGTATTCAAAGTCGGACACCGCCCGCAAACCGCGGATGATGACCTTGGCGCCTTGCTGGTGGAGGAAATCCATCAGCAGGCAAGAAAAACCTTTCACTTCCACGTTGCCATAGGGCGCCAGGATTTCCTGGGCCATGGCGACCCGGTCTTCCAGGCCGAAGAACGGGCGTTTGTTCGGGCTGTCGGCCACGGCCACGATGACCCGGTCGAACAGGCTGGAGGCACGCCGGACCAGATCCTCGTGCCCCTTGGTCAGGGGGTCGAAGGTTCCCGGGTAGATCGCCAGTCGGTTATTCAGCATCGGCATTGTTCCGCGCCATAAGGTGGTAGAAGACCTGCCCGGCCTTGCCGCGCTTCACTGTGGCCCAGTCGCCCAGGCTTTCCAGGGGCTTTTCCGCTTCGGCGTAAATCACGCCGTCTTCCTTCAGCACCCGGGACAGGAGGGGTTCCAGTTTTTCCAGCCAACCGAGATGGTAGGGCGGATCGAGGAACACCAGATCGAAACGCAGCTCCGTAGAGGCGACGAATTTTAGCGCATCTTCCCGGATTATCTGCAAATTTTCCCCTTGCAGCAGGGCGGCGTTGTCTTTCAGGGCCGCAAAGGCCTTGGGCGACCGCTCCACCAGGACGGAGCGGGCGGCTCCGCGGGAGGCCGCCTCGAAACCCAGGGCGCCGCTGCCGGCAAAGAGATCCAGGCAGTTCCAGCCCGTCAGGTCCTGGCCCAGCCAGTTGAAGAGGGTTTCCCGCACCCGGTCCGGCGTCGGCCGCAGGCCTTCGCCGTCGGGGAAGGACAGCACCCGGCGGCGCCACTCGCCGCCGATGATGCGCACCACGTTGTTGCCCGCCCGGGCCCGGGCGGCGCCGGCCCGGCCGGCCGGCTGCGGTCCGGGGCGGGCCATCAGTCGGCAGCCACCTTGACCGTCACCAGGTGCTGGGGCAGCACGTGGCGCTGGAAGGCGGCCTTGATGTCGGCGGCGCTGACCTTCTCCACCTTGGCGGCGTAGGTGTCCAGGTAGTCCAGGGGCAGGCCGTAGAAGCCGATCACCGCCACGTTGTCGAGCAGCTTGCGGTTGCTGTCCAGGCGCAGGGGGAAGCTGCCGACCATGTTGTCCTTGGCCGCTTTCAGCTCCTTCTCGGTGACGCCCTTGGCGAGGAACTCCTGCAGCACCTCATTGACCACCTTGAGGGCGTCGCCGGCCTGGGCCCGCTTGGTCTGCAGGCCGATCTGGAAGGGACCCCGGGCCACCATGGGGGCGAAGTAGCTGTAGGTGCTGTAGGCGTAGCCCCGGGCATCGCGTACTTCCTTGAGCAGGCGGGAAACGAAGCCGCCGCCGCCAAGGACGTAGTTGCCCACCTGCAGGGCGTAGAAGTCCGGATCGCCCCGGGGAATGGCGGGCAGGCCGAGCAGGAGGTGGGACTGGGTGGCCGGATGGGGCACCGACACCACCCGGCCCTGGGGCAGGCTGGCCGCCGGGATGGGGGCAGCCGGACCACCGGCGGGCAGACCGGCCGTCAGCTTCTCGGCAATGGCTTCGGCCTCGCTGCGGGAGAGGTCGCCCACCAGGGTGACGCTGGCCTTGGCGGCGTTGTAGTTGGCGCGCCAGAAGGACTCCACATCGGCCCGGGTCAGGCTTTCCAGGGACTCGGGGGTGGATACCCGGCCATAGGGATGATCCGGGTAGAGGGCCTGCCAGAAGGCCCGGCTGGCCAGCACTTCAGGCTTGGTCAGGGCGTCCCGCAGACCGGCCACGGCGCGCACCTGCTCCCGCTGCAGCACCGCCTCGGGGAAGCGGGGTTGCTGCAGCACCAGACGCATGATTTCCAGGGCGCCGTCCCGGGTTTCCCGGGCCGCCAGGGTGCGCAGGCTCAGGCTGGCCCGGTCCTGGTCGGCACCGCCGCCCAGGTTGGCGCCCAGGTCGGCCAAGCGGTTGGAAATGGCGGTCTCGTCCAGGTCGCCGGCACCTCCGTCGAGCAGGCCGTGGGTGAAGCCGGCCAGGCCCGACTTGCCGGCCGGGTCCCGGGAGCTGCCGGCGGCAAAGTCCACCTGCACGTCCACGATGGGCAGGGCATGGTTTTCGACGAAATAGACCCGGGCGCCGGAGGGGGCAACCCAGTGCTCGATGGTGACCCCGGCCTGGGCGGCAGAGCCCAGCAGGGCGGCGGCAAAGAGCAGGAAGTTAGGCAGTCGCATCATGGTCTCCTCGATCAGTGGCGCACGCCGGCGGGGGCGCGGCGGCGGGGAGCATCGGCCAGGGGCTGGGGTTCCAGCAGGCCCACGGTGAGGCTGTCGTCGCTGAAATACTGCTTGGCCACCCGCTGCACGTCGGCAGCGGTGACGGCCTGGAGCTTTTCGATCATGCGCTCCACGGACTTGTAGGAGAGGCCAACGATTTCCATCTGGCCGATCTCCATGGCCTGGGCGAACATGGAGTCCCGCTTGTACACCTGGCTCGCCACCAGCTGGGCGCGGGCCCGCTTCAGCTCTTCCTCACTGACGCCGTCGGCGGCGATGCGCGCCACTTCGGCCTTGAGGGCGGCCTCCAGCTCGGCCGGGGTATGGCCCTCGGCGGGCGTGCCCAGCATGAGGAAGAGGGAGGGGCCGCGGCTGCTGTTGTCGTAACCCGAGCCCACGGACTGGGCCAGACGCTGGTCCTTCACCAGGTGCTGGGTGAGGCGGGCGCCGTCGTGGCCGTCCAGCACGGCACCGAGCATTTCCAGGGCGTAGGGGTCGCTGTCCTTGTTCACGTCGCGCAGGGTCGGCGCCTTCCAGGCCAGCAGCACCTGGGGCAGTTCCGCCGGGCCCTTCACGGTGACGCGGCGGATGCCCTTCTGGGGCGCCTCGGCAATGGGCTTGCGCGCCGGCAGGGCACGGGGCTTGAGCTGGCCGTAGGTCTTTTCCGCCTGGCGGAAGACGGCCTCGTGGTCCACATCGCCCACCACCACCAGGGTGGCGTTGTTGGGCACGTACCACTGCTGGTACCAGTGGCGCAGGTCGGCGGCGGTCATCTGCTCCAGGTCCGCCATCCAGCCGATCACCGGCCGGCGGTAGGGATGGGCCGAGTAGGCCACGGCATTGAGGGCCTCGAACAGCAGGGACTGGGGATTGTCGTCGGTGCGCATGCGCCGCTCTTCCATGATCACCTGGATTTCCTTGGCGAATTCCTTCGGGTCCAGGGTCAGGTGGCCCATTCGGTCCGCCTCCAGGGCCATCATCTCGGGCAGCTTCTGCTTGGGAATCTGCTGGAAGTAGGCGGTGTAGTCGTAGTTGGTGAAGGCGTTGTCGCGGCCGCCGGCGGCCGCCACCCGCTTGTTGAACTCGCCCGGGCCGACCTTGGGCGTGCCCTTGAACATCATGTGCTCCAGGGCATGGGCGACGCCGGAGGTGCCGTCCACCTCGTCCATGCTGCCCACCTTGTACCAGACCATGTGCACCGCCGTGGGGGCACGCCGGTCTTCCTTGACGATGACCTTGAGGCCGTTCTTCAGGGTGGTTTCATAGGGATTGGCCAGGACGGCGCCAATGGGGAGCAGGCCCAGCAGCAGGGCCAGGAGTCTCGATTTTCTGGGGATCATGGTTCGCTTCCGAAATGAAATGCCCCGCAGGGCCATGAACGGGCGAATTCGGCAACGTCCTCGGGGGACGCTTGGGCTAAAATTCGGATTTTCCTGCGGCGCATCTTACCGAGCCGCCCTCCCCCTGTCAGCCCTGACAGCCCGGGAACGAACTTAGAACGGAACCCCGCATGTTTGGTTTCTTGAAAAAATCCGACAAAGACCAGGACGCCACGCCCGCCACCGCAGCCGCCGTGGCGCCGGTGCCGGAGCCCCTGGACAAGCCCCTTTCCTGGCGCGAGCGCCTTTTTGCCGGCCTCTCCCGCACCCGCTCCCAGCTTGGCGGCAAGCTCAAGTCCGTCTTTGCCCGGGGCAAGGTGGACGACGAACTGCTGGAAGAACTGGAGACCCTGCTGCTGACCAGCGACGTGGGCATGGACGCCACCATGCACCTGCTTGACGAACTGAAGCGCCGCGCCAAGCAGGACAAGCTGGAGGGCGCCGCCGCCATCCAGCAGGCCCTGGCCGACACCCTGGCCCAGATGCTGGCGCCCCTGGAAGCGCCCCTGCAGGTGGATAGCCACAAGCCCTTCGTGATCATGATTGCCGGGGTCAACGGCGCCGGCAAGACCACCTCCATCGGCAAGCTGGCCAAGTACTTCCAGGGCCAGGGCAAGAGCGTGCTGCTGGCTGCCGGCGACACCTTCCGCGCCGCAGCCCGGGAACAGCTGATGACCTGGGGCGAGCGCAACAACGTCACGGTCATCGCCCAGGAATCCGGCGACCCGGCGGCCGTGGTCTTCGATGCCATCGCCGCCGCCAAGGCCCGGGGCATCGACGTGGTGCTGGCTGACACCGCCGGCCGCCTGCCCACCCAGCTGCACCTCATGGAAGAGATCGCCAAGGTGCGCCGGGTGATCCAGAAGGCCGACCCCACCGGCCCCCACGAGGTGATGCTGGTGCTGGATGCCAACATCGGCCAGAACGCCCTGGCCCAGGTGAAGGCCTTCGACAAGTCCATCAACGTCACCGGCCTGGTGCTGACCAAGCTGGACGGCACCGCCAAGGGCGGCGTCATCGCCGCCATCGCCCGCCAGTGTCCCAAGCCGGTGCGCTTCATCGGCGTCGGCGAAGGCATCGACGACCTGCGCCCCTTCGTCGCCCGGGACTTCGTGGACGCCCTCTTCGGCGAGTAAGCTCAGGACCGTCATGATCTCCTTCTCCGCGGTACACAAGCGCTACCCCACCGGCTACGAAGCCCTGCGGGGCGTGAGTTTCGACATCGACGCGGGGGAGCTGGTCTTCATCACCGGCCACTCCGGCGCCGGCAAGACCACCCTGTGCAAGCTGGCCGCCGCCATCGAGCGCCCGACCTCGGGCAGCGTGGTGGTGAACGGGCAGAACCTGGCGGCCCTGCGCAAGAGCGCCATTCCCTACGTGCGGCGCAACTTCGGCCTGGTCTTCCAGGACCAGAAGCTGCTCTTCGACCGCACCGTGCTCGACAACGTGCTGCTGCCCCTGGCCATCGTCGGCCTCTCCCCCAAGGAAGCCGGCAAGCGGGCCCGGGCAGCCCTGGACAAGGTGGGCCTGCTGGAACGGGAGAAGGCCAACCCCATCGCCCTCTCCGGCGGCGAACAGCAACGGCTGGCCATCGCCCGGGCGGTGGTTAACCGGCCCGCCATCCTCCTCGCCGACGAGCCCACGGCCAACCTGGACACGGATTCCGCCGGCGAAGTGATGGAGCTGTTCAAGGCCTTCCACCAGGTCGGCGTCACCGTCATCCTCGCCACCCACGACACCCAGTGGGTGCGCCACCTGAATCCCCGGGTCCTGTGGGTCGAACACGGCCAGGTGCGGGCCCCCGGCGAACGCCCGGAAGGACAAGCATGAACGCCTGGCTCACCCAACACCTGTCGGCCCTTCAGGGCGCCTGGCAGCGGCTTGCCGCCTCGCCCCTCAACACCGTGCTGTCCCTGCTGGTGATCGGCATCGCCCTGACCCTGCCCGCCGCCGGCGTGGTGGTCCTGGACAACCTGCGCCAGGCCGCCGCCGGCGTCGCCAGCACCCAGCAGATCAGCGTCTTCCTCAGCCCCGAGGCCAGCCGCAAGGAGGCCACGGAGATGGAATCCCGCCTGCGCCAGGAGGTCTCCGGCAGCATTGTCTTCGTGCCCCGGGAAGACGCCCTGAAGCGCCTCCAGGGCACCGCCGGCATGGCCGAACTGGTGGCCAGCCTGCCGCGCAACCCCCTGCCCGACGCCTTCATCGTGGAACCGCGCAACGCCGCACCGGAACAGCTGGAAGCCCTGGCCAAGACCCTCTCGGCCTGGCCCAAGGTCGCCCACGTACAGCTGGATTCGGCCTGGATCAAGCGTTTCGACGCCTTCCTGCGCCTCGGCCGGCTGGCCGTGCTGCTGCTGGCCGCCGCCTTCGCCGCCGCCCTGGTGGCCGTCACCTTCAACACCATCCGCCTGCAGATCCTGGCCCAGGCCGACGAAATCGAAGTGGCCAAGCTGATCGGAGCCACCGACGGTTTCATCCGCCGCCCCTACTACTATTTCGGCGCCCTCCAGGGCATCCTCGGCGGCCTCATCGCCATGCTCCTGGTCAGCGCCGCCGTGGCCGTCCTCTCCGGGCCGGTCAGCCAGCTGGCCAGCCTCTACGCCACCGCCTTCCGCCTGCACGGCCTGGGCCTCGACCACTCCCTGCTGCTGCTCGGCGTCGGTGCCCTCCTCGGCTGGCTCGGCGCCCAGCTCTCGGTAGGCCTCTACCTGCGGCAGATCGAACCGAAGTAAGAGGCGGGAGGGCGCCGGCCACCGGCCGCCCTCCCCGCTTCGACCGCCGTCGGGCCAGCCCGTTTTCCCCTCCCCATTGCGACGCCGCCTCCCCGAGGCTATCCTCCGCCCCGGCGGTCGGTGTACCGCCACCATATTTCAGCGGCCAGGCCGCTTTTAAGCTGCGGTGCCATCCCCATCGCGGCGGCTTTGTTTTGGGGAGTCTGTAATGTCCTTTTCCCGTCGTAACTTCCTGGCGACTGCCGGCGCCCTGGGCGCAGGTGTCGTCTCCCGGGCCCATGCCGGCAACCTGGTGTTGCCCTCCCTCGGCGCCGAACTGCTGCCGCCGCCCAAGGGCAAGCGCGTCGTCGTCTGCGGCGGCGGCTGGGGCGGACTCACCGTGGCCCGCTACCTGCGCAAGCTGGACCCTTCTGTCGAAGTGGTGCTGATCGAACGCAACCCGGTGTTCTGGTCCTGTCCCATGAGCAACAAGTGGCTGGTGGACATCGTCGGCACCGACCTGCTGGTGCACGACTACCTGACCGTGGCGAAGAAATTCGGCTACCAGTTCCTGCAGTCCGAGATCGTCGGCATCGAGCGGGACAGGAAGAAGGTCATCACCGGCCAGGGCGCCATCGGCTACGACTACCTGGTGCTGGCCCCCGGCATCCGTTACCAGTACGAAGCCTGGTTCGGCGACGACCGCAAGACCATCAACTACACCAAGGCCAACTACCCGGCGGCCTACATCCCCAGCGCCGAGCACATCACCCTGAAGAAGAAGCTGCACAGCTTCAAGGGCGGCGACTTCGTCACCGTGCTGCCGCCCCCGCCCCACCGCTGCCCGCCCTCCCCCTACGAGCGGGTGTGCATGATGGCCTGGCACCTGAAGCAGCACAAGATTCCCGGCCGCATCGTCCTGCTCGACCCCAAGCCGGCCCCCACCCCCATCGGCATCGGCTTCAAGCAGGCCTTCGACGAGCTGTACAAGGACCAGGTGCTGTACGTGCCCAACGCCACGGTGAAGGAGGTGGACCCGTACAACAAGCAGGTGAAGACCGCCGCCGGCGACTTCAAGTTCGAGGACGCCATCCTCATGGCGCCCCACCGGGCCGGCGACCTGGTATGGATGGCCGACCTCATCGGCCAGGACGACAAGGGCCAGGCCACCGGCTGGGCCGACCAGCACAACGTGGGCCTGCACAGCCAGAAGGACCCCAATGTGTGGATCATCGGCGACGCCGTGGGCAAGGCCTCGGAACTGTTCGGCTGGTACCCCAAGAGCGGCCACGTGGCCAACCGCCTGGGCCGCATCGCCGCCCGCCAGATCGTGAACCGCATGCAGGGCAAAGACTTCGACAAACTGCTGCCGGACAACCTCTGCTACATGTTCGTCAACGGCAACCCCATCGAGGCCATCCTGGTGGACTTCCAGTACAAGTTCAACGCCGAGGGCAAGATCGTGCAGACGGTGAAGGAATACCACGAGCACGACGTCAACCTGGCCAAGGAAGACTTCGTCTGGTTCGAAGGCATGGCGGAGGATTTCCTGGATCGGGGCTGATGCTCCGCCGGTTCGCAGCAACAAAAAAGGCGCGGATATCCGCGCCTTTTTTGTTGGAGACTTTGGGCGTGTTCCAGTTGAGCACTCTAACGTCCAAGTTCAGGGGCGCGCCTCCGGTAGGCGGAGCGTCCCCTGCAACGCAGGGTTAGCCGTCGCGCCAAGTAAATGGCGGAACTCATCTTCAAGAAGCTTCCGCGCCTTGGGAATCTCGCCCTTGATGGCATCCCACCCCTCGTTCCACGCTTTCTCCTTTTGTTGCCGCGTGTAATCGTTCAGCGACTGATCGTCGAAGCCGACGTAGACACCAAAGGCAATAACGTGAGAGCGGACCTTCATGGCAAGTTCTTCGAGAGATGCACAGATCTCCTCGGGAAAGTAGATTCGGTGCTTGTCGAAATATCTGAAGAAGTCGACTAGCTTGTTCATCGCTGTATGGTGCTTTTGCTTCTTGTCTGGCTCACCGGCCCACTCCATCGGGGAGAGAAAGCTTTCCGCCTCCCACAGCATTTCAACTAAGACTCCGTATAGCTCGGCGATCACCGTAGCGCGCTTCTCATGTAGCCGTGAGAAGCGGACTTGGTGTTCGATTGAACGAATTTGGAGATCGCTACGAAGTTGCTCAATTGCTGCATCGGACTTGGCCTTTAGATCGGTCTCGAAACGTTTGGTATCGCGCGCTATAAGCTTCTCCAAGAGCGACTTACCGATCAGTCCCAAGACGGCTATTAGCGCGGCATTACCGCCGAATGCGAGCAGAATTGTTTGCCAAGCGTCCATGCGCGTTTTTCTCCGACGGCTAACGTTGAGCTAACGGGCGCTGCGTGGCCTTATCGCGCAGTGTACAGCGACCAGAGGGAGCAACGTTGAGCGGCATGTTATGTACTTGCCTCACGATAGAACTTGAAGAGAAACCATAGAGGAACAACCGTCACAACCGCGGAGCTCGACGCAAAGAAGATGCCCGCGAGCATTTGAACTGCACCGAGGACGAGCAGGCCGAGGCGTTGGAGATGGGACAACGATGCAGGAGAAAAGAGCAATACAGAAACGACGAGGGAAAAGGCTCCGGCCACAAACAGGTAAGTAATAGCCGCACGAGCTGGACTGTCTGCGGCGAACAATGCACTAAAACCGTCTTTACCACCGATAGCGGCAAGAATGAAAACGATGGCTGCAAAGAAAAGTGCGGCCACCAAGTAGAGGATTGCGGTAACGAGCCGCACCTTAGTTCTAAGGTACATAACGTGGAGGTAAGGGGCGCGCCGCCGGCAGGCGGAGCGTCCCAGCGGACGAAGGCCGCGCCTTGACCGCAGGGTTAGAGGGCCAGTGATTTATGAAGAAAGACATTGTAGGGAGCGTTTTCTACATTGATGTTTTCCGGTACAGGGAAGCTATTGCCGCAGCAATCGATTTCGACATATTCGAGATAACCAGACTCTCCCGAGAAAAGAAGAATTTCCAAACTTTGCTCTTCACCAGGAAGTTTGAAATCAACTTCAAAAACCAAGCCATAACCGCCACGCTTTGCCAAAGGCGGAACATCAGGACTGCCTCGAACGCTCACCGCAAAGCTGTTGCATCCGCAGGCACAGAAGTCAGAAAGATCCGCGTTTTGGAACTGAGCAATTAGCAATTCAGGTTTAGGGAAGCCGCATCTCTGAACAATGAACTTTTGCCAGAACGTTGCGCGGTCGGGACCGTTCGCCATCGAGCCCTCTAACGATTGAAGTAACCGGACGCCGCGCGAGGCGGCCAGAGGCAGCCTAAATGCGGCTGTTCGGCGGTCCGGTTGACTGGATTGTTATAAGGCATTTCGGTCCCAGACCACGAATGCAGCGTTGTTTGCTGACGATGCGGCTTGAATGAACGCCTTATTGTCGAACCCTCTCAGCCCCTGAAAATGAGCGAGGAAAGAACCGTCTTTATCCCCGCTTGACGGGAAGTAGCACTCGCCACCCGTGTATTCGAATTTCCAGAAGACATCCTCTTCAAAAGGGCCTTTGTCATTCGTGATGATTTTGATTTTTTGGATGGTCTTCGGATCGAACTCGGAGGTTATTCCGCTAGCAGACTTGCAGGTGAACATTTCATCCATCCCAACCAACCACGGACCTCTCGGATAAAAGTTCTCTTCGGAGTGTGCGTTCATAGATAGCATCAAAATTAGTAGCACCCCGACGAGACGCTTCAGGCGGCTGCCTTATAACGTGCTAGGTGAGGGGCCGCCGGAGCGGCGAAGCCGCGTAGGGAACCGAGAAGCGCAGCTTCTCGGCGGTCCCTCTCCACCGGCGGGTTAGGCGCCGATGGCCGACGCAAGGAATGGTGTGACTGCATTGAGTAACCTAGGGCTCAGTACGGCCGAAGAATCAGCATGCATTTGAATGAGGTCAGGCGAAGAAAATGATGACTGAACTTGAGACGGCGTGAGGAGGGGTAACAGCGTTTCAATTGGTTCTTCGTCTTCGGGTTCCACGGGCAACGCCGCAGCGTGCTTAAGCGTGCAGATTGCGATGGCCACAGCAAGTTTGACCGGAAGTGGGGTTGGTTTGGAGTCGCCTAGGACCGAGGGTTCGAGCCAGTACTCGACTGCGGCACGATCATAACCACCGCCCAAACTACCACCTAGGGCAACGATTTCCTTCGCCAAGAGGTCGACGTCGGACTTGAGTTGATCGTATGAGTGCATCGGGTTCATGACCGGCGCCTAACGTGCTAGATAACCGGCTGCCGGAGCGCGCAGCGCGGAGGGGACCCAACGGCGCAGCCGTTGGGCAGTCCGGTTGATCGGCGGGTTGGGCGTCGTGGCAGGATCACTTGATTTCAATGACGCGTTTATGCCCGCCAAGCTCTATGACGCCAGACGCAGCAGGTAGGTTTGTCGGTTCCGTACGCCTCCATAGCAACCAGAAACCACCCGTTGCGTCGTTGAAGTGCACAGTGCGCGAGGAATTGGGCGCAACTGAAAAAGCCCTGGTACTAAGCCGTAATTGCTCTGTGAATTCCTTAGGGCGATTGCCATCGAACCCCTCGGAATGGTACTGAGAGACTTCGATGGTAGCTTGAACTGCAAGCGAGTTCCGAATCTCGATGTCGTAGCCAAAGGTAAGCGCAATGCAGGCGCCAGCCCACGGACCTGCTACAACCATGAAAACCAAATGCGCGAGTGTTCTCATGACGCCCAACTAGTAGTAGACGACAAGTACGTCCAATAAAACGTCGGGGTGTCCAATAAGCTGGGATACCGGACAGGCGGAAAGCCAATAACCATGCGGCGCTCCATCCCCTTATTACTTATTCGCATAATTCTCCTCACGTACAAACCGGACATTCCTGACAACAAAATCATACGTCATGCTCCGGTCTTTCCCCAAGCCGCCCATGCTCCCCATTAGCACCGCCGATAGGCAGCACCAGATCGGTGACCTCACTCCTGGAACAGATACAGAAGAGACCATGTGGAAAATCGGGGCGTGACTGTCCCGTTTCGCCGCCTGACAGGCGGCTGCGTCCAACAGGCGAGCACAAGGAGAAATGCTGAGAGGAGGCTAGCGGGGCGAGAAGGAGACGGCGACACTGCCAAAACGGGGTATGCCCAAGCACGTCGTCACGTGGTGCAGCACCCGCCTGCCGAGAACCGGCAGGCGGAGAAGAACGGGCTTACTTCCTGCGGAAGATCACATCCCACACGCCATGGCCCAAGCGGATGCCGCGCTGTTCGAACTTGGTCAGGGGGCGGTAGTCGGGGCGGGGGGCGAAGCCGCCGTGGCTGTTGTCCACGGTGTTTTCAAGAAGGGGTTCGGCGGAGAGGACTTCCAGCATCTGCACGGCGTATTCCTCCCAGTCGGTGGCGCAGTGCAGGTAGCCGCCGGGGGCCAGGCGGGAGGCGAGCAGGGCGATCAGCGGCGGCTGCACCAGGCGGCGCTTGTGGTGGCGCTTCTTCGGCCAGGGGTCGGGGAAGTAGATGTGGGCGCCGGCCAGGGAGTTCTCGGGAATCATGTCCCGCAGCACTTCCACGGCGTCGTGCTGGATGATGCGGATATTGCCGAGGTTGCCTTCGGCCACCAGCTTGCACAGGCTGCCGACGCCGGGGGTGTGCACTTCCACTTCGATGAAGTTGGTGTCGGGGCGCACGGCGGCGATCTTGGCCGAGGTCTCGCCCATGCCGAAGCCGATCTCGAACACGGTGGGGGCCTCGCGGCCGAAGGTGGCGGCGAAGTCGAGGAGCTGGGGACGATGCTCGATGCCGATCTTCGGCATCATGTCGTCCAGGTAGCGCAGCTGGGCGCTGGAGACCCGGCCCTGGCGCAGGACGAAGCTGCGGATGTGGCGCTGGGCCAGGGGATTGTCCTGGTCCGCGGCGGAGTCGGCCGGGAGGTCAGCGCCGTCGATGGCGTCACGTTGCGGGTCTTGCATGGTCATCCTTCAGTGGATCATTCAGCGTCAAATGCGTGGTTCAGGGCATGGGCCTTGCCCGGCAGGGCATCGGCCAGGCCGGGGCAGGCCTCGGCGGCGCCGTAGGCGAGACGGCGGCCGACACCGCGGCGCAGCTCGTCCTGCCAGGTCTTCATCAGGGCTTCGCCGTCGGCGGGCTGGTCCGGCTGCTTGGGGTCCGGCAGGCTGGCCATGTCGGCCACCAGGCGCTGCCGGGCCTCGGCTTCGCTGGCGGCGTTGGCCTGTTCCCAGGCGGCGAGGGCGGCGTCGAGCCGTTCCACGGCCTCGGGAGCGGTCTGCTGGCGGCACTGGCTCACCAGTTCCCGGGTTTCCGTGGCCCGGCGCAGGCGCTCCACATCGCCCTTGAGCAGCCATTGGGCTTCCAGGTCGTAGCGGGGCTTGGCCAGGGCTTCGGGCAGGGTGGCGCAGGCGGCCTTCAGTTCGGGACCATCGGTGGACAGGCCCAGGTCGCTCTTCAGCTGCAGGGCCTGGATCAGGTCCAGGCGCCGCACTTCCTCGGCCGGCGGAGTGAAGTAGTAGCGGGCCAGCTCGTATTCGGCCTGCTCGATGCGCACCCGGTTCCTGGCTTCCCAGGCGCCGTAGGCTTCCCGGGCCAGTTCGCCCTCTTCCGGCAACAGGGAACAGGCCCGGGCCAGCAGGGAAATGCCGTGGGAGAGGCCGAACAGGGTTTGCTGGGCCAGGATGCGGGGATGGCCGAAGGCATAGCCCTGGCGCTCCGGGCGGAAGCGGGGCACCGCCGGGGCAGCCGCGACGGGGGCAGCCGCGACGGGGGCGGCCGGAGTCGCCGGGGCGGCGGCCTCGGCAGCGGCCTTGGCTGTGTCTTCCGGCGCCGCTGCGGGCGCCGTGGGAACGGCCGACGGCGCGCTGGCGGCCGGAGCCGGCAGCGGGGCCAGGGGCTGCTCCCTGAAGTCCGGCTCGCCCAGGGGCTGAGCCACGGTTTCCTCGCCGGCAGCGGCTTCCGGCAGGGCGGGCGGCGGCGCGGCAACGGCCTCCTCCTCCTCCGGTGTCACCTTCTGCACCGGGCGCGGCTGGATCACCACGCCCCGGGGCGTGGTCCAGGGGTTGGCCGCATCCAGGCCGCCATCCTCGCTCGGGGTGAACACCCGCTGCAGCAGTTCCAGCAGGGAAGGCTGGTTGGGGTCCGGCGGCGGCGTGAAAATGCTGCCGCCTTCCTCGGCCCGGACGGCCGGCAGGGCCAGCAGCAGGGCGAGGGAGAGCACCGCGAGGCGGGGACGGAAGGCAGGGGCGGCCATGCTCAGTTCTTGCCGATGAGCCCGGTGGTGGGGGAGCTGGGGTCGGCCGAGTAGAGCTTGCGCGGCATGCGGCCGGCGAGAAAGGCCTCGCGCCCGGCCTGCACCGCCTTGTTCATTGCGCTGGCCATCAGCACCGGATTGCCGGCGTGGGCGATGGCGGTGTTCATCAGCACCCCGTCGCAGCCCAGCTCCATGGCGATGGCGGCGTCGGAGGCGGTGCCCACGCCGGCGTCCACGATCACCGGCACCTTGGCGTTGTCGATGATGAGGCGCAGGTTCCAGGGATTGAGGATGCCCATGCCGGAGCCGATGAGGGAGGCCAGGGGCATCACCGCGGCACAGCCGATCTCTTCCAGCATCTTGGCCTGGATGGGGTCGTCGGCGCAGTACACCATGACCTGGAAGCCTTCCTTGACCAGCACTTCGGCGGCCTTGAGGGTTTCCGGCATGTTGGGGAACAGGGTGGTGGGATCGCCCAGCACTTCCAGCTTGACCAGGGCGTGGCCGTCCAGCAGCTCCCGGGCCAGGCGCAGGGTGCGCACGGCTTCGTCGGCGGTGTAGCAGCCGGCGGTGTTGGGCAGGATGGTGAACTGGCTGGGGGGCAGGGCATCCAGCAGGTTGGGCTGGTTCGGGTCCTGGCCGATGTTGGTGCGGCGGATGGCCACGGTCACCATTTCGGCGCCGGAGGCATCGATGGCCTGGCGGGTCTCGGCGAAATCCTTGTACTTGCCGGTGCCGACGATGAGGCGGGAGCGGTAGGTCTTGCCAGCGATGGTCAGTTGTTCCATGGGCTCGGTTCCAGGCGGGAAGGGGTTGGGCGAAGGAGGACGGCGGGCAGCGCCGGCGGCGCGGCGGGCTTAGCCGCCGCCGACGGCGACGACGATCTCGATGCGGTCGCCGCCGGCCAGGGCGGTCTCGCCGTGCTGGCTGCGGGGCACGATGTCGCCGTTGCGCTCCACGGCGATGCGCTTGCCGGCCAGGCCCAGTTCCGCCACCAGGGCGGCCACGGTGAAGGCGGCGTCGCGATCGGGAAATTGGCGGGTTTCGCCGTTGATGTGCAGTTCCATAAGGGGGCGGATTTTACCATGGCCGGCGGCCGCCTCCGGCACCGCTATAATCGCTCCTGCCACCCCATTTTCCCGGACCTGCCCGCCATGAAAGCCCGCCGCCCCGCCCCCTGCCGCCGCTTGCCGGCCGCCCTCCTGGCCGCCCTCTCCCTGATCGCCGGCCCGGCCCTGGCCCAGGTGAGGATCGGCGTCATCGCCTCCTCCACCGGCGTCACCGCCCAGGTGGGCATTCCCCAGAAGAACAGCGTGGCCCTGCTGCCGGCGGAAATCGGCGGGCAGAAGGTGGAATACATCGTCCTCGACGACGCCTCCGACCCCACCAATGCGGTCACCGCGGTGAAGAAGCTGATCGGCGAGCACAAGGTGGATGCCCTGATCGGCCCCACCACCAGCCCCGCCGCCCTGGCCATGCTCGATTTCGTCGCCGAAGCGAAAACGCCCCTGGTCACCACCGTGGGTTCCTCGGCCATCGTCCAGCCCATGGACGAGAAGAAGAAGTGGGTGTTCAAGACCACCCAGAACGACGACCTCATCGCCGAGGCGGTGATCGCCCACATGCAGGCCAGCGGTGTCAGGAGCGTGGGCTTCATCGGCTTCAACGACCCCTACGGCGAGAACTGGCACAAGGTCTTTGCCGCCCTGGCGGAGAAGGCGGGCATCCGTCTGGTGGCCAACGAGCGCTTCGTGCGCACCGACCAGTCGGTGATCGGCCAGGCCTTGAAGCTCATCAGCGCCAAACCGGACGCCATTTTCATCGCCGCCACCGGCGGCCCCGCCGTGCTGCCCCAGGCCACCCTGCTGGAGAAGGGCTACAAGGGCCGGCTCTACCAGACCCACGGCGTCGCCACCAACGACTTCATCAAGCTGGGCGGCAAGGCCGTGGAAGGCACCCTGATGGCCGGCGGCCCCCTGCTGGTGGCCGACGGCCTCAAGGACGGCAACCCGATCAAGGCCGTGGCCCAGGGCTACATCCGGGCCTACGAGGGCCGCTACGGCGCCGGCACCATGTCCACCTTCGGCGCCAATACCTACGATGCGGGCCTGCTGTTGCAGAAGGCCATTCCCCTGGCCCTGAAGAAGGGCCATCCGGGCACGGCGGAATTCCGCACCGCCCTGCGCGACGCCCTGGAACAGTCGAAGGAAGTGGTGGGCGCCCAGGGGGTCTTCAACATGACGCCGGCCAACCATAACGGCATGGACCAGCGGGCACGGCTGATGATGACGGTACAGAACGGCCGCTGGGTACCCCTGCACTAGAGACCTGGGGTATTCCCGGGGGGCCGGGGTAAATGGGCTTATATGTGACGAAAGTCATATATTGCCTGTGTAATCAGCGCTATAAACCCAGCATCGGGCCCAGTCGGGCATCAACCAGGGTGGAAGGGATAGTCAATGGCGAAAGTGAAGACGGGCGCGGCGTTCGGCGCCTCCTTTCGCCTGCTGGGAGCGGGCAGCTATGCCCTGCTGGCGGCAGTGCTGCTGGTGGGCAGCATCCTGGCCCTGCTCCTCGGCCAACTGGAGGTGGACCGCCGCACCAGCGAGGCCCGCACCCAGGCCACCGCCGAACTGGCCGCCGTGCGAGCCCGGCTGGAAGGCCAGATCATGGCCACCTTCAGCATCACCGAAGGCATCGTGCACCTGCTGCGCCACGACGGCAGCATCTCCCCCGAGCGCTTCGCCGGCATGGCCTCCCAGGCCATCGCCGCCGTACCCCACATCCGCAACATCGCCCTAGCACCGGATGACGTCATCCGGCAGGTCTATCCCCTGGCCGGCAACGAGCGGACCCTGGGCTTTGCCTACAGCACCCGGCCGGAACAGTTCGCCACGGTGCGCCGCGCCCGGGAACTGGGCGGCCCCCTCCTGGCCGGCCCGGTGGAACTGGTCCAGGGCGGCCGCGCCCTGATCCACCGACGGCCGGTGTTCATCACCGACAAGGCCGGCGGCAGCCGCTACTGGGGCGTGGCCTCCATAGTGGCCGACGTGGACCGCCTGCTCAGCGTCGGCGGCATCGGCCGGGAAAGCCCCCTCAACCTGGCCCTACGCGGCAAAGACGGAGAAGGCGCCGACGGCGGCATGATCTGGGGCGACAGTGCGGTATTCGCCCAGCAACCAGTGCTGATGAACGTCAGCGTACCCGGCGGCACCTGGCAGCTGGCGGGCCTGCCCAAGGCGGGCTGGCCCAGCACCAATCTGCTGCACTCGCCCCTGTTCCTGGTGGCCCTGGCCAACACCCTGCTGCTGCTCTATTTCGTCGCCCAGCTGATGCGGCGCAACAGGCTCATTCGCGAGCGCAACGGGGTGCTCTCCCGAGAAATCGCCGAGCGCAAGGAAATCCAGGCCTCCCTGGCCCAGAGCGAGGGGCGCTTCCGTACCCTCTTCGAATATTCCCCCGACCCCACCTGGATCGTCCGCCAGGGGGCCTTTTCCGAGGCCAACGCGGCGGCCCTGGAAATGTTCGGCTTCAAGGATTTTTCCCAGTTCCGGGGCATTTCCCCCATCGACCTGTCGCCGGCCCGGCAGCCCGACGGCCAGACCTCGGCGGAGAAGGCCAAGGCCATGATGGAAATCGCCGTGGCCCGGGGCCTGCACCGCTTTGAGTGGACGCACCAGCGCTGCGACGGCAGCCTGTTCCCGGCGGAAGTGACCCTCAGCGCCATGCAGCTCAACGAGTTGCCGGTGCTCCATGCCGTGGTGCGCGACATCTCCGAGCGCAAGCAGGCCGAGGCGGAACTGGAGCGGCAGCGCAGCCTGCTCGGCGCCATCGTGGACCATGCCCCCTCCCTGATCTACATGTTCGACACGGAGGGCCGCCTGCGCCTGGGCAACCGCCTCTTCGAAAAGGTGGTCGGCCGCCCCCGCGCCTCCATGGAAGGGCTGCTGCGGGAAAGCTTCATGTCCCCCGCCCTGGCTTTGCAGCACCGGCACAACGACGAACTGGTGATGCAGGCGGGCAAGCCCATGCGCTTCGAGGAACAGGCCCTGGACGGCGGCGTGGCGCGCACCTACCTCACCACCAAATGCCCGCTGCCGGCACCGGACGGCAGCCTGCGCGGCGTCCTCGGCATTTCCACCGACATCACGGAAATCAAGCAGACCACGGAACAGCTGCGCCTGGCAGGGGTGGTCATGGAGAACACCGCCGACGGGGTCATGATCACCGACGCCCGGGGCATCATCCTCTCGGTGAACAAGGCATTCACCGACATCACCGGCTACACCGCCGCCGAAGCCCTGGGCCAGCTGCCCAGCCTGCTGCGTTCGGACCGCCAGGAACCGGAGTTCTACCGCCTGATGTGGGAGACCCTGGCCAGCACCGGCATCTGGCGCGGCGAGATATGGAACCGGCGCAAGAACGGCGCCCTCTTCCCCGAGTGGCTGACCATCAATGCCGTACTCGACCAGGAGGGCAAGCCGGTCAATTACGTCGGCGTCTTCTCCGACATTTCCGCCATCAAGCATTCCCAGGACGAACTGGAGCGGCTGGCCCATTTCGACCCCCTCACCGGCCTGCCCAACCGCACCCTCTTCCACGACCGCCTGCAGCACGCCCTGGAGCGGGCCCAGCGCTACGGCCAGGAACTGGCGGTGCTGCTGCTGGACCTGGACGGCTTCAAGACGGTGAACGACAGCCTGGGCCACCCCACCGGCGACCTGCTGCTGCAGCAGGCGGCCCACCGCTTCAAGGAATGCGTGCGGGTGGAGGACACGGTGTCCCGCCTGGGTGGCGACGAGTTCGCCATCATCCTCAACAACCTGGCCCAGGGCACGGACGCCATCAGTGTGGTGAAGAAGCTGCTGCAGGCCCTGCAGGAACCCTTCGACCTGGACGGTACCGCCGCCCTGGTCACCACCAGCATCGGCATCGCCATCGCCCCCCTCGACGGCGACACGCCGGAAGCCCTGGTGCGCAATGCCGACACCGCCATGTACGGGGCCAAGGAAGGGGGCCGCAACAGCTACCGCTTCTACCAGGCCGACATGACCCGCCGCGCCCAGGAACGGCTGACCCAGGAACGCTCCCTGCGCCGGGCCCTGGAAGAAGGGGAATTCGAGGTCTGGTACCAGCCCAAGCTGGAACTGGCCGACGGCCGCCTGTGCGGCGCCGAGGCCCTGCTGCGCTGGCGCGACCCGGCCCGGGGTCTGGTGTCGCCGGCCGAGTTCATCCCCCTGGCCGAACGCACCGGACTGATCGTGCCCATCGGCGAACTGGTGCTCGACCAGGTCTGCCGCCAGGCCCGCCAGTGGGCGGACCGGGGCCTGCTGGCCGGGCGCATCGCCGTCAATGTGGCGGCCCTGCAGATCGAGCGCAGCGACTATGCGGCGACCCTGCGCCAGGCCCTGGAAAAGCACGGTCTGCCGGCCACGGCCCTGGAGGTGGAAGTGACCGAAAGCCTGATCATGGAAAGCCCGAACCATGCCCGGCAGGTGCTGTGCGACATCCAGACCCTGGGGGTGACCACGGCGGTGGACGACTTCGGCACCGGTTATTCCTCCCTGGCCTATCTCAAGGTGCTGCCCATCAACCATCTGAAGATCGACCGGGCCTTCGTCGCCGACCTGCCCCACAACGCCAACGACGTGGCCATCGCCCGCGCCATCATCGCCCTCGGCCACTCCCTGGGATTCCACATCACCGCCGAAGGCATCGAGACCCAGGAGCAGCTGGAATTCCTGCGCGGAGCCGGCTGCGACCAGGGTCAGGGCTACCT
Source organism: Azospira oryzae (assembly GCF_004217225.1). Lineage (GTDB taxonomy): Bacteria > Pseudomonadota > Gammaproteobacteria > Burkholderiales > Rhodocyclaceae > Azospira > Azospira oryzae. The sequence continues at coordinate 313,570 of NZ_SHKM01000002.1, forward strand.
GTTCGGCCGGCCCATGCCGGCGGCGGACTTCACCGCCTGGATGCAGCAACGCCGCGCCTGAAGGGGATCAGCGCACCAGGACGAAGCGCCCCTGCTGGATCTCGGTGAAAAAGGCCTGCCGCGTGGTATCGCCGAAGGCGTCGAAACTGATCTGCTGCTGCAGGCCCTGGTAGGGGCCGTACTTGAGCACCGCCGCCTTGACGCTGTCACCCCGCTGGCGCCGGCTGAGGGCGGTGAACAGCACCGTCGCCGCATCGTAGGCCGCCACCGCACTGTAGCCCGGCAGGCGCTGGAAGCGCTGGGCAAAGGCGTCGCGGAAGGCCACGTAGCGGGGGGATTCGTCATAGCGGTTGTAGTTCTGCAGGATCAGCAGCCCTTCCACCAGGGAGCCCCCCAGTTCGGTCAGCTGCTCCGACGCCGCCCATTCCGAGGCGGCAATGGGCAGCCGGGGCGCCTGCCGGCGCGACTGCTGGGCCAGGCGGGCCACATCGATGGCGCCGGCGATGTAGAGCAGGCCGTCCGGGTCGTTCCTGAGCAGGCGCCGCACCACCTGGGCGAAATCCGTGTCGGGCTGGGAGTCGTAGGCCGCTTCGGCAACGATGGCGCCGCCGCTGCTAGTGAAGGCGCGGCGGAACTCCTCCAGCCAGGATTCGGAAAAGACCCGGTTGCGGGTGTCGTAGGCCACGGCGACGCGGCGCTGGCCCCGCTGGTAAAGCATGCGAGCGTAGTCGCCGGCATTGTCCCGGGTGCTGCGGTTGATGCGCACCAGGTTGTCGTCCTTGGCGTAAAAGGCCATGGCGCTGAGGGTCGGACTGATCAGCAGGGTGTCGCTGCGGGCCAGCACCGGCACGGCCGCCGCCGCCATGGCCGAGGTGAAGGGGCCGATCACCGCCTCCACCCGCGCCTGGCCCAGCTCCGCCGCCGCCCGGGCAGCGGTCTCGGCCTTCTGGGCATCGTCCCGGGCAATCAGCTCGATGGGGCGGCCCTGGATGCCGCCTTCCCGGTTCCACTGCTCGACCGCCAGGATGACGCCGTTGCGCCCGGCATCCCCCACATCCGTGTTGCGGTCGGAAAGACCACCGAGAAAGCCGATGCGCACCGGCTCCGGTTCGCCGCAAGCGGCCAGCAGCAGGGTACCGAGGAGGATCAGGGCAGCCAGGGGCTTGCGCATGGGAAAGCTCCGCTTTGGTGGTTGGGACCATGCACTAATTCCACGCATGGTCGCCGAAAGATTCTGATAATACTAAGATAATAGACGGCAGATCATTCACCTAACCCCGGCGGCCGCCCGGCCGTCGCCCCGGTGCCCATCATGGCCTTGCACCCACACTTCCTTTCCCGCTGGCAGCGGGCCTGGCGCCGCTCCCTGCACATCCGCCTGGTGGTACTGGGCCTGGTGCCCATGCTCGTCACCCTGCCGGTGATCATGGCCGTGCTGGTGGTGGGCGGCCAGCGTTTCGACGAGCTGCTGGAGGCCAATGCCCACGCCCATCTGATCAGCACCCGCAACTATCTGGAGCAGATCCGCAACCGCTCCGGCCAGCAGGTGCTGCAGCAGGCCCTCTCCGAGCGCCTGCCCCAGTTGCTCAAGGCCCACCGCGGCAACGACCCGACCCTGGGCAAGGTGCTCGACGTGTGGGCGGAATCGGCGGGCCTGGACTATCTCATCGTCGCCACCGAGGACGGCCAGATCATCGCCGCCAGCACCGACGCCGTGCCCGGCACCCGCCTGCCCCGCTCCTTTGTCGTGCGCCAGGTGCTGACCGGACTGCCGGTATCGGCCTACGAGCGCTTCGATGCGGAACAGCTGGCCCGCCTCGGCTCCCGTTTTCCCGCCCGGGCCCGGGTCGAGGTGGCGGGGGCGCCGAAGGGCGAGGCGGAGACCCGGGGCCTGCTCATCAACGCCGCCGCCCACCTGCCCCTCAGCGGCGATTACGGAGATGCCATCCTCTTCGGCGGCATCCTGCTCAACAACAACCTGGCCCTGATCGACAACATCCGGGAGGTGGTTTTCCCGGTGGGCACCCTGCCGGGCGGCGACAGCGGCACCGCCACCCTGTTCCTCGACGACATCCGCGTCGCCACCAACGTGCAGCTGGCCAACGGCCAGCGGGCCCTGGGCACCCGGGCCAGTGCCGAGGTCAATCAGGCGGTGCTGGAAGAAGGCGGCACCTGGGTGCGGCGGGCCCGGGTGGTGGACAGCTGGCAGATCGCCGGCTACCAGGCCCTGCTCGACGGCGAGGGGCGGCGCATCGGCATGATCTACTCCGGCTTTCCGGAAACCTACTACCAGAACGAGAAGCACCTGCTCCTGGGCGGCATTTCGCTGGTGCTGGGCCTGAGCATGCTGCTGCTCACCTATGCCTTCCTGAAGAAATCCCGCCGCCTCACCGACCGCCTGCAGCGCATCCGCGACGCCATGACCGACTTCGGCCAGGGCCGCACCCTGGCCCGGGTCGGGCGCATGGAGGAAGAGGACGAGATCGGCCAGCTGGCCGGCCATTTCGACGCCCTGCTCGATGCCCTGGATGCCAAGGAGAAGGCCCGGGCCCATACCGAATGGGTGCTGCGCAAACGCATGCAGGAACTGGCCTGCCTCTACGAAATATCCCGGGTCACGGAAGACCCGGCCCTGGGCCTGGGGGAAATCCTGGAACGGGTGGTGGGCCTCATTCCGCCGGGCTGGCGCTGGCCCCGGCAGACCTTCGCCTGCATCGAGTTCGGCGGTGTCCGTTACGCCACCCCGGGCCACCCGGCCGCAACCGGCGGCCACCGGGTCACCTTCCGCACCCCGGGGGGCGACCAGGGCACCCTGACGGTGCTGTGCCAGCCCGACGGCGAGCACGACACGGCCCTGCTGCCGGAGGAGCGGACCCTGCAGGAAAGCATCGCCCAGCGCCTCGGCGACGCCATCGGCCGCCTGCAGACCCGCAGCGCCCTGCGCGAGCGAGAGGACATCTTCAGCGCCATCGCCGCCCAGGCGCCGGAGAGCATCTGCCTGATCGACGCCGAGAGCGGCCGCTTCATCGAATTCAACGACATGACCTGCGCCAGCCTGGGCTACACCCGGGAAGAACTGGCCGGCCTCTCCATCGCCGACCTGGAGGCGGAGATGGACCCGCAGCAGGTCCGCCAGGCCCTGGCCGCCGTCATCCGGGACGGCCAGCACAGCACGGAAACCCGCCTGCGGCGCAAGGACGGCCAGGTGCGGGACTTCTGGGTCAGCAACCGGCGGGTGGAAATGGACGGGCGCCTCGGCTGCGCCTCCGTCTGGCGCGACATCACCGAGCGCAAGGAGCAGGCCCGGGCCATGGCCAGCGAAGTTTCCATGCGCCGGGCCCTGTTCGAGCACAGCCGGGACGGCCTGGTGCTGCTCACCGAGGACGGCGCCGTGGCCGAAGCCAATCCGGCCATGGCGGCCATGCTCGGCTACACGCCGGAGGAAATGGAACGGCTCCACGTGTGGGACTGGGACGCCGCGATTCCCCGGGAACAGATCACCGCCATGCTGCGGGCCCTGAGCAAGGGCGGCGAGTTCTTCCAGACCGTGCACCGCCACAAGGACGGCCGCACCTTCAACGTGGAAGTGAGCGCCAGCCGTGTCGAGTGGGAAGGCCAGGCCTATGTGCTGTGTCTGCACCGGGACATCACCTTCCGCCTGCGCCTGGAACAGGAACTGGAACAGCACCGCCACCACCTGGAGGAGCTGGTGCACGCCCGCACCATGGAGCTGGCCGAAGCCCGGGACGAAGCGGAGAGTGCCAGCCGGGCCAAGAGCGCCTTCCTGGCCAACATGAGCCACGAGATCCGCACCCCCATGAACGCCATCCTCGGCCTCTCCCACCTGCTGGGGCGGGAGGTGGGCGACGCCCGGGCCCGGGAGCGGGTGGACAAGATCCACGGTGCCGCCACCCATCTGCTCAACATCATCAACGACATCCTGGACCTGTCCAAGATCGAGGCCGAGAAGCTGCATCTGGACCTGCAGGACTTCCCCCTGGCGCGCCTCTTCGACAATGCGGAAAACCTGCTGCGGCCCCAGCTGGAAGCCAAGGGCCTGCGCCTGGAGCGGCACCTCGACCCGGCCCTGCCCCCCGTCCTGCGGGGCGACGCCATGCGCCTGCAGCAGATCCTGGTGAACTTCCTCAGCAATGCGGTGAAGTTCTCCGACCAGGGTCACATCACCCTGGGCGCCCGCCTGCTCAGCCGCAGCCAGAGCCAGGTGGAGCTGCGCCTGGAGGTGGCGGACCAGGGCATCGGCATCGCCCCGGAGCAGCAGGCCGCCCTGTTCCAGGCCTTCGAGCAGGCCGACAACTCCACCACCCGCAAGTACGGCGGCACGGGCCTGGGCCTGGCCATCAGCAAGCGCCTCATCCGGCTCATGGGCGGCGACATCGGGGTGGACAGCAAGCCGGGCCAGGGCAGCGTCTTCTGGATCAGCCTGCGCCTGGAGGTGGCAGACACCGCGGCCGGCACCACCGCCGCAACTGCAGAGCAGGAACTGCCGGCCCGCCTGCGCGCCCGCCACGGCGGCTGCCGCATCCTCCTGGCGGAAGACAACGCCCTCAACCAGGAGGTGGCCCAGGACCTGCTGCACGATGCCGGCCTGGCCGTCAGCGTGGCCGAGGACGGGCACCAGGCGGTGAGCCTGGCCCAGTCCGGCGGCTTCGACCTGGTGCTGATGGATGTGAACATGCCCCACCTGGACGGCCTGCAGGCCACCCGGGCCATCCGGGAGCTGCCCGGCTGCGCCGACCTGCCCATCCTGGCCATGACTGCCGGCGCCTTCGCCGAAGACCGGGCGCGTTGCCTGGAAGCCGGCATGAACGACTTCGTGGCCAAGCCGGTGGTCCCCGAGGTGCTCTACCAGGCCCTGCTGCGCTGGCTGCCGGCCCGCACCCCGGCGGCGGAGCCGACGCCCGGCAACGGCGCCAACGGGGAGCAGGCCCAGCTGCTCAACCGGCTGCACACGCTGCTGGCCGGCGACGACATGCAGGCCAGCCTGCTCTGGCAGCAGTCCGCACACCTGCTGCTGCCCCTGCTCGGCGCCTGGGGCCCCCAGATCGACCAGGCCATCGAGTACTTCGATTTCGACCGGGCCCTGAGCCTGCTCGAGGCGGCCACCCGGGAGGCGGTCCAGCCGGCCGGCGCCGGCTAGGCGGCCCCGGCGCCAAAACATGTAAAGGAAGTTGTCGCAACGCCCCGAAACGGCCCGGATGATCTAAGATTCTGCCTTCGGCAACCGTTTCAGCAACCGTCTTTCCCGGCACCAGAACCCCATGCGTTTTTCTTTCCGCCCCCTTGTCTTACTCACCCTGAGCGGATTGCTGCTGGCGGGCTGCGCCTCCCGCCCCACGCCGGCCTACAAGCACGAGTCCTTCGACAGCAATTCCCCCTTCGAATACTGGAGCACCCGGGTTCCCGCCAACGCCTGCGAACTGGGGCGCCGGGCCCTGCTCAGCCAGGGCTACCAGGTGGAAGAGACCAAGCCCGAAAGCATCCGCGGCGAGAAGCTGTTCCAGCCCGAGGCCGATTACGGCATGCGCCTTTCCATCAGCCTGGTATGCCTGCCCAGCAACGTCGGCACCGTCATCTACGCCAACGCCCGCCAGACCCGCTTCGCCCTCAAGGCCGGCAGCAGCAGCGCCGGCCTCAGCGTCACCGGCATCGGCTCCATCTCCCTGCCCTGGGTGGCGGACAAGGATTCCCTGGTCAAGGTGGGCGAGGAAACCATCGCCGACCCGGACTTCTACAAGCGCCTCTTCGCCCTCATCGACAGCCTGGACGGCGGCAGCAACAACAACTGAACGCACCGCGCCAAAAACAAAGGCCAGCCTCCCGGGCTGGCCTTTTTGCTTTGCGGCGGCGCCTCAGGCCGGCTGGGCCACGGGCTGCACCGGCTTTTCCCGGATCGGCAGGTTCACCAGGGCGGCGGCCGCCGCCAGGGCGATGTCGGCGTACCACATCCAGCCGTAGTCGCCGAAGCGGGTCAGGGTCAGGCCCCCCAGGTAGGCGCCGAGAAAGCCGCCGATCTGGTGCGAGAGCAGGGTCAGGCCGAACAGGGTGCCCAGGTAGCGCACGCCGAAAAGCTTGCCGACGATGGCCGCCGTCGGCGGCACCGTGGCCAGCCAGGTGAAGCCGAGGCCGGCGGCGAACAGGTAGTAGGTCCATTCCGTGCGCGGCATCATCAGGTACCAGATGATGAGCAGGGCGCGGGAGGCGTACATGGCCGCCAGGATGTACTTGCTGCGGTAGCGGGCCACACAGGAGCCGGCATAGAGACTGCCGAAGATGTTGGCCAGGCCGATGATGGCCAGGGACCAGCTGGCCACCGAGGGCGGCAGTCCGCACAGGTTCACCTCGCCGGGCAGGTGGGTTACGAGGAAGGCGATGTGGAAGCCGCAGGTGAAAAAGCCGGCATGCAGCAGCAGGTAGCTGCGGTCGCCCATGGCCTCCTTCACCGCCTGGCCAAGACCGCCGCCAGTGGCCGCTGTCGGGGCATGGGCCGGCGGAGCCCCCGCCAGACGGCCCACCAGGGGCAGGGCCGCCAGGGTGGCAATGGCCATGGCCCACAGGGCACCCATCCAGCCGATGCTCTGGATCAGGCGCTGCAGGATGGGGGCGAAGACGAACTGGCCGAAGGAGCCGCCGGCGTTGATGACCCCGGAGGCTGCACCCCGGGCCTCCACCGGCAGGCGCTGGGCGGCGGCGCCGATGAGCACGGAAAAGCTGCCGGCGCCGGCGCCCATGGCCGACAGCAGGCCGATGGAAAAGATCAGGCCCAGGCCCGAATCCATGAAGGGCGTCAGGGCGCTGCCGACTGCGAGCACCAGCAGGCCGCCGATGAGCACCGCCCGGGCGCCGTAGCGGTCGGCCACGGCCCCCGCCACGGGCTGGATGGCGCCCCAGGTGAACTGGCCCACGGCCATGGCCAGGCTGATGCTGGCGATGCCCAGGCCGGTGTGGGTATTGAGGGGCGCGACGAAGAGGCCGAGGGACTGCCGGGCACCCATGGTCACCATGAGAATGCCGGCCGCCGCCAGGGTGGTCACCAGCACTTCCGGCCGGCTCAGGGTACGAAACATGGCAATCCTTCCCGGCCCGTACGGACCAAATCAATCGGATTCCACTCTAGTCAGCAAATCGGCGACGAAACAGCCCATAATCCCCGCATCAACGTCAACGGATCATTGACACCATGGCCTGGCTTCCCAGTTGGCACAGTTTCCTCAAGGTCGTCGAAAGCGGCAGCATGGCCGCCGCCGCCCGGCAGCTGGACTGCACCCGGGCCCAGGTCAGCAAGCAGATCGGCGACCTGGAACGATCCCTCGGCCAGCGCCTGTTCGAGCGAGCCACCCGCCGCCTCAGCCTGACCCCCGCCGGCGAAGTATTCCTCCAGCACGCCCGCCGCGCCCTGGAAGCGGTGGACAGCGCCGAACTGGCCCTGCGCCACCTGGGCGAAACGCCCCAGGGCGTGCTGCGCATCAGCGCCACCCTGGCCTTCGGCCGCCGCTACATCGCCCCCCTGCTGCCGTCCATGGTCGAGAAATACCCGGGCCTGGAATGTGAGCTGGTACTCACCGACCAGCTGGTGGACCTGGTGGCCGACCGCATCGACCTGGCCCTCCGCCTGACCAAGGCCCCGCCCGAAGACGCCGTGGCCCGCCCCCTGCTGCAACTGGAACGCCACCTCTGCGCCGCCCCCGCCTACCTGGCCGCCCACGGCGCGCCCCAGACGCCCCAGGACCTGCCCCTGCACCGCTGCTTCAGCTACCTGTTCACCGACGACGGCCACTGGCGCCTGACCGACCGGGAAGGAGCCGAGATCCGGGTGCCCATCCACAGCCCCCTGCGCTACAACAATCTGGAATGCCTGGAAGACGCCATCCTCGCCGGCCAGGGCATCGGCATCCTGCCCGACTTCCTGTGCGCCCCGGCCCTGGCCGACGGCCGCCTGATCCGGGTGCTGCCCGACCACGAACCCCAGGTCCGCTTCGGCCGCCACCTCTACGCCTGCTACACCCCCAGCCGCATCCGCCTGCCCAAGGTCAAGGTCTTCCTGGCCGAACTGGAAGCGGCCCTGACGCCGGTGCCGCCGTGGCGGCAGGAGCGGAAATGAAGAAGGCCAGTCGCGGAGGACTGGCCTTTTGAGTATCCGATGGAGCGGGCGATGGGAATCGAGCACGTGGGTCTAAGCTCATCAAGCTGTCCAAGACCAGCGCTAACAAGATGAAAAGAATAAATTCTATATTTCACCAAAGGAGTAGCGGTTCAAGCCGCATCAGCCCAATTTACTACCTTATTTGACTGACTTGGATTCCACTACGACCAAAACGTGACCAGACGCGTGGCGACAGCCCTAAAACAGCTATGGTGAGCGGTAGCCTAGGAGGATCTTTTTTGGGACAATCCCAAAGACATAATAAATAACGAGGCAAAAGCTGTGATTCCTTCGTTCAATGCGTCAATGGTGTTGCCGCCATTCGTCGGAGAAAACCCTACTCGACGGGCAGACATGTCACCTTACAAGGTGTCCATGCACGATGTCGTAGCCAGATTTGCCACAAGTAGACCCAGAGTAAAAATCTTAAGGGGTTTATTAGCCTACCGTAGCGCTTTATTGAGCGCTGGTGTTACCGCAGGATTTCAATGGCTTGATGGTAGCTTCGTTGAGGATGTTGAGCAGATCAGAAAAGTTCCGCCCAAGGATCTAGATGTAGTTACCTTTGGAAAACTACCCGCATCCGATGTGGCTGCCAAAAGAGAGTGGATGCAGAAGCACGTTCATCTACTCGACCGAAACCAAGCAAAGATTGTTTTTTCATGCGATGCGTTTTTTGTTGACCTAGCCAAAAATCCAGAAATGCTGGTCGATGATACCCGCTATTGGTTTGGGCTCTTTTCTCACCAACGTGAGTCGACACTTTGGAAAGGGATGCTCCAAGTTCCATTGAACTCTAATGACCAAGATGCCGTCGATTACCTAGACAAAGCTTGGCCAGAGTTGGAAGGAGGAACTAATGCTTAAAAAGCTCGAAATTGATGCGCTGAAGGCTGACATCGCCTCCATAGACGCCATGCTGACTTCGCGAACTGCTGATGATGACCCCATCGGCCACTTTCAATATTCAGCGCGCCGCGACGAGTTGTTAAGCTCCTTGCAACGGATTGGCAACGCTCCTGAAACTCATGCCGAAGTTGGTCTTTTCTTTGGAGGAGCTCCCGTTCAGGGTGCACGCGGAATTTACGCTGACTTTGCAGGCCAAGTTCTTGATGACTACCAGGCTCTGGTCTCAAAACGTTACTGCAGTCGGGAAATAGGTCAATTGGGAACACGTGGGCCGGTACCACAATCAGGAAATTCGCAATTGATGATCACTGGCACGCTTCGAGGCTCTTTCGGATTTGTGCTTGAGGAAGCCGGAAGCAATAACGAGATACTTGAAACCCCTTTGATGGAAGTGGTCGAGGAGATATCAGAGATCCTCTCCCGAGTGGGTGCAGAAGATGAAACGATATTCGATGAGGCTGCATCAATTCTTGATGAACGAACCTTAGTTACGTTAAAACAGTTTTTTCAAAAACTAGATGATGGTGGCGCGACTTTGCGTGTCGTCCAAGGGGCTCACGACTTTTTGCTTGATCGACAGTCTATTTCATTAGCCCGCGCGCGGATTCAGGCTCTTGAAATTGAAGATCAGACTACAACGTATACGGGCACGCTTTTTTTGCTACCCGATTCACGTCGTTTTGATTTTTATATTCCTAACGATGATGGCTTACGCGTAATTATGAAGGGCACAGTCAGTCAAGCCGTTATTCGGCAACTGGAGGGGCAACCCGAAATCGGTCAGGCTCCCATTGACGCTCGCTCGATCCCGCAAGGGCCTTGGAGAGTTGAGATTCGGACTCGCGAAATTCGGGAGCGTAACCGGGCACCGCGTAAGGTTCACACGCTGATCCGGCTTGTAAATAGAGCCGACGTGACCTAGGCAGTGTACCCACGCTTCCTAGGTGAGTTGCCGGGGACCAGATATCGACCAGACAACAAAAAAGCCAACCGGAACCGGTTGGCTTTCTCTTTTGCAGATCAACGATCCGCCTAAATTCGATGTGGAGCGGGCGATGGGAATCGAACCCACGGCTCTAGCTTGGGAAGCTAGGGTATTACCATTATACGACGCCCGCTCGGGCTGATTTGGCGGCTCCGGAGGCGGAACCGAGGTGGCATTCTACGCCGCCGCCTGCCGCAGGGGCAACCGGCGGGGTACGAAACTCAGTCGGCCAGGCGGCGGTAGCGGCCGCCCTGGAAGACGAGAGGGGGCTGGGCCGGGTCCTGGGCGAAGCGCTCGACCTGGCCGATGAAGATGAGGTGGTCGCCGCCGGCATGGCGGGCGACGTTGGCGCATTCGAAGCTGGCGCAGGTGCCGGCCAGCACCGGGGCGCCGCCCAGGCCGGGCTGCCAGGCCACGCCGTCGAACTTGTCTTCGAGGCGGGAGGCGAAGCGGTTGGAGACTTCTTCCTGGTTCGCTGCCAGCACGTTCACGGCAAAGTGGGAGGCGCTCTCGAAAATGCCCAGGCTGGGGGAGTTGGCGGAGAGGCTCCACAGCACCAGGGGCGGCTCCAGGGAGACGGAATTGAAGGAGCTGACGGTGAGGCCCACCGGGGTGCCGTCGGCGGCCATGGCGGTGACCACGGTGACGCCGGTGGCGAAGCCGCCCAGGGCGTTGCGGAAGGCGCGGCAGTCGAAGGGGGCCGGGGTGGCGGCGGCGTCGCTGTCGCAGGTGTTGCAGGGCAGGTCGAGGGCGGAGTTTTGGCTGGAAGTCATGAAGTCGTCGGAGGCGGGCTGCGTGCTAACATGCGCGGACTTTTTGCCGTCCGGGGTGGCGCCGCTGTGGCGGTCTGCCCCTGCAATGCCCTTATTTTCAAGGAAGTGATGCTATGAGAATCGGAACGCCCCTCTCCCCTTCGGCCACCAAGGTGATGCTGCTGGGGGCGGGAGAACTGGGCAAGGAGGTGATTATCGCCTTGCAGCGCCTGGGTGTCGAGGTCATCGCCGTGGACCGCTACGCCGATGCGCCGGGCATGCAGGTGGCCCACCGTTCCCACGTCATTTCCATGACCGACGGGGCCGCCCTGCGCCGCCTCATCGAGCTGGAGAAGCCCCATCTGGTGGTGCCGGAGATCGAGGCCATCGCCACCGACACCCTGGTGGAGATCGAGGCCGAGGGCCTGGCCCAGGTCATTCCCACGGCCCGGGCCGCCAAGCTGACCATGAACCGGGAAGGCATCCGCCGCCTGGCCGCCGAGGAACTGGGCCTGCCCACCTCGCCCTACCGCTTCGCCGATTCCCTGGCCGAGCTGCAGGCCGCCATCGACGGCACGGGGGAGGAGAAGGGCATCGGCTACCCCTGCGTGGTCAAGCCGGTGATGTCTTCCTCCGGCAAGGGCCAGTCCTTGCTGAAGACCCCCGCCGACGTGGAGAGGGCCTGGAACCACGCCCAGGCCGGCGGCCGGGTGCAGCAGTCCCGGGTCATCGTCGAGGGCTTCGTCAAGTTCGACTACGAGATCACCCAGCTCACCGTGCGCGCCGTGGGCAGCTCGGGCCAGGTGGAAACCTTCTTCTGCGAACCCATCGGCCACATCCAGGTGGACGGCGACTATGTGGAATCCTGGCAGCCCCAGCCCATGAGCGAGGCGGCCCGGGAGAAGTCCCGGGAGATCGCCGAAAAGGTCACCAGCAACCTGGGCGGCCGCGGCATCTTCGGCGTCGAGCTGTTCATCAAGGGCGACCAGGTGTGGTTCTCCGAAGTCAGCCCGCGCCCCCACGACACGGGCCTGGTGACCCTGACCAGCCAGCGCCTCTCCGAATTCGAACTGCACGCCCGGGCCATCCTGGGCCTGCCGGTGGATGCCAGCCTGCGCACGCCCGGCGCCTCCGCCGTCATCTACGGCGGCCTGGAGGAACAGGGCGTGGCCTACGAAGGCGTGGCCGAGGCCCTGCAGGTGCCCACCGCCGACCTGCGCCTGTTCGGCAAGCCCGAGAGCTTCAAGAAGCGCCGCATGGGCGTGGCCCTGGCCACCGGCGGCAGCATCGAACAGGCCCGGCAGCGGGCCAGCCTGGCCGCCAGCCGGGTGACGCCGGTTTCCGGCAAGCCCGCCACCAAGAAATAAGCGGGCCGCAACCCAATGGATACGGGCCAGTGGCTACTCCCTTCCCTGGGGGCCGCACTGGCCCTTCTTCTTGGCCGTGCCGGCCTGCACTGGGCCATCCGGCGCGGCCTGCAGGCACCCATGGTCCCGGAACAAGGCAGTCCGGGCGACCTGGGCCTGCCCTTTCGTGAGTGCGCCATCGCCGGGCCCCGGGGCAAGCGCCTCTTCGCCTGGATGATTCCCGCCGCCACTGCCGCCGCCCCCACGGTGGCGGTACTGCACGGCTGGGGCGGCAACGCGGAAATGATGCTGCCCCTGGCGGCGCCCCTGCACCGGGCCGGCTACGCCGTGCTGCTGCTCGACGCCCGCAGCCACGGCCGCAGCGAGGCCGACACTTTCGCCTCCCTGCCCCGCTTCGCCGAAGACCTGGAAGCGGCCCTGGACTGGCTGCCCGGCCAGCCGGAGGTGGATGGCCGGCGCCTGGCGGTGCTCGGCCATTCCGTCGGTGCCGGCGCCGCCCTGCTGGTGGCCTCCCGCCGCGACGGCCTGGCCGCCGCCGTCAGCGTCGCCGCCTTCGCCCACCCGGCGGCCATGATGCGGCGCTGGCTGTGGGCCCTGCACATCCCCTATCTGCCCCTGGGCTGGTACATCCTGCGTTATGTGGAGCGGACCATCGGCCACCGCTTCGATGCCATCGCCCCCATACGCAGCATCGCCCGGGCCCGCTGCCCGGTGCTGCTGGTCCATGGCGACGCCGACGACACCGTGCCCCTGGCCGAAGCCCGGGCCATCCTCGCCGCCCGGGGCGACACCGCGGCCGAGCTGCTGGTGGTGCCCGGCAGCCACGACAGCTACGGCGAGGTGGAGGAGCAGATGCCCCGGTTGCTGGAATTCCTGGCCGCCCATCTCCATCCGGGCGAAGCGGGGCCGGCGACTCCCGGCGCCAGTTAGTCCGTCAGCGTCCGGAAGATGCGCCGGTAGGCCTGGCGCATGGCTGCCAGGGCCTGGGGCCGGGGCTCCCGGCCGCTGTAGCTGACGATGTCGAAATAGCCCGTCAGCACATGCAAGTCCTCGGCCAGATCCGGGTAGCGGCGGTGCAGCTGGCGCCCGTATTCCCGGGGACCCTGGGCGGCGGCCCGGGGCTCACCGTAGTAGGCGAAGAGCCGTTCGGCGGCATGGAAGTACTGACGGATGCCGCGCCCCCCTGCCCCGTGGCGCCCGCCCAGGCCCAGGCGCAGATAATCGAGGCGGGTGCGCAGCCAGGCCAGCGGCCCCGTCTCCCGCGCCAGCAGCCAATAGGCCAGCACCAGGGCCAACAACAGCAGCGCCAGCAGGGTCTGGACCACTTCCTGCAGGTGCTCCTGCATCCATTGCTTGAAGCGCTCCCACCAGTCTTCCACCGCCTCGCAGGCCGGAGCCGTGGCCTGCGTCAGCTGCTCCAGCCAATCCGCCAGATGGTTGATGGCGCTGGCCTGCCACTCCGGCATGCCGGGCCGGCGGGCGGCCAGGCGCATTTCTCCGGGACCGGGCCAGGCGGAACGGAGCGGACCTGCCTCCCCGGCGCCGCCCCCGCCACTGCCGCCGGCTGCCCCATGGCCACCGCTGCCGCCCCCGGCGCCGCCGCCGGCCGGACTCTCGCCCAACTGCACCCCGCCGGGCAGGCCGTGCTTCCAGGAGAGATCGGCCCAGGAGACCTGGGGCGTGATGGCATAGAACAGGCCCGCCAGCCCCAGGATCACCAGGGAGGCTGTCACCGCCGCCAGCCCCTGGCCGGCAACGCGGCCGTCGCCCAGGGCCAGGGCCTGGACCTGGCGGGAGCGGCGATCCACCTGCTCCGCCACCAGGCTCAGCACCACCGCCAGCACATAGGGCAGCAGATAGAAGAGCATGGTCCAGTCGGCCCGGTAGTGGGCGGCGGCGAACAGCACCAGCACCGCCGACACCAGCAGGCCCATGTAGAAATGGCGGCGGCTGACGCTGATGCAGTTCTGCGCCGCCTGCATGCCGCACAGCAGGTAGAGTCCGCCCCGGGGCATGCCCCAGACGGGCAGGAGAATGAGGAAGAAGAGCACGCCGGCCATGACCAGCACCGCCTTCTGCCAACCCCGGCCCAGCTCGCTGGCCACGCCCTGCTGGCGCCAGCCGAGGAACAGGGTCAGGCCGAACAGCAGGGCCCACAGCGTCACCTCGAAGCCGAAGTGGCCGTACTGGATGTCGAGGAAGCAGTTGCACATGACCCCCAGGGTCAGGCAGGCGTACAGCCCCAGGTAGGCGGGACCGTAGGTGAGGGGCATGGTGGCGGCGGCAGAACGGGTCATGGATTGAACAGGGCCAGCAGATCATCGCCCCGGCGCACCGGCAGCACCCGGGCGCCCAGTTCCATGAGGCCGCCGGTCAGGCCGTCGCTGCCCCAGGCGGTGGCGCCGGTGAAGCTTTCGGGGACGAAGCGCAGGGACAGCAGATGGGCGCCCCGCTGCCGCAGCTGGGCCAGGGCCCCCAACGTCGCCTGGCCGCCCCCGGGCACGGCCGGCTCGTTGTGGAAGCTGATCACGGTCTCCCCCGGCGTCAGGGCTGCGGCGGCCTGCTCCAGCATCTGGGCGTAGGGCGTGTCGCCGTCCGCCGCCACCACGGCCAGGGCATCCAGCATTTCCTGGAAGTGCAGTTCGCCGCAGCCGGCGCCGATCTCCAGGGGCTGCCGGCCGGCGCCCAGGAGCCGTACCGGCAGGCCGTTGCCGGTGGCGTAGCGGGCCAGGGAGGCGGCGATGCGCACCGCCACCTCGAAGCTGGAATCCCGGCCCCGGCCCAGTTCCGCGCCGGCCTGGCAATCCAGCACCAGGCACAGGCTGGCGGAGGCCAGGGGCTCGAACTCCCGCACCATCAGTTCGGCGTTGCGGGCGCTGCTGGGCCAGTGGATGTGGCGCGGGTTGTCGCCCCGGCGGTATTCCCGCAGGCCGCAGAACTCGCTGCTGCCGGCCCCCTCCGGCAACTGCAGGGCGCCCCGGTGGATCAGGGTGGGCGTGCCGCGCAGGGGTAGGGCGACGATGGGAAAGATCCGGGGATAGATGACCAGGGAGGTGAGCCCGGCGTTGCGCCCCTGGCGGGCCTCGGCCAGCCCCAGGGGAAAGCTGGAGGCCAGGCCCACCGGACCGAGCTGGTAGAGGCCCCGCTTTTCCGCCTGCAGGGTGACGCTGAACTGGCGCGTGCCGCCCCCCGGCACCCAGGCCACCTGGCCCAGCACCACCTCGGCCAGGGGCGCGCCGGCCGCGGCGCCGACGAAGGGCAGGCGGTCCACCAGTTCCACCATGAAGCGGGGCAGCAGGCCCCGGTTGTGCACCGTCACCGTCAGTTGCAGCGGCTCGCCCTCGGCGGCCCGCACCGGGCCGCTGCGCTCCGCCGCCAGACGGCGCACCAGCCAGTGGGGCCAGACCACGCCGGCCGCCAGGGTGGCGAGGAACAGGGCGGCCACCGCCCACAGCAGGGCCTGCACCCGGTTGAGGGCGGCCGTGTAGGCCACCAGGGTGAGACCGGCCAAGATCAGGGCGCGCCGGTGCCGCCCCAGCCAGCCGGCCAGGGGCCGGCCGTCGAACGCCAGGGGCAGGGGCGTCTCCGGCGCCCGGGAGTCGCTCATACGGGGGCCGGCACCTGGTTCAGGATGTCCGCCAGCACCGCTTCCGCATGGCGTCCCTGGGCGGCGGCCTGGGGCCGCAGGATGAGGCGGTGGGCCAGCACCGGCTGGGCCACCGTCTTCACCAGCTCCGGGCTGACGTAGTCGCGACCCTGCAACAGGGCCAGACCCTGGGCCGCCCGGCACAGGGCCAGGGTACCCCGGGGACTGGCGCCCAGGCGCAGGTCCGGATGGACCCGGGTGGCCGCCACCAGGCGGGCCACGTAGTCGGCCAGGGAATCTTCCACATGCACCTCGCTCACCGCCTGGCGCGCCACCAGCAGTTCCGCCTCGCCGAGCACGGCCTGCAGCCGCTCGATGGGATGGCCGTGGGCCTGGGCGCGCAGGATGCGGGCTTCCTCCGCCGCACTGGGATAGCCGGTGGACAGGCGCATGAAGAAACGGTCCAGCTGGGCCTCGGGCAGCACGTAGGTGCCGGCCATCTCGATGGGGTTCTGGGTGGCCAGGACCATGAAAACCGGCGGCAGGGGGTAGGTGTGGCCGTCCACGCTGACGTGGAATTCCTCCATGCACTCCAGCAGGGCCGATTGGGCCCGGGGCGTGGCCCGGTTGATTTCGTCGGCCAGGAGGATGTTGGTGAACACCGGGCCGGGGCGGAACTCGAATTCCGTGGTCTTCTGGTTGAACACCGGCACCCCGGTGACATCGGAGGGCAGCAGGTCCGGCGTGCATTGCAGGCGCTTGCAGTCGAGGGCCACGGACTTGGCCAGGGCCCGGGCCAGCATGGTCTTGCCGGTGCCCGGCACGTCCTCCAGCAGCAGGTGGCCGCGACAGAGCAGGGCGACCACGGCCAGTTCGATCACCGGGCGCTTGCCGATGATCACTTGTTCCACGTTGTCGATGAGGGTCTGGATGGTCTGCATGGAGGCGGCAGCGTTCATGTCGTTGGAATGGGCCGCAGTGTAGCCCGCCGGCATGGCCCCGGGCAATCCGGCGGCGGGCGGTAGAATGGCGCCCTTGAACGCTTTCCCATCAGTCCCGAGCAGCCCGTGCCCAAGACCGCCCCCGATCCCGTCGCCGAATTCGCCCCCCGCCTGATCGCCTGGCAGAAGCGCCACGGCCGCCACGACCTGCCCTGGCAGCAGACCCGGGACGCCTATCCCATCTGGCTCTCGGAAATCATGCTGCAGCAGACCCAGGTGACCACGGTGATGCCCTACTACGCCCGCTTCCTGGCCGAGTTCCCGACCCTGGCGGACCTGGCGGCGGCACCCGTGGAGCGGGTACTGGAACTGTGGGCCGGCCTGGGCTACTACGCCCGGGCGCGCAACCTGCACGCCTGCG
The DNA here is from genome assembly GCF_004217225.1 of Azospira oryzae. Classification (GTDB taxonomy): domain Bacteria; phylum Pseudomonadota; class Gammaproteobacteria; order Burkholderiales; family Rhodocyclaceae; genus Azospira; species Azospira oryzae. Next base: position 330,692 of record NZ_SHKM01000002.1, read on the forward strand.
CCGTGCGGGTGATGGCGGAACACGGCGGCCGCTTCCCCCGGGAGCCGGAGCGCATCGCCGAACTGCCGGGCATCGGCCGCTCCACGGCGGCGGCCATCGCCGCCTTCGCCTACGGGGTACGGGGCGCCATCCTGGACGGCAACGTCAAGCGGGTGCTGTGCCGCTGTTTCGGCGTCAGCGGCTTTCCCGGCGCGCCCAAGGTGGAGAAGGGCCTGTGGCAACTGGCCGAGTCCCTGCTGCCCCACGGCCCGGGCGAGATCGAGATCTACACCCAGGGCATCATGGACCTGGGGGCCAGCCTGTGCAGCCGGGGCAAGCCCACCTGCGCCATCTGCCCCATGCAGGAAATCTGCGTCGCCCGCCGCGAGGGACGCCAGGAGGAACTGCCGGAGGCCCGGCCGGGCAAGGTCATCCCGGAGCGCCGGGTGACGGCAGTGATCTTCAGCGACGGCCCGCGCCTGCTGCTGCAGCGCCGCCCCCCCAGCGGCATCTGGGGCGGCCTGCTGGCCCTGCCCGAGCTGGCACCGGGGGAAAGCGCCGCCAGCCTGGCCCTCGGCCTGGGCCTGCAACTGCAGGCGGAGCAGGCCCTGCCGCCGATCCGCCACACCTTCACCCACTTCCGCCTGGAACTGACGCCCCTGCTGTGCCAGGTGGCACCGGTAGCCACGGCTGGGGAGCCGGGCTGGGAATGGCTGCCCTGGCAGGACATGGCCACGGCGGCCCTGCCGACGCCCCTGCGCAAGCTGCTGCAAGCACCGCTGTTCTAGTCTGGGCGCCGCTTCCCGGCCAGCTCCCGGCCAGCTTTCGTCAGTTCAATCTATTAACTAGTGCATAACGGCGGGGCCTGGGGGCGTGTTAAAAAGCGCCCGGCTTCGCGGTGCAGGGAGGTGTTCATCCGCGAGGCTTTCCAATAACAAACAAGAAGCATCGCCGAGCCTTTCATGAAAAATTTCCCGTTATCCAGGCAGATCCTGGTGGCAGCCGCCATTGCCGTGGCCGTGATGGTTGCCGTATTGAGCAGCGTCGTCACCTACCTGGCCCGCGAGGCCGCCATCAAGCAGACCGAGCAGTCCCTGCAGGAGCAGACTGCCCTCATCGTCACCACCCTGGAATTCGCCCAGGAGACCCTGAAACTGCGGGCCCTGGACAACCTGCGGGTGTTCGAGCGCTCCCTGGACGGACACATCCGGGCCAGCGGCCGCAGCATAGCCACCGGCAAGGAGCAGCTGCCCGAACTGCTGCTGGGCAATACGCCCATCAACGGCAACACCCCCCTGCTGGAGGCCTACCGCAAGGCCAACCCGGGCCGGGAGCCGTCCTTCGTCATCCGCAGCGGCGAGCGCTACTATCGGGGCGCCACCCTGCTCAAGAACGCGGCCGGCGAATCCCGCAACGGCGAGGCCCTCTCCGACAAGGAGGAATACGTGGCCTATCTCAACCGGGGCGAGCCCTACGCCGGCACCATCCAGCGCAACGGCAAGATGTACGCCCTGGCCGCCATGCCGATCAAGGACGACAGCGGCAAGGTCCTGGGGGGCATCACCCTGCGCCTGGACGCGGAGGACAACATTGCCCTGCTGAAGAAGAAGCTCTTGGGCCTGACGGTGGGTAAGAGCGGCTACCCCTACATCATTTCCCAGCCCTACGGCGACCAGACGGAGAGCGTCTACATCATCCACCCCACCCTGGAAGGCAAGAAGACCGGCGAGGCCGGCCCCATGGCCAAGCACGTCACCGACCTGCTCAACGCCAAGCGCAACGGGGTGGTGGAATACAAGTGGAAGGACAAGGAGGGCCGGGAGCGGGACAAGATCGTGGTGGTCAAGGAACTGCCCGAGCTGCACTGGATCGCCGCCATCGGCTCCTGGACCGACGAATTCACCGAAGACACCCTGGCCCTGCGCAACCAGGTGCTGGCCCTGGCCCTGGTACTCGGCATCGCCCTCATGCTGGCCATCGCCCTCCTCGCCCAGCAGCGCCTGAAGCCGGTGACAGTCGTGGTGGAGGCCGCCAACCGCCTGGGCGACGGCGACCTGTCGGTGGAGCTCCGGGGCGCCGAGGCCAGCCGCAACGAGGTGGATGTGCTGTCCCGTGCCCTGGGCCAGGCGATCACCGCCATCCGTGGCCTGATCGCCAATCTGCAGAGCACCAGCCAGACCCTGAACGGCACCGCCGCCGAAATCTCCGACGCCTCGGGCGAACTCAACGGCGCCACCGCCAGCCAGAGCGAAGCGGCCGCCTCCATGTCGGCTTCCGCCGAGGAGCTTTCCGCCAGCATCCACCTGGTGGCCGAGAGCGCCCAGGCGGCCCTGGCCCTCACCGAAGAGGCACGCCAGGTGGCCGATTCCAGCCTGGGCACGGTCAGCCAGGCGATCAGCGCCATGGGCCAGACCGCCGATGCCGTGCGGCATTCGGCAGAGCAGGTGGGCGAGTTGGGGCGCCGTTCCCAGGAAATCGAGCACGCCCTCTCCGCCATCAAGGGCATCGCCGAACAGACCAACCTGCTGGCCCTCAACGCCGCCATCGAGGCGGCCCGGGCCGGCGAAGCGGGGCGCGGCTTCGCCGTGGTGGCCGACGAGGTGCGCAAGCTGGCGGAGCAGTCCGGCCATACCGCCCAGGAAATCTCCAGCATCCTCTCCCAGGTGGGCGTGGGCGTGAACACGGTGCAGGACACCATCGCCCAGGCCGTGACCCGGGCTGCCGACTCGGTCCAGGCCTCCCGCCAGCTGGAGGAGGCCCTGACCCGGGTTTCCCAGCGCTCGGCCCAGGTCAGCAACGCCATCCAGGACATTGCCGGCGCCACCCGGGAACAGTCCGGTGCAGCCCAAAGCATCGCCCGGGAAATCGAGCAGGTGGCCAGCATGGCCGAAGAGACCGGCTACGCCGCCCAGGCCAATCTGGAACGGGCCGCCAAGCTGGTGGCGGCCGCCGACAATCTGCAACGGGACACCCAGCGCTTCAGCCTCTGAGGCATGTCTGGGCTCCCGACCAAGCCCGGCTCCGGCCGGGCTTTTTTGTATTGACCCCGGGAACGGCGGCCAACCGGCGGCGCCTGCAACGGCCCCGCCCGGCAAGGCCTGCATTGATGCGGGATTCCGGCCATTCTTGACAAATCCCAATAGAATCAATATAGTGCGCACATCGCCGCTTCGCGGCGTTATTTTTTTCAGTCGGTCCCTTACCCGCCTCCCCTCTGCTGAGGCGACTGCCCTTCCCTCCAACCGGGCCGACTGCGGAGGCGCTTCTGCCGCCTCCCGATTTCTTGAACCCCACTGTCACCGTATTCGCGTCCCGAGGTTGTCGACGCGGTGGCCACAGGAAAGGAGAGAGAGCGCATGTCTTCCACCTTCTCGCTCAAGTACATGTCCCGGCGCGTCAGTTGCGCCTTCAACCTGCTGCAAGTCTGTCTGGTGGTGGCCGTCCTGGCCCTGCTGGTGACGGCCAGCCCCTTGTTCGCCGAAAACGCACTGAACGGCGCCGAAAACACGGCCGAAGCCGAAACCGAGGCCGGCGTCGCCGCCGCCGAGGTGATCCAGGCCCCGGCCCTGGCCGCCATCGCTCCCGCCCCCGCTGCCGACGAGCCCCTCAGCCCCCGCATGCGGGCGGCCCTGGGCTATGTGGCCCAGCGTTACCGGGTTTCCGCCGATGCCCTGCGTCCCATTTTCCACGCCGTGCAGAGCACCAGCCAGGAACTGAGCCTGGACCCCCTGCTGATCGTCGCCGTCATCGGCGTCGAATCCCGTTTCAATCCCTTCTCCCAGAGTGTCATGGGCGCCCAGGGCCTGATGCAGGTGATCCCCCGTTTCCACAAGGACAAGCTGCCGGCCAACGCCGGCAAGGCGCCCCTGCTGGACCCGGTAACCAATGTGCGGGTCGGTTCCCTGGCCCTGGAAGAGGCCATCCGCCGCAACGGCGGCCTCATGGAAGGCCTGCAGCAGTTTGCCGGCGCCACCCGGGACGAAGACCAGACCTACGCCACCAAGGTCCTCTCCGAAAAGCAGCGCCTCGAGGATGCGGCCAACCGCCGCCTCGGCCGCGGCTGAGGCCACGCCGTCCCCACCCCACCGGGCCTGACCTTGCGTCAGGCCTTTTGCATTGGGGCGTGCCTTTCTTCAGGCTCAGGTCGCCGCCGGCCCCTTTTTATCCACCAGGCCGATGCTGAGCCGGGCCAGGCCGATGCCCAGGGCCAGGGTGACGAAGCCGGCGCTCCAGCCGCCGACCCCGTGCCGGCCGAAGGCGTCCAGGGCCATGCCGAAGGCCACCGGGCCGACGAAGCCGCCGGCGAAACCGATGCAGGCGTAGAGGGCCAGGGCCTTGCCGCGCCGGTCCGGCGGCGTTTCGGTGAGCAGGCCGGCGGTCATGGCGGCCGAATCCAGGTTCATGGTGGCGGCGTAGGCCAGCAGCAGCACCATGGCCCACCAGCCGTGGCCGCCCACATTGCCCATCAGCGCCACCAGCAGGGCCATGGCGGCGGACAGGTTCATCACCCGGCGCAGCCAGACGGTGCGGCCCCAGCGATGGGCGCCCTCGTTGCCCAGGATGCTGGCCGGCACGGCGAGGAAGGTGGCCAGGGCGGCGACGATGCCCGGGGCCGCCGTCAGGGCCGAGGGCGTCTGCAGGTGGGACCAGGTGAGGTAGGCCACCAGCCAGGAGCGGAAGCCGAACAGCTCCCAGTTGTGGCCGCAGTAGGCGCCGCAGAAGGCCAGGATGCGCCGGTCCCGCAGCACGCTGCGCCAGCCGCCGTCGCCGCTGCCGGCGGCAGTGACAGGCAGCTTGGGCGGCAGGGCGAAGGCGATCAGGGCCACGGCGGCGGCCACCGCCGCTGCCGCCAGGGCGAACAGCAGGGGCCAGGGCAGCAGGCGGCCCAGGCCTTCCAGCAGCAGGTAGGAAAGGCCGGCGCCGGTGCCGAAGGAAGCGGTGTAGAAGGCCGTGCCCCGGGACTGGAAAGCCACCGGCAGGCGGTCGGTAAGGGCCCGCAGGCCCGGCATGTAAGTGCCGGCCAGGCCGAAGCCAGCCACCAGCCAGCACAGCAGGCCGGGCACGAAGCTCCGGGCGAAAAGGGCGAAGGCGGCCAGGGCCAGGGCGGAAAGGCTGGCCGCCAGGAGGTAGATGCGGCGGGCGTCGTAGCGGTCGGTGAGGCTCACCAGCAGGGGCACGGCGGTGATGTAGCCGAGGAAGAAGACGCCGCCGAGCCAGCCGCCCTCGGTGGCGGAGAGCCCCCATTCGGCGGTGAAGGTGGGCAGCAGGGTCGGCACCAGGGCGAAACCCAGCATGGTGAGTATCTCGGCACCGCAGCAGAGCAGCACCAGACGCCAGGGGAAAGCGGCAGGAACGGTCACGGCGACGACGGGGGCGGCCTAGGACACCAGGCCCTTGGGCGCCAGGTACTTGTAGAGGATTTCCAGGCGGGACACCGGGTCTTCCAGTTCCAGCAGCTTCTGCTGGGCCAGGGGCTGCACCGGCATGACCTCGGACAGGCGGTAGCCGACCCAGCTGGCGTCGTCGAAGGCGTGGGGCGGCGGCAGGCGCTCCGGCCCCAGGTCGGCGGCGATCTGTTCCAGCAGGGGCACCAGGGGCGCCAGCCCTTCCGGTACCGGAGTGAAGGGCGCCTCCTCCAGCACTTCCACCCGGGCCCGCAGCAGGCCGTCGGCCTGGGTTTCACGCTCCAGGATGCGGAAGCGGTGGTCGCCGGCCACGGTGAGATGCAGGATGCCCAGCTGGGGCATGTCCCACTGGCGGATGAAGGCCAGGGTGCCGACCCCGTGGGGCGCCGCCGGGGCGCCCACTTCCTTGCCCTCGGCGATGAGGCAGACGCCGAAGGGCCGCTTGTTCTTCATGCAGTCGCTGGCCATGTCCAGGTAGCGCTGCTCGAACACCTTGAGGGGCAGCACGCCGCCGGGAAACAGCACCGTGTGCAGGGGAAAGAGGGGGATTTCCAGCACCTCGGGCGCCGCCTGGCCGGCAGGTTCCTTGCCCAGCAGTCGTTCCAGCCAGCCCATCAGCCCTCCTCCCCGGCTTCGCCCCAGCGGGCCATGAGCCGGTGCGGCACCGCCAGCTGGTCGAGGATGCGGGCGACGACGAAATCCACGATCTCCTGCACGCTCTGGGGGTGATGGTAGAAGCCCGGATTGGGCGGCAGGATCACCGCCCCGGCCCGGGACAGGCGCAGCATGTTCTCCAGGTGGATGGCGGAAAAGGGCGTCTCCCGGGGCACCAGCACCAGGGGCCGGCGCTCCTTCAGCACCACGTCGGCGGCCCGCTCGATGAGGTTGTCCGAGAGGCCCTGGGCGATGGCCGCCAGGGTGCCCATGGAACAGGGGCAGACCACCATGGCGTCCGGCGGATTGGAGCCGGAGGCCACCGGGGCGAACCATTCCTCCCGCCCGTACACCTCCAGGCGTCCCGGCAGGTCGGCATGGCGCTGGCGGAAATAGGCCGCCACCTCCTGGGGCCGGGAGGGCAGCTCCAGGTCCATCTCCTGTTTGGCGACGATCTGGGCGGCCTGGGAGTAGAGCAGCTGGACGCGGCAGCCGGCGGCAAGCAGGCATTCCAGCAGGCGCACCCCGTAGGGCAGGCCGGAGGCGCCGGTGAAGGCGAGGCAGACGGTCTTAGACATGGGCGGGCTCCGCGGCGGCCGCTTCGGCCGCCAGGGGGGTGGAGAGGAAACGGGCGGCGACGAGGCCGTTCACCGTGCCGAAGAAAAGGGCGGCGCAGGCGAACAGGGGCGCCAGGAGAAAGACCCCGTCATGGGGGATGAGCCAGGCCCGGGCCAGGAGGATCTGCCCGGCCATGTGGGCGAAGGCGGCAATCACCGACAGGCTGACCGGGCCGAACCAGCGCCCCGGCAGGTGCCGCGCCGCCCCCAGGGCCAGCAGGCTGAACAGGGCGCCGGTGGCGGAAAGGAAGAAGCCGGGAGCCAGGAACTGGCCCAGCAGCAGGCTGCCGGCCAGCACCCGCAGGCCCGTCACCCAGGCAGCAGCCCGCCAGCCGCAGCGGGCCAGGACGATGAGGGTGACGATGTTGGCCAGCCCCGGCTTGACCCCGGGCAGGGGCGTGGGAATGGCGGCGTCGATGAGGGAGAGGCCGATGGCCGCCGCCGCCAGGCGGGCGATGCGGTGGTCCTCGGCGCTGAGGGGAATGCGCAGCACCCGGCGGCAGTCCGCGTCAGTAGCTGAGGGAGTCATAGGCGGAGGTGCGGCCGGCGATCTGCAGGCTGACGTGGTTGGGGGCGCAGATGGCGATCTCGCCGGGACGGGCCAGCCAGCCCTGGCGCACGCAGTACTGGCGCGGCCCGGGGTCGGCGGCGACGCGGGCCCGGCCGGGCTCCACGGCAATGACGGTGCGACCCAGGGGGCCGGGCACTTCCAGGGTGCGGCGCTGTTTCAAATCCACTTCGGCAAAGACCTGGCCGCCACTGCGCACCACCGCCTTTTCCGCCGCCCCGCCCTGCCAGGCCAGGGGAAAGAGGCCGGCGCAGAGCACGGCCCCCAGGCCCAGGGTCAGCCAGTCGCCGGGACGCAGCAGGTGGCGCCACTCCTGCCAGCGCTGGCCCAGGGAGGGAGCGGCTGTCGCCGCCGGCTCACTTGGCGGCATCGGACAACTGCCGGTGACGCAGCAACACCCGCAGGCCATCGTTGCCGCCCTCGTCTTCGCCGTCGCGGAACTGGCGGGCCAGCCACTCGGCCAGGTACACGGAGCGGTGCTGGCCACCGGTGCAGCCCACGGCCACCGTCAGATAGCTGCGGCTGTCGCGCACATAGCTGGGCAGCCACTGGGAAACGAAATGGAAAATGTCCGCCGCCATGCGGCCCACGTCCTCCTGGGCTTCCAGGTAGTCGATCACCGGCTGGTCGCGGCCGGTGAGGGGGCGCAGGTCCGGGTCGTAATGGGGATTGGGCAGGCAGCGCACGTCGAAGACCAGGTCCGCGTCCAGGGGAATGCCGTGCTTGAAGCCGAAGGACTGGAACAGCAGGGTCAGGCCGTGGCTGGCGTCGGCGGCGATGAACTGGCGCACCCAGTCGCGCAGGGTGGCGGCCTTGAGGTCGCTGGTGTCGATGTGGTGGCCGAGCAGGGCGATCTCTTCCAGCAGCTCCCGCTCCTCCCGGATGGCCTCCACCAGGGTGCGGGACTCGGTGGCCAGGGGATGGCGGCGGCGGGTCTCGGAGAAGCGCTTGAGCAGGGTCTCGTCCTTGGCGTCGAGGAAGAGGAAGCGCAGCTCCACCTTGGCCTTGAGGCTATCCAGGAGCCGCGGCAGCTCCCGGATGCCGGCGCCGCCGCGCACGTCCATGGCCACCCCGACCTTGCTGTAGCCCTGGGCGGAAAGGGAGTCGATGAGCTGGGGCAGCAGCTCCGAGGGCAGGTTGTCCACGCAGTAGTAGCCGCCGTCTTCGAGGACGTTGAGGGCGATGGACTTGCCGGAGCCGGAGAGGCCGGAGATGAGGACCAGATGCATGGGGGCGGAGAGCAATCGGAAGGCGGAGGTGTAAAGGGCGGGCCGGTGTGGGCCCGGTCCCCGGAGCATAGCGGCGGGGGCTTTCGCGATCAAGCCGGGGCGGCATACACTGTCGGGCCCCGGTTCGATCACCGACCGTCACGCAAGTTCATCGCCATGCACCTGCTCAGCATTCCCTTCCTGCCCGAACTGACCGCCCTGCGCCGGGACATCCACGCCCATCCGGAACTGGCTTTCGACGAGAGCCGCACCGCCGACATCGTGGCCCGGGAGCTGGAACGCTACGGCATCGAGGTGCACCGGGGCATCGCCAGAACCGGCGTGGTCGGTGTCCTCAGGAACGGCAGCTCCAAGCGCGCCATCGGCCTGCGCGCCGACATGGACGCCCTGCCCCTGGAGGAGAAAAACGAATTCCCCCACCGCTCCCGCCATGAAGGGAAGATGCACGCCTGCGGCCACGACGGCCACACCGCCCTGCTCCTGGGGGCGGCCCGCTGGCTGGCGGAGCAGCGCAACTTCGACGGCACCGTGGTCTTCATCTTCCAGCCCGCCGAGGAGTCGGAAGGCGGCGCCGCCGTCATGATCGAGGACGGCCTGTTCGAGAAATTCCCGGTGGAGGCGGTATACGGCCTGCACAACTGGCCCGGCATTCCCCTGGGGGAGATGGCCATCATGCCCGGCCCGGTGATGGCCGGCACCTGCGCCTTCGAGATCGCCATCCGCGGCCACGGCTGCCACGCCGCCATGCCCCACCAGGGGGTGGACCCCATCGTCGCCGGCAGCCAGCTGGTGCAGGCCCTGCAGACCGTGGTCAGCCGCACCCTGCATCCCTGCGAATCGGCGGTGGTCTCGGTCACCCAGTTCCACGCCGGCTCGGCCTGGAACATCATTCCCGACGACGCCATCCTGCGCGGCACCATCCGCACCTTCAAGCCGGAAGTGCAGGAAACCGTGGAGCGGGCCATCGAGCGCCTGGTCAGCGGCGTCGCCGCCGCCACCGGGGCCCAGATCGGCGTCACCTTCGACCACCGCTATCCGCCCACGGTCAATTCCGGCCCCGAAACCGAAGTCTGCCGCCACGCCGCCCGGGCCGTGCTGGGCCACGAGCGGGTCATCACCGACGCCCTGCCCTCCATGGGCGCCGAGGACTTCGCCTACATGCTGCGGGAAAAGCCCGGCTGCTACGTCTGGCTGGGCAACGGCCCGGGCACCGGCGGCTGCACCCTGCACAACCCCCACTACGACTTCAACGACGAGGCCCTGGCGGTGGGCATTTCCTACTGGGTCAGCCTGGCCGAGACCGCCCTCAAGCCGGTCTAGGCCGCCGCCCCGTCCTGGCCGGCCCGGAGGGCCATGTAACGTTCGCTGATGAACTGTTCGAGGGCCCGGGTCAGATCATTGCCGGACAGGCCGGATGCCAGTTCCCGGGCCCGGGCGACAAACTCATCCTGAGCGACGCCGGCCCCCTCGGCCAGTTGCAGCCACAGGGAACGCTGTGGCGTCACCGCCTCCGTCACTTCGGGCATTTCCAGTCCTTCCTGCTGCCAGCGGGTCTTCCAGCCAGCCATGGGGTCCCAGACCCGGGGCGTGTCGTCCCCGGCCGCCGGCTCCGCTTGCGGCTGATCCGCCTGCAGCACACCCATGGCCCGGGAAATGTCCAGTTCGCGCTGGGCGTCGGCTTCGGTCATGGGCGCCTTCCAGCCGTCGATCTGGACCTTCATCGACAGATTGAGCAGGCGGTTGAAGCGGGCCTGCTTTTCCGGGTCCGGATTGTTGTGCCCGATGTCCTTCATCTCCTGGCGGAACTGCTGCAACAGGGCCTCGTTCTCCGGCAGCAGGGGCAGGTTGGCGACGCTATCCGGCAGATAGCCGCCGCCGGGGGCCGGCTGGCGCTGCTCCAGCCGGGCCCGGGCTTCGGCCATGATGTCCTCGGGAAAGTCCCGGCTCATCCAGTACTCCGCATCCGGCAGCTTCAGGCCCTGGCCGGTGTCATTTCTTGCCGCCTCCCGGGCGGCGCTGGAAATGGTCACGCTGGCACTGGGCGCCGCTGCCGCCGGGGTGGAGGCGGCCTCTGCGGTATCCCGCTGGCGGCCCAGGGCTGCGGCGGAAATGCGGCTAATGCTGGCATAGCCGCTGACTGCGGCAAGGGCAGAGGTGGTGCTCATCAATCGTCTCCTGGCGGCGCGGCAAAGTCTGCCGCGGGGTGGCTCATGCCCGACTTCCATGCAGAAGTCATGCCAGAAACGTAACGCCAGGTTAACGCGCCACCAGCCAGCCCTCTTCTTCCTGCAGCACGCCGGCCCGCAGCAGGTCGGCGGTGAGCCATTCCGCCGTTTCCTCCTCGTCCATGGCCAGGTAGCGGGCGGCCACGGAGCGGGGGAAGCTGAGGCTGGCGATGAGGCCCGGCAACTCGCGGCGCTGTACCCGGCGCTTTTCCAGCAGGTAGAAGACCAGCATCACCTTGAGGGCGTGGCGGGCCAGGCGTTCGATGGAACTCTCGAAGCTGGCCAGGCGGGAATAGGCCCGCTCGAAGCTTTCGCCGATGTCGGCAAAGGGGGCGCCGTGGCCGGGAATGACCGCCCGGATGGGCAGGGCGGCCAGCATGTCCAGGGTCTGGCGGGTGGTGCGCAGGCCGTCGCCTCCCAGCAATTCGGCGAAGATGACGCCGAAGCCGTCCTGCCACAGGGCGTCGCCGGAGATGAGGATGCCCTGGTCGGCATTGAAATAGGCCAGGGCGTCCATGTCGTGGCCGGGCACGGCCAGGGCCTGCCATTCCAGCCCGCCCAGGGTCAGCCGGTCGCCGGCGGCCAGGGTGGCGTCGTGCTGGAAGCGGGCCGCCTGCTGCCCCAGGGGCGAGAGCAGCAGGGCCTCCTCGTCCCATTCGGCGATGGTCGCCGCCATGCCGGCAGGCACCAGCACCCGGCAGCCGGTGGCGTGCTTCAAGGCGGCATTGCCGCCGATGTGGTCGGAGTGGGAGTGGGTGTTGATGAGGCGGGTCAGGCGGCGGCCGTCCAGGGCCTTTTCCACCAGGGCCAGGGTCTGGGCGGCGTGGGTGACGTAGCCGCTGTCCACCAGGGCCGCTTCTTCATCCTCGATGCAGAGAACGTTGTTGGAGGAGAGCCAGCCCCGCTCCAGCACCAGCAGGGAAGCGGGCAGCCGGGGCGGCGGCGCCACGGATCGGGAGGATGCCATCAGTCGCTGCCCGGGCCGAGTTCGGCCTGCACATTGGCCGGCAGGGGCGCCTCCGGCTCAGCCGGCGGCAACGGCTGGGGGACCGGCACCGGCTCCCCGTCGCCGAAAATCTCGGCCTCGCTGCGGCCGCAGCCGATGCAGTAGCCGTCCTCCATGGTGCAGATACCGATGCAGGGATTGTCCTGTTCGCTCATGGCAGGCTCACTGATGGCCGCTGCCGACGGCAGCAGCAGGGGATTCCTGGGCCTGCCGGCGCGCTTCCACCGCGGCCAGCACGGCCAGGCGCGCTTCGTCCGCGGCACCGGCCCAGGCGGCGATTTCCTCCAGGGTGCGCAGGCAGCCCCGGCACAGGCCGGAGGCGGCATCCATCTGGCAGATGTTGATGCAGGGTGAGGCAACGGCCATGACAGTCTCGTCCGACAAAAAAGGGGCCGGGGTAGACCCGGCCCGCTACGGGGGGTTCCGTTTCAGCCGGCGCACTTGGCCAGCAGGGCCCGGGCGGCCTTGGAGGCGGACTCCCGCCCCAGGTGGGCGGAAATGAAGGCGCCGGCTTCCACCAGCCGCTGCAGGTCGATGCCGGTGCTGATGCCCAGGCCCTCAAGCAGATAGACCACGTCTTCCGTGGCCACGTTCCCCGAGGCGCCCTTGGCGTAGGGGCAGCCGCCCAGGCCGGCGACGGAGGCGTCGAACACCGCCAGGCCCAGCTGCAGGGAAGCGTAGATATTGGCCACGGCCATGCCGTAGGTGTCGTGGTAGTGGCCGGCGAGCTTGGCCATGGGCACGTGGCGGGCGCAGGCCTCCAGCAGGCGGGAAACGCTGGCCGGATTGCCGACGCCGATGGTGTCGCCCAGGGAGACTTCGTAGCAGCCCATGTCGTAGAGGATCTTCGCCACTTCGGCGGCCTTCTCCGGCGCCACGGCGCCCTCGTAGGGACAGCCGACGACACAGGAGACGTAGCCCCGCACCTTGATTTCCAGGGCCGAGGCGGCGGACACGATGGGCTCGAAGCGCTTCAGGCTTTCGGCGATGGAGCAGTTGATGTTCTTCTGGGAAAAGGCCTCGGAGGCGGCACCGAAGATGGCCACCTCGGTGGCCCCGGCCTCCACCGCCGAGTCGAAGCCCTTCAGGTTGGGGGTCAGCACCGGGTAGGCGACCCCGGGCTGCTGGCGGATGCCGCGCAGCACCTCGCTGTTGTCCCCCATCTGGGGCACCCACTTGGGGGAAACGAAGGAGGTGGCCTCCACCGCCGGCAGGCCGGCGGCGGCCAGGCGTTCGATCAGTTCGATCTTCACCGCCGTGGGCACCACCTGCTTTTCATTCTGCAGGCCGTCCCGGGGGCCGACCTCGACGATCTTGACGTGGGTGGGTAGGGGCATGGTCAGTCTCCGCTAGGGTCAGGCCGGCTGGGGCGACATGAGGGCCTCGCCGGGGGCGGGCCCCGGCTGCCGCTCCAGCAGGCCGCCGGCGGTGGTGGCCGGCAGGGGACGGTGGAAGTAATAGCCCTGGTAGGCGGTACAGCCCAGGGCGGTGAGGAAGTCGAGCTGCTCCCGGGTCTCCACCCCTTCGGCCACGGTGGCGCAGCCCAGCACCCGGGACAGGGACAGGATGGATTTGACGATCAGGGCCTTCTTCTCCTGGCCGGGCAGGTCGGCGATGAAGGAGCGGTCGATCTTGATGGCGGAGACGGGGAATTCGTTGAGCTTGGAGAGGGAGGAATAGCCGGTACCGAAGTCGTCGATGAGCAGGGCGAAGCCCCGCTCCCGCAGGGCCTGGGCATTCTCCACCGCCAGCCGTTCGTCGCGGATGAGGCCGGTCTCGGTGATCTCGATCTCCACCAGGGCCGGCGGAATGTGGTGCCGGGCCAGGGTCTCCCCCAGGCGGTGCACGATGTCGGGACGGACGATGTCCAGGGCCGACAGGTTGATGGCCACCGGCAGCAGGCGGCAGCCTTCGCCCTGCCAGCGCTGGAGCTGGCGGCACACCTGCTCCAGGACGAAATCGGTGAGACGGTGCATGAGGCCGGTGCGCTCCGCCAGGGGAATGAACTCCGCCGGGCTCACCGCCCCCAGGCGCGGATGCTGCCAGCGCAGCAGGGCCTCGAAGCCCAGCACCTTGCCGTCGGCCAGGCACTTGGGCTGGTACACCAGCTCCAGGCCGCTGTCGTCCAGTTCCCGCAGGGCCAGTTCCAGATCCAGCTGGCGGTGGTGGCGCTGCTCCATTTCCTGATCCAGCACCGCGACGCTGCCTTCGGGCAGGTTGCGCGCCAGCTCCAGGGCCGTCTGCACCCGCTGCAGGGCCTCGTCCGCCCCCTCATCCAGCCGCGCCGCGGTGACGCCGACGGCCACCGGCACCGGCACCGCCAGGCCGCTGTCGGGCAGGGCCAGCTCCCGGGGCAGTTGCTGCAGCAGGCCCCGGGCCCGTGCCTCTGGCGCCTCCCCCGGCTCCAGGGGCAGCAGCAGGGCGAAGGTCACCCCGGCAGTGCGGGCCAGGAAGGCGTCGGCCGGCAGGTGCTCCGCCAGGGCCTGGCCGTAGGCCCGCAGCAGGGCGTCGCCGATGGCCGGACCGAGGCGGTCGTTCACCGCCCGCAGATTGGTCAGGCGCAGGTTGAGCAGGGCCCAGGCCCGCTCCTCCCCCGCCTGGCCCAGTTCCTCGAAACGCTGGCGCAGGTATTGCCGGTTGGGCAGGCCGGTGAGGGTGTCGTGCAGTTCCAGGTAGGAGGCGTTGGCGGCGCTGCGGGCCAGGGCCAGCTTGGCTTCCCGCAGGGGGGTGTCGTCCCGCAGGATGACCAGGAAATTGCCGTCGTGCTCCAGGCGCCGGGGCTGCACCGTGACCCAGCGCAGCTGGCCGTCGGGGCGCCGCACCTGGCGCTCGCCCCCCAGCTCCTCCGGCTTGCGGCCCCAGATGCCCAGGTAGCGCTGCATGTTCTGCCCCTCTTCCAGCTGCTCGCTGCTCACCCCCAGGAGCTGGGCCGCCTGGGTGTTGGCCTTGATGATGTGGCCGCCGCGGCCGCAGATGAGCAGGGCCATGCCGGAGTGGTCGAACATGTCGCGGAAGACGCTGTTGCTGCGGGACAGCCGCTGGTTGCTCACCGCCAGCTGCACGCCGCGGAATTCCAGGGCCTGGAGGGCGCGGAAGACGGCCAGGGGCACGCACAGGTTGAAGAAGAGGAAGACCAGGGTCTGGATGTAGGCGTGGCTCTCGGGCAGGGTGATGGAGTACTGGGGCCCCAGGGGATTGAGCAGGGGCTCGTTGCGCAGCAGCACCGCGAAGAGCAGGGTGTTGAGCAGCATCATGAGCACGGCCGAGCGCATGCCGAAGAACAGGCGGGCCACCAGGGGCGCGCTGTAGGCGAAGATGATGCCGAGCTTGGCTATCTCGAAGACGTCGACGAAAAAGAGGATGTGCAGGCTGGCGGCATAGATGGTGAGCAGCAGGAAGCCGGCACCCAGGCGCACGTTGCGCAGGGCGGCATAGATGGCCGCGGCCAGCAGCAGGTAGAAGCCGGTGACGATGACGGGGATGTGGTACAGCCCGAGGCCGATGGCCTGCCAGGAACTGTGGGCCGCCACCAGGAACTCGAGGCAGATGCCGGAGATGAGGATGATGCGCAGCGCACTCTGTCGCCACACCGGCTCGCCCAGTTCGGGCGCTTCCGGCTCGTGGAGGAGGAACAGTCTGGCAAGTTTTTTCAGCATGGTGACGGCATACCTGAGGAAACCTGAACGGCTCAAGGGGCGGGCGGACCAGGGCCCCGTTCCTGGGGTGCAAAACCGGCGAAGACTATCCGCCATCATAGCAGCCCCGGGACACGCGCCAAGCCTTATTGTTGCGGCACCATCCCCGGAGAATGGCTACTGTCGCCGATCTCCGGGGTATGCTCCGTTCAGGCCGACGCTTCCGGCGCGAAATCCACCAGCTCGGCCCCGTCGGCCACCTGCTCGCCAACCGCATAGCGGAAGCCCTTGAGATTGCCCTGCTTCGGCGCCGTGATGGTGTGCTCCATTTTCATGGCCTCCAGGATCAGCAGGGGCGTTCCCTTTGCCACCGGCCCCGGCTGGGCCAGCAAGGCCACCACCTTGCCCGGCATGGGGGCGGTGAGGCCGCCGCCCTGGGCGCCGCCGGCTTCCACCAGGTGCAGGGGATCGTGGCGCTCGATGACGTAGGTGCCGCTGTTGAGGAAGACGTGGCGCTTCTCCGCCACCGCCACCACGCTGGCCATCAGGCGCCGGTCTTCCAGCTCCACCGCCAGCCGGTCGTGGGCCAGCAGGCGGCCCCGGGCCAGCAGCGTGTCGTTGCGCAGGGTCAGCTGCCAGTCCTCGCCGGCATAGGCCACGCCCACGTCCACCTGGGTCTCGCCGACCCGGAAGCTGACGGTGCGGCGGGCGGCAATGTTCATGCGCCAGCCGTCGCGCCGGTTCCACGGCGACCAGGGGTCGCCGCTGCGCCGGCCCTGCTGGGCCGCCTGTTCCCGCTCCCGCAGCAGCTCGGCCACGGTGGCGGTGAGGATGACGTCCCGCGGCACTTCCGGGCTCTCGGGAAAGAGGAAGTCCTGCTGCCGCTCGATCAGGCCCGTGTCCAGGTCGGCGCCGGCGAAGGCGGGGCAGGACACCAGACGGGAGAGGAAGTCGATGTTGGTGGTGACGCCCACCACCCGGTAGTCGGCCAGGGCCTGGCGCATGCGGGCCAGGGCGGCCTCCCGGTCCTCGTCCCAGACGATCAGCTTGGCGATCATGGGGTCGTAGTGGGGCGTGATCTCGTCGCCCTCCTCGACGCCGGTGTCCACCCGCACATTGAGGCCCTCGGCCGGCGGCACCAGGTGCAGCAGGCGGCCGGTGGAGGGAAGGAAGCCCTTGCCCGCGTCCTCGGCGTAGATGCGGGCCTCCAGGGCATGGCCGCGGATCTGCAGCTGCTCCTGGCGCAGCGGCAGGGCTTCGCCGGCGGCGACCCGCAGCTGCCATTCCACCAGGTCCTGGCCGGTGATCATTTCGGTGACGGGGTGCTCCACCTGGAGGCGGGTGTTCATCTCCATGAAGTAGAAGGAGCCGTCCTGGTTGGCGATGAATTCCACGGTGCCGGCACCGACGTAGCCGACGGCCTTGGCGGCGGCCACGGCGGCCTCGCCCATCTGGCGGCGGCGCTCCGGCGTCATGCCCGGCGCCGGGGCCTCTTCCAGCACCTTCTGGTGGCGGCGCTGCACCGAGCAGTCCCGCTCGAAGAGATAGACGCAGTTGCCCTGGCTGTCGCCGAAGACCTGGATTTCGATGTGGCGCGGCCGGGTGATGTACTTCTCCACCAGCACCTGGTCGTTGCCGAAGGAGGAACGGGCCTCCCGCTGGCAGGAGGCCAGGGCGGCGATGAAGTCCTCGCCCTTGTCCACCAGGCGCATGCCCTTGCCACCACCGCCGGCGGCGGCCTTGATCAGCACCGGGTAGCCGATGGCGTCGGCCTGCTGCTTGAGGAATTCCGGCTCCTGGTTGTCGCCGTGGTAGCCCGGGGTGAGGGGCACGGCGGCCTTTTCCATGAGCGCCTTGGCGGCGCTCTTGGAGCCCATGGCGCGGATAGCCGAGGCGGGCGGGCCGATGAAGACGACGCCGGCGGCGGCACAGGCCTCGGCAAAATCGGCGTTCTCGGAGAGGAAGCCGTAGCCCGGGTGGATGGCCTGGGCGCCGGTGCGCCGGGCGGCGTCGAGAATCTTCTCGGCCACCAGGTAGGATTCCCGCGCCGCAGCCGGGCCCAGCAGCACCGCCTCGTCGGCCAGGCGCACATGGCGGGCGTTGGCATCGGCCTCGGAATAGACGGCCACGGTGCGGATGCCCAGACGGCGGGCGGTCTTGATGACGCGGCAAGCAATCTCGCCGCGGTTGGCAATCAGGATCTTGCTGAACATCTTGTCTCCTCCGGGCCCCCGTCTAGGCGCGGGGGCTTGGGCATGTTGGGGTGGGGTGCGGCTTCAGTCGGTGATCCAGTGGGGCTTGCGCTTCTCCAGGAAGGCGGCGATGCCTTCCCGGCCTTCCGCCGAGGCCCGCATGGCGGTGATGCGCCGGGTGGTGTCGGCGATCACGGCATCGTCGATGGGCTGGTTGGCCACGGCCCGGATCAGCTCCTTGCTCGCGGCCTGGGCGGCGGGGCCGTTCTTCAGCAGCTTGTCCACGATCTCGCCCACTGCCTCGTCCAACTGCTCCTCGCTCGGCACGATCTCGTGCAGCAGCCCCAGGCGGTAGCCTTCGGCGGCGGAGAAACGCTCGGCGGTGAGGAAGTAGCGGCGGCACTGGCGCTCGCCCAGGGCGGCGATGACGTAGGGGCTGATGACGGCGGGAATGAGGCCCAGCTTCACTTCCGTCAGGGCGAACATGGCGTCGTAGCTGGCCACCGCCACGTCGCAGGCGGCCACCAGGCCGACCCCGCCGCCGTAGGCGGGGCCCTGGACCCGGGCCACGGTGGGCTTGGCCAGGGTGTTGAGGGTGCGCAGCAGTTCCGCCAGGTTGCCGGCGTCGGCCAGGTTCTGCTCCGGGGTGTAGCCGGCGGCCCGCTTCATCCAGTTGAGGTCGGCCCCGGCGCAGAAGCTCTTGCCGGTGGCGGAGAGCACCACCACCCGCACCGCCGGGTCGGCTTCCAGCTGCTTTAAGCCGGCGGTGATTTCCGCCATCAGGGTCTCGTCGAAGGCGTTGTGGCGGTCCGGCTTGTTGAGGGTGAGGATGCCGACGGGGCCGTCCACTTCGATGAGGATGGAGCTGAAGGTCATGGTCTTGTTCTCCCTGTGCGTTACATGCGGAATACGCCGAACCGGGTCTCTTCCGCCGGCGCATTCATGGCCGCCGAGAGCCCCAGGCCCAGCACCCGGCGGGTGTCCGCCGGGTCGATGATTCCATCATCCCACAGGCGGGCGCTGGCGTAGTAGGGGTGGCCCTGGGTTTCGTACTGCTCCCGGATGGGGCGGCGGAATTCCTCCTCCTCCTCCGCGCTCCACTGCTTGCCCGCCGCTTCAAGGCCGTCCCGCTTGACCGTGGCCAGCACGCTGGAAGCCTGCTCGCCGCCCATCACCGAAATGCGGGCGTTGGGCCACATCCAGAGGAAGCGGGGAGAGTAGGCCCGGCCGCACATGCCGTAGTTGCCGGCACCGAAGGAGCCACCGATGACCACGGTGAACTTGGGCACCTTGGCGGTGGCCACGGCGGTCACCATCTTGGCCCCGTCCCGGGCGATGCCACCGTTCTCGTACTTGCGCCCCACCATGAAGCCGGTGATGTTCTGCAGGAACACCAGGGGGATATTGCGCTGGGCGCACAGCTCGATGAAGTGGGCGGCCTTCAAGGCCGATTCGGAAAAGAGGATGCCGTTGTTGGCGACGATGCCCACCGGGTAGCCCCAGATGCGGGCGAAGCCGCAGACGATGGTGGTGCCGTAGCGGGCCTTGAATTCGTCGAAGTCGGAACCGTCCACGATGCGGGCGATGATCTCGCGCACATCGAAGGGCTTCTTGGTGTCGGTGGGGATGACGCCGTACAGCTCCTCGGCGGCATAGAGGGGCTCGACCGGCTCGCAGAGGCTGACCGAGGGCTGCTTCTGCCAGTTGAGGTTCTTGACGATGCGCCGGGCGATGGCCAGGGCGTGCTGGTCGTTCTCGGCGTAATGGTCGGCGACGCCGGAGACCCGGGTATGCACGTCGGCCCCGCCCAGGTCCTCCGCCGTCACCACCTCGCCGGTGGCGGCCTTCACCAGGGGCGGGCCGCCGAGGAAGATGGTGCCCTGCTCCTTGACGATGATGGACTCGTCGGACATGGCCGGCACGTAGGCGCCGCCGGCGGTGCAGGAGCCCATCACGGCGGCGATCTGGGGAATGCCCTGGGCCGAGAGATTGGCCTGGTTGAAGAAGATGCGGCCGAAGTGCTCCTTGTCCGGGAAGACCTCGTCCTGCATGGGCAGGAAGGCGCCGCCCGAATCCACCAGGTAGATGCAGGGCAGGCGGTTCTCCAGGGCGATCTCCTGGGCCCGCAGGTGCTTCTTCACGGTCATGGGGTAGTAGGTGCCGCCCTTCACCGTGGCGTCGTTGGCGACGATCATGCACTCCACGCCATTGACCCGGCCGATGCCGGCGATCACCGAGGCAGCCGGCACGTCGCCGCCGTACATGCCGTGGGCCGCCAGTTGACCGATCTCCAGGAAGGGAGTGCCCGGGTCCAGCAGGGCGCTGACCCGCTCCCGGGGCAGCAGCTTGCCCCGGGCGATGTGCTTCTGCCGCGCCGCCTCCGGCCCGCCCAGGGCGATGCGGGCCATCTGCTGGCGCAGGTCCGCCACCAGCCCCGCCATGGCATCGGCGTTGTGCTGGAAGTCCTCGGACCGGGGATTGAGTTGGGTTTTTAGTATGCTCATGTCTCCTCGCTTCTTATAGTTCGGGGTGGATGCGGACAAGTTGCAGCCCCGGCCAGGAGACAGCCACCGCTCCATTTCGGCACGGCCCCGACAAGGCGGCCGGCAGGGAAAGGGCGCGGAGCAGGCTCATGGCTAGAGCTGACCTTCCTTTTCCACCCACTTGATGACGCTGGGGGGTTCATAGGCGGCCATGCGCTTGAGCAGGGCGGCGGGATCGGTATCGGCCAGCAGCAGGTTGCGATGCACTTCCCGCACGAAACCCTCGTCCCGGGCCCGGTCGCACAGGGCCAGCAGCGGCGCGTAATAACCCGCAACGTCGAGGATGGCGGCGGGCTTGCCGTGGAAGCCGAGCTGGGCCCAGGTGAGGATTTCGCACAACTCCTCGAAAGTGCCGAAGCCGCCGGGCAGGGCGATGAAGCCATCGGCCAGTTCGGCCATGCGGGCCTTGCGGGTGTGCATGGAATCCACCACCTCCAGGCGCGTCAGCCCCGGATGGCCGACCTCCTTGTCCATCAGGGACTGGGGAATGACACCGGTGACGCTGCCGCCGGCGGCCATGCAGGCATCGGCCACGGCCCCCATGAGACCGACGTTGCCGCCGCCGTAGACCAGTTCCAGGCCCTCCCGGGCCAGCAGGGTGCCAAGGCCTTCGGCGGCCTGGCGGTATTCGGGACGGTTGCCGAAGCTGGAACCGCAAAAGACGCAAATTCGTTTCATGTACTTTCCACCTTGGATGAAGCCAAAGCGGGCAAGCATAGCGCGAGGCGGCAGGTAGGGGCCATGGCGGAAGCAGTTGCCGGGGGGTGGAAAGTCATGACGGACACGACAAATGCTCAGAAGGCGCCGTGAGCCAGCCAGCGTTCGATCTGGGGCAGGCGGTCGGCGCCCCAGAAGGGCTCGCCGTCGATGAAGATGAAGGGGGCGCCGAAGACGCCGCGGGCGATGGCGGTGTCGCACTCCTGGCGCAGCCGGGCCTTCATTTCCTCGCTCTGGATGGCGGCAGCCAGGGCCGCCGGATCGGCGCCGGCCTGGACGGCCAGCTCGGTCACCACGGCCGTATCGGAGATGTCCCGGTCGTGCACGAAGAGGGCGCGGAAGACGGCATGGGCAAAGGCCCGGGCCTGGGCGCAGTCCTGCTGGTGCAGCCAGTAATAGGCCCGCGCCGCAGCCTGGGTAGGCAGGGGGAACTTGCTGGGAAAGCGGAAAGGCAGGCCGAGGTAGCGGGCCGAGCGGTCGAAGTCCCGCCGGGAATAGTCGCCCTTGAGGGGAATCTCGGTCAGGGGGGCGCTGCCGGTGGCCTTGAAGACCACGCCGAGCAGGATGGGCCGCCATTTTACCTGGCGCCCGTACCGGGCGGCGAGGGCGTCGATCTGCTCGCTGGCCAGGTAGGCGTAGGGAGAGGAGAAGTCGAAGTAGAACTCCAAAGGCTCGGCCATGGCCATGCTCCTGTTGTTGCTCCGTGGGGTTGGGGTGCGGGGCGCCGTCGTTATTGTAGGGTGGCGCCCCGGTGTTGCCGGTACTGCTTACTCCTGAGCGATGCTGCGGCCGATCACCAGACGCTGGATGTCGTTGGCGCCTTCGTAGATTTGGCTGATGCGCACGTCACGGTAGATGCGCTCCACCGGGAAGTCGCTGGTGTAGCCGACGCCGCCGTGGATCTGGATGGCGTCGGAAGCGATCTTCTCGGCAGCCTCGGAGGCGAACATCTTGGCCATGGAGGCTTCCTTGAGGCAGGGCTTGCCCGCATCCTTCAACGCAGCGGCGCGCCACACCATGAGGCGGGCGGCGTCGAGCAGGGTGTTCATGTCGGCCAGGCGGAAATTGACGGCCTGGTGCTCGATGATGGGCTGACCGAAGGTGACCCGCTCCTTGGCGTAGCGCACGGCGGCCTCGAAAGCGGCCCGGGCCATGCCGATGGACTGGGCGGCGATGCCGATGCGGCCGGCTTCCAGGTTGGAGAGGGCGATCTTGTAGCCCTCGCCTTCCTTGCCCAGCAGGGCGGAGGCGGGCACGCGGCAATCCTCGAAAATGATCTGCACGGTGTCGGAGGCGTGCTGGCCCATCTTCTCCTCGGTGCGGCCGACGATGAAGCCCTTGGTGTCGGTGGGCACCAGGAAGCAGGAGATGCCCTTCTTGCCGGCGGCCTTGTCGGTGACGGCGAAAACGATGGCCATGTGGGCGTGCTTGCCGGTGGTGATGAACTGCTTGACGCCGTTCAGCACGAAATGGTCGCCGTCCCGGTCGGCCCGGGTGGTGATGGCGGCCGCATCGGAGCCGGTGTGGGGTTCGGTCAGGCAGAAGCAGCCCAGCTTCTCGCCACGAGCCAGGGGCTTGAGCCATTCTTCCTTCTGCTGGTCGGTGCCGTACTTCTGGGTGATGCCGCAGGCCAGGGAGTTCTGCACCGAGACGATGGTGGAGGTGGCGCCGTCGCCGGCGGCGATTTCTTCCAGGGTCAGCACCAGGCTCATGTAGTCCATGCCGGCACCGCCCCACTCTTCGGGCACGCACATGCCCATGGCACCCAGCTCGCCCAGTTCCTTCAGGGCTTCGGCGGGGAAGGTGTGGTTCTTGTCCCATTCGGCGGCGAAGGGGGCCAGACGCTCCTGCGCGAAGGCGCGCATGGAGTCGCGGATCATTTCCTGTTCCTGCGTCAGAATCATTTGCTACTACTCCGTCTTGTCGTTTTCGGCGCGGCGCCCCGGACGGGCGCCGCGGTTTGCATCAATGGGACAGGCAGGGCCCGTCTCAGAACATTTCCACGCCAACGGCCACGGCTTCGCCGCCGCCGATGCACAGGGAGGCGACGCCCTTCTTCTTGCCGTACTGCTTCAGGGCACCGATCAGGGTCACCAGGATGCGGGCGCCGGAAGCACCGATGGGGTGGCCCAGGGCGCAGGCGCCGCCGTGCACGTTCACCTTGGCCGGGTCCAGCTTGAGGTCCTTGATGGCGGCCATGGTGACCACGGCGAAGGCTTCGTTGATTTCCCACAGGTCCACGTCGGCCACGTTCCAGCCGGTCTTCTGCATCAGCTTTTCCATGGCGAAGACGGGGGCGGTGGTGAACAGGTTGGGTTCCTGGGCGTGGGTGGTGTGGCCGACGATCTTGGCGATGGGGGAAAGGCCCAGAGCCTTGGCCTTGGATTCCTTCATCAGCACCAGGGCGGCGGCGCCGTCGGAGATGGAGGAGGAGTTGGCGGCGGTGACGGTGCCATCCTTCTTGAAGGCGGGTTTCAGGGCGGGGATCTTTTCGATCTGGGCCTTCAGGGGCTGCTCGTCCTGGTCCACCACCACATCGCCCTTCTTGCCGGCGATGGTGACGGGAGCGATTTCCCACTTGAACAGACCTTCCTTGATGGCCTTCTGGGCGCGCACGGTGGACTGGATGGCCCACTCGTCCTGGGCTTCGCGGGTGAAGCCGTAGGACTCGGCGCATTCCTCGGCGAAGGTGCCCATCAGGCGGCCCTTCTGGTAGGCATCCTCGAGGCCGTCGAAGAACATGTGGTCCAGCAGCTGGCCGTGGCCCAGGCGATAGCCGCCGCGGGCCTTGGGCAGCAGGTAGGGGGCGTTGGACATGGATTCCTGGCCGCCGGCGACGCCGATCTCGTAGGAGCCGGCCAGCAGGCTGTCGTGCACCATCATCACGGACTTGAGGGCGGAGCCGCACACCTTGTGGATGGTGGTGCAGCCGGCGGAGAGGGGCAGACCGGCGCCCAGGGCGGCCTGGCGGGCCGGGGCCTGGCCGACGCCGGCTTGCAGCACGTTGCCGAACACCACCTCTTCCACCTGTTCCGGCTTGATGCCGGCCCGTTCGACGGCGGCCTTGATGGCCGTGGCGCCGAGCTGGGGTGCGGTCAGGCTGTTGAAGTCGCCCTGGAAGCCGCCCATGGGGGTGCGGGCAACGGAAACGATGACGATGGGGTCAGACATAGTGCTCTCCTAGGTTAAAGAATCTCCGACCGCCCGCCTGGCACCGCCAGGCCGACGGCCGGATTCAGTTTCATGCCGTTTCGGCAAATAGCTCCCGGCCGATCAGCATACGGCGGATCTCGCTGGTGCCGGCGCCGATCTCGTAGAGCTTGGCGTCGCGCCACAGGCGGCCGGTGGGGTATTCGTTGGTGTAACCGACGCCGCCCAGGGTCTGGATGGCCTCGCCGGCCATCCAGGTGGCCTTTTCGGCGGAGTAGAGGATGGCGCCGGCGGCGTCCTTGCGCAGACTGCGGGCATGGTCGGCCCGGTCGCAGGCCTGGCCCACGGCATAGACGTAGGCCCGGGTGGCCTGCCAGGTGGAATACATGTCGGCCAGCTTGCCCTGCATCAGCTGGAATTCGCCGATGGGGGTGCCGAACTGTTCCCGCTCGTGCAGGTAGGGCAGCACCACGTCCATGCAGGCCGCCATGATGCCCAGGGGGCCGCCGCAGAGCACGGCCCGCTCGTAGTCGAGGCCGCTCATCAGCACCTTGGCGCCGTTGCCGACGCCGCCGAGAACGTTCTCCTCCGGCACCTCGCAGTCGTCGAAGAACAGGGGGAAGGTGTTGGAGCCGCGCATGCCCAGCTTGTCCAGGTGGGTGCCGTGGCTGAAGCCCTTGAAGCCCTTTTCCACGATGAAGGCGGTCATGCCCTTGGCGCCGGCGTTGAGGTCGGTCTTGGCGTACACCACCAGGGTGTCGGCATCGCCGCCGTTGGTGATCCACATCTTGGAACCGTTGAGGACGTAACGGTCGCCCTTCTTCTCCGCCTTGAGCTTCATGGAGACCACGTCGGAACCGGCATTGGGCTCGGACATGGCCAGGGCCCCGACCTGCGTGCCGGAGATCAGGCCGGGCAGGTACTTGGCCTTCTGGGCCGCAGTGCCGTTGCGGCGGATCTGGTTCACGCACAGGTTGGAGTGGGCGCCGTAGGAGAGGCCCACGGAAGCGGAGGCCCGGGAGATTTCCTCCATGGCCACGATGTGGGCCAGGTAGCCCATGGCAGTGCCGCCGTATTCCTCCTCGGCGGTCATGCCGAGCAGGCCCAGGTCGCCGAATTTCTGCCACAGGTCGGCGGGGAACTCGTTGTCCCTGTCGATCTGGGCCGCCCGGGGGGCGATTTCCTTTGCTGCGAAGGCGCGCACGGTGTCGCGCAGCATCTCGATGGTTTCACCGTGGCCGAAGTCCAGGCTGGGAATGTGCATTTGTCTCGCTCCTTTGGATTTTTTCCTTTCCCAGACCACCCGTGGCTTTGTCGCCTTCGCCTCGCCGTGCTGTTCGCACTGTCTTCGGCTTGGCTTCGCGCCACGAGCGGCCTGGAAAAGGAATTGTTTTGTGATACCGCTTGTTACGGCTTATTCCTTGTGGCTTGTCTCATGTTTTTCTTTTTTACCGTGCATGGTCATGATGGTCTGCTGCATGACCGCGCACAGGGTCTTCTTGCCGTCTTTCACTGCAAACACCTCGGCCCGGGTCACGGTCAGGGTGCGGCCGTATTTCAGCACCGTGCCCTGGGCGATGAGCAGTTCCCCGTCGGCCGGGGCCAGCAGGTTCATCTTGTATTCCACCGTCAGCACGCTGGCGTCGGCGGGCGTCAGGGTGTTGGCGGCATAGCCGGCGGCGGAATCGGCAATCATGCCGACCACGCCGCCGTGGATGAAGCCGTGCTGCTGGGTCACCTCCGGCTTGTGGGGCAGGTGGATCTCCGTGTAGCCCGCCTCCACCACCGGCATGGTGGCCCCGATCAGGGCCATGGCCTGCTGGCGGTGGAAGCTGTCCCGCACGCGGGTGGCGAAATCCGGATCGCTGGGGTGGTGCATCTGGTCTCCTCCGGCGCATTGTTGCGCTCTCTGGGATGCTATTGAATGTTACGTTGACGTAAACGTCAACTACCGCTGAAAACCTTCAGCCGGCCGCCTTGCCGGCGCTGGCCGCTCCCTGGCTGCGGCCGGCCTTTTCCAGGGCTTCGGCCTCCACCAGATGCTCGCGGCAGACGGCTTCGATGGTCTCGATCTCGGCCAGAACGGCCTCGATGTCCTCCCGCTGCTGCTCCAGGGCGGCCCGCCGTTCCGACAGCACGTCGAGCAGGCGGGTCAGCTGGTCGGTCTCGTCCCGGGCCACGTCGTACATGTCGATCAGGTCCCGGATCTCGGCCAGGGACAGGCCCAGGCGCTTGCCCCGCAGGGCCAGCTTGAGGCGGGTGCGGTCACGCTTGGTATAGACCCGGTTGCGCCCTTCCCGGTTGGGCGCGAGCAGGCCCTGGTCCTCCCAGAAGCGGATGGTGCGGGGCGTGATGTTGAACTCCCGGGCCAGGTCCGAAATGGTGAAGGTCGGGGTGGCGGCAGCAGGCTCGGCCGCTTCGCTAACGGTGCTCACGTCGGCGCATCTCCGGAGAAAGTGGGGCGGGTTGGGAAAAGTGACGGGAGAGTTAAACAGATGCCCCGCCATTTTTCAATCGATACGACGGATACCCGCCGCCGCCAAAGGCCGGCCGGGATCGCCCCGGGACCAGCCGCCTGTCATGTTGGCGTAAGGGAACTGGGCTTCAATGGCCCTTGTACCGGGGTATAGTTAAAAACTCCAATAACGCCCCTGCCACCCCACTCCTGTCCATGAAACCATCGCTGCACCTGCCCTTTTCCGAGCCCCCGGCCCCCGGCACCACCCTGGAAGTGGCGCCCGGCATCCTCTGGCTGCGCATGCCCCTGCCCTTCGTCCTCAACCACATCAACCTGTGGCTGCTGCGGGACGGCGACGGCTGGGTGGTGGTAGACACCGGCTTCGGCCTGCCCGACATCCAGGCCATCTGGGAAGCCGTCCTGGCCGGCCTCGACGGCCCCATCACCGGCATCGTCGTCACCCATTTCCACCCGGATCACCTGGGCTTGGCCACCTGGCTGCAGGAGCGCTCCGGCGCCCCGCTGTACATGACCGCCGGCGAATACCTGACCGGCCACGCCGTCTGGCACGAAATCGGCGGCCACGGCACCGCCCCTATGCTGGCCCAGTTCCGCGTGCACGGCCTCGACGCGGAGCGCTGCGCCGCCCTGGAGCAGCGGGGCAACGGCTATCGCAAGGGAGTGCCGGCCATGCCCCAGACCTACCACCGCCTGTTCGACGGCGACACCCTGGAGATCGGCGGCCGGCGCTGGCAGGTCATCGTCGGCCACGGCCATTCGCCCGAGCACATGTCCCTTTACTGTGCTGATTCCAACGTGTTAATTTCAGGTGACATGCTGTTGCCGAAAATTTCCACCAACATCAGCGTTTATGCGGTCACCCCCCGGGACAACGCCCTGGAGCATTACCTGGATTCCCTGACCCGCTTCGCCCGGGAATGCTCCGACGAATCCCTTGTGCTGCCCTCCCACGGCCTGCCCTTCAAGGGCATCCGCCAGCGGGTGGACGACCTGCACGGGCACCACGACGAACGCCTGGCCGTGCTGGAGGAGAACTGCAGCGAACCCCGTAGCGCCGCCGAGCTGCTCGCCGCCCTGTTCCCGCGGGCCCTCGACACCCACCAGACCATGTTCGCCATGGGCGAGGCCATCGCCCACCTGAATTACTTGGAGCAATCCGGCCGCCTCACCTGCCAGCAGGGCGCGGACGGCATTCTCCGGTATGTCCGGAAACAAACCACGCATTGACCAAGAAGGGGATTCACGATGTCGCAGCAGACCCAACAGGAAGACCACAACCTCCCCAACCCGGCCGAGCTGGCCAAGTCCTACGCCGAAGTGGCCCAGCGCGCCTCCCGCCTGCTGACCCAGTTCATGGAAAAGAAGGCCGCCGAGGGCATCAATCCGCCCAGTGACGAGATGGGCATCGCCAAGGCCTTCATGGACCTGTCCTCGCGCCTGCTGGCCAATCCCTACAAGCTGGCCCAGACCCAGATGAACATGATGTGGGACTACTTCTCCCTGTGGCAGGGCTCCATGCTCAAGATGATGGGCATGCCGATCCAGCCCATCGCCGCACCGGCCAAGGGCGACAAGCGCTTCCACGACGAGGACTGGGAACAGCATTTCCTCTTCGACTACATCAAGCAGTCCTACCTCATTGCCTCCCGCCACATCCACGACACCGTGTGCTGCGTCGAGGGCCTGCCGGACGAAGCCCAGAAGAAGGTGGCCTTCTACACCCGCCAGTATGTGGACGCCCTGTCCCCCTCCAACTTCGCCTTCACCAATCCGGAAGTGTTCCGCGAGACGGTGAAGAGCCACGGCCAGAACCTGGTCAAGGGCCTCAACAACCTGCTGCAGGACATCGAAGCCGGCGACGGCCAGCTGCGCATCCGCATGACCGACACCAGCGCCTTCGAGCTGGGCAAGAACGTGGCCACCACCCCGGGCAAGGTCGTCTTCCAGAACGACCTGTTCCAGCTGGTGCAGTACGAGCCCACCACCAAGGAGCAGTACAAGAAGCCCCTGCTGATCGTGCCGCCCTGGATCAACAAGTTCTACATCCTGGACCTGCGCGAGAAAAACTCCCTGGTGAAATGGGCCACCGACCAGGGCCACACCACCTACATCATCTCCTGGGTCAATCCGGACGCCCACCTGGCCCAGAAGACCTTCGAGGACTACGTCACCGAGGGCACCCTGGCGGCCATCGCCGCCGTGGAAAAGGATACCGGCGAGAAGCAGATCGACGTGGCCGCCTACTGCATCGGCGGCACCCTGCTGGCCACCACCCTGGCCTACATGGCGGCGAAGAAGGACAACCGGGTGGCCTCCGCCACCTTCTTCACCACCATGATCGACTTCTCCAATCCGGGCGAGTTGGGCGTCTTCATCGACGAGCAGCAGGTCTCCAGCCTGGAGCACAAGATGGCCGAGCGGGGCTATCTGGAAGGCAGCGAGATGGCCATGACCTTCAACCTGCTGAAGGCCAACGACCTCATCTGGTCCTTCGTGGTGAACAACTACCTGCTGGGCAAGGACCCCTTCCCCTTCGACCTGCTCTACTGGAACAGCGACTCCACCCGCATGCCCTACGCCATGCACAGCTTCTACCTGCGCAACATGTACATGGCCAACAAGCTGAAGGAGCCGGGCGGCATCAGCATCGCCGGGGTGCCCATCGACATTTCCAAGATCAAGGTGCCCGCCTACTTCATCTCCACCGTGGAAGACCACATCGCCCCGTGGAAGAGCACCTACCTGGGGGCCAAGCTGTTCTCCGGCCCGGTGCGCTTCGTTCTCGGCGGCTCCGGCCACATCGCCGGCATCGTCAATCCGCCGGCCGCCAACAAGTACGGCTTCTGGATCAACGACGCCGCCAAGCTCCCCGCCACCGCCGACGACTTCCTGGCCGGCTCCACCCAGCATCCGGGTTCCTGGTGGACCGACTGGAACGAATGGGTCACCAGCCTGGACGGCGGCAAGAAGGTGGCGGCGCGCAAGCCCGGCGCCGGCAGCCTCAAGGTGCTCGAGGAGGCCCCCGGCTCCTACGTCAAGTTCCGGCTCGACACCCAGAAGAAGGAATCGGCCTGATCCTGGCAGGCCGCAAAAGCAAAGGGTGCCGACGGCGCCCTTTTTTTTCAGCCGGCGTGCCGGCCGGCTCCGCCTACATCTGGGCCACCTGGTTGCGGCCGTGGCGCTTGGCCTGGTAAAGGGCGCTGTCGGCCCGGGCCAGCACCGCATCGAAATTCGGATCGCCGGCCCGGAAGCCGGTGACACCGATGCTGACCGTGTAGGCGATGGTGAGGCCGTTACAGTGGGCCGGCTGGCCGGCGATGGTCTGGCACAGGCGCTGGCCCAGGGCGAGGCCGCCATCCTGGTCGGTATCGGGGGAAAGGATGCAGAATTCCTCGCCGCCGATGCGGCCGAAGAGGTCCACCTGGCGCAGCAGGATGCCGGTGCGGCGGGAAAAGTCCCGCAGCACCGCATCGCCGACGCCATGGCCGTAGGTGTCGTTGATGTGCTTGAAGTAATCCAGGTCCAGCATCAGCACCGAGGCCGGATTGCCGGCCCGGTTGAAGCGGGCCATCTCCTGTTCGGCCAGGCGCAGGAAGCTCTGCCGGTTGCATAGCCCGGTGAGGGCATCGGTGGTGGCCAGCTGGCGCAGTTCGTCCTCCAGCTGCTTGGCCTGGGTGATGTCCAGCATGAAGCCGCTCCACACCGCCGACTGGCCCGGCTCGATGACGTTGGGGCGAGACGAGAGGCGCAGCCACTTCTGCCGCCCCGAGGGGGTGAGGATGCGAATCTCGCTGCTGAACTGGCTGGCACTGCGGTTGGCGGCCTGCTCCTCCTGGCGCAGGCGGGGCAGGTCCTCCGGATGCACCAGCTGCCAGAAGCACTCCATGTTGGCCATCAGCACCTCGGCCGGCACTTCGAAGATTTCCTCGCAGCGGGAGTTGAGGTAGAGGAAACGGCTGTCGCCGTCGCCGTGCAGGATGTAGTCGTAGAGCACGCAGGGGACGGTGCGGGCAAGGCGCTCGAAGCGCTCCTGGCTGGCGGCCAGCTCCCATTCGGTGCGCTTGCGCTGGTCGATGTCGGCAATGTTGCCCACCAGGCCGGTGGTGCGGCCGTTGGCGTCCACCAGAGCCTTGCCGGTGAGGTTGCCCCAGAACTCGCTGCCGTCCCGGCGCCGGTAGAGGCGCTCCACGTCCACATGGCCGACGCCCCGGGCCATGGTGTTGAGCATGTTCTGCCGCCCCGCCTCCCGTTCCAGGGGATGGATCAGACTCACATACTCGCTACCCATCAACTCCTCCAGGGTGTAGCGGAAGAGGTCGGCCATGCGCCGGTTGGCGTGGACGATGCGCCCGCTCATGTCGAGCAGGAAGATGCCGACGCTGGAACTGTCGTAGATCGCCTGCAGCAGCGAAGTGTCGTCAGCGATACGCTTCTTCATCTGTGGGGCCCCCCATTTTTGCGGCTGCCTTTCTTTGCCGAGGCGGCAGCCTGAGGACATGGTATTCCTCCTCTCCGGTTTCTGCACGGCAGGCGCCGCCGTGCTAGCCTGAAAGGAAACGGCAGCACGGAAACACACATGTACCTTCCCGATTACGACGGCGGCAGCATCGCCAACCTCATGGCCTCCCTGGCCCGGGCCTGCGGCAGCTCGGCCAGCCCCTGCCCGCCCCTGGCCGAACTGCCCCCGGCCCGCCTGGCCGCCTTCAGCAACCTGGTGCTGCTGGTGGTGGACGGCCTCGGCTACGACCTGCTGGCGGAGCGCCCCGGGCCCCTGGCCCCCTATCTGCGCGGCCATCTCACCTCGGTCTTTCCCAGCACCACCGCCGCCGCCATTCCCACCTTCATGACCGGCCTGCCTCCCAGCCGGCACGGCCTCACCGGCTGGCACATGTGGCTGCGGGAAGTAGGCGCCCTGCTCGCCATCCTGCCCCTCAGCGCCCGTCCCGGCGCGCCCCTGGCGGAGCCCCTGCCGCCCCGGGCCGAGCTGCCCCAGCGCCTGTTCCGGCACGACACCCTGTACCAGTCCATGGACCGCACCAGCTACGTGGTGTCGCCCCATTTCATCGCCGACAGCCCCTTCAACCGTTACCACAGCCGGGGCGCCGTGAAGCAGCCCTACCACGGGCTCGACGGCCTCTTCGCCGCCCTCGGGCAGCTCACCGCCAAGGCCGGCCGCAAGTTCGTCTACGGCTACTGGCCCGACTACGACAGCGCCGCCCACGAACACGGCTGCCGCAGTCCCCAGGCCCTGGCCGCCGTGGATGCCTTCGCCACGGCCTTCTGCGCCTGGCTCGAGCAGATCCGGGGCAGCGACACCCTGGTCCTGGTCACCGCCGACCACGGCTTCATCGACTGCCCGCCGGAGCGGCAGATCGCCCTGGCCGACCATCCCCTGCTGGCCGAATGCCTGGCCCTGCCCCTCTGCGGCGAACGACGGGCTGCCTGGTGCTACCTGAAGCCGGGCAAGGCCCCCGTGTTCGAGGCCTACGTGCGCCAGCACCTGACCCATGCGGCCCGGGCCGTGCCCCGGGAACAGCTGCTGGCCGAAGGCTGGTTCGGGCCCGGCCCCTGCCACCCGGAACTGGCGGCCCGCATCGGCGACTACGCCCTGCTCATGGCCGACGACTGGGTCATCCACGACACCCTGCCCGGGGAGACGCCCTACACCCTGATCGGCCACCACGGCGGCCTCAGCCCGGCGGAAATGCGGGTGCCCCTGCTGGTGGCCCGGCCCTAGGCTGCGCCCATGCACCCGTGGAACCTGAGCCCGGCCCAGGCCCGGGCGCTGCAGCTGGAACTGGCAGCCCGGGTGGAACGGCAGGACCGGCTCGGCCCCCTGCGACGGGTGGCCGGGGTGGACGTGGGCTTCGAGGACGGCGGCGCCGTCACCCGGGCCGCCGTGGCGGTGCTCGACTTCCCCGCCCTGACGCCGGCGGCCCAGGCGGTGGCCCGGGTGCCCACCACCTTTCCCTATGTGCCCGGTCTGCTCTCCTTCCGCGAAGGGCCGGGGGTGCTGGCGGCCCTGGGGCAACTGGAGGCCCTACCGGACCTCCTCCTGTGCGACGGTCAGGGCATCGCCCACCCGCGCCGGCTGGGCATCGCCAGCCACCTGGGAGTGCTGCTTGATGTGCCCAGCATCGGCGTCGGCAAAAGCCGGCTCACCGGCTGGCACGAGGCCGTGGGGCCGGAGAAGGGGGACTGGGTGCCCCTGTGGGACAGGCGGGGCGGCAGCGAAGTGATCGGCGCCGTGCTGCGCAGCCGCCGCGGCTGCCTGCCCCTGTATATCTCCATCGGCCACCGGGTCAGCCTGGCCACCGCCATCGAGCTGGTGCTGGCCTGCACGCCCCGCTACCGGCTGCCGGAAACGACGCGCCAGGCCCACCGCCTGGCCTCGGGCTGAGGCCGGCGCCGCGCCGCTACAAGGAAGAGATGAAAGGGAAACGGCGCCGGGCGGCTAGTCCCGGGCCGGCTGCTCGGCATCGTTGAGTTCGTAGGCGTCGGCCACGTAGCCGTGGCCCTTCATCAGGACCACGATGATGCAGGCGATGGCCAGGGTGAACACCAGGGTCCAGTGCAGGACGACGACGCTGATGGCCAGGATGTCGGCCGTCTGCAACTGCTTCTCCACCTGGGCCAGGGAGCCTTCCAGGGGCACCAGGCGCATGGCCAGGGCGGCCAGGGCCGGCAGCAGGGTGCCGATGAGGGCGATGCGGGGCAGCTTGCGCAGCAGGGTCCATTCGAAGCCCGAGGCTTCCCGCCGGCTGCCCGGCAGACGATGCAACATGCCCATGATGCCCTCCCGCAGAAACGGCGCCGCCGGCCGGCGGCACCTGTTCCTAAGAATAGCAAAAGGGGCCGGGGGTTCCCCGCGACCCGTTGCCGCAAGCCTCAGTCGGTGACCAGCCCGGCAACCGAGTCGGTCAGGCCCACGGCCAGGGTGCCCAGCTCGGCCACGGCCTGGCTGGAGGCGCGGATGGCGGCGTGGTTCTCCTCGGCCATGTCGGCGATCTCCTGGATGTTGCGGGCGATCTCGGTGCTGGCGTCGCGCTGGCCGGCAGTGGCATCCACGATGTCGCGCACGTGTTCGGCGGAACGGCCCACGGCATGGCGGATTTCCGCCAGGCTGCGGGACAGCTCCTCCACCCGGCGGGTGCTGCCGTCCACCCGGGCGCTGTTGTCGTCCATGCCGGCCACGGCCTGGTGGATGTCCTGCTGGATGGCGCTGATGGTGCTGCCGATCTCCCGGGTCGAGACTCCGGTGCGGTCGGCCAGCTTGCGCACCTCGTCGGCCACCACGGAAAAGCCGCGGCCGTGCTCGCCGGCCCGGGCCGCCTCGATGGCGGCGTTGAGGGCCAGCAGGTTGGTCTGGTCGGCGATCTCCTGGATGGTCTGCACCACCTTGCCGATTTCCCGGCTGCGCTCCTCCAGGCTCTGGATCAGCTGCACGCTCTCGCGCACGCCGCTGACCACGCCGGCCATGTCGGCGGCGGCGGCCTCGGCCTGGACGGCGCCGCGGCCGGCGGCGGCGTCCGCCTCCTCGGTCATGCGCGCCGTCTCCCGGGCGTGTTCCGCCACTTCGGCGACGCTGACGCTCATCTGCTGCACCGCCGCCGCGGTGCGGGCGGCGGCCTCGCTCTGGCGGCCGGAGGCGTGTTCCACCTGCTGGCTGGCCCGGGCCAGGTTGTCGCTGGCCTCCACCACGGCGCGGGCCGCCTGGCCGTTGCCGCGGATGAGGCCGGCGAAGGTTTCCGCCATGTGGTTGAAGCTGTGCCCGGCCTCGGCCACCTCGTCGCCGGAGACCAGCTCCACCCGGGCCCGCAGGTCGCCGCCGGCCATCACGGCGGCGGCGCCGCGCAGGCTGTGGATGCCGCGCATGATGGAGATGTAGGCGCCGGTAAAGCCGTAGACGATCACCAGCAGCAGCAGGGCGAGCCCCCCCAGCACCAGGTTGCGCACCAGCAGCAGCCTGCCCTGGCGCTCCGCCAGGAGACCGTCGATGGCCGGGGTCAGGGCCCGGGCCAGGTCCAGCACGGCGGCCATGGCCACGTCGCCCCGGGCGGCGTATTCGGCGGCGCCGATGTCGAAGTCGGTGGTGTCGATGACCTTGGTGGTGAGCACTTCCTGCAGGCCCAGGGAGGCGGTGCCGACATTGCCCGCCGGGCCTTCCAGGCCGGCCTTCAGCCCGGGCCGCAGCTGGGCGGCCTTGTCCACGTTCTCCAGGGTCCAGCCGATGAGGGGCTCCAGGCCGCCGCGCACCACCGTCAGCCGGTTGCGCAGGCCCGACTTGAGGCGCTTGCGCGCCACCGCGCCGAGGCCCGCATCCCGGGCCAGGCCCAGGCTTTCCACCAGCAGCGGCAGCTTCACCGAGAGGGTGTCCACCAGGGCGGCGGCGGCCACGTCGCCGTCCCGGCGCAGGCGGCTGCCGTCGGAGATCTGGCCGAGCCACTGGCGGCTCAGCTGGGACAGTTCCAGATAGGCCTCGAGACCGCCGTCCGCCTCGTCTTCCGGGCGCAGGGCCGCCACCGCCTGCCAGCGGCCCTGCAGGTCGGCCCAGGCCGGGGCGGGACCGAGGGCGCCGGCCTGTTCCTGGGCCAGCTTGCCGACCCGGGCCAGGGCCTGTTCCACGGCGGCCTTGCGCTGGGGCAGACGCTGCTGGAAATCCGCCTCGCCGGCGGCGGCGCCCTGGAAGGCGCCGTGCAGATCATGCAGCGCCAGCATCAGTTCCAGGGCCGGCAGCTGCAGGGCCAGCCCGGCCCGCTCCTGCTCCAGCTCGGCCAGGGCGCTCTGGCGGTCCGCCAGCAGCAGGCCGCCGAGGAGGATCAGGGGCAGGGCGAACAGGGCGCCGGTGGCCAGGAGCTTCTGGCGGTAGGAGAGGCGGCCAACCAGCCAGGCGGCAGGGGCGAAGAGCGCTTTCATGGAGTCCGGTCCGAAAAAGTGTGACTTTTTTCAGGTTAACGGCCCAATGTGTCACGCCGATGAAATGCGTTTGTAATGATGTTAACGACAATGCCCGTCTGCCAATAAGGCGGGACGGGCATCTTGGGGTTGCCTAGGCCATGAGCGGCGTCAATCCTCGCTCCTGGACATGGCAGGCTGAAGATTCAAGCGTGGTGGCTTCTGCCGGGCAGGGTGGCCACCAGGGCGGAAAGCCGCTCCAGGCCGGGAATGCGGCCGACGCTGGGGGGCCACTCGATGGCGTCGAGCATGTTCTTCACCACCAGGCCCAGTTCGGTGTCGCCTTCGATGGAGAGCTGGCGATTGAAGAACAGGGTGTCCGGGTCCTCCTGGCGGCTGACCAGCTGCAGGTAGGCGGAGAGGTCGGCGCGGAAGGTCAGGTCGGGCTCGCCGGCGGCGCCGAAGACGGGACGGAACCAGCCGTTGGCGTAGGTGAAGCGGGCTTCGCCGCCGGTGTCGTTCACCGCCACCAGGAAGGTCTTGCCCGCCAGGCTCTGCAGGCTGTCTTCCGGCAGCAGCTTCAGCTTGGCCGCGGTGTTGAGGCCGGAGACCAGGGCCAGGGCGTGGGGCCACTGGGGCAGGTGGGCGCCGATCTTGGCGACGAACTCGGGCAGCTTGAAGGTGGGAATGGTGAAGTGGCTCATGTCAGGCTCCTGCATGCAGTTCGGTGGTGGCCGCCGCTGCCAGGTCGATGCCGGCGCGGCCGAACCAGTAGCCGTCGCACAGGCCGTGCTCGGCCCACTGCGGCTGTTCCGCCACCTCTTCGCCGCGGCGGGCGCGCTCGAAGGCGGCGACGATGGCGGCAGTATGCGCCGGTTGGGGGCTGATGCGCACGGCGTCGATGCCCATCTGCGACAGTTCGGGCATCAGGTGCAGCAGGCTGTAGGTCTGGGCCGACATAGTCTGGATGCCGTTGATGACCAGGAAGGGCTGCTTTTCCCGGGTCAGCAGGGTCAGGCCCTCGCTGTGGTCCAGGCACTTGAACTGGCAGTCGTCCTTGTTCAGGTTGTAGTGCCGGGCGGTGAAGCAGCGGGCGGAGAAGGCCAGGGGAATCTTGCCGAAGGCGAAGACTTCCGTCTCCATGCCTGCCGGACGCGCCTGGTGCAGGGTCTGCACCAGTTCCCGGGTCGCCTCAAGGGGCGGCACCCAGCGCTTGGCGCCGAGGCCGGCGAAGTAGGCCAGGGCCGATTCGTTGTAGATGTTGAGGTGGGGACCGCAGACGAAGGGCAGCTGCTTTTCCCGGGCCAGGCTGACGGCGCCCAGGTCGTTGGCCTCGAGGGAGCAGTTGCCCTCCTCCACCAGACGGCGCAGGGCCTTCAGGTCGCTTTCCGATTCCAGCAGGGCCTGGGCCGAGATCACCACTTCCTTGCCCGATTCGGCCAGGTCCCTGGCCAGGCCGATCCAGTCGCTGGTGCGCAGCTGCTGGCGGCGGGAGCACACCACTTCACCCAGGTAGATGCGGTCCAGGGGCGTCTCCAGCATGGAGGCGTAGAAATTCATCACTTCCTGCTTGGGCCAGAACCACAGCAGGGGGCCGAGGGAGAGTTTCATGGTCATGTTCGTGCTTTCCTCTCTCAGCGCCAGGGCCGGTTGTAGGCGCCCAGGGTGGCCTGGTGGCCCTCGGAAACCTTGGTCAGTTCGGCCTGCCAGGAAGGCTTGACGCTGTAGCGGTCGTTGCCGTCCTTGAGGCTGTCCAGGGCGGCGCGCAGGGTGCGGGTGACCTGGGTGACGTAGGCCGGGCTGCGCTGGCGGCCTTCGACCTTGATGGCGCGGACGCCGATCTTGACGATCTCCGGCAGCACCGAGAGGACGTTG
Source organism: Azospira oryzae (assembly GCF_004217225.1). Lineage (GTDB taxonomy): Bacteria > Pseudomonadota > Gammaproteobacteria > Burkholderiales > Rhodocyclaceae > Azospira > Azospira oryzae. The sequence goes on from NZ_SHKM01000002.1 coordinate 367,861, forward strand.
AGGGAGGTGGGTTCCTCCAGGGCGTAGTAGGTCTCGCCCTGGACTTCGAAGCGGCCCTTGCACAGGGTCGGGTAGCCGGCGTTTTCCTGGTCGCCGTAGCTGTCGATGAGGATGCCGTTGAGGCGGGCGTCCATGCGGCCCGGATTCTTTTCCCAGCGCACGTACTTGGCCGGGGAACAGGCGCCGACGGTGTTGGGGGATTCGCCGCAGGCGTAGGAAGAGAGCCAGCAGCGGCCCTCGTTCATGACGCAGAGGCTGCCGAAGCCAAAGACCTCGATCTCCACCGGGGTGTTCTTGATGACGTGCTCCACCTGGGCCAGGGTCAGCACCCGGGGCAGCACGGCGCGGCGGATGCCGAATTCCTTGTGGCAGAAATTGACCGCCTCGTAATTGGTGGCGGAACCCTGCACGGAGAGGTGCAGGTTGAGGTCCGGATATTTCTCCCGGGCATAGGCCAGCAGGCCCACGTCGGCCAGGATCAGGGCGTCCACGCCGAGGCCGGCGGCCACGTCCACCGCCTCCCGCCAGGCCTGCACGCGGCCGGGCTGGGCATAGGTATTGAGGGCCAGCAGCACTTCCTTGCCGCGGCTCTGGGCGTAATGCAGCCCTTCGGCCATGGTCTTCTCATCGAAATTGAGGCCGGCGAAGTTGCGGGCGTTGGTGTCGTTCTTGAAGCCCAGGTAGACGGTGTCGGCGCCGTTATCGACGGCGGCTTTGAGCGCCGGCAGGCTGCCGGCGGGGCAGACCAGTTCGGGCAAGGGATTGTTCGACATGGCAAAAATGGGGAATCCGGGGAAGCCGGGAGTATAGCCCCGCCCCCGCGCAACCCCTTGATTTCGGTCAAACAGGGGGCAGGGAGCGCCCGGCGGACTGCAGCCGGGCCGGGGCAAACGTGTAAGCTGTTGCGCTCCCCATGCCCCGAATGAATCCCATGAAGTGCGTCGATGCAGCCTGGAAAGCCCACGAGGCGGAACTGATGCGGTTCATCGCCGCCCGCCTGCCCGACCGGGAGGAGGCCCGGGACCTGCTCCAGGAGGTATTCCTGCGGGCGCTGCGGCAACCCGATGCCCTGTGCGGGGTGGAAAATCCCCGGGCCTGGCTGTTCCAGGTGGCCCGCAACCTGCTGATCGACCGCTTCCGCCTGCAGCGGCAGCAACTGCCCCTGGACGAAGACTGGCCCGCCGCCGAGATCCCCGAAGTCCCCCCGGTGGACAGGCTGGCCGACTGCCTGCCCCGGGTTCTCGGCGAACTGGCGGAGGCCGACCGGGAGGCCATCCGCCTGTGCGACATCGAAGGCCTGAGCCAGCAGGAGTTCGCCCAGCGCCAGGGACTCTCCCTGGCCGCGGCCAAGTCCCGCGTGCAAAGGGCCCGCCGCCGGCTGCGGGCCCGCCTGGTGCAGGCCTGCCAGGTGCGTTTCGACGGCGAAGGCCAGGTCTGCTGCTTCGTGCCCCGGCCGCCCCTCCTTCCCCGGGACTAGCTGCATCCTTTTTGCCCCTGCTTCGTCTTCTGTGCGAGATGCCCCGTTGCCTGCCACGGCCGGGGCCAACACCGCCTTTCGCGAACAGGAGTGAAGATGAATGTGGAAATGAACACGGCGGCCCCGGCAAGGGGCCTGGGATGGCGCTGGCTATGCGGCACGGCGGCAGCCGCCGGACTTTGGTTCTGGCTCTACGGCAATCTGACGGCCATGGCCGATTTCGTCGTTGCCGCCCTGGGACAGAGCCGTCAGACGGCCCTGGGCGAAGCCCTGCACTTCTTCGTCTATGACACGCCCAAGGTCCTGCTGCTGCTGACCGGCATCGTCTTCCTGATGGGCGTGATCCAGACCTTCTTCGCACCGGAGCGCACCCGCGCCCTGCTCTCCGGCAGGCGCACCGGGGTGGGCAACGTCCTGGCGGCCTGCCTGGGCATCGTCACGCCCTTCTGCTCCTGCTCCGCCGTGCCCTTTTTCATCGGTTTCCTCTCGGCGGGCGTGCCCCTGGGAGTGACCTTTTCGTTCCTCATCGCCGCCCCCATGATCAACGAGGTGGCCCTGGCCCTGCTCTTCGGCATGTTCGGCTGGCAGGTGGCCCTGCTCTACCTGGGACTGGGACTGCTGGTCGCCATCCTGGCCGGACTGGTGATCGGCCACCTGAAGATGGAGGCCCACCTGGAAGACTGGGTGCAGGCGATCCAGGCGGGCGCCCCCGCCAGCTTTGCCGGCGGCGGCATGAGCTGGGTGCAGCGGGGCCGCGCCGGCCTGGACCATGTGCGGGACATCGTCGCCAAGGTGTGGCCCTACGTGGTGGCCGGCATCGCCCTGGGCGCGGGCATCCACGGCTACGTGCCGGAGGACTTCATGGCCTCCTTCATGGGCAAGGACGTGTGGTGGGCGGTGCCGGCGGCAGTCGTGCTCGGCGTGCCCATGTACACCAACGCGGCCGGCATCATCCCGGTGGTGGAGGCCCTCATCGGCAAGGGCGCGGCCCTGGGCACGGTCCTGGCCTTCATGATGAGCGTCATCGCCCTTTCGGCGCCGGAGATGATCATTCTGCGCAAGGCCCTCAAGCCCCGCCTGATCGCCACTTTCGCCGGCGTGGTGGCCCTGGGGATACTCCTCGTCGGTTACGTCTTCAACGCCGTTCTATAAGGAAGCATGATGAAAGAAGTGAAAGTCCTGGGCACGGGCTGTGCCAAATGCAAGACCCTGGTGGCCATGGTGGAACAGGCGGCCGTGCGTACCGGCACCGCCATCAATCTGGAGAAGGTCGAGGACATGGCCCGCATCATCGGCTACGGCGTCATGGCGACGCCGGCCCTGGTGATCGAGGGCCGGGTGGTCCACAGCGGCAGCCTGCCGGAGGCTGGTGCCATCGACCGGCTACTGCAGGAATCCTGACATTTCCGGTCCGCCAACCCCGGCCCGCCGGGTGTCGGCGGCGTATCAATGAAAAACCGGCTCCGGGTCGCCCCGGGCCGGTTTTCTCTTTTGATTGTTTCTCTGTTGGGGAGGTACGGAAGCTGGGAGAGTTACACCCCCGTACCGGTGCGACGAAACCGTGCAAGCTTTGCTGTCACGACCCGCCTTCGCTCCCCGTCGCACGGGAGAGTCGGCGGACCGGCGCTCAGAATTTGACCGCGATGTCCTCGTCCAGCAGCATGTACTGGCAGGCCAGGCGCCAGCCCGGGGCCAGGTCCTTCACCACCAGTTCGTCCAGCTCGGCCTGCTTGACCTTGCCGGCCAGCACCAGGGCGGTCTTTTCCTTTTCCGTCAGGTGGGCGGCCATGGGCTGCTTGTTGCCCAGGTGCAGCACTTCCACGGCGCAGGAGCCGCAGTTGCCGTCCTGGCACTCGAAATCCACGGGGATCTTGTGTTCCTTGGCCAGGCCGAGGATGGTGGAACGGTTGCCGGCCACGGCATACACGGTCACGTCCTTCTTCTGCTTGGGGGAGGAAAACGTCACGTTCGGCATTGAATCACTCCTGTAAAAAAAATCCCGCCCGCCATCGAAGACCTGATGGACGGGCGGGCAGATCGTCACCGCACGACGTCGAAACTGGTGCCCTTCGGATCCTTGTCGAGCACGTCGAAGATCTTGTCGAGGATCTTCACGAGCACGTTGAGGCCGCCCTGGTAACCCCAGATGGGGAAGCGATGGTGGTGGTGCCGGTCGAAGATCGGGAAGCCGATCCGGATCAGGGGCACACCCGTGTCACGCTCCAGGAACTTGCCGTAGGAGGAGCCGATGAGGAAGTCGGAAGGCTCGGTGGCGAGCAGGGAACGCATGTGCCACAGGTCCTTGCCGGCATAGATCTTGGCTTCCTTGCCGAAGGGGCTGGCTTCCAGCAGGGCGCCGAGCTTGGTCTCGAAGTCCTTGGTGGAATTGGTGACCACGATGTGCTTGGGCTCGGCGCCGACTTCCAGGAGGAAGCTGACCAGGCCGTAGACCATGTCGGGGTCGCCGAACAGGGAGAAGCTCTTGCCGTGCAGGTAGGCCTGGGAGTCGGCGATGGCGTCCACCAGACGGCCCCGTTCCTTTTCCAGCTCGGCCGGGATGGCCTTGCCGGTGACGCGGGAGACTTCCATGAGGAAGGCATCGGTGGCGGTGACGCCCACCGGGTTGTGGAAGGCGACGACTTCCTGGCCCTTTTCCTTGATGAACTCGCCGGTCTTGGCCGTGGAGAAGCCCTGCAGCAGGAAGGTGGCCTTGGCATTGACGGCGGCGATGCCGTCGTCGATCTTGGTGCCACCGTCGTACATGCGGAATTCGCCGTCGGCCGGGGTATCGAAGACGTCGGAGGGATCGGAGAGGACGGTGAAATCCACACCCATCAGGCCCAGCAGGCGCTTGATTTCCCGGTTGTTGCCGACGCAGTAGCCGTCGAAGCCGCCGTTCACGTTGATGGCGGCGCCTTCCTTGCGTTCCTGGCCGGCCCACAGGTTGCTCAGGACACCCTTGAGCATGTTGTCGTAGCCGGTGATGTGGCTGCCGACAAAGGACGGGGTGTGGGCGAAGGGCACGCGGAAGTCTTCCGGGATGGAGCCCTTCTGCTTGGCGTTCTTGATGAAGCCGTCCAGGTCGTCGCCGATCACCTCGGCCATGCAGGTGGTGGAGACGGCGATCATCTTCGGCTTGTACAGCGCGTGGGCGTTGGCCAGGCCGTCGATCATGTTGTTCAGGCCGCCGAACACGGCCGCGTCTTCCGTCATGGAGTCGGAGACGCAGGAGGAAGGCTCCTTGAAGTGACGGTTCAGGTGGGAACGGAAGTAGGCGACGCAGCCTTGGGAACCATGCACATAGGGCAGGGTGCCTTCGAAGCCGGAGGCGCAGAGGACGGCACCCAGGGGCTGGCAGGCCTTGGCCGGATTGACGGTCAGGGCTTCGCGCTTGAAGTTGATTTCCCGGTATTCCCAGGACTTGGTGAAGGCCTCGACTTCCTTGACCTTGTCGGCGGAAGCGCAGTCCTCGAACTGCTTCTTGCGGGCCATCAGGTCCTGGTATTCGGGCTGTTTGAACAGCTCGTTGTGGTCGAGCACTTTCTCAGCGGATTGCGGCATTTTGAATCTCCTTTTTACGCGCCGGGCGGTCATCCCCGCACCGACAGCGCTTCAAGTTTCCGGCCCCCCTAACCCTCTGCCGACCGGCAGCAGGCATGGGAGACGGACTTCGTACTTGCAGGCGGCCTGGGCTTACTTCTTCCAGGGGGCCTTGGTCATGCTCCAGACCGGGCTGTTGATGGCCATGTCCATGTCGCGGGCGAAGATGGCGAAGCCGTCGTAGCCGTGATACGGGCCGGAGTAGTCCCAGGAGTGCATCTGGCGGAAGGGGATGCCCATCTTCTGGAAGATGTACTTTTCCTTGACGCCGGAACCCACCAGGTCGGGACGGATCTTTTCGGCGAACTTCTCGAACTCGAAGCCGGTCACGTCGTCGTAGATCAGGGTGCCGTCTTTGACGTAGTGGGTGGTGCGCTGGTAGTCGTCGCCGTGGGCGAATTCGTAACCGGCACCGACCACTTCCATGCCCAGGTCCTCATAGGCGCCGACCACGTGACGGGGGCGCAGGCCGCCCACGTACAGCATGACCTTCTTGCCCGTCAGGCGCGGCTTGTACTTGGCGATGATGCCGTCCACCATGGCCTGGTACTTGGCGATGACCTTCTCGGCGTTTTCCTTGATCGTGTCGTCGAAGTGGGAAGCGATTTCCCGCAGGGAGGCAGCGATCTTGGAGGGGCCGAAGAAGTTGTACTCGACCCAGGGAATGCCGTACTTCTCTTCCATGTGCCGGCTGATGTAGTTCATGGAACGGTAGCAGTGCAGCAGGTTGAGCTTGGCCTTGGGGGTCTTTTCCATTTCCGCCAGGGTGCCGTCGCCGGACCACTGGGCGATCACGCGCAGGCCCATCTCTTCCAGCAGGATGCGGGAGGACCAGGCGTCGCCGCCGATGTTGTAGTCGCCGATGATGGTGACGTCGTAGGGGGTGGATTCGAAGCCCTTGTTGTCGGCCTTGTCCAGGACCCAGTCGCGCACCATGTCGTTGGCGATGTGGTGGCCCAGGGACTGGGAGACGCCGCGGAAGCCTTCGCAACGCACCGGCACGATGGTCTTGGAGATTTCCTTGGTCTTCTTCTTGGCCACGGCCTCGATGTCGTCACCGATGAGGCCGATGGGACATTCGGACTGGATGGAGATGCCGCGGGCCAGGGGGAAGATTTCCGTGATCTCGTCGATCACCTTGTCCAGCTTCTTGTCGCCGCCGAAGACGATGTCCTTCTCCTGGAAGTCGGAGGTGACCTGCAGGACGGTGAAGTTGTCCACGCCGACGGTGCCGGAGGCGTAGTTGCGACGGGTGCCCCAGGAGTACTGGCCGCAGCCCACGGGACCGTGGGAGATGTGCACCATGTCCTTGATCGGGCCCCACACCACGCCCTTGGAGCCGGCATAGGCACAACCGCGGATGGTCATGACGCCGGGCAGGGACTTGATGTTGGACTTCACGCCGCAGTCGGGCTTGCCCTCTTCGTACACGTTGAGGTGCTTGGCGCGCTTCTTGGCGGCCTTCTCCGGGTAGGCTTCGAGCACCTCCTGGATCAGCGCCTGGTTGCGCGTTTTGTCGTCGAGTACCGCACTCATGTGATTCTCCTAAATTGCGTATTCGCTCAGCGGAACCCGGCCGCTCCGGAGGGAGCCCTGCCGGTTTCCGCGCCGGTGATCCTTAAGCGGCGCTCTTGGACTTGCCGACGATGGACTCGTCTTCCTTGCTCATGATGCCGAACTCGAGCAGCAGGTCTTCCAGCTCGTCCATGGAGATGGGGGTGGGGATCACGCCGTTGCCGGCATTGGCATGGACCTTCTGGGCCAGGGCGCGGTATTCGCCGGCCTGCTTGGACTCGGGGTCGTACTCCAGCACGGTCATGCGGCGCAGTTCGGCGTGCTGCACCACGTTGTCGCGGGGGACGAAGTGGATCAGCTTGGTGCCGAGCTTCTTGGCCAGGGCGTCGGCCAGCTCGTATTCCTTGTCGGTCTTGCGCTCGTTGCAGATCAGACCGCCCAGACGCACGCCGCCGGCATTGGCGTACTTCAGGATGCCCTTGGAGATGTTGTTGGCGGCGTACATGGCCATCATTTCGCCGGACATGACGATGTAGATTTCCTGGGCCTTGTTCTCGCGGATGGGCATGGCGAAGCCGCCACACACCACGTCGCCCAGCACGTCGTAGGAAACGTAGTCCACGCCGTCGTAGGCGCCGTTCTCTTCGAGGAAGTTGATGGCGGTGATAACGCCGCGGCCGGCGCAGCCGACGCCGGGTTCCGGACCGCCGGATTCAACGCAGCGGATGTCGCGGTAACCCACCTTCAGCACGTCTTCCAGTTCCAGGTCTTCCACGGAGCCGGCGTCGGCCGCCAGGGAGAGCACGGTGTCCTGGGCCTTGGCGTGCAGGATCAGACGGGTGGAGTCGGCCTTCGGGTCGCAGCCGACGATGAGGATCTTTTGGCCCATTTCAGCCAGGGCCGCCAGGGTGTTTTGGGAGGTGGTGGATTTGCCGATGCCACCCTTGCCGTAGAAGGCGATTTGACGCAATGCACTCATTTCATTTCCCCTCGATGGTTGAAGTCACAAAATCAATCCCGGCGGTGCCAGGCTTGACCTACTATGGCAAGGGCCGTGCCAGGTCCTCGTTTGCGCCGCAATGCCCTGATACGACTGGAAAATGTGTTTTGCACCGGACCCTTGGGGCCATGTTGCGAACACGACAAAGGCCCCCGCCCCTGTCGTAAAGACCGCATTCCCCGGCCCCGGACGACGCCCCCAAAAGCGGACCGCGCCAGGAGGCGCGCCGGATGGACCTCGCCGCCACCCCACGGCCGGGAGGTCCGTCCCTCCAGCCTCCCCGGCCGGGCATCGCCCAGGCCGCCGCCCTCGCCGGCCGGGTGCGCCAGAACGGGGAATAGATGTTGCTTATGTGCCGGGCATGAAGCCCGACCTGCCCACCGTCCCCCTCGCCCCGCCGCCCCCCGGCCACAGCACCAACCTGGTGGGCGTGCCCTCGGGCCTCCTCGCCAGCCCCGCCTTCAACGAGCACCCCCTGCGCCTGCACATCAGCGGCGTGCGGGAGACCAGCCCGGCCCTCTTCCGCATGCTGGAGGATTCCACCTGTGCCGAGGAGGCCATGGACGCCTTCCAGAAATACATGGCGGCGGTGTTCGGGGTGAACGAGGGGCCGGAGCGACGGCCCCGGGACGACGGGGCACCGCGCCCCGGCCCCCGTCTCTTCCGCTCCAGCTACCGGCGCCTGCTGCAGGGCTGGGGTTTCGATGCCAACAACCCGGAAGGGGCGGTGCTCAAGGGCTGGGTGGAAAGCCGCTTCGGCCTGTTGCCCACCTTCCACAAGGAGCCCCTGGGCCGCTATCCCTCCCGGGCCTGGATGACCTATGTGGAAGAAAAGATGTGCGCCCGCTTCCACAACAACTCCATCCAGCTGCAGCTGGACCTGCTCTACGAGTACTGCCAGTGGATGCTGACCCGCTACATCTTTCCCAGCCGCCGCCACCTGACCCTCTACCGGGGCGTGAACGACCTCTCCGAACACTACGTGGTCAGCACCCTGTCGCGGCGGGAAGCCATCGTGCGGCAGAACAACCTGATCTCCTTCACCGACGACCGGGAGGTGGCCGACCAGTTCGGCGACACCATCCTGGAAGTGCAGGTGCCCCTGGTGAAGATCCTCTTCTTCAACGGCCTCATGCCCGGCCCCGTGCTCAAGGGCGAAGGCGAATACCTGGTGATCGGCGGCGATTACCGGGTGCAGATGAGCTACTACTGAAGGAGCCTGCACCGTGTTCCTCACCCAGCCCCGCCATCCCCCCGCCCCGCCCGGCTCCCTGCTCGACCGGGTGCGGGCCGCCTACCTGGGCTTTGCCATCGGCGACGCCCTCGGCGCCACGGTGGAGTTCCTCACCCCCGGCGAGATCGCCGCCCAGTACGGCGTGCACGAACACATCACCGGCGGCGGCTGGCTGCGCCTGAAACCCGGCCAGATCACCGACGACACCCAGATGAGCCTGGCCCTGGGCGACGCCATCCTGGAACACCCGGAATGGAACCTCACCTGCGTCGCCGAACACTTCCTCGCCTGGCTGAAGACCAAGCCCATCGACGTGGGCAACACCTGCCGCCGCGGCATCGTCCGCTACATGCACAAGGGCACCCTGGAATCCCCCTACAGCGACGGCGACGCCGGCAACGGCGCCGTCATGCGCAACCTGCCGGTGGTCATCGCCACCCTGGGGGACGACGACGCCTTCGCCCGCTGGAGCCTGGAACAAGCCCACCTGACCCACAACCATCCCCTCTCCGACGTGGCCACCCTGACCCTGGGCTGCATGACCCGGGCCCTGCTGCGGGGCGAAGGCAAGGAGCGGGCGCGGCAGCTGGCCGACGCCCTGGTGGCCGGTCACCGCAACTTCCGCTTCGATCCCTACCCCAAGCGGGCCACCGGCTATGTGGTGGATACCCTGCAAACCGTCTGCCACGCCTTCTTCAGCACCGACAGCTTCGAGGCCTGCCTGGTGAAGACGGTGAACCTGGGAGGCGACGCGGACACCAACGGCGCCCTGGCCGCCATGCTCGCCGGCGCCCACTACGGCGAGGCCGCCATTCCCTTCCGCTGGCTGCGGCGCCTGGACCGGCACGCCCGCATAGCCGTGGAAGCCCAGGCGGCGGGCCTGCTGGCCCTGTCCCAGCGCCGCGCCGCCCCCTGAGCCACTCCCCGGGCCCCCCTCCCGGGGGTCGGCAGCCGGCGCCATATGCGCTATGGTTACATCTCTTACGGCGCAACCCCCAAGGGCATTTCCCATGACCACCGGCTCCAGCGATCAGCACCAGGTATTCGAACAAATCGGCAAGATGACCCGGGACCTGCACGAAACCCTGCAGGCCCTGGGCCACGACAAGGCCCTGGAACGCACCGTGGACGCCATTCCCGACGCCCGGGAACGGCTCAACTACGTGCTCTCCATGACCGAACAGGCCGTCTCCCGCGTGCTCAACGCCGTGGACAGCATCAGTCCCACCCAGGACCGGGCCCAGGAAGGCGCCCGCCAGCTCCTCGCCGACTGGGAGCGGGTGGCCGACAAGCGCAAGGATTCCCGGGACTACCAGGAAACCCTGGCCCGCACCCGGGCCTACCTGCAGCAGAGCGACGCCGAGGCCGCCGCCAACAAGGCCCAGCTCACCGAAATCATCCTGGCCCAGGAATTCCAGGACCTCACCGGCCAGGTCATCAAGAAAATCGTGGACCTGGCCCAGGACATGGAAAGCCAGCTCCTCACCCTGCTCGCCCGCACCGCCCCCGGCGAAGGCAAGCAGCCCAAGGACGGCCTCCTCAACGGCCCGGCCATGGATTCGGACAAGAACCAGAAACAGGCCTTCGGCTCCCAGTCGGAAGTGGACAACTTCCTCGAAAGCCTGGGGTTCTAGAGCGGGGAAGCTCCACCATGCCGACCGGGAATGATTCGCCGGCCGACCCGAGAAAAAAGGCTGCCCTCGGGCAGCCTTTTTCATATCGCCACCGCTGGGGCGAGCACTCCTAGTAAATGGGTGCTTTCACAGCAGTTCCCGGATGGCGTCGCACACCTCCCGCCGGGGTGCCAGGCCCAGGACGGACTGGAGCTTGGTGACGGGATAGCGGGTGCGCACCCGCATGGCGTCGATGCGTTCCGGCGTCAGGGGCAGGCGCAGGAAGGGGCTGGCCAGGGCGACAATGCGCCGCACCAGGGTTTCATTGAGGCGCAGGCGGGGACGGCGGACCCCTGCGGCATCGGCGATGGCATTGACCAGATCGCCGTAGGCGCAATCGTTGGAGAGATTGAAGACATGGCCCCGGGCCCGGGGATCGAAGCCGCAGGCCAGCAGCGTCTCCACCACGTCATCCACATGGATGTAGGTGGCCACCACGTCGTCCGGGCCGATGTAGAAAAACAGGCCCTTGCGGATGAAGGCGATCATGGAGCGGAGGGACTGGTTCGGCATGTCGGCGCCGAAGACGTTGGCCGGACGCAGCAGGGTGCAGGTGATGCAGCCTTCCCGGGCGGCATCCAGCACCAGCTGGTCGGCCTCGGTCTTGGTGACTTCGTATTCGCCCACCGGCGCCGGCGCCGTCTCCTCGTCCACGATGCGGGGCTGACGCCGGTCCGGCCGGCGGTCGGGCCCGTAGGCGCCGACGCTGCTCAGTTGCACCCAGTGCAGGGGCTGGCCGCCGGCGGCAAACTGCTGCCTGGCGGCCGCCAGCAGACGGGCCGTGCCATCCACATGGAGGGGGCGCATCCGGGCTGCGTCGTTGATTTCGCCGGCGCAGTGGAACAGCACCCGGGCCCCGGCCAGGAATCCGCCCAGCGCCACCTGGGGATCGGTCAGGTCCCCGGGGTGAAAGCTGAGGCCCTGGGGGGCGCCGGTCGCCCCGGCGCTCTTGCGGGTCAGGGAGCGAACCTGGTCGCCCCGGGCCAGCAGGGCTGCTGTCAGGCGCTTGCCGATGAAACCGGAGCCGCCGGTGATGCAAACTTCCAAGGGAAGGGTCCTTTCCAGAAGAGGGGCGAAATGCTGATCAGGCGCAAGCATACAAGACGGAGCCGCCCTGAGGTCGCCCGGGCACTCCCGTGCCGGCCCGGAGAGCTGCCGGAGGGCGGCCCGTCAGTCCCTTGGCAACTGGGCCGGCGATGGCCGAGAGGAAGGACAAATGGAGGATTTTTTTGTATCTTTGCCCTTCCCCATCCCGTCCGCTCCGTCCATGTCGCCTCTCTTTCTCGACGACCTTTCCCCCGGTCAGCGTTTCACCACGCCGGGCGTTACCCTCACCGAAGCGGAGATCATCGACTTCGCCTGGCGCTACGATCCCCAGCCCTTCCATCTGGATGTGAACGCCGCCGCGGAATCGCCCTATGGCGGGCTCATCGCCAGCGGTTTCCAGAGCCTGGCCCTGGCTTTCCGCCTGTTCATCCAGAGTGGCATCTTCAGCCGCTCGAGCATCGGCTCCCCGGGCATCGACGAACTGCGCTGGCTGGCGCCGGTGCGGCCCGGCGATACCCTGCATACGGAAATCGAGGTGCTGGAGGTGAAGCCCTCTTCCTCCAAGCCGGACCGGGGCATCGCCCGCCTCAAGTACGTGGCGGCCAACCAGCGCGGCGAGGCGGTGCTGAGCTTCATCGTCATGCACCTGCTCAAGCGGGCCGGCGCGTGAAGCCGGAGGACCTGCAACTGCTGGTGACCCGGGAGATGCCCTTCGGCAAGCACAAGGGCACGCTCATCGCCGACCTGCCGGGCAACTACCTCAACTGGTTCGCCCGGGAGGGCTTTCCCCCCGGCGAGATCGGCCGGCTGCTGGCCCTGATGCAGGAGATCGACCACAACGGCCTCTCCCATCTGCTCCAGCCCCTGCGCCGGGGGCGCTAGCGGCGCCACAACACAGGGCCCCGGCGGGGCCCTTTTCTTTTCAATGGATGTTGAAGCAGCCCGCCGTCTCGGCGTCATCGCCCAGGCGCGCCAGTTCGCGCCGGATGTGGCGCAGCAGCTGGCTGCCCACGGGCAGGCAGTCCTTCGGCCGCACCTGCCAGCCGTCGGGGCCGGGGCTGATGTCGGCCACGGTCTCCGCCAGCATTTCCGGGATGCCGTCCTCGATGCCGTAGTAGCGCTCGATCCAGCGGATGCGATGGAAGGGGGCGGCGGCCAGGAGGGCCGGATGCTGGGTCAGGGCGGCGGCGATGACCCGGTCGATGGCGACGGAGATGGAGACGCCCGGGTTCTCCGGCAGCTCGTGCAGGATGGCCAGGATGCCCTCCCCCTCCGGCAGCGCCGCCAGGGTCAGGCCGCACAGGGAGGGCCGGCCGCCGAGGCGGTAGCGCACCAGCAGCATGGGGCTCAGGCCACCGCGCAGTCCAGGGCGGCCTCCAGGGCCGCCGCCACTTCGGCCAGGGGCCGGTCGATGACCGTGATGCCCTGCTCGGCGATGAAGCGCAGTTCGTTGCGGGTCAGCTCCGCCGCCGGCAGCACGGCGAAGTGGGGGCCGGCGGAGCGCTTCATCACCTGGCGCGCGTAGGTGCGGGTCAGCTGGTCGCGGAAGCGGCAGCCGAAGAAGACGAAGCCCCGGCTGGCGCGGCGGCTTTTCACCGCCTCGGGGATGGGGGTCTGGATGTCGATCTCCGTCAGCACTTCGACGAAGTCGGAATCGGAGATGATGAAGTTGCCTGCCGGCTGCACGCCGCCCAGGGGCTTGTACACCAGGGTGCGGCAGGCCGCCGCCCCGGCCTCGGGGAGGGGGGCGCCGGCGGCGTCGTAGCAGAGATACCAGCCTTCCCGCACCTCGGCCCGGCTGACACCCTGGATCTGGGCCCAATCACTGTTGCCGGCGAAGGCGCCGGCCAGCGCCGTGTCATAGCCCGTGTCCACCACCATGGGCGGCGCCAGGCGGGCCAGCAGGCGGTAGAAGGCGGGCACTTCGGCCGGGGTGGCGAAGGCCTCCAGCATCAGCTTGCGCAGGGTCTTGCGATGGCGGAAGTTCTCGATGTACTGGGCCGTGGCCGTGGGGTTGCGGCGAATGCGCGAAGGCACCGTGGCCCGCTTGGAGAGGAAGGCGGCGAGAGCCTCCGGCGCCAGGGGCAGGGCAGCATTGGCCGGTGCCAGCAGCACCGCCTCGGCCCCCAGGTAGGGAATCAGGGCGCCGCTGCCAAGACCGTCGGCAACGGTGGCGAGCAGACCGTCGGTGCTGTCGGCGCCCATGGTCTTCACTCCTCGCTCAGCTTGGCGGCTTCGATGGTGATGGGCATGGGGGTGTCCACCGCCATCTCCGGCAGCTGCAGCTTCCAGCCGTTGCCCAGGGTGATCTGGCCGCCCCACAGGGTGGCCTTCTCGGTGAACACCACGTCCTGCTCCAGGTCCTTCTTGGGGACGTAGACCGACAGGTTGCCGTTTTTGTCCTTGCGCAAGGTGATTTTCATGTTGCCCTCTCCCACTTGGTCTAAAGATTCGATTTCGCGTCCCTTCATGCCGACCAGGCAGCCCCGGTCCACGAAGTCCACGCCGTAGATGTAAAACTGCTGCAGAAAGGTGCCGATACTGGTGACGTAGCCCACGTCCCCCTTGTGCACCAGCACCTCGCCGATTTCCCTGAGAGGATAGGTGCCGTCGTTCTTCACATACTTCCGGGCGACGACCTTCTCGCCGAAATGGAACTGGGGCGGGCCATCCAGTTCCACCACATCGCTGTCCCGGGCCGACATGATCCAGGCCTCAGCCCTTGTGGCTGGAGCAGCCAGCCATGGCGCCCTGGGGCGCCTGGTCCCGCTTCATGAAGGTGACCACGCCGACGCCGCCCGCAGCGGCGCCGTCACCGGCTCCGCAGCCGCAGACGTGGGGGCCGTTGGGGTTGGTGAAGGAAAGGCCGGAGGACGAGGGGCTTTCCTTGAAGTCGATGGTGTAGCCGTGCAGCAGGCTGCAGCTCTCGGCGGTGAGGAACAGGAGGGCCCCGTTCTGCTCGATCACCGTGTCGCCGGGCGTCGGCGTCTCGGCCACTGTGAAGCTGGAATCGAAGCCGGAACAGCCGCCGGGCTTCACCGAGAGGCGGAAACCGGCGGACGCCGAGCCTTCGCCGAAACGCACCATCTGGCGCATGTACTTGGCGGCGCGGGGGGTGATGTTGACGCACATATCCTTACCTCCGGGGGTTGGGGTTTTTTTGTTTAGCCACAGAGGGCACAGAGAACACAGAGCAACGTCGACAACTTCCCGCGCTGCCGGCCTGACCTTCGGGCACAGCGCCCAGGGATTTTCCCTCTGTGTCCTCTGTGGCTGCCTTCAGGCCTGATAGCGCGGCACGCTCTTGTCCACGACGATGCAGTCGGCCGGGCAGGCGGCGATGCACTGGGGATCGTCGTAATGACCGATGCACTCGGTGCAGCCGTCGGCCTTGATGGCGAAGAGGCCGTTCTTCTCGTAGATGGCGTCGTTGGGACATTCCTGTTCGCAGGCACCGCAGGCGGTACAGGCGGAGGCGTTGATCTTGTAGGCCATGATGGGCTCCTTGTCTTAGGGGGTGACGGATGGGTTGGATGGCCTCAGGCGACCAGGCTGGTGGCGCCCTGGCGCCGCTCCAGACGCTGCTGGAACCAGGCCAGGGCCGAGGCTTCGATGTATTCGTGGGCGTAGTCCTGCACCGGCTCAATGCCCGCGGCCTGCAGTTCCTTCATGGGGCAGTGGCCGATCTTGGCCACCAGCACGGCGGCGCAGTCCTGGAGGGCGTCGAGGATGGAGGGCATGGCCTCCTCTTCCTCGTAGCCGCCGGCGCAGTAGTGCTCCACCTTGCGATGGCCGACAAACTTGGCGCCGGCGGCGGAGACTTCGTACACCTGGAACTCGCTGGCGTGGCCGAAGTGCTGGTTGATGCGGCCGCCGCCCTTGGTGGCCACGGCCACCAGGGCCTTCTCCGAAGCGCCGGCCAGGCCGGCCTTCTTCTCCGCTTCGGCGGCACGCTGATCGGCCCGCTCCTTCTCGACGAAGTCCCGGTAGGCCTGGCGGGCGGTGGGGTCGTAGGTGGCGGCAATGGCGTCCAGCTTGTCGCTGGTGAATTCCTGGCTGCGGTCCTCCCCCAGCATGCCGACGGCGTCGGCGCGGCACTGGCGGCAGTGGCGCATCAGCTTCATGTCGCCCTCACACTCGTCCTGCAGGGCCTTCAGTTCGGCGGCGGTGGGGCCGCGCTGGCCGGTGAGGCCGAAGTGGGTGCCGTGGGCCGGGTCAGAAATGAGCGGCATGATGTTGTGCAGGAAGGCGCCCTTGGCCTTCACCACCTTGTTCACTTCCTTCAGGTGATGGTCGTTGATGCCGGGGATCAGCACCGAGTTCACCTTCACCAGGATGCCGGCGGCGGTGAGCATCTCCAGGCCCAGCATCTGCCGCTCGTGCAGGATCTTCGCCGCTTCCAGGCCGTGGTAACGCTTGTGGTTGTGAAAGATCCAGGGGTAGATGTGCTGGCCCACTTCCGGGTCCACCATGTTGATGGTGATGGTGACGTGGTCCACGTTGAATTTCTTGATGGTCTCCACGTGGTCCGGCAGGGCCAGGCCGTTGGTGGACAGGCACAGCTTGATGTCCGGCGCGCTCTGCTGGATCAGCTCGAAGGTCTTGAAGGTCTTGGCCGGATTGGCCAGGGCGTCGCCCGGGCCGGCGATGCCGACCACGGAAAGCTGGGGAATCTCGGCGGCCACCGCCAGCACCTTCTTGCCCGCCATCTCCGGGGTCAGCTTCTCGCTCACCACGCCGGGGCGGGATTCGTTGGCACAGTCGTACTTGCGGTTGCAGTAGTTGCACTGGATGTTGCAGGCCGGGGCCACTGCCACGTGCATGCGGGCGAAGTGGTGGTGGGCCTCGCTGCTGTAGCAGGGGTGGTCCTTCACCTTCTCCCAGATGTGGGCGGGCATGTCGGCCGGACCTTCGCCGGAGCCGCAGCTGGAGGAGCTGCAGCCACCGGCGGACGCGGCGCCGCTGTGGGCGGAAGCGATGGGGATGATGCGGCGGGAAGCCGGGGCTCCGGCCGCCGTTCCACTCATGCCGCTCATGCCAGTTTGGGCGCTCGGGTTCTGCATGGTCCGCTCCTATCGGGGTTGGGGCTCGTTGTCTCGGGGCCCTTGGCTGCAGGCCCTGCAACACCCCTAGAGCAACCCATGTGCCAGGTCCGGAATTTCCATTTTTATTGCGCGTAAACAGTCACTTGGGCAACAGGTGTCGGCTTTTACCCTTTGTCGCGGACACGACGCCCCTGTATCGAAGCCGACAATGCCCCGGGACGCCGAGCGCCCCTCGTCGTGCCACCGAAACCCGCGTGGATAGGGCATCTCCAAGGCATGACCGGCACTGGCACAGTTCTCGCACTGGTGGTGGCGTCATTCAATCCAACCTACTTATCCCTTGAGGCTGCCATGACCCAAAACGCCGTACTCTCCAAACTCTCCGGCAAACTGCTCTCCCCCCTCATCAGCGGCCCCACGGGCAAGGCCGGGCGCTTCGGCTTCCGCGGCGAACTGGGCCTTGAATTCCCGGAAAGTGTCGCCGGCGAAGCCCGTCCCCCCATCACCAAGGCCGACCAGGTGATCCTGGCCGCCGAAGGCGAACAGCTGGTGTTCTTCGCCGCCCACGTGGACTCCCTCGCCCACCTGGATCACATCGTCGCCATGATGGGCGATTCCCTGGTGCCCGCCGGGAAGTACTTCCTCTTCGCCGGTAACGTGGACTTCTCCAAGAAGTACGCCGTGGAAGTGGGCGGCGTCAGCTGGAACGTGTATCCCCTGGACGAAGCCACGGTGTGGAATGAGCTGCTGGACCTGCTCTACCTGGAACGCAGCGACCTGAAGAAGGCCTCCGCCGAAGCCAAGGTGGACGCGGTGGTGGATGCGGCGGCCAAGTACAACGGCAAGCTGCCGGTGATCCCCTACGCCCAGGCCCTGGCCGAAATGGGTCCGGTGAAGGTGGCCGAGAACCGCCCCGTCTGATCTCTCCTCGGTCCGCACCCTGCCCCCGGGGCGCGGACCTTTTGCTTACGTCGCTCCCGCCGGCGGCCGTTCCCAGCCACGGGTGCAAGCCAGGGCCGGCCTCCCGGCCGGGAGTGGCGTATCCCTTTTTGACGCTTTCCGACGGCAACGGCCATGGCCCACGTCATCTTCTACGAAAAGCCCGGCTGCGGCGGCAATGCCCGACAGCGGGCCCTGCTCCAGGCCGCCGGCCACACCCTGACGGTGCGCGACCTGCTGGGCGAGCCATGGACGGCAGCCACCTTGCTGGCCTTCCTCGAGCCCCTGCCGGTGAGCGAGTGGTTCAACCGGGCCGCTCCCCGCCTCAAGAATGGTGAAGTGCAGCCCGAAACCCTGGGCCGGGATGATGCCCTGGCCCTGCTGCTGGCCGAGCCCCTGCTGATCCGCCGCCCCCTGTTGCAGGTGGGTGAGGAGCGACAGGTGGGCTTCGACACGACCGCCATCGCCCAATGGATCGGCCTGGAAGGCACAGGGGATAAGGATGTTGGCGAGGGCTGCCCCAAGGGCGAAGAGCATCGGCCCTGTCCGCCACCCACGGCCTAGAATCGCCGTCCCATAAGGCCCTCCGGGCATCTCCCGGATGAGCCTCACCCTACCCCGCGCCCCGCCCGAATTCCGCCAACGACCCGGCCCGGGGTGGCGAACCACCCGGCCGATCCGGCGCCTCGAACGCTATGGACGAGGTGCGCCGGAAGCTACAGGCGCTTCACCTCGATATTGAATTTCTTCAGGGCGTAGCCGATCTGCCGCGGCGTCAGGTTGAGCAGCCGGGCCGCCTTGGCCTGGACCCAGCCACAACGTTCCATGGCCTCGATCAGCCGTTCCCGTTCCGAGACGAAGGCGTCGCTGCCTTCGGCCAGGTCGTCGTCGCCGTAGTCGGGCGGTGCCGCCGCAGGCATGGCCGGCCGGGCCGGCGCCGCCACCACCGGAATGGGGTCGCGGAAGTGAACCGGCTGGGATTGGGGCTGGATCGGCTCCCGGGCCGGGAAGGTGGTGTGGCCGCCGGGATGGGTGCCCGGCATGTCCATCACCGGATGGCAGGCCCGGGAGGCGGAGGATTCGAGCAGCACGGAGGAGAAGCACTGGCCTTTCTGGCAGCGCATGTCCGACTCCCGGATGAGGGCGCCCCGGGTCATGGTGGCGGCCCGCTCGATGCAGTTCTCCAGCTCCCGCACGTTGCCCGGCCAGTTGCAGTGCTGCAGGATCTCCACCGCACCGGGCGTGATGGTCAGCTTGCGGTTGTTCTCCCGGTTGAAGCGGGAAAGGAAGAAGTCCACCAGCAGGGGGATGTCCTCCTTGCGCTCCCGCAGGGGCGGCAGCAGGATGGCCACCACGTTGAGGCGGAAATAGAGGTCGGCGCGGAAGTCGCCCTTCTGCACCATTTCCTCCAGGTTGCGGTTGGTGGCGGCCACCAGGCGGAAGTTGGCCTTGTGGGTCTTGTTGCCGCCGACCCGCTCGAACTCGTGCTCCTGCAGGACGCGCAGCAGCTTGGCCTGGAAGGAGGAGGAAATGTCGCCGATCTCGTCCAGGAACAGGGTGCCGCCGTCGGCCATCTCGAAGCGGCCCTTGCGCTCGGCGGTGGCGCCGGTGAAGGCGCCCTTCTCGTGGCCGAAGAGTTCGGATTCGAGCAGGGTCTCCGGCAGGGCGGCACAGTTCACCTTGACGAAGGGCCCCTTGGAACGGGGCGACAGGTAATGGATGGCGTGGGCGATGGCCTCCTTGCCGGTGCCCGACTCGCCCCGCAGGAGGATGGTGGAGTTGCCCGGTGCCGCCTGGTGCACGTCGGCGAACACCTCCTTCATGCGCTTGGAGCGGCCGATGACGTTTTCCACGTCGTACTTGCCCTGCAACTGCTTCTGCAGGCGGTGGGTCTCCAGCATCAGCTGGGCCCGCTCGGCGGCAATGGCCTGGTGCAGCTTGAAGGTCTGGCCCACCAGGCTGGCCACCAGGGACAGCAGGCGCACGTCCCGGTCGAAGCTGGCGGGCTTGGAGGCGCCGGGAGGCCGGTCCACGCTGAGCACGCCCACCACCTCGCGGCCGATCTTCACCGGTACGGCGATGAGGGCCACCCCGGCGCACTGGGACAGGTCCCGGCCGGTACGGTTGATGAAGACCGGGTCGGCGGTGATGTCGGGCACCACCATGGGGCTGCCGTGCTTGAGCACCTGGCCGACAATGCCGCTTTCGGCGTCGAGGATGATGTCTTCCTGGACGGCAAAAGGCACCCCGGCTGCACCAAGTACGTGCAGTTTTCCTTCGCCCTGCACCATGCTGACCATGGCATGCCTCATGTGGAGGTGGGTCAGCATGACGTTGAGCGCCTCCCGCACCGACTTCTGGAAGTCCAGCGAGGAGGTGAGAATCTTGCTGATCTCATAGATGGTGACCAGTTCCAGGTCAGCATCCCGATCCAGTTTTGTTGCCGTCATAACCAGCTCCTGAAGAGTTCTTCTGCCTCCCCCGCGAACTCTTTTTCTTGTGGCTG
The DNA here is from genome assembly GCF_004217225.1 of Azospira oryzae. Lineage (GTDB taxonomy): Bacteria > Pseudomonadota > Gammaproteobacteria > Burkholderiales > Rhodocyclaceae > Azospira > Azospira oryzae. Next base: position 387,897 of record NZ_SHKM01000002.1, read on the forward strand.
AATCAGAGCAGGTTCCATGCCACGATCGTGACCTAATTCACGCTTGGCCCCCGTCGTCGCCGCCCACCACCTCCACCCGGTTGCGGCCGCCCGCCTTGGCCCGGTACAGGGCCTGGTCGGCCCGGGCGATGAGGGCATCGGCCTCGTCCCCCTCGCCCCGGTAGCTGGCCAGGCCGACGCTGACGCTCACCGCAATCTCCAGCACCACGTTGCCGGGCAGCACCACCCGCACCGGCGCCGCGCCGACGGCCGCCCGCAGGCGCTCGCCCACGGCCGCCAGGTCCTCCTCCCGGGTCTGGGGCAGGATCACCAGGAACTCCTCGCCGCCGTAGCGGATCGGCACGTCGGCCTTGCGGATGGTGTCCATCAGTCGCCGCGCCGTCTCCCGCAGCACCTGGTCCCCCGCCGGGTGGCCGTGGCTGTCGTTGATGCGCTTGAAGTGGTCGATGTCGAGCATGGCCACCGCCAGTTCGATCTCGTGGCGGCGTGAGGCGTAGGCCGCCTCGTCGAGCCGGGCCAGGCCGTAGCGGCGGTTGCGGCAGCGGGTCAGGGGATCGGTGACGGCGCCGGTGTAGTTACGGGAATTTTCCACCGCCAGGGTCAGGTGGCCGCCCAGGTTGGCCAGCAGTTCCTCGTCGGCCTGGACCCGGGAAGCCCCTTCCATGCTGCACACCAGGAGGCCGGAGAGGCGGCCGCCGCTGCCCAGGGGCACGGCGAAATGCAGGGCGCCGCCGCCCACGCCCAGTTGCAGTTCCAGGCTGGCCACCGCCGCCTGGGCCATGGACAGGGGAAAGCCGTCCAGGGCCTCCCGGGCCAGGGGCTCCTGGCCCAGCAGGGCCGGCGCCAGGGCGCCTTCGCCGGTGAACAGGGCCTCGCTGCGGTCACTGGCGCAGACCCAGGTGCCGTCGGCCGATTCGGCGAAGAAGGCGACGAAGGCCGGCGCCAGCTTCTGTTCCAGGACCCGCACCACGGTGGAGGCCACCGCCGACATTTCCATGTTGCGGGAGACCTCCACCACCAGGGTGTACAGCAGGCCCGACTCCAGGTTGGAGGATTCAAGACGGGCCACCTGGTCCTCGATGCGGTCCACCATGTGGTTGAAATGGGCCGCCAGATGGCCCAGTTCGCCCCGTTCGGCCACCGGCGCCCGGGCCTGCAGGTCGCCGCCGGCCAGGCGCCCGGCCGTATCCACCAGCACCTCCACCGGCTCCAGCACGGAGCGGCGGAATAACCAGTAGATCAGCACCAGGGACACCAGGCCGCAGGCCAGGCCGATCAGCAGCAGGCCGCGGCGCCGCTCGGCGGCAGCCTGATTGAGGGGAGTCAGGTCGAAATCCACCAGCACCAGGCCCCGCAGCTTTTCCCCCGGGTCCTGGTGGCAGCCCTTGCATTCGGGCCGGGCCGGCACGGCGCTGACCACCCGCAGCCAGTGCTGGCCCGCCGCGTCCACCACCGCCCGGGTGACGGGAAACTGTTCGGGCACCATGCCGTCGCAGCCGGGGCAGGCCGGGTTGCCGGCCACCTCGATGCTGCCGCCGCGCAGGGACGGGTCGGTACTGGCCTTGACGCTGCCGTTGCGGGCCAGCACGGAAATGCGGCCGACGCCGGCCGTCTCGATGTAGGTGGAGGCTTCCCGGGTGACGCCGTCCCAGGCGGCGGCGCCGCCGCCGGCCAGCATGCGCCGCACCAGGCCCTCGGCCACCAGGCTGGAAATCTTGTGGGCGTGGGCCGTGTGCTGTTCGCCGTAGAGGCGCTCCTCCTGCCGGGTCACCAGCCAACCCACCACCACCAGGGCGGCCACCAGCACCAGCATGGCGCCGACGCCGATGCGCACGGAAATGCGCTGCCACCAGGGCACATGTCCGGGCACCTCCCGGCCGGGGTACGCTCCTGCCACCACGATCCCACCTCCCTTGATCCCGCCGGGTTGTTCCCGGTTCTAGGCGTTTGGCATTGTACGCCGGCCGCAGCGCGGGAGGGTCATGGCAGCACGGTGGTCAGGCGCCCTCCACCTCCGCCAGGTGGGCCAGCAGGGCATCCACCACCCGGGCATCGAAACGGCTGCCGCGGCCCAGGGCAAGCTCCCGCAGCCCCTCTTCCCGGGAACGGGCGGCCCGGTAGGGGCGGTGGGAAATGATGGCGTCGAAGACGTCGGCCACGGCAATGATGCGGGCCTCCAGGCAGATGTCCTCGCCCGCCAGCCCCTGGGGATAGCCACTGCCGTCCACCCGTTCGTGGTGCTGGTGCACCATGTCGGCGATGGGCCAGGGAAAATCGATGCCGCACAGGATCTCGTAACCCACCTGGGGGTGGTAGCGGATGATTTCCAGTTCCGGCGGCGACAGCTTCCCCGGCTTGCCGAGAATGTCGAGGGGGACGGAGATCTTGCCGATGTCGTGGATGCGGGCGCCCAGCTGCAGCCCCTGGCGCTGCTCTTCATCAAGCTCCAGGCGGCGGGCGATGGCCTCGCACAGAGTCGCCACCTGATTCTGGTGGCCGGCGGTGTAGGCGTCCCGCTTCTCGATGGCCAGGGCGATGGCATCCACCGTCCGGCTGAAGGAGGCCGCCAGCTGGGCGCTGTGGTGCAGGGCCGCTTCCTGGGCGGCGCGCAGGGGCGTCAAATCCTCGTGGGCCACCACGGCGCGGATCGGGCCGCCATCGTCGGGGAAAGGGGAAACGGTGAGCAGGAACCAGCGCCGCTCCGTGGGCGAGTGGCAGGGATACTCGATCTGGAACTTGGGCGACCGCCCCTTGAGCACGGCCCGGATGCCGCCGGCAATGCGGCGGGCCAGCTCCATCTCTTCGGCACTGCACCTGGCGCAGGGCTGGCAGCCCTGCATGCCGTCGAGCAGCTGCAGGTAGTTGAGGCCCAGGCCGTAGCCGGGGGAACGGCCGCAGTTGCTGTCGGCGAAGCGTTTCCAGGCCTCGTTCACCGCCACGATGGTGCCCGCTCCGTCGAGCAGGGCGATATGGGCGGTCATGGCGTCCATGATGGGCCGGAAGCGGGCTCCGGCTTCCTCGAATGGCGGCCTGGCAACGGGCGCCCCCAGGGACGGGAGGGGTTCGCAGAGTGTCATGATGGCTTGGCCTATTACTTATGGCTTAGTTCATCATACGCCTTTGATGCGGCCAAACCAGCCCTTGCGGTGGCCGCCCGGCGGACTAGAATGCGGCCCGTTGCCCGGCCGCCCGGCCGGCTCCCCAACCTGCCCGGCAGCACCCGGAGAACGACCATGAAGATCAACGACATTCCCCTCGGCGGACGTTTCGTCCTGGAAGGCCAGACCTACGTCAAGACCGGCCCCATGATGGCCCGCGGCGAAGGCGGCGAAACCCGGGTGGTACCCCGCTACATGGTGCTGCAGACCGCCGACGGCGCCGTTGCCGGCACCCCTGCCGCTGCCGCGCCGGCGGCGGACCGGGCCGCCCTGGGCCAGGCCTGGTCCCGCTTCTACGCCGAATGCCGCCAACTGGTGCCGCCCCAGGCCCAAGGCCAGCTGGAAGCCGCACGGCAGCGCTTCCTCGCCGCCAGCGGCCTGGAGGACGGGCAATAGGGACGGCCACGGGAAATGCCGGGAGCGGAAACAGGACGGAAGGGAAAAGGGACGGCGGAAATGAAAATGGACACCCGGAGGTGTCCATTTTCTGAAACTTGGCGCGCCCGGCGCGATTCGAACGCACGACCCCTGCCTTCGGAGGGCAGTACTCTATCCAGCTGAGCTACGGGCGCAAAAGGGACGGCAAGAATACCCGGTTTTTCCCCGGGCGTCCATGCCCGCCCTTGGGATCACTCTGACTTTGCGGATATAATTCGCCCCTCGCACCCTCCCCCCGGCATGAAATAAAAGGAATTTTCCCCATGGCTGACCAACAAGACCACTCCAGCAAGTCCATCATGTACTGGTCGATCGCGATTGCGATCGTCCTCATGGTGGCCCTCGTTCCCCTGTCCAAGCTGGGCAAGGGCACCGCCGGCGGCGCCAGCGCCGAAGACGCCGATGCCCGCATCGCTCCCGTGGCCAAGGTGGCCCTGCAGGTGGCCAGCGCCGCCGCTCCCGCCGGCCCCGTCGATCCCAAGGCCACCTACAACGGCGTCTGCGCCGCCTGTCACGCTTCCGGCGCCGCCGGCGCTCCCAAGACCGGCGACAAGGCTGCCTGGGCTCCCCGCATCGCCGCGGGCAAGGACACCCTGTACAAGAACGCCATCGGCGGCAAGGGCGCCATGCCTCCCAAGGGCGGTTCCAGCCTGAGCGACGACGACTTCAAGAAGGTGGTGGATTACCTGGTCGGCCTGTCCAAGTAAGCCGCGACGGACCGGAGCTTTCCGGTCCCGCAAAAAAGGGCGCCGGATCGCAAGATCCGGCGCCCTTTTTTCATGCTGCAGCGGCCTTCGGGTTGGCCGCGTAAACCTTACTTCTTGGCGGGTTCGGCAGGCTTCGCTTCGGGCTTGGCGGCCTCGGCCTTTTCAGCCTTCTCGCCGGCCTGCTCGGCCTTCTTCTCCACCCTCTTATGGCCGTGCTTCACGGCCGGCTTGGCCTCGGCCTTCGCTTCCGCCTTCACTTCGGCCTTCGGTGCTTCCACCGCAGCCTTGGCCGGTGCGGCAGCAGGCGCCGCAGGAGTGGCGGGGGTGGCCGGCGTGGCGGGAGCCTGGGCGAAAGCGGTACCGAAAGCAGCGAAGAGGGCAACAGCGATGAGGTTCTTGGTCATTTCTCTATCTCCTGAAATTTGGCTTGTCCTTCCGGTCGCGAAACCATTTCGCTCCCTTGAGGGCAATAACGCCAAGCACCAACTTCCGGTTTGCAGGTGAACGGTAACTCCCCGTAACGCCGTGTAACGCGGCCGAGAGCAGGAACAGGGAAAGGGATGGGACGGGCTCAGCTTTCGCCGCTGCCCAGCATGTTGCGCAGGTTGGCGAAGCGGGCCTTGCTGGTGGCCTTGTCCGGCTCGGCGGCCGCCTTGCCGCCGCTGATGCGCAGGTCGTTGCCCATTTCGGCGATGAAGCGGGAGGGTTCGCAGGGGTACATTTCCTTGCCCTGCTTGCGCTTCTCGCACCAGGAGAGGTGCAGGTGCTGCCGCGCCCGGGTGATGCCGACGTACATCAGGCGCCGTTCCTCCTCCACCGTGCCCGACTCGACCGAGCTGCTGTGGGGCAGGATGCCCTCCTCCACCCCCACCAGGAAGACGTTCTTGTATTCCAGGCCCTTGGCGGCGTGCAGGGTGGACAGCTGCACCGCGTCGAACTCGCTGTCCTCGTTCTGCTTGTCCAGCATGTTGATGAGGGCGATGGTCTGGGTCAGGTCGATGAGGGTCTTTTCGTCCTTCTCGCCCTTGCCCGCCAGCCACTGGGAAAACTCCCGCACGTTGCCCCATTTGCTGTCGGCGGCCCGGGTCTCCTCGTGGTCGTAGAGCCAGGCCTCGTAGCCGATGGCGGTGAGCATGTCGTTCAGCACTTCGCCGGCGGGCTCCCGCAGGGCCCGCTGCTCGACCCGGTTGATGAACTCGCAGAACTGCAGCAGGGGCTCCAGCTGGCGGTGGCTGACGCGCTGGGCGAAGCCTTCCTCGAAGGCGGCGGCGAAGAGGGAGATGTGGCGTTCGCCGGCATAGGTGCCGAGGGCTTCCAGGGTGGTGCCGCCGACGCCCCGCTTGGGCGTGGTGACGGCGCGGATGAAGGCCGGATCGTCGTCCTGGTTGGCCAGCAGGCGCAGGTAGGCGATGACGTCCTTGATCTCGGACTTCTCGAAGAAGCTGGTGCCGCCGGACATGACGTAGGGCACCCGGTTGTTGCGCAGGTGGGTTTCGAACAGCCGGGCCTGGTGGTTGGAGCGGTAGAGGATGGCGTAGTCGGAGAACTTGCTGCGCTTCTCGAACTTGTCGGCCAGCAGCTTCATCACCACCGACTCGGCCTCGTGCTCGTTGTCGCGGCAGACGGTGCCGCGGATGGCCTCGCCGTGGCCCAGGTCGGACCACAGCTTTTTCTCGAACAGCTTTTCGTTGTTGCCGATGACGTTGTTGGCGGCCTGCAGGATGCGGGCGGTGGAGCGGTAGTTCTGCTCCAGCATGATCAGCTTCAGGTTGGGATAGTCCCGCGGCAGGCCCCGCAGGTTTTCCACGTCGGCGCCGCGCCAGCCGTAGATGGCCTGGTCGTCGTCGCCCACGGCGGTGAACATGGCCCGGGGCCCGGTCAGCAGCTTCAGCAGCTGGTACTGGCAGGCGTTGGTGTCCTGGTATTCGTCCACCAGCAGGTAGCGCAGGCGGTTCTGCCACTTGTCGCGGATCTTCGGGTGTTCCTGGAAGAGCTGCATGGGCAGCAGGATCAGGTCGTCGAAATCCACCGCCTGGTAGGCCTTGAGGGTGGCGGCGTAATCCCGGTAGGCCTTGGCGGCGAGGACCTCGATCTCGCTCTTGGCCTCGGCGGCGGCCTGGTCCGGCGACTTCATGGCGTTCTTCCAGCCGGAGACGAGCCACTGGATGCTGCGGATGGTGGCCTTGTCCACGCTGGCCGAGAGGTCGGCGAAGATGCTGTAACAGTCGGTGGAATCGAAGATGGAGAACTTGGGTTTGTAGCCCAGGGCCTTGGCCTCCTCCCGCAGGATGCGCACGCCCAGGGAGTGGAAGGTGCAGATGGTGAGGCCGGCGGTGGAGCCGCCCTGGAGCAGCTGGCCGACCCGTTCCTGCATTTCCCGGGCCGCCTTGTTGGTGAAGGTGATGGCGGCGATGTTGGCCGGGTTCATGCCGCATTCCTGGATCAGGTAGGCGATCTTCTGGGTGATCACCCGGGTCTTGCCCGAGCCGGCGCCGGCCAGGACGAGCAGGGGGCCGTCCAGGTAGTAGATGGCTTCGCGCTGGGGCGGATTCAGGCTGTGCAGGGGAACGGGGCTGGACACGGGATCAGGAGGCTTTCGGCAGGGCAGAAACGCCGCGCCCCGGCAGAGCGGGGCGCGGGTGATTCGGTGGGGCAGATTTTAGTCCATTTCGGAGCGACCTGCGCCGCGCCGGGAGGCATTGCCAGGAGGCAGGAGGGACGCCACTCTCCGGCACGCACCGCCGGAAAGCCGCGTCCCTCCTGGCTCCCAGGCCGGGTTACTTGAGCAGGCTGCCGAAGACCTTGCCGATGACCTTGCTGCCGGTGCCGATGGGGTCCTTGCGGATGGCCTTCTCCTGCTCGGCGATGATCAGGTAGAGGCCGTCCAGGGCCTTGCGCGTGACGTAGTCGTCCAGGTTGGCGTCCTTGGCGTCGATGAGGTGGAACTTGGCGGCCTTGCCGGCGAACTGGTTGTACTTGTCCGCCAGCTGCACCTTGGCCGTGGCCTTCTTGACGATGGGCAGAAATTTCTGGGCCAGGGGCTCGGAGGTGCTGCGCTTGAAATACTGGGTGGCCGCATCGTCGCCGCCGCTGAGGATGCCCTGGGCGTCCTTCACGCTCATTTCCTTGACCGCCTTCACCAGCAGGGGCTTGGCTTCCACCACCGCCGCCTCCGCCGCCCGGTTCATGGTTTCCACCAGCTGGTCGGCCTGCTTGCCGGCGCCGAATTTCTTCATCATCTCGGCGGCATCCTCCAGGGCGCCGGGCAGGGGAATGCGCACCTTGTCGTTGCCGAGGAAGCCGTCGGTCTTGCCCAGCTGGCTCACCGCCACCTCGGCGCCCCGGGTCAGGGCTTCCTTGAGGCCGGAGACGGCCTCGCCGTTGCTCACCTGGGCGGCGGCCGGCATGCTGATGACAAGGGCCGTCAAAATGCCCACAATGCAGCGTCCGCCGAAGCGATTGATGACCGTGTTCAATTCCATAGCCTGCTCCTGATGATGATGTCCCGGGGCCACAAGCTTATCCTGCTGCTCGCCGTGCTCGCAATGAGCGGCGCCATGCTGACCTTTCTCGGCAAGCGGCAGGCCGCCCCGGCGGTCGAACTGAAGGTGCTGGGAGCCCCCGGCGTCAGCCTGGCCCAGCTGCGCGGCAAGGTGGTGATCCTGCAGTTCTGGGCCACCACCTGCGGCGACTGCGACCACACCCTGGCCGAACTGGCCCAGCTGCACCGCCGCTACCAGGCCCGGGGCCTGGAGACCCTGGCGGTGGCCATGGTTTACGACCAGCCGCGCCAGGTGGCCAGCTACGCCTACGCCAACAGCCTGCCCTTCCGCGTCGCCCAGGACGACGGCAGCGCCGCCCGGGGTTTCGCCCTGGGCAGCGCCAATCCGCCCCTGACCTTCCTCCTCGACCGCAGCGGCCGCATCGCCCAGCGCCTGCCCGGCAAGCCCGATCCCGGCCGCCTGCGGGCCATGGTGGAAAAGCTGCTGGCGGAACGGCCTTGAGGAAAGCCCCCTGGCCACAGAGGGCACGGAGATCACCGAGAAAAGACAATGTCCCATTACGCCAGGGGCATCAGGCCTGGCTGCCCAGGGCCTTTCCCTCCGTGATCTCTGCGCTCCGGAGGAAGTCCTCTGGGGGGATGACCTCTGTGGCAGAAGGAACGCCTCTCAGCGCTGCAACTTGCGGTAGAGGGTCCGTTCGCTGACCCCCAGGGCCGGGGCCAGGGTGCGCACGTCGGCGCCCGGGCGGGCCATCAGCCAGGTCAGATAGCGCTGCTCCAGTTGCGCCAGGGGCAGCGGGCCCGGCACCCGGAAACTGTCGTCCGCCCCGCCGCCCACACCCTCCGCCAGGGCCCTGCTCTCGCCGCCGTCATCCGCCACCTCGGCCAGCTTGGCGGCGCTGATTTCCTCCCCGTCGCTCATCAGGGTGGCCCGTTCGATGAGGTTGCGCAGCTCCCGGATGTTGCCTTCCCAGTTGCGGCCCGCCAGCCAGGCCAGGGCCTCGGCGGAGAAGTGGCGGCCGGGCCGGTGGTCCACCCGCTCCAGCAGGGAGGCGGCCAGCAGGGGAATGTCCTCCCGCCGTTCGGCCAGGGACGGGGTGTGGATGGGAAAGGTGTTGAGCCGGTAGTAGAGGTCGCGGCGGAAACGCTCCTGGCGCACCATTTCCTTCAGGTCCCGGTGGGTGGCGGCCACCAGGCGGAAGTCGGCGCGCAGGGTGTCCACGCCGCCGACCCGGCGGTAGGTGCCGGTCTCCAGCAGGCGCAGCAGCTTGACCTGGAGGGCCGGCGGCAGTTCGCCGATCTCGTCCAGGAATAGGGTGCCGCCGCTGGCCGACTCCACCAGGCCCAGCTTGCGGAAGGCGGCGCCGGTGAAGGCGCCCTTCTCGTGGCCGAACAGTTCGCTCTCGAACAGGTTTTCGGTGAGGCCGGTGCAGTCCACCGCGACGAAGGGGCTGTCCCGCCGCCCGCTGGCCTCGTGCACCGCCTGGGCCACCAGTTCCTTGCCGGTGCCGGTCTCCCCCAGCAACAGCACCGTGGCCTGGGCCGGCGCCACCCGCAGCACCTTTTCCAGCATCTGCTGGAAGGCCGGCGAGCGCCCCACCAGGCCCTGGGCGGCGGGCCGGCTGCTGGCCTGCTGCACCATGCGCAGGGTTTCGACGAAGTAGACGATGCGCCCTTCCTGGTCCCGCACCGGCGTGGTTTCCACGTCCACGTGCTCCTCACCCCGGGGCGTGTGGTGCAGGTGCAGGACACGGCGGGAGGCGCCCTCCTCCTGGGACAGCTTGAGGGGGCAGGATTCCCCGGCCTGGTCGCAGGGCACGGTGAAGTGGTGGGAAACCTCGTAGCAGCGCCGCCCCAGGATGGAGGCGACGCCGCCGCTGCCGCTGCCCGCGTATTCCCGGCGGTAGGCCTTGTTGGCGGCGACGATGCGGTAATCCGCGTCCATCACGATGCGGGGCTCGGGCAGGCCGTCGAGGAAGGAGATGAGCTCGTTGAGCTGGCTGGCCGAATAATCCATGGACGAATCTTCTGCCGATTCTGTCAGTTGTGCAATTATTTGCCGCCATATTTGACAGGCGATGGCCCGCAAGCGCCCGCCCCGAGCCCCGGACAAAACACAAGCCATTGATTAAATGGAAACTCCAGACAGGCGCCGGGGCTGGCACGGCTCTTGTTATGGAATGGACAGGAAACCGGTTTCAAGCCCCGTCCGCAGCCTCTCCGACACGGCATCCTCCCCTCCCGGGCGTGGGACAAGACTCCGGTTTCCACCACTTTCCAACCAGGAGTCGTTTGTGTTCATTTTCCGGCAGCTGCGGGACAGCAGCAGCGCCACCTACACCTACCTGATCGGCTCCCGGGCCAGTCGGGCAGCCCTGCTGGTGGACCCGGTGGCCGAGCAGTCGCCCCTCTACCTGGGCCTGCTGGGCGAACTGGAACTGAACCTGGCCTGCGTGGTGGACACCCACCTGCACAGCGACCATCTTTCCGCCGCCCCCACCCTGATCCGGCATACCGGCTGCCTCTACGCCGCCGGCCTGTGCAGCGGCATCGGCGGCGCCGACCGGCAGCTGGCCGACGGCGACAGCCTGGACCTGGCCGACCTGCACCTGGAAGTGCTGGCCACCCCGGGCCACACCCCCGGCTGCATCACCCTGCTCTGGGAAGACCGCCTGCTGACCGGCGACGCCCTGCTCATCGGCAGCTGCGGCGCCACCGGCGAACCGGGCGGCAATGCCGGCACCCACTACGACAGCGTCACGCGAAAACTGCTGCCCCTGCCCGACGAACTGTTAGTCTTCCCCGGCCACGACCGGGACGGCCGCCGCGTCAGTTGCATCGGCGACGAGCGCCAGGGCAATCCCCTGTTCTGCGGCATCAGCCGCGACGAATTCATGGCCCAGGACCGTTCCCAGCCCATGGGCGAACGGGCCGAGGCCATGCTTGCAGCCAATCGCCAGGGCGGCGGTTCGGTCCTGCGTGAACGGTCGCCCGTATCTCCAAATAACTAAAGCCCGAGAGGAAATGATCCATGAGCGCTAACGCCCCAGAGCAGCCGCAGCCCGACAACGGCGATACCGGCAGCCTCTACGAAAAGCACAAGACGATCCACGCCCGCACCGCCCACGGTCGCTTCGCCAACTGGCGGATCTTCCTGGTGCTGTTCACCCAGCTGCTGTTCTACGGCACCCCCTGGCTGATGTGGAACGACCGCCAGGCCGTGCTGTTCCACCTGGTGGAGCGCAAGTTCTACATTTTCGGCCTGGTGCTGTGGCCCCAGGACGTCTTCTACCTGGCCATCCTGCTCATCATCTCGGCCTACGGCCTGTTCCTGGTGACCGCCGTCGCCGGGCGCCTGTTCTGCGGCTACGCCTGTCCCCAGACGGTCTACACGGAAGTGTTCATGTGGATCGAGAACTGGATCGAAGGCGACCGCCCGGCCCGCATGAAGCTGGAAAAGGCGCCCATGGACGCCCGCAAGCTCCGCATCAAGGCCACCAAGCACGCCCTCTGGCTGATCCTCTCCGTCTTCACCGGCTTCACCCTGGTGGGCTACTTCACCCCCATGAGCGAACTACTGACCGAACTGAAGACCTTCAGCTTCGGCCCCTGGGAGACCTTCTGGACCTTCTTCTACGGCGGCTTCACCTACATGATGGCCGGCTTCATGCGCGAGCAGGTGTGCAAGTACATGTGCCCCTACGCCCGCTTCCAGAGCGTCATGTTCGACCCGGACACCCTGATCATCACCTACGATCCCGAGCGCGGCGAACCCCGGGGTACCCGCAAGAAGGGCGCCGATCCCAAGGCCCTGGGCCTGGGCGAGTGCGTGGATTGCGGCATCTGCGTCCAGGTCTGCCCCACCGGCATCGACATCCGCAACGGCCTGCAATATGAGTGCATCGGCTGCGCCGCCTGTATCGACGCCTGCGACGAGGTGATGGACAAGGTCAATTACCCCCGGGGCCTGATCCGCTACTCCACCGAAAACGCCATGGCCCGCCATCTCACCAAGAAGGAGATCCTGGGCCACGTGGTGCGGCCGCGCATCCTCCTCTACTCCGTGATCCTGGCCGCCATCACCCTGACCACCGCCTGGTTCATCGCCCACCGCATCCCGCTCAAGGTGGACGTCATCCGCGACCGCGGCGCCCTGGCCCGGGAAACGGACATGGGCCTGATCGAAAACACCTTCACCCTGCGTTTCATGAACACCGACGAGCAGGCCCACCGCTACCGCATCAAGGCCACCGGCCTGGATGGCCTGGAAGTGGGCGGCGCCGCCGAAGTGGACGTGCCGGCAGCCACCACCACCTCCCTCATGACCTCCCTGCAGGTCCAGCCCGACGCGGGCAAGAAGGGCTCGAACCCCATCATGTTCGAGATCGAGGCCATGGATGGCTCCAACATCCGCATCCGGGAAAAAGCCGTCTTCATGCTTCCCTGAGAGCCTCTGACGAGGCTTCCATTCGGCCGGGTCGGCATCAGCCTTCCCGGCCTTTTTTTGCCCGCAATTTGTCGAGAAATGCCAACTATTTCAGGGTTTCCCCTCTGCCTTTTGGCGTAACTTGGCCCCCATGCTGCAATGCAGCGGTGTGAGCCAAATAACAAGACAGGGGTATGCATCATGATTTACCGGCTGCTGACGATGGGTCTGGTCCTTTCCTGGGGTGCCGTGCAGGCGGCCGACAACAGCGCTTCCGCCGCCCGCGCCTTCTGCGACAGCGGCAAGCTGGCCAAGGGTGCCGAAATCGCCGTGTTCCGCGGCTGCCTGGGCTGCCATACGGTGGACAGCAAGCGCATCGGCCCTTCCTACCAGGAGATCGCCAAGAAGTACCCCCACACGCCGGAAGTGGTGGCCCAGCTGGCGAAGAAAATCCGCGACGGGGGCAAGGGCAACTGGGGCGAACTCTCCATGCCGGCCAACCCGGTGAGCGAGGCCGAAGCCCAGACCCTGGCCGAATGGGTGCTGTCCCTGGACGAGCCGCCGGCCCGCTACAGCAGCAATCCCTAAGCCTTAGTCCCTAGCCCCGGGGCCCGAGCATGGCCTCGGGCCGCACCCAGGCATCGAACTCCTCGGCCGTGACGTAGCCCAGGGCCAGGGCCGCCTGGCGCAGGGTGCTGCCGTCGCGGTGGGCCTGCTTGGCCACTGCAGCCGCCCGTTCGTAGCCGATGTGGGGCGCCAGGGCCGTGACCAGCATGAGGGAACGTTCCAGCAGCTCATCCATGCGCTCCCGATTGGGCACGATGCCCACCACGCAATGGCGGCTGAAGCTTTCCATGGCATCCCCCAGCAGGCGAACGCTCTGCAGGAAGTTGTGGGCCAGCAGGGGCTTGAACACGTTCAGTTCGAAATTGCCGGAGGCGCCGCCGATATTGATGGCCACGTCGTTGCCGAAGACCTGGGCGCAGACCATGGTGAGGGCTTCGCACTGGGTCGGGTTCACCTTGCCCGGCATGATGGAGCTGCCCGGCTCGTTTTCCGGCAGGGCAATCTCCCCCAGGCCCGAGCGGGGACCGGAGGCCAGCCAGCGCAGGTCGTTGGCGATTTTCATGAGGGCCCCGGCCAGGGTCTTGAGGGCGCCGTGGGCAAAGAGCAGGGCCTCGTGGCCGGCCAGGGCGGCGAAGGGATTGGCTGCCGGCACGAAGGGCTGGGAGCAGGCATGGGCAAGCTTCTCCGCCACCCGTGCCCCGAACTCCGCATGGGTATTGAGTCCCGTGCCCACCGCCGTGCCGCCCGCCGCCAGTTGCCGCAATCCGGGCAGGGAGGCCTGGATGCCGCGCTCCGCCTGCTCCAGCTGGGCGACGTAACCGGAGAACTCCTGCCCCAGGGTGATGGGGGTGGCGTCCTGCAGGTGGGTGCGGCCGATCTTGATCAGACCGGCGAATGCCTCCGCCTTGGCCGCCAGGGCCTGGCGCAGCTCGGCCAGGGCCGGCAGCAGGCGGCCGTCCACGGCCAGGGTGGCCGCCACGTGGATGGCGGTGGGAAAGATGTCGTTGGAGGACTGGCCCAGATTCACCTGGTCGTTGGGATGCACCAGGCGCCCTTCGCCCCGGGAGCCGCCGAGCAGCTCCGAGGCCCGGTTGGCCAGCACCTCGTTCATGTTCATGTTGCTCTGGGTACCGGAGCCGGTCTGCCACACGGAAAGAGGAAACTCCGCCGGGTGCCGGCCCGCCAGCACCTCATCCGCCGCCGCCGCGATGGCCCCGGCCACGGGCGGGGGCAACAGACCCAGTTCGCCATTCACTTGCGCCGCCGCCTGCTTGACCAGGGCCAGGGCGCGGATCAGTTCAGGCGGCATGGTCTCGCTGGAAATGGCGAAGTGTTCCAGGGAACGCTGGGTCTGGGCACCCCACAGACGCTCCGCCGGCACGGCGATGGGACCGAAGGTATCGTGTTCGAGACGCTGGGACATGGGCCTTGCTCCGCTTGCACTGCCGGATTGGACCGGCGCCGGGCCGGAGGGTTGCGGTGCGGAGCTTCAGCCGGCGGCCCGCAGCCAGTCGGCCACGGTGCCGGCGGTGGGAATGCGGCCGGAGGACACCAGCTTGCCGTTGATCACCAGGCCCGGCGTCTGCAGCACGTCGTGGGCGATGATCTCGCCCATGTCGGTGATCTTCAGCACCTCCGCCTCGACGCCGGCCAGGGCCACCGCCTGCCGCGCCACCTCCTCCAGTTTCTTGCAGTTGGCACAGCCGGGGCCGAGCACTTTGATGGTCAGCATGGTCACACTCCTTTTGCGGAAAAACGGTTGGCCGCCGCCAGCAGCAGGCCCAGGCCGGCCATGGCGCCGCCGATGCCCAGGACCAGCAGCAGGGGCGGGGCGCCATCCACCCAGGCGCCGTAGGTGAGGCCGGCGGCGGCGCTGAACAGGGCCACCAGGCCCACATAGGTCCAGGTCTTGGTGCGGCCGATGATGGCGGTGATGATGAGGATGCTCTGCAGGGACAGTTCCGGGTCCGACATCAGGTAGGCCAGCAGGGGGCCCCGGTGCATGCCCAGGTCGAGGAACATCTTGGCGATGGGCACCTCCACCAGGGTGGGGAAGTACATGAAGACGCCGAAGCCGACGCCGGCCAGATTGCCCAGCAGGGTGTTGCTGCCGGCCACCATCTCGATCCATTCCGGCCGCAGCACCACCCGGATCATGCCGACGACGAAGACGCCGATCACCAGCAGGGGGAAAATCTGTTTGACGAAGCGCCAGGACTCCCACAGCCAGGCCCGGCGGTCCTCCGCCGTCAGGTGGCGGCTGCCCAGCCAGGCCAGCACAGCCAGGGCCAGGGCGACGCCGAGGAACTTGCCGCCCAGCCCCAGGCGCAGGCCGCCGGGCACCGCCTGCACCGAGAGGGCGGCCACCAGCAGGGTCAGGGCCACCAGGGCGAGGCACAGGCGGGTCCAGCCGTTGGCCCCGGCCTCGATGTTCTCCAGCCCCAGGCGGGCGCTGAGGCCGATGCCGCCGAGCAGGCCGATGAGCAGCACGCCCTGGAGGGAGACGCCCTCCTCGCCGCGGCTGGCGTCATAGGGCACCAGGCGGTCGAGCAGGGCCTGCCAGTCGGCGCTGCCGGCCCAGGCCAGATCAAACTGCCACAGGCTGCCGGTGAGCAGGCCGACCTTCAGGGTACCGGCCAGGAGCAGGCCGATCCACACCAGGAGGAAGGCCAGGGCGCCCCGGGACAGGCCGGCGGCGGCCTGGGCGCTGAACAGGGCGTCGGTGGCCCGGTCCCGGGCGCTGTCGTCGGCGCGGAAGAGCAGGGCCATGATCAGGCCGATGCCGATGGCGAACGTCAGGGACAGCAGCAGCCGGGCCACGGCCAGGTCCACGCCGATGATGCCGCCGGTGTAGACCAGGGCCAGGATGTTGGCCGCCGGCGCGAAGAAGAGGAAGGTGGTGGCCGGGCCGAGGCCAGCCCCCTTGCGGTAGATGCCCGCAAAGAGGGGCACGATGGTGCAGGAGCAGACCGCCAGCACCGAACCGGCGGCGGCCGCCGCCGGATAGGAAACCGCCTTGGGTGTCTGCCGCCCGAGAAAGCGGGTGATCGTTTCCTTGGGAATGAGGGCCGCCATGGCCCCGGCAATGCAGAAGGCCGGCAGCAGACAGAGCAGCACATGGGCCGCCAGGTAGGCCGCCAGATTCCCCAGGCCGCCCCGGATCAGGGCCGGCAACAGCGACAGCAGGTCTCCCAAGACTTTCCTCCGCCAAGGCTCACCCCCCAATGGTACGCCCCGCGGCGGGCCGAGGTAAGCGGCGACGGCAGCGACTCAGGGGCGGGCGGCCCGGGCAGCCACCTTCTGCCGCCAGCGGCGCAGGCCGGTGTAGAACAGCAGCAGGGGCAGCAGGCCGGCCAGGGCCGTCAGCAGGCGTCCGGGCAGGCCGAAGGCCTCGCCGTTGTGCAGGGGATGGAGCCAGTTGAAAAGGCTGTCGGCGGCGCTGCCCTGCTCCGGCCGGCGCAGGGCCAGGACTTCGCCGCTGGCGGCGTCGATCCACATCAGGGTGTGGGGAAAGCGCCGGCTCGGGTCCCCCGGCTGGTAGATGCGCAGGCGGTAGTTGCCGCCGCCCGCCGGCGGCGTCTCCAGCCAGCGCACCTCGCCCCCGGGCAAGTGTTGGCGGGCAATCTCCAGGGCCTGCTGGGGAGCGATGAGGATGGCGCCGGATTCGGCCGCCGGGGCCGGCAGCGCATCCACCGGCGAGAACAGGGCGAGGACGGGCTTGAACCAGGCCGGCTGCTCCAGCATGGCGCCGCTCAGGGTCAGCAGCAGCAACAGGGGCAGACCGTAGATGCCGCCGAGGACGTGCCAGTCGTAGATGCGGCGCTGGCTGCTGCGCCCCGCCCCCGCCCGCAGGGCCGCCCCCAGGCGCCTGGGCGACGGCCACCAGAGATAGACGCCGAGCCCCAGCAGGAGCAGCAGCAGGAGGGAAGCGGCGCCGAGCAGGGTGCGCCCGCTGCGGTCCAGCAGCAGGGTGAAATGGAGGTCGTAAAGCCAGGTGGCGGCGAAGTCGCCCCAAAAGCGCTGACTGGTGATCTGCAGGCGGTAGGGGTCCACCGTCACCAGCAGGGGGGCGAAGCCCTGGCCGGCTTTTTCCTCGGGCTGGTAGTAGCGGGCCGTCAGCGGCTGCCCGGGGTCCATGGGCAGTTCCAGGCGCCAGCCGCCGTTGCGCCCGGCATGGGCCGCTTCGAGCAGGGCGAAAATCCTGTCCAGGGAGTGGGGCTGGCAGGGAGTGCCGGCGGGAGACTGGCATGACGGCGGCGCCACCACCAGTTCCGGGTTGAGCAGCCGGTCCCCTTCCACATAGAAGACCAGCAGGGAGCCAGTGAGGCCGAGCAGGCAGAACAGCAGGCCCAGGCTCAGGCCCAGCCACTGGTGCAGGGCCAGCAGCCAGGCCCGGCAGCGCCGTCGCCAGGACCTCATGCCACCTCCAGGGGGCCTGCCGGCCGGCCTCAGAACTTCACGTTGACGGTGGCGTAGGCAGCCCGGCCGTCGCCCCGGGAATGCAGGTCGCGCACCGTGTTGTCGTACCACCAGACGTACTCGTAGTAGCGGTCGGCCAGGTTCTTGATCTGGAATTCCAGGGTGGTATCGCGCCGCAGCTGGTAGGCGGCGGAAACGTTGAGCAGGTTGTAGCCGCCGAACTTGGCGGTGCTGTTGGTGCGCTCCAGGTAGTAGCTGCTCTGGCCGTTGGCCCACAGGGACAGCTTCAGGTCCGGCGTCGCCTGGTAATCCGCCCCCAGGGAGTAGATGCGGTGCGGCACGTGGTCCACTTCCTTGCCCTGGGAGGCCGGATTGGCGGCCTCGGCCTGGGTGATGATGGCCCGCTGGAAGGCGACGCCGCCCCACAGGCGCCACTGGCTGCCGAGTTTGGCGGACAGTTGCAGGTCCAGGCCGCGGCGGCGGGTGTCGCCGATGTATTCGGAGTCGTTGGAAGCGCCGTTGAGCACCCGGCGGGCCTCGTTGCTGGCCTTCTGCTGCCACAGGGCCACCCGCCCTTCGACCCCGGCGACGGGTGCCAGCTTCAGCCCCAGTTCCCAGCCGTCGTTGAGGGAAGGTTCCATGTTGTCGCTGCGGCCCACCTTGTAGGAGCCGGTGCCGACACCCACCTGGAAGGTGCGGCCGGCGTTGCCGTAGAGGCTGTAGCGGGGGTCCGGGGTATAGACGACGCTGAACTTGGGCTGGTTGATGAGACCGTAGTCGTTGATATCGTAGGTGCGGCCGTTCAGGTTGTTGGTGTAGCTGCCGCGGATGGCGTCCACCCGGTAGCCGGGAATCAGCTTCCACTGGGGCGTGGGCTGGATCACGGCCTGCACGTAGGCGCCGTAGATGTCGAAGTCGAAATCCTGGTTCCAGCGGGTGGTGGTGCGTACCCGGTTGGTGGTCAGGTAGCGTTCGCTGTGGTTCTCCTGCCACTGGGCGTCGACACCGCCTTCGATGGCCACCGCATGGGCCCAGCTGACCTCGGGACGATAGGTGAGGTTGGAGAGGAAGCCGTAGTGGTTTTCCTCGGTCAGGCGTTCCTGCTGGGAGGCCGCGGCGGAGAAGCGCACCCAGCGCTTGTCCGTGTATTCGTTGGCATAG
This sequence comes from Azospira oryzae, assembly GCF_004217225.1. Taxonomy (GTDB): domain Bacteria; phylum Pseudomonadota; class Gammaproteobacteria; order Burkholderiales; family Rhodocyclaceae; genus Azospira; species Azospira oryzae. Next base: position 406,275 of record NZ_SHKM01000002.1, read on the forward strand.
ACCCGGGTGGTCCAGTAGAGGCGGTCGTTGATGGCCGTCTCCAGGTGGCCGCTGACCTGGTTCATGCGGCGGATGCCGCCGTCGGTGGCATTGCGGGCCAGGGACTGGTCGGGGTTGTTGCTGTTCTCTCCCGCCGTCAGATAGCCAGGCTCCTGGGCCTCGCTCTCGTAGTGGCGGGCAATCAGGCCGACCCGGGTGGAGCCGCTGTCAGGGGTATAGAACCACTTGCCGGCGAAGGAGGAGCGGTCGGCCTGGCTGTGGTCCCGCTGGCCGTTGCTGTGCTGGGTGGCGACGAAGTAGTTCTGGGACAGGCCGTCCTGCTCGATGGCCTTGGACAGCTGCAGCTCGTTGCTGCCGAAGCTGCCGGCCCCCAGGCGCAGGCGGGTGTCGTTGCCGCCGATGCGGGTGATCACGTTGGCGTTGCCGGCAATGCTGTGCAGGCCGTTGCGCGGATCGTTGGTGCCGCGCACCACTTCGATGGCATCGATGTCCTGGGCGAAGACCATGTCCAGGTAGGGCATGTTGCCGTCGTTGCTGTTGCTGGGGATGCCGTCGATGAGCAGCTTCACCGCGTTGATCTCGCCCTCGCCGTTGAAGCCGCGGATGGAGAACTTGCCGCCCCAGTTGCCCTGGCCGAAGCTGGTGACCTGGGCCCCGGGCACCAGGTTGAACAGTTCCCAGGCGAACTTGGCATTGCGCGACTCCAGTACTTCCCCACCCAACACGTCCACCGAACTGAGGATACGGCGGGTCGGCAGGGGACCTTCTTCCTGGCCCCGCACCGTCACCTCGCCCAGGACCAGGGAAGCATCGCCGGATTGGGCCAGGGCGGCCAGGGTGAAGGAACCGAGGCAGCAGAGGGAAACGGCGCGGGCGATCTGGGTCAGCATGGGGCCACCGGGGCAAAAAAGGAGGGGCGATTATAGGAGCCGCCCCTGCCCTGGCCCTGCGACAAAAAGTCGCATTTCCGTACGGTGTTGTACGGGGTTATGCCCCCTTCATTGAGGCTGCCGGCGGCCCCTCCTTCTGCAGACGGGGTTCGGCGTCGATCAGGGCCTGCAGGGTATGCAGGGCCTCTTCCAGGTTGAAGTCGTCGATCTGGGCGGCCAGGGTGCGCACCTCCGCCCCCAGGGCCGCCTCCAGCGTGGGGCGCAGGCTCTGGAAGGTGCGGGAGGCATCCAGGTCGTCCACCGCCAGCTGGCGCTGCAGGACCTCCACCTCCCGGCCCAGCTGAGCCCAGTCGATGCCCGGGGCCGCTGCCTCAACCGCTCCCTCCAGACCTGCGAGGGCCGCATTGAATTCGGCCAGGGCCCCTTCCAGCCGGGCCAGGCGCGCATCCACCTCGGCCTGGGGCAGGCTGCCGCGCAGGGCCTCTTCCAGGGCCAGGGTATGGGCCTGGATGACAGCGAGTCCGAGGGAGCCGGCCAGGCCCTTGAGGGTATGCACCACCCGGGCGGCCTCGGCCGTTTCGCCGAAACCGAGACAGGCTTCGATGCGGCGGCCGTCGCCGCCGTGGTCGACGGAAAACTTGCGCAGGAACTGGGCCAGCCGGGTCCGGTTGCCCCGCACCACCCGCAGGGCCTGGGCCAGCTCCAGGCCGGGAACGGCCTCCAGGGCGGCTGCCAGGGCATCGGCCGTCGCCGCCGGCGCCTCGGCGGCAGGCAGCGGCGGCCGCGCCACCACGTCCCGGCTGGGTTCGGGCAGCCAGCGCAGCAGGGTGCCGTAGAGCTGGTCCGGGTCCACCGGCTTGGCCACATGGTCGTTCATGCCGGCGGCGATGCACAGGTCCCGGTCTTCGCTGAAGGCGTTGGCGGTCATGGCCAGGATCGGGGTGCCGGCGTAGCCCGGCAGGGCCCGGATCTGGCGGGCGGCCTCCAGGCCGTCCATCACCGGCATCTGGATGTCCATCAGGATCAGGGCGTAGGCCTTGCCCCGGGCCAGTTCCAGGGCCTCCTTGCCGTTCTCCGCCAGGTCCACCGCCAGGCCCACGTGGCGCAGCAGTTCCAGGGCCACCTCCTGGTTGAGGGGATTGTCCTCCGCCAGGAGGATGCGCTGGTTGCGGTAGCGGGCCAGACTGCGCTCCATCTCGTCCCCCGGGCTGCGGGACAGGGGCGGGGTGTCGCCGAAGGCCCCTTCCAGGGCCACCAGGACGCTGGCCGGCGTCACCGGCTTGGCGATGAAGGCGGCAAAGCCTGCTTCACTCAGGGCCGTGGCGGGGATGTCCTTGGCGGCACTGACCAGCAGCTGCTGGGGCTGCACGTTGAGGGGCAGGGTCCGGATGCACCGCCCTGTCTCCAGCCCGTCGGGCGGCGGCATCAGCCAGTCCAGCAGCACCAGCTGGTAGGGGTCCCCCAGCCGGTCCGCGGCCAGGACCGCATCCAGGGCCGCCTCGCCGGAGGCCGCCGTATCCACCCGGGTGCCCAGGGCCGCCAGGGTGTGGGCCAGGGATTCCCGCGCGTCCTCGCTGTCGTCCACCGCCAGGGCCCGCAGATTGCGGGGCAGGCAGGGCGGCAGTTCCAGATGGTCGTGGGCGGCGACGCTGCCGAAGGGGGCCTCGATCCAGAAGGTGCTGCCCTTGCCCGGTTCGCTGTCCACCCCGACCCGGCCGCCCATCATCTCCGCCAGGCGCCGGGAAATGGCCAGGCCCAGGCCGGTGCCGCCGTACTGCCGGGTGGTGGAGACGTCGGCCTGGGTGAAGGCCTGGAACAGGCATTGCTGCTGCTCCCGGCTGAGGCCGATGCCCGTGTCCGCCACCTCCAGTCGCACCCACAGGCTGTCGGCCTCCTGGCGGGCGACGTAGCCGCGCACGACGACGCTGCCCCGCTCGGTGAACTTCACCGCATTGCCGACGAAGTTGAGCAGCACCTGGCCCAGGCGCAGGCCGTCGCCGTGCAGGGCTGGCGGCAGGCGGGCGATGTCCACCACCACCTCCAGGCCCTTGGCCTCGGCCTTCTCGGCCACCAGGGTGCACACGTTGTGGATGACCCGGTCCACCTCGAAATCCGTCGGCTCCAGGCTCATCTTGCCGGCCTCGATCTTGGAGAAGTCCAGGATGTCGTTGATGATGCCCAGCAGGTGGTGGGCGGCGTTGCTGACCTTGTCCAGCTGCTGGCGCTGGCGCTCGGTGGCGATGTCGCGGCGGATCAGGTGGGTGAGGCCGATGATGGCGTTCATCGGGGTGCGGATCTCGTGGCTCATGTTGGCCAGGAAGGAACTCTTGGAACGGTTGGCCGCCTCCGCCGCCTCCTTGGCCGCCGCCAGCTCGGCGGTGCGGGCCGCCACCAATTCCTCCAGCTGGTTCTGGTAGCGCAGCAGGGCCCGCTCGTTTTCCTTGGCCTCGGTGATGTCGGTCCACACCGAGGAGAGATAGTCCCGGCCGTTCAGGCGCAGCACCTTCACCGTCACCCAGAAATCCCGCAGGCTGCCGTCCTTGTGGCGGCGCTGGTTCTCGAAGGCCGCCTCGCGCTGGGCCAGGATCTGGGCCCGGCGCGCATCCACTCCGGCCCGGTCGTGCACGCCCTGGATGTCGTAGACGCTGAGCTTGGCGAACTCCTCCCGGGTGTAGCCGAGACACTCGCAGGCGGCATCGTTGAACTCGGCGAAGGTCATGGTTTCGGCGTCGATCAGCACGATGCCGATGGCGGCCTGGTTGGTGATGGAGCGGAAGATCTTCTCCCGCTGCTTGAGGGTCTCCGAGGCGTCCTTGATGGCGGTGATGTCCTGCACCATACCGATGCCGCGCAGGGGCTTGCCCGCCTCGTCGAATTCCAGTTCGGCCCGCTGCCGCACCCACTTCACCGTACCGTCCACCACCATGCGGTGCTCGATGTCGAACTCGGCCCCCTCCAGGGCTGCCAGCCAGGCGGAGCGCACCCAGGCCCGGTCGTCCCCATGCACCTGGGCGAGGAATTCGTCGAAGCCGACGCCGTGGTCCCAGGGCACGCCCAGCAGGTGGTGGGCCTCTTCGGACCAGTGCAGCAGGTTGGCGGGAATGTCGATCTTCCAGCTGCCAATGCGGGCCACCGTCTGGGTCCGCTTCAGGGCCGCCTCGCTCTGCCGCAGGGTTTCCTGGGACTGGTGCAGGGGCGTGATGTCCCGGGCCACCCCGAGCACCCCCAGCACCACCCCGTCCCGGTCATAGATGGGCGTCTTGATGGTTTCCACCAGCTCCCGGTGTCCGTCGGCGGCGAACACCAGCCATTCCTCGTTGCGGCTGGCATGGCCGAGGGCCATGGCGCGGCGGTCGTTGTCGCGGAAGAAGTCCGCCAGCTCCCGGCCGACGAAGTCATAGTCGGTGCGGCCGACGATTTCCGCCTCCCGGTGCCCGAAGAGGCTCTCGAAACGGGAGTTGCAGGCCAGATAGATGCCGGCGGGGTCCTTCAGCCAGACCAGGTCGGGCATGCCCTGGATGAGGGACTTGAGATGCTGGCGCTCGGCCTCCAGGGCGGCCTGCATGTGGCCCCGGGCCACCACCGCCTCGCGGAAGGCCAGCACGGCCTTGGCCATGTCGGTCAACAAGCCGCCGCCGGGCATCCGGCTCAGGTGCTCCACCTCCCGCAGGCTGAGCCCCCCGTCCTCGCTCAGGCTCAGCTGTTGCAGGGAATCGACGATGAGGGACAGCTGGCGGGTGACGAAATAGGTGACGAAGAACCACAGCAGCCCCATCACCGTGATGCCGAGCACGCCGATGAGCAGGGTGCGCTGGACGTAGTCGTCCATATTGCGCTCGGCGGCGTCGATGCGGGCGTGGGTGCGCTGGGTCAGCAGAGCCGATACGTTCTGCGCATGTTCGGCAAAGGCCAGGTAGCGGGCCGTGGCCTGGGCCACGTGGCTGTCCGCCACCCGCAGATCCACAGCGATGATGTCCGTGGCCATGATGCTGTAGTGCTGGTAGTCCTTGAAATCCACCAGGATCTGCTTCAGTTCCCCATCCACCTCCGGCCCCAGGCCGGGGACGTTGGACAGCCGCTGCAGCAGGGATTCCATGTCCTTCAGGCGGTCCACCACCTGCACGTGCACCTGGTAGGCGGCCGCCTCCTCCACGGTGCCGGCCTTGGCCTGGCGCAGGGTGGCGTTGATCAGCTGCTGCACCGCCAGCATGTCGTGCCCCAGGCGGGAGGCATCCGCCACCATCTGCAGGTCGTTGACCTGCTGCAGGTTGGACAGCTGCTGCTCGTCCCGCAGGGAGGAAAGGGACCAGTAACTGTAGGCCGCCGCCATGACCACCACCAGGATCACTGGCAGGAAGAAGATGAGGAAGAAGGTGAAACGACGTTTCATGGCTTGTGCAGCAGTTCAGGCCAGCGCCGGGGGGGGATGCTGGCAACGTAGATGAAACCCTTGTCTCCCAGGGGCCGGATGATGACTGCCGTGCCTTCCGGCTTGACGAAATAGCCCATGAGGTCCGCCAGGTTCGGCGCATGGGCCAGCACCACCCGGTTGGTGCCGGCCGGCACCGGCAGGGAGAGCAGGCGGCGGGTGCTTTCCAGGATCGGCCGCTTTTCCTCCGTCGTCAGGTTGGCGGTGTACATGAGCAGGGGATCCACCGTGTAGCGCTTGCCGAAGGCCGCCTCGGCCGACTCCTTGGCCCGGCACAGGGGGCTGACAAAAATGTCGCCCAGCGGAATGCGGGCCTCCCGCATGGCCTGCCCCACCTCCGTCATCAGCTGGCGCCCGGCTTCGGTCAAAGGCCGCTGGGTGGCACAGTCGTTGAGGTCCACGGCCGGCACCCGGTCGGGCCGGGTGCTGTCGGTGATGCCATGGCGCAGGTAGATGACGTAGCCGCCCTCGCGCAGTTGCTGCAACTGCTCCCGGGTGGCCAGCTTCTCGACAAAGGCCGGCAGGGGCTCGGCCAGGGCACGGCCCCAGGGCACGAGCGCAGCCGCCAGGCAGAGCAGCAGGCGCAGCCGGGCAGCCAGGGCGGAATGGGATGAACGGCGCGTCATGAGGTGCCGTCCGCGTAGCGCTGGGCGATGTCGGCGAAGCGGTCCTGGATGGCCAGGAAGGCATCGACCACATCCGGATCGAAATGGGTGCCCCGCCCTTCCACCAGCAGGGCCACGGCCTGCTCCAGGGGAAAGGCCTTCTTGTAGTGGCGCTTGCAGGTGAGGGCGTCGAAGACGTCGGCCAGGGCCATGAGGCGGGCCGGGATGGGGATGGCATCGCCCCGCAGGCCCTGGGGGTAGCCGGAGCCGTCCCATTTTTCGTGATGGCCCAGGGCGATGTGGCGGGCCACCACGAGGAAGTCCAGGGGCGTATTGCCCTGCAGCTCGTCCAGGCGCGCCCGGTCGCCCCCCACCACCCGCTCGATGGCCGCCTCGATGGCTTCGGCGCCGATCAGGCTGTGGGTCTTCATGATCTCGAATTCCTCCGGCGTCAGCCGGGCCGGCTTGAGCAGGATCTGGTCGGGAATGCCCACCTTGCCGATATCGTGCAGGGGGGCCGCCTTGGCGATGAGCTGGCGCTGGGCGGCGGAAAGGGCGTGGCGGAAGCGGGGATGGTCCTGCAGCTGCTGCATCAGGGCCTCCACATAGGCCTGGGTGCGGTAGAGGTGGTTGCCGGTCTCGTTGTCCCTCTTTTCCGCCAGCAGGGCCAGGGCATTCAGGCTGACGTCCTTGATCAGGTCATTCTCCCGCATGCGGCGGCTGACCTCGCCCTCCAGGTAGCCGTTCTGGTCCCGCAGCCAGTCCCGGGCATCCTTCAGTTCCAGGTGGGTGCGCACCCGTGCCAGGAGGATGGCGGGGCGGATCGGCTTGGTGATGTAATCCACGGCCCCCAGGGAAAGGCCGTATTCCTCGTCCTGGTCGCCGTCCATGGCGGTGACGAACATCACCGGAATGTCCCGGGTATAAGGGTCCTGGCGCAGTTCGGCGAGCACGGCGTAGCCGTCCATCTCCGGCATCATCACATCCAGCAGGATCAGGTCCGGACGGGGATCGCTGCGCGCCACCTTGAGGGCCCGCATGCCGGAATTGGCCACGCGCACGCGGAAAAAGGGCTGCAGCAGGCCGCCGATGACCGTCAGGTTCTCCCCGGTATCGTCCACCACCAGGATGGTCTTGTCGCTGCGCCCGGCGGCGCCGTTTTCCCCCATGTCCCTATCCTTGTTCTGGTCTTTTTCGTGACGCCTGCAGCATCTGCCCAGTATGCCGCCAAAACGGCGGGAAAAAACCCGGGGCGATGCCTAGGCCGGCAAAAAAATGCCAGGGCCATGGGGAACATAGCAAACAAAAACGCCGGGCCACAAGGCACCGGCGTTTCCAGGCGGGGTTCGGAAACTATGTGCCGGCGTCAGACCACGTGTTAATCACTGGAGGGGAAAAGCGATATCCCAAATTAACCAAGAACTCTCAGATAACGGAGAGTGAGTCGATGGCGTAAGGGAGGCGGACTCTGATGGCGCTTTCAAAGGAGTTGCTTATGGGCAAGGCGTTGGGGTGAATTTTTCAGGACCGGCTGATTACGGGGTTTTTCAATATTTCGTGCATTTACCAACATCCGCAGGGGATGAAAAATAAACATCCAACTTAGAAAAACCATTAAGTGAAGACAAACAATTACTCATATTTTCACTCTTTATCTACAACTGAGCTAGACGCTTTTTCCTCACTATAGGTTTTTCGCACTCGCCGCCATGGTGCATTATCAAAAGGTCTCAGACCCATACCACTAGATCGCCCAGAGAATCCTCCAATTGACATACATACCATACCGCCCCCCCATAGCAACATGCGGGCTACATATGAAACATCTAGTGTTACAGATAAGAAAATACCCCACCCCCCTATCACCAATAGGAAAACAATGGCCCACCAGCGAAGCTGGCCGTCTTTTATTACGAAATTATCATCCATTATTTTAAAACTTTATTTAAATAGTCCTTAAATTCAACCCCAAATTTACTACTTTTAAAAAAATCAACCATTTCGTTTGAGACAGGAGAAAGCATCCTGCCATACAAACTTCTTTCAAGAGCTGTACCTATGAATGTTCCGCCGGCATCCAAGGTTAGCTGACCAATATTAGGTCGCAGCAACTGCTCCACAACCATTGATCCAAATCCAATTACTGTGGCGCCACCTTGAAGAAATATCGCTTCTGGTTGATGAGGCCCCGGAACTGCGGATACAGCACCTGCAGTGCTAGCAACAATTCCTGAGCCTCTATTTACCGTTGCAGCAAAATCCGCCGTATTTTCTCTTGCTTCAACCAATTTGTTATTAGCACTGACCAACGACTCAAAATTTCTCTGCAACAACAAAACGTCATTTTCATTATTCCAATCAATCGCTCTCCCAAGAGTAAACTGGGTAAAACTCAAAGCAGATGCTTTTAGACTCAACAACTGACAGTTCAATGCGGCACCTGTGAAACACCCTGCTTCCTTCCTTGCAATCGCATACGCTTCGCGCTGAGCTTCTGTTAAGCGATTATTAATAGCCGCATTTTGTGCTGCCAATGCAGCTACCGCTCCGTCCCCTCCCGATTTGTCAGCAAGAATACCCCCAATTAATGTAGTCAGCCCAACATAGACTGCTTGTGATGTTGTGGTATAGCTTCCTGTGCTCGGGTCAATAGGCAAATCAATCAAATTCCCAATAATTGATTCACTAACAGCTCCTATCGCACCTGATGCACTATCTTGCCCTTTAAGACTGGCAGAGACTGCACCCAAAACACCATGAGCAACAGTTTGAATACCGGGAGCCCCCCCCCCCCATTTCTGTCCAATCCCGTTTGCAGCAATCGCCGCCAGATCATTAACCGTGCTATTGAGAAGAGCGGAGCCAAAGCTACCAGCATCTTGGCCATAAACCAACTGACCGATACCAGCACTCACCAATGCTCGCCCGCCAATGCCAATCAAGTTGTCAGGCAAGGTTGAGAAATCAAATTTTGCTAATTTTGTTCCCGTACCAGCAATGTCTTGAACGCCAGCAATTTGATTTAGGCTCTTTCCATCAAAAAACTTACCATTCGTCAGGCCGGCGGAAAGGCCTGCCATCAAGCCGGACTTGATCAGGCTTCCGGCATCAATGCTGCCGGTGAGAATCAGCTGGCTGCCGGCATTACTGGCCATAGCCGTCAGGCTCGAGGCGACCATGGTATTGGCAAGCCCACCGGAACCAACCAAGGCATTGACCTGAGGCCCAACCCAGAAGGAAATGGCCACGCTAACCGCCAACGCCGCCAACTGCTTGTATTTGGCGGAACTGTCGGCATGGAACTTGGTAAAGGTGTTGTCCTTGGTGCTCTGATAGGTGAACTTGCTGCCCATCTGCTTGGCCAGATCGGCACTGATGTCCTTGCCACCGGACTCGAATTCCCCGGCAATGCTGGTAATGCGGTCCACGTTGAGCTTCAGGTTGGCTGCCCCGATGAAACCGCCGGGCTGAACCTTGTCGCCCCAGACCTCCAGATAGCCGCCTTCCATGTCTTCGGTGTAACGGCCCCAGTAGGCAGAACGCTTCTGGTTGATCAGTTTTCCTGCCGTGATGGTCAGATCGCCTTCAGCCAGGATGTAGCCGCTGTTGGTCACAGCCCCCTTGTCGGCATCAATCACCACCTCGCCGCCACGGACCATGCCACCGGCAACGTTTACCAGGCTTTCACGAGTGCTCTGGGGCAAGTAGACCCTCGGTACCAGGGCGGTATAAACCTTGCCGTCCGGGCCGGTAATGCTCTCTTCGACGTACCATAGGATCGGCTCGGTCAGCTTGGCCTGCTGGGCCTCCGTCAGGGCGACACCTAGCTTGATGCCTTCGGCCAAGGCAAATCGGCCAGCCGCATCGATCAGCTTGGCCCGTTGCTGTTCCTCCGCACTTTTCCCCGTTTCTGCGTCGTAGCCCAGTCCGACCAGGAACAGGGTCTGGCCAGTTTCCCGCAGGGCGGCATCCCGCAACGCCTGTTGTTCCAGACGGGCATCAAAAAGGAAGGGCAAGGCGGTATTGCGCAGTTCCGCCGGCAGCAGGTTGTTCAAGGTCTGGCCACCCACGGGTGCCAGCAGGCTGAGGCGGGCACCGCTGCTGAAAAGGGTGGTCGCATCAGGAGTGAAGGTGGCGCCAGCAGGAAGCCCTTGGCTGCCCAGGTTGATGACCGAATCCGGTAACCGGGTGGCAGGGGTCTGGACGTTATAGTCCGTGATCCCATTGGTCAGATTTCCTCCCAGATAGATACCCCCCCCCTGGATCAGGCCGCTATTGGTCTGGGTTGGCGCCGTGATGCCGACAATCCCGGGAGCCTGGATGGTGGCGGAGGCATTAAGATAAGCCTTCATCTCGTGGGAGCCACCGCCGGCCCAGACATTGCCGTAGAAGACCGTTTTTCCGGCTATGTTGCGCAGCTCACCGGCATCAATATAGACATCCCGTCCCGCCGTCATCAGGCTTGCCTGATTGCTGAGCAGACCACTGACCAGGACGTTTAAATCACGCCCTGCGGAGAAGGTGCCGGGGGAATCCTGCCGGGTAATGTCGAGATAGAAGATGGGAGACTCGAGCCCCGAATCCAGGTGCAGGCTGTTGCGGTTGTTGAGGGTTACCCGGGAGTTCTTCCACATCCAGTCCGGGGAGGCCTCTCCCAGCAACTTAAGCTGGCTCAACGGATCATTGACGTAGGTCAGGACGTTATTGACGTACCCGGACAGACTGTGAGCGACGTACCGCTCCGTCTTGCTTCCCGCAGTGTTCTCCAGGGAGGCCGCTTCCAGCGTGATGTCGCGCCCCGCCTCCACGGTAGCCTTCTGGTTGGACAAGGCGCCCCCCACGACCATGGTGACATCTTGCTTGGCCAGGATCAGACCCTGATTGGTGAGATTGCCAGCCGTCTGAATTTGAAGGTCGCGGACGGCCTCCAGCGTATCGGCATTCGTAAAACTGTTGGCGCTGATGAGGAGATCACGGCCGGCGTCAAACCGGGTTTCTCCTGTGCCATTGGTATAGTCGGCGAAGGCCAGATACAGGTCGCGTCCGGCCCCCACTTCTCCGCCCAGATCGCCGTTGATGGATGTCGCAAGAGAGAGGTCCTGGCCGGCCAGCAGTTTGCCGCCGCCATTGTGGGAACCGCTACCGAGTGACAACACGGCATCGGTGATGGCCTGAATAGTGCCGCTATTGGTTAACGTACCAAAGATGCCATTGAGGTCGGCCCGCCCCAGTACTTTTCCCTGGTTGTCGAACTGGGTAAAGAGGAGCTCCAGGTAACCGGCTGCCTCGATCGTAGCGCTGCTGGCATTGCTGCCGTTGGCCGCCACAATGCCAAGCTGCCCCAGCGAGAGCACACTGCCGCTGTTACTGAATGAACCGCTAGCATTGCCCACCGACAAAACCATAGTTCCACCGGAAGACAGGGTGCCGGTGTTATCGATGCCATCGACGGCTTCCAGAGTCAGGGCGGAACCATGATTGAACGTTCCGCTGTTTTGAATCCGCTGCGCCTCGATTGAGAGGCCGCTGCCCCCGGCCAGAATACCGGTCGTCGGGGCAGAAAGGTCCAGTGTCACCCCCGGCATGACCATGGCCAGTTGCGCTCCTGCCTGAATCTTGCCGGCGCTATTGTCCAGCCCCAAAGCCATTACTACGCCGTCGCGACCGGCAGAGACGTGGGCACCTCGGTTATCAAGAGAGGCCGCATCTAGCCAGAGGTCACGACCTGCCGCCAATTGTTCCTGGTTGGTCACTCCACCTTGGGCATAGACGTCTACATCACGGGTTGCCGTCGCCTGACGCACAACCACGTCGCCGGATGCGCTGATCAACAGATCACCGGCAGTTGCCGCCAATCGTCCATCTGTTCGTACGCCCATCCCACCTGCAGTGGACACCAACTTGATGGACCCCGCATTCATAGCGCCCAGGAGGCTACCGTCGATCGCCCAGTCCTGGCCGATAGCCGCCTTGGTATTGGCAGGGTCCACTCCCAGAATCGTCAGTGTTTGGCGATCAACTGTCTGACGGCCCGCCAGAAGGTTCAAAGCACCGCTGACACCTACGGGAGCATTGATGTTCAGGGTCTGAGCCACCATGTCGAGACGATCAATGGTGGCGGCAAGCCCCTGACCGGTGATTTCGATACGCCCGCCATTAATCTGAAATGCCAGCGCCGTGGCTGTATCAAAGGCAGTACCGGCGCCGAGGGCATCCCGGTAGGAGGGGGTACCCGTAGTCAGGGTTACATGACTGGTATTGATGAAACCGCAGCCGTTGCATGTCACACCGTTAGGGTTGGCCACGATGACCTTGGCCGAATCCCCCACCACGGCCAGAGGACCGTTCAACTGACTGGGAATAGCCGAAACCACTTCGTTGAGAATCAACGATGCGGTGCCGTTAGTCAGATTGGGATTGCCTGCAATGGAACCACCCAGGGCACTGGTTACCGTCGTCTTGCTGTTGTTGAGCAACAAGCCAACCGGATCCACATCGAACCTCTGGTATCGGTTGTGACTGATCCCTGCCCCGTTGGGTGTGGCGATATTGACGATGGGGATGCCACTCGGTGTTGTCCCGACGTCGGGTTTCAGATTCGTTGGAGCAGAAGCATCGGCAATGGGCCCAGCAAAAACCAGCCCCGTTGGCGACAGGCAGAGCCAGGCAGCCAGGGCCGCAGCGGAAAAGCGCTGGCGGCTGCTGTGGATATCAACAGGAGATTCGGAAGATTTGTGGCGACGGGACATGGCCTTGCTCCGAGGTGCGACAGGTACCGGAAGGGGATTACTCGATGCGGGCAGTTCCAATAAGGCGCCCCATCAGACGGGCAGTAGCCTTCTCAAGAGCCTGGCCTTCCAACAACTGGCGCAGCTGGGGCTTCACCGTGGCGTAATCTGGCACTTTGGTTGGCCGTACCTCATCGACTCGTACTAGGTAGAAACGGCCGTCAGCTGCCAGCGGTTCGGCCGGCAGCGCTCCAACCGGTAAAGTTGCCGCCAGGTTCGCCAGAGGCACAGGAACACCCTGGGTCTTGCCTTGTTCTGCCGGCAGCTTGAAGGACACCCACTCCATGGCACCGCCGAGGGCGGCAGAAGGCAGAACGCTGTGCTTGCGGGCAAGTGCGTCAAACGACTCCCCTTTGCGAAGACGCTCGAGAATCTGAGTGGCGGATTCCTTGTCCGTTAGGGCAATCAACCGCAATTTGTATTCTTTGTCTCCCAGGGTCGAAACAATCGCCTCGTAACGTGCCCGCACTTCTGCCTCCGAAACCGGCTCAGGCTTTACCTCCTGCCTCAAGTAGATCTGGGCCATGGCTTCAGTCTCGGCTTGCTTACGGGCTTCGACTACTAGGGGATGGTTTTGCAGCTTGAGTTTCAAGGCGGCTTGACGCAGAACCTCCTGGGAAACCAACTGGGCCCGCAGGGCCTCACGCAGTTCTGGGGAATCCTGGATGCCCTTGATCAAGGCCCCTTGCACCGCCAGTTCGATACGGTCAGCAGGAATGGTCACCCCATTGACCTTGATGGCTGAAGATTTCGGGGAGGAGGCAACGCTACCCTGCCCTGCTGCCAAGACAGTGGAAGCTGAAATGCAAAGAGAGAACGCAAGCAGACAAAGGGAATGACGAGGCATGACGGTAGCGCCTAGAACATAAGTGAAAGGGAGAAATGGAGACGCTGCTCCCGGGATATTCCGGGCGGGGCAGTCAGGGGACGTGCCCAGGTGAAATCAGCTGCAATGTCTTTCCAGCCAGTGCGAAAGCCGAAACCGGCCGATGCAATCCTCTGGTCTAGGCTGTCTGCCAAGAGGCGTGCTCGCGCCGCATCCAGGCTAATGAAGGGATCAAAACGCACCCCTGAGGATTTCAGGGAGTCCGGCAACAGCAAGCTCGAAGCTGTAGTCCAGAGCAATTCGTTGCGCATGAATTGCCCTCGGTCTCCCGCTATCACCCCTTCCTTGAAGCCACGCACGCTACTTGCCCCTCCATAGAAGGACTGCTCCTGCCCTGGCAAGCCCATGCGGGCAAACTGCCCGGCCAGAGTGCTTCGGAGGGCCAGATGGGAACTAAGCATGAGGGACACACCCAAAGTGCTATCCCACTTCTCAAACTGGTTGTGAGGTGCGCTACGGGGCGTATTGGGGAGGTCACCATCTCCACCGAAGTGGGGAATTCCTTGGGAGTAGCCGAGATCGGCAGTGAGTGCTCCTATCGGCATCCTGACCAGAAGGGACCCGGCGAGGCGGCCACTGATCTGTTGCTGGGGCGTCAGGGCAATCGAGTCCAAATGTCTTTGGGAATCCCGCATGGCCAAGGATGCGTCCAGCGCAAAACGTGTGCTCTGATTGCGCAACACCACGTGATTCCAGGCCAGCGTATGGCTCTTGGAATGGTTGTGCATGGTGATAGTACCGGCCAGCAGGTTGTGGCTCTCCGACTGGGCGTAGGCATAACTCAGCGTACCGAAGCCAACGGGAACCGACACCGAGAGCAGCTCTGATCGCGTGTTCTTCGACTCAACCGAAGTCAGTGACCAGGCATCCCAGAGCCCCAGTAGATTGTCGAATTCAACTCCGAGACGCTGGCGTTTTTCCCCTGTAGCGGTCTGACCGAAGTTATCTACGCCGAGGGAAACTCGCCAAGGCTTTTCTGCTCTGGTATCTATAGAGAGTTCCGAGCCCCCTGGGCTTTGCCCCGGCAGAATCTGGGCCTCAGCCCGGCGTGAGCGCAAACGGTTGATCTGGTCTACGGCCTGTTCCAGTTCGTCCATGCGCAAGGCTTCCCCGCTCTCCATTGGGAAGGCGCTACGCGCTGTCATGGCCGGTTCCTGTCCATCCACCTTGATCTTTTCGATCAAGCCGGGAATCACCGTTATTTCCAGGCGGCCGGAGGCAAGATTCTGCGGACCCAGATAGGCACGGGTCGTGACAAACCCTTTGCGTATATAAGCCTCGGTAACGCGCCCGAGGAGCATATCTATGGCTTTGGGCCCCATGGAGGTCCCGACGAATGGGGCTACCAGATCAGCCTTCTCCGAGGCTGAAAGGACCGTATCACCGACAATGTCGATCCTTGAAATCTGAAATACCGGACCGTCGGGACGATCCGGCGTGGCGGGCGGTGCGACAGGGGATTCCGGGCGGGGAATTACAGGTGCAGGGCGACTTAGGCTGTCTTCCCGCTCTCGGTTGCGCTGCTCTTCAAGCAGACGAACCCCTTCATCGCGAAGGACCTGGGCTTGTGTTGCAATGGGGGCGAGCGAAAAAAGGAAAAGTGCCAAGGCCGCTCTGCTCTTCCTCCCTGAAAGAACAGTGGGCATTGCGATTCTGTTTTCTTACCGGCATGACCGGCGGATATTGATAATGAATCGCGGATGCTAGATCGGCACAAATTTTTTCAGTACCCGTAAATCTACGTACGCCTATGTCATTCGACATATTACAAATAGCAGGGACCCCATCTTTATCCAAAAGGAAAACGACCCGGATGGGATGTTCGTGAGCAATCGTTTATCGGCAACTTTGGCTGAGAAGCAGACGAAAAAATGCCACTCACGAGAGTGGCATTTTTAAGAACGTATGTGCGGCTAGCTACAGGACGCTACGTCTAATCCAGAATAATTCTGTTCGCTCCAGAATAGCGATATTCAGTCCACCATATCATTAGAATTTACACCACGCCGGCAGTGTGGGCCTGCTGATCTGCCCAATAGGAGCTGCGTACCATGGCGCCGCAGGCGGCCCCGGAAAAACCCATTTCCTTGGCTTTTTCCTCGTACATCTTGAACACGTCGGGATGGACGTAGCGCTGCACCGGCAGGTGGTGGTTGGAGGGGGCCAGGTACTGGCCGATGGTCAGCAGCTCCACGTTATGGGCCCGCAGGTCGCGCATGACTTCGAGGATTTCCTCATCGGTCTCGCCCAGACCCACCATCAGGCCGGACTTGGTGGGCACCTGGGGGTAGCGGGCCTTGAACTGCTTGAGGAACTGCAGGGAGTGTTCGTAATCGGCGCCGGGACGGGCCTGCTTGTAGAGGCGGGGCACGGTTTCCAGGTTGTGGTTGAGCACGTCGGGCAGGCCCTGGCCGAGCACGTCCACCGCCACTTCCAGGCGGCCGCGGAAGTCGGGCACCAGGGTCTCGATGGTGGTCTTGGGGGAGGATTCGCGCACCGCTTTGATGACATCCACGAAGTGCTGGGCGCCGCCGTCCCGCAGGTCGTCCCGGTCCACGCTGGTGATGACCACGTACTTGAGCTTGAGCTTGGAGACGGATTCGGCCAGATGGGCCGGCTCCAGGGGATCGGGGGGCAGGGGCTTGCCGTGGCCCACGTCGCAGAAGGGGCAACGGCGGGTGCAGATGTCGCCCAGGATCATGAAGGTGGCGGTGCCGCGGCCGAAGCATTCGCCGATATTGGGGCAGGCGGCCTCTTCGCACACGGTGTGCAGCTTCTGTTCCCGCAGCAGCTGCTTGATCTCGCCGAAGCGGCCGGCGTCGTTGCCGGCCTTGACGCGGATCCAGCTGGGCTTTTTCAGCGTCTCTTCGACCGGCACGATCTTGATGGGAATCCGGGCGGTCTTCAGTTCGCCTTTTTGCTTGACGCCGCGTTCGCTGCTCATTGAGTCTTCTCCAGTTGTGCCACGAGATGCCGGGTAAGGTCCGCCGTTGCTTGTGGCAGGGTCCGGGCCACGCCCAGGTCCTTCAGTTGGGTCACCGGCATGCCGGCATACCCGCAGGGGTTGATGGCCTGGAAGGGCGACAGGTCCATGTCCACATTGAGGCTGACGCCGTGGTAGCTGCGGCCGTTGCGGATGCGCAGGCCCAGGGCCGCCACCTTGGCCGGGCCCACGTACACGCCGGGGGCGCCGTCGTGACGTTCGGCAACGATGCCGTATTCGGCCAGCAGGTCGATCACCGCCTGCTCGATGCGGCTCACCAGTTCCCGCACCTTGAGGTTGCGCCGGGGCAGGTCCAGCAGCAGGTACACCACCGCCTGGCCGGGGCCGTGGTAGGTGACCTGGCCGCCCCGGTCGATCTTCACCAGGGGAATGCCGATGTCCCGCAGCACGTGCTCCGGCTTGCCCGCCTGACCCAGGGTGTAGACCGGCGGGTGCTCCACCTGCCACAGCTCGTCCGGGGTTTCCGGGGTGCGGGCGGCGGTTAAGGCCTGCATCGCCTCCCAGGTGGGCACGTAGTCTGCCCGACCCAGTTCGCGGATGACCAGCGGGGAAATCACTTAGGTCCGTCCGCCGCCGCTTACAGCACCACCTTCACCAGGGGGTGGCCGGACAGTTCCCGATACAGGTTGTCCAGCTGCTCCTTGGAGGTGGCGGTGACGGTGCAGGTCAGGGAGATGTAGGTGCCCTTGCTGGAGGGACGCATTTCCATGGAGGCGCCGTCGAATTCCGGATCGTGCTTCTGCACCACGGTGAGGATGGTCTGGGCGAAATCCACTTCCATCTTGCCCATGATCTTGAGGGGGAAGGCGCAGGGGAATTCGAGCAGGGTTTCCTGCCGGCTTTGGGGATTGTCGGGATTGGCTGGGGTCTGGCTCATGGTGTTCTCTTGCTCGATTCGGCTCAGGCGTCGGCACGGCGCATCACCTGATTCTTGAAGTCCTGGTACAGCGCATTCATGCGGGCGGCCAGGGGGCCGGGCCTGCCGTCGGCCACGGGGGCGTCGTCGATGCGGGTGATGGGCAGCACTTCCTTGGTGGAGGATGTGACCCAGACCTCGTCGGCGCTGCGGAGTTCCGCTTCTGCCACCGGACGTACCTGGGTTGGAATGCCGTTGGCCGTCGCCAGCTCCAGCACCACGTCATAGGTGACGCCGGGCAGGATCAGATTGCTCTTGGGCGGCGCCAGGATCACCCCGTCCTGCACCACCAGCACGTTGGAGGCGGAGCCTTCCATGACCAGGCCGTCCCGCAGCAGGATGGTCTCCGTGCAGCCGGCAGCGGCGGAAAGCTGGCGCAGCAGCACGTTGGCCACCAGGGAGACGGTCTTCAGGTCGCAGCGCAGCCAGCGGAAATCCTCGGCGGTGAGGGCGGTGCCCCCCGTGGCCAGCAGTTCGGCGGAGGGCGTCGGCAGGCGGTCGGCGTAGGCGAAGACGGTGGGGGGCACGGCCGGCCTGGGGAAGGCCTGGTCCCGCACCGGGGCGGCACCCCGGGTCACCTGCAGGTAGACGCCCTGGTCCTCGCTGCCGTGGTCATCGACCAGACGCTGCACCACCTCCGCCCACTGCTCCTTGGAGAGGGGATTGGCCAGCTGCAGGGCGGCCAGGGTGCGCTCCAGGCGCTCCAGGTGCTGCTGCAGGCGGAAGGGGCGGCGGGAATAGACCGGGATCACCTCGTAGGCGCCGTCGCCGAAGAGGAAGCCCCGGTCCATGGGGGAAATGCGGGCCTCGTCCAGAGGCAGGTAGTTGCCGTTGAGGTAGGCCAGCATGTTCCCTCCGTCAGCTAGAGGAGCAGTTTATTTGAACCACAGCTTGATGCTGTCGATGCCGCGCCCCAGGATGCCGGCCACGGGCACGGCGTCCAGGGCCACCACCGGGTATTCGCCGTAAGGCTTGCCGTCCAGGCTGACCTTCATGGTGCCGATGACCTGGCCCTGGCTCACCGGGGCCACCAGGGGCTGCTTCGATTCCAGCTGGGCCTGGATCCGGCTCGAGTAGCCCTTGGGCACGGCCAGGATGAAGTCGTTCTGGAAGCCGGCGCGGACGGTGTTGTCCTTGCCCTTGAACACCTTCAGCTCGGACACGGTCTGGTTCTTGGTGTACAGGGAGACGGCGTCGTAATACTGGAAGCCGTGGTTGAGCAGCTTGAGGGATTCCTGGGCGCGCATGCCGTCGCTCTCGGCGCCGAGCAGGACGGAGAGCAGGCGCCGGGGCCCGCGCTTGGAGGAGGAGATGAGGCAGTAGCCGGCGGATTCGGTGTGGCCGGTCTTCACCCCGTCCACCGTGGGATCGGCCCACAGCAGGCGGTTGCGGTTGGGCTGGGTGATGTTGTTGTAGCGGAATTCCTTCATGGAGTAGTACTTGGCGTACTCCGTGGGGAAGTCGCGGATGATGGCGGTGGTCAGGGTGGCCAGGTCCCGGGCGGTGGCGTAGTGCTCCGGATCGGGCAGGCCGGTGGCGTTCATGTAGTGGGTGTTCTTCATCCCCAGGCGGGCCGCCTCCTGGTTCATCATCTGGGCGAAGCGCTCCTCGGAGCCGGCGATGGCCTCGGCCAGGGCGACGCAGGCGTCGTTGCCGGACTGCACGATCATGCCTTTGATCAGGTCTTCCACCGGCACCTGGGTACCGACCTTGATGAACATCTTGGAGCCGCCGGTGCGCCAGGCCTTCTCGGTGACGGGCACGCCCTGGTCCAGCTTCAGCACGCCCTGCTTGAGGGCGGAGAAGGTCAGGTAGGCCGTCATCAGCTTGGTCAGGGAGGCGGGATCGACGCGCTGGTCGGCGTTTTCGGCCACCAGGGTCTGGCCGGAGCCGAATTCCACCAGCAGCCAGGCCTTGGCGGCGATGCCGGGAGCCGGGGGCATCTGCTGGGCGCCGGCGGGGCCAGCCAGCAGCAGGGAAGCGCAGCCGGCGAGGACGGAAGCACGGAAAACGGAAGAGAAGCGGCGGGAAATTCGGTCAGACATGCCGGTCAGGCTCCAGCGGGAGAAAAGCGCTTGATTATAGCGCAGCCGGGCTGGCCCTTCCGGCCGGGACCGGCCGTAACCTGCCGATCTTAGGGACTTGCCGCAGTAAGTGAACTCACTGACACGATGCACCTGGGCGGTGCGTTATACTCGCCCGTGTCAGTTTTCGGTCAGGTTTCTGACCCTGGCGTGACACCCCGGCGGATTCGCCCCCCATCGCCGCATCCTGACGGCATTCCCTGAGAAGTCCTGGATCGGTTACGCTCCTCATGGAGCGCGCCCGGGGCATGGTTGTGCCCTGTGGCATGGCCTTTGCTGAGACAACCCCATGAAAACCAAGATCGCTCTCCTCTCCCTGCTGGGACTGCTGCTGTGCGGCAGCGCCCTGGCCGATGTCTATTCCCTCGACCAGTTGCTGGAACTGGCCCGCTCCGGCAACCGGGGCCTGCAGGCCTCCCGCGACGCGGTGGAGGCGGCCCGCTCCGGCGTCACCACCGCCGGCGCCTTCCCCAACCCGGAGATCGAATACCAGAGCGGCGACGCCAAGGCCCGGGTAGCGGGCGCCAATCCCGGCAACGTCAAGACCATGACCTTCACCCAGCGCCTGGACCTGCCCTGGGTGCGTTCGGCCCGCATCGACGCCGCCAGCGCCAATCTGGAAGCCACCAGCGCCGCCGGCCGGGGCTACGAGCATGAAGTGCTGGCCAGCGTGAAGCTGGGCTACTACGAGGTGCTGCGGCGCCAGGCCGAACTGAAGGCGGCCCAGGAAGACCAGGCCCTCATGGAAGCCATCCGCACCCGGGTCAGCGTGCGGGTCGGCGTCGGCGAGGCGCCCCGCTACGAGCTGATCAAGGCCGATGCGGAACTGCTCAATGCCCAGAAAGTGACCCAGAGCACCCTGCTGCGCCTGACCCAGGCCAAGGCCGCCCTGCGCCGCAACGTGGGCACCGGCCTGCCGGCGGACTTCGAAGTACCGGCCACCACCCAGCTGCCCCTCAACGTGGGCAGCCTGCCCGAACTGCGCCAGACCCTGCTGCAGCGCAGCCCGGACCTGGCCCAGGCCCGGGCCCAGCTGACCCAGGCCGAACACCAGCTGGACCTGCAGCGCCGCATGCGCACCCCGGAAGTGGCGCTCAAGGCAAGCAGCGACGAAGAGCCGGACCTGAAGACCTCCCGCGTCGGCATCGCCGTCACCATTCCCCTGTGGGACCGCCGCTCCGGCCCCGTGGGCGAGGCCAGCGCCAATCTTTCCCGGGCCCGCAACCTGCTCGAGCAGATGGAATTCGGTCTCGGCCAGGCCCTGGAAAACGCCTACCAGCAGCACCAGATCGCCGCCGCCCAGGTCAATGCCCTGGAGCAGGGCATCGTGCGCCAGGCCGAAGCCGCCCTCAAGGTGGCCGAATCGGCCTACCGCTTCGGCGAGCGCGGCATTCTCGACTACCTGGACGCCCAGCGGGTGTACCGGGCCGCCCGCAACGAACTGATCGCCGCCCGCTATGAACTGCGGGCCGCCGCCGTGGACATCGAACGTCTCACCGGCGCCCTGACCGCTCCCGCCCAAGAGGAAAAGCACTGATGTCCGCCCCCGCCCCCCAGTCCCCGCGTAGCGCGCGCCGCCTCGCCCCCGCCTTCACCGCCCTGCTCCTGGCCGCCGGCGTCAGCCTGCTGACGGCCTGCGGCAAGGAGCCGGCCCCGGTCGCCGCCGCCCCCACCGACCCCAATCTGGTGACCGCGCCGGAAGCCCTGCAGGCCCAGCTGAAGCTGGCGCCGGTGGGCAGCGTGCCGGTCAGCGAGACTCTGCGCGTGGCCGGCCGCCTGGACTTCGACGAGCAGCGTATCGCCCGCATCGGCGCCACCGTCACCGGCCGCGTCACCCAGATCAGCGGCCAGCTCGGCCATGAGGTGAAGGCCGGCGAACCCCTGGCCATCATCAACTCCACCGTCCTCGGCGAAGCCCAGCTGACCTTCCTCAAGGCCAACGCCCGGGCCAGCCTGGAACGGAACAACGTGGAGCGGGCCCAGCACCTCTTCGCCGCCGACGTCATCGGCAAGGCCGAACTGCAGCGCCGGGAAAGCGAAGCCGCCGTGACCCAGGCCGAACGCCAGGCGGCGGAAGACCAGCTGCGGGTGCTGGGCATGGCGCCCCGGGACATCGCCTCCCTCGCCAGCCGCGGCACCATCAACTCCCTCACCCCGGTGGTGGCCAGCATTCCCGGCACCCTGGTGGAACGCAAGGTGACCCAGGGCCAGGTGGTGGAACCGGCCGACGCCCTGTTCACCGTGGCCGACCTTTCCCGCCTGTGGGCCGTGGCCGACGTGCCGGAGCAGCAGGCCGCCCTGGTGCGCACCGGCCAGTCGGTGGAACTGGACATTCCCTCCCTGGCCGGCGAAAAGCTCACCGGCCGGCTGATCTACATCAGCGACACCCTCAACCCGGAAACCCGCACCGTTCTGGTGCGCACCGAAGTGGAAAACCCGGACCGCCGCCTCAAGCCGGCCATGCTGGCCACCATGCTCATCGCCGGCAAGGCCATGCCCAAGCTGGCCGTGCCCGCCGCCGCCGTGGTGCGGGAGGACAACAACGAGCACGTCTTCGTCCAGGTCGCTCCCGGCCAGTACCGCCTGACCCCGGTCATCCTCGGCGCCGAAGCCGGCGGCGTGCGGCCGGTGCAGTCCGGCCTCAAGGAAGGCGAAGTGGTGGTGGTGGAAGGCGCCTTCCACCTCAACAACGAACGCAAGCGCAAGGAGCTGGAGGGCAGCTGAGCCCCGGCTCCGGTTTTCACAGGCAGCATCGCCACAACGCAGTAAAGACGCCACTCTTCACATACATATGCTGGAGAGTGGCTTGCTGATTGCCTTTCCGGGCATCGAAGGAATGTCATGATCGAATCCCTGATTCGCGCCGCCCTCAAACAACGCCTGATCGTCGTCGTCATCGCCGTCGCCCTGCTGGTGTTCGGCCTCAACGCCGCGCGCAAGCTGTCGGTGGATGCCTTCCCCGACGTCACCAACATCCAGGTGCAGATCGCCACCGAGGCCCCCGGCCGCTCGCCGGAGGAGGTGGAGCGCTTCGCCACGGTGCCCCTGGAAATCGCCATGACCGGCCTGCCCGGCCTGACGGAGATGCGTTCCCTGAACAAGCCGGGCCTCTCCCTCATCACCCTGGTGTTCACCGACAGCACCAACGTCTACTTCGCCCGCCAGCTGGTCATGGAACGCCTGCTGGAAGTGGGTTCGCGCCTGCCCGAGGGCATCACCCCGGTGCTCGGCCCCGTCTCCACCGGCCTCGGCGAAATCTACCAGTACACCCTGGAGCGGCCCGACGACGGCGAGCGGGCCCTGACCCCGGAGGAGCTGACCCAGCGCCGCGTCGCCCAGGACTGGGTGGTACGACCCCTGCTGCGCTCCATTTCCGGCGTCGCCGAAATCAACTCCCAGGGCGGCTTCGTCAAGCAGTACCAGGTGCTGGTGAACCCGGACAAGCTGCGCCACTTCAAGCTCACCGTGGCCGACGTGTACCAGGCCGTGGGCCGCAACAACGCCAACTCCGGCGGCGGCGTGCTGCCCCACTACGCCGAGCAGTACCTGATCCGCGGCGTGGGCCTGGTGCGGGACCTGGACGACATCCGCTCCATCGTGCTGAAGGAGCGGGACGGGGTGCCGGTGTACATCCGCGACGTGGCCACGGTGGACCTGGGCCATGCGGTGCGCGAGGGCGCCCTGGTGAAGAACGGCGTCACCGAATCCGTGGGCGGCGTGGTGATGATGCTGGCCGGCGGCAACGCCAAACAGATTGTCGGCCGCATCCAGGAGCGCGTGAAGGAGATCAACGACAAGGACATGCTGCCTGGCGGCCTCAAGATCGTGCCCTACTACGACCGCTCCGAGCTGGTGGACGCGGCCCTGTGGACCGTGACCAAGGTGCTGATCGAAGGCGTCTTCCTGGTGGTGGTGGTGCTACTGCTGTTCCTCGGCGACCTGCGCTCCTCCATCATCGTCGTCGCCACCCTGGTGCTGACGCCCCTGCTCACCTTCATGGCCATGAACCAGATCAACCTCTCGGCCAACCTGATGTCCCTGGGAGGCCTGGCCATCGCCATCGGCCTCATGGTGGACGGCTCGGTGGTGGTGGTGGAAAACGCCTTCGCCTACTTGGGGCGCAAGGCGGAAACGGGGGAATCGCGCATCCGCATCATCTTCAACGCGGTCAAGGAAGTGGCGACGCCGGTGATCTTCGGCGTCGGCATCATCATCCTGGTGTTCCTGCCCCTGATGACCCTGCAGGGCATGGAGGGCAAGATGTTCGCCCCCCTCGCCTACACCATCGCCATCGCCCTGGCCGTCTCCCTGGTGCTGTCCCTGACCCTGTCGCCGGTGCTCTGCTCCTACCTCTTGAAGGTGCCGCCTGGCCAGGGCGACCACGACACCCGGGCCATCGCCGCCATGAAGAAGCCCTACCTGAAGATGCTCAACTGGTCCCTGGCCAACGGCAAGAAGACGGTGACCCTGTGCGTCGGCGTCTTCGTCGCCACCCTGGCCATCCTGCCCTTCCTCGGCACCGCCTTCATCCCGGAGATGAAGGAAGGCTCCGTGGTGCCGGGCATCAACCGGGTGCCCAACATTTCCCTGGATGAATCCATCAAGATGGAAATGCAGGCCATGAAGCTGGTGATGGAAGTGCCGGGGGTCAAGTCCGCCGTCTCCGGCGTCGGCCGCGGCGAATCGCCGGCCGACCCGCAAGGCCCCAACGAATCCACCCCCATCGTCAGCCTCAAGCCGCGCAGCGAATGGCCCTCCGGCTGGAACCAGGACGACATCGCCGAGGCCATGCGCGACAAGCTGAAGGCCCTGCCCGGGGTGCAGATCGTCATGGCCCAGCCTATCTCCGACCGGGTGGACGAAATGGTCACCGGGGTCCGTTCCGACATCGCCGTGAAGGTTTTCGGCGACGATCTGGACACCCTGAAGAAGAAGGCCGAGGAAATCGCCAAGGTGGCCCAGTCCATCCAGGGCGCCCAGGACATGCGGGTGGAGCGCATCTCCGGCCAGCAATACCTGATCATCGAGATCGACCGCCAGGCCATCGCCCGTCTCGGCCTCAACGCCGCCGACGTGCACGACGTGATCGAGACCGCCATCGGCGGCAAGGTGGCCACCGACGTCTATGAAGGCGAACGCCGCTTCTCCGCCACCGTGCGCCTGCCCAAGGAATTCCGCAACGACGTGGAAGCCATCCGCCACATCCTGGTCAGCGCCCCCGGCGGCGCCCAGGTGCCCCTGGAAGCCCTGGCGGAGATCCGCCTGGCCGACGGTCCGGCCCAGATCAGCCGGGAGACGGCCAAGCGCCGCATCGTGGTCGGCGTGAACGTGAAGGACCGGGACCTGGGCAGCTTCGTCGCCGAACTGCAGCAGAAGGTGGCAGAGAAGATCAAGCTGCCGGAAGGCTACTACCTGGAGTGGGGCGGCCAGTTCCAGAACATGGAGCGGGCCCTGGGGCACCTCACCATCATCATCCCCATCACCATCGGCGCCATCTTCTTCCTGCTGTTCCTGCTCTTCAATTCGCTGCGCATGGCCAGCCTCATCATCCTGGTGCTGCCCTTCGCCTCCATCGGCGGCATCATCGGCCTGGCGGTGACCGGCGAGTACCTCTCGGTGCCGGCCTCGGTGGGCTTCATCGCCCTGTGGGGCATCGCCGTGCTCAACGGGGTGGTGCTGGTATCCTATATCCGCAGCCTGCGCCAGGAAGGCGCCAGCCTTGACGAAGCGGTGACCAAGGGCGCCATCCTGCGCTTCCGCCCGGTGATGATGACGGCGACGGTGGCCATGCTCGGCCTCATCCCCTTCCTCTTCGCCACCGGCCCCGGTTCCGAAGTGCAGCGCCCCCTGGCCATCGTGGTCATCGGCGGCCTCATCACCTGCACCCTGCTGACCCTGGTGGTGTTGCCCACCCTCTACCGCTGGTTCGACGAAGAACCGGTGGAAGCCTAACTGTAAGGAGACGCACCGATGAAGGAAATCAAGGCCGTAGTGCGCCCCAACAAGCTGCCCGCCCTGCGCGAAGCCCTGCGGGACATCCCGGGCTTTCCCGGCATGACGGTGAGCAAGGCGGAGGGCTGCAGCGCGCCCTCCCGCCACGTGCCGCACAACATCAAGGAAGAGCTGACCGACTACACCCCCAAGGTGCGCATCGAGATCATCGCCGACGACGACCTGGCCACGGTGATCGTGGACCGCATCATCGCCGTCTCCCAGACCGGCCAGATCGGCGACGGCCTGGTGTGGGTGACGCCGGTGGACCGGGCCGCCTTCATCTTCAAGACGATGCCGGGCAAGGATTCCATCTGAACCCGGCG
This sequence comes from Azospira oryzae, assembly GCF_004217225.1. Classification (GTDB taxonomy): domain Bacteria; phylum Pseudomonadota; class Gammaproteobacteria; order Burkholderiales; family Rhodocyclaceae; genus Azospira; species Azospira oryzae. Next base: position 432,194 of record NZ_SHKM01000002.1, read on the forward strand.
CCGGGTTGATTTGATCCAGCGCAAGGCAGATTTCACGATGCGGCAGGCATCATGGGGCGATGGAGGTAGTCGCCGATGCCGTTTCCCCCCCATCCCCCCTGGCCAGCTTTTCCCGAGACAGAGCAGTGCGCCGCCGGCCCCCGGCCGGGCGCACCGTCCCGGGCTGCCTGGCTGGAGCGCCTGAGCCGGGCCGAGTTTCTGGCCCAGGCCGGGCTGGAGGAGATTTACCCCTACCTCACCGAAACCGCCGCCCGGCTGCTCGGCGTGGACCGGGTCGGCATCTGGCTGTTCGACGACAGCCAGCGCACCATCCGCTGCGCCGATCTCTTTGAACGGGCCGGCGGCTGCCACAGTAGCGGCCAGCGCCTGCAGGAGGCCGACTGCCCGGCCTACTTCGCCGCCCTGGAAAGCGGCGAGCCCATCGTCGCCGACGACGCCCTGCACCACCCGGCCACCCGGGACCTCAACGACGCCTACCTGACGCCCCATGGCATCGGCGCCCTGCTCGACTACCCGGTGCGCCAGCAGGGGCGCCTGGCCGGCGTTCTCTGCCACGAGCAGGCGGGGCCGGCCAGGCCCTGGAACGAGGAACAGCGCCTGCTGGGCGTGGCCCTGGCCAACCTGGTGAGCCTGGCCCTGGAGCACGCGGCCCTGCGCCAGAGCCAGGCCCAGTTGCACTCCCTGGAGGAGCGCTACCTGCGCCTGCTGGAGTTCTGTCCCACGGGCATCATCCATTACGACACCGAGCTGCACATCACCTACAGCAACCAGCAGTTCGCCAACATCATCGGCGTACCCCTGGAGCGGCTGCATGACCTGGACATGGCCAAGCTGCAGGACCAGCGCCCCCTGCCGGCCCTGGCGGCAGTGCTGGAGGGCCGCACCGGGCGCTTCGAGGGCGAATACCGCGCCAGCCTCAGCGGGCGCCAGCTGTGGGTTTCCCTGGTGGCGGCGCCGGTGCTGGACCAGGGCGGCCAGCTGCTGGGGGGCATCGCCATCGTCGAGGATGCCACCGAGCGCAAGCGCGCCGAACTGCAACTGCGCCAGCTCTCCCGGGCGGTGGAGCAGAGCCCGGCCACCATCGTCATCACCGACACCAACGGCGTCATCGAGTACGTCAATCCCAAGTTCACCCGCACCACCGGCTACAGCGCCGAGGAGGCGGTGGGCCTCAAGCCCAGCGTGCTCAAGTCCGGCGAGACGCCCCTGGAGGTGTACCAGGAGCTGTGGTCCACCATCGCCAGCGGCGGCCAGTGGGAAGGGGTGTTCCACAACCGGCGGCGCAACGGCGAGCTGTACTGGGAACACGCCACCATCTCCCCCATCACCGACGACAACCAGCGCATCACCCATTTCGTTGCGGTGAAGGAGGACATCACGGAAAAGCGCCGGCAGGAGGACCGCATCCACCAGCTGGCCTATTTCGACGAACTCACCGGCCTGCCCAACCGCACCCTGCTGCACGACCGGGTCAGCCAGTGCCTGGCCGCCGCCGAGCGGGAACAGGAGACCCTGGCCCTGCTCTTCATCGACCTGGACAATTTCAAGACGGTGAACGATTCCCTCGGCCACTTCACCGGCGACCGCCTGCTGCAGTCCGTGGCCCAGCGCCTCAAGGGCTGCGTGCGGGATTCGGACACGGTGTCGCGCCTGGGCGGCGACGAATTCGTGGTGGTGCTGGCCGACGCCCAGCTGGACGGGGCCTCCCAGGTGGCGCGCAAGATCATCGACCGGGTGGGCCAGCCCTTCGTCATCGACGGCCACCAGCTCACCGTCACCCCCTCCATCGGCATCAGCCTCTTTCCCCACGACGCCCGGGACTTCCAGAGCCTGCTGAAGAACGCCGACACGGCCATGTACCAGGCCAAGGAATCGGGGCGCAACGCCTACCAGTTCTTCACCGCCGAAATGAACGTGCTGGCCTTCGAGCGCCTGGTGCTGGAGAACGCGCTGCGCCAGGCGGTGGAGCGGCAGGAATTCGTGCTGCACTACCAGCCCCAGGTGGACATGGGCAGCGGCCGGGTCATCGGCGCCGAGGCCCTGGTGCGCTGGCTGCACCCGGAGCTGGGCATGGTGCCACCGGCCCGTTTCATTCCCGTGGCCGAGGATTCTGGCCTCATCGGCGCCATCGGCGACTGGGTGCTGTACGAGGCCTGCCGTCAGAACCGGGCCTGGCAGGAGGCCGGCCTGCCGGCCATCCCCGTGGCGGTGAACCTCTCGGCGGTACAGCTGCGCCAGAGCGAGCTGCACGAGAGCGTGGCCGAGCTGCTGCGCCGCACCGGCCTGGAATCGCGCTACCTGGAGCTGGAACTGACGGAACGCACGGTGATGGAGGATGCGGAAGCCACGGTGCGCTGCCTGCGCCGCCTGGACGAAATGGGGGTGATGCTGTCCATCGACGACTTCGGCACGGGCTATTCCAGCCTCTCCTACCTGAAGCGTTTTCCCATCGACAAGCTGAAGATCGACCAGAGTTTCGTCCGCGACATCGTTGCCGATGCGGACGACCAGGCCATCGCCGTGGCCATCATCAGCATGGGCCACAGCCTGCGCCTGCGGGTCATCGCCGAGGGAGTGGAAACCGCGGAGCAGCTGGAGATCCTGCACCGCCACGGCTGCGACGAGGCCCAGGGCTTTCACTTCGGCCGCCCCATGCCGGCGGACGAGTTCGCCGCCTACCTGGCCAGGCGCAACGCCTGATCAGCGAGTGACGAAAGTGGGCTTGAAGCCCAGGGCCAGGCGGATGCGCTCGGCCACCTTGTCCGCCTCCATGCGGTCCCGGTAGGGGCCGACGTGGATGCGGTGCATGCCGCCCTTGCTCTGGATCTGGATGGCGTCGGTGAGCCAGTCCAGTTCCCGGGCCAGCTTGGCCTTCAGGCTTTCCGCATTGTCCTGGCTGGAGAAGGCGCCAAGCTGCAGGAAGACATTGCCGACGCCGGCGGCGGCAGCCGGGGCGGGTGCCGCCGCCAGCGCGGCGGCCGGCTCGTCCTGGGCCTGGGCCGCCATGGCCATTTCGGCGATGGGGTCCCGCTCCTCCCGCGCCGGCGCCGGGCGGGCTTCCTGGCGTGCCGTCTGGCGCTTGATGGCGGCCACTTCCAGGGCCGGCGCAGCGGCATAGGTGGCGCCGGGTTCGAGGACGATGGATTCCACTTCCACCGCGGTGCTGCCGTTGGCCACGTAGCCGAGGCGGTAGGCGGCGGTGAAGGAGAGGTCGATCACCCGGTCGGCATGGAAGGGCCCACGGTCGGTGATGCGCACGATGACCGACTTGCCGGTGGCCACGTTGGTGACCCGGGCGTAGGAGGGAATGGCCAGGGTCGGGTGGGCCGCGGTCATGGCGAACATGTCGTAGGGCTCGCCGATGGAGGTCTTCTGGCCGTGGAATTTCTTGCCATACCAGCTGCCGATGCCGCGCACCTTGTAGGGCTGGAGCCGGGTCATGGGCACGTATTCCTTGCCCAGCACCACGTATGGCCTGTTGGCGAAGCGGTGCAGGGGCTCCCAGCGGGGTTCGGCATCGGGAATGTCGTCGATGTTCTCGGGAATTTCCTCGGGCAGGCCGTCGTCCTTGTAGAAGCCGCCGCCCCGGCGGGCCAGGGGATTGGGCTTCATGCCGCTCTTGGCCGGCAGCCGGGCACCGGCCTCCGGCGCCCGCTCAATGCGCGGCGCCGGGCCGCCACAGGCCGCCAGCAGGGCCAGCAGGAAGGCGCCGCACAGGCCCGGCAGGAGAGAACGCTTCATTTCTTCACCAGCATGCGATGGGTGTGGATGCTCATCAGGATACCGAGGCCGAGGAACAGGGTCACCAGGGCCGTGCCGCCGTAGCTGACGAAGGGCAGGGGCACCCCCACCACCGGCAGGATGCCGCTCACCATGCCCATGTTGACGAAGGCGTAGGTGAAGAAGTTGAGGGAGATGGCGCCGGCCAGGAGACGCGACGACAGGGTCGGGGCGTTGGCGGCGATCATCATGCAACGGCCGATGAGCAGCAGGTAGAGGAGCAGCAGTACCAGGTTGCCGATCAGGCCCCATTCCTCGGAGAAGACCGCGAAAATGAAGTCGGTGTGCTTTTCCGGGATGAACTCCAGGTGGGTCTGGGTACCGTTGAGCCAGCCCTTGCCGATGATGCCGCCGGAGCCGATGGCGATGGTGGACTGGATGATGTGGTAGCCCGTCCCCAAAGGATCGGAGGTGGGGTCGATGAGGGTCAGGATGCGCTTGCGCTGGTAGTCGTGCAGCATGGTCCAGGCGAAGGGCGCGGCGGCGGCGCCGGCGGCGATGAGGCCGACGATGACCTTCCACGACAGGCCGGCGAAGAAGATGACGTAGAAGCCGGCGGCCAGCACCAGGATGGCGGTGCCCAGGTCCGGCTGCTTGATGATGAAGGCCACCGGCACCAGCAGCAGCATGGAGGCCGTGGCGTAGTGGCGCCAGCGCAGGGCCGCCTCGTGCTTGTGGAAGTACCAGGCCAGCATCAGGGGCATGGCGATCTTCATGATCTCGGAGGGCTGGATGCGGGTGACGCCGACATGCAGCCAGCGCCGGGCCCCGTTCACCTTGATGCCGAACAGCCACACCGCCAGCAGCAGGATCACCCCCAGCACGTAGAGGGGCACGGCGAAGCGCAGCAGCTTCTGGGGCGGCACCTGGGCCACCATCCACATCACGGAAAAGGCGATCAGCAGGTTCACCGCCTGGGGCCCCATGCGGCTCAGGCCGATGTAGGTGGCGGAATAGACGGTGGCGGTGCCGATGCCCAGGATCACCAGGGCAATGGTCAGCAGGGGGCCGTCCAGGTGCTCGATGGCCTTGCACCAGTAGCGCCTAATGGCCTCCATCGTCGCCCTCCTCGTCCTCGTTGGCCGGGCCCTTGGGCACCTTGCCGAGGATGTAGTAGTCCAGCACCATGCGCGCGATGGGGGCGGCAGCGGCGGCGCCGAAACCGCCGTTCTCCACGATCACCGCCAGGGCGATCTTGGGCTGCTCCGCCGGGGCGTAGGCGATGAACAGGGAGTGGTCGCGCAGGTGGTGCTTGGTGGCGCCCTCCACGTACTTCTCGCCCTTCAGGCTGAACACCTGGGCGGTACCGGTCTTGCCGGCGGATTCGTAGCCGGCGCCGGCGAAGGCCCGGGCCCCGGTACCGGCCTTGTTCACGCCGACCATGGCGTTCTTGATCACCGCCAGGTGTTCCGGCTTGAGCTTGAGGTCGCGGATGGGCTGGGGCTCCACCATGGTCTTCTCGCCGCTGCGGCTGTTGGTGATGTACTTCACCAGATGGGGCCGGTACATGACCCCGTCGTTGGCGATGGTGGCCACCGCCTGGGCCAGCTGGATCGGCGTGTAGGCGTTGTAGCCCTGGCCGATGCCGATGGAGATGGTTTCCCCGGCATACCATTTCTGGTGCTCCGGCTTCTTGAAGCGGCGCTTCTTCCAGGCCTGGGAGGGCAGCACGCCCTCGCTCTCACCCTGGATGTCCACCCCGGTGCGCTGGCCCAGGCCCAGCTGGCCCATGAAGGCGGCGATGTTGTCGATGCCCATGTCGTTGGCCAGGATGTAGTAGTAGGTGTCGCAGGATTCGACGATGGACTTGTACATGTCCACCATGCCGTGGCCGCCCTTCTTGTCGTCCCGGAACTGGTGGCCGCCGAAGTTGAAATAGCCCGGATCGGCGATGGCCTGGGAGGGGGTGCGCTTGCCCTGGACCAGGGCCGCCAGGGCCATGAAGGGCTTGAAGGTGGAACCGGGCGGATAGGCCGAGTAGATGGCCCGGTTGAGCAGGGGCTTGTCCGGGTCGGTGTTGAGGCCGTCCCAGTCGTCGCCGCGGATGCCGTCCACGAACAGGTTGGGGTCGTAGGTGGGCTTGGAGACCAGGGCCAGGATGCCGCCGGTGGACGGTTCGATGGCCACCAGGGCACCGCGGCGGCTGCCGAAGGCCTGCTCGGTGATCTCCTGCAGCTTGGAGTCCAGGGTCAGGGACAGGTTGTTGCCGGACACCGGCGCCGTGCGCGACAGCACCCGCACCGCCCGGCCACCCGCATCCACTTCCACTTCCTCGTAGCCCGTCTCGCCGTGCAGCTGGAACTCGTAGTTCTGCTCCAGGCCGGCCTTGCCGATGTGCTCGGTGCCCTTGTAGTTGGGCGTCTGCTCGGCGTTGTCGATGGTCTCCAGATCCTTGTCGTTGATCCGGCCCATGTAGCCCAGGGCATGGGAAGCCACGTCCCCCAGAGGATACTGGCGGAACAGCCGGGCCTTCACCTCGACGCCGGGGAAACGGTAGCGGTTGGCGGCGAAGCGGGCCACCTCGTCGTCGGAAAGGCGGGTGCGGATGGGGATGGACTCGAAGTTTTTCGACTCCTCCATCAGTTTCTTGAAGCGCTTCCTGTCCTTGGGCGTGATGGGGATCAGGGTGCCGATCTGCTCGATCACCGTCTCCAGGTCTTCCTGCAGGCGGGAGGGGGTGATTTCCAGGGTGAAGGCGGAATAGTTGCGGGCCATCACCACCCCGTTGCGGTCCACGATCAGACCCCGGTTGGGGATGATGGGTACCAGGGAAATACGGTTCTCTTCGGCCCGGGTGGAGTAGTAGTCATGCTTCACCACCTGCAGCCAGAAGAAACGGGCAAAGAGGATGACGAAGCACAGCAGCACCATGCCGGCGGCGAAGCCGAGGCGGAAGCGGAACTGCTCCTGTTCCCGGTCCGAACTGCTGAGGTCGGTATAGCGCATGGCCTGCTGCTTAGATGGGGCGGTTCTCGTCCCGCTCCACGGGCTGGTACTGGGGCAGGAGCAGGACGTAGGTGGCGGGAACCCAGAGCAGGGCCGCCACCAGGGGGCCGATCAGGTAGCCGAAGCCGGGGAAGGCAGCGCCGGTGGCCATGCGGGCGGCAAGCTGCAGGACCTGCACCATGAACAACAGGGGAAAGACCTGCAGCGCCTGCTGCAGCAGGGGAAACCACAGGATGCGGCGGGACAGGCTGGAGGCGATGTAGCTCATCAGCACGTAGGCCAGGGCGTGCTGGCCCATGAGGCTGCCGTCGGCCACGTCCATGGCCAGGCCCAGGATGAAGGACCAGCCCATGCTCACCTTGCGGAATTCGCGCACGCTCCAGAAGCACAGCACCAGGGCCACCCAGTCGGGCACCCCGGGCCAGTGGGCGGTGGGCATCAGATTGAGCAGCAGGGCCAGCACCAGGGTCAGGGTGATGAACCAGGGACGGACCGGCAGCAGGATGCGGGAGGAGGTAAAGGTCGGCTGCATGGCTTAGTTCCCGACGCTGCGCTTGATGCGGCGCACCTTGGAGGAGGCAGGCTTGTCACCTTCGGCCGGGGTGGCGGAGGCCTCGGCCGGCCGGGGCGGCAGGGCCTCCCGCGGGTTGAGGATCATCACTTCGCCGAAATGCTCGACCCCGGCCACCGGGACGCAGATGATGCGGGCGAAGGAGTAGGTAGTGTCCCGCTCCATGTGCACCACCTTGGCTACCGGGAAGCCGGCGGGGAAGATGCCGTCCAGGCCCGAGGTCACCAGCACGTCGCCGTTCTGCACGTCGGCGTTGGCCGGCATGTAGCGTAGCTCCAGCTGGCCGTTGCCGAGGCCGAAGACGACGGAGCGCAGGCCGCTGCGCACCACCTGCACGGGCACGGCCTGGTCCTTGTCGGTGATCAGGGTGATTTCGGAAAGCAGGGGATAGACCCGGGTCACCTGGCCGATGACGCCCAGGTGGTCCACCACCGGCTGGCCGGCCAGCACGTTGTCCTGCATGCCCTTGTCCACGATGACGCGGCGGGAGAAGGGGTCCCGGGCGGCATAGAGGATCTGGGCCAGCTGGCCGCCGGTGGGCAGGCGCTCCTTGACCCCCAGCAGCTCGCGCAGGTGGCGGTTCTCCGCCTCCAGGTGCTGGTGCCGCTGCAGGATGGTGGCCGCCTCCAGCTGGGTATGCTTGAGCTGGTCGTTTTCCTTCTGCAGGGAGATCAGGCTGGCGAAGTACTCGTCCACCTGGGAGAAGCCCTTGGAGGGCGCATGGGCCAGCATCTGCAGGGGAGTGGTGAACACCGCCACGCCCTGGCGCACCCATTCCAGGTAATGGAACTTGTGGTCCAGCACCATCAGGGAGATGGAGAGGCCCAGATAGAGGGAGAGCAGGGCCAGGGGAGCCGGGCCGCGCTTGAAGAATGGCGGTGGAGAGTGGTCGATGCCGGCCACGTCAGACTTTCCGGGGGGTTACATGACCGCGCCGCGAAGGCTGCGGAAAAAACCAAGCCCCGGCACTGGCCGGGGCGGTGGTGGGAAGGGAGGAGAGCGGGGTGTCGGGGATCGGCTGGCGTTCCCGTTCCATGCTCATCCTCACCCGGTGCGGCCTTACTCGGAGGCGAAGATGCTGCCGAGCTTGTCCATCTTTTCCAGCGCCATGCCGGAGCCGCGCACCACGCAGGTCAGCGGGTCCTCGGCGACGATCACGGGCAGGCCGGTCTCTTCCATCAGCAGACGGTCCAGGTCCCGCAGCAGGGCGCCGCCGCCGGTCAGGACCATGCCCTTCTCGGCGATGTCCGCGCCCAGTTCGGGCGGGGTCTGTTCCAGGGCGCTCTTCACGGCGGAGACGATCTGGTTCAGGGGATCGGTCAGGGCTTCCAGGATTTCGTTGGAGGAAATGGTGAAGCTGCGGGGAATGCCCTCGGCCAGGTTGCGGCCCTTCACTTCCATTTCCTTCACTTCGGAGCCGGGGAAGGCGGAGCCGATTTCCTTCTTGATGTTCTCGGCGGTGGTCTCGCCGATCAGCATGCCGTAGTTGCGGCGGATGTAGTTGATGATGGCTTCGTCGAACTTGTCGCCGCCCACCCGCACGGAACCGGCATAGACCATGCCGCCCAGGGAGATGACGCCCACTTCGGTGGTGCCGCCGCCGATGTCCACCACCATGGAGCCGGTGGCGTCGGCCACGGGCAGGCCGGCACCGATGGCCGCGGCCATGGGTTCCTCGATCAGGTACACCTGGGAGGCGCCGGCGCCGATGGCGGATTCGCGGATGGCGCGACGTTCCACCTGGGTGGAGCCGCAGGGCACGCAGATGATGATGCGCGGCGAGGGGGAGAACATGCGGGAATCGTGGACCTTCTTGATGAACTGCTTGAGCATCTGCTCGGTCACGGTGAAGTCCGCGATCACGCCGTCCTTCATGGGGCGGATGGCGGTGATGGAGCCGGGGGTCTTGCCGAGCATCTGCTTGGCTTCCTTGCCGACTGCCTGAATGGTTTTCTTGGCGTTGGGTCCGCCTTCGAGGCGGATGGCGACCACAGAGGGTTCGTCGAGAACGATGCCCTGACCGCGCACGTAGATCAGCGTGTTGGCGGTGCCCAGGTCGATGGCCAGGTCGTTGGAGAAGTAGCTGCGGAGAAAGCCGAACATGGGGTATTGAATCCGTAAAACAGCGGGGAGAAGGGGATTTATGATACCTTATATCGCTTTGCAGCATAAGTTTTTGCCTAGAATTTAATCACCCGGCGCTTCGCCGGCTTTCACCCCCAGCCAGCCCATGTCCCTTACTCCCGATCAGGTCCGGCGCATCGCCCATCTTGCCCGCATCGAAACCTCCGAAGCGGAAGTCCAGACCACCCTCGAGCACCTCAACGGCATTTTCTCCCTGATCGAGGAAATGCAGGCCGTGAACACCCAGGGGGTCGAACCCATGGCCCACGCCCAGGACCTGGCCCAGCGCCTGCGGGACGACGTGGTCAGCGAAAGCGACCGCCGCGCCGCCTTCCAGGCCGTGGCGCCGGAAACCGAAGCCGGGCTCTACCTGGTGCCCAAGGTCATCGAATAGGCGGGAGCGCTGCCGCGCCCTTGCTTCGCGCCCTCCCCTGCCCCCGACTCGCTCCCTACCGACCATGCTCAATTCCAGCCTTAAAGAACTCGCCCAGGCCCTGGCCGGCAAGAAGATCTCCAGCGTCGAGCTGACCCAGCTGTATCTGGACCGCATCAACCGGCTCAACCCGGCCATCAACGCCTACGTCTCCACCCAGCCGGAGCGCTCCCTGGCCCAGGCCAAGGCGGCCGACGCCCGCCTCGCCGCCGGCGACGCCGGCCCCCTGACCGGCATCCCCCTGGCCCAGAAGGACATCTTCTGCGCCGAGGGCTGGCTCACCACCTGCGGCTCCAAGATGCTGGCCAATTTCGTCAGCCCCTACGACGCCACGGTGATCCAGAAATTCGACGCCGCCGGCGCCGTGAATCTGGGCAAGACCAATATGGACGAGTTCGCCATGGGCTCCTCCAACGAAACCTCCTTCTTCGGCCCGGTGAAGAACCCCTGGGACCAGAGCCGCGTTCCCGGCGGCTCCTCCGGCGGTTCCGCCGCCGCCGTGGCGGCCCGCCTGGCCCCCGCCGCCACCGGCACCGACACCGGCGGCTCCATCCGCCAGCCCGCCGCCCTGTGCAACCTCACCGGCCTGAAGCCCACCTACGGCGTGGTTTCCCGCTGGGGCATGATCGCCTTCGCCTCCTCCCTCGACCAGGCCGGCCCCATGGCCCGCTCCGCCGAGGATTGCGGCCTCCTGCTCAACGCCATGGCCGGCTTCGACCCCAAGGATTCCACCAGCCTGGAACGCCCGGTGGAGGACTACACCCGGGAACTGAACGCCCCGGCTGCCGCCAAGCCCCTGGCCGGCCTCAAGATCGGCCTGCCCAAGGAGTTCTTCGGCGAAGGCTGTGACGCCGCCGTGATGGCCGCCATCCAGGCCGCCATCGAGCAGTACAAGGCCCTCGGTGCCGAGATGGTGGAAGTGAGCCTGCCCAACATGAAGCTGTCGGTGCCGGCCTACTACGTCATCGCCCCGGCCGAGGCCAGCTCCAACCTGTCCCGCTTCGACGGCGTGCGCTACGGCTACCGCGCCCCCGAGTACGACAGCCTGGACGACATGTACGCCAAGAGCCGGGCCCAGGGCTTCGGCGCCGAGGTGAAGCGCCGCATCCTGATCGGCACCTACGTGCTCTCCCACGGCTACTACGACGCCTACTACCTGCAGGCCCAGCGCATCCGCCGGCTGATCGCCGAGGATTTCGTCGCCGCCTTCAAGCAGTGCGATGTGATCCTGGGGCCCACCAGCCCCTCCACCGCCTTCAAGCTCGGCGACAAGGCCGGCGACCCGGTGCAGATGTACCTTTCCGACATCTACACCATCGCCGTGAACCTGGCCGGCCTGCCCGGCATGTCCCTGCCCTGCGGCTTTGCCGAGGGCCTGCCGGTGGGTCTGCAGCTGATCGGCAACTACTTCGACGAAGCCCGCCTGCTCAACGTCGCCCACCGCTACCAGCAGGTCACCGACTGGCACGGGCGCGCGCCCGCCGGCCTGGAGTAAGGCGGATGGGGCTGCCTGGTCGCCGCGGCGCATGGGTACTGGTTCTTGGCGGCATCATCGCCACGATCCTTGCCGGATGCGCCACGCCGCCCCCCCCTGCCGAACCTCTGCCGGACAACGTGGCCAGCGAACCGCCGCCGGCGGACAAGTACGATTTCAGCCGGCCCCTGAAGCACCTCAACGGCCGCAACCTGAAGCCCATCCCCACCCGGCCCCTCAACGTCGCCGGCAACTGCGCCTTCCGCGATCCCACCGGCTACCGGGGCAACATCCAGCTGCAGGTGAAGGAAGCCCAGGTGCAGCGCTTCACCGCCAAGGTGGATGTGCCGAAGAAGGGCTCCTGCCAGTTCGCCCTGAAGGACTTCCGCCAGGTGGAAACCCTGCCCCAGGTGCGCCTGGCCGCCGCCGACGGCTGCTCGGTGCGCATGTGGGAGCAGGACAAGAAAGTGACGGTGGCCTTCAACGGCTGCCAGGCCCAATGCAGCGGTGAGGCCGTGGATTACCTGTGGCCCATCCAGCTGGAACGCCGCAGCTGTTTTTAACGCTTGAATTTTTGCTTTCGAGAACGACATGAGCGCACGCAACTGGGAAGTGGTCATCGGCATCGAGACCCACGCACAGCTCTCCACCCAATCCAAGATTTTCTCCGGCTCCTCCACCGCCTTCGGCGCCCAGCCCAACGTCCAGGCCAGCGCCGTGGACCTGGCCCTGCCCGGCGTGCTGCCGGTGCTGAACCGGGGCGCCGTGGAATGCGCCATCAAGTTCGGCCTCTCCATCGGCGCCGAGGTGGCGGCAAAGTCCGTCTTCGCCCGCAAGAACTACTTCTACCCGGACCTGCCCAAGGGCTACCAGATCAGCCAGTTCGAGCTGCCGGTGGTGGTGGGCGGTGGCGTGCGCATCCAGGTCGGCCAGGGTGACAAGGCCTACGAGAAGGTGGTGCGCCTGACCCGTGCCCACTTGGAAGAGGATGCCGGCAAGTCCCTTCACGAGGACTTCCACGGCAAATCCGGCATCGACCTCAACCGGGCCGGCACCCCCCTGCTGGAAATCGTCACCGAGCCCGACATGTGCTCCTCCGCCGAGGCCGTGGCCTACGCCAAGGCCCTGCACGCCTTGGTGCGCTGGATCGGCATCTGCGACGGCAACATGCAGGAAGGTTCCTTCCGCTGCGACGCCAACGTCTCTGTGCGCCGCCCCGGCGAGCCCCTGGGCACCCGTCGCGAAATTAAGAACCTCAACTCCTTCCGCTTCCTGCAGCAGGCCATCGACTACGAAATCCAGTGGCAGATCGACACCCTGGAAGACGGCGGCAAGATCCAGCAGGCCACCGTGCTGTTCGACCCGGATTCCGGCGAGACCCGGGTCATGCGCACCAAGGAAGACGCCCACGACTACCGCTACTTCCCCGATCCCGACCTGCTGCCCCTGGTCATCTCCCGGGAGTGGGTGGAGCGCACCAAGGCCACCCTGCCGGAGCTACCCGAAGCCAAGCGCCAGCGCTTCATGGAGCAGCTGGGCCTCTCCGCCTACGACGCCACCGCCCTCACCGCTTCCCTCGAAGTGGCCGACTACTTCGACGCCGTGGTGACCGCCGCCGGTGCGGCCAACGCCAAGAGCGCCGCCAACTGGGTCATGGGCGAACTGTCCGCCCGCCTCAACAAGGAGGACAAGGACATCGCCGCCTCCCCGGTGAGCGCCGCCCAGCTGGCCGGCCTCATCGCCCGCATCGCCGACAACACCATCTCCAACAACATCGCCAAGAAGGTGTTCGAGGCCCTGTGGAACGGCGACGGCGCCAGCGCCGACGAAGTGATCGAGAAGCAGGGCCTGAAGCAGATCACCGACACGGGCGCCATCGAGAAGCTGGTGGACGAGGTGCTGGCCGCCAACGCCGCCAACGTGGCCGAGTACAAGGCCGGCAAGGAAAAGGCCTTCAACGCCCTGGTGGGTCAGGTAATGAAGGCGGCCAAGGGCAAGGCCAATCCCCAGCAGGTGAACGACCTGCTCAAGGCCAAGCTGGGCGGCTGATTGCCAGGCCCTGGCCAGACTCCCGAAAAGGGCAGCAGCAGCTGCCCTTTTTCTTTGTCGGCCCCGCTTTTTCCCGGATTTGATTCACCTCTTTCCGGAACGGGGGGCGCTTCATTACCATGGCCGCCATGAGCCGCTACCAGACCCTCGCCCTGCAAACGGAAAAGCTGATCAGCGACGGCCTGCTGCGGGCCGGCGACCGGCTGCCCTCGGTGCGCCAGGCCTGCCGCATCCACGACGTCAGTCCGGTGACGGTGTTGCAGGCCTACTACCTGCTCGAAGGCCGGGGGCTGATCGAGGCCCGGCCCAAGTCCGGCTACTTCGTCCGGGCCCGCCTGGGCCAGGCCCTGCCCGAACCGGAAATGACCCGGCCCCAGGGCCAATCCACCGCCCTCGACGTCAGCGACTTCATTTTCGAGATTCTGGAAAGCGTCAAGAATCCGGCGGTGGTGCCCTTCGGTTCCAGCTTCGCCAGCCCGGAGCTGTACCCCCTGGACAAGCTGGGCCGCTGCCTCGCCGCCGCCGCCCGCCACCTGGACCCGCGGGCCACAGTCACCGACCTGCCGCCGGGTAACGAGGAACTGCGCCGCCAGATCGCCCTGCGCTACCTTTCCCGGGGCGCCAACGTCTCGCCCCAGGAAATCGTCGTCACCTCCGGCGCCATGGAAGGCCTCAACCTCTGCCTGCAGGCCGTGACCCGGCCCGGGGACCTGGTGGCCATCGAATCCCCCACCTTCTACGCCAATCTCCAGGCCATCGAGCGCCTCGGCCTGAAGGTCATCGAAATCCCCACCCATCCCCGGGAAGGCATCAGCCTGGCAGCCCTGGAGGATGCCCTGCGGCAGCATCCGATCAAGGCCTGCCTGTGCATGCTGAACTTCTCCAACCCCATCACCGGCAGCCTCAGCGACGCCCGCAAGGCCGAGCTGGTGGCCCTGCTGGCCCGCTACCAGGTGCCCCTGATCGAGGACGACGTCTACGCCGAACTGTACTTCGGCGACCAGGCGCCGGCCCACGCCAAGGCCGAGGACCGGCACGGCCTGGTGCTGCACGTCTCCTCCTTCTCCAAGTCCCTGGCGCCGGGTTACCGCATCGGCTGGGTGGCCGGCGGACGCTTCACCCAGAAGATCCAGCGCCTCAAGCTGACCACCAGCCTGGCCACCACGGTGCCGGTGCAGATCGCCCTGGCCGAATACCTCAAGCACGGCGGCTACGACAACCACCTGCGCCGCCTGCGCCGCACCTTCTCCCTGCAGGAGATCGCCATGGTCGGCGCGGTGGAGCGGCACTTTCCCGCCGGCACCCGGCTGGCCCGGCCCAGCGGCGGCTACTTCCTCTGGGTGGAGTTGCCCCCGGGCGTGGACACCCTGGCGCTGCACCGGCTGGCCCTGGATCAGGGCATCAGCATCGCCCCCGGCCCCATCTTCTCCGCCAAGCGGGAATACGGCCACTGCCTGCGCCTCAACTACGGCCACCCGTGGACGCCGGCGACGGAAAAGGCCATCGCCGTCCTCGGCCAGATCATCGGCAGCCTGCTGCCTCACCAAGGGCACTGAAGCGGGGCGCGGCCCCGCCGCACTTTTTCCCCTCCTGAGTTCCCCCTCCCGCCGAATCCTCATGTAGGACGCTTGCCGGGTCCGTGACGGGACGTCCGTCGCGACGGCACGGGCCGCCGCCGCTGCCCTCACCTCAAAAAAATGGGGAACGACCCGAAGGCCGTTCCCCGCAATGCTGCTGCCGTGTAACTCTTTGGCGGGCGCCGCCTACTTGCCTTTGCGGGCGCCGTTCTGTTCCAGATAGGTCTTGGCGCGCAGGCCGAGGTCGGCTGCCTTCACCTGGTACTGCCAGACTTGCTCGGCCCACAGGGTGGCCTGGTTCCAGTCCTTCTTCTTGGCGGCGTCTTCATGCTTGGCCTTGGCGTCCTTGATCTTGTTCAACTGATCGACGGCGTCGTCCATCATGTTCACCACATCCGGGAAGTCCTTGTAATTCACGGAGGTGATGTAGCCGACCACCTGATCGATGACGGCCTGGGTATCGGCCACCTTCTTCAGCTGCTTCTTGTAGTCGTCTTCGCTGTAGATCGCCTTCTCGGCACCGGCGGTCTTGGTCGCCTTCCAGCCCTTCGGCTTGACCAGGAGGTAGCCCTGCATTTCCAGGTGCAGCGCGGAGCAGAACTCGGTGCAGTAGTAGGGATAGACGCCTTCCTTGTCGGCCTTGAACTTGACCGTGACGGTCTTGCCCGGCTCGACGGAAGCATGGACGTTGTAGGTGGAGACGGTGAAGCCGTGGGTCTCGTCCTGGGCACGTTCGAGGTTGGTCAGGTGGATGGTGACTTCGTCGCCCACTTCAGCCTCGATGGTTTCCGGGGTGATGTGGGAACGGATCAGGGTGCCGAAGACCTCGATCTTGTTGCCCTTTCTCACCGTCTTCTCTTCACCGGCCCGCACGGCACCGGCACTGGGCGCATCGGTACGGCTGTTGGTGCCCACCTTGTAGCGCACGCCGGGCTTCAGCTTGGCCGCGTCGATGGCGACGACGTAGTGGGGCTCGCCCAGGGGGATGGGCATGTCGTACAGCAGCTGCATCTTGTCGTTGCTGATGTCGATCAGCTGGTGGTTCTGCGGATGCAGGGGGCCCACCGGAGTGAAGCGGTCGATGGAGAGCTTGTTCATGGCCACCAGGTAGCGGCCCTTGGGGTCCATGGAGTCGCCTTCCATGGTCATCAGGTGACCCACGTTGTAATGCACCGCGATCTTGTCCAGCACCCGGCCCTCGCAGTAGTCCCACTTGGCGATCTGGCTGTCCACATAGAGGGAGGTATAGGCGACGCACGACTTGGAGTCGTACTGGGTATGCAACGGGCCCAGGCCCACCTGCACGGTCTTGTGCAGGGTCTCTTTCATGCCCAGCACCGGGATGCCGTAGGCGTCCTTGGCCTCGAAGTTGCCGGCCTTGATGGCGGCCTGGATCTTCTCCCAGGAATAGACGATGACGTGGGTGTCCAGCTTGCCGGAGACGGTGATGAACTTGCCATCCGGCGAGACCATGACGCCGTGGGGCGACTTGGGCTCGGGAATGAGGAAGAGGATTCCTTCCTTCACCGCCGTCTCGATGGAGAGCACGTTGTGGCCGTTGATCTTCTTGGCCATGCCCTTGGCCACCAGTTCGGCGGCCTTCTTCCAGTTCACCACGTGCATGTAGTCGGTGTCCTTGGCGGAACAGCCGGCTTCATAGGGCGGACGGCCCTTCTCGATGCCGCCCACATAGCGCTCGGAACAGAAGGAGTTGGTGAAGGACCAGCCGTCGGACGGCCCCTTGCCGGCGTCGGAGAGATCCTGGCTGTAGGGCGGCAGTTCGACGGAGAAGGAGTCCTTGGTCTGGATGCGGCCTTCCTTGCGGTCGAACTTCCAGTAGGTGACGCCGCCCCGGTACTTCTCGTTGAACTCTTCCAGGGGCACGAACTTCTTGTTGTCCAGGGGGGCTGCGTACTGGGCCGCCTCGATGATGTACTCGGTATTGGGGGTGACGAAGGCGCCGCCATGCTCGGAGCGGAAAATGGGGTTGGCGACGATCTGCTTGGTCTCGAAGTCACGCAGGTCGATCACCGCCAGGCGCGGATTGGCCTTGTCGTTGATGAAGAGGAACTGGCCGTCGTACTTGCCCTGGGTCTCGGACATGGCCGGGTGGTGGGTGTCGCCCCAGGTGATGTCGCGGCCGTCGATCCTGCCCTGGGCCAGCACCGCCTTGGATTCCTCGTCATAGCCGTAGCCCTGCCAGGGCTCGGGGGTGAACACGCCGATGTACTTGAGGATGCGCATGGAGGGAATGCCATACACGATCACCTGGCCGGACTGGCCGCCGGAGGAGAAGGCGACGAACTCGTCGCGCTTGCCCGTCGGCACATAGGTCTTGGCCGCCGCCAGCAGGTCCTGCTGGGACAGGTTGCGGCGCTTCATCACGTCCTGCAAGGACTCGGCCCCGGCGGCAGAGCCGGCCCACAGGGCGCCGATGCCCAGGGCTGCGGCGAGAAAGGCCGCAATGGGTTTTTGAGGTTTCATTGAACGCTCCCCTTTTGAAATATGGACCCGCCTCCCTGACGGAGGCGGACGCCACGGCAGCAAACGGGCTGCCATGACTGCCGCGTCAGTAAACCACCGGGACTCTCCGGGGAACGGGGGCAGAACACCGGATTTCCGATAGCTACAGATCGGCACCGATATCAAAACCGTAGCCGGCCGCGGGGCACCTCAGGCCAAGCGGCGCAAGGCATGGCGCAGCTCGCCGCCTTCCGGCACGACGCTGCAGGGACAGGGCGAGAAGTTTTCCATACGGTCGATGCGGGGCAGGTGATTGACCCGCTGCACCACGCCCTGCTGAGCCAGCTTGCGCACGGCCCGGGAAAGATAGGCCGGGCTGCAGCCGATGCGTCGCGCCAGGATGGCCATGGGCAGGGGGCCCGCCGGCTCCGGCGGTGCCGGCGACAAATGGGCGCAGGTCTCGCCGCAACGCAGGTAGCAGACCAGCCGCTCGGCCACGGAAAAGGCCACGGTTTTTTCCCGCTCCTGTTCCAGGCGGGCGATGTCGGCGGCGATGCGGGCCGCCAGCCGGTGCCGGAACTCGGGCACGGTGGCCAGCCACAGGTCCAGCAGTTCCACATCCACGTGGACCACGGAGGAATAGGTGATGGCCCGCACCTGGTAGCCCGGCACCGTGGCCCTGGCATGGAGGCATTCCAGGCCGAACAGGTCGGATTCGGCGAGGATGCGCATACAGCGCTCGTTGCCGTCCGCCGTGGTGATCAGCAGCTCCATGCGGCCATGCTGGATGTAGAACAGTCCCGGCCGGTCGTAGCCTTCCAGCACCAGGCGGCCGGGACCGTAGCGCCGCAGGCAGACATGACGGTCGGCCAGTCCCTGCTCCGTGTTGGCAATCAGACCTGGCAGCAGGTTGCGCATCGGCTCGCCTCCAATTCGCGACTAGGAGCCGCGGGCCAGTTTGCGCTGCAGGGTGCGGCGGTGCATTTTCAGGGACTTGGCCGCCGCGCTCTTGTTGCCCTTGTATTCCGCCAGGACCCGCTCCAGGAATTCCCGCTCCAGCTCCCTCAGGCTCTTGCCCGGGGCCCCCGGAGCGGCGGCCGGCAATGGGGCCCAGCTGAGGGACAGGGCATCCGGGACTTGCCCCGGGGCGACGGACTCCAGGGGAATCAGGCCCGGCAGGCGGGCTGTCATTTCCGCCATGTCCGCCATATCCCACTCCACACCGCTGGGCTGAACCAACAGGGCAACGACTTTCATCACCGGCTCCAAGAACTGTATGGGAGCCGAGTAGACCATTCCCCTGCCGGCAATAACAGCGTCAGAACTTCGCTAATTCGCTAGGAACAGTTGCCCCGGACGACAAAAAAGCCCCGGTGCCTGCGACAGGCGGACCGGGGCTGGCGGGAGTACGCGATTACAGGGAGAAGAAGCGGGCCACCGGCCGGCCGAAAAAGGCGGTGAGCAACAGCAGCAGGGGTGTCAGCAGGATGAAGGCCCGCAACAGCCAGGCGATGAAGGGGTGGGCCCGGTGGGATTCGATGAAGTGGCGGGCCACCAGGGTGCCCTTGCCCCACAGGATGGCGGCCACCAGCAGGGGCAGCCAGGCCGCCCCGTGGAACCATTCCCCCAGGAACAGGCTGAGGAAGGTCAGGACCACCAGGGCCAGCCAGGGCAGAACCGGCGCGCCGGGCGGCAGCAGGGAAGACGGGGAGGACGGATGCATGGCGTCGGTCTCCTTCAGGCCAGAACGTAGAACAGGGGATAGAGGATCAGCCAGATGATGTCCGTGGCGTGCCAGTAGCTGGCCAGGGCCTCCAGGCCGCTGTGGTCCTCCCGGGAATAGCCGCCCAGGACCAGCCGCACCAGTACCCAGAGCATGCCCAGGATGCCCCAGGAGGCGTGCACCAGATGGTTGAAGGTCAGGTAGTAATAGACCGTGTAGAAAATGCCGGCGCTGCCGTCGATGCCCTGGGCCAGATTGCCGGTGATCTCGTAGACCTTCACCACCGGGTAGCCGAGGGCCACCACCAGGGCTGCCACCAGCCACAGCACCGCCTGCCGCCGGGGCCGGCCGGCGCGCAGGGCCGCCACAGCGCAGGCGACGAAGAAGCTGCTGGTGACCATGAGCACGGTGATGGTGGTACCCGCCGTCTTGTTGAGCAGCTCCGAACCGTTGGCAAAGGCCTCGGGGTAATGGGCCCGGGCAATGAAATAGACGGCGAACATCAGGGCGAACTCGACGAATTCGCAGGTGATGCCGACCCAGATGCCCTTGTTGCCGGGAATCCAGCCCCTGCCCTGGGCAAGGCTATGCCCCGGCCCGGACTGCCCCAGGCCGCCGATGTCGATTTCCGGCTTGATGACCGCCTCCATCCTGCTTCTCCTCATGACCCCACGGTCCGGACTGTCCGGACATGGGCCCCATTGTTCCCCCTCCCGCCGCCCGGCAGCGGGTACAGCCGGTGAGCTTTTCCATGGGAACAGCCGGGACTCCCAGTCTGGCACTTCGGATCGGGGCAATAATTTGATGGGAATCAAGGCCATGTGCAGGTCTGGAAGTCCCCTGGGTGAAGGTCGGCCGGCAATCTGTTCCTATCGAAAACACGACTTACTGAATCTGTGTCCAAATCCTGGCCGGTGTTCTACTCGCAGCAACGGAAATCCCCCTATTCCCATTGCCAGCGAAAGACCGAGCATGAGCCACAAGACCGTCAACAAGGTACAGAGCGCCCGCATCGCCCTGTACCGCAACAAGCGCCAGATCCATCCCCGGGCCGTCAGCGGCCGCTTCAACAGCCTGCGCTGGCTCATGGTGTGGGCCACCCAGATCGTCTTCTACAGCGCCTGCTGGCTGGAGTGGGATGGCCGCCAGGCCCTGCTGTTCGACATCGTGCACGAGAAGCTGTACCTCTTTGGCCTGGTGCTGTGGCCCCAGGACGCCCTGCTGCTGGCCCTGGTGCTGATTCTCTCGGCCACCGGCCTGTTCCTCGTCACCGCCGTGGCCGGCCGCCTCTTCTGCGGCTTCGCCTGTCCCCAGACGGTGTACACCAGCATCTTCATGTGGGTGGAGGCCAAGGTGGAAGGGGACCACCTGGCCCGCCTGAAGCTGGCCGAGCGGTCCCTGGACGCTGACAAGCTGCTGCGCAAGGGCGCCAAGCACGGCCTGTGGCTGGCCATCGCCCTGTGGACCGGCATCACCTTCGTCGGCTACTTCACCCCCATCCGGCAGCTGCTGCCCCACCTGGCCGCCTTCACCCTGGGCCCCTGGGAAGCCTTCTGGCTGATCTTCTACACCCTGTTCACCTATGTGCAGGCCGGCTTCACCCGGGAGATGGTGTGCCAGCACATGTGCCCCTATTCCCGCTTCCAGGGCGTCATGTTCGATCCGGAAACCCGCAACGTGGCCTATGACGCGGCCCGGGGCGAACCCCGCGGTGCCAAACGGCAGAGCGGCCAGGGCGACTGCATCGACTGCGGCATCTGCGTCCAGGTCTGTCCTACCGGCATCGACATCCGGGACGGTCTGCAATACCAGTGCATCAACTGCGGCCTGTGCGTCGACGCCTGCGACACGGTGATGGACAAGGTGGGCAGCCCCCGGGGCCTGATCCGCTTCGCCTCGGAAACCGAACTGGCCAGCGGCCAGCAGAGTTCCCGCCACTGGAAGCGGCCCCGCCTGGCGGTCTACGCCACGGTGCTGGGCTGCTTCACCCTGCTCGGTGCCTGGACCCTGTCCGAGCGCTCCCTGCTGCTGGTGGACGTGCTGCGGGACCGGGGCTCCCTGGTGCGGGAAACGGCAGAGGGCGACTTCGAGAACGCCTACACCCTGAAGCTGATGAACCTGGCGGAGCAGGACCGGGAATTCGAAGTGCGGGCGGAAGGATTGCCGGGCATCCGGATCCAGGGAGCGCAGCGCTTCGCCGCCCCCGCCGGCGCCACGGCCCCGGTCCATGTCACCGTGGCCGTCCCGGGGCCGGCGGAGCGGCAAGGCATTCAGCCCATCCGCTTCCACATCGTCGCCGTGGACGATCCGCGTACCCGTCGGGAGGAGCGCAGCACCTTCGTCCTGCCCTGAGGGTTCAGGAGAACAGCCACAGGGCCAGGAAGCCGCTGCCGATGGTGAGCAGGGTATTGCGCTGCCAGGCCGCCACCGCGATGGCCACCAGGCCGGCCCAGAAGCGGGGCCCCAGGCGCAATTCCCCGGCCGCCAGGAACAGTTCCGGCGCCACCAGGGCGCTAAGGGCGGCGATGGGCACGAACGGCAGGGCGGCAACGAACCAGGCGGGCGCCCGGTAACGCCCCTCGGCGGCAATGAAGGAGAGGCGGATGAGGAAGGTCAGCAGCCCCGCCGCCCCGAACAACAGCCACAGTTCGCCGTTCATGGCCGCGGCTCCCCTATGCCCCGCCGGGGCAGGAGCAGGACGCCGGCCGCAAGACCGGCCAGGGCGGCGCAGAAAAGGCCCAGCTTGTAGGGCAGCGCCGCGGCAACCACGGCCACGGCCGCCGCCACCAGGGCCGCCGCCAGCCGGCTGCGGCTGTCGATGAGGGGCACCACGATGGCGATGAAGGTCAGGGGCAGGGCGAAGTCCAGGGGCAGGTCCGCCGGCAGCCCCCGCCCCAGCAGCACCCCGGCCAGGGTGGCCAGCTGCCAGCTGCTCCACAGGGCCAGGCCGCTGCCCAGCAGCAGCCAGTGGCGCACCGCCTTGTGGGCCGGGTCGAGCAGGTAGGGAATGGCGGCGGCGTAGGCCTCGTCGGTCAGCAGATAGGCCAGGGCCAGCTTCCAGCGCCAGGGCAGATGCCCCAGCAGGGGCGCCACCGAGGCGCTGTACAGGGTATGGCGCAGGTTGAGCACCGCGGCGGCGCCGACCATGAGCAGAAGGGGAGCGCCCACGCCGATCAGCTGGGCCAGGAGGAACTGGGCCGAACCGGCGAAGACCACGGAAGACATGAGTACCGCCGCCAGGGGCGGGATGCCCGACTGCAGCGCCACCACGCCATAGATGACGCCAAAGGGCGCCACCCCCACCAGCAGGGGCAGCAGGGCCCGTAATCCCAGGAGGAAAGCCCCCTGGGGCGTCAGCCCGGCCCCAGTCGGGCCGGAAGTCTCAGCGGGGGCGTTCAACAGCCGGTGGCGGTGCGGGGTGTACCAGGGCGGGATGCAGGCCGGCAGGATTGGCGGCCCGGGCCCGGGTCAGTTCGATGTAGCGGCGCTTGTCCTGGTCGTACTTGCTGCGGATCTGCTGCAGCTCCTGATTCTTGCGCTCGAGCAGCTCCTTTTGCAGACGCAGGTCGTATTCCGCATCCCGGATGTTCTTGCCCAGTTCGGAGGGCGCCGGGCGGTGTTTGTAGAACTCCATTTCGTCCTGCAGCCGCTTCAGGTGTTTCTGGGCATCGGCCACCTTGTTTTCGGACTGCTTGATCTGGCCCTGCATTTCCTGCTCATTGCGGCTCCGGATCAGGTCGATGTCCTTCTCGCTGCTATAGGTGTTGAGCAGGGCCGT
Organism: Azospira oryzae; assembly: GCF_004217225.1. GTDB lineage: Bacteria > Pseudomonadota > Gammaproteobacteria > Burkholderiales > Rhodocyclaceae > Azospira > Azospira oryzae. The sequence continues at coordinate 455,112 of NZ_SHKM01000002.1, forward strand.
ATCCTTGCGCGCCTGTTCCTTCTGGGCGGCCTCTTCCTCCTTGCGCCGCTGCTCGTCCCTGACCTTCTGCGCCTGCTGTTCCGGCGTCAGGGGAGGCCCCACTTCCCGGGCCACGCCCAGGGAATTGAGTTCCTTGTAGGCGCGCTTCTGGCACTGGGGCGGCAGGGTGTCGCCGCAGGTCTTCTGGCCGTCCACCTCGCAGCAATAAAGCTTGACCAGGCGATTCGGGTCTTCGCCGGACCTGGGGGGGGCCGCCCAAGCCGGCAGCGCCACGCCCCCGGCCAGGACCAGGGAAAGCAGCTTAGACGCGGGATACCCCATATTGGCTCCTGTAGGCGGCAACCGCCGCCTGATGCGCGGCCAGCTCACCATGGCTGGCCAGGAAGGTCATCAGATCTTCCAGCGTGGCCACGGCCACCACCGGAATGCCGTAGTCCCGCTCCACTTCCTGCACCGCGGAAAGTTCGCCGGTGCCCCGCTCCATGCGGTCCAGGGCGATGACGACGCCCGCCGGGGTGGCCCCGGCGGCACGGATCAGTTCCACCGATTCGCGCACGGAAGTGCCGGCGGAAATCACGTCGTCCACGATCAGCACCCGACCCTGCAGGGGGGCGCCGACGATGGTGCCGCCTTCGCCGTGGTCCTTGGCTTCCTTGCGGTTGAAGGAATAGGGCAGATTGCGGCCCTGGCCGGCGAGGGCCACGGCCACCGCGGCCACCAGGGGAATGCCCTTGTAGGCCGGGCCGAAGAGCAGGTCGAACTCAAGGCCGGAGGCGGCGATGGCTTTCGCGTAGAATTGGGACAGCCGCAGGAGAGAGTCCCCGTCGTTGAACAGGCCGGAGTTGAAGAAATAGGGCGAAAGCCGCCCGGCCTTGGTCTTGAACTCGCCGAAACGCAGCACCTGGCGGGCCACGGCGAACTCGATGAACTCCTGACGAAAATCCATAACGATCCTGTTTCCTAATTATTCCGATCGCCGCCTGGCGCGGCGCAACAAGGCAATGTTACGCATCATCTCCCTCAATCTCAACGGCATCCGCTCCGCCTTCAACAAGGGCCTGGCCGAATGGCTGGCCGCCCAGGACGCCGACATCGTCTGTCTGCAGGAACTGAAGGCCCAGGCCCCGGACCTGACCCCGGAAATGTCCAATCCGCCCGGCTTCAGCGGCTATTTCCACTATGCCGAGAAGAAGGGTTATAGCGGCGTCGGCCTGTGGTGCCGGCAGCAGCCGGACCGGGTCAGCGAAGGCATCGGCCATGCCGGCTTCGACGCCGAAGGCCGCTACATCCGGGCCGATTTCGGCAATCTCTCGGTCATTTCCGTGTATGTGCCCTCCGGCTCCAGCTCGCCGGAGCGGCAGGAAGCGAAGTTCCAGTTCATGGACGAATTCGCGCCCGTGCTCGCCGCGCTCCAGGCCGAAGGCCGGGAAGTGGTGCTGTGCGGCGACTGGAACATCGCCCATCAGGAAATCGACCTGAAGAACTGGAAGGGCAACCTGAAGAATTCCGGCTTCCTGCCCGAAGAGCGGGCCTGGATCGGCGACCTGTTCGAGCACAAGGGCTGGGTCGACGTGTACCGCCGCCTGCATCCGGAAGCCACCGGCGAGGCCTACACCTGGTGGTCCAACCGGGGCCAGGCCCGGGCCAAGAACGTGGGCTGGCGCATCGATTACCACATCGCCACCCCCGGCATCGCCGCCACCGCCCGGGAGGCCTTTGTCTACAAGGAGCAGCGCTTCTCCGACCACGCTCCCCTGATCGTGGACTACGACTTCGCCCCCGCCTAGGCCCCTGTCATTTGCCGCCTGCATGGGCGCGTTGATTTTGGGGCGGACTCCCGTTACTCTGGTCAACTCGCACTGACGGCCCTGCTGTGAGCCCCGCTGCAAGATTTCCGCAACATACTCCGAGAAGAGGAATCGCCATGAATGCCAATACCGATCTGTCCGCCGTCTCCAAGGAAAAGCTGGTCACCGACCTGAAGGTGGTGGTTGCCGACGCCGAAGAACTGCTGCGCGCCACCGCCAGCTCCGCCGGCGAAAAGGTTTCCGAACTGCGCGAGAAAATCCAGGACCGCCTGCGGGACGCCAAGATCCGCCTGGCCGACGCCGAAGCCGCCCTGGTGGACAAGACCAAGGCCGCCGCCCGCGCCACCGACGACTTCGTCCATGAAAACCCCTGGAAGGCCGTCGGCATCGCCGCCGGCGTGGGCCTGCTGCTCGGCGTCATCATCGGCCGCCGCTAAGCCGCCGCCGTAACGCCTCCCGGAAGGACGGCGCGTGCTCCGGCTCGCGTGGCGCGCCTTCCGGGTTTGTTTTTCCGTTCCATCCCGTTCCACTTCCACTCCGGTAAACCCATGGCCGATCAAAGCGCGGGCTTCTTTGCTTCCCTGAAACGTCTGCTCGCCACCCTGGTGGCGACGGGCAAGACGCGCCTGGAACTGCTCGGTGCCGAACTGGAAGAGGAAAAGATCCGTCTCACCCAGCTGCTGGTGTTCAGCGTCGCCGCCCTGGTCTTCCTGTGCATCGGCATGGTGCTGCTGGTGGCCCTGGTGGCTGCCGCCTTCTGGGAAAGCCGCATCGTCATCTTTGCCGTTTTCTCCCTGATTTTCATCGGTGGCGGCCTGGCCCTCACCGCCACGGCCCTGCGCCTCTCCCGCCGCCGCTCCGGCCTCTTCGCCAGCAGCATCAGCGAGCTGCAGGCCGATCTGGAAGCCCTGCGCGCCGCCCAGGCCGAGGCCGACGGGGAACAGCCCCGGCCATGAACGAGCGCCTGCTCGAGCTGGCCCACAAACGGGGCCGCCTCTCCGCCAAGATCCAGGCCCAGCGCGAAGCCCTGGCCCGGGACAGCTGGCCCCTGGCCACCACCCTGGGAGCCGCCGACACGGGGGCCCAGGGACTGCGCTGGCTCAGGGAACATCCGGGAACCGTGGGCGCCGGCCTGGCCTTCAGCTTCATCCTGCGGCCGAAGCGGGTCTTCCGCTGGCTGCGGCGCGGCTATTTCGGCTGGAAGACCTACGTTGCCCTGCGGCAGCGCCTGAACGACCTCAGCCAACGCAGCCGGGGCTGAGCCATGGCCCCGCCCGAGAACACGGCGGCCACCGCCGCCGCCGACCCTGCCCCTGTCCCTGAAGAAACGCTGCTGCGGCAGATTCTCGCCGCCCAGAAGCGGCAGTCGCGCCAGGTCATCACGGAAGTGCTGCAGATGCGGGGACTGATGCCCCTGCTGATGAAGACCCGCAATGGCGGCCAGTGGAGTGCCGAGGAAAAGGCCGAACTGCTGCGCCACCTGCGGCGCCTCTCCCGCCTCTCGCCCTACCTGCTGTTCCTGCTGCTGCCGGGCTCGGCCCTGATCCTGCCCTTCTACGCCTGGTGGCTGGACCGCCGCCGGCTGCGCCGCAACGCCCTCAGATAATCCCCACGCCGGAAATTTCCCGGGCCAGGGTCGCCGCCGCGTTGTCGGTCATGGCGCCGACGTAATCCAGCACTTCCATGTAGGCGGCGTAAAGCCCGGCCTCGCGCCGCACCGGCACCTCCAGCAGGGAGAGGGCCGTCTTCTGCCGGTTGTCCACCTCGCCGCTGCCCGTCACCTGGGCATGCACCGCCGGCACCAGCACATCCAGGATGGAAGCCAGGCAGGGATAGGCCGCCAGTTCGGTCATGACCTTGCTCTTGTGGCGGTAGACCCGGCGCCGGGCCAGGTCCTTGGCCTCGGAGAGGACCCGGTCCACATCCTCCGGACAGGCCGCCAGCAGGTCCTTGGCGCCGGTGCTTTCGCTGAAGGTGCCGTCGGTGAGGGAGCGCAGGTTCTTGATGAAGGCTTCGCTGATGGCATTGACGCAACGCCCCACGGCGACGCCGCGCAGCATGGCGCAGCGCTGGCGGGCGCCGGGGCTCTCCCAAACCCGGCCGCTCTCGGCGGCGGCCAGGGGATTGATCAGGCGCTCGAACTCCTCCACCTCCAGGATGCCCATTTCCACCGCATCCTCCAGGTCCAGGATGGCGTAGCAGACGTCGTCCGCCGCCTCCATCAGGTAGGACAGGGGATGGCGCCCCCAGCGGTCGCCGCTCCGGGGCAGTCCCAGGGCCTCGGCCACGGCCTCGAAATAGGCCAGTTCGGACTGGTAGAAATTGAACTTGCCCGGCTTGGGGCTGGCGGCCACGGTCCACGGATACTTGATCATGGCCCCCAGGGCGGCGGCGGTGAGGCGCATGCCGCCTTCGTTGGCGTACATCTCCAGGCGGGAGACCATGCGAAAGCCGTGGGCGTTGCCCTCGAAGGTCTGCACATCGAGGCGCTCGGCCTCGGACAGGCCGGTCAGGAAGGAAGCGTTGCGGGCATCGCGGAACCAGGCCCGCAGGGCATCCTCGCCGGTGTGGCCGAAGGGGGGATTGCCGATGTCGTGGGCCAGGCAGGCCACCTGCACCACCATGCCCAGATCGAAGGGGGTGATGCCCTCCGGCAGATAGCCCTGCTCGGCCATCATGGCCCCCACCCGGTTGCCCAGGCTGCGGCCGACGCAGGCCACTTCGACGCTGTGGGTGAGGCGGTTGTGGGTGTGGTCGTGGGTGGCCAGGGGATGGACCTGGGTCTTGCGCCCCAGGCGCCGGAAGGCGGTGGAGAAGACCACCCGGTCGTGGTCGATGTGATATTCGGTGCGCAGCCCCGCCGCCCCTTCCGCCGCCGTGGATGCCCGGGCCTCGATGATCTCGCCGGCCTTGACCTTGAAGCGGCGGGTGGAAAGACGTTGCTGCCAGAGGCTGGCCAGTTGACGGTCATTCATGGAATGGGTGAGCCGGGGATGGGGAGCAGGGATTCCGATTATACGGTGGCGCCTTGGCGTTTCGGGGCCCGGCAGGCACAATGGCTGCCCATAAGACCGGCCTCGCCCCCGTTTCCGGCTGAATTCTCATCTAAGCTTAAAGAACAAAAAAGCTACGTCACCTCCGGAGGTGCGTCATGATGAAACCCGCTACCCTCACCGCCGCCCAGCCCCTGGAATTGCGCAGCGGTGCCGATGCTGCCGCCTTCCTCGGCCGCCTGCCCATGGCCGATCCGGTGCGCACCCATGAAGCCCTGACCCGCTTCTTCACCACCCTGGCCCGGCATCCCCTGCCGCCTCTGGAGCAGGCTCCCGTCCTGGCCCAGGCGGAAAAGGCCCTGGCCTTCGTCCAGGACGAAGCCACCCGCCGCTACCTGTCCCGCCCCCTGCCCTACGCGGGCCAGGAACTGGCCCTGTTCCAGCGCACCGTGCAGCTGTGGCAGGACGCCGCCGACGCCTGGCTGGCCGCCGAGCCCCCGGCCGGCAGCGACGCCGACACGGCGGCGGTCCTGGAACGGGCCCTGTTCTGCCGCGGCATGGCCCTGGCCGAACACCTGGAGGCCCGCTTCCAGATTCCCGACGGCCTCTGGCAGTCCTTCCACGCCATCTACGCCGAGAGCGAACGGCGCCAGGTGGCCGACCTGGTGTTCCAGGACCCCAAGGGGCGCAGCCTCAGTTGCGCCCGCAGCTATGCGGCGGTGCTGCTGTTCGACCTCTCCAAGCCCTATTCCCTGCGTTCCCGCGACATTCCGGTGGTGTGGCGCTGGTCCCGGGCCCTGGCCCAGCTGGTGCAGATCGCCAGCATCGACGCCGGCGAGCCGGCCCCCTTCGTCATCGACCTGGAAAGCGACCGGCCGGTGGCCAAGCCCCTGCCCTCCGCCATCCTCGGCCCCCAGGTGCGCCGACTCGTCACCGCCGACCTGGCCAGCCACATGCGCAAGCTGCGGCGGCGCCTGGCCGAGGCGGTGTCGCCGGCGGACCTGCAGCTGGGCGACGAGGTAAGCCCCGGCGACGCCCAGCGCCTGCTGGCCCACCTCAAGTACCCCTGGTCCCAGGAAGCCATCGCCCGGGCCTTCGACCTGCGCCAGCCCATCGGCACGGCGGAGGTGGTGCTCGGCTACGAGGCCATCCACTACCGCCTCACCGGCCGCGAGATGCACCGACCCAAGGCGGCGGCCGCCGCCTACCAGTATTCCCGCCAGGATGCGGAGCGGCTGGCCGTGTTCGGCACCGCCCGGGACGACGCCAGCAGCGTCAGGGAAGAAGCCAGCCAGCGCTACAGCGGCGAAACCTGGACCCTGCTGGAGCAAAGCGCCCACGCCTTCCGCCTGTACCGCCCCGAAGGCGGCGCCCGGGTCGCAGTGGGCCAGCTGGCGGCCATTGCCGGGGAAGACGGGCAGCTGGTGCTGACCCGCCTCAGCAGCCTGATGCAGACCGGCAGCGGCGGCGTCGTGGCCAAGGCCAAGCGCCTGCCGGGCCTGGCCCTGGGGGTGGCGGTGACGGCCCTGGGGGCCAACCTGCCGCTCCAGGCCAGCGTCGGCGGCTTCATCATCCAGCCCGTCGGTGCCGATCCGGGCGCCCTGCCCGACCTGGTGCTGCCCCGGGGCTGGTACCTGAAGAACCGCCCGGTGGAGCTGGAGCAGGGCCAGTCCCGCCGCTACCGTCTGGACAAGGTGGTCTTCAGCGGCCACGACTTCGACCTGGTGAGCTGCGGCAGCAACGAGGCGGCGTGACTTAGTTCCTTGGGCGGCGCCCCGCCGGGGCCCAAGAATCAAGCCATTCCCGGGCCGTTGCCGGACCCGGGACCATCGCCAGGAAGAGCGCCGCCATGCCAGCCCCCACCAGTGCACCACGCACCGCCCCCGCATATCCCCGCCGGTCCACGCTGCGACCTCCGGGTCCCGTCCCCTACTGCCACAACGCCGCCGGCAGCGCCCGCTCCCCGGATATCACGAGCCACCCAGCCGGCACCGTCGGCCGGTCCGGGCGGGAGGGCTAGGCCATGGGCAACCCAAACGCTGCCGGCGTCGCCCTGGCCTTCCCCGATTTGCCAAGCGGGGCGGCCTTCCTGGCGCGGCTGCCCCTGGCAGACCCGCCCCTCCTGCATGACGGCCTGGTCCGCTTCCAGCACAGCCTGCTGACTGCCCCGCCGGCGCCCCTGGCCGCCCTGCAGCTCCTGGAGCAGGCCCGCACGCCCCTCGCCTTCGCCCAGGAGGAGCTGGCCAGACGCTACCTCAACCGCCCCCTGCCCCTGGCGGACCAGGAAGAAACGACCTTCGCCGCGGTCACGGCCGCCTGGCGGCGCATGGCCCAGGCCTACGCCCGGGTCGCCCAGGGGCTGGAGCCAGGCCAGGACACGCCGGAGCGGCTGGCCCTGATCCTGCACCGCTGCCTGCACTACACCGCCCTGGCCATGGTCGAGCACTATCGGGCCCGGCGCGAGCTGGAAGCGGGCCTGTGGCTCGAGCTCCACGGCTATTTCGGCAGCGCCGAGGAATGGGGCGTGGCCACCCTGCCGGTGGCCGATCCCGAGATGCCGGAACACGGCCAGGGCCATTGCGCGGCCATCTACAACGCTGCCCTGCTGCTGGAACTGGCCGGCCCCTACAGCCTTTCCCTGCGCCAGCTGGAACTGGCCTGGCGCTGGGCCCGGCTATGGGCGCCCCTGGTGGGAATCGACGCCCTGGCAGCGGGCGATGGCGCGCCCCGCTTCGTCGTTGATCTGCTACGGGACGGCGGCCTCCAGCCCCATGACGCGACGGCGGACGGACCGACCCTGCGCCGCCTCGACACTTCGCGCCTGACCCTGCGCCTGCGCCAGGCCCACCAGGGCCTCAAGGCCCGGCTCTCACCGGTGGACGCCGGCCTGGGCGAAGGCTGCAGCGCCAGCCAGTGCGTCCACCTGCTCGCCCTGCTTTTTCGCCCCTGGTCCCAGACCCCCGCCCTGCGCCGCTTCCGGCGCCATCCGGGCAAGGGCCGGCTGCGTCTTTGCGTCGGCTGGGAAGCCCTGCACTACTTCGTCGCCGGCCGGGAGTTCGTGCAGCCCGACAATGTGCGGGTCTATTCCCGCCAGGAGTTCGACAGCCTCTTCATCTTCCGCCACCAGGTGGACCCGAGCCAGCCCCTGGCGGTTGCCTCGGCCCGCCTGGCTTTCGCCGCCGATACCTGGAGCGTGGCCAACGAGTCGGCCGCCGGCTACCGCCTGCGCCGGGACGGCGCCGGCCAGCGGCTACAGCAGGGGCAGTTGGTGGGGGTGGCCGGGGAGGAGGCGGAGCAGTTCATGCTCGGCCAGGTCAATTGGGTCATGCAGGAGCGGGACGGCGCCGAGGCCGGCGGGCTGGTGGCCGGCATCAGCCTGCTGGCGGGCCGGCCCCAGGCGGTGGCGGTACGCCACCATGGCGCCGACCATTCGCCCTCGGAGCCCTATGTGCGGGCCTTCCTGCTACCGCCGGTGCCAAGCCTGGAACAAGGAGCTTCCCTGATCCTGCCCCTGGGCTGGTACGGAGCCCGGCGCCAGGTGGAAATCCACAGCGACGGCACCTGGCTGGTGCAGCTGGAAGAGTTGCTGCAAGGCGGCGCCGATTTCGAGCGGGTCAGCTTCAGCGTCTGCGGCTAGGGCGGTTGCCGGCGCTTCAGTCAGGAATACGCAGGGCCGGGAAGCAGGCGGAGAAGCGGCTGCCCTTGCCGGCCTCGCTCTCCACTTCGAGACGGCCCTGGTGCCGTGTCAGCACGTGCTTGACGATGGCCAGGCCGAGGCCGGTGCCGCCGGTCTCCCGGGAGCGGCTGCGGTCCACCCGGTAGAAGCGCTCGGTGAGCCGGGGAATGTGCTGGGGCGCGATGCCGATGCCGCTGTCGGCCACGGTGAAGGCGGCACCATCGGCGGTTCGCTGCCAGATCAGTTCCACCCGGCCGCCATCCGGCGTGTAGCGCACGGCGTTGGACGCCAGGTTGCCGAAGGCGCTGCGCAGTTCGTTGGCGCAGCCCAGCAGCACCGGAGGGCCGTCGCACACCAGGCTGATCTGGTGCCGCCCGGCTGAGAGAGCCTGGGCTTCCTGCCGAATAGAGGTCAGCAGGGCCGGCACTTCCACCCGTTCGTCCAGGGGGGTCAGGCTGCCGGTCTCCAGGGCGGAGAGGGTCAGCAGGTCGTCGATCAGGTGCTGCATGCGTCCCGACTGCTCCTGCACCAGGCGCAGGTAGTGCAGGGCGTCTTCCCGGGGGTAGGCGTCGAAATCATCCACCAGCATCTCGACGAAACCGCTGACCACGGTCAGGGGCGTCTTCAGTTCGTGGGAGACGTTGGCGACGAAATCCCGGCGCATGTTTTCCAGGCGCTCCAGCTGGCTGATGTCCCGGCTGATGAGCAGGTTCTGGTCGTCGCCATAGGGGATCACCTGGATCTGCAAGGTCTGGCCCTTGTGCAGGTCGTTCTGCAGCAGCAGAGGCTCGTCGAACTGGCCGGCGCTGAGGTAGCTCACCATCTCCGGCTGGCGGATCAGGTTGGTGACCGGCTGGCCCCGGTCGGTGGCCGGGTTGAGATTGAAGTGGGCGGCGGCCTGGGCATTGAGGCCGTCGATCTGGCGGTGCCGGTTGAAGACCACCACCCCGTCGGGCAGGGCCTCGCCGGCCAGGCGGAAGCGCTCCAGGGCCCGGGCCAGGGAGTGCTGCTGCTCCAGGCGGATGCGCACCCGGCGGTGCAGGCCGGCGAAGGCCACTTCCCAGATGCCCCAGCCGGCGGGCACCCGGGCGTCCAGGGGCCCGCGCAGCCAGCGCATGAGCTTGGCGAGGAACCACAGGTGGTACAGCAGGTAGAGCAGCAGGCCGCCGCAGAAGGTTTCCCAGGCCTGCTGGCGGCCGACGAAGATCCAGACGGGACCGGTGACGGCACAAAGCAGGAAGAGGAAGAAGAAGGCGCGCAGCCAGACGGCTTTGACCATGAAGACAGACCGATCAGGAAGAAGTGGTCAGGGCGGCAGTTTAACCGGCCTGGGTGGAGAAACGGTATCCGCTGCCGCGCACGGTCTGGATCAGGCGTTCGTGGCCGGTGGGCTCCAGGGCCGAGCGCAGGCGGCGGATGTGCACATCCACGGTGCGCTCCTCGACGAACACATGATCACCCCACACCTGGTCCAGCAGCTGGGCCCGGCTGTGGACCCTCTCCGGGTGGGTCATGAAGAAGTGCAGCAGGCGGAATTCCGTCGGCCCCAGGTCCACCGGGCTGCCGTTGCCCAGCACCCGGTGGGTGATGGGATCCAGGCGCAGGCCTTCGATATCCACCGGGTCCTCGGTCATCTGGGGCGCCCGCCGGCGCAGCACCGCCTTGATGCGGGCCTGCAGCTCCCGGGGGGAGAAGGGTTTGGTGACGTAGTCGTCGGCCCCGGCTTCGAGGCCGGCGATCTTGTCGTGCTCCTCGCCCCGGGCGGTGAGCATGATGATGGGCACGTCCTTGGTCCGCTCGTCGGCCCGCAGCTTGCGGGCGAACTGCACACCGGACATGCCGGGCAGCATCCAGTCCAGCAGGACCACGTCGGGCAGCACCTCGCGCACCTTGCGCTCCGCCTCTTCGGCATCGTAGGCCCGCAGCACCTGGTGCCCGGCATGCTGCAGATTGGCGGCGATCAGTTCCTGGATCGAGGGTTCGTCTTCGACGACAAGGATGTTGGCTGGCATTGGGTTGGTTGTCCGTTAAGCTTTGCAGAAAAGTCTATTGCAGCCAGGTGACAAATTGATGACAGCCGGAACGGATCGTCCGGCACGGGCCCGACGTCCCGGCCAGGCCCCATCTGCGCTATGATAGCGCGTCTTTTTTGCAGGATTTGCGGCCATGGCCGGGCTCAATCGGGAAACTCCCATTCCCACCGAAATCAAGCTGCACCAGAAATCCCGACTGCTGGAAATCAGCTTCGCCGACGGACAGCGCTTCGAACTCGCCTACGAGTTCCTGCGAGTGCTCTCCCCCTCCGCCGAGGTGCGGGGCCACGGCCCCGGCCAGGAACGGCTGCAGGCCGGCAAGCAGGCGGTGGAGATCGAGCGCGTGGAGCCGGTCGGCAACTACGCCATCAAGCTGGTCTTTTCCGACGGCCACGACAGCGGCCTCTACTCCTGGGACTACCTCTACGAACTGGGCCTCAACCGGGACGCCCTGTGGCAGGAGTACCGGGCAAAGCTCGCCGCCGCCGGCCTCTCCCGGGACCCGGCCGACCTGCCCCCGCCGCCGCCCCGCCCCCAGGGCGGTTGCGGCAAGCACTGACCTTTCCCCATTTCAACGCTTAGCTAAACGGATTCCCATCATGGGCGACAAAACTCATTTCGGCTATCAACAGGTCGACGAGGCCGAAAAGGCCCAGAAGGTGGCCGACGTCTTCTCTTCCGTGGCCCAGCGCTACGACCTGATGAACGACCTCATGTCCGGCGGCCTGCACCGCCTGTGGAAGGCCTTCACCATCGCCCAGAGCGGCGTGCGCGAAGGCAGCCGGGTGCTGGACGTGGCCGGCGGCACCGGCGACCTCTCCCTGGCCTTTGCCAAGAAGGCCGGCAAGAGCGGCCAGGTGTGGCTCACCGACATCAACAACGCCATGCTGACCCGGGGCCGGGACCGCCTCTGCGACAAGGGCTTCGTCGTCCCCGTGGCCCAGTGCGATGCGGAGAAGCTGCCCTTCCCCGACGACTATTTCGACGTGGTCACCGTGGCCTTTGGCCTGCGCAACATGACCCACAAGGACAAGGCCCTGGCCGAGATGCGCCGGGTCCTGAAGCCGGGCGGCCGCCTGCTGGTGCTGGAGTTCTCCCAGGTGTGGAAGCCCCTGGCGCCCTTCTACGACTTCTACTCCTTCCAGGTCATCCCCCGCCTGGGCCAGCTGATCGTCAAGGACCCGGACAGCTATCGCTACCTGTCCGAATCCATCCGCGTGCATCCGGACCAGGAAACCCTCAAGGGCATCATGGAACAGGTGGGCCTGGAAAAGGTCGAATACTTCAACCTGACCATGGGCGTGGTCGCCCTGCACCGCGGTTACAAGTACTAAGCGTACCCATACCAACAACGAGGAGAGACATCAGTGAAGAAGCCCTTGATCGCCCTGTGCACCCTGGTTCTGGGCCTGGCCCTGGTCGCCCCCGATGCCGATGCCGCCCGCCTCGGCGGCGGCCGCAGCAGCGGCATGCAGCGCAGCGTCACGCCCCAGCACAACACCGCCCCCAGCGGCACCACCGCCCCCAAGCAGAACGCCGCTCCGGCCCAGCAGGCCCAGCCTGCCACCGCCGGTGCGCCGGCGCCCCAGGCTGCGCCCAAGCGCAGCTGGCTCGGTCCCATCGCCGGCCTGGCCGCCGGTATCGGCCTGGCCGCCCTGGCTTCCCACTTCGGCTTCGGCGAAGGCATGGCCAACTTCCTCATGATCGCCCTGCTGGCCATGGCTGCCGTGTTCGTTTTCCGTCTCATTTTCCGCCGCCCGGCTGCAGCAGCGCCGCGCTCCGAACCCCTGCAGTATGCCGGCGTCGGCGGTCCCTCCATGGCTCCCATGCCGGAAGTGACGCCCGTGGGTGGCGGCAACGCAGCCGTCCCGGCCGCTGAGGCTGCGCCGGCCGCCGCAGCCAACATTCCTGCCGATTTCGACAGCGAAGGTTTCCTGCGGGTGGCCAAGCTCAACTTCGTCCGCCTCCAGGCCGCCAACGACCAGGGCAACCTGGACGACATGCGGGAGTTCCTGGCCCCCGAGATGTTCGCCGAAGTGCAGCTGCAACTGAGCGAGCGGGGCGGCAAGGCCCAGCAGACCGATGTGGTGCAGCTCAACGCCAGCCTGCTGGAGGTGGTCAGCGAGGCCGGCCGCCACATCGCCAGTGTCCGTTTCAACGGCCTGCTGCGGGAAGAGAAGGACGCGGCACCGGCGCCCTTCGACGAAGTCTGGCACCTGGTCAAGCCCACCGACGGCAGCCGGGGCTGGATGGTCGCCGGCATTCAGCAACTGTCCTGAACCCCATGCTGGACCGTCCCTTCCTCGCCGGGCTCAATCACCTGCTGGGCCGGGAGCCGTGGGCGCGCCAGCGCCTGCGTCCCTTCGCCGGCCGCGGCGCCAGGATTTCCCTGCCGCCCTGGTTCAGCCTGGACCTGACCGTGGCCGAGGACGGCACCCTGCACGGCGGCCCCCTGGCCGCTCCCGACGTCCTCATCAGCCTGCCGGAACACGCCCCACTTCGCTTCTTCGGCCACCCCCAGGAAGCCTTGGCAGCCGCCCGTCTGGAAGGCACGGCCGATTTCGCCGAAGCCCTGGGCTTCGTCTTCCGCAACCTGCGCTGGGATGCGGAAGAAGACCTGGCGCGCCTGCTGGGCGACATTCCGGCGCGGCGCCTGGTGGGCCTGGGTGCCAGCCTCTTCAATTGGCAAAAGGAGGCTTGGAGCCGCCTCAACGCCAACTTTGCCGAGTATTTCAGACACGAGCAGGGCGCTGGCGGCCCCATCCGGCGCCGCGAATGGCAGGGCCATCAGCAGGCCGTTACCGCCGCTGCGGCGGAGGCCGATGCCCTGGCCGCCCGCCTGGAGCGTCTGCAGGGCTGACTCAGCCCGGGCGGGATTTCCCGAACACATAAAAGAAAAGGCAGCCCGGAGGCTGCCTTTTTTGTGCTGCGACGATCAGCTGCTTAGTGCTTGCGCTTCTTCAGCTGCTCGATGGTTGCCAGCTGGGCCACGGCTTCAGCCAGTTCGGCTTCGGCCTTGGCGTAGTCCATTTCGGCAGAGCGGTTCTGCAGGGCTTCTTCCGCTGCCTTCTTGGCTTCCAGCGCCTTCGCCTCGTCCAGGTCGCCACCGCGGATAGCGGTATCGGCCAGCACGGTCACGATGGTGGGCTGAACTTCCAGCATGCCGCCGGAGACGTAGATCATCTCGAACTCGGCATCCGGCACCTTGATACGCACGGTACCGGGCTTGATACGGGTCAGCAGCGGGGTGTGCCGCGGGTAGATGCCGAGTTCGCCGGCTTCGCCCGGGAGCACCACGTATTCAGCTTCGCCGGAGAAGATGGACTCTTCGGCGCTGACCACGTCTACATGTACTCTCAATGCCATGATAGGGGTTCCCCTCAGGATGGCCGCACCCCGGACGGGATGCGGCTTACCGGTTGATTACTGGAGGGTCTTCGCCTTTTCGAAGGCCTCTTCGATGGAGCCGACCATGTAGAAGGCCTGTTCCGGCAGGTTGTCGCATTCGCCGGCCACGATCATCTTGAAGCCCTTGATCGTTTCCTTCAGCGGCACGTACTTGCCGGGAGAGCCGGTGAACACTTCGGCCACGTGGAAGGGCTGGGACAGGAAGCGCTGGATCTTACGAGCGCGGGCCACGGCCAGCTTGTCTTCGGGAGCCAGTTCGTCCATACCCAGAATGGCGATGATGTCGCGCAGTTCCTTGTAGCGCTGCAGGGTCATCTGCACGCCGCGGGCCACGTTGTAGTGCTCTTCGCCCACGATCTGGGGATCCAGCTGGCGGGAGGTGGAGTCCAGGGGATCCACGGCGGGGTAGATACCCAGCGCAGCGATGTCCCGGGACAGCACGACGGTGGAGTCCAGGTGGAGGAAGGTGGTGGCGGGGGACGGGTCGGTCAAGTCATCGGCAGGCACATACACGGCCTGGATGGAGGTGATGGAACCCACCTTGGTGGAGGTGATCCGTTCCTGCAGGCGGCCCATTTCGTCGGCCAGGGTGGGCTGGTAACCCACGGCGGACGGCATACGGCCCAGCAGAGCGGACACTTCGGTACCGGCAAGGGTGTAGCGGTAGATGTTGTCCACGAAGAACAGGATGTCACGGCCTTCGTCACGGAAACGCTCGGCCATGGTCAGGCCGGTCAGCGCCACGCGCAGACGGTTGCCGGGGGGTTCGTTCATCTGACCGAACACCATGGCCACCTTGTCCAGCACGTTGGAGTCCTTCATCTCGTGGTAGAAGTCGTTACCTTCACGGGTACGCTCACCCACGCCAGCAAACACGGACAGACCGGAGTGCTGTTTGGCGATGTTGTTGATCAGCTCCATCATGTTCACGGTCTTGCCCACGCCGGCGCCACCGAACAGACCCACCTTGCCGCCCTTGGCGAACGGGCAGATCAGGTCGATCACCTTGATGCCGGTTTCGAGCAGTTCCACGGAGGGGGACAGCTCGTCGAAAGCGGGAGCCTTCTGGTGAATGGCGCGCGTTTCGTCGGAAGCGATGGGGCCGGCTTCGTCGATGGGGCGGCCCAGCACGTCCATGATGCGACCCAGGGTGCCGTGGCCCACGGGCACGGAAATGGGCTTGCCGGTGTTGTTGACTTTCATACCGCGGCGCAGGCCGTCGGAAGAACCCAGGGCGATGGTACGGACAATGCCGTCACCCAGCTGTTGCTGAACTTCGAAGGTCAGACCCTTTTCGATGTTGGCGTGCTCTTCGGCCACATCGAGCATCAGGGCGTCATAGACCTTGGGCATGGCTTCGCGGGGGAACTGGATGTCCACCACAGCGCCGATGCACTGAACGATCATACCTTGACTCATTTTGAATCCCTCAAACTATAGAAACCAGTTAGACCGCCGCTGCGCCGCTGACGATTTCGGACAATTCCTTGGTAATCGCTGCCTGACGGGTCTTGTTGTAGACCAGTTTCAGTTCGCCGATCACATTCTTGGCGTTGTCGGAAGCCGACTTCATGGCCACCATCCGGGCGCTCTGCTCGGAAGCCATGCTTTCAGCCACTGACTGATAGATCAGCGCTTCGACATAGCGGACCAGCAGGTCGTCGATCACGGACTTGGCGTCGGGCTCGTAGACGTAGTCCCAACGGGCGGACTCGGAGCCCACGACCTCACCGGACAGGGGCAGCAGCTGCTCGATAACCGGCTCCTGCTTCATGGTGTTCACGAAGCGGGTGTAGGCGATGAACAACTGGTCGATCTCACCGTTGATGTAGGCATCGAGCTGAACCTTGACGGGCCCGATCAGGCGTTCCAGGTGGGGCGTATCGCCCAGGCCGGTGACCTGGGAAACGACGCTGGCGCCGGAACGCTGCAGGAAGCCCAGACCCTTGTTGCCGATGGCGGTCGCCTGGATGGCGATGCCCTGGCTTTCCAGGTCCTTCATCTGGTTCAGGACGTTGCGCAGCACGTTGGAGTTCAACGCGCCGCACAGGCCCTTGTCGGAGGTCACGACGATGATGCCGGCCTTCTTGATCGGATCACGCTTCACCAGGAACGGATGCTTGTACTCGGTCAGCGCATGAGAGAGGTGGGCGGCCACGCGGCGGATCTTCTCGCCATAAGGACGCGCCTGACGCATACGTTCCTGCGCCTTGCGCATCTTCGACGCGGCCACCATCTCCATGGCCTTGGTGATCTTGCGCGTGTTTTCCACGCTCTTGATCTTGTTGCGGATTTCCTTGCCGCTAGCCATTACGCTCTCCTGGACGGATTAAACCCAAGCGGCCTTGAATTCCTTGATCGCTTCGACGAGTTGCTTTTCGCCGTCAGCATCCAGGTCCTTGGACGTTTCCATCTTGGTCACCAGATCGGCGTACTTTTGACGAACGTAGCCGTGCAGGCCCTTCTCGAATTCGAGAACGCGCTTCACGTCGATGTCATCAGCGTAGCCCTTGGTGATGGCGTACAGAGTCACGGCCTGGTCGGCAATGCTCAGCGGGGTGTATTGGCCCTGCTTCAGCACTTCCACGGTACGGCGGCCACGCTCCAGCTGCTTGCGGGTAGCTTCGTCCAGATCGGAAGCAAACTGGGCGAAAGCGGCCAGTTCGCGATACTGGGCCAGGTCGGTACGGATACCGCCGGACAGCTTCTTGATCAGCTTGGTCTGGGCAGCACCACCGACGCGGGACACGGAGATACCGGCGTTGATAGCGGGACGGACACCGGCGTTGAACAGGTCGGTTTCCAGGAAGATCTGACCGTCGGTAATGGAGATCACGTTGGTCGGCACGAAGGCGGACACGTCACCAGCCTGGGTTTCGATCACGGGGAGAGCGGTCAGAGAACCGGTCTTGCCCTTGACTTCGCCGTTGGTCAGCTTTTCCACCCATTCTTCGGAAACGCGGGCTGCGCGTTCCAGCAGACGGGAGTGCAGGTAGAACACGTCACCGGGGTAAGCTTCACGGCCGGGAGGACGACGCAGCAGCAGGGAGATCTGGCGATAGGCCCAGGCTTGCTTGGTCAGATCGTCATAAATGATCAGGGCGTCTTCACCGCGGTCGCGGAAGTATTCGCCCATGGTGCAGCCGGCGTAGGGAGCGATGAACTGCAGCGCAGCGGAGTCAGAAGCGGAAGCGGCCACCACGATGGTGTATTCCATGGCGCCGTGTTCTTCCAGCTTGCGTACCACGTTGGCGATGGTGGAAGCCTTCTGGCCCACCGCCACGTAGATACACTTCATGTTCTGACCCTTCTGGGCGATGATCGCATCAACGGCCACAGCGGTCTTACCGGTCTGACGGTCACCGATGATCAGCTCGCGCTGGCCGCGGCCGACGGGAACCATGGAATCGATAGCCTTGATACCGGACTGCACGGGCTGGGACACGGACTTCCGCCAGATCACGCCGGGGGCGACCTTCTCGATCTTGTCGGTCAGCTTGTTGCCCAGGGGGCCCTTGCCGTCGATAGGCTGGCCCAGGGCGTTAACCACGCGGCCGATCAGTTCGGGACCAACGGGCACTTCCAGAATGCGACCGGTGCACTTGACGGTGTCACCTTCGGAAATGTGCTCGTATTCACCCAGCACCACGGCGCCCACGGAGTCACGCTCCAGGTTCAGGGCCATACCGAAGGTGTTGCCGGGGAATTCCAGCATTTCGCCTTGCATTACATCCTGCAGGCCGTGAACGCGGCAGATGCCGTCGGTCACCGAGACAACGGTACCCTGCGTGCGGGTCTCGGCGCCCACCTGCAGGTTTTGAATCTTGCTCTTGATCAGTTCGCTGATCTCGGACGGATTCAACTGCATGAATTTCTCCTAGTTCTTGAGCGCCGTAGCCATCGCTTCGAGCTTGCCGCGTACGGAAGCGTCGAGGACCTGGTCACCCACCGCCACTTTGATACCACCGATCAGCGCTGCATCCACCACCACGCGGGGCTGGAGCTTGGAGCTGAAATGGGTTTCAAGTTGGCCCAACAGATTTTTCACTTGCGCGTCATCGAGGGGGAAGGCGCTGTAAACAACGGCTTCCTTGATGCCCTCTTCGGCACTCTTGAGCTGCTCGTAGATTTCCTGGACTTGCGGCAGCAGGGAGAGGCGCTCGTTTGCCGCGAGAACCCGGATAAAACCGGTCACGTCGGCATTCTTGGCAGCCTCGCCGCTGAGCGAGACGAAAAGCTGGGTCAGCTGATCGGCCGAAAGCTTCGGGTTGCCAATGCACTGGACCATTTCGGGGTCCTGTGCAATGACAGCCAGCAGCTTCAGGGTGTCCGACCACTGAGCCAGGGCCTTTCCGTCGCGCGCCAGGCGGAAAACTGCTTCCGCGTAGGGACGAGCGATGGTGACGGATTCAGCCATAAGCGTTACAGATCCTGTTTGATCGTGCTCAGGATGTCAGCGTGGGCCTTGGCGTCGATTTCGCGGCGCAGGATCTTCTCTGCACCGACAACGGCCAGTTCAGCCACGCGCTCACGCAAACCTTCCTTGGCACGCACCACTTCCTGTTCGATCTCGGCCTTGGCAGCGGCGACGATACGGTCAGCTTCAACCTTCGCCTGGGACTTGGCTTCGTCGATGATCTGGGCGGCGCGCTTGTCAGCGCCGGCGATCAGTTCGGAGGCCTTTTCCTTGCCTTCGCGCAGGGCTTCCGCCGAGCGCTTGGTCGCGAGCTCGAGGTCGTGCTTGCCACGATCGGCGGCAGCAAGACCGTCAGAGATTTTTTTCGCTCGCTCGTCGAGCGCCTTCACGATGGGCGGCCACACGAATTTCATCGTGAACCACGCCAAAATGAAGAACACAACGAGCTGGGCGACCAGAGTTGCGTTCAGATTCACGGCTCTAACCCTTTAAAAAAAGTTGTTCGAGGCGCGAATTACTTGAGAACGAACGGGTTGGCGAAGGCGAACATCATGGCGATACCAACGCCAATCAGGAAGGCGGCGTCGATCAGACCGGCCAGCAGGAACATCTTGGTTTGCAGTTCGTTCATCAGTTCGGGCTGGCGAGCGGAGGCTTCCAGGTACTTGGAGCCCATGATGCCGATACCGATACAGGCGCCAATAGCACCCAGACCGATGATCAGACCGGCGGCCAGTGCGACGAAACCGAGGATGTGTTCCATGTTTGCTCCTTGCAAAAGTAGAGGTAGTAAGTTGAAAAGGTAAAACGGGAAACCGTTACGAGATTAGTGGCTCTCGTGGGCCTGACCGATGTACACCAGGGTCAGCATCATGAAGATGAAGGCCTGCAGGGCAACGATCAGGATATGGAAGATGGCCCACACGGAACCGGCGATGACGCCGCCGATCCAGAGGAACGCACCGGTGGCGGTACCGGCCCAGGCCGCACCCATCAGGGCGATCAGCATGAACACCAGTTCGCCGGCGTACATGTTGCCGAACAGCCGCATGCCGTGGGACACGGTCTTGGCCAGGAACTCGATCATCTGCATGGCGAAGTTGATCGGGTAGAGCAGGGGATGGCTGCCGAAGGGAGCGGTGAAGAGCTCGTGCACCCAGCCACCCAGACCCTTGATCTTGATGTTGTACCAGATGCAGACCAGCAGCACGCCGATGGACATGCCCAGGGTGCCGTTCAGGTCGGCGGTGGGAACCACGCGCAGGAAGGCGTGGTGGTCGCCGGAAGCGGCTTGCCAGAGGCTGGGCAGCAGATCGACGGGCAGGAAGTCCATGGAGTTCATCAGGAAGATCCAGATGAACACGGTCAGAGCCAGGGGAGCCACGAACTTGCGGGACTCTTCGCTATGCACGATGCCCTTGGCCTGGTTGTTCACCATTTCCAGGACGATTTCCACGGCGGCCTGCATGCGACCGGGAACGCCGGAGGTAACGCTCTTGGCGACACGCCACATGACGAACAGACCGAGGATCCCCATAAGAATGGAGAAAACCACGGTGTCGACGTTGATGACGGAGAAGTCAATAACGGCGGACTGGGCGTGACCGGTGGAATTGAAGTGGGTCAGGTGGTGGACGATGTACTCGCCAGCGGTGGGGGCGTTGGCGGCGTGTTCCGCGACTGCCTCGTGAGCGTTTTCCATTTCAGGATTTCTTCCAAAAAGCCAAAAAACTCGCCTGCAGCGTCACTACCAGGCCGAGCAGCATGGAGGGCCAATGCATCTCGGGATAAACCTTGGCAGCAACAGCCAGAATTCCGATGGTGGCGGCAACCTTGACGAATTCGCCGAGGAAGAAGCCCGCTACGCCGGGACCACCCGGGCGCCGCGCCGCTACAGCCAGGCGCAGGGCGAACAGGGCGTTGGGGAGCAGGCAAGCGCCACCACCCACCGCCGCAGAGGCCGCACCGTGCCCTCCGACGAACAAGCCAAGCAGACCAGCCGTGATTACTACCGCCCAGATTTGGAAAATGATTGCCCGGAACATGATTGATTTTCCGCGGTTTTTCCAAACTGGAGGGAGCGGTTCAAAACCCGAACCAACGTCGCCAGCCGCCGCACACAAAGATAAATAATATAAGAGTTATCCCTTATTTAGTCAATGGAAACGCCGGAACAAAATAAGGGGTTTGCCAGTCTCAGGGCGCCATTCGCGCCTTTGGGATGACATGGCCATGGCAGGACAAATGGTTTCAGGCCTTGTCAGCCCTGACTCCTACGGGTTTACCGCAGTCCTCCTCCGCCACAGTCGCCGTTTGCAGCCGGACTCAGCGGAAACGGGCCAGCAGTTCGTCGAGCTGGTCCAGGCTGGAGAATTCGATGGCCATCTTGCCGGCGCCCTTCCTGTTGGCCGCCACCGTCACCTTGGCTCCCAGCAGGTCCGACAGTTCTTCCTCCAGCCGCAGCAGATCCCGGTCCTTGGCCTTCTCGACCTTTTTCGGCGGATTCAGCAGGGCCTGCACCAGGCGCTCCGTTTCCCGCACGGAAAGACCCTTGTGGGCCACCCGGTTGCCCACCTGTATCTGCTCCGCCCCTTCCAGGGAGAGCAGGGCCCGGGCGTGGCCCATGTCCAGCTTGCCTTCCAGCAGCAGTTCTTGGACCGGCGCCGCCAGCTGCAGCAGACGCAGCAGGTTGGAAGCGGCGGGACGGGAGCGGCCAACCGCATCGGCGGCCTGCTGGTGGGTCATCTCGAACTCGTCCACCAGGCGCTGCAGGCCCATGGCTTCTTCCAGGGGATTGAGGTTTTCCCGCTGGATGTTCTCAATGAGGGACATGGCGGCCGCGGCTTCATCGGGGATTTCCCGCACCAGGGTCGGCACTTCGGTCATGCCCGCCATGCGGCAGGCACGCCAGCGGCGCTCGCCGGCAATGATTTCGTAGCCGCCGTTGATCGGCCGCACCAGGATGGGCTGCATGATGCCCTGGGCCTGGATGGAGGCCGCCAGCTCCTTGAGAGAGCCTTCGTCCATGCGGGTCCGCGGCTGGTACTTGCCCGGCTTCAGGGCATCGATGGGCAGCGTCCGCTGCTGGTCCTTCTTGGCGTCGGCGGCGTCGCCGGCCAGCAGGGCGTCCAGGCCCCGGCCCAGTCCCTTCATCTTCATGCCGCCACCTCTTGCTGCCGCGGAGCGCCACCGATGCGCTCCAGCATCTCCTCGGCCAAGGCCAGGTAGGACAGGGCGCCCTTGGAGGTCTTGTCGAAGGCGATCACCGGCTTGCCGTAGGACGGGGCCTCGGCCAGACGCACGTTGCGCGGGATGACGGTGCGGTACACCTTGCCGGAGAAGTGGCTCTCCAGTTCGGCGGAAACCTGTTGATTGAGGGTGGACTGGGAGTTGTACATGGTGCGCAGCAGGCCTTCGATTTCCAGGGCGGGATTGAGATTGGCCCGCACCTTGCGCAGGGTGGTGACCAGATCGGTGAGGCCTTCCAGGGCGTAGTACTCGCACTGCATGGGGATCATCACCGCCTGGGCCGCCGCCAGGGCATTCACCGTCAGCAGGTTGAGGGCAGGCGGGCAGTCGATCAGGACGAAGTCGTAGGCCTGGCCGTCCAGGGCCTCCTTGAGGCGGCGCTCCCGCTGGCCCACGTCGATCAGTTCCACTTCGGCCCCGGCCAGTTCCCGGTTGGCGGGAATGACGTCGAAGCCGAATTCGGTCTTAATGGTGGCCTGCTCCAGGGTCGCCGCCCCCAGCAGGATCTGATAGACGGAAGGCAGGGCTTCCTTCTTGAAGATGCCGCAGCCGGTGGTGGCATTGCCCTGGGGGTCCAGGTCGATGAGCAGGACGCGCTGCCCCAGGGTCGCCAGGCAGGCGGCCAGGTTGACGCTGGTGGTGGTCTTGCCGACCCCCCCCTTCTGGTTGGTAATGGCCAGGATCTTCACGCCTTCATTCCTCTCTCAGAACCACCAGATGGCGCGCCCCCTCGACTCCGGGCACGGCCAGCGGGTGTACCGCCTCGACGACAATCCCCGCCGGCAGGCGGGAGAGCTCTTCCTGGGGATAGATCCCCTTCATCGCCAGCCAGCGCCCACCGGGCGCCAGCAGGTGACGGGTGAGACTGACGAAATCGGCCACCTCGGCAAAGGCCCGGGAGGTGATGGCCGCAAACTTCTGTTCCGGTTGCCAGGCCTCCACCCGCAGGCACTGGGCGGAGAGCCCCGGCAGGGGCAGTTCCATGGCGGCCTGCTTCAAGAAGGCCACCTTCTTGGAATTGCTGTCCAGCAGGGTCACCGCCAGGCTTGGCCGGGCGATGGCCAGGGGAATGCCGGGCTGGCCGCCGCCGCTGCCCACATCCAGCACATTGGCGGGCGCCAGGGCGTCCACAAAGGGCAGGATGGCCAGGGAATCCAGCAGGTGGTGGCTCACCGCCTTGTCCTGGTCGCGCAGGGCGGTCAGGGCATAGACCTTGTTCCACTTGGCGAGCAGGGCCAGGTAGGCGAGCAGTTTACCCTGTGCGACGCCGTCCAGGGGTATTCCGAGGGCATCCAGGCCCTGGGCCAGTTGCTGGGCCTGACTGGAGCCGCTCATCGGGCGCTCCGCTTCAAGTAGATCAGCAGCAGGGAGATGGCCGCCGGGGTGATGCCCTGCAGCCGGGAAGCCTGGCCGATGGTCTCGGGCCGCTGCCGTGCCAGGCGCTGGCGCACCTCGTTGGAGAGACCGTGCACCTGGGCATAGTCCAGGTCGGCGGGGATCGCCAGGTTCTCGTAGTCGGCGGCCTTGGCCACCTCTTCCCGCTGGCGGTCGATGTAGCCCTGGTACTTGGCCTGGATTTCCAGCTGCTCCACCGCCTGGGCATCGGCCAGGGACTCGCCGGCACCGGGCAGGGTCAGCAGGTCGGCGTAGCTCACATCGGGCCGGCGCAGCAGCTCGAAGAGGTTGTATTCGTGGTCGATGGCCTTGCCCAGGACCCGCACCGCATCGGCTTCCGGCAGGGTCTGGGGGTGCACCCAGGTGCTTTTCAGGCGCTCGGCTTCGGCGGCGATGGCATCCCGCTTGCGGCAGAAGGCATCCCAGCGGGCGTCGTCCACCAGGCCCAGTTCCCGGCCCTTTTCGGTGAGGCGCAGGTCGGCATTGTCTTCCCGCAGCTGCAGGCGGTACTCGGCCCGGCTGGTGAACATGCGGTAGGGCTCGGAGACGCCCCGGGTGATGAGATCGTCCACCAGCACGCCCAGGTAGGCCTCGTCCCGGCGCGGGCACCAGGCTTCCTTCTCCTGCACCTGCAGGGCGGCGTTGACGCCCGCCAGCAGCCCCTGGGCGGCCGCTTCCTCGTAGCCGGTGGTGCCGTTGATCTGGCCGGCGAAGAAGAGGCCGTTGATGGCCTTGCTCTCCAGGGAGGACTTCAGCCCCCGGGGATCGTAGTAGTCGTACTCGATGGCGTAGCCGGGGCGCAGGATGTGGCAGTTCTCCATGCCGCGGATGGAACGCACGATCTTCAGCTGCACGTCGAAGGGCAGGCTGGTGGAAATGCCGTTGGGGTAGATCTCGTGGGTATCCAGGCCCTCCGGCTCGAGGAAGACGTGGTGGCTGTCCTTGTCGGCGAAGCGGTGGATCTTGTCCTCGATGGAGGGGCAGTAGCGGGGCCCGACGCCTTCAATCACCCCGGTGTACATGGGGGAGCGGTCCAGGTTGGCGCGGATGATGTCGTGGGTGCGGCTGTTGGTGTCGGTGATCCAGCAGGGCAGTTGCTTCGGGTGCTGGGCCGCGTTGCCGAGGAAGGAGAACACCGGCAGGGGATCGTCCGAGTACTGGGGCTCCATTACCGAGAAGTCGATGCTCTTGCCGTCCAGGCGCGGCGGCGTGCCGGTCTTCAAGCGCCCCTGGGGCAGGGCCAGTTCCTTCAGGCGGGCCGCCAGGGAGACGCTGGGAGGGTCGCCCATGCGGCCCCCGGTGTAGTTCTGCAGGCCGACGTGGATCAGGCCGTTCAAGAAGGTGCCGGCGGTCAGCACCACCGCCCGGGCTTCGAAGCGCACCCCCAGCTGGGTCACGGCCCCCACCACCCGGTCGCCTTCGACGATCAGGTCGTCGCAGGCCTGGGCGAAGAGGGTCAGGTTGGGCTGGTTCTCCAGGCGGGTGCGGATTGCCTGTTTGTACAGCACCCGGTCGGCCTGGGCACGGGTGGCGCGCACCGCCGGGCCCTTGGAGGCATTGAGGATGCGGAACTGGATGCCGCCCTCGTCGGTGGCCGCCGCCATGGCGCCTCCCAGGGCATCCACCTCCTTCACCAGATGGCCCTTGCCGATGCCGCCGATGGAGGGATTGCAGCTCATGGCCCCCAGGGTTTCCAGGTTGTGGGTCAGGAGCAGGGTGCGCGCTCCGGCCCGGGCAGCCGCCAGGGCAGCCTCGGTGCCGGCGTGACCGCCGCCGACGACAATGACATCGAACCGGGTGGGAAACAGCATGGGGACTCGTTTACGCAAAAGGCCCGCAGGCAAATCCCACGGGCACTCGGGTAGGGCAAAGGGGCTCGAATGATACGCCAGTTCCATGAAACTTAACAGTTTTCGCCCGGACCGGCGGAGCCCGCCGGCACGTTTCCGGCATTGCTTCGGCAGCCAGCCGGCACGGCTCCCGGAGCTCCACCGGGAGACTGGCCCGGGGCCTTGTCAGGAATTCCCTTGCCGCGGAGTCGGGAATTGACGTAACTTCCGCCAAAATCAATGCCAAGCGCAACCATGGACGCCAACGAACTCGCCGCCCAACAACTCTACAAACTCCAGGGCGAACTGAAGAACAAGAAGGTGCTGGTGGTGGACCGCCACCCGGACGCCCGCAACGCCATGCGCATGATGCTGTCCACCATCGGCATCACCAGTGTCCAGGGGGTCGGCTCGGCCACCGAAGTGCTGCGCCTGGTGAAAAGCAGCAGCTACGACATCATCCTCTCCGACTACCAGCTGGAGGACGGCCGCGACGGCCAGCAGCTGCTGGAAGAGCTGCGCTACAAGCGCCTCATTTCCCTGTCCACCCTGTTCATGGTGGTGACCGGGGAGCGGGCCTACAAAAACGTGGTGTCGGTGGCCGAGCTGGCGCCGGACGACTACCTGATCAAGCCCTTCACCGGCGAGCAGCTGCAGCAGCGCCTGGCCCGGGCCCTGTACAAGAAGTTCGTCTTCCACCAGGCCTACCGCAACGTCGAGCGCAGCCGCTACGAGGACGCCGTCACCGCCTGCGACGACATCATCCAGCAATATCCCCAGTACCAGCACGACGCCCGCCACCTGCAGGCCGACCTGCTCAACAGCCTGGGCCGCTATGTCGAGGCGGAGGCCGCCTACCGCCAGATGCTGGAACAGAAGGACCTGGCCTGGGCCCGCATGGGCGTGGCCGTGGCGGTGCACGGCCAGGGGCGGGTGGACGAGGCCGTGACCCAGCTCGAGGCCCTGGTGCAGGATTTCCCCGAATACCTGGCCGCCTTCGACTTCCTGGCCAGGCTGCGGGAGGAAAAGGGCGACTCCACCGGTGCCCAGCAGGCCCTGCAGGCCGCCGCCGCCATTTCCCCCAACAACACCATGCGCCAGCGGGCGGTGGGCGACATGGCGGTGCGCAACAACGACCTGGAAGCGGCCGAGCGGGCCTACAACACGGTGCTCAGCCGGGCCCGGGGCTCCTCCCTGCGCAGCATCGACGACTACGCCAACCTGTCCCGGGTCATGCTGGAGAAGGGCAATGTGGCCGGCGCCAAGCTGGTGGCCCAGGACCTGCGCCGGGACTGGCGCGGCGACAAGCAGGGGGAGCTGGCCTCCCTGGTCATCGACAGCCTGGTGCAGACCAAGGAAGGGGCGCCGGACAAGGCGGCCCGCAGCATTGCCGCCGCCATGGAACTGCACAAGGTCCTGGTGGCCGAGGGCAAGATGGAGGAGAAGCGCCCCCTGTCGCAAAAGGTGGCGGTGGACCTGGCCCACGCCTGCATGGCCAACGGCAAGGAGGCGGACGCCCAGAGCCT
The DNA here is from genome assembly GCF_004217225.1 of Azospira oryzae. GTDB lineage: Bacteria > Pseudomonadota > Gammaproteobacteria > Burkholderiales > Rhodocyclaceae > Azospira > Azospira oryzae. The sequence goes on from NZ_SHKM01000002.1 coordinate 481,446, forward strand.
GCTGCGCCAGGTGGCGGCGGAGAACAACGAGGACCGGGGCGTGCTGGCCCACATCCAGGGTGTCTTCGAGAAGACCGGCAACGCCGAGGCGGGCAAGGCCCTGCTCGAGGACGTCTCCCGGGAGATCATCCAGATCAACAACCAGGGCGTGCTGGCCGCCCGCAGCGGCGATTTCGACGGCTCGGTGCAGCTGCTGATCGAGGCGGCGGAGCGGGTGCCCAACCTGCAGTTCCTGGTCAATGCGGCCAAGTCCATCTACACCCTGATGGACCAGAAGGGCTGGCAGCCGGAACTGGCGGAGCGGGCCCACCGCTATCTGGAAAAGGCCCGCAGCCGCTCCCCGGACGACCCCCGCGTCATATCCGGGCGCGACATGTACCAGCGGGTGGCCCGCAAATACGGGGTTCAGGTCGATACGGACAGCTGATCCGGCGTCGCCGGCCCGGCCCGGTGCCGTACGGGACGACTTGGGGAAAACCCGCTCAGGCCCCTGATCCCAGGGGCTTTTTGGTATCATTTGCGGCTTTTCTCAACCCCGGAAGGACCCACGATGTCCCGCAAAACCCTGATCGCCGCCCTGCTTCCCCTGGCCACCGGTTTGGCCGCCGTTCCTGCCTGGGCCGACATCAATGTGGGCGTCTCCCTGGCCGCCACCGGCCCCGCCGCCTCCCTCGGCATTCCGGAAAAGAACTCCATCGCCCTGCTGCCCACCACCGTGGCCGGCCAGAAGGTGAACTACATCGTCCTCGACGACGCCACCGACTCCACCACCGCGGTGAAGAACATCAAGAAGCTGATCAGCGAAAACAAGGTGGACCTGGTCATCGGCTCCTCCACCACGCCCAGCTCCCTGGCCATGATGGACGTGGCCGTGGAAAACGAGACCCCCATGATCTCCATGGCCGGCTCCGCCATCGTCGTCGAGCCCATGGACGCCAAGCGCCACTGGGTCTTCAAGTCCGCCCAGAACGACGCCCACATGGCCACCGCCATCGTCGAGCACATGACCAACAACAATGTGCACAGCGTCGCCTTCATCGGCTTCGCCGACGCCTACGGCCAGGGCTGGTTCAAGGAATTCGCCAAGATCGCCGAGGCCCGCAAGATCAAGATCGTGGCCAACGAGAGCTACCAGCGCAACGACACCTCGGTCACCGGCCAGACCCTGAAGATTCTCGCCGCCAAGCCCGATGCCGTGCTGGTGGGCGCCGCCGGCACCCCGGCCGTGCTGCCGCAGAAGACCCTGAAGGAGAAGGGCTACAAGGGCGCCATCTACCAGACCCACGGCGTCGCCAATGCGGACTTCCTGCGGGTCGGCGGCAAGGACGTGGAAGGCGCCCTGCTGCCCGTGGGCCCCATGATGGTGGCCGAGCAGCTGCCCAACGACAACCCGGTGAAGAAGTCCGCCCTGGAATACGTGAAGAAGTACGAGGGCGTGCACGGCAAGGGCAGCATCAGCTCCTTCGGCGGCCATGCCTGGGATGCGGGCGTGCTGCTGAGCAACGCCATTCCCGCCGCCCTGAAGAAGGCCCAGCCCGGCACCAAGGAATTCCGCAAGGCCCTGCGCGACGCCATCGAAGGCAGCAAGAACCTGCCCGCCGCCCACGGCATCTTCAACATGACGCCCCAGGATCACCAGGGCTTCGACCAGCGCGCCCGGGTCATGGTGAAGGTCGAGAACGGCACCTGGAAGCTGATCAAGTAAACCGCTGAACGCCTAACCGTATTACCCAGCCAAACGCCGGCCCCGGGCTTCCCCCGGGGCCGCGGCGTTGAAAGCACTCATGGATCTGCAAATTCTTCTGCTCCTGGGCCAGGACGGCCTCACCAACGGCGCCATCTACGCCCTGCTGGCCCTGGCCCTGGTGCTGGTGTTCGCCGTCACCCGGGTGATCTTTCTGCCCCAGGGCGAATTCGTCGCCTACGGCGCCCTCACCCTGGCCGCCATCCAGGCCGGCAAGCTGCCGGGCACGGTGTGGCTGGCCGTCATCCTCGGCATCGCCGTGGTCCTGATCGACGGCGGCCTGGCCCTCAAGAGCGGCAACCTGAAGCGCCTGCCCCGCATCGTCCTCGGCAACCTGGGCCTGCCCCTGGTGCTGCTGGGCCTGATCTCCGGCCTGGAGGCGGAGGCCCTGGCGGCCCTCGCCCTGCCCCTGCAGATCCTGCTCACCCTGGGCATCGTCGTGCCCCTGGGCCCCCTGCTCTACCGCCTGGTATTCCAGCCCATCGCCGAGGCCTCCTCCCTGGTACTGCTGATCGTCGCCGTGGCCCTGCACATGACCCTGATCGGCCTGGGCCTGGTCTTCTTCGGCGCCGAGGGCTTCCGCACCCAGCCCTTCTCCGACGGTGCCCTGGAAATCGGCCCCCTGCTGCTGCAGCACCAGACCCTGTGGATCCTGTTCGCCTCCGCCGCCCTCATCGCCGTGCTCTACGTGCTGTTCGAGCGCACGGTGTACGGCAAGGCCCTGCGCGCCACCGCCCTCAACCGCACCGGCGCCCGCCTGATGGGCATCTCCACCACCATGGCCGGCAAGCTGTCCCTGGGCCTGGCCGCCTTCATCGGCGCCCTCTCCGGCGTGCTGGTGTCGCCCATGACCACCCTCTACTACGACTCGGGCTTCCTCATCGGCCTGAAGGGCTTCGTTGGCGCCATCATCGGCGGCCTCGCCTCCTACCCCGTTGCCGCCCTCGGCGCCGTGCTGGTGGGCCTGCTGGAGTCCTACTCCTCCTTCTACGCCAGCGCCTTCAAGGAAGTGATCGTGTTCACCCTCATCATTCCGGTGCTGGTGTGGCGCTCCCTCACCTCCCACCACGTCGAGGAGGAGGAGGAATGATGTCAGCCAAGCTCTCCCCGGCCCGGGCCATCCTGGCCGCCTTCCTGCTCTTCCTCGTCACCGGCCCCCTCTGGCTGCCGGAGTTCCACGTCACCCTGCTCAATTACATCGGCCTCTACGGCCTGGTGGCCCTGGGCCTGGTGCTGCTCACCGGCGTCGGCGGCCTCACCTCCTTCGGCCAGGCCGCCTTCGTCGGCCTCGGCGCCTACACCACGGCCTACCTGACCACGGCCTACGGCGTCTCTCCCTGGCTGACCCTGCTGGCCGGCCTGGGCCTGACCCTGGCCTTCGCCCTCTGCCTCGGTTTCATCACCCTGCGCCTGTCGGGCCACTTCCTGCCCCTGGGCACCATCGCCTGGGGCATCAGCCTCTACTTCCTCTTCGGCAACCTGGAATGGCTGGGGGGCCACACCGGCATGACCGGCATCCCGGCGGTATCCCTGTTCGGCCTGGAACTGAAGGACAGCCGCAGCTTCTTCTACCTGATCTGGGTGGTGCTGCTGGGGGCCATGCTGGCCACCCGCAACCTGCTGGATTCCCGGGAAGGCCGGGCCATCCGCGCCCTCAAGGGCGGCACCGTCATGGCCGAGGCCATGGGCGTGAACACGGCCCGCTCCAAGATCGTCATCTTCACCGTGGCGGCGCTCTATGCCTGCGTCTCCGGCTGGCTTTACGCCCACCTGCAGCGCTTCGTGAATCCCACCCCGTTCTCCATCAACCAGGGGGTGGAATTCCTCTTCATGGCGGTGATCGGCGGTGTCGCCCACGTCTGGGGCGCCGTGGTCGGCGCCGGCCTCATCACCGTGCTCAAGCAGTGGCTGCAGGACCTGCTGCCGGAACTGCTGGGCCAGAGCGGCAACTTCGAGGTGATCGTCTTCGGCCTGATGATGATCTTCGTCCTGCACCGGGCCCGCAACGGCCTGTGGCCGGCCATCGCCCGCCTGGTGCCGGCGCAAAAGCAGGAGCGCCACGCCGTGGCCGCCGCCGAGCCCCTGCCGCGGCGCCAGATGCCCGCCGCCGGCACCGTGCTGCTGCAGGCCGAAGGCGTCACCAAGCGCTTCGGCGGCCTGGTGGCGAACAAGGACATGGCCCTGACGGTGCAGGCCGGCGAGGTGATGGCCCTGATCGGCCCCAACGGCGCCGGCAAGAGCACCATGTTCAACTGCATTTCCGGCGTCAATCCGCCCAGCGAAGGCCGCATCAGCTTCCTCGGCCAGCCGGTGGCCGGCCTGGAGGCCCGGGACATCGCCCGCCTCGGCCTCTCCCGCACCTTCCAGCACGTGCGCCTGCTCTCGGGCATGACGGTGCTGGAGAACGTGGCCATCGGCGCCCACCTGCGGGGCCGCCACAACTACCTGGCCGCCGGCCTGCGCCTGGAGCGGGCCGAAGAGGCCCGTCTGCTGGCCGAGGCGGCGCGCCAGATCGAGCGGGTGGGCCTGGCCGAACACATGTTCGACGCCGCCGGCAGCCTGGCCCTGGGCAAGCAGCGCATCGTCGAAATCGCCCGGGCCCTGGCCGCCGACCCCTGCCTGCTGCTGCTGGACGAGCCCGCCGCCGGCCTGCGCTACCTGGAAAAGCAGGCCCTGGCCGAGCTGCTGCGCAAGCTGCGCGGCGAAGGCATGGGCATCCTGCTGGTGGAGCACGACATGGACTTCGTCATGGGCCTGGCCGACCGGGTGGTGGTCATGGAATTCGGCGAAAAGCTGGCCGAGGGCCTGCCGGAGGAAATCCAGAAAAATCCGGCGGTGCTGGAAGCCTACCTGGGGGGAGTGGAATGATGAACGCCGCGCACGAACCCAAGCCCGTGCTGGAAGTGAGCGACCTGTGCGTCGCCTACGGCAAGGTGGAAGCCCTGCACAAGGTCAGCCTGCGCATCCGCGAGGGCGAGATCGTCACCGTCATCGGCCCCAACGGGGCCGGCAAGACCACCCTGCTCTCCGCCCTGATGGGCCTCTTGCCCTACCGGGGCGAGGTGGCCTACGTCGGCCACAATCTCGATGCCCATGTGGAAGTGGAAGAGCGGGTCGGCCAGGGCCTGACCCTGGTGCCGGAAAAGCGGGAACTGTTCGCCGAGATGAGCGTGGAGGACAACCTGCTGCTGGGCGCCTTCCACCGCTACCGCAGCGGCCTGCGGGACCACGCCCAGACCATGGAGGAGGTGTTCGCCCTCTTCCCCCGCCTCAAGGAGCGGCGCACCCAGGCCGCCGGCACCCTGTCCGGCGGCGAGCGCCAGATGCTGGCCATGGGCCGGGCCCTGATGGCCAAGCCGAAACTGCTGATGCTGGACGAGCCTTCCCTGGGCCTCGCCCCCCTCATCATCAAGGAAATCTTCCGCATCGTCGCCGAGCTGAAGCAGACCGGCGTCTCCATCCTGCTGGTGGAACAGAACGCCCGGGCCGCCCTGCAGGTGGCCGACTACGGTTACGTGCTGGAAACCGGCGAGGTCTCCCTGGAAGGCCCCAGCCACGAACTGGCCGACGACCCCCGGGTGATCGAAACCTATCTGGGCCTGGGCGGGAAAAAGACCGCCTGAGGCATCGGCCTGAAAGGCAATAGGGACGGCCGTTTCCGCCATCCCTGCCCCGCCAGCCGCATCCCGCCTGCCTCCTGGCAGGGGTACATGAAAAAGGCCCGGTGCCGCCCCTCGGCGGCCCGGGCCTTTTCTCTTGCCGGGGGCGGATCTAGGGCTGCAGCTTCCAGGCGCCGTTGTCGATCCTGACCATGACCCGGGCCCGCTGGTCGAAGCCCAGATGGTCCGTCGGCCCCATGTTGTACACCCCATGGCAGCCCACCACGTCCCGGGTGTTTTCCAGGGCCTCGCGCAGGGCCTTGCGGAATTCCGGGCTGCCCGGCTGGGCCTTCTTCAGGGCCAGGGGCACGGCGTGCTGCAGCAGCAGGCCCGCATCCCAGACGTGGGCGCCGAAGGTGGAGACGCTGCCCTTGCCGTGCACCGCCTCGTAGCGCCCCACATAGTCCAGGGCCACCTTGCGGATCGGGTTGTCCGCCGGCAGCTGGGCCGCCACCAGCACCGGCCCCGCCGGCAGCAAAGTTCCTTCCACCTCCTTGCCGCCGACCCGCAGGAAGTCGCTGTTGGCGACGCCGTGGGTCTGGTAGATCAGGCCCTTGTAACCCCGCTCCCGCAGGGTCTTCTGGGGCAGGGCGGCGGGGGTGCCGGCGCCGCCGATGAGCACCGCGTCCGGCCTGGCCGCCAGCACCTTCAGCACCTGGCCGGTGACCGAGGTGTCGCTGCGGCTGAAACGCTCGTTGGCCACCAGCCGCAGCTTGCGCGCCTCGGCGATCTTGGCGAACTCGTTGAACCAGCCCTCGCCGTAGGCGTCGGCAAAGCCGATGTAGGCGACGCTGCGCACCTGCTGGCTGGTCATGCTCTCCACCAGGGCGGTGGCCATGTGGGCATCGTTCTGGGCCAGCTTGAAGACCCAGCGCCGCTTCTCGTCCATGGGCTCGACGATGCGGCTGGAGGCGGCCAGGGCCAGCATGGGCGTCTCGCCCTCCGCCACCGCGTCGATCATGGCCAGGGAATTGGGGCTGGTGGTGGAACCGACGATGACGTCCACCCGGTGCTCGGCGATCAGCTTGCGCGCATTCTTCACCGCCGCCGTGGTGTCCGAAGCATCGTCGAGGACGATGTAAATGACCTTGTGCCCGCCGATGCTGGCCGGCAGCAGGGCCACGCTGTTCTTCTCGGGAATGCCCAGGGACGCCGCCGGGCCGGTGGCCGAGACGCTGATGCCCACGTTGAGGTCGGCCCGGGCGGGTGCTGCGAACAACAGGGACAGGCCGAGCAGCGATGCGCCCAACCTGGCCCCGGGAATACTCCAGCTTCCTTGCATGGTGCGTTCTCCCTGTGATGTTGTCCTGCGACTACTTGACCAGCTTCCAGGCTCCGTCCTGAATGGTGACCATGACCCGGGCCCGCTGGTCCAGCCCCAGGTGGTCCTGGGCGCTCATGTTGTACACCCCGTGGGCGCCGGCCACGTTGCGGCTCGCCTCCAGGGCGTCGCGCAGGGCCTTGCGGAATTCCTTGCTGCCCGGCTGGGCCTTCTTCAGGGCCGCCGGCACGGCCTGGGCCAGCAGCAGGCCCGCATCCCAGGCATAGCCGCCGAAGGCGGTGACGCTGCCCTTGCCGTGCACCGCCTCGTACTTGCCCACGTACTCCACCGCCGACTTCTTCACCGGGTTGTCATTGGGCAGCTGGGCCGCCACCAGCACCGGGCCGCTGGGCAGCAGGGTGCCCTCCACCTCCTTGCCGCCGACCCGCAGGAAGTCGTTGTTGGCGACGCCGTGGGTCTGGTAGATCGGCCCCTTGTAGCCCCGCTCCCGCAGGGCCTTCTGAGGCAGGGCCGCCGGGGTGCCGGCGGCACCGATGAGGATGGCGTCGGGCTTGGCGGCGAGCAGCTTCAGCACCTGGCCGGTAACCGAGGTGTCGGCCCGGTTGAAGCGCTCGTTGCCCACCAGGGCCAGCTTGCGCACCTCCGCCACCTTGGCGAACTCGCCGTACCAGCCTTCGCCGTAGGCGTCGGCAAAGCCGATGTAGGCCACCGTCTTCACGTTGTTGCTGGTCATGTGCTCGACGATGGCGGTGGACATCTGGGCGTCGTTCTGGGGCGTCTTGAACACCCACTTGCGCTTCTCGTCCATGGGCTCGACGATGCGGGCCGAGGCGGCCATGGCGATCATGGGCGTCTCCGCTTCGGCCACGGTGTCGATCATGGCCAGGGAGTTGGGCGTGGTGGTGGAGCCGATGATGAGATCCACCTTGTGCTCGCCGATCAGCTTCTTGGCGTTTTTCACCGCCGCCGTGGTGTCCGAGGCGTCGTCGAGGACGATGTAATTGACCTTCTGCCCGCCGATGCTGGCCGGCAGCAGGGCCACGGTGTTTTTCTCGGGAATGCCCAGGGATGCCGCCGGACCGGTGGCGGAGAGGGTAATGCCGACATTGAGGTCGGCCAGGGCGGGACGGGATAGGGAAATACAGGCGAGCGGCAGCAATGCCGCCACCAGGGCGTTCAGTTTCATGACTCCTCCACTGCGTTTTTTATATTAGTGCCGCCGGGACGGCGGGGGCTCACACCCAGCGGAGGATCATACCCGGCCCCCTCCCCCCAGGGGAAGAGCGGGCGCCGGAGGAGGATGGTGCCGGCCCGGGGGCGCCGGTGGGGGAGCGGAAAGGGCGTCCCGCGGCACCCCCGCCCGGGATCAGCGGCCGAAGATGCCCTTCAGCAGCCCTCCGACACCGGCCGGAGCCGCCGACTCCACCGCCGCGTCACCGGCCGCCTGCTCCAGGCCCAGGGCCAGGCTGTCGTAGCCGGTCACCCGCACCACCGCGCTCCACACCAGGGGCTTCTTCTCCGCCGGCTTCTGCGGCGGATAGGCAAAGCCCTGGCTCGGCCCGTGGGCCACGGCGGAGACCATGGCCATCTCGGCCTTGGCGAAAATGCCTTCGGGCACGGTGCATTCGCGCTGGCTGCCCGGCAGCATGGGGCTCTTGTTGCGGGCCGCCAGCCACAGCACCACCTCCTTGTCGCCGTTGGCGGCCACGGCGTTGAGATCGTAGCCCCGCACCCGGGAGGAAGCGTCCCAGCTCAGGGGAACGGCGCCGCGCAGGTTGGTATTGCCGGCCTTGAGGTTGATGGGCTCGAGGAAATCCATGGCCGCCCCCAGGGTGAAGCGGATGTCCGGCGTCAGGAAGCTGGCCTTGACCACATGCTCGCCCACCGCCGAGGCGCCATCGGGCAGGCCCTTGAAGTCCCGGTCACCGGCGGGCCAGTGCAGGGAGCGGGGCGGCAGGCCGTCCGCCCCGGCGCCCGGGCCGCCCTTGCCCATGCTGCGGCCCTGGCGGGCCATGGCCATGACCTCGGGCGAGACCTTGCCCGCCATGGTGCGGAAATCCAGGATCTCGGGCTGGCCCTTGGCCACGGCCGGGCCGCAGCCCCAGTAGATGAGCACCCGGCCATCGGCCTCGCCATCGCTGCCGCCGCCCTGGCCGCCGCTGCGCCGCTCGCCCTTGAGGGGCAGCAGGGGGCCGATGCCCATGGTCTCGGGCACCTGGTGGCTGGCGCTGTAGTCGGGCGGCAGGTCGGCCGGATTGGTCAGGCGCAGGTCCATGCTGCGGCTGGCGCCGGGCTTGCTGCCGAACATCATGCCCATGACCCCGCCCATGCCGCCGGCCCCGAGGCCGGACAGGGTGCGCAGGTTCATTTCGTAGCTGACCGGGGCCGCGACCGCCGACAGGTGCACCGCCCCCAGGGAGAGGACCAGGACGGCGGGGGAGAGGGAAGAAAGACGCATGGCCACGGCAGCACCTCCGGCTGGGAATGGGAAAAACCCATTCTAGACCAGGAAAAATGCCACCGGGGTTGGCCCGGCGGGGCCTACTTGCCGATGCAGAAGCGGCCGAAGATTTCGCCGAGCAGGTCGTCGGCGGTGAACTCGCCGGTGATGTGGCAGAGGGCGTTCTGGGCCAGGCGCAGTTCCTCGGCGAAAAGCTCCAGGGCCGGCAGGCGCTGGCGCGACAGCTGCAGGTGCTCCTGGGCGGCAGCCAGGGCCCGCAGGTGGCGTTCCCGGGCGATGAAGACGTCTTCCGCCTCGTGCCAGCCGGCGATGCGCAGCAGCTCCCGGCGCAGCAGGTCGAGGCCGGCGCCGCTCTTGGCGGAAAGGGAAATGGCCACGCAGCCCTCCCCTCCTTCCGGCTCCTCATGGCGCTCCGGCGCCCGGTCGGTGAGGTCGATCTTGTTGTAGACGGTGATGCGCGGCAGGTCCGGCGGCAGGCGCCTGAGGATGGCCTCTTCCCCATGGGCGATGCCTTCCCGGGCATCGGCCAGCAGCACCAGCACATCGGCCTTCTCGATCTCGCGCCAGGTGCGCTCGATGCCCAGGCGCTCCACCTCGTCCTCCGTCTCCCGCAGGCCGGCGGTGTCGATGACATGGAGCGGGATGCCCTCGATCTGCAGGTTGCCCCGCACCACGTCCCGGGTGGTGCCGGCGATGGGGGTAACGATGGCCAGCTCGTCGCCGGCCAGGCCGTTGAGCAGGCTGGACTTGCCCACGTTGGGCTGGCCGGCCAGCACCACGTGCAGGCCGTTCTGCAGCAGGCGGCCCTGGCGGGCCCGGTCGAACACCGCCTCCAGCCTGGCCGCCAGGCTGTCCAGGCGGCCGAAGGCGTTGGCCGCCTTGAGGAAGTCGATCTCCTCCTCCGGGAAGTCCAGGGTGGCCTCGGTCAGGGCCCGCAGTTCGATCAGCTCGTCGGTGAGGACGCGGATCTCCCGGGAGAACTCGCCCTGCAGGGAGCGCACGGCGCTGCGGGCGGCAGCCTGGGTGGTGGCGTCGATGAGGTCGGCCACGGCTTCGGCCTGGGCCAGGTCCAGCTTGCCGTTGAGGAAGGCCCGGCGGGTGAATTCGCCGGGCTCGGCGAGACGGGCGCCCAGGTCCAGGCAGCGGGCCAGCAGCATCTGCAGCACCACCGGGCCGCCGTGGCCCTGCAGTTCTAGCACATCCTCGCCGGTGAAGGAGGATGGGTTGGGGAAGAAGAGCAGCAGGCCGCTGTCGATGACGCTGCCGTCGGCAGCGCGGAAATCGGCCAGGGTGGCGTGGCGCGGCCGGGGCAGCCTGCCCGTGAGCTGTTCGGCCAGGGGCAGCAGGCCGTTGCCGGAGATGCGCACGACCCCGACGCCGCCCCGGCCGGGAGCGGTGGCAATGGCGGCGATGGTGTCGGTGCGGGGCATCATGGCGGGGAGAATTCCGGAGCGTTAACGAAAAAAAGGCCGCCCTCAGGCGGCCTTTTCGCGGACATCAGGCCTTGGCGTCGTTGGCCGCCTTGCCGCCAGCCTCGATCATGCGGGTGATCTGCCACTGCTGGGCGATGGACAGCACGTTGTTCACCACCCAGTACAGCACCAGGCCGGCCGGGAAGAAGAAGAACATGAAGCCGAAGACGAAGGGCATCATCATCATGACCTTGGCCTGGATGGGGTCCGGCGGGGTCGGGTTGAGACGGGTCTGGATCACCATGGTGGCGATCATGATCACCGGCAGGATGTAGAACGGGTCCTGGGCGGAGAGGTCGTGAATCCAGCCGACCCACGGCGCGTTGCGCATTTCCACGGCGCCCAGCAGCACCCAGTAGAGGGCGATGAACACGGGAATCTGGATCAGGATGGGCAGACAGCCGCCGAGGGGATTGATCTTTTCCTTGCGGTACAGATCCATCATCTCCTGGTTCATGCGCTGGCGGTCGTCGGCGAAGTGCTCCTTGATGTGCTGCAGGCGCGGCGTCACCTGGCGCATCTTGGCCATGGACTTGTAGGAGGCGGCGGAGAGGGGGAAGAAGATCAGCTTCAGGGCGATGGTCAGGACCACGATGGCCCAGCCCCAGTTGCCCACCAGCTTGTGGATCCACTCCAGGGCCCAGAAGATGGGCGCGGCGATGACGGTCAGCCAGCCGTAGTCCACCACCAGGTCCAGGCCTTCGGCGACCTGCTTGAGCTGGGACTGGATCTGGGGACCGGCGAAGAGGGGCACGCTGACGCTGCCCTGGGCACCGGCTTCCACCTGGGCCACGGGCACGATGACGCCGGCGGAATAGACGCCGGGCTTGCCGTCGGCCGGAGCTTCCACCTTGCGCACGAAGAATTCGCGGGGCGACTTGCCCTGGGGCACGAAGGCGGAAACGAAGTAGTGCTGCACCATGGCCACCCAGCCGTTGTCGGCGTTCTGGGGCACCTTGGCCTTGCCCTTCTCGATGTCGGAGAAGGCCAGCTTGTGGAATTTGTCCTGCTCGGTATACAGGGCCGGGCCGGTATAAACGCTGACCATGGAGGACTCGCCGGCCGGCGCCTTGTCGTCCCGGGCCAGCTGGAAGTAGGCGTGGGGGGCGATGGCCTTGGCACTGCCGTTGTGGATTTCATAACCCACATCCACCAGGAAGGAGCCCTTGCGGAAGGTATAGACCTTGGTCACCTTGACGCCGTCGGTCACGGCTTCCAGGCGCACCTGCAGTTCCTTGCTGTCGCCCATCTCGCGGGGGCCGGGCAGCACCTTGAACATGGTCTTGTGGGTCGGCAGGCCGTCACCGATCAGGCCGCTCTGGGCGCTGTAGCGGTGGTCTTCGCCGAACAGCTGGAAGGGCTTGCTCTCGTCGGTGGCCGACTTGTAGCCGGGCAGTTCGAGACGCACCAGATCGCCGCCCTGGGTGGAGATGTCGGCCACCATCAGGTCGGTGGTGATGGTGACGGTCTCGGCCTTGACCGGCGCCGGCGCGGCGACGGCTGCGGCAACGGCGGCAGCGCCGGACTGCAGCGTGGCGGAGGGAGCGGGTGCGGCCCCGGCCTGGGTGGCAGCGGCGGTGGCCGGCACATCCTTGGGCTGGTTATGTTTCACCCAGGCGTCCCACAACATGATGATGGAGACGGCGAAGATCAGGAACAGGAACAGGCGACGGTTATCCATGCACAGCCTATCGATTGCAGGTTTTGGAATTCATGGCGCGGCGTGGCGCAGCCACTTAGGGCACCGGATCGTAACCGCCGGGATGGAAGGGATGGCAGCGCAGCAGCCGCCGCGAGCCCAACCACAGCCCCTTGATCACGCCGTGCTTCTTCAGAGCCTCGGCAGTATAGTCGGAACAGCTCGGTTCGAAACGACAATTACGACCCAGCATGGGGCTGATGGCGTATTTGTAGACGCGCAACAGCAGCAGGAACGGCATGATGCTGAGGGCTCTGAGTCGTTTCATTACCGAGGCTCCGGTGCTGCCGGGTTTGCGGCGGGCGGCGGGTTGCCGGCATCCCGGGGTTCCGCCAGGCGACGGCTGAGGCGCCGCAACAGGCCGGCGATCTCGGCCGCCATTTCCGCCTTGCTCGGCCGCGGCTTGGCCTTGTCCAGGGAAACCCCCAGACGCAGGATCAAATCCACCGCCGGGAAATCCTGCCGCTGCAGGCGGAAGGCTTCCCGGGCAAGGCGCTTCACCCGGTTGCGGCCGACGGAGGCACGGCACAGCTTCTTGCCGACCACCAGGCCCAGGCGGGCGCCCTGTCGGGCCTCCTCCGGACTGCAAAGACGCCAGTGCAGGAGGAAGTAAGGGCCTTTTATGGCCCTCCGAAAACCAAAAACGGATGAAAACTCATCCGTTTTGGTCAAGCGGTAGCGCTTGGGGAAGGGAAAGCGCTGGGGGGCCTGGAGTCGAGACTCGTCAGACACCGGCGTCACCTCCCCGGAGCTACCGGGCAGGTCAGGTCCGATCAAACGGCCAGACGCTTGCGGCCCTTGGCGCGGCGGGCGCGGATGACGGCGCGGCCACCCTTGGTCTTCATGCGGACCAGGAAGCCGTGGGTACGCTTGCGACGGACGACGGAGGGTTGGTAAGTGCGCTTCATGTCTTAAGTCCTTGATGCTTGGGGAAAGATAAACGCGCAATTAGAATGGGTTAACCCCTGGGCTGTCAAGAACAAAACGATTGGCCGCCCCGGGAAAATTCGCCCCGGCCTGTGGATAACTTTTCCCAGACAGGCTAAAATGCGCCTTCGCTCTGGCCGGCAGCGCCATTGTAAAAATGCAACAAGCCCGCTGCCGCCTTTTCCGGAGCACGCGATTCCCGGCGGCACGGCCCTGGCCTGTGCCCCGTTCCCAGCCTATTGAAGCGTAGGCTTTTTTATTTTCCGGGTCGGGCCCTGCGGGGCCCCATCCTGCCGGCCCGGGGGCTGCGGCCTCCGAACCGGACTTGTCCCCGGCTGACGGGGCGCCCCCGGCGTCCGGTTTCCGAGTGGTTGAGGTAATGAGCGGTTTCTGGTCAATCTGTCTGAGCCAGTTCGAACAAGAACTGCCGCCCCAGCAATTCAACACCTGGATCAAGCCCCTGCGGCTGGAAGGCGAGGACAACCTCGCCGAAGGCCTGCGCCTGCTCGCGCCCAACGGCTTCATCCTGAAGTGGGTGAAGGAGCGCTACCTGTCCCGCATCGAGGAGCTGGCCCACAGCCACTTCTCCGCCCCTGTCGCCATCAGCCTGGGCATCGGCGGCGGCCGCACCGCCGTGGCGGTGGCCCGGCCCACGGCGCCGGCAGCCGCGCCCGCCGAGATTCCCGCTGCCGCCCCCCGAATCATGGCCCCGGCACCTGCCGCCGCCCCGGCACCGGCTCCCGCCGCCCGCCGCAATAACGGCCCCCAGAGCAGCTACGAGAAGACCCGGCTGATTCCCGGCTTCACCTTCGACAACCTGGTGGTGGGCAAGGCCAACGACCTGGCCCGGGCTGCCGCCATGCAGGTGGCCCAGAATCCGGGCGTCTCCTACAACCCCCTGTTCATCTACGGCGGTGTCGGCCTGGGCAAGACCCACATCATCCACGCCATCGGCAACGCCATCCTGCAGGCCGATCCGGACAAGGTGGTGCGCTACGTGCACGCCGAGGACTACTACTCGGACGTGGTGCGGGCCTACCAGCAGAAATCCTTCGACGTCTTCAAGCGCTATTACAAGTCCCTGGACGTGCTGCTGGTGGACGACGTGCAGTTCTTCAACGGCAAGAACCGCACCCAGGAAGAGTTCTTCTTCGTCTTCAACGCCCTCACCGAAGCCAAGAAGCAGATCATCATCACCTGCGACACCTATCCGAAGGACATCAACGGCCTCGACGACCGCCTGGTGACCCGCTTCGACTGGGGCCTGACGGTCCAGATCGAGCCACCCGAGACGGAAATGCGGGTGGCCATCCTGAAGAAGAAGGCCGAAGCCGAGGGCGTGGCCCTGGACGACGAAGTGGCCTTCTTCATCGCCAAGCACCTGCGCTCCAATGTGCGGGAGTTGGAAGGCGCCCTGAAGAAGGTGCTGGCCTATTCCCTTTTCCACGGTCGCGAGATCGCACTGGACCTGGCCAAGGACGCGCTGAAGGACGTCATCGGCGCCTTCAACCGGCAGATCACGGTGGAGAACATCCAGAAGACCGTGGCCGAGTACTACAAGATCAAGGTGGCCGACCTCTATTCCAAGAAGCGCACCCGGGCCATCGCCCGGCCGCGCCAGGTGGCCATGTGGCTGGCCAAGGACCTGACCCCCCACAGCTACCCCATGATCGGGGATGCCTTCGGAGGCCGGGACCACACCACGGTATTGCATGCGGTCCGCACCATCGACACCCTGCGGGCCAAGGACAACGAACTGAACCACGACCTGCACGTGTTGCTGCAGGTCCTGAAAGGCTGAAAAGCCTGCACTTATGTCGTGCCCCGGGTTTTTTCCCGGGATGAAATGTGGATAATCGAGGTTTCGCCGTGGGCAGCCCCGATTTTCCCAGGCTTCACCCGGTGACCCGCCCTTTTGCGCGGGCAGCCGGAGGCAACAGGTTTTCGCAACACAGGCTTCTGCAATAATCGGATCAACGCGAGTTATCCACAGAGTTGGCGCCGCTACTATCTTTTAAGGATTGATCTCTATGCTTCTAATCAAGACCCAACGCGACACGCTGCTTTCGCCGCTGCAATCGGTCTCCGGCATTGTGGAGAAGCGGCACACCCTGCCCATCCTGTCGAACGTGCTGCTGGAAAAGAAGGGCGATGCCCTGACCTTCCTGGCCACTGACATTGAAATCCAGATCACCACCAGCGCCGCCGCCGAAGGCGGTGAAGGCGACGGTGCCGTCACCGTCGGCGCCCGCAAGCTGCAGGACATCCTGCGCTCCCTGCCCGAAGGCACGGAAGTCAGCCTGGTGCTGGAAGAAAAGCGCCTGCTGGTGCGCGGCGGCAAGAGCCGCTTCACCCTGCAGACCCTGCCCGCCGACGACTTCCCCCGCATGGCCATCGGCAACGACGACGCCAAGCGCTTCTCCGTCACCCAAAAGCAGTTCCGCCAGCTCCTGGCCCAGACCCAGTACGCCATGGCCGCCCAGGACGTGCGCTACTACCTGAACGGCCTGCTGCTGCTGACCGAAGGCAAGGAACTGCGCGCCGTGGCCACCGACGGCCACCGCCTGGCCTTCGCCAGCATGGAAATCGAAGCCGAGCTGCCCCGCCAGGAACTGATCCTGCCGCGCAAGACCGTGCTCGAACTGAACCGCCTGCTGGCCGATTCCGACGACGCCCTGGAAATCACCCTCTCCGCCAACCAGGTGCGTTTCGCCTTCGGCAACGTGGTGCTGGTGTCCAAGCTGATCGACGGCAAGTTCCCCGACTACGAGCGGGTCATCCCCGCCACCCTGAAGAACAGCCTGGAGCTGGGCCGCACCGCCCTGCTGCAGTCCATGGTTCGCGCCGCCATCCTGACCAACGAGAAGTTCCGCGGCGTGCGCCTGGTGCTCCAGGGCAACAGCCTCAAGGTCATGGCCGCCAACGCCGAGCAGGAAGAAGCCCAGGAAGAGCTGGAAGTGGAATACGCCGGCGACTCCCTGGATGTGGGCTTCAACGTCGGCTACGTGCTCGACGTGCTGAACAACGTCAGCAGCGACACCGTCACCCTCAATTTCAACGACGCCAATTCCAGCGCCCTCATCACCGTGCCGGGCAACGACCGCTTCAAGTACGTCGTCATGCCCATGCGCATCTGATCGCCGCCGAACGCCGTGATCTAAGGTCCGCCGCCCGGCGGACCTTTTGCAGTTTTAAGTGGAACAGGAACAATGAGCGAAGAAAACCCGCAAATGAACACCCCGCAGGAAGCGGCCCCCGCCTACGGCGAATCCAGCATCCAGATCCTTGAAGGCCTGGAGGCCGTGCGCAAGCGCCCGGGGATGTACATTGGCGACACTTCCGACGGCACCGGCCTGCACCACCTGGTCTTCGAAGTGGTGGACAACTCCATCGACGAAGCCCTGGCCGGCCATTGCGACGACATCACCGTCACCATCCACGCCGACAACTCCATCTCCGTCACCGACAACGGCCGCGGCATTCCCACCGGCGTGAAGATGGACGACAAGCACGAGCCCAAGCGCTCCGCCGCCGAAATCGCCCTCACCGAACTGCACGCCGGCGGCAAGTTCAACCAGAACTCCTACAAGGTTTCCGGCGGTCTGCACGGCGTCGGCGTCTCCTGCGTGAACGCCCTCTCCAAGTGGCTGCGCCTGACCATCCGCCGCGACGGCAAGCGCCACTTCATCGAGTTTAACCGGGGCGTCCCGGTGGAACGCGTCATCGAAGTGCGCGACGGCTTCGAAGTCTCCCCCCTCAAGGTGCTGGGCGATACCGACAAGCGCGGCACCGAAGTGCACTTCCTGGCCGACGACGAAATCTTCGGCACCGTGGAGTTCCACTACGAAATCCTGGCCAAGCGCCTGCGCGAACTGTCCTTCCTCAACAACGGCGTCAGCATCCGCCTGGTGGACCAGCGCAACGGCAAGGAAGAGCTGTTCGCCTTTGCCGGCGGCGTGCAAAGCTTCGTCGAATACATCAACCGCACCAAGTCCGTCCTGCATCCCAGCATCTTTTACTCCGCCGGCGAAGCCAAGGTCGGCGACACCGGCGTCACCATCGGCGTCGAAGTGGCCATGCAGTGGAACGACTCCTACCAGGAACAGGTGCTGTGCTTCACCAACAACATTCCCCAGTCTGACGGCGGCACCCACCTCACCGGCCTGCGGGCGGCCATGACCCGCATCATCAACAAGTACATCGAAGAGAACGAGATCGCCAAGAAGGCCAAGGTGGAAATCACCGGCGACGACATGCGCGAAGGTCTGGCCTGCGTTCTCTCGGTGAAGATGCCCGATCCCAAGTTCGCCTCCCAGACCAAGATGAAGCTGGTCTCTTCCGAAGCCCGTCCGGCGGTGGAAGAAGTGGTGGCGGCCAAGCTCACCGAATTCCTGCTGGAACGCCCGGTGGACGCCAAGACCATCTGCGGCAAGATCGTCGAAGCCGCCCGCGCCCGGGACGCGGCCCGCAAGGCCCGCGAAATGACCCGCCGCAAGGGCATCCTGGACGGCGTCGGCCTGCCCGGCAAACTGGCCGACTGCCAGGAGAAGGACCCCACCCAGTGCGAACTGTACCTGGTGGAGGGTGACTCCGCCGGCGGCTCCGCCAAGCAGGGCCGGGACCGCAAGTTCCAGGCGATCCTGCCCCTCAAGGGCAAGATCCTCAACGTGGAAAAGGCCCGCTTCGACAAGCTCATCTCCAGCCAGGAAATCGCCACCCTCATCACCGCCCTCGGCACCGGCATCGGCAAGGACGAATACAAGCCCGAGAAGCTGCGCTACCACCGCATCATCATCATGACCGATGCCGACGTGGACGGCGCCCACATCCGTACCCTTCTGCTCACCTTCTTCTACCGGCAGATGCCCGAGCTGGTGGAACGCGGCCACATCTACATCGCCCAGCCGCCCCTCTACAAGGTCAAGCACGGCAAGACCGAGCGTTACCTGAAGGACGACCACGAATACCAGCAGTTCCTGCTGCAAATGGCCATGGAAGGCACCGAGCTGCTGCCCCGGGCGGGCGCCGAGCCCATCAGCGGCGCGGCCCTCGAATCCCTGGCCCGGGAATACCTGCTGGCCGAGGCCGTCATCAACCGCCTCTCCAACCACATCAACCCGGAAGTGCTGCACGCCCTGGTGCACCACAACCTGGAGCTGAAGCTGGACGACGAAGCCGCTGCCAAGGCCAGCGCCGCCCTGCTGGCCAAGGTGTCCAGCGACGGCATCGACGTCTTCGCTCACTACAACGAAGCCCAGGAAAGCTGGCAGGTGCGCATGGAAAAGATGCACCACGGCAACCGCAAGGTCAGCAGCATCGACGAAGACTTCCTGCGCTCCGGCGACTACCTGCAGCTGCGCAAGACCGCCGAACTGCTCAACGGCCTCTTCGGCCCCGGCGGCCTGATCCAGCGCGGCGAGAAGAAGATGGCCGTCGCCGACTTCGCCAGCACCATGACCTGGCTGCTCAACGAAGTGGAAAAGGGCATCAGCAAGCAGCGCTACAAAGGTCTGGGCGAAATGAACCCCGAGCAGCTGTGGGAAACCACCATGGACCCCAACGTCCGCCGCCTGCTGCGGGTCGGCATCGACGACGCCATCGGCGCCGACGAAGTCTTCACCACCCTCATGGGCGAACTGGTGGAACCCCGCCGCAACTTCATCGAAAGCAACGCCCTGCGGGCGCAGAATATCGACGTGTGATGTTGTAGGATCTCATTTACTTCTAGATTTGTCTCACAACTCTAGATCAATTTGGGCTCCATAATACGAAAATGCCACTCCTCTCGAGTGGCATTTTTTTGTCTGCTAATCGGCCAAGCGGACAGGGAACCCTCCCTTAGAGATAGCCGGTTACTGCTGACAAGCGGACCCTTAATCCGTAGGTCCACAGTTCGAATCTGTGACGCCCCACCAGAATTCTAAAGCTGAGGAGAGGCCGTAACCGAATATAGTGGGGGCGTTACTTTCCATCTGATGGCACCTCAGATAGAGGTACAGGCAATTCTAAGAAATTGAGATCACATATTTGCTACCAACTATGTCGTAGAGTACGAAGTGCTGGTTTGGCAACAGAAGATACGACATTTGTTAGGTCGACTCGGAATCGGACATTCGTGATTCTGGCGTCTTTCGGGCGATCCGGAGCAGGGATGTCGGGCATGTTGAAGATGGCAACGTTACGCTCAGCAAAACTGAAGTCAAAGCGGCGGTCTAGCTTCTCACTGAAATCGCTCCCAAGTGCCGCAGTAATGTTGGCCCAAAGACGTTGCCGCAATTCAGTATCACCATGAAGCGCTTCATCTATCCGGGCCGCTAAGTCCATCACCCCAATTCCATTAGTTAGTGGCTGAAGGAGTACTGACACAATCAGTCCCCGACCGTTAGGGGACTCTAGTTGCTCAAGTGCAAACTCGTGGGCTCTGGTAGCACCTTGTGTGGCCTTTACCTCCAGAACCCCATCAGGTGAGGAAAAGTCGTAGCGTTCGAATACATCTGCGTGCCACGCTCTTACCGCAGCTGGTACATCATCTGCCTGCACGATAACGAAGAGTTCAGCCCAGAGACCGGCAATCTCTCGGCCACCAGGGGCGCTCATCGCTCGGAATAGATTCAATAATGATCGCACACAGACTTCAATATCCTGTGTTGCAGCCTTGTCTGGCAGTTGTTGAACTGCAGCTCCCACACATCGAATAAAGAGTTCATAGAGTTCAGGGGCTGACGGGTTACAAGCGACAATAGCGAACTGCCCGTCTACGATTCCTTCTACAGACTGGACTCGACAGGTGGCGTGGAATTGCACGCTCAAGTGCTTGAGAATGGTGCCGGGAGTGTATTTAGCTGCACTCGAGTCGCTAAGAAGGAATATGGGAGAACCATCCGCGTTCTTAGCCAAGAAATCGTTACGCCGACCACTAACAAGGACTGCTGCAAACTCGACTGGAGAGGACGCTCGAGCTAAGCCTTCAAACTTAGAGTAGAGATTCATCAATCGCGATTCTCGACAAAAAGGTCCTTCTTTAACTTCTTTGGTACGTAGAGGGCATACCAAGTGACATCGTGGATGTCAGCTTTAGATTCGTCGCGCTGATGGTGTCCAAGGTTAAAGCGGCGTAACTGTAGTGATATCCGATCGGGCGTAAAAAAGCTTCTGTCGTTGATAGCGTTTGCGCTTTGGCTGAAGTACTGATTTATTGGCGCAAATTTGTTGCTCGCAGGTAGAGTTGATGTCCCTACACGACTGCGATAACCAGGTTTGAGTTGATTCATAACGAACACATCGACTTTCAGCGATGGATCTTTGGCAAGCAAGGCACTCAATGCGACAAGCATCGCACTGTGTTCTTCCGCATCCTTAGGGTCTTTGACTTCGAGGTTCAAAAGGAAATCTTCCAAGACCGTTGTTAACGGTACATCTAAGATGACGTCATTGGATGATTTCCCCTTCGTCGGTGCTAATCGTGGGATAGTCGCTGCATTGTCCCGGGAAAAATCCTTACTCCACTTCTTGTCGACTTTGTCGAGTAGGAGCCTATTCTCGGCAACTGCAACATCGTCACGTTGAAGAACATTTGGAACAATCCAGTCTTCAACGAGGACACGGCGAATACCTAGGCCTACCACGTTTGGTCGCGTAGGTTTGAGTAGCTGCGTAAGAATGAAATCTCGACGCCAATCGCGGAGCGGCTTACCCCGGTTTTGCACGAGAGCTTCCCGGACGAAGTCCTCGTGTTCAACGTATTCAGTAAATGCGTCCTTAACACTAGGCTGGATGAATACTCGGCATAGGCCTAGGTACGCTTTCTTATAGCCAAAGAATCGTGCTCGCTGCTGAAGCGTGTCCGCTGCAGCAGACGTACCCAGTGGGCGAGGCATATAGGTTACGCAAAGCCCCTCTACGGTGTACCCGCGGTCAAGCTTGGCACCACCAACCAGGATCCAGTATTTAGTTGCTTTCCAGCTAACTTTCTTCTCTGCATCAGGTGTTCCATTGACCTCAACGCAATTGAGATCATCCAAAACTTCATCAGCCAGTGCTGCAATCAACTCGGAAAGTGGCTTCAGTTCTGAGTAAGTCTTGGCAAGGGCATCATATTCCGTTTGGAAAATGGCAGAGAGGGATCCCGGCTTGGAAACACTATCGGCCTCAATACGTCGCTTAAGTGCTGAAAATGCCTTTTCAACCCAATCTCTGTAAATTTTATGCTGAGTAGTAGCCACAGCAGGGTGAACCATCATTGATCGATTGCGATCCTTAGAGGTAAGCCCTTTTTTGCGGGTTAGTGAGTGCTGAGCAGCCACCAGGAGAAAGTAGCGAAGCGCCTTAAGTAAACTCTTTGGGGGGCTCTTAAGGGGATGCTGAGGGGTAGGCACATCCCCAGGTGGGATGTCTTCTACTAGGCCTACGGCGCTTTTGAAGAACGCGTGTCCTCCTGTGTAAGCATCCCCGGGGGTTACGAGCTCAGAAAAAGAGGGATTCAGAAGGTCTGTTTGTGCAAGCAGCAAATTTGCCTGTGGTGTTGCTGTGTACTGAAGGTAGGAGTGATGTGGCAGTACATCGCGCAATCCGAGGATCTTTTCGTATGTAGTACTCATCGCATTAGCGGGAGCACGCAGTTTACGAATGCGGCTAGCCTGAGTGTTCAGGCTGGCTTGATCGCTCTCATCATCAATGATGAGAGCGGGCACCCCGTTAAGCTTAACTGCCTGTAATACTGCTGTCAGCTTCTCAATATGGCCACCGTGTTTTAACACAGTAATCAGAAGTGACTTTTTTGAGGATTTCTTACGCCATGCGTCAATTTTGCTCTCAATTTGGGAGCGCTGCGCTTTTGTGGGATTTGATAGGTGATACCAATGGTCTCCCCCCTCATCGATACCTAAATCCTTCTTAAGTCGATCTTCCGACTGATCCCGAAGATTGTTCTTCGTTCCTGCAAGGACAATTACGACGCCATAGCCATTGTCTCGAGCTAAAGCAATGACTGTCTCGAACGACATGGTCTTTCCACTTTGGACGTAACCAACTACCAGTCCTGTTTCCCGGCCCGCTGGTTCCGATGGAGGAAGGCATCGGCCTAAGATACGTAGTGCTTCCTGAAGAACAGAGTTCGGACCGTTTCGAAGGTCTTCAATCGAAGGACCATTAGGATCCTGCGACTTACTTTCGAGGAACTCGGTTGTGAAGTCCTTCGGCTCAGGAATCCAGCGCAAAGGAGGCTTGACGGTCTTGAGTATCTTGATAGTGGTTGCCATGTATTCGCAGGGAAGCGCCTGACATAGCGCCTCTCAACAGGTAGTTGAAATGGAATAGGACACTTTCGGGTGGATCACCCGACATATCTTCAGACAGAACAAGGGCAATACTCAGTGCTGCTGCAATACGTAAGAAAACCTCAACATTCTCGTTATTGGCCCCCAAAAATTCGGCAGAAAATGGGTGTGCCAAAGAGAGTTCGATACCAAGTCGACGGGTCCTATACTCATCGCCAGCTTTAGCATCTTCTCTAGCAACTGAGACCCAGTCTTCACGTGCTGGGTCGATAGAGGTTCTGAGCGTGACTATCCATTTGTACCCCCCGTCGTCCAGTGTAACTGTGCGTTCAGAGGCTTTTAGGTCTGTCACCAGCAATGCGGGTGGCAGCGCCTCTGGAGCTGCCGGATTTTGCCGTGCATCTACCAGTAGTGGTGCAACGTCTTCCTCTAGATATTTGGCCACTGTGTCAGTGGCTGCAGTCGCTCGAGCTCCAATAGTCTTCCGGGAAGGAAGTGCCCGATAGTTTTCGGCCTGTGCAATTAGGTTCAGCGGTTCGGCTTCGAGTGCTGCCTTAAGATATTCGAGGAAGATATCTTCATACTCCTCCCAGCGAAAACCATCTTTAGTGTGGCTGACCTCGAATCCTTCAACATGTAGTTCTCCAAACAGCCGTTGATACTGATAGCTATTTGTTTGCTTAAAGATAAAGCTAGGGCGATACGTTTCATCGTGACTGCCTTCGATGAGGCGATCACGTCGGAATAAGGCAAAGCCAGCGTATGGGGTTGATCCAACTTCTCTTAAGGCTGCAAAACCAGTAACCCGTTGCCCCTTTCCAAAATCCAAGTCTATGGGCTTGGTCCATTCAATTGCATCTGAATTAGGAGTTGGCGATCCTGGAGCTGAGTATGGGACGGCCTTAAGGACTGGGGCCGTGACGTACGACAGAGCCTCACCGTTAAAGGTGAGCATGAGCCTGCCATCGCGTAGAAAAATCCGATAGATGCTAGCCAGATGTTCCTTTATCTTTCCAATAGTTCGCCCTTGCGGAACATGATGTAGGCCACGTAATGTCACCACCGTATAGGGCGTCGGTGATGGCTCATCGCGAACGGTCGTGTCCAGACACTCAATACGATTATCGATTATGTGTCGTATATCAAACGAAATTGTCCGTTCTACTGGTTCGCCCAGTGCTTTTGTGCGCACGCTCCAGGTCTGAGCAAACCAACATGCCGCACTTTTCATTCCCATGCCGAATTCGGACAAGCCACTCCGGTCCGCAGGAACCTGAGCCGCTCGAAAAGCACGAGGGAAGTCTGCCGTTGATATACCCGCAGCATTGTCAGTTACGACAATGAAGCCTGGACCAGCCGTGTCTAAGCGAACATCTACCTTTAGTTTGTAATCTGGGCCGTTCAGTGCAATGAGTTTTTCCAGGTTACTCACATAGCTTTGCACTGCGTTATCGATGAATTCAGCGATGGCAAACCAAGGCTTGTAGTTCAAGTGCCGAAGCACCGACAGCATCGTGACCTCCGGCCGTATTTCGATAGGTCCAAGGTCTTGTGCAGTCGACATCAGGCAACCTCAAGTTCTTTACGTTTTACGGCCGTATCGGAGTGCGTGCGTAGTAGCGCTTCAGCGACCATCTTGACGACATTCGAGTTCACGGCGTTACCAAGGGCTGCAAAAGCCTTTGAAGGACTATTAGGCAGTTTTGCTAGCCCATCCAGACTCTGCAGCCGTGCACATTCATTGGGTGTCATATATCGCTTCTGCCACCCAATGATAGGAACCTGGGTATCCGTCATCGCAATCAAGCTTGGGGCTGTCGAACGGCGTTTAACGCGGACACCTGATGCTCTGAACTGGATAACGTAATCCCAGATGTTGTGCTTGCCCCCCTGGATATTCCATTCGAATTTTTGAAGGCTGGACGGGAACTTCAAAATCTTAGGGAGCCAAGGATCAATCCAAGCTTTGTTAGCTTCATAGAACTGTCGATTCTTGCGAATGAAGTCCTGTTTCCACTTCGGGAACTTATCTTGAGGAGTTCGCGCATGACTTGGTAAGGCTGCCCACCGCTCTTCCAGAGTCTTCAGATGCCCAATCTTTTCACCGTGGCTACCCTTGAAGCCCTTTAAGCCATCGAGGCCATACAGCTGCTTCAGTTTGTGCGGGGTTGTATTTTCATAAGGGTACGTTGCCCCCCATTCCATTGACCATAATGGAAATGACGGCAATTTGACGTGAGATGGCACTGCCTTTAAGAAATCATCCCAGATCTCAAGGCATTCTTGAACCTGCGGTGATAGCTTTTTTGAATCAGCCGGGTTGTCATCCAGTACAGAGTCGATATTGGTCTCGGCATCACTCGTTTTAGGCCATTCGAATCCATCGAGCGGTAGGAGAGAGCCCACGATATACACCCGCTCCCGGATTTGTGGGATACCAAAATTATGGGGAGAAAACCGCTCAGCTCGAATGTCATATCCCAATTCTGAGCGCAACGTTCTCTGAATTTCTGCCCAAGTGCGTCCGTTGTCATGCTTAAGCAGATTGGGGACGTTTTCGAGAATAAAGTAAGATGGCTTCTTTTTCTTCAAAATGACGGCGACATTGAAAAAGAGGTTGCCTTGCTCTGTACACTCGAAGCCTAGTTGGTCACCTGCTTTGGAAAATGGCTGGCATGGGAAACCTGCAGTCAACACATCATGGTCTGGTATGTCGGCAGGCGAAACAAGGGTGATATCTCCTGCCGGTCGGAGACCGAAGTTCTCTGCGTAGAGTTCTCGGAGATGCTCCTTCCACTCCGCAGCAAAAACACATTTTCCACCAAGCTGCTCGAGTGCGAGGTGGAAGCCGCCAAGACCCGCAAACAGGTCAATGAAAAGGAAAGGGGGCATCTTCATTGCGTCTTATGGTGGTTCTTCGTAAGGTCAGTGCTCTTAAGGTTGTGAGCCACTGAATATCCGCAGCGATGCATCGAACACCAATTCGATATTGGCCCACTGTTTTTCTATACAGCACTCAACTCTTGCCGTCAACATGGCTGTTAGATACCCTGAGTGCCAAATTATTACGATGGAATTGTAGCTGTCAAATTCCTCTGTGTCAGCAAGCCAGTAGGTGAGCTACTCAACCGGAATTCGTGGACCAATTTGCATGCCTGTACGTTACGTCCAACTAGGATTTAGGCTCTCCGAAAGTGACAGTCAGTCATTCAACGTGATTTTCATCCAACTCCTGGATCAACAACCCGGGCTGATCCTCATACCCAAAGAACAAGGGCACTCCCTCTTCTATAAATAGCGCTGTACCGCCGTGGACATGGCATAGGTGCTTAGGTCAGTAGTAATTCGGCGCTATGCTTAAACAAGTGTGGTCTCTGTTAATACCTGCAGCCCAGCCAGCTTCACATTGAGTTAGGACCATGATTCTCTTCC
The DNA here is from genome assembly GCF_004217225.1 of Azospira oryzae. Taxonomy (GTDB): domain Bacteria; phylum Pseudomonadota; class Gammaproteobacteria; order Burkholderiales; family Rhodocyclaceae; genus Azospira; species Azospira oryzae. Next base: position 507,397 of record NZ_SHKM01000002.1, read on the forward strand.
TAGATATTGACGGCGTCCTACATCCGGTTTTTCCCCGGGAAGACCTGCCGGATGAGGAAAACCAACTCCTCTCCTATCTACCCCGATTGGAGTCAGTCCTACGCGAATACTCATTCCTCCAGATCGTAGTGGCCAGTGACTGGCGTCGCCGGATAGCTTTTGACGAGCTGAGAAATATCTTTACCGAAGATCTTCGGAACAGACTGATTGGGATTACACCAACCCTAGAAAAGATGGGAGATGGTTGGATTGGTCATCGCCAACGAGAAGCACTGCAATACCTAGAGACACAAAATCTAGCCGATGAGATGTGGATTGCTCTCGATGATGATCCAGACAACTGGCTACCTGATGCACCATTAGTGCTCTGTAATGATGGATTTCGAACTACAGAGGAAGCGATATTGAGAAATCTGCTAAATAAATTTCGTTAATTATTCGCACGTTTACACAGCACACTGGCAATAGAAACCACCCTTATTTTGGTGAGTTTCTACCTACTTAGATCCATTCGAATTTTCATAGATAGAAAAACAATTCCGTTTTTCTATTCAGCGGTAAGAATTTCCCAAAATTCACAAAATCCGCTCTGTCATCGTCGGACTCAATATCGTTACAACTTCATGATTTTATTTATAAAATCATGCTGACACGCTATGAGTCCATTCTCCGTCTATCTCAAATGCCTACGCCTTGGGCGCGGCTACAAACAAAAAGCACTGGCCCTCCAACTTGGATACGAGCCAAGCTATATCTCTGCCCTGGAGAGGGGAGATAAGGGTCCTCCAAAACAGGACTTCATCAACCGCCTTATCCGGGGCCTTCTGCTAACTGAAGAAGAGCAGGCCGCCCTGGCCCAAGCACTCAGACTTTCCCGACGCCACTTCTCACTCCCATCCTGGGCCAGTGAGCGTGAATACACCCTGCTCCACCAACTGGAGCCCCAACTGGGCCATCTCAGCCCTCTTCAAATCCAGCTCATAGAACTGGCGCTGCATATTCCTGCAGGCCAGGACCAGCACGTCCAGTCCTCTGTGTAGCCAGAAGACATCCAACCAACCAGGAGGAACCCACCATGTAAAAAGGGCAAGCACAAAGGCTTGCCCCGAGAGAGATAGCAAAAAACAGGTACCGGCATCGACAGCCAAAGTATCGTCTTCTCCCCTCGGGCACGTCAAGCCTTATCCCATTGATTCCATGAGACAACAGTCAGTTTCCTACTGGCTGCGGGTTTTCTTTTGTCTCAATTTTCAAGACATGCGGCTGGCGCAGGGATTTCTTACGCCCGCCGCCAGGAGAAAAACGATGCTCGCTAGAAAAGTTGTAACCCGCCGCGGCAGGCACTTCCGCGGCTATTTCCCTTCCCGCAAGCTCCGTCGGATGGTGGCTTGTGAGTCCCTTCTGGAAAGGGACGCCGCTCTGCTTTTAGAGGTCTCCCCGGGAGTCGTTTCCTTCCAGGAGCAACCAGCCGTTATCCAGTATTTCGACGGCCAATCGCTCTGTGACTATTACCCAGATTTCGAGGTCGTCCTGGCAGACGGCTCGGTGTTTCACCTAGAGGTTAAGACCACCGCCAAGCTCAAGAGCCGCAAGGTGGCCACCAAGTTCGCTGCCATCGCTACCCACTATCAGGAAAGGGGACTGGGTTTCCGGATCGTGACGGAGCAGGAACTGCAGCGCGAGCCCCTCCTGAGCAATGCCCAGGAGGTTGACTATCTAATGGGCAAAACCAGTCGCCCCCTTCCATCCTTCCACGAACTTCGTTCTGATCTGGGCGCCGACACCATCACCTTCACCAAGGCTGAAAGTACCCTGGGACGGGACACAGTCCTACACCTCATCGCCCACGGATTGCTGGGCTGTGATCTGACCCAGCCGCTGACGGGCAATACCCTGCTGACCATCCAGGACGGAGGACGTGATGATACGGTTTTCCTCTAAGGTTGGCCTGCGCTTCCGGGACGAGAAAATGGGCTGGGAGCTATCCCGACGGTTGGTCACCGGCAAGATTCAGTTCCAGTCCGATACCGGGGAACTGATTAACCTTTCTGACCAAGAGATTCGGGCCCGTTGGTTGTCGCAGGAATGGATCGTGGATGAATCCTCCCTGGGCTCCCTCGCCAATGCCCTCTACCTGGCCGTTCCTCGGGACCTAGGCACCTACCCCGAAAACCAGCAACGGGAAGCCCGGCGGCGCAAGTCCTATCTGGACGCCATCGATCCCGAGCACACTCCCTACAACCAGGAACACTGGCGCCCCATCATTGCCCAGGTCGCGGAACGGCTGGACGACCGCTACCCCCCTTGCCCCTCTACGGTCCAGACCTGGTGGCGCCGCTACCGTCAGGCTAAGAGCCTCATTTACCTGATCCCACGCAACAAGCCGATGAACAGCCCTCACCTCAAAACGGCCTATCAGGTGTTTGAGGACGTCATTTCTGCTGTTTATCTGACTAACCAGAAATTACCGAAACAGGCTGTCTTCGATGAACTTCGTCGAAATGTGGGCCTGGTCAATCAAGGGCTTCCTCAGAACGACCAGATCAAGTGCCCCTGCCGGGCCACCGTCTACCGGTGGCTGGCTGCCCTGCAGCAAGACCTGGTGGATGCCTCCCGGGAAGGTGCTGAAGCAGCCCGCATGAAGTACCGGGCCGCCATCGGTAGCGTAAAGGTGGGTAATGTCCTGGAGCGCATCGAGATTGATCACACCCCTCTGGACCTGATCGTCATCGATAGCCTGACCAAGCTGCCCCTGGGACGTCCCTGGCTGACCATGGCCATCGACAGCCATTCCCGCATGGTGGTGGGGTTTTACATCAGCTTCAACGCTCCCTCGGGCCATGGTGTCCTGCAGTGCCTGCGCCGGGCCATCCTGCCCAAGGATGAATGGCTCGCCCGCTTCCGGGACATCCAGGGCCAGTGGCCGGCCTACGGCATCCCTGTCCTCATTGCCGTGGATAACGGTACGGATCTCCACTCTGACGCCCTGGAAGCGGCCTGTCTGGAAATGGGGATTCAGATCCTCTTCTGCGGCTCCAAGACCCCTCAGCACAAGGGCGCCATCGAGCGGTTCTTTCGCACCATGAACATGGGTCTCATCCATCGCTTGCCGGGGACGGTGTTCTCCAATGTGGATGAGCGGGGGGACTACCCGGCAGAAGAGAAGGCTGTGATTGATATGGAGGGCTTGGTTCATCTGATCACCAAGTGGGTAGTTGAGGTGTACAACGTCACGCCCCACCGTGGCATCAATGCCCGCCCTATCGACCGGTGGTATGAATCGGCAGAGAGAAGGATCATCGAATTGCCGGCCTATCCCCAGCAACTGGAGATCATCGCCGGCATCCCAGCCAGGCGGACCCTGTTTCACTACGGCATCGAGCTGGACGGCCTGCAGTACAACTCCGAACTGCTGCAGACCATCCGGCGCCGCGCCGGCGCCAATGTCCCGGTCTCCCTCAAGTACTACGAGGACACGGTGGCTCACATCCACGTCTTCGATACCAACCTGCAGGAGTACCTCAAGGTACCGGCCAAACTGGCGGAGTACGCAGAAAACCTGCCCCGGGATATCCACCGGTTGGTTCGGGAGAACGCCCGCAAGCGCTTTGGGGACAACTGCGCCAATCCCCAGTTGCTCCAGGCCCGGGCTGAGATTGAGGCGATCATCCAGGAGGCCATCAAGGCCAAGAAGATGGGATACCGCAAGGCAGGGGCGGGTTACCTCATGCACGACAGCGAAGCCGTGCTCAATGGGAAGGATCCGCTGGCAGAAGCCCGCAAGCCCCTGAAGCCGGTCAAGGAGGTCGTACCCCTGGCATTACCCTCCGGTCTGGATGACGACCTGCCGGACTTTACTGCTGGCGAGGGGGTGTGACATGGAACCCTTAGCGGTAATGACCCAGTTCGCCCCGGCAGCAGTTCCGTTCCAGGCCCCGGGCCTGGGCTTCAAGCTGGTCATGGACCCTATCCCCCACCAACGCTACCGGGAGTCCATGTACGGCATCGCCGAGTTGCATCTGCGGCGCCGGAACCATGGAACCGGCGGTGGCCTACTCCTGACCGGACCTTCCGGCGCCGGCAAGAGCACCATGGTGCGAGCCTATGGAGAACGCTTTCCGAGGCAGCATCTGGCCGAACGGACGGTGGTACCGGTGCTGATGGTGACGGTCCCCGCCTCTCCCACGGCACGCAGCCTGGCCGGAGCCATCCTGGAAGCCCTGGGTCAGAAGAAGGCCCACCGGGGTACCGCCCCGGAAAAAACCTCCTGGATCTACGAACTCTTCGTGAAGTGCGGGGTGGAGATGGTGATCCTGGATGAGTTCCAGCACCTCTTCTACGCCCCCAGCCTGAATGCCTTCCGGGATATCACCGACTGGCTGAAGAACTTCCTGGAGGACACCAAGGTAGGCATGGTGGCCTGCGGGCTGCCGGCGGCCGAGCTGGTGGTGAACAGCAACGAGCAGCTGGCCCGGCGGTTCTCGGAGCGGATACGCATTACCCCCTTCTCCCTGGAGGTAGCGGAGGATTTCCAGGAGTTCCGGGGCATCCTGAAGACCATGGAGATGCACCTGCCCCTCCAGGTCGAAGTCCCGCTCCATGAAGCCAACCTGGCCCGCCGTTTCCATGTGGGCAGCTACGGGCTCCTGGACTATGTCGTCAAAATCATCGAGGGGGCCGTCTCCGCCGCCACGGCTGCCGGTCTGGACACCCTAGACCTGCCTGCACTGGCTGCTGGTTTTCGCAACCGGGTATGGCGGGATGTTCCGGATCGGCTCAATCCCTTCCATCCGGAGTCGCCCCTGCGTCCCCTGGACCGGCCAGGGGAGGTGTTTTACCTCCATACCCGGCAGGATCCCGTGGGCTCTCCCGTGGCACGGAAGCTGGGCATGAATCTGACCCGGGGAGGGAAGTGAGATGAACGATCAGCACTTCCCTCCGTCTTCGGCACCGGATCTCCTGCTCCGTCCCCACCCCAGCCGACATGAAGGTCCTCGTGGTTATCTGCTGCGGCTGGCCGAGGCCAACTGCATGACGCTCAACGATCTCGGCCAGGCAGGGATTCATTTCGATCCAGATTGTCTGTCACGCCATCAGCTACTCCCTGATCCTGCCCTGGATCCGCACCTCCATGCCCATGTGGCCCGGGTCGCCCTGCTGGCCGAATCGAAAGGCCGGGTCTGGAACATGCACCATGCGAGGTTCTGCCCGCAGTGCCTGGCAGAAGACCCGACCTGGCAGGCCTCCTGGGAGATCTACTTCCTGGATGTCTGCCCCAAGCATGGGGTCTGGATGGTGGACCAGTGCGGCTCCTGCGGCCAGCCCCTGAAGTGGAAGCGGGACTCCCTGCTGCGTTGCCAGTGTGGATCCGACCTGCGGGAGGAGACTTCCGGCCCCGCCCCAGACAACCTCCGGCGCCTGGCGGCCATCCTGGAAGACAAGCTGCTGCACTGGCCCGAGGGAGAGGCGCCAGCTCCCCTCTCCCACCTGGATGCAGACCAAACCCAGCGACTGATCCGCTTCCTGGGGACCCATATGGATCCCATGGCCAATCCCCGGCCCCTGAAGCTGCGCAACTCGGGGCGTCTGGAAGGTTCCTGGCCGGTATCAACCCTGGCGGCGGAGATCATTTTTCGGTGGCCGGAAGGGTTTCATCAGGCCCTCAACCAGCTTCAGGCCAACTCCTCCGGAGAAAAGAAGGGACTCCGGGATACCTTCCAGCACGCCTATACCTACCTCTACAAGGGTTTCAAGGAGGCAGGGTTCAGCGATGTCCGTAAGGCCTTTGAAGAATGGATCACCGTTCATTGGAAAGGCGGGGTTGCCGGTAGGAATCGGCGCCTGCCCGAGATGATCCAGAAGAACGCCCAGTGGATCCCTGGTACCGTTGCCGCCCATGAACTGGGGATCAGCCTCAAGCAGCTGCGGCGCCTGATCACCGAAGGCAACGTCGAGTGGGAAGAATTCCTGAGTACCGCCGGCCGCAAGTTCCTCATGGTCCGCCGGGACCAGCTGGTGCAAATCCAGGAGCAGCTGAGCGGGGAGATCACCATGGAAAAGGCCATGGAGATGCTGGGGCTCGGCAAAGTCCGGATGCAGCGGCTCCTGACCCTTCTCTTCCCCAGCGCCCGCCGCATCTGGGACAAGGAACATCTGCCCTGGCGGATCCCTCGTGGCGAGGTAGAGGCCCTGCTGGAGGTCGTCACCGATCTACCGGTGCTGACCATTGCCGAGGAACACCAGGTGTCCCTGGGTTACGTCCTCAAGTTCTGGCATTGGACGGGGGATGAGATCCTGGCCCTGGTGGAAGCGGTAAAGGCGGGGACGCTGAAACCCCAGGCTTTCCAGGATGGGGCTCGTGGCATCACTCGTTGGATTTTCGATATTGCGCAGCTTAGGGCTCTGCAGCAGCGCCTGAACAGCGGCCGTTCCAACTGGGTCAGCATTCCGGAAATGGCCAGGATCCTGGGGGTGAAGCAGCAGGTCGCCTACTGGCTTACCCACCATGGATTCGTACATGCAGAAAGGTTGGGATGCCTTAAGAACCTGGGGTCCCGGGTAAGCCGGGAAGAACTGGAGCGATTCCAGCAGAACCATGTGCTGGGAAAAGAGATCGCGGAGATTCTGGGGTGCTCATCGAAGAAGATGAGCCTGATGCTGGCCGAGCAGGGGATTTACCCGTTGCGTGGTGAGGGACCGACCCCCTGCCGCATGCTGATCTATACTCGAGACAGCGAAGTTCAACGGTTCCTGGTTCAGGTCACGGGGTCTGACCCGAGGGAATTCCGGTTGGTAGGATTCCTGGGGTCTGCGGTGAACATTCAGTAGGATTATCGCGTCCATTGAGACGAAATTTCTGGCTCGTCTCATTTTCGGTCTGCAACCTATTGATTCCGCAAGCTGAGTATCTAGTAGGAAATGAGAACCTACAGATGTTGTCGGATTTGATTGAGGTCTAGATTTATTTGGACCTCATTAAATGAAAATGCCACTCCATGTGAGTGGCATTTTTTTGTCCGTTAATCGGCGCAAAACAGGCGCTCAGCTATTGTCGCCAATAGTCTGGTTTTCGTTACTGGGCGGACAGCGAAGTGTCGACAATAAGTTGAGCCGAATCAAAAATTTGCATAGCATTTAAGAAGCATTGATACCTCTCTTTGTGTCTTGGATCGGGTCCTGGACAACGACTTCGTCGGTGGGTACGTACCTCTGCGGAAACGACCCGAAAGCCAGTTCAGACTCCACGCTTAGCTTTGCTCCAAGCGCTTCCCCAACCCGAGGGGAGTGGTGGCGGTCCGTTCCGGCTTAACCTGAAGGAGTAAACCTATGAGTCATTCCCCGTCAAAAGCCGACATCGATCGTCGGTCTATGCAACTCAATCAGACCTCACCCCAGTACTACCGGGATCGGGCTTACTCTCCTCAAGATGCAACTAGGTTGGCAACACTGACGCAGCAGCGACTTCAGATCGAAGCCCCCCATCTGAAGCAAATACAGAAGCGCGAAAGCGACTGATCGTTGCACTTGCCGGAAATCTCCTAGCGGGAGTTCCGGCTCTCGTCTTGGGAAAAATCATGACAAAGACAGTACTGGTCACCGGCTCACGCGGCCTGGTGGGGCGGCGGCTTTGCGCGTCGCTCAGAAATGACGGTTTTTCGGTAAAGGAACTGGATCTGCTTGGGCAAGGAGCGAGTCACGGTGATGTGACCCGCCTGGCCAACATTGACGCAGCTATTCAGGGCTGTGCCGGCGTTGTTCACCTGGCGGCCGTTTCAAGGGTTGTCTGGGGGCAACGAGACCCTAAACTGTGTTGGCGTACGAACGTCACTGGCCTTCAAAACCTCGTTCATGCGGCATTAGCCCAGAGTTCCAGACCGTGGATTCTGTTTTCGAGCAGCCGAGAGGTATACGGGCAGGTTCCGTCCCTTCCGGTTGCTGAGACGACTGCATTGAATCCGCTCAACGTCTATGCGCGTTCCAAGGCTGAAGGGGAGCGTCTTGTTCTCGAAGCACGTAGCCTTGGTCTGCAGACTGCTGTCGTGCGACTTTCGAATGTGTATGGCTGCACGAAGGATCACGGAGATCGAGTCATTCCAGCGTTTTGTAGAGCCGCTGTCGAAGGCTTGCCTCTGCGCGTTGAAGGCAGCAATCACACCTTCGACTTTACGCACGTCAATGATGTCGTTCGAGGTCTTCGTGCCTTGATCGGACTGCTGGAGTCCGGCGAGCAGTCATTGCCCCCAGTGCATCTGGTATCAGGGCACCCAACCTCTTTAGGCGAGCTAGCCGCGATTTGTTGTCGGCTGGCGAAGAGCGATGCAGCCATCGCTGAGGCTGCGCCGAGGTCTTACGACGTTGCGCGGTTCTATGGAGACCCGGCGGGAGCGCGCGAACTACTCGGTTGGGAATCTGCAATTTCTTTGGAAGCGGGCCTGATGCGTCTCATTCAAGACTTCAGGCACGAACTTGCATTGCACAGCGCAGCGGAGGCATCTGTATGAAAATTCTGAAGGTGATTCACGGTTATCCGATGCGCTACAACGCCGGCTCCGAAGTCTATAGCCAGACTTTGTGTCAGGGGCTGGCTGATCGACATGAGGTCCATGTCTTTACCCGCGAAGAGGATTCCTTCGCGCCGGACTACCGCCTTCGCAAAGAGGGAGATCCTGATGACGCAAGGATCACCTTGCATCTGGTGAATAACCCGAGACTCAAAGACAGATACCGGGCAGAAGGGGTCGATCAGCGTTTCGCCGAGGTACTGACCGAGGTACAGCCAGATGTTGTGCATGTCGGGCACCTAAATCATCTCTCGACATCACTGATCAAGGAGGCGGCCAATCGCGGGATACCGATTGTCTACACGCTTCACGACTATTGGGTCATGTGTCCGCGCGGCCAGTTCATGCAAACCCTCCCCGAAGATCCTGACAATCTTTGGGCGGCATGTGATGGGCAGGAAGATCGCAAGTGTGCCGAGCGTTGTTATGCGCGTTACTTCAGCGGTGCCGCCGATGAATATGAAGCGGATGTGACTTACTGGCAAGACTGGGTGAAGCGCCGCATGGCACACATGCGTGAGATGGCCGAACTGGTGGATGTGTTCATTGCCCCGGCGCGTTACCTTTTGGAGCGCTATCACCATGACTTCGGCCTGCCCGAGCGCAAACTTATCTATCTGGACTACGGTTTCGACAGAAGGCGTTCCGCCAACCGCATCAGGGTTCAGGAACCGGAATTCACGTTTGGGTACATTGGCACCCACATACCGGCCAAGGGAATTCATGACCTGATCCGTGCCTTTGGGCAGCTCACCGGCAAAGCCCGGCTCAGGATCTGGGGGCGCCCGCGTGGTCAGGAAACGGCCGCGCTGAAAGACATCGCCGCAAGCCTGCCAGCCGAGATCGCAAACAAGATCGAGTGGATGCCTGAATACAGGAATCAGGATATCGTTCGCGATGTTTTTGATCGCGTGGATGCGATTGTTGTGCCATCGGTATGGGTGGAGAACTCGCCGCTGGTCATCCATGAGGCTCAGCAGGCTCGCGTACCGGTGATCACCGCCAATACCGGCGGGATGGCCGAGTATGTCCACCACGAGGTTAATGGGCTCTTGTTCGAGCATCGCTCATTCGCTGCACTGGCGGAGCAGATGCAGCGTTTTGTCGATGCTCCTGAACTGGCGGCAAAACTCGGGAGTCGTGGCTATGTTTTCAGCCAGGATGGTGACATTCCCGATATCGATACCCACGTGCAGGATATCGAAGCCTTGTATCACCGAGTCCTTCGTCGGCGAGACAGAACCAAGCTTTCGCATGCGCAAGCACCCTGGCGCATTACCTTTGATACCAACCCGGATACCTGCAACCTCAAGTGCGTGATGTGCGAAGAGCATTCGCCGCACAGCAAGTTGCAACCTCTGCGCAAGCTCGATGGGCGCCGTCATCGTCGCATGCCATTCGAGATGCTGAAGCGTGTCGTCGAGGAAATGGCTGGTAAAGGGCTGAGTGAAATCATCCCTTCAACCATGGGTGAGCCTTTGCTCTATGAGCATTTCGAGGACATCCTGGCTTTGTGTGCGAAGCACGACGTCAAACTGAATCTGACGACCAACGGGACCTTCCCTAAGTACGGGGTTGGCGACTGGGCCGCACGCATTGTGCCGGTCACCTCCGATGTGAAGATCTCCTGGAACGCCGCCTGCAAGACCACTCATGAATCGATCATGTTGGGCTCGAAATGGGAAGAATCGCTGCACAACTTGCGTGAGTTCATTGCAGTGCGTGATGCGCATGCAGCGAATGGCGGCAACCGTTGCCGCGTGACGCTCCAGCTGACCTTTCTAGAATCCAACATCGATGAGTTGGCCGATATCGTGCGACTCGGTATCGAACTCGGCGTGGATCGGATAAAGGGCCACCATCTCTGGGCGCATTTTCCTGAAATCGAAGCCTTGTCGATGCGCCGCAATGCTGACGCGATCCGGCGCTGGAATGTCGCCGTCGAGCAGGCTCGAAAGATCGCGCTGGACCAGTCCCTCGCGAATGGGCGCGCGATTCTGCTGGAGAACATCTTTCCGCTAGACGAAGGATCGAACCAGGAACTCGCGCCTGATGGCCTGTGCCCATTCCTGGGGCAAGAGGCATGGATCAGTGCTCAAGGGCGATTCAATCCATGCTGTGCGCCGGACGCACAGCGCAGGACTTTGGGAGAGTTCGGCAAACTGCTCGACACATCCTTGCTCGATATCTGGCAGGGCGACGCTTACCGCGCGCTGGTTGCCAGTTATAGAAATCGATCTTTGTGTGCCTCCTGCAATATGAGAAAGCCCGCCGGGGAGGCTCTATGAACTGGCGTGATCTGAACGTGTCTGCATGCGGGAAGTACCATGAGCGCGATGGTCAGCCCGCGTATTCCGGACGTTTCGACGAAGTGCTCAAGTTCCATGTTCCAGGCCTCGCGCCTGTAAAGTGCGGCGATGAGGCCTGGCATGTTGGACCGGATGGCAATGCAGCGTATTCCCGCCGTTTCATTCGCACGTTTGGTTTCTATGAAGGTTTCGCTACGGTACAGGCCCAGGATGGCTGGCACCACATTCATCCAGACGGAAGCGATGCCTATCCTGAGCGGTATGACTGGTGCGGAAACTTTCAGGGCGAACGCTGTACGGTGCGATTGCAAGATGGTCGCTATCGACATGTGCGTTCGGATGGCTCATTCGCGTATCCGGAAACGTGGCGCTATGTCGGAGACTACAAGGACGGATTCTGTGTCATCCAGAATGACGCAGGTCTATGCACGCATCTGGATCTGAACGGTAAGCCGTTGCATGGCAACTGGTTCACTGATCTAGACGTTTTTCACAAAGGATTCGCACGCGCGCGTGATGGCGACGGCTGGATGCACGTTGATCTACGTGGAGCGCCTGCCTATGCACAACGATTTGCGGCGGTTGAACCGTTCTACAACGGTCAGGCAAGAGTGGAGCGATTTGATGGCGGCCTAGAGGTCATCAACGAGCTAGGGCAACACCTAGTCGAACTTCGTCCTGCCAGACAGTCTGAATTTGCGGCGCTTTCAGGCGATATGGTTGGTTACTGGCGCACTGAAACGATAGCGGCAGCGGTACGTCTGGGCGTAATCGAGGCCTTGCCTTGCACACCTGGCGCACTAGCCGAAAAGTGCGGGCTCTCCAGCGATGGAGCCATGCGACTGCTGCGGGCCCTGGGAGAACTCAGACTTGTTGAACGTAATGCTGAAAACTGGAGATTGAGCGTTCGTGGTGACTTCCTGCTGGAGGGCCATCCATTGACTCTGGCGGACGCGGCTCTCGAATACTCAGGAGCTCTTGGCGACTTGTGGTCGTCCTTGTCAGAGGCGCTTAAGGCGCATGGAGATTGGCGCGCACCGGATATTTTTGGAGAGGTCGCCAGAGATCCTGCACGTCTGCAGGAGCATCACCGAATGTTGCGCAGTTATGCACGCCATGATTACGCATTGATTCCGGATGCACTCCGCTTGCAAGGCCATGAGCGTGTGGTGGATGCTGGTGGTGGGTTCGGAACGCTTGCGATGAACATCCTGAGTACGTATCCCGATGCTCGCATGACCGTGCTCGATAAGCCTGAAGTGGTTGAGCAGGCCCGCAACAGCCTTGGTGTGGTGCCAGGCTTGAACTGGTTGCCTGGTGATCTCTTTGAGCCCTGGAGTATCCGGGCTGATGTTGTAATTCTGGCCAGAGTGCTGCATGACTGGGATGACGGTGACGCATTCAAGATCCTGGCTCAGGCTCGCGCTGTCCTCTCGCCGGGAGGGCAACTTTTCATCATCGAAATGCTGATGGAAAAGCACGGTGTATCGGGCGCTTTGTGTGACTTGCATTTGCTGATGGCTACTGGAGGACGGGAGCGCTCGAAGAAGGCCTTTGAACGGTTGCTCGCTGAAGCAGGGTTCAGTCTGATTGATGTTCGTCAAGTAGCGGCGCTTCCTGCAGTGTTGTGTGCGGAGGCGATATGACTAAGGCGCACGGTTGGGAAATCCCCGCGTCACTCCTGAGTAATCTTGAGCAGAGCCCTGTCGATCAGCCTGTCGCCTTGCTCCTGAGGCACTCCGTGCGAGACGAACTTCCTCCGGGTGAAGCCGGTAATCAAGTGCCGATAACCGACGCGGGCAAGGACATTGCGCTCAAACTGGGCCAGAAGCTTGGTGCTCGCCTGAGATCACTGCATAGCAGCCCGTTGCCCCGCTGCATTCAAACGGCCGAAGCCTTGCGGTTCGGTTCGGGTGTTGATGCCCGTATTGCCAAGAGCCGGCTACTGGGTGACCCCGGTGTGTATGTGCTGGATGGCAGTTTGGCGTGGAGAAACTGGGAGACGCTTGGACATGAAGAGGTCATGCGGCATCTTGTTGCAGGCAAAGATGCTTTGCCAGGGATGGCACAGCCTGATGAAGCGGCCCGGTTTCTGGTGCAGAGCATGTTGTCGTCGGCTGATGGCGAACTAGGCATCCATGTTTTTGTGACACATGACGTATTGGTGACAACGACGGTCGCGAGGCTACAGGGGGTTCAACATGAGCCCGCAGACTGGCCGCTGTTCCTCGAAGGAGCTCTGTTCTGGCGTAGCAAACTCGGCGTACATGTTGTGTATCGAGACAGCGCCCACTTGGTTGCGCCTTCTATCCTTGTGCCATCTAGCGAGCTACATCGCTAAATCACACACCGGCCTTCGTAGACTTACCCGAGGGCTGCTTTACTCTCGATAGCGACCGATGCCGCGAGGTCCATCGAACGTTTGCAATGGCCAAAAAGCAGTCATTCAGTCGTCAATAGAGTTTCGTTCAAATATAAGCAGTTCACGCAAAAGCACCCAATACTAGAATCAGCAAATAAGCACCCTGCCCGTCAATCCCCGTACGCCGTTCCCTGCTTTCCCCAGGCTGTTACTTTCCCTAGACTCTACCCATCTTTAAGTCTCTCCTCCTCTTCCAGGTCGAGGGCTTGAAAGTCACAAAAGGGAACCGATATTCCCACCCCGAAAGGCTGCCGCCCTGGCGGTCTTTTCCGGCGTTTTAGCGCGTCAGCGCTGCTTCGGCTCAACCCGCCCCGCTTTTTCAATACTTCTGCCGGCAATGCCGCTGCGGCGCTGCACGGCCGGCCATCATGCCCATGCAATCAGTGATCGAGGGTGGAAGTACGGCGAGCCCGGCTTCCGACAAGCGTTATTTCATTACCGGCCTGCGGGCCGTGGCAGCGGTGATCATCGCCTGGCATCACTTCGCCCTGTATCCGCCGCTGAAGGAATGGGCCGCGCCCCTGCTGGGCCACCTGCTGGACTGGCTGGCGGATCACGCCCGGGCCACCCAGGTGTTCTTCGTCGTGGGGGGCTATGTGATGGCCCTCAGCATGAGCGGGCGCGACTGGCGCCTGCCTGCCCTGGGGCGCTACGTGGTGCAGCGTTATTGCCGCCTGGGGCTGCCTTACCTGGCGGCCATGATCCTGGTGTGCCTGGCCTACGCCTATGGGCGGGAATGGCTGCCGGAGGAAATCACCGGGTCCCCCGTGAGCCTGCCCCAGGTGCTGGCCCACCTCTTCTTCCTCCAGGGCTTGCTGGGCTATGAGCAGCTGTCGGCGGGCTTCTGGTTCGTCTGCATCAACTTTCAGCTGGCCCTGGTGTACGCCGGCAGCCTGTGGCTGCGCGACAGTCTGGGCCGGGGCCGTATCAACATGCCCCTGCTGCTGGGCTGGCCGGCGGCGGCCTTTGCCCTCTTCCACTTCAATCTGGATGGGGCCCTGGACGGCTGGTGGCTGTATTTCTTCCCCTACTTCTTCATGGGCATCGTCATTCACCATGCCGTGCGCCAGGCCCGTTCGCCCCTGCAGTTCTGGCTCTACGCCCTGCTGTTGCTGGCGGCCATGGGTTTTGAATGGCGCTGGCGCCTGCTCAGCGCCCTGCTGGTGGGCCTGCTGCTATGGCACGCGGAATGGCGCGGCTGGGGCTCCCGCTGGCCGCAGCACAAGGCGATGCTGGAGCTGGGACGGATTTCCTACAGCCTGTTCCTGGTGCATTTCCCGGTGCTGGTGTTTGTCGGCGCCCTGTGGACCCGGCTGGAACTCTATTCGCCGGAGCAGGCGGCCCTGGGCCTGTTGCTGTCCTTTGTCTGCAGTGTGCTGCTGGCGCAGCTGTTCCACCGCTGGGTCGAACAGCCGGCGGCGGCCCTGGGGCGCCGCCTGACCCAGGGTTCCACTTCTCCGGCCGGCTACGTGCCGGCTTGGAAGGGGGCCTGATCGGTGGCGGTTCAGACTTGGGCGGGTTGCTTGCCGATCCGCCAGCAAAGCCGTAATGAAAAACGCCCGGCACAGCCGGGCGTTTTATTTTTTTCAGGCAGCCTTACTTGAGTACCGCCAGGGCTGCGTCGTAATTCGGCTCGTTCTTGATCTCGCCGACCAGTTCGCTGTGCAGGACCTTGTTGTCGGCATCCAACACCACCACGGCCCGGGCGCAGAGACCCTCGAGGGGGCCGTTTTCCACCGCCACACCGTAGTTCTGCAGAAATTCGGGATTGCGGAAGGTGGACACGGTGCGCACCGCTTCCAGACCTTCGGCGCCGCAGAAGCGGGCCTGGGCAAAAGGCAGGTCGGCGGAAATGCACAGGACCACGGTGTTGGCCAGGGAACCGGCAGCCTGGTTGAAGCGGCGCACGGAGGTGGCGCAGGTGGGCGTATCGATGCTGGGGAAAATGTTCAGCACTTTGCGCACCGGGCCCAGGCCGGCCAGGGTCACTTCGCCCAGGTCTTTGCCGGTCAGGGTGAAAGCGGGGCCGGTACTGCCGGCGGCAGGCAGTTGGCCGGCCACTTGAATGGGGTTGCCGCCCAGGGTAACGGTCTGGCTCATGGAATTTCCTCGCTGATGGATGGGGTTGAGGTTGTCAGAGTAGCAACGATGGCGGCGGTTCCCCAACACCTGTTAACAGCCTGTGCATAACTTGGGTATGGATCGGGTACCAGTTGTGCACAACTCCCTGTTTCGCAGGTTCGGCAAAAACCCTGCACAATTGCCTCACAGCGCTACACAGACGTTTTGCACAGGGATTTTTCTGGCTTAAGCAATTGTTGTATCTGGAGAAAAATTAGTTATCCACAGATTTGGGGCCAGGTTAACTGGTTTACGTCTTTGTATACATAAAAAACAGTGAACAACCCTTAGCTGGAGCCGAAAAAAAAATGCCCCCGGTGAAGGGGGCGGCAAAAGAGAAGAAAAGAGACCTCAGTTCTGGGCAGGAGCGGGTGCCGGTGCAGCCGGTGCGGGAGCGGGCCGGTCGCCGTGGCGCTTGCCCCGGCTTTCGACAAAGCGCTTCTTCATGTCGTCGCAGCGCTTGGGATCTTCCTTGCAGCGCTGTTCGAACTGTTCCCGGGCTTTGGCACGCATTTCTTCCCGCGCCTTGTCACAGGCGGCCGGGTCTTGTTTACACTTCTGCCGCATTTCCTCCCGTTTTGCCTTGAGCTCTTCGCAGCGTTGGGGGTTATCCTTGCAGAAGGCGTCGTGGCGCTCCTTGAGCCGTTCGCAGGCCTTGGGGTTGGCGGCGCAGCGTTCCTGCATGGCGGGGCCCTTGGGGGCCGGCTGGGGGGCTTCCTGGGCCTGTACCGCAAAAGCGAAGCCGGCAAGGGCGAGGAAGGCGAGAACATGGCGTCCTGACATGGTGTTTCTCCTGGGTTCGGGGTTCATTGAATCGACGGGCCCAGTATAGGAAGGCCAGGGCGTCCCAGGTGTTTCACCCCGGCAAGGGGTTGTAAAAGTGTGTAAGCGGTCGCCGCGGCGGCCGGATTAGGAGAGAGCGTCACCATGCAACTGGAAAAACTGCTGCACAGCCAGGGATTCGGCACCCGCAAGGAATGCCGGGCCCTGGTGCGTAACGGCTGGCTGGAAATCGGCGGGGTGGTGGTGGAAGACCCCTTCCTGGAAGTGGATCCCGAGGGTTTTGAATTCACCGTGGACGACCAGCCCTGGCGTTACCGGGAAAAGGCTTACCTGATGATCCACAAGCCGGGGGACTACGAGTGCTCCCACAAGCCCAAGCACCACCGCAGCATTTTCACCCTGCTGCCGGAGGAGCTGGTGAACCGGGACGTGCAATGCGTCGGCCGCCTCGATGAGGACACCACGGGCCTGCTGCTGATGACCGACGACGGCCAGTTCATCCACCAGATGAGTTCGCCCAAGCGCAAGGTGCCCAAGATTTATGAGATCACTGCCAAGCATCCCATCGACCAGGCCCAGATCGATCAGCTGCTGGCCGGGGTTCTCCTTCATGGCGAATACGAGCCGGTGGTTGCGGATAGCTGCGAGCTCGTCAGCGACACCGTACTGCGGTTGACCATCACCCAGGGTAAGTACCACCAGGTAAAGCGCATGCTGGGCGCTGTAGGCAACCGGGTGGAGGGTTTGAAGCGGGTGAGGATCGGCGCTTTGGATCTGCCCGCGGATCTGGCACCGGGCGAGTGGCGCTGGCTGGAAGCCGAGGATCTGGAAAAGCTGAAGCCGGCCTGAGTGCAAAAGCCCCGCCAACGCGGGGCTTTTTCTTTGGCACCTGGAAATGAAGGAATGACGGAAATTTTCAGGGTGCCATGCCTGTAAGCAAGAAAAATAGGGCTTCTCCAGCCACCATCTCTCCTTTGCCCCGCCCTTTCTGCCTTCTGGCATGGGTCGTTTTTTCCCTGTCCGCTTTGGCTTTTTTCAGCCGTTCCTGTTTTCCCGGCTTTTCCCTAGGGGTTGTTCACTGTTTTTTATGTATACAAAGACGTAAACCAGTTAACTCAGCCCCAAGTCTGTGGATAACTTTGAAAAGCCGATCCCATTCATTGGCTTAGGTCCGGAAAATCCCTGTGAGAAACCTCTGTGCAGTGATGTGGGAAGATTGTGCAGGGATTTTTCCCCTACCCTTGCCCGCCCAGGTTGTGCACAATTGGTTCCACCACTTTTACCTGAGTTATACACAGCATGACCCTGACGGAAATGCGCTACATCGTGTCCTTGGCCCGGGAGCGCCACTTCGGCCGCGCCGCCGAGAAATGCCACGTGAGCCAGCCTACCCTGTCGGTGGCCCTGAAAAAGGTGGAAGAGCGCCTGGGGGTGCTGCTGTTCGAACGCAGCGCCGCCGAAGTGCGGCTGACGCCCATCGGCGAAGAGGTGGCGCGGCAGTCCGAGAAAGTCTTGAACGAGGCCCAGCGGGTCGAGGAAATCGCCCAGCGGGGCAAGGATCCCTTTAGCGGACCCCTGCGCCTGGGGGTGATCTACACCATCGGCCCCTATCTGCTGCCCCGACTGGTGCCGGCCCTGCACCAGGCCGTGCCCCACATGCACCTTTACCTGCAGGAGAATTTCACCCACGTGCTGGCTGAATCCCTGAAGCGGGGCGAACTGGACGTGATCGTGGTGGCCCAGCCGTTCGACGAGCCGGGCATCGTCACCCAGCCGGTGTACGACGAACCCTTCCGCATGCTGGTGCCGGCGGCCCATCCCTGGGCCGAGCGGAAATCGGTGGATGCGGGGGAACTGAAGGGCGAGGAACTGCTGGTGCTGGGCCAGGGCAACTGTTTCCGCGACCAGGTGGTGGCCGCCTGTCCGCGTCTGACCGAGCCGGGCGGGCTGGAACGTTCCTATGAGGGCGGCTCCCTGGAGACCATCCGCCTGATGGTGGCCAGCGGCACCGGCGTCGCCGTGCTGCCCGCTTCCGCCGTCGAGGTGGCGCCGCCGGACCCGTCCCTGGCCCGGGTCATTCCCTTCAAGGCGCCGGAGCCTTCCCGCCGCATCGTGCTGGCCTGGCGCGTCACCTTCCCCCGGCCCCAGGCCATCGATGCGGTGCGGGCCGCCATTTTGCAATGTCCGCCACCCGGGGTTAAGGTACTGTAGTCCGTCTGTATTGCCCGTCCCTATTCAATCCATAGGGATAAGTCATTGGCCCGGGCGGCCGCCATCGGCCACAATGGGCGCATGGTTATTGAGAAGCTTGAAAGGAGAATCCACATGGCAACCAAGATCGATATCGGCATCACCGAGAAAGACCGCAAGAAAATCGCCGACGGCCTTTCCCACCTGCTGGCAGACAGCTACATCCTCTATCTGAAGACCCACAATTTCCACTGGAACGTCACCGGCCCCATGTTCCAGACCCTGCACACCATGTTCATGACCCAGTACACCGAACTGTGGAACTCCCTGGACCTGATCGCCGAGCGCATCCGCGCCTTGGGCTACCCGGCTCCCGGCTCCTACAAGCGCTTCGTGGAACTGGCTTCCATCACCGAGGAAGACGGCGTGCCCAAGGCCAAGGATATGATCCGCCAGCTGGTGGCCGGCCAGGAAGCCGTGGCCCGCACTGCCCGCCAGGTCTTCGCGGTGGTGGACAAGGCCAACGACCAGCCGACGGCCGATCTGCTGACCCAGCGCATGGAAGTGCATGAAAAGAACGCCTGGATGCTGCGCGTCCTGCTCGAAGAATAAGTAAATTCACCGCTTCGCCGCCTGGCGGCGGCCCGGATGCAAAAAGGGCTCGGTTCGCACCGAGCCCTTATCTTTTGCCTTGCTTAACCTCAGGCTTCCTTCGCCTTGCGCTTTGCCGGGGCTTTGGCGGGCTTTTCCGCCGCTGCCTTGGGCTCGGCCTTGGCGGCGGTTTTTTTCGCCGCAGGGGCCTTGGGCTCCCGTTTCTCGAACTCGAAGCTGACCTTGCCGTCCTTGCCCTTCACCAGGAAGGCGGAGAACTTGCGCCGCGTGCGGGCGGAAATGAAGTCCTTGAGCAGATCGGTGCGGCCGGTGGACAGCAGCTTCTGCATCTGTTCCCGTTCCACGGCCTGTTGCAGGATGATCTTGCCGGAACGGAAGTCGCAGCTCTTGGCCGGACCCACGGACTTTTCGCAGACGTAGGCCAGCCCGTGCTCATAGACAGGGCTGCCGCACTTGGGACAGGGTCCCAGGCTTTCCTGGCCGGAGAAGTCCACCGGTTCGCCGCCGTCCTCGCCGGAGCGGTCCTGGCCGAAGTCGAATTCCGGTTCGTTCTTGTCGTTGAGCTTGATCAGGGCATTGAAGGGCCGCCCCATCTTGTTGCGGAAGCCCATCAGGGGGCCGACCTGGCGTTCGGTGAGCAGGGTCTCGATTTCCTCGGGCTCGAACTGGCGGCCGGCGACGATCTTCCACAGGCCGTAGTCGCAATCGCCGCACTGGAATTTCTTGTAGGTCTCGCGCATGAGACCGCCGCACTTGGGACAGGGTGACTTGAGCAGGCCGAAGTCGCCGGGCACCGTGTCGCTGTCGTAGCTCTTGGCCCGGTCCACGATGTGCCGGGTCATTTCCTCGATTTCCTGCATGAAGGCGCTGCGGGAAAGATCGCCGCGCTCGATCTGGGCCAGCTTCCATTCCCATTCGCCGGTCAGTTCCGGCGAGGTCAGTTCGGAAATGCCCAGGCCGTTGAGCAGGGTCATGAGGGAGAAGGCCTTGGCGGTGGGGATCAGTTCCCGGCCTTCGCGGTGCAGATACTGTTCGGTGATCAGGCCTTCGATGATCTGGGCCCGGGTGGCCGGGGTGCCGAGGCCGCGGCCGGCCATGGCGGCACGCAGTTCCTCGTCGTCCACCATCTTGCCGGCGCCTTCCATGGCGGAGAGCAGGGTGGCTTCCGAGTAGCGGGCCGGGGGCCGGGTGTCGTTCTGATTGACCGCCACTTCCTCGGTCTGCACCTTCTCGCCCTGGGAGACGGCCACCAGGTTGCCCTCGTCGCCCTCCTGGCCTTCGCGGCCGTAGATGGCCAGCCAGCCCGGATTCACCAGGACCTTGCCTTCGGTCTTGAAGGGTTCGCCGGCGACCCGGGTGATGCGGGTGGTGATCAGGTATTCGGCGGCCGGGAAGAAGACGGCGAGGAAGCGCTTGACCACCAGGTCGTAGAGCTTCTGTTCCGGCTCGGAGAGATTCTTCGGCGCCTGGGTGGTGGGGATGATGGCGAAGTGGTCGGAAATCTTGGCATTGTTGAAAATGCGCTTGTTCGGCACCACCCACTTGGACTTGAGAATCTTGTTGGCGAAGATGCCGTAGCGGTCCACCACGGAGGTGTCGGAACCCTTGGTCAGGTTTTCGCCGTTGAACATCTGCAGGGTGGCCTGCACCGTGCCCAGGTAATCCTCGGGCAGGGCCCGGGAGTCGGTCCGGGGATAGGTCAGGACCTTGTGCTTTTCGTACAGGGCCTGGGCCAGGCCCAGGGTGTTCTTGGCGGAGAAGCCGAAGCGGCTGTTGGCTTCCCGCTGCAGGCTGGTGAGGTCGAAGAGCAGGGGCGAGAGCTGGGTGGAGGGCTTGGCCTCCTCGCTCACTTCGCCGGGCTGGCCTTCGCACTTGGCCTGCAGGGCCTTGGCCCGGGCTTCGTCCCACAGGCGGTCGGCCCGGGCGTGTTCGTCCTCGTCCTTGCCCTTGAAGGCTTCGTCGAACCACTTGCCCTTGTATTCGCCGGCAGCGGCGGCGAAGGTGGCCTCCACTTCCCAGTAGGGACGGGCCTTGAATTCGCGGATCTTGCGTTCCCGCTCCACCACCAGGGAGAGGGTCGGGGTCTGCACCCGGCCCACGGTGGTGAGGTGGAAGCCGCCGGTCTTGGAGTTGAAGGCGGTCATGGCCCGGGTGCCGTTGATGCCGACCAGCCAGTCGGATTCGGAACGGCACACGGCGGCATCGCCCAGCCCCTGCATTTCCTCGCCGCGGCGCAGACGGGCGAAGCCGTCGCGGATGGCCTGGGGCGTCATGGACTGCAGCCACAGCCGCTGCACGGCCTTGCCGGACTTGGCGTGGCGGGCGATGTAATTGAAGATCAGCTCGCCCTCGCGGCCCGCGTCACAGGCGTTCACCAGGCCGTCCACATCCTTGCGCCTGATCAGCTTGGTCAGCAGCTTCAGGCGGGACTCGGTTTTCTCCACCGGCTTCAGTTCGAAGTGGGGCGGGATCACGGGCAGGTGGGCAAAGGACCACTTGCCGCGCTTGACCTCGTATTCCTCGGGGATCACCAGTTCCAGCAGATGGCCGATAGCAGAGGAGAGAACGAAGTTGTCGCTCTCGAAATAGTCGTCATGCTTGGTGAAACCGCCAAGGGCTTTGGCGATGTCGGCAGCGACGGAAGGTTTTTCGGCAATGATGAGCTGTTTGCCCATGGCAGGGGCCTCTGGCAGTCCCGGTCGGGAGGTGCGGGGGATGATAAGAGGGACTTACGGGCCTTGGCAAGCAAGCAGCCACTAATTTGACGCGCGAAGCCTGCATATTGCGTGCTTCGCCCATCATGCTGCCTGCGCCATCTGGTGCGACCCCTCAGTCGCCCCGGCTGGCAGGCCCGACGGATGGACTTAATGCAGGTGTTCGGGTTCCGCGTCGGAGAGCAGTTCTTCGACGATGAGGGTATCCAGGTTCTGCTCCTGGCTCCACAGGACCATCAGCACGATGACCTTGAAGCGGCCCAGGGACAACCGGTCGTCCGGCAGGGCCATGGCCCGCTCGATGACCAGTTCCCGCAGGTCGGCGGAAAGGACCTTGGCCTGTTCCAGGAAATGCAGGAAGCCCAGGGCGTCGGCACCCAGGTGGGCGCTTTCGTCCGGCGTGTAGGCCCGCAGGGAACGGGAATCGGCCTGCAACTGGCGGGTCGGCAGGGTGGCCTTGAGGCCCTGGAGCCATTCCAGGGCTTCGCTGATTTCTTCTTCGGAGAAGCCGGCCGCAGTGAGTTTGCGGCTGAGGGCCGTGTCGGCCTGGGAATCGGGTGAATCGGGTTGATTGCCGGACTTGCTGAAGTCGGCGAAATCGACGTAGTTTTCGAAGAGATAGACGAGGATGTCGAACATTGGCAACGTATCAGGTGGGGGAAAGCCGCTGGTAGCGGCCTCCGGGAAGACTGGCAACGCGGTCCGCCAGTTCCAGCGTCACGAGGATGGCGCATAGGGCTTCCGTCGTCAAGCCTGTGCGCTGCAGCAATTGGTCCAGATTGGCCGGGTCATGGCCGAGGGCATCGAGTACGGCAGCCTGGCCAGGATCAAGGATTGGCGGGGTTGTTGGCGTATTGCCGGTGGAAAGTGGCGTCCTTGCTGGCTTGCAGCCCGGGGGGTCGAAGGGACCGATTTCTTCCACGATGTCCCGGGCTTCCTGCACCAGCTTGGCGCCCTGCTGGATCAGCCGGTGGCAGCCCTTGGCCACCGGCGAATGGATGGAGCCGGGAATGGCAAACACTTCCCGGCCCAGTTCGGCCGCCAGGCGGGCGGTGATGAGGGAGCCGCTTTCCAGGGCGGCTTCCACCACCAGGCAGCCCTTGGCCATGCCGGCGATGATGCGGTTGCGGCGGGGAAAATTGTGGGCCACCGCCGGCGTACCCAGGGGAAATTCGGAAACGATGGCGCCTTCGGTCGCCAGTTGCAGCGCCAGTTCCTTGTGCCGCGAGGGATAGATGCGATCGGCCCCGGTGCCGATGACGGCGACACTGCCGCCCTCTCCTTTCAGCCCGCCGCGATGGGCGGCGCCGTCGATGCCCAGGGCCAAGCCGCTGACGATGGTCAGCCCCTGGGCCGCCAGATCGGCAGCGAGGGCCTCGGCATCCTTGAGGCCCTGGGGCGTGGCATTACGACTGCCGACAATGGCCAGGGCGGGCCGGTTGAGCAGTTCCACCCGGCCCTTCACATAGAGCAGGCTGGGTGGATCGGCGGATTCGAGCAGCAGCTGGGGATAGTCCGGATCGGCCAGGGTCAGGATGCGGTTGCCCGGCTTGCCGGCCCAGTCTAGGGCCCGGGCCACCGCTTCCTGATTGTCCGTGTCGAGCAGCAGATCGGCCTTCTTGCCGACGACCTGCTTGAGGGCACTGCGGGGGGCGGAGAAAACCTGTTCCGGCAGGCCGAAGGCGGCCAGCAGATGGCGCTGGGTCTCCGGCCCGACGCCCGGAACCAGCGTCAGCCGGAGCCAGGCGGTGAGGGCCGGATCAGCCACGGCGGGGGCTCAGGGATTGCGTACCAGATCGGCCAGAGACAGGGGCAAGGCAGCATCCATGACCAGGGCGTAGGAAACCCGCTCGAACGTCCGGAAGACAAAGACCAGGCCATAGCGCTGGGGCGGCACCTTGACCAGCTCCCGCTCGCCCTGTTCGTTGCGCTGTTCATAGACCTTTTCACTGCGCAGCAAGGCCAGGACGTGGCCGACCTCGAGCCCGTCGCGGCTGCCCCTGGACAGGGATACCACCGAGTAGCGTCCGCCGGTGCCGACACCGCCGTACACCGCGATGATGCGGGCCTCAACCTTGGCTTCCGGACGACGGGGCGCATAGGTGATCAGTTCGGGGCGGGATGCGGGCATAAGCCGATCGAACTTGCCGACCTCCTGCTTCACCTCCACCATTTCCATGACGGAGGGCTCTCCCGGTTGGATCAGCCTGGCCGTGCCCAGGTAGAACGCCTCATGGCCCAGCACTTCCTTGGTGTCGGGATCGAGCATGGCCTTGCCGGGACGATAGACCTGCCACAATTCGGAAGGCTCCCGTACCCCGACCACGTAGGCCTGGTCGCCGCCGCCAAGATAGACCCGTCCTTCCTGGGTGGCGATGATGCGGGCTTCCTTGTCCATGGCGCTGGGGTCCACCACCAGGGGCTGGGACAGGAAGGGCTCGATGATGCTTTGCGGAATGGTGGGAATTTCGTTCTTGACCGCTTCGCTGTACTCGCGCGGCTGCAGCTTGAGCGACTTGGCCAGTTTGAGCTGTGGCTTGCCGTCCTCGCCGGTGACCATGACGATGACGTCGCCCGGGTAGATGCGGTGGGGATTCTTGATCTGGTCCTTGTTCAGGCGCCAGATTTCGGGCCAGCGCCAGGGTTCCTGGATGAACTTGCCGGCGATGCCCCACAGGGTGTCGCCCGGCACCACGATATGGCGGTCCGGCGCGTTGTCGGCGAGGCGGGGAGATTCCTGGGCACTGGCGCTGGAGGCGGCGACAGCCAACAGAAGGGTGGCTATAATGCGGGCGGGGTTCAGGCCAGGGCGGCCGAACAGGTGTCGAATCATCGTGGCGTCCTCGCGCTGCCGGAACAAGGGCGGCCCTTTTGTTGTCCACACCCATGTCCCGAATCTAGGGATTTGGTTTAAATTCTGCATGTAATAGATTATTCGGGCAAGCTTTTTATGGCTTTACTCCCTATTTTGCGCTTCCCGGATCCCCGCTTGAAAAAAGTGGCGGTTCCGGTCGAAAAAATTGACGACGGCATTCGTGCCCTGGCCCGGGACATGGCGGAAACCATGTACGAGGCGCCGGGTATCGGTCTGGCCGCCACCCAGGTCGATGTACACAAGCAGGTGATTGTCATTGACGTGTCGGAAACCAAGGACGAACTCCTGGTGCTGATCAATCCGGAAATCACCCACCGCGACGGGCTGCAGGTGGGCGAAGAAGGCTGTCTCTCGGTGCCGGGCATTTACGACAAGGTCGAGCGGGCTGAGCATATCGCCGTGCGTTACCTGGACCTGGACGGCAAGACCTGTTCCCTGGAAACGGACGGCCTGCTGGCCGTCTGCATCCAGCATGAGATGGATCACCTGCAGGGCAAGGTTTTCGTCGATCACCTGTCCCAGCTCAAACAGGGCCGTATCAAGGCCAAGCTGGCCAAGCAGGCCCGCATCACCGCCTGATTTTCCGGGGGAGCAGCTCTGCTCCCCTGCCCTCCTTCCTTCTGGTTCTCCCCCCATGAAAATCGTCTTTGCCGGCACTCCCGAATTTGCCGCCCGGGCCCTGGCCGCCCTTTACGAGGCAGGCCACGACATTCCCCTGGTGCTGACCCAGCCCGACCGGCCGGCGGGCCGGGGCATGACCCTGCAGGCCTCGCCGGTGAAGCAGTTGGCCCTGGCCCGGGGCAGCGAAGTATTCCAGCCCCTGACCCTGAAGGATGAGGCGGCCCAGGAGAAGCTGCGCCTGCTGGCACCGGACGTGATGGTGGTGGCCGCCTACGGCCTGATCCTGCCCCAGGCCGTGCTGGATATTCCGCGCCATGGCTGCCTCAACATCCATGCCTCCCTCCTGCCCCGCTGGCGCGGCGCGGCTCCCATCCACCGGGCCATTCTGGCCGGCGATGCGGAAAGCGGCGTCTGCATCATGCAGATGGAAGCGGGCCTGGATACCGGCCCCGTGCTCCTTTCCGCCAGTACGCCCATTTCGGCCCAGGATACGTCCCAGACCCTGCACGACAAGCTGGCGGTGCAGGGGGCCCAGCTCATTGTCAGCGCCTTGCAGCGCCTGCCGCTGCCGGCGGTCGCCCAGCCCGAAGCCGGTGTCACCTACGCCGCCAAGCTGGACAAGTCCGAGGCGCCCCTGGACTGGCGCCGTCCGGCAGCCGAGCTGGATCGGCAGATCCGGGCCTTCACTCCGTTCCCCGGAACCACCGCGGTGCTGGACGGTGCGCCCCTGAAAGTCTGGGCCGCCCTGCCCCGCAGCGAAAGCGGTGTCCCCGGTACCGTGCTGGCGGCGGACAAGCACGGCATCCTGGTGGCTTGCGGTAGTGGCTCCCTGCTGCTGACCGAATTGCAGAAGGCCGGCGGCAAACGTCTGCCGGTAGCCCAGTTCCTCGCCGGCCACGGCGTGTCCGCAGGGGCGCGGTTCGAACTCCCGGCGGCTTGAATTTGGCGACATGAGTCCCGAGTTAACCACCTATACAAGATTGTCCGGAGGTTTGAGATGAGTGCGAACTGGTTCAAGACCACCCTGCTGATGGCGGCCATCGTCGCTCTTTTCGGTGTCATCGGCGGTGCCGTGGGCGGTGCCCAGGGCATGGTGATCGCCCTGCTTCTGGGCGGTGCCATGAATGTGTTCGCCTACTGGAATTCGGACAAGATGGTGCTGCGCATGTACAACGCGCAGCAGGTGGACGAGGCTTCCTCCCCCTATCTCTACAATATGGTGAAGGAGCTGGCTGGTCGTGCCGGGTTGCCCATGCCCCGGGTCTACATCATCGACGAGGCTCAGCCCAACGCCTTCGCCACTGGCCGCAATCCCGAGAATGCCGCGGTGGCGGCGACCACCGGCATCCTGCAGATGCTCTCCCAGCGGGAGTTGCGGGGTGTCATGGCCCACGAACTGGCTCACGTGCAGCATCGGGATATCCTCATTTCCACCATTTCCGCTACCATGGCCGGCGCCATTTCGGCCCTTGCCAATATCGCCATGTTCTTCGGTGGCCGGGACGAAGAAGGTCGGCCGGCAAATCCCCTGGCCGGCATTCTGGTGGCCCTGCTGGCGCCCCTGGCGGCCAGCCTGATCCAGATGGCCATTTCCCGGGCCCGGGAATTCGAGGCCGATCGGGGCGGTGCCCAGATCAGCGGCGACCCCCTGGCCCTGGCCGATGCCCTGGCCAAGATCGATGCCTACGCCCGGGGCATTCCCATGCCGGCGGCGGAGGCCCATCCGGAAACGGCCCAGATGATGATCATGAATCCCCTGTCGGGAGGTGGTCTGGCCGGACTGTTTTCCACCCATCCGGCGACCGAAGAACGCATTGCGCGGCTGCGCCAGCTGGCCCGCTGACAATTCCCAAAAGAAACAGGGCGGTCCTCACCGCCCTGTTTCACGTGAAACACCCGGCGGCGTTCGCCGGCTTTGTTTCACGTGAAACGTTACTTACCCCATATTCTGTTGAGCAGTCCGGCCAGCCGGCGCCCTGCTTCAACCAGCCGTCTATCTGCGACTGCCTTGGCTTGCCTGCTGTAACGTTCATCCAGCACCGGCACCAGATTGCTGTCGATGCCGGGATAAACCCGGGTACGTGCCAGCTGCAATGACTCCTGCCGCCAGGCGGCAACCGTCTTCTGTGGTGTGTGCTGAATGTCGGAGTCCATTAACTGGGCGGCATCCAGCAGCTGGTTTCCCCGCAGCCGGGAGGGTCCCGGCAGATCATCCCAATAGGTGTGCAGGCTGGTTTCGGGTCTGCGGTTGTTGGCCGGGTCGATCACCGACTGGTCGTTGCCCCCGGCATCCGGATTGCCTTCCTCGTCGTAGCGACTGACCACGTGCAGGGGCTGGTGGATGTCGCCCACCAGATGGATCAGCCAGACCAGGGCGTAGGCCCGCTCCGGGTCGCCCAGGCGCCGGTCGGCCAGTTGGGCCGACAACTGCTTGATGCGGATAGTCAGCTGCCCCCGCTGCGGCGCCCGCTCCTCCGGCCCGCCCCGCCCAGGCGTCAGGGGCAGGTTCTCGTAGTGCCAGTCCCGATGCCGGGCCATCATGTCCGGCGTGTCGGAAAGCGTCTCTGCGTCGTTGTCGTGGTAGCGGCTGTCGTGACGGATGTCGTCGGCCCAGGTGGAGGCTTCGATGAACAGCGCCCGGCTTTGCTCCAGGCTGCCGTAGTGCTTCTGCTGGCGTTGCCAGCGGGCGAGGTCCGGGTGTGCCTGCAGCAGGCGGCTCACCTGTTGGCGCGCCGGGGCGGACAGCCTGTTCCAGGCAATGCTGGCGCTGATGCGGTGCCCCGCCCCGTTCCAGGCCAGGGCAGGAGGCGCGCCGAGGCCGATGCCCAGGATCAGGAGCAGCGCCTTGGCTCGCATCAGCGGTCCAGGTCGATGTCCTGGTGGGACAGGGGGTCTTCCAGAGGCTCCAGATGAGTGGTGACGTGGGCGCCGGGAATGGCCCGGCGGATGTCCTCCTCCACTTGCTCGGCCAGTTCGTGGGCCCGTTGCACCGTCCATTCTCCCGGCACCAGCACGTGCAGGGAAATGAAGGCCCGGGTGCCGGCCTGGCGGGTGCGGATGGCGTGGAAGCCGATGCCCTGCTGACGGTGGGGCAACAAGGTGCTTTCCAGGTTGCCGAGGAATTCTTCCGGCAGGGCGGCGTCCATGAGGCCGGCAGCCGCATCCCGGATCAGGTGCCAGGCAGTGTAGAGAATGTGGGTGGCAACGATCAGGGCCAGGATCGGGTCCAGCCACAGCCAGCCGGTCAGGGCCACGGCGGCCACGCCGGCAATGACGCCGACGGAGGTCCACACGTCGGTCATGAGGTGGGCGCTGTCCGCCTTGAGGGCGACCGAGCCGTACTGCTTGCCGGCGGCCAGGAGGACCCGGGCGACGCCCAGATTGACCAGGGAAGCCACTACCGAAATGGCCAGGCCCACGCCTACCTGCTCCAGCGCCTGGGGGTTCAGCAGGCGGTTGATGGCGGTGTGGGCGATGGCCAGGGCCGCCACCAGGATGAGCAGGCCTTCGAAGCCGCTGGCGAAATACTCGGCCTTGCTATGGCCGTAGGCGTGCTTTTCGTCGGGCGGCTGGGCCGCCAGGGTCAGCATCCACAGGGCCATGAGGGCGCCGGCCAGATTGACGAAGGATTCCAACGCATCGGAAAGCAGGCCGACGGAGCCGGTCCACCACCAGGCCGCCCCCTTGAGCAGGATGGTGGCGATGGCGGCGGCAATGGATAGCCAGGCGTAGCGGGTCAGGGAGGTGTTGGTGTGCATGGCTGGATTATCGCCCAAAAGTGCCCCGGGCCCGAGGGACCCGCGACGGCGGGAAAAGTGGCGAAAACCGCTCCGGTGCTGCCGGAGCGACAGAAAGGCCATGCTAAACTGCTCCGACTACGCCGATGTACTTCCGGCAGCCTTTTTTACCGATTTTTTTGAGCCCGCAATCCTTGTCTTCCCGCAACTCCCCGCCCGCCTCCCGCCGCCCTTCTCCTGTCCGCTCCGCTCCGGAGCCGGCACCCGATTCCCTGGCCCGTGCCCTGCTGCTGGCCAGTGCAGCCGTTGCCGCCGTCCAGGCCGGACGCAGCCTGACCGAAGTGCTGGCGCAGCAGGCCAAGGGCGAACTGGGGCCGACCCGGGCCCAGGCCCAGGATCTGGCCTACGGCGCCCTGCGCCGTTATGGCTGGGGCGAGGCGGTGCTGGCAGTCCTGCTGCAGAAGCCCCTGCCCGAACCCCAGCTGCAGAGCCTGCTGCTGTGCGCCCTGTACCGCCTGGAGAGCCGGCCGGAGCAGAGCCACACGGTGGTGGACCAGGCCGTGGCCGCTGCCGCCACCCTGGCCAAGGGCAATTTCCGCGGGGTGATCAACGGCGTGCTGCGCAGTTATCTGCGGCAGCGGCCCGAGCTGCTGGCCCGGGCCGCCGGCAAGCCCTCGGGGGCCTGGTGGCATCCCGACTGGTGGCTGTCTCGCCTGCGCCGGGCCTATCCCCGGGATTGGGAAACCATCGCCACGGCCGGCAACGGCCAGCCGCCCATGACCCTGCGGGTCAATCTGGCCCGGGGCTCCCGGGAGGAATACCAGGCTCGCCTGGATGCCGCCGGGATTGCCGCTGTCCCCCTGGGCAGCGCCGCCCTGCTGCTGCAGAAGCCGGTGTCGGTGGATGCCCTGCCCGGCTTTTTCGATGGTTTTGTCTCGGTTCAGGACTGGGGCGCCCAGCGCGCCGCCGAGCTGCTGGACGCCCGGGCCGGCCAGCGGGTGCTGGATGCCTGCGCCGCCCCCGGCGGCAAGACGGCCCATATTCTTGAGCGGGCCGGGGTGGACCTGCTGGCCCTGGACGTGGACGGGCTGCGCTGCCGCCGGGTGGAGGAAAACCTGAGCCGCCTGGGCCTTCGGGCCGCCGTGCGTGCTGCCGATGCCCGCTGCCCCGACGACTGGTGGGACGGCCGCCCCTTCGACCGCATTCTGGCCGATGTGCCCTGTTCCGCCAGCGGCGTGGTGCGCCGCCATCCGGACAGCAAATGGCTGCGGCGGGAGACCGACATCGCCCAGTTCGCCCGGGTGCAGCGGCAGATCCTGGAGGTGCTGTGGCCGACCCTGGCGGTCGGCGGGCGTCTGCTCTATGCCACCTGCTCCGTTTTCCCCGAGGAGAACAGCCAGCAGGTGAGCGCCTTCCTGGCGCGCCACGGGGATGCCCGCCGCATCGGCATCGACGGTGCCGACGAGTTGCAGTTGTTGCCAGGAAGTGAACATGACGGCTTCTACTATGCGCTGCTGGAAAAGACCGCTTAAGCTCCTCGCCATCTGCTGGCTCTGTCTCTGGGCTGCCCTGGGGGCGGCGAGCGAGGTGGAGGTACGCAATCCCCAGCTCACTCCGGGGGACGACGGCTACACCCTCTCCGCCGACTTCGCCTTCGAGTTCAATTCCCGCCTGGAAGAAGCGGTGACCCGGGGGGTGGTGCTCAACTTCCTGGTGGAATTCGAGCTGACCCGCGTCCGCTGGTACTGGCTGGACGACAAGGTGGCCAGCCGCAGCCAGACCCTGCGTCTCTCCTACAACGCCCTCACCCGCCAGTACCGCCTTTCCTCCGGCGCCCTGCACCAGAACTTCTCCTCCCTGGAGGAGGCCCTGCGCATCCTCTCCCGCCTGCGCCACTGGACGGTGCTGGACAAGTCCGTGGCCCTCCGGCCCGGGGAAACCTACCAGGCTTCCCTGCGCCTGCGCCTCGATCCCTCCCAGCTGCCCAAACCCTTCCAGCTGACCGCCCTGGCCAACCGGGAATGGAACCTGGCTTCCGACTGGCTCAACTGGCCCTTCTCCGTGCCCCGGGAAGAGCCGCTGCGGGAGGGCGCCAAGTGAGAGTGCTCCTAGTCATCGTCGCCGCCCTAGGCGGCATCCTGCTCTTCCTGCTGGCCTCGGCCTCGGCCAATACGGCCCTCTTCGCCCGCAACTATCCCTGGCTGCTGGCCCTCAACGGTCTGGTGGCCCTAGCCCTGGCCGGCCTGGTGGCCTGGCAGCTGCGGGCCCTGTGGAAGGAGCACCGGGCCAAGGTTTTCGGCTCCCGCCTGAAGCTGCGCCTGCTGGTCTTCTTCGCCCTCATGGGGGTGGTGCCCGGTGTCACCATCTATGCCGTGTCGGTGCAGTTCGTCACCAAGAGCATCGAGAGCTGGTTCGACGTGCGGGTGGAAACCGCCCTGGAGTCGGGCCTCAACCTGGGCCGCAGCGCCCTTGACGCCATGCTTTCCGACCTCACCGAGAAGGGCCGGCAGATGGCCCAGGAACTGGCCGACCGGCCCGACGGCACCCGCCGCCTGCTGCTCAACCGCCTGCGCGACCAGGCCGGGGTGGAAAGCGCGGCCCTCTTCGCCGCCAACGGCCAGGTCATTGCCAGCGCCAATGGCGACTATTCTTCCCTGCTGCCCTCCCTGCCCTCCTCCGCCCAGCTGAAGCAGGCCCGTCTTTCCCGGGGCATCGGTTCCATCGAGGGTGAAGGCAAGGACATGACCCTCAGGGTGCTGGTGGGCATTCCCGGCTACGGCCTGACCGAGGAGCCGCGCATCCTGCAGCTGACCCAGGGGGTGCCGCCGGCCATCGCCGAGAATGCCGATGCGGTGCAGGACGTGTACCGGGACTACCAGGAGCTGTCCCTGGCCCGCAGCGGCCTCACCCACATCTACGCCCTGACCCTGACCCTGGCCCTGCTGCTGTCCCTGTTTACCGCCATCGCCGTGGCCTACGTGCTGGCCCGGCGCCTTTCGGCGCCCCTTTCGATCCTGGCCGAGGGCACCCAGGCCGTGGCCGCCGGCGACTTCACGCCGCGCCAGGCCATTTACAGCCGGGACGAGCTGGGGGTGCTGACCCAGTCCTTCAACCAGATGACCCGTCAGCTGGACGATGCCCGCAAGGAGACGGAGCGGCACCGCAGCGAACTGGAATCGGCCCGGGCCTATCTGGAGGAAATCCTGGCCAACCTCTCCGCCGGCGTTCTCGCCTTCGACGCCCGCTTCGTCCTGCGGGCCATCAATGCGGGGGCCTGCACCATCCTCGGCGACGACTTCGTCGGCCTTTCCGGCGAGCCGGTGGAAGCCTGGCCCCGGCAGAACCTGCTGGGCCGGGCCATCCGCGACGGCTTTGCCGCCCATGCGGAAGAGGACTGGCAGACCCAGGTCGAGCTGGACCGCCCCGGCCTGGCGCCCCAGGTCCTGCTGCTGCGGGGCTCCAAGCTGCCGGCCGGCAGCGGCGGCGGCTACGTGGTGGTGTTCGACGAGGTGACCCAGCTCATCGCCGCCCAGCGCAGCGCCGCCTGGGGCGAAGTGGCACGGCGCCTGGCCCACGAGATCAAGAATCCCCTCACCCCCATCCAGCTTTCCGCCGAGCGCCTGCAGATGAAGCTGGAGGACAAGCTGGATGCTGCCGCGGCCGAGACCCTGAACAAGGGCACCCAGACCATCATCAACCAGGTCCAGGCCATGAAGCGCATGGTGGACGACTTCCGCGACTACGCCCGCATGCCCTCGCCGGTGCTGGCGGTGCTTGACCTCAACGCCCTGGTGGGCGAGGTGCTGGGGCTCTACGAGACCTCCCACGCCAGCATCGACGTGCATCTGGCCGGCGACTTGCCGCCGGTGCTGGGGGACGCCACCCAGCTGCGGCAGATCATCCACAACCTGCTGCGCAACGCCGAGGATGCCCTGGCGGAGCAGCCGGCGCCGGCCATCCGCCTCGCCACCGAGCCGGCCGGGCGCTTTGCCCGCCTGGTGGTGGAGGACAACGGCCCCGGCTTCCCGGCGGAAATCCTGGCCCGGGCCTTCGAACCCTACGTCACCACCAAGCCCAAGGGCACCGGCCTGGGCCTGGCCATCGTGCGCAAGATCGTGGACGAGCACGGCGGCCGCATCGACATCACCAACAAGCATGAAAACGGCACCGGAGGCGGCGCCCAGATCAGCATCCGCCTGCCCCTGGCCAACCCATAAGAAAACCGAGGATCTCAAGCAACATGGCTCAAATACTGGTTGTGGACGACGAAATCGGCATCCGGGAACTGCTGTCGGAAATCCTGGAGGACGAGGGACATCACATCTGGCTGGCGGAAAACGCCACGGCCGCCCGCCGCCTGCGGGCCGAGAAGCGCCCGGATCTGGTGCTGCTGGATATCTGGATGCCCGACACCGACGGTATTTCCCTGCTCAAGGAATGGGGCGCCTCGGGCCTGCTGACCATGCCGGTGGTGATGATGTCCGGCCACGGCACCATCGACACCGCGGTGGAGGCCACCCGCCACGGCGCCGTGGAATTCCTGGAAAAGCCCATTGCCCTGCAGAAGCTCCTGGCCACGGTGAAGAAGGCCTTGAAGCACGACGCCCAGACCGTCAAGCCGCCCCTGACCCTGGATGCCCTGGCCAAGCTGCCCCTGCTCAAGGACCTGAAGAAGCGCCTGGAGCAGGCGGCCAAGAGCGCCCCGGTGCTGCTGCTCAAGGGCGGCGCCGGCGCCATCGCCGACATCTGCGCCCGCACCCTGCAGGCGCCCCACGCGCCCTGGCTCGACCTGGCCGCCGAATCCGGGCCCCTGACCCAGGAACGTCTGCAACAGGCCTCCGGCGGCATCCTCTTCGTGCCGGACCTGGCGGTCCTGGGCAAGCTGCAGCAGATGAACCTGGCCTTCGCCCTGGAGCGCCTGGAGAAGTACAAGCTGCAACTGGTGGTGGCCTGCCACAAGCCGCTCCAGTCCTTGCTCGAAGCCGGCTGGGATGCGGCTCTGGTAGCCCGTCTCGGCGAGGTCTGGGTGGCCCTGCCCCAGCTTTCCGCCCATGCCGACGAGGTGCCGGAAATCGCCGGCCTGCTGCTCTCCCACCTGATGGAACGGGGCGAGGCCCCGGCCCGCCATTTCTCCAGCGCCGCCCTCAACGCCTTGCGCATGCACCGCTGGAGCGCCGATGGCTGGGGCGAATTGCAGGGCGCGGTGAAGAACCTGGCCCTCACCGCCCTGGAGGAGGAAATCAGCGCCGAGGACGTGGCCGGCCTGCTCCACACCACCGACGGCGAGGCCGCCAGCACGCCCCTGGAGCCCCTTTTCTCCCAGCCCCTGCGGGAAGCCCGGGACGCCTTCGAGAAGCTCTATTTCGAACACGTCCTGCGCCAGGAAGGGGGCAACATGACCCGGGTCTCGGAACGTTCCGGGGTGGAGCGCACCCACCTCTACCGCAAGCTCAAGCAACTGGGCGTCAGCACCGGCAAGCGCGGCGGCGAGGGCTGATCCGCCTGGGCGTGAAGCAGTCCACGCCCCGCCCTTCCCCGCCGGCGCTACACTCGACGCAATAGAACAGGTTCCCGCCGGCCGCCCCATGGCCGGCCCAGGACATTGGGGGAAGCATGAAGATCGTCATTCTCGGTGCCGGCCAGGTCGGCGCCAGCGTGGCCGAGGCCCTGGTGCACGAGGCCAACGACATCACCATCGTGGACAACGACCGGGAGCGCCTGGCCGCCCTGCAGGACCGGCTCGACCTGCGCACCGTGTGCGGCAATGCGGCCCTGCCGTCCATCCTCGGCGACGCCGGCCTGGACGATGCGGACCTGCTTATCGCCGTGACCCAGAGCGACCAGACCAACCTGGTGGCCTGCAAGATCGCCAAGAGCCGCTTCAACGTGCCGACCCGCATCGCCCGCCTGCGGGCCGCCGATTTCCTCGAGGACGAGCAGCTTCTCTCCGACGAGAACTTCGCCGTGGATTTCGCCATCTGCCCCGAGGAGAACATCACCGACTACATTGTGCGTCTGGTGGATTTTCCCGAGGCGCTGCAGGTGCTGGAGTTCGCCGAGGGCCGCCTGGTCATGGTGGCGGTGCGGGCCTACGAGGGCGGCGCCCTGGTGGGCAAGCCGGTGCGCAAGCTGCGGGAGCACCTGCCGTCCCAGGTGGATGCCCGCATCGCCGCCCTCTTCCGCCAGGACCAGCCCATCATTCCCGAGGGCGAGACGGTGATCCATGCCGGCGACGAAGTCTTCATCATCGCCGCCAGCGAGCACATCCGCCCGGTGCTGCGGGAGCTGCGGCGCATGATGCGGCCGGTGAAGCGGGTGATGATCGCCGGCGGCGGCAACATCGGCTACCGGGTGGCCACCGCCCTGCAGCAGCGCCTGGAGGTGAAGCTGGTGGAGCACAACCGCAGCCGGGCCGAATGGATTGCGCCGCGCCTGGGCGACACCCTGGTGCTGTGCGGCGACGCCACGGACGAGGACCTGCTGGAGCAGGAGAACATCGCCGAGATGGACCTCTTCCTCGCCCTCACCAACGACGACGAAGACAACATCATGGCCGCCTCCCTGGCCAAGCGCCTGGGCTGCCAGCGCGTGCTGGCCCTGATCAACCGGCGCGCCTACGCCGACATGGTGCAGGGCGGCCCCATCGACATCGGCATTTCCCCGGCCCAGGTCTCCATCGGCACCCTGCTGGCCCACGTGCGCCGGGCCGACGTCTCCCAGGTCCATTCCCTGCGCCGGGGCGCCGCCGAGGCCCTGGAGCTGGTGGCCCACGGCGACCGCAATTCCTCCCGGGTGGTGGGCCGCAGCCTGGGCGAGATTCCCCTGCCCAAGGGCGTCACCATCGCCGCCATCGTGCGCGACCTGGAGACGCCGGAAATCATCGGCTACCAGGGCCCGGTGGGCATCCAGGCCTACGGCCACGTGGTCATCGCCCACCGCGACACGGTGATCCAGTCCGGCGACCACGTCATCGTCTTCTGCGTGAACAAGAAGCTGGTGCACAAGGTGGAAAAACTGTTCCAGGTCGGCTTCGGCTTTCTCTGACGGGGGCACCATGCGCCGCTTCTATCCCGTCTTCCACATCCTGGGCCTGATCGTCCTCATTTTCGGCCTGACCATGCTGGCGCCCCTGGCGGTATCCGCCTACGCCCAGGATGGCGCCACGGCGGCCTACGACGAGGCCATCGTGGTGACCATGGGCGTGGGCCTGCTGCTGTGGGTTTGTACCCGCCGTTACCGTCAGGACCTGCGGGTGCGGGACGGCTTTCTCCTGGTGGCCCTGACCTGGACCATCCTGCCCCTCTTCGCCAGCCTGCCCCTGCTGCTTTTCCTGCCCGACATCTCATTTACCGACGCCTATTTCGAGGCCGCCTCCGGCCTTTCGGCCACCGGGGCGACGGTGATGTCGGGGCTGGACTCCCTGCCCCTTTCCATCAACTTCTGGCGCACCTTCCTGCACTGGCTGGGGGGCATGGGGGTGATCGTGCTGGCGGTGGCCATTTTGCCCCTGCTGGGCATCGGCGGCCGGGCCCTGTTCAAGGCCGAACTGCCGGGGCCGATGAAGGATTCCAGCCTGACGCCGCGCATTGCCGAAACCGCCAAGGGGCTGTGGGGCGTCTATCTGCTGTTCACCGTGCTCTGCGCCCTGGCCCTGTGGTGGGCCGGCATGGAAGGGTGGGATGCCCTCATGCACGCTTTCAGCATCCTTGGCCTGGGCGGCTTTTCCACCCGGGACGCCAGCCTGGGTTACTACAACAGTCTGACCATCGAACTGGTGGCCATGGGCTTTGCCCTGCTCTCCGGTATCAACTACGCTACCCATTTCCTCGCCCTGCGGGGTTGGAGCCTGAAGCCCTACCAGCGGGATTTCGAACTGCCCTTCTATCTCGGCGTACTGGCCGTCAGCGCCGTCGGTCTGGCCCTCTACCTGATGCCCTACGGTCTCTACGACAGCTTCGGTACGGCCCTGCGCTACACCGCCTTCCACGTCATTTCCCTGGCCACCTCCCTGGGCTTTGCCACCACGGACTACACCATGTGGCCCATGTTCGCCCAGTTGTGGGTGCTGTTCCTTTGCAGCTTCGTCGCCTGCGGCGGCTCCACCGGCGGCGGCATCAAGATGATGCGGGCCGTCATCCTTTACAAGCAGGTGTTCCGGGAACTGGTGCGGGCCATGCATCCGACGGCGGTGCATCCGGTGCGTATCCAGGGCGTCATCGTGCCCGATCCGGTGTTGCACGCGGTGCTGGCCTTCAGCTTCATCTACATGGTGACCATCGTCAGCCTGACCCTGCTGCTCTCGGCCAGCGACCTGCCCATCGTCACCGCTTTCTCCGCTGTGGTGGCCTGTCTCAACAATGCGGGCCCGGGGTTGGATGCGGTGGGCCCGGCGGCCAATTACTCGGTGCTGAGCGACTTCCAGACCTGGGTCTGCTCCTTCGCCATGCTCCTCGGCCGCCTGGAAATCTTCACCCTGCTGGTGGTGCTGACGCCGGCCTTCTGGCGCAAGTGAGGCTTGCCGATCTGGGGGCGGCTTGATCTATCCCAATGACAGGGGTGGGGGTTCCGAAGGATAATCCGGGTCTTTCTAGCTAACCCGGCGGAGCCCCCTGTGACCCGACCCCGCAACGACACCTTCCTGCGCGCCCTGCTGCAGGAACCCACCGATTACACCCCCCTGTGGCTGATGCGCCAGGCCGGCCGCTATCTGCCCGAATACCGGGAGACCCGGGCCCGCGCCGGCAGCTTCCTCGACCTGTGCAAGAACCCGGCCCTGGCCTGCGAAGTGACCCTGCAGCCCCTGGCCCGCTACGACCTGGATGCGGCCATCCTCTTCTCCGACATCCTCACCGTGCCCGACGCCATGGGCCTGGGCCTCTATTTCGCCGAAGGCGAAGGCCCCAAGTTCGAGCGTCCCCTGCGCGAAGAATGGGCCATCCGCGACCTGCAGGCGCCGGACCCCTACGAGCACCTGCGCTACGTCACCGACGCGGTGAGCGAGATCCGCCGCGCCCTGGACAACTCCGTGCCCCTCATCGGCTTCTCCGGCAGCCCCTACACCCTCTCCTGCTACATGGTGGAAGGCGGCTCCAGCGACGATTACCGGCATGTGAAGACCATGCTCTACAACCGTCCCGACCTGATGCACCGCATCCTCTCGGTGACCGCCGATGCCGTGACCTCCTACCTCAACGCCCAGATCGAAGCCGGCGCCCAGGCCGTGATGATTTTCGACTCCTGGGGCGGCGGCCTTTCCGCTGCGGCCTACGAGGAATTCTCCCTGCAGTACATGCGCCGCATCGTCGCCGGCCTGACCAAGGAGAAGGACGGGGAAAAGATTCCCTGCATCGTCTTCACCAAGGGCGGCGGCCTGTGGATCGAGAAAATCGCCGCCATCGGCTGCGATGCCGTGGGCCTGGACTGGACCATCGACATCGGCGAAGCCCGCCGCCGCACCAACGGCAAGGTGGCGCTGCAAGGCAACCTGGACCCCAATGTGCTGTTCGCCTCCCCCGAAGTGGTGCAGGCCGAAGCCAAGAAAGTGCTGGATTCCTACCACGCCGCTGGCGGCAGCAAGACCGGCCACGTCTTCAACCTGGGCCACGGCATTTCCCAGTTCACCCCGCCGGACCACGTCACGGCGCTGGTGGAAGCGGTGCACGGCCACAGTCGCAAGCTGCGGCAGCAGGGCTGATCCAGCCCTGCCCGGCGCTCCGCCCGGGGCGCCGGTCTGCAATCCCCCTCCCCGCCGCATGGCGGGGGGCGGCCTTCCCCACGGGGCCCCTGCCGTCAGCGGCTTCCCGCCTGCCTTTCCTCCTAGCCCTCGCCATCCTCCAGTTCCCCTGCCCCATTCCGGGGATAACTCGGGGACGGGACCGTTCCCCAAAGTTTTTTCGCTCCTTCCCCTTGACTTATGCACAGAAAGAGGGCGCGGTAACGATTTGTTACAAAAGGCCGGCTATTACTTTGGGCATATTTGTAAGTTGTTGATTTATAAGGGCGATAGGAGTGCCTTATTTTGCAGCAAAGTGACAAAAACCCTTGCGGGGGGCCTGCTTAGCAAAATTATTCCAGCACAATCCACAAAGTTATCCACAGGAATTGTGAGTAAGTGAAAAAGTCCTTTCGGGCAAAGGGCTTGGCCCCTATTCAGGAGAAAGACGGCGAACTTGTGCCCCTAACTTGGGCTGAGAGTTGGGCTGTGCATTGGGCCGAGATCCCGCCCGTGGAAGCGGGGCCCGGCCCGGAAGATCCCCGCCGGTCCGCCGGCCTTTCCCAAAGGCCCCCGATCCCTTAAGCTTCCGGCCTTGCCGGTCTCATGCCGCCGGCCCCTTTGCCCATCCCCATGCCCGTCATCCGCGTCGCCCTCGACGTTCCCCTGCACCGCCAGTTCGACTACCTGGCCCCCGACGCCCAGCCCGACGACGTGGGCCGGCGGGTGCGGGCGCCCTTCGGCCGGGGCACGCGCATCGGCGTCATCACCGCCGTGCTCGGCGCTGACGAGGAAGGGGACCTGCCCCTGGACAAGCTGAAGGCGGCGGAAATCCTGCGGGATGACGTGCCGCCCCTGCCGCCGGACTGGTTCCGCCTCACCGAATTCTGCAGCAGCTATTACCAGGCCCCCATCGGCGAGGTGATGCTGGCGGCTTTGCCGGTGGGCCTGCGCCGTACCGATCCGCCCAAGGCCCGGGCGGTGAAGGCCAAGGTCAAGGTGGAGGCGCCCCAGGTGGCGCCCGAGCTGACCCCGGGCCAGGCCGAGGCCGTCGCCGCCGTACTGGCGGCGGGGGTGGGCACGGCGCCCCGTTTTGCCCCTTTCCTGCTCTACGGCATCACCGGCTCGGGCAAGACCGAGGTGTACCTGCGCCTGGTGGAGGCGGCCCTGGCCGGCGGCCACCAGGCCCTGCTGCTGGTGCCGGAAATCAACCTGACGCCCCAGCTGGAGGAGCGGGTGCGGCGCCGCTTCCCCGGCGTCGGCCTGGTCAGCCTGCACAGCGAACTCACCGAGGCCGCCCGCACCCGGCACTGGAAGGCGGCCTTCAAGGGCGAGGCCCGCATCGTCCTCGGCACCCGCCTTTCCATTTTCACGCCCCTGCCCGACCTGGGCCTGATCGTGGTGGACGAGGAGCACGATCCCTCCTTCAAGCAGCAGGACGGCATGCGCTACTCGGCCCGGGACGTGGCCGTGTTCCGCGCCTGG
The DNA here is from genome assembly GCF_004217225.1 of Azospira oryzae. Lineage (GTDB taxonomy): Bacteria > Pseudomonadota > Gammaproteobacteria > Burkholderiales > Rhodocyclaceae > Azospira > Azospira oryzae. Next base: position 547,539 of record NZ_SHKM01000002.1, read on the forward strand.
CAGCGGGGCGTGCCCATCGTCCTGGGCTCGGCGACGCCGTCCCTGGAAACCTGGGCCAACGCCACCGGCGAGGGTATTCCCCGGCGCTACACCCTGCTGACCCTGGTGGACCGGGCCAACGCCGCCGCCTCCCTGCCGCCGGTGCGGCTGCTGGACACCCGCCGGGAGAAGCTCCAGGACGGCCTTTCCGCGGCCCTCCTGGCGGCCCTGCAGGTGCGCCTGGAACGGGGCGAGCAGAGCCTGGTGTTCCTCAACCGGCGCGGTTACGCCCCGGTGCTGGCCTGCCCTTCCTGCGGCTGGATTTCCCGCTGCCGCCGCTGCGCCGCCAACCTGGTGCTGCACCTGGCCGACCGGCGCCTGCGCTGCCACCACTGCGGCTTCGAGAACGGCATTCCCCGGGCCTGCCCCAGCTGTGGCAACCAGGACATCCATCCCTTCGGCCGCGGCACCCAGCGCCTGGAGACGACCCTGCAGGAACGCTTTCCCGAGGCCCGCATCCTGCGGGTGGACCGGGATTCGGCGAAGAGCCGCAAGCAGTGGGAAGCCCTGGCGGAAAAGATCCACGCCGGCGAGGCCGACATCCTGGTGGGCACCCAGATGCTGGCCAAGGGCCACGACTTTCCCCGCCTCACCCTGGTGGGCGTCACTGGCGCCGATGCGGCCCTCTTCGCCGCCGACTGGCGCGCCCCGGAGCGCCTCTTCGCCCAGCTGATGCAGGTGGGCGGTCGCGCCGGCCGCGCCGAACTGCCCGGCGAGGTGCTGATCCAGACCGAACACCCGGAACATCCCCTCTACGGCGCCCTGCAGCAGCACGACTTCGCCGCCTTTGCCGCCAGCCAGCTGGAAGAGCGGCGCAGTGCCGGCTTTCCGCCCTACTCCTACCAGGTCATGCTGCGGGCCGAGGCGCCGGAGATGGGGCCGGCCCTGGAGTACCTGGCCCAGGCCCGGGCCCTGGGGGCCGACCTCAACGGCAATGGCCCGGTGCTGCTGTACGACCCGGTGCCCATGCGCATGGCCCGCCGGGCCAACCTGGAGCGGGCCCAACTGCTCGCCGAATCCACCTCCCGCCCCGCCCTGCAGGCCTTCCTGGCCGAATGGCGGCCCCTGCTCGAAGGCATCAAGGCGCCCTCACGCCTGCGCTGGCATCTGGAAGTGGACCCCCTGGAATTCTGAAGCCGGGGCGGCGGCCGTTGCCGGCCACACCCAGCCATATCCTGCCGCCGAGACCGTCCATCATTGCCGCCGGCAAGCCCGGTGGAATACCTCCATTTCGCGTCAACCCGCTGAAACTCAAGGTTTTTTACATTTGGCAAGACTCTTGCAAAGGCTCTGGCCCGAGCCCATTCCGGGCCGGGCCTTTGTGGAGAGAAATCATGAGAATCCAGGATTGCCAGATGGATATCAGCTGTCAGCGCACGGCCAGCGAAACCCGGGAGGCCAGCTATGTCTTCCGGGTGGAGCACGATGGCGAGTTCAAGGACATGCTGAAAAGCTATGCCAAGGACGGCAAGATCGTCGCTCAGGAGGTGGAGCCGAGGGCCTCGGCCGTCGCCGTGGTGCCGGAAAGCTGGAGCAGCGGCGCCATCGCCAGCGGCGACGAAAGCCGCCGGCGCAGGGTGGACCAGCTGCTGCAGGAGATGATCACCCGGCTGTTCGCCATGCTCACCGCCGGCGACAAGGACTGCTGCTGCGACAAGGACGGGGACAGCACCGGCCTGCCTGACCTGGGCCAGGGCAAAGGGGCGTCAGCCAGAACGCCGGCGGCGGGGGATTTTGAAGCCCAGCCCCGTATGCCCCGGGTGCGGGTGGTGGCCTGGGAGTCGGAGACCAACCTCAAGGTGCGGGAAAGCGAATCCACCACGGTCTGCGCCAGCGGCAGCGTGCGCACCGCCGACGGCCGCTGCATCGACTTCGACCTGGAAGTGGCCATGCAACGCCAGTACGAGGCCGACTACCAAAAGAAGGAAAGCGGTACCTGGGAACTGAAAGATCCCCTGGTGCTCAACTTCCCGGGCAAGGCGGCCGAGTTGGCCGACACCCGCTTCGACTTCGACCTGGATGCGGACGGCGACCAGGAGTCGGTGGCCGGCCTCGGCCGGGGCTCCGCCTTCCTGGCCCTGGACCGCAACGGCGACGGCGCCATCAACGACGGCCGGGAGCTGTTCGGCGCCCTTTCCGGCAACGGCTTTGCCGATCTCAAGGCCTACGACACGGACGGCAACAACTGGATCGACGAAGCCGACGCCATCTATTCCCAACTGCGGTTGTGGCAGCCCGGTGCCGACACGGCGGCAGCCGGAAAGGCGGGTCAGGAAGGCCAGGGCGCCGGCCTGCAGACCTTGCAGGAGGCGGGTGTGGGCGCCCTCTGGCTGGGCTCGGTGCAGAGCGAGTTCAGCCTCAAGGACGGGGACAACCAGCAGCAGGGCCAGGTGCGCCAGACCAGCGTCTGGCTGGCCGAGAACGGCGAGGCCGGTTCCCTGCAGCAGGTGGATCTGGCCACCACCTGAAGGGCTGGCCTCAGGCCTCTCCCGGGGCCAGTTCCGGCGTCCAGCACAGATGCCGGTTCTTGCCCCGGGCCTTGGCCTGGTACATGGCCGCATCGGCCCGGGCCATGAGCAGTTCCACGTTGTCGCCGTCCGCCGGGTAGAAGGCGATGCCGATGCTGGCGCCGACGCGGAAGCTGCGGCTGTCCAGCAGCACCGGCTCGTTGATGGCGGCGATGATGCGTCGCGCTGCCTCTTCCGTTTCTGCAATGCCCTGGCCGTTGTTGAGGTTCTCCAGGAGCACGGTGAATTCGTCGCCGCCCTGGCGGGAGACGCTGTCCACCTTGCGCAGCACGCTGGTGATGCGCCGCGCCACCTCCACCAGCAGGCGGTCGCCGGTATTGTGGCCGGCGCTGTCGTTAACCGCCTTGAAGCCGTCCAGGTCCATGAACATCAGGGCCAGGCCGGTGCCGTTGCGTTCGGCCCGGGCCAGGGCCTGGCAGACCCGGTCCTGGAACAGGTTGCGGTTGGGCAGCTGGGTCAGGCCGTCAAAATGGGCCAGGTGCTCCATCTGCTCGGCCAGATGCTTCTGTTCGGTGATGTCGGAAAAGACGTGCACGTAGTGGGTGAGGCGGCCTTCGCCGTCGCGCAGGGTCGAGATATCCAGCAGGCAGGCGAAGAGATGGCCGTCCTTGTGCCGCTGCCACACCTCCCCCTGCCAGAAACCACGGCTCTGCAGGGCCTGGTGCATGTGGTGGTAGAACTCGGCGTCGTGCACACCGGAGGCCAGCAGGCCGGGGGAATGGTCTTCCACCTCTTCCGGCGCGTAGCCGGTCATCAGGCAGAAGGCCGGATTGACGCGGAAGATGCGCTCGCTGGCATCTGTGACCATGACCGCCTCGTGGGTCTGGGCCACGATGGCGTCGGAGAGCCACAGCTGGCGCTGCTCTTCCCGCAGCTGGGTGAGGTCGTGGCCGATCAGGGCGACGTGGCTGATGTGGTCGCTGCCATCGTGTACCGGCACCGCGGTCCAGCGCACGGTGCGCTCGCCGCTGGGGTAGGTGGTGGTCTGTTCGGCCTCCTGCACCTGGCCGCTGCGCACCGTCTGTTCCAGCATCAGCTGGCGGCGCAGGGCATCTTCCGGCGTCAGCACCTGGTCCAGGGGATGGTGCTGCATTTCCTCGGCGCGGCGGCCGGCCAGGGTCAGGGCGGCGGGATTGAAATAGCGATAGTGGAAGTGGCCGCCGGGGTCCCGCTGCAGCATCACCATGGGATCGGGGGAGGCGGAGAAGACCGCGTGGGCCGCCTCCACTTCCTGCCGCGCCTGGCGCAGGCGGGCCAACAGCCACCACAGGAGCAGCCCGGTGAGCAGCAGCGCGGCGGTGCTGGCGGCGGTGATGCGACGATAACTGCGGGCCCGCTCCTGGTAGGGCGCCAGGACCTGGGCCTCATCGAAACCCGCCACCACGGACAGGGCCAGGCCCGGCATCTGGCCGTAGCTGTAGAGGCGCATGGTGCCGTCGAAGGAACTGGGGGCGCGGAAGCGCCCGTCGCTGCCCTGGTGCAGGGCCCGCAGCAGGGGGGCGCCGTCGCTCAGGGTCTGGCCGATGGCGGTTTCCTTGTCGGTGACGCGCACCCGCAGCACCCGGTCGTGGCCGATGAGGCCCAGCACGGTGCCGGCCTGCAGCCCCACATCCTGATAGAAGCGGGCCAGGTACTGGGGGTCCACCGAGGCCACGGCGACGCCGGCGAAGCTGCCGTCCCGGTGGTTGAGGCGGCGCGAGAGCTGGATCGACCACTTGCCCGAGGCCCGGCCCAGCACCGGCTTGCTGATGAAGACCTGGCCGCTGTCCCGGTCCACATGGACCTGGAAGTGCTCCCGGTCCTTCAGGTTGACCTGCTTGAAGGGGACGTTGCTCCACTGCAGTTCGCCGTCGGCCCCGATCACCCCCAGCTGGACGAAGATGGAACTGTGCTCCAGGGCCCGGCGGAATTCGCTGAACTCCCGGGTGCCCGGCCGCTCCTCGAACTCGGCCTTGAGCAGGCGGAGAATCTGGTCCGCCGTGGTCAGGGTGTTGTGGCTGTGTTCCTGGAAGGTGCGGCGCAGATAGTCCAGCTGGCGGTAGCCGTGTTCCAGCTCCCGTTCCTTCTCGTGGGCGAGGATGATATCCACCGCCGCCCACAGCAGGGCGCTGAGGAGCAGGGCCAGCAACAGGGGCAAGGCCTCGACACCACGCCGGATGGGGCGCAGGGAGACCTGGGGTCTGATGGGCGCGTCAGTCTTCATCGGCACGTCCTGTGGCCATGGGAGCCGCTCCTGGCGGTGCATTCCGCCTATATGACTTTAATCCCATCCTAGTATGCCGATGCCGGCGAGGTTTAACGTACGTCAAACAATGGGCATTCAGTCGCGGCGCGGATGCCAGGTGGTGGCGGCCGCGGCGGCCGCCTGGGGATTGGCCCGCAGCCAGTCGGCCCGCTGCCGCAGGCGCCGGCTCCAGTCCGGGGTCAGGCCCGGGGTGGCGGCCAGGCGCTCCAGCAGTTCCAGGGGCGGCCGGTGGATCTGCCAGCCCTGCCACAGTTCGGCCAGGGACACCGGGTCCGGGTTGCGCGCTTCCAGTTGCAGGGCATCGCCCACCCGGGCCGAGCCCGGGGTGAGGACGCGGAAATACCAGCCGGTGAGGCCGTGCTCGGCGATGTGGGCGGCGATGCCGTCGGCGCCGTGGCGGGAGTCGATTTTCCAGCAGGGGGAGCGGGGCTGGGAAACCTGCAGGCGGGCGCTGCCGAAGACGTAGATGTCGCCGATGCAGACCTGGGTCTCGTCGGTGCCGGCCACCGCCAGGTTTTCCCCCAGGCTGCCGGGTACCAGGGTGCTTGCCGCCTCGGGAAAGGCCGCCGCCAGCTTGCCGTAGTGGTCGCTGGGGTAAAGATGGACGGCCTTCTCCGGCCCGCCATGGACGCGCCGGTCGGCCTGGGCGTCGCCCTCCAGGCCGAGGGGGCCGATGGCCAGCGGGCCGTCCACGGCATTCTTGTAGATGGCCGTGGGGCGGCCTTCCGGCAGGGCGGAAACGGGACCGACGGCGAGGCGGGAGACGATCAGGGCCATGCTTTCACTTTCAGGCAATCACCACAGCCAGGCCGCGCCCCGCACTCCGGAGGAGTCGCCGTGCACGGGCGGCAGCAGGCGGGTGGCGATGTGGTCGGAAAAGACGTGGGGTGCCCACAGGGGGGGCACGTTGGCATAGAGCCGTTGCAGGTTGGACAGGCCGCCGCCGAGGACGATCACGTCCGGGTCCACGATATTCATCACCGTGGCCAGGGCCCGCGCCAGACGGGCTTCGTAGCGCTGCAGGGTGGCCTCGCAGCGGGCGTCGCCGGCGGCCGCTGCGGCGGCGATGGCGGCTGCCTCCATGGCTTCGCCGCCGTGGCGTTGATGGTCGGCCGCCAGGGCCGGGCCCGAGAGATAGGTTTCGACGCAGCCGTGGCGGCCGCAGTAGCAGGGCGGCAGGGGCAGGTCGTCGGCTCCGGCGCCGGGTAGGGGGATGTGGCCCCACTCGCCGGCGATGCCGTTGGCACCCCGCAGCACCTGGCCGTCGATGACCAGGCCGCCGCCGACCCCGGTGCCGAGGATGACGCCGAAGACGCAGCGGGCACCCCGCCCTGCCCCGTCCATGGCTTCGGACAGGGCGAAGCAGTTGGCGTCGTTGGCCAGGCGCACCGGCCGTTGCAGCAGGGCCTCCAGGTCCCGGCCCAGGGGCTGGCCGATGAGGCAGGTGGAATTGGCGTTGCGGATGTGGCCGGTGAGGATCGATTCGCTGCCGGGCATGCCGACGCCGACGCTGCCCGTCATCCGCAGCGCTGCTTCAGCCTCCCGCACCAGGCCTGCCACCGCCTGCAGGGTGGCGCCGTAGTCGCCCCGGGGCGTCGGCACCCGGCGGCGCAGCAGTTCCCGGCCGTCGTCGCCCAGGGCGATGATCTCGATCTTGGTGCCGCCCAGGTCGATGCCGAGACGCACGGTCACGCCCTCGGCAGCCGCAGAGGCGGGGTGGTTGCTATGGTGCGGATGGTGGCGGGGATGGGCATTGCAGCGTCGGCAAATGGCAGGCGGGCCATTCTGGCACAGGGGCGGGAGCGGGAAAAGCCGGCGGGGACGCGGGGCAGCCCGCATTGGCGTTTGCCAAGTCGGACGGCATAATCCCCGGGCTCGTAGCCTTGTCTTTTACCCCATCCCTTTTTTGGAATCCCCATGCGCTCATCAATCCGCAACCTGCTGCTCCTTGTCCTTCTGCTCGGGAGCTCTGCAGCCCTGGCCGAGCCGGCCAGCGAAGCCTCGGTCCGGCGCCTGCTGGAGGTGACCCAGGCCCGCGCCCTGTTGCAGCAAGTGCAGCAGCAGGCCCAGGGCATGATGCAGGGCCTGGCGCAGCAGAGCCTGCGGGGCAAGTCGCCGACCCCGGCCCAGGAGGCGGCCATCACCCGGATGACGGCGCGCATGGTGGCCCTGATCCAGGAGCAGTTGTCCTGGGAGCGCCAGGAGCCGATGTACATGCGCCTTTATACCCAGACCTTCACCGAGGACGAAGTGGCCGGCATGCTCGCCTTCTACGAAACGCCGGCGGGCCGCGCCACCATCGAGAAGATGCCCCTGGTGCTGCGTCAGATCTCCCAGGAGTCCCAGCGCTCCATGGCGGAAATGGGCGCCCAGCTGAAGGCAATCCAGAGGGATTTCGTGGCCGAGATGCAGGCCGCCAGCGGCAAGCCCTGAAAGGATTTTCCTCGAAAAAAAACCGGCCCCTCGGAGCCGGTTTTCGTTTGGGTGGAAAGAACCGCCCGGCTTACTTCTTCCAGGCGTCGGCCTGCACCAGGGAGTCGTCGCGCCAGGCTTCCCGGGCGGCCTTGTTGGCCATCCAGTTGGGCATGAAGGTGAAGGCTTCGTCCAGCAGGTGCGGGGTGTGGCGGCCGGGGGAGTAGCGCAGGGAGCGCTCGTAGTACTCCTGCAGGGCCGGCTTGAAGTTGGGGTGGGCACACTTCTCGATGACCACCTTGGCCCGGGCCTTGGGGGAAAGGCCGCGCAGGTCGGCCAGGCCCTGTTCGGTGACGATCACCTGCACGTCGTGCTCGGTGTGGTCCACGTGGGAGACCATGGGCACGATGCAGGAGATGGTGCCGCCCTTGGCGCTGGAGGGGGTCATGAACATGGAGATGAAGGCGTTGCGGGCGAAGTCGCCGGAGCCGCCGATGCCGTTCATGATGGAAGTGCCCATGATGTGGGTGGAGTTCACGTTGCCGTAGATGTCGGCTTCGATGAGCCCGTTCATGGCGATGACGCCGAGGCGGCGGATCACTTCCGGATGGTTGGAGATCTCCTGGGGCCGCAGGATGATCTTGTTCTTGAAGTCCTTCAGGTTGGCGGTGAGATCGGCCAGGGCCTCGGGGGAGAGGGAGAAGGAGGTGGCGGAAGCACAGGTCATCTTGCCGCACTTCAGCAGTTCCAGCATGCCGTCCTGCAGCACTTCGGTGTAGGCGGTGAGGTTCTCGAAGGGACCGTCCTTCAAACCGGCCATCACGGCGTTGGCCACGTTGCCGACACCGGACTGCAGAGGCAGCAGGTTGGTCGGCAGGCGGCCCATCTTCACCTCATGCTGGAGGAAGTCCAGGATGTGGCCGGCGATCAGCTTGGAGTTGGCGTCCGGCGGGGTGAAGGCGGAGTTGCGGTCCGGCTTGTTGGTCTCGACGATGGCGATGATCTTGCTGGGATCGACGTTGAAGTAAGGCTGGCCGATGCGGTCTTCGGTGCGGATGATGGGGATGGGCTTGCGGTGGGGCGGCAGGGCGGTGCCGTAATAGATGTCGTGCATCCCTTCCAGGTCCAGGCTCTGCCAGGAGTTCACTTCCAGGATGATCTTGTCGGCCTGGTCCAGCCAGGTCTTGTTGTTGCCGACGGAGGAAGACGGAATCAGCTTGCCGTCTTCGGTGATGCCGGCCACTTCCACCACGGCCACGTCCAGCTTGCCGAGGAAGCCGCCCCAGACGAACTGGGAAACGTGGGACAGGTGGATGTCGATGTATTCCATCTCGCCGGCGTTGATGCGCTTGCGGCAGGTGGGGTCGGACTGGTAGGGCAGACGCATCTCGACGCCGTCCACCATGGCCAGGGCGCCGTCCAGTTCGGGGGCGGTGGAAGCGCCGGTCCAGACGCCGATCTTGAACTTCTTGCCGTTCAGATTGGAGTCCATGATGTGCTTGGCGAGGGCGGCGGGCACGACCTTGGGGTAGCCTGCGCCGGTGAAGCCGCTCATGCCGACGTTCATGCCGGACTGAATGAGGGCGGCGGCCTGTTCGGCCGACATGATCTTGCTGCGCATGGCAGCGTTAAGAATCCGGGTTCCGGACATGGGTGAAACTCCTGCTGTTGATTGTGGGGGTCAGCAACGGCCCGGACTTTCTTGGGTGGCCCGGGTCCAGCGGCTGGCTGGTCTCAAAGGTGATGCACGCCGGCGGGACGCGGATGGGCGTCCGTTAACGTGAAAAAACCGCCCGTGTTGCGGGCGGCCTCTCCGCAAGTCAGATCAGGCCGGCGAGCCGATCTGGGCGATCGCAGCCTCGTAGGCCGCGTGGGTGTCCTGGTGAGAATTCACCGAAATGTTCATGTCGTTGGCCAGGCCGTCGGCCAGGCCGTAGACCCAGCCGTGCACCGTCAGGTCCTGGCCCCGGTCCCAGGCATCGCGGACCACGGTGGCATGGCAGACGTTGAGCACCTGCTCGATGACGTTGAGCTCGCACAGGCGGTCCAGGCGCACGGCCGGGTCGGCGATGGCATTGAGCATGGCCAGGTGCTTCTGGCGCACGTCCTGGATGTGGCGCAGCCAGTTGTCCACCAGGCCGACGCGCAGGTTGTCGAGCACCGCCTTGACGCCGCCACAGCCGTAGTGGCCCACCACCAGGATGTGCTTCACGTGCAGCACATCGACGGCGTACTGCAGCACCGAGAGGCAGTTCAGGTCGCTATGCACCACCACGTTGCCGATGTTGCGATGGACGAACACTTCCCCCGGTTGCAGGCCGGTGATCTGGTTGGCCGGGACCCGGGAATCGGAACAGCCGATCCACAGGTATTCGGGATTCTGTAATGTGGCGAGGCGGTCGAAGAATTCCGGATCTTCGGAACGAATGCGTTCCGACCATATCCGGTTCTGTTCGAAAAGGTGGTCAAGACTGGATGCCATGCATGGCCTTCCATTACATAATTATGAATAACGGCATTTTACCCCATGGCGCCGGGTAGGTCGAAGGTCGGGGGCGAAGGGCCGGGAGAGGGGTAGAATCGAGGCCTGCACCAGGGCGCCAAGCCCAGGCCCGGCGGGCCCTGCCGCCACAGGAGAGCACACCATGATCGTCAAGTTCCAGTCCGTCGCCACCGCCGACATCATCACTTTCGCCGACGTGGCCCGGGTCCTGCTGAAAATCCTCGGCAAGGAGCCCACCGCCCGGGGCGTCATCGTGCCCGAAGACATGACCGAGGCCCTGGCCCGCCTGGCGGCCCTCTGTCACAAGGAAGGGGAAAGCGCCGAGGCGGCGCCGGACAGCGGCGTCGGCGTCGAGGCCCACGAACTGGTGGCCCTCTCACAGCGGGTGCAGCCCTTCATCCGCATGTTCGACCGGGCCCATCTGGCGGGTAAGCCGGTGACCTGGACGGCGGCCAAGGATTTCTACGAAGACTGAAGGCGCCTTCAGCAGCTGCGCATGACGAAGACGATGGCCGCGGCGAAGGCCAGGGCCAGGATGCCGGCTACGGCGATGCGCCGCTGATTGTCCGGGGAGCGCTGCTGGCGTTGTGCTTCCACCAGGTTCACCACCTCGCCGATGAGCACCATGCCGCTCAGGGCCAGGCCGGCGGAGAGGTAGAAAAGGGTGACGATGGCGCCGTTTTCCGAGAGACGGCACAGGTAGCTGGGGTAGAACTGGGGCTTGGCCAGGGACAGGTAGCCGATGAACATGACCAGACCGGCCGGCACCAGCACGGCCAGCAGCAGTTTCCAGGCGTGCTTGCTGAAGAGCCAGCGCACGCCCAGGATCAGGTCGCCCCACAGTGCCTTGAGTACGGACAAATTCCGCCCTCCCCGTTTGCCATTGGCTCCATCATAAGAGGGGACGGCCTCAGCCGCCATGGGTATTTACCCCGCCTCAGCCGGCGGGCTGGTCCACCATCACGTAGCGTTTTTTCACCGCCTCGATCACCTTGAACACGCCGCTGAAGCCGGCGGGAATGATGGCCGCATCGCCGGGCCCGTATTCCCGTACCTCGCCGCTGTCGGCAATGAGCTGCAGCCGCCCTTCCAGCACCTGGAAGAACTCGTGGCGATGGGCGTGGAAGGCGATCTTCCAGGCCCCCGGCTCGCAGGCCCACACACCCATGGAAATGCCCTGCTGCTCGTACAGCTCCCAGGTGGTGCGCCGGGGCGGCGTGCCGATACAGCGTTCCGGGGCGGGCTGGTCCAGGGTTGGCGCCGGCAGCGGGTCGGCGAAGTGGATGGCGCGGGGGGCAGTCATGGTGGGCTTCTCCACGATGCTCAGGCGCCGATCCAGCCCTGGCGCAGGGCCTGGGCGGCCCGGTCGGCCTTGGCCGTGAGGCTGAGCTTGGCGGTGTCGGCCGCCGGGGCGGCCAGGGTCAGGCTGGCCTCGATCAATTCGTCGCGGCGGAAGGCGTGCAGCTGTACCTGATCTCCCGCCCGGTGGCGCTTGAGGCGCTTCTCCAGGGCGGCGGGGGTGAGCTTGAGGCCGTCCCAGGCGATCAGCACGTCGCCGGCCGAGAGGCCCGCCGCTTCCGCCGGGCCGCCGTTGTACACGCTGGTCAGCTTCACTTCGCTACCCTCGCCGCCGGTCTTGGCCCCGAGGACAGGCAGGCTGGAAGCCGCTTCCCAGGCCAGGGTGACGCCGAAGGGCTTCAACAGCCGCTCCAGGGGCAGATCGCCGGTGCCCGTCACCGCCTGCTTCAGCCAGCGGGCGGCGGCCGCACCGCCCACCTCGGCCACGGCGGCGAAGACGCTGTTAGGCCCCTCCTCCGCCACGCCGATGCCAGTACGGCCATGGCGCTGCCACAGCAGCTGCATCACCTGATCCAGGTTCGCCTTGCCGCCGCTCTCGGCCCGCAGCTTCAGGTCCAGGGCCAGGGCGATGAGGGAGCCCTTGGCGTAGTAGCTGACCACGGCGTTGGGGGCGTTTTCGTCCTGCCGGTAATACTTGGTCCAGGCGGTGAAGGAGGACTCGGCCACGCTCTGCAGGTGGCGCCCCGGGCCCTTCTTCACGGCACTGGCAGTCTTGGCCAGCAGGTTGAGATAGGTGGCGCTGTCAATGGCGCCGCTCTTCACCAGGCAGAGGTCGTCGTAATAGGAAGTGAAGCCCTCGAAGGCCCACAGCAGGCGGGTGTAGGCCTCCTGGGTGAGGTCGTAGGGGACGAAGGCGGCGGGCTTGATGCGCTTCACGTTCCAGGTGTGGAAATACTCGTGGCTGCACAGGCCGAGGAAGGTGACGTAGGCTTCGGGCAGGGGGCCGCTGGCGGGTGTATTGCTGTTGGGCAGGTCGTCCCGGGAACAGAGCAGGGCCGTGGAGGCGCGATGCTCCAGGCCGCCGTAGCCGTCGCCCACGGCCATCACCAGGAAGACGTAGCGGTCCATGGGGGCCTTGCCGCCAAAGAGATCGATCTGCCATTCGCAGATGGGCTTGAGGTCGGCGGCCAGACGCTTCAGGTCCACGTCCGTGCGGCCGGTGACGGCGATGGCATGGGGCACGCCCCGGGCCTTGAATTCGATGAGGGCGAAAGTGCCCATTTCCACCGGATGGTCGATCAGTTCGTCGTAGTCTGCGGCCCGGTAGCGGCCGAAGCCGTAGAGGGCGGCGGCGCCCTTCTCTCCTTTGGCCACGGGCAGGCTGGTGGCTACCCGCCAGGCGGCGTAGGCCTTGCCCTGGGGCTTCACCAGTTCCACCCGGCAAGGCCGGTCTTCCTGGCCCAGGGCGCAGAGAAAGACGCTGGTGCCGTTAAAGAAGCCGTGGCTCCCATCCAGATGGGCGCCACGCACCGAGAGGTCCCAGGCGTAGACCTCCATGGTCACGCTCAAGGCGGTGCCGGCGGGCACCTTCTCCGCCTGCCAGGTGGCCTTGTCGATCTGGGTCAGGCCCACCGCCTTGCCGCCGGCACTGGCCTCGATGCGCACGATATTCTTGGCGAATTCCCGGATCATGTAGCTGCCGGGAATCCAGGTGGGCAGGGCAAAGCGTTGCCCCGCCGGGTCCGGGTCGGTTACGGTGCACGTCACCTGGAAGAGATGGGCCTCGGGCCGGATGGGCACCAGGCGGTAATCGACAGACGGCAGTGCAACGGAAGGAGTTTTCTTGGCCATGGCAATCACGCAGAGTCAGAGTGAAGGGCGGCAGCGCCGGCCCTGGAGCATGGCCGCCATTCTAGCCTGCCTGCTGCTGACCGCCCTCGCCCCCCTCCCGGCCCGGGCCGCCGGCACCGTGGCGGTGGATGTGGGCCACGGCCTGTGGGACTCCGGCGCCATCAGCGCCCGGGGCGCCACCGAATTCGACTTCAACCTCAACCTGGCCCGGGTGCTGCGGCCGGTTCTGGAAGCCCGGGGCCTCACGGTGCGTCCGGTGAATTTCGACGGCGAAATCGAAAGTCTGCAGGCCCGGGTCGATGCCGCCGCCGGCAGCGACTTCCTGCTCTCCATTCATCACGATTCGGTGGCCTCCTTCAAGCTCACCGCCTGGAACTGGATGGGCGAAGACCTGGATTTCGCCGACGAGGACCGGGGCTTCGCCCTCTTCATCTCCCACCGCAATCCCCGGCTGGAAGAAAGCCTGGCCTGCGCTTCCGCCATGGGGCGGGCACTGAGGGCCCGGGGCTTCGTCCCCGCCACCCACCACGGCACCACCGCCGCCGGCACGCCCCGGCCCTGGGCGGATGAGGAGAACGGGGTGCGCTTCTATGACACGCTGTTTGTCATTTCACACGGGGCTATGCCGTCGGTGCTGTTCGAGGCGGGGGTGTTGAAGCATCGGGATGAGGAACTGGCCCTGCGGGACCGGAGCCGCCAGCAGGCCATGGCGCAAGGCCTGGCGGAGGGGCTGGCGGTGTGCCTGGGGGAACCCCTGAAAGCAGAGGGCCAGTTGCCTGGCCCCCGGAACTAAGCGGCGGGAAGGCCCGCCCGCTTTAGCAGGTGCTGCCGTTGTTGCGGCAGTCGGCGGCAGCCTGCTGCTGCAACTGCTGTTGCTGCTTTTCCTGGGCCCGGTCCACGGAGACGGACTTGCCCATTTCCACCGGCAGGGTGGTGGGATAGTCGTAGCCGGTGCCCTTGTTGTGGTCGATGATGGCGCCGATGCCGCCGCCGAAGACGATGTTGCCCCACATGGAGCCGGCGGCGCGGGAAACGGCGGTGAGCAGGCCGTCCACCAGGCCTTCCTTCTTGCACACCACGTTCAGGTTTTCGCCGCTCTTGCGCACGTCCACCTGGCCCGGGGCCTTGGCGGTCCAGGTGCCCTTGTCGTTGCTGAGGGAGCAGTCCGCGTCGGGGACCGGCTTGCCTTCATAGGAAGCGGTCACGGAAACGCGCTGGTTTTCGGATTGGGTAATGGTGGAACAGCCGGTGGTCAGGCTGACTGCAGCGACAGCGACCAGCAATGCAACTTGCTTGTTTTTCATTTTCTCGCCCTGTGATGATGTGATGACGCGCCGGGATGGCGCATCAAGGCCGGTTGAGCCGGGCGGGATAGTAGGGATTGTTGGATGTCATGTACATATGACGAAGGTGATGGGTGTCGTGGGGAATCGTTCAGAGCGGAGCTTCTCTGACTCCTCGGGCGAGGGATGGTGTTTGACCGCCGGGTTCCGCGCCGCCGCGCGGGTTCCTTTTCTTGCTTCCCCAAGAAAAGGAACCAAAAGAAGGGGAACCCTCACCCCCGGCCCTGCGGGCTCCCCTGCGCTGCTCAGTCGGTCGGGGCGGCTGCGGAACTCGCCCCCTGCGGGGGCTCAGACAGTCCTCGCCGAAAACCCCCCGCCCGCCTTGCGCTGCTCGGCGGGGGTGGAAGGGAGGTGTGCAAGGGGTAGCTCATATTCGTTTATCATGAACAGCCATCTTCATTTGATGCTACCGCAGGAGGTATGTTGTGGACTTAGTGACAGGCCAATCGATTTACTACAGCAACAAAAATCATCTGCCGCTTGAGGACGTTGCAGAATCTCTTCTGGCTCTCAAATCCATCATTGAAGTAACACCTTTTGTCTTAGAAAGACTTTCCCCTGGCTTGTCCATTCAACGAACACATGTTTTCGTAAATGAGGTCAAGGCTGGGAGCTTATGGGAAGACCTAATTGTTAAATTTGTTTGGGGTAATCAAGAGAAGTTAAACCAAGACATTACGGAGTTACGTAGTGAACTGAAGGTCGACTCGCTACTGAATAATCGACTGCTAATCGGAACAATAATTGGCGCTCTAGTTACTGGTGGTGGGCTGTACTTGCTAAAGAAATTTAGCGGTTCCGAAGAGCAAAAGCAGATCTTACAAGCAAATCAAAATATATTCATAGTTAGCGGGGCTGCACAAGCTGGAGTCTCTGAGGATCAATTCAAATCGATACTAGATACCGCGATTCTCAAGAATCCTCAGGTTGCAAAAGATGCTGTACGTGTTGTGCGACCTGCTAAGAGAGAGGGGGATGTCTCAATTGTTTTCAATAGAGATAGCTCCTCAGAGATTGGTAATAGGGCGATTAAGGCTATGCCTAGTAATGCTCCAGAAGAGGAGCAATTGGAGACTGTCGAAGATTACGAAAATGTAGAAATTCAGATCAGAGCAATTGATCTAGATAGTACAAAGCGAGGGTGGGCAGCCGTGGTGCCGAGTGTTGCTTCCCGTCGAACAAAAATGCACTTGGATCCGCACATTAAGCTGACAGATTTATTGGGGAAGACAGCAATCAAAGGCGACGTAACAGTGGTTTTTCGCTCCGATGATGTAGGAACTCGAGTTCCCGTTCTGATATTCCTAAGAGACATCTCTAAATAGGTATCTAAAACGTTGATACTTTCAATTGAGTTAGGACACATGAAAGCGCCCTGTGCGGCGCCGAGCAACGCAGCTTTTGGCGGGAAAAGGGCGAGCACTGTTTGAGGGCCTTTAGGCCCGAGTTGCGCAGCCCCCGCCGGAAGCGAGTAGCGCAGGGGACCCCGCGGTACGCGGGGCGCCAAACCGGGCGCGCCTTCTTTTGGTTACATTTTCTTGGTAAGACAAGAAAAGTAACCCGCGCGTCAGGCGCGGAACCTGGCGGTCAATCAACCCATCACCGCTTGAGGCGGGCGATGATCACTCGATGGAATATTTTTACGCGAGTCTTGAATCGTGACAGAACAGACCGTATCCAGACTAATCGTAGCGTCTATCGTAACGGTCATTGCCTGTGCCATTGCCATACAAACCAGATTCCTGGGTGATGCGATACCAAAGACCTATCTACAGACCCTGTTGATGGTCGCATTCTGCATGGCGCCTCTCCTCATCATGATTAAGATTGTTTCCCGGCTTTTTCTGAGCGGCCTCAAAGGAAAATCTGTGTCATTCATAGAGACAGCATTTTTCTTCTACTACATATTGCTAACAGTGGAAGCCCGAGCGGAATGGCGTTGCTACATAGAAGAGCAGAAAAGAAAAGTTGAGCGTGGTACGAGGCAAGGACATGGGTAACAGCGAACCTCGACAGGATAGCAGCGCCCTTGATCGGCAAGTCGTTGTTCGTGTCGTTGGTGGTGTCCGCTTCGTGGAAGCGGATGATCTGAATCAAGCCGAGATAGGCGCCCGACTGTCCGTCTCGGGTTTCCCTTTTGTGCCAATCAGTCCTTGGCGTTAGCCAAACTTTAGGAAAGAGAACATGGAAACGTTGCTTCTTGTTATAGCTACGATCGTGTCCGCGGCTATTACAGTCCAGTTTGCCCTTTGGTTATGGGGGAAAAAAGGCTATTCCGAATATGACTGGAAAGAGTTATTGGGGCTTCCGGTTTATCGGGATATGCCCAAAGGGGCTCCGGGGGAAGATAACTACGTTGTCCAGTTTGTGATTCAAAGGGTGCTCTTCTTTTTTCTTCTTCTTTTTGCTGGGGCGTTAGTCATAACTATCCAATTACTGGTGGCTGCCTTCCATCACTTTGTTGCATGAGCTAGCGCCGTTTTTGCGGTTATCCCTCTGCTGGGGATCAAAGAAAAATCGGCTCCGGCGTCAGCCCGACGCCAAACTTCTCCCGCACACTGGCCTGCACGGCCCCCATCACCGCCCCCACATCCGCCCCCGTGGCGCCGCCACGATTCACCAGCACCAGCGCCTGCTTCTCATACATCCCCGCCGGCCCCAGATTCCTCCCCTTCCACCCCGCCTGCTCGATCAGCCAGCCGGCGGCCAGCTTCACCCGCCCGTCGTGCTGGGGGTACTGGGGCAGGGTCGGGTACTCGGCTGCCAGTCGGGCGGCGGTGGCGGCGTCCACCACCGGGTTGTGGAAGAAGCTGCCGGCGTTGGGCACCTGGGCCGGGTCCGGCAGCTTGCGCTGGCGGATGGCGATGATGGCGTCCGACACCTGCAGGGCCGTGGGGGCGGCGATGCCGGCTGCGGCCAGTTCCTTGGCCACGTCCGCATAGCGGGTCACCGCCTGCCAGTGCTTCTCCAGGCGGAAGGTGACGTGGGTGATGGCGTAGCGGCCGTCGAGGTGCCAGCCCTCCTGCTTGAAGAGGCTGTCCCGGTAGCCGAAGCGCAGCTGGTGGCGGTCGAAGCGCACCGCTGCGCCGGTGGTGAGGTCCACCGCTTCCAGGTGGTGGAAGCGCTCCGCCACTTCCAGGCCGTAGGCGCCGATGTTCTGGATCGGGGCGGCGCCGACGGTGCCGGGGATGAGGGAGAGGTTCTCCAGGCCCGGATAGCCGGCGGCCAGGGTCCAGCGCACGAAGTCGTGCCAGTTTTCGCCGGCGCCGGCGCGGATGTACCAGGCTTCGTCGTCTTCCGCCGCCAGTTCCCGGCCGGGGATGGCCAGGCGCAGCACCAGGCCGGGGAAGTCGCCGTTCAGCACCAGATTGCTGCCACCGCCGAGAATGAAGCGGGGCTTGCCTTGCAGGGCAGGCACGGCGGAGATGGCCGCCAGTTGTGCCGTTGCGGTTATGGTGCCGAGGAAGGCGGCGCGTCCCGGCAGGGCCAGGGTGTTGAGGGCTTGCAGGTCGGCGTCGGCTTGCAGGAAGGTGGGCAGCATGGCGTGGCGTCAGGTCGGGCGGAGGGTTGGGTGCCGGGAGAAGGGCGCAAGGCGCCATTCTACGCCTTCGTTTTCAGGCATCATTCGTTATGAGGATCTACTGAATGACACTGCCCATGGACCCGGAACGACAGCGCCTGATTCGCTCCCTGTTTGATGAATACATCGAGATGTACGCCACCCGGGATGGCCGGCTGACCTCCCGCTTCAGCGAAAACTTCAGTGGCTATACCGGTGGCGGGGATTTCCTGGTGAAGGACAAGACCGAATGGGTCCGGATCACCCGCCAGGACTTTGCCCAGGTTGCCGAATCCCTGCGCATCGAAATGCTGGATCTGTCGCTGCAGGACATCAGTGCCGATGTGGTCCTGGTCACGGCCTTCTTCCATATCCACCTGCCGCTGCCCGACCATATCCTGTCCCGGGAGACGGCCCGGCTGGTGCTGCTGTTCAAGCAGGAAAACGGCGCCTGGATGATCGCCCACAGCGGCATTTCCATTCCCTATCATCTGGTCCGGGACGGGGAGGTGTATCCCCTCCAGGGCCTGCACGAGCGCAACCGGGAGCTTGAGGCCCTGGTGGAGGAACGCACCCGGGCTCTGGAAGAGGCCAATGCCAAGCTGGAGGCCCTGAGCTATACGGACGGGCTGACGGGCATCGCCAACCGCCGGGCTTTCGACCGGACCCTGGTGCAGGAGTGGAGCCGGGCCCAGCGCAGCGCCGCTCCCCTGGCGCTGATCATGCTCGATGTGGACCTCTTCAAGCATTTTAACGACCACTACGGTCACCTGGAGGGGGACGCCTGCCTGCAGGCCCTGGCCGGGGTGCTCACCCGGGCGGGGCGGCGGGCCAGCGATCTGGTGGCGCGTTATGGCGGGGAGGAGTTTGTCGTGCTGCTGCCGAATACCTCCGCCCCCGAGGCCCAGGAGATCGCCCGCAACATCCAGCAGGCGATCTGGGCCCTGGCCCTGCCCCATGAGGCAACCGCTCCCCGCATCGTCACCGTCAGCCTTGGCATTGCCAGCGTGGTGCCGAGCTGGGAGGCGCATGCCGAAACCCTGGTGCACCAGGCCGACGAGGCCCTCTACGGCGCCAAAAGAGCCGGCCGCAACCGCCTGCAACTGGCGGCCCCCTGAATGGGGCGCTAGCCGGCAGTCCCCCCAATGAGTAATGGCAGGGCCGGCATCGGCTGACTTCCCTCGCCGCACCGCTGCTGCCGGCCCAGGCCACTCCGCTCCGCTGGTCGGCTACCGGTGGGCCAGCGGATAGACCTCTTCCGTGTCGCGGCCGCCGTCCCCCGGGGCAGCGATGCGGCGCTGCATCTGAAGCCCGGCGACGTCCGGAAAGGCCCCGGATTCCGCGCCCCGCCCGGCTTTGCTAGCATGGGGGCACCATGCCCCCGCCCCTTGTCGAACGCCGCTACCTGAACCGACTCAGTGCCGCCCCCGAACCCACCGGGGCGGTGGTGGTGATCGATGTGCTGCGCTCCTTCTCCACCGCCGCCTGGGCCATCCATCGGGGCGCCTGGGAGCTGTACCCGGTGGCCGCCCCCGGCGACGGCCTGCTGCTGTTGCAGCATCTGCCCCAGGCCCTGCTGGTGGGGGCGGTGGGCGGCGGCGCCCCCATCCCCGGCTACCACTACGGCAATTCCCCCAGCGCGGTGCAGGGGGCGGAGCTGCAGGGGCGCACCCTGATCCACTGCACGGCCGCCGGGGTGCGGGGCCTCAGCCGCTACCGGACGGCCCCCCTGCTCTTCGGCGCGGCCCTGCTCAATGCCCGGGCCACGGCGGCGGTGATCCTGGCCGCGGGCGTGCCCCGGGTGACCCTGGTCATCACCGGCGAATGGACGGACCGGGACGGCGACGAGGACGTGGCCTGCGCCGATTATCTGGAAGCCCTGCTGCAGGGCGGCGATCCTTCCCCGGAGCCCTTCTCCGAGCGGGTGCGGCAGTCGGACTTCGGCCGCCGCTTCGCCGCCGGTGATCAGCCCCACCTGCCCCCCGCCGACCTGGACCTGTGCGCCGAGGCCGACCGCTTCGACTTCGCCCTGCAGGCCCTGCCCTCGCCCCTGGGGCTGCGGCTGGTGGCGGTCTACGCTGGCGGCGGGACGATGGGAAAGAGCCGGTCGTAGGCCAGGTTGAAGACGAAGGCGTAGGCGGTATACACCAGGGCCAGGCCCAGGTCCGCCACCAGGGCGGCCCACCAGGAAAGGCCGGTCCACAGCACGATTACCGGCAGGGTCAGGAGCAGCAGGCCGCCCTCGAAACAGAGGGCGTGCAGGATGCGGCCGCGCCAGCCGCGCTGGTCGGCCCGGGTGCCGAAGTGGTGGGCCTGCAGCCAGTCCACCGCCGTGTTGTAGCCGCCGTTCCACAGGGCGGCCATGAGGGACAGCACGGCCAGCAGGCCCAGGGCGCTTTCCATGGACTGGCCCGAGACCCAGGCAAAGCCCGGGGTGATCAGCAGCAGGCCGAGCAGTTCGAAGAGGGCCACCTGGCGGACCCGGTCCTTGAAGCTGCGCAGGGGCACGCCGTGGCTCATGGCGTCTGCCTCACAGGCCCCGGGCCCAGGCGGGCCGCAGGGGGGCGTGGGCCGGGTCGGCCAGGGCGGCGCGCACCTGGGCCAGCAGCTTGTCCTGATCCGTGGGCAGGTTGCCCTTCAGCACCAGCCAGTTAGAGGCGTGGTCGCTGCGGAAGACGGTGCGCTTCAGTTGCAGCAGGGAGAGGAAGCGCTCCATCTCGCGGAACAGGCCCAACTGGTCGAGAGGTTCCCACTCCGGGTAGTCGGCGCGGAAGCGCTCTTCCCCCATGGGAAAGCTGACCACCAGGGTGGAAAGGAATTCGGGCTGGGTGGAGTTGGCCAGGTGGGCGGAGTTTTCCGCGTGCTGCTGCCAGTGGGCGTGGCCCCCCAGGCCGTTGAGGATCATCACCGAGCGGGTGATGCCGGCCTCCCCCAACTTCTCCAGGGCCTCCCGGGTGCTGTCGAAAGTCTCGCCCTTGTTCACCTTCTCCAGCACCAGGTCGTCACCGGATTCGGCGCCGACATAGGCCATGGAGAGGCCGGCCTCCTTGAGGGCCTTGATCTCGTCCACGGATTTCTTGCGCAGGTTGCGCGGCAGGCAGTAGCTGGACACCCGCCGCACCGCCGGCAGGTGGCTGCGGATGGCTTCCAGGTAGGCCAGGAGGCGCCGGGTGGGCAGCACCAGGGCGTCGCCGTCGGCCAGGAAGACCCGCCGCACCTGGCTGCCGTACTGCGCGCCGACGCGGCGGATGCTTTCCAGCACCTCTTCCTCCTCCCGGGCACGGAAGCGCTTATGGGGGGCGGTGTACATCTCGCAGAAGGTGCACTGGTTCCAGGAGCAGCCGTCGGTGACGGGCAGGATCAGGGATTCGGCCTCGCTGGGCGGGCGGAACACGGGTTCGACGTAGCGGATCGGGAGCATGGGCCAAATTGTAAGGCCCTTCGCCGGCCCCGCGGCATCCGGGGCGGCCCGGGCTGGGCTAAACTTCGCCCCTGCTTGCCCATTTTCCCATGCCCGGCGCCTTCCCCCTTTTGCCCATGACCTCCTTGCCCGCCAACCGCGCCCTGACGCCCCATCCCGAGCATCCGGCTCCTGCCGTGGCCGGTATTGCGGTGGCCGTGGCCGCCCATGGCAGCGGCGGCCTGCAACTGGACTACCACCTCGCCGGCGATCTGGCCGCCCTGCGCCTGCCCTCCCCCGCCGCACCGGTGGCGCCCGACCGGCTGTGGGCCCACACCTGTTTCGAGGTCTTCCTCCGCCGGGGCGGCGAGGCGTATCGGGAGTACAACTTCTCCCCCTCCGGCCAGTGGGCCGGTTACGCCTTCGCTGCCTACCGCCAGCGCCTGGAAAATGTCACCCTGCCGGCGCCCCATCTGGAGTGGCAGGTGGCTGAGGGCAGCCTGAGCCTCCGCGTTACCTTGCCCGCCGAAGCCCTGCCTGCCGGCGACGGCGAGCTGCATCTGGCCCTGACCACCGTGGTGGAGCAGGCCGACGGCCCGCTCTCCTATTGGGCCCTGGCCCACCCCGCCGGCAAAGCCGACTTTCACCACCGGGACGGATTCGCGCTTGCCGTTCCCCTCGCCCTGCCCGACCTGTAGGACATCCCATGATCCAGTTTGGCCTCGACCGCCTGCTCGCCGACCCCGCCCTGCGCCGCCCCCTGGCGGGCAAGCGGGTCGCCCTCCTCGCCCATCCCGCCTCCGTCACCCGGGACCTGACCCATTCCCTGGACGCCCTGGCCGCCCTGCCCGACCTCGAGCTTTCCGCCGCCTTCGGCCCCCAGCACGGCCTGCGCGGCGACAAGCAGGACAACATGGTGGAGTCGCCTGACTACACGGACCCCCTGCACGGCATTCCCGTCTTCAGCCTCTACGGCGAAGTGCGCCGGCCCACGGACGGCATGATGGACAGCTTCGACGTGCTGCTGGTGGACCTGCAGGATCTGGGCTGCCGCATCTACACCTTCATCACCACTCTGCGCTACGTGCTGGAAGCGGCGGCCAAACACGGCAAGAGTGTCTGGGTGCTGGACCGCCCCAACCCCGCCGGCCGTCCGGTGGAAGGCCTCTTGCTGCGCCAGGGCTGGGAGAGCTTCGTCGGTGCCGGTCCCCTGCCCATGCGCCACGGCCTCACCATGGGTGAGCTGGCCCGCTGGTTCGTCGCCAGCCTCAAGCTGGACGTGGATTGCCAGGTCATCACCATGGCCGGCTGGCAGCCCGAAGCCGGCCCCGGCTACGGCTGGCCCCTGGGCGAGCGCAGCTGGGTGAACCCCAGCCCCAACGCCCCCAATCTCTCCATGGCCCGGGCCTACGCCGGCACGGTGATGCTCGAAGGCACCACCCTTTCCGAAGGCCGGGGCACCACCCGCCCCCTGGAACTCTTCGGCGCCCCGGACATCGATGCCCGGGCCATCATCGCCGAGATGCGCGCCCTGGCCCCTGAATGGCTCAAGGGCTGCGTGCTGCGGGAATGCTGGTTCGAGCCCACCTTCCACAAGCACGCCGGCAAGCTCTGCCACGGCGTGCAGATTCACATGGAAGACCCGGCCCACTACGACCACGCCGCCTTCCAGCCCTGGCGCCTGCAGACCCTGGCCTTCAAGGCCCTGCGCCGCCTGCAGCCCGACTACCCGATCTGGCGCGACTTCCCCTACGAATACGAACGGGACCGCCTGGCCATCGACCTCATCAACGGCAGCCCGTTGCTGCGGGAATGGGTGGATGATTCCGCCGCCACCCCGGCCGATTTCGACGCCCTGGTGCGGCCGGACGAGGCGGCGTGGGAGATGGAGCGGGCGCCCTTCCTGCTCTACTGAGCGGCCTCAGTGGCCCCGGCGGAACACCAGAATCCGGGCAAAGCTGCGCAGGGCCACGATTTCTTCCAGCACCACCCCGGCTTTCACGGCCAGGGCTTGCCATTCCGCCTGGGTGCGCTCCCGCCCCCGGGTGCCCATGAACATTTGCATGTCGAAGGAGGCGGCGGCCAGGTCGGCCCCCTGTTCCGGCAACACCTGTTCCAGAACGACCACGGGGGCGCCGGCGGCGGCCACGCGCCCGAGCACGGCAGCGGCCTCGGCATCGTCCAGGCAATGCAGCACGGCGGCGAGGAGGAAGACATCGCCGGGGCCGGCCGGCGGCGGCTGGTAACTTTGCAGGTCGGCGGCCAGGAAGGTCAGGCGCTCCGCTTCTGCATCGCCTTCCCGATGCTGCCGGGCCTCGGCCACCACGCTGGGCCGCTCCACTACCGTGGCCCGCAGCCGGGGGTGGTGGCGCAGGATGGTGCGGGCCTTGCTGCCGCGGGCTCCCCCCAGGTCGATCAGGTGATGGAAGCGGCTCCAGTCAAAGTCAGTGGCAAAGCTGTCGCCGCTCAGGGCTTCCACGCTATCCATGGCGTCGGCGAACAAGCGCTCCAGTTCGGGATGGTCCGTCAGATAGGGAAAGAGCTCCTGACCGTGGCTGAGGGCGAAGGGCGCCCTACCCTCGCGTAGACCTTCTTCCAGGGATTCATACCAGGGGCGGCACATGGCCGGATCGTTGTGCAGGAGGATCATGGCCCTGAGGTTCCGCGGGTGATCCCGGCGCAACCAGCCGGACAGTTCGTTGTTGGCGAAGCGGCGGGGCGCCGTTTCGCGGAACACTCCCAGGGCTGCCAGCAGCCGCAGCAAGCGGGCGATGGCATCCCCATCGGCTGCGATGCGCGAGGCGATCTCCTCCGCCGTCAGGGTTTCCTCCCCGAGCCGGGTGGCAATATCCAGGCGAGCGGCGGCGTAGAGGGCGCGGGACTGCCAGAAGGCCGAGCCGATCTGCAGCAGGCGGAACGGGGCCGGGGTGAGGCGTGTCGGCCATTGCTGCACCCGGCTGGCGAAGCGCATGAGGCGGCCGAAACGGCGTACGGCTCCGGCGTGGCGCTGGTAGGTCATGGCGGGGATCCTCAGTCGGCGGCGGGCTTGAGTCCGGCGGTAAAAAGATGGCCGTTGAAATCGGCCAGGCGGGCGAGAAATTCGCCATCCATGGGCCGTTCCATCTGCTCCTCGAAAATGTCCTTGAGCAGCATGGGCGTCATGGCCAGGCTGACGAAGGCCAGGCGCAGGATGTCCGGGTCCGTGCCGGCATCCACCTGGCCACTGGCCTTGAGCCCTTCCACCCGCCGGGAGCCCCGGTTGCGGCCCCGTTCCAGCAGCTGCTGGATGAAGCGACGGCCGGGGCCCTGGTTGAGCGCCAGGACCTTGAGGATCAGCTTGGGAAACTGGGGCTGGCCGGCCATGGTGTCGTAGTACAGCCGGAGCAGACTGCCGAAGCCGTCCACTGCGTCGAACAGGGGGCCATCCAGCACCTCCAGCAAGGGGGCCAGGCTTTCCCGGATCATCTCTTCGTAAAGCCCTTCCTTGCTGCCGAAGTAGTAGCGGATCATGGAAACGTTGGCGCCTGCCTGTTCGGCGATCTGACGGGTAGTGACGCGGTGGTAGTCATCGGCGAGGAAGCGCTCCAGGGCGGCGCTGATAAGGCGTTGGCGTACTGGGAGGCGGTCTTGGTCCATGCTGGTGCTCGGTCGAAGTGATGAGCCAAGACTAGCACCGAGGCTGCCCGATTCCGGAGCGCTTTCGTCAATCAAATTGGATCACTTGATTGAGCCTTGGCATAAAAGAAAAGGCCGGCCCGGATTGCCCGGGCCGGCCTTTTCGTTGGTGCGATGGGCGCTGCTTAAACGGCCAGGCCGGTTGCCTCGTCCACGCCCAGCATCAGGTTCATGCACTGGATGGCAGCACCGGAGGCGCCCTTGCCCAGGTTGTCGAAGCGGGAGGCCACCAGGATCTGCTCGCCGTGGCCGAAGACGAAAATCTCGGCCCGGTTGGTGTCGTTGCAGGCGGTGGCCGGCAGGAAGCCGTTGTCCAGCACCGGGGCGGCATCCAGGGGCATCACCTTCACGAACACTTCGCCGGCGTAGTACTCGCTGTAGAAGGCTTGCAGGTCGGCCGGGGTGACCTTTTTGCCGAGCATCCGGGGCAGCAGGGGCACCGCCACCACCATGCCCTGGGCGAAGTTGCCGACGATGGGGGTGAACAGGGGCTGGTGTGCCAGGCCGGTCTGCATCTGCATTTCCGGCAGGTGCTTGTGGGTGAGGCCGAGGGCGTAGAAGCGCGGGCTCTTCATGGCGTCCGGCAGGCTGGCGGGCTCTTCGTAGCTGGCGATCATTTCCTTGCCACCGCCGCTGTAGCCGGTGATGGAGTAGGTGCTGACCGGGTAGTCCTTGGGCACGATGCCGCCGGCCACCAGGGGCGCCATGAGCATGATGAAGCCGCTGGCGTGGCAGCCGGGCACGGCCACCTTCTGGGCCTTGGCGACGCGCTCGCGCTGGCCGCCGTTGAGTTCGGGCAGGCCGTACACCCAGTCCGGGTTGGTGCGGTGGGCGGTGGAGGCGTCGAGGAAGCGGGTCCTGGTGTTGCCCGGGGCCAGCAGGGCCACGGATTCCCGGGAGGCGGCATCGGGCAGGCAGAGGAAGACCACGTCGGCGCTGTTGATGTACTCGGCCTTGACCGCCGGGTCCTTGCGCTTGTCCTCGGGGATGGTGAGGATTTCGATTTCCGGGCGGATGGAGAGCCGCTCGTCGATCTTGAGACCGGTGGTGCCGTGGCGGCCGTCGATGAATACCTTGAAAGTCATGGCGAATTCCGTGTGCGTGCGCAGTGTGCTGAGGATCAAACCGCTATTGTAGGCGGGCTGGAAGGCTTTTTGATGACCAATTCCCTTCCGCCCGTCCCTCGGGGCCTCAGCGCATTTGGAACAGTTCCTGGTGGAAGCGTTCCGCCGCCATGCCCTGGGCCTGGAAATCCTGCCGCAGGGCCTGGCCGAAGGCGGGCGGGCCGCAGAACCACAGGCTGGCCTGGCGCCAGTCGGGCACGGCCTGGCGGATGCGTTCCCCATCCAGCAGGCCGTCCCGGGGGCTCACCAGCAGGTGCAGATGCACCCCCGCGGCGGCGGCATCGGCCCGCAGCTTGGCGATGGCGGCCTCCGAGTATTCCGCCGTGGGGTGGAACAGGTGGATGCTCTGCTGCCCGGGCCGGGCGGCCAGCTGCTTCATGCGGGCGATGAAGGGAGTGATGCCGATGCCGGCGCCGATCCAGATCTGCAGGGGCTGCCGGTCGTTGAAGTCGAAGCAGCCGTAGGGGCCTTCGACGACCACGCCGGCGCCCACCTTGAGCTTTTCCCGGAGGCGGCTGGTGTGGTCGCCCAGGGCCTTGGTGATGAATACGATGCGCCGGCTTTCCGGCTCCCAGGCCGAGGCGATGGTGTAGGGATGGGCGCCCTCCCCCTGGTCCGAGGTGGCGAAGGCGAACTGGCCGGCGGTGTGGCCGGCCCAGCCGGGCTCCAGCTGGATCGCCGTTTCCAGCACCTGCAGTTCCGGGTAGTAGGTGAGGCTTTCGATGCGTCCCGCAACCTTGCGCCCGGCGCCGACCCGGCGGGACAGCACCAGCCAGGCCGCCACCGTGCCGCCGAGCAGCAGCAGGGCCAGGGCCCAGCCCACCGGCTGGCTCCAGTATTCGGCCTTGAACAGGATCAGGGCGTGGTACACCAGCAGCAGGTAGAGGGCTGCCAGCCATTTGTGGGTCTGCACGAAGCGGTGGTAGGGGAAGCGCTTGACCAGGGCCAGCACCAGCAGCACCACGGCGGCGTAGAAGGCCCATTCGCCGATGTTCTCCGCCAGGCCCCGCTGGCTGCGCAGCCATTCGGCCAGGGTGTCCGCGCCCATGCCGGGGCCGCCGGGACCGCCCGGGCCGGCGCCCTTGCGCGCCGGCTTGACCAGCCAGCCCCAGCCCACCATCCACTTGGTGCCCTGGGCCCACCACCAGTGGATGACGCCCAGCACCAGGGTGCTGATGCCCAGCCATTTGTGCAGGCGGTACATCTTGTCCAGGCCGTTGAGGCGGGGCTCCAGCCATTTGGGCCGGGCCGCCAGGATCATGGCCAGGCTCATGGCGCCCATGAGCAGGAGGCCGGTGTACTGGACGAAGACGCCGCGGAAGGAAAAGTAGGTGAAGGGGGCAGGCAGCAGGCTGTCGGCCAGCAGCCAGAGGGCGGACAGGCCCAGGAACAGGCCCCACAGGGTGAGCTTGATGTTTTTCATGACGATATCGAGCGGCTTTGTTTCTTTATATGAAACCACCATGAGCCGGGGGCGTCCATGCCGTATCCGGTAAATTCAGGTAACAACTCATTGCCGGGCGAAAAAAAGCCGGCCCGCCCCCGGAGGGACGGGCCGGCCTTAGGCTGCAACGATGCCGGCCTTAGCCCATGTGTAGGCCGCCGTTCACCGAGAAGTCGGCGCCGGTGGCGTAGCCGCCCTCGTCGGAGGCCAGCCAGGCCACCATGGAGGCGATCTCGGAGGGTTCGCCCAGGCGCTTCACCGGCACCGTGGCGACGATCTTCTCCAGCACCTCGGGGCGGATGGCGCGGACCATGTCGGTGCCGATGTAGCCGGGGCTGACGGTGTTAACCGTGACGCCCTTGCCTGCCACCTCCTGGGCCAGGGCCATGGTGAAGCCGTGAATGCCGGCCTTGGCGGTGGAGTAGTTCACCTGGCCGAACTGGCCCTTCTGGCCGTTCACCGAGGAGATGTTGATGATGCGGCCGAAATTGGCCTCGATCATGTCCTCGATGACCTGCTTGGTGACGTTGAAAAGGCTGTCCAGGTTGGTGGACAGCACCGCATCCCAGTCCGCCTTGCTCATCTTGCGGAACTGGCCGTCCTTGGTGATGCCGGCGTTGTTCACCAGCACCGCCACCGGGCCGTGCTCGGCCTTGACCTTGGCGAAGGCCTCCACCGTGGAATCCCAGTCGCCCACGTTGCCGGCGCTGGCGTAGAAGGTGTAGCCCAGGGCTTTCTGTTCCTCCAGCCACTGCTTGTAGTCCCGGGTGGGGCCGCAGCCGGCGACGACCTTGAAACCGTCCTTGTGCAGGCGCTGGCAGATGGCGGTGCCGATGCCGCCCATTCCCCCCGTGACGTATGCCAGTTTTTGATTCATTGGAACCTCCTCGTTATTTTTGGTTGGAGTCCGGGAGGCTTGTTAAAGGAATGTGCGCTGCCCCCGGCAATCTGGCCCGGCGGCACCCCATGGGGAGACGCCATGGCGATTTCATTATGGCACCAAGAAAATGCCCGTGGTCTGGCGGTGCAGCAAAAGCAGAACGGCCCGCCGGGAAGGGCGGGCCGCGCTGGGAAGGGGGTGGTCCGGGAGGCAGGAAAGACGGGCTTCCCGGCCATGCCATGCCGGAGAGTGGCGTCCCTCCTGCCCCCGGGGGCAGGTGCCGTTACAGGTTGGGCGCCAGCCAGCGCTTGGCCTGCTCCAGGGTGAAGCCGGCCCGGCCGGCCCAGTCTTCCAGCTGGTCCTGGCCGATCTTCTGGATGGCGAAGTACTGGGCCTGGGGGTGGGCCAGGAAGAAGCCGGAAACGGCCGCCGCCGGCGTCATGGCGTAGCTCTCGGTGAGGCCCATGCCGATGTTGGCTTCCGGCTGCAGCAGCTGGAACAGGCCGCCCTTGGCGGTGTGGTCGGGACAGGCCGGGTAGCCGGGGGCCGGGCGGATGCCGCGGTATTCTTCCTTGATCAGCTGCTCGTTGGAGAGCTGCTCGTCGGCGGCGTAGCCCCAGTCCTCCTTGCGCACCTTCTGGTGCAGCCACTCGGCGCAGGCTTCGGCCAGGCGGTCGGCCAGGGACTTGAGCATGATGGACTTGTAGTCGTCGTGGGCCGCCTCGAATTCCGCCAGCTTCTGCTCGATGCCCAGGCCGGCGGTGACGGCGAAGGCGCCGGCATAGTCGGCGACGCCGCTTTCCTTGGGCGCCACGTAGTCGGAGAGGCACAGGTTGGCCTTGTCCTCGGGCCGCTTGTGCTGCTGGCGGATGCCGTGCCAGGTCAGCACCGGCGCGCTGCGCTGCTCGTCGGCGTAGAAGACGATGTCGTCGCCGACCGCATTGGCCGGCCACAGGCCGAAGACGGCGCCGGCCCGGAGCCACTTCTCCTCGATGATCTGCTTGAGCATGGCCTGGGCGTCGGCGTAGACGCCCCGGGCGGTTTCGCCCACCACCGCATCGTCGAGGATGGCGGGGAAGCGGCCGGCCAGGTCCCAGGTCTGGAAGAAGGGGCCCCAGTCGATGTACTCGGCCAGGGTGGCCAGGTCGATGTCCTGCAGCACCTGCAGGCCCAGCTTCTGCGGTACCGTCGGCACCAGGGTGGCATCCCAGGCCAGGCGGTTGGCCCGGGCTTCGGCCAGGGTGACCATGGCGCTGCCCTTCTTGCCGGCGTGCTGCTGGCGGATGTTGGCGTAGTCGGCGGCCACCTCGGCGGCGTAGCTCTCCCGTTGGCCTTCCGAGAGCAGGCTGGTGACCACGCCCACGGCCCGGGAGGCATCCGGCACATAGACCACCGGCGCCTGGTAGTTGGGGGCGATCTTGATGGCGGTGTGGGCCCGGCTGGTGGTGGCGCCGCCGATGAGCAGGGGCACGTTGAAGCCCTGGCGCTGCATTTCGGAAGCGACGTGGCTCATCTCTTCAAGAGACGGGGTGATGAGACCGGAGAGGCCAATGGCCTGGGCGCCGTGTTCCTTGGCGGCGTGCAGGATTTTCTCGGTGGGCACCATCACCCCCAGGTCCACCACGTCGTAGCCGTTGCAGCCCAGCACCACGCCGACGATGTTCTTGCCGATGTCGTGCACGTCGCCCTTGACCGTGGCGATGACGATCTTGCCCTTGGAGGAGGCGCCGGTGCGGGCCTTCTCTTCCTCGATGTAGGGAATGAGGTGGGCCACGGCCTGCTTCATCACCCGGGCGGACTTCACCACCTGGGGCAGGAACATCTTGCCGGCGCCGAAGAGGTCGCCCACGGTGTTCATGCCGTTCATCAGGGGGCCTTCGATGACGGCCAGGGGCGGCTTGCCGGCGGCAGCCAGGGCGGCCCGCACTTCCTCGGTGTCGGCCACCACGAATTCGGTGATGCCCTTGACCAGGGCGTGCTCCAGGCGTTTTTCCACCGGCAGGGTGCGCCAGGTGAGGTCCGGCCCCGTGTCCTTGGCCTTGCCTTCCTTCACGGTCTGGGCGAATTCCACCAATGCTTCGCCGGCGCCGGGGTGGCGGTTGAGCACCACGTCTTCCACCTTCTGCCGCAGTTCCGGTTCCAGGTCGTCGTACACGCCGAGCATGCCGGCGTTGACGATGCCCATGGTCATGCCGGCCTGGATGGCGTGGTAGAGGAAGACGGTGTGGATGGCTTCCCGCACCGGGTCGTTGCCGCGGAAGGAGAAGGAGACGTTGGAGACGCCGCCGGAAATCTGGGCGTGGGGCAGGTTTTCACGAATCCAGCGGGTGGCGTTGATGAAGTCCACCGCGTAGTTGTCGTGCTCCTCGATGCCCGTGGCGATGGCGAAGATGTTGGGGTCGAAGATGATGTCCTGGGCCGGGAAACCGATACCGACGAGCAGGTCGTAGGCCCGCTTGCAGATCTCGGTCTTGCGCGCGTAGGTGTCGGCCTGGCCCTTCTCGTCGAAGGCCATGACGATGACGGCGGCGCCGTAGCGGCGGGCCAGCTTGGCCTGTTCCAGGAACTTGGCCTCCCCTTCCTTCATGGAAATGGAGTTCACGATGCCCTTGCCCTGGATGCACTTGAGGCCGGTCTCGATTACCTCCCACTTGGAGGAGTCGAGCATGATAGGCACCCGGGAAATATCCGGTTCCGAGGCGATCAGCTTGAGGAACTTCTCCATGGCGGCCACGGAATCCAGCATGGCCTCGTCCATGTTGATGTCGATGACCTGGGCGCCGTTCTCCACCTGCTGCCGGGCCACGGCCAGGGCATCGTCGTAGCGGCCTTCCAGGATCATGCGGGCGAAGGCCTTGGAGCCGGTGACGTTGGTGCGCTCGCCCACGTTCACATAGAGGCTGTCGGGGCCGACGTTGAAGGGTTCCAGGCCGGAAAGGCGCAGCTGGGGCTCGATCGCCGGAATGGCCCGGGGGGCGATGCCGGCCACCATCTTGGCGATGGCGGCGATGTGGTCCGGCGATGTGCCGCAGCAGCCGCCGACGATGTTCACGAAGCCGTGCCTGGCCCAGTCGGCGATTTCCTCGGCCAGCTGCTCCGGGGTCTCGTCGTAGCCGCCGAAGGCGTTGGGCAGGCCGGCGTTGGGGTGGGCGGAGACGAAGCAGTCGCACACCCGGGACAGCTCCTCCACGTACTGGCGCAGTTCCTTGGCGCCGAGGGCACAGTTGAGGCCGAAGGAGAGGGGCTTGATGTGGTTCAGCGAGTTCCAGAAGGCCTCGGCGGTCTGGCCCGAGAGGGTCCGGCCGGAGGCGTCGGTGATGGTGCCGGAGATCATCACCGGCCAGCGGCGGCCCACCTTGTCGAAGAAGGTCTCGATGGCGAACAGGGCGGCCTTGGCGTTGAGGGTGTCGAACACCGTCTCCACCAGCAGGATGTCGGCGCCGCCGTCGGTGAGGCCGCGGATGGCTTCCAGGTAGTTTTCCACCAGCTCGTCGAAGGTGACGTTGCGGTAGCCGGGATCGTTCACGTCCGGAGAGATGGAGGCGGTGCGGCTGGTGGGGCCGAGCACCCCGGCGACGAAGCGGGGTTTGGCCGGGTTCTTTGCCGTGAATTCGTCGCACACTTCCCGGGCCAGCCTGGCGCCGGCCACGTTCAGTTCGTAGACGATGGCTTCCAGCTTGTAGTCGGCCTGGGACACCTTGGTGGCGTTGAAGGTGTTGGTTTCCAGGATATCGGCGCCGGCCGCCAGGTATTCGGCGTGGATGCCGCGGATGACCTCGGGGCGGGTCAGCAGCAGCAGGTCGTTGTTGCCCTTCAGGTCGTGGGCGTGGTCGGCGAAGCGGGTGCCGCGGTAGTCCTTCTCGGTCAGCCCGTGGCGCTGGATCATGGTGCCCATGGCGCCGTCCAGGATCAGGAGGCGCTGCTGGAGAAGGGCGGAGAGTTCGGAGCTGCGGTCGGGCTGCATGGATTACCTCGGCGTTTCAGTATTCACCGGCCGGGCGCCGCCACTTTGCATGCTGGAAAAGCAAACGGCGCCACAAACCATTTCGGGGGTTTGCGAGCGCCGTTGATCGTTGCCGAGCCTGGCCCGGAGTCCGGAAAAAACCGGTCGGGTCGCAGCGCTCCTCGGCAGGGTCGCAAGTTTACTTTTTGCGGCCCCCGCTGCCAAGCAAAACTTGATAAAAAACAGGGGGCTCCGTGCCGATCGGCGACTTCAGGCCTTCGCTTCCACCCGCCGGGAGGTGCCGCTGACCCGGCCGTCCGCACCGAAGTGCACGTGGAAGTGGGTTTCGTCGCTGGCGGGGATACCGGCGATGCGCCAGTCCCACACGGTTTCCGGCTTCAGGGGAAAGTGGTTGATGCTGCCCGGCCGGCCCAGGATGCGCCGCACCTGCTCCTGGCTCATGCCCTTTTCGATGCGGGCGAAGTTGGCCTCGGTCAGCACCTGTTCCACCGAGCGCAGGATGCGGTCGGGGCCCAGGGTGATCATGTAGGTGTCCACCCCGGCCGGGCCCCGGGGATATTCCCAGGTCAGGCTGCCGTCCTCGTTGTGCCATTCCATGGCGGGGGTGCCGAAGCGGTCCCGCACTTCCAGGTCGGTGGAGGTGCCGGGTTTCAGGTCCTGCAGGGCCAGGTAGTCGCAGCCCGCCAGGGAGAGGCCCAAAAGCAGGGCCAGGACGGCCAGGGGATGGCCCTTCACGGGGCGGCCTCGGTGAATTGCTGGCGCACCCGCTCCGCCTCCAGCTGGGCGTCGCCTTCGGTGTCGGCGAAGGTGGCGGCGATGCTGCGGAAATCCTCGGCCACCTGGAGGAAGGCGTCCACCATGTCCGGATCGAAGTGCTTGCCGCGCCCTTCGCTGATGATCTGCACCGCCTGCTCATGGGGGAAGGGGGGCTTGTACACCCGGCGGCTGATGAGGGCGTCGTAGACGTCGGCCACCGCCATGAGCCGGGCCGCCACCGGAATCTCGTCGCCCCGCAGGCCCAGGGGGTAGCCGCTGCCGTCCCATTTCTCCTGGTGCGCATAGGCGATGTCCCGGGCGAAGCGGAGGAAGGTGTTGGGCGAGTTGAGCCGCACTTCGGCGTGGAGGATGGCGTCCCGGCCCAGGGTGGTGTGGGTCTTCATGATCTCGAACTCTTCCGGGGTCAGCTTGCCCGGCTTGAGCAGGATGCGGTCGGGAATGCCCACCTTGCCGATGTCGTGCAGGGGCGCGGACTTGTACAGCAGCTCGATGTTGGCGTCGCTGAGGAAGGCGGCGAAGCGGGGGTGGCCCTGCAGCTGTCGGGCCAGGATGCGCACGTAGTTCTGGGTGCGGCGGATGTGGTTGCCGGTTTCGTTGTCCCGGGTTTCCGCCAGGGAGGCCATGGCCATGATGGTCACGTCCTGGATCATGGAGACCTCCTGGGTGCGGCGCTGCACCTCGCTCTCCAGGTAGGCGTTCTGGTCCTTGAGGAAATCCTTGGCGGCCTTCAGGGTGAGGTGGGTGTGCACCCGGGCGAGGAGGATGGGCGGGCTCACCGGCTTGGTGATGTAGTCCACCGCGCCCAGCTCGAAGCCCTGGCGCTCGTCCTCGATCTGACTGCGGGCGGTGAGGAAGATGAAGGGAATGTCCCGGGTGGCCGGGTCGGCCCGCAGGCGCCGGGCCACTTCCAGGCCGTCCATGTCCGGCATCATGATGTCGAGCAGGATCAGGTCCGGCGGCGGCGTGCCGGCGGCCACCCGCAGGGCCCGCTCTCCGTTGTTGGCCACCTTGATGGCGTAGCGGTCCTGCAGCAGCTCGGCCATCAGGGTCAGGTTGTCCGGGGTGTCGTCCACCACCAGGATCACGGGCCGGGTCGTGAAGTCCAGATTGAGGCTCATGGCATCCCTCCCTAGAGATGGGCCCGGGCGATGTTGAGGGCCCGGTCGTAATCATAATCGGCAATGGCCTTTTCCAGACCCGTCAGGTCCGCCGGCGGCAGCAGCCCGGCCAGGAGGGCGCGGCTTTCCCGGAACAGCTGGCCGGCGTGGATTTCGCTGGCTTCCAGCTGTTCCGCCAGCTCGGCCAGCAGCTGGCGGGCCCGGTGGCGCTGATCCGCATCCAGGGGGGCAGCCTGGGTCGGCGCCGGGCCGCCCTCTTCCGCCAGGGCGGCGGCGATGGCCCCGGTGACGGCCGCCAGCTCTTCCGCCAGGCGTTGCCGCAGGGACTCCAGTTTCTGCCCCTGGCCGTCGTTGCGGCGCAGGGCCTGGTCCAGGGCCGTGGCCTTCTGCTGCAGCACTTCGGCGCCGATGTTGCCGGCGACGCCCTTGAGGGTGTGGGCCAGGTGTTCGGCCGCCGTGATGTCGCCGTCGGCCAGGGCCTGGCGGATGTGCTCCCCCGTGGCGGTCTGGGTGTCCACGAAGCGCAGCAGCAGGCGCCGGTAGAGGGCCTGGTTGCCGGCCATGCGGGCCAGGCCCTGGGTCGTGTTCACGCCGGGGATGGGGGGCAGTGCGTCCGTCGCATCCTTGGCGGGGGTTGGCGCCGGCGCCGAGGTTCCCGGCCGTTCCTCGTACCAGCGGGCCAGGGTGGCGGCCAGGGCGGTGGGATCGATGGGCTTGGCCAGATGGTCATTCATGCCGATGGCCAGGCAGCGCTCCCGCTCCTCCGGCATGGCGTGGGCGGTCATGGCCAGGATCGGCAGGTGGACGAAGCGTTGCTGGCAGCGCAGCCGCTCGGTGGCGTCGTAGCCGTCCAGGTGGGGCATCTGCAGGTCCATCAGGACCAGGTCGAAGCTGTCGTCCGGGGAGCGTTCCAGCAGTTCCACCGCCTGCAGGCCGTCGCCGGCCACCGTCACCTGGGCGCCCATGGATTGCAGCAGTTCCACGGCGATCTGCTGGTTGATCTCGTTGTCTTCGGCCAGCAGGATGCGCATGCCGTCGATGCGGGTCTGGGGGGCGGCGATGTGCAGGGGCGTGGCCGGGGCGTTGTCCGTGTCCACCAGGCTGACCAGGACGTCGAACAGGGTGGAGGCGCTCACCGGCTTCACCAGGATGCCGCAGATGCCCAGGTTCTCCGTCTGGCGCCGCAGTTCCTCCTGGTCGTAGGCCGTCACCATCACCACCCGGGGCCATTGGGCCTGGGGCAGGGCCTGCTGCAGCTTGTGCAGGGTGCTGACACCGTCCAGGTCGGGCATCTGCCAGTCGAGGAACAGCACCCGGTAGGGGTCGGCGCCGCCCTGCATCTCGGTCAGCTGGGCCAGGGCCTCGGCGCCGGAGGCCACCAGGTCGGGGCGCAGGTCCAGGTGGCGCAGGGCTTCGCCGAGGATTTCCCGGGCGGCGCCGTTGTCGTCCGCCACCAGCACCCGCAGGCCGGCCAGGGAGGCGGGCAGGGTGCGGGGCCGGGCCAGTTCCTCGGCACGGCCGAACCAGGCGGTGAAGCAGAAGGTGCTGCCCTCCCCCAGGGTCGAGTCGGCCCAGATGGTGCCGCCCATCATTTCCACCAGGCGGCGGGAGATGGAAAGGCCGAGGCCGGTGCCGCCGTACTTGCGGGTGGTGGAGCCGTCGGCCTGGGTGAAGGCCTGGAACAGGTGCAGCAGCTGCTCCCGGCTCATGCCGATGCCCGTATCCTCGATCCAGAACTGCAGCTTGACCCGGTCTCCGGCCTGGTCCACCGGCCGGGCGGTGAGGGTGATCTGGCCCCGCTCGGTGAATTTGATGGCGTTGGAGACCAGGTTGGTCAGGATCTGGTTCAGGCGCAGGGGGTCCCCCACCAGGCCGGCCGGGGTGCCCGCATTGACGTTGAAAAGCAGCTCCAGGCCCTTTTCGTTGGCCTTCAGCCCGAGCAGGCCGGAGACGTTGTCGAGCACGTCCTCCAGGCTGAAGGGCACGTTTTCCAGGGACAGCTTGCCGGCCTCGATCTTGGAGAAGTCCAGGATGTCGTTGATGATGCCCAGCAGGGAGATGGCGGCGTTGTGGATCTTGCCCACGTAGTCCCGCTGTTTCGGCGTCAGCTCGGTCTTCATGGCCAGGTGGGCCATGCCGATGATGGCGTTCATGGGGGTGCGGATTTCGTGGCTCATGTTGGCCAGGAACAGGGACTTGGCCTCCGTCGCCTCCTCGGCCGTGGCCCGGGCCCGGCGCAGCTCCTCCTCCATCAGCTTGCGTTCGGAGATGTCCACCACCACGCCCACCATGCCGCCGGGCGTGCCGTCCTCTCGGCTAAAGCCGTTGGCCCAGTAGAGGGTGTCGTGGCGCAGGCCGTCGGCGAAGGGCAACTGCAGTTCCCGGTGCATCATGATGCCGTCCCGGATGATGGCCTCGGAGACGGCCTGCAGCTCCTGCTTTTCCTCCTCGGAAAGGAAGGGCAGTTGCCGCACCGTCTTGCCGACGATCTGGCCGCGGCCGACGCCGAAGGTGTCCTCGTAGGCCCGGTTGCAGCCGAGGAAGCGGCCTTCTGCATCCTTGAAGAAGACCGGGTTGGGCATGCTGTCCATGATGGCCTGCAGCAACACCAGCTGCCGCGACGATTCCTCCCGGGCGTCGGCCAGTTCCCGGGTGCGCTGCTCGACCCGTTCCTCCAGGCGCAGGGTGGCGTCCTGCAGGGTTTCCCGCATGTGCTCCTGGGCCGCGGCGAGACGGTCGATTTCGCGCCAGCCGGTGCGCCGGTACTGGCGCGGCGAGAAATCCAGGGCGCCGATGCGTTCGCTGTCCCCGGCCAGGATGTCCAGGGGCACGGCGACGCGGCGCGCCAGGCGGGCCGCCATCACCACCCCCAGGCCCAGGGCCAGCACCGCCAGCACCGCCAGCAGCAGCACGTCCCGCAGGGCGCCGGGAATGAAATCCCACAGGGGCGCCTGGGCCACCAGCCAGAGTTGCTGGTCCTGCAGCCGGTGGGGCTGGACGCTGGTGATCCATTGTTCCCTGCCCAGGGTGGCGAAGAAGGCGCCGCGGCCGTTCTGCTCCCAGTGCTCCACCGCCAGGCGCAGGGATTCCACCGGGGACTTGGCCGCCGGCTGCAGCAGGGCCTGGCGCACCTGGTCGTCGCTGCTGTAGCCCGGGTGGCGCGGCAGGGCCAGCAGCAGGCCGTCGTTGGTGAGGACGGCGGCGTGGCCGTGGTCGCCGACGCTGAGGCTGCCGGTGAAGCGGGAAAGGTCGGCCAGCAGCACGTCGAAGGCGATCACATAGGTCTCGCCGCCGCGGCGCCAGCGGGTGGACAGGGTGATGCCGGGCTGCTGGGCGGTGAAGAAGGTGTAGGGCTGGGTCCAGTGCAGGTCATCGTCCCGCTCCAGGGCCAGGGCGCCGCGATGCCAGGGGCGCTGGCGCGGATCGTAGTCCTTGACGACCCGCTCGTCGGAAAGCAGGGTGCGTTCGTCCTGCCACGCCATCCAGCGCACTTCCTTGCCG
The DNA here is from genome assembly GCF_004217225.1 of Azospira oryzae. GTDB lineage: Bacteria > Pseudomonadota > Gammaproteobacteria > Burkholderiales > Rhodocyclaceae > Azospira > Azospira oryzae. Next base: position 585,201 of record NZ_SHKM01000002.1, read on the forward strand.
TGCCGCTGCACGTCGGTGATGCGGTTGTTCCAGGCGCCGTCGGGGCGTTGCAGCAGGAGGATTTCCCGGCCCTGGTTGTCGGCGAAGATGACCGAGGAAATGACCGGGGAATTGCGCAGCATGGGCATGAAGCGCTGGTTGAAAGCGCGCACGTCGTCCAGGTCCAGCTCGCCGTTTTCGCCCCAGGTGCGGGCGATGCGGGCCACGTACTCGACCTGCCCCACCTTCTGGGAGATGCGGCTCTGCATGGCTTCGACGGCACCCCGCATCTCCCGGGCGGCCAGGTCGTGCACCGTGGGCCGGATGATGAGGCCGTAGAGGCCGAAGGAAAAAAGGGCGATGGAAACGAAGACCAGGGCCGCCACCCGGATCAGCAGGCTGCGGCGGATGGTGGATTCGTTCTGTCTGGACGGGGCTGCACCCATGATTGGAACCGGCCGTGAAGGAGTTCCAGTATAGCGGCGGCCCCCGGGAAAATGTCAGATGGCTGGCGTCCGGCGGGGCAGGCCCAGGTGCAGCAGGGTGCAGGCCAGGCCCAGGGCCAGCAGCAGGGTCGAGCCCAGGGCCAGGTGGCGGGTGGTGTCCCACAGCAGGGGCGCCAGCAGGGCCGCCGCCACGGTGTTCATGCCGGCCTGCAGGAAGGTCTGGCAGGAGGCGGCCAGGCCCCGTTGCCGGGGGAACAGGTCCAGGGCCATCAGGGTCAGGCAGGGCATGGCCATGGCCATGCCGACGTTGTACACCAGCAGATGGACCACGCTCCAGGGAATGCCCGGCGGCAGGCCGAAGCTGACCGCCAGGTTGATGGCGGCGCCCAGGCCCATCAGGACGTAGCCGGCCAGGGCCGTGGCCCGGGGCGTGATGCGCCCGGCCAGGTGGCCGGAGATCCAGGAACCGCCCATGAGACCGGCCATGGCCGGGCCGAAGAGCCAGTAGAACTCGGTTTCCGAACGGCCCAGGTGCTGCATGAGGAACACCGGGGCCGACATGACGTAGATGAAGAAGCCGAGGAAGTTGAAGGAGATGGCCAGGGAGGCGCTGAGGAAGCCCGGGGAGGTGAGCACGGCCCGGTAGGCGCCCATCAGGTAGCCCGGATGCAGGGGCTGGCGGGTTTCCGGGGCCAGGGTCTCGGGCAGCCAGCGCCAGCAGGCGGCCAGCAGCAGGGCCGTGGCCAGGACCAGGAACAGGAAGATGGAGCGCCAGCCGAAGGCCACGTGCAGCCAGCCGCCGATGATGGGGGCGATGGCCGGCGCCAGGGCGAACATGATGGCCACGTGGGCCATCAGACGCTGGGCCTCGGCCCCCTGGAAGACGTCCCGCACCACGGCGCGGCCCACCACGATGCCGGCGCCGGCGGTCATGCCCTGCAGGGCACGGAAGAACCACAGCTGCTCGATGCTGGTGGCCAGGGTGCAGCCGACGGAGGCCAGGCCGAACAGCGCCAGGGCCCACAGGATCACCCGGCGGCGCCCGAGGGCGTCGGAGAGGGCGCCGTGCCACAGGGTCATGATGGCAAAGGGCAGGAGGTAGGCGGTGAGGGTCTGCTGCACCTGCAGCGGGGTGGCCCCCAGGCTCTGGCCCATTTCCGGGAAGGCCGGCAGATAGGTGTCGATGGAAAAGGGGCCGAGGGCCGACAGGGTGGCCAGGAGGACGGCGAGGAGGCGGTAGGAAATCAAGGGCGGCTCAATGGAATCAAGGGGGCGGGTCCGGCCGGCGCCGGGGCATGCCCTTCAGGCAAGGCAATCAGCCGGGAGTTTCGTTGCGGCGGTAATGCAGGGCTTCGGCCACCTGGGCGGCGCCGATCTGCGGCGCTGCGGCCAGGTCGGCGATGCTGCGGGCCACCCGCAGGACCCGGTGGTAGGCCCGGGGCGACAGGTCGAGGCGGCGTACCGCCTGTTGCAGCAGGGCTGCCCCGTCGGCGTCCGGCCGGCAATGGTACTCCAGTTCGCTGCCCTCGAGCCGGGCGTTGCAGACGCCCTGGCGCTGCAACTGCCGCTCCCGGGCCAGGACCACCCGCTGCCGCACCTGGGCCGAACTTTCCCCGTCCGGGGTGGCCTGCAGTTCCTCGGCGCCCAGGTCGGGCACTTCCAGCAGCAGGTCGATGCGGTCCAGCAGGGGGCCGGAGAGGCGCCCCCGGTAGCGGGCCACCTGGTCCGGGGTGCAGCGGCAGAGCCGCCGGGGATGGCCCCGATAGCCGCAGGGACAGGGATTCATGGCCGCCACCAGCTGGAAGCGGGCAGGAAAATCGGCCCGGGAGGCGGCCCGGGAAACATGGATGTGGCCGCTTTCCAGGGGTTCGCGCAGGGCCTCCAGGACCCGGCGGTCGAACTCGGGCAGTTCGTCGAGGAACAGCACGCCGTGGTGGGCCAGGGAAATCTCCCCGGGCCGGGGCTGGGCCCCGCCGCCGACCAGGGCGATGGCCGAGGAGGTGTGGTGGGGGCTGCGCATGACGCGGCGGGAGAAGGCCTCGGGGCGGAACTGGCGCCCCAGGGAGAGGATGGCGGCCGATTCCAGGGCTTCCGCCTCGCTCATGGGCGGCAGCAGGCCGGGCAGGCGCGCCGCCAGCATGGACTTGCCGGTGCCGGGCGGGCCGCTGAAAAGGAGCGAATGGCCGCCGGCGGCGGCGATCTCCAGGGCCCGCTTGGCCTGGGCCTGGCCCTTGACGTCGCGCAGGTCCGGGTAGGCGTCCGGCGCCGGCGGCGGCGGTTCCGGCTGTTCCGCCAGCAGTTCCTGGCCGTGCAGGTGGGCGCACACCGCCAGCAGGCTGGCAGCGGGGAGGATGGAGGTGTCGGGATGGGCGCGGCGGACCCAGGCAGCCTCGGCGCCGTCGGCCAGGGGTAGGACGAAGGCCCGTGCCGCCCGGGCGGCGGCCAGGGCCATGGGCAGGACGCCGCGCACCGGGCGCAGTTCGCCGGACAGGGACAGTTCGCCGACGAATTCATACTGGTCCAGCCGGGCGGCGGGAATCTGGCCGGAGGCGGCCAGCAGGCCGAGGGCGATGGCCAGGTCGTAGCGGCCCGATTCCTTGGGCAGGTCGGCCGGGGCCAGGTTGACCGTGACCCGCTTGGCCGGGAACTCGAAGCCGCTGGTGATGAGGGCGGCCCGCACCCGGTCCCGGGCCTCCTTCACCTCCGCTTCCGGCAGGCCCACCAGGGTGAAACCCGGCAGGCCGTTGGCCAGGTGCACCTCCACGGCCACCGGCGGCGCTTCCATGCCTGCCAGGGCGCGGCTATGGACGAGGGCGAGGGGCATGGTGGGGGCCGGGGTCAGGAGCGGGGTGGGTGGTGTCCGGGCAGTGTAGGTGGGATGATGACGTTTGACTAGAGGCGGCGGCGCTCAGCGGCCCTGTTGTTCCAGGGCGGCGATGCGGGCTTCCAGGTCCTTCAGCTTGTCCCGGGTACGGGCCAGTACCTGGGCCTGGACGTCAAACTCTTCCCGGGTGACCAGGTCCAGTTTGCTGAAGAAGGCGCCGAGCATGGCCTTCACGTTCTTTTCGATGTCGGCGGCCGGGGAGGCGGCCAGGAGGCTGGCCAGGCGGCCGGAAAATTCTTCAAACACTTTGGGGTCGAGCATGGCGAGCACTCCGCAACAGGTTCAGTCGGGCCGGCACGGCGGCGGCAAAGGGGGCGCGGATGTTCCGATCCGCTTGCGGGGGCGAGTTTAGCATGGGCCGATAGCGCCATTTGATGGCGTGCGGCGGCTTTTCCATGGGGTGGCACTGCTTTGGTGCAACTCCCCGTCATGGTGCGCCAGCCCGGTGCGCCTCCTGCGGAAGAGGGCTAGGGGTGCTCCCTATTTTGTTGATTTATCTTAAAAATAAAGTTGGCACGGCATGTGCTAACGGTCTGTGCAAGCTTTTATTTTCATCGAACGAAACAGGAGTCCAAATTATGCGCAAGACGCTCATCGCCACCGCCGTTCTGGCTGCCCTGGCCGCCTCTTCCACCGTCATGGCCGAAGAAGCCGCTCCCGCCGAACACACCTTCACCGCCAACGTGACCCTGGCTTCCGAGTACATCTACCGCGGTATCGGCCAGACCAACCGCAAGCCCGCCCTGCAAGGCGGCTTCGACTACTCCCACGCCAGCGGCCTGTATGCCGGCGTTTGGGGTTCCAACGTGTCCTGGCTGAGCGACGGCCGCAGCGATGTCAGCTCCTCCCTGGAGATCGACCTCTACGGCGGCTACAAGAACACCTTCGCCGGCGGCGACTGGAACTACGACGTGGGCGTGCTGCGCTACAACTATCCCGGCACCTACCCGGACGGCTACACCAAGGCCGACACCACCGAACTGTACGGCGCCATCGGCTGGAAGTGGCTGACCCTGAAGTACTCCCACGTGGTCTCCAGCCACATCTTCGGTTTCACCAGCTCCAACGGCGCCGACAACACCCGCGGTTCCGGCTACCTGGAACTGAACGCCGCCTACGACCTGGGCGACGGCTGGGGCGTGCTGGGCCACGTCGGTCACCAGAAGATCAAGAATAACGACGACGCCTCCTACACCGACTACAAGGTCGGCGTGACCAAGGATGTGGGCTTCGGCACCGTCGGCCTGTCCTACTGGACCACCAACGCCAAGGCCTGCGGCGACAGCACCCCGGTGTACTGCAACGCCTTCAACAAGGATCTGGGCGAAGGCCGTGCCCTGCTGTCCTTCACCAAGACTTTCTAACTTCCATCTTCCCTAGGCATCCCGGGGACCCGATCCCCGGGGCCATTTCAGGAGAAAGCTATGAAACTGGTAACCGCCATCATCAAGCCGTTCAAGCTTGACGAAGTGCGTGAAGCCCTTTCCGCCATCGGCGTGCAGGGCATCACCGTCACCGAGGTCAAGGGGTTCGGTCGGCAAAAGGGGCACACCGAGCTGTATCGCGGTGCCGAGTACGTTGTGGATTTCCTGCCCAAGGTGAAGATCGAGGCTGCCGTGAAGAACGAGCTGCTCGATCAGGTCATCGAAGCCATCGAGAAGTCTGCCAGCACCGGCAAGATCGGTGACGGCAAGATCTTCGTCTTCGACGTCGAACAAGTCATCCGCATCCGCACCGGTGAGACCGGTGAAGATGCTCTGTAAGAGGGAGAACACAATGAAACGCTTTCTTGCTGTTCTGGCCCTGTTCGGCGTAGTCGGCCTGTCCGCCGCGCCGGCCTTTGCCGATGACAAGCCCGCTGCCCCCGTGGCTGCCGCTGCCGAAGCCGCGCCGGCTCCCGCTGCTGCTCCGGTCGCAGCACCCGCTCCGGCCGCTGAAGCTGCTGCTGCCGAAATCCCCGCCCCCAAGGTGGACAAGGGTGACACCACCTGGCTGATGGTCTGCGCCGCCCTGGTGATCCTCATGAGCATCCCCGGCCTGGCCCTGTTCTACGGCGGTCTGGTCCGCTCCAAGAACATGCTGTCCGTGCTCATGCAGGTGTTCATGGTGTTCTCCCTGATCACCGTGCTGTGGTGCATCTACGGCTACAGCGTGGCCTTCACCGAAGGCAGTGCCTTCTTCGGTAGCCTGGACAAGCTGTTCCTGTCGGGCGTGACGCCGGAGTCCCTGGCTGCCACCTTCTCCAAGGGCGTGGCTGTTCCCGAATTCGCCTACATCGTCTTCCAGGGCGCCTTCGCTGCCATCACCTGCGGCCTGATCATCGGTGCCTTCGCCGAGCGCATCAAGTTCTCCGCCCTGCTGGTGTTCGTGGTCCTGTGGTTCTCCTTCTCCTACCTGCCCATGGCTCACATGGTCTGGTACTGGGCCGGTCCCGACGGTTACGTCGATGCCGCTGCCGCCGAGAAGCTGGGCGCCACTGCCGGCTTCCTCTTCCAGAAGGGTGCGCTGGACTTTGCCGGCGGTACCGTGGTGCACATCAACGCCGCCGTTGCCGGCCTGGTGGGTGCCTTCCTGATCGGCAAGCGTATCGGCTACGGTCGTGAATCCATGGCCCCCCACAGCCTGACCATGACCATGATCGGCGCCTCCCTGCTGTGGTTCGGCTGGTTCGGCTTCAACGCCGGCTCCGCCCTGGAAGCCAACGGCACCTCCGCCCTGGCCTTCATCAACACCTGGCTCGCCACCGCTGCCGCCACCGTTTCCTGGGTCTTCGCCGAATGGCTGATCAAGGGCAAGCCCTCCATGCTGGGCGCTGCCTCCGGTGCCGTCGCCGGCCTGGTGGCCATCACTCCCGCCGCCGGCTTCGTCGGCGTGGTCGGTGCCCTGGTGCTGGGCCTGCTGGCCGGTGTGGTCTGCCTGTGGGGCGTCAATGGCCTGAAGCGCCTGCTGGGCGCCGATGACTCCCTGGACGTGTTCGGTGTCCATGGCGTCGGCGGCATCCTGGGTGCGGTCCTGACCGGTGTCTTTGCTGCTCCCTCCCTGGGCGGCACCGGCATCTGGGACTACGTCACCAACGCCGTTGCCCCCGAGTACTCCATCGGTGACCAGGTCATCATTCAGCTGACCGGCGTGGGTACCACCATCATCTGGTCCGCCGTGGTCTCCCTGGTGGCCTACAAGCTGGTGGACATGTTCATCGGCCTGCGCGTCCCCGAAGAGGAAGAGCGCGAAGGTCTGGACGTCACCTCCCACGGCGAAAGCGCCTACCACCTGTAAGACGCGGAATCTTCCGCCTCCATGCAACGGGCACCTGCGGGTGCCCGTTGTTTTTGGTGCCGGGGTGTTTTCATGCATGCCCGGAAAAGCGCATGGATGCTGTGTTTGCGTCATGTCATGGCTGTCGTCCAAGAAGCATGCGTCTTTCCGGCCATCCGCCTGCAGTGGCTCCGGCGGCAAAGAAAAAGGGCGCCGCGGCGCCCTTTTCATGTCCGGGAACGACCCCGGTTCAGCGGAACACCACCGTCTTGTTGCCGTGCACCAGCACCCGGTCTTCCAGGTGGTAGCGCAGGCCCCGGGCCAGCACGGTTTTTTCGATGTCCTTGCCGTAGCGCACCATGTCCTCCACCGAGTCGGAGTGATCGATGCGGATCACGTCCTGGTCGATGATGGGGCCCTGGTCCAGGTCGGCGGTGACGTAGTGGCAGGTGGCGCCGATCAGCTTGACGCCCCGTTCGTAGGCCTGGTGGTAGGGCTTGGCGCCGACGAAGCTGGGCAGGAAGCTGTGGTGGATGTTGAGGATCTGCCCCGGATAGGCGGCGCACAGCTCGGGCGAGAGGATCTGCATGTAGCGGGCCAGCACCATGGTGTCGCCCTTCACTTCCTCGTACAGGCGCTGGATTTCGGCGTAGGCGGCAGCCTTGTTGTCCGCCGTCACCGGGATGTGGTGGAAGGGGATGCCGTGCCACTCGACGAAACCGCGGAAGGTGTCGTGGTTGGAGATGATGCAGGGAATCTCGATGTCCAGTTCCTTGGACTGCCAGCGGGAGAGCAGGTCGTAGAGGCAGTGCTCCTGCTTGGAAACCAGCACCACCACGCGCTTCTTCACGGCGCTGTCGCTGATCTTCCACTCCATGCCCAGTTCCTCGGCGACGGGGCGGAAGCGCTCCCGCAGCTCGGCCAGGTGGAAGGGCAGGGAGTCGGCCCGCACCTCGATGCGCATGAAGTAGCGGCCCGCCGTGTCGTCGGCGTGGAGGGCGGTTTCGAGAATCCAGCCCTGGTGGGCGGCGAAGAAACCGGAAACCTTGGCGACGATGCCCACCCGGTCGGGGCAGGAGGCGGTCAGGGTGTAGTAGCGCTGGCGATGCATGATGGCCTTAGATGCGTTCGCTGGCCTTGAGGATCTCGCCCTTGAGGGCTTCGTAATCCTTCACCACCGGGAACTGGGGGAACTCGCGGATGACGTTTTCCGGCGGGCAGAAGAGGATGCCGGCATGGGCTTCGCCGAGCATGGTGGTGTCGTTGTAGGAGTCGCCGGAGGCGATCACCTTGAAGTTCAGTTCCTTGAAGCGCTTCACCGCTTCCTGCTTCTGGTTGGGCATGCGCAGGTGGTAGTTCACCAGGAAGCCCTGGGCGTCCGCTTCCAGCTTGTGGCAGAACAGGGTGGGGAAGCCCAGCTGCTGCATCAGGGGCATGGCGAATTCGTAGAAGGTGTCGGAGAGGATCACCACCTGGAAGCGGGGGCGCAGCCACTCGACGAATTCCTTGGCGCCGGGCAGGGGGCCCATTTCGGCGATGACCTTCTGGATGTCCGGCAGGCCCAGGCCGTGCTGCTTGAGGATGCCCAGGCGGTACTGCATCAGCACGTCGTAGTTCGGCTCTTCCCGGGTGGTGCGGCGCAGCTCGGGGATACCCGTGCGTTCGGCGAATTCGATCCAGATTTCGGGAACGAGCACACCTTCGAGGTCAAGACAAACGATCTGCACGGAAAACTCCTTGGCTGAGGACGCAAAAGCCAGGATTTTAGCAGAAGGGGCACCGTTCCGACGCCCCGCCGACCGGCCGTGGATGGCGGGCCGGAGCGCTCAGGCAGCGGCCGGCGGGGCCGCCGGATCCGGCAGTTCGGGGCGGGGCCGGGAGAGGTGGTAGCCCTGGGCCAGGTCCACCCCCAGTTCGCCCAGCAGCAGGTAGGTGGCCCGGTCCTCGACGAACTCGGCCACCGTCTTCTTGCCCAGGCCCCGGGCCACTTCGATGATGGCCCGCACGAACACCTGGTCCTCCCGGCTTTGCACCAGGTTGCGGATGAACATGCCGTCGATCTTGATGACGTCGGCGTCCAGGTGCTTGAGGTAGGCGAAGGAGGAAAAGCCGACGCCGAAATCGTCCAGGCAGACCGAGCCGCCCATGCTGCGGATGTGGCTGATGAAGCGCTGGGTGTCGGCCATGTTGGAGAGGGCGGCGGTTTCCGTCAGCTCCACCAGCAGGCGCTGGGGCGCCACCCGGTGGGTTTCCAGCAGGCCGGTGATGTAGTCGGGCAGACCCGGGTCGTCGAAGGAGCGGCCCGAGATGTTGATGGCCAGACCCGGCAGGTCGGTGCGCCGGGCCAGGGTGCGGATGCCGGCGGCCAGCACCCAGCGGTCGATGTCCAGGATGCGGCCGTTGCGTTCCGCCGCCGGGATGAATTCGCCCGGCATCAGGTACTGGCCCGGGTGTTCCGGGTCCTTCATGCGCAGCAGCACTTCCAGGTGGGAGAGCACCGGGGTGCCGGTGGTGTAGATGCCCTGGAAGTGCAGCTCGAACAGGTCCTGCTCCAGGGCCGCCTGGATGCGCTCGGCCCAGGACAGCTGGGCCAGCATGTAGGCGGACTGGCCCAGTTCCTCGCGGAAGACGCGCCAGCCGTTCTTGCCGGCGTGCTTGGCGGCGTACATGGCGATGTCGGCCCGGGCCACCCACTCCTCGGGCCGCCGGGCGTGCTCCGGCAGCAGGGCGATGCCCAGGCTGGAGGTGAGGCGCACCTTGGTGCCCTCGAACTCGAAGCCCAGGGCGGCGACGGCGCTGATGATGCGCTGGGCCAGGGTCTGGGCCGCCGCCAGGTCGGCGCCCGGGGCCACCACGGCGAATTCGTCGCCGCCGAGGCGGGCGAACATCTCGTTGCCCCGCAGCAGCTGCCCCACCTCGCCGGCGATGCGCAGCAGCACCGCGTCCCCGGCCCGGTGGCCGAAGCTGTCGTTCACCGTCTTGAATTCGTCCAGGTCGAAGTACAGCAGGGCCGCCCGCACCGAGGCGTCCCGCTCGAGCTGCACCGCCAGCCGCTGCAGCTCGCCCTCGAAGCGGCTGCGGTTGTAGAGGCCGGTGAGGGGGTCCCGCTCGGCCATGAACAGCAGCCGGTCGGCGGTCTGCCGCTCATGGGTGATGTCCTCGAAAATCCACAGCCGGCTCTCCCCTTCCTCGGTCTGCCCGGAGGCGGCCGGCACCGCCACGCTGGTCTGGGTCAGCAGGCGTTCGTCGGACTGGCGCAGCTCCCATTGCAGGCCGTCGTCGAGGAACAGGTGTTCCCGCTGGTAGGGGTCCGGCAGGCGCTGGGGGTCGCTGGCGATGCGCTGCACCAGGTCGCCCAGGGTCATGCCCGCCGGCGTGTCGTCCTCCTCCAGGCGCCACAGCTGGCGGAAGGCCGGGTTGGCATAGACCACCCGCCCCTCGGGGGAGACGAACAGCAGACCCAGGCGCATGGAGGACAACAGGGCGTGCAGGCGGGCCTGTTCGGCGGAAAGGGTGGCGGCCAGCTGGCGCTGTTCCCGTTCCGAGGCCAGCAGCTCCCCCACCCGGGCGGCCAGGGCGCCGCCCATCTGGTTGAAGGCCCGGGTCAGGGCGCCGACGTCGTCGTCGGCGCTGTCGGGCAGGGTCTGAAAGGTGGCGCCCCGGGCCAGGCGGCGGCTGGCCTGGGTCAGGCGGTTCAGGTGGCGGGTCAGCCAGAGACCGATGGAGGCCAGCACCAGGGCCGAGAGCAGGAGCCCGCTGACGGCGATGAGCATGGTCTGGCGCTGCAGTTCGTCCCGGGCCTGGCGCAGGAAGCCGAGGTCGAGGCCGTATTGCAGCTCGCCGAACTGGCGGCCGCCGATGCTCATGGGAATGCGCAGGTCGAAATTCTGCAGCCCGTTCCCGTCCAGCAGGCGGGCCGGATTGTCGGTGGCCGGCAGGGGCCGGCGGCGGTCCCAGTTGGCGGTGGCGATGATCTGGCCGTCGTTGTCGAACATGACCAGGTAGTCGATGCTGTTGATGGCCTGGGTCGCCTGCAGGATGTCGCTGACGGCGGCATAGTCCCGCTGGGCCATGGCCGGTGCCAGGGCGGCGTCGAGCAGCAGGGTGGTTTCCTTGCGCCGCAGGTCGAACTGCTCCAGCAGGTGGGCCTCGGTCAGGCGCAGGCCGTTCCACAGCACGGCGCCGATGATGACCGCCTCCACCAGGATGGTGGACACGATCAGCTTGCCCCGCAGCGTATGCAGCCAGCCCATGCCCATCCTATTTCTTCAGCAGCCGGCGGGTTTCCGGCAGCACCTTGTCCATCAGCCGGGCATCGGCCGGGGTCGGCTCCCGGTAGCCGCCGTGGGTGCTGATGTCGAAAAAGACCTTGCCCTCCGGCGTCTGCTCGAAGGCGTTGAGGACTTCCTTGATGCGCTGGCGCTCGGCCGGCGGCAGCCGGTTGTGGGCCATCAGGGCCAGGCCCGGGGCGGACGGGCATTCGCCGGCGATGCGGGTGGCTTCCCGTAGGTCGGCCGGGGCCTGGGCCACGGTGGAATGGGAGACGATGGCGGCCCGGGCCTTGCCGCTGACCACGCTTTGCAGGGCGCTGCTCTGGGTGACGTTTTCCACCACGCGGAAATCCCGTTCCGCCACCAGGCCCTTTTCCGCCAGCCAGTTGAGGCCGAGCATGGGCACCATGGCGCTGCGCTCGTGGATGGCCACGGTCTGGCCCCGCAGCTGCTCCAGGGAGGCCAGGGGCTGCTCCCGGGGCACCATCAGGTAGCAGCGGATGTCGTTGCGGTGGCGCAGCAGGGGAATGTAGCCGTAATCCACTTCCGCCAGCCGGGCGTAGTGGGGGGCGATCAGCAGCAGGTCGTACTCGCCGGCGAAGGCGCGGCTGGTGAAGGTGTCGAAATCGGGGGCGGTCTGCAGGCTCACCGGCCGCCCCAGGCGTTGCTCCAGGTAGGCGGCGAGGGGCGAATAGGTGGTGATGAGGATGCGGGTGCTGAGATAGGGCAGGACCCCGAACAGCAGGGGGCGGGCTTCCTGGGCCTGCAGCAGGGTGGCGGGCAGGAGCAGCAGGAGTAGCGACCAGCGTCGCAGCAGATGTCCCATGCCCCTCCTTCCCCTTGATCGGTTGTTATGTCCCGGGCGGCGCCCACGGCCGATGTTAGGGCATCACTCGGGAACGGGCAATTGTTCCAGTTCGTCCTGGGCTTCCAGCCAGCGCTCCTCGGCGGCGCCGATGTCCCGGGTTAACTCGGCCTGGCGCTTGACCAGGGGTTCCAGCAGGGCCGGGTCCGGGTTGGCGTAGAGGCCGGGGTCGGAGAGGCGCTGCTCCAGCAGCTTCAGTTCGCCCTGCCAGGCGGCAAGACGTTTTTCCAGGGTGTCGATTTCCTTGACCAGAGGCCGGCGCCTGGCCAGCAGGGCCTGGCGGGCGGCCTTGTCGTCCTCCCGCTGCTGGCGCCGTTCCTCCTTGCTGGCCTCCTTAACCGTGTCCGCCTTTTCTTCCTTCTGCTGCTGGGCCAGCCAGGCGGCGTATTCGTCCAGGTCGCCGTCGAAGGGGGCGGCCTTGCCGTCGGCCACCAGCCACAGGCTGTCGGCGGTGGTGCGCAGCAGGTGGCGGTCGTGGGAGACCAGCACCACCCCGCCCTCGTATTCCTGCAGGGCCAGGGTGAGGGCCTCGCGCATCTCCAGGTCCAGGTGGTTGGTGGGCTCGTCCAGCAGCAAGAGGTTGGGCCGGTGCCAGATCAGCAGGGCCAGGGCCAGGCGGGATTTCTCGCCACCGGAGAAGGGGCCGCAGGGCCGGGTGGCCATGTCGCCGCGGAAATCGAAGCCGCCCAGGTAATCCCGCAGCTCCTGCTCCCGGGTGGTGGGGGCCAGGCGCACCATGTGCTGCAGGGGCGATTCCTCGGGGCGCAGTTCGTCCACCTGGTGCTGGGCGAAGTAGCCGATGGCCAGGCCCTTGCCTTCCTTGTACTCGCCGGCCAAGGGTGCCAGGCGGCCGGCCAGCAGCTTGACCAGGGTGGACTTGCCGGCGCCGTTGCGGCCCAGCAGGGCGATGCGCTCGCCGGGGCGCAGGGTCAGTTCCACCTGGTCGAGGATGACCTTGTCGCCATAGCCGGCCCGGGCGTGGGTCAGGGTCAGCAGGGGATCGGGGCTGGCCACGGGGTCGCGGAAGCGGAAGGTGAAGGGCGTATCGACGTGGGCCGCAGCCACCTCCTCCATGCGGGCCAGGGCCTTGACCCGGCTCTGGGCCTGCTTGGCCTTGGTGGCCTTGGCCTTGAAGCGCTCGATGAAGCGCTGCAGATGGGCCCGCTCCCGTTGCTGTTTCTCGAACATGCCCTGCTGCAGGGCCAGCTGCTCGGCCCGCTGGCGCTCGAAGGCCGAGTAGTGACCGCTGTAGAGCTTCATCCTGCCCTGCTCGATGTGCAGGATGTGGCTGACCACGGCGTCGAGGAAGTCCCGGTCGTGGGAAATCATCAGCAGGGTGCCGCGGTAGCTCTTCAGCCAGCCTTCCAGCCACAGCACCGCATCCAGGTCCAGGTGGTTGGTGGGTTCGTCCAGCAGCAGCAGGTCGGAGCGGCACATCAGGGCCCGCGCCAGGTTGAGGCGCACGCGCCAGCCGCCGGAAAACTCCTTCACCGGCCGGGTGAAGTCGGCATCGGTGAAGCCCAGGCCGTGCAGCAGTTCGGCGGCCCGGGCCTTGGCGCCGTAGCCGCCGATCTCGCCGTAGCGGGCGTGCAGGGCGGCGATGCGCTCGCCGTCGTGGGCCGCTTCTGCCGCCTTGAGGTCGGCTTCCACCTGGCGCAGCTCCCGGTCCCCGTCCAGGGTGAATTCTAGGGCCGGGTCCGGCAGGGAGGGGGTTTCCTGGGCCACGTGGGCGATGACCCAGCTGGCCGGCAGGTCCAGGTCGCCGCTTTCGGCGTGCAGGGCGCCGCTGAAAAGGGCGAAGAAGGAGGACTTGCCGCAGCCGTTGCCGCCGGTGAGGCCCACCTTGTATCCGGGATGGAGCTGCAGGCTGGCGTCGCTGACCAGGGGCTGGCCGGCGCGGGCGAAGGTGAGGTTGCGGAGACTGATCATGGGGCAAACTGGCGTGAAAGCGGCCTGGCAGCAGGGATTGCCCCAGGACGGAGGAAAGGCCGCATTGTACGCTGCCCGCCGTTGCCGCTTGAAGGCATAATTGGCCTGTGGTGTCCGATCAATCCCTGCCCGACCTGCCTCGATGATCAAGAAAATCGCCATCGCCGAACTGAAGCCAGGCATGTTCATCCACGACCTCAATATGGGCTGGCTGGACCACAACTTCCTGCGCAACAGTTTTGCCGTGCACGACGAGGCCGACCTGCGCAAGGTGCGGGAGACCGGGGTGCACGAGGTCTATATCGACACCGCCAAGGGCCTGGACGTGGCCCATGCCCCCACCAGCGAGGAAACCACCCGGGAACTGCACCAGCGCCTGGAGGCCATCGCCGAGGAGGAGCCGGCGCCGCTGCGCAGCGTGGCCCTGGCCGAGGAGATGCACCGGGCCCGCAAGCTGCACAACGAGGCCCACCGCATCGTCCGCGACATGATGGGCGATATCCGCCTGGGCAAGCAGATCGAGATGGAAAAGGTGGAACCCATGGTGGAAAACATGGTGGATTCCATCTTCCGCCACCAGGATGCCCTGATTCCCCTTTCCCGCCTGAAGACCCACGACGACTACACCTTCCTCCATTCGGTGTCGGTGTGCGCCCTGCTGGTGGCCTTCGCCCGCACCCTCAACCTGCCCAGGGACACCATCAAGGAAATCGCCATCGGCGGCCTGCTGCACGACGTGGGCAAGGCCCAGGTGCCCGAGTCCATCCTCAACAAGCCGGCCAAGCTGACCGACGCCGAGTTCGACAAGATGAAGAACCACGTGGTGCAGAGCAAGATCATCCTGCTGCACACCCCGGGCATCAGCCAGATCGCCCTGGACGTAGCCGCCGAACACCACGAGCGCTTCGACGGCACCGGCTACCCGAACAAGTACAAGGGCGACCAGATCAGCCTCTACGGCCAGATGGGGGCGGTGGTGGACGTGTACGACGCCATCACCTCCAACCGGGTGTACCACAAGGGCATGCCCGCCACCGAGGCCCTGCGCCGCCTGCTGGAGTGGAGCCAGTTCCACTTCAACCCGGAACTGGTGCAGGCCTTCATCCGCAGCATCGGCATCTACCCCACCGGTTCCCTGGTGCGCCTGGAGAGCGGCCGCCTGGGGGTGGTGCTGGAGCAGAACGCGGAAAAGCTGCTGCTGCCCCGGGTCAAGGTTTTCTACCATGCCGAGAAGCGCTACTACCTGCCGCCCGAGGAGGTGGACCTGAGCCTCAGCCAGGACCGCATCCTCGGCCACGAAAACCCGGAGCAGTGGGGCATCGACATGCGTACCTGGATGCCGGCCTGAAGCCGGTTATACTGCCCTCCCCCGCGTTTCCCCAGCCTTCGCCATGCGCCGTTCCGCCTTTTTCCTCCTCGCCGCCGCCGTTGCCGCCCCCCTCTGGGCCCAGACCCTGGCGCCCATCGACGATGCCGAAAAGACCCGCCTGGAAGCCCAGGTCAAGACCATGAAGGCCGAGGCCGAGGACATTCGGGCCGGGGCCGAGCAGCAGTTCATCGCCGACGAGAAGGTGTGCTGGCAGAAGGTGCTGGTCACCGCCTGCATCGACGAGGCCAAGGCCCGCCGGGTGACGGTGATCCAGAAGGCCCGCGCCATCGAAGTCCAGGCCAATACCCTGCAGCGCGAGGTGAACAACCGGGTGCTGGCCACCCGGGAAGCCCGTCGTGCCGCCGAAGCCCCGACCCGGGCGGCGGAGCAGCAGGCCGAGGCCGAGCGCTACCGGGCCGAGCAGGCCAAGGCCGCCGCCGACCGGCAGAAGCGGCAGCAGGCCAAGGTCCAGGAAGAGGCCGCCGGCCGTGCCCAGACCGCCGCCGAGGCCAAGGCCCGGGCCGAGCGCCTCAACGCCAAGCAGCAGGACCGTCCCCCCCGCAGCACGGCGACCCCGGAAGAGGAAGTGGCCCAGCGCGTCGCCGAGCGGGACAAGCGGGTGGCGGAGAAGAAGGCGGAGCGGGAAGCCAAGGAAAAGCAGCGGGCCGCCGAGCGCGCCGCCTGGGAGGCCCGGCAGAAGCAGTTGCAGGGCAAGTAACTCCGTGGCGGACAGTGGTTGAATTGCCGACCACCTTAGCGGGGTGCGTGGTCAGTACGCTTCAGGGCGAGCAGTTCGCCGCAACCGCCAGAGAGGGCGGCCAGAACGATGGATATGAAATGCTGGGACCAGCTGTCCACGCCTAGGCTGCCACACAGGATGACAGCAGCGATGGCCGCAGCCAGCGCCCCGGTAGCGATGCCATTGGCTCGCGCCAGATAGCCGGCGCTGTAGCCGGCTATGATGGCCGGCGTGAGGGAAAGGGCTAGAAGTCCTAGTTCGGTGAGGAGCGCAGGAGCCCCTTCCTGCGGAAGGCGTTCATACAAGCTCAGGTGCAGTGAGCCGATGGCCAGCGTCAGGATAATGAAGGTGATGGTGGCAAAGGCAGCAGCTTTGGCAAAGGGGGCTGTGGCGCGTGTAAATCGCCCCAGGCTTGTAGCTCCCCATGGTTCTCTCATTGGGATAGAAACGCTGCTGCAATGGTTACCAGAGTGAGCGCTGCTTCGACGCTGCGGTCTTCGCCAGCCGGTCGGGACGGCAAGAGAGTCTGCAAGGCGCCCTTGGGTAGATAGATGCCGTGGCAGGTCGGGCAACTGTGGGCCAATGTGCCCTGTGCCGCTACCTGAGCAAATGCGGCGGGGCCGCAACTGGGGCAAGCCAGCCGGACTGTTTTTCCCGTCTGCTGAGGTGTCCATGTGATTGGTGTCGACACCCCCTTGGCTTGAGATATCAGGGCTGCCACCTCGGGGCCGGGAATCCAGTTTCCCTCGCAGTAAAGGCATGACCAGAATCCCGGCGTCTCAAGTTCCACCGAAGACATGGGTTCAATGCAGCTTGGACAATGGGGGACTGGCATGGTGGCCTTAACCGAATCAGAGGTGAAAAAAGGAAAGTGCCGTGGGGAAGACCGGCGCTTCAGCGGATGATAGCCAGCACCAGGGAGAGTCCGAAGAATCCCCAGCCAAGCATGCGGAAAGTGTCGGCGAACCTCTTGTAGTTCGTTTCGTTGTTGCGTTTGTCGTAGTGATCCACCACTACCGAGAGCATGACGAGACAGGAACAAACGATAGCGCCGTACATGACCCAGGCGGGGGTGTCGTGAAGGTGGATGCCCTTGCTGCGTTTTCCCGGAACATAAAGGTCGTTGACCCAGACGCCGTAGCTTCCATAGGCCAACAGCGCCAGGGAGAACAGGGTGTTGCTGATCCGTTCTTTTGCCGGGATGTGGTTAGGGGTATAGGAGGTGTTCATGGCGTACGCGTTCAGGATATATATCCGGAGCAAAATCATACGTCATAACATGTGGTGAAACTACCGGAAGCCGAAATGGCAGAAGGGACGGGCATCCCCGGCATGGCCTGCCGGAGATGCCCGTCCCTTTTGGGGTTTGGGGCTGCTGTCGTTGACGCCTGGGCTGCCGCTTACTCGATGCCCTGGCTGGAGAGGTATTCCTCGTAGGTGCCCTTGTAGTCCACGATGCCGTCCGCCTTGATTTCGATGATGCGGGTGGCCAGGGAGGAGACGAATTCCCGGTCGTGGGAGACGAACACCAGGGTGCCCTTGAACAGGTCCAGGGCGGTGTTGAGGGATTCGATGGATTCCATGTCCAGGTGGTTGGTGGGCTCGTCCAGCAGCAGCACGTTGGAGTGCAGCAGCATCAGCTTGCCGAACAGCATGCGGCCCTGTTCGCCGCCGGAAATCACCTTCACCGACTTCTTCACTTCGTCGCCGGAGAACAGCAGCCGGCCCAGGGTGCCGCGGATCAGGGTTTCCACGTCGCCGCCCTCGTAGCCGCCCTGGCGCACGAATTCGGTGATCCAGTCGGTCAGGCTCTTGTCCTCGGCGAAGTCGCTGGCGTGGTCCTGGGCGTAGTAGCCGGGCTTGGCCTTCTCGGCCCACTTGATGGTGCCGTAGGAGGGCTGCAGCTGGCCCATCAGCAGCTTGAGGAAGGTGGTCTTGCCGACGCCGTTTTCGCCGATGACGGCGATCTTGTCGCCGGCCTCGATGTTGCAGGTGAAGTTCTTGAACAGGGGCTTGGCCGGGTCGTAGCCGAAGTTGAGGTTCTCGATCTCCACCGCCAGACGGTGCAGCTTGTCCTTCTCGTCGAAGTCGAAGCGGATCCACGGGTACTGGCGGGAAGAGGGCTTCACGTCTTCCGGCTTGATCTTGTCGATCAGCTTCAGGCGGGAGGTGGCCTGCTTGGCCTTGGACTTGTTGGCGGAGAAGCGGCGCACGAATTCCTGCAGCTCGGCCACCCGTTCCTTGGCCTTGGCATTGGCGTTCTGCTGGCGTTCACGGGCCTGGCTGGAGGCTTCCATGAAGTCGTCGTAGTTACCCGGGTAGATGGTGATCTTGCCGTAGTCCAGATCCGCCATGTGGGTGCACACCTGGTTCAGGAAGTGGCGGTCGTGGGAGATGATCACCATGGTGGAGTTGCGCTCGTTGAGCACGTCTTCCAGCCAGCGGATGGTGTTGATGTCCAGGTTGTTGGTGGGCTCGTCCAGCAGCAGGATGTCCGGGTTGGCGAACAGGGCCTGGGCCAGCAGCACCCGCAGCTTCCAGCCCGGGGCGACTTCGCGCATGGGGCCGTTGTGCTTGTCCACCGGGATGCCGACGCCCAGCAGCAGTTCGCCGGCCCGGGATTCGGCGGTGTAGCCGTCGTACTCGGCGAACTTGCCTTCCAGCTCGGCCGCCTTCATGTAGTCCTCTTCCGTCGCTTCCGGATTGGCGTAGATGGCGTCCTTCTCGCTCATGCAGGCCCACATTTCCTCGTGGCCCATCAGCACCACGTCCAGCACCCGCATGTCCTCGTAGGCGAACTGGTCCTGCTTCAGGTAGGCCATGCGCTCATGCTTGTCCTTGGAGACATTGCCGCCGGAAGCTTCCAGGGCGCCGCAGAGGATCTTCATGAAGGTGGACTTGCCCGCCCCGTTGGCGCCGATGAGGCCGTAGCGGAAGCCTTCGCCGAACTTGACGTTGACGTTCTCGAACAGGGGTTTGGCCCCGAACTGCATGGTGATATTGGCGGCGACGAGCATGGACGATCCTGGAAAAACGAACTGCGACGAAAAGCGGGAACGGCGATAGCGGCGTAAAGCGCGACGAAAGCGGACGACGGAAAGACAGAGGGCGGCTTGTCGCCGCCCTCGTCAGGTAAGTCGCGGGGACTTACTTGGCGCCGAGGATCGGCTTGTTACGGGCGTGGCCTTCAGCGGCGTAGACGGCCTTGCGCACAGCCTTGGGGCTGTTGCGGAACAGGCGCTTGGCGGCCTTGGACAGGCAGCGGCGTTCCAGGGTGGAACGGCGGGTACGGTTGGCGGTAGCGGCCATGGTTTTCTCCGGTCAAGCAGGCTTGACTCAAATGGTTGGAAAAACAAGGTTAAACCGGCTCAGGCCAGCCTCGAAAAAACGGGTCTGAAATCCAGTCCGACCTAATGATCAAGATCAGGGGCGTGAATTTTAAAGGTTTTTTCCCGTTTTGGGCAGCTTTTACCCGGCGAAGGCAGCGAATGGGGCCCCTGCCATAGGGTAAACTGGCGCCCATGGCCGAATGCGCAGAACCCGTTGCCCCTCCCGTTGCCCTTGCCCACGACATCATCCGTCTGGGCCAGGTCTTCACCCCGCCCGACATCGTCACCCGCATGCTGGCCCTGCGCCGCAATGCGGGACGGGTGCTGGAGCCGGCCTGCGGCGACGGCGCCTTCCTGGCCCGCCTGCCGGGGGCCGTCGGCATCGAGGTGGATGGGCGCCATGCGCCGGCCGGGGCCACGGTCATGGATTTCTTCGCCTACCCGGTGAGCGAGCAATTCCACACCATCATCGGCAATCCGCCCTACGTCCGCTTCCAGGACATTCCGGCCCCGACCCGGGCCCGCCTCAGCCTGGACCATTTCGACGGCCGCTCCAACCTCTACCTGTTTTTCATCGAAAAGTGCCTGCGCCACCTGGTGCCCGGCGGCGAGCTGATCTTCATCACGCCCCGGGATTTCCTCAAGGCCACCTCCGCCGTCGGCATGAACCGGCTGCTCCACGCCGCCGGCAGCATCACCGACTTCATCGACCTGGGCGACGCCCGGGTCTTCCCCGGGGCCACGCCCAACTGCGTCATCTGGCGCTTCGAGAAAGGCGACTTTTCCCGCCGCACCCGCTACGAGGCGGGGGGGCAGGTGGAAGAGCGCCATTTCCAGTGCAGCGGCGGCCACCTGGCCTTCACCCGGGAGCCTTGCCCGGTGCGCCTGCGGGACGTGTTCTACGTCAAGGTGGGCGCCGTTTCCGGGGCCGACGACCTGTACGCCTCGGCCGAGCACGGCAACCAGGATTTCGTCTGCGCCCGCACCGCCCGCACCGGCCAGACCCGCCGCATGATCTACGATGTGCGCCATCCCCTGCTCGAACCCCACCGGGAACGCCTGATCCAGCGCCGCATCCGCCGCTTCGACGAGAGCAACTGGTGGAAGTGGGGGCGCAGCTGCCACCTCAGCGACGGCCCGCGCATCTATGTGAACGGCAAGACCCGGGTGGGCCGGCCCTTCTTCCTCCATCCTTGCCGCTATTACGACGGCGCCGTGCTGGCCCTCTTCCCCCACGACCCGACGGTGGATGTGCAGGTGCTGTGCGACATGCTCAACGCCGTGGACTGGGAAGCCCAGGGTTTCGTCTGCGACGGCCGCTTCCTCTTCGCCCAGCGGGCCCTGGAACAGGCCCTGCTGCCCGAGGCCTTCGCCCCCTTCGCGCGGCGGCCCGGGGCCGCCTGAGATGGAGCTGCCGGGGCGGGCCCTGGCGCCCTACGTGCGGGTAATGCTGGGCCAGGCCGGGGAGCCGGCCGGCCAGTGCAGCGTCGAACGCACGCAATGGCTGGACCAGGGTGTCGAGGTGCGCCGGGAGGTGGCGACCTGGGAGTTCGCCGACGGCGCCGTGATCCGCCGCACGGTGGAGGAAGACGACTTCCCTGCCGCCCTGGCCTGTGCCGAATGCTGGATCACCTACGAAGTGCTGGCCAGCGCCCCTGAAAATCCCATCCATCCCGCCCGCCAGGTCTTCGAGAACGCCTGCCGGGAATCCTTCTGGCTGGCCTACCACTCCGCCTGAGCCGCTAGGCCGCGGCCAGGGGGTCAGGCCTTGCCGCGCAGGTAGGCCTCGCATTCCGCCGCCGGCATGGGGCGGGCATAGAGGTAGCCCTGGACTTCGTCGCAGCCGGTGGCGCGCAGGGCGGCGGCCTGGGATTCGGTTTCGACCCCTTCGGCGATGGTCTTCAGCTTCAGGCTGGAGGCCATCTGCACCACGGCGCGGACGATGGCGGCGCTGTCGCCGTCGCTGGTGATGTCGCGCACGAAGCTCTGGTCGATCTTCAGCTTGTCCACCGTGAAGCGCTTCAGGTAGGCCAGGCTGGAATAGCCGGTGCCGAAATCGTCGATGGAAAGCAGCACGCCCATGGCGTTCATGGCCTTGAGGGTGGCCAGGGTGGCCTCCGCATCCTGGATCAGGATGGATTCGGTCAGTTCCAGCTCCAGGCTGGCGGCGGGCAGGCTGGCGGCGCTGAGGGCGTCGCCGACGGTGATCAGCAGGTTGTCCCGGTGGAACTGCAGGGCCGACAGGTTCACCGCCATGGTCATGGGCGGCAGGCCGGCATCGAGCCAGGTCCGGGCCTGGCGACAGGCTTCCTGGATCACCCAGGCGCCCATGGGCACGATCAGGCCCGTCTCTTCCGCTAGGGGGATGAACTTGCCCGGGGGCACCAGGCCTTCCGGCGTGCGCCAGCGCAGCAGGGCCTCCACCCCCACCACCCGGCCGCTGGCCAGGTCCAGCTGGGGCTGGTAGTAGAGCACCAGCTCCTGCCGCTCCAGGGCCTGGTGCAGGCGTTGTTGCAGGGTCAGGCGTTCCAGGGTGCTGACGTTCATGGCCTCGGTGAAGAAGCGGTAGGCGTTGCGGCCGCTCTGCTTGGCATGCACCAGGGCCGTATCGGCCTTCTTCAGCAGGGTGTCGAAATCGCTGCCGTCGTCCGGGGCCAGGCTGATGCCGATGCTGCCGGTGATGCTCAGGGGGTGGCCGTCCACCTCGAAGGGGGTGGCCAGGGCGGCCAGCACCGTCTCGGCGGCCCGGGAGACCCGGGCCAGGTCCTGGGCCTGGGGCAGGACGATCAGGAACTCGTCACCGCCCTGGCGGCACAGGGTGCTGCTTTCCCGCAGGATGTTCTTCAGGCGCTTGACCACGGTGCGCAGCAGCTGGTCGCCGGCGTGGTGGCCGAGGGAGTCGTTGATGGTCTTGAAGTGGTCCAGGTCCAGCAGCAGCAGGGCCACCGGGTTGATGCCGCCGGCGCCCCGCTCCATGGCCGATTCCACCGCCTGTTCCAGGCGCAGGCGCAGCAGGTTGCGGTTGGGCAGGCCGGTCAGGTGGTCGTGCTGAGCGAGGAACTGCAGGCGTTCCTCCAGGGCCTTGCGGTCCGAGATGTCGGAGAAGACGGCGACATGGTTCACCACCCGGCCCTGGTCGTCCTTGACCACGTTGATGCGGGTCCACTTCGGGTAGATCTCGCCGCTCTTGCGCCGGTCGTAGATTTCGCCCTGCCAGTAGCCCTGGCTGTTGAGGGCCTCCCACATCTGGCGGTAGAAGGTCTTGTCGTGGTGGCCCGAGGAGAGCAGGCGGGGATTGCGCCCCAGCACCTCTTCGGCGCTGTAGCCGGTGGTTTCGCAGAAGGCCCGGTTCACCGAGCGGATGTTGTTGTCGGCGTCGGTGACGAGGAAGGCTTCGTTGGAGGTGTCGAACACCTTGGCCGCCAGGCGCAGTTCCTCTTCCTGGCGCTTGCGCTCGGTGATGTCCACCATCACCCCCACCAGGCCGGCAACCCGCCCTTCGGCGTCCATGAAGGTGGCCTTGTTGTAGATCACGTCGTGCTTGCTGCCGTCGGCGTAACAGGCCTGGCTTTCGTAGACTTGCTTGCCCGGGTTGTCGAACAGCTGGCGGTCGGCGGCGGCGTAGATGTCGGCCAGCTCCTTCGGCGCCAGGTCGTAGACGCTCTTGCCCAGCAGCTCGTGGCGTTCCTTGCCAAGGTAGGTGAGGAAGGCTTCGTTGCAACCCACGTAGCGGCCCTGGGCATCCTTGTAGAAAAGGGGGCTGGGAATGGCCTCGATCAGGGTGTGCATGAACTGCACGTGTTCCTGCAGCTGGGCGTCGGCCTGTTGCAGGGCGTCCTGCTTGCGCGCCAGGCTGGCGGCGGTTTCGTCGAACTGGCGCGCCAGGGTGGCGATTTCGTCGTCACCGGCCATGCCGATGCGTTCGTTCAGATGGCCCTCGCCCAGGCGCCGGGCGGCGGCGGAGATGCGCTGCAGGCGGCGGGTCACCCACAGGTCCAGCAGCAGGGACAGCAGCAGGGCGCCGAGCACGGCCAGGGCGCCCGTCTTCAGGGACTCCTCCACCGCTTCGCTGCGGGCGGCGGCCAGGGGCGCCGTCATGTCGAATTCGACGTACAGGGTGCCGCGCTTGAGGCCGCGCAGGGAGCCGTGGGTGAGGTCGAGCACCAGGGGGAAGTAGCCGCTGAGCACGGTCCCTGCCTCGTTCAGCTCGATGCGGTGCTGGTCCCGGCCCATGGCCTCGTCCGCCTCCCGCGGCCGGTAGCCGCTGACCCGGGCCGCGTCCTGGCCCTGCCACAGGTAGCGGTTGGCGAAGATGACCTGGTGCTGTTCGTCGGCCAGGATCAGGGTGTTGATGCGGGGGTGCAGGGCGGTGGCCGAGAGGCGGGCCTTGGCCTGGGACAGGTTGTCCAGCACCAGGCGCTCGGAGAGGATGTCCTGCAGCTGGCGCATGAGGACGCCCACGGTTTCCCGGCTTTCCTGCTCGATGCGCTGGCTGGCGTGCTGGTACCAGTGCTGGGCGACGTAGAGGGAGGCCAGGATGGCGGACAGCAGCAGCACCACCGGCAGCAGCCGCTTCAGGCGGAAGGGGGCCGGCAGCTGGTGGATGGGGGGTACGGACTTCATGGCGCCAGCACCTCCGCCAGGTCCGCCGGCAGCAGGCGCAGGGGGGCGACCCCGTGGCTGAGCAGCTGGCGTTCCTGCATCAGGGTGGCCAGCCGTTGCAGAGGGGCGGCGATGGCCGGGGTGGTGCCGGTGAGCAGATTGAGGTTTTCCTGGCGGTCGGGCAGGACCAGGCCGTCCAGGGCCTTGAGCAGTTCGGGGCCGCTGCTCTGGGTGCGGCGCCCCAGGGCGGCGGCGACCTCGGCCGGCGCCGCCTTGAACTCGTCGAGGACGCGGAACCAGGCCTGGCTGAGGGTCTTCAGGGTCGCCCGGTGCTGCCGGTAGGCCTCCTCCCGCACCACCAGCAGGTCGAAGATCTCGCCCGGGGTCTGACGGCTGGAGAAGAGCTGGTGCGCGCCCATGGCCTGCAGGCGGGAGAGCACCGGTTCGAAGGTCACCACCGCATCCACGGCACCGGCGATGTAGGCATTGATGTGGGTGTCCACCGTCAGGGGCACCACCGAGACGTCGGCCGGGGCCAGGCCGCCCTGGGCCAGGGCCCGGGTCAGCATGTAGGCGCCCAGGGCCTGGTTTTCCACACCGATGCGGCGCCCCTTGAGGTCCGCCAGGCGGCGGATGTCGGGGCGGGCCACCAGGGCGTCGCCGCCGTGGGAGATGTCCAGCACCAGGGCGACGCGCACCTCCACCTTGTCCGCCAGCAGGCTGAGGGCCTCGTCGCCGGTGAGGGCGGCGCCATCCAGGGCGCCGTTGCGCAGGGCCCGCAGGACTTCGGAGGAGGAGGTCAGTTCGTACAGGCGGAGCGGTGCATCGCTCCAGTAGCCCCGTTCCCGGGCCAGGTGCAGGGGCTCGTAGCCGGGCCATTCGTTGGTGCCCAGGCGCAGGGGCGCCAGCTGTTGCCGGCGTCCGCAACCGGCGAGCAGCGCCGCACCGGCGGCCAGCAACAGGCGGCGGCGGGTGAGGTGGGGCAAGAGGCTGGCATGGGCGCTGGCGGAGGACATGGGCGGGGCCGGAAAATTACCATTTCATTATCTCATGAAATACCAGGTGTTCCCGGGACGGTGAGGCGGCCGGGGGACTAAGGGAAAGCCGTCGGGGCGGCGGGACGCCCCGTTTTGGTAACATAGGCCGTCTCAACCACAACGGCGTTCCGCCGACCCGGAGACAGCTCCCCATGGTTCCCCATCTCACCACCGCCCTCACCGGCCCCCTGCTGGACCTGGAAAAACGCTTCCTCGACGACAGTACCCGCATCGAACAATGGCTGCGCAGCCAGTGGCAGGAGCACACGCCGCCCTTCTACGGCTCGGTGGACCTGCGCAACAACGGCTTCAAGCTGGCCCCGGTGGATACCAACCTCTTCCCCGGCGGCTTCAACAACCTGAATCCGGCCTTCCTGCCCCTGTGCGTGCATGCCACCATGTCGGCCATCGAGAAAATCTGTCCCGATGCCCGCAACCTGCTGCTCATCCCCGAGAACCACACGCGCAACCAGTTCTACCTGATGAACGTGGCCCAGCTGGCCACCATCCTGCGCCAGACCGGCCTCAACGTGCGCATCGGCACCCTGCTGCCGGAGATCACCGAGCCCACCACCCTGGAACTGCCCAACGGCCACAGCCTGGTGCTGGAGCCCCTGGTGCGGACCCAGTACCGGCTCGGCCTGAAGGACTTCGACCCCTGCGCCATCCTGCTCAACAACGACCTTTCCGCCGGCGCCCCTGCCATCCTGCAGAACCTCAACGAGCAGTTCCTGCTGCCGCCCCTGCACGCCGGCTGGGCGGTGCGCCGCAAGTCCCACCACTTCGCCGCCTACGACCAGGTGGCCACCGACTTCGCCGCCCATTTGGGCCTGGATCCGTGGCGCATCAATCCCTATTTCGCCGTGTGCAACCAGATCAACTTCCATGAGCGCCAGGGCGAGGACTGTCTGGCCGCCCAGGTGGACATGCTGCTGGCCCGCATCCGCGAGAAGTACAAGGAATACGGCGTCACCGAGACGCCCTACGTGGTGGTCAAGGCCGATGCCGGCACCTACGGCATGGGCGTCATGACGGTGAAGGACGCCTCCGAGGTCACCGGCCTCAACCGCAAGCAGCGCAACAAGATGAGCGTGGTCAAGGAAGGCCTGGAAGTGTCCGAGGTGATCATCCAGGAAGGGGTGCATACCTTCGAGAGCATCAACGACGGCGTCGCCGAGCCGGTGGTGTACATGATCGACCGCTATGTGGTCGGCGGCTTCTACCGGGTGCACAGCGGCCGCGCCAAGGACGAAAACCTCAACGCCCCGGGCATGCACTTCGAGCCCCTGGCCTTCGAGACCTGTTGCAACCAGCCCGAGCACGCCCTGGCCCCGGATGCCCCGCCCAACCGCTTCTACGCCTACGGCGTGGTGGCGCGCCTGGCCCTGCTGGCAGCGTCCGTGGAACTGGAAAACACCACGCCGGCGGCCTGATGTCCCGGCCCGGGGCGACGGCCCGGCGAGCGATGCCGGGAACCATCCCGGCGTTTTCGCCTCTGTGACAGGGCTCGCCTCCGCTGCCCACCTCTTTCAGGACTTTCCATGCGCATTGCCTTCATCGTTGATCCCCTGGACCAGCTCAAGGCCTACAAGGATTCATCCGTGGCCATGATGCGGGCCGCCGAGCGCCACGGCCACGAGGCCTGGGCCCTGCAGGTGGACAGCCTGGCCTGGAGCCAGGAAGGCGGCGTGCGGGGCCAGGCCCTGCGCGTGCATACCCGGCCCGACGACCACGACTGGTACCGGGAGACGGGCCGGGAGAGCCTGGCCCTGAAGGATTTCGATGCGGTGGTGATGCGCAAGGACCCGCCCTTCGATGTCGAATACGTCACCGCCACCTGGCTGTTGGAGCGGGCCGAGGCGGAAGGGGCGCGCATTTTCAACAAGCCCCGGGCCCTGCGGGACCATTCGGAGAAGTTCGCCACCGCCGAATTCCCCCAGTTCACCGTGCCGGCCCTGGTGACCCGGGACAGTCACGCCCTGCAGGCCTTCATCGACGCCCAGCGGGACGTGGTGATGAAGCCCCTGGACGGCATGGGCGGCAGCTCCATCTTCCGCGTCCATCGCAACGAGCCCAACCGCAACGTCATCATCGAGGTGCTGACCCAGCTGGGTCAGCGCACGGTCATGGCCCAGCGCTTCATTCCCGAGATCAGCCACGGCGACAAGCGCATCCTGCTGATCAACGGCAAGCCCGTACCCTATGCCCTGGCCCGCATCCCCAAGGCCGGCGAGACCCGCGGCAACCTGGCCGTGGGCGGCACCGGCGTGGCCCAGGAACTGTCGCCCCGGGACCGGCAGATCGCCGAGAGCCTGGGCCCCGTCCTGGCGGCCCGGGGCCTGTTCCTGGTGGGCCTGGACGTGATCGGCGACTGGCTCACGGAAATCAACGTCACCAGCCCCACCTGCATGGTGGAGATCCAACAGCAGACCGGCTTCGATGTGGCCGGCGCCTTCATCACCGCCCTGGAGCACGCATGCGGTTCGTAGCACCCCTGTTCGTCGCCGTCCTGCTTTCCCTTCTTTCCGCCTGCAGCAAGGTCCCCCTGACCCAGCAGGAAGCCTATGTCTTCGGCACCCGGGTCGAGGTGCTGGTGGCCGGTACCCCGGAGCCCCAGGCGCGGGCGGCGGTGGGTGAAGTGCTGCAGGAATTCGACCGGCTGCACCGGGCCTACCACGCCTGGCAGCCGTCCGAGCTGACCGCCCTCAACGATGCCATCGCCGCCGGCAAGAGCCTCAAGGTCTCGGCCGAACTGCGCCAGTTGCTGCAGGATTCCCAGGCCATCGCCGCCCGGGGCCAGTGGCTGTTCGACCCGGCCATCGGCCGCCTGGTGGAGCTGTGGGGCTTCCACGCCGACGAGTTCAAGCCGGCCCTGCCCGATCCCAACCGGGCCTCCTTCCTCGCCGCCGCCCGCCCTTCCCTGCGGGACCTGAGCTTCAAGGGCGAGCGGGTGGCCTGCAGCAATCCCTCGGTGGCCATCGACCTGGGCGGCTATCTCAAGGGCGTGGCCCTGGACCGGGCCGCCGCCATCCTCAAGGCCCGGGGCATCCACAACGCCCTCATCAACATCGGCGGCAACGTGCTGGCCCTGGGCGAGAAGAACGGCGATCCCTGGCGGGTGGGCATCCAGCATCCACGCCAGCCGGGCCCCATGGCCAGCCTGGAACTGAAGGACGGCGAGGCGGTCGGCACCTCCGGCGACTACCAGCGCTATTTCGAGGTGGGCGGCCAGCGCTACAGCCACCTCATCGATCCGCGCCGGGGCTGGCCGGCCCAGGGCACCCAGGCGGTGACCGTGCTCATCCCTCCCGGGCCCCAGGCCGGCACCCTTTCCGACGCCCTCTCCAAGCCCCTCTTCATCGCCGGCGCCGCCGACTGGCAGCGCCTGGCCCAGGCCACCGGCGTCAGCCAGGCCCTGCGGGTGGACGGCAGCGGCGCCATCCAGGTGACCAAAGGTCTGGCCGAGCGGCTGAAATGGGCAGACGGAGTGAAGCCGGCAACGGTAATATCTCCCTAGTTTTGCAGGGGAGAGGCCGCTCCGGCCCCGGCGGTCGCCGGGTGGGAAGCCGACCGTTGGCGGTTGCCGGCCGCCGGACCGCACCGGATAATCGTTCCAGCCGGGCATGCCGCCATTGCCGCGCCAGCTCTTCCTCTCCTTGTTGGCCTGCCCGTCTTCGGCGCCAGGCTTTGATTTCCAGGCAGGACCTTAAGCTAGAATGACAGTTGGCATCTTGATCATCGCCCACGGCGACATCGGCCCCGCCCTCATCGGCGCCGCTTCCCACGTCCTCGGCCGCAATCTGGCGGAGGAAAGGGTGGCCAGCCTACGCGCCGGCCATGACGAGGCGCGGGAGGATTTCCTGGCCCTGGCCCAGGCCCGGGTGGCCGATCTCGACAGCGGCGATGGGGTATTGCTGCTGACCGACCTGTTCGGCGCCACTCCGGCCAACCTGTCCCGGGAGCTGCTGCAGCCGGGCCGGGTCGCCGGCGCCGCCGGGGTCAGCCTGCCCATGCTGCTGCGGGCCGTCAATTACCGTCAGCTGCCCCTGGAGGCGCTGCGGGACAAGGCCCTCACCGCCGCCACCGAATGTTCCGCTCCCCTGCCCTGAGCCCGGGTGAGCCCTGAAAGGAGTAATGCATGAGCCAGACCTGCCGTGCCGATGCGGAAATCACCAACAAGCTGGGCCTGCACGCCCGGGCCTCGGCCAAGCTGACCCAGCTCGCCGGCCGCTTCAAGAGCGAGGTGTGGATGGAGCGCAACGGCCGCCGCATCAACGCCAAGAGCATCATGGGGGTGATGATGCTGGCCGCCGGCAAGGGTTCCACGGTCAGCGTCGAGACCAGCGGTCCGGATGCGGAGCAGGCCCTGCAGGAACTCCTGGCCCTGATTGCCGACAAATTCGGCGAAGGGGAGTGATTTCCGCCATGACGCCGACACGGCGTCGCGGCCCCAAGCCAGTCCGCCTGCGGGCGGCATAAACAGAACAACACCTCGGGAGACCGACATGAGCTTCACCATCCACGGCCTTGGCGTTTCCGGCGGCATTGCCATCGGGGTGGCCCAGCTCATGTCCCACGCCACCCTGGAGGTGGCCCACCTGACCATCGGCCCGCGCATGGCCGACAAGGAAGTGCTGCGCTTCGAGGCCGCCATCCTGGCGGTGCAGGCCGAACTGGAACAGCTCAAGCTGGAAGCCAGCAAGGGCAACGCCCCAGCCGAGCTGCGGGCTTTTGTGGACCTGCACGGCATGATCCTGGCCGACCCGGAACTGTCGGAAGTGCCCAAGCAGATCATCCGGGAACGCCGCTGCAACGCCGAGTGGGCCGTGGTGCAGCAGATGGAGCGCCTGGTGGCCCAGTTCGACGCCATCGACGATGCCTATCTGCGGGAACGCAAGGCCGACGTGGTGCAGGTGGTGGAGCGGGTGGTCAAGGTGCTGATGGGCCATCCCGGCCGCTCCGCCCTGCGGGCGCGCAAGGGCGGCAAGGAGACGACGGACCAGATCATCGTCGCCCACGACCTTTCCCCCGCCGACACCATCGGCTTCAAGGAGCAGCGTTTCGCCTCCTTCATCACCGACGTGGGCGGCGCCACCTCCCACACCGCCATCCTGGCCCGCTCCATGGCCATCCCCTCCATCGTCGGCCTGCACCGGGCCCGGGACCTGATCCGGGACGGGGAACTGCTGATCATCGACGGCACCCGGGGCGTGGTCATCGTCAATCCGGACGAGCGGGTGCTGGAAGAGTACCGGCTGCGCAAGAGCGAACTGGAGCTGGAACGCTCCAAGCTGAAGCGCCTCAAGACCATGAAGGCCACCACCCTGGACGGGGTGGATGTGCTGATGTACGCCAACATCGAACTGCCGGAGGACGTGGAGGCGGCCCGTACCGCCGGCGCCGACGGCATCGGCCTGTTCCGCACCGAATTCCTCTTCCTCAACCGGGGCGATATGCCCACCGAGGACGAGCAGTTCGAGGCCTACCGCAAGGTGGTCAAGGGCATGGAAGGCAAGCCGGTGACCATCCGCACCTTCGACCTGGGGGCCGACAAGGCCCTGGATGCCATGGACCGGGTCAAGACCAACCCGGCCCTGGGCCTGCGCGCCATCCGCCTGCAGCTGGCCGAGCCGAAGATGTTCCGCACCCAGCTGCGGGCCATCCTGCGGGCCTCCAAGTACGGCAAGGTGAAAATCCTCATCCCCATGCTGGCCCACGCCCACGAGATCGACGCCACCCTGGCGGCGGTGCAGGCGGCCAAGCAGAGCCTGCGGGAGCAGAAGATCGGCTTCGACGAGGGCATCGAAGTGGGCGGCATGATCGAGATTCCCGCCGCCGCCTTGGCCATCGGCATGTTCCTGCGGCGCCTGGATTTCCTGTCCATCGGCACCAACGACCTGATCCAGTACGCCCTGGCCATCGACCGTTCCGACGAGACCGTCTCCCAGCTCTACGATCCCCTGCATCCGGCGGTGCTGATGCTGGTGGCCCACACCATCTACAGCGGCGAGAAGGCCGGCCTGCCGGTGTCCGTCTGCGGCGAGCTGGCCGGCGATCCGGCCATGACCCGGCTGTTGCTGGGCATGGGCCTGCGCGTCTTCTCCATGCATCCCTCCCAGATCCTGGAGGTGAAGCAGCACGTGCTGAAGAGCGAAGTGGCCGAGATCGCGCCCCAGGTGCGCAAGATCCTGCGCTACAGCGAGCCGGAGAAGATCCGCGAGCAGATCGACAAGCTCAATGCCTGAGCTCGGGGCGGACCGCGTTTGCGCTCCTCCGCCCCCTTGGTTATCATGTTCCACAGCGCCGATTTGAAATCCGTCAGCTTGCGGGCGCTTAATAAATACGGCTAAAGCGAGGACCGATGCCCAGTCCGAGCCGAGCCAATCTCGATTCTCCGACTGGGCGTCTTGTTTTTTGGTGATTGAAATCCTGCGATGTCAGACAAGCATTCCGTCGGTGTGGTGAGTCCCCAGCGGGCCCATTTCGCCGAACCCATCCAGCTGGCCAGCGGCGCCACCCTGGCCGCCTACGACCTGGTCTATGAGACCTACGGCCGCCTCAACGCCGACCGTTCCAATGCCGTGCTGGTGTGCCACGCCCTCTCCGGCAGCCACCACGTGGCCGGCCACTACGCCGACAACCCGAAGAACGTGGGCTGGTGGGACAACCTGGTGGGCCCGGGCAAGCCCCTGGATACCGACAAGTTCTTCGTCGTCGGGGTGAACAACCTGGGCGGCTGTTACGGCTCCACCGGCCCCGGCTCCATCAACCCGGCCACGGGCAAGCCCTATGGCGCCGACTTCCCGGTGGTGACGGTGGAGGACTGGGTCGAGTCCCAGGCCCGCCTTGCCGACCGCCTCGGCATCAACCAGTGGGCCGCCATCATCGGCGGCAGCCTGGGCGGCATGCAGGCCCTGCAGTGGAGCCTGGAATACCCGGAGCGGGTGCGCCACGCCCTGGTCATCGCCTCCGCCCCCAAGCTCACCGCCCAGAACATCGCCTTCAACGAGGTGGCCCGCCAGGCCATCCTCACCGACCCGGACTTCCACGGCGGCAACTACTACGAGCACGGCGTGGTGCCGGCCCGGGGCCTGCGCCTGGCGCGCATGGTGGGCCACATCACCTATCTTTCCGACGACCAGATGGGGGAGAAATTCGGCCGCCAGCTGCGGGAAGGGGTGCTCAAGTACAACTACGACGTGGATTTCGAGATCGAGTCCTACCTGCGCTACCAGGGCGACAAGTTCGCCGGCTTCTTCGACGCCAACACCTATCTCATCACCACCAAGGCCCTGGACTACTTTGATCCGGCCCGGGATTTCGGCGGCGACCTGAAGGCGGCCCTGGCCCGGGCCTCGGCCAAGTTCCTGCTGGTCTCCTTCACCACCGACTGGCGTTTCGCGCCGGAGCGCAGCCGGGAAATGGTGTATGCCCTGCTGCACAACAACCGGGAAGTCTCCTACGCCGAGATCGACTGCAACGCCGGCCACGACTCCTTCCTCCTGGACGACGCCCAGTACCACGCGGTGATGGGCGCCTACCTGCACAACATCGCCGTCTGAGAGAGCCGCCATGACCAACAATTCTCTCGACCGTTTCGACTTCGACGTCATCGCCAAATGGATCGCCCCCGGCGAACGGGTGCTGGACCTGGGCTGCGGCGACGGCAGCCTGCTCAAGTTTCTGGCCCAGGCCCGCAACACCCACGGCTACGGGGTGGATATCGATCCGGCCAACGTCCTGGCCTGCGTGCGCAACGGCGTCAATGTGATCCAGAGCAACCTGGAGCAGGGCCTGGCCGGCTTCGAGGACGGCTTCTTCGACCACGCCATCATGTCCCTCTCCCTGCAGACCGTTCACCGCACTGTGCCCCTGCTGGAAGAACTGCTGCGGGTGGGCCGGGAGGCGGTGGTCTCCTTCCCCAACTTTGGCTACTGGCTGCACCGCCAGGCCATCCTCAACGGCCGCATGCCGGTCTCCAAGGACCTGCCCTACCAGTGGTACGACTCCCCCAACGTGCGCTTCTTCACCATCGCCGACTTCCAGGCCCTGTGTGAGGAAAAGGGCATCGCCATGCGGGAGCTGAAGGCTTTCGACGAAGGCAAGGAAGTGACGGAAGATCCCAACTTCCTCGCCAGCCTGGCCATCTGCCGCCTGGGCCGGGACTGAGCGTGGCCGAGGCCGCGGTCCTTTCCGCCGGCGCCCGTCTGGGCCGGACCTGGCGCCTGGCCGCCATCCTGGTGCTGGGCTTCGCCTCCGGCCTGCCCCTGGCCCTCACCGGCCAGGCCATGCAGGCCTGGCTGACGGTGGACGGCATCGACCTGGCCACCATCGGCTTCTTCGGCCTGGTGGGCATTCCCTACACCTTCAAGTTCCTCTGGGCGCCCCTCATGGACCGCTTCGAGCCGCCCTTCCTGGGCCGGCGCCGGGGCTGGCTGGTGCTCACCCAACTGGCCCTGGGCGGGCTGTTGTGGCTGATGTCCGGCCTGTCGCCGGCAACGGCGCCCCAGCTGTTCGCCCTGGCGGCCCTGGCGGTGGCGTTCCTGGCCGCTTCCCAGGACGTGGTGGTGGACGCCTACCGTACCGACCTGCTGCCCGAGGCC
Organism: Azospira oryzae; assembly: GCF_004217225.1. GTDB lineage: Bacteria > Pseudomonadota > Gammaproteobacteria > Burkholderiales > Rhodocyclaceae > Azospira > Azospira oryzae. Next base: position 618,509 of record NZ_SHKM01000002.1, read on the forward strand.
GAACGGGGTCTCGGCGCCTCGGTGCATGTCTTCGCCTACCGTCTGGCCATGATCCTTTCCGGCGGCATCAGCCTCATCTGGGCCGGCCAGTGGCAGTCCTGGCCCCGGGTGTACGCGGTGATGGCGGCCATCATGGTGGGCTGCGCCGCCTTCTCCCTGCTGGCCGTGCCCCGGGTCAGCAGCGCCAACAAGCCCCTGGCCTCGGACCCGAAAAAGGAACTGCTGGGCTTTGCCGCCATGCTGGCCGGCGTGGTCGCCGGCTATGTCGTGGCCCGCCAGGCCCTGGTGGTGCTGGGCCTCAATCCGGACGATGCCAACAAGTGGGTGCAGCTGTTGTTCGTCCTGGCCGAGATTGCCGCCGCCCTGCCCCTGGCCTGGTGGTGTTCCCGCAAGGCCGGCTTCGAGACCCTCAACCAGTCCCTCGCCAGCTACTTCGCCCAGAGCGGTGCCGGAGCCTTCCTCCTGCTGATCGTGCTGTACAAGCTGGGGGACGCCTTCGCCGGCAGCCTGACCACGCCCTTCCTGATCAAGGGCATGGGCTTCCTGCAGGAGGAGGTGGGCATCGCCAACAAGGTCATCGGCATCTGGCTGACCATCCTGGGGGCCTTCATCGGCGGCCTCATCATGACCCGCCTGGCCCTCTACCGCTCCCTGCTGTTTTTCGGCGTGCTGCAGCTGGTTTCCAACTTCGGCTTCTACCTGCTGGCCCTGCTCGGCAAGGGGGCCTGGGGGGCGGTGATGGTGCCGGCCTTCGACTGGGGCATCGTTTCCCTGCATACCCCGGCCAGCCTGGACTGGCTGCTGCTGACGGTGATCGCCGGGGAGAACATCAGCGGCGGCATGGGTACCGTTGCCTTCGTCGCCCTGCTCATGGGTCTCTGCAACCATCGCTTCTCCGCCACCCACTATGCCCTGCTCTCGGCTTTCGCGGCGGTGGGGCGCATCTATGTCAGTCCCCTCTCCGGGGTGCTGTCCGAATCCATCGGCTGGCCCGCCTTCTTCCTTTTTTCCATCGTCGTCGCCGTGCCTGGCGTCTTCATGGTGTGGTGGATGCGACGGCCCCTGCAGGCCCTGGGTACGCCAGCCAGCGACGGCGCCGCCGACGACTGATAAACCGGGCCGGATTCAGTCGCCGAGCAGGTGCAGCACTACCTCCCGGGAATGGCCCCGGTGGCGATGTTCGTAGAGATAGAGCCCCTGCCAGGTACCCAGCAGCAGGCGGCCGTCGCTGACGGGGATGCCGAGGGAGGTCTGGGTCAGGGCGGCGCGGATGTGGGCCGGCATGTCGTCCGGCCCTTCCAGGTCATGCTCGAAGGCCGGGTCCCCATCTTGTACCAGCTTGGCGAAGAAGCGCTCCAGGTCCCGCTGCACGGAGGGATCGGCGTTTTCCTGGATGATCAGGGAAGCGGAGGTGTGGCGGCAGAAAACGGTGAGCAGGCCCTGGTGGAGGCCGCTGGCGGCGACAAAGTCGCGGGCCTGTTGGGAAAATTCGTGAAGCCCCCGGCCCCGGGTTGCGATGTGGATGCTTGCCAGGGCTTGGGGCACGGCGCGGGCCTGTCTCAGAGACAGAGATAGACGGCGAAAGCCAGTCCCATCAGGGTCAGAGGCAGGGCCGGCGCCAGGACGAGAGCGGTGTTGATTTCCTTGGCGCTCATGATGATGAAACCTCCTGTATGCAACGACTCCATGCTAGCAGGGGGCTTCATCAACATCAGTGAGCGTTTGTGACAGCGGGGCTTACAGTAGCACCCGCTCGATGCCGCCGCTGTTGGCCTTCTGCACGTACTGGGCCATCCAGTTCTCGCCCAGCAGGGTCTTGGCCATTTCCACCACGATGTAGTCGGCCTGGATGTCGGCATCCGGCTCGTAGCGGGACAGGCCCTGGAGGCAGGAAGGGCAGGAGGTGAGGATCTTCACCTGGTCCTGGACGCCAAAGTCCTGGCGCAGCTTGGTGGCGCCCTTCTCGATCTCCTCCTGCTTGCGGAAGCGCACCTGGGTGGAGATGTCGGGACGGGACAGGGCGAAGGAGCCGGACTCGCCGCAGCAGCGGTCGTTGAGGTCCACGCGCTGGCCCATCAGGTCGTTCACCACCTTGATGCCCGAGTAGGTCTTCATCGGCGTGTGGCAGGGCTCGTGGTACATGTACTGGGTGCCCTTCACCCCTTCCAGCTTGACGCCCTTTTCCAGCAGGTACTCGTGGATGTCCAGCAGGCGGCAGCCGGGGAAGATTTTCTCGAATTCATACTTCTGCAGCTGGTCCATGCAGGTGCCGCAGGAGACGATCACCGTCTTGATGTCCAGGTAATTGAGGGTGGTGGCCACCCGGTGGAACAGCACCCGGTTGTCGGTGATGATCTTCTGGCCCTTGTCCTCCTCGCCGGCGGCATTCTGCGGGTAGCCGCAGCACAGGTAACCCGGGGGCAGCACGGTGACGGCGCCGGTCTCGTAGAGCATGGCCTGGGTGGCCAGACCCACCTGGGAGAAGAGGCGCTCGGAGCCGCAGCCGGGGAAGTAGAAGACCGCGTCCGAATCCTCGGTGGCCTTCTGCGGGTCCCGGATCACCGGCACCACGTGGTCGTCCTCGATGTCCAGCAGGGCCCGGGAAGTGCGCTTGGGCAGGTTGCCCGGCATGGGCTTGTTGATGAAATGGATCACCTGGGCTTTCACCGAGGGCCGGCCCAGGGTGGCGGGCGGGTGCTGCACGATGCCCTGGGTCAGGCCGAAGGTCTTGGCCAGCTTGACGCCCAGGCGCTGCAGCTTGTAGCCCCAGCCGATCATCATGGTGCGGGCCAGCTTGATGGTGGCCGGGTCCTTCATGGTGAGGAACCACATGGTGGCGGCCTTGCCCGGGTCCAGCTTCTTCTTGCCCTGCTTGCGCAGGAAGTTGCGCATGGCCACCGAGACGTCGCCGAAGTCGATATCCACCGGGCAGGGTTTGACGCAGCGGTGGCAGACCGTGCAGTGGTCGGCCACGTCGTTGAATTCGTCGAAGTGCTGCAGGGAGATGCCGCGGCGGGTCTGCTCCTCGTAGAGGAAGGCCTCGATCAGCAGGGAGGTGCCGAGAATCTTGTTGCGCGGGGAATAGAGCAGGTTGGCCCGGGGCACGTGGGTGGAGCACACCGGCTTGCACTTGCCGCAGCGCAGGCAGTCCTTGATGGAGTCGGCGATCTTGCCGATCTCGGACTGCTCCATGATCAGGGACTCGGCCCCGAGCAGGGAGAAGGAGGGCGTATAGGCGTTGTGCAGGTCGCCGCCGGGCATCAGCTTGCCCTTGTTGAAGCGGCCTTCCGGGTCCACCTTCTCCTTGTAGGCGCGGAAGGGGCCGATTTCCTCGTCCGTCAGGAATTCCAGCTTGGTGATGCCGATGCCGTGCTCACCGGAGATGACGCCGTCCAGGGAGCGGGCCAGGTACATGATGCGCTCCACCGCCTTGTTGGCAGTTTGCAGCATCTCGTAGTGGTCCGAATTCACCGGGATGTTGGTGTGCACGTTGCCGTCGCCGGCGTGCATGTGCAGGGCCACGAAGACGCGGCCGCGCAGCACTTCCTTCTGCACGGCGGCCATCTTCTCGGAGAGGGGCCGATAGGTGGCGCCGTTGAAGATGTTGTCCAGGGGCTCCTTCAGCTCCTTCTTCCAGGAGGCGCGCACGGAGTAGTCCTGCAGGCGGTGGAAGAGGGTCGGGTTGGCGGCCCGGTTGGTCAGCTCGCCAGCCACCACGCCGAATTCGGCGAAGCGCTGCTCGGCCTCGGCCAGGGGCAGATCTAGGTTGTCCAGCAGCCACTGCCAGCGGGCGCGCACGTCGCTGATGTGCTCCAGGGCCCTCTCGCGGCGGTCCTCGATGAGCACGTCCTTGTCCAGCTTGGTGTCGGCGCTGTTGACCGGCAGATCGCCCTTGAAGAATTCGGTCAGGGCATCGCACAGGTCCAGCTTGTTCTGCAGGGACAGTTCGATATTGATGCGCTCGATGCCGTCGCAGTAGTCGCCCATGCGCGGCAGGGGGATCACCACGTCCTCGTTCACCTTGAAGGCGTTGGTGTGCTTGGAGATGGCGGCGGTGCGGGAACGGTCCAGCCAGAACTTCTTGCGGGTTTCCGGAGTGATGGCGATGAAGCCTTCGGCGCCGCGCACATTGGTCATCTTGACCACGTCGGAGGCAGCCTGCATCACCGCATTCTCGTCGTGGCCGACGATGTCGCCGATCAGCACCATTTTCGGCCGGCCGTGGCGCTTGGCCTTGGTGGCGTAGCCGACGGCCTTCACATAGCGTTCGTCCAGATGCTCCAGGCCGGCCAGCTGCACGCCGGCCTTGTGGCCTTCGCCACCCGGCTTGAAGTAGTCGGTGATCTCGACAATGGAGGGCACGGCCTCCCGCACCTGGCCGAAGAATTCCAGGCAGACGGTGCGGGTGACCGGGGGCATCTTGTGCAGCACCCAGCGGGCGGCGACGATGATGCCGTCGGTGCCTTCCTTCTGTACTCCGGGCACGCCGCCGAGGAACTTGTCGGTGACGTCCTTGCCCAGGCCGGTCTTGCGGCAGGCCGCGCCGGGCAGGGCCAGCACTTCTTCGGAGAGCAGCTTGTAGCTCCTGGCGTCGAAGCGCTTGAGGCGGAATTCCACCTTCTCCTGCTCATGGATCTTGCCGAAGTTGTGGTTGAGGCGTTCCACCTCCAGCCAGTTGCCGTCCGGCGTCACCATCTTCCACCAGGCCAGGTTGTCCAGGGCGGTGCCCCACAGCACGGCCTTCTTGCCGCCGGCGTTCATGGCGATGTTGCCGCCGATGCAGGAGGCGCTGGCGGAGGTGGGGTCCACGGCGAAGACGCGGCCGGCGGCCGAGGCGGCTTCGGAGACCCGGTCGGTAACCACGCCGACGCTGGTGCGGATGGTGGCGTAGGGCTTGTCGTGGCCGGGCAGGACGATCTCTTCCACCGGGCCGATGTCGATCAGCTTCTCGGTGTTGATGACCACGGACAGGGGCGACAGGGGCACGGCGCCGCCGGTGTAGCCGGTGCCGCCCCCCCGGGGAATGATGGTCAGGCCCAGCTCGATGCAGCCGCGCACCAGGGGACCGATTTCCTCTTCCGTATCCGGGTAGAGGACGACGAAGGGGTATTCGACGCGCCAGTCGGTGGCGTCCGTCACATGGGAGACCCGGGCCAGGCCGTCGAAGGCCACGTTGTCCTTGCGGGTGTGGCGGGTCAGGGTCTTCAGCACCTTCCGGCGCAGCATGAGGGTGTCGATGAAGCGCTGTTCGAAGCGGTCCACCGCCTTGTGGGCGGCTTCCACCAGCTGGGCCACCTTGCGGCTGCGTTCCGGGTCCTCGCCGGCGGATTCGCTGCGGCGCTTTTCCACTTCCGCCAGGCGGTGGCGCAGGGCCTGCACCAGGGCCTCGCGGCGGCTGGGGGTGGCCAGCAGGTCGTCTTCCAGGTAGGGGTTGCGCTGCACCACCCAGATGTCTCCCAGCACCTCGTACAGCATGCGGGCGGAGCGGCCGGTGACGCGCTCGGCGCGGAGTTCGTCCAGCACCCGCCACATGTCCTCGCCTAGCAGGCGGATGACGATCTCCCGGTCGGAGAAGGAGGTGTAGTTGTAGGGGATTTCGCGCAGACGTGCAGTCATCGGACGGGGGCGGCCAGGGCCGTGTCTTTCAAAAGGTGAATTTTAACGTATTGCGGTGCATCAGGCAGAACCGGGTCCTGCCCGGACCGCCCTTCATGACGCCAGCAGTGCCAGTCCCTGGGCCACGACCCAGTAGCGGGCCAGCTTGCCGGCGGCCATGAACAGGGTGCAGGGCAGCCAGGGTAGCCGCAGCCAGCCGGCCGCCACACAGAGGGCGTCACCGACAAGGGGCGCCCAGGCCAGCAACAGGCTGGGGCTGCCAAAGCGGCGCACCTGGGCCAGGTGCGGCAGCCGGTGCAGGTTTCGCTCCGGCAGTAGGCGTCCGGCCCCATAAGACGTCAATCCGCCCAAAGTGTTCCCCAGGGTGGCCCAGAAAAGTGCGGCGGGCACTTCTGCCGGGTGGGTCAGGAGAAAGGCGGCAAGGGCGGCCTCCGAGCCGCCGGGCAGCAGGGTGGCAGCAAGAAAGCTGGCGATGAAAAGGCCGCCCAGGCCGGCGGCAGGATCGGCAAACCAGTCAGGCATCAGAAGGGGAAGGGGAAGAATGGCCGCGCACCGGTGTGGTGCTCAGCGCCCATTATCCCCCAGGGTGGAGGGATTCCCGTCGTCCTGAGCGGGATTTATGTCTGCGAAGGGGGGTGGGCTACCGCCAAATTCCATTTATTTAACGCTCCATAGACAAAAAAAATACCCCCGGCATGCCGCATGGATAAACGGTCTTTGCGTTTTATAAGACTTTAGTGATATGCAAAATGAATTGCTATCGTCATTCAGTGTTTGTATAACGCCATTGACGTGAACGTTAACCCGTTGCCCCCCTTACGTGAGTAATTCGGCTTGCCCATGTCCCTTTCCTGTACCGATTCCTCCTGCGGCAGTTCCTGTGAGGAGCGCCCTCTCCGGCTGGCGTTGCGTCCCATCGAGGCGGGGGACCGGGAGTTGCTGTTCCGCATCTATGCCTCCACCCGGGAAGCGGAGCGGCAGCTGCTCGACTGGGCCCCGGCCCAGTGGGAGGCATTCCTGCGGCAGCAATTCGGCTTTCAGCACGACCAGTACATGGTGGCCTACCAGAACCCGTCCTTTGATCTGGTGCTGCTGGAGGACGAGCCGGTCGGACGCCTGTATGTGGATCGCCGCGACGACGAGATCCGTGTCATCGATATCGCCCTACTGGAGGAATTCCGATGTCGGGGCATCGGCGGCCGGCTGCTGCGGACCCTGATAGCAGAGGCGGAGACAGGTGGCCGCTTCCTCGGGCTGCATGTGGAAAAAAACAATCCCGTCCTGAACTTCTACCGCCGTCTCGGCTTCCAGGAGGTGGTGGACCGGGGAGTCTATCTCTACATGACCAGGCTGCCCCAGCACCAGGGGGGGGCATCGTGAGTACCCCTCTGCTCGGCTTGGCCGACTACCAGGCGCTCCAGGGAGCGACGCTGGCCTTTTCCCCGGCGGATGGCGGCGAGCCCCTGTGGCTGCAGCTGGTGTCCGTGGCAGCGCTCCGCTCACCGACGATTGAAGGCTTTGTCCTGATGTTCTCGGGAGCCCCGGACCGGGTCCTGCCCCAGGGTACCCATCTGCTGGCCCATCCGTCCCAGGGCAACGTCCCCATTTTTCTCGGTCCCGTGATGGGCGGCGGGGCCGGGGAGGTTCGCTATCAGGCGGTCTTTTCCCGCCTGAGAACATCCGCCTGAGGAGAAACGATCGTGGAAGGCTATCTAGGAGAAATTCGCATGTTTGCCGGGGACTATGCCCCGCAAGGATGGGCCCTATGCAATGGGGCCACACTTCCGATATCCGGGAATGAAGCGTTGTTCTCCCTGTTGGGGACGACCTACGGCGGTAACGGCAGCAACAACTTTGCCTTGCCCGACCTGCGCGGCCGGGCACCCATGAGCACGGGTACCGGTGTGATTGCCGGCACGGGGCAGAGCCTGACGCCCAGAGCCCTGGGCAACTCGGTGGGGAGTGAGACGGTGGCCCTGAACCAGAACAACCTGCCGGCCCATACCCATCCCATGCCCGCCGGCGGCCCCGGGACCACTAACGCCCCGGCCGGCAAGCTGCCGGGAACCGCTGCCAGCAACCTCTACAGCCAGACGACGACTGCCGCCGCCAACATGAACCCGGCGATGGTCAGTCCCGCCGGCGGCGGCGGTCTGCCCCACAACAACATGATGCCCACCACCTGCATCAATTTCATCATCGCCCTCAGCGGCATCTACCCGACTGCGGGATAAGGAGACAACACCATGGATCCATTTCTCGGAGAAATCCGCCCCTTCGCCTTCGGCGTCATACCTCAGGGCTGGCATCTGTGCGACGGCACGGTCATGCAGATTCGGCAGAACAACGCCCTGTTTGCCCTGATCGGTGTTGCCTACGGCGGGGATGGCGTCAATACCTTCAATTTGCCGGACCTGCGTGGTCGCGTGCCCCTTTGCCAGGGCGTTGTGCCCAACGTGGGCACGTTTGTGGCTGGCAATGCGGGTGGCCTGGAAGCTGTAGCGCTGACCACCGCCCAGGTGCCGCCCCATAGCCACAGCGTCAGCTGCAGCACGGCGACTGCCACCACCAACAATCCGGCAGGCGCCCTCCCCGCCCTGGCGGCAGAGAACACCAATATCTATGCAGATGCCCCCGTTCCGGCTGCCTATATGGCTGCCGGCGTCATTGCAACGGCGGGCCAGAGCCTGGCGCACAACAACATGCAGCCGACCCTGGCTGTCAATTTCTGCATTGCCACCCAGGGCCTTTGGCCCACCAGAAGTTGAACATCCAAGGAGAACACCATGGCTGATCCGTACTACGGCGAAATCCGCGCCTTCGCCTTCAACTATCCTCCAGTGGACTGGGCCTTCTGCGATGGAACAGGCGTCAATGTCGTGCAGGCCCAGGTCCTTTTCTCCGTCATCGGCAACCTCTACGGCGGCAACAGCACGGTATTCAACCTGCCGAAGCTGCAGGGGCGGACCGTGATGGGCAGCGGTGTGGGACCGGGCCTGACGCCCCGCAGCGTACCCCAGGCCGTCGGCACCTACAGCGAGACACTCACCGTCGCTCAGGTGCCGGACCACACTCACTCGGTCGTGGCGGAGGGCGCCAATGCCAGCGCCCTTGCTCCCGCCGGCGCCTATCTGGCCAAGGGGGTCAAGGGTACGCCACCCCGGGTGACTGCCGTGAATACCTATGCCGGTTCTGCGCCCAATGCGGTGATGGTTTCCGCCCTGGCGCCGGTCGGTAGCAGCGGTCCCCACAGCAACCTGCAACCCTATTTGACGCTGAACTTCTGCATTTGCGTCAACGGTGCCGACTACCCCCTCCGTCCCTAATGTCATCAACTGGCAGAGCCATCCATGTATGGCTCTGCCCTTTCTGTACCCCGTTGCGATTACTGAAGCACTCTGGATATGCGTATGAAACCGAATTGCCTGAATCCCCTGTTTTCTTCCCTTGTTGCGGGACTCAGACTTTTCCGTGGGCTGTTGCTCCTGTTGCTGGCCCTGGCACTGCCTGCCTACGGCACGATCAATGGCGGTACCATCGATTTCGGGGCGGCAAACACCCACTCGACCTACTCCGATGTGAGTTCCGATTACAACGGCCTAAGGTTTACCGGTCAATGGCTGTATTACATCTACGATGACTTGAACACGGTGGCGACCAACCGCAGTGGGGATGCCATCACTTCGACCTCCACCGGCGGCGATGCCATCATCAAGTCGGCCAATGGTACCGATCGCTTCAACATTACCTCCGTCAAGATATTGGCCTATGGCGTGGGAATGACCAGTTTCACCTTTACCGGTTATCGCAACAGTGTCGCTGGGCCGACGGAAACGGTGAATGTCACTCCGGGCAACACCTTCGTACTCCATAACCTGAGCAACATGACCAATGTGGACGAGGTGAGGGTCACCAACAACTCGGCTACCGAACCGTTCAATTTCGCCTTCGACGACCTGACGGTTGCTGCCTATTCGGCTCCCCTGAGCCTGTCGCCCGCTTCCCTGACCAATCCCACGGTCGGCAGCACCTATAGCCAGACCATCAGCGCCAGCGGCGGCAACGGTACGTACAGTTACACGGTCACTGCCGGCAGTCTGCCGGCCGGCCTCAGCCTGAACGCCAGCACCGGGGCACTCACCGGTACGCCGACGGCGGGCGGTACATTCAACTTCACCATCACGGCCACCGACACGGCCAGCGCCACCGGCAGCAAGGCCTATTCGGTGACGGTGGCAGCACCCACCATCAGCTTCTCTCCCACCACCCTGACGGCCGGTACCGTCGGCAGCGCCTACAGCCAGAGCATCAGCGGCAGCGGCGGTACGGCCCCTTACGGCAGCTATATCGTTAAGACCGGAGCCCTGCCTGCCGGGTTGTCCCTGAGTTCCGGCGGGGTCGTCTCGGGCACACCGACGGCGGGCGGCACCTTTACCTTCACCGTGCAGGGGACGGACAGCAGTACCGGCACCGGTCCCTACTCCGCCACCAGCAGCACCATTTCCCTGACCATCGGTGCTCCCACCCTCTCGTTTACGCCGACCACCCTGACCGGCGGCACCGTGGGGGTGGCCTACAGCCAGTCGCTCAGCGGCAGCGGCGGTACTGCGCCCTATGGCAGCTTCACCCTGGCCAGCGGCAGCCTGCCGCCCGGCCTGAGCCTGGGCTCGGGTGGTACCGTCAGCGGCACGCCGACGGCAGCCGGCACCTACACCTTCACGGTCAGCGCCCAGGACTCCAGTACCGGCAGCGGGCCCTACAGCGGCACCAGCAGTACCATTTCCCTGACCATCGGCGCCCCAACCTTGTCCGTGTCGCCCGCGGCCGGGGCCCTGACGGCTGCCTCCCGGGGCAGTGCCTACAGCCAGACCTTCAGCACCAGCGGTGGCACCTCGCCCTACACCTACAGCATCACTGCCGGCAGCCTGCCGGCGGGCCTGACCCTGAGCAGCGGGGGCGTGCTCTCGGGCACCCCGACGGTGGAGGGCAACTTTTCCTTCACCGTCACCGCCACGGACAGCAGCGGCGGCACCCAGTACTCCACTAGCCAGGCCTATACCCTGACGGTCAATCCGCCCCTGCCGGTGGCCAATGCGGTGAGCGCCACGGTGGCCTACAACAGCAGCAACAACGCCATCACCCTCAACATCACCGGCGGCGCCGCCACCAGCGTGACGGTGGCCAGTGCCGCCAGCCACGGCACGGCCACGGCCAGCGGCACCAGCATCACCTATACCCCCACCGCCGGCTATTCGGGCAGCGACAGCTTCACCTATACGGCCACCAACGCCAGCGGCACCTCGGCACCGGCGACGGTGAGCATCACCGTCAACCCCCAGGCGCCGGTGGCCAATGCGGTGAGCGCCACGGTGGCCTACAACAGCAGCAACAACGCCATCACCCTCAATATCACCGGCGGCGCCGCCACCAGCGTGGCGGTGGCCAGTCCCGCCAGCCACGGCACGGCCACGGCCAGCGGTACCAGCATCACCTACACCCCCACTGCCGGCTATTCGGGCAGCGACAGCTTCACCTATACGGCCACCAATGCGACCGGCACCTCGGCGGCGGCGACGGTGACCATCACCGTCAATCCCCTGGCGCCGGTGGCCAATGCGGTGAGCGCCACGGTGGCCTACAACAGCAGCAACAACGCCATCACCCTCAACATCACCGGCGGTGTCGCCACCAGCGTGGCGGTGGCCAGCGGGGCCAGCCACGGCACGGCCACCGCCAGCGGCACCAGCATCACCTACACCCCCACTGCCGGCTATTCGGGCAGCGACAGCTTCACCTATACGGCCACCAATGCGACCGGCACTTCGGCGGCGGCGACGGTGAGCATCACCGTCAATCCCCAGGCGCCGGTGGCCAATGCGGTATCCCTCACCGTTTCCTACAACAGCGCGGCCAATCCGGTGACCCTCAACATCACCGGCGGTGCGGCTACCAGTGTGGCCGTGGCCGGTGCCGCCAGCCACGGCGTAGCCACGGCCAGCGGCACCAGCATCACCTATACGCCGACCAGCGGCTATTCGGGCAGCGACAGCTTCACCTATACGGCCACCAACGCCGGCGGCACCTCGGCGGCGGCGACGGTGAGCATCACCGTCAATCCCCAGGCACCGGTGGCCAATGCGGTATCGGTGACGGTGGCTTTCAACAGCAGCAACAACGCCATTCCCCTCAGCATCAGCGGCGGCGCCGCCACCAGCGTGGCGGTGGCCAGCGGGGCCAGCCATGGCACGGCCACGGCCAGCGGCACCAGCATCACCTATACGCCGACGGTGGGCTATACCGGCAGCGACAGCTTCACTTACACCGCCACCAACGCCACCGGTACTTCGGCGGCTGCCACCGTTACCATCACCGTTTCTGCCGCGGCACCGGTAGCCAATGCGGTGAGCGCCACGGTGGCCTTCAACAGCGGCGCCAATCCCATCGCCCTCAACATTACCGGCGGCGTCGCCACCAGCGTTTCCGTGGCAACGGCGGCGGCCCACGGCACGGCCACGGCCAGCGGCACCAGCATTACCTACACTCCCCATACCGGTTATTCGGGCAGCGACAGCTTCACCTACCGGGCCACCAATGCCACCGGCACTTCGGCACCGGCGACGGTGACCATCACCGTCAATCCTGCCGCTCCCGTGGCCGGGGCGGTGACGGTGACGGTGCCCATCAACAGCAGCAACAATCCCATTCCCCTCAATGTTTCGGGTGGCGCGGCCACCACGGTGACGGTGGTGACGGCCCCCGGCCACGGCACGGCCACTGCCAGCGGCGCCAGCATCACCTATACGCCGACGGCAGGCTATTCGGGCAGCGACAGCTTCACCTACACCGCCACCAACGCCACCGGCACTTCGGCTCCGGCGACGGTGACCATCAGCGTCATGACCCGGCCCGATCCGAGCAAGGACGCCAATGTGGTCGGCATCATCGGGGCCCAGGCGGAAGTGGCCAAGCGCTTCTCCCTGACCCAGATCAGCAACTTCCAGTCCCGCCTGGAAAACCTCCATGTGCGCCTGCGTCCGGAGCGTCCCCGGGGCTTCGACAGTCCCAATGCCCGGCGTCCGTCGGTGATGCCCGCCCTGGCTGCCGTGGGCAACAACAGCGGGCCGGCTGCCGGAAATATCGACCAGAACGGCGGTTTCGGCCTCGCAACAGGAACGGCGGTCACCAACCTCGGCAGTCGTGATGCGGCTACCGGCACCGGTGGTGTTGTGACGGCAGGTCCGGCTCCCGGCCAGGAGAGTGGCTTCAATCCCTTCGCCGCCTTGAGCACCCTGGGGCAGATGGCCAACAGCCACGGCCTGCCGACCCTGAACATTTCCAGCAAGGCCAGCAACTTCCAGGACACCGGCTTCGATGTGTGGAGTGCGGGCAATGTCTCCTTCGGCCGCCTGGACGATGCGGATGCCAAGTTCACCACTTCCGGCATTTCCTTCGGCACCGACAGCCGCTTCGGCGACAACCTGATCCTGGGCCTGGGCGTCGGCTTCGGCCATGAGCGGCAGAAGATCGGCAACGACGGCACCCGCAACGTGGGCGACGATTACTCGGTGATCGTCTATGGCAGCTACCAGCCCGTGCCCGGCACCTTCATCGACGGCCTCATCGGCATGGGACGGCTGGACCTGGAGTCGCGCCGCTACTCCGCTGCCGCCGGCGCCTTCGCCACCAGCCAGCGCACCGGCAAGCAGTGGTTCGCCTCCCTCAGCGCCGCCTACGAGTTCCAGCAGGATGCCCACATCCTGTCGCCCTACGGCCGCATCGACATCGCCTCCACCCGGCTCGATGCCGCGGTGGAAAGCGGTGCCGGCATCTACAACCTGGCCTACTTCTCCCAGAAGGCGCCGGTGACCAAGCTGTCCTTCGGCCTGCGGGGCGAGACCAGCGTCGAGCTGGAGAGCACCCTGGCCCGGCCCTATTTCCGGGTCGAGTACCAGCACGACTTCGAGAATCCGGAAGGGGCGCGCATGGCCTATGCGGACGACCTGTCCGGCCCCTCCTACCAGATCGCGGCGACCACCCTGAAGCGGGACACCATGGTCTTCGGCCTGGGCAGCGACTTCGTCTTCAAGAGTGCCTGGACCCTGGGCCTGCGCTACCAGTACAGCAATAATTCCGGGGCCATGACCATGCATACCCTGGGGCTGCAGATACGCAAATCCTTCTGACCCTGCGGGGCCGGGTGCAGCCTGCCCGGCCCCTGCCTGCCGGCCCCCGTCCCGGCGGGGGCTGTCGCCTTCCCTTCATGGACTTGCCCCCACCCGGGGGGTACACTGCCGTGCTTTACGCCCTCGGCATTCGACCTTCCCCATGCAGCACGACTATCTGACCAAAATCCTCAACGCCCGGGTCTATGAGGCCGCCGTTGAGACTCCCCTGGAACTGGCGCCCAATCTCTCCCACCGGCTCGGCAACCGCTTCTATTTCAAGCGCGAGGACATGCAGCCGGTGTTCTCCTTCAAGCTGCGCGGCGCCTACAACAAGATTGCCCACCTCACCCCGGCCCAGCTGCAGCGCGGCGTCATCTGCGCCTCCGCCGGCAACCACGCCCAGGGCGTGGCCCTTTCCGCCGCCAAGATCGGCTGCCGGGCGGTCATCGTCATGCCCACCACCACGCCCCAGATCAAGGTCCAGGCCGTGGCTTCCCGGGGCGGCGAGGTGGTGCTGGCCGGCGAGTCCTACGACGAGGCCTATGCCCATGCGGTGGAGCTGGAGAAGGCCGAGAAGCTGACTTTCGTGCACCCCTTCGACGACCCCTATGTCATCGCCGGCCAGGGCACCATCGGCATGGAAATTCTGCGCCAGCACGGCAAGCCGATCCACGCCGTGTTCGTGGCCATCGGCGGCGGCGGCCTGGCGGCCGGCGTGGCCGCCTACATCAAGGCGGTGCGGCCGGAGATCAAGGTCATCGGCGTGGAAACCTTTGACGCTGACGCCATGAAGCAGTCCATCGCCGCCGGCAAGCGGGTACGCCTGGACAACGTGGGCCTCTTCGCCGACGGCACGGCGGTGAAGTTCGTCGGCGAGGAGACCTTCCGGGTCTGCCGCGAATACCTGGACGACATCATCCTGGTGGATACGGACGCCATCTGCGCCGCCATCAAGGACGTTTTCGAGGACACCCGCTCCATCCTGGAGCCTTCCGGGGCCCTGGCCATCGCCGGCGCCAAGGAATACGCCAAGCAGCACAAACTGAAGGATAAGTCCCTGGTGGCCGTGGCCTCCGGCGCCAATACCAATTTTGACCGCCTGCGCTTCGTCGCCGAGCGGGCCGAGGTGGGCGAGCAGCGGGAGGCGGTGCTGGCCGTGACCCTGCCGGAGAAGCCCGGTGCCTACAAGCGCTTCGTCTCCCTCATCGGCAGCCGCAACATCACCGAATTCAACTACCGCTTCCACGAGGCGCGGGAAGCCCACGTCTTCGTCGGCGTGCAGGTGGCCAACCGGGCCGAATCCACCAAGCTAGTGGAGAGCCTGAAAAAGCACGGCTACGCCACCCTGGACCTGACCGACGACGAAATGGGCAAGCTGCACGTGCGCCACATGGTCGGCGGCCATGCGCCCCAGGTGCAGAACGAGCTGCTGTACCGCTTCGAATTCCCGGAACGGCCCGGCGCCCTGATGAACTTCCTCAACCGCATGAGCTCCGGCTGGAACATCAGCCTCTTCCACTACCGCAACCACGGCGCCGACTACGGCCGGGTGCTGGTGGGCATGCAGGTGCCGCCGGCGGAGATGGGCGAGTTCCAGACCTTCCTCCAGGAGCTGGGCTACCACCACTGGGACGAGACGGCCAACCCGGCCTACAAGCTCTTCCTCGGCTGAGGTCGCCGGGTTGGCGGCGCCGGAGGGGCGCCCCGTCCCCGCCTGTGCCATACTGAAAACCCGTCGACGCCCTCCGGATTTCCCTCCGCCCGTCCCCCGCCATGTTCTCCCGCCCCGGTACCGTCCTCGCCCGCTACCTGGCCCTGGCCTACGTCCTGCTGGTGATCTACGCCAGCCTGCACCCCTTCGCCGGCTGGCGCGACCTGGGCCTGTCCCCCTTCGCCTTCCTCGAGGCCGGCTGGCCCCGCTACTGGACGGCCTTCGACCTGGTGGTGAACGTGGGGGTGTACCTGCCCCTCGGCTTCCTCCTCGCCCTGGCCCTGCCCATGCCGGTCCTGCCGCGCCTGCTGCCCAGCCTGCTGGCGGTGCTGCTGGGCAGCGGCCTTTCCTTCGGCCTGGAGTCGGTGCAGACCTGGCTGCCCAGCCGGGTCCCCTCCAACCTGGACCTGGCCTGCAATGCCCTGGGGGCCCTGCTCGGCGCCCTGGCCGCCTTCTTCCACGGCGAGCGCCTGTTCCTGCGCCTGACCCACTGGCACGGCCGCCTGGTGGCGGATCTGCCCCATGCCGAACTGGGGGCGGTGCTGCTGGGCCTGTGGCTGGTGACCCAGCTGTCGCCGGAAACCCTGCTCTTCGGCAGCGGCGACCTGCGCAGCCTGCTGGGCCTGCCCCTGGCCGTGCCTTTCGATCCGCCCGTGTTCCAGCTGGTGGAGGCCCTCATCGTCGGCGCCTCGGTGGTGGCCCTGGGCCTCTTCGCCCGCACCCTGCTGGCGCCCCGCTGGCCGGCCTGGGTCGGCCCGCCCCTGCTGATCCTGGCGGCCCTGGGGGTGAAGTCCCTGGCTCTGGCGGTGCTGGTCAGTCCCGGCGACGCCTTCATCTGGTGGAGCGAGGGGGCGCGCCTGGGCCTGCTGTGGGGCGGCATCGTGCTGGCGGTGCTGGCCTGGCTGCCGCCCAACTGGCGCATCGTCCTCGCCGGCCTGGCCCTGATGGCGGCCACGGTGCTGGTGAACCTGGCGCCGGAGAATCCCTATTCCGCCGCCGCCCTGGCCGCCTGGCGCCAGGGGCACTTTTTCAATTTCAACGGTCTTACCCGTCTGACGGCCGCCCTGTGGCCCTTCGTCGCCCTGCCCTACCTGATGCTGCTGGGGCGGCGGCTATAATCCGATCCCGACGTTTTTCCCTACCGGACTGCCCCATGAGCTACTACCAACACCACGCCTTCATCTGCTGCAACCAGCGCCCCGACGGCGAAACCTGCTGCAACGCCCTGGGGGCCAGCGAGCTGATGGCCTACGCCAAGGACAAGGTGGCCGCCGCCAAGCGCAACGGTCCCGGCCAGGTGCGCATCAACAAGGCCGGCTGCCTGGGCCGCTGCGACAACGGCCCGGTGATGGTGATCTACCCGGAAGAGACCTGGTACACCTTCCTCGACAGGTCCGACATCGACGAGATCGTGGAGGAACACCTGCTCCACGGCCGCATCGTCGAGCGCCTGAAGATCTGACCATGCGCGTCGAACCCGAACTGCTGCTGCTCGACGGTCCTGCCGGCAAGATCGAGGTGATCCTGGAGAACCCGGGGGCGCCCAAGGGCATCGCCCTCATCGGCCATCCCCATCCCCTCTTCGGCGGCGCCAACACCAACAAGGTGGCCCAGACCCTGGCCCGCACCCTGGTGCAACTGGGCTATGCCGCCCTGCGCCCCAACTTCCGCGGCGTCGGCCAGAGCGAAGGCAGCCACGACGAGGGCCAGGGCGAGAGCGATGACATGCTGGCGGTGCTGGACTATGCGAAGGAGCGATTCGGCCACCTGCCCGTGGTGCTGGCCGGCTTCTCCTTCGGTGCCTACGTCCAGGCCAAGGTGGCCGCCCGCCTGGCCGAAGCCGGCCACCCGGCCCAGCGCCTGGTGCTGGTGGGCACCGCCTCCGGCCATGTGGAAGGGGCGCGCCAGTACAACACCAGCGCCGTGGCCCCGGACACCATCGTCATCCACGGCTCCAAGGACGAAACGGTGCCTTTGGAAAACGTGCTGGCCTGGGCCGAGCCCATGGATCTGCCGGTGGTGGTGGTGGCGGGGGCGGACCATTTCTTCCACCGCCGCCTGCACGTCTTGAAAGACATCATCACCCGCGCCTGGAAACACTGACCAACCGCTGCCGTGGCAGCCAGCAAGGACGGGCATCTCCGCCTTGCCTGGCCGGAGAACGGCATCCCTCCTGCCTTCCCGGGCAGGGCTCAAACAGAAATGGATAGGGCTCCTGTGCAACCTCTGATCGTCGAATCCCTGGTCAAGCGCTACGGCGATTTCACCGCCGTGGACGGCGTCTCCTTTGCCGTCGAGCCGGGCACCTGCTTCGGCCTGCTCGGGCCCAACGGCGCCGGCAAGACCACCACCCTGCGCTGCTGCCTCGGCCTCACGGCCCCGGAGTCCGGCGCGGTGCGGCTGAACGGCCTGCCCGTGCCGCAGGCGGCCAGGGAAGCCCGTCTGCGGACCGGCGTGGTGCCCCAGTTCGACAACCTGGACCCGGATTTCACGGTGGCCGAGAACCTGCTGGTGTACGGCCGCTACTTCGGCCTCAGCGACGCCACGGTGCTGGCCCGTATTCCCGAGCTGCTGGAATTCGCCGGCCTCGGCGGCAAGGAAAAGTCGCCCCTGAAAAGCCTCTCCGGCGGCATGAAGCGGCGCCTGACCCTGGCCCGGGCGTTGGTCAACGACCCGGACATCGTCTTCCTCGACGAGCCCACCACCGGCCTCGATCCCCAGGCCCGGCACCTCATCTGGGAGCGCCTCAAGGCCCTCACCGCCCGGGGCAAGACCCTCATCCTCACCACCCACTTCATGGACGAGGCGGAGCGCCTCTGCCACCAGCTGGCGGTGCTCGACCACGGCCGCCTGATCACCCAGGGCAGCCCCCGGGAGCTGATCGCCAGCCACATCGAGCCCCAGGTGGTGGAGGTCTACGGCGAAAACGCCCCGGCCTGGGCCGAGGGTCACGGCCATCTGGCGGATCGCTGCGAAATCTCCGGCGAGACGGCCTTCTTCTACTGCCGCGAGCCGGCGTCCCTGCTGGAGGCCCTGACCGCCGCCCCGGGCCTGCACTACGTGCACCGGGCGGCCAATCTGGAAGACGTCTTCATCAAGCTCACCGGCCGCGAACTGCGGGACTGAGGGCCGCCTCCGGCCCCCGGGAATTCCCGGGGGCTATGCAAAGCCGGGCTTCACGCTACAATCTCCCCACCCATGACCCGGGCATCGACCCGGGCGCCGGCAGCGGCCCAGGGCCAGCCCGCTGCCTGTCGTTCCCCATAAGGCCCGACCACCACCGCACGACCTCCCGTATTCCGACTGGCAGGGGCCCTCACGCCCACCGCCGGCGCCATCCTAGGAGGAGTGCCATGCACGACGACAACCAGGGCCTGGTGGAGGCCTTCATCCCCTTCATGCGCAGCGTCGCCCAGTGCGAAAAGCAGCTGGAGAACCTCAATTTCACCTGGGGCATGATCGAGGCCACGGCCAAGATGAACTGCCCGGCCGAGGCCAAGACCATCCTGCCGACCATGGGCGCCACCCGGGAAGGCTTCGGCCGCCTGGAGCGGCAGCTGATCGAGAACCTGGTGCAGGAGAACATCCGCAAGGTGGTGCTGGAGATCGGCTCCAAGGCCCAGGTGGCGGTGGACATCCTGATCCGCAACCTCTACGAGCGCACCGCCGACGTGGGTTTCCTGGCCACGGACGAGGACATCCGCGACTTCATCCGCCAGCGCAAGGAGGCGCCGGACCAGGAGACCCTGGAAGGGGAGAAGGCCCGCATCCTGCGCCGCCTGCAGGAGTACCGGGACAAATACACGGTGTACGACGAAATCCTGGTGCTGGACCTCAACGGCCGGGTCATCGCCCACCTGGACGGCGCCAGCCCCGTGCTCTTCTCCCAGGACCCCCTGCTGCAGCAGACCCTGCACACCGACGGCTATGTGGAGACCTTCCGCGCCAGCGACCTGCGCCCCGGTCTGGAGCGGGCCCTCATCTACTCCCAGCGAATCGACGACGGCGACAGCGGCGAGCCCCTGGGGGTGCTGTGCCTGTGCTTCCGCTTCGCCGACGAGACGGAGAGCATCTTCCGCAACCTGCGTCGCCGGGAGGACCGTTCGGTGATGCTGCTGCTGGACGCCCAGGGCACGGTGATCGCCTCCAGCGATGCCGACCACGTGCCCCTGGGCCGCCGCCTGGAGCAGGTGCGGGATGCGGATTACCGCATCGTCGATTGGGGCGGCCGCGAGTACCTGGCCAGGACCTGCCCCACCCGGGGCTACCAGGGCTACGTCGGGCCTGGCTGGGTGGGCCATGTCATGGTGCCGGTCAGCTCCGCCTTCCGCGCCGGCCTGGGCCAGGCAGCCGAGAGCCTGCCGGCGGAGGTGCTGGAGGGCGTGCTGGCCCATGCCGACACCTTCTGCCCGGCCCTGGCCGACATCGCCCGGGGCGCCGAGGGCATCAACCTTTCCCTGCGCCGGGTGGTGTGGAACGGCCAGATCATGGCTGCCGACAAGCGGGGTGACCTGCTCAAGCTCAAATCCGTGCTGCAGCAGATTTCCGAGACCGGCGACCGCACCAGCGACCTCTTCGCCCGCTCCATCGCCGACCTCTACCAGACCGCCATCTCCTCCAGCCTGCAGGACGTGCAGTTCATCTCCCGCCTGATGATCGACGTCATGGACCGCAACCTCTACGAGCGGGCCAACGACTGCCGCTGGTGGGCCCTCACCTCGGCCCTGCGCCGCAGCATGGCCGCCGGCCGTCCCGGCGAGGCGGAGGCCCAGGCCATGGCCGGCATCCTGGAATACATCAACAGCCTGTACACCGTCTATTCCCGGCTCTTCGTGTACGACCTTTCCGGCACCATCGTCGCCGCTTCCAACCTGCACGGCGACAGCCTCAACCTGGTGGGCAAGAAGGTGGATGCGGGCTGGGTCCAGTCCGTCTTCTACCTGCCCAGCACCCAGCATTACTGCGTCTCCCCCTTCGAGAAGAGCTGGCTCTACGGCGGCCGCCCCACCTACGTCTACAACGCCGCCATCCGCCATCCCGACGATCCGGCCAAGGTGGTGGGGGGCATCGGCATCGTCTTCGACGCAGCGCCCCAGTTCGCCGCCATGCTGGCCGATTCCCTGCCGCCCCAGGCCGGGGCCTTCGCCGTCTTCGCCGAGCGCAGCGGCCGCATCATCGCCTCCTCCGACGAACGCTTTCCGGCGGAAAGCCTGCTGGAGGTGGACAAGAGCCTCTTTTCCGCCGCCAACGGCGAGGGCCGCTCCCGGGTGGTGCAGCTGGCCGGGCGCACCTGGATCGTCGGCAGCACCGCCTCCTTCGGCTACCGGGAATTTAAGAATAGCGGCGACTACAGCAACGACGTGGTGGCCCTGGTGTTCGTTCCCGTGGGCGACGGCAGTGCCGCCGCGGCCCCCCGGGAGCGGCGCCCGGCGGTGCTGGAAGGCAGCTACGGCGACCTGCACGCCCGGGGCGGGCAGAGCGTGGAGCTGGCCACCTTCGTCGTCGGCGACAAGGTGTACGGCCTGCCGGCGGCCGAAGTGCTGGAGGCGGTGGACCCGGCCCGGCTTTCCCCCATGAGCGGCTCCCGCCGCTATCTTTGCGGCGTCATCAGCTTCCAGAGCGGTGGCGGCGACAGCGGCACCCTGGTGCCGGTGGTGGATATGCGCTTTCTTCTCAACTACCCGGCCAAGGAGGTGGACAACCACAGCCAGATCGTCGTGGTGCGGGTGCGGGACGGCCTCATGGGGCTGCTGGTGGACGATCTCTATGCCGTGCCCGAATTCGACGCCGAGCGCCTGGAGCCGATCCCGGAGATGATCCGCCAGGACGCCGGCTACGTGCAGGCCATCATCAAGCCGCGCCAGCCGGACAGGGAAAAAATCCTCCAGGTGCTGGACCCGGAGCGCATCTGCGGCGCAGCCCAGAGAAAGCCGGAGTCCGCCGCGGGCGGCGAGGCACCGCGCCCGGCGGCGCCCCTGCGGGCCATCGGCGGGCCCGGAGGCGGGCGCTGAAGGGGGAAGGGCAAGGGGGCAGGGAAAGGAGGCAAGCGCAGGGCTGCCGGGCAAAAATCCGACCCCGGACAGAGGCGCTTTACCTGGATCAAATCCAGCTGCCGTCGGCCTTGACCCTCCCCGGGCCGGCGGCCAGAATCCGCCCCCATTCGGCTTCCGCTTTCGGAACACGGTGCAACTCCGTGGCGGGCCCGCCGCTGTAATCGGGGACGGTCG
The DNA here is from genome assembly GCF_004217225.1 of Azospira oryzae. Classification (GTDB taxonomy): domain Bacteria; phylum Pseudomonadota; class Gammaproteobacteria; order Burkholderiales; family Rhodocyclaceae; genus Azospira; species Azospira oryzae. The sequence continues at coordinate 640,228 of NZ_SHKM01000002.1, forward strand.
TTCCACGGCGTGGTGCAGCTTTTCCACGCCACCCACTGCCGCAGAAAATGCGGCGGGAAGGGGGAACCCAGTAGCAGGACCGGTCGATCCGTAAGCCAGAAGACGGGCGGAAGTCGTGGAGTTCCAGGCAAAGGGCTCCGGCGGCATGTTTCTTTCGAGACAGGCCGCCGGAGCCCTTTTGCCTTTTTTTCATACCTTCGCGGGAGGACCCCATGAAAGCCACCACTCAAGTTACCAGCCAAGCCACCACTGCCCAGCAGGCCGCTGTCCAGCCCACCCAGGCCGCCGCCCCGGCCCCGGTCATCGCCAGTCGCAAGTCCTGCAACCCGGACGGCATCGGCCTCTCCCACTACGTCCTGATGGACCGGAAGGCGGCCAAGTGAACGGTCCGGCTCCCCATCTGCCCCGGCTGCAGCCCTACGACATCGGCCATGAGCGCTACGTGGCCCTGCTGCACCCGGAGACTGCCTTCTGGTCCCTGGTGGACAAGGACCGGGTGGAGGCGGAATTGTGCGGCAGCGAGCTGGCCGAGCGCTTCCAGGCCCAGGCGGCAAGGTTCGCCCAGGAAATCCACGCCCTGCGCTTCGAGCTGAAGCCCTCCGGCGTCTATGTGAACCCGACGGAACGCTGCAACCTGGACTGCACCTACTGCTACATCCCCGACACCCTGCGCCGCCACGGCAGCGACATGCCGGCGGAACGGCTGCTGGGGGCCCTGCAGCGGCTGAAGGAATACTTCGCCACGGTGATGGACGGCGGCGAGGGGGCGCGCAAGCCCCGCCTCATCTTCCACGGCGCCGAACCCCTGATGAACCGGGAGGCCCTGTTCGCCGCCATCGACCTGTTCCAGGACGACTTCGCCTTCGGCGTGCAGACCAACGGCACCCTGCTCACCGATGCCGCCGCCGACTTCCTCATGCAGCGCAACGTCAGCATCGGCCTTTCCCTGGACGGTCCCACCGCCCCCATCACCAACGCCACCCGCCACACCTGGGCCGGCCAGGGGGTGCACCAGCACGTGCTGCGGGCCATGGAGCGGCTCCAGGGCTACGGCTCCTGGAGCGTCATCACCACCTGCACCACGGAAAACCTGGCCCACCTGACGGACATGGTGGAGCTGTTCCACCGCCACCAGGTGCCCACCTGCATGCTCAACGCGGTGCGCTGCACCCTTTCCGGCGCCCGGGGGGTCAAGCCGGCGGACGGGGATTTCGCCCGGGCCTTCATTGCCGCCCTGGAGCGGACCCACGAGCTGTACCGGGAGACCGGGCGCAAGCTGGTGGTGGCCAATTTCGCCAACATCCTGCTGGCCATCCTGGCGCCCACGGCGCGGCGCCTGATGTGCGACATCTCCCCCTGCGGCGGCGGCCGGGCCTTCTTCGCCCTGGCGGCAGACGGTGGCCTCTTTCCCTGCAGCGAGTTCATCGGCCTGCCGGCCTTCGAGGGCGGCAACCTGTTTACCGACGGCGTGGCGGCAGCCCTGGAGTCGCCAGCCTTCAAGGAAGTCACCGGACGGGACGTGGATAAGTTCGAGCCCTGCGCTTCCTGCCCCATCCGCCACTTCTGCGGCAGTCCCTGCCCGGCGGAGGCCAACGAGATGAACGGCGGCATGGAGAAGACTGGTGCCTTCTGTCAGTTCTACGAGGAACAGGTGCGCTACGCCCTGCGCCTGATCGCCGATGGCAAGTCCGACGACTTCCTCTGGGACGGTTGGGACCAAGGCACGGAGACGGTTTTCAGCGCCTGCTGAGGCCAGTTTGCCCCCGGTCGGCGGCCCCGCCCCGACCGGGGTGCTTACCTTCCGGGCGCCAAGGCCGGATAATGGCGCCATGAATGCCGCCACTTCCTCCCCTTCCCTCTACGCGCCGCCCCGCCTTTCCGCCCGCTGGTTTCCCGTGTGGCAACGCAATTTCCTGGTCTGGCGCAAGCTGGCCCTGCCTTCCATCCTGGGCAACCTGGCCGACCCCCTGATCTACATGCTGGGCCTGGGCTACGGCCTCGGCAGCATGCTGCCGGAGGTGGCCGGCACCTCCTACGTGGCCTTCCTGGCCGCCGGCACGGTGTGCGCCAGCACCATGAACGCCGCCACCTTCGAAGCCCTCTATTCGGCCTTCTCCCGCATGCACGTGCAGAAGACCTGGGAGGCCATGCTCAACGCCCCCCTGGAGCTGGAGGACGTGATGCTGGGCGAGCTGATCTGGGCCGCCACCAAGAGCCTCCTTTCAGGCTGCGCCATCCTCACGGTGATCTTCGTCCTCGGTCTCTCCCATTCGCCCCTGGCCCTGGGAGTGCTGCCGGTGATCCTGCTCACCGGCCTGGCCTTTGCCGCCCTGGGCCTGATCGTCAATGCCCTGGCGCCCTCCTACGATTTCTTCATGTACTACTTCACCCTCTTCATCACCCCCACCATGCTGCTATCCGGCGTCTTCTTCCCCCGGGAACAGCTGCCGGTCCTGGTCCAGGGGCTGACCGAGGCACTGCCCCTGACCCACGCCGTGCAACTGGTGCGGCCCCTGCTGCAGGGCCAGGTGCCGGCCAATGCCCTGCTGCACGTGGCGGTGCTGCTGGCCATCACCGCCGTCGCCTTCCTCGTCGCCCTGGTGCTGACCCGGCGCCGCCTGTTGCGCTGAGATGGCGGCAGGCGCAGGCAGATCAAAACGCGAAACGCCGCTCTCGGCTAAGATGGCCCCATGACCACCTCCAAAAAAGCCAACCCGGTACTGCTGGTGCAGACCAATTGCCCGGACGGCGAAACCGCCGCCCGCCTCGCCGCCGCCCTGGTGGATGCCCGTCTGGCGGCCTGCGCCAACGTGCTGGCGCCCTGCGCCTCCATCTACCGCTGGCAGGGCAAGGTGGAGATGGCCACCGAGACGCCCCTGCAGCTGAAGACCGCCGCCGACCGCTTCCCCGAACTGCGGGCCCGCCTGCTGGAACTGCATCCCTACGACGTGCCGGAGATCGTTGCCTGGCCCGTGGCCGAAGGGCTGCCCGATTACCTCAACTGGGTCGTGACCGAGACCCGCCCCGAGTGACGCCGTGATTGCTTCCCTGATTTCCCCGTTGTGGCGCCGGCTGCTGCCGTGCCTGATCCTGCTGGGCCTGGCCCTGCCCGTGGTCGCCCAGGAATTTCTCGATCCCCTGGTGGCCTTCAAGCCCGAAGCCCGGGCCCTGGACGACAAGACCGTGGAGGTGCGCTACAGCATCGCCAAGGGCTATTACCTGTACCGGGACAAGTTCAGGTTCGCCGCCGAGGGCGCCACCCTGGGCACCCCCGTGTTCCCCGCCGGCAAGCAGAAGCACGATGACAACTTCGGCGACGTGGAGGTCTATTACAAGAGCGTGGCCATCCGCCTGCCGCTGAGCGCCAACCAGTCCGGCCCCATCACCCTCAAGGTGACGGCCCAGGGCTGCGCCGATGCCGGGGTCTGCTACCCGCCCCAGGAACAAAAGCTCAGCGTCACCCTGCCGGCGTCGGGCAGCGCCCCGGCCGCGGTGCCCGACGCCGCCGGCGACGAGAGCGGCCATATCGCCGGCCTGCTGCAGAACGCCGGCTTCTGGCTGGCCGTCTCCACCTTCTTCGGCTTCGGCCTGCTGCTGGCCCTGACGCCCTGCGTCTTCCCCATGATCCCCATCCTCTCCGGCATCATCGTTGGCCAGGGGCACCACGTTTCCCGCAGCAAGAGCTTCCTCCTCTCCCTGGCCTACGTGCTGGGCATGGCGGTGACCTACGCCGCCCTGGGGGTGGCCGCCGGCCTCACCGGCACCCTGCTCTCCGCCGCCCTGCAGAATCCCTGGGTGCTGGGCGCCTTCGCCGCCGTCTTCGTGGTGCTGTCCTTCTCCATGTTCGGCTTCTACGAGCTGCAGCTGCCCAGCTTCCTGCAGAGCAAGCTGTCGGAAGAGGCCAGCCACCTGCACGGCGGCCACCTGGCGGCGGTGTTCGCCATGGGGGCCCTGTCGGCGGTGATCGTCGGCCCCTGCGTCGCCGCCCCCCTGGCCGGGGCCCTGCTTTACATCGGCCAGAGCGGCGATGCGGTGCTGGGCGGCGCCGCCCTTTTCGCCATGGCCCTGGGCATGGGCGTGCCCCTGCTGCTGGTGGGCCTCTCCGCCACCACCCTGCTGCCCCGGTCCGGACCCTGGATGGAAGCGGTGAAGAAGGCCTTCGGCGTCATCCTCCTCGGCACCGCCCTGTGGCTGGTGTCGCCGGTGCTGCCGGCGGCCCTGGTTATGGCCGGCTGGGCCCTGCTGCTGATCGTGCCGGCCGTCTTCATGCACGCCCTGGACCCCCTGCCGGCCACGGCCAAGGGCTGGCAGCGCTTCTGGAAGGGCATCGGCATCGTCATGCTGCTGGCCGGCGCCGCCCTGGTGGTGGGCCTGGCGGCCGGCTCCCGGGACCCCCTGCAGCCCCTCAAGGGCGTGGTGGCGGCCAATGCGGCGGCGGGCGGTGGGGCCGAGGCTCCCGCCCTGCCCTTCGTCCGGGTAAAATCCGTGGCCGATCTGGAAGCCCGGGTCAAGGCGGCGGGCAAGCCGGTGATGCTGGATTTCTATGCGGACTGGTGCGTCTCCTGCAAGGAAATGGAGCGCTTCACCTTCGCCGACCCCAAGGTCCGGGCCAAGCTGGCCGGCTTCACCCTGCTGCAGGCCGACGTCACCGCCAACAGCGAGGACGACAAGGCCCTGCTGCAGCGCTTCAAGCTGTTCGGCCCGCCCGGCATCATCTTCTTCGATGCCGCCGGCCAGGAAATCGCCGGCCTGCGGGTGGTGGGTTTCCAGGAGGCCGCCCCGTTCCTCCAGGTCCTGCAGCGGGTGGCCCCGGGCGCCTGATTGGTGAATCGGGTTGATCTTTTTGCCCGATATTTTTCGCTTTTGGCCCGGCCCCGTCTGGCCTAATATGGCATGACCCCATGGGGAGTTGCCTACCGCCGCGGTGGGCCTGCCCAGAGAACAGCTCAATAAAATTCAACTTATAACAACATGACATCCACCCCTTCCCTGCCGGCCGTGGCCCTGGTGGCCAGCTGCGAACTGCCCACGCCCTGGGCCGTCTTCCGCCTGCACGGCTTCCAGGAAACCGCTTCCGGCAAGGAGCATCTGGCCCTGACCCTGGGCCAGGTGGGCGACGGCGTGCCGGCCCTGACCCGCCTCCATTCCGAATGCCTCACCGGCGACGGCCTCTTTTCCCTGCGTTGCGACTGCGGTCCCCAGCTGGAGGCGGCCCTGGCGGCCATCGCCAAGGAGGGCCGGGGCGTGCTGCTGTACCTGCGTCAGGAAGGCCGGGGCATCGGCCTGCTGGACAAGCTGCGGGCCTACGCCCTGCAGGACCAGGGCCTGGACACGGTGGACGCCAACCGGGCCCTGGGCCTGCCCGACGACGCCCGGGACTACGGCGTCGCCGCCGCCATGCTCAACACCCTGGGGGTGCCGGCGGTGCGCCTGATGACCAACAATCCGGCCAAGGTATCGGCCCTCACCGCCCGGGGCGTCAATGTGACCGAGCGGGTGCCCCATGTGGCCGGCCGCGGCCCGCGCAACCAGGACTACCTGGAAACCAAGGCGGCCCGCATGGGCCACCTGCTGCCCTGGCTGGAACAGGACTAGGTTCCCTTGCCGGCGGCCGTGGCCGCCGTCCTGCCCCGGGGCGGTCCCCATCCGGAGCCCCCCGGTGCGGCGTGATAAAATCCCCTTCCCCAACCCCAAAATTCCGAGATAAATCCATGTTTTCCGGTATCGTCGCGGCCGTCGGTCGCATCACCCATCTGACCGCCCGTGAGGCCGGCTTCCGGCTGACCGTGGAGCCCGGCGGCCTGGACATGACGGACGTGGCCCTGGGCGATTCCATCGCCCACAACGGCGTCTGCCTCACCGTGGTGGAAAAGACCCCCAGCCACTACTGCGTGGATGTTTCCCCCGAGACCCTCTCCTGTACCGTGGGCCTGGCCGAGCCCGGCCCGGTGAACCTGGAGAAGGCCCTGTGCCTGGCGGACCGCCTCGGCGGCCACCTGGTCTCCGGCCATGTGGACGGGGTCGGCACCGTGACCCGCTTCGACCTCATCGGCGAAGGCAAGGAAGCCAACCGCCTGCTGCAGATCGAAGCGCCGGCCGAACTGGCCAAGTACATCGCGCGCAAGGGCTCCATGACCGTGGACGGCGTCAGTCTCACCACCAACACGGTCAGCGGCAGCACCTTCAGCATCAACCTCATCGCCCACACCCTGGAAGTCACCACCCTGAACCGCCTGCACGTGGGCGCCAAGGTGAACCTGGAGGTGGACCTCATCGCCCGCTACGTCGAGCGCATGCTCAATCCGGAAGCCTGAACGCCATGAATGCCGCTACTGCCAGTGCCATCTCCCCGATCCAGGACATCATCGCCGACATCCGCGCCGGCAAGATGGTCATCCTGGTGGACGAGGAGGACCGGGAAAACGAAGGCGACGTCATCATCGCCTCCGACTTCATCACCCCCGAAGCCATCAACTTCATGGTCACCCACTGCCGTGGCCTGGTCTGCCTCACCATCACCGAGGAACGCTCCCGCCAGCTGGGCCTGACCCAGATGGCCCGGGACAACAAGACCCCCTACGGCACCGCCTTCACCGTCTCCATCGAGGCCGCCGAAGGCGTCACCACCGGCATTTCGGCCCACGACCGGGCCCGCACCGTGCAGGCCGCCGTGGCCAAGAACGCCGGTCCCGACGACATCGTCCAGCCCGGCCACATCTTCCCCATCACCGCCAAGCCCGGCGGCGTGCTGGTGCGCGCCGGCCACACCGAGGCCGGCTGCGACCTGGGCGCCCTGGCCGGCCTGGAGCCGTCCTCCGTCATCTGCGAGATCCTCAAGGAAGACGGCACCATGGCCCGCCTGCCGGACCTGATCGAATTCGCCAAGCTGCACGGCCTCAAGATCGGCACCATCGCCGACCTGATCCACTACCGCAGCGAACACGAAACCCTGGTGGAGCCCCTGCGCGTCAAGACCGTGCAGACCCCCCACGGCGAGTTCCAGCTGCACGCTTTCCACGACCGGGTGGCCGACGAGGTGCACCTGGCCCTGGTCAAGGGCGAGATCAAGGCCGATCAGGAAACCCTGGTGCGGGTCCATGAGCCCGTCTCCGTGCTCGACTTCCTCGACCCTGCCGGCGGCGTGCATACCGTCTCCATCGACCAGGCCCAGCAGGCCCTGGCCAAGCACGGCAGCGGCGTCATCGTGCTGCTGCACCGGCCCCAGAGCGGCAGCGACCTGCGCGCCGCCCTGTGCCCGGAAAAGGCCGCCGCCCCGGCGCCGAAGAAGTGGGATCCGCGCATCTACGGCATCGGCGCCCAGATCCTGCGCCAGCTGGGCGTGCGCAAGATGAAGCTGCTCTCCAGCCCGCGCCGCATGCCTTCCATGACCGGCTTCGGCCTCGAAGTCACCGGTTTCGTCACCGACATTGAAAAGCCCTGAGACCATGGCCCGCTACGACAACATCCCCGAACACGACATCAACCTCAACGGCGCCGGCCTCAAGGTCGGCATCGTCATGGCCCGCTTCACCCTGGACGTCTGCGAAGGCCTGCTCTCCGCCTGCACCGCCGAGCTGCAGCGCCTGGGCGTGGCTGCCGGCGACATCACCATCGCCACCGTGCCCGGCGCCCTGGAGATTCCCCTGGTGCTGCAGACCATGGCCCAGACCGGCAAGTACGACGCCTTGGTGGCCCTGGGGGCGGTGATCCGCGGCGAGACCTACCACTTCGAGGTGGTCTCCAACGATTCCTGCCGCGGCGTCCTGGAAGTGCAGCTGAAGACCGGGGTGCCCATCGCCAACGGCATCCTCACCACCGAAAATGACGATCAGGCCCTGGTCCGCATGCAGGTCAAGGGCGCCGACTGCGCCCAGGCCGCCGTGGAAATGGCCAACCTGCTCAAAGCCGTCGGCAAGTAATTTATCCGCCGGGAGCACCCCACCGGGGCCGCCCGGCCAACCTGAAGTGAAGGCAACACCATGACCGAAGCCAAGAAACCCGCCGGCAAGCCCGCCGCCGCCAAATCCCCCCGCCGCCGTTCCCGGGAATTCGCCCTGCAGGGCCTGTACCAGTGGCGCATCGGCGGTCAGGACGAGGCGGCGATCGAGGCCCACATGGCCGACGTCTCCGGCTTCGACAAGGCCGACCGGGAATTCTTCGTCGGCCTGGTGCGCGGCGCCCTGGCCCAGCGGGAAGCCCTGGTGGCCGAACTGACGCCCTTCCTCGACCGGGGTTTCGACGAGATGTCCCCCATCGAGGCCTGCATCCTGCTGCTGGGCGCCCTGGAGCTGACCCATCATCCGGAAACGCCCTACAAGGTCATCATCAACGAGTGCATCGAGCTGGCCAAGGGTTACGGCGGCACCGACGGCCACAAGTACGTGAACGGCGTCCTCGACAAGCTGGCCGGCAAGCTGCGGGCGGCCGAGGTCGAAGCCAAGCGCAGGCAGCAGCGCGGCTGATCCGGCATTCCCGGCGGGGCACAGCGGCCACGGAGACTTCTCTGTGATCCCTGTGCCCTTTCTCTTGCCTCCGTTTTCCCCGACTGTCCGCCCCCGAGCAAAGCCGCCCATGCCTTCCGAGTTTGAACTGATCGCCCGCCACTTCGCCGGCCCGACCCCGGGGGCCGTGCTCGGTCCCGGCGACGACTGCGCCCTGCTGCAGCCCTCCCCCGGCATGGAGCTGGCGGTGACCACCGACATGCTGGTGGCCGGCGTGCACTTCCTGCCCGACACCGATCCCGAAGGCCTGGGCTGGAAAACCCTGGCCGTCAATCTTTCCGACCTCGCCGCCATGGGCGCCAAGCCCCGCTGGGTGCTGCTGGCCGGCAGCCTGCCCGAGGCCGACGAGGCCTGGCTGGCCGCCTTCGCCAAGGGCTTCTTCACCCTGGCCAGGGCCAGCCAGGTGGACGTGGTGGGCGGCGATACCACCCGGGGCCCGCTCAACCTGTGCGTCACCGCCCTGGGCGAAGTGGCGCCGGGCCAGGCCCTGCGCCGGGACGGCGCCAAGGCCGGCGACGACCTGTGGGTCTCCGGCCAGCCCGGCCTGGCGGCCCTGGGCCTGGCCCAGCTGCAGGGCAAGATTGAACTGCCCGAGGCCCTGGTGCAGCGCTGCCTCACCGCCCTGCAGCGGCCCCGGCCCCGCATTGCCCTGGGCCTGGCCCTGGTGCAGCGGCAGCTGGCCAGCGCGGCCATCGACATTTCCGACGGCCTGCTGGCCGACGTGGGCCACATCGCCGAGCGCTCCGGGGTGGAGCTGCGCCTCAATGTGGGCCAGCTGCCCCTGCTGCCCAGGGGCGTGGATCCGCTGCTGGCCCAGCGCTGCCAGCTGGCCGGCGGCGACGACTACGAACTGGCCTTCACCGCACCGGCGGAAAAACGCATGGCCCTGGCGGCCCTGGCCGCCGACCTGGAGCTGCCCCTGTGGCGTATCGGCTACGCGGCCGAAGGTGCCGGGGTGAGCCTGTATGATGGCGACGGGGCGCCATTGCCTCCCGAATTCATGGATCAATTCAAGGGATATGACCACTTCCGTGCGACCTGACCTGCGCTTCCTCTTCTCCCATCCGGCCCACTTCGTCGCCTGCGGCCTGGGCAGCGGCCTCTCCCGCTTCGCCCCGGGCACGGCCGGCACCCTTTTCTCCTGGGCCGTCTATTCCCTGATCCGGCCCAATTTCGACGAAATCGGCTTCCTCGTCTTCCTCCTGGTGTGCTTCGTCGGCGGCGTGCTGGCCTGCCACCGCACCGGCCGGGACCTGGGGGTGGTGGACCACGGTTCCATCGTCTGGGACGAGATCGTGCCCTTCTGGCTGGTGCTGTTCTTCTGCCCGGTGGGCCAGTTCTGGTGGCAGACGGCCCTGTGGCAGACCGCGGCCTTCCTGCTGTTCCGCATCTACGACATCTTCAAGCCCTATCCGGCCAACTATTTCGACGAGCAGGTGAAGAACGGCTTCGGCGTCATGATGGACGACGTCTTTGCCGGCCTCTACACCATCCTCTCCCTGGCCGTGCTGCACTTCGTCCTGGGGCGCCTGCTGTGAGCGGTGGACCCGCCCAGGCCGAACTGGAGGCCCTGGCCGCCGCCGTCGGCGAAGCCCTGCTGCAGCGGGGCGAGCGCCTGGCCACCGCCGAGTCCTGCACCGGCGGCTGGATCGGCCAGTGCTGCACCGCCATCGCCGGCAGCTCCAACTGGTTCGACCGGGGCTTCATCACCTACAGCAACGAGGCCAAGCAGGACATGCTCGGTGTGCCGCGCCAGACCTTGCGTAGCGAAGGGGCTGTGTCGGAAGCCACGGCAGGCGCCATGGTCCAGGGCGCCATTGCCAGGAGCCGCGCCCAGTGGGCGCTGGCGGTCAGCGGTATCGCCGGTCCCACCGGCGGCACCCCGGCCAAGCCGGTGGGCACGGTGTGCTTCGCCTGGGCCGGCCCCGAGGACTGGGTGGCGCTGGAAACCCGCCATTTCGCCGGCGACCGGGAGGCGGTGCGGGCCCAGACCGTGGCCCACGCCCTGGACGTGCTGCGGCAGCGGCTGCAGGCGCCGGTGCTGGCCTAAGCCCCGGGCCTGGATTACCATCGGCCCATTCCCCCTTTTTCCGCGGAGCGCGCCATGAAAGGCAACACTGAAGTCATCAAGCTGCTGAACGAACTCCTGGCCGGCGAACTGATGGCCCGGGACCAGTACTTCATCCACGCCCGCATGTACGAGAACTGGGGCCTGAAGAAGCTCAACGAGCGCATCTGGCACGAGATGCAGGACGAAACCGAGCATGCCGACTGGCTCATCAAGCGCATCCTGTTCCTCGAAGGCACTCCGGGCATGACCCCGGCCAAGTCCATGAAGATCGGCAAGACCGTGCCGGAGATGCTGAAGAGCGACCTGGCCGTGGAAATCTCCGTGGTCAAGGAACTGCGTGCCGCCATGGCCCGCTGCGAGGCCCACAAGGACTACGTGACCCGGGACATGCTGCTGAAGATGCTGGACGACACGGAAGAGGACCACACCCACTGGCTGGAACAGCAGCTGAAGCTGATCGAACTGGTGGGCCTGGAAAACTACCTGCAGTCCCAGATGGGCGACGCCGCCTGAGCCGCTGCCGCCCCGCCAGTCAAAAGGCCGCCCGCGGGCGGCCTTTTGCGTTGACCGGCGCCCTTCAGCTGCGCCGCCGGGGCGGCCACAGGTCCGGCGATTCCTGCAGTTCGGAGAGGTCCTGGCTGATGCTGACGAAGTGGGTGATGCGGCCGTTGGCGTCGCGGATGGGGGCGATGGCCTGCAGGCAGACGTAGATGCTGCCGTCCCGCCGCCTGTTGAGCAGGCGTCCGCGCCAGGTCTTGCCGGCGTTGATGGTGCGCCACAGGTCGGCATAGGTGCCGACCTCGTTGAGCCCGGACTTGAGCAGCCGCGGCGTCTGTTCCAGGATGTCCTCCAGGCCGTAGCCGGTGACTTCCGAGAAGGCCTGGTTGCAGTATTCGAAGCGGCCCTGGGCGTCGGTGATGAAGACCACCGAGGGATTCTGTTCCACCGCCATGGAGAGCTTCTCCAGTTCCGCCTCCACCTGCTTGCGCTCGTGGATGTCGCGGAAGGTGCCGGCCAGGTGCCGGGCCTGGCCGTCGGCACTGTCCACCACCTGGCCTTCGCCGCGGAACCAGCGCCAGTGGCCGTGCCGGGTGTGGGTGCGGTATTCGCAGCGGAAGCGGAGGCTGCGCCCGTCGCGGCAATCCAGCAGGGCCTGCATGGCCCGGGCCCGGTCCTCCGGGTGCAGGCTGGCTTCCCATTCGGCCAGGCCCACGCTGCGCTCGGCCAGGCGGTAGCCGTTGCCGTCGGCCACGGCCAGGACGAACTGCAGATTGCCTGTCTCCACCGCCCAGTCCCACACCCCCACCTCCGAGGCGCCCAGGGCCCGGCGCAGGCGCTCCTCGCTGGCGGCGAGGCGGTCCATGGCCCGGTGCAGGGAGGTGACGTCCTGGGTGATGCCGTGGATGCGCACCACCCGCTCCGCCACCACCACCGGATGGCTGCGGACCCGCAGCCAGCGCACCTCGCCGTCGCGGATGATGCGGAATTCCTGGTCGGCGGCTTCCCCCGCGAACTGCCGTTCGAAGGCAGCCAGGGTGGCTTCCCGGTCCGCCGGATGCAGGTCGTCGGCCCAGCGCATGGCGTTCGCATACAGCTCGGCGGCGGAATGGCCGCTGAGGCGCTGGGTGGCGCCGCTGACGAAGGAGAAACGCCGCTCCTCCGCCTCCAGGGTCCAGATGACGTCGTCGAGGGAGTCCAGCACCTGTTCCAGGCGCTCCTCCGCCCGGTTGCGGTCCTCCTCGGCGCTGCGGCGCTGCCGGTTGGCGGCGGCCAGGGCCAGGGTCACGGCGGTGAGGGAGGCGATCAGCACCTGCAGCTTCACCTGCACCAGCTGGGGCTCGATATTGGCGAAGGGGCCGGTGCCCAGGGCGGCGAAAACGGCGGCCGTCAGGGCCGTGGTGGCCAGGGCCAGGGTCACCAGGCGCAACTCGCAGCTGAAGGCGATCCAGATCAGGGTCAGCAGTAGCAGCAGGCCGGCGTAGGCAAAGGATTCGGGGGCCCGCTCGGAGAAGAACCACAGGCTGCTGAGGGCGGCGGCGACCACCGCCGCCACCGCCAGATGGCGCCAGCGGCCCTGGTCCAGGCCTTCCCGGGGCTGCAGCCAGGCCAGCAGCAGGGGGGCCAGCAGCTGGGTGCCGGCCAGGTCGCCCACCCACCAGCCGCGCCAGGCGGGCAGCAGCTGGGCCGGCTCCAGGCTGCCGCCCAGGCTCAGGGCACCGACGCCCAGGCTGGCGCTGATGGCGCCGCCCAGCACGGGGGCGCTGAAACACAGGTGCAGCACGTCCTGGGGCCGGCCCAGGCGCGGATCGAACTGCAGGGGACCCCGCAGCAGACGGTAGCCGGCCCAGGCGCCAAGGGCGTTGCCGGCGCCCATGAGCAAGCCGGTGGGGGGAGCAAAGCCGCTGATGAGGGCGCTGCCCAGGGTGGCCAGCAGCACTGCCGGCCACAGCCGGCCGCCGCCCAGGACGAGGGCGGCCAGGGCAATGCCGGCGGGGGGCCAGAAGGGCACGAAGAGGCCGTGGCCGGCAGTGCCGATGGCCATGGTCAGCTGGGCCACCGCCAGATAGGCGGCAAACACCAGCAGCAGCCCCGGGAGCAGGGGCAGGCGGGCAGCGGGGAGGGGAGCGGCGGCCGGGGGCGCCAATAATCGCTTTAGCATAATTTGCGCCATTTTCCCTGCTTTGCCGCGGTGTTCCAAGGCCTTTGATGCTGGGGATAACACGTAGTCCGGGTAACTTGGCGTAGGCCGGAGGGTTTGTGCCATAATCAGCCGCTTGATTTTGGGGAATTCAGTCATGGACGACAACAAGGCCAAAGCACTAACCGCCGCACTGGCGCAGATCGAAAAGCAGTTCGGCAAGGGCGCCATCATGAAGATGGGCGAGACCGAAGTGGACAAGGGCGTGGACGTGGTGTCCACCGGCTCCCTGGGCCTGGACGTGGCCCTCGGCGTGGGCGGCCTGCCCCGGGGCCGGGTGGTGGAAATCTACGGTCCGGAATCCTCCGGCAAGACCACCCTGACCCTGCAGGTCGTGGCCGAGATGCAGAAGCTGGGCGGCACCGCCGCCTTTATCGACGCGGAACACGCCCTCGATCCCCAGTACGCCCAGAAGCTGGGCGTGAACATCGGCGAGCTGCTCATCTCCCAGCCGGACAACGGCGAACAGGCCCTGGAAATCGCCGACATGCTGGTGCGTTCCGGCGGTGTGGACGTGATCGTGGTGGACTCCGTGGCCGCCCTCACCCCCAAGGCCGAAATCGAAGGCGAGATGGGCGATTCCATGATGGGCCTGCACGCCCGCCTGATGAGCCAGGCCCTGCGCAAGCTCACCGCCAACATCAAGAAGACCAATACCCTGGTCATCTTCATCAACCAGATCCGCATGAAGATCGGGGTGATGTTCGGTTCCCCGGAAACCACCACCGGCGGCAACGCGCTCAAGTTCTACGCCTCCGTGCGCCTGGATATCCGCCGTATCGGCGGCATCAAGAAGGGTGACGAGGTGATCGGCAACGAAACCCGCGTCAAGGTGGTGAAGAACAAGGTCTCCCCGCCCTTCCGCGAAGCCCTGTTCGACATCCTCTACGGCGAAGGCATCTCCCGCGAGGGCGAGATCATCGAACTGGGGGTGGCCAACAAGCTGATCGAGAAGTCCGGCGCCTGGTACTCCTACAAGGGCGAGAAAATCGGCCAGGGCAAGGACAACTCCCGGGAATTCCTCAAGGCCAACCCGACCATTGCCCAGGAAATCGAAGGCAAGATCCGGGAAGCCCTGGGCGTGGCCAATCCCGCCCCGGCGGCCGCTGCCGGGGAATGACCCCGAGCCTGCGCCAGCGGGCCCTGGGGCTGCTGGCGCGGCGGGAGTACAGCCGGGCCGAACTGGCCCGCAAGCTGGCGCCCCACGCAGAATCCGAGGCTGAGCTGGAGACCCTGCTGGACGACCTGGCGGCTCGCCGCCAGCTTTCCGATGCCCGCTATGCCAGTGAAAGGGTCGCCATCCGCGCCCGCCGCTACGGCGATGCCCGGCTGGCCCAGGAGCTGCGGCAGAAGGGCGTGGCCGAGGAAACCGTCGCCGCGGCCCTGGCCCAGGGCGGCAGCGAGCTGGAACGGGCGCGCCAGGTGTGGCAGAAGAAATTCGCCGCCCTGCCCGCCGATCTGGCCGAGCGGGCCAAACAGACCCGCTTCCTCCTCAGCCGCGGCTTTGCCGCGGCCACCGTCCGCCAGGTGCTGCAGGGCGGCTGGGACGACGAGTCCGGCAGCGACTGGTAGAACCCCCGGGCGACACCTCTGGCACAATGCCTTTACGCCCCCGCATTCATAGAATCCGATAGCCCATGTCCGAGCAGAACCCCGACCTCATCGCCAAGCTTTCCGCCAACAACCTGAAAAAGCGCTACAAGTCCCGCACCGTGGTGCATGACGTGTCCTTCGAGGTGGGCAGCGGTGAGGTGGTGGGCCTGCTGGGCCCCAACGGTGCCGGCAAGACCACCTGTTTCTACATGATCGTCGGCCTGGTGCCCTCCGACGGCGGCTCCATCCAGCTGCAGAATCAGGAAGTGACCCACTTCCCCATCCACAAGCGGGCCCATCTGGGCATTTCCTACCTGCCCCAGGAGGCTTCCGTCTTCCGCAAGCTCAACGTGGAGGAGAACATCCGCGCCGTGCTGGAACTGCAGAAGCTGCCCAAGCACGAGATCGACCTGCGCCTGGAGGAACTGCTGGAAGAGCTGCACATCGGCCACATCCGCGCTTCCAATGCCGCCGCCCTGTCCGGTGGCGAGCGCCGCCGGGTGGAAATCGCCCGGGCCCTGGCCACCTCTCCCCGTTTCATCCTGCTGGATGAGCCCTTCGCCGGCGTGGACCCCATCGCCGTGCTGGAAATCCAGAAGATCATCCGTTTCCTCAAGGACCGCAGCATCGGTGTGCTCATCACCGACCACAACGTGCGTGAGACCCTGGGCATCTGCGACCGGGCCTACATCATCAATGAGGGACGGGTGCTGGCGTCTGGCCGCCCGGATGAGATCGTTTATAATGAAGACGTCCGAAAAGTATATCTGGGCGAGAGCTTCCGTCTCTGACGAGCCCAGTCTCCGAGTCTTTCCCTCAACCCGCTCATTGCCGCCGGCCCCTTCGGCCCCGGGTCCATGAAACCAACCCTCCAACTCAAACTCTCGCAGCACCTGGCCCTGACGCCACAGCTGCAGCAGTCCATCCGGCTGCTGCAACTGTCGACGCTCGAGCTGGAGCAGGAGTTGGAGAAGTATCTGCTGGAAAACCCCCTGCTGGAGCGGGAGGACGAGAACTACGAGCCCTCCTACAGCGGGAGC
This sequence comes from Azospira oryzae, assembly GCF_004217225.1. Taxonomy (GTDB): domain Bacteria; phylum Pseudomonadota; class Gammaproteobacteria; order Burkholderiales; family Rhodocyclaceae; genus Azospira; species Azospira oryzae. Next base: position 656,131 of record NZ_SHKM01000002.1, read on the forward strand.
GAAGGCGAATACGCCGGCAGTACGGCCGAGGCCGCTGCCGAAGGCCCGCGGGAAGGCGATAGCGGCGAATCTGGTGAAGGCGCCGACAGTCACGGCCCCGAAGAAGTCCGGGACGACAGCCGGGACAGCCTGGGCGAAGGCGAGGACTGGTTTGCCGAAGGCAGCTACCCTTCCGCCTCCCGCGACGAGGACGAGGATTCCGACTTCCAGGAAGTGCAGGCCGCCAACACCTCCCTGCGCGACCACCTCAACTGGCAGCTGGGCCTGATGCAGCTCTCCGAGCGGGACCGGCAGCTGGTCAGCTTCCTGATCGAGGCGCTGGACGAGGACGGCTACCTGACCCAGCCCCTGGAGGAGCTGCAGGAAGCCCTGCCGGAAGAGCTGGAAATCGACCTGGACGACCTGCAGATCGCCCTGCGCCACCTGCAGCACCTGGACCCGACCGGTGTCGGCGCCCGCACTCCGGGCGAATGCCTGGCCCTGCAGCTGGAAGCCCTGCCGGCCGACGAGGTGCGGGACCAGGCCCTGAAGCTGGTGCGCCATCACCTGGAACTGCTGGCCGGCCGGGACTTCACCAAGCTGAAGAAGCTGCTGGGCTGCGACGACGAGCGCCTGCGCGCCGTCACCAACCTGGTGAAGAGCCTCAACCCCCGGCCCGGCGCCCAGTACGCGCCCCTGGATGCCCGCTACATCACCCCGGACGTGGTGGTGAAAAAGGTGCGCAACCAGTGGACCGCCAGCATCAATCCGGACGCCTACCCGCGCCTGCGCATCAACCGGCTCTACGCCGAGATCCTCTCCAAGCAGCGCGGCTCCAGCCTCTCCGGCCAGCTGCAGGAGGCCCGCTGGCTGATCAAGAACGTGCAGCAGCGTTTCGACACCATCCTGCGCGTGTCCCAGGCCATCCTGGACCGCCAGCGCCAGTTCTTCGAACACGGCGAGGTGGCCATGCGTCCCCTGGTACTGCGGGAAATCGCCGAGACCCTGGGCCTGCACGAATCCACCGTCTCCCGGGTGACCACCCAGAAATACATGGCCACCCCCCGGGGCATTTTCGAACTCAAGTATTTCTTCGGCAGCCATGTGGCCACGGATACGGGGGGCGCCTGTTCGGCCACCGCCATCCGGGCCCTGATCAAGCAGCTGGTGGCGGCCGAAGACCCCAAAAAACCCCTTTCGGACAGTCAAATATCCGAAATTCTTGGCCAACAAGGCATTGTTGTGGCGCGTCGAACCATTGCAAAATACAGAGAAGCGCTCAACATTTCGCCGGCCAACCTACGCAAGTCCATCTAAAAAAGGAGCGAGCCATGAACCTGCACATCACCGGACATCACCTGGAAGTCACCCCGGCGATCCGCGACTACGTCACTGCCAAGCTGGAGCGGGTTACGCGTCACTTCGACAGCGTCATCGACGTCAACGTCATCCTCACCGTGGAAAAGCTGAAGCAGAAGGCTGAAGTCACCGTGCGCGTGCCCGGCAAGGACATCCACGTGGATGCCGAAGATGCCGACCTGTATGCCGCCGTGGACACCCTGATCGACAAGCTGGACCGCCAGGTGCAGAAGTACAAGCAGAAGGCCCAGGATCACCACCGCGACACCATCAAGAATCACATCGAAGAGTGATCTGATTCCCTCTCCGGGACTGGGACGAAAGGCATAGGCGGCGGGGTCGTTTTCCGTTATGATCCCGCCACTTTTCGCCTGGTATCCTGCCTGAATCCCAGTCTCCAACCGGCCCTGCCGCCGCCATCCCGCTGTTCGGGGAAGGTTCCCGCCCCATGGATCTGATCGCCAAACTCCTCCCTCCCGCCCACATCCTGCTGGACCTCGAAGCCAGCAGCAAGAAGCGGGCATTCGAGCAGGCCGGACTGCTGTTCGAGAACAACCTGGGCATCGCCCGGGCCACGGTTTTCGACAGCCTCTTCGCCCGGGAAAAACTCGGTTCCACCGGCCTGGGCCAGGGGGTTGCCATTCCCCACGGCCGCATCAAGGGGCTCAAGGAAGCCGCCGGCGCCTTCATGCGCCTGTCCGCCCCGGTGCCTTTCGATTCCCCCGACGGCAAGCCCGTCGGCCTGATGTTCGTGCTGCTGGTGCCGGAACAGGCCACCGAGCAGCATCTGCAGATTCTTTCCGAGCTGGCCCAGCGTTTCTCCGACCGGGCCTTCCGCGAGGCCCTGGGCGCCTGCGACAACACCGACGACGCCCACCGCCTGTTCACCGACTGGGGGAACCATGCGGCAAATCTCCATCAGCCAGCTGTTTGAGGACCACCAGGACAAACTGTCCCTGACCTGGGTCGCGGCCCAGGGTGCCGAACGCTCCATCGAGATCCGGGAGCGGGGCAACTACGGCGCCGACGTGGTCGGCCACCTCAACCTGATCCACCCGGAACGCCTGCAGGTCATCGGCGCCGCCGAGTACCAGTGGCTGAGCCGGGTCAATCCTGAGCGCCTCAAGGCGCAGATGAACGAAATCTTCGCCGCCCAGCCTCCTGCCGTCATCGTCGCCGAGGGCCTGGAAGTGCTGCCGGCCGTGCTGGAGGGCTGCGAGAGCACCGGCACGCCCCTGTTCACCACCGCCAAACCCTGCTCGGCCGTGATCGACCTGCTGCGCATCTACCTCTCCCGCCGCCTGGCGGACACGGTGTCGGTGCATGGCGTCTTCATGGACGTGCTGGGCATGGGCGTCCTCATCACCGGCGATTCCGGCGTCGGCAAGTCCGAACTGGCCCTGGAACTGATTTCCCGGGGCCACGGCCTGGTCGCCGACGACGTGGTGGAACTGGCCCGCATCGCTCCCGCCACCATCGAGGGCCGTTGCCCGGGCATGCTGCGGGACTTCCTCGAAGTGCGGGGCCTGGGCCTGCTCAATATCCGCACCATCTTCGGCGAGACCGCCTCCCGGCGGAAAATGAAGCTCAAGCTGATCGTGCACCTGCAGAAGCCGGTGGCCGGGGTGGATGCGCCGCGCCTGCCCCTGGATGCCCAGACCCAGGAGATCCTCGGCGTGGCCGTGCGCAAGGTGGTCATTCCGGTGGCCGCCGGGCGCAACCTGGCGGTGCTGCTGGAGGCGGCGGTGCGCAACAGCATCCTGCAGCTGCGCGGCATCGACAACATGCAGGAATTCATCACCCGGCAGCAGAAGCTGCTGCTTGACGACGATATTTGACGAACGCATAGTGGTAAGCCCTGCCTGACCACTGACGGAGACACCATGAAAAAGATGCTGCTTGCCCTGTGTTCCCTGGCCTGTATCGGCCTAGCTCCCGTTGCCGGCGCCGCCGACGCGGCCAAAGCGCCGACGCCCCAGCAGGAGCGCATGAAGAACTGCAACAAGGAAGCCGGCGAGAAGGGCCTCAAGGGCGACGAGCGCAAGGGCTTCATGAAGACCTGCCTCTCCGGCAAGACCGCCGATGCTCCCGCCGCCAATGCGGAGTGCCAGTCCAAGGCCGCGGAGAAGAAGCTGGCCGGTGCCGCCAAGGCCTCCTTCATCAAGAAGTGCGAAGCCGACAGCCAGGCTGCCAAGTAAGCCCGGGGCGGACTTCCCGCAAAAATGCCAGCCGATTGAAGGCTGGCATTTTTTTTGACAGAATGGCCTGCCCCATTCCACCTGCCCCGGCGTTGATGCCGGGGACTTTCCCTGGAGCCCCGAGATGAAGCCTGCCCCCCTGCGTGCCGCTTCCCGCCTGCTCTGCTGCGGCCTGCTGCTGGCGGCAACCGGCGGCGCCCGGGCCTTCAGTTTTGCCGAGGACGAGAAGCAGGGTGCTGCCGAGGAGGAGGGCCGCCGCGGCCGCATCGCCCAGCATCTGGCCGTTCCCTGCAAGGCTGCATTGCGCAACCAGGGCATCCTGGTGGCCCTGGCCGACCAGACGGCCGACGGCTACCAGCTGCAGGGCAGCAAATACGGCCGCCATGCCGCCGTGATCAACCAGAAGCTGAAGGCCCTGGGCCTGAAGACCTACACCGCCGAGGAGCAGCGGGCCCGCATCGCCCAGGCCGAGATGGAGGCCTATTTCCGCAACGACCCGGACGCGGCCCTGGCCGCTTCCAGCAAGCTGGGCGCCGCTTTCGTGCTCAAGGGCGGGGTTTCCACCCGCACCGCCTACAACCCGGTGGTGCGCCTGCCCGAGGTCTATGTGACCATGCATTTCACCCTGGCGGCGGCGGACGGCCGCACCATTTCCACCGCCACGGCCAAGGCCGAGTCCTATTCCGGCAGCGACACCGCCGGCATGGCCCTGGAGCTGGTCCATGAGCAGGCCGAGGAGGTCGTGGCCAAGCTCTACAACGATTACTGCCGGGCTGCCGGCAAACCAAAAAAATAAACCTACGGAGTCTTCCATGCGTCAGTACATCGCCCCCATTGCCCTGGCCCTGGCCTGCGCCGGTTCGGCCCATGCCCAGCCGGTTTTCGACAGCCCGTCGCCCACCGCCGGCAGCGACACCTCCAAGCAGGCCAACGAAATGGCCGACAAGGCCATGTACAAGCCGGTCGAGTACGCCAATGCGGCGAAGAAGGGCCCGGCCCTGGTGGTCATCCCGGGCGAAGTGAAGTCCAACAACGCCTCCTTCACCCAGAAGTACGGCCCCAACAACATCGCCGACTACGCCGAACTGGAACTGGGGAAGGCCAACTTCAAGATCCTCGAACGTTCCGACATGGGTCCCCTGCTCAACGAGTTCACCCTGGCCTACACCATGGGCGACCCCAGCGCCGCCCGCAAGCTGCTGCAGAAGGGCAAGTTCAAGACCACCAAGTACGTGGTCAAGTTCGACATCCTCAAGGCCGAGCAGGTGGCCCAGGCCCAGCAGGGCTTCGACGGCCGTGCCGTGGGCAAGCTGCTGGGCGTCTTCGGCGCCTTCTCCGGCTCCATGGGCGGGGCCCAGGCCGGTGCCGTCGGCGAGACGGTGGTCGGTTCGGTGCAGACCCAGGAAAACACCGGGGTGTGGATCATCGGCATGCGCTACAAGATCATCGACGCCAACACCACCGAACAGGTGGCCACCGGCTATACCGAAGAGAAGATGGAACTGGGAGCCAAGGGCTCGTCGGTGATGGGCGTCTCCTCCGGCGCCTCCGGCGGCCTCACCCTGGACAGCATGGTGCAGCGCCTGGTGCAGAAGAACGTCTGGGAAATCGACAGCAAGTACAAATAACCTGCCGCCGGGAGAGCCGCTATGGCTGAGGCTATGCCGCCCAGACTGGGCAAGTACGAGGTCCGCCGGGAGTTGGGGCGGGGGGCCATGGGGGTGGTCTATGAGGGCTTCGACCCGGGCATTGCCCGGCGGGTGGCCCTCAAGACCGTGCGCCGGGACCAGCTGGAGAAGGACGAGGCCCAGGAGTTGCTGAGCCGCTTCCAGCGAGAGGCCCAGGCTGCCGGGCGGCTCAACCATCCCAACATCGTCGCCATCTACGAGTATGGCGAGGACGGGGGCACCGCCTTCATCGCCATGGAGTATGTGGAAGGGCGGGAGCTGAAGGACTATTTCGACAAGTCCGAACGCTTTTCCCTCACCGAGATCGCCCGCCTCATGGGCGAGCTGCTCTCCGCCCTGGACCACGCCCACGGCAACGGCATCGTGCACCGGGACATCAAGCCGGCCAACATTTTCATCCTGCACAACGGCCAGGCCAAGGTGGGGGATTTCGGCATCGCCCGCATCGAATCCTCCAATCTGACCCAGGCCGGCTCCGTCCTCGGCACCCCGGCCTACATGTCGCCGGAGCAGTTCATGGGGCAGACGGTGGACGGCCGTTCCGACCTGTTCTCCGCCGGCGTATTGCTCTACCAGTTTCTCACCGGGGAAAAGCCCTTCACCGGCCAGCTCACCACCATCATGCACAAGGTGTTGAAGGAGGACCCCATCGCCCCTTCCGAGCTCAACGTGCAGGTGCCGCGGCGTTTCGATGCGGTGGTGCGCAAGGCCCTGGCCAAGCGGCCGGAGCAGCGTTTCCAGAGCGCCCGGGAGTTCGCCGACGCCCTGCAGCAGGCCATGGCTGGCGGCCCCGAGGAGGAGGCGACCCTGGTGACCGATGAGGTCACCCTGCTCTCTGCCGAGGCGGAGCGGACCCTGGTCTCCGGAGCGGCGGTGCCCGCCGCAGCCGGCGAGGCCACCCGGGTGGTACCATCGCCAGCAGCCAGCAAGGACGCGCCTTCCAGCCATGGCATGGTCGGGACGTCCGTCCCGCCTGCCTCCCAGGCCGTTGCCAAATCCCGTCTGCCCTATGCCCTGGCGGCGGGGGCGGCGATCCTGGTGGCGGCCGGTGCCGGCTACCTGTACCTGGGCCGCGGCGGCGACGGATCGGGTTCCCCGGCAGCGTTGCCGACGGCTTCGGTAGCGGCGGCCGACAACGGCACCATCGTCATTTCCGCCGTGGGCGTGGCCGATCCCAGCGATTCCCGCCTGGCCGGCGATCCGGCCCTGCTGCAGGCCGCCCTGCGGGAGGATGCCCGCCGCCAGCTGGTGGAAAAGGCGGTGGCCCTCAATGTGCAGCCGGCCTCCCTCTCCCGCTACTACGATCTGCTGTCTGCCCGCCTGCTTTCCCGCAGCGGCGACTTCATCGAATCGGTGCTGCAGGAAGAGGCGCCACAGCAGGAGGCCGGCGGTCTGGCCACCCTGGGCACCCGGGCCGTGGTGCGGGTGCGGGAGGTGCAGAAATCCCTCAACCAGATGTCCGCCGAGGAGCGGGTGGATTTCATCCGCAACAACGGTGACCCGAAAATCTCCGTCACCATCAACACCCGGGGCGAAGCCGGCGATGCCGTGCGTTCCCCCATCGCCGAGAACATCCTCAAGGAGCGGGTCCAGTCCTTCGGCTTCCGCACCTGGGGCGATGCCGCCAAGGGCCAGCCGGGAGCCGATTTCGCCATCGTCGGCGAGGCCCGCTTCAAGAAGCTTTCCGCCACCCTGCAGGCTTCCGGCCTGACCATCGAGAAGTACGTCATCACTTCGTGGACGGTGAAGTGCATCGACCAGGCCAGCGGCGAGGAAATCTACTTCAACACCACCCTGCCCCAGAACGGCAGCTGGGCCACGGAAGAGGCGGCCCTGAAGGATGTGGGCCGGCTGGTGGGCGAGGAGTTCTCCAAGAGCTTCTTCCTGCAGCACTTCCGTTTCGCCGGCCAGAAGGTCCGCTTCCGCTTTGGCGCCCTGCCCGACAAGGCCCTGCTGCCCAAGCTGCAGCAGGAAATGAACGGCCTGCGGGCAGTGCTGGGCACCCGTCTCGACGGCGAGGTGGTGGAGGCGGAGCTGTCCGGCAGCCTGCCGGCCACGGCGGAGCTGGCCCAGGCCGCCGTCCTTGCGCCCCTCAACCGCAAGCTGGGCCAGCCCTGCTTCAGCGTGGTATCCACCGCCGGCAGCGAGGTGACGGTGGGCCTGGACAGCCGTTGCAGCAGCGCTGCCGGCCTGGCCCGCCTCAACGAGGCGCCGCCGGCCGCCCTCTACGAAGCCACGCCCGGGCGCCGGGCCGAAGTGGTGAAAAACCCGGCCCTGCTGAAGAAGCTGGAAATCTGAAGACTGTCTTGGGGACAGGCCCAAAAGAAACGGCCGGCAGGCATGACGCCTCCGGCCGTTGGTTTTGGTTGGGGGCCGCTTACAGGTATTCGAACTGGGCCACTTCCATTTCGGTGCTGCCGCTGGCGGCGGTGTGGCCGAAGGCCACCAGGCCCTTGTTGCGCAGGACGATCTCCTCGCGCCGCAGGAACACTTCGGCCTCGCCTTCGAAGGCGACGAAGGTGCCGTTGGTGCTCTGGTCGATCAGCACGTACTTGTCGCGCCGGCGTTCGATCTTGGCGTGGCTGCGGGAGGCCTTGCGGTCCTCGATGACCACGTCGTTCTCGCCGCCGCGGCCGAAGGTCAGGGTGGAGGTCTTGTCATCCAGCAGATAGGCCTTGCCGTGGTGCCGCACGCAGAGGCGGGTCACGGTGCGCAGGGGCTGGGTGGGGTCGATGCTGGGAGCCTTCATGGTCAGCTCCTCGGTCTCCTGCCACAGCACCTCGACGATCTGCATTTCCTCGGCCTTGCCCTTCACCGGCAGCCGGTCCACATCCCGGGTCGAAGCCCGCAGCAGGGGCGAGACGGTGGCCAGGCTCTGGGCGTTGGTGATGATCTGGCCGGCCTTGGCCAGACCGGCCATGCGGGCGGCGGTGTTCACCGTGTCGCCGAATAGGTCGTTGTTTTCCTCGATGGTGGGGCCGAAATGGAAACCCACCCGGATGTTGAGCTTGACCCCGGAGACCGGCGGCAGGTCCAGGACCCGCTGCTGCATGTCCATGGCCGCCTGGAAGGCGGCGTCGGCGGTGGGGAAGGCCACCATCAGCTCGTCGCCGATGGTCTTGATGATGCGCCCCTGGTAACCCTCGACGGCCCGCTCCATGCGCTTGATGCAGCGATCGACGGCGTGCAGGGCTTCCGTGTCCCCCAGCTTCTCGTAGAGCCGGGTGCTGCCGGAAATGTCGGCAAACAGTACCGCCAGTTCTGATTCGGTACTACTCATGCCATTACCCCCCTGAATGACTGCGACAGCATGACTCCAACTACCTGAACAGCACGTATTATCTTCGTCATATTATTGATTTATGTTGATTTTCCCTGAACCGGCATCATAGCAAAGGGCTCAGGCCCCAGCCACTACGGGCAGCGGAAAATCGTCCCCGTCCAGGGGACCCCGGGGCGCCAGCATGGGGGGCAGCTCCGGCGGATCGAACAGGGTGTCGCCCTCGGCCGCCGGGGTCAGGCCGGCCTTGAGACCCTTGAAGTCGAACAGCTTGGTGTCCGCCAGGTGGGAGGGCACCACGTTCTGCAGGGCGCTGAAGACGGCCTCGGTGCGGCCGGGGAATTTCTGGTCCCACTCCTGCATCATTTCCCGGATTTTCTGCCGCTGCAGGTTGTCCTGGGAGCCGCACAGGTTGCAGGGGATGATGGGGAATTCCATGCCCCGGGAGTAGCGGGCGATGTCGCTCTCGGCGCAGTAGGCCAGGGGACGGATGACCACGTGGGCGCCGTCGTCGGTGACCAGCTTGGGCGGCATGGCCTTCAGCTTGCCGCCGAAAATCAGGTTGAGGAACAGAGTATGCACCATGTCGTCCCGGTGGTGGCCGAGGGCGATCTTGTTGGCGCCCAGCTCCTTGGCGGTGCGGTAGATGATGCCGCGGCGCAGGCGGGAACAGAGGGAGCAGGTGGTCTTGCCTTCGGGAATCTTCTCCTTCACCACCGAATAGGTGTCGGCCTCGATGATGCGGAAATCGACGCCGGTCTTCTCGAAGTAGGCCGGCAGCACCTCGGCCGGGAAGCCGGGCTGCTTCTGGTCCAGGTTCATGGCGATGAGGCGGAAGTTGATCGGCGCCTTGGCCTGGAGGATGCGCAGCAGGTGCAGCAGGGTATGGGAATCCTTGCCGCCGGAAACGCAGACCAGCACCGTGTCGCCTTCCTCAATCATGTTGTAGTCGGCGATGGCCTTGCCGGTTTCGCGCAGGAGCCATTTTTCAATGCGTTGCAGGGTGTTGGAGCGTTCCACGGGAGATTCCTGGTTACTTGATTACAGATGGGCCGTGCGGCCCCCGTCTACGTTGATCACCTGGCCGGTGATGTAAGGGCTGTCCACCAGCAGGAAGTGCACGGCCCGGGCGATGTCGGCCGGGCTGCCTTCCCGGCCCAGCAGGGTGTCGGCGACGATGGCCTGGCGGGCGGCGCTGTCGAAGTCGCTGCCCTCCGGCCACAGGATGGGGCCCGGCGCCACCGCATTGACCCGCACCACCGGTGCCAGCTCCGCCGCCAGGGCCCGGGTCAGGGTGAGCAGGGCGCCCTTGGCGGCGCAATACAGGGGATAGCCCACCAGGGGCCGCTCGGCATGGACGTCGGTGATGTTCACCACGGCGCCACCGCTGGCCCGGAGATGGGGCGCCGCCGCCTGGGTGAGGAACAGGGGGGCCTTGAAGTTGCTGCCCACCAGGTCGTCCCAGGCCGCCTCGTCGATGCTGCCGAGGGGCGTGCGGAAAAAGCTGGAAGCGTTATTGACCAGGCCGTCCAGACGGCCGAATGCCGTCACCGACTGCTCCACCAGCCCGGGCAGGGCCGAGGTCTGCAGCAGGTCGGCCTGGATGCAGACGGCGGAACCGTCCCGCTGGGCGTTCAGCTCGGCCGCCAGGCTGCGGGCCTCGGCCGCCGCCGAGCGGTAATGCAGCACCAGACTGGCGCCGGCGGCATGCAGGCGCCGGGCGATGGCCGCACCGACCCGCTTGGCGCCGCCGGTCACCAGAATCGCCTTGCCCTGCAAGTTGCCGTTGCTGTCCATGGACTGCCCTGAACGGATTTGGAAATTTGCGAATTTTAGCGGATTGGCCCATCATCCCGCCCTCTTTTCGCCCCATTTTCTTCTTCTTTCATGGCCTTGCCCCTGCCCGACGCCGATGCCCTGGCCCACAGCCAGCGACTGACCGATGCCCTCGCCGCCGAAATCGCCGGCCGGGGCGGCTGGATCGACTTCGCCCGGTTCATGGAACTGGCGCTCTACGCGCCGGGGCTGGGCTATTACACGGCCGGGGCGCGCAAGTTCGGCGCCGACGGGGACTTCGTCACCGCCCCCGAACTGTCACCCCTCTTCGCCCGCAGCCTGGCGCCCCAGGCGGCCCAGATCATGGCGGCCAGCGGCCCCCGCATCATCGAGGCCGGGGCCGGCACCGGCCGTCTGGCGGCCGACCTGCTGCTGGCCCTGGAGGCCCTGGGCAGCCTGCCGGAAAGCTATGCCATCCTGGACCTGTCGCCTGACCTGCGCCAGCGCCAGGCGGCGACCCTGGAGCAGCGGGCGCCCCATCTGCTGGACCGGGTGCAATGGCTGGATCGCCTGCCGCAGCGCTTCTCCGGCCTGGTGCTGGGCAACGAGGTGCTCGACGCCATGCCCGTGCATGCGGTGGCCTGGCGTGAGAGCGGCATTTTCGAGCGGGGCGTCGGCATCGGCCCCGCAGGCTTTGCCTGGGTCGAACGCCCCGCCACCGGCGAACTGCTGGCCAGGGCCCAGTCCCTGGCGGCCGAATGCACCATTCCGCCGGCCGGCTACATGAGCGAGATCGGCCTCGCAGCGCCGGCCTGGGTGGCCTCCTGGGGGCCGATCCTGGAGCAAGGAGCCCTGCTGCTGCTGGACTACGGTTTTCCCCGGCAGGAGTTCTACCATCCCCAAAGGGGCGGCGGCACCCTGATGTGCCACTACCGCCACCATGCCCACCCGGACCCCTTCCACCTGCCGGGCCTGACCGACATCACCGCCCACGTGGATTTCACGGCAGCGGCCGAAGCCGGTTTCGCCGCGGGCCTGGAAGTGCTGGGCTATACCGCCCAGGGCCAGTTCCTCATGAATGCGGGTCTGCTGGACTGCCTGGCCAGCCTGGCCCCCGGCAGCAGCGAGTACTTCAAGGCCGCGGCCATGGTGCAGAAACTGGTGCAGCCCCATGAAATGGGCGAGCTGTTCAAGGTCATCGCCCTGGGCAAGGGCCTGGCCGAGCCCCTGCTCGGCTTCCAGCGCGGCGACCGCAGCCACACCTTGTAAGCGGCAGCGTTCCGGCCCTTCATATTCCTGCAACGCGGAGGGTGTTTACTGACGGCCCCTAGATGTTTTCGGGAATGCCGTCATGCCCCTTGCCTTGCTCCCCGTTGCTGCCAGTCGTGCCCTCTTCCTGGGGCTACTGTTTCTCTTTGCCCTGCTGCTTTCCGGTGCCGTCCAGGCTGCCGGGGCCAGCGACCTGGTGGCCGTGGGCCAGCTGCGGCTGCAGTCCCAGCGCGTGGCCAAGCTCTACCTGCAGGCCGGTCTGCAGATTCAGGCGGACAGCGCCCGCAATCAGTTGCAGAAAGCCACCCAGCAACTGGAGACGGCTCTTGCCGAACTGGCTCCCTACAGCCGCCAGAGCCGCATGGCGCCAACCCTGCAGCGCACCCAGGCCCTCTGGGTGGAGCTGCGGCAGGCACTGAAGTCCCCCTACACCACGCCGGCCCTGCAGCGGGTGCTGGCGGTCAGCGACGACCTGATGCTGGCCAGCGGCAAGCTGAGCCTGCTGATCGAGGAGCAGAGCGAAGGCAATATGGGGCGCCTGCTGGATCTATCCCAGCGGCAGAACATGCTGGCCCAGCGGCTGGCACGGCTGTATCTGATGGGCTATGCCGGAGACCGCAGCCAGGGGCGCCAGGTGGACGCGGAGCAGGCCCGCCGTGAATTCAACACCGCCCTGGGCGAGCTGGCCGGGGCCCGGGAAAACACCGCCGCCGTGCGCAATGCCCTGGAACTGGCCCGTACCCAATGGCTGTTCTTCGACCAGGCCCTGGTCGGCGGCGGCAGCGGCGCCGGTACGGACAGGCAGAGCCAGGCCCGCAATGTGGCCACTACCAGCGAGCGCATCGCCGAAGTGCTGGAGGAGGTCAGCCGCCAGTACGCCCAGGTCTACAACAGCACCCAGGTGGCGGTGGCGCCGGGGGGCGCCCGCCGCAACTGAGGTGATCCGGGCAGTGCCTATTCCTGGGCGGCGTAGAAGGCGTGGAGATAGAGGGCGGGGTCGATACCCGGTTGCCGCGCCGGTGCCGCCACCAGTTGCAGCTGGGGCTCCAGCCGGGGCGGCTCGGTCCAGTTGGCGTTCAGTACGTCTTCGTCGTAATGGGCGGTGAGGTCGTCGCTGCAGCGGCCCGTGCTCATGTCCATGATGGTCAGCATGTTGCTCTCCTTCACCGTGAGGGGGCGCCCGTCGCCCCCTGTAAGAGGTGTAACGGAGTGCGGCGGGAAAAGGTTGAGCCGTTCCGGGATTTTTTTGCTCCGGTATCAAGAAAGCCGGATTTTGGTCGTAGAATGAAATAGTAATTCCACGAGGAGAACGCCATGGACGTCAATGGCATCGCCAGTCTGGCCACCAGTTTTTCGGAAACCCAGACCAGCAACCAGATTCAAACCGCAGTCCTGAAGAAGGCACTGGATGCCCAGGCTTCCAGTGCGGCCCAGTTGATCCAGGCCCTGCCCCAGTCCACCGTGAATCTGCCCGACCATCTGGGCAAGAACGTGAACACCACGGCCTGAGCTGCCCGGCCCTGCCGTCGCAGATACCGAAACGCCCCGGCTTGCCGGGGCGTTTGTTTTGGGTGCCGCGGTTCAGAAGCCCTGGCGCTGCAGCCAGGCCAGGAGCGACCTGGCCACCTTTTCCCAATCCTGTTCCAGCATCAGCCCGTGGCCCATACCGGGGAAGATTTCCGGGGTGATGCCGTAGGTGTCCCCGGTCATCTTCACCTGGGCCGCCGGCACCAGGGCATCCAGTTCGGCGCCGATGATCTGCAGGGGCGGCAGCCGCATGCGCAGCAGCTGGGGCAGGTTGAACAGGGACATGTCCCAGATGGCTCGCTGGGACTCCTTCTGCATGTGGCCGTAGTAGCGCAGCAGCCGTTCCGGCTCCACGTCCTGGGCGAACAGGGCCTGCTCCAGCACATGGCTGGCCACCTGGCCGCCCCCCAGCAGGTGGTTGAGGTCCCCCAGCAGGTCCGGGCGGGAGAAGACCATCTGCAGGGAAGCCCCCACCAGGCCCTGGGGCGGCACCGAGCACATCAGCACGGCGCCCGGCACCTGGGCCTGCTCCAGGTACTTCTGCACCACGAAGCCGCCCATGGAGTGGCCGATCAGCACCGGCGCCTGTTCCAGTTCCGCCACCGCCCGGCGCACGTCCTCGACGTAATCCTGGATGCTCCACCAGTCGATGCTGTTGTGACCCCAGCTGCCGCCGTGGCCGCGCAGGGAAACGGCATGGGCGTCGTAGCCGGCGGCGGAGAAGAAGGGCAGGAAGTGCTCGTCCCAGCACCAGGCGCCGGCGAAGGCGCCATGGACGAAGAGCAGGGGCGTGGGCCGGGCCTTGGCCTTGCCTTGGGCCGGGCGGGAAATGACTTCGAGGACCTGGTCCTGGGCGCGGGTGTCCATCAGGCGGGCACCTCCATGCCGCGCCGCACGGCGGCCCGCTCGCCCACCAGGGCGGCCCAGCGGGCCACCTGGGGATAGTCCGCCAGATCGATGCCCTGCCATTCGTGGCGGCTGACCCAGGGGTAGATGGCCATGTCGGCGATGGAATAATCGCCGGCGACGTAGGACTGGCGTTGCAGCTGGCCCTCGAGGACGCCGTAGAGGCGGGCCGTTTCCGTGCGGAAGCGCTCGATGGCGTAGGGCACCGGAGCCGGGGCGAAGCGCAGGAAGTGGTGGGTCTGGCCGAAGATGGGGCCGATGCCGCCCATCTGGAACATCAGCCATTGCAGCACGGCATAGCGCTCCGGCCCGGCAGCGGGCAGGAAGCGGCCACACTTTTCCGCCAGGTAGATGAGGATGGCGCCGGATTCGAACAGGCTCAGGGGCTGGCCGCCGGGGCCCTCCCGGTCCACGATGGCGGGAATCTTGTTGTTGGGGTTGATGGCCAGGAAGTCCGGGGCAAACTGCTGCTCCCGGGTGATATCCACCGGCTGCACGGCGTAGGGCAGGCCGCACTCTTCGAGCATGATGGAGACCTTGCGGCCGTTGGGGGTGCCCCAGGTGTAGAGGGTGATCATGGCTTTCCTTGGTTCTGTGTCGCGGGGCCGGCTTCCCGTGGTTAAATCGGGGCCGCCGGATGTGGGCGCCAACCTTTCCTGTCTAGGTCTGCACAATGTTGAAATGGCTTCTGACCCTGAGCCTGGGGGTGATACTCCTGGGCCTGTTCCTGCCCCGCCAGCCGGGGCGGCGGCGGGGCCTGCCCGGGGATGTCAATCTGCGCCTGCGCGGCCGGGACTATTTCTTTCCCTTCGGCTCCACCCTGGTCTTTTCCGCCCTGCTGGCCCTGCTCAGCCGTTTTCTCTGAGGGCCGCCGCAACGGCGCCGGCCCGGGCCTGGTGGATGGCGTCGGGGATGCGGGAACGGTCGCCGGCGGCCTTGGCCACGGCCCCCGCATCGACGCTGCGGGCCGCCGCCAGGGCGGTGCGCAGGCGCGCCGGGCTGGCGTAGGGGCGCTCCTCCCAGTCCTTGCGGCCGTTGTAGTCGCAGGCGCAGGCGGCGAGCAGTTGCTCGAAACGCTCGGGGCGGCGGAAGGCGTCGGTCTTTTCCAATAGGGTGACCAGGGTCGCCGGCCGCATTTCCAGGCATTTGTGGATGTCGCCGTGGTAGCGGGCGGTGAGCAGGGCCAGGTCCCGGCATTCCACCGGCACCTTGAGGCGGGCGCACAGCGCCTCGCCCAGCTCCACGCTGCGGTGCTCGTGGCCGATGTGCCGGGGCAGGATGTCGGCCGGCGTGGTGCCCTTGCCCAGGTCGTGCAGCAGGGCGGCGAAGCGCACCGGCAGCGGCTCGCCGCGGCTGGCGGCGACGTCGATGACGCGCATGACGTGGTCGAAGGTGTCGATTTCCGGATGGTAGTCGGCCCGCTGGGGCACCCCGTCGAGCTTCTCCAGTTCGGGCAGGAGGCGGGCCAGGGCGCCGCAGTCCTTGAGCACGGCGAACATGCGCGAGGGCCGGGCCTCCATCAGGCCCTTGGCCAGTTCCTGCCACACCCGTTCCGGCACCAGGGCGTCCACCTCACCGTTGGCCACCATTTCCCGCATCAGGGCCAGGGTTTCCGGGGCCACGGAAAAATCGGTGAAGCGGGCGGAGAAGCGGGCCAGGCGCAGGATGCGCACCGGGTCTTCGACAAAGGCCGGGCCCACATGGCGCAGCACCCGGGCGGCAATGTCCCGGACCCCGCCGTAGGGGTCGGTGAGGCTGCCGTCCTCACCTTCGGCGATGGCATTGATGGTCAGGTCCCGCCGCGCCAGGTCCTGTTCCAGGGTCACGTCAGGCGCCGCGTGGAAGGCGAAGCCGGCGTAGCCCCGGCCGGTCTTCCTTTCGGTGCGGGCCAGGGCGTATTCCTCATGGGTCTGGGGATGCAGGAAGACGGGAAAATCCTTGCCCACGGGCTTGAAGCCCTGGGCCAGCATGGTCTGGGGATCGGCGCCCACCACCACGTAGTCCCGGTCCTGCACCGGCAGGCCGAGCAGGCGGTCGCGCACGGCGCCGCCGACGACGTAGATCTGCATGGGCGGGGTCAGGCGCCCACCTCGGCCCGGGCGCCGGCAGCCCATTCCTGCATGGCCGGCAGGGCCAGCAGGGTGTCCCGGTAGGCGGCAGCCAGGGGCGGCAGTTCGACGCCGTAGGTGTGGAAGCGGAAGGCCACCGGAGCGTACATGGCATCGGCCACGGAAAAGTCGCCGAAGAGGAAGGGGCCGGCCGCGGCGAAGCGCTCCCGGCAGGAAGTCCAGAGGGCGGCGATGCGGGCGATGTCGGCCAGGACCTCCGGCGTCTGGCCTTCACCGGGGCGGCTGGCAGCCACCTCCATGCTCATCTGTTGGCGCAGGGCGGCAAAGCCGGAGTGCATCTCGGCGCTGACGCTGCGCGCCTCGGCCCGGGCCTTGGGGTCGGCGGGCCACAGGTCCACATGGTTCAGGGAGGCTTTTTCGGCCAGGTATTCGCAGATGGCGAGGGAATCCCACACCGTCAGGTCGCCGTCGATCAATGCCGGCACCTTGCCGGAGGGCGAGTGGGCCAGGATCTGGGCCTTGGTGTCCGCCTGGCGCAGGCGCACGGGGATTTCCCGGAAGGGCAGCCCGGCCTGCTTCAGCAGCAGCCAGGGCCGCAGGGACCAGGAGGAGAAGTTCTTGTTGCCGATGACCAGTTGCAGCATGGATTCTCCTCCCGGGCGGGGGGCAGGCGTTCAGCGGCCGGCCTGGCCCCGGAACGTGTTGAACTTGGCGTTGGGATCGGCGGCCAGGTAGGTGGGGGCCACGGATTCCAGGGAGGCGGGGCACCAGCGGGCCGGGGTCTTGGCGCCGGGGGTGGCCACATTGTCCACCTGCATGGAACGCAGGTTGTCCGGGGACATCAGGGGCTTGGGCGCCAGCCACAGCAGGCCGGCCTGCAGGTAGGCCCAGCCTTCGGAGAGCTTGAACAGGGGCCGCTCCTTGCCGATCACCTTGCCGGTGTACTGGATCAGTTCGCGCAGGCTGTAGACACCGGGGCCGCACAGTTCATAGGTCTGGCCGAAGGTGTCGCTGTCTTCCAGGCTGTCCACGAAGGCCTGGCCCACGTCGTCGATGCACACCGGCTGGAAGCGGGCGTCGGGGAAGCCGATGGGGAACACCGGGGCCAGCTTGAGCAGCTTGGCGAAGGTGTTGAGGAAGGAATCGCCGGCGCCGAAGATGACGGAGGGACGGAACACGGTCACGTCCAGCGGGCCCTGGGCGGCCAGCACGATGGCTTCGCCGTCGCCCTTGGAGCGCAGGTATTCGGAGGGGCCCTTGGCGTCGGCCTTGAGGGCGCTCATGTGCACCAGGCGCTTGACGCCGGCCTGCTGCATGGCGGCGACGACTTTCCGCGGCAGTTCCACATGGGCCTGGGCGAACTTGCGGCCATAGGGCATTTCGCTGTCGCCGTGGAGGATGCCCACCAGATTGATCACCGCGTCCTGGCCGCGCATCAGGGCGAGCAGGTCTTCTTCCTTGTTGATGTTGGCTTCCACCACATCGACCCCGGGCAGGGGCAGCAGGTGCTTGGCCCGTTCCCGACGGCGGGAGGGCACGGTGATGCGGATGCCTTCGCGGGCAGACAGCAGGTTGGCAATGTGGCTGCCGACAAAGCCGCTACCGCCCAGCAACAGAATGTTTTTGATCGCCATGATTATCTCTGGAGTGTCGCTTTATAGTCTTTGCGCCGCGTCGTTGCCGACGCGATGCTCCCCTCACCTCCCGGCAACGCTGGCGCCGCCGGGAAACCCCGGATTTTACGGCAAATCTTCCGGTTTTGGCTGGTTCTCGCCACCGCTGCCCTTGGGCAGCACCACCCCCAGCCGGCTTTTCAGGGACTGGGGCCGGCCGTTGTTGAAGAGGGAGGCGTAGTAGACCGAGTTGCTCATCACCTTTTTCACGTAATCCCGGGTCTCGCTGAAGGGGATGGTCTCGGCGTAGATGGCCCCCTCGATGGGCTTGGCGGCCCGCCATTTCTGGGCCCGGCCGGGGCCCGCGTTGTAGGCGGCGGAGGCCAGCACCGGGTGGTTGTCCAGGCTTTCCATGACCATGCGCATGTAGGAGGTGCCGAGCAGCACGTTGGTGTCCGTATTGGTCACCTGGCCGTGGTCGTAGTCCTTGAGGCCGATCTTCTTCGCCACCCAGCGGGCCGTGGCCGGCATCAGCTGCATCAGGCCGGAGGCGCCGACGGAGGAGCGGGCGTTGGTGACGAAGCGGCTTTCCTGACGCATCAGGCCGTATACCCAGGCATCGTCCAGCTGCTGCTGGCGCGCCACGGGGCGCACCTGCTCGTCGAAGGGGGAGAGATAGCGCAGGCTGTAGTCGTGCTCGTTCTTGGTGCGGTCGGCGGCGGCGATGGCCCGGTCGTAGATGTTGCTGCGGCGGGCGATTTCGGCGGCGGCCAGCAACTCCCGGTCGTCCATGCCGCGCAGGGCCCAGCTCCATTCCTTGGTGCCTTCGAAGCGCAGGTTGGCGCGGAACAGGGCCAGGGCCCGGCGCAGGGCCAGGTTGTCGCCGACCCGGGCCAGTTCCTCCCGGCTCAGGGGGCGGGCCTGGGGCGGCAGCTTGATGGGGCGGCCCAGCTCGTCGTCCGCCAGGTTGCCGTAGAAATTGGGCTGGCCGGCGATGCGCTCGAACAGGGGCTGGGCCAGGTCGTTGCGGCCGGCGGCCTTGTAGGCCCGGCCCAGCCAGTAGGTCCAGCTGGGGTCGGCGGCCTGGGTCGGGCTCATGCCTTCGATGGCGTGGCGCACCAGGTGCCAGTCCTGGGCGCGCAGGGCGGCGCGCACCTTCCAGGCCTGGGCTTCGTCGGAGAGGGGCGTCAGGTCGCTGCCGCGGCGGTACCAGTCCAGGGCTTCCGGATAGTGGCGCTGGGCGCCCTGCCAGCCGATCTGGCCCCAGGCCCAGGCCCGGTCGGCCGGCGGCAGCTGGCTTTCCAGGGCATCCAGGCGCTGGGCGGCCATGGCCGGGTCGTTGCGGGCCACCCGCTGCAGCGCCAGCAGGGCCAGTTCCCGCTGCAGGCGCTGGCTGGTGCCGGAGAGCTTGACCAGGAAGGGCAGGGGCTTGTCCGTCACCTGGTCCCACAGCTTGCGCTCCGGGGTCTGGGCCACGGGCAGGTACTGGGCCGTGTTCCAGGCGGCGCCGAGCTTGTTGATTTCGAACTGGCGGCGGATGCGGGCCCAGACGTCGTCGGAATTGACCTTCTGGGCCGCCACCACGGCGTCCAGCACCGGGTTGCAGGGCTCGGGCACTTCCAGCAGGGTGCGGAACAGGGGCAGGGCGTCGTCCAGGGCCTTCGGGTCCTTGCGCGCCAGGCGGCTCTGCAGGCTGAGGCAGGCCAGGTCCTGGTCGGCCTGGGAAATCTTCGGGTACTCGGCCTCGAACTCGCTCCAGCGCTGCTGCTTGCCGAGCAGGCGCAGCCAGTCGCCGCGCAGCTTCTCGGCGATGTAGGTCTTGTCCTGGCGGGCGAGGAAATCGTTGAGGGCGGCGACGGTGTTGGCGTCGGCCTTTTCCAGCTGGGCGCGGATCTGGAAGTACTCCACGTAGGGCGCCAGTTCGTGGTCCCGCAGCTCGGCGGCGAGGCGGTCGAGACGGTTCAGGTCGCCGGCGCGGAAGGCGTCCCGGGCGGCGACGAACTGTTCGTCGCTACCGGCGCGGGCCGGGGCGTTGAGGCCGAGACAGAGGCCGAGCAGGGCGGAGCACAGGGTGAGGCGAAGGGCGAAGCGGGGGCGGGCTGGGGAAGGCGACATCGTGGTGTGATAATCTGGTTCGGCGTCTGCAGGGCAGGCGCTTGAGGCAAGGGGCTGGCGGGAAAAAATGCCGTCACGGCAGAGCCACTGGCAGCCCTTTGAGCATAGCACAGGCCGGGGCCCTGCCCGGCCTCCGCATCGAGTCAATTTCACCTTTCCCCATGACCGCCATCCCCTTCACCCCGCCGCCCGCTCCCGAGAACCGCAACGTCCTGCGCCAGCGCCTCATTGCCGCCCGCCGCGGGCTTTCCGCCGAGGCCGTGGCCCTGCTTTCCGAGGCCATCTGCGGCCACCTCATGGCCGGCTTTCCCGAACTGGAGGGCAAGGTGGTGGGTTTCTGCTGGCCGGTGCAGAACGAGCCGGACCTGCGTCCCCTGCTGCTGGAGTGGCAGTCCCGGGGCGGCCGCTCGGCCCTGCCGGTGGTGACGGTGCCCAATGCGCCCCTGGCCTTCCGCGAGTGGCGGGAGGCGACGCCCCTGGCGCCGGACCGCTACGGCATCCCGACGCCCACCGAGGGTCCCTGGCTGGTGCCCCAGGTGCTGCTGCTGCCGGTGAACGGGGTGGACCGGCTGGGCTACCGCCTGGGCTACGGCGGTGGCTTTTTCGACCGCACCCTGGCCAGCCTGGACCCCCGGCCCCTGGCCATCGGCGTCGGCTACGAACTGGCCAGGGTGGCCGACATCGGCCCGGAACCCCACGACGAGCCCCTGGACGCCCTGGTGACGGAAGCCGGCATCACTCGCTTCCGGCCCTGAGTCGTCGGCGTCGGCCACTGCCGGGAGAGGCAGGCGGGATGGGCGTCTTGAGATGGTGTGCCCGGTGAGCGCCTTGCAATCGGCCTCTCCCGGCAGGGGGGCGGAAGAATGCCGTCTTTCCTGCCTTCCCGGGTAGGCGCAAAGGAGCGCTGCCTGCCGCCCTAGGCCAGGCTTTGGCGCAGAGCCGCCAGGTAGCGCAGGCCGGCGATGGCCCGGCTGCCGTACCAGGAGATCATTTCCCCATCCACCGTCAGCACCGGGGTGCCGCTTGCGGCCGGGTCGGCGGCCAGTTCAAGGGCGTCCTTGTCGCGGAAAGGATAGGGCTCGCTCGGCAGCAGGATGCGCCCGGCCTGGCGGGCCAGGGCCAGGTCCACTTCCGGATAGCGTTCGGCGCCGTCGGCGGGCAGGCTGTCCCAGCCGGCGGCGGCCAGCATGCGGGAGATGTAGGTGTCCCGGCTGATGCTCATCCAGGGCTTTTTCCAGATCAGGTAGAGCACCGTCTCCCGGGGCAGGTCGGCCACGGCGGCCGCCAGTTCGGCCCGGGCCGCGGCGTAGTCGGCGCAGAGCCGCTCCGCCTCCCCTTCCTTGCCGAAGAGATGGCCCAGCAGGCGGTACAGGGCCGGATTGTCGTCCGGGCCCAGGGGATGGGTGACGACGATGTGGGGCACGAAGGCCTCCAGGGCCGCCACTTCCTCGCGCCGGTTTTCATCCACATTGACTATGACGTGGGTGGGGGCCAGGGCGCGGATCTTCTCCACGGAGAAACCCTTGGTGCCGCCCACCTTGGGCACGGCCTGCAGGGCCTGCCGCGGATGCACGCAGAAGCCGGTGCGCCCCACCAGCTGCGGGCCCAGGCCCAGGTCCCACAGCAGTTCGGTGATGGAGGGCACCAGGGACACTAGGCGCAGTTCGCCCCGGGCGGCGGACCAGGCGGGGTGCGGCTTGCCGAGGGCGTCGGGCCATTGCATCATCGGGCATCCATGAACGTGAAGGAGCAGCGATGCTAGCGCAAAAAATTGCCGTGGTGACGGGTGCCGCCCGGGGCCTGGGCCTGGCCGTGGCCGGCCTGCTGGCCGAGCAGGGTTGCCGGGTGGTGCTGGTGGGGCGGCGGGAAGGTCCACTGCAGGCGGCCTGCGCCGAACTGGCGGGACGCGGCCTGGCGGTGGCAGCCCTGGTGGCCGACGTCACCCGGGGCGAGGACGTGGCCCGGCTGGCCGCCTTCCTGGAGCGGGAATACGGCGGCGTGGACATCCTGGTGAATAACGCCGGGGTCTTCCTCGAACCCCACGATTTTGCCGACCCGGCCAGTGGCAGCCTGCTGCGGGTCGATCCGGCGTTGGTGGCGGCGACCCTGGAGGCCAACACCCTGGCGCCCCTGCGCCTGATGCAGGCCCTGGTGCCCCTGATGCGGCGGCGGGGCTGGGGGCGCATCGTCAATGTCTCCTCCGGCATGGGCCAGCTGTCCACCATGGGCGGCGCCTGGCCCGGCTACCGGGCCTCGAAGACGGCCCTCAACGCCCTCACCCGCATCCTGGCGGCGGAACTGGCCGCGGAAGGGGCGGCGATCAAGGTCAATGCGGTGTGTCCCGGCTGGTGCCGCACCGAGATGGGCGGCAGCGACGCCCAGCGCAGCGCCGAGGAGGGCGCCCGCAGCATCCTGTGGGCCGCCACCCTGCCCGACGACGGGCCCAGCGGCGGCTTCTTCCGGGACGGCCAGCCCCTGGACTGGTAAGGCTCAGCGCCGGGGCGGGGCGCCCGCCGGGGCTTGCTGCTCCCGGGGCGTCGGCTCCGGCGTGGCGTCCAGCTGGGCCTTGATGCGCGCCGTGATCTCGGCGGCGGGCATGGCGTAGGGGAACTTGGCGACAAAGCCGCTATCCGGCCCCAGCAGGTACATGCCGGCGGAGTGGTCCATCCAGTACTGGTCCGAGCCCGGCTCCTGGACCTTCTCGTAGCGCGCCTTGAAGTTGTCGGCGACGCCCCGCACCAGGGCCGGCGAACCGGTAAGACCGAGGATGCGCGGGTTGAAGAAGGCGACGTAGTTGCCCAGGACCTTGGGCGTGTCCCGCTGCGGGTCCACGCTGATGAAAATGGGCTGCACCCGCTTGCCCGCCTCTCCCAGCTGTTCCAGGATGGCCGCCATTTCGGCCAGGGTGGTGGGGCAGACGTCGGGGCAGGAGGTGTAGCCGAAGGTGATCAGCTGGAACTGGCCGCCGAAGTCCTGGTTGGTGACCACGTTGCCGTACTGGGTCTGCAGCAGGTAGCGGGGCTGCACGCCGACGGCGATGTCGTCGCCGCTGGCGGCCAGATGGCGGGCCGGGTTGAGGGGCTTGGCCGGGGCCTGGGCGGCGGCCGGCAGGGCAAGTGCGGCGCCCAGGGCCAGCAGGGCGAGCTTGAGACGGGCGTACTTCATGGTCAGCGGGCCACGGCGTCGGCAGAGGCCGGCGGCAATTGCTCAGCCAGGGCTTCGGCCTTGCGGGCCAGTTCCGGGGCGGCGGGGCAGGTGCCCCCCTGGCGCGAGCGCTCCAGGAAAGCATTCTGGGTGGCCCCTTCGAAAGCCTCGCCGTACTGGCGGGTCTTGGGGGCGCGCTGGATCACCAGCCCCTTGATCCGTGCCACCACCTCCTTCTGGCCGCAGGCCAGGGCGGTGCCGTTGAGGCGGCCCAGCTCGGTGAGGGCCTGCAGTACCGATTCGGGCGACAAATCCGCCGCCCGGGCGGGTTGGGCGGCCAACAGCGAGAGGGGCAGCAGGAGCAGGGCAAGACGTCGCATAGGGTCCTCGGAAGCAGGGAGAATGGGCGGATGATAGCCCGGCCCGGGGCCGCCTGATTTGATATAGGCCGGATTTGTCGCCGCCCCGGACCCCGCGGCGGCGGCGGGGCCTGTGGGATAATCCGCCCCATGTCTGCTCCCAACCTGCCCGCCGGCGCCCCCGAACTGGTCGCCGCCATCGAGGCGGCCCTGGCCGCCCGTCCCGAGGAACGCATCCTGCGCCTCAGCCACGAGGGCCAGTCCCTGGTGGTGAAGCGCGCCTCCGACCAGACCAGGGCCCCCTGGGTCACCTGGATCGCCGCCCGCATCGCCGGCAGCCTTTCGCCCCAGCCCCTGCCGCGGCAGTCCCTGGCCCTGTCGGACCAGGGCGGCCTGATCCGCATCGAAGCCCGCCGCCTGCGCAGCCTCCACGCCGCCGGAGTGAAAGTGCCCCGGGTGCTGGCGGAAGGGGCCGGCTGGCTGGCTCTGGAGGCGGTGGGCGAGACCCTGGAACACGCCCGCACGGACCGTCCGCGGCAGGAATGGGACGCCCTGCTGCTGCGGGCCATGGACGACCTGGCGACCTTCCACCGGGCCGGCCACTGGCACGGCGGCAGCCAGGTGAAGAACCTGATGCTGTGGCAGGGCGAGATTTACCGCATCGATTTCGAGGAAGACATCGGCGAGCACCTGCCCCTGGCCGTGGCCCAGACCCTGGACCTGGTGCTGCTGGTCAATTCCTGCCTGCTCCTCGACGATCGGGGCGAAGCCGCCTGGCAGGCCATGGGCGAGGCCCTGTTGGAGCGCTACTTCGCCGCCCACCCGGCGGCCGACATCCGCCGCTGCCTGCAGCGGGCCATGCTGTGGCTGCGCGCCATCACCTTCCTGGCTCGGCCCTGGCGCCACAAACGGGGCCGCAGCCTGCGCCGGGTGTTCCTGCTGCGCCGTTGCCTGGAGCGGGTGCTGGCCTAGTCCAGCAGGCCCCGGGGCTTGCGCGGGGCCTGGGTGAACAGGCGGTCGTAGAGCCAGTTGGGCAGGAGCCGCAGGACCTTCGCCACCACCCCCATCTGCCAGGGAATGACCGTGTAGCTGGTGCCCTTCGCCACCGCCCGGGCGAAGCGCCGCGCCGCTTCCGCTGCCGGCAGCAGGAAGGGCATGGGATAGGGGTTGATGGCGGTCATGGGGGTTTCGATATAGCCCGGGGCGATGGTCACCACCTTGATGCCCTTGGGCGCCATTTCCAGGCGCAGGGATTCTAGATAGGCGATGGCGGCGGCCTTGGAGGCTGAATAGGCTTCGGCCCCCGGCAGGCCCCGGATGCCGGCGACGGAGGCGATGCCCACCAGGCGCCTGTCGCCGCCGGCGGCGGCCATGGGCCCGATGAAGGGGGCGAAGGTGGCGGCCATGCCAAAGACGTTGGTGTCCATCACCTTGCGGAAAGCCGCCAGGTCTTCCGGGCATTCGCTGAGGGTGCCGACGGAGACGCCGGCGTTGGCGATGACGATGTCCGGGGCGCCGTGGCGGGCCGTGAAGTCGGCGGCGGCGGCGGCCAGGGCCGGGGCGTCGCTCACATCCAGGGCATAGGTGGCGTGGCGCCCGGGCAGGTCGGCCAGGAGATCCGTCAGTGCTTGTTGTCGGCGGGCCGCCAGACCAAGGGTGGCGCCCTGTTCGGCGTAGTGGCGGGCCAGGGCGGCGCCGATGCCGCTGGAGGCGCCGGTGATGAAGACCTTGAGGGATGCCATGGAATGTTCCGCAGGTGGATGTGAAATCGCCCGGAGGGCGGGGCCGTCCGGGCGATGGTGTGGGTCTGCCGGCGGGGCTTACTTCTTCTTGCCGGCCCGCTCGGCGCGGATTTTCTCGATCAGCAGGTCGGCGTTGCGCAGCACGTCCTTGAAGGCTTCGCCCTTGACCACGTAGCGGCCGTCCACCACCACCATGGGCACGCCGTCCACCTTGTAGGCCCGGGCGATCTGCTCGGCCCGGCTCATCTTGCTGTTCACGCCGAAGGAGGCAAAGGCCTCGGCGAACTTCTTGCCGTCGGCGCCCTGCTTGCCCACCCATTCCTCGGCGGTGCGGGGGTCGAACAGATTGACGCGCTGTTCGTGGATGGCCTTGAACACGGCTTCGTCCAGCTTGGCCAGGTCGCCGGTGGTTTCCAGGGCGTAGTACAGCTTGGCCACGTTGGTCCAGGCGGGGCGGCCGAAGGTGATGGGCACCTTCTTGAAGGTCACGTCCGGACCCAGGCGGGAGGCCCAGGCGTGGATCAGGGGGTTGAAGTCGGCGCAGTGGGGGCAGCCGTAGGAGAAGAACTCGATCACTTCGATCTTGTTGCCGCTGTCGGTGGCGATGGGCGGGTTGATCGCCTGGAACTGGGGCTGCTGCTGGGCAACGGCCGGCTGCAGGGCGGCGGCGGCCAGCAGGGCCAGGGGCGCCAGCCAGCGGCGCAGGCGGGAATACAGGGAAGCGGAGGTCTGGGTCATGGGGGTTTCCTTCAGTCCTTGTTCTTGACGATATTGGCTTCGACGCCGGCCTTGGCCAGCTCGGCGCGCACCTTGTTCACTTCATCGATCTTGGTGTACGGCCCCAGGCGCACCCGGTACCACACCTTGTCGCCCACCATCACTTGCTGCACGGTGGCTTCCACCCCCAACATGGCCAGACTGGCCTTCTGATTGTCCGCGTCGCCCGGCTTCTGGAAGGAGCCGGCCTGGAGGAACACGGGTTCCTTGGCGGCGGCGCCGTCCTTGGCCTCCTTCCCGTCCTTGCCATCCTTGGCCGTCTTGGCGTCGGGCTTGGCTTCCGGGGCGGGAACAGCGTCGGCGTTGCCGGGCAGAATCTTGTAGAAGTCGAAACGGGGCTTTTCCGGCACCGGGTCGCCGGGCTTGCCGGGCAGGGCCGCCGGGGCGGGGGCCTGGGTCGGTGCGGCCTTGTCCGCCGCCTTCTCACCCGGCTTGGGCAGGGCCTCCGGCGGCATGGGGGCGCCGTTCTGGGTCTTGTTCACAAAGGGCATCGGCGCCTTGTTGATGTACCAGGCGACGCCCAGGGCCGCCACCACCCCCAGGATGAGGCCGATAAAGATGCCGATCAGGGTGCCGCCGCCGGACTTTTTCCTGGCGGGGGCCTTGCGGGGTTTCATGTCACGACTCATGGTTCTCTGCTCAACGTATGGGGGCGGGGTTGGCTTACATGGAGGCCGGGCAGGAAACACCCAGCAGGGCCATGCCGTTACGGATCACCTGGCGCACGGCGGCGGCCAGGGCGACGCGGGAACGGGCCAGGTCGGCGTCGTCCACCAGCATGCGTTCGGCATTGTAATAACTGTGGAAGTCGGCGGCCAGGTCCTTCAGGTAGAAGGCCACCTGGTGCGGCGCCAGGTCTGCGGCGGCATTGGCGACCACTTCGGGGAAGGCGGCCAGGCGGGCGGCCACGGCCAGTTCCCGCGGGTGGGTCAGCAGGCCCAGGTCGGCACCGGCCAGTTCGGCCTCGTTGCCGCCGGCTTCGCCCCACTGTTTGACCACGGAACAGACCCGGGCGTGGGCGTACTGGATGTAATAGACCGGGTTCTCGTTGGTCTGGCTCTTGGCCAGGTCCAGGTCGAAGTCCAGGTGCTGGTCGGACTTGCGCAGCACGTAGAAGAAGCGGCAGGCGTCGTTGCCCACTTCGCCGCGCAGCTGGCGCAGGGTGACGAACTCGCCGGAGCGGGTGGACATGGCGGCCTTCTCGCCGTTGCGGTAGAGCACGGCGAACTGCACCAGGGCCACGTGCAGCTTGGCTTCGTCCTGATCCAGGGCCTGGAGGGCGCCCTTCACCCGGGGGATGTAGCCGTGGTGGTCGGCGCCCCAGATGTTGATGACCTTGTCGAAGCCCCGGTCGAACTTGTTGAGGTGGTAGGCGATGTCGGAGGCGAAGTAGGTGAACAGGCCGTTCTCCCGCTGCACCACCCGGTCCTTCTCGTCGCCGAAGGCGGTGGAACGGAACCATTTGGCGCCGTTCTGCACGTATAGGTGGCCGGCGGCTTCCAGCTTTTCCACGCACTTGGCCACCAGGCCGGTATCGAAGAGGGACTTCTCGGAGAACCAGACGTCGAAGTGCACGCCGAACTCTTCCAGGTCGTCCTTGCCGTCAGCCAGCTGCTCGGACAGGGCGTGCTGGTGGATGTAGCTCCAGTCCGGGCCGAGCAGGTTCTTGGCGTTGGCGATGAGGGCGTCCAGGTGGCCCTCCTTGTCCGCTTCCACGTCGGGAGCGCCGGCCAGGATGTCCGCCGCCGGGCGCAGGTACTTGTTGCCGTGTGCGTCCTTGATCTGGCGGGCCATGTCGCGCACGTAGTCGCCCTGGTAGCCGTTGGGCGGGAAGGGGACGTTGATGTCGTAGAGACCGAGGTAGCGCAGCCAGGTGGAGAGACCGAGGATGTCCATCTGCCGGCCGGCGTCATTGACGTAGTACTCCCGGGTCACATCCCAGCCGACGAAGGCCAGCAGGCTGGAGAGGGAGGCGCCATAGGCGGCGCCGCGGCCATGGCCGACGTGGAGGGGGCCGGTGGGGTTGGCGGAGACGAATTCCACCTGCACCTTCTGCTTGCCGCCGGCGTTGCTGCGGCCGTATTCCCCGGCCTTGGCCAGCACGGTCTGGACCACGGCGGTCTTGGCGGCGGCCTTGAGGGTGAAGTTGATGAAGCCGGCGCCGGCGATGTCCACCTTTTCCACCCAGGCGGAGGGCGGCAGCTCATTGACCAGCTGCTGGGCGATTTCCCGCGGGTTCTTTTTCAGTTCCCGGGCCAGCTGCATCGCCACGTTGGCGGCGAAGTCGCCGTGGGACTCCTGTTTCGGGCGTTCCAGGGCGATGGGCGTGGCGGCGTGATCGGGGGCCACGCTCTTCAGGGCGGTCTGCAGCAGGTCGGCCAGGTGGGCCTTGATATCTTGACTCATAGGGAAATCGGGCGGTGCCAAAAGCTTGAAAGGGCCGATTATACCTGCCCGGCGCCGCGGGCCGGTCTGGATTCTGGTATTCTCGGCGGCTCCCTCCCCCGCCTCTTCCCGACTGACCATGCGCCTGCTGCGCCTCGCCAAGATCGCCACCGTCGCCATCCGTTACGGCCTCGACCAGATGGTGCTGGAACACGAGCCCACCGGCCGTGCCCGGGGCCTCTCCCGGCTTTCCCGCGCCCTCTTCTTCTGGCGCGACCTGGACCGCCGCTCCGAGGCCGAGCGCCTGCGCCTGGCCCTGGAAGCCCTGGGCCCCATCTTCGTCAAATTCGGCCAGGTGCTGTCCACCCGCCGCGACCTGTTGCCGCCGGACCTGGCGGAGGAACTGGCCAAGCTGCAGGACCAGGTGCCGCCCTTCCCCTCGGAACAGGCCATCGCCCAGGTGGAAGCAGCCTACGGCAAGCCCCTGGCGGAAATCTTCGCCGAGTTCGACCCGACCCCGGTGGCCTCCGCCTCCGTCGCCCAGGTCCATTTCGCCCGCCTGCACGACGGCCGCGAGGTGGCGGTGAAGGTGCTGCGCCCCGGCATGAAGCCGGTTATCGGCCACGACCTGGCCCTCATGGACACCCTGGCCGGCCTTACCGAAAAGCTGTGGGCCGACGGCAAGCGCCTGAAGCCCCGGGAGGTGGTGGCCGAGTTCGCCAAGCACCTCTACGACGAGCTGGACCTGATGCGGGAAGCGGCCAACTGCTCCCAGCTGCGCCGCAATTTCGAGAATTCCCCCCTGCTGCTGGTGCCCGAGGTGCATTGGGACTACTGCACCCCCTCGGTGATGGTCATGGAGCGCATGCACGGCATCCCCATCAGCCAGACCCAGCGCCTGCAGGCCCAGGGCACCGACTTGAAGGCCCTGTCCCGGGCCGGGGTGGAGATATTCTTCACCCAGGTCTTCCGCGACGGCTTCTTCCACGCCGACATGCACCCGGGCAACATCTTCGTCCATGCCGACGGCCGCTACATCGCCCTGGATTTCGGCATCGTCGCCACGCTGAACGACAACGACAAGAACTACCTGGCCCAGAACTTCCTGGCCTTCTTCCGCCGCGACTACAAGCGGGTGGCCGAGGCCCACATCGAATCCGGCTGGGCCCCCGCCGACACCCGGGTGGACGAGCTGGAAGCGGCCATCCGCGCCGTCTGCGAGCCCATCTTCGACCGCCCCCTGAAGGACATTTCCTTCGGCAAGCTGCTCTTGCGCCTGTTCCAGACCAGCCGCCGCTTCAATGTGGAAATCCAGCCCCAGCTGGTGATGCTGCAGAAGACCCTGCTCAACATCGAAGGCCTGGGCCGCCAGCTGGACCCGGACCTGGACCTGTGGAAGACCGCCAAGCCCTTCCTCGAGAAGTGGATGGAAAGCCAGATGGGCTGGCGCGGTTTCGTGCGCAACCTGAAGAACGAGGCGCCCTACTGGGCCCGCAGCCTGCCCCAGATTCCCCGCCTGGCCCAGCAGGCCCTGGCCGCCCAGGCCCGGGCGCCGGAAACCGGCGTCGCCACCCAGGCGGCCCTGGCCGCCATCCAGGCCACCCAGGCCCGCCACGAGCGCTGGCTGCGCCTGGCCCTGCTGCTGGCCGCCGGCATCTTCGCCCTGGAAATCTTCCGCAGCCTGGGCTGAGTCCGGGCCCGCCGCCTGCGCCGCCATGCACCGCACCCTCCGCCTCATCGGTGCCGCCAGCGGCGTCGGCGCCCAGGACCCGGGCTGCCACGCCGGCCCCACCGCCCTGCACCGGGCCCACGCCTTCGATGACCTGCAACGCCGCCCCGATCTCAGCTGGGGCGAAACCCTCTTTCCGCGCCAGGCCCTGGGCGGCCGCGTGGCCGAGGTGGCCGACCTCTGCCAGCGCCTGGCCGAGGCAGTGCGCCAGGCCCGGGAGCGGGGCGAGACCCCGGTGGTGCTGGGCGGCGACCACTCCTGCGCCATCGGCACCTGGAGCGGCGTCCGCGCCGCCAGCCCGGCGCCCGTCGGCCTGCTCTGGCTCGACGCCCATCTGGACAGCCACACCCCCGAAAGCACCCATTCCGGCGCCCTCCACGGCATGCCCCTGGCCTGCCTGCTGGGCCAGGGCGACCGGCGCCTGGTGACCGTGGGCGGCCCCGGGCCCAAGCTGCTGCCCGGGCATGTGGCCCTCATCGGGGTGCGCAGCTACGAGCCGGAGGAGCGGGAGTTCCTCGACCGCCTCGGGGTGCGCGTGTTCACCATTGACGAGGTGCGGCAGCGGGGCCTGCCGGCAGTCTTCGGCGAAGCCCTGGCCCGGGTGCGACAGGCGCCCGGAGGCTACGGTGTCAGCCTGGACCTGGACGTCTTCGATCCCCGGGAAGCGCCGGGGGTGGGCAGCCCGGAACCGGCGGGGCTGTCCCAGACCGAACTGATGCCGGCCCTGGCCGGCCTGGCCGGGGACCCGGCCCTGCTGGCCCTGGAGGTGATGGAGTTCAACCCGGACCGGGATGCGGGCGGGCGCACGGCAGCCCTGCTGGCCCGGCTCATCGGTGCCGTCTTCCCCCGCCGGCACGGGGCCTGAGAGGGCCGCCGGACGGGCGTTCCAGCCCGGCTGCAGGGCAGCGGTGACGGCCTTTCCCGGGGTCTGCCCGCAGGCGGTCCAAAATGGTGCGCCAAGGCACTGATTTGCTTGCCCTAAATCCTGCCGGCGCGGTGCAAAAATGTGGCTAAACTTGCGCGTTTTTCAATTTCCGCCCAGCCGCTGCCCCGGGGCTTTACTCCATGACCACGCTCCTGGCCTTCGTCATCCTCTATCTCCTGGTCTCCATCGGCATCGGCCTGTTCGCTGCCACCCGGGTCCATAGCGCCAAGGATTTCGCCGTCGCCGGCCGCAGCCTGCCCCTGTCGGTGGCCACCGCCTTGGCCTCAGCGAACTCAACCCGGCCGACGCTTCCTGCACTGGCGCCAAGTGCCGGCGTTCCGTCGGGGCTTGGTGATCCGGGACCTGGCCACCGCCCTGCGGGAAAGGAAGGCTGACTTGGCCACCCTGCTGGCCATCGAGGTGGGCAAAATCTGCAGTGAGGCGGAAGTGGAAATCCGGGAAATGATCGACATCGCCGACTACGTCGTCGGTCTCTTCCGTTAGTTCCACGGCCTCAGCCTGCCCTTGGAGCGGCCCCTCCATCACCTGTTGGAGCGCTGGCAACCTCGGGCCCGATAGTGGTGATCACTGCCTTCAACTTTCCCGCTCCGGTGTGGGCCTGGAATGCCTTTATCACTGCCGTCTGCGGCGATACGGTGGTGTGGAAGCCGTCGCCCAAGGCGCCCCTCACCGCCATCGTCATCCAGAAGGTGTGGTGGATGAGGTGTGCCGCAACCACGGCGCCCAGGGCGTATTCACCCTGCTGCTGCCGGACGAAGCGGAAATGAGCCAGGCCCTGGCCATCAACTACGGTAACCAGCTGTCCCCGGCTCAGGGCATCCGCTTCGAACTGCCGGGCAGATGGCCGGCTAGGTAATTCCAGGCAGGGTGTCCGACTCCAGAGGGCCGTCTGCCGCTGCCTTCGGCGGCAGGGGCGCGAAGTAGCCGGCAGCCAGTACCAGCAGGGCGACGCCGATGAGGGTGGCAGTCCAGGTAAGGGTGCCCCTGCCCATGGTGTCGAACAGCAGCAGCTTGGCTCCCACCAGGCCCAGCAGGAGCATGCCGCCGAACCAGCGGTGGCGCAGTTCCCGGTGGGAAGCGTGGATCATGGTGGCAATGGCGGTGGTGCTCCAGAACAGGGTGAGCAGGGCCTGGAAGAGGGTGGCATGCATCAGCGTCGGGAAATTGAAAGGAATCCCGCCCCAGTGATGGGCAATACGTGCAGCCAGGGCCGAGAGCCAGAGAAAGGCCAGCAGGGCCGTGAGAACCCGCAGCAGGGGGGCGACGGCGGCAGCGAGCTGGCGGCCTAGAAGCACGAGGGCGCCCAGGGCGGCGAGTTGCCCCGCGTCGAAAATATTGAGCAGGGGCAGGTAGGGCCAGCCGAGGCCATCAAGGCCACTCAGGCGCAGATTGCCCCAGGGCAGCAGCAGGAGCAGGCCGAACAGGGGCGGCAGCACGCCGTAGGGGATGTAGCCGGCCCCTGCCGCCGTGAATGGCCAGCGCTGTCGCTGCTGTCCCAGGACCGGCAGGGCCAGCCCGGCGGCGAGTACCAAGACCACGGCGACAAAGGACCACAGGGTCGGTGCCGGCATCAGGTGCCGGGCCTGCCAGGCCAATTCCCAGGCCAGGGCGAAGAGCAGCAGCCACCAGGCGCCCAGATGGCGGATGGCGGCCAGGCCTGTCTCGCCCTGGCGCTCGTGGCGGGCCAGGAGTACGTAATGGACAGCCAGGGCCAGGGGCAGCACCAAAGCCATGAAGCCGGCCAGGGGATGGCCGTGGCGGCCGATGCCTGCCAGCGCCGCCACCACCAACCCAACCAGTAGCAGCACGGCGGCGGGCCGCAGTTGGGGCCAGCGCCAGAGGCTGATCAGGCCTTCCTGGAGGAGCACCGTGGCGGTAATGAAGAGTAGGGCGTAGGGAGCATGCAGGCTGTCAGGGGCAAAACGGTAGATTTCGTCCAGGCCCGGGCCCAACCACCACAGCATGGCCCAGGCCCAGGGCAAGAAAGGCAGTAGCGCCGCCGAGGAGGCCCGGGAGCGCAGCTGGCGGGCGGAAAAGAGGCCGGCCAGGACCAGGATGAGGGCACCGAGCATCGCGTCGTTCGCCACCGGCAGGCGGTGGCCGAGCGCTGCCCAGCCCAGCAGCAGGGACAGGCCGGCCGCCAGTTGCATGAGGAAGCCGCTGACCTGGGCCAACTTGCGTTCCTGCCGCACCCCGAACCACAGCACCGCCGCCCCTTCCGCCGCCCAGAAGGCGGAGGTCACCTGGGCGTCGAAGGCCAGGGGGATGGCGATGGTGAGGAAGACCACGGCGATGCCCAGATGACTGCGCTCCACCAGCAGGTTGGCCGGTTCCCGACGTCGGAAAAGCAGGGCCCACAGGCCAAAATACCAAAGAGCGGCGATGAGGGTGCTCCAGGCCAGGCCGTAGCGCTCGCCCTCCATCAGCCGGGCCTGCAGGAAAGTGCCGGCCAAGGGGGTGCCGAAAAGCAGGATGCCATCGCGCCAGGCAGCCAGGCCGGGCGCCCGCAGCAGGGCAGTGGCCACCGGCATGGCCGAATAGACGGAGAGGAAGAGGACGAGGAAAGCCTGGGTTAGCAGGTAGTGCCGGGGCTGGTAGCCGTCCATGGCCCAGGCCATGCCCACCGCCAGGGTGAAGAAGAAGCCGGCGATATTGAGCACCCGCCAGGCCCGGAACCAGTCCACTGCCAGGATGAAGACATTGAGCAGGGTGAAATAGGCGAACAGGGGCAGGGGGCTGTCGGCCTGACCGCCGGCCAGTATCGGGGCCAGGAAGGCGCCGGAAAGGCCAAGTACGGCCAGGACTGGGGCATCCTGGCGCGCCGCCAGGAAGACGCAGGCGATGCCCAGCAGGGCGAAGAGCGCGAAGGCCGGTCCTTGGCCGATCATGGTGTAGCGCTGCAGCATGAAATAGGCGACCAGATAGAGCAGGGCGAAGCCGCCACCCTGGAGGGCCTGGCCGAAGGTGCGATGTTTTTCCTCCCCGGCTCGGTTCCAGCCGAAGGCGATCATGGCGATGCCGCTGGCGGCTGCGATAAGGAGACGCAGGGGCACTGGCAACAGGCCGTAATCCACTGCCAGGCGCAGGCCCGAGGCGATGCCGAAGAAGAGCAGGACGATGCCGATCTTGGCCAGGGGATTGATGGCCCACAGCCGCCGGGCCCAGTCCGGTGGCTCCAGGGTAAAGGGCTGGCCCGTTACGGGGCGGGCTGCTGGAGGCGGGCTGTCGGCGAGGGGGGCTGGTTGGGGCGGCATTGCCACGGGCGGAGCTTGCACCGCTTGGGGGACGGGGGAGGTCGGGGCAGGTGTTTCCCAACTGCTCTCAGCTACGGCGGTAGAGGCGGTCGCGGTGCCCTTGAGCACCTCCACCTCCCGGCGCAAGGCTTGGACCTGGTTTTCCAGCAGCTGCAGGCGCTGCCGGAAGTCCGGGCCGACTGCCGGCTCCCGCTTGTTTCCCTGGCGTCCCAGCCAGTGGCCGATGAGGCCGCCCGCGAGGGCGCCGGCCAGGCTGCCGAAGCTGCCCAGGGGGCTGCCGATGATCAGGCCGATGACTGCTCCCAGTAACCACATGATGCGTCCTTTCCTCGTTCCGGCCGCCGTTTGGAGGCCGCCAAGCTGTCCCGCGAGTATAGGGATATTCCGATGGTATTGTCTCGCTGCCGCTACAGGTGCCTGCCTGCTGAAGCGGATGGATCGGCCGGTCCATGGGGGCGACCTACAATGAAAGGACTTCCTGCAATCCGGGAGGTGGTACGAATGAGCCGAAAATCGTTGTGGAGCCTGGTCGCCACGATCCTTGTGGTGACGGCCTGCGGCGTAATTCCCCTGGCGCTCCCGCCAGCCGCTACCCAGCTTGAATTTTCCCTGGCCAGCGGTACGTACCGGTGTGAACTGGGGGTGTCGCTGCAGCTGGGGCGGCAAGTTCGCGAAGGAGTGAACTACCGCATCCTGCTCGCCGGCTAAACCAGTTTGTCCCTGGTCAGCGAGTGCCAGCCGGGATGAGGCTGGTGGCCTTGTCCCGTGGCTGTGCCTGATCCGCTCCGCTAGCGGCGTCAGCGCCAAGGTAGCGGGTGACCAAGAAGTCCTGGGTTATGGTTCGGCCCAGAGCAGGGCTATGGCTGTTCCCCCGTTCCGATACAGTTATCGCCGGAATGGTGCCAATCGCTTGATTTGGCTGCTTTTCGTCAGTCTTTTAAAGGGGAATCCGGCTATACTCTTGCCCGCTTTTTCCAATCCCCTTTTTCTGACTTCCTGCCCGGGTTTCTGACATGACCACGCTCCTGGCCTTCGTCATCCTCTATCTCCTGGTCTCCATCGGCATCGGCCTGTTCGCTGCCACCCGGGTCCATAGCGCCAAGGATTTCGCCGTCGCCGGCCGCAGCCTGCCCCTGCCGGTGGTCACCGCCACGGTCTTCGCCACCTGGTTCGGCGCCGAGGCCGTGCTCGGGGTCTCCGCCACCTTCGTCAAGGAAGGTCTGGGCGGTGTCGTCGCCGACCCCTTCGGCGCCTCCCTCTGTCTCATCCTGGCCGGCCTCTTCTTCGCCAGCAAGCTGTACCGGATGAACCTGCTGACCATCGGCGACTACTACCGGCTGCGCTACAACCGCACCGTCGAGGTGCTCACCACTCTTTGCGTCGTGGTCTCCTACCTGGGTTGGGTCTCGGCCCAGATCAAGGCCCTGGGTCTGGTCTTCTTCGTCGTCACCGGCGGCGCCGTGTCCCAGGAGGCGGGCATGATCCTGGGTGCCCTCATCGTGCTGACCTACACCACTTTCGGCGGCATGTTCTCCGTGGCCATCCTGGACTTCGTGCAGATCACCGTGATCATGGGCGGCATGCTCTACATCGGCTACGTCATCTCCGGCCTCACCGGCGGCGTCGGCGCCGTGGTCGGCCACGCGGCGGCGGCGGGCAAGCTGGACTTCTTCCCCAAGGGCGGGCTCGAGGTGTGGGTGCCCTTCATCGGCGCCTGGATGACCATGATGCTGGGCTCCATTCCGCAGCAGGACGTGTTCCAGCGCATCACCTCGGCCAGGAACGAGAAGACCGCCATCCGCGGCTCGGTGCTGGGCGGCAGCCTCTACTTCGCCTTCGCCTTCGTGCCCATGTTCCTGGCCTACGCCGCCACCCTGATCGACCCGGCCATGTTCGGCGACCTGCTGGAACAGGATTCCCAGCTGGTGCTGCCCACCCTGATCCTGCAGCACACGCCGGTGTTCGCCCAGGTGGTGTTCTTCGGCGCCCTGCTCTCGGCCATCATGAGCTGCTCCTCGGCCACCCTGCTGGCGCCCTCCGTGGCCTTCTCCGAGAACATCCTGCGCGGCTTCTTCCCGCGCATGCCGGACCGCACCTTCCTCCTGGCCATGCGCACGGTGATCGTCTGCTTCGCCGGCACTGTGCTGCTGTTCGCCCTCAATTCCAACGAGAGCATCTTCCACATGGTGGAGAACGCCTACAAGATCACCCTGGTCACCGCCTTCATTCCCCTTTTCGCCGGCCTCTACTGGAAGAGGGCCAACACCCAGGGCGCCCTGTTCGCCATCTTCTCCGGCTTCTTCACCTGGATCCTCATGGAAGTGCTGGGGCCGGAAGACGCCACCTGGCCGCCCCAGGTGCTGGGCTTCCTTGTCGCCGGCGTGGCCATGGTGGCCGGTTCCCTGCTGCCCCGCGTGGTGGGCCAGCCGACTCCGGTGCCCTTCGGCCACGAGCATCATGCTGCCGGCCTGACCCATCACCTGGGCGAACACCCCCACCATCACGACGGCCGCTGACGGCCGACTGCGGCATGGCACGGTTGCCATGCCTAATGGGTCACACCGGCCGGGCTGAAATAGGCGCACAATGTTCCTTCGCCCGCCGGGCCAAGGAGGTTGGCCCGGCGCCCCGATTCCAGCCCATGACCCGGAGAATAAATACATGGTGACAAAGGTCAGCAAGCCCGCAACCCGCAAGTCCGCCGCCCTCGGCAACACCGCCCCCAAGGCCGCCACCAAGGTGGTGGCCAAGCCCCGCCCCAGCCGCGCCCGCCCGGTGAAGAGCGGCGACGTGGCCCCGGCCCACAGCCCTGCCGGCGTAGAGAGTTTCGAAGTCGGCCAGGCCGTGGCCGCCGCCCAGAATTCCAAGGTCGTCGCCATGCGCGACATCCTCAGCCGTACCCAGGGCACCGACCTCAAGTCCGTGGCCAAGACCCTGGAAGCCATTGTCGCCGGCGCTTCCCCCGACGACGTGAAGATGCTGCGGGACACCCTGTTCAAGGACGAGGTGCCGGCGGACAAGCTGCCGGTGAGCCCGGACGACCAGCTCTCCGACGAGTGGCGTACCGGCGGTTATCCCTACAAGAACCTGATGACCCGCAAGAACTACGAGAAGCAGAAGTACCGCCTGCAGGTGGAACTGCTGAAGCTCCAGGCCTGGGTCAAGGAAACCGGGCAGCGGGTGGTGATCCTCTTCGAAGGCCGGGACGCGGCCGGCAAGGGGGGCGCCATCAAGCGTTTCACCGAGCACCTGAATCCCCGGGGCGCCAGGGTGGTGGCCCTGGAAAAGCCCTCGGAAGTGGAACGGGGCCAGTGGTATTTCCAGCGCTACATCCAGCACCTGCCCACCGCCGGAGAGATCGTCATGTTCGACCGCTCCTGGTACAACCGGGCCGGGGTGGAACGGGTCATGGGCTTCTGCGACCAGGACGAGTACGCCGAGTTCATGCGCCAGTGCCCCGAGTTCGAGCGCAACCTGGCCCGCAGCGGCATCCACCTGATCAAGTTCTGGTTCTCCGTCAGCCGGGCCGAACAGCGCCGCCGTTTCAAGGAGCGGGAAACCCATCCCCTGAAGCAGTGGAAGCTCTCCCCCATCGACCTGGCCTCCCTGGACAAATGGGAGGACTACACCAAGGCCAAGGAGGCCATGTTCTTCTACACCGACACGGCCGACTCCCCGTGGACCGTGGTCAAGTCCGACTGCAAGAAGCGGGCGCGGCTCAACGCCATGCGCTACATCCTGCACAAGCTGCCCTACAAGAATAAGGACGTGGAGCGCATCGGCCCCCTGGACCCCCTGCTGGTGGGCCGGGCCAACGTGGTGTACGAACGGGGCGAACACGAAGGCACGGCGATTCTGTAAGCGCCGGCATCCGGCAAAGAAAAAGCCCGCTCGTTTGAGCGGGCTTTTTTTTATGCCGGGAACAGGCAGGCCTAGGCTATCTGTAACTTGGGATTGGGGCCATATTCATTTTCTGCCGGATCGCTGTCTATTAGCATGAAGATCAGCAGAACAATCATACCCAGAAGGGGGACTAGACCCAGCAATAGCCACCACCCCGAGCGACCCGTATCGTGCAGGCGCCGGATGGCGACGCCGAGGCCGGGCAGGAACACCAACAGGCCGTATACAGCCCCCAGAATGCCAAAGCCTTCATGGGCGAGGCCTTCGACGAAGCCCAGGATGAACCCGATGATCAGGTTGAACAGGCAGAACATCCAGTATTCCTTGCGCCGTGCCCGACCGTTGAATACGGCATATTTTTTCAGTACTGCCAGATACCAGTTCATGCTGACTCCTTAGACATTAATTCCGGATGAAGCTGCCCGGCGAGAGTAAGGAGCTAACAGAAATATGTCAAACGGGTGTAGCCAAAGTGTCCG
The DNA here is from genome assembly GCF_004217225.1 of Azospira oryzae. Taxonomy (GTDB): domain Bacteria; phylum Pseudomonadota; class Gammaproteobacteria; order Burkholderiales; family Rhodocyclaceae; genus Azospira; species Azospira oryzae. The sequence goes on from NZ_SHKM01000002.1 coordinate 694,628, forward strand.
GCCCATCTGGGTTTCAGGCCGACGCTGAAAACGATGGGCCGGGTGTGGACTTAGACGCCCTTGGCGAAAATGGCCTCGGCTGCGGCGATGGTGGCGGCGATGTCGGCTTCCGTGTGGGCGGCGGAGACGAAGCCGGCTTCAAAGGCGGAAGGCGCCAGGTAGTGGCCGGCCTCCAGCATGGCGTGGAAGAAGCGGTTGAAGGCCTCCTTGTCGCACTGCATCACCTCGGCGAAGGAGGTGGGCGGGGTGGCGCTGAAGTACAGGCCGAACATGCCGCCCACGCTCTGGGCGCAGAAGGTGACGCCGTGCTTCTTGGCGGCGGCGGTGAGGCCGTCGGTGAGCTGCTTGGTGCGGGCGGCCAGGCTGTCGTAGAAGCCAGGGGCCCGGGTGGCCTTCAGGGTCACCAGGCCGGCGGCCACGGCCACCGGGTTGCCGGAGAGGGTGCCGGCCTGATACACCGGGCCCAGGGGGGCGATCTTTTCCATGATTTCCCGCTTGCCGCCGAAGGCCGCCACCGGCATGCCACCGCCGATGACCTTGCCCAGGGTGGTGAGGTCCGGGGTGATGCCGAAGAGGCCCTGGGCGCACTGGGGGCCGACGCGGAAGCCGGTCATGACCTCGTCGAAGATGAGCACGGCGCCGTGCTTGCTGCACAGCTCGCGCATGGCCTGCATGAACTCGGGCTTGGGCGCGATCAGGTTCATGTTGCCGGCCACCGGCTCGACGATGACGGCGGCGATTTCGCTGCCCTGCTTGGCAAAGGCTTCGGCCAGTTGTTCGGCATTGTTGTATTCGAGCACCAGGGTGTGCTTGGCCACGTCGGCGGGGACGCCGCCGGAGGAGGGATTGCCGAAGGTCAGCAGGCCGGAACCGGCCTTCACCAGCAGGCTGTCGGAATGGCCGTGGTAGCAGCCCTCGAACTTCACCAGCAGGTCCCGGCCGGTATGGCCCCGGGCCAGGCGGATGGCGCTCATGGTGGCTTCGGTGCCGGAGGAGACAAGGCGCACCATGTCCAGGGAGGGCAGGATGTCGCAGAGCAGGTCGGCGATCTCGATCTCGGCCTCGGTGGGGGCGCCGAAGGACAGGCCCAGGGCGGCGGCCTCCTGCACGGCCTTGACCGTGGGGGCGTGGGTGTGGCCCAGGATCAGGGGGCCCCAGGAACCGACGTAATCCAGGTAGCTCTTGCCTTCCGCGTCCCACACCCGGGGGCCTTCGCCGCGGGTGAAGAAGCGGGGGGCGCCGCCGACGGAGCGGAAGGCCCGCACGGGGGAATTCACGCCGCCGGGAATGTGGCGTTGGGCGGCATCGAAGAGTTGCTGGTTACGAGAGCTCATGGGCAGCACTTTCTGCAAAAAGACGTTGATAGGCGGCGGCCCGGGCGGTCACGTCCGGGGCCTCGAACAAATCGGTGATGACGGCGATGAACTGGGCGCCGGCGGCGATGACCGGGGCGGCGTTGTCCAGGGTGATGCCGCCGATGGCGGCGACCTGTACGCCAGGCAACTCCTGGCGGGCCCGGGTGACCAGGTTGAAAGGCGCCCGGGGCGCCTGGGGCTTGGTCGGGGAAGCGTACATGGCGCCGAAGGCGACGTAATTGACGCCGGCCGCGGCGGCGGCCTGGGTCCGGGCGAAATCGGCGTAGCAGGAGGTGCCGATGAGCTTGTCGGGACCCAGCAGGGCGCGGGCGGCGGCCAGGTCCCCGTCCTCGCCGCCGAGATGGACGCCGTCGGCATCCACTTCCCGGGCCAGGGCTGCATCGTCGTTGATGATGAGGCGGGTGCCGTGGCGGCGGCACAGGGCCCGCAGGGCGGTGGCCTGTTCCCGGCGGCGGGCGTCGTCGCCGCTCTTGTCCCGGTACTGCAGCAGGGGAATGCCGGCAGCCAGGGCTGCCTCGGCCAGCATCAGCAGACGCGGCGTCTCCAGGCCGTCGGGGGTGACGGCGTAAAGGCCGGGGCGGGGGCGCTTAAGCATCGCCCTCTCTGCCCTCTTCCGGCGCCCGGGCCCAGAAGAAGCGGTCCGGGATGTACTGGCCCATGCCGGGGCGGAAGCCGGCGGCCAGGGCCTGCCAGGTGTACTCCTGAGCGTCCCGCACCGCGTCGCCCAGTTCCAGGCCGTTGGCCAGGTTGGCGGCGATGGCGGAGGCCAGGGTACAGCCGGAGCCGTGGTAGCTGCCGGGCAGCCGCTCCCAGCGGTCGGCCCGCACCATGCCATGCTCGTTGTAGAGGGTGTTGATGACCTGGCCGGTGTTTTCGTGGGTGCCCGTGAGCAGCACGTATTCGCAGCCGTAGCTGACCAGGCGGCGGGCGCACTCCTCCAGTTCCGGCTCCTCCTCGTCCTCCTCGGCCAGGCGGCGGGCCTCCAGACTGTTGGGGGTGAGGATGGTGGTCTGGGGCAGCAGCAGTTCCTTCATGGCGGCGATGAGGTCCTCCGTCGCCAGCTCGTCGCCCCGGCCGGAGGCCAGCACCGGGTCCAGGATCAGGGGAATGTGGGGATAGTCGGAGACGATCTCGGCAATGGCCGCCACGTTTTCCACGCTGCCGATGAGGCCGATCTTGAAGGCGGCCACCGGCATGTCCTCCAGCAGGGAGCGGGCCTGGTCCTCGACCCAGTCCGGCTCCATGGGCAGGACCGCATCCACCCCGGCGGTGTCCTGGACGGTGATGGCGGTGATCACCGAGAGGGGGTGGCAGCCCATGCTGGCCAGGGTCAGGATGTCCGCCTGGACGCCGGCGCCGCCGGTGGGGTCGGAGGCGGCAAAGGTGAGGACAATGGGGGGCGACAGCTGGGGGGAGGGGTTTTGTGGCATTGCAGCACGCTTTCTGCCTTTCGGCGGCGCAGCGCTTTGGGTAAGATCAAGGGCCCCGATTCTAGCCTAAAACCCCCTTCCGAGCTTTGATATGACCCAGCCTGAATCCACCCCGCCAGGAGGTCCTTACCGGACCTGGATGTGCCAGATTTGCGGTTTCATCTACGACGAGGCCGCCGGACTGCCGGAAGAGGGCATCGCCCCCGGTACCCGTTGGCAAGACATTCCCATGAACTGGGTCTGTCCCGAGTGCGATGCGCGCAAGGAAGACTTCGAAATGGTGGAAATCTAGGAAAATCCCGGGCGAAGGTTTAGTATTGCTGCATAAAATCCAGAAGCCCCGGCTGGTTCCGGGGTAATCGAGAGATCTTGGGAGGTTGATTTGCCGGATGCCACTGCCCAGCGCGGCGTGAAAGTGATGGTGATTGACGATAGCAATACCATCCGTCGCAGCGCTGAAATCTTCCTGGTGCAGGCAGGATGCCAGGTGGTGCTGGCCGAGGACGGGTTCGATGCCCTGGCCAAGATCGCCGACCACCAACCAGACATCGTCTTCTGCGACATCATGATGCCCCGTCTGGACGGTTACCAGACCTGCGCCCTGATCAAGAAAAACGCCCGTTTCCGCAACACCCCGGTGATCATGCTGTCCTCCAAGGACGGCCTTTTCGACCGGGCCCGGGGGCGTATGGTCGGTTCCGACCAGTACCTCACCAAGCCCTTTACCAAAGACAGTTTGCTGCAGGCTGTGGCCACCTACGGGCCCCAGCAGGTTCAATAAGCGTTAGCCGAGAGAGTCCCTATGCCCGTCAAGAAAATCCTCGTGGTGGACGATTCCCCCACCGAACGTCACTTCATGGTCGAAATCCTCACCAAGAACGGTTACCAGGTGGTTACCGCCGAAAACGGTGAGGACGGCATCGCCAAGGCCAAGGCCGAAAAGCCCGACCTGGTGCTGATGGATGTGGTGATGCCCGGCCTCAACGGCTACCAGGCTACCCGTACCCTGACCCGGGACGACGACACCAAGGACATTCCGGTCATCGTCTGCACCTCCAAGGGCCAGGAAACGGACAAGATCTGGGGGCTGCGCCAGGGTGCCCAGGACTACCTGGTGAAACCGGTCAACGCCGAAGAGCTGCTCGCCAAGATCGCCGCACTCTAGGAGGCTGGGGCGGCATGGCCAGAAAAATCAGCCTGCGGCAGTTCCAGGAACACCTGGCGGCACGCCTGTCCAGCGCCGCCCGCGGGCAGGCCGCGGCCGGCCTGCTCGGGGTCCAGGCGGGGAGCCGCCTGTGGCTGCTCAACCTGTCCGATTCGGGGGAAATCATTCCCTCCCCCCATCTGGCTCCCGTGCCCCTGACCAAGCCCTGGTTCGCCGGTATCGCCAACATCCGCGGCAGCCTCTATTCGGTGGCCGACCTTTCCGCCTTCCTTGGCGGCGATCCCACTCCCTACAACGCCAACGTCCGCCTGTTGCTGGTGGGCACCCGCTACGGCTCCAACGCCGCCCTGCTGGTGAACCGTTCCCTGGGGCTGAAGAACCTGGAAACCCTGACGCCTGCCGAGCCGGATGCCTCCCTCCCTGTCTGGGGCCGCGAGTGCTACACGGATGGCGACGGACGGACCTGGCACAAGCTGAACCTGAAGGAACTCCTGGCCGACCCCGATTTCATGCAGATCGGCGCCTGATCACGGATTTTCCCAACCAACAATAAACGAACCGCTCCGCAACACTAGGTTGCAAAAGCACTGAGAACTGGAGAACACCATGGCGTTCAAACTTAAGCTACCCGCCTTTTCTTTCGGCAAGGGTCAGAAAAAGTCCGCCGCACCTGTGGGCGAGGAAACCCTCGCCGCCCCCACCCGGGTAATGGAAGTTCCGGTGGCCAAACCGGCCAAGGAAAAGAAGCCGAAGGAGCCGGCTGCGGCCCTGACCGACTTCCTTGGCCAGTATCCGGTCGTCAAGCAGTTGCAGATTCTCGGTTCGGTGCTGCTGGTGGTGATGCTGTTCATCGCCGGGCTGGTTTATCACGACAACCGGGAATCCACCTACGGCACCGTCTATGTGGCGGCGGCCGGTGAAATGCGCATGCTCTCCCAGCGCCTGGCCAAGGATGCGGCCCAGGCCCTGCAAGGTACGCCGGTGGCCTTCGAACACCTGAAGACCTCCCGCGAATCCTTTGCTCGCCTGCTGGAACGCCTCTCCCAGGGCGGTGAAATCACCGAAGTGGCGGTACCCCCCTCCCCCGATGGCGTGCAGCCCCAGTTGCAGGCCCTGATGAGCGAGTGGGAAAAGACCGACAAGAACGCCACCCGCCTGCTGGAAATGGAAAAGAACCTGGTGAACCTGGGTAAGGACGTGGCCATCATCGCCAGCAAGAATCCCCAGCTGCTGGAACTGTCCGAACAGGTTGCCGCCCTCAAGCTGCAATCCGGCGGCGGTGCCCGGGAAATCGCCGCGGCCAACCAGATGGTGATGCTGACCCAGCGTATCGCCAAGAACGCCTCCGCCCTGCTGGTGGGCGACGCCATCGACCCGGAAGTGGCCTTCCTGCTGGGCAAGGACACCAACTCCTTCCGCGACCTGCTGAACGGCCTGATCAAGGGTAACGAAACCCTCAAGGCCGCTTCCGACGGCGACACCCGCACCAAGCTGGGCGAGCTGGAAGGCGCCTTCAAGGAATACCAGGACGCCGTGTCCGGCATTCTCGGCAACATGCAGCGCCTGGTGCTGGCCAAGCAGTCCGGTTCCGCCATCTTCAAGGATTCGGACGAACTGCTGGCAGCCACCGACAAACTGGCCGACGCCTACCAGGCCGAACTGGCCGAGCGGGCACTGTACATCGTCATCCTGGTGGTGATGGTGCTGGTGGCCCTGGGGGCCCTGGTGCTGATGGCCAAGATCTACCTGGAAGATTCCCGCCGCCGTGCCGAGGAAGCCGAGCGCCTGCGCCTGGAATCCGAGCAGCTGAACCGCCAGAACCAGGACGCCATCCTGCGCCTGATGAACGAACTGGGCGACCTGGCCGACGGCGACCTGACCGTCACCGCCACCGTGTCCGAGGACATCACCGGCGCCATTGCCGACTCCATCAACTACACCATTGAAGAACTGCGGGTGCTGGTGGGCCGCATCAACGACGCCGCCAACCGGGTGACCCTGGCCACCGAAATGGCCCGCAAGACCTCCGAGGAACTGCTGGCCGCTGCCGAGCGCCAGTCCAAGGAAATTGAGGAAGCCGGCCGCTCCGTCCTGACCATGGCCAGTTCCATGAACCAGGTGTCCTCCGAGGCCACCCAGTCGGCCCAGGTGGCCCGCCAGTCCCTGTCCGCCGCCGAGAAGGGCGCCCAGGCCGTGCAGGATTCCATCAAGGGCATGAACGAAATTCGCGAACAGATTCAGGAAACGGCAAAGCGGATCAAGCGCCTGGGCGAAAGCTCCCAGGAGATCGGCGAAATCGTGGAACTGATTTCCGACATTACCGAACAGACCAACGTGCTGGCCCTGAACGCCGCCATTCAGGCCGCCTCCGCCGGCGAGGCCGGCCGCGGCTTCACGGTGGTGGCAGAAGAAGTGCAGCGTCTGGCCGAACGTTCCGCCGAAGCCACGAAGCAGATTGCGGCCATTGTGAAGACCATTCAGACCGATACCCAGGATGCGGTTTCCGCCATGGAAGAATCGACCCAGGGCGTGGTGGAAGGGGCCAAGCTGTCCGACGCCGCCGGTCAGGCCCTGGCCGAGATCGGTTCCGTGTCCCAGAACCTGGCCAGCCTGATCGAGAACATCTCCAGCGCCACCCAGCAGCAGGCCCAGTCCGCCGCCGGCGTGGCCGAGACCATGAAGGACATCCTCAACGTGACCGAACAGACCACCGCCGGTACCAAGCAGACGGCCGAGGCCGTGGGCGAACTGGCCGGTCTGGCAACCGAACTGAAGGGATCGGTGGCCGGCTTCAAGGTCGCGTAAGCGTTGTTCCGCTAATCAGAAAACAAGGTCCCCATGAGCGCAGTCACCGAATTCGACGTCGGGCCCCTCACCTGGGTGAAGGGCGAGATCGACGCCGCCCTGGAGCGGGCCGACCAGTCCCTGCAGCAGTATCTGGGCGGGGATCGGAGCGACCTGTCCCAGATCAAGTTCGGCCGCACCCATCTGCACCAGGTCCATGGTGCCCTGGCCATTGTCGGCCTGGACGGGGTGACCCAGTTCACCGAAGCCCTGGAAGCCTTCCTGGCCGACCTGGAGTCGGGCAAGCTCCCGGCCGACGATGCCGCCGTCGATCTGGTGCGGCGTTCCCTGCAGGCCATCCGCCACTACCTGGACGACCTGCTCAACGGTGAGCCCAACCAGCCCCTGCGCCTGTGGGACCTGTACCAGTCCGTGCAGCAGGCCCGGGGTCTGGAGCGGGTCAATCCCACCGACCTCTTCTTCCCCGACCTGGCGGTGCGTCCGCCCCGGCGCCAGGCTGCCGCCCTGCCGCCGGCCGAGTTGAACAAGCGCCTGCGGGCCGAGCGCAGCCGCTTCCAGCGGGGCCTGCTGGCCTGGCTGCGCGGCGACCGCGCCGGCCTGGCCCTGATGCGCGATGCCATCACCGCCATCGAGGCTACCCAGGATCTGCCCGCCGCCCGCTCCTTCTGGTGGGTGGCCCAGGGCTTCATCACCGCCCTGGCCGAGGGCGCCGTCACCGGCGAGAACGACATCAAGCAGCTGTGCGCCCGCATCGACCTGCAGATCCGCCGGCTCATCGAAGGCTCCCGCAATTTCGCCGAGCGCCTGATGCGCGACGCCCTCTATCACGTCGCCGTGGCCGACAGCCAGGATGGCGTGGTGAGCGGCCTCAAGCAGTCCTTCGCCCTGGGCGACCTGCTGCCCGCCGTGGACGGCGATGGGGTGATCCACGCCACGCCGGCCCAGGAACTGGTGCTGCGCCGCCTGCGCGAGCACATCGCCGCCGCCGAGGAGGCCTGGGGCAAGTTCTGCGCCGGCACCGGCTCCGCCCTGCCGACCTTCCGCGAACAGGTGGGCCATCTGGCCCAAGGCGCGGAGCAGCTGGGCCAGCACGACTTCCACCGCCTCTGCAAAGCCCTGCTGGGCACCGCCAACTGGCTGGTGGAAAAGCCCGCCCGCCATAGCGAGGTGATGGGCATGGAACTGGCCACCGGCATTCTGCTGGCGGCCAATGCCCAGGAGAATTTCGAGCACCTGGGCCAGGATTTCGCCCACCAGGTGGACGTCATGGTGGCCCGCCTGCACGCCTGTGTCAGCGGTCAGCCGGCCGAGACCGGGGCCGAGGTGCCGGGGCTGGACGAAATGTCCCGCCGGGCCCAGGAGCGCCTGCTCAACAGCCAGGTGGCCAAGGAAATCCAGACCAACCTGGTGCAGATCGAACAGGTGCTGGACGCCTTCTTCCGCGACGTTTCCCGCCGCGGCGACCTGGCCGGCCTGGACATGCCCCTGAAGCAGGTCACCGGCGCCCTCACCATCCTCGGCCAGGACGCGGCCGTGGCCACCCTGGCCGATTGCAGCGCCCGCATCGCCCGCTTCTCCGCCCCCGACTACGAGCCGGTGGAGGCCGATTTCGAGGCCGTCGCCAGCCAGCTTTCCGCCCTCGGCTTCTTCGTCGAAGCCCTGCCCCGGGAACTGGCCAAGGGCAGCGCCGACTTCTCCGCCTTCTCCCGCGGCCTGGGGCCCCAGGGCAACCGGGAGGAGGAAGAGGTCGAAGAGGTGGTGGAAGCCGCCGCCCCGTCGGTGGAACAGGAACTGGAAAAGCAGAAGAAGGAAACCCAGGCCCTGATGGAGGCGCTGAAGGAACAGCCCGCCGACGCCAACCTGCGCCAGGAACTGAAGCAGAATCTGGAGTCCCTGCAGAAGGATGCAGACCTGGTGGCCGACAAGGCCCTGGGACAGCAGGCAAAGGCAGCCCTGTCGGCCCTGGAGGCCGCGCCCCACCTGGATGCCGCCGCCCCTGCCCTGGATGCGGCCCTGGCCGAGATCAAGCCCCAGGTGGCTGCCGCCCCGGCGCCGTCCGCCGAAACCATCAAGCTGACCCAGGCCTCGGAAGAGGAGCTGGACGCGGAGCTGCTCTCCATCTTCCTGGAAGAGGCCCAGGAAGTGCTCGGCACCATCGGCAGCCACATCGGCCTGCTGCGGGAGCAGCCCCACAACGTCGATTTCCTCACCACCATCCGCCGCAGCTTCCACACCCTCAAGGGCAGCGGCCGCATGGTCGGCCTCAAGGACCTGGGCGAGACCGCCTGGGCCATCGAGCAGGTACTCAACCTGTGGCTGCGCCAGGAATACGACGTCAGCCCGGAACTGTTCGCCCTCATCGAAGAGGCCCATGTCCTCTTCTCCGCCTGGGTCCGCTACCTGGAAACCCGGGAAGGCGGTGCCCCCGATCCCGCGGCCCTGGTGACCAAGGCCGACACCATGCGCGGGGCCGAAACCCCGCCGGCACCGGTGGCCGAGGCGGCGCCGGCCTCTGCCCTGCCCGAACTGTCCCTGGAGGAGAGCACCCCCTTCGCCGACCTGGGCCTGGAGGTGGACCTGGATGGGGCCTCGGTGGACCTGACGCCCCCGGCCATGGAAGTGATGCCGGTGATCGCCAGCGACATGCGCGACTTCATGGCGGAGGCCGAGGTGCCTGCCGTGCAGGAAACCGACGCGGCGACAGCGCTCGAGGCGGTGCCGGAGATCGAGGAACTGACTCTGCCGGAACTGGAGGAAGCTCCCGTCGCCGCGACGGCCGACGTGGATCTGGCCCTGGAAGAATTGCCGGCCCTGGAGGAAGTGACGCCCGCCGCCCTGGATTTTGATTTCGACCTGGGGGATGCGGCCCCCGCGCCGGCCGCCCCGGAGGCGGCGCCAGCCATGGCAGAAGCTCGGCCGGAAGCCGTGCTGGAAGCCGCTGTCCCGGAGCTGGACGAAGAACACGAGCTCTCCGGCGATCTGGAAACCCTGGAACTGCCGCCCCTGGACGACCTGGGTGAGCTGGAGATGCCTGCCGCGGTGGAGCCGCTGCCGGAAGTCGCCGCCACCGACGAACCCATCGCCCTGACGGAACTGCCGGCCGAGCCCGCCGTCGCAGCAGCCCCCGAGTCATCGCCGCTGTCGCTGGAGAGCGAGCCTGCCCTCGACATCGCCTTCGACGGCGAAATCGAGGCTCCGTCCGAGACTGTGCCGGATATGGCCCAGGAGATCGAGCTGACGCCCCCGGCGCCCGCCGCCCAGGACATCCTGCCCGAGCTGGAGGCCGAAGAAGCGCCACCGCCGCCGCGGCCGACCCTGAAGGTCTCCTCCACCCTCTACCAGATTTTCATGGAAGAGGCCCAGGGCCACCTGGAAGCCCTGCAGCGCCAGTTCGGCCTGCTCGAGACCGACCCGGAAATGCCCACGGCCGAGCCCTTCACCCGGGCCGCCCACACCCTGGGCAGCATCGCTGGCACCATCGGCCTGGACGCCATCAACCGCCTTGGCCGGGCCCTGGAACACGCCCTGCTGCGGCGCGACCAGTCGGCCCATCCAGCCAGCCTGGAAGCCCTGGAAATCATCCGCCTGGCCATCTCCTCCCTGGAGGAAATGGTGGCCAGCGTTGCCGCCCAGCAGCCCCCGCCGCCCCGCCGGTGCCGGTGCAGCTCAAGGACGACCTGGACGAGCAGCTGCTGCCCATCTTCCTCGAAGAAGCCCAGGAGCTGACCCAGAGCATCACCGAGCAGCTGCGCCTGTGGCACGACGATCCCCACGATGCCGACGTGGCCCGGGCCCTGGCCCGGCTGCTGCATACCCTCAAGGGTTCGGCCCGCATGGCCGGCGCCATGAACCTGGGGGAACTGACCCACACCCTGGAAACCCGGGTCGAGCAGGCCCACAAGGCCGGGGCGGCGGAAGCGGCCCTGATCGAGGAAATCCAGATCGCCTTCGACGCCATCGCCCAGATCGTCGAGCGCCTGGCTTCCGGTGACACTCTGGATACGCCCCTGCCGGTGGAACTGCTGGCCCTGCCGGAGACGGCGGAAGCCGATCTCGCACCGGCCATGCCGGAAACCCAGGCAGCGCCTGCCTCCGCCGAGATGCCTGCCGCGGTGGCCCAGCCGGAGCGGCCTGCAGCCGAGGCCCCGGCCACAGTGCAGGTTGCAGCGGCCGAGCCGGAGGTCGATGCGGCCGCCGCCTCCCGCGCCACCCTGCGGGTGCGCTCCGACCTGATGGACCGGCTGGTGAACGAGGCCGGCGAGCTGTCCATCGCCCGGGCCCGCATCGAAGGGGAAATGCGCAGCCTCAAGGATTCCCTGCTCGACCTGACGGAAAACGTGATCCGCCTGCGGCGCCAGCTGCGGGAGGTGGAAATCCAGGCCGAGACCCAGATCCAGGCCCGCACCGCCGAGGCCGAAGTGGCCCATGCCGGCTTCGACCCCCTGGAGTTCGACCGCTTCACCCGCTTCCAGGAACTGACCCGGATGATGGCCGAATCGGTGAACGACGTGGCCACGGTGCAGCAGAACCTGCTGAAGAACCTGGACGAAGCCAACGCCGCCATCATTGCCCAGGCCCGCCTCAACCGGGAGCTGCAGCAGTCCCTGATGAGCGTGCGCATGGTGCCCTTCAGCAGCCAGACCGAGCGTCTGCATCGCATCGTGCGGCAGACGGCGAAGGAAGTGGGCAAGCGGGCCAACCTGGAAATCGTCGGCGGTCAGGTGGAACTGGACCGGGGCGTGCTGGACAAGATGGTCGCTCCCCTGGAGCACATGCTGCGCAACTCCGTCGCCCATGGCCTGGAAAGCCGGGAAGGCCGCCTCGCCGCCGGCAAGGAAGAGATCGGCGAGATCGAACTGAAGGTGGCCCAGGAAGGCAACGAAATCATCATCACCATGGCCGACGACGGCGCCGGCCTGGACCTGCAGCGCATCCGCGCCAAGGCCGAGAGCCAGGGGCTGCTGGCTGCCGGCGAGGAGGCGGACGACGCCCGCCTGGCCGACCTGATTTTCGCTCCCGGCTTTTCCACCGCCGGCGAGGTCTCCCAGATCGCCGGCCGCGGCGTCGGCATGGACGTGGTGCGCACCGAAGTGACCAACCTGGGCGGCCGCCTGGAAATGCAGTCGGTGGCCGGCAAGGGCCTCACTTTCCGCATCTACCTGCCCCTGACCCTGGCTGTCACCCAGGCCCTCATCGTGCGCGTCGGCAATCGCCGCTACGCCATTCCCTCGGCCATGATCGCCCAGGTCCAGGAAGTGAAGGAACAGGTCCTGGCCGGCATCCGCGAGACCGGTCAGGTGGAATGGCTGGGCAACCGCTATCCCTACCACTTCCTGCCCCACCTGCTGGGCGAACCCCAGGCCCTGCCCGAAGCCCGGCGCCTGTCCTGGGTGCTGCTGCTGCGCTCCGGCACCCAGCGGGCGGCGATCCAGGTGGACGAGCTGTTCGGCAACCAGGAAATCGTGGTCAAGAACGTCGGCCCCCAGCTGGCCCGGGTGATCGGCATTGCCGGCGCCACCGTGCTCGGCGACGGCCAGGTGCTGCTGATCCTCAACCCGGTGGCCCTGGCGGCCCGCAGCGAAGCCAGCGTGGCGGTGCACACCCCGGCGGCGCCCCTGGAGTCGGTGCCGGTGGAAGAAACGCCGGCCCAGACCCTGCCGACGGTGATGGTGGTGGACGACTCCCTCACCGTGCGCAAGATCACCAGCCGCCTGCTGTCCCGCGAGGGTTACCACGTGCTGACGGCCAAGGACGGCGTGGATGGTCTGGAGCAGCTGATCGACACCATGCCCGACGTGCTGCTGGTGGACATCGAGATGCCGCGCATGGACGGCTTCGACTTCACCCGCAACGTGCGGGCGGACGAGCGCCTGAAGCACCTGCCCATCATCATGATCACCTCCCGCACGGCGGACAAGCACCGCAACTACGCCTTCGAGATCGGGGTGAACCACTACCTGGGCAAGCCCTACCAGGAAGACGAGCTGCTGGCCCTGGTGCAGGAGTACACCAAGCGCAAGCGGGTGCACTGAGGCGGCTCGGTCCCCAAATGAAAAAGCGCGGAGCGATCCGCGCTTTTTTTTTCGCCCCTCAGGCTTTCGGACGGGGCAGGGCGGCGATCTGCCGATCCTGCCAGCGGGCCAGTCCCAGCTGGGCCAGGAGAGCCCCGAGCAGGGCGCAGAACATGTCCGACTGGGTGTCCCAGGGATCGCCCTGGGTGCCGAGGAAGTCGTCCGCCCCCTGGCCGAAGGCCAGGGCGGTCCACCATTCCAGCAGTTCATAGGTGGCGCTGATGGCCAGCACGACGCTGGTGACGAGGAAGAACAGCATCTTGCGCCCCCGCACATAGGCTCCCCGCAGCAGTATTTCCCGGGCGATCAGGGCCGGGGCGAAGCCCTGGAAGAGGTGGCCCAGCTTGTCGTAGGGATTGCGCTGCAGGTGCAGCCATTCGGCCACCTGGAAGCCCACGGGCACCCGGGCATAGGTGTACATGCCGCCCACCATGAGGATCACCCCGTGGATGAAGATGCAGACATACAGCAGGGTGGTCAGGGGGTAACGGCGCCAGGTCAGGGCCAGCAGGGGCAGGGCGATCAGCACCGGCAGCACCTCCAGCAGCCAGGTGGCCCGGTCATAAGGGCGGTAGCCGGTGATGCCGAGCAGGGCCAGGGTGGCGACGGCCAGGAGCAGCAACAGGGAGGTGCGGGATGAGGTCATGGCGGACACGATAAGCGCGGGTCCGGGCACTGTAGTGCCTTTCGCCACTCCCTGACTAGCCCGTCCCGGGATGGAAAAGGCCGGCGCCTCCTGCAGGAGGCGCCGGCCCTGGAACGCCGCCGGAGGATCAGCGGCCCTGGTGCACCTGGCCGGTGACCACGTCCACGAAGACGTAGGGCTGGCTCGGGTTGCCACCGAAAATGAAGTAGGGATTGCCCAGCTTGGGCCCCAGGGGATTGCGCAGGGTCACGGCGCCGTAGGCCTGGGTGAAGCCGGCCTGTTCCTTAAGCTTGTTGGCTTCGGGCAGGTCCATGGGCACCGGCCACTGGATCACCACGTCCTCCAGCCAGGGTTCGGGAATGAGCACGGGGGCGCCGAATTCGCCGTAGCCGGTGGACTTGATGATGACCGTGGTGTTGTTGGAATTCTGGAACACCACCCGCAGCTGGTCGATCTGGGCCGGGTCTGTGGTGGGGCCCTTGGAGGCGATGCCGTCGGCTTCGTACAGCTTGGCGGCGGGGTACTGTTCGGTGACGATGCGGACCGCGATATTGACCCGGCCGTTGAAACTCAGAATAGCCATGATGCACTCCTTCAGTGGCGGCGGAGGATGGATATCGGTCGCGGCAGCCGCCATGCCGCCCGATGCCGTGCGTTGCAGGCGGCGGGCGGTCTTGTTGGAAAGTGCTTTATTACCAATGTATTACGACATCGATGGGCGGCCGCGCCGACTGCCCATGCAGCATAGGCCCGGAATGAAAATATGTCGACGGAATATTGCCGGTGCTATTGCACCGGCAGCCGTGGCGAGGCGCCGGGGGTCACACCTGGCAGAGCAGGCCCTTGAGGTATTCGCCTTCCGGCACCGCCAGGGCGATGGGGTGGTCCGGACCGGCCGCCAGGTGGCGCAGGATGCGGGCATCCACGCCGGCGTCGAGGGCAGCGCCGGCGATGATCTTCTGAAACAGCTCGTTGCCGATGCCGCCGGAGCAGGAGTAGGTGAACAGCAGGCCGCCCGGATTGAGCAGACGGAAGCCCAGCAGGTTGATGTCCTTGTAGGCCCGGGCTGCCCGGTCGGCGTGGGCGGCGGAAGGAGCGAACTTGGGCGGGTCGAGCACGATCAGGTCGAACTTGCGCTCGGCCTTGCGCAGCTCGCGCAGGGCGGTGAATACGTCGGCTTCCCACCATTCGGCCCGGGCGGCATCCAGCTGGGGATTGAGGGCCAGGTTGCGTTTGGCCGTCTCCAGGGCCGGCCCGGAGGAGTCGATGGAGAGCACGGAGGCGGCCCCACCGGCCAGGGCCTGGAGGGAAAAGCCGCCGGTGTAGCAGAAGCAGTTGAGCACGCTCTTGCCCGCCGCCAGGGCGCCGGTGAGCAGGCGGTTTTCCCGCTGGTCCAGATAGAAGCCGGTCTTGTGGCCGCCCACCACATCCACCAGCAGGCGCACGCCGTTCTCCATGATGGAGAGATCGCCGGCCGGGGCCTCGCCGTGGAGCCAGCCGGTGACCGGCTCCAGGCCTTCGAGGCGGCGTACGTCCGAATCGGAGCGCTCGTAGATGCGGGAGCAGCCGGTGGCCTGGACCAGGGCATTGACGATGGCCTTGCGCCACTTCTCGCCGCCGGCCGAGGTCAGCTGCAGGGAGAGGGTGTCGCCGTACTGGTCGCAGACGACCCCGGGCAGGCCGTCGGATTCGCCGTGCAGCAGACGCACGCCTTCCTCGTTCTTCAACTCCGGCAGGTTGCGGCGCCGGGCCACGGCCTCGGCGATGCGGCGCTTGAAGAAGACGTCGTCGATGGTCTCGTTTTCATTGAAGGTCCACACCCGGGCCCGGATCTGGGAATCGGGGCTGTAGGCGGCCCGGGCCAGGAACTTGCCGTCGTCGGCCAGCACCTCCACCGTGTCGCCGGGGCGGGCCTTGCCCTTCAGGCGGCCGACGGAGCCGGCGAAGATCCAGGGATGGCGGCGCAGCAGGGAGCGTTCCTTGCCGGGGAAGAGGATGAGCTGGGACATGGGCAGACCTTGCAAAGCGGCGCCGCGGCGGCGGCAAAGGTGCGCAGTGTACCGGGCGATGCCGTACGGCGCCACGGCCCGCGCCGATAGGGGCGGTCAGGCGGCCAGCCAGGCCTCGACGGCGTAGCCGGCGCCGTAGGTGACGGCCGCGGCGGCCATGCCGATGAGCAGCTGGCGCAGGCCGGCCCGGCCCGGATGGCGGCCGGTGAAAATGGAAATGGCGGCGCCGATGAGGAACAGCCCGAGGGCGCTGGCCACGGCGCTGCCCATGACGGCGGCCCTGCCCTGGAGGAACAGCAGGGGCAGGATGGGAATGAGGGCGCCCACCAGGAACACGGCGAAGGAAGCCAGGGCGGCGGTACCGGCGGAGCCTCCCAGGTCGTCCGGGTTTATGCCCAGTTCTTCCCGGGTCAGGGTGTCGAGGGCCGTCTCCTGGTTCTGAATGACCCGGGCGGCAATGGCGGCGGCCTCCTCGGCGGTGAAACCTTTGGCCTGGTAGATGAGGGCCAGTTCGGCCTGCTCCTCCGCCGGCACTTCGGCCAGTTCCTCCGCTTCGGCGGCGATCTGGTGGGCGTACATTTCCCGGCTGCTCTGCACCGAGATCCATTCGCCCATGGCCATGGAGCAGGCGCCGGCCAGCATGCCGGCCAGGCCGGTGGCGAGCATGGCCGTATTGGAGAACTGGGCGCCGGCCACCCCCATGACCAGGCTGAGGGTGGAGACGAGGCCGTCGTTGGCGCCAAGCACGGCGGCCCTCAGGGCATTGCCGCCGCCGGCGCCGTGGCGCCCTTCCAGGCGGGCATAGGTGCCGCCGTCCCAGCGGCCGCCGTTGCCCATGGAGGTGAGGCGGAAGAGTAGGCGGGCGTGGGCCCGCTCCTGGGCCGGCAGGTCGGTGTGGCGGGATTCCCGCTGGTCGTCGTAGCTGGTCTGGTCCAGGCTTTCCCGGGCCGCCACGGTGGGCAGGACGCTGGCGGCGCCCAGGTGCCGGGCCAGCCAGATGAGGATGCGGGCGCGCCAGGTGGGACCCAGGTTCGGGGCCGGCTGCCCGGCCCGCTCCTGGCGGCGTTGCCAGAACTGGGCGTGGGCCGCCTCGGCGGCGGCCAGGCGGCGGTAGATGGCGGCCAGTTCCGGCCTGGCTTCCGCCTCGGCCATGGCCTGGTAGAGGGCGGCGCTGTCCACCTCGCCCTGCTGGTTGCGCCGGTAGCGGCTCAGGTCCTGGCGTGGATCGGGCTTGGCCATGGCCTTACTTGCGCTTGGCCCGGGGATGGGCGGTGTCGTATACCTGGGCCAGGTGCTGGAAATCCAGGTGGGTATAGACCTGGGTCGAGGCGATGCTGGCATGGCCGAGCATCTCCTGCACCGCCCGCAGGTCGCCGGAGGACTGCAGCACGTGGCTGGCAAAGGAGTGGCGCAGCATGTGGGGATGCACGTGGCTGGGCAGGCCGGCCAGCAGGGCCCGGCGGCAGAGGCGCTGCTGGATGATGCCGTGGGCGATGCGCCGGCCCCGGGCACCGACGAAGAGGGCCTTCTCCTCCGGCCGGGCCAGCTCGGGCCGCCGCGCCATCCAGGCGGCCAGGGCCTGCCGCGCCTTGCTGCCGACGGGCACCACCCGCTCCTTGTCCCGTTTGCCGTGGACCCGGACTTCGCCGCCGCCGATGTCGGTCAGGGCATCCACGTTCAGCTCGGCCAGCTCCGCCAGGCGCAGGCCGGAGGAATAGAACAGCTCGAACATGGCCTGGTCCCGCAGCTCCTGGGGATCGTCCGGATCGATGGAGGTTTCCAGCAGGCGGGCGGTCTCATCCGGCGACAGGGTGCGGGGCAGGGCCTTGGGGCTCTTGGGCGGCCGCACCCCTTCGCAGGGATTGTGGCCGGCGTGGCCGTGGCGGCCGAGCCAGCGGTAGAAGACACGCCAGGCCGACAGGCTGCGGGCGAGGGAGCGGCCCGCCAGGCCGCGGCCGTGGAGCAGGCCGACGAAGCGGCGGATGTGGTGGGACTGCAGTTCGCCCAGGTCCGGGCTGCCCGGTAGTTCGGCGGCCAGGGCTAGGAGCTTGCCCAGGTCCCGGCGGTAGTTGCTGACGGTGTGGGGCGACTGGCGACGCTGGGTCGCCAGTTCGTCGAGGAAGGCTCCGGCGAGGCTGTGGCCGTCCATGGAGCCCGCCTTGCCTAGTGGCGCAGGGCCCGGCCGATGGCGGCGGAGACGATCTCGCCCAGCCGTTCCAGGTAGAGGGTGCCCATGTCGGCGTAGAAGCGGTCCATGCTCTCGCTGCCCATGGCGATCATGCCGAAGGTGCCGCCGCCATTGCGCAGGGCCACCAGGGCCTGGGAACGGATGTGGGCGGAGGTGTCGCCGAACCAGGTGGAAGTCTCGAAGCCGGAGGTGGAGCCGCAGTAGGGCCGGCCCAGGGTTTCGGCGAAGACCTGCAGTTCCTCGGAGACGGCTGCGAACTCGGGCAGCTCGCCCACGCCTTCCGGCTGGTCCCACAGGCGCAGGGCCACGTGGGGTATGGCGAAGTCTTCCTTGAGGTGGAAATCCAGGATGTGGATCACCGCCTGGAAGGTGGTGGCGGCCACCAGGGCCACCGCCAGCCGGTGCATCTTTTCGCTGATGGCATCGTTGGCTTCGCCGAAGCCGAGCAGTTCGGCCATCTTGCCTTCCAGGGCCTTGTTCTTGTCGCGCAGGGTGAGCATCTGCCGCTCGGTGATGGAGATGGCCCGGCCCCCGTGGGGGTGGGGAATCACCAGCCGGGAAATGAGGTCGGCGTGCTCTTCGAAGAACTGGGGGTTGTGTTCCAGGTATTCGGCCACGTCGGCGCCGGAGAGGCGCGGGGTTTGGATGTCGCTCACAGTTCGATTTCTCCGCTAAAGACGGTGACGGCCGGGCCGGTCATGTGCACCGGGGTGCCGGGGCCGTTCCAGGCAATGCTCAGTTCGCCGCCCCGGGTGCTGACGCGCACCGGGGAATCCAGCAGGTCGCGGCTGATGCCGGCCACCACGGCGGCGCAGGCGCCGGTGCCGCAGGCCAGGGTTTCGCCGGCGCCCCGCTCGTAGACCCGCAGGCGCACGCTGTGTCGGTCCACCACCTGGAGGAAGCCGGCATTGACCCGCTGGGGAAAGCGCGGGTGGGATTCGATCATGGGTCCCTGGATGGCCACCGGCGCCGTGTCCACGTCCGCCACCACCTGCACGGCGTGGGGATTGCCCATGGAGACAGCGGTGATGGCCACTTCCTGGTCGCCCACCTGCAGGGGCTGGATCACCGCGTCGGTGGGGGAGACGAAGGGGATGCGGTCCGGCGAGAAAATGGGCTTGCCCATGTCCACGGTGACGTTGCCATCGGCCTCCAGGCGGGGGCTGATGATGCCCGACTTGGTTTCCACCTTGATTTCCCGCTTGTCGGTGAGGCCCTGTTCGTGCACGAAGCGGACGAAACAGCGGGCGCCGTTGCCGCACTGCTCCACCTCGCTGCCGTCGGCATTGAAGATGCGGTAGCGGAAATCGACGCCGGCCTGGCCGGGCTTTTCCACCAGCAGGATTTGGTCGCAGCCGACGCCGAAGTTGCGGTCGGCGAGGAAGCGCAGCTGGGCCGGGGTGAGGGTGATGTTCTGGCGCACGCCGTCGAGCACGACGAAGTCGTTGCCCAGTCCGTGCATCTTGGTGAATTTGAGTTTCATGGCGTTGGCCTGCGTGCTTTCAAGCGAGGGACCGGGCCATTATAAAGTCATCCATGACAAAGCCGTTGCCGATCTCCACGCAGACCGACTCCCGTACTTCGAAGCCGTTCTTGCGATAGGCGGCGATGGCCTGGGCGTTGTTCTTGTTCACCGCCAGGACCAGGCTCTTGCCGCCCCGGGCCCGGCAGCGTTGGGCCACGTGCTGCAACAGGGCGCTGCCGACGCCCTGGCGCTGGGCTTCGGGATGGACGTAGAGCTTGTCCAGCTTGAATTCGGCCGGGGTGGCGGTGGCCTGGGTGGCGGCAAAGCCGAGGCGGCGGGCGCCGACGAAGGCCTGGTCCCACCAGATGTCGGGGCGGGCCAGCTCCTCCAGCAGGCGGGGCGCGCCGTAGCGCTGGCCCAGCATGTAGTCGATCTGGGCCTGGCTGATGATGTCCCGGTAGGCTGCCTGCCAGACGGTGCGGGCCAGCTGGGCGATGGCGCCCACCTCTTCCCGGGCGACGGGGCGGATCAGGGGGGTGGGTTGTGCGGGGGATGGCATGAGGGGTCTTTCGCGGTGCTGCTCAGTAGAAACGGGCTTCGCCTGGGGGCCGGGTCTTGAAGCGCTTGTGTACCCAGTAGTACTGCTCCGGGATGCGCCGCACCTCCGACTCGATGAAGGCATTGACGCGGCGGGTATCGGCTGTGACGTCGCCGCTGGGGTAATGTTCCCAGGCCGGCAGCAGGCGCACCCGATAGCCGCGGGGCGTCATCTCGGCGATGCAGGGCACCACCCGGGCTTTGCCCAGGGCGGCGAGGCGGGCTACGCCGGTGATGGTGGCGGCGGGGATGCCGAAGAAGGGCACGAAGATGGCGTCCCGGGGGCCGAAGTCCATGTCCGGCAGGTAGTAGAAGGGCCGCCCCTCGGCCAGGGCCTTCACCACCTTGCGCATGCCGTCCTGGCGGGAGAGCAGGTTGGGGGCGTTGAAACGCATGCGGCCGGCGTAGAGGGCGGTGTTGAAATGGGGGTTCTTCTGCTGGGAATAGACCGAGAGCATGGGACGGTCCCGGGTCAGGGCGCTCCAGCCCGCATCCAGGCCGAGGAAATGGGGTGTCAGGACCAGGGTGGGGGCGCTGTCCCGGGGCAGGTTGTCCCAGCCTTCCACCTGGATCAGGCGTTGCAGCCGGGCCGGGGAGGCGTGCCAGAGCAGGGCCCGGTCCAGGAAGGACTGGCCGAAGGCGACGAAATGGCGCCGGGCCAGCCGCCGGCGTTCCCCTTCGCCAAGTTCGGGAAAGCACAGGGCCAGGTTGGTGTGGGTGACCCGCCGCCGTTCGGCGCCGAGCAGGTACAGCAGGTAGCCGAAGGCGGCGCCCAGGGCCCGCAGCAGGGGAAGGGGCAGGAAGTGGCAGAGCCAGAGCAGGGCCAGGGCGAGGCGGGTCACCGGCAGTCCTCCGCTGCTGTCGGCGCCGGTTCGGCGCCCCGGGGGCGCTTGTAGCGGTTGTAGCCCCACAGGTACTGGCTCGGGCACTGGCGGATCAGGGTTTCCAGCTCCCGGTTGATCTGGGCCGCCCGGGCCACCGTGTCGCCCGTCAGGGGCTGGGTCGGCGCCTGCAGGTGCAGGTGGTAGCCGCGGCCGTGGGGCAGGCGCTCGCCGTAGGCGAAGATCACCCGGCCGCCGGCTTCCGAAAGGCGGGCCGCCAGGGTCATGGTGTAGGCGGGGCGGCCGAAGAAGGGCAGCCATTTGCCTTCGCCGGCACCGGGGGCCTGGTCCGGCAACAGGCCCACCGCCTCCTTGCGCTTCAGGGCCCGGATCAGGGCCCGTACGCCGGAAAGGTCGGCCGGGGCCAGCTTCAGGTGCTCGCCCCGGGCCCGGCCGGCGGCGATGATGCGGCCCAGCCACTCCAGCTTGGGCGGGCGGAAGAGCACGGTGATGGGGGCTGCTGGCCGGGCCCGGACCGCCTGGCGGGCATAGTACTGGGCGGTGATCTCGAAGCAGCCCAGATGGGGAGTGAGGAAGATGATGCCTTCGTCCTCCGCCCAGGCCGCCTCCACCAGCTCCCAGCCGCTCACCTGCACCACCCTGGCCGCCACTTCCTCCAGGGGGCGCAGCCAGACCTTGGGCAGTTCCAGGACGCCCTTGCCCGCCTCCCGGGCAATGGCCGGGATCAGGTCCGTGGCGGCGTCGGCCGGGTAGGCCAGGGCCAGATTCTGCTGCAGGTGGGAGCGGTAGGTGGCGGACAGGCGGTACACCAGGCGCCCGAGCAGGGCGCCCAGGGCGTGGAGCCAGGCCAGAGGGAGGCAGGCGAGGAGGCGGAAGAGAAGGCTCAAGGGGTGGGCTCGCGGAACGTATTTTTGATGGCGCTCAAATTGCCGGGAGCGACGGGTTTGACCCGGGGCCGGCGAAAAAATAGAATTATCGGCCGCCGAGTTAATCAGGACAACTTGCAGGGCGGTTCACAAATACTGCTAAAGCGTCGCCTGCTCTCCCCCGGAGCCGGTCGCGCCGGTCAAGTAATACGGGGAATTCTTTAGGAGCAGTACACATGGCTGAATACTTCTTTACCTCGGAATCCGTTTCCGAAGGCCATCCCGACAAGGTCGCCGACCAGATCTCCGATGCCATCCTGGACGCCATCCTGGCCCAGGACAAGCATTCCCGCGTCGCCGCCGAGACCCTTTGCAACACCGGTCTGGTGGTTCTGGCGGGCGAGATTACCACCAATGCCAACGTGGATTACATCCAGGTGGCTCGGGACACCATCAAGCGCATCGGCTACGACAACACCGAATACGGCATCGACTACAAGGGCTGCGCCGTGCTGGTGGCCTACGACAAGCAGAGTCCGGACATCGCCCAGGGCGTGAACAAGGCCTACGACGACAACCTGGGCCAGGGCGCCGGCGACCAGGGCCTGATGTTCGGCTACGCCTGTGACGAAACCCCGTCCCTGATGCCCCTGCCGATTTTCCTCTCCCACCGTCTGGTGGAGCGCCAGGCCCTGCTGCGCAAGGACGGCCGCCTGCCCTGGCTGCGTCCCGATGCCAAGTCCCAGGTCACCATCCGCTACGTGGACGGCAAGCCCGACTCCATCGACACCGTGGTGCTGTCCACCCAGCACGCCCCGGACATGAGCCTGGAAGCCATCCGGGAAGCTACCATCGAGGAAATCATCAAGCCGGTGCTGCCCAAGGAACTGATCAAGGGCGACATCAAGTACCTGGTGAACCCCACCGGCCGCTTCGTCGTCGGCGGTCCCCAGGGCGACTGCGGCCTCACCGGCCGCAAGATCATCGTGGACACCTACGGCGGTGCCGCGCCCCACGGCGGCGGCGCCTTCTCCGGCAAGGACCCCTCCAAGGTGGACCGTTCCGCCGCCTACGCCGGCCGTTACGTGGCAAAGAACATCGTCGCCGCCGGCCTGGCCAGCAAGTGCCTGGTGCAGGTCTCCTACGCCATCGGCGTGGCCGAGCCCACCTCCATCATGGTGGAGACCTTCGGCACCGGCAAGGTGAGCAACGAGACCCTGACCGCCCTGGTGCGCAAGCACTTCGACCTGCGTCCCAAGGGCATCGTGAACATGCTCGACCTGCTGCGTCCCATCTACGAGAAGACCGCCGCCTACGGCCACTTCGGCCGCGACGAGCCGGAATTCACCTGGGAAGCCACCGACCGCGCCGCCCTGTTGAAGAGCGACGCCGGCCTCTAAGCCCGGCCGCAGTCGTCACAGGCCCGTCCCCCACCGGGGGCGGGCTTTTTTATTGCCTGCAGATCGGGGGGCGGCGCGGGCCGCGCCTTACGGTGCCTGTCACCCTCCTGTAACATCCCCCTTGAGAACACAGCCGTACCGACATAAATAAAAACGAGGGAGAACGCCATGCCGGTCCAACTCATCGAGACCACTCCGTCCGCCTATTCCTACCCGCTGCTGATCAAGCATCTGCTGCACACCCCCCTGGCCCATGCACCGGACCAGGAAATCGTCTACCGGGACAGCGTCCGCTACACCTACCGCACCCTGCAGCAGCGCATCGGCCGCCTGGCCAACGCCCTGGCGGCCCTGGGGGTGGAGCCCGGTCACACGGTGGCCATGATGGACTGGGACAGCCACCGCTATCTGGAGTGCTTCTTCGCCGTGCCCATGATGGGCGCCGTGCTGCAGACGGTGAATGTGCGGCTGACGGCGGAGCAGATGCTGTACACCCTGAACCATGCCCGGGCCGACGTGGTGCTGGTGAACAGCGAGTTCTTTCCTTTGCTGCAGGCCATGGCGGAGCGCCTGGAGAGCGTCAAGACCTTCGTCCTGATCCACGGCGACCATGAGAATCCGGAGAAGATGCAGGCCCCCGTCCCCTTCGCCGGGGAGTACGAAGAGCTGCTGGCCGCTGCCGCCACCGATTACGACTTCCCCGACTTCGACGAGAACGCCAAGGCCACCACCTTCTACACCACCGGCACCACGGGCCTGCCCAAGGGTGTCTATTTCAGCCACCGGCAACTGGTGATGCACACCATGGGTGCTGCCACCGGCCTCGGCACCGCGCCGGTACAGGGCCGCCTGCACCGGGACGATGTGTACATGCCCATCACCCCCATGTTCCACGTGCATGCCTGGGGCCTGCCCTACGTGGCCACCATGCTGGGCCTGAAGCAGGTCTACCCGGGACGTTACCAGCCCGAGGTGCTGTTGCGATTGAAGGCCCGGGAGCGGGTCACCTTCTCCCACTGCGTGCCCACCATCCTGCACATGCTGCTCAACCACGCCCTGGCCAGGGAGACGGACCTGTCCGGCTGGAAGGTCATGATCGGCGGCTCCGCCCTGCCCCAGGCCATGGCGGTGGCGGCCCTGGAAAAGGGGATCGACGTCTTCACCGGCTACGGCATGTCGGAGACCTGTCCCATCCTGTCCGTGGCCCACCTGCCCACGGCCAAGCTGCAGGCCCCCCTGGCCGAGCAGGCCGCCCTGCGCGCCCGTACCGGCCTGCCTCTGCCCCTGGTGGACCTGCGCATCGTCGATGCGGAAATGCGGCCCCAGCCCCACGACGGCCAGGCCGTCGGCGAACTGGTGGTGCGCTCCCCCTGGCTGACCCAGGGCTACCTGAAGGATCCGGCGTCGGCCGAAGAGCTGTGGGGTGGGGGCTACCTGCACACCGCCGACATCGGCAACATCGACGCCAACGGCTCCATCCAGATCACTGACCGCATCAAGGACGTGATCAAGACCGGTGGCGAGTGGACCTCCTCCCTGCAGCTGGAAGACATCATCGGCCAGCACCCGGCGGTGCACGAGGTGGCGGTGATCGGGGTCAGGGACGAGAAGTGGGGCGAGCGGCCTCTGGCCCTGGTGGTACTGAAGCCGGAAATGGATGGCCAGGTCACCGAGCACGCCATCCGCAACCATGCCGCCCACCTGGCGGAAACCCTGGGAGTCTCCCGCTACGGGGTGCTGATGCAGGTTTCCTTCGTCAAGACCTTGGCCCGTACCAGCATCGGCAAGATCAACAAGCGTTTCATGCGGGAAAACCTGGAGGCCGCCAAGGCTGCCCAGCCCTAGTTCCTCCGTCCCCGGCCTGGGGTGATTCCCAGGGGCGGGGGTAATTTCCGCAATTCGCCTTCCCCTGGGCATAAAATGGAGGTTTTCCGCCTCCTGCCTGTCCCCCATGCTCAAGAAAATCCATGTCGAACAACTGCGTGTCGGCATGTATCTCAAATCCTTCTGTGGCGCCTGGATCGATCATCCGTTCTGGCGCAACTCCTTCGTCCTGAAGGACCCGGAGGACATCCGCGCCATTCGCGCCAGCTGCATCACCGAAGTCTGGATCGATGCCGGTAAGGGGCTGGACGTGGAAGCCGGCGAGGCGGCCATCAGCGAGACCGAGTCCGAGGCCCTGGTGGCCGAGGAACAGGTGCGGGAGGCCCAGGCCACCCGTTCCCTGGAGCGCACCAGCACCGCGGTGGAGATGCAGCGGGCGGCGAAAATCTGCAACAGCGCCAAGAAGGCCGTGGTGTCCATGTTCCAGGAGGCCCGCATGGGCAAGGCCGTGGATGCGGAGCAGGCCCAGGTGCTGGTGGAGGAGATCGCCGATTCCGTGGCCCGCAATCCCGGCGCCCTGATCAGCCTGGCCCGCCTGAAGACGGCCGACGATTACACCTACATGCACTCCGTAGCCGTCTGCGCCTTGATGGTGGCTCTGGCCCGCCAGCTCGGCCTGGACGAGCAGCAGACCCGTCTGGCGGGCCTGTCCGGCCTGCTGCACGACATGGGCAAGGCCTTCATCCCGGCCGAAATCCTCAACAAGCCGGGCAAGCTGACCGACGAAGAATTTGCGGTCATCAAGACCCACCCCGCCGAAGGGCACAAGGTCTTGCTGGAAGGCAAGGGGGTGCCGCCGGAGGCGCTGGACGTCTGCCTGCACCACCACGAAAAGATGAACGGCGGCGGCTACCCCAAGGGCCTCAAGGGCGACGAGATCAGCCTGCTGGCCAAGATGGGGGCGGTCTGCGACGTCTATGACGCCATTACCTCCAACCGCCCCTACAAGGCCGGCTGGGACCCGGCCGAATCGATCAAGAAAATGGCCGAGTGGGCCGACGGGCATTTCGATCCCCGGGTCTTCCAGGCCTTCGTCAAGAGCCTTGGCATCTACCCCATCGGCTCCTTCGTCCGCCTCGAATCGGGGCGGCTGGGGGTGGTGGTGGAGCAGAGCGAGAAGTCCCTGCTGGCGCCCCGGGTCAAGGTCTTCTTTTCCACCAAGTCCAATGCCCACATTGCGCCGGAGTTGCTGGACCTGTCCCGCCCCGGCGTGCACGACAAGATCGCCGGCCGAGAGGACCCGGCCAAGTGGGGCATCCGCAACGTGGACGAAATCTGGAGCACGGCGGCGGCCTGAGCCCGGTGCGGGAGGGCCGGCCGGGGAATTTCCCCGACCGGTATTTCCGTCTATAATCCGCCACTTCCGAGGAGCGCTGCGAGGCCGGCAAGGTCCCAGGCTCGGATGTCTGCCCCGCCAGGGGAGACCAGTTTCAACGGCGCTCACCTTTACAACCCTGCCGGGCGCAGGGGGCCAGGTGAGCCCTGCTATCGCACTCCCTCCCCTCCCCGGCCACAGTTCTTAAGGAGCACTGCTGTGGCTGAATTCAAAGATTACGTGATCGCCGACCTGGGCCTGTCCGCCTGGGGCCGCAAGGAAATCAAGATTGCCGAGACCGAAATGCCCGGTCTCATGGCCATCCGCGAGGAGTACGCCAAGAGCCAGCCCCTGAAGGGCGCTCGCATCACCGGCTCCCTGCACATGACCATCCAGACCGCGGTGCTGATCGAGACCCTGGTGGCTCTCGGTGCCGAAGTGCGCTGGGCTTCCTGCAACATCTTCTCCACCCAGGATCACGCCGCTGCCGCCATCGCCGCTGCCGGCATCCCCGTCTTCGCCGTCAAGGGCGAGACCCTGACCGAGTACTGGGACTACACCCACCGCATCTTCGAATGGGCCGACGGTGGCTATTCCAACATGATCCTGGACGACGGCGGCGATGCCACCCTGCTGCTGCACCTGGGCGCCAAGGCCGAGAAGGACATTTCCGTCCTGGCCAAGCCCGGTTCCGAAGAAGAGACCATCCTCTTCGCCGCCATCAAGGCCAAGCTGGCCCAGGACCCCACCTGGTACTCCGTGCGTCTGGAAAAGATCAAGGGCGTTACCGAAGAGACCACCACCGGCGTGCACCGCCTGTACCAGATGCATGCCCGCGGCGACCTCAAGTTCCCCGCCATCAACGTGAACGATTCCGTCACCAAGTCCAAGTTCGACAACCTCTACGGTTGCCGCGAATCCCTGGTGGACGGCATCAAGCGCGCCACCGACGTCATGGTGGCCGGCAAGATCGCCGTGGTCTGCGGCTACGGCGACGTGGGCAAGGGTTCCGCCCAGGCCCTGCGCGCCCTCTCCGCCCAGGTCTGGGTCACCGAGATCGACCCGATCTGCGCCCTGCAGGCCGCCATGGAAGGCTACCGCGTCGTCACCATGGAATACGCTGCCGACAAGGCCGACATCTTCGTCACCACCACCGGCAACTTCCACGTCATCACCCATGACCACATGGTGAAGATGAAGAACAACGCCATCGTCTGCAACATCGGCCACTTCGACAACGAAATCGACGTCGCTTCCCTGGAAAAGTACCAGTGGGAAGAGATCAAGCCCCAGGTCGATCACGTCATCTTCCCCGACGGCAAGCGCATCATCCTGCTGGCCAAGGGCCGCCTGGTGAACCTGGGCTGCGCCACCGGCCACCCCAGCTACGTGATGAGCTCCTCCTTCGCCAACCAGACCATCGCCCAGATCGAGCTGTTCACCAAGACTGCCGATTACCCGGTGGGTGTCTACACCCTGCCCAAGCACCTGGACGAGAAGGTGGCCCGCCTGCAGCTGAAGACCCTCAACGTGCAGCTGACCACCCTCACCCAGCAGCAGGCCGACTACATCGGCGTGCCCGTGCAAGGCCCCTACAAGGCCGACCACTACCGCTACTAAGCCGTAGCCGGGCCGTCTCCCTTGCCGGAGGCGGCCTGCAGACGATGGGTCGGGACCCGCCATGTCCATGAACTCGTTCCACAGCCGCAGTTCCCGTCCGCCACCCAAGGTGCGCCAGGAGGCGGTGCCCCACGTCCGCAAGGGCGTGCGCGCCGACGTGCTGCTGGTGGAACAGGGTCTGGCCGCCTCCCGCGCCCTGGCCCGGGATCTGATCAGTCAGGGCTGGGTCCAGGGACCCGTCGGCCTCATCACCAAAGCTTCCCAGGAATTGCCGCCCGGTACCCGGCTGCAGTTGCTGGAGGAAAGGCAGACGCCATGAACGACAAGACGTTCAGTATCGAATTCTTTCCGCCCCAGACGGCGGAAGGCGTGGAGAAGCTGCGCCTGGTGCGGGACAAGCTGGCGGCCCTGAAGCCGGCCTTCTTCTCTGTCACCTACGGTGCCGGCGGTTCCACCCGGGAGCGTACCTTCTCCACCGTGCGCGAAATCGTCGCCGCCGGCCTGGATGCGGCGCCCCACCTGTCCTGCATCGGCTCCTCCCGGGAGTCCATCCGCGGCATCCTGGCCGAGTTCCAGGCCGAGGGCATCCGTCGCGTGGTGGCCCTGCGCGGCGACCTGCCCTCCGGCATGGCCGACCCGGGCGAATTCCGCTATGCCAACGAACTGGTGGAGTTCATCCGGGCCGAGACCGGCGATCACTTCCATATCGAAGTGGCCGCCTACCCGGAATGGCACCCCCAGGCCCGCAGCGCCGACGACGACCTGCAGGCCTTCGTGCGCAAGGTCAATGCGGGAGCCAATTCCGCCATCACCCAATACTTCTACAACGCCGACGCCTACTTCCATTTCGTGGATGCGGTGCGGGCCGCCGGGGTGACCATCCCCATCGTCCCGGGGATCATGCCCATTGCCAGCTTTTCCAAGCTGGCCCGCTTCTCCGATGCCTGCGGCGCCGAAATCCCCCGCTGGATGCGCAAGAAGTTCGAAGGCTTCGGCGACGACGCCGATTCCATCAAGGCCTTCGGCCTGGATGTGGTCACCGAGCTGTGCCAGAAGCTGCTGGCCGGCGGCGCCCCGGGGCTGCATTTCTATTCCATGAATCAGTCCGGCCTGACCAGTGAGATCTGGCAGCGTCTGGGGCTCGGCACCCGCTGAGCCGTCCGCTGGCGGCGTACCCCCCGGGGGCGCTGTGCAAAGGTCAGGGACAACCCCCGCGCCGTGGCGGCCGGGGGTTTTTCTTTGCCGGCGCGGAGACGGCCATGGAGGTTTTGTTCTGGCGGCGAGGCTCGTACAATGGAACTGTCGATTTACATAACAACCCAGTGTGGAGCGTCATCATGTTTCCTGAATACCGCGACCTGATTTCCCAACTCAAGACCAGCGACCGCCACTTCCAGAATCTCTTCCAGAAGCACAACGAGATCGACCAGAAGGTCAAGAACATGGAGTCCCGCATCGAATCCGGCTCCCCGGAGCAAATCGAAGCCCTGAAGAAGGAAAAGCTGGCGCTGAAGGACGAGATTTACGCCGTGCTGAAGAAGGCCAGCGCCACGGTCTGAGCTTCTCTCCGGCCCCGCCGGGGCCATCCGGCAATGAAAACGCCCGCTGCTGCAGCGGGCGTTTTTGTTTGGTGCGGGCGGGCGCGCGGCCTGGCCGTCGCGACAGCCTAGTGCTGCAGGATCTTGGCCAGGAACTGCTGGGCCCGCTCCGAGTGGGGCTTGCCGAAAAAGTCGTCCTTGGCCGCATCCTCGACGATGCGGCCCTGGTCCATGAAGATCACCCGGTGGGCCACCTTGCGGGCAAAACCCATTTCGTGGGTGACGCACATCATGGTCATGCCTTCCTGGGCCAGTTCCACCATCACATCCAGCACCTCGTTGATCATTTCCGGGTCCAGGGCCGAGGTGGGTTCGTCGAAGAGCATGCAGATGGGGTCCATGGCCAGGGCCCGGGCGATGGCCACCCGCTGCTGCTGGCCGCCGGAAAGCTGGCCCGGATGCTTGTGCGCATGGGCCTTGAGGCCCACCCGGTCGAGCAGCTTGAGGCCCTTGTCCGTGGCCTCCTCCCTGCTGCGGCCCAGTACCTTGACCTGGGCGATGGTCAGGTTGTCGGTGATGGTCATGTGGGGAAACAGCTCGAAGTGCTGGAACACCATGCCGACGTGGGAACGCAGTTTGGAGAGGTTGGTCCTGGGGTCGCCGACGGAAGTGCCATTCACCACGATGTCGCCCTGCTGGAAGGGTTCCAGGCCATTGACGCACTTGATCAGGGTGGACTTGCCCGAACCCGAGGGACCGCAGACCACCACCACCTCGCCCTTCTTCACCTCGGTGGTGCAATCGGTCAGCACCTGGAACTGCCCGTACCACTTGGAAACGTTCTTGATCTCGATCATTTGATGAACCTCGCTTGCAGGTGCTTCACCAGGCGGGAGACGGTGAAGCAGATGACAAAGTAGGCGGCGCCGGCGAAGAGCAGCAGTTCCACCAGTCTGCCGTCCCGGTCGCCGACCTTGTAGGCGGTGCCGAAGAAGTCCGAGAGGCCGATCACGTAAACCAGGGAGGTGTCCTGGAAGAGGATGATGGCCTGGGTCAGGAGCAACGGAATCATGTTGCGGAAGGCCTGGGGCAGCACCACCAGGCGCATGGTCTGGCCCGGCGTCAGGCCCAGGGCCAGACCGGCGGCGACCTGCCCCTTGGGCACGCTCTGGATGCCGGCCCGGATGATTTCCGAATAGTAGGCGGCCTCGAACAGGGCGAAGGCCACCAGGGCGGAGACCAGGCGGATATCGCCGATATCCTGGCCGAAGAGGCCCTTCAGGGCCTGGGGCACGATCAGGTAGAACCACAGGATGACCATCACCAGGGGCACCGAGCGGAACAGGTTCACGTAGCCGGCGGCAAGGAAGGACAGCAGTCTGTTGCTGGACAGCCGGGCCACCGCGAGCAGGGTGCCCCAGCCGATGCCGACGACGATGGCGGTGAGGGTCACTTCCAGGGTCACCAGCAGGCCCTTGCCGAGCAGGGGCAGGGCGCCGGGAATGGAGCTCCAGTCAAATTCGTACATGGCTCACTTGCCTCCGATAAAGCCTGGGACCCGGACTTTTTCTTCCAGGCGGCGCATGAGGAACATCACGGTGACGTTGATGCAGACGTAGAGCAGGGTCACGGCGATGAAGGCTTCGTAGGGCTGGGCCGTGTAGTCCACCAGTTGCTGGGCCTGGCGCGACAGCTCGATGAGGCCGATGGTGGTGGCTACGGCCGAGTTCTTGAAGATGTTGAGGAATTCGGAGGTCAGGGGCGGCACGATGATGCGGAAGGCCATGGGTAGCAGCACGTGGCGATACACCTGGGCCAGGGTGAAGCCCATGGCCAGGCCGGCGTTCTTCTGGCCCCGGGGCAGGGATTCGATGCCGGCACGCACCTGCTCGGCGACGCGGGCGGCAGTGAACAGGCCCAGGCAGAGCATGGCGGCGAGAAACTGCTGCAGCAGCGGGTCGGATTGCTTGTAGGCGTTGCCCAGGGCCGGGGGCAGCAGTTCGGGCAGGACGAAATACCAGGAGAACAGCTGCACCAGGAGAGGCACGTTGCGGAAACACTCGACGTACACCGCGGCGAAGGAGGACAGCCAGCGGTTGGGCACGGTGCGCAGGACGCCGACGATGGAGCCCACCACCAGGGCGATGACCCAGGCGGAAAGGGACAGGGCAACGGTCCATTGCAGGCCGGTGAACAGCCAGCCCAGGTAGGTCGTTTCCCCTGAGGGGACGGGGGTGAGGAAGACCGACCAGTTCCAGTTGTAGTTCATGATGGAACCCCGACGGGAAGAGGGAGAAGGAGGCGGAGGGGCATCGCCCTTCCGCCTTGCCGATCAGACCCGGCTACTCGTAGGCCTTGTCGTTGGGAGCCTTGTAGAGGGCCTTCATGTCGTCGGAGAGCGGCATGTTGAGGTTGAGCCCCTTGGGCGGAATGGGGTTCATGAACCACTTGTTGTAGATCTTCTCCGCCTCGCCGGAGGTCATGGCCTTGGTCAGGGCCGCATCCACCACCTTCTTGAAGCCGGCGTCGTCCTTGCGCAGCATGCAGCCGTAGGCTTCCTTGGACTGGGCGGTACCGACCACGACCCAGTCGCCCGGACGCTTGGCCTTGGCCATTTCGCCGTAGAGCAGGGCGTCGTCCATCATGAAGGCGACGGCGCGGCCGCTTTCCAGGGTGAGGAAGGATTCGCCGTGGTCCTTGGCCGAGATGATGTTCATCTTCATCTGCTTTTCCTCGTTCATCTTGCGGATGAGGCGTTCGGAAGTGGTGCCGGCGGTGGTTACCACGTTCTTTCCGGCGAGGTCGGGGAAGTCCTTCACGCCGGCGTCTTTCTTGGCCATGAGGCGGGTGCCGATGACGAAGATGCTGGTGGAGAAGCCGACCTGCTTCTGCCGTTCCAGGTTGTTGGTGGTGGAGCCGCACTCCATGTCCACCGTGCCGTTCTGCAACAGGGTGATGCGGTTGGCCGAGGTGACCGGCATCAGCTTGACGTCCAGCTTGGCCAGCTTCAGTTCGGCCTTGATGGCGTCCACCGCCTTCAACATCATCTCGTGGGAATAGCCGATGACCTGCTGCTTGTCGTCATAGTAGGAAAAGGGGATGGAGGATTCCCGATGGCCCAGGGTGATGGAGCCGGTGTCCTTGATCTTCTTCAGGGTGGGGGATTCCTGGGCCAGCACCGGGGCGGCACAGAGGGCGGAACCAATGACGGCAGCGGCTGCCAGGGTCAGGGTCTTGCGCATGGGCATCTCCTTGCAGGGGTGGGTTGGGCCGCAGGGGCACAGCGCCGATTGCAGCACAAGGCGGCCCGTCTGACCAGAGGAGTTTCCCCTAGGTCCGGCCTAGGCGGGCTTGCGCTTGCTGCGGCTGACCAGCAGGACTCCGGCCAGGACCAGGCCGGCGCCGGCCAGCTGGGCGGCGGAGACGGGCTCCTGCAGCAGCCACCAGCTGAAGAAGATGGTGAGGACGGGCCCCAGGGTGCCGATCAGTACCGACCGGGCGGCACCGATGCGGCGGATGGCTGCGGATTGCCAGAGGATGGGCAGCACCGTGGAGAAAAGGGCCATGGCGGCGCCGTAGAGATAGATGGGCAGAGGTTGCACCAGGGCGGAGAGGGGCTGGGTGGCGAAGAAGTGCAGCTGGGTGGCGGTGGTGGACACCAGCATGGCCAGGGCGGCGAAGCGGGCTGAGCCGAGGCGGCGGATGGCCGGTTCGGCCCCGGCGCTGTAGATGGCGTAGGTGAGGGCCGAGCCGAAGACGAAGGCGGCGCCAGTGAGCAGGGTGGCCACGTCGCCGCCCAGTTGCAGGTCGTGGGCGAAGGCCAGGCCGATGCCGGCGTAGGACAGCAGCAGGGCGCCCACCTGGCGCTTCTCCAGGGACTGGCCCATGAACAGCACGCCGATGAGCACGGTCAGGGTCGGATAGGTGAACAGGATCAGCCGTTCCAGACCGGCCGAGATGTACTGCAGGCCGAGGAAGTCGAGCATGCTGGAGGCGTAGTAGCCGAGAACGCCGAGCACCACCAGGGTGCTCCAGTCGCGTCGCGTCAGGGGGGCGGCGTTGCCGGCGGTGAAGCCGATCCAGAGGAAGGCGGGCAGGGAAAAGACCATGCGCAGGGAGAGCAGGGTGACGGCATCCACCGGGGCGGCAGCATAGGCCAGCTTGACGAAAATGGCCTTGAAGGAGAAGCCGAACGCCGCCAGGACGGCCAGGGCGACGCCGATGCGGTCGGAGTTCCAGTGTTTCCAGGGCATGGAGTTCGATTCGGGCAAGACGAAGTGTTTGGATTTTCAGCCCGCGCCAAAGCTGGAACAATTGGTAAACTCCCAAGCAAGCCTTCGTCAAAGCCGAAACCTTCCATGCGCTACGATCTTGTCGACCTGAAACTGTTCCTGGCCGTGGCGGAGGAGCGCAACCTCACCCGGGGTGCCGAGAAGGCCCATCTGGCGCCCTCCTCCGCCAGCCACCGCATCCGTCAGCTGGAGGACGCTCTGGGCACGCCCCTGCTCACCCGCCAGGCCCGGGGCGTGGCCCTGACCCGGGCCGGCGAGTCCCTGCTGCGCCACGCCCGGGAAGTGTTTGCCCAGCTGGAGCAGATGCATGCCGACCTGGCGCCCTACGCCCAAGGCATCCGCGGCCACGTCAGCCTGTGGGCCAATACCCACGCCACCCACACCTTTCTGCCCATGGACCTGGCCGGTTTCCTGCGGGACCATCCCCAGGTCAGCGTCACCCTGGAGGAGCACACCAGCCCCCATATCGCCCTGGCCGTGGCCGGCGGCGAAGTGGAAGTGGGGGTGGTGGCGGGCCATGTGGAAAGCTCCGGGGTGGAGCTGCTGCCCTACCGCCAGGACCGCCTGGTGCTGGTAGTGCCCGCCGGTCATCCCCTGGAAGCCCGTCGCGACGAGCCTGCCGGGCTGGGTTTCGGTGTCGTACTGGACTACCCTTTCGTCATGCTCCACGCCGGCAGCGCCATCCACACCTTCACCATGAATGCGGCAGCGGCCCAGGGACGCCACCTCAACGTGCGCATCCAGGTGCGCAGTTTCGGCGCCGTGCTGCGCATGGTGGGAGCCGGCGTCGGCATCGGCCTGGTGCCCCGTTCGGCCCTGGTCTTCGCCGACCGGGAACGGCCGCCCACGGTGCTGGAACTGTCCGAGCCCTGGGCCCGGCGCGACCTGCAGATCTGCGTCCGCAACCGGGCCAGCCTGTCCGGCTTCGCCGTCGCCCTGGTGGATGCCCTGGCGAAAAGCGCCGAGGCCTGAACCCCCCGCCCCGGATGCTGTCCCAGACACAACCTCTCTAGTCGACTGCCCGTCATGCCCAACCGCCTCGCCGCAGAAACCTCCCCCTACCTGCTGCAGCACGCCGACAACCCGGTGGACTGGTATCCCTGGGGCGAGGAGGCGCTGGCCCGGGCCCGGGCGGAAAACCGGCCGATCCTGCTCTCCATCGGCTACTCGGCCTGCCACTGGTGCCATGTCATGGCCCACGAGTGCTTCGCCGATGCAATCGTGGCGGCGGAGATGAACCGCCTCTTCATCAACATCAAGGTGGACCGGGAGGAGCGCCCCGACCTGGACCAGGTCTACCAGACCGCCCACCAGATGCTGGTCGGCCGCCCCGGCGGTTGGCCCCTGACCATGTTCCTGGCACCGGACGCCATGCCCTTCTTCGGCGGCACCTATTTCCCGCGGGAACCCCGCCACGGCCTGCCGGCCTTCGTCGAAGTGCTGCACAGCGTGGCCCGGGCCTTTGCCGAGAAGCAAGACGAGATTGCCGAGCAGGGCC
This sequence comes from Azospira oryzae, assembly GCF_004217225.1. Taxonomy (GTDB): domain Bacteria; phylum Pseudomonadota; class Gammaproteobacteria; order Burkholderiales; family Rhodocyclaceae; genus Azospira; species Azospira oryzae. The sequence continues at coordinate 729,635 of NZ_SHKM01000002.1, forward strand.
GCACCATGCGCGAGGCCTTCGGCAGCACCCTGCCCCGGGCGGTGCGGGGCGAGCCCCTGTTCAATGCGGACCCCCTGGCCCAGGCCGTGGCGGAGCTGGACACCAACTACGACCGGCGCCGTGGCGGCTTTGGCGGCGCCCCCAAATTTCCCCGGCCTGCCGCCCTGGACTTCCTCCTGCGCCGCCATGCCGCCACCGGCGATCCCCACGCCCGGGACATGGCCCTGACGACCCTGGAACGGATGGCCGAGGGCGGCATCCACGACCACCTGGGCGGCGGCTTCTATCGTTACAGCGTCGATGCCCAGTGGAGCATTCCCCACTTCGAGAAAATGCTCTACGACAACGCCCAGCTGCTTCACCTCTATGCCGAAGCCTGGGCCCTGAGCCGCAAGCAGGTGTTCCGCCAGGCAGCCGAGGGCATCGTCGCCTGGCTGCAGCACGAAATGGCGCTGCCCGGCGGGGCCTTCGCCGCCGCCCTGGATGCGGACAGCGAGGGCGAGGAAGGCCGCTTCTACCTATGGACCGCCCGGGAGGTCCATGCCCTGCTGCCGCCCCAGCAATGGGATGTGGCTTCCATCCACTGGGGCCTGGATGGTCCGCCCAATTTCGAGGATGCCGAATGGCACCTGCGCCAGGTGCAGCCCCTGGAGCAGGTGGCCGAACGCCTGCGCCTGACGCCCGGCGAGGCGCGCCAGCAGCTGGAAGGGGCCCGGCACACTCTGCTGGCGGCCCGCAACGAGCGCATCCGCCCAGGGCGGGACGACAAGGTGTTGACCGGCTGCAACGCCCTGGCCATCAAGGGTCTGGCCCGGGCCGCCCGGGCCTTCGGCCGGCCCGAATGGCTGGGCCTGGCCTGCGGGGCGGCCGATTTCCTGCAGCGTGAGCTCTGGCGGGACGGGCGGCTGCTGGCCGCCTGGAAGGATGGCCGGGCCCGGCTGCCGGCCTATCTGGACGACCATGCCTTCCTCCTGGAGGCCATGCTGGAGTTGCTCCAGGCCGGCTGGCGCGATGCCGACTACCGCTGTGCCGTGGCCCTGGCCGACGCCCTGCTGCAGCACTTCGAGGATCGGGAGGAAGGCGGCTTCTTCTTCACCGCCCACGACCATGAGGCCCTGATTTACCGCACCAAGCCGGTGGAGGACCATGCGACGCCGTCGGGCAACGGCGTTGCCGCCTTTGCCCTGGGGCGCCTGGCCCTGCTTAGCGGCGAGCCCCGCTATGCCGCCGCCGCCCGCCGCGCCCTGGCCCTGTTCCTGCCCGACCTGCGCCAGCATCCCGGCGCCCACCCGGGCCTGCTCAATGTCCTCGGCGACGAGCTGAGCCCCCCGGCCCTGGCCGTGCTGCAGGGACCGGCCGCGGAGCTGGCCCGCTGGCAGGACGAAATCGGCCGCCTGCCGGCGCCCTGGCTGCTCGCCGTGGCCCCTACGGGCGGGGACGAACGGCCGCCCCCCTTGCGCAAACCGGAGACGGAACGTGTCAACGCCTGGGTCTGTGCCGGCGTTACTTGCTTGCCACCCATCGACGGCCTGGAAGCCCTGCTTGGCATGTTGGCCAAACCGTTGAAAGTGCATTAACATCCCCGCGCTACACAGCATATTCACCATTCTCACTACGGAGCGAGAGCATGAAAGCGATTTACGTGTCCCTGCTGGCCGCCGCTGGCCTCCTGATCAACGGCGCTGCCCAGGCTGACGAAGCCCTGGCCAAGGCCAAGAACTGCATGACCTGTCACCAGATCGCCACCAAGGTGGTGGGCCCCGCCTACAAGGACGTGGCCAAGAAGTACGCCGGCGACAAGGCTGCCGAAGGCAAGCTGGCCGAGAAGATCCAGAAGGGCGGCAGCGGCGCCTGGGGCACCGTGCCCATGCCCCCCAACAACGTGACCCCGGACGAAGCCAAGAAGCTGGCTCACTGGGTCCTGAGCCTGAAGTGAGCCGTTAAGGTCTCGCTGACGAAAAGCCAACCTCCGGGTTGGCTTTTTTATTGTCTGCAATCCGTCCGGAGGCCCGCGCCGACCTTGTATCCTGCATATTGACAAGGGCGGGGGGCGCCCTGAGAATCATTCGCTGTATCTTGTTCCCCAACACCGTCATCCGTTATAAGCCCGAGAGGAGTTTCCGTTATGCGCATGAACAGCATTCCCGGCACCATCCTGGCCCTGGCCGCCGCCATTTCCCTGATCGGTTGCGGCAACAAGGAAGAACCCGCACCCCAGGCCGCCCCGGCTGCAGCTCCTGCCGCCAAGCCCGAGATCACCGTCAAGATCGGCCATGCCTCTCCCCTCACCGGCCCCCAGGCCCACATCGGCAAGGACAACGAATACGGCGCCACCCTGGCCATCGAGGAACTGAACGCCAAGGGGCTGGAGATCGGCGGTGCCAAGGTCAAGTTCGAGCTCATTTCCGACGACGACCAGGCCGACCCCAAGCAGGGCACCACCGTGGCCCAGAAGTTCGTCGACGCCAAGGTTAACGGCGTCATCGGCCACCTCAACTCCGGCACCACCATCCCGGCCTCCAAGATTTATTTCGATGCCGGCATTCCCCAGATTTCCGGCTCCGCCACCAACCCCACCTACACCAAGCAGGGCTTTGCCACCGCCTTCCGCGTCATGGCCAACGACGAGCAGCAGGGCAAGGCCCTGGCCCAGTTCGCCGCCAAGACCCTGGCGGCCAAGAGCGTTGCCATCATCGACGACCGTACCGCTTACGGCCAGGGCCTGGCCGACGAGTTCAAGAAGGCCTCCGAAGCTGCCGGCCTCAAGGTGGTGGCCAGCGAGTACACCAATGACAAGGCCACCGACTTCAAGGCCATCCTGACCAAGATCAAGTCGAAGAAGCCGGACCTGATCTTCTACGGCGGCATGGATCCCCAGGGCGGCCCCATGGCCAAGCAGATGAAGGAACTGGGGCTGAAGGCCAAGTTCCTCACCGGCGACGGCGGCTGCACGCCCAACTTCATCACCCTGGCCGGCGCCGCCGCCGAAGGCCAGTACTGCTCCCTGCCCGGCGTGCCCCTGGACAAGATGCCCGGCGGCACCGTCTTCAAGGACAAGTTCGTCGGCAAGTTCAAGACCGAAATCCAGCTCTACGCGCCCTATGTCTACGACGCCACCATGGTCCTGGTGGATGCCATGAAGCGGGCCAATTCCGTGGAGCCGGCCAAGTACCTGCCGGAAATCGGCAAGACCAGCTTCCAGGGCGTCACCGCCAAGATCGGCTTCGACGAGTTCGGCGACCTGAAGGACGGCGCCATTTCCTTCTACGAGTACAAGGGCGGCAAGATCGAGTACGTGGAAACCCTGGGTGGCACTCCCGAGGCGGTGCCGGCAGCGGCTCCTGCCGAAGCGCCGGCAGCGGCTGCACCGGCCGCCGCGGCTCCCGCCTCCGCTCCTGCCGCTGCGGCTGGCGAGAAGAAGTAAGCCGCTCCTAGCCAACCTCCCCATTGCAAACGGCGCCCTATGGCGCCGTTTGCATGTCCGCACAGGAATTCCATGGACATTTTTCTGCAACAAATCATCAACGGCCTGGTGCTCGGCAGCATCTACGCCCTGGTGGCCCTCGGCTACACCATGGTGTACGGCATCCTGGGCCTCATCAACTTCGCCCATGGCGAAGTGGTCATGATCGGTGCCCTCACCGCCCTTACCGTGGTCAAGCTGCTGGCCGGCTCCGGCCTGCCGGGCCCGGTCATCGCCCTGATCGGCCTCATGGCCGCCGCCCCGGTGTGCATGGCCATCGGCTACGGCATCGAAAAGATCGCCTACCGGCCCCTGCGCAAGGCGCCCCGGCTGGCCCCCCTGATCACCGCCATCGGCGTCTCCATCGTGCTGCAGAACCTGGCCATGATGGTCTGGGGCCGCAGCTACCATTCCTTCCCCGCCGTGCTGCCGGCCGAGGCCCACGAAGTGCTGGGCGCCACCTTCACCGACCTGCAGGTGATCATCGTCCTGGTGGCCGCCGGCATGATGGCCGGCCTGCTGCTGCTCATCAACCGCACCCGCCTGGGCCGCGCCATGCGCGCCACCGCCGAGAATCCGGCCATTGCCCAGCTGATGGGGGTGAATGTGAACCACATCATCTCCCTCACCTTCGTCATCGGCTCGGCCCTGGCCGCCGTGGCCGGGCTCATGGTCAGTGCCAACTACTCCATCGCCCACTACTACATGGGCTTCATTCTCGGTCTCAAGGCCTTCACCGCCGCGGTGCTGGGCGGCATCGGCAACCTGGCCGGGGCCATGATCGGCGGCATCCTCCTGGGTCTCATCGAATCCCTGGGGGCCGGCTACATCGGCGACATCACCGGCGGCTTCCTCGGTTCCCATTACCAGGACGTGTTCGCCTTCTTCGTCCTGATCCTGGTGCTGGTCTTCCGTCCCTCCGGCCTGGTGGGCGAGAAAGTGGCGGAACGGGCATGAGCTGGAACGACCTCAAGCATGACCGCCGCGTCCTCTGGGCCGGCTACGCCGCCATCGGCATCGTCCTGGCGGTGCTGCCCTTCCTCGTCGGCGCCGGCCTGGGCAATGCCTGGCTGCGCATCCTCAACTTCGCCATGCTCTACATCATGCTGGCCCTGGGGCTGAACATCGTGGTGGGCTTCGCCGGCCTCCTGGACCTGGGCTACATCGCCTTCTATGCCGTCGGCGCCTATCTCTACGCCCTCCTCGCCAGCCCCCACTTCGGCCTGCACTGGCCGGTGTGGGCCATCCTGCCCCTGGGGGCCGTGGTGGCGGGCGGTGCCGGGGCCCTGCTGGGGGCGCCGACCCTGCGCCTGCGGGGCGACTACCTGGCCATCGTCACCCTGGGCTTCGGCGAGATCATCCGCATTTTCATGAACAACCTGAATGCGCCGGTGAACATCACCAACGGGCCCCAGGGCATTTCCAGCATCGATCCCTTCCACGTCGGCGGCGTCACCCTGGCCAAGCCCCTCTCGGTGCTGGGTGTCACGGTGCCTTCCCTGCACGCCTACTACTACCTGTTCCTGCTGCTGGCCCTGGTCATCATCTTCGTCACCATCCGCCTGGAGGATTCCCGCATCGGCCGCGCCTGGGTCGCCATCCGGGAAGACGAGATCGCCGCCAAGGCCTGCGGCATCAACGTGCGCAACATCAAGCTGCTGGCCTTCTCCATGGGCGCCACCTTCGGCGGCGTCGCCGGCGGCCTCTTCGCCAGCTTCCAGGGCTTCGTCAGCCCCGAGTCCTTCGGCCTCATGGAATCCATCATGGTGCTGTGCATGGTGGTGCTGGGGGGCATGGGCCACATTCCCGGCGTCATCCTCGGCGGCATCCTCCTCACCATCCTGCCCGAAGCCTTCCGCCATGCCGCCGTGCCCCTGCAGAAGTACGCCTTCGGCAAGGTGGTGGTGGACCCGGAAAGCCTGCGTATGCTGCTCTTCGGCCTGGCCCTGATCGCCGTCATGCTCTACCGCCCCGCCGGCCTGTGGCCCTCGGCCACGCGCAAACGGGAACTGCAGGGAGGGAGCAAGTGATGAGCGAGCGTCCCATCCTCCTCGAGGCCAGCGACGTGGCCAAGCACTTCGGCGGGGTCAAGGCCCTGCGCGGCGTCTCCCTGACCATCCGGGAAGGGGAGATCTACGGCCTGATCGGCCCCAACGGGGCCGGCAAGACCACCTTCTTCAACTGCCTCACCGGCCTCTATGTGCCCAACGGCGGGCGCATCGTCTTCGCCGGGGCGGAGCTGGACACCTCGGCCCCCCACAAGGTGGCGGCCCGGGGCATTGCCCGCACCTTCCAGAACATCCGCCTCTTCGCCCACATGACGGCCCTGGAGAATGTCATGGTGGGCCGCCACCAGCGCACCCGGGCCGGCGTCTTCGGCGCCATCTTCCGCACCCCGGGCACCCGGGCGGAGGAGGCGGCCATCCAGCGCCGGGCCGAGGAGCTGCTGCACTACGTGGGCATCGCCGACCGGGCCCACGACCTGGCCAAGCATCTCTCCTACGGCGACCAGCGCCGCCTGGAAATCGCCCGGGCCCTGGCCACCGAGCCCAGGCTGCTGGCCCTGGACGAACCCGCTGCCGGCATGAACGCCTCGGAAACCGGCGAACTGCGCACCCTCATCGAAGGCATCCGCAAGGACGGTATCACCGTGCTGCTGATCGAGCACGACGTGAAGCTGGTGATGGGCCTGTGCGACCGGGTGGCCGTGCTCGATTACGGCGAAAAGATTTGTGAGGACGTGCCCGCCGTGGTGCAGAAGGATCCCCGCGTGATTACCGCTTATCTGGGCGCCGAAGCCCAACCCGCCGGCAGCGAGGTGGCCCATGGCTGAACCCCTGCTCATCGTCGAAGGTCTGCGCATCGCCTACGGTGGCATCCAGGCCGTCAAGGGCATCACCTTCCATGTGGACCCGGGCGAAACCGTGGCCCTCATCGGCGCCAACGGCGCCGGCAAGACCTCCACCCTGAAAGCCCTGGCCCGACAGCTCGATGCCGCCGGCGGCAGCGTGCGTTACCAGGGGCGCGAAATCTCGGCCCTGGCGCCCCATGAGCTGGTGGGCCAGGGCATCGCCCTGGTGCCTGAAGGCCGGGGCGTCTTCGCCCGCCTGACGGTGACCGAGAACCTGGAAATGGGCGCCTACTGCCGCCATGACAAGGCCGAGATCGCCGACGACCTGGAACGCATCTTCGCCCTCCTGCCCCGCCTCAAGGAACGCCATGGCCAGCTGGCCGGCACCCTCTCCGGCGGCGAGCAGCAGATGCTGGCCATGGGCCGGGCCCTGATGAGCCGGCCCAGGCTGCTGTTGCTGGACGAACCTTCCATGGGTTTAGCACCGATCATGGTGCAGAAGGTTTTCGAGGTGGTACAAGAGGTGGCCAGCCAGGGCATGACCATCCTGCTGGTGGAGCAGAACGCCCGCCTGGCCCTGCAGGTGAGCCGCCGCGGTTACGTCATGGAGTCCGGCGACATCACCCTCACCGATGCGGCCGGCACCCTGCTCGACAACCCCCGCGTCAAAGCCGCCTACCTAGGAGAATGACCATGTCCCTGCCGACTGAAGAAGCCCTGCGCACCGTCCTGCGCCAGGTGGTGGATCCGGAGGTCGGGGTGAATATCGTGGACCTGGGCCTGGTCTACGGCATCGATATCGGCGACAACGGCGTCGTGGTGCGCCTGACCATGACCAGCCCGGCCTGCCCCATGGGCGACCTGGTCATGGACGAGGCCCGGGCGGCCCTGGAGCCCCTGGTGCCGGAACCCTACGACCTGGACCTGCAGCTGGTGTGGGAGCCGCCCTGGTCGCCGGCTCTGATGAGCCCCAAGGCCAAGGACACCCTGGGCTGGGGCGAGTAGCCATGAACGCCCCCCACCGGGGCGGCCTGCGTCCCCTGCAACGCCTGCCCCTGCTTATGCTGGCCATGGCCGCCCTCCTGGTCGGCGTCGGCGGAGGCCTGTGGCGCCTGGGCTGGGCCTTTCCCCTGCCCGCCTCCCTGGCGGCCCAGGGCGCCGCCTTCCACGGCCCCCTCATGGTCAGCGCCTTCTTCGGCACCGTCATCGCCTTGGAACGGGCGGTGGCCCTAGCCACCGGCTGGGCCTACCTGGGGCCGGCCCTGGCCGGTGCTGCCGGCCTGGCCCTGCTGCTCGGCGCACCGCCGGCGGTGGCCGGCGGCCTGGCCTGCGGCGCTGCCGTCATCCTGCTGCTGGCCTCCCTGCGGGTGTGGCGGCAGCAGCCCGCCCTGCACAACCTGACCCTGGCCCTGGGCGCCGCTTCCTGGCTGCTGGGCAACGGCCTGTGGCTGGCCGGCTTCCCGGTGCCCCGGGTGGTGATCGCCTGGGTCGCCTTCCTGGCCCTGACCATTGCCGGCGAGCGCCTGGAGCTTTCCCGCTTCCTGCCGCCATCGCCCCTGGCGCAGCGCTTCTTCGCCCTGTTCATGGCCCTGGTGCTGCTGGGGGCGCTGCTGACGCCCCTGCTGCCGGACGCAGGTACGGCCCTGGCCGGGCTCGGCCTGCTGGCCCTGGCTCTGTGGCTGTTGAAACAGGACATTGCCCGGCGCACGGTGAAGCAGCAGGGTCTGACCCGCTTCATCGCGGTGTGTCTGTTGTTGGGATATTTCTGGCTGGCCCTGGGTGGCGGCCTGCTGCTCGGCGGCGGCGCCCTCAATGGCAGCGGGCCCCACTACGACGCAGCCCTGCATGCCCTGCTGGTGGGCTTTGTCTTTTCCATGGTGTTCGGCCACGCGCCGATCATCTTCCCCGCCGTGGCCCGGGTGCAGATTCCCTACCACCCGGTGTTCTACGGGCCCCTGCTGGTGCTGCACGGCAGCCTGGCCCTGCGCCTGCTGGGCGACCTGCTGCCCGAATCGGGGCTGCGGCCCTGGGGCGGCGCCGGCAACGGCCTGGCCCTGCTGCTGTTCGTGCTGACCATGGTGGGCAGCGTGCTCAGGGGACGGCGCGCCGCCCCCTGAGTCCGGCCGGTTTCAGTCGGCGTCCAGTTGGCGGATCAGGGCCGGGGTCACCTGGCCGAAGTCCACGATGCGCTTGCCCTTGTGGTCCTTGAGAAATTCTTCCGCATCCAGCCGGTCGGCCTGGGGCACCAGTTCGTGACCCATGGGACCGAGCACGTCGGAGCCGAGGACGAATAGGGCCTTGCGTGCGTCAACGCGGCGCAGGTTGTAGAAGTCGGTCACCAGGATGGCCTCGATGTCGCCGGGGCGGTGGCCCGGGGCGTATTTGGGCAGGTCCTGGAGGAACTTGAACATGTCCTTGGCGCCGTCGAAGAAATGCACATGGCCGTCCTTCCACTGCACCACGGCGACCCAGTTGGGATACTTGGAAACCAGCATGCCGCAGACCGGGCAGGTGTCCCGGGGACCGGGCTTGGCGGGCGGCGCGGCGGCTGCCGCTGCGGCCTGGATACCCATCCAGGCGCAGAGCAGCCAGGCCGCCAGGAGGCGGCGTCCCATCTCAGCCCTTGGCCTGGGCGGCCTTGCGCCGGCGTTCTTCCCGGTTCCTGCGGATCATGGCCACGTCGCCGGCCATGTCCAGATAGGCTTCGCGCAGGGCATCGTTGAAGTTGCCCAGGCTGCCGCCGTACTTGGCCTGGAATTCCTTGGCCACGCTGGGGGTGGCGAAGGAATGCTTGCTGCGCTTGGTCATGGCGTGCTTGAGGTCGGCGCCGATGAGATAGACCAGGTTGTCCACCGGCACCAGGGGCCGGGGTTCGGCGGCGGAGCCGTAGTCGGGGCCCCAGATCTGCTTCGGTTCCCGGTCGATGTTGAGGCCCAGGCTGAGGCTCAGACAGTGGATGGAGCAGACGCCGTCGGCCAGGTCGTCGCTGTACTGCACCAGCATGCGGGCCTTGTGGTGTTCCTTGCGGTCCATGCCGCAGTAGGGACACTTGGGATACTTCTCGAATTCCTTGTCCAGCGGCTTGGCATCGGCCCCGGTCTTGGGAATGAACTGCTGGGGCGTGCGGTCCGTGTCGCAGGCGGCGGCCTGGGCGGTGCCGGTGGTGGCGGCGAGCCCGGCGCCGGCGGCCAGGGACAGCTTCAATAGTTGGCGACGATCCATTTCTTATCTCCCTTGCTGAAAAACAGACCCCGAATATAAGCGTTGGCGAAAGTGCCGGAGTGCGGCAAATTGCCGCGCCCTGCCTGGCTCTGCGGGCGGCAGTGCGACCCTATGTCGCATTTGTGCGGGGCGGGGCGTGCTCTAGCATGGCGATCTTCTTTCTATGCCCTAATGGATAGCCACCCATGCTCGGTGGTGAAGCGCTCGCCCATCTCTACCTGCAGCACGTCGCCGAACTGCGCCATTACCTGGCCCAGCGGGTGGCCTGCCGGGAAGTCGCCCGGGAACTGGCCCAGGAAACCTTCCTGCGCATGATGCTGAGCGACGGCAAGGACGCCATCCGCAATCCCCGGGCCTTCCTTTACCGCATCGCCGCCAACCTGGCGGTGGACCACTACCGGGCCCAGGCCGGCCGTCCCCGGGAAATCCTGCCCCTGGAAGACTGCGCCGAACAGGCCTGCCCCCGCCCCGGTCCGGAGCAGGTGGCCAGCGCCCGGCAGACCCTGGCCCGCCTGGCGGTGGCGGTGGAACAGCTGCCGCCCCGCTGCCGCGAGGTGTTCCTGCGCCACAAGTTCGACGGCTGCCGCCAGGCCGACCTGGCCCGGGAATACGGCATCAGCGTCAATGCCATCGAAAAACACCTGATCCGGGCCCTGGTGCAGCTGCGCCTGTGCCTGCACTGACCATGTCCGCCTGCGGCACGCCCCCTGAAGACCAGCCCCTGCCGGCGGTGCTGGAGCAGGCGGCGGGCTGGCTGCTGCGTCTGCAGCGGCCGGAATGCTCCGCTGCCGAGCAGCGCCGCTTCGAGGCCTGGCTGGCCGCCGACCCCCGCCATTCCCGGGAGTACGCCCGCTTCCAGGAACTGTGGCGCCAGCTCGACGGCCTCAAGCCCCGCCGCCGCAGCCGGCGCCAGTCCCTGGCCGCCGGGCTGGCCGGCCTCGCCTGTTGCGGCGCCCTGCTCGGCCTGCCGGCCATGGAGCGCCAGGAGTGCCTGCAGACCGCGGTGGGCGAAATGCGCAGCGAACTGCTGGCGGACGGTAGCCGGCTCGACCTCAACGCCGACACCGTCCTGCGCATCCAGTATTCGCAGCACCAGCGCCGCCTGTTCCTGGAGCGGGGCGAGGCCCGCTTCGTCGTCGCCGCCGATGCCCGGCCCTTCTCGGTCCAGGCCGGCGCCGCCACCCTGCGGGACATCGGCACCACCTTCGCCGTCAGCCGGGAGCGCCAGTCCCTCGCGGTGCGGGTGCTGGAAGGCAGGGTGGAAGCCCATCTCGGCGCCGCCCCCGTGGCCATCGGGGGCGGCCAGCAATGGCAGCACGGGCCCCAGGGCAGCAGCGCAGTGCAGCCGGTGGCCCCGGGGCAGGTGGCGCCCTGGCTCGATGGGCGCTGGATTTTCCAGGCCACGCCCCTGGCCCAGGCCCTGGCCCAGGTCAATCGCCAGCACGAGCGTCCGGTGCTGCTGCAGGACCCGTCCCTGGCGGAACTGCGCATCAGCGGCAGCTTCCGCATGGCGGACCGGGAGGGCCTGCTCGACGCCCTGCTGCTGCTCTATCCCCTGGCCCGGGAAGAGGGCCGGGACCGCACCTACCTGCTGCGCCGCGGCGGTGCCGAGTAAATATTTTTGCCCACCCGTGTCAGGGTTTTCAGTGCGCCAACGTCTCACTCCCCATGCCGGCAAACAGCCGGAGTCTCAGTGAGTGAAAGGCGAGCAATGAAAAAAATGATGGGGATGGTGGCGCTGGTGACGGCAGCCGTGGCGGGGAACTCATGGGCCCAGGGGGCGCGTACGCTGGACCTGGCGCCCCAGCCCCTGGCCGAGGCCCTGCAGGGTCTGGCCGGGCAGACGGGCATCCAGATCCTGTTCGACGCGGCGGAACTGCAGAGCGCCCGCAGCCGGGGCCTGCAAGGCAGCCTGACGCCGGAAGCGGCGCTGCAGAAGCTGCTGCAGGACACGGACTTCGTCTTCCACAGCACCGCCCCGGGGAGCTACGTGATCCAGCGGCGCAGCCGCTCGGGCAATGTGCTGCCGGAGGTGCTGGTGCACGGCCAGCGCCTGCGGGCCGAAACCGAAGGCAGCGGCACCTATGCGGCGGCCGCTGCCACCGTGGCCGGCAAGGTGGCCCTGACGCCGCGGGAGATTCCCCAGTCGGTGTCCGTCCTCACCCGGCAGCAGATGGACGACCAGGGCATGGTCACCATGGTGGATGCCCTGCAGCAGGTGACCGGGGTCAACGTCATCGCCAATGACACCACCCAGTCCCAGTACCTGTCCCGGGGCTTTTCCCTGGGCGTGATGCAGGACGGCGTGCCTTCCCACTCGGGCCTGACGGCGGTGCACCAGTTCGACCTGGCCCTGTACGACCGGGTCGAGGTGCTGCGCGGTCCGGCCGGCATCCTGCAGGGCACCAGCGAACCCGGCGGGGTGGTGAATCTGGTGAAGAAGCGCCCCCGGGATACCTTCGCCGCCGCCGTCACGGCCTCCACCGGCTCCTGGAACAACAACCGGGTCGAGGGCGACATCACCGCGCCCCTCAACGCGGAGCGCAGCCTGCGGGGCCGGCTGGTGGTCAGCGACGAGGATCGCCAGTACTACTACGACCGGGCCCGCACCAACAAGTGGCTGGCCTTCGGCGCCCTGGAATACGATCTCTCCCCCGCCACCACCCTGTCCCTCTCCTTTGCCGCCCAGGACAGCCGCAGCAAGGCGCCTTCCTCCGGCCTGCCCAAATACAAGGACGGCAATTTCCTCAAGGTGGACCGTTCCACCAACGTGGTGCCGGACTGGGTGGTCTACAGCTACTACACCGAGGAAACCTCGGCCAGCGTCGAGCATCGCTTCGCCAACAAATGGGTGGCCAAGGCGTCCTACAGCCACCGCACCCAGAATGCCTTCTCCAAGGATGCCTGGCCCAGCTCCGGGGTGAACCGGGCCACCGGCACCGTGGATGCCTACAACCGCAGCCAATACACCAGCGACGACCGGCGGGATGGCCTGGATGCCTTCATCAATGGTCCCTTCGACCTCTTCGGCCGGACCCACAACCTGCTGCTGGGGGTCAACGCGGAGGTCTACAACAGCCGCAGCAAGAGCGGCAGTGCGTCCACCGTGGCCAACGTTTCCCTGGCCGATGCCGCGTCGTTGCCGGAGCCTTCCTTTACCTACACCTCCGGCAGCGAAAGCGAGCGGGCCCAGTCCGGCGTCTATTCCCAGCTGCGCCTCAGCCTGGCTGACCCGGTGACCCTGGTGCTGGGCGGCCGGGCCACCAACTTCAAGGCCAAGAGTCGTAACGTTTCCCCGTCCACCCAATCCGCCTGGCGTGACGGTGCCCAGGCCAACAACCAGTTCACGCCCTACGGCGGCCTGATCGTGGATGTGACCCGGCAGATTTCCCTCTACGGCAGCTACGCGGACATCTTCGTGCCCCAGACCCAGCTGAAGGCCGACGGCAACGCCCTGGATCCCCGCGTCGGCAAGCAGTACGAGGTCGGCAGCAAGGGTGAGTTCTTTGACGGCCGCCTCAATGCTTCCCTGGCTTTCTTCAACATCCGGGACAAGAACCGGGCCTACCGGGACCCGGCCTACCCTGCCGCCTCGACGCCCTATTACCTGAACGCCGGGGAAATCGAGAGCAAGGGCTGGGAAGCCGAAGTCAGCGGCAGCCCCATGGCCGGCCTGGAACTGATGGCGGGCTATACCCGCCTGGAAACCCGTTACCTGTCGGACCGGACCCTGCAGGGCAAGGAGTACTCCATCCAGTCGCCGCGGGACAGCCTCAAGCTGTGGGCCAACTACCGCTTCAACCAGGACAGCCTGCGGGGCCTCAACCTGGGGCTGGGCACCATCGTCAGCAGCGGCGCCGGCAGTTCCCGCGGCAACCGCAATGTGGAGACCCAGGGCGGCTACGCCGTGGTCAATGCCCTGGTTGGTTACCAGATCGACAAGAACTACTCGCTCAGCCTGGCCGCCAACAATCTCTTCGACCGGAACTACTACGCCACGGTGGGCACCTTCACCGCTTACAACTTCTACGGCGAGCCGCGCAACCTGATGCTGACCTTCCGCGCCCGCTACTGACCAACCCCGGGACCGGGCAGCCCTCCCGGTCCTTCTGCCTGGAGGAATGCATATGGATCGCCGTACCCTTTTCAAAGGACTTCTGGCGCTGACGGTGGTGGGGCAGGCCGAGGCGGCCGAGCCCGCTGCCGAGCCCGGCGCCGACCCGGCGCCCCTGGACCACGAGCTGGAAAAGTATCCCCGCTGCGTCGTCTGCAACATGGACCGGCGCCGCTTCCATTACGCCCGTCACCTGACCCATTACGCCGACGATCACGTGGACGGCACCTGCTCCCTGGAATGCACGGCGGAGATGATGCTGCGGGAGCGGCGGCGGGGCTTCAAGGCCATCTACGGGCCCGACTTCGGCGCCGAGGGCGAGCCCAAGCCCCTGGTGGATGTCGCCGCCGCCACCTATCTGCTGGGCAGTCGCCTGCCGGGCACCATGACCCGGCGCAGCAAGTACGTCTTTGCCGATCCGGTGGTGGCCCAGCGGGTGCGCCAGGAGCAGGGCGGCGAACTGGCCACCTTCGACGAGGCCCTGGCCGCATCCATGGCGGAGAAGGCGGAGCAGCTGGGCCGCCGCTACCGCAACGACCAGGAGCGGCTGCGTCGCAAAAAGGACGGCGCCGCCAGCTGAGGCGCGCCGTTCAGGGTTCCAGCAGCACCAGCCGGGAGCCGGCCATCATGCCGGCGGCCAGGCACAGCAGCAGGCCGAAGCCCCAGGCCGCCACCGTCGCCAGACGGCGCGAGGCGGCCGGGGCGATCTGCTCCAGGCCTCGCACCCGGCGCACCAGTTGCAGCACGCCGCTGCCCATGCCGGCCGCCGTGGCGGCGAACAGGGGCAGGTAGAGGGCGTAGCCCTGGTAGTCGTACTCGGGCTTGAGGATGCAGAAGGGGCAGTGGTGGTGGGGGTGCTCGTAGAGGTAGAGCGAGAGGAAGGAAACGATGCCAGCGATGCCGCCGACGAAGGCGCCGCCGCTGCTGAGCCCGGCCAGGAGGCCGAGGCGGCCGCTCCAGGCGTGCCAGGCGGTGAGCAGGGCGGCCAGGCCGAGGCTGCCGTAGAACCACAGCATGGCCGGCAGGGGCGCCAGTCCCGCCATTTCCCCGGCGACGCCGTGGTTGCTGTCGCCGGAGAAGAGGCTGCCGCAGCAGGAGGTGATGATGTCTGCCTTGAGGCCTCGGAAATAGGACCATTGCAGCCAGGCCGAGAGGGCCAGCAGGGGCGTCAGGCCCAGCAGCAGGGCGTACTTGAGGCGCACCAGGGGGTAGTTGCGGGCCCGGGTGTCCACGTGGTTCAGCACCAGCCACAGGGCGGCGAGGAAGAATAGCGCGACCTGCAGCAACAGGGCGGGAAAGCCCCAGGCATGCGCATTGAGGGCGCCGACGGCGCACATGGCGCCGACGAACATGGCGGAGAGCCGGTCGGCGGTGAACACGAAGAGCAGCAGGGCCAGCAGCTGGCTGGCGCAGACGAAGGCGGCCAGGGTGGAAAAGAGGTAGGTGCGCCGCTCCAGCTGCAGCTGCAGTTCGCTGCCGCTGCCCAGGTCCCAGCGGCGCAGGATCTGCCAGGCGAAGGGGGCGGCGGCGGCCACCATCACCAGGGACAGGGTGGCCGCCAGGAGCAGGGCGATGACCGAGGGCTGGAAGAGCATGGCTCAATCCCCGCAGAGGCGGCCGTCGCGCAGGCCCACCACCCGGTGCACCGCGCTGGACTTGATCACCAGGGGGTCGTGGCTGGTCAGCAGCACCGTGCGGCCCTCGCCGCTGAGCTCCTCCAGGATGGCGAGAAATTGCTTGGACAGGGTGGTGTCCAGATTGGCCGTGGGCTCGTCGGCGATGATGACTTCGGGGTCGTTGATCAGGGCCCGGGCGATGGCCACCCGCTGCTGCTCGCCGCCGGACAGCCACTCCACCCGGGCATGGCGGCGGTGGCCCAGCTGCAGGCGCGCCAACAGGACCTCGGCCCGCTGCAGCAGTTCGGCGTGGGGCTTGCCCTCCGGGTAGGCCGGCAGCATCACGTTGTCCAGAGCCGAGAGGCCCCGGATCAGGTTGAACTGCTGGAAGACGAAGCCGAAGGTGCGGCGGCGGATTTCTGTGAGGAAGCGTTCCGGCAGGCCGGAAATGTCTTCCCCGTGCAGGCGCACCCGGCCCCGGGTGGGGCGGGCCAGGCAGCCGACGATGGTCAGCAGGCTGGTTTTGCCCGAGCCGCTGGGGCCCTGGAAGGCGGTGACGCGCCGGGCCTCCAGTTCCAGGTCGATGCCGGAGAGGGCCCAGTATTCGTTGTGCTGGCCCTGGTTGAAGGCCTTGTGGATGTCGGTGAGCTGGATCATGGCAGGTCCCCCGGTCAGCCGCGCATGGCCGCGTCGGGATCGATGATGGCGGCGCGCCAGATGGGCACCAGCACGGCGGCGGTGTAGGGCACCACGGTGAAGAAGAAGAGGGTGAACAGCTGCAGGCCGTCCAGCTGGGGCACCAGGGTGAAGCGGGGATAAAGCACCGCCCAGCCCTTCAGCACCGGCTCGAAGAGGCGGGCGCCGAAGTGGAAGACATGGACATAGGCCCCCACCAGGCCGAGGAGGAAGGCGCTGAAGGAAATCAGCAGGCCTTCCCACAGCTTCATGCGCAGCACGTCCCCGGTCTCCCAGCCGATGGCCTTGAGGATGCCGATCTCCCGCCGCTCGTCGGCGGAAAGGCCGGACGCCTTCTCCCAGGCCAGGATGGCAAAGGCCAGCAGGGCCGCCGCCAGCAGGGCGAGGGCGATGCCCTCGCGCCAGTCCAGCAGGCTGGCGTAGGTGCGGCGCATCTCCTCGCGCAGGATGGGGCGGGCGTCGGGCAGGGCGGCGCTGAGCTTGGCCGCCACGTTGCGCACCTCCTGGGGATTGGCCACCGACAGGGCGATGTCCGTGTAGTGGCCGGCCGGGTAGTCGAAGAAGGCGCGGAAATCGGCCTCGCCGAGCAGCACCAGGTCGGCGCTGATGAGTTCGCTGCTGGCCGGCAGCACCTCGTCCACGGTGAAGGTGAACAGCTTGCCGCCGTAGGAGCGCAGGGACAGGGGCTGGCCCGCCTGCAGGCCCCGCTCCCGGGCCAGGGTGGCGCCCAGGCGCAGATGGCCCGGCGCCGGCGCCTCAGCGGCCGGCACCAGCAGGGTGTAGTTGGCCTTGCTCACCGGATCGTAGTAGTAGCCCCACAGGCGTCCCTGCTGGTGCTGCACGCCGCGGATGCGGCCGATCTTCTCCAGGTAGCCCGGCGGGATCAGGTCGTGGCGCCCCGCCACCAGGCGCTGCAGGATCACCTCCGGCGAGTCGGCCAGCACCGCCGCCGCTTCCTGGCGCAGGGCCTGGCCGAAGAGGGAGACCGAGGCCAGCATGAACACCAGCAGGGCATAGACCGCCAGCAGGCCCAGGTTGCGGGCCTTGCGCCGGGCCAGGGCGGCCAGGGTGTAGTCAATCAGGTAGCGTTGTTTCTCGATCCAGGGGCGCATAGTGGGGCAGACGGGCGGGGGGCGGCGGCACGACGGAGCCGGAGGGGAAGTGGTCCAGGGCCAGGGGATGGTCCTGGAACGGCGAATGGAGATCGGCCAGGGACAGGTGCCGGGTGTAGCGGGCCTCGGTGAACAGGGCCAGGTCGCTCAGGCCCAGCTGCTGCACCAGGGCGGCCCGTGCGGCCTGCTCCTGCTGCCGCGGCGGTGCCAGGCGGCGGGCGTCGGCCAGCATGGACAGGAACAGCAACAGAAGCACGGCCAGGAAGGCGCCGAAGCGGGCCGAGGGGCGCCGCGTCACAACAGGCTCCGGATGGCGGCCACCATCTCCTGGGGCGAGGCGCCGGGGGGCAGGGTGGCAGCCAGGCGGCCGCTGCCGTCGAGCAGGTAGCTGCTGCCGCTGTGGTCCACGAAGTAGCTGCCGTCGGGGCGTGGCGCCTGCTTCTCGAAGCCGGTGCCGAGTGCCTTGGCCAGGGCTGCGGTCTGGGCCGGCGGGGCGCTGGCGCCCACCAGCAGGGGGTGGAAGAAGGCCGTATAGCCTTGCAGGGCGGCGGGCGTGTCCCGCTCCGGGTCCACCGTCACCAGGACCAGATGTACCCGCTCCCGTTCCGCCGGGGTCAGGCTATTGAGGGCCTGGGCGCCGGTGGCCAGGGCCGTGGGCGAAAGATCGGGACAGTTGGTGTAGCCGAAGAAAAGCAGGCGCACCTGGCCGTCGGCGGCGGGGCTGTCGAGGGGGCCGGCGGCAGTCTGCAGATGAAATTCGACGGGCACACCCGTGCCCCGGGATTCGGCGGCGGGCTGGCAGGCGCCCAGCAGGAACAGCAGGGCGAGAAACGGAAGGATGCGCACGGGCTGGGACGAATGGGCGACCGGCGGTCACCGAGCTTGGTCAAGGCGCCATGGTAATGAAGGCGCTCCTGGCGGCGCTGCGACAAATTGACGCAGCACCCGGCGCCGGGCCGCGTTACACGGCGTTACGGGGAGTTACCGTTCACCTGCAAACCGGAGGTTGGTGGTTGGCGTTATTGCCCTCAAGGGAGCGAAATGGTTTCGCGACCGGAAGGACAAGCCAAATATCAGGAGATAGAGAAATGACCAAGAACCTCATCGCTGTTGCCCTCTTCGCTGCTTTCGGTACTGCTTTCGCCCAGGCTCCCGCCACGCCGGCCACCCCCGCCACTCCTGCGGCGCCTGCTGCCGCACCGGCCAAGGCTGCGGTGGAAGCACCGAAGGCCGAAGTGAAGGCGGAAGCCAAGGCCGAGGCCAAGCCGGCCGTGAAGCACGGCCACAAGAAGGTAGAGAAGAAGGCCGAGCAGGCCGGCGAGAAGGCTGAAAAGGCCGAGGCCGCCAAGCCTGAAGTGAAGCCTGCCGAACCCGCCAAGAAGTAAGCGCTGGGCTGCCCCGGGGCAGCCGCGAATGGCCCGTTGCACGAGGGCGCCCGATCCTGCGATCCGGCGCCCTTTTCTTTTGTCCGCCCGCCATCGCGATGACGACATCAATGTAAAAATGGGTACGACTTTGTAATAATGACGCCTGCGCTTGGCCGGGCCATGGCAACCATGGGCCCCGTCTGTCGCCGGCCGCGGCCCCATTCCAACACAACCAGCAGGGGCTGGCGGCATCGCCTGTATGTAGCCTCCCGCATTGCCCGAGGCCGACTACACAAGAACCGAGCAGTACCAATAACGGGCACCCGGGGGCCGAATGACATCGCAGCTGTCGCGCCGCGCGAGAATCTGGATCTATTCGATCAGGGACGCCTTCGTCTCCCTGATTCCCCTGACCCTGTTCGGAGTGCTGGCGGTGCTGGCGCGCAACTTTCCCCTGCCCGCCTTCCAGCAATTCCTGCTGGGCGGAAGCGGCCAGGCCTTCTCCGGCATCCTCGATCTCATCATCGGCGGCACCCACGGCGTCTTCGGCCTCTCCCTGGCGGTCGTGGTGGCCATCCACCTGCGCCAGCGTCTGCCTGTCGGCCAGCCGTTGGACGACGGGCCGTCGATCATGGCGGTGGGCCTGTCGAGCCTGATCAATTTCATGCTCGCCACCCTGGCCATCTTCCAGCACCACGGCGGCCTCGGCTACGACCTGATGCTGGTGGGCATCGGCGTCGGCCTCTTCTCCGCCGAGTTCATGCGCTGGTCCGCCCGCCGCTCCTGGCTGACCCTCATCAGCGCCACCCGGGATGCGGACCTGGCGGTGCACAATGCCCTGCGCCTGAGTGTGCCGACCGCCGTGTCCGGCCTGATCGTGCTGGCCGTGGCCAGCTTCCTGGCCGCCCTGCCCACACCCCAGGCCCTCTTCGACGGCGTCGCCGCAGGCGCCCGGGAGAGCGCCCAAGGCCACTATCTGGCCATCACCTTCGTCACCCTGGTGAACCAGCTGTTCTGGTTCGTCGGCATCCACGGCGGCCACATCCTGGACACCTTCGGCCTCGATCTCTTCGTCGCCGTGCCGAACCTGCCCGGCGGCTACCTGGTGAATCGCTCCCTCTTCGACGCCTTCGTCCTGATGGGCGGGTCGGGCGCCACCCTGGGCCTGCTGGTGGCCATCTACCTGCAGTCGCGCAGCGGCTCCCTGCTCAAGGTGGCCCGGGTGGCGACCCTGCCGGCCATGTTCAACATCAATGAAATGGTGCTGTTCGGCCTGCCCGTGGTGCTGTCGCCCCTCTACCTGCTGCCCTTCGTCCTGACGCCGGTGCTGCTGGCCCTGCTGGCCGTGGCCGCCGTCAGTTCCGGCTGGCTGCAGCTGCTGCCGGTCAGCATTCCGTGGACCACTCCGCCCTTCCTCTCCGGCTGGCTGCTGACCGGTTCCATCAAGGGCGTATTGCTGCAGGCGCTGGGGCTGTTGCTCAGCATCGGCATTTACTGGCCCTTCGTGCGGCGGGCGGAGGCCCGGCGCCTGGCGCGGGAAGACCGGCTCTTCCGGCGGGCGGCGGAAGTGGTGCTGGGCAACCGGCCGAGCAAGACATCCACCATCCGGCGCCTGGACGAAGTGGGCAGCATCAGCCGGCGGGTGCTGGGCCTGCTGCGGGAGGATGTGCGCCATGGCCGGCTGTTGCTGCACTATCAGCCCAAGCACGACTGCCGGGACCGCCTGCTCGGCTTCGAGGCCCTGGTGCGCTGGCCCCAGGCACCCCACCCCTCCGTCTCCCCAGCCATGGCGGTGATCCTGGCGGAGGAGGGGCGGCTGATCAACGAACTGGGCCTGTGGGTCTTCCGCCAGGCCCTGGCCTTCAAGGCGCACCTCAACCAGAGCGGCTTTGCCGGCTTGAGCCTGGCCATCAACGTGTCGCCCCTGCAGCTGGCCCACGGCGATTTCGCCGAGCGCATCGCTCGCCTCATGGCCGAGACGCCGGTGCAGCCGGCGGAGATTGAAATCGAAATCACCGAATCCCAAGTCATGCCCGACGACCCGGTGATCGACAGCAACATCCAGGCCCTGGGGCGCATGGGCTTCAAGCTTGCCATGGACGATTTCGGCATGGGCCACACTTCCCTGCTGCACCTGCGGCGCTTCGCCATCGACGTCATCAAGATCGACGGTTCCCTGACCCGGGATGTGCTGCACAGTGCCACCAATGGCGACATCATCCGGGCCATCGCGGCCCTGGGCCAGGCGCGGGACATCGCCATCGTCGCCGAATTCGTCGAAACGGCGGCGCAGAAGCAGGCCCTGGCCAATCTGGGCTGCCATGTCTTCCAGGGCTATTACTACAGCCCGCCCCTGGCGGAGGCGGATTGCCTGGCCTATTGCCGGCGGCAGCCGGACGAGGCGGAGGTCGGCGCCGCCTGAGTCGGGGAGGGAAATGGGGGCGGATGACGCAGGGCTTGCCGGCCTAGGCCGGCAAGCCCTTATTCCATCTTGTCGGCGAAGCTCAGGGCTTCCAGCTGGGCCTTGTTGATCTGGGCGGCGGAGAGGCCCAGCAGGCCGGCCTGCTGGATCAGGCGGGTGCCGTCGCCGTCCTCGCAGGCCAGGGCGATGTCGAGGAAGGGGCCGTAGAGGCCGCCGCGGCCGAGCAGGGCCTCGCTGATGGGTTCGGGCAGGTGCATGGCTTCCAGCACCTGCTCCATGGGCACGCCCAGCATGTGGTCGAGCAGGGAGAAGGCGCCGGTGATGAACAGGTTGTCGTACTCGGACTTGTCCACCACGCCGTGGCCCAGGGCCTCCATGAGGCGGGCCCGGGTCAGGGCGGTGTGCATCAGGGCCGGGGCCATGGGGTCCTTGGAGGCGGTAACCAGCAGCAGGGAGAGCCACTTGTTGAGCTTCTCGTAGCCGAGGATGGTGACGGCGTGCTTGAAGGACTGGATCTCGCAGGAGAGGCCGAAGCCCACCGAGTTGATGTAGCGCAGCAGCTTGTAGGAGAGGGCCACGTCCTGCTTCAGGGCCGCTTCGATCTTGCCCGTGTCCTCGTTGTTGCGCACCAGGTTGAGCACCCGCACGATGTGGGCATGGCTGGGGTTGAGGGTCTTGCCGGCCGGCGCCGTCAGGTTCTTGAAGAACCAGCCGGCGGCGGCGGAGACGCCCGCATCCATGCAGGCCTGGAATTCCTGCGGTGTATCGGCGTTGAAGGCGACGGGAATGCCCACCTGCTGGGTCTTGGCCACCAGGGCGGCCATCTGGGCCGGGGTATAGGCATCCACGTCAAAACCGATGAAGCGGAAGTGCAGGCCGCTGGCCAGGGCTTCACCGGCATCCTCGCCGAAATCCAGACAGAGGGAAGGATTGCGGTTCTTCAACTCGCCCAGGAGGGTGCCGTCGCCGGTGGTGAGGGCGAAGGGATGGACCTCCAAAGTGGCGTTGGCGGGGATTTCCCAGTTCAGCAGTTCCGGCGAGAGGGGCGCGCCGCTGCTGACGAAGACCGACTTCTCCCCCTGGGGCCAGACGTCGGCCAGGGCGCCCAGTCCTTCGGCGGCGGCCGGCATGGGATCCACCCCGGCCGGGAAGGAAAGACGCAGCCGGGTGGCGATGATCTTGCTCTGGCGGTTGACCAGGGGCTGGCGGGTGATGAAGACCTCGGCGGGCATGACGCCTCCTGGGGCTGGAAATCAGGATGAGAAAGTGAAGGAATCGGCGAAGAACTCGGCCTCGGGCAGGCCGCAGCGGCCGGTGAAGTCCCGCTTGGCCGCCTCCACCATGACCGGGGCGCCGCAGACGTACACCTGGTGGCCGGAAAGGTCCGGGAAGTCCTGCATCACGGCCTCGTGCACCAGGCCGGTACGGCCGTTCCAGCCGTCCGTGGCGGCCGGCTCGGAAAGCACCGGCACATAGATGATGTGGCTGTGTTCGGCGGCCCAGCGGGCGGGCAGCTCGTCCATGTAGAGGCCGGCCTTGTTGCGGTTGCCCCAGTAGATGACCATGGGCCGCTTGCTCTGGGTATACAGGGCGTGCTCGACGATGGCCTTGATGGGGGCGAAGCCGGTGCCGCCGGCCAGCAGGATCATGGGCTTGTCCGAATCCTCGCGCAGGAAGAAGCTGCCGTGGGGACCGTTGAGGCGCAGGATGTCCCGCTCCTTCATGCCGTTGAAGACGTGTTCGGTGAACAGGCCGCCGGGCACCAGGCGGATGTGCAGCTGCAGGAAGGCATCGTCGTGGGGCGCATTGGCCAGGGAGAAGCTGCGCCGCTTGCCGTCCTTGAGCAGGATGTCCACGTACTGGCCGGTGAGGAACTGGAAGCGCTCGGTGGCGGGCAGGCGCAGGTGCAGCACCATGACGTCGGCGGCCACCTTCTCCATCTTTTCGACGCGGGAGGGCAGGGTCTTCACCGGGATGTCGCTGGCGGAGCGCACTTCCCGGCATTCCAGGGTCAGGTCGGTCTTGGCCTTGGCGCAGCAGAAGAGGGTCAGGCCGGCGGCCTTGTCGGCCTCGGTGAGGGCGTGGGGCTGGGACTTGCCGTGGTCCACCTCGCCGCACAGCACCTTGCCCTTGCAGGCACCGCAGGCGCCGTCGCGGCAGCCGTAGGGCATGGTCAGGCCCTGGCGCAGGGCGGCTTCCAGAATGGTCTCGTCGGATTCGGCCGCGAAATGGTGCTGGCCGGGTTCGATGGTGACGGAAAAGCTCATGGTTCCCCTTTTTCGACTTCCAAAGGCACCGAACCGGCTAAAATGCCGCGGTGCAAAGATTATTGATTGTCGGTTGCGGCGATGTGGCCTGGCGCGCCCTGCCCCAACTCCTCCGGCGCTATCGCGTTTTCGCCCTGTTGCGGGACCCGGCCCAGCACCAGCGCTGGCGGCAGGCCGGCGCCGTGCCGCTGGCTGGCGACCTGGACCGGCCGTCCACCCTGGGGCGCCTGGCCGGCGTGTTCGATCAGGTCCTGCACCTGGCTCCTCCGCCCGACCGGGGCCTGCGGGATACCCGCACGCGGCACTTGCTGGCCGCTCTGGGCAAGGCGGCAGGCGGAAATAAGTCACGGAAAAGTCTACCACAGGCCCTCACCTATATCAGTACGACAGGGGTATATGGGGACCGGGCCGGGGCCGCCACCGACGAAACCGCCCCGCCGCGCCCCCGCAGCCCCCGGGGCCAGCGGCGCCTGGACGCCGAACAGGCCCTGCGCCGCTGGGGCCGCGACAACGGGGTGCGGGTCAGCATCCTGCGCGCCCCCGGCATCTACGCCGCCGACCGCCTGCCCCTGGCGCGGCTGCAAGCGGGCACCCCGGCCCTGGTGGAGGCCGACGACGTGTTCACCAACCATATCCACGCCGCCGACCTGGCCGGTCTGGCGGCGGCGGCCCTGGTGCGGGGCCGGGCCAACCGTTGCTACAACGCCAGCGATGATTCCTGCCTGAAGATGGGCGAGTATTTCGACCGGGTGGCGGATGCCTTCGGCCTGCCCCGCCCGGCGCGCCTGAGCCGGGCCGAGGCGGCTGCCGTGCTGTCGCCCCTGCAGCTGTCCTTCATGAGCGAGTCCCGGCGCCTGGCCAACCGGCGCCTGAAAGAAGAACTGCGCTACCACCTGCTTTACCCCCACGTGGATGACGGCATTGCCGCCGCCCTCTCGGAGAAAACCCCATGCTGATCCTCAAGGCCCTGCACATCATTCTCGTCGCCAGCTGGTTCGCCGGCCTCTTCTACCTGCCGCGCATCTTCGTCAATCTGGCCATGGTGCCGGCGGACAGCACGGCGGAGCGGGAGCGGCTGCTGCTCATGGCGCGCAAGCTGTTCCGCTTCATGACCCCCCTGGGCGTGCTGGCCCTGGTCTTCGGCACCTGGCTGTGGCTCGGCTACGGCTTTGCCGGCGGCTGGCTCCACGCCAAGCTGACCCTGGTGCTGGTGCTGATCGGCTACCACGCCTATTGCGGCACCCTGCTCAAGCAGTTCGCCGCCGGTACCAACCGGCGCAGCCACGTCTGGTTCCGCTGGTTCAACGAGCTGCCGGTGCTGATCCTCTTCGTCGTGGTCTTCCTGGTCGTCCTCAAACCCTTCTGAAAGCTGCTTCCATGTTCAAACTCTTCGCAACCTGTCCCCGGGGTCTGGAAGCCCTGCTGGCGGAAGACCTCACCGCCGCCGGCGCCAGCGACATCCGCATCGTCGCCAGCGGCGTCGCCTGCCGCGGCACCTGGGAGACGGTGTACCGCACCAACCTCAACTCCCGCATCGCCACCCGGCTCATGCTGCAGCTCTCCTTCGGCAAGTACCTGAAGGAGGAGGACATCTACAAGCAGGCGAGCAAGATCGACTGGCCCCGCCATTTCGACGTCAGCCGCACCATCCGGGTGTACGTCACCGCCATCAAGTCGCCCCTGAAGAGCCTGGAGTTCATCACCCTGCGCATCAAGGACGCGGTCTGCGATGTCTTCCGCGACCAGTGCGGCGAGCGCCCCAGCGTGGATACCCGGGAACCGGAAGTGCGCATCCACGCCTTCCTCACCGCCGAGGACTGCACCCTGTACCTGGACACCACCGGCGCCCCCCTCTACCAGCGGGGCTACCGGCAGAAGACGGTGGAGGCGCCGCTGAAGGAGAACCTGGCCGCCGGCATCCTGCGTCTGGCCGGCTGGCAGCCGGGCACCGTGCTGCTGGACCCCATGTGCGGCAGCGGCACCTTCCTCCTGGAGGCGGCCCAGCAGGTCTGCAACATCGCTCCCGGCGCCCGCCGCAGCTTCGCCTTCGAGAACCTCAAGGGCTTCGACGCCCAGCTGTGGCAGCGCCTCAAGAACGCCGCCGTGCAGGGCGAGCGCAAGCCCGCCGGCAAGCCGACCCTGTTCGGCCGCGACGTGTCCCCCAGTGCCTACCGTTCGGCCCTGGCCAACCTGGACCGGGCCGGCCTGCTGCCGGCCGTCGATCTGGCCGTGGGCGACATCCTGGAGGCGGCGCCGCCGCCCGAAGCCGGCCTCATGATCTGCAACCCGCCCTACGGCGAGCGGCTGGAGGAGCTGGACAACCTGCTGGCCTTCTATCCCCAGCTGGGCACCGCCCTCAAGCAGAAGTACGCCGGCTGGACCTGCTACTTCCTCACCGCCGACCCGGCCCTGCCCAAGGGCGTCGGCCTCAAGCCGGGCAAGAAGACGCCCCTCTACAACGGGGCCCTGGAATGCCGCCTGTACCAGTTCAAGATGGTGGCCGGCTTCAACCGGCGCAAGAAGCCGGGCGAGGAAGAGTCCGGGGAGTAAGCATTGCGCTGCGCCGCCACGGTGGGCGCAGGCAATAAAAAACGGCGGAGATTTCCGCCGTTTTTCTTTGGGGCTGCGCCCGTATCAGACGATGTCCAGGTGGCCGATGCCGGCCGCCAGGTCCCGGTCCTTCGACTCCTTGCCGTGCAGCTTGATCTGCAGGCGCAGGTCGTTCACCGAGTCGGCGTTGCGCAGGGCGTCCTCGTAGCTGATGCGGCCGGCCTCGTAGAGGTCGAAGAGGGACTGGTCGAAGGTCTGCATGCCAAGCTCCCGGGACTTCTTCATGATCTCCTTGATCTCGGTGACCTCGCCCTTGAAGATCAGGTCGGAGATCAGGGGCGAGTTGAGCATGACCTCGATGGCCGCCGCCCGGCCCTTGCCGTCCTTGAGGGGGATGAGGCGCTGGGAGACGATGCCGCGCAGGTTGAGGGAGAGGTCCATCAGCAGCTGCTGGCGCCGCTCTTCCGGGAAGAAGTTGATGATCCGGTCGAGGGCCTGGTTGGTGGAGTTGGCGTGCAGGGTGCCCATGGCCAGGTGGCCGGTCTCGGCGAAGGCCACGGCGTGCTCCATGGTCTCCCGGTCGCGGATTTCGCCGATCAGGATCACGTCCGGCGCCTGACGCAGGGTGTTCTTCAGGGCCATTTCCCAGGAGTCCGTATCGACGCCCACCTCGCGCTGGGTGACGATGCAGTTCTTGTGCTCGTGCACGTACTCCACCGGGTCCTCGATGGTGATGATGTGGCCGTAGGAGTTTTCGTTGCGGTAGCCGATCATGGCCGCCAGGGAGGTGGACTTGCCGGAGCCGGTGCCGCCGACGAACAGCACCAGGCCCCGTTTGGTCATGGCCACGTCCTTCAGCACCGGCGGCAGGCCCAGGTCCTCGAAACGGGGAATGGTGGTGTTGATGGTACGGCAGATGACGCCGATGCGGCCCTGCTGGACGAAGGCATTGACCCGGAAGCGGCCGATGCCGGCGGGGGAGATGGCGAAGTTGCACTCCTTGGTGGATTCGAATTCCGCCGCCTGCCGGTCGTTCATGATGGAGCGGGCCAGTTCCGCCGTGTGCTGGGGCGTCAGGGCCTGGTTGGAGACCGGGGTCATCTTGCCGTCCACCTTGATGGCGGGGGGGAAACCGGCGGTGATGAAAAGGTCCGAGCCCTTCTTCTGCACCATGAGGCGCAGCAGGTCCTGGATGAATTTGAGTGCCTGATCTCTTTCCATAATTCTTCCCCGGCGCCTAGCCGCCGAACATGTCCTTGTTGACCGCCTTGGTGCGGGCTTCCGCCGGCGAAATGACGTTGCGCCGCACCAGGTCGGTGAGGTTCTGGTCCAGGGTCTGCATGCCGAACTGCTGGCCGGTCTGGATGGCCGAATACATCTGGGCGATCTTGGCTTCCCGGATCAGGTTGCGGATGGCCGGGGTGCCGATCATGATCTCGTGGGCCGCCACCCGGCCGTTGCCGTCCTTGGTCTTCAGCAGGGTCTGGGAAATGACGGCGCGCAGGGATTCGGAGAGCATGGCCCGGATCATTTCCTTTTCCGCCGCGGGGAAGACGTCGATGATCCGGTCCACCGTCTTGGCGGCGGAAGAAGTGTGCAGGGTGCCGAACACCAGGTGACCCGTTTCTGCCGCCGTCATGGCCAGGCGGATGGTTTCCAGGTCGCGCATTTCGCCCACCAGGATCACGTCCGGGTCTTCCCGCAGGGCCGAGCGCAGGGCGTTGTTGAAGGACAGGGTGTGGGGCCCCACTTCCCGCTGGTTGATGAGGCACTTCTTGGCTTCGTGCACGAATTCGATGGGGTCTTCCACGGTCAGGATGTGGCCGTAGTCGTTTTCGTTGATGTGGTTCACCATGGCCGCCAGGGTGGTGGACTTACCGGAGCCGGTGGGGCCGGTGACCAGCACGATGCCCCGGGGGAATTCGGAAATCTCCTTGAAGATCTTCGGCGCGTTGAGGTCCTCCAGGCTCAGCACCTTGGAGGGAATGGTCCGGAAGACGGCGCCGGCGCCCCGGTGCTGGACGAAGGCATTGACCCGGAAACGGGCCAGGTTGGGCACTTCGAAGGAGAAGTCGCACTCCAGGTTCTCTTCGTAGGTCTTACGCTGGCCGTCGTTCATGATGTCGTACACCATGGCGTGCACGTCCTTGTGCTCCATGGCCGGCAGGTTGATGCGGCGCACGTCGCCGTGGACCCGGATCATGGGCGGCAGGCCGGCG
Source organism: Azospira oryzae (assembly GCF_004217225.1). Taxonomy (GTDB): domain Bacteria; phylum Pseudomonadota; class Gammaproteobacteria; order Burkholderiales; family Rhodocyclaceae; genus Azospira; species Azospira oryzae. Next base: position 757,534 of record NZ_SHKM01000002.1, read on the forward strand.
GAGAGGTGCAGGTCGGAGGCCTTGTTCTTGACGCCGAAGGCGAGCAGTTCGGTGATGTCCATCAACGGTCCTTGGAGGCGGAAAACGGGAGTGAATGGGAGCTAAACGGGGCGCCCGGCGCGCACTGGAGCAGGGCGGCGGCGCCGGCCCGGTGCCGGGCGCTCCGGCCCGGCGGTGCTATACTTTCGCGCCACGATTGCCCATGTTTTAGCGCCCGATTATGACGCCTATTTTCGCCAACCTGCAAGCTGTCAAAGCCCGCATCGACGCCGCTGCCCGCGCCTGCGGCCGGGATCCGTCCGCGGTCTCGCTGCTGGCCGTGGCCAAGACCTGGCCGGCGGAGTGCGTGGTCGAGGCGGCCGCTGCCGGCCAGCGGGCCTTCGGCGAGAACTACGTGCAGGAAGGCTGCGACAAGATCGACCAGCTGCGGGCCGCAGGGCACAGCGATCTGGAATGGCATTTCATCGGCCCCCTGCAGAGCAACAAGACCCGGCCCGTGGCCGAACGCTTCGACTGGGTGCACAGCATCGACCGGCTGAAGATCGCCCAGCGTCTTTCCGAGCAGCGTCCGGCAGACCTGCCGCCGCTGCAGGTGTGCGTCCAGGTGAATATCTCCGGCGAAGCCAGCAAGAGCGGCTGCGACCTGGACCAGGCGGCCGAGCTGTGCCGGGCCGTGGCGGCCCTGCCCAACCTGACCCTGCGCGGCCTGATGGCCATTCCGGCGCCGGCAGAAGACGAAGCGGCCCAGCGCGAGCCCTGCCGCCGCCTGCGCCAGTTCTACGAACAGCTGCGGGCCGAGGGCCTGGTCCTGGACACCCTGTCCATGGGCATGTCCCACGACCTGGAGGCCGCCGTGGCCGAAGGCGCCACCATTGTCCGCGTCGGCACCGCCATTTTCGGTGCCCGCGATTACTCCAAGACCTAGAAGGACTTTCCCCATGAAGATCACTTTCCTCGGCGGCGGCAACATGGCCAATGCCCTCATCGGCGGCCTGGTGAACAAGGGCTTCGCCGCCGGCGACATCGCCGTGGTGGAGCTCAACGCCGACAACCGTAGCAAGCTGGAAGCGGCCTACGGCGTGCGCACCTTTGCCGGCGCCGAGGCGGCGGCCTGGGACTGCGACGTCATCGTCCTGGCGGTGAAGCCCCAGAGCATGAAGGAGGCCATCGCCCCCATCGGCCCCCATCTCAAGGACCAGCTGGTGGTGAGCATCGCCGCCGGCCTCAACCTGGCCTCCCTCTCCCGCTGGCTGGGCGGCCACCGCCGTCTGGTGCGCACCATGCCCAACACCCCGGCCCTGATCGGCGCCGGCGTCACCGGCCTCTATGCCCTGCCGGAAGTGGACGCCGCCGGCCGCGCCGCCGCCCAGCGCGTGCTGGAGGCCGTCGGCAGTGCCGTGTGGTTCGCCGACGAGTCCCAGATGGATGCGGTCACCGCCGTTTCCGGCAGCGGCCCGGCCTACGTCTTCCTCTTCATCGAGGCCCTGCAACAGGCCGGCAAGGACCTGGGCTTCGACGACGAGCAGGCCCGCCGCCTGGCCATCGAAACCGTGCTCGGCGCCGCCCAGCTGGCGGCCCAGTCGCCGGACCCGGCCAGCGTGCTGCGGGAGCGGGTCACCTCCAAGGGCGGCACCACCGCCGCCGCCCTGGCGGTGATGGAAACGGCCGGGGTCAAGGCCGGCATCATCGCCGGCGTCAAGGCGGCCGAAGCCCGGGGCGTGGAACTGGGCCAGCAGCTCGGCGCCGACTGAGCCCCGCTCCCATAGCCCCTAACCGAACGGATACCCACCATGCTGCTCGACATCCTCAATTTCCTGCTCGACGTGGTCGCCAGTTTCTTCGGCTATCTGCTGCTGCTGCGCTTCGTCATGCAGTGGCGCCGGGTTTCCTTCAAGAACCCCTTGGGCCACTTCGTTCTGCAGACCACCAACTGGGTGGTGCTGCCCCTGCGCCGGGCGATTCCCGGCCTCTTCGGCCTGGACTTCGCCAGCCTGGTGCCGGCCTGGCTGCTGCAGGCCGCGGTCAAGGCGGCCATGCTGGCGGTCAAGGGTGGCGCTGCCCTCGGCGCCGGCGCCCTGGTCACGGCGGCCCTGGCCATGGGCTTCTTCGAACTGCTGCACATGGCGGTGATGGCGGCCATCGTCCTCATGCTGGTGCAGGCGGTGATTTCCTGGGTCAATCCCCATACGCCCCTGGCCGGCCCCATCCACGCCCTCACCGACCCGCTGCTCAAGCCCCTGCGCCGCATCGTGCCGCCCATTGCCAACGTGGACCTGTCGCCCCTGGTGGCCATCGTCCTGGCCCAGGTGCTGCTGATGCTGCTGGCCTACGCCAAGGCCGCCCTCATGCCCCTGCTCTTCTGATGTTCCACCAGCGCGGCGGCGACGGCCGCCTGCTCCTCACCCTGCACATCCAGCCTGGGGCGAAGAAGACGGAGGTCTGCGGCCTCCATGGCGACGCCCTGAAGATCCGCCTGGCGGCGCCGCCGGTGGACGGCAAGGCCAACGCGGCCCTGCTGGCCTTCGTCGCCGACCGCCTCGGTCTGTCCAAGAGCGCCGTCAGCCTGAAGAGCGGCCAGACCTCCCGGCGCAAGGTGGTGGAAGTGGCCGAGCCGCCGGCCGACGCGGTGCAGCGCCTGCTGCCCGACGCCTGACTTTTTCCCTTCTCCGATTCCCTGTTGTAGCGCAGGCGGCTACCAGCCGAGGCGGGCCGCCACGGCCGCGGCCCGGCTGCGGCCGATGGGCAGGCGGCTGGCGGGAAAGGTGGCCATCACCACCGAGGGCCGTCCCTCCTGGCGCTCCAGGCGGGCGGCGTGGGCCACGGCGATGAGGTGGCGGCGGTGGATGCGCAGGAACTGTTCCGGGTCCAGGCGCCGCTCCAGCTGGGCCAGGCTGAGGTGGCAGAGGAAGGATTCCCGGGCGGTGTACAGCCGGGCGTAATGGCCCTCGGCCTGCAGGTGCACCACCTCCGCCGGGTCCACCAGGGCGGTGCCGCCCTGCAGAAGCACCGGCAGCTTGGCCAGGCGCCCTTCTTCCGCCGCGGCCTGGGGCAGGGCGGTGAGACCCCGGTAGTCGTAGAGCAGCAGGCAGAAGCCGGCGGCGGCTTCGCCAGCGCCGTCGCTGCTTTCCAGGCGGCTGATGCTGAGCAGCAGGGGCCGGTCGGGGGTGTTGATGGTCATGGTCACCGGCACCGGGGTATCGCCCGCGGCGGCCTCCTGCAGCAGCCAGGCGATCTTGCGCCGGCTCGGCTCCGGGTGCAGGTCCACCACGGCGCGGCCCTCCAGGGCCGGATGGTAGCGTTGCAGCAACTGGCGGGCGGCGGGATTGAGCTGGCGGATGCGGCCCTCCCGGTCCAGCATGACCACGCCGGGGTCCATCTTCTGCAGCAGGTATTCCAGGCTTTCCATGTCGGCTTTCCGTCGTTCGTGCAGGAATGATGTCGTTCATGCAAGAAGCCTGCCGTTGGTGCAGGGGCCCTTGTCCGCCCAGGGCCGGGCTCCCCAGAATGGGCTGTCAATCATTGCAATCAGGGGAGGATGGGCCATGTCAGAACAAGCAGCCGCCGCGGCGGACCGTTACGTTTCCTTCGAGGGTATCGACTGCTGGCACAACGCCTGTGCGGTGGTGGCCCGGGTGCTGCACCACTACGAGGGGCCGGAGCGCACCAACAAGTACTGGGAATACTTCGTCGCCAAGATCCCGCCGGGCTACTACAGCGGCGAGCCGACGGAGGACCTGCTCTATCTGGTCTGTTCCAATACCTACTACATCGAGGAACTGTTCGAGAAATTCGACGATGCGGAAGGGCTGCAGTTGCTGCAGCGGGCCGAACTGGAGTGCTGCTAGAGCGGGAATGGGAGCCGGGCAGGGACCTGCCCGGAGAGGCAGGCGGGGCGGCCGTTGCGGTGCCCGCCTGCCGGAGAATGTCTAGAGCAGCCGGCCGCCGGCCACCACGGCCTGGATGCGGCCGCTCATGGTGCGTCCCGCCAGGGGGCTGTTGCGGCCCACGCTGGTAAAGGCGTCCGGAGTGATGGTCCATTCCGTCTCGGCGTCGAAGACGCAGACGTCGGCCACGGCACCTACGGCCAGGTGGCCCAGGTCGCTGCGGCCGATGACGGCGGCGGCGTCGCTGGTGACCCGGGCCAGGGCCGTACCCAGGGACAGTCCGTCCTCCCGGGCCCAGGCCAGCACCAGGGGCAGCAGCAGTTCCAGGCCCCGGGCCCCCACTTCCGCCTCGCCGAAGGGCACCTGCTTGCCGTCCGCCTCCATCGGCGTGTGGTCGGAACAGACCGCCTGGATCACGCCTTCGGCCAGGCCGAAGCGCAGGGCTGCCCGGTCCGCCACGGAGCGCAGGGGCGGGTCGAAGCGGGCCTGGGCGTTGAAGTAGCCGATGTCCTCTTCCGCCAGGTGCAGGTGGTGGGCGGCCACGTCACAGCTGACGGCGACGCCCCGGGCCTTGGCCTCGCGCACCATGGCGACGCCGGCGGCGGAGGAGAGGCGCATCAGGTGCAGGCGCACGCCGGTGCTCTTGGCCAGTTCGATCAGGGTGGCGATGGCCACCGTCTCGGCAGCCACGGGGATGCCGGCCAGGCCCAGGCGGGCGGCCATTTCGCCGTCGTGGGCGACGCCGTCCTTGGCCAGCTGGTAATCCTGGGGCCGCAGCCAGACGGCGAAGTCGTAGGTGGCGGCGTACTGCATGGCCCGGTACAGGGATTGCAGGTCGGTGACGGGCTGGCTGGCCTGGGAGAAGGCGACGCAGCCGGCGCTGGCGAGGCCGGCCATGCTGGCCAGGGTCTGGCCCTGCAGGCCCTTGGTGAGGGCGCCCAGGGGCAGCACCCGGGCCAGGCCCAGGGCTTCGGCGCGCTGGATCAGGCGTTCCACCAGGCTCGGCTCGTCCAGCACCGGCCGGGTGTCCGGCGGGCAGACCACGGTGGTGATGCCGTTGGCGGCGGCGCAGGCCAGCTCCGCCTCCAGGCTCGGCAGGCGGGCGGAAAGGTCGATCAGGCCGGGGCAGACCACGTAGCCGGCGGCGTCGATTTCCCGCTCAGGGACGAAGCCGGCGGGGGCCTGGCCGACAGCGGCGATGCGGCCGTCGGCGATGAAGAGATCCTGCCGGGCGTCGATGCCGTTCTTGGGGTCGATGAGGCGGCCGTTCTTGATGCTGATGTTCATGGTGTTCAGTTCCCCGCGAGGATGCCCATCACCGCCATGCGCACGGCGATGCCGAAAGTGACCTGGTTGAGGATCACCGCCTGGGGCCCGTCGGCCACGGACGAGTCGATTTCCACGCCCCGGTTCATGGGGCCCGGGTGCATGACGATGGCGTCGGGCTTGGCCAGGGCCAGCTTTTCCGGCGTCAGGCCGTAGCGCTTGAAATACTCGCCGGCGGAGGGCAGCAGGGCCCCGTTCATGCGTTCGTTCTGCAGGCGCAGCATGATCACCACGTCGCAGTCCTTGAGGCCTTCGTTCATGTCGTGGAAGACCTTCACCCCCAGGTTTTCCAGGTAGCCGGGCAGCAGGGTCTTCGGCGCGATGGCGCGGATTTCGCCGCAGCCCAGGGTGCGCAGGGCATGCAGGTCGGAGCGGGCGACCCGGGAATGGAGGATGTCGCCGACGATGGCCACCGTCAGGTTGGAAAAATCCTTCTTGTAGTGGCGGATGGTGTACATGTCCAGCAGCCCCTGGGTGGGGTGGGCATGGCGGCCGTCGCCGGCGTTCACCACGTGGATGTCGTCCCGGCCGATGCGCTTCAAGTGCTCGGCGATGAGGAAGGGGGCGCCGGAGGTGGCGTGGCGCACCACGAACATGTCGGCGTGCATGGAGCAGAGGTTGTCGATGGTATCGAGCAGGGTCTCGCCCTTGGCCGTGGAGGAGCGGGATACGTCCAGGTTGATGACGTCCGCCGAGAGGCGCTTGGCGGCGATCTCGAAGGTGGTGCGGGTACGGGTGGAGTTCTCGAAGAAGAGGTTGAAGACGCTCTTGCCGCGCAGCAGGGGCACCTTCTTCACATCCCGGTCCGAGACCTCGAGGAAGCTCTCGGCGGTGTCCAGGATCTGGGTGATCACCGGCAGGGGCAGGCCCTCGGTGGACAGCAGGTGCTGCAGCTTGCCCTCGGCGTCGAGCTGCGGATTCAGACGGCTCTGGGTGAGCATCTCAGCCACGGTCGTTCCTCCCCATTTTCCAGAACAGGCGGCCGGATTCCTCCCGGCCCAGGATCAATTCTTCACCTTCTTCCAGGTCCACTTCCCAGACGCAGTAGCCGGGCTCGATGGGCAGCTCCCGCTCGCCCCGGTCGGCCAGCACCGCCAGTTCGACCCGGGCCGGGCGGCCGTAGTCGAACAGCTCGTTGATGGCGGCCCGGGTGGTGCGGCCGGTGTACAACACGTCGTCCACCAGGATCAGGGGCCGGCCTTCCACCTCGAAGGGGATGTGGCTGGGGCGCACCTGGGGATGCAGGCCCTTCTCGGCGAAGTCGTCGCGGTAGAAGGAGACGTCGATCTGGCCCACTTCCTCGCGAATGTCGAGCAGCTGCTTGAGACGCTCGGCGACCCAGGCGCCGCCGGAGTAGATGCCCACCAGGGCGGTGTCGGGAGTGAGGTGGGGGCGCAGTTGCTCGGCCAGGCTGGCGAGTTGCAGTTCTGCGTCGGGGAGCTGGGTGGGAATGGCTTCAGGCATGGGCGGCAGGTTCGGAGAAAGGGTCGGAAGTGTCGAAATAGGCTTGCAGAATGAGTTGGGCCGCCACCGCGTCCAGGTGCTGCTTGGCGGATTTGGCGTTGTGGCCGGTTTCCCGCAGGCGCTCGTTGGCGTCGAGGGAGGTCAGGCGTTCGTCGGCGAAGGCCACCGGCAGGGCGAAGCGGCCCTTCAGCTGGTTGGCGAAGCGGGTGCAGCGGGCCGTCATGCCGTGGGGATTGCCGTCCAGACTGACCGGCAGGCCGACCACCAGCAAGGTGGGGCGCCATTCTGCGATGAGGGCGGCGATGGCGGCGAAACGTTCCTGGTTGGACTGGGCGTGGATCACCGTCAGGGGATGGGCGTGCTTGACCTGGGGCTCGCCGACGGCGACGCCGATGCGCTTCTCGCCGAAGTCGAAGGCCAGGACCGTGCCGGTCGGAGCGGAAGGGGAGCCGACGGCAGCCTCAGGCATGCCCGGCGTCCTCGGCCAGATGGGCGAAGTCAATGCCCAGGGCGAGCATGGCGGCGGCCAGGCGTTCTTCCGGCGGCAGGGAAAAGACGATGGAGGGATCGGCGCGCACGGTGAGCCAGCCGTTCTGGGCCAGTTCGCTTTCCAGCTGGCCGGCGCCCCAGCCGGCGTAGCCCAGGGTCACCAGCACTTCGCTGGGCTGGCCCTGCCGGCCCATGGCCACCAGGATGTCGCGGGAGCTGGTGAGGCCCACCTCGTCGTTGACCGCCAGGGTGGATTGCCACTGGCCCACCGGCCGGTGCAGGACGAAGCCCCGGTCGGTCTGCACCGGGCCGCCGAAATACACCGGCAGGTTGTTCAGGCCGGCGGCGTCGAGGGGAATGTCCACCTTCTCGAAGAGGTCCTGCAGGGGCATGTCCAGGGGCTTGTTGACGACGATGCCGAGGGCGCCCTGGTCGTTGTGCTCGCAGACGTAGACGAGGGCGCGGGAAAAATAGGGATCGTCCATCGCCGGCATGGCGATGAGGAAGTGGTCGGTGAGATTGACGCTGTCCATGGCAGGGCGGATTTTACCCCGGAACGGGTCCTGGCATGGGCGTCCTGCTCAGCTCTTGCCCCGGGCCAGTTGGTCGGCCTCCAGGGCCCCTTCCGCCACCCGCACCTGCAGCCCGTGGGCCTTGTCTCCCACCAGGGTGTAGTGCAGCAGGCCGCAATGGACCTCCATGCCCTCGTACACCGCCTGCTCGGCGATGACCTTGGCGTTCTGGGCCAGGCGCAGCTGTTCCTGCAGCAGGGTTTCCTCCTCCCCCAGGCGGGTCAGGGTGCGTAGCAGGGATTCCCGGGTGATGCGGGCCCGCTTCAGGGTCTCCGGCGGCACCCGTTCCGGCAGCTTGGCCGCCAGCTCCAGCAGCTTGACCACCTGGGCCAGCTGCTCCTCCACCTGCTGCCGGTGCAGCACCAGGCGCTGTTGCTGGGCCCGCAGCTTGGGGTCCAGGCCGATGTCGATGCGCGTGCCGATGTGGGCGCCGGAGCCGATCACCTTGGCCTTCACCAGCAGGGTGGCCTGGGCCCGGCCGCCGATGATGTGGCCCCGCTGCTTGTGGCCGACGACGATCTGGTTGATGGCGATGAGATTGCTCTGCATGGCCACGTCGTCGATGAAGATGCTGTCGCCCGCCTCCACCTTGGCCTGCTGCACGTAGGTGGCGGTGAAGCTGCCGCCGCACTGGATGTAGGAGGGGATTTCGTTGCCCTGGGCGTCCTTGCGGCCGCCTGAGCCGATGGCGCCGCCCTTGATGACGATGTCGCCGCCAGCGACGATGACCGCCGCCTCCACCGTGCCGCCGATCTCGATGTCGCCGCTGGCGCGGATGGTCATGCCGGCCTGGACGTCACCCTTGACCGTGACGGCGCCGTCGAAGTCGATGTTGCCCGAATTGATGGTGACTTCATTCACCGTGTAGGTGGGCTCGACGATCACCCCTTCCCGGGTGCGCACCGGCTGGCCGGTGATGGCGGCGGCCAGCTTGTTGGGGTCCGCCGGGTCCGGGGCGACGCCGGAGAGGTTGGGGGAGAACATGGTCTCCTTGCCCGCCAGGGCCGGGATCACGGCCCCGGAAACGGTTTCCCCCGGGGTGCCGGGGGTGGCGGGAATGCGCTGCATGACGGCCTGGCCGGCGTGTACCGTGAGGATTTCCCCCAGGTTGCGGTAGTCCATGAGGCCCTTTTCGTTGACCTGGGGCACCCGGCTGCGGCTTTCCGGCACCAGCACCTCGATGCGCCCGTCCTCGCCGTGGACCGGGGCCCGGCCCTCGGCGATGAGCAGGTTGTCGGCCTGGCCCAGGGCCAGGGCCTGGGCGATGGCGGACTCCCGGATGCCGGTGGTGACGCCCTGCTGGGCCAGGGCCCGGCGGATGGCGGCGGCGTCGATGGGGGCGCCGCCCTGGGGCGGGGTGATGCTGAGGAAGGCGGCCATCTTGTCGCCGGCGACGCTGACCTCGGCCTTGGCGTCCACCGCCTCGGCCACCGCCAGGGCCGCCACCGGGCGGGCGCCCTTGATGCTGTCGGCGAGCACGCCGAGGGCGGCCGCATTGCGCCGCAGGGCGCCGTGGCCGAGCTCGGCGATGCGTTCTTCGAGCCAGGGGACGTCTACCGTGGGGGGCGCCACTCCTGCTTCCGGAGTAAAGCTGGCGACCAGGCTACGACTTTCGGGGTCGTAGGTGAAATCGAGTCCTTGCGCTTCCATTGATCCCTTCCTGAGATCAGGCGTGTCTGTCGCACGCCTCTTCGCCGACTGGAGTATTTAGAGCTAACATCTGGCGCACCTTCCGGCCGTCGAACCCGGAAGCCCCTTCCCTGTGGGGGCGGCACTGCTCCGCCGCGCCTGAATCGATTGCCATTATGCTTGAATCCGCCCTTGTCTGGTTCCGCCGTGATCTACGCGATTACGACCACGCCGCCCTCTACCACGCGCTGAAGTCGGCGCGCCGGGTGTGGTGCGCCTTCGTCTTCGACAGCGACATCCTGGAGGCCCTGCCCGGGCGCAGCGACCGGCGGGTCGATTTCATCCGGGAATCCCTGGCGGAACTCCATGTGGCCCTCCAGGCCAAGGGCGGCGGCCTCATGGTGCGCCACGGCCCGGCGGCCGCGGAAATTGCCGCCCTGGCGCGCCAGCTGGGCGTGGCGGCGGTGTTCGCCAATCGGGACTACGAGCCCCGGGCCAAGGCCCGGGACGCGGCGGTGGCCGCCGACCTGGAGCGGGACGGCATCGCCCTGCACCTGTTCAAGGACCAGGCCGTCTTCGACGGCGACGAGGTCCTGACCAAGGGCGGCACGCCCTACACCGTGTTCACGCCCTACAAGAACTGCTGGCTGGGGAAACTGGAGGATTTTCATGTCCGTCCCTATCCGGTGGATCGCTACAGCGGGCACCTGGCCCCGCCCCCGGACGGCGGCGGGGTGCCTTCACTGGCAGATATCGGCTTTTTGCCGACGGACCTTGAGCGCATCGGCGTCGTCCCCGGCATGAGTGGCGGCGCCGCCCGCTGGCAGGACTTCCGCCAGCGCCTGGAGCGATACGCCGAGCAGCGGGATTTTCCGGCGGTGAAGGGCGTCTCCTACCTCTCCGTCTATCTGCGCTTCGGCTGCCTCTCCATCCGCCAGCTGGCGGGCGAGGCCTGGCGCAGCGGCGGCCCCGGCGCCGCCACCTGGCTTTCGGAGCTGATCTGGCGCGACTTCTATTTTATGGTGCTGGACCGTTTCCCCCAACTGCCGGACGGCTGCTTCAAGCCCGAGTTCGACCGGGTGCTGTGGGACGAGGCCCCCGCCCTGCTGGCGGCCTGGCGGGAGGGCCGTACCGGCTATCCCCTGGTGGATGCGGCCATGCGCCAGCTGGCCCAGACCGGCTGGATGCACAACCGGCTGCGCATGGTGGTGGCCTCCTTCCTGACCAAGGACCTGGGCCTGGACTGGCGCCTGGGGGAACAGCATTTCGCCGACCTGCTGCTGGACTTCGACCTCTCAGCCAACAACGGCGGCTGGCAATGGGCCGCCTCCACCGGCTGCGACGCCCAGCCCTGGTTCCGCATCTTCAACCCCATCACCCAGTCGGAAAAATTCGATCCCCAGGGCCGCTTCATCCGCCGCTACGTGCCGGAGCTGGCCGGGGTGCCGGACAAGCACATCCACGCTCCCTGGCGCATGGCCCCCCTGGAGCAGCAGGCTGCTGGTGTCATCATCGGCCGCGACTACCCGGCGCCGGTGGTGGACCACAATCTGGCCCGCCAACGCACCCTGGCCCGCTTCGAGGCGGTGAAGGGCAAGGCCGGCAAGGAGGCGGCGGCGGAGTAAGTGCAACACAATTGCAGTTGCAATAGTGTTGTGCTCTAATGGCCCTCCCGCCAATTCCCGCCGCGCCCGTGCACCTCGGGCGCCTGACGCCATGACCGATTCCGCCGCCGCTCCCGCCGTCCAGGCGGCCGCCGCCATCCGCGCCGCCGGCGCCCGGGTGACGCCGGCCCGGGTCCAGGTGCTGGCCCTGCTGCGGGGCGCCGCCGGGCCCCTGACCCACCTGGAGGTGGAAAAGGCCCTGGGCCCCCTGGCCGGCGACCGGGTCACCCTCTACCGGGCCCTGGACTGGCTGGTCTCCGCCGGCCTGGCGGCCAAGGCCACCGATGCCTCCCGGGTCTTCCGCTACTCCGCTACCGGCCCCGCCGCCGAACACATCGCCCACGCCCATTTCCGCTGCGAAGCCTGCGGCCGCATCTTCTGCCTGGATGCGCCGCCCCCCGCCGCCCCCGAACTCCCCGCCGGCTTCCGCCTGGCCCGCATGGAAGTGGATCTCCACGGCCAGTGCCCCGCCTGCGCCGCCGCCCAGCCCTGAAAGCCGCCATGCTCACCACCGATCCCCGCCTTCCCGTCACCCTGCTCACCGGCTTCCTCGGCAGCGGCAAGACCACCCTGCTCAACCGCATCCTCAAGGAAGCCCACGGCCAGCGCATCGCCGTCATCGAAAACGAATTCGGCGAAGTGGGAGTGGACAACGACCTGCTGCTGGAAAGCGAAGAGCAGATCGTGGAGATGAACAACGGCTGCATCTGCTGCACCGTGCGCGGCGACCTCACCCGCATCCTGGGCGAGCTGGTGGCAAAGCGCGCCAACGGCACCCTGCATTTCGACCGGGTGCTGATCGAGACCACCGGCCTGGCCGACCCGGGCCCGGTGGCCCAGACCTTCCTGGTGGAGCCGGAAGTGGCCCAGGCCTACCGCCTGGACGCCATCCTCACCCTGGTGGATGCCAAGCACGCCATGGCGCAGCTGGACCAGCACGAGATCGCCCAGGAGCAGGTGGGTTTCGCCGACCGCCTGCTGCTGACCAAGACCGACCTGGTGAGCGAGGCCGAGAAGGCCGCCCTGATCGCCCGCCTGGTGGACATCAACGGCCGCGCCGCCATCTACGAGACGCTCCAGGGCCAGGGCGTGGACCTGGCGGCCCTGCTGGACGTGAACAGCTTCTCCCTGGAGTCGGTGCTGGAGCGGGAGCCGGATTTCCTCGCCAGCGGCCACCACCATCACCACAACAACGCCATCAGCAGCTTCGCCTTCACCACCCACGGCGAGTTCGACCCGGCCCGCCTGGACGAATTCTTCGGCGCCCTGGTGCAGGTCTACGGCGAGGACATGCTGCGCTACAAGGGCCTCCTGGCAGTGACCGGCCAGGCCCACCAGATCATCCTGCAGGGGGTGCACATGCTGGTGGCCACCAACGTGGGCCGGCCCTGGGCCGAGAACGAGGCGCGGGAGTCGCGCATCGTCTTCATCGGCCGCAACCTGCCCCGGGACATTTTCGAGAAGGGCCTGCGCCAGTGCATCGGCAAGCCCTGGTGAGCGCATAAGACCATGGACCGCCGCGTTCCCGTCAGCGTCCTCACCGGCTTCCTCGGCGCCGGCAAGACCACCCTGCTCAACCACCTCCTGCGCCAGCCGGAGATGGCCGATACGGCCGTGCTCATCAACGAGTTCGGCGAGACCGGCCTGGACCACCATCTGGTGGAAAAGGTGGACGAGAACCTGGTGCTGCTCGACTCCGGCTGCCTCTGCTGCTCCGTGCGCGGCGACCTGGTGCGGGCCCTGAAGGACCTGGCCATGCGCGCCCAGCGGCGCGAAATCAAGGCCCTCAAGCGGGTGCTGATCGAGACCACCGGCCTGGCCGATCCGGCGCCGGTGATGCATACCCTGATGGAAGACTTCTTCATCGCCGAGCGCTACCGTACCGACGGCGTCATCACGGCGGTGGATGTCACCCATGCCGAGGGCCAGCTGTCGCGCCACTTCGAGGCGGTGAAGCAGGTCACCATGGCCGACCGCCTGCTGCTGACCAAGACCGACCTGCTCGCCGATCCCGGGGCCCTGCCGCGGCTGGAGCGCCGCCTGCAGCGCCTCAACCCCGGCGCGCCGCGCCATTTGGTGGTGCAGGGCCGGGCCGACGCCGCCTGGTTCCTCGACAGCGGCACCTTCAACGCCGCCGCCAAGGCGCCGGAAGTGGCCCGCTGGCTGGCGGAGGAAGCGGTCAAGGCGACCCGGGCCAACCACAGCGGCCACGACCACGATCCCAACCGCCACGACGCCCTGGTGCACGCCTTCACCCTGCGCTTTGCCGAGCCCCTGCACTGGGGCGATTTCCTCGAAGCCCTGGACGTGCTGCTGGCCACCTGCGGCGACCGCATCCTGCGGGTCAAGGGCCTGGTGCACGTGGCCGGGGAGGCGCAGCCCCGGGTGGTGCATTGCGTGCAGCACACCCGCTACCCGACCCTGGTGCTGGATGCCTGGCCGGAAGCCGCACCCTTCAACGACCGCAGCACCCGGCTGGTGTTCATCGTGCGCAACTTCGCCAAGGACAACGTGGAGAAGGCCTTCACCATGTTCTGCGGCGGCGTCCGCGATGCCGACGGGCTGGCCGTCTAAACCGCCATGATGCCGGCGCCGCGCTGCCGCCCCCCCGCCCGCCTCGTCCGCTGGCTGGCCCTGCTGCCCCTGTTGCTGGCGGCGGTGTGGCTGCTGCACCTGGCCAGCCACCTGCAGGGCGAGGAGGGGGCCGGCCTGGCGGCTGAGTCCTGTCTCGTCTGTCTGCACCTGGGCGGCCACGCGACGCCCCTGGCTGCGACGGCTGCTCCCCTGCCCTTGTCCCTGGCCGCTTTCGAGCCGGCCATCGCCAGCGAGCCCCGCTGGCGCCATCTACCGACCCCCCTGCCCCGCCAGGGCGCCCCGCCTCGATCCTGAGCAACGAGCCATGAAGAGCCGCATCCCCCTTGCCTCTCCGGCCCGGGGCGGGCGGCCGTCGCTGTCCCGTCGTTGTCAGATTTGAATTGAGGTAGACCATGTTCACTCCCCGTTACACCCCCCTGGCCCTGGCCGTTTCGTTTGCCCTGGCCGCCGGCGCCGCCCAGGCCGCTCCCGATGCCGACGTGGCCCGGGAAATGAAGCAGATGCGCGAGCAGCTGCAGCAGATGCAGCGCGCCTACGAGCAGCGCATCGCCGCCCTGGAAGGGCGCCTGGCCCAGGCTGAAACCAAGGCCGTCAAGGCCGAGAGGACGGCGGTGGATGCCAGCGCCACCGCCGGCGAGGCCAAGGCCAGCGCCGAGAGCGCCCAGGCCTCCCGCAGCCGGGAACCGGTGCGGGCCAATGCCTTCAACCCGGAAATCTCCCTCATCCTCACCGGCACCTACAACAATCTGAAGAAGGACCCCAACAGCTACCAGATCACCGGCTTCACCCCGACCCTGGGCGAAGTGGGCCCCGGCAGCCGCAGCTTCAGCCTGGGCGAGACCGAGCTGGTGCTGAGCGCCAACGTGGACCCCAACTGGCGCGGCGTCGCCATCGCCGCCCTGAAGCCCGAAGGCGGCGTGGACATGGAAAACGCCTACATCGAGAGCCTGGGCCTGGGCCGCGGCTTCAACTTCAAGGCCGGCCGCTTCTTCTCCAGCCTCGGCTATCTCAACGAGCAGCATGCCCACGCCTGGGACTTCGTCGATGCGCCCCTGGCCTACAAGGCCTTCCTCGGCAACCAGTTCGGCCAGGACGGGGTGCAGCTGCGCTGGCTGGCGCCCACCGAGACCTTCTTCGAGATCGGTGCCGAAGCCGGCCGCGGCCAGTCCTTCCCCAGCACCGACCGCAACAAGAACGGCACCACCACCGGCGTCCTCTTCGCCCACCTGGGCGGCGACGTGGGCCCCAGCAACGCCTGGCGCGCCGGCCTCTCCTACCTGGGCACCTCGCCCAAGGACCGTACCTACCAGGACACGGACAGCCTGGGGGCGGCGGTGGACGACACCTTCAGCGGCAAGAGCCGCCTGTGGATTCTGGACGGGGTGTGGAAGTGGGCACCCAACGGCAACCCCAGCGTCACCAACTTCACCCTCCAGGGCGAGTACTTCCGCCGCACCGAAAGCGGCACCCTGGCCAGCAACTCGGCCGCCGGCGCCTGCGGCGGCGATTGCAGCGGCAGCTACGAGAGCAAGCAGTCCGGCTGGTACCTGCAAGGGGTGTACCAGTTCATGCCGCGCTGGCGCGCCGGCCTGCGCCACGACCGCCTCGATTACGGCACGGTGGACATCGGCCTGGCGAAGAACGGCATCCTCAGCGGTTCCGACTTCCCGATCATGGCCAGCCACAACCCGACCCGCAACAGCGTCATGTTCGACTACAGCCCCAGCGAGTTCTCCCGCTTCCGCCTGCAGCTGGCGCGGGACCAGTCCGGGCTGGGGGAGACGGACAACCAGGTGTTCCTGCAATACATCCAGAGTCTAGGCACCCACGGCGCCCACAAATTTTAAAAACCACGCTGGCGCCGGCGATGCTTCGTTACTCGGGGCCTTGTGTGCAACAGCACACGGCGGCCCCTCGCGCCTAGCCTGGCCGGCACTGGCGCGGCTTTTTGCGTGATCTGAATTTTTTGGCGGAGTGGGGTTTGCCCCTTCGCCGGCTGAAAGGAATTTCCATGCAACGACTGATTGTTTTACTGCTCCTGGCTTTCACCCTGCCGGCCCAGGCGGCGCTCAATGTGCTGGCCACGGTGCCCGAATGGGCGGCCCTGGTGAAGGAGATCGGCGGCGACAAGGTCAATGTGGTGGCCGCCACCAACGGCCTGCAGGACCCCCATCGCATCGAGGCCAAGCCCTCCCTCATCGCCCGGGGCCGCAATGCCCAGCTGCTGGTGGCCACCGGCGCCGAGCTGGAGGTGGGCTGGCTGCCCCTGGTGCAGCGGGAGTCGGGCAATCCGGCGATCCAGAGCGGCCAGCCCGGCTATTTCGAGGCGGCCCGCTACGTCACCCTGCGCGAAGTGCCGGCAGTGCTGGACCGCTCCCACGGCGACGTCCATGCCGGCGGCAATCCCCACATCCAGACCGATCCGCGCCTCTACCTGAAGATCGGCGAGGCCCTGGCCGAGCGCCTGGCCCTGCTGGACCCGGCCCAGGCCCAGGCCTACCAGGCCGGCTACCGCAGCTTCGCCGAACGCTGGAAGGCCGCCATCGCCCGCTGGGAAGCCAAGGCCGCCCCGCTCAAGGGCGTGCCGGTACTGGTGCAGCACGACGCCTTCCCCTACCTCAATGCCTGGCTCGGCCTGAAGCAGGTCGGCGTGCTGGAGCAGAAGCCGGGCATGGAGCCGTCTTCCGGCTACCTGGCGGAAGTGCTGGCGCGGCAGCAGCACAACCCGGGGCGCATGGTCCTGCGGCCCGCTTACCAGTATGATGCCCCCTCCCGCTGGATCGCCGACAAGGCCGGCATCCCCGCCGTGATCCTGCCCTTCACCGTGGGCGGCACGGCCGAGGCCAAGGACCTGTTCTCCCTTTTCGACGACACGGTGAACCGCCTCCTGGCCGCCCTGCGCTGAACCCTCCATGCCCATTGCCTCCGCCCATCCCCTGCTCAGCGTTGCCGCCCTCGTCGCCGGCTACGGCCGGCCCGTGGTGGGGCCGGTGGATTTCACCCTGGCCCGGGGCGAGGTGCTGGGGCTGGCGGGGCCCAACGGTTCGGGCAAGAGCACCCTGCTCTCGGTCCTGGCCGGCGCCGGCCGGCGTTTTGCTGGCAGCGTCGACCTGGCGCCGGGGGTGGAAATCTCCTGGCAGACCCAGCGCCAGCCGGCGGTGGCCGGCATCCCCCTCAACGGCCGGGAGCTGCTGGCCCTTACCGGCGCCAGCGCCGCCGGTCTGCCGCCCTGGCTGGCGGCTCGCCTGGATGAGCGCCTGGACCGGCTTTCCGGCGGCCAACTGCAATTCCTGCACCTGTGGGCCTGCCTGCAGGCGCCGGCGGACGTGATCCTGCTCGACGAACCCACCAACAACCTGGACCCCCAGGGCGTGGCCGCCCTGGGAGCCGCCATCGCCGCCCGGGCGGCGGCCGGCGCCGGCATCGTCCTGGTCAGCCATGACGACGATTTCGTCGCCGCCGCCTGCCAGCGGGTGGTGCGCCTGCCGGGAGGGCCGCGGCCATGAACCTGGAACTGCTGTCCGACCCCCTCTTTCTCTGGCCCTGCCTCACCGGCCTGGTCTTCGCCCTGCTGCTGCCCCTCTGCGGCGCCTACCTGCGCCTGCGCGGCGAGTGGCTGGCGGCCCTCTCCTACGCCCAGATGGCCGCTGCCGGCAGCCTTTCGGCGGCAGCCCTGGCCCTGCCCCTGGTCCTGGGCGGGCCGGCTGCGGCCTTCCTGGCGGCGGCGGTGAAAAACGCCTTCGAGGAGGCGGCCGAAGCCACCCGGGGCGCCGCCTACGCCATGCTGCTGCTGGCCGGCTGGGGCACCGCCGTGCTGCTGGCGGCCAACCTGCCTCTGGCCGAGCGCCTGGGCCATGCCCTCTTCGACGGCCAGCTCTATTTCACCGACCGCAGCCATTTCCTCGCCGCCCTGGGCGCCTTCGCCGTGGCCGTGCCCCTGCTGCGCTGGCTCTCCCGGCCCCTGCTGCTGTCCCATTTCTATCCGGACTTCTACCGGGCCCGGGGCCGCTCCAGCCGCCGCCTGCACCTGGCCTTCGACCTGGTGGTGGCCGGCGTCCTGGCCCTGGCCACCACCAGCGTCGGCGTCATGGCCGCCTTCGCCCTGGTCTTCATCCCCCCCCTGGCCGCCGCCCCCTGGGCCCGCAGCTGGCGTGCCGCCCTGTGGCTGGGCGCCCTCCTGGGCGGCCTGGCCCACCTGCTGGCCTTCGCCCTGGCCCTGGTCCTGGATCAGCCCTTCGGCCCGGTGCTGGCCCTGCTGCTGGTTCTCCTGGGGGCCGCCAGCGCCCTGCTGGCGCGCGGTTTTCCCCGGATTGCGGCATGACGGCGTAGTGTGATAAAAGTCATAAGCTAGTCGTTATATACTGCTGCGGCGTTTTGCTGCCCACTGAAAGCAGGCCATGATTTTCTCGCTGTTCAAGAAGAGTCGCGAAGACAACAAGGTTCCCGAAGCCCGCATGGTCAAGGTACCGGCGCCGACCCCGGCCGCCGCGCCCCAGCCCGCCGGGGCTCCTGCCGCGCCCGCCGCCGCGCCCCTCGAAACTCCCTCCAAGGCCGCCCCGGCCGTGGATTCCATGTCCCTGGACTTCACCGGCTTCTCCCTCGGCGACCTGGAATCCGGCGGCATCGAGCTGGATAACGAAAGCGATCCCCTGGAAGCCGTGGTGGAACAGGCCGCCGTGCTCTACGCCAACGGCCAGGAAGGCGTCGCCAAGGCCACCCTGGAAGACGCGGTGGGCCGCTACCGTTCCGGCCCCACGGCCATCCGCCTGTGGATGATGCTGTTCGATTTCTATCAGCTGCACGGCGACAAGGCCGCCTTCGAAAACCTGGAACTGGATTTCGCCCGCATTTTCGAGCGATCCCCGCCGGCCTGGTGCGATACCAAGAAGGCCGAGGCGGTGGTGGCCGGCGGCACGCCCACCACCCTCTTCAAGGGCGCCATGGAAGGCAGCAACCACGCCGCCTTCGGCATCCTGGCCGATGCCCTGGAGAAGAACCAGAAGCAGCGCCTGGACCTGTCCAAGGTGCAGCAGCTGGACGATGCCGGGGCCGAGCGCTTCCTCAAGCTGTTGCAGCAGTCGGCCAAGCGCAAGCAGGTGCTGGAACTGGCCGGCATCGAGGCCCTGGAAGGCCTGCTGGCCGCCGCCGCGGTCACCGGCAAGGCCGAGAATCCCCAGTGCTGGCTGCTGCAGCTGGAACTGCTGCAACGGGCCGGCCGCCAGGAACAGTTCGAGGAGCGGGCGGTGGATTACGCCGTCACCTTCGAAGTGTCGCCCCCCTCCTGGGACCCGGCCCGGGTCCAGGCCACCCCGGTGGCCGCCGCCCAGTGTCCGGACTGTACGGACGGCAGCGAGGGCGACGAGGCCTACCGTCTCAGCGGCGAACTGAAAAACGCCCGCTTCAACGACCTCAAGGATTTCGCCGAAAGCCGGGACCCGGTGGTCCTGGATTTCACCGCCGTGGTGCGCATCGACTTCGTCAGCGCCGGCGCCCTGGTGAATATGCTGACCCCCTGCAAATCCGCCGGCAAGGCGGTCATCATCCGCAACACCAACCGCCTGGTGTTCGAGCTGCTGGCGGTGGTGGGGGTCAATGCGGTGGCCCGCATCGAGCCGGCCCGCAAGTGAATTGGCAGCCTGCCGCCCCGCCGTGGCGCGGGCGGCAGCGCATTTCCCCTTCTTTCCCGAACTGAAGAAACCGCATGGAACAGTATCACGGCACCACCATCCTCTCGGTGCGCCGCGGCGCCTCCGTCGCCATGGGCGGCGACGGCCAGGTGACCCTGGGCAACATCGTCGTCAAGGCCACGGCGCGCAAGGTGCGCCGCCTCTACAACGACCGCATCCTGGCCGGCTTTGCCGGCGGCACCGCCGACGCCTTCACTCTCTTCGAGCGCTTCGAGGCCAAGCTGGAAAAGCACCAGGGCAACCTGGTCCGCTCCGCCGTGGAACTGGCCAAGGACTGGCGCAGCGACCGGGCCCTGCGCCGGCTGGAGGCCATGCTCTCCGTCGCCGACCGGGAGTCCTCCCTCATCATCACCGGCAACGGCGACGTGCTGGAACCGGAGTACGGCATCGTCGCCATCGGTTCCGGCGGCGCCTACGCCCAGTCTGCCGCCCGGGCCCTGATCGAGAACACCGAGCTGGCCCCCGGCGACGTGGTGCGCAAGTCCCTGGAGATCGCCGGCGACCTGTGCATCTACACCAACCGCAATTTCACCATCGAGACCCTGGAGTAAGGACGCCATGACCCAGATGACTCCCCAGGAAATCGTGCACGAGCTGGACAAGCACATCGTCGGTCAGGCCCAGGCCAAGAAGGCCGTGGCCATCGCCCTGCGCAACCGCTGGCGCCGCTCCCAGGTGGAAGAGGGCCTGCGCCACGAGATCACGCCGAAGAACATCCTCATGATCGGCCCCACCGGCGTCGGCAAGACCGAGATCGCCCGCCGCCTGGCGCGCCTGGCCAACGCCCCCTTCATCAAGATCGAGGCCACCAAGTTCACCGAGGTGGGCTATGTGGGCCGGGACGTGGACACCATCATCCGCGACCTCATGGAGACCGCCATCAAGGGCCAGCGCGAGCAGGCCATGAAGCGGGTGCGGGCCCGGGCCGAAGACGCGGCCGAAGACCGGGTCCTCGACGCCCTGCTGCCCCCCGCCCGGGGTGCCGGCTTCTTCAACGAGAACCAGGGCAGCAGCGAGGATTCCACCACCCGCCAGAAATTCCGCAAGAAGCTGCGGGAGGGCGAGCTGGACGACAAGGAAATCGACATCGAGGTGGCCGCCCCCGGCATGCAGGCGGAGATTTTTGCGCCGCCGGGCATGGAGGAGCTGACCAGCCAGATCCAGGGCATGTTCCAGAGCATGGGCACGGCCCGCAAGAAGTCGCGCAAGCTGAAGATTCCCGAAGCCATGAAGCTGCTGGTGGAGGAAGAGGCGGCCAAGCTGGTCAATGACGAGGAAGTGAAGCTGGAGGCCCTGAAGAACGTGGAGCAGAACGGCATCGTCTTCCTCGACGAGATCGACAAGATCGCCTCCCGCTCCGACGCCCACGGTGCCGACGTCTCCCGCCAGGGCGTGCAGCGGGACCTCTTGCCCCTGGTGGAAGGCACCACCGTGTCCACCAAGTACGGCATGGTCAAGACCGACCACATCCTCTTCATCGCCAGCGGCGCCTTCCACCTGGCCAAGCCGTCGGACCTGATCCCCGAGCTGCAGGGCCGCCTGCCCATCCGGGTGGAACTGGATTCCCTCTCCGTCTCCGATTTCGAGCAGATCCTGACCCAGACCGACGCCTGCCTGACGCGCCAGTACCAGGCCCTGCTCGGCACCGAGGGCCTCAAGCTGGAATTCACCGCCGACGGCATCAAGCGCCTGGCGGAGATCGCCTACTCGGTCAATGAAAAGACCGAGAACATCGGCGCCCGCCGCCTGTACACGGTCATGGAAAAGCTGCTGGAGGAAGTCTCCTTCACCGCCGGCAAGTCCGGCGCCGAGACCCTCACCGTGGACGGCGCCTACGTGGATGCCCGCCTGGGCGAACTGTCCCGGGACGAGGACCTCTCCCGCTACGTGCTGTAAGAAGCGGGGCGGCGGCAGGCCGCCCCGGCGCCCCCCACCTAGGGGCAACCCTGATGGCCGCCCCGCCCGGGCCGCCGTTACACTCTCCCGGAACCCCGCCCTGGAGCCGGCATGCTGCTGCGCATCGTCGCCATCGTCTTTCCCCTCTTCGCCATTGTCTTCTTCGGCTGGCTCTACGGCCGCAAGAAGCAGCCGGACATGGCCTTCGCCAACCAGCTCAACATGGAAGTGTTCGTGCCGGCCCTGGTCTTCGCCGCCATGGCCGACAAATCCTTCGACCTGGCCGCCAACTGGGGACTGGCCGTAGGCGCCGTGGTGGGCGTGGTCGGTTCCGGCCTCGCCGGCTGGGGCCTGGCCCGTCTGCTGGGCAGCGCCCCCAAGACCTTCGTGCCGCCCATGATGTTCAACAACTGCGGCAACCTGGGTTTGCCCCTGGCGGTGCTGGCCTTCGGCGACGGAGCCCTGGCTCCCATGGTGGTGCTGTTCATGGTCTCCAACCTGCTGCACTTCTCCTTCGGCGCCTGGCTGCTCGACCACCACACCCGCCTGGCCAATCTGTGGCGCATTCCCGTGGTGCTGGCTAGTCTGGTTGGCCTGGCGGTGAGCCTGCTGCACATTCCCATCTGGCCGCCCCTGAAGCTGGCCATCAAGATGCTGGGCGACGTCTCCATTCCCCTGCTGCTCTTTTCCCTCGGCGTGCGTCTGGCCGGCTCCAGCCTGTCGGCGGTGCGGGTCGGCCTGTGGGGCGCCCTGGCCCGGCCCCTGGTGGGCCTGCTGCTGGCCTACGCCACCGCCCTGGCCTTGGGCCTGGAAGGGCAGCAGAAAGCCCTGCTGGTGATCTTCGGCGCCCTGCCGCCGGCCGTGCTCAACTACGTCTTCGCCGAACGCTATCGCCAGGAGCCGGACCAGGTGGCCTCCATCGTCCTGCTCGGCAACCTGGCCGCCCTCCTGTTCCTGCCCCTGGCCCTGGCCCTGGTGTTGCCCTAGTCCGTCGAGTCCGGATGCGGCCTACCGGGCCGGGAGGTTTTCGGGCCAGGGCAGGGGGCCACTTCCCCTGTCCGAAAACCTACAAATGTCGCATTCCTCTCGCCCCGCTGCGGGTTCTGTCTGAAATCCGCAACCGCATGATTTAAATAGCTTGTTATAAAAAATCCGGCCCTGGCACCCTTATTGCTGATACCCCGGCAAGAGGCCATGCCATGACAACCATCACCATCAACGACACCACCCTGCGCGACGGCGAACAGACCGCCGGGGTGGCGTTCACCGCCGCGGAGAAGCTGGCCATTGCCCAGGCCCTGGCGGCGGCCGGGGTGCCGGAGATGGAGGTAGGCATTCCCGCCATGGGCGAGCAGGAGCAGGAAGTGATCCGGGCCATCGCCGGCCTCGGGCTGTCCAGCCGGCTCATGGTGTGGGGCCGCATGTGCGCCGCCGACCTGGAAGTGACGCGGCGCTGCAATGCCCACATCGTCAATCTCTCCATTCCCGTTTCCGACCAGCAGATCCGCCACAAGCTGAACAAGGACCACCGCTGGGTGCTCGATTCCATCCGCCGCTTCGTGCCCGAGGCCCGGGCGGCGGGGCTGGAGGTGTGCGTCGGCGGCGAGGATTCCTCCCGGGCCGACCTGGACTTCCTGCACCGGGTCATGGAGGCGGCCCAGGCTGCCGGCGCCCGCCGTTTCCGCTTTGCCGACACCCTGGGGGTGCTGGACCCGTTCATCACCCACCAGCGCATCGCCGCCCTGCGGGCCCGCAGCGACCTGGAAATCGAAATCCACGCCCACGACGACCTGGGCCTGGCCACCGCCAACACTCTGGCCGCGGTGACTGCCGGCGCCACCCATATCAACACCACGGTCAACGGCCTGGGCGAGCGGGCCGGCAATGCGCCCCTGGAAGAGTCGGTGATCGCCCTCCGGCATCTCTACGACATCGACAGCGGCGTTGATCCCCTGCAGCTGCCGGCCATCTCCGATCTGGTGGCCAAGGCTTCCGGTCGGCCGGTGGCGGTGAACAAGAGCATCGTCGGCGCCAACGTGTTCACCCACGAGGCCGGCATCCACGTGGATGGCCTGGCCAAGAACCCGGCCAACTACCAGGCCTTCGATCCGGCGGAAGTGGGCAAGGGCCACCGCATCGTGCTGGGCAAGCATTCCGGCTCCACCGCCGTGATCCACGCCTACAAGGACCTGGGCATCGATATCGACGAGGGCATGGCCCGCCGCATCCTCTCCCGGGTGCGCAGCTACGCCATGGCCTTCAAGCGCCCGCCGGGCTTTCGCGAACTGATGAGTTATTACCTGGAAGGGATGCAGGGGAGCGGCCGTCCGGCCCCCCGGCTGCATGTCGTCTGAACAAGGAGAAGCCTATGGAAACCCTGATGGACGAACTGCAGCAGCTCTCCACCGCCGAGGAATTCCTCGACTACTTCGGCCTGGAGTACGACCCGGCCGTGGTCAGCGTCTCGCGCCTGCACATCCTCAAGCGCTTCAACCAGTACCTGGCCCGGGAAGGCGGACTGGCGGGCCTCAACGAGGGCCTGAGCCGCATCAAGTGCCGGGAGCTGCTGGCCCGGGCCTATACCGATTTCGTTCATTCCTCCGGGATCGAGCAGAAGGTTTTCAAAGTGTTTCAACAGGGCGTGCAGCGGGTATCCGTGGATAGCCTGCGCCGCTCCCTAGGAGAGGCAAGCCATGCATAGCGTCGTCTGTATCAAGCAGGTGCCGGACTCGGCCCAGATCCGGGTGCATCCGGTGACCAACACCATCATGCGCCAGGGGGTGCCGGCCATCATCAACCCCTACGACCTGTTCGCCCTGGAAGAGGCCCTGCGCCTCAAGGACAGGTTCGGCGGCACCGTCACCGTGGTCACCATGGGCCCGCCCATGGCCGAGGCGGCCCTGCGCAAGTGCCTTTCCTACGGCGCCGACGACGCCATCCTGGTGTCCGACCGGGCCTTCGCCGGTTCCGACACCCTGGCCACCTCCTACGCCCTGGCCACCACCATCAAGAAGATCATGGGCAACATGCCGGTGGATCTCATCTTCACCGGCAAGCAGACCATCGACGGCGATACCGCCCAGGTGGGCCCGGGCATCGCCAAGCGCCTCGACTACCAGCTGCTGACCTACGTCTCCAAGATCGTGGACCTGGACCTGGAGAAGAAGGAAATCACCGTGGAGCGCCGGGCCGAGGGCGGCGTTCAGCTGCTGAAGACCGCCACCCCCTGCCTCATCACCATGCTTGAAGGCACCAACGAGATGCGCTTCGGCGACCTGGACGACCTGTTCCGCGCCGCCCGCTACGACCTCAAGGTGTGGAATCGGGAAGCCGCCGGCATCGACGATGCCGAGATGATCGGTCTCAAGGGCAGCCCCACCGTGGTGAGCAAGGTCTTCGCCCCCCGCCCCCGCAGCCAGCGGGCCGAGATGGTGGAGACGGTGGACAACGATCCGAAGAACCTGGCCGTGACCCTCCTGGCCAAGGTGTTCACCCAGCACCCCAAGCTGGAAAAGGAAATCGCCAAGCGGGCGGGTTAACCAGGGAAGAGGACAACAGCCATGAGCGAACAACCGAAAAAGCCGGCGAAGAAAAAGGTCGAACTGGACCCCCGCTTCGTCAATTACAAGCACGTCTGGGTGGTCGTCGAGAGCGAGCGCGGCGAAGTGCATCCGGTCTCCTGGGAACTGCTGGGCGAGGGCCGCAAGCTGGCCGACGCCCTCGGCGTGCAGCTGTGCGGCGTGGTCATGTGCGGCCCCGGCGAGCGCGGTGCCGGCATCTGCGGCGAGGCCTTCACCTACGGCGCCGACAAGTGCTACCTGATGCAGGACGAGGTGCTGAAGGACTACCGCAACGAGCCCTACACCAAGGCCCTCACCGACCTGGTGAACACCTACCAGCCGGAAATTCTCATGCTCGGCGCCTCCACCCTGGGCCGGGACCTGGCCGGCTCGGTGGCCACCACCCTGGGCACCGGCCTGGTGGCCGACTGTACCGAACTGGTGATCGAGACCGAGACCCGCAACCTGGCCTCCACCCGTCCCACCTTCGGCGGCTCCCTGCTCTGCACCATCATGACCCAGCGCCACCGGCCCCAGATGGCGACCGTGCGGCCCCGGGTGATGGCCATGCCGGAAGCCGACGGCAGCCGCAGCGGCGAAATCGTCACGGTGCCCTTCTCCATGATCGAAACCTCCATCGTCACCAAGGTGCTGGAGTTCATCGCCGACGACACCCGGGACAAGCCCAACCTGCCCTTCGCCGACATCATCGTCTCCGGCGGCCGGGGCCTGAAGAAACCGGAAAACTTTCAGCTGGTGTGGGACCTGGCCAAGGTCCTGGGGGCCGAGGTGGGCGCCTCCCGCCCGGTGGTGCAGGCCGGCTGGGCCGAGCTGGATCGCCAGGTGGGCCAGTCCGGCAAGACCGTGCGGCCCAAGCTGTACATCGCCGCCGGCATCTCCGGCGCCATCCAGCACCGGGTGGGCATGGACGGGGCCGACGTCATCATCGCCATCAACACCGATGCCAACGCCCCCATTTTCGACTTCGCCCACTACGGCATCGTCGGCAACGCCATGACCATCCTCCCGGCGCTGACCGAAGCCTTCAAGGCCCACCTGGCGCAAGCCAAAAAAGCCGGCTAACAGGAGAACACCATGGCTGAAAAATTTGACGTGATCGTGGTCGGCGCCGGCATGGCCGGCAACGCCGCCGCCTACACCCTGGCCAAGGGCGGCCTCAAGGTGCTGCAGATCGAGCGGGGCGAAACCCCGGGCTCGAAGAATGTGCAGGGCGCCATCCTCTACTCGGACGCCATCGAGAAGATCATTCCCGACTTCCGCGACGACGCCCCCCTGGAGCGCCACCTCATCGAGCAGCGGGTGTGGATCCTGGACGACAACTCCTACGTCGGCACCAACTACCGCTCCGAGGACTTCAACAAGCCGCCCTACAACCGCTACACCATCATCCGCGCCCACTTCGACCAGTGGTTCAGCAAGAAGGCGCGGGAGGTCGGCGCCCTCACCATCTGCGAGACCACCGTCACCGAGCTGCTGCTGGACGGCAAGAAGGTGGTGGGGGTGATGACCGACCGCAAGGGCGGCGAAATCTACGCCGACGCGGTGATCCTGGCTGACGGGGTGAATTCCCGCCTGGCCACCAAGGCCGGCTTCCACCCCGAGATCAAGCCCAAGGACGTGGCCCTGGCGGTGAAGGAAATCCACTTCCTGCCCCAGGAGACCATCGAGGCCCGCTTCAACATCGGTGAAGAAGAGGGCGTGGTCATCGAAATGGCCGGCACCATCTCCGAAGGCATGATGGGCACCGCCTTCCTCTACACCAACAAGGAATCCATCACCCTCGGCATCGGCTGCATGCTGTCGGACTTCAAGAAGCAGAAGACCACGCCCTACGAGCTGCTGGACAAGATGAAGAAGCATCCTTCCATCGCCCCCCTGATCGAAGGCGGCGAGATGAAGGAATACGCCGCCCACCTGATCCCCGAAGGCGGCTACAACGCCGTGCCCCAGGTTTATGGCGACGGCTGGCTGATCGCCGGCGATGCCGGCATGTTCGTGAATGGCATCCACCGCGAAGGCTCCAACCTGGCCATGACCACCGGCATGCTGGCGGCCCAGACCCTGGTGGAGCTGAAGCAGGCGGGCAAGGCCTTCACCGCCCCCAATCTCTCCAAGTACAAGGCCAAGCTGGACGACAGCTTCGTCATGAAGGACCTGAAGAAGTACCGCCGCATGCCGGACATCTTCCACAAGAACAACCAGTTCTTCACCACCTACCCGACCCTGCTGTCGAAGGCGGCCCAGACCATCATCCGGGTGGACGGGGTGGACAAGAAGACCAAGGAAAAGGAGATCAAGAAGAGCTTCATCGCTTCCCGCTCCGTCTTTGGCCTGATCGGCGACGCCTTCAAGTTCTGGCGCGCCATGGAATAACCCGGAGGACATGACCATGCTGAAAGTCGAAGAGAAACTGTTCCAGGACCGCTACCGGGTCGATTCGGGCCGTCCCCACATCCAGATCAAGAACGCGGAAATCTGCACCCACAAGTGCACCGAGCAGCAATGCACCGTGTGCTGTCCCGCCGGCTGCTATACCCAGGAGGGCAACGGCAAGGTGGTGCTGATCTCCGACGGTTGTCTGGAGTGCGGCACCTGCCGCATCATCTGCGACGAACACCGCAACCTGGAATGGGAATGGCCCCGGGGCGGTTTCGGCATCCTCTTCAAGTTTGGTTGAGGGTTGTAGAACCTTTGCCACAGAGGGCACAGAGAACACAGAGTTACGTCAAAACTGACTGACCTCCAGGTCAATAAGGACGCCACTCTTCAGCATGGCATAGCCAGGACTGGCATCCACGCTGGCTTTCCGGGCGGGTGCTTGTTGCAACCTTCTCCGCCTGAAAGTGGCAAGGAAAAACTCTGTGATCTCTGTGCCCTCTGTGGCTAAAAAAGAAAGCGCAAAAATGGAAGACATTCATCTGTTCCTCGCCCACGCCATCACCCTGGAGCGGGATTCCGCCCGGCGCTACGAGGAGCTGGCCGAAGGCATGAAAACCCTGGGCGATCCGGAAGTGGCCGCCTTCTTCGAGCAGATGGCCCACTACTCCCGCCTGCATCTGGCCGAGGCCACGGAGCGGGGCGGCTTCCGCCATCCGCCCAAGCTGGAGGCCCACGAGTACCAGTGGCCCGACGGCACCAGCCCGGAGACCGCCGCCTGGGCCGGGGTGGATGCCTTCATGGACGTGCCCTCCGCCCTGGCCCTGGCCCTGGACGGGGAGCAGCGCAGCTACGCCTTCTACGCCGGCATCGCCGCCACCACCCGCAATCCCCGGGTCAAGCTGATGGCCGAGGAATTCGCCGCCGAAGAAGGCGAGCACGTGGCCGAGCTGGAAAAACGCATCGCCAAACTTCCCGCCTGAGGAGGCGCCATGAAACCCAAGAAGCACGTTTTCGTCTGTACCCAGGGCCGGCCCCCCGGCCATCCCCGGGGCTGCTGCATGCAGAGCGGCGGCCAGGCGGTGATGCAGGCCTTCCTCAACGAGCTGGGCAGCCGCAATGCCTTCGACCGCTTTGCCGTCACCGCCTGCGGCTGTCTCGGTCCCTGCGACGGCGGCCCCCACGTCCTGGTCTATCCGGACGGGGTGCTGTACCAGCACGTGCAGCCCGGCGACGCCGGGGAAATCTTCGACCAGCATCTGGAATTCGACGAGCCCCTGGAACGGCTGCGGGCTCCCGCCGGAGTATGGGACTAGATCTGGAAGACGGCGACCCGGCCGGCGGCGAAAGCATCCCCGGCTACTGCGGCGACCTCCCCGCCGCCACCGCGGCCCTGCTGCAGGAAGCCGCCGCCTGCGACGACGAACGGCGGGCCGAGTTCCTCATCCTCCGGGCCCATCACCAGTCCCCCTTCCACTTCGCGGTGTACCTGGCCCTGTACAAGTTCCACTTCTACCGCCAGCACTTCGAGGCGGCGGAACAGTGGATGCGGGCCGGCCTGGCGGCCAGCGCCCAGGCCGCCGGCTTTCCCCTGGATGCGCCGGCCCCGGCCCGCTTCGCCGAGCCCCTGGCGGCGGCGCCCCGCTTCTATCTTTTCTCCCTCAAGGCCCTGGCCTTTACCCTGCTGCGCCAGCAGCGCCCGGAGGAAGCCCGGGCCTACCTGGACCAGCTGCAGCGCCTGGACCCGGAGGATCGCATCGGCGCCGGCCCGGTCCGGGCGGTGGCCGCGGCGACGGCGTAAAGGGCGGCCCGGCGCGTCCATGGTTCCTGCTCCGGCCAGCCAGGCGCCGCCCCGGGCGGCCTGCCCCGAACTGCACCTGCCGCCGCCCCTGCCCGGCATCGTCGCCGCCGTCGGCGAGGATGAGCTGCGCTGGCTTTGCCTGCGCCTGGCGGAAGCCCTCCAGGCCGGGCCCCTGGCGGCGGTATGGCAGCTGGAGGTGGATGAGTTCTCCGATCTCGCCGGCGAACTGGCCGACCTGGTGGTGCACGGCCTGGCCGGCCGCCAGCGGCAACGGGCGGTGATCGCCTGGGTCCGCCTGTGGGGCCGCCATGGCCCCCTGGAGCTGGACGAAGGGCAGCGCCAGTCCTGGCTCGGGCTGTGGTCCGGGCAGTTGCAGCGGGTGCCCCTGCCGGCCTACCTGGCCCGTCCCCTGGTGCGCTGGATGGAGGCCCTGACGGCCCAGTGGGTGCAGCCCGGTGCTGTCTTGCCGCTCCGCTTTCCGTCGCCAGCCTGATTCCGGCGTCACCAGTGGTTTACCCCGGGTGCGTCGGCGCCACTCCTACCCTAGACTGCTGTAACGACAACTGCCCGTCCGGGGATATTGCATGACCGCTACGCTTCTCCGCTGCGTATGCCGCTCTCCCCTCCGGCGTCCACCCCTTCCCGCCAACCGCCGGTCATATCCCGAGCGCATCGTTGGGGGGCGGGAGGCTGGCTCGGTGCAGCTATACTGTCCCCGGGGATTGCACCCAACAGAGGGGTGTTAGGGATATGCTGAAAAGTCGTCGCTGGGTATTGCTGTTGCTGCCGCTCATCGTCTTGGTCGATGTTTTACTGTACCGCCATGTCGTGGAGGAGCGACACCATGCCCTGGTGGATGCCGAAGCGGTATTGCAGGTTAGCGCCGAGGTGGTCCGGGGACGGATGGATCAACTCCTGGATACCTACGACCGCACCCTGACCGGTGTGGGCGAAGTCATCGCGGCCCAGGGAGGCCTGCATGCCGGAAACGATCTCTACCTGCACCGCCTGCTTGTCCGCCGCCATGCCATTACTCCGGGGCTGCGTTGGTTGTTCGTTGTTGGCCATGACGGTCAGTTGGCCGTGACTTCTTCCGACTTTCCGTCGCCCCGAGCTGATCTGGGCGACCGGGAATACTTTCAGGCTGCCATGCAATCCAGGATGGCGCCGTTCTACATCGGCCCCCTGCTGACCAGCCGGGTCTATCAAGGCCAGTTCGTTCCGGTCAGCCGCGGGGTGGTCAGCGATGCCAACGAACTGCTGGGGGTGGCCGCCGCCGGCGTTGAGCCCGCCGAGTTTGTCCGTCTGCTCAGTGAGCAGGCTCTGCCTGACGGCTATTCCCTGCATTTGTTGCTCAACAGTGGCGATGTGCTGACCTGCTTTCCGTCCGGCGGCGATTGCAAAGACCGCAACTGGGCAGACGACCCGCACTTCCGGCAATGGCAGGAAGGTGCCCTGCGCGCCCGATTCCCCCTGGCCGGTCCTGGTGCCGGCTTCTATGCCCGCTCGGAGCGCTACCCCTTCCTGGTGGTGGCGACATACGACCAGAATCGCATACTGGAGCGCTGGCGTCAGGGCCTGCCGACCTACTGGCTGTTTGGCCTGGGTGGCAACCTACTGCTGCTGGTCCTGGTCCTGTTTTCCTTCCGCCAGTTGCAGCGCCGACGCGAGGCCCTGGCCGCCCTGGAGGATGCGAACCGGCGCCTGGAATCCCGGGTGCAGGAACGGACTGCAGAGCTGTACGAACGGGAAGTGCAGTCCCGCATTTTTATGAACACGGCCCTGGATGCTGTCGTGGTGATCGATGGAAACGGGCGCATCCAGAAATTCAACCGGGCGGCGGAACGCATGTTCGGCTACCAGGCCGAGGAAGTAATGGGGCGCGGCCTGGAAATGCTGATGCCGGAGAGCTTTGCTGCCACTCATCAGCAGCACGTCCAGGCTGCCAATCACCAGATCGCCGTTCGGGCCATGGGGCGTGGTCGGGAGGTGCTGGGGCGTTGCAAGGATGGCAGGGAGTTCCCCATTGAAGTCAGCGTAGGCAGTTCCAACGAGGCCGGGGGCGATCTCCATGTGGGCATCATCCGGGACATCTCCGAACGCAAGGCGGTGGAGGCGGAACTGCAGCGGATGGCCACCACCGACGGCTTGACCGGGCTGCTCAATCGCCGCGCCTTTACCGGTGAGGCGGAGCGGCTGTTGGCTCTGGCCCATCGGCATGCTCAGCCCTGCTGCGTCATGATGCTCGATGCCGACCGATTCAAGCGCATTAACGACACTTACGGACATCCGGTGGGAGACCGGGTCCTTAAGGCCCTGGCCCACTCCTTGGTCGGCGAACTGCGTCAGACCGATCTGGTTGGGCGTTTGGGCGGGGAAGAGTTTGGGGTATTGCTGCCCGGGACCGATGCGGCGGGAGGTGAGCAGTTGGGCCAGCGCGTGTTACAGGCCATTCGCTCCATACGCTTGCCGTTGGATGAAGGCGAACTGAGCTTCACGATAAGTATCGGCGCTGCCCTGAGTGCCGGTGGAGACGACCTGGAGGCCATTATGCAGCGGGCCGACGCCGCC
Source organism: Azospira oryzae (assembly GCF_004217225.1). Taxonomy (GTDB): domain Bacteria; phylum Pseudomonadota; class Gammaproteobacteria; order Burkholderiales; family Rhodocyclaceae; genus Azospira; species Azospira oryzae. Next base: position 789,069 of record NZ_SHKM01000002.1, read on the forward strand.
CTCTACGTCGCCAAGGAGGGCGGCCGGGACCGGCTGGCCTGGGAAGGCTGGCAGCCCCCCGCCGCCTGAGCGCACTGGCCTGGGGCGCCGGGTCCTCCGGACGACCCAAGGCGGGGCCCGGCCCCCGGCCCCGGGGCGCCCCCATTCCCGCCATTGCCGGGAAATTCCCCTAAGTCCTTGTCCGGCATGGGCTTTGCTAACCGTTATATATTCGAAAAATAACGAAGGAAAGCCGCCATGAACGACCAGCCCGTTAGCGAAATTACCGATCAACTCAGCCCCGACCGGGTCGCGCCCCTGCGCCTGTACCCGGTGGCGGGCATTCCCGGTCCCTTTGCCGTGGCCGCCGGCCACGACCGTCTGGCCTGGCTGGAGCGGGCCGCCGTGGCCGATGCCCTGGCGGTGGGCGCCGAGGCCGCTGGGGAGGCCCGCCGCGCCGCCGAGGAGCTGAACAATCTGGCCGGGGAGCGCCTGGCCGAATGGGAGGCGGAGGATGGAGGCGAAGGGAGCCGCGGCCGCCTGCGCCTGACGCCCCGGGGCCGGCGCCTGGCCATGGTGCTGGTGGCCCTGGCGGAGGAACGGCAGCTGCTGCGCCAGCGTTGCGGCGGCCACTTCGATGCGGATCTGCAGCTGCTGGAACGGGTGGCGGTACGCACCAGCGCCCGCAACCAGTTCAGCGGCCGGGTGCAGGCGGTGGAGCGGGGCCCCCTGCTCGACCAGGTGCTGCTGGCCTTGCCCGGCGGGCGCCTGCTGCGGGCCAGCGTCACCCCGGAAAGCACTCGCTGCCTGGGCCTGGCCCCGGGCCAGGAACTGGTGGCTCTGGTCAAGGCTTCGGCCACCCTGGTGCTGGGCAGCGGCGAAGGCAGCGACTACGCTGACTACAACCGCCTCGGCGGCGTGGTCCAGCGCATCCAGGAAAGCGGCGAACGGCGGGAGATCGTGGTGGACCTGGGCCACGGCCTCACCGGTGTCGCCAACGCCGGCGCCGACCTGGCCGAACCCTTCGCCCCGGGCCAGCCGGCCTGGATCGCCTTCCGTCCCTCGGCCGTGCTGCTGGGTCTCGTCAGCTAGACCGGCACCAGGCTCACCGCCACGTCCCGGGGCGGGGCGCTGTAGGGCCAGGAGGAGACCAGCAGGCGGGCGCCGCTGGCGGCGTAGGCCGCCGCGTTGCCGGGGTGGATGCCGCCGGCGGCGGCGAGGATGGGGTGCAGCTCGTGGCTGGCCAGCAGGTCGCGGCAGGCGGCGACGGCGGCGGGAGTGAATTTCTCCAGCTGCAGGATTTCGGCGCCGGCCCGGGCCCAGACCAGGGCCTCTTCGGCGCTATACACTTCCACCGCCAGCTTGTGCTCCGGCAGGGCGCCATGGAGCCGGGCCACGGTGGCGGCGGGGGGCTCGGCGAGAAAGCGGCGGTGCTCGGCGAAGAGCAGGAGGGACTCGGAAAGGCCCAGGCGGTGCATGAAGGCACCGCCGCAGCGCATGGCCTTCACCGCCAGGGCTTTGCTGCCCGGCGGCGTCTTGCGAGTGCAGGCCACCGGCAGGGGCGCCGCCGCGGCCACCAGTTCGGCGGCGGCGCTGGCCAGGCCGCTGCTCCATTCCAGCAGCACCTGGGCGCTTTTCCAGGCCCGGTGCAGGGCGGCGGCACTGCCTGCGGCTTCCAGGATGGGGGCGTCGGCGGCCAGGGCGTCGCCGCTGGCCGCCAGGGGGCGTGCCGCGCAGCCGGCCAGGATCAGCAGGCGGACCGCCTCCTCGACACCGCACAGGGTCATGGGCTGGCGGGCCCGGCAGTCGAGGCGGCCGGCCTGGGGGCCGATGCCCAGGGCGGCGGTGGTGAGGTCGCCGTGGGGTACGTCGTCGGCCAGCAGCCGGGTCAGGTCGGCGTCGCCGAGGACACAGTCGGTGTCGACCGCAGGCGTGGCGGAGGGGGAATGAGGATGGGAAAGAGGATGGGAAAGAGGAGCGGCGGCAACCATGGCGGGCTTTCGTCGTTGGCGCCGCGCCGGGGGCGCGGCTAGTGGCGGGAGGTGAGCAGGTCCTTCAGCTTGCACAGGATCAGGGTCGGGTCGAAACGTGTGTCGGGCAGCACCTCGCCGGCCAGCACCCGGGCCAGGGCCGCCGCCGGGTCGGTCTCGCCGGTGAGCAGCACCTGGGCGCCGCGCTTGGCCATGTGACGGATGAAGCCGTCGCCGGCGCTGGCGGCGATGACCACTTCCACCCCGTCCAGGGGATGGGGGCCGTTGTCGTCGAAGTGGTGGATGACCTGCTCCTTGGCCAGCTCGATGCGTTCCCCGGCGGGCAGGGGGGCGCCCGGCCGGCAGTCGTAGAGCAGCCACTGGCGGGCCTGGCCGGCATGGCTGGAGACGGTGGCGAAATCCTTGGCGGCGATGGCGATTTTCATGGTGTCGGAAGTCCTACAAAGGGAGGCGGATGGCTCTTCAGAGCGAATTCCGTACCGCTTCGCCTTCCTTGCAAGGGCCGGCCTGGGAGGCAGAAGGGACGGCATTCTCGACGATGCCATGCTGAATAGTGGCGTCCCGCTTGCCGTTGCGGGCAGCGCCTGCAGAAAACCCGAGTCGCGGCCTGGCGGTCGCCTTCGCCAGCCGTGCAGCCCTCAGGCCAGCAGGGCCACGGCCTTGATCTGGGCCCACACGCTTTTCCCCGGCTGCAGTTGCAGCTGGTCCCGGGAGCGGCGGGTGATGCGGGCCAGCAGGGGCGTGCCGCCGGCTTCCAGGCGCACCAGGACGTGGGCCGGGGTGTCGGCGTCGGCGATGGCGGCCACCGTGGCCGGCACCCGGTTGAGGATGGAGCTGTCGTCCCGTTCCGAGAGGGAGAGGCTGACGTCCCGGGCCCGCACCTGGAAGCGCAGGCGCTTGCCCGGGCTTTCCGGGCCGTGGGCCACCTGCACCCGGCCGCCGGGGAAATCCAGGGCCAGCAGGTGGTAGGCGGCATCGTGGCCGGCCACGAGGCCTTCCACCACCACCCCGGCGTCGTCGCTCACTGCCGTGGGCAGGTCCAGGCGGGCCAGGGTTTCCGCCAGGTGGCCGCTGGCCGCCACCTGGCCGTTGTCCAGCAGCACCAGGTGGTCCGCCAGGCGGGCCACTTCATCGGGGGAATGGGTGACGTAGAGCACCGGGATGTCCAGCTCCTCCCGCAGGCGGGTGAGATAGGGCAGGATCTCGGCCTTGCGCTTGCCGTCCAGGGCTGCCAGGGGCTCGTCCATGAGCAGCAGCCGGGGCGAGGCCAGCAGGGCCCGGGCGATGGCCACCCGCTGCCGCTCGCCGCCGGAGAGCTTGTCCGGGCGGCGGGCCAGGAGGTGGCCGATGCCCAGCAGTTCCACCGCCTGGGCCAGGTCCACCCGCCGTTCGGCGGCGGCCAGGCGCTTGCGGCCGAAATCCAGGTTGGCCTCGACGCTGAGGTGGGGAAAGAGGCTGGCCTCCTGGAAAACATAGCCCAGGGGGCGACGATGGGTGGGCAGGAAGCGCTCGCCGTCCTGCCACACCTCGCCGTTCACCTCCAGGTAGGCGCCGGGGTGGCGCTCCAGGCCGGCGATGGCCCGCAGCAGGGTGGTCTTGCCCGAGCCGGAGTGGCCGAACAGGGCGGTGACGCCCCGGCCCGGCAGGGTCAGGTCCGCCGCCAGGGAAAATTCCCCGTAGACGATGTGAAAGCGGGCGCGGATGGCCTGATCGTCGTTGGGCATTTCAGTAGCCATGGCGGCTCCTTGCCTTGCTGCCGTAGAGGGCCAGCAGCACCAGGAAGCTGAAGACCAGCATGCCGCCGGCCAGCCAGTGGGCCTGGGTGTATTCCAGGGCTTCCACGTGGTCGTAGATCTGCACCGAGACCACCCGGGTCTTTTCCGGGATATTGCCGCCGATCATCAGCACCACGCCGAACTCGCCCACGGTGTGGGCGAAGCCCAGGATGGTGGCGGTGACGAAGCCGGGCCGGGCCAGGGGCAGCGCTACCGAGAAGAAGGTGTCCCAGGGCGAGGCCCGCAGGGTGGCGGCCGCCTCCAGGGGCCGTTCCCCGAGGGACTCGAAGGCCTGCTGCAGGGGCTGCACCACGAAGGGCATGGAGTAGAGCACGGAGGCCAGCACCAGGCCGGGAAAGGTGAAGGGCAGCAGGCCCAGGCCGAGGGACTGGGTCAGCTGGCCGATGGGGCCGTTGGGGCCCAGGGTCACCAGCAGGTAGAAACCGAGCACCGTCGGCGGCAGTACCAGGGGCAGGGCCACGGCGGCCCCCACCGGGCCTTTCAGCCAGGAGCGGGTGCGGGCCAGCCACCAGGCGATGGGTGTGCCGAAGAGCAGGAGAAGGAGGGTGGTGGTACCGGCCAGCTTGAGGGTCAGCAGGACGGCGTTCCAATCATCGGGACCGAAGGGCATGGGGGGCGTGGGGCAGTCGGGTCAGGTAAGTATGGCCGAAGGGCGGTGCAGGTGGTGGTTGTGGCAGCCGGCGCAAAAGGGGGCCGGGGCGGCGCCTGGCGCCCCGCTCGGCCCAAGGGGGTGACTCAGAGGTCGTAGCCGTAGGTCTTGATCACGGCCCTGGCCTTGTCGCCCTTCAGATACTTGACCAAGGCCTCGGCGGCGGGCTTGGCCTTGCCGTTGATGGTGCCCTTTTCCAGGATGGCGGCGTCCTGGCGGATGGGGCTGTACAGCTTGCCCGGCACCAGCCAGACGGAGCCGCCTTTCAGCTGGCCGTGCTCGTCCAGCACCTGGGCATAGGCGACGAAGCCGAGCAGGGCGTTGCCGGTGGCGACGAAGTTGTAGGCCTGGGCGATGTTCTCGGCCTGCACGAACTTGGGCGCCAGGGTGTCGTAGGCGCCCAGGGCCTTCATGGTTTCCACGGCGGCGGCGCCGTAGGGGGCCAGCTTGGGATTGGCCAGGGAGAGATGATCGAAGCCGCCCTTCTTCAGCACTTCGCCCTGGTTGTCCACGATGGCCGGCTTGGCGCTCCACAGCACCAGCTTGCCGATGGCGTAGGTGAAGCGGCTGCCGGGCAGGATGCCGTTTTCCTTTTCCAGCCGGGCCGGGGTCTCGTCGTCGGCGGCGAGGAAGACCTCGAAGGGGGCGCCGTTCCTGATCTGGGAATAGAACTTGCCGGTGGCGCCGAAGGAGAGCACCGCCTTGTGGCCCGTGTCCTTCTCGAACTGGGCGGCAATCTTCTGCATGGGGGCGGTGAAGTTGGCGGCCACGGCCACCTGCACCTCGTCCGCCCGGGCGGCGGTGGCGGCGAAGGCGCCCAGGAGGGCGGTGGCGAGGATGGCGGCGGAACGGCGGGGCAGGGTCATGGCGGTTCTCCGAAGGTCGTGAAAGGGGATTGGGAAAAGCGGGAATCAGGCGGTGGCGGCGAGGATCACGCTGGAGGCCTTGAAGAAGGCGCAGGCCTTCTTGCCCGGCACCAGTTCCAGGGACTCGATGCTGCCGTGGGTGACCACGGCGGTGAGGGTCTTGCCGCCGGGCAGGGTCAGGGTGACCTCGGCATTCACCGGGCCGTCGTGGATGTGGCTGATCTCGCCCCACAGCTGGTTGCGGGCGGTGATGCGGCCGGCGCCCTCGGTCAGCAGCATCAGGGAGGAGGCCTTGACCAGGGCGCAGATCTCCTTGCCCAGGGCCAGTTCCAGGTTCTCCGAGGATTCCCTGGTGATGATGGCCACCAGCTCGGTGGATTCGTCCAGGGCGATGCGCACCTCGAAATCCACGCCGCCGTCGCGCAGGCCGACGATCTTGCCGACGAACTGGTTGCGGGCGCTGGTGCGCACCGAGAGGCGGCGCAGCAGGGACTGGAACTGGCGCACGTCGCCCTCGCTGATTTCCGCCATATGGCCGGCGAGGCGGTCCAGGGCGCCCTGGTATTCCTGCTCCACGGCCCGGTAGAGGGCGATGATCTTGCGTCCGTAGTCCGTCAGCAGGGTGCCGCCGCCGTGGCGGCCGCCGGTGCTGCGCACCACCAGGGCCTCGTCGGCCAGGTTGTTCATGGCATCCACCGCGTCCCAGGCCGCCTTGTAGGACAGGGGCACGGCCTTGGCCGCCTGGGAAATGGAGCCGTGGGTGTCGATGGCTTCCAGCAGGCGGATGCGGGTGTCGCCGAGAAAGGGGCCGAACTCGGTTTCCAGGGCCAGCTTGCCCACCAGCTTCTGTTGATTTTGGGACATCACAGCCTCTTCCTTGTAACGAAATATACAAAACTACATAGCCATTCTGGTGCGCGGGCGATCATTGATGCACCACCGCGGGGATTTACAGCGCTATGGTTGAACTTATGCAACGGAACGACCTAGACTGCGCTTCATCACGCAAGAACCATGCGCGATATTATGTAGTAAATAGCGCAATTGAAAATAACCCGGATCAAAAAGGAGTTCAGCATGAAGACCAGCGCCCGTAACGTCTTTTCCGGCAAGGTGAGCGCCCTCACGGCCGGCGCCATCAATACCGAGGTCGAAATCACCACCGATGGCGGCGACCGGCTGGTCGCCATCGTCACCCAGGCCAGCGTCAGGGAACTGGGCCTGGCCCTGGGCAAGGAAGCCTTCGCCCTGGTCAAGGCGCCCTGGGTCATCCTCATGGCCGACGACGGCGAGGTGAGGTTCTCCGCCCGCAACCAGCTTAAGGGCACGGTGCAGAAAATATCCCGGGGCGCCATCAACACCGATGTGGTGCTGGCCCTGGCCGGCGGCACCCAGGTGCACGCCGTGGTCACCAACGAGGCGGTGACCGAACTGGGCCTCAAGGAAGGCAGCCCGGCCACCGCCCTGATCAAGGCCAGCCACGTGGTGCTGGGCGTGCCGGCCTGAGTTTTTCGGCCAGCAGGCAAGGAAAAAGCCGCCCGCGGGCGGCTTTTCTATTTTGCGGCATCGACTCCTGCGGCGAGGAGTGCTGGCCGCTTCCCCTTTGGGGAAATTTTGCTCCGGGTGCGCCGGATCAGGCGCGGCAGGTTGCCGGTTTGGGTTGGGGCTTCTTGCCCTTGGATTCCTTCTTCTTGTCCTTGCTGCCCATATGTTTGCTCCTTGAATGAGGGTGCCGGCGCGATGCCGGCACTGTCTGGATCATAGTACGGATGGCGGATGCCGGGAGGCCGGAATTCCTTCTGCATGCCGGTGATTGGCCGGGGGAGGGCGGCGATCGGTTAAAATCCCGTCCCTGTTAACTGGAGAACCCCATGTCCAACCTGCCCGCCTGCCCCCAATGTACCCTGGAAAACACCTACCCGGACGGCGACAACTACGTCTGCGCCGATTGCGGTTTTGAATGGCCCCAGGCCGGCGCGGCGGCGGAAGAGGAAGCCGACGCCGTGATCAAGGACGCCAACGGCACCGTGCTCAACGACGGCGATGCCGTGGTGCTGATCAAGGACCTCAAGGTCAAGGGTTCCTCCATCGTCCTCAAGCAGGGCTCCAAGGTGAAGAGCATCCGTCTGGTGAGTGGCGGCGACCACGAGGTGGACTGCAAGCTGGACCAGGGCAATTTCATGCTCAAGGCCTGCTTCCTGAAGAAGGTCTGAGTCGTATAGGCACCGGCAGCGCCGGTCCCGCCGCAGCAAGGCCCGCCTCTCCGGCGGGCCTTTGTTTTTGCGGCTTTACATTCTTTTACCGAGGCCGTCAGCTACTTAACGGGGACCGCCCCTAAATTTGCCGCATCGCCATACTTACGGCGCCCGCCGTCAGGGTCTGCCGCCGCTGCCATGACTTTGCCCCCCATCTCCGCCAGTGCAGCCGCCCGGGCGGAACGCCTCTACCACCAGGGCATCGCCTGTCTGGAAGCGGGGCAGGGGCAGCAGGCGGAAGCGCACCTGCGCCAGGCCCTGGTCCTGGCGCCCCAGCTGACCCGGGCCCGGGCCAACCTGGGCTATGTGCTGGAGGAGCGGGGCGCCTGGGCGGAGGCCGAGGCCGCCTACCGCCGCGCCCTGGCGGAAGATCCCGGCCTGGGGCCGGTGTGGCTCAACCTGGGCGGCCTGCTGCTGTCCCGGGGGCGGGCCGAGGAGGCCCTGCCGGTGTGCCTGCAGACCCTTACCCTGCTGCCCGGGGCGGCGGCGGCCTGGGTCAATCTGGGGGCAGCCTGCATCTGCCTGGAGGATTTCGCCCAGGGCGAGCGCTGCCTGCTGAAGGCTCTCAGCCTGGAGCCGGACCGGCCGTCGGCCCACATCAACCTGGCCTACCTGCTGCTGCGCCAGGGGCGCTACGAGGCGGGCTGGGAGTGCCTCGAGGCCCGGCCCTGGTACCGGGAACTGGCGGCCCACACCCATTGCCCGCGCTGGCGCGGCGAGGCGCCGGCGGGGCGCCACCTGCTGGTGCTGTGCGAGGCCGGTCACGGCGACATGATCCAGTTCTGCCGCTACCTGCCCTTGCTTGAGGCCCGGGGCGCCCGTCTCAGCCTGGTCTGCCAGCCGGCCCTGGTGCGCCTCTTCGCTGCCCTGCCGGGGGTGGAGCGGGTCATTCCCCTGGCCGACCTGCCCGGCGCCCGGGGCGACTGGGATGCCTGGGTGCCCCTGATGAGCCTGCCCCGCCATTTCGCCACCCGGGTGGACAGCATTCCCGCCGCCCTGCCCTATCTGCAGGCTGGCGCCCCTGAACGCCAGGCCTGGCGGCGGCGCCTGCCGGCGGCAGGCCTGCGGGTGGGTCTGGCCTGGCGCGGCAATCCCCGCTTCGAGAACGACGGCGAGCGCTCCCTGCCCGGGCTGTGGACCCTGGCGCCCCTGGCGGCGGTGCCCGGCATCGCCCTGGTCAGCCTGCAGAAGGGCGAGGCGGAGGAAGAGGCCCTGTGGCCCCCGGCCGGCATGCACATCGCCGCCTTGGGCTCGGAGCTGACGGACTTCGCCGACACGGCGGCCCTCATCGCCAACCTGGATCTGGTGATTGCGGTGGATACGGCGGTGGCCCATCTGGCGGCGGCCCTGGGCGTGCCCTGCTGGCTGCTGCTGCCCCGCTACAAGACCGATTGGCGCTGGCTCGAAGGGCGCCAGGATTCGCCCTGGTATCCGGGGGTGATGCGCCTGTTCCGCCAGGAGCGGCGGGGCGACTGGGACGAGGTGGTGTCCCGGGTGGCCGGGGAACTGGCGGCCTGGGCGGCCGGTGCAACTCCTGACAGCGGGGCCCCTGCCCTAGAGGTGGGCGCTCACGGAGAGGGTGCCTAGGGCCGGCCCGTCCTCGTTGCCGAAGCACTCGGCCAGATGGGCGCAGACGCCGCAGGAGGGAGCGCGGCAGGCGCGGATCTCGGCCTGCTCGCACAGTTGCAGGTAGAAGAACTTCTTCCAGCGCATATTGCCCGTGTTGCGCGCGAAGAGCCGGGGAAAGTGTTCCCGCAGCAGGTCCGACAGGGCCTGCCGGTGGGGCAGGCCCAGGTCCTGCCACAGGTGGTTATCGCCGAGGCAGCCCTTGGCCACAGCGGCGGCCAGGGGCCGGCTCTCCGGTCCGCTGCCATGGTCGAGCAGGAGGGCCAGCAGGTCCTCGTACTCGTCGTCCCGGGCCCGGGGCAGGCGGGCGAGACGGCCCAGGTCCATCAGGGCCAGGTAGTGGGCGGCGTCCATGGCGGCGGCTCGGGGCGGAACGGGTTCAGGCCTTGGCCGGGGCGTGGCTGATGCACTTCTTGGAACAGTTGCGGGCACAGGCCTCGCAGCCGACGCAGTTTTCCGGGTGGGCCACGGTCATGACCTTTTTCTCGTACTCGTCGTCGTCGCCGTCGTCGATGGCGATCAGCTCGCCCTCGTCGTCCATGGCCATGAGGGAGAGCACGTCCCGGCCGCAGGTCTTGAAGCAGCGGCCGCAGCCGATGCACTTTTCGTCGTCGATGCTTTGCACGAAGTTGGGAATCCACTCCACACCGGAGGGCAGGGTGACGCTGAAGACAGACATGATGGCTCCTTGTAGAAAAATTCAGCGGGGCAGGGTGGCGGCCAGGGCGTAGTGGCGCCGCTCCGGGCGGCAGGCGCCGGCGGCGCCGTGCTCCCGGGTGCACACCAGCCAGTTGCCGGCGAGGCGCCAGGCGAAGACCGACTGGCCGTAGCAGCGGGCTTCCTGGAAGGCGCCTTCCTCGTCGTCCACGATGGGGGCGGGCACTTCATAGACGTGGTGGTAGAAGCAGTTCTCGCCCCAGCGGTCGAAGCCCATGACCCGCACGCCGCCGGCCTGAAGGTCCGCCTCCCGCTCGAAGCGGATGGGCACCGCGGTACGCCGCCGGTAGTCCGCCGGCAGGTAGCGTTGCCATTCGCGGCGCCAGGAGGTCTCGTCCCGGGTCAGGTCGGGCAGGCGTTCCACGATTCCTCCTAGCCCAGCTCGGCCAGGCGCTGCCGCGCCGCGGTGAGGGCAGCGTAGGCGTCGTGGGTCTTCTGGGCCGTTTCCATGATGTTTTCCCAGTTCACCGGCAGCTCCTCCGAGAGGTCGTGCAGGTTCATCTTCCAGGTCATGGCCTGGGCCGAGAGCTTCTTGATCTGGGCCTTCAGTTCTTCGGGGTTGTCGCTCATGGGGGGATTCCTTAAATCGTTGCCACAGAGGGCACAGAGATCACAGAGGGGAAGACATCGCAGCGGAAACGCCGGGGGGTTTGACGATCCGTATTGCCGCCGCTACTGCCCGGAATTTCTCTGTGCTCTCTGTGTCCTCTGTGGCTAAAGCCTTTCAACCGTAATTCGCCACCTCGCCAAAGCGGGCGATCATGGCCACCGCTTCGTTGACGATCTTGTCGCCCTGTTCGGCCAGGGCTTCCAGAGAGTCGAAGCCGAAGCGGTGCACGTCCCGGTGGTACTTGTTGAACACCACCAGGCGGCCGGCGATGAGCACCACGCGGCCGAAGCCCTCGTGGCTCATCTTGATCATGGGGGCGCACATCACCTTGCTCTGGCGCTCGATGGCCAGGCCGATGGCGTTGTAGTACAGCTCCAGGCGCCACAGCACTTCCGGGTCCGGGTCGTCGATGATGGGGATGGCCTTGCGCGCCTCCTTGTCCAGCACGTAGGGACCCACCACTTCCACATCGCTCTTGCCGTCCCAGTGGCCGTAGCTGTCCTGGGAACGCAGCTGCTTGACCAGCTCGGAGAGGAAGGGGGAGTCGGCAATGGCAAAAGTTGTGCAGACAGCTGAATCAGACATGGGATTTTTCCTCTTCCAGGGCGTCGTCGAAATTGCGTTCCTGATCCTTCATCAGGGCTTTGCGCAGCCAGGGCGGCGGGGTGCCCTTGAGCACGGCCTGCAGCTTGCCGATGATGGCGGTGATGGGTTCCGGATTGGGCACCTTCACCGGGTGGATCTTCATGTTCACCACCCGGGCCGCCGCCGAGCCGCCAATGGCGGCCACGTACACGATGGCGCAGTCCTGGATGGCTTCCAGCTTGGCTCCCAGCTTGTCCTCGGTGCCGTCCTCCTTCAGGTCTCCCTCGAAGCGGACCACGGTGGCCAGGGCCGAGCTGTCGGCGGTGATGTCGTAGATGGCGATGTTGCGGGCCCAGCCGAAGTGGGCGTCCACCTGTTGCAGGTCCTCGGTGGCGAATGCGACTTTCAGCGGTTTGCTCATGGCGGCACCTTCCTTGGTTGATTCAGTGACAAGCGACAGCCGCCGCACCGTGCGCGCAGCCGGTGCCGCAGCTGGCGGCGGGTTCGGCGGTCGGCCGGAAATCGTCGGGGACGGCTTCGTGCAGGTTTTCAATGAAGACATTGCCCACCTCGAAAATCAGGTTCCGGGTACCCCGGTAGCCCACGCTCACCTTGTGGGCCGCGCCGAGGCGGTCGAAGGTGGGCAGGCCGGAGCGCCAGAAGGGGATGCCCAGCCGCGCCGCCGCCTGGCGGCCGTGGGCATGGGTGATGAGCAGGTCGGCGCCGACGGCGCCCTGCTCGAAGTCTTCCAGGTCGCCGATCAGCACTTCGTCCGCCGGTACCCGGTTGAGGAGCGGGGATTCGGTGCTGGTGACGGCCACCTGGATTTCCGCCCCCATTTCCGTGAGGAAGGTGGTGAGGGCGTACAGCAGGTCCGGCTCGGCGGCCACCGCCACCTTCTTCTTGCCGAAGTGGAAGTGGCCGTCCAGCATGGCGTCCAGCAGCTGGCTGCGCTGGCGCTTGAAGCGGGGCGGCACCTCGGTGTTGGCGATGCGGGAGAGCAGGGCTAGGAAGTCGTCGCAGGGCTTCAGCCCGGTGAGCCGGTCGAAGACGGTGTAGGGCACGCCGGCGATGTCCTTCAGCTTTGCCGCCGCCGCCCGGCCCTGTTCGCCGATGACCAGGGTGTAGGCCGACTCGCCCATGCTGCGCAGTTCGTCGAGCCGGGTGCCGCCCAGGGTGGTGGGCAGGAAGGTCTCGGGAATGTGGCCGTCCATGGAGCCGGAGAGGTCGGGCAGCACCACCGGGGTGAGACCGAAGGCTTCCACCATCTCCTTCACCTCCTCGATGTCGCCGGGGGTGAGGTGGCAGCCGGGCAGGATGTTCACCTGCCAGGGCCGGCGCACGTTCGACGGCTTGGCGATGGTCTCCACCATGCGCAGCACCGCCTTGCCCCAGCCGTCCTGGAAGGCGCCGGCGAAGTCCGGAGTGGAGACGAACACCACCTCCATGTCCGCCAGTTCCGGGTGCTTCTGCCGGATCAGCTGGAGGAAGCCGTCCACGTCGTCGCCCTTGGCCTCGGTGATGCCGGTGGAGATGAGGCCCACCAGGGCCGGGGCGGCCCGCTTGTGGATATTCACCAGGGCCTGCTCCACATTCTCCAGGCCGCCGAGGATGGTGGTGACCTCGTTCATGGCCGTGGTCTGCAGGGGAATGGTCTCGCGGAAGTGCTTGACGAAGAGCACCAGGCCGAAGGCGGTGCAGCCCTGGGAGCCGTGCAGCAGGGGCAGGGCCTGGTCCATGCCGAGGAAGGCCAGGGCGGCGCCGATGGGCTGGCTCATTTTCAGCGGATTGACGGCGCAGGCCTTCCTGCTGTGCTTGACCTCAGCCATGGCACACCTCGCCTGCGCATTCTTCCTGATTGCAGGACTGCCATTCTTCGAGGTCCTGTTCCCAGTCGGGCCGCTCCCAGGGGGCCGGCTGGCGCACCTGTTGCCACACCGGGTTGTAGAGGGCCTTGTCGATCTCATCCACCAAATTGACGATGCCGTCGTAGCCGGCCAGGGCGTGGTGCCGCTCCTGGTTGATCTCCACCCAGGGGGTCTTGGCCTTCAGTGCTACGAACTGGGAGCGGCCGCCGGAGAGCATCACGTCGGCCTGGGAGTCCCTGAGCATCCGGTACATCTCCCGGGGCGGCAGCTCGTCGAACATGTGGGCGTCGGTGCCCATGATCTCCTTCACCTTCTCCCGGTCGTTGGCGGTGGTCTTGCGCATGGAGGTGCCGACGATTTCCATGCCCACTTCCTGCAGGGCCGAGACCACGGACCAGGACTTCACCCCGCCGGTGAACAGCAGCACCCGCTTGCCTTTCAGCCGGGCCTTGTAGGGCTCCAGCCGGGCCCAGGCCTTGGCCTCCTCCCGGGCGATGAGGGCCTCGGCCCGTTCCGGCAGATCCGCCGGGCCGCCCTGGCGCACCAGCAGGGCGCTGATCTTGCGCAGGGCGTCGGACATGTCGGAGACGCCGTAGAAGCTGCCCTCGAAGAAGGGAATGCCGTAGCGCTCCTCCATCTTGCGCGCCACGTTGATCAGGGCCTGGGAGCACAGCATGATGGCGGCCCGGGCCTTGTGGGCCGTGGCGACGTCGTTGTAGCGGCCGTCGCCGGAGATGGTGGCGAGGATGCGGATGCCCAGCTCGTCGAAGAGGGGCTTCACCTGCCACAACTCCCCCACCACGTTGTATTCGCCGATCAGGTTGATGTCGCAGGGGGTGGTGTACTCGGGCTCCCGGGTGCCGATGACGTAGTCCAGCAGGGCTTCGCCCCCCAGCTTGTTGCCCAGGTTCTTGCTGCCGACGAAGCCGGGGGCATTCACCGGGATCACCGGCTTGCCGAACTTGGCGGCGGCGGCCTTGCACACCGCCTCGATGTCGTCGCCGATCATGGCCGGCAGGCAGGTCTGGTACACGAAGACGGCGGGCGGGTCGTACTTGTCGATGATTTCCTTGATGGCCCGGTAGAGCTTCTTCTCGCCGCCGTACACCACGTCCATCTCGTTCATGTCGGTGGTGAAGCCGGTGCGGTAGATATGGGAGCCGGAGGAGAGGGTATGGCGCGAATCCCAGGAATTGCCTTCGCAGGCGATGGGGCCGTGTACCAGATGGGCCACGTCCACGATGGGCTGCAGGGCGATCTTGGCCCCGTCGAAGGCACAGCCGCCGGCAGCGGCGCCCGGAGTGAGCTGCTTCTTGCAGCCCGCCTTGCGTTCCTTCTCGCCCTTGGCCTGGTTGGTGGCGCAACCCGGTTCTTCCAGGACACTGGCCACCTTCTGTTGCAACGCGCTCATGTCGGCTCTCCTACAATTTTTCTTTTGTGAGCCTTAAGTAGCAGGTTTGGTGCCAGTGCCCGGTACTGCCCCAAAGTACTTGTTTTTGCTGCCTCGTCAGGGCCGTGGCGGCGCCATGGGGCGCCGTCCTGTCGGTTTCGCGACAGCCCCGGGGCGCCTCTTGTTGCACTTGGCACCAGCCCGGCCGGACCGGGGGCCAGCCTTTATGCCGGCCCCCGCTCGCGGTATATTTGCCCGCCTATGACTGACATTCGCCCTGCCATCGTCCTGCTTTCCGGCGGCCTGGACTCCGCCACCTGCCTGGCCATCGCCAAGAGCGAAGGCTTCGCCCCCTATTGCCTGTCCTTCGACTACGGCCAGCGCCACAAGGCCGAGCTGCAGGCCGCCGCCCGGGTGGCGGCCGCCCTCGGCGCCAAGGAGCACCGCGTGGTGCGCCTGGACATCGGCCAGTTCGGCGGCTCCGCCCTCACCGACAGTTCCATTGCCGTGCCCGTCGAGGGCGTCCAGGCCGGCGGCATCCCCGTCACCTATGTGCCGGCCCGCAACACCGTCATGCTCTCCTTCGCCCTGGCCTGGGCCGAAGTGCTGGGGGCCAAGGACATATTCGTCGGCGTGAATGCCGTGGATTATTCCGGCTACCCGGACTGCCGCCCCGAGTTCATCGCCGCCTTCGAACGCATGGCCAATCTGGCCACCAAGGCCGGGGTGGAAGGGGCCGAGCTGCATGTGCATGCGCCCCTGATCGACCTCACCAAGGCCCAGATCGTCCAGCGCGGCACCGCCCTCGGTGTCGATTACGGCATCACCGTCTCCTGCTACCAGGCCGACGACGAGGGCCGGGCCTGCGGCGTCTGCGATTCCTGCCGCCTGCGGGCCGAAGGCTTCCGCGCCGCCGGCCTGGCCGATCCCACGCCCTACCGTAGCGCCTGATGGACAGCCTGCCCGATCTGCCGCCCCTGCTGTGGCTGGCCGCCGGCCTCGGCGGCCTCTTCGGCGCCGTCGCCCAGCGCACCTGCTTCTGCACCATGGGCGCGGTGTCCGACATCGTGAACATGGGGGACTGGAACCGCATGGGCATGTGGCTGCTGGCCATGGGCACGGCGGTGCTGGGTACTGCCGGCCTGCAGCTGGCGGGCCTCATTGACGTGGCCAATTCCATCTACACCGCCCCCCGCCTGCTGTGGGCTTCCCACCTGGTGGGTGGCCTGCTGTTCGGCATCGGCATGGTGCTGGCCTCGGGCTGCGGCGCCAAGACCCTGGTGCGCCTGGGGGGCGGCAATCTCAAATCCCTGGTGGTGTTCCTGGTCATGGGCCTCACCGCCCTGGCCACCCTCAAGGGCCTGCCGGCCCTGCTGCGGGTCGGCCTGCTGGATGTCCTGGCCGTGGATCTGTCCGCCCCGGGCCAGGACCTGCCCCGGCTGTTGCAGCCTCTCCTGGGCCTGCCGCCGGCCACGGCGTCGGCCCTGGTGGCCGGCAGCGTCGGCGGTCTGCTGCTGGCGGCGCCCCTGCTGCGCGCCGACTTCCGCCAGGCCGAGTACATCCTCGGCGGTCTGGCCATCGGCGCCGCCGTGGTGGGCGGCTGGTTCCTCAGCGGCCATCTGGCCTTCGTCACCGAACATCCCGACACCCTGCAGCCGGCTTTCCTTGGCACCAACAGCGGCCGCATGGAATCCCTCACCTTCGTCGCCCCGCCGGCCTACGCCCTGGAACTGTTCGCCACCTGGAGCGACGCCAGCCGCAAGCTGACCCTGGGCATCGCCACGGTGCTCGGCGTCGTCGCCGGTTCCGCCCTGGTGGCCCTGTCCCGCCGCAGCTTCCGCTGGGAAGGCTTCCGCGATGCGGAAGACACGGCCAGCCACCTCATCGGCGCCGTCCTCATGGGCTTCGGCGGCGTCACCGCCCTCGGCTGCACCGTGGGTCAGGGCCTCTCCGGCATCTCCACCCTGGCCCTGGGCAGCCTCATCACCACCCTGTCCATCATTGCCGGCGCCTGGCTGGCCCTGCGCCTGCAGTACCGGCGCATGCTCAACGAATAGCCAGCCCACCTGCATCAATCCCGGGTTTGACAGGCCCGGGGGTGCCCCCTATAATTCGCGCTCCGTTTTTGCGGGTCGGTAGCTCAGTCGGTAGAGCAGCGGACTTTTAATCCGTTGGTCGCGAGTTCGAATCTCGCCCGACCCACCAGCCTCTGGAAAAAAAGAGGTGTACAAACGGAAGTAGGGCGGCTATAATGCGCCCCTCATTCGGGTTGTTAGCTCAGTTGGTAGAGCAGCGGACTCTTAATCCGTAGGTCGAGTGTTCGAGCCACTCACAACCCACCAGATTCAGGTAAAACGGCCTCCGCTAGGGGGCCGTTTTATTTTGCAGGGCTGCCGTTTTCTCGCTGGCGGCCCGAATGTGTGGCCCATGTAGCTCAGTGGCAGAGCACTCCCTTGGTAAGGGAGAGGTCGGCAGTTCAATCCTGCCCATGGGCACCATCCTTTCCGGTGGCGCCAAGCCGTCCGCAGCGCGCCCCGTCCGGGGCTATTTTTTTGTCTTGAGCCGGTGCAGGTTTTCTCTCCAGGGGAAGTCATGAAGATGATTGCGCGGAGTTGCTCTGTCCTGTTGTGCCTGTTCGCCTTCCTGGCGGCGCCGGCCTTTGCCAATGAAGGCGGCGGCGGGGCGGCGGCGGAGCCCCTGCGTTTCGTCGTCAATCTGGCCGGCAGCGGCCGCATCCTGCAGGTGGACATGGTGTTCGAAGTGGCCCACGCCGAGGTGGATGGGACTCTCAAGGCCATCCGCCCCAAGGTGCAGCACAAGCTCATCATCCTGCTCTCCTCCGAGCAGCCGGAACAGCTGCTGACCCTGGAGGGCAAGAAGGCCCTGGCGGAGAGCATCCGCGACGTCCTCAACAAGCTCCTCGACGAGACGCCCAAGAGCGGCGTTAAAGAAGTGTTGTTCACCAACTTCATCATCCAGTAGGCGAGTCCGCCTTCCTGGTCGCCAGGGCCGCTACAGGCGGTGCCGGGCGGCAAGAAAAAAGCCCCGGGGCCTTGCGGCCGGCGGGGCTTTTCTTTTTGGCCGGGGCTAGCCCGGCCGTTGCGACTCAGCGCTGCTTCTTGGCATCCACCACGGCCAGGGCCGTCATGTTCACCAGGCGGCGCACGGTGGCGGTGGCGGTCAGCACGTGCACCGGCTTGGCCACACCCATGAGGATGGGGCCGATGGTGACGCCTTCGCCGCCGGTCATCTTCAGCAGGTTGTAGGAGATGTTGGCGGCGTCCAGGTTGGGCATCACCAGCACGTTGGCCTCGCCCTTGAGGGGGGATTCCGGATCGGACTGCAGGCGGATTTCCTCGGACAGGGCGGAGTCGCCGTGCATTTCGCCGTCGATCTCCAGGTCCGGGGCCTTGGCCCGGGCGATGTCGGCGGCTTCGGACATCTTGCGGGCGGAGGCGGACTGGGAGGAGCCGAAGTTGGAGTGGGAGAGCAGGGCTACCTTGGGGGTGATGCCGAAGCTGCGCACGGTCTCGGCGGCCATCACGGCGATGTCGGCCAGCTGCTGGGCGTCCGGGTTCTCATTGACGTGGGTGTCGCAGAGGAACAGGGCCCGGTTGGGTAGCAGCAGGTGGTTCATGGCGGCCAGGGTGTTGTGGCCGGCGGCCTTGCCGATCACCTCTTCCACCTGGCGCAGGTGGTGGGCGAAGCGGCCGCTCATGCCGCAGATCAGGGCGTCGGCGTAGCCGAGCTTGACCAGCATGGCGCCGATGATGGTGTTGTCGGAGCGCAGGCGCATCTTGGCGATGTCGATGGTGACGCCGCGACGCTTCATCAGCTGGTGGTAGGCGCTCCAGCATTCCTTGTAGCGCTCGTCGTAGTTGGGGTTCACCACTTCGAAGTGCTCGCCGGCCTTGAGCTTGGAGCCGATCTTCTGCAGCCGGGCTTCGATCACTTCCGGGCGGCCCACCAGGATGGGCTTGGCCAGGCGCTCTTCCAGGATCACCTGGATGGCGCGCAGGACGCGCTCGTCCTCGCCTTCGGCGTAGATGACGCGGCTGGCTTCGCCCTGCTTGGCGGCGGAGAAGACGGCGCGCATGCCGACGCCGGTGTGGGTGTTGAATTCCTTCAGCTTGTCCCGGTAGGCGTCCATGTCCACGATGGGACGGGTGGCGACGCCGGATTCCATGGCGGCCCGGGCCACGGCCGGGGCGATGATGGAGATGAGGCGGGGATCGAAGGGCTTGGGAATCAGGTACTCGGGGCCGAAGGTCAGCTGCTGGCCCTGGTAGGCCATGGCCACTTCGTCGCTGACCTCTTCCTGGGCCAGGGCGGCGATGGCCTTGACGCAGGCCAGCTTCATTTCCTCGGTGATGCGCTTGGCACCCACGTCCAGGGCGCCGCGGAAGATGAAGGGGAAGCAGAGGACGTTATTGACCTGGTTGGCGTAGTCGGAGCGGCCGGTGGCGATGATGGCGTCGGGACGGACTTCCTTGGCCAGTTCCGGCATGATTTCCGGGGTCGGGTTGGCCAGGGCGAAGATCAGCGGGTCCTTGGCCATCTGCTTGACCATCTCGGCCTTCAGCACGCCGGCGGCGGAGAGGCCGAGGAAGATGTCGGCGCCGACGATGGCGTCGGCCAGGGTGCGGGCGCTGGTTTCCTGGGCGTAGCGGGCCTTGGTGGCTTCCATCTTGGCGTCGCGGCCGACGTAGATGACACCCTTGGAGTCGCAGACGGTGACGTTTTCGCGCTTGATGCCCAGCTCGCACCACAGGTTGAGGCAGGAGATGGCGGCGGCGCCGGCGCCGGAGCAGACCACCTTGACGCTGGCGATGTCCTTGCCGATGACCTTGAGGCCGTTGAGCATGGCGGCGGCGGAGATGATGGCGGTGCCGTGCTGGTCGTCGTGGAAGACGGGGATGGACATGCGTTCCTTCAGCTTCTCTTCAATGTAGAAGCATTCGGGGGCCTTGATGTCCTCCAGGTTCACACCACCCAGGGTGGGTTCCAGGGCAGCGATCATGTCGATCAGCTTGTCCGGGTCGTTTTCGGAGATTTCGATGTCGAAAACGTCGATGCCGGCGAATTTCTTGAACAGGCAGCCCTTGCCTTCCATCACCGGCTTGGCGGCGAGGGGGCCGATGTTGCCCAGGCCCAGCACGGCGGTGCCGTTGGTGACCACGCCCACCAGGTTGCCGCGGGAAGTCATTTCGTCCACGGCGTTGGGGTTGGCGACGATTTCCTCACAGGCGTAAGCCACGCCGGGGGAGTAGGCCAGGGCCAGGTCCCGCTGGTTGGTCAGACCCTTGGTGGGGCGAACGGCGATCTTGCCGGGGGTCGGCAGGCGGTGATATTCGAGCGCTGCTTCGCGCAGATCCTTTTCCATGACTTAACTCCTGGGGAGCCGCGCGGGCTCCCGGGCTTGCTGTGAAAAATAAAAGAGCGGAAGTATGCGGGTTTTTCCCAATGGACGCAAAGAGCGGTTATCCACAACTGCTTGTTGCGGCACAGCATTTTGGCCTCGGGAAGTGGGCGGCAAAAGCGCGAAAAATCGCTGCCGGGAATGTCGCCGCTGATGGGGTGGCGGCCGCTGCCGGCAGCCACCCCGTCAGCACTACCAGGGCTGGCCGGGCAGGGCGGCGCGCCACTTGTCCCAGTCGATGGCGGCAGCGGTGGCGTCGGCCAGGCGGTTGAGGTCCGCCTCGCGCCGGGCCACCGGGTCCACCGTCTGCGCCGGGGCGAAGCCCATGTCGGCGCCGGCCCAGGCCAGCAGGGCGGTGAGGGCCTCGGGCTGGTCGAAGAGGCCGTGGCAGTAGGTGGCGAGGATCTGCCCGTCCGCCGACAGGGCGCCGTCGGGGCGGCCGTCGGCGAACATGGCGGCGGGCCGCTCCAGGGCCGGGCCGTGGCTGACGCCCATATGGATTTCGTAGCCGGCCAGGGCCGCGTCCCCGGGCAGGCACAGCCTGCCGCTCACGTTGCGCAGCTGCTTTTCCGCCGCCAGGGTGGTCTCCAGGTCCAGCAGGCCGAGGCCGTCGGCGGAGCCGGGAGCGCCTTCCAGGCCGAGGGGGTCGTGCAGGCGGCGGCCCAGCATCTGCAGGCCGCCGCAGATGCCGATGACCTTGCCGCCGTAGCGCAGGTGGCGGCGCAGGGCAGTGTCCCAGCCATGCTGGCGCAGCCAGGCCAGGTCGGCCTGGACGCTCTTGGAGCCGGGCAGGACGATCAGGTCCACGTCCTGGGGCGGCGCCTCGTTGGGGCCGATGAAGCGGAAATCCACTTCCGGATGCAGGCGCAGGGGGTCCAGGTCGTTGTGGTTGGAGGTGCGCGGATAGACAGGCGCCACGGCCCTGAGACGGCGGCCCTGGCTGGGACCCGCATCCAGGCTGGTGCGCGCCACGGCATCCTCCGCGTCCAGGTACAGGCCGTGCAGGTAGGGCAGGACCCCCAGAACGGGTTTGCCGGTGCGGGCCTCCAGCCAGTCCAGTCCCGGTTGCAGCAGGCTGATGTCGCCGCGGAAGCGGTTGATGAGAAAGCCCACGGTGCGCTGCTGTTCGCTCTCCGAGAGCAGCGCCAGGGTGCCCACCAGATGGGCGAAGACGCCGCCCCGGTCGATGTCGGCCACCAGCACCACCGGGCAATCCACCGCCTCGGCGAAGCCCATGTTGGCGATGTCCCGGTCCCGCAGATTGATCTCCGCCGGGCTGCCGGCCCCTTCCACCAGCACCGCCTCGTATTGGTCGCAGAGGCGGCCGTAGGATTGCAGCACCGCCGCCATGGCCCGGGGCTTGTACTCGTGGTAGTCCCGGGCGTTGAGGTCGGCCACCGCCTGGCCGTGGATGATGACCTGGGCGCCGGTGTCAGTATTGGGTTTCAGGAGTACCGGATTGAAGTCGGTATGGGGCTCCAGGCCGGCCGCCAGGGCCTGCAGGGCCTGGGCCCGGCCGATCTCGCCGCCGTCCACGGTGACGGCGGAATTCAAGGCCATGTTTTGGGACTTGAAGGGCGCCACGCGCACGCCGCGCCGGTGCAGCAGACGGCACAGGGCCGCCACCACGGTGCTCTTTCCCGCGTCCGAGGTGCAACCCTGGACCATGAGGGTGGGCTTATTCATTTAAAATCCGCTCTTTCGTGCCAGGACGATGCAAAAGCGCCGGCACTGTTGCCCGGTCGGCCGGCCGCTCTGTGCGGCCCCCGCCCGGGGTCTGATTGAAACCACGGATTATCCCATGCCCAGCTGGCTTGCCCTGCCCTTAGCCGCCCTTCTCGGCGTCGGTCTCGACCGGCTGCTGGGGGAGCCGCGTCGCGGCCATCCCCTGGTGGCCTTCGGCGCCCTGGCCAACCTGCTGGAAAAAGCCCTGCGGCCGCCGCCCGCCGTCGCCTCCCGCTCCGCCCTGCGCGTCTTCGGCCTGCTCGCCTGGAGCTTCGCCGTGCTGCCGCCTGTGCTGCTCGCCGCCTGGGCCAGCGCCACGCCCTGGCTGGGTATCCTGGCCGACGCCGGCCTGCTCTACTTCGCCCTCGGCGCCCGCAGCCTGAAGGAACACGCCGACGCCGTGGCCGTGCCCCTGGCCGGCGGCGACCTGGCCACGGCGCGCCAGAAGGTGGGCTACATGGTCAGCCGCGACACCACCGCCCTGGACGAATCCGGGGTGGCCAAGGCCTGCGTCGAATCGGTATTGGAGAACGGCAACGACGCCGTCTTCGGCACCCTCTTCTGGTTCGCCCTGCTGGGCGGTCCCGGCGCTTTGTTGTTCCG
The DNA here is from genome assembly GCF_004217225.1 of Azospira oryzae. Lineage (GTDB taxonomy): Bacteria > Pseudomonadota > Gammaproteobacteria > Burkholderiales > Rhodocyclaceae > Azospira > Azospira oryzae. Next base: position 811,148 of record NZ_SHKM01000002.1, read on the forward strand.
CCTGGCCAACACCCTGGATGCCATGTGGGGCTACAAGAACGAGCGCTTCCTGCACTTCGGCTGGGCCGCCGCCCGTCTCGACGACCTGCTCAACTGGCCCGCCGCCCGCCTCACCGCCCTGACCTACGCCTGGCTCGGCAACACCCGCCAGGCCCTGGCCTGCTGGAAAGCCCAGGCCCCCACCTGGGAGAGCCCCAACGCCGGCCCGGTGATGGCCGCCGGCGCCGGTTCCCTCGGCATCCTCCTGGGCGGCGCCGCCATCTACCACGGCCGGGAGGAACAGCGCCCGCCTTTGGGCGAAGGCCGTCCTGCAGCCGCCTTCGACATCGACCGGGCCAGCCATCTGGTGCAGCGCGGCCTGGTTCTGTGGCTGGCGGCCATCGTCGCCCTGTTGCCCCTCATCGCCCTGGTGCAGTTCCTTCTCGGAAAGGTCTTCCATGCTTGAACACGGCGGCCGCCTGCGCCAGGCAGCCCGGCAGTGGGGCATTCCCCTGGCGGACTGGCTCGATCTGTCCACCGGCATCAACCCCTGGGCCTATCCCATTCCCGGCATTCCCATCAGTGCCTGGCAGCGCCTGCCGGAAGAGGAGGACGGCCTGGAGGCCGCCGCCCGCAATTACTACGGGGCCAAGCACGTGCTGGCCCTGGCCGGTTCCCAGGCTGCCATCCAGACCCTGCCCAAGCTGCTGCCGCCGGGCCGGGCGGCGGTGCTGGCTCCGTCCTACGCCGAACATGCCGCCGCCTGGGTCAAGGCCGAATGGGCCGTCACCCCCTTCGCCCCGCCCCGGCTGGAAGAGGTGGCCAAGGAGCACAACGTGGTGGTGGTGGTGAACCCCAACAACCCCACCGGCGAGCGCATCACCGCCCGTCGCCTGCGCGCCGCCGCCCGGGCCCTGGCCAAGCGGGGCGGCCTGCTGGTGGTGGACGAGGCCTTTGCCGACGCCGATCCCCGGGATTCCCTGGCCGACCTGGCCGGCACCAAAGTGGCGCCCAACATCATCGTGCTGCGTTCCCTGGGCAAGTTCTTCGGCCTGGCCGGGGCCCGGGTCGGCTTTGCCATCGGCCGGCCCGAACTGCTGGAGGCCCTGGCCGACACCCTGGGCCCCTGGCCGGTGGCCGGCCCGGCCCGCAGGGTGGCCCGCTGCGCCCTGGAAGACAGGGCCTGGCAGGCCGACATGCGCCAGGAGCTGCAGGTGGCCGCCGAGCGCCTGGAAACCCTGCTGCAGGACAGCCTGGGGGCCAGCACCGGCACCGGCCTCTTCCGCTGGCTGCCCCATCCCCGGGCCGACTGGGTGTACGACGAGCTGGCCCGCCGCAGCATCCTGGTACGCCTGTTCCTGGAGGTAGACGGCTCCTCCAGCCTGCGCTTCGGCCTGCCCGGCAGCGACGACGAATGGCGCCGCCTGGAAGGCGCCCTCAACGAACTGAGGAAGGATCTATGAAAGCCGTGCTGCTGCTGTCCCTGGCCCTCTGCGGCGGCGCCGCCCAGGCCGCCGACATCGTGCTCAAGGACGACACGGGGGCGACCCTGCGGCTGCCGGCCCCGGCCCGGCGCATCGTCAGCCTGGCGCCCCATGTCACGGAAAACCTCTTCGCCGCCGGCGCCGGCGGGCAGGTGGTGGGCACCGTGGACTACAGCGACTATCCGGAGGCGGCGAAGAAAATCGCCCGGGTCGGCGGCTACTCCCGTCTGGACCTGGAGGCGGTGGCGGCCCTGCGTCCCGACCTCATCATTGCCTGGGAAAGCGGCAACGCCCCCGGCCACGTGGCCAAGCTGCGCAGCCTGGGCATCCCCGTTTTCATCTCCCAGCCCAACCGCATCGAGGACGTGGCCGAGCAGCTGGAGAAGTTCGGCCAGCTGGCCGGCACCAGTGCCGTCGCCAACGGCGCCGCCGCCCGCTTCCGCGCGCGGCTGGCGGAAATCCGCAAGCAGTATTCCGGGCAGCCCAGGGTGCCCACCTTCTACCAGATCTGGAAACAGCCCCTGATGTCCGTCGGCCGCCAGCAGATCATTTCCGACGTCATCAGCCTGTGCGGCGGCAGCAACGTCTTCGGCCAGGTGGAGCAGATGGCGCCCAAGGTGAGCGAGGAAGCGGTGCTGGCCGCCAATCCGGAAGCCATCATCGCCAGCGGCATGGGCGATTCCCGGCCCGAGTGGCTGGACGACTGGAAGCGCTGGAAGCAGATCACCGCCGTGGCCCGGGACAACCTCTTCTTCGTCCCGCCCGAGCTGATCCAGCGCCACACGCCGCGCATCCTGGAAGGGGCGGCCCGCCTCTGCGAACACCTGGAGACGGCCCGCCACCGCCGTCCGGCCCGGTAGGTCGCCGCCATGCGCATGCTCCTGCTGCTGTGCTCGCTGTTCCTGGCCTGGGGCGCCCGGGCCGAGGCGGAAATGGATGCCGAGACGGACTTCCATTTCCGCGCCTTCGGCATCGAGCCGGCGGACCGGGTGGAGTGGGGCGAAGGCCATCTCACCGCCGGCGTGGACCGGGAGCTGCGGCCCGAGCGGGGCACCCGGCGGCGCACGGTGACGCCCCTGGAAGCCACCTTCGGCCTGGGCGCCGGCTTCAGCGCCGTGGTCGGCCTGGAGGGCAGTTCCCGCACCCTCTTCGACGACGGCAGCGGTTCCCGCGCCGCCTCCCGGGAGGTGCTGCTCAAATACGCCCTGCCGGCCTGGAACGGGCTCCACGTGGCCGCCTTCGCCGGCGCCAACCGCCTGCAGGACCAGGAGCACCACAGTCACACCCGGGGCTTCAGCCTCAACCTGGATACGGACCTGGGCACCTTCGGCAGCGGCTATGCCCAGGACCGGCGGCGTCCCGGCGAGCCCCACCAGGGGCGCGAGTGGGGCGTGAACTGGTTCCGCCTGTGGGACGCCGGCCCCCTGCACGGCTGGGGCCTGGCGGCGGAGGCGCGCTTCGTGCGCAGCCCCCTGGGGGAACGCATCGACCACTGGCTGCTGGGCGTCGCCCGGGTGGTGGGCAAGGGCCTGCTGGCGGACGTGGCCATCGGCGGCAGCGGCGGCGACACCGACGCGCGGCGGCTGACGGCGGGCATTTCCTGGTTCTACTGAGCCCTTTGCCGCCGGGCTGGCTATGATGGAAGGGTTCTGCCCGCCGGAGCCCGCCATGAAAAAACAGTCCGTTCCCCTCGCCGAAGCCTACCGCCTGCTGGAACCCGGCCCGGTGCTGCTGCTCACCACCGCCGATCCCCGGGGTGGGCGGCCCAATGTGATGACCCTCTCCTGGCACATGATGATGGAGTTCGAGCCGCCCCTGGTGGGCGTCCTGGTCAGCGGCCGGGACGACAGCTTCGCCTGGCTCGAGGCCAACGGCGAGTGCGTGCTCAACATTCCCACCGCCGACCTGGCGCCCCAGGTGGTGGCCTGCGGCAACAGCCACGGGCGCCGCCGCGACAAGTTCCGCCTCACCGGCCTGACGCCGAGTCCCGCCTCCCGGGTCGGCGCTCCCTTCATCGACGAGTGCTATGCCAGCCTGGAGTGCGTGGTGCACGACCGGGGCTGGGTGGCGCGCTACAACCTGTTCGTGCTCGAAGTGGTGGCCGCCTGGGCCGAACCGCGCAAGCGCCCCCGCACCCTGCACCACCGGGGCTGGGGCGAGTTTGCCGTGGCCGGCTCGGTGCTGCGCCTGCCTTCGGCCATGAAGTGAGATGAAGATTTGACCCTGCGGCTTCGCGCCGCCCGGGAACTAGGGTGTTGCCGGGTGGCAGGGCGGCGGCCGGCGCTGTACCCTATCGGCATGCAATCGTGTCCTAGGATCAGGGAGCGTCATGGAAGCTTTTGTCTGGGATGAGCGTTTCGTCACCGGCATCCCCAGCGTGGATGCCCAGCACCGGCATCTGGTGGACATCGTCAACCGGGTCGGCGACCTGCTGCTGGCTGAGGGCGAGGGCACCGACGAGGCCCTGCAGCAGATTTTCAAGCAGCTGGCCGACTACGCCCACCTGCATTTCGCCGACGAAGAGCGGCTGATGACGGAGCTGGGCCTGGACATCCGCCACCAGGACCTCCACGTGCAGCACCACCGCCAGTTCGTCGAGCAGCTGTTGTCCATGTGGCAGGCCCGTTCCTCCCTCAGCCAGCCGGCGGAGACGGTGCACGGCTTTCTCGCCGCCTGGCTGACGGTGCACATCCTGGGCGAGGACCAGGTCATGGCGCGCCAGATGTCCCGGGTCCAGGCCGGCCAGTCCGCCGCCGAGGCCTTCGCCGCCGAGAGCGGCGAAGTGGCCGACAGCACCAGCGCCCTGCTCGACGCCCTGGGCCGCCTCTACCACCTGGTGTCCCAGCAGAACCGGGACCTGGCGGCCATGAACCAGCAGCTGGAGGCCAAGGTGGAGGAGCGCACCCGGGAGCTGTCGGCGGCCAACGTCCGCCTGGCGGCGGAGCAGGCCGAACTGGCGCGGCTGCTGCAGAAGGTGGAAAGCACCCAGCAGCAATTGCTGCAGTCGGAAAAGATGGCGGCCATCGGCCAGCTGGCGGCCGGGGTGGCCCACGAGATCAACAATCCGGTGGGCTTCGTCCATTCCAACCTGGGCAGCCTGAAGCAGGACATCGCCCTGCTGTTCAAGGTCATCGACACCTACGAGCAGCACCTGCCGGACAGCGGCCCGGCCTTCGCCGCCCTGCAGCAGGTGCGGGAGGAGGCGGACCTGGCCTACCTGAAGAGCGACCTGCCGGCCCTGCTGGCCGAGTCCGACGAGGGCCTGGCCCGGGTCACCAAGATCGTCAAGGACCTCAAGGATTTCTCCCACGTGGACGAGGCCGAGCTGCAGACGGCGGACCTCAACAAGGGCATGGAAAGCACCCTCAACGTGGTGTGGAACGAGCTCAAGTACAAGGCCGAGGTGGTGCGGGAGTACGGCGACATTCCCCTGGTGCAGTGCATGCCGGCCCAGATCAACCAGGTGTTCATGAACCTGCTGGTTAACGCGGCCCACGCCATTCCTGAGCACGGCACCATCACCGTGCGCTCGGGCCGGGAAGAAAACGGGGTGTGGATGGAGGTGCAGGACACCGGCAAGGGCATGACGCCGGAAGTGCAGAAGCGCATTTTCGAGCCCTTCTTCACCACCAAGCCGGTGGGCAAGGGCACGGGCCTGGGCCTTTCCCTCTCCTACGACATCGTGGTCAAGAAGCACGGCGGCCGCATTGAAGTGCGCAGCGCCCCGGGCCAGGGTTCCACCTTCCGCGTCAGCCTGCCCCTGGAGCCGGCCGCCGCAGGGGCCGCCTAGGCCTCAGGGTTCAGCCGCCGCGGTGGTTGGCGGCGTCCTGCTCCTCTTCCTGCACCATGAGGCGACGCAGGACGAAGGGAAAGAAGCCCGAAATGATGAGGGAGACGGCCGTCACCAGGGCGGCGATGCCGGCGCCGCTGTCGGCCAGGATGGGATGCAGGAGGGCGCCGAATCCGGCCAGGCTGGCCACGGCGGGCACCAGGCAGAGCAGGCCGAGAAACTCCATGACGATGAAGCTGAGAGGCAGATTTTTCATGGGGGCAATGATGCCAGAGAGCACCGTACGGGGCCAATCCCGTATAGCATTCACGACCATTACAAATAGATCCAAACAGGGGGATTTTGCTCATGCTGTTCAGAACCTGGGCCTTTGTCATTGCGCTGTTCTTTGTCCTCGGTGCCTACGACACCATCTTTCCGTCGGCGCCGCCCCAGTGGATGGAGGCGGATTTCGGGACGGTGCATCGTAGCGGCGAGTTACCCTCCTCCCGCCTGACCCTGAAGGGTGGCGACATCGGTAGCGACCTGCTGTACACCGAGCGTTTCCACCGCATCAATTCCCTCAGCTTCATCCTCGTGCCCGAAGACACGCCGGCGGACAGCAAGCCCGAGGCCCGCATCCTCTACAAGGTGCCCACGCCCAAGGACACGGACGAAAACAATCTGACCCAGGTGGCCGTGACCCTGGTGCCGGAGAGCTTTTCTGGCTGCATCTCCGAAACCAGCGATCCGGAGAAGGTGAAGTTCCTGGTGGACAGCGGCTACCAGGTAAAGCTGCCCTTGCTGGAAATGACTCCTTGCAGCCGCGAGGCGGCACCGGCCTCGCCCCTCAATTCCTACTGGGGCCTGCTGGGGCTGCCGGTGGTGCTGTACGGCCTGTGGCAGTTCTTGCGCCTGTTCCGCCTGTGTTACCGGGAGCGCCGGGAAGCGGCCGCGGAGGTGGATGACCGTCTCATGCCGGAGGACCTGTCGCTTGGGGAAACGGTGCGCACGGCCAAGGCCGGCTTCAATCGCTGGAAGCTGCTGCGGGAGTCCTGCCTTGATGCAGCCTGCCATTACGTGCCCCGTCTGGCCCTGTACCGTCTCAAGGACGCCTTGCCCCGGGACGTGGGCCGGGTCTCCCTGGGGGCCTGGCGCCAGCTGCGCGATGCCCGGCGCGAAGGGCGCCTGGGAGAAACCCTGCGGGAGATGGGGCGCAATCCCCTGATCGTGGTGAGCAACGTCAGCGCCCTGGTGCTGTTGCTGTCCACCCTCATCCTGAGCGGCCGGCAGCTGGAGGCGGTGGCCGCCATGGTCGGTGCCGGGATCTTCTTCGGCCTCTGGTTCGTGTATGCCCGTTATCTGGGCATGAGCCGGCGCAAGGCCCTGTCGGCCACCTTCGTCTATTGCCTGGCGGCCATGCTCTGGCTCTCCGGCATGCCCCAGCTTCTGCAGGAGGAAGGCGTGCTGATCAAGCTGCCCTTCCTCAGCGACAGCATGACCGTCATCCACCCGGACCTCTTGTCCCTGCCCTGGGTGGTGCTGTTCGCCCCCCTCAGCTATGTGGTGCTGGTCTATCTCGGCCGGGGCGTGATCCGCTATTTCAGCGGCGGCCTGGAGTTCGACTACTCGGGCAAGAAGGTGGTGCTCTCCGACGAGGACAGCTGAGCCCTAGAGAAAGAGCCGGGCCACCGCCTCCGGGTTGGCGGGGAAGTAGAAATGCACGTAGGAGGCGGTGAGGCGGCCGACCCGGTAGATGGGCTCCCCCGGCGTGTTGCCGGTGAGCTTGAGCGCCCGTACCAGGGGTTCCAGGGGCGTGCTGCTGGTGGAGTAGTGGAAGCTGTGGCCGGGCAGGCGGCCTTCCGGCAGTTCGGCGGCCATCAGGCCCAGGGCGGCCAGCTTCTTCTGCATGCGGCTCTCGCCGGGCAGCAGGCCGAAGCCGGCCGTGCTTTCCCCCGTCACCGAGACCAGGGTTTCGAACAGGCTCATCATGCCGCCGCATTCGGCCAGCAGGGGCTTGCCGGCGGCCGCGTGGGCCTGCAGGGCGGCGGCCATGGCGCGGTTGGCGGCGATGGCGGCGCCGTGCAGTTCCGGGTAGCCGCCGGGCAGCCACAGGGCGTCGCAGGGGGGCAGGGCGGCGTCGGCCAGGGGCGAGAAATGGACGAGGCGGGCCCCCAGGTTTGCCAGGCATTCCAGGTTGGCCGGGTAGGCGAAGCAGAAGGCGGCGTCCCGGGCCACCGCCACGGTCTTGCCCGCCAGCAGGCGGGGCAGGGCGGGCGGCGGGGCCGGGGCGAAGTGCACCGGCGGCGGCAACTGGGCCGCGGCGGTGGCGGCGAGGGCGTCGGCCATGGCGTCCAGGCGCTGCTTCAGGTCCTCGATCTCGGCGGCGGGGAGCAGGCCCAGATGGCGCTCCGGCATGGCGGCGTCGTTGTCCCGGGGCAGGTGGCCGTACCAGGCGATGTCGGCTTCATCCAGAGTGTCGCGGCACAGTTGGGCGTGGTAGGCGCTGCCGACCCGGTTGGCCAGCACCGCGCCAATGGGGGCGCCACCGCCCTGTTCCTCCCGGTAGTGCTTGAGGCCGAAGGCGACGGCGCCGAAGCTGCCGGCCATGGCGGAGGCGTCCAGCACCAGCAGGATGGGCAGGCCCAGCAGGCGGGCCAGGGCGGCGGCGGAGGGTTCGCCGTCGTTGAGGCCCATCACCCCTTCCACCAGGATCAGGTCGTTCTCCGCCGCGGCCCGGGCCAGGCGCCAGCGGGCGTCGGCCTCGCCGCCCATGCGGAAGTCGATGTTGTCGCAGGGCTGGTCGCTGGCCACCTGGTGGATCTGGGGATCGAGGAAGTCCGGGCCGCACTTGAAGACCTTGACCCGGCGCCCCTGGCGCGCGTGGAGCCGGGCCAGGGCGGCGACCACGGTGGTCTTGCCCTGGCCGGAGGCGGGGGCGGCGACGAGGAGGGCGGGGCAGGCGAGGGAAGTCATGGGCGGCGGCTCGGTGGGGATTTTTTGGGGATGGCCTGGGAGGCAGGCGGGACGGGCATCGGCGGCATGCCGTCGCCAGGAGGCCCGTGCTTATTGCCGGTCAGGCCGGTGGCCCTTCAGAACTCGATCCCGGGCATGGCGGCGACGCCGGCCTGGAAAGCGTGCTTGACCATGCCCATTTCGGTGACGGTGTCGGCGGCGGCCACCAGGGCCTCCGGCGCGGCGCGGCCGGTGACGATGACGTGCTGGTGCGGCGGGCGGGCGGCGAAGGCGGCCAGCACCGCATCCAGTTCCAGCCAGCCGTACTTGAAGGCGTAGGTCAGCTCGTCCAGGATCACCAGGTCGATGGCCGGGTCGGCGAGGTAGACACAGGCCTGTTCCCAGGCGGCCCGGGCGGCGCGCAGGTCCTTCTCCCGGTCCTGGGTTTCCCAGGTGAAGCCTTCGCCCATGACGTGCCATTTGACGTTGGGCTGCTGCCGGAAAAAGCCTTCCTCGCCGGTGTCGGAGCGGCTCTTCACCAGCTGGATGACGGCGGCACTGTGGCCGTGGCCCAGGGCCCGGGCGAGGACGCCGAAGGCGGCGGAACTCTTGCCCTTGCCGTTGCCGGTATGCACCAGCAGGACGCCGCGCTCCTGGCTGGCCTGGGCGATCTTGGCGTCGACCACTTCCTTCTTGCGGGCCATGCGGCTGTTGTGGCGTTGGTTGCGCTCGTCGCTCATGGGGAACTCCGGGAATCGGGGGAAAAGGGAAAAGAGGCGGCTGGAGAAAAGGCTGGCGTTAGCAGGGGATGAACCAGCGGCTGCCCCCGTCCTCCACCTCCCGCAGGGGATGGCCGTAGAGGCGGCTGAGGTGGGCGGCGGTGAGGATCTCGGCCACCGGGCCGCTCTCCCAGGTGCCGTCGCCCTGCAGCAGCAGGGCCCGGTCGCAGTAGCGGGCGGCCAGGCCCGGGTCGTGCAGCACCATCACCACGCCGGCGCCCCGCTCCCGGGCCAGGCCGGCGAACAGTTCCAGGGCGGTGATCTGGTGGGAAAGGTCCAGGTGGGCCAGGGGCTCGTCCAGCAGGTAGAGGTCCGGCGCCTGGGTCAGCAGGGTGGCGATGGCCAGGCGCTGACGCTCGCCGCCGGAGAGGGAAGGCGTCTCCCGCTGTTCCATGCCGGTCAGCCCCACCCGGGCCAGGGCGGCCCGGGCCAGTTCCGCATCGGCGCCCGATTCCCAGTCCCAGCGGCCCAGGTGGGGATGGCGCCCGGCCAGGGCCGTCTCCAGCACGCTGGAGGCGAAGGCGTCGGCCTGGGTCTGGGCCATCCAGCCCCGTTGCCGGGCCGCCGCCCGGGGGCCCAGTTCGCTATAGCTGCGCCCCTGCAGGCGCACCTCGCCGCCCTGGGCCGGACGCAGGCCGGCCAGGGTGGATAGCAGGGTGGACTTGCCGGCCCCGTTGCGTCCCAGGATGGCCAGCCGTTCCCCCGGCTGCAGTTGCAGTTCCAGGTCGCGGCAGACTTCCCGGTCGCCGATGCGCACGGTGAGTCGGCTGGCTTGCAGCAAGGCAGTCATCGCGGTGCCCGGGTGAGGAGGAAGAGGAACACGGGCACGCCGATGAGGGCGGTCAGCACTCCCACCGGCAGCTGCTGGGGCGCCGCCACGGTGCGGGCCAATGTATCGGCCAGGGCCAGCAGGGCGCCGCCGGCCAGGGCCGAGGCGGGCAGCAGCAGGCGCTGGTCGTTGCCCACTGCCAGGCGCACCAGATGGGGCACCACCAGACCGACGAAGCCGATGGAGCCGGCGGTGGTGACGGCGGTGGCGGTGGCCAGGGAAGCCACCACATAGACCAGCCGGCGCAGGCGCACCACGGCCACGCCGAGGGCCTGGGCCGTGGCCAGGCCCCGGGCTAGCAGATTAAGTTCCCGGGCAAAGGGTAGGGCCAGCAGCAGGGCCGCCGCCAGGGCCAGCAGGGGCGGCCGGGCATCGGTGGCCTGGGAGAGGTCGCCCATCAGCCAGTAGAGCATGCCGTGCAGCTTGTGCTCCGGCGCCAGGGACAGCATCAGGGCCACCAGGGCGCCGCAGCCGGCGGCGACGATGACCCCGGTGAGAAGTAGGCGGGTCTGGGTCCACGAGCCGTCGCCGTGGGCCAGGCCGAAGACCAGGAAAGTGGCGGCCAGGGCGCCGCTGAAGGCGAGGCCGTTGATGCCGAAGGCGGACAGCCCGAGCAGGATGGCCACCAGGGCGCCGACTCCGGCGCCGCCGGAGATGCCCAGCACATAAGGGTCGGCCAGGGGATTGCGCAGCAGCACCTGCATCAGGCAGCCGGCCACCGCCAGCAGCCCGCCGCAGGCAAAGGCGGCCAGGGCCCGGGGCAGGCGCAGGTTATGCACCACCGCGTAGCCCGGCGCCTCGGCGTCCCCGAGCAGCCCCTGCAGGACGGCGCCGGGGGGAATGCTGATGCTGCCCACCGCCAGGGCCACGACCAGACTCACCCCGGCCAGCAGCACCAGCAGGGCAATGACGATCAGGGCACGACGGCGGGAGGGCATGGTTGGTCAGGCAGAACAGTCGGTCAGAAATCGTAACGCCCGGAGACGAACAGGGCGCGCCCGTCGGTCGGGTAATAGTAGTGACCGGCCGTGCTGGAATAGCCGGCAAACGCAGCATGCTTGTGGTCCAGGGCGTTGGCGATCTGGGCCTTCAGGGTCCAGGGCTTGAAGTTCCAGGAAGCCTGCAGGTCCAGGGTGGCGTAGCCGGCCAGGTCGCCGTGGCTGTTGTTGAAATCGCTGCCGTAGGCCCGCTTGCCGACCATGCGGGTGAGGACCCCGTACTGGCCGATGCTGCCGCCGTCCCAGGTGAGCAGGACGCTGCCCTGGTGTGTCGGGGCCAGGGGCACCCGCTTGCCGGCATAGGTGCCGCTGCGGAAGGTGGCATCCAGATAGGTGTAGCTGATCTTGGCGCTGACGCTGGAACTCAGCTTCCAGTCGGCCTCGGTTTCCAGGCCCTGGCGGCGGGTGGGGTCCAGGTTGACGTTGGCACCGGCACTGGCGTCGTAACCGATTTCGTCGCTCAGGGTGGTGCGGAAGAGGGCGGCTCGGGCCGACCAGGAGCCTTGGGCAACGCGGGCGCCGATTTCGTTGGTGCGGCCGTGCTGGGGCTTGAGGTCGCCGGCGAACACCGGACGGAAGGCCAGGTTGTCGTAGCCGAAGAGCTCGTCCAGGTTGGCGAAGCGGAAGGTGGTGCCGGTCTTGCCGAAGAACTGCCAGGCGCCGCTGCCGTAGGTCAGGCCCAGGTCGTAGGCGGAACGGGTGCGACTGGCACTGCCGTCCATGCCGGGCTGAAACCAGGCCGGATAGGCATCCTGGTAGGCGCTCTGCTTCATGCGCTGCTGGCGGGCGCCAAGGGTCAGGCTGAGGGCGGAGGTGAGGTTGGTCAGGTTCTGCAGGTAGAAGGCGCTGCTTTTCTGGGTGGCGCGCTGGTTGGGGCCGTTCTGGTTGGTGGAGGTGACCTTGGCGTCGTAGTAATCCACCCCCACCGTGGTTTCGCTGCCCAGAGTCCCGAGACCGTGGTTGATGCGCAGACGCGGGGTGAAGGAAAGGGTGTCGCGGACGCGCTCGCTCTTCCAGTTGGAAGAGACGAGGTCGGTGTTGAGGGTCTGGTGTTCGAAGCTGACTTCCGTCTCCAGGTCCACCTTGTCGGAGAGGGCATAGGCCACACCAGGGCGGACACGATAGCCGTCACGGCGTTGGGTGTCGTAGGGCTTGCGGCTGTTACGCGGATCGTTTTCGTAGGTCGCCTGCAGCAGATTGCCGGGGAGTCCGGAGGATTCCTTGTATACGGCGAAATCTGAGAAGACCTCGCCCCGCTCCAGCTTCAAGCCTACGCGACCGCTGGCAGCCTGCTGGTCCTGCTGGCTGTTCTGGCGGTAGCCGTCGAGGCTGGCACTGCGCACGAACAGATTGCCGTAGAGGTGCTCATTGCCACCGGCGAAGCTGCCGTCCAGGCCTCGGTAGCCGAAGGAGCCAGCGGTGGCGGTAATGGAGGCCCGGGGCTTGCCGGACTTGTCGGTGATGATGTTGATGACGCCGCCGGTGGCTCCGTCGCCGTAGAGTACCGTGCCGGAGCCGCGTACCACCTCGATGCGCTCAATGCCGGTGAGGGGAATGGAGGACCAGATGATGGTTCCCATGTCGGTGGGGCTGATGCGCTGGCCGTCCAGCAGTACCAGGGTGTTGCTGGTGGCGGTGGAGCCGAAGCCGCGCATGTCCACCGTCGCGTCCAGGCCCAGAGGGCCGTAGATCGGCATGGCGTTGATGCCGGCCCGGGTCGCCAGCAGGTCGGTCAGATTGGTGGCTGGCGTCTTCTCGATGTCTTCCCGGGAAATGACGCTGATGTTGGCTGCCGTACGGCAATCGGCCTCGGAGAAACGGGTGGCGGTGACGATGACGGACTGGAGCGAGGCTTCCTCCGCCAGGGCCGCGGTCGCAGGCAGGGCAAAGGCAGCGGTCAGGGCGGTGGATAACAGGGAACGGCGCATGGGAGTGACTCCTGCATGGCAACGATGCGCATCCCGCAGCACCGTCGCCGATGGTAATTGGACGCGGGCAGGGAACCTTCGGATCAGGAGTGCTTTTTGGACAGACCAGTCTTGCCGCTTCCCCGCGACGCTTCCGCGAATTCCGTTCAGGCCGGTATCCGGGCTCGGAAGTCTTGATCCATCGCCTTCCCGGGGGTGACCCAGTGGCATCGTGATGGACCCGCACTTCCTTACCGTTGCGGGGGCAGCACAGGCATTGCACCGCTGCTGGCGGCGCGCACCTGTTTCCCGTTTAACCGCGGAGGAGGACTCCTCCTGCGGCACCTGACGCGGAGCGTTGTCCCTGGTGGAACAACGGGGGCGGATGGTACTCCATACCTGCCTGTATGGCGAGGCCGGCGCCTGGGCGCTTTGGCATAAAACACATTCAAAATATGGTCTTAGTCCTTGACCTTGCGTGTTTTTGGCCTCTATAGTTCGCGCCTATGACTAAGCAATTGGATGCCCTCGAGGGCAAGGTGGCGCAGGTGGTCAACCTCTGCCACAGCCTGCGGGCCGAGAACCAGGAACTGCGCGCCCGACTGGCCAGCGCGGAAGACGAGCGCCTGCGTCTGGTCGAGCGCATGGAGGCGGCCCGTGCCCGCCTCGAGGCGCTGGCCGAGCAGTTGCCGGAGGAGGGCAAGGCATGAGCGGCAATTTCATCGACGTGGCCATCCTCGGCCGCGAATACCGGGTGGCCTGTCCGCCCGGCGAACAGGAAGCGCTGCTGGCTGCCGTCGCCTATGTGGACCGCAAGATGCAGGACATCGCAGCCAAGAGTAAGACTGCTGCCGCCGAGCGCGTGGCGGTCATGGCGGCCCTGAATATCGCCCACGAACTGCTTTCCGCCGGGAAGGCGGAGAGCCCCGCAGAAAATCCTGAAACCCCCGTTGACGGCTCTGACTTTCAGCGTAGAATCGGAGCCATGGAAACACAGTTGGACGCGGCCCTCCAAGGCCAGGAACCCTTGTTCTGAAGCCTTCTTGGTCGCACCAGCAAAAGTTTCCGCCGATTGTCCCCTGCGGTGTTCGTCAAGGCCATATATTCCTTGAACCAATGCTAATTGGCATCGGCCGCGAACCACTCATCCGCTGTTGTGAGCGCCCTTCGTCGGGTGCACCTGATGCGGACGGCAAGCGACCACTCTGAACTCAGGTTCAGGATGCCGGCCTAACGGCACAGGCGGGGGCCTAATACAGCAGCGCGGTGCGAGCAATCCACCGCGCTGTTTCCTTTTGTGGCCCCTCTTTTTCCCTGTTCGCCCATGGCTTACTGGCTGATGAAATCCGAGCCGGACGAAGTGTCCATCGACGACCTGGCCCGTCTCGGCCGGGTGCCCTGGTTCGGCGTGCGCAACTACCAGGCCCGCAATTTCATGCGCGATGCCATGAAGCTGGGCGACGGCGTGCTCTTCTACCATTCCGGCTGTGCCGTGCCGGGCATCGCCGGCCTGGGCCAGGTGGCGTCCGCCGCCTACGCCGATGCCACCCAGTTCGACCCGGCCAGTCCCTATTTCGATGCCAAGTCCTCGCCCGGGCAGCCCCGCTGGCTCAACGTGGATGTGGCCTTCGTCGCCCGCGGGCGCTTCGTGCCCCTGACCGAGCTGCGCTGCCATCCGGCCCTGGCGGCCATGGGAGTGCTGCAAAAGGGCAGCCGCCTGTCCATCACCCCGGTGACGGCGGAAGAGTGGCAATTCATTACCCGCAAGTTGATGGAGCTGAACGATGTTTTTTGATTTCTGGTGGCTGGCCTATGTGAGTCTGGGCCTCTTCGCCGGTTTCATGGCCGGCCTCCTGGGCATCGGCGGCGGCGCCGTGATGGTGCCCCTGTTGGCCATGATCTTCGCCGGCCAGCAGTTCCCGCCGGAGCAGATGCTGCATCTGGCCCTCGGCACCTCCATGGCCACCATCATCTTCACCGCCATTTCCAGCCTGCGCACCCACCACCAGCATGGCGCCGTGATGTGGGACACGCTGCGCTCTTTCACTCCGGGGGTGCTGGTGGGGACCGTGCTGGGCACCCAGCTCGCCGCCCGCATTTCCACCCAGGGCCTGGCCCTGTTCTTTGCCTGCTTCATTTCCTGCGTGGCGTTGCAGATGGCGTTGAACTTCAAGCCGAAACCCCACCGGGAACTGCCCGGCCCGGCCGGCCTGGGGCTGGCGGGCGGAGTCATCGGCGCCCTCTCTTCCCTGGTGGCCATCGGCGGCGGCTCCCTGACGGTGCCTTACCTGGCCTGGTGCAACGTGCCGGTGCGCAACGCCATCGGCACTTCGGCGGCCCTCGGCCTGCCCATCGCCTTCTTCGGCACCCTGGGCTACGTCTGGAACGGCTGGGGCGAGGCCGGCCTGCCGGCCTGGAGCGTTGGTTACGTCTATCTGCCGGCCCTGCTGTGGGTGATGGCGGGCAGCGTGGTGGCGGCCCCGGTGGGGGCGCGTCTGGCCCATCGCCTGCCGGTGGCGACCCTGAAGCGGATTTTTGCCGGTGTGCTGGTGCTGCTGGCAGCCAAGATGTTGCATGGCGTCATGTAGATGGCGGCTTGCCGACCTTGATGCATATGGAAAGGGCCTGCGGGCCCTTTTTTGTTTTTGCGCCGCGACATACGGGCGGGTATGGAAATTTGCGTAACTGTTATATCATTGCGTAATCCATGTCCGTTCCCGGACGCAATACGGGTTTCCCACATTGGGGAAAACCCGCCGGGAGGGCTGGGTAGAGGGGGAGTCGGTCTTTTTCTGCCGACCTAAACAAATACTCAAACTGAGGAGAACACTCGTGAGCAGCGCTGCCTACGAACGGATTCGCAACAATCCGAAGTTCGACAAGCTGGTTGCCACCCGCAGCCGCTTCGCCTGGACCCTGTCTGCCGTGGTCCTGATCCTGTACTACGGCTTCATGGCCGTGGTCGCCTTCAATCCCACCCTGCTGGCCTCGCCCCTGGGCGAAGGCCGTATCGCCACCATCGGCTGGCCCATCGCCGCCCTGATGATGCTGCTGTTCTGGGTCATGACCGGCCTCTACGTGCATCGCGCCAACGGCAAGTTCGACGAAATCAACGCCGAACTGATCAAGGAAGCCACCAAGGAGGCCCAATAATGCGTAACCTGTCCCGCTTCCTGCCCCTGCTGGGCCTGCTGCTGGCCGCCGGTGCCGCCTATGCCGGTCCCGGCACCGTCGGCGAGGCTGAAAAGCAGCCCCTGAACGTGGCCGCCATCGCCATGTTCGTGGCCTTCGTGCTGTCCACCCTGGGCATCACCTACTGGGCCGCCAACCGCACCAAGTCCACCGCCGACTTCTACACTGCCGGCGGCGGCATCACTGGTTTCCAGAACGGCCTGGCCATTGCCGGCGACTACATGTCCGCCGCCACCCTGCTGGGTCTGACCTCCATGGTGTTCGCCAAGGGCTATGACGGTTTCGTCTACATCGTCGGCTTCTTCGTCGGCTGGCCCATCATCCTGTTCCTGATGGCCGAGCGCCTGCGTAACCTGGGCCGCTTCACCTTTGCCGACATCACCTCCTACCGTCTCGATCAGAGCAAGGTGCGGACGGTGGCTGCCATCTCCTCCCTGACCGTGGTGCTGTTCTACCTGATCACCCAGATGGTCGGCGCCGGCCAGCTGATCAAGCTGCTCTTCGGCCTGGACTATGAGGTGGCCGTGGTCGTGGTGGGCGTGCTGATGATGGTCTATGTGACCTTCGGCGGCATGATTGCCACCACCTGGGTGCAGATCATCAAGGCCTGTCTGCTGCTTGGCGGCGGCACCCTGATGATGCTGCTGGCCATGTCCCACTTCGGCTTCGATTTCGAAACCCTGGTCACCAAGGCTACCGAAGTGCACAAGGACGGCACCAAGATCATGGGTCCGGGTTCCCTGCTGGCCGATCCGGTCAATGCCGTGTCCCTGTCCCTGGGCCTGATGTTCGGTACCGCCGGCCTGCCCCACATCCTGATGCGCTTCTTCACCGTGCCGGATGCCAAGCAGGCCCGCAAGTCCGTGTTCGTGGCCACCGGCTTCATCGGCTTCTTCTTCCTGGTGGTGGTGCTGCTGGGTATGTCCGCCATCGTTCTGGTCGGCACCAACCCCGAGTTCTTCGAAGGCGGCAACGTCGGCGGCAAGATGATCGGCGGCGGCAACATGGTGGCCATGCACCTGGCCAAGTTCGTCGGCGGCAACATCTTCCTCGGCTTCCTGTCCGCCGTGGCCTTCGCCACCATCCTGGCCGTGGTTTCCGGCCTGGCTCTGGCCGGCGCTTCCGCCATCTCCCACGACATCTACGCCAATGTGATCTGCAAGGGCAAGCCCAAGGGCGGTTCCGAGCTGAAGGTGTCCAAGATCGCCTCCATCTTCATCGGTCTGGCTGCCATCGGCCTGGGCATCATGTTCGAAAAGCAGAACCTGGCCTTCATGGTCGGCCTGGCTTTCGGCATCGCTGCTTCTGCCAACTTCCCGGTGCTGATCCTCTCCATGTACTGGAAGGGCCTGACCACCAAGGGCGCCATCGCCGGCACCATCTGCGGCCTGACTGCCGCCGTGGTTTTCGTGGTGCTGTCCAAGGCCGTGTGGGTGACCGTGCTGGGCAAGGCCCAGGCCATCTTCCCCTACGACCAGCCGGCCCTGTTCTCCATGCCCCTGGCTTTCCTCATCGCCTTCGTGGTCTCCAAGCTGGATACCAGCGCCCAGGCCAAGCGCGAGATCGAAGCCTTCGACGACCAGTACGTGCGTGCCCAGACCGGTCTGGGTGCCGCCGGCGCCAGCAACCACTAAGCGCCAGCTGCAGCGTCAGCGTCATAAAAAAGCCCCGGGAGTTTCCCGGGGCTTTTTCTTTTTGCCGTTGCCGGCGGCCAGCGCAGTTTGTTGATCAGCAGCCCTTGAAGGCGGGCTTGCGCTTGGCCAGGAAGGCGTCCAGGCCTTCCTTGTAGTCGGCGGTGTCGAGGAAGGCGAAGGAGGCGGCCTTTTCTTCCTGGGTCAGGGGCGCGCCGGAATCCAGGCGGCGCATCCACTGCTTGTGCCAGCGGGCCACCAGGGGAGCGCCGGCAGCGATGCGGCGAGCGGTGGCGGTGACTTCGTCCTCCAGCTGGGCATCGGCCACCACCCGCGTCAGCAGGCCCTTGGCGTAGGCCTCGGCGGCAGAGAGGATGCGCCCTTCCAGCAGGATCTCGGACATCACGGCGGGGCCGGCCAGGGCCAGCAGGCCGGACATCTCGCCCGGATACATGGAGAAGCCCAGCTTGTTGATGGGGGCGCCGAACTTGGCCCCTTCGCCGGCGATGCGCAGGTCGCAGTTGCCGGCGATCTCCAGGCCGCCGCCGATGCAGGCGCCCCGGATCAGGGCCACGGTGGGGTGGGGGCAGTCGCGCACCGCATCCAGGGCGGCGCCCACCTTGTCGTGGTAGTGCAGGGCCTGTTCCAGGTTGGTGCGCTTGACCAGGAATTCCTCGATGTCGCCGCCGGCGGCGAAGGCTTCGCCGGCACCGGCGAGGACGACGCAGCGCAGGCTGGAGTCGGCCGAGAGTTCGGTCATGGCGGCGGCCAGGTCGCACCACATGGCGTAGTTAACGGCGTTGAGCTTCTCCGGGTTGGAGAGGGTGACGGTGGCGATGTCGCCGTCACGGGAGACGAGAATGCGTCCGGACATGGCGGTTCTTTCAAGGCGGGGGTGGAAAAAAACAGGGGCTGCACAGGCAGCCCCGGGGTGTGCGGCGGGTGCGGTTCAGCGGCTGGTGGCCTTGGCCATGGCTTCGCTGCCGGCGATGAGGTGGCTCTTCATGACCTTCTCGGCCAGGTCCGGGTCCTTGGCGGTGATGGCGGCCAGCAGTTCCCGGTGTTCTTCCATGGACTTCTTCAGGCGGCCGTCCACGGACAGGGACTGGTAGCGGGTCAGCTTGAGGACCTTGCGCAAATCCTGGATCACCTGCAGCAGCCAGCGGTTGCCGGCGATTTCCCAGAGGGTCAGGTGGAAATTCTGGTTGGCCTCGAAGTAGGCCGGAATGTTGCCGGTGGCGGCCGCCTTTTCCAGGATGTCCTGGATCGCCTGCAGGCGGGCCACGTCGGCCGGGGTGGCCTTCTGGGTGGCCTCGAAGGCGCAACGGCCTTCCAGCATGGCGATGATGGGGAAGATTTCCTGGATGTCGCCCCCGGACAGCTCGGTGACGTAGCAGCCGCGGCGCGGCTTGAGGGTCACCAGGCCTTCGGAGGCCAGCACCTTCAGGGCCTCGCGCAGGGGGGTGCGGGAGATGCCGTAGTCTTCGGCCAGGGCCTGCTCGTCGATCCAGGTGCCGGGCGGCAGTTCATGGGAAAAGATGCGCTGACGCAGGCGCTCGGCCACTTCTTCGTAGAGGGCGGGCTGGGCGATACGGATGGCGTTCATGAACGATCGGTGGGACAGAAATTCAGCAGGATATAGAAAATCCGGACGCAGAGTCTGGTGTCTTTGCCCTATGCGTTACGTAATAAGCCAAGCATTACGCAAGCCGCAAGCAGGGCGCAATTATAGCCCAGTTGGCAAGTATTGCATTCATAATTATGGATACAGTATTATCCAGGGTTCGGGATGTCAAGCTGGCCGAAAAGCGGGTTCATGGCTGCCGGCGCTCCCTTAGCAAGCCCTTCCCCGCCGCCTGTTTGGGCGGCGTAGAATCGAAAATCTAGCCGTCGCAGCGCCCCTGGCATGCGGCGGGTGTACCGAGAAAGGTCTGACATGTCTGCCGACGCATCCAAGCCCCAATTGCCCAATTCCGACAACCTGGACGCCTGGGCCAAGGCCGCCGCCAAGTCCGCTCCCGGCGGCGACGTCAATGCGCTCAACTGGATCACGCCGGAAGGCCTGACCGTCAAGCCCCTGTACACCAAGAAGGACGTGGAGGATCTGCCCTACGCCGACACCCTGCCCGGCTTCGCTCCCTATCTGCGCGGTCCCCAGGCCACCATGTACGCCGTGCGGCCGTGGACCATCCGCCAGTACGCCGGCTTCTCCACCGCCGAAGAATCCAACGCCTTCTACCGCAAGGCTCTGGCCGCCGGTGGCCAGGGCGTCTCCGTGGCCTTCGACCTGGCCACCCACCGCGGCTACGACTCGGACAATCCCCGGGTCCTGGGCGACGTCGGCAAGGCCGGCGTGGCCATCGATTCCGTCGAGGACATGAAGATCCTCTTCGACGGCATCCCCCTCGACAAGATTTCCGTTTCCATGACCATGAACGGCGCCGTGCTGCCCATCCTGGCCGGCTACATCGTCGCCGCCGAAGAGCAGGGCGTCTCCCAGGAACAGTTGTCCGGCACCATCCAGAACGACATCCTGAAGGAGTTCATGGTCCGCAACACCTATATCTATCCGCCCAAGCCGTCGATGAAGATCATCTCCGACATCTTCGGCTACACCGCGCAGCACATGCCCAAGTTCAACTCGATTTCCATCTCGGGTTATCACATCCAGGAAGCCGGGGCCAACCAGGCCATCGAACTGGCCTTCACCCTGGCTGACGGCATGGAATACGTGCGCACCGGCATCGCCTCCGGCCTCGATGTGGACGCCTTCGCCGGCCGCCTGTCCTTCTTCTGGGCGGTGGGCATGAACTTCTACCTGGAAATCGCCAAGATGCGCGCCGGCCGGATGCTGTGGCACCGCATCATGAGCCAGTTCAATCCCAAGAGCGCCAAGTCCCTCATGCTGCGGACCCACAGCCAGACCTCCGGCTGGTCCCTCACCGAGCAGGACCCGTACAACAACGTGGTGCGCACCACCATCGAGGCCATGGCGGCCGTCTTCGGCGGCACCCAGTCCCTGCACACCAACGCCCTGGACGAGGCCATCGCCCTGCCGACGGAATTCTCCGCCCGCATTGCCCGCAACACCCAGCTCATCATCCAGGAAGAAACCCACATCTGTAACGTGGTGGACCCCTGGGCCGGTTCCTACATGATGGAAAAGCTGACCCAGGACATGGCCGACAAGGCCTGGAGCATCATCCAGGAAATCGAAGCCATGGGCGGCATGACCAAGGCCGTGGAATCCGGCTGGGCCAAGATGCAGGTGGAAACCTGCGCCGCCGACAAGCAGGCGCGCATCGACTCCGGCAAGGACGTCATCGTCGGTGTGAACAAGTACAAGCTGGCCAAGGAAGACCAGATCGACATTCTGGACATCGACAACCACGCCGTGCGCGAAGCCCAGATCGCCCGCCTGAAGAAGATCCGCGCCAGCCGCGACAGCGCCGCCGTGCAGGCCGCCCTGGATGCCCTGACCCAGTGCGCCGAGAGCGGCGAGGGCAACCTGCTGGACCTGAGCGTCAAGGCCATCCGCCTGCGCGCCACCGTGGGCGAAGTGTCCGATGCCCTGGAAAAGGTCTTCGGCCGCTTCCGTGCCAACAACCAGACCATTTCCGGTGTTTATGGAGGCGTCGTGGAAGGACAGGAAAGCTGGGAATCCATCAAGGCCGACATCGCCAAGTTCGCCGAAGAAGAAGGCCGTCGCCCCCGCATCATGATCGCCAAGTTGGGCCAGGACGGCCACGACCGGGGCGCCAAGGTGGTGGCCACCGCCTTCGCCGACCTGGGCTTCGACATCGACATGGGCCCCCTCTTCCAGACCCCGGAAGAAGCCGCCCGCCAGGCCGTGGAAAACGACGTGCACGCCGTCGGCGTTTCCTCCCTGGCCGCCGGTCACAAGACCCTGCTGCCGGCCCTGGTGAACTCCCTCAAGGAACAGGGCGCCGACGACATCATCGTCTTCGCCGGCGGCGTCATTCCCGCCCAGGATTACGACACCCTCTACGCCGCAGGCGCCAAGGCCATCTTCGGCCCTGGCACCCGCATCGAGGATTCCGCCAAGCGCGTTCTGGAAGAAATCCGCAAGTCCCGCGGCTAAGCCTTGACGATGCAGATGTCGGAAGCCTCCACGGTGGGGCAGCACTCCCTCGCCGGGGCCGACCAGGCCCTGGCGGACGGGGTCCTGGCGCGTCAGCGCCGGGCCCTGGCCAAGGCCATCACCCTGATCGAGTCCAGCCGGGCCGACCATCAGGTGCGGGCCCAGCAGGTGCTCGCCTCCCTTCTGCCCCACACGGGCAAGGCCATCCGCATCGGCATTTCCGGCGTCCCCGGCGCCGGTAAGTCCACCTTCATCGAAGCCTTGGGCATCCACCTGATCGAACGGGGCCATCGCCTGGCCGTGCTGGCGGTGGATCCTTCCTCCTCCGTCTCCGGCGGCTCCATCCTGGGTGACAAGACCCGCATGGAAACCCTGTGCCAGCGCGAGGAGGCCTTCATCCGGCCGTCCCCCTCCGCCGGCAGCCTGGGCGGCGTCGCCGAGAAGACCCGGGAAGCTATGCTGCTGTGCGAGGCCGCCGGCTTCGACGTGATCATTGTCGAGACCGTCGGCGTCGGCCAGTCCGAGACCACGGTGGCCGGCATGGTGGACATGTTCTGCCTGCTGCAGCTGCCCAATGCCGGTGACGACCTGCAGGCCATCAAGAAAGGCATCGTCGAAATCGCCGACATGGTGGTCATCAACAAGGCCGACATCGACCCCCGGGCCGCCCAGGTGGTGCGGGCCCAGTGGAACAACGCCCTGCACATGCTGCGCCACGCCAGCCCCAACTGGGCGCCGCCGGTGATCACCCTGTCGGCCCTGCACAAGGAAGGCATCGGCGACTTCTGGGCCAAGGTGGAAAAGTACCGCCAGGCCCTGACGCCCACCGGCGAGTTCGAGGCCCGGCGCCAGCGCCAGTCCATCGACTGGATGTGGAGCCTGATCGATTCCGGCCTGCGCCAGTATTTCCGTAACCACCCGGCGGTGCGCCGGGACCTGCCCGGGCTCACCCAAGCGGTGACCCAGGGCCGCACCACGCCGGCCGCGGCGGCTTACAAGCTGTTGGGCGACCTGCGAACCGATTCGCCATCCGAATAACGTTTCAAACCTTTCGACCCTGTTTCGACCCATTGGGAGAAGTCCACATGCACGACATCATTCACGAGCTGGAGAAAAAGCGCGAAGCCGCCCGCCTCGGCGGTGGCCAGAAGCGCATCGACAGCCAGCACAAGAAGGGCAAGCTGACCGCCCGCGAACGCCTCGAGCTGCTGCTCGATCCCGATTCCTTCGAGGAATGGGACATGTTCAAGGAGCACCGCTGCACCGACTTCGGCATGGCCGAGACCAAGAACCCGGGTGACGGCGTCGTCACCGGCTACGGCACCATCAACGGCCGTCTGGTCTTCGTTTTCTCCCAGGACTTCACCGTCTTCGGCGGCTCCCTCTCCGAGACCCACGCCGAGAAAATCTGCAAGGTCATGGACCACGCCATGAAGGTCGGCGCTCCCGTGATCGGCCTCAACGACTCCGGCGGCGCCCGTATTCAGGAAGGCGTTGCCTCCCTGGGTGGCTACGCCGACGTGTTCCAGCGCAACGTCATGGCCTCCGGCGTGATCCCCCAGATCTCCATGATCATGGGCCCCTGTGCCGGCGGCGCCGTGTATTCCCCGGCCATGACCGACTTCATCTTCATGGTGAAGGATTCCTCCTACATGTTCGTCACCGGTCCCGAAGTGGTGAAGACCGTGACCCACGAAGAAGTGACCGCCGAGGAACTGGGCGGCGCCGTGACCCACACCACCAAGTCCGGTGTGGCCGACCTGGCCTTCGAGAACGACGTGGAAGCCCTGAACTACCTGCGTCGCCTGGTGAACTTCCTGCCCGCCAACAACCGGGAAAAGCCCCCGGTGCAGAAGACCAACGATCCTGCCGAGCGTCTGGACTTCTCCCTCGACACCCTGGTGCCGGACAACGCCAACAAGCCCTACGACATGAAGGAACTGATCATCAAGATGGTTGATGACTGCGACTTCTTCGAGATCCAGCCGGACTACGCCAAGAACATCATCACCGGCTTCGCCCGCATGGATGGCCACCCCGTCGGCATCGTCGCCAACCAGCCCCTGGTGCTGGCCGGCTGCCTGGACATCAAGTCCTCCATCAAGGCTGCCCGCTTCGTGCGCTTCTGCGACGCCTTCAACATCCCCGTGGTGACCCTGGTAGATGTGCCCGGCTTCATGCCCGGCACCTCCCAGGAATACGGCGGCATCATCAAGCACGGCGCCAAGCTGCTCTACGCCTACGCCGAATGCACCGTGCCGAAGGTCACCCTGATCACCCGCAAGGCCTACGGTGGCGCCTACGACGTGATGTCCTCCAAGCACCTGCGCGGCGACGTGAACCTGGCCTGGCCCAGCGCCGAAATTGCCGTGATGGGCCCCAAGGGCGCCGTGGAAATCATCTTCCGCGAAGAGAAGAACGACCCCGCCAAGCTGGCCGAGCGCGAAGCCGAATACAAGGCCAAGTTCGCCAACCCCTTCGTGGCCGGTGCCCGTGGCTTCATCGACGACGTCATCATGCCCAACGAGACCCGCAAGCGGATCTGCCGTTCCTTGGCCATGCTGCGTGACAAGAAACTCGACAACCCGTGGCGCAAGCACGGCAACATTCCGCTGTAAGCGACGGGAAGGACTAAAACATGTTTAAGAAAATCCTGATTGCCAACCGCGGCGAAATCGCCTGCCGCGTCATCAAGACCGCCCGCAAGATGGGCATCAAGACCGTCGCCGTCTACTCCGAGGCCGACAAGGACGCCCTGTTCGTGGAGATGGCCGACGAAGCCGTCTGCATCGGCCCGGCCGCTTCCAAGGAATCCTACCTGGTCGCCGACAAGATCATCGCCGCCTGCAAGCAGACCGGCGCCGAGGCGGTGCACCCCGGCTACGGCTTCCTCTCCGAGAACGCCGAGTTCTCCCGCCGTCTGGAAGAGGAAGGCATCAAGTTCATCGGTCCCAAGCACTACTCCATCGCCAAGATGGGCGACAAGATCGAGTCCAAGAAGCTGGCCATCGAAGCCAAGGTCAACACCATTCCCGGCTACAACGATGCCATCGACGGCCCCGACGCCGCCGTGGAAATCGCCAAGAAGATCGGCTACCCGGTGATGATCAAGGCCTCCGCCGGCGGCGGCGGCAAGGGTCTGCGCGTGGCCTACAACGACGCCGAAGCCCACGAAGGCTTCTCCTCCTGCGTCAATGAGGCCCGCAACTCCTTCGGCGACGACCGCGTCTTCATCGAGAAGTACGTGCTGGAACCCCGCCACATCGAAATCCAGGTGCTGGGCGACTCCCACGGCAACTACGTGTACCTGAACGAGCGCGACTGCTCCATCCAGCGCCGTCACCAGAAGGTCATCGAAGAGGCACCGAGCCCCTTCGTCGATCCCGAGATGCGCAAGGCCATGGGCGAGCAGGCCGTGGCCCTGGCCCGGGCCGTGAATTACGAATCCGCCGGTACGGTGGAGTTCGTGGTCTCCGGTGCCACCAAGGAGTTCTACTTCCTGGAGATGAACACCCGTCTGCAGGTGGAGCACCCCGTCACCGAACTGATCACCGGCCTCGACCTGGTGGAACAGATGATCCGCGTCGCCTACGGCGAAAAGCTGCCCCTGACCCAGGCCGACGTGCAGATCAACGGCTGGGCCATGGAGTGCCGGATCAACGCGGAAGACCCCTTCCGCGGCTTCCTGCCCTCCACCGGCCGCCTGGTGAAGTTCCAGCCGCCGGCCGAGGTGGACGGTCAGGTGCGTGTGGATACCGGCGTCTACGACGGCGGCGAAATCTCCATGTACTACGATTCCATGATCGCCAAGCTGATCGTGCACGGCGCTTCCCGCGAGCAGGCCATCGCCCGCATGCGTGACGCCCTGAACGGCTTCGTCATCCGCGGCATCTCCTCGAACATCCCGTTCCAGGCCGCCCTGATGCAGCACGCCCGCTTCCAGTCCGGCATCTTCGACACCGGCTTCATCGCCAAGGAATACCCGAAGGGCTTCGACGCCTCCATGGTGCCCCACGACGATCCGGCCCTGCTGATCGGCGTCGCCGCCTTCGTGCATCGCCGCTACATCGACCGCGCCGCCCAGGTTTCCGGCCAGCTGCCGGGCCACGAGCGCAAGGTGGGCGACGAGTGGGTGGTGATCCGCAACGGCGAACGTCACCCCGTGGTGGCCAAGCCCATCGAGGGCGGCTATCTGGTGACCTACAACGGCGAGAAGTACGAGCTTCTTTCCGACTGGCGCCAGGGTCAGTCCCTGTTCAACGGTACCTGCAACGGCGAGGAATTCACCCTGCAGGTGGAACGCCACCGCATGACCTACCAGCTGTTCCACTGGGGCACCCGCGCCGACATGATGGTGATGTCCGCCCGCGCCGCCGAACTGCTGGCCCTCATGCCGGAAAAGGCCGCTCCCGACCTCTCCAAGTTCCTGCTGTCCCCCATGCCGGGCCTGCTGCGCGAAGTGTCCGTCGCCGTCGGTCAGGAAGTGAAGGCCGGCGAGAAGCTGGCCGTCATCGAAGCCATGAAGATGGAGAACATCCTCAAGGCCGAACAGGACTGCAAGGTGAAGAAGATCTCCGTCACCGCCGGCTCCAGCCTGTCGGTGGACGAAATCATCATCGAGTTCGAATAAGCGGCGGCTGCCGCTTCATCCCGCCCGCCGTCGCCCTCAGGTGACGGCGGCAGGATTGCCCAAGGGCCGGTTCTACCGGCCCTTTTTTTATGGCCGGACGTCGGCCCGGGCCTGCAGCACGGGATGGGGCGGGGCGGAGGGCGAGGCCAGGGTGCGCAGGGCGCCGTAGGCCAGGAAGGCGCCGAGGAGGGCGCACAAGGTGAAGAACAGCGCCAGCTCGCGGCGCAACAGGCGTTCGATCCTGGGCAGGGTGTCCCTGCCGGGCGGTACTAGCGGCATCTGGTTCATTTTTTTCTCCCTGGACTGGCTGCCCGCCTGCGCCGTCTGGCGGCGGGCCGGCAAGGCCAGTAAATACCCTGTTGCTTACATGGATATTACGGCGAGGGAGGGAGGCCGGCGGCGGCAGACGCGGTGCCGCGTCAGACCTGGGCCAGGATTTCCAGGATGTCCGTGGCTTCGGGCAGGGGTTGGGCCACCAGGAGAAAGTCGGCCATGGTGTCCAGCTCGGCCAGGGCCGCTTCCAGGGCCTCGCGGACTTCCGGGTGGTCGAAACCGTGGCCGGCCTGGGCCCGGACGATGGCCGCCGCCAGACCCTGGGCCAGGGCTTCGGCACTGTCCAGTTCCAGGTGGGCGGCGTGGTCCGCCAGGCAGTGGGCCGATTCGGCCAGGGCTTCCCCATCCGGTTCCAGGCAGGCCAGTTCCGCCCGCATCAGGGCCGCCTGCTCGCCGATTTCGCCGGCAAAGAGGCGCAGCAGGGTGGGCGAGACGGCGGGACGCTGGCTTTCCCGGCATTCCGCCAGGCGCTGGGCGACGTGGGCCACCCGTTCGGCGAAGACCGGCAGGCCCAGGTCCCGGGTGTCGCCGAGCAGTTCCAGGGCGGCGGCGATGGCGGCGCGCAGGTAGGGGTCCTCGGCCGCCTCCGGGGCGTCGAGGCGGTCGCCGACACCGGCCAGGGATTCGGCCAGGTGCAGGGTCTCCGGCAGGTTGAGGCTCATGGCGGCGGCGCAGAGGTCGATCAGGGCCCGCCGGAAGGGCGCCAGATCGCCGCTGCCGCGCCCGTTCCAGGCGGCCACGGCGGCGTTGCCGGCGGCGCTCCAGGCAGCCACCGCCTCAGCGTCCAGATCCGGGGCCTCGGGCTTGGCCATCAGGGAAATCAGTTCGGTCACCGGCGGCAGCTGGCCGGCACCCTGGCGGATGCACTGCTGCAGTTCCTCGGCCAGGCCGCCCTCGGGGGCTTCGCTGCCATTCAGGGCGGCCCGCATCTGCAGGTCGATGCGGGCGCAGAGGCGGCGGGATTCCGCATCCACTGCCAGGGTGCCGTCGGAGATGGCGCGCAGGAACACT
This sequence comes from Azospira oryzae, assembly GCF_004217225.1. Taxonomy (GTDB): domain Bacteria; phylum Pseudomonadota; class Gammaproteobacteria; order Burkholderiales; family Rhodocyclaceae; genus Azospira; species Azospira oryzae. The sequence goes on from NZ_SHKM01000002.1 coordinate 838,747, forward strand.
TCGGCACTGTGCCAGAAGGGGGCGAAGTCGCCGCCGGCGGCAGCTTCCAGGTGGCGCACCGCGGCCCGCATCTCCGGCAGTCCGGCCGGGTCCCCCGGCTGTTGCAGCCAGGCCAGCATGCCCCGCTGGTAACGGCTGCGGGCCTGACGCTGGGAGGGGGAGGGCGGGGCAACGCTCATGGCAGGGGCGGAAGGATCGGTGGATGGGGCATTTTACTCCTCTGCCCGGGGACGTCTGTGGTTAGAATGCGGGCATAAATACAAGCGGAGACATCCGTGTTCCACTCCCCCTCGGCTCCCAGAGACCGCCCGGCCTTGCTGTGGCAGGCCCTCCTGTTTTTTCTGCTCCTGCTGCCTGCCGCCGTCCGGGCCCATCCCCTGGTGCTGGATCAGGACGACGGCAGCTTTGCCCTGGTGCCCCACGTGGAAGTGCTGGAAGACCCGGGCGGCAAGCTCGACCTGGCCGCCGTGCGGCAGGCCGCCGCCGCAGGCCGCTTCGCGCCGGCCCATGCCCTGGGCGAATTGAACTTCGGCTATTCCTCTTCCGCCTTCTGGCTGCGCATTCCCCTGGAGTCCCGCCTGCAGCGTTCCAGCCCGTGGCTGCTGGAGATCGCCTTTCCCTCCCTCGACCGGGTGGAGCTGTTCCTGCCCCGGGCCGACGGCCGCGTCGACCACCAGCTCACCGGGGACCGCCTGCCCTTTGCCGAACGCCCCTATCCCAACCGCAATCTGGTGCTGCCCCTGGAGTTGGGACCCGGCGAGTCCCTCGCCCTCTATCTGCGGGTGGAGTCGGAGGGCAGCCTGACTTTGCCCCTGACCCTGTGGACGCCGGATGCCTTCCGCCTGCACAACCAGGACGCCTACGCCGGCTTCTCCCTTTACTACGGCATGCTGCTGGCCCTGGGCCTCTACAACCTGCTGCTCTTCTTCGCCCTGCGGGAGCGCATCTATCTGGTCTATGTGGCCTTCGCCGTGAGCATGGCGGTGGGCCAGCTGTCCCTCAACGGCCTGGGCAACGAATACATCTGGCCGGCCTTCCCCGCCTGGGGCAATGTGGCCCTGCCCTCGGGCTTTGCCGCCACCGGCTTCTTCGGCGCCATTTTTACCCGCCTCTTCCTCAATACCCGGCACAGCAATCCCCGGGCCGACAAGCTGATCCTGGCCCTGGCCGCCGGCTTTGCCGTGGCCGCCCTGGGTCCGGCCCTGCTGCCTTACCGCTGGGCCGCCATCCTCACCTCCCTGCTGGGCGCCGCCTTTTCCGCCGTGGCCGTGGCGGTGGGCGTCCATGCCCAGCTGCGGCGCCACCCGGGGGCCCGCTACTTCCTCCTGGCCTGGTCCCTGCTGCTGGTGGGCGTGGGCATGATGGCCCTGCGCAACCTGGGCTGGCTGCCCACCACCCTGTTCACTTCCTACGGCATGCAGATCGGTTCGGCCCTGGAGATGCTGCTGCTCTCCTTTGCCCTGGCCGACCGCATCCAGGCCGAGCGCCTGGCTCGGGAACTGGCCCAGGGCGAGGCTCTCCACAGCAAGCAGGACCTGGTCAATGCCCTGCGCAGCAATGAGCAACTGCTGGAGGCCCGGGTGGCGGAACGGACCCGGGACCTGGCCGCCGCCAACGATCGCCTGCTGGCCAACGAGCAGCAGTTGCAGCGCATGGCGCGGCACGATCCCCTGACCGGGCTGGCCAACCGTCTGCTGCTCGACGACCGCATCAGCCACGGTCTGGCGGTGGGGCGGCGCAACGGCACCCGTCTGGCCCTGCTGCTGATCGACCTGGACGGCTTCAAGCCGATCAACGATGAGCATGGTCATGCCGTGGGCGACCAGTTGCTGGTGGTGCTGGCGGACCGCCTGCAACGCTCGGTGCGGGCGGTGGATACGGTGGCGCGCCTGGGCGGTGACGAGTTCGTGCTGGTGCTGGAGGATCTGGCGGCGGTGGAGGACGGGCGCCAGGTGGCGGCCAAGGTGGTGGCGGAAATGAGCCGGCCGGTGGTGCTGGAGGGGCGGGAACTGCTGGTCTCCGCCAGCGCCGGCCTGGCCTTCTATCCGGAGGACGGGGAGGACGCCCAGACCCTGCTCAGGCGGGCCGACGAGGCTATGTACGAAGCCAAGCGGGCCGGCCGCAACACCTTCCGTCAGGTGGGCCAGTAGGGCGTTGCGGGCAGCGTGAACGTGCAAAAGGCCGCCCGCGGGCGGCCTTTTCATTGCGAAAGCCTGGGGGCGGCGCTGCTCAGCCGGCCAGCTTGGCGAAGGCGTCCACCACTTCGGCGGGAGCCTGCACCAGTTCGATCAGCACGCCTTCGCCGCCGATGGGGGATTCCTCGTTGCCCTTGGGGTGCAGGAAGCAGATGTCGAAACCGGCCGCGCCCTTGCGGATGCCGCCGGGGGCGAAGCGCACGCCGTTGGCCGTCAGCCATTCCACGGCTTTGGGCAGGTCGTCGATCCACAGGCCCACGTGGTTGAGGGGGGTGGTGTGCACCGCCGGCTTCTTTTCCGGGTCCAGGGGCTGCATCAGGTCCACTTCGACCTTGAAGGGGCCCTTGCCCATGGCGCAGATGTCCTCGTCCACGTTTTCCCGCTCGGAGACGAAATTGCCGGTGACTTCCAGGCCCAGCATGTCGACCCACAGGGTCTTCAGCTTGTCCTTGGAAGGGCCGCCGATGGCGATCTGCTGGATGCCGAGAACTTTGAAGGGACGCTGGGACATGGAGAGGCTCCTGAAATCGGTGGAATTAAAAATACATAATTATACAGAGCGGACCGCCGCCCAGGGAGAGGGGCGAGCGGTACTCGGGGCCGAAATCCGGGGTGGAGCCCGGGCGGGCTCCCGGGACAATGCTCCAGGGCGGACACCGGCTCCGGGCGGACGGAGGAGGATGCCGCCTCACGCCACCTGTTCGGCACGATGGGGCGCGAAAAAAAAAGCGGAGCCCCGCCGCCGCAGGTGCTCCGCTTCCCTCTGTAACCGGGCGGACCCGGAAGTGATGGCAATCGCCGTTGCTGCCGGCAGGCGCAACGGTCTGCTTATTTCTTCTTGGCCTTGGCGTCCTTGCTGGCAGCGATGTTGCCGACGAAGGTGTTTTCCACCAGGGGCGGGGCATCCACCTGGGGCACGTGGCACTGCACGCAGTTGTGGCGCAGGTGGGTGACTTCGGCGTGCTGCTTGCCTTCCCGGTCGATGAAGTGGCTCTCGCCGATCTTCGGCGCCTTCTTCTCCTTATACTTCTCCGGACCGTGGCAGGTCAGGCACTGGTTCTCTTCCAGGGTGATCTCGTCGAAGTTGTCCACCGCGTGGGGGATCACCGGCGGCTGCTCCTTGTAGGTGCGGGCGATGGGCTGTTGCAGGCCCGGCTTCTTGCCGGCGTAGGCCTTCACCTCGGGGGCCGGGTCGCCGGCGGGAATGTCGGCGCCGCGCATGGTCTTGGGCGCATCGGCGGCCTGGGCCAGGCAGGCGAAGGAGGCGGCCAGGATGGCCAGGGTCAGTTTGTGCAGTCGGTTCATGGTCGGCTCCTCAATGGATGGTCTTGCGATGGTCTGTCTGGCCTTCGGCCTCCCCGGCCGGGGCGCAGCGCTGGGTGTGCTGGTTGAAGCGGCTGCCGAAGACGAAGACGCCCTTGGCGCAAACGTCGATGCAGCGGCCGCAGTTGGTGCAGGCAGAGGCCAGGATGACCGGACCGGTGCCGTTGGCCTCGCCCTTGAGGGCGGGGCGGATGACCTGGGGTTCGGGGCAGGCGGCGAAGCAGTCCATGCAGTCGTCGCACTCCTGGCGCCGGCGGGCGCTGACCCGCAGCAGGCTGGTGCGGCCGAGCAGGCCGTAGAAGGCGCCCACCGGGCACAGGTGACCGCACCAGCCCCGGCTCATGATCAGCAGGTCCAGCAGGAAAATGGCGAGGACCACGGTCCAGGCAGCGCCCAGGCCGAAGATGAGGCCCCGGTGCAGCATGGATACCGGATTGATCAGTTCCCAGGCCAGGCCGGCGCCGGCCAGGGGCAGCAGCAGGGTCAGCCCCAGGATCCAGTAGCGGCTGCGGCGGCTGATGTGGGCGCTGCCCTTGAGACCGAGGCGCTCCCGCAGCCAGCCGGCCAGGTCGGTGACCAAGTTCATGGGGCAGACCCAGGAGCAATACACCCGGCCGCCCACCAGCAGGTAGAAGGCGAGCACGATGGCGGCGCCGAGCAGGGCCATGCCTTCGGGGCGGTGGCCGGAGAACAGCACCTGCAGCACCAGCAGGGGATCGGCCAGGGGCAGGGTGTCCAGGGTCAGGCTGTAGCTGAGGTTGCCCTTGACCAGCCACAGGCCGGCCAGGGGGCCGAGCAGGAACAGGCCCAGGATGCCGAACTGGGACAGGCGCCGCAGCAGCAGCCAGCGGTTGGCGCCGAGCCGGCCCTTGGCGGCCAGGGCGGCGGGGAAACGGGGAGAGAGGAAGCTCATCGCGCCGCCTCGTCGGAAAGCCGGTTGGGCAGGCCGCCACCGGGGATGTTCTGGGGTATGGCCGGAACGCCCGGTCCATGGGCGTCGGCACCGGGGATGCTCGGCGCCAGGCTATCAACGCCGCTGCCCGGGGTGGCCGGCTTGCCGGGGGCGAGGGACGGGCCTCCCTGGCTGGCCGGGTCGAAGTGGCCCTCCAGACGGGCGCCTTCAGGCATGCGGTCCGGCAGGTCGCCCAGGCCCTTGTCGTCCACCAGGGAATGGCCGGCCTTCTTCTCTTCCTCCCAGCCGACCCGGTAGTGCTGGCCCAGCTCGCCCTTGGCCAGGGGCACGGGCAGGACCTTGATGGCGGCGGTTTCGAGGACGCAGGAGCGCTCGCATTTGCCGCAGCCCGTACAGTGCTCGGAATGCACCGTGGGAATGAACATGCTGTGGCGGCCGGTGCGGGTGTTGGGCCGCAGCTCCAGGGTGATGGCCTTGTCGATCACCGGGCACACCCGGTAGCAGACGTCGCAGCGCAGGCCGAGGAAATTGAGGCAGGTCTCCTGGTCGAGCAGGACCGCCAGGCCCATGCGGGCCTGGTTGATGTCGGTGAGGCCGTGGTCCAGGGCGCCGGTGGGGCAGGCCTTGACGCAGGGGATGTCCTCGCACATTTCGCAGGGCACCTGGCGGGCAACGAAATAGGGCGTGCCGGTGGAGACCGGCTGCTCCGGCCGGGCCAGGGACAGGGTGCCATAGGGACAGTCGCGCACGCACAGGCCGCAACGGATGCAGGCACCGAGAAAGTCCTCCTCCGCGCCGGCGCCGGGTGGGCGCAGGGCGGCCGGCGGCAGGGCCCGGGCCTGCTTGGCATGGAAGCCCAGGCCGAGACCCAGCAGACCGACGCCGCAGGCCATGCGGCCGGCGTCGGCGAAGAACTGGCGCCGTGCCGCCGCAGCCTTGTCGGACTTGGCAGGAGGGGAGTTGGAAAGATCGCTCATGGCGTGACCGGCGGCGGGAACCGACTGGGGGCGGACTTCGCTGTCCGCCCCGCCGGCCTCCCTGATGCCTTATCCGGTTGTGTGGGGGCTCAGGCCTTGACCACCTTGCAGGCGCACTTCTTGAAGTCCGTCTCTTTCGAGATGGGGCAGGTGGCGTCCAGGGTCAGCTTGTTCACCAGCCGGTGTTCGTCGAAGAAGGGCACGAAGACCAGGCCCAGGGGCGGCTTGTTGCGGCCCCGGGTTTCCACCCGGGTGGAAATCTCGCCGCGGCGGGACTGCACCTTGACCGTGTCGCCGCGCTGCAGGCCGCGCTTCTTGGCGTCTTCCGGATGCATGTAGATCCAGGCGTCGGGCATGGCCTTGTACAGCTCGGGCACGCGCCGGGTCATGGAGCCGGTGTGCCAGTGCTCCAGCACGCGGCCGGTACAGAGCCACAGGTCGTACTCGTTGTCCGGCTGCTCGGCGGCAGGCTGGTAGGGCAGGGCGAAGACCACCGCCTTGCCGTCGGGGAAGCCGTAGAAACGCACCTTCTCGCCGGCCTTGACGTAGGGGTCGTAGCCTTCGCGGAAGCGCCACAGGGTTTCCTTGTTGTCCACCACCGGCCAGCGCAGGCCGCGGGCCTTGTGATAGGTGTCGAAGGCAGCCAGGTCGTGGCCATGGCCGCGACCGAAGGCGGCGTATTCCTCGAACAGGCCCTTCTGCAGGTAGAAGCCGAGGACCTTGCCTTCCTCGTTCTCGAAACCCTTCAGCTGGTCGGAGACGGGGAACTTGTTCACTTCGCCGTTGGCGTAGAGCACGTCATAGAGGGTCTTGCCCTTGTACTCGGGCGCCTTGTCCAGCAGCTCGGCAGGCCACACTTCCTCCATCTTGAAGCGCTTGGAGAATTCCACGTACTGCAGCACGTCGGAGCGGGCCTGGCCCTGGGGCTTGACCTGCTGGCGCCAGAACTGGGTGCGGCGCTCGGCGTTGCCGTAGGCGCCTTCCTTCTCCATCCACATGGCGGAGGGCAGGATCAGGTCGGCGGCCAGGGCGGAGACGGTGGGATAGACGTCGGAGTGCACCACGAAGGCGGCCGGATTGCGCCAGCCCGGGTAGACCTCGCCGTTGATGTTGGGGCCGGCCTGCATGTTGTTGGTGGTGGTGGACCAGAAGAAGGCCACCTTGCCGTCCTTCAGGGCGCGGCTCTGGGCCACGGCGTGCAGACCCACCCAGTCGGGGATGGTGCCGGCGGGCAGCTTCCACAGCTTCTCGGTGATTTCCCGGTGCTTGGGATTGACCACCACCATGTCGGCAGGCAGGCGATGGGCGAAGGTGCCCACTTCCCGGGCCGTGCCGCAGGCCGAAGGCTGGCCGGTGAGGGAGAAGGGGCCGTTGCCCGGCTCGGAGATCTTGCCCACCAGCAGGTGCACGTTATAGATCATGTTGTTCACCCAGGTGCCCCGGGTGTGCTGGTTGAAGCCCATGGTCCAGTAGGAGACGACCTTCACCTTGGGATCGGCATAGGCCTTGGCCAGGGCTTCCAGGTTTTCCTTCGGCACGCCGGAAATCTCGTGGGTCTTGTCCAGGGTGTACTCGGCGACGAAGGCCTTGAACTCGTCGAAGGAGATGTCGGTGGCCTTGTTGGGGTCGCCCTTGGGCTTGCCGTCCGGGCCCGGGTAGCCGTTGTTGCCGGCGGCCTGTTCCAGGGGGTGGTTGGGACGCAGGCCGTAGCCGATGTCGGTGACGCCCTTCTTGAACTTGACGTGGTTCTTGACGAAGTCCTGGTTCACCGCGCCGTTCTGGATGATGTAGTTGGCGATGTAGTTGAGGATGGCCAGGTCGGACTGGGGCTTGAAGATCAGCTCGTTGTCGGCCAGCTCGCAGGAGCGGTGGGTGAAGGTGGACAGCACGTGGATCTTGACGTGCTTGGCGTTGAGGCGGCGGTCGGTGATGCGGGACCAGAGGATGGGGTGCATCTCCGCCATGTTGGAGCCCCACAGGGCGAACACGTCGGCGTGCTCCGCATCGTCATAGCAGCCCATGGGCTCGTCGATGCCGAAGGTGCGCATGAAGCCGGCCACGGCGGAGGCCATGCAGTGGCGGGCGTTGGGGTCCAGGTTGTTGGAGCGGAAACCGGCCTTCCACAGCTTGGCGGCGGCGTAGCCTTCCCAGATGGTCCACTGGCCGGAGCCGAACATGGCGATGTTGCGCGGGCCGCCGGCCTTGAGGGCGGCCTTGCACTTCTCGGCCATGATGTCGTAGGCCTGGTCCCAGGAAATGGGGGTGAAGTCGCCGTTCTTGTCGTACTGGCCGTTCTTCATGCGCAGCAGGGGCTGGGTCAGGCGGTCCTTGCCATACATGATCTTGGAGAGGAAGTAACCCTTGATGCAGTTGAGGCCCCGGTTCACCGGCGCTTCCGGATCGCCCTGGGTGGCCACCACGCGGCCGTCCTTGGTGCCCACCAGGACACCGCAGCCGGTGCCGCAGAAGCGGCAGACGCCCTTGTCCCAGCGGATGCCGTCATTCTTCGGCTGCTGCGCCAGGGCTTCGGATACGCCGGGCACCGCCATGCCGGCGGCGTTGGCGGCGGCGGCGACGGCGCTGCTCTTGATAAAGTCGCGACGGGTCAGGTTCATCTCAGGACTCCTTCTCGGGATCAGGTTCGAAGTGGTGATACACCATGGCCAGGGACATGACGCCCGGCAGCTGCTGTATCGCCTCGTAGGTTTGGGTGGTTTCCCGGTCGCCGTCGCTCTCGATGGTGACGATCATGCGGCCCTCTTCGGAGACGGCGTGGACCTCCACGCCCGCCAAGGTCGCCAGACCCGCCTCGACGGCCGCGATCTGCTGCGGCCCGGCGTTGACCAGAATGCTGGAAATATTCACGGATGATTCCCCCAATCGGCAGGCACGGCTCGAAGGGCCGGCTCAAGGTTCGACCACTCTATGCCCCTACGGAAACCCAGGTTTATGATGTGAATCAAAAGCGAAAAAAAGCCCCCGCAGAATGTAGGTGATTTGAAAAGTCACCGGGCTTCGGTTAGCCTGATCGGGCTTTGCCTGGTGCGGTTTTCCGCCGCATCGGGGTTAATGAGAATGACCCACAACAAGGCCCGCCCCATGTCGGCAGGCCGGCGGTTCGAGTAACAGCCCCGATTCCCCAGAAGGCTTGTTTTCCCACCCACCCATGTCCCGGCCCCTGCCCATTCTCTCGACGCCCGCAGCCGCCCCCCCGGAGGCCGCTCCCCTGACCCGCTACAGCCCCATTCCCTGGGGTCTGGTGATCGTCCTTTCCCTGCTTTTCGTCGTGGTCTGGCTGCTGCCGCCCCTGGGCGGCCTCAAGCAGAGCGACACCATCTTCCCCCTGACCCTGCACACGGTGATGGAGAGCTTCTCCTTCGTCGTCTCCGTGCTGGTCTTCGCCGTCTCCTGGCATGCCTACAGCCGGGAGCGGGCGGGCAACCTGATGATCCTGGCCTGCGGCTTCCTCGCCGTGGCCCTGCTGGATTTCGGCCATACCCTCTCCTACCGGGGCATGCCCGACTTCGTCACCCCCTCCTCGCCCCAGAAGGCCATCATCTTCTGGCTGGCGGCCCGCTATGTGGCGGCCCTGACCCTGCTCACCATCGCCCTGCGCCCCTGGCAGCCCCTGGCCCGCCCCCGGGACCGCTACCGGCTGATGCTGTGGGCCCTGCTGGTGACCGCCGCGGTGTTCGTCTCGGAGCTTTACCTGCCGGATTTCTGGCCCACCATGTTCGTGCCCGGGGTGGGCCTCACCGGTCTCAAGATCGCCGCCGAATACGGCCTCATCGCCATCCTCGGCGCCACCGCGGTGATCCTCTATCCGAAGACCCAGGGCAAACCCGCCTTCGACGCCGCCAACCTGTTCACCGCGGTGCTCATCACCATCCTCTCGGAGCTGTGCTTCACCCTGTACTCCAACGTCAATGACGTGTTCCAGCTGCTCGGCCATACCTACAAGGTCATTGCCTATTTCTGGATCTACAAGGCGGTGTTCGTCTCCAGCGTGCGCGACCCCTACCTGCGCCTGAGCCTGGAGATGGCGGAGCGCCAGGCGGCGGAGGCGCGCATCCAGTTCCTCGCCTACCACGATCCCCTGACCGAGCTGCCCAACCGCATCCTGGTGCGGGAGCGCTTCGAGCGGGCGGCGGAGCGGGCCCGGGTCCAGTCCTCCCGGGTGGGGCTGGTCTATATCGACCTGGACAATTTCAAGACGGTGAACGATTCCCTCGGCCATACCCTGGGCGACCTGCTGCTACAGGGCATCGGCCAGCGCCTGCAGTCCCTGGTGCCGGCCGGCAGCACGGTCAGCCGCCAGGGCGGCGACGAATTCCTCATCCTGCTGGAAGACGTGGAGCGGCCCCGGGAAGTGGAGAGCCTGGTGAACCGCATCGTCGAGCAGATGCAGCAGCCCTTCGCGATCCAGGACCACGACCTGTCCACCTCCGTTTCCATCGGCGTTTCCCTTTTCCCCGACGACGGCGGCGATTTCGACACCCTGCTGAAAAAGGCGGATACGGCCATGTACCGGGCCAAGGGCGCCGGCCGCAACGGCTACCGCTTTTTCGACCGGGAAATGGACAAGGACGTGGGCGAGCGCCTGCGCCTGAGCAACGACCTGCGCCTGGCCCTGGCGCGCAACGAGTTCGTGCTGCACTACCAGCCCCAGATCGATTTGCGCACCCAGGAAGTGATCGGTGCCGAGGCCCTGATCCGCTGGCAGCATCCGGAACTGGGCCTGCTGGCCCCGGGCCGCTTTATCGGCATCGCCGAAGATACGGGCCTGATCGTGCCCATCGGCGAATGGGTGATCCGCATGGCCTGCCATCAGGCCGCCGCCTGGCAGCGGGCCGGCCTGCCGCCCCTGGTGGTGGCGGTCAATCTTTCCGCCGTGCAATTCATGCGCGGCGATCTGGTGGGCACGGTGGCCAGCGCCCTGGCCACCTCCGCCCTGCCTTCCCGCTGTCTGGAACTGGAACTGACCGAATCGATCCTGATCCAGGATGCGGAGAACATCCTGGGCACGGTGCAGCGCCTCAACGCCATCGGTGTGCAGATGTCCATCGACGACTTCGGCACCGGCTATTCCAGCCTTTCCTACCTGAAGCGCTTTGCCGTGGACAAGCTGAAGGTGGACCAGTCCTTCGTGCGCGACCTCTGCAGCGATCCGGACGACGCCGCCATCGTGCGGGCCATCATCCAGCTGGCCCGCAGCCTGGGCCTGAAGACTATCGCCGAAGGGGTGGAAACGGCGGAAATCCTCGCCCTGCTGCAGGAGCTGGGCTGCGACGAAGCCCAGGGCTACTACTTCGCCAAGCCCCTGCCGGCGGACAACTTCAGCGCCTTCCTCAGCCAGCGCCTGTCCTGACGCCCCGGCGCTGCCGCAGCGCCGGCCGTCCCCATTTCCCCCAACTGAAAACTACTGCCGCACTTCCCGGATGTTGTCGGGCGGCAGGAACTCGCCGCTGCTGCGGAAGGGATTGATGTCCAGGCCGCCGCGCCGGGTGTAGCGGGCATATACGGCCAGGGACTGGGGCGTGCAGCGGGCGCTGATGTCGCAGAAGATGCGCTCGACGCACTGCTCATGGAACTCGTTGTGGCCGCGGAAGGAGACGATGTAGCGCAGCAGGGCGGCGCGGTCGATGGCCGGGCCCCGGTAGCGCACCACCACCATGCCCCAGTCGGGCTGGCCGGTGACCAGACAGTTGGACTTGAGCAGGTGGGAATAGAGGGTTTCCTCGACGCAGCGGCCGGCATCGGCCTGCAGCAGTTCCGGCGCCGGCTGGTAGCGGTCGCACTCGATGTCCAGCTCGTCCAGCAGGATGCCCGAGGGGTAATCCACCCGGGGCCGCGGCTGGGCAGCCAGAGGCTCCAGCTGCACCGTCACCTGGCCGCCGGCGGCGGCGGAAAGGTCCCGGGCCAGGGTGGCGGCCACCGTTTCCGCGTCGGCGAAGGGGCTCTGGTTGAAGGAATTCAGGTACAGCTTGAAGGACTTGGATTCGATCAGGTGCGGCGTCTGCGCCGGGATGCGGAAGGTGCCCAGGGCCACCACCGGCTTGCCCCGGGGATTGAGCCAGGAAATCTCGTAGGCGTTCCACAGGTCCTCGCCGACGAAGGGCAGGCGGGCCGGGTCGATGCCGATCTCGTCCCGCTTCAGCTGGCGGGGAATGGGAAAGAGCAGTTCCGGGGCGTAATGGCAGCGGTACTCGCTGGCCTTGCCGAGGGGGGAGAGGGCGCTGGGATCGATGGTCATGGGGCGGATTTTACCCCCTGGCGGAGGCTGGCCCCAGCATCGGCCGTGAGCGCCGTCTAGAGCAGCACGTGGCCCTGGGGTTGCAGCAGGGGCGGCAGGTCGGTCTCGCCCAGGGCTTCGCCCAGGTCTCCTTCCAGCATGCGCACCATGGCATCCAGGGGCAGGTCGTTTTCCAGGGTGCCGAAGGGCTCCTCCAGTTCGTCCCCCAGGGCGTCCAGGCCGAAGAAGGTGTAGGCCAGCACCGCCGTCAGCAGGGGCGTGGCCCAGCCGACGGAACGGGCCAGGCCGAAGGGCAGCAGCAGGCAGAAGAGGTGGGCGGTGCGGTGCAGCAGCAGGGTGTAGGCGAAGGGCAGGGGGGTGAAGCGGATGCGCTCGCAGGCGGCCTGGATGCCGGAGAGGGCGTGCAGGCGCTGGGTCAGGCCCTGGTAGACGATGTCGCCGAGGCCGTCCCGTTGCCGGGCCTGGACCAGGTCGTGGCCGCACTGGCGAAGCAGGGCATCGGCCGGATTGCGGCTCTGGGCAAGGCGCTCGGCCTCGCCGGGAGGCAGGAAGGGTGCGGCTTCCAGGGCTGCGTCCCGGCCCCGCAGGCGGGCGGCCAGGGCGTGGGCGAAGGCCAGGCTGCGGCGCACCAGGAGGCGCCGGGGTTCCGCCTCCAGCACCAGGCTTTCCCGGGCCAGGGAGCGCAGTTCGACGATGAGGCCGCCCCACTGCTTGCGTGCTTCCCACCAGCGGTCGTAGCAGGCGCTGTTGCGAAAGCCGAGGAAGATGGAAAAGGCCAGGCCGAGCAGGGCGAAGGGGGCGGCGGAATAGTCGGGGAAGAGGTGGCCGAAATGCTGGGCGCCCCAGGTGATGAGCACGGCGAAGCTGGTGGTGAAGACGATCTGGGGCAGCACGTGGGGCACCACCGAGCCGCGCCAGATGAAAAAGAGACGGAGCAGGCTGGGGCGTTCGCGGACGATCATGTCGAGGCAGTCGGTGGAGTGGTGGTCGGGGTGGCGCTGCCGGCGGTCGCCAGTGCGGCCAAACCGGGCAGGGCGGCGCGGGCGTTGGCGCCGGTGGCGGCGATCAGCTCGGCTGTGGGCATGCCCCGCAGCTCGGCCAGGAGGGCGGCGAAGCGGGGCAGGTAGGCGGGCTTGTTGCGCCGGTCCGGGCTCTCCGCGGTGAGAAAGGCCGGGGGAATGTCGGGGGCATCCGTTTCCAGGACCAGGGCTTCCAGGGGCAGGGTGGCGGCCAGTTCCCGGATGCGGGTGGAGCCGCTGAAGGTCATGGCGCCGCCGAAGCCCAGCTTGAAGCCGAGCGTGATGAATTCGTCGGCCTGCTGCCGGCTGCCGTTGAAGGCATGGGCGATGCCGCCCCGGGGCCGGTAGCGGCGCAGCTGCTTGAGAATGGGGTCCAGGGCCCGGCGCACGTGGAGAATCACCGGCAGGTCGAACTCCACGGCAAGCTGCAGCTGTTCGGCGAAGAAGTGCTGCTGCCGCGCCAGGGCCGTGCCCTGTTGCAGTTCGGGCACGTACAGGTCGAGGCCGATCTCGCCCACCGCCAGCGGCGGCAGGGGGCCATCCCGCTCCTCGGTCAGCCAGCGGCGCAGGGTGGTGAGGTCTTCCTCCCGGGCCGCCGGCGTGTACAGGGGATGGATGCCGTAGGCGGGCGCGCAGCCCGGATAGGCGAGGCAGCAGGCGCGCACCTCGGCGAAAGTGGCGGCAGCCACTGCCGGCACCACCATGGCCTGGACGCCAACCGCGACGCCATCCTGGAAGATGGCATCCCGGTCAGTGGCGAATTCCGCCGCGTCCAGGTGGCAGTGGGTGTCGATCAGCATGGAATCTGGCTGTCCGGGCAGGCCGGGGGGAGAGGCCCGCCCTGCCTCACTTCTGGCCGAAGGCCGGTTTGCGCTTTTCCAGGAAGGCGCCCAGGCCTTCGGCGAAGTCGGGATGGACGGAGCAGGCGGCGAAGTTGCCCTGTTCGGCGAACAGCTGCTCCGGCAGGGAATTGCCGCTGGAAGCCTGCAGCAGGGCCTTGGTGCGGGCCAGGGCCTGGCGCGGACCGGCGGCCAGGCGGCGGGCCAGCTTGGCGCTCTCGGCCTCCAGCTCGGCGGCGGGCACCACCCGGTTGATGAGGCCCCATTCCTTGGCCTGGGCGGCGTCGAAACGGTCCCCCAGCAGGGCGATTTCGGCGGCCCGCTTGGCCCCCACGGCCCGGGGCAGGAACCAGGTGGCGCCGCCGTCGGGGGAGAGGCCGATGTGGCAGTAGGCCAGGGTGAAATAGGCGTTGTCGGCGGCCACCGCCAGGTCGCAGGCCAGCATCAGGGACAGGCCGAAGCCGGCGGCGGCGCCGCTGACCGAGGCCACTACGGGTTTGCCCATGCGGCGCACCTGCAGGGTGGTGGCGTGCACGGCGGCGATGGTCTGTTCGAAAAGGGCTTGGCGTTCCGCCGGCGGCAGGGCCAGCTGGCTGTGGAACCACTTGAGGTCGCCGCCGGCCATGAAGTGCTCGCCGCCGCGCAGGACCACGGCGCCGACGGCCTCGTCGTGCTCGGCCCGGGCGGTGGCGGCGCGCAGGTCCTCGATCATGGCCAGGTTGAGGGCGTTGAGGGCCTCGGGGCGGTTCAGGGTCAGGGTCAGGACCCCGTCCTCCAGGTGGGAAAGCACGGTGCTCATGGGTTGTCTCCTTTGGGTGGTGGTTTTTATGGTTTTATTGCTTTGTCGTTCCGAGGAACGGGAAATCCGGTTCCGGCCGGCGGCCGGAAATGAGGTCCGCCAGGGCCGCGGCGGAGCCGCAGGACAGGGTCCAGCCTAGGGTGCCGTGGCCGGTGTTGAGCCACAGGTTGGGCAGGCGGGTGCGGCCGATGAGGGGCACGTTGGAGGGCGTCACCGGGCGCAGGCCGCACCAGTAGAGCGGGTCGCCGTCGGGGCGCAGCTGGGGGAACAGTTCCAGGGCGCGCCGCAGCAGGGCCTCGCAGCGCACCGGAGTGAGGTCCAGGTTGTGGCCGTTGAACTCCGCCGTGCCGGCCACACGCAGGCGGTTGCCGAGGCGGGACATGACGATCTTGCGCTCGTCGTCGGTGATGCTGACGCTGGGGGCGACGCTGTCCGGGGAGAGGGCGATGGTGGCGGAATAACCCTTGCCCGGATAGACGCAGGCCTTGACCCCGGCGGGCTTGAGCAGGGCCGGGGAATAGCTGCCCAGGGCCACCACGTAGGCGTCGGCCAGGAGCAGGTCGCCGCCGGCGACGACGCCGGCCACCCGGCCGCCGGCGCTGGCAATCTTCTCCACCGGGCAGTTGTAGCGGAACTGCACGCCCCGGGCGGCGGCGGCCTCGGCCAGGCGCTGGGTGAAGCGGTGGGCGTCGCCGGATTCGTCGCTGGGGGTGTAGTCGCCACCAGCCAGGCGCCCTTGCACCGCGGCCAGGGCCGGCTCGATGGCGACGCAGCGGGCGGCGTCCACCGGCTCCCGGTCCACCCCGAATTCCCGCATCAGGGCGGCGGCGTGGCAGGCGGCCTCGAACTCGGCGGCCTGGGTGAAGATGTGCAGGATGCCCTGGCAGCGCTGGTCGTAGTCCAGGGGCAGGGTCTGGCGCAGGGCCTGCAGCCGCTGCCGGCTGTAGAGGGCGAGGGCGATGATGTCGCGGATGTTGCGGCGGGTGGCTCCGGGCGGGCAGTTGGCGAGGAAGCGCAGGCTCCAGGCGAAGAGGGCCGGGTCGTAGCGCAGGCGGAAGAGCAGGGGGGCGTCTTCCTTGCCCAGCCATTCCAGGGCCTTGAAGGGGGCCCGGGGATTGGCCCAGGGCTCGGCGTGGCAGACGGAAATCTGGCCGCCGTTGGCGAAGCTGGTTTCCAGGGCGGCGCCGGGCTGGCGGTCCACCACCGTGACTTCGTGGCCGGCCTCGGCCAGGAACCAGGCACTGGTGACGCCGACGACGCCGGCGCCGAGGACGAGAACACGCACCCGGCCTATTCCTCCTGGCGTTCCCGGGTGATGCGCACCACTTCGGGAATCAGGCGCACGGCCCGCAGGACCCGGGCTAGGTGGGCCCGGTTGGCCACCTGCACGGTGAAGTTGAGGGTGGTGTAGAAGCCCGGATCGGGGGCCATGGAGACCTTCTCGATGTTGGAGCCGGACTCGGCGATCTCGGTGGCCACCTTGGCCAGCACGCCGCGGGCGTTGCGGGCGGCAACGTGGATGTCCACGTCGAACAGCTTGCCCGGTTCCGGTTCCCACTCCACGTCGATCCAGCGCTGAGGTTCGGCACTGCGGGACTTGCGGATGACGGCGCAGTCATGGGTATGCACCACCAGGCCCTGGCCCTTCTTGATGGAGCCGATGATGGGGTCGCCCGGGATCGGGCGGCAGCAATGGGCCAGCTGGATGGCCATGCCCTCGGTGCCGCGGATCACCACCGAGGTGTGGGGTGCCGGTTCCGCGTTGGGCAGGGCCGCCTCGTGGGCCAGCAGGCGGCGCGCCACCACGGCGGCCAGGCGCTTGCCCAGGCCGATGTCGGTGTACACCTCCTTGACGGACTTGCTGCCCCCTTCCTTGAGCACCGCTTCCCAGCTGGCGTCCGGCAGTTCCGAGGGGGTGATGCCGAGGCCGAACAGTTCCTGGTTGAGCAGGCGCTCGCCCAGGGCGGCGGATTCCTCGTGCTGGCGGGTCTTCAGGAAGTGGCGGATCTTGCTGCGGGCGCGGCCGGTCTTCACATACGAGAGCCAGGCCGGATTGGGATTGGCATGGGCGGCGGTGACGATTTCCACCTGGTCGCCGCTGTTGAGCTCGCTGCGCAGGGGCATCAGCTCGTAGTTGATCTTGGCGGCGACGCAGCGGTTGCCCACGTCCGTGTGCACCGCGTAGGCGAAGTCCACCGGGGTGGCGCCCTTGGGCAGGGAGAAAATTTTGCCCTTGGGGGAGAAGACATAGACCTCGTCGGGGAAGAGGTCGATCTTGACGTGCTCGAAGAACTCGGCCGAGTCGCCGGCGGTGCTCTGCAGCTCCAGCAGGGACTGCAGCCAGCGGTGGGTCTGGTACTGCAGTTCGGCGGCGCTCTTCTCCGTGTCCTTGTACAGCCAGTGGGAGGCCACGCCCTCCTGGGCCATGTGGTGCATTTCCTCGGTGCGTAGCTGCACTTCCACCGGCATGCCGTAGGGGCCGATCAGGGTGGTGTGCAGGGACTGGTAGCCGTTGGCCTTGGGGATGGCGATGTAGTCCTTGAACTTGCCCGGCAGGGGCTTGTACAGGGCGTGCAGGGCGCCCAGGCCTAGGTAGCAGCTGGGCACGTCCTTGACCACCACGCGGAAGCCGTAGATATCCAGCACCTGGGAGAAGGAGAGGCGCTTTTCCACCATCTTGCGGTAGATGGAATAGAGACTTTTCTCCCGGCCGAAGACCTGGGCCTCGATGCCCGAGTCCCGCATCTTGCTCTGGACCCCGTCGAGAATCTTCGACAGCACCTCGCGCCGGTTGCCCCGGGCCGCCATGACGGCCTTCAGCAGCACCTGGTAGCGCATCGGGTGGGTGTGCTTGAAGGAGAGGTCCTGCAGCTCCCGGTAGACCGTGTTCAGCCCCAGCCGGTTGGCGATGGGGGCGTAGATCTCCAGGGTCTCCAGGGCGATGCGGCGGCGCTTGTCCGGACGCATGCAGCCCAGGGTCTGCATGTTGTGCAGACGGTCGGTGAGCTTGATGAGGATGACCCGCAGGTCCTTGGCCATGGCCAGGAGCATCTTGCGGAAGTTTTCCGCCTGGGCTTCCTGGTAGGAGGAGAACTCGATCTTGTCGAGCTTGGAGAGGCCGTCCACCAGGTCGGCCACGCCCTTGCCGAAGCGTTCGGTCAGCTCCTCCTTGGAGATGCCCGTGTCCTCCATGGTGTCGTGCAGGAGGGCGGCGATGATGGCGGTGGAATCCAGCCGCCATTCGGCAATGGCCCCGGCCACGGCCAGGGGGTGGGTGATGTAGGGTTCGCCGGAAAGGCGCTTCTGGCCCCGGTGGGCGGCTTCGCCGAAGGCAAAGGCCTCCTTGATCTTGGCGATCTCTTCCGGTTTCAGGTAGTCGAGGCTGTCCAGGAAGACCCGGTAGGCCGGGTCGTCGTTGAACGGGTAGGGGGTGGGCGGCGCCGCCGGGTCAGGTGCCGGCGCGAAGGGCGCAGCGGAAGATGCAGACGGTTTGGCCGGGGCGGGGTCGGTTGCAGTATCCATACCGGTTCACCTTACCCGCCCGGGCCCGGGGTCAGGCCTGACCGCGGTTGAGGATTTCCAGGCCGATCTGGCCGGCGGCCAGTTCGCGCAGGGCGATGACGGTGGGCTTGTCCTTGCTCGGTTCCTGCATGGGGGTGGAACCATTGGCGATCTGGCGGGCCCGGTAGGTGGCGGCCAGGGTCATCTGGAAGCGGTTGGGGATTTGTTTCAGGCAGTCTTCAACGGTAATGCGGGCCATGGTCCATCCAATCAAAAAGCGGAAAATTTAGAGCAGCGAGGCGAACAGCGAAGCGTGGCGTTCCTGCTGCACGGGAAGCTTCAAGCGCGTTGCGCGCACCACGGCCAGCAGGTCGCTGAGGGCCGTCTGCAGGTCGTTGTTAATAATAACATAGTCGAATTCCCCCACATGCCGCATCTCGTCGCGGGCGGCGGCCAGACGGCGGGCGATGACGTCCTCGCTGTCGGTGCCGCGGCCGGCCAGGCGGCGGGCCAGTTCTTCCATGGAGGGCGGCAGGATGAAGACGCCGATGGCGTCGCCGAACACCTTGCGCACCTGCTGGGCGCCCTGCCAGTCGATCTCCAGCAGCACGTCGCGGCCGGCGGCCAGCTGCTGTTCGATCCAGGTGCGGGAGGTGCCGTAGTAGTTGCCGTGCACCTCGGCCCATTCGAGGAACTCGCCCCGGTCCACCCGGGCCAGGAAATCGGCCACGTCGGTGAAGTGGTAGGCCTGGCCGTTCTCCTCCCCGGTGCGGGGCGCCCGGGTGGTGTGGGAGACGGAGAGGCCGATGGCCGGGTCGTTCTGCAGCAGCAGGCGGACCAGGGTGGTCTTGCCGGCGCCGGAGGGGGCGGTGACGATGTAGAGATGGCCGCTCATGCTGGCGTCCCTTTCCTTATTCGATGTTCTGGATCTGTTCGCGCATCTGCTCGATGAGCAGCTTCAGGTCCATGGAGGCCTTGGAGACTTCGCTGAGGACCGACTTGGAGCCCAGGGTGTTGGCCTCCCGGTTCAGTTCCTGCATGAGGAAGTCGAGGCGCTTGCCGGCGTTGCCGCCGGCCTTGAGGATGCGCTCCACTTCGGTGAGATGGGCCTGCAGGCGGGACAGTTCCTCGTCCACGTCGATACGGGTGGCGTACAGCACCACTTCCTGGCGCACCCGTTCGTCGTCGGCGCTGCCCAGGGCCTCCACCAGACGCTGCTTGAGCTTGTCCTGGTAGGCAGCCTGGGCCTGGGGAATGAGGGGGGCAACGGCGGCCACGGTGGCGCGGATCTTGTCCACCCGCTCCTGGATCATGGCGGCCAGCTTGGCGCCTTCCCGGGCCCGGCTGGCGGTGAAGTCCTCCAGGGCCTCCTTCAGGGTGGCCTGGACGGCGGCGTGCAGGGCGGCCGTATCCACCTCCGGTTCGCCCAGCATGCCGGGCCAGCGCAGCACTTCGGCCACCGACAGGGTGGCGGCGTTGGGCAGGGTCTGGCGTACCTGGCCTTCCAGGGCCTGCAACTGGGTCAGCAGGTCGGTGTTGATGGCCAGTTGGCGGTTCTGGCTCTGGCTGGCGACCAGGTTGAGGCGCAGTTCCACCTTGCCCCGGGCCAGCTTGGCGGTGATGGCTTCGCGCAGGGCCGGCTCCAGCACCCGCAGGTCGTCCACGATGCGGAAATGGATGTCGAGGAAGCGGGAATTGACGCTGCGCAGTTCCAGGTGCAGGGAGCCGCCTGCCACTTCCCGGGTTTTGGCGGCATAGCCGGTCATACTGTAGATCATGGAATTCCTTGCTGTGTGGGGTGTGCCGGCCCGGACGGCGGGCCTGGGAGGGGCTTCTTGAGGCTTCTTTACAGTCCGTTGGCAAAGCCTGACAATGCGCGCAGTGCGCCTGAGGCGCTATCTTAGCTTCGGACTTCATGGCGTCACAAGCCAATCACCCCCTCCCTGCCGGATTCCAACTGGAAGACTACCGCATCGAAAAGCAGATTTCGGTCGGTGGTTTTTCCATTGTTTACCTGGCCCACGATGCCAGCGGCAAGGCGGTGGCCATCAAGGAATACCTGCCGGCCAGCCTGGCCCTGCGCTCCGAGGGACAGACCAAGCCGGTCATTTCCCAGGAGCATCTTTCTGCCTTCCGCTACGGCATGAAATGCTTTTTCGAGGAAGGCCGGGCCCTGGCCAAGCTGAACCATCCCAACGTGATCCAGGTGCTGAATTTTTTCCGCGCCAACGACACGGTTTATATGGTCATGGAATACGAGCGGGGCCGCACCCTGCAGGAATTCATCCAGAAGCACCACGGCCACATCCACGAGAAATTCATCCGCGGCGTGTTCACCCGCATGCTCAACGGCCTGCGCGAAGTGCACACCCACAAGCTGCTGCACCTGGACCTGAAACCGTCCAACATCTACCTGCGGGCCGACAATACGCCGGTACTGATCGACTTCGGTGCCGCCCGCCAGACCCTGCATTCCGACACCCCCATGCTGAAGCCCATGTACACCCCGGGCTTCGCCTCCCCCGAGCACTACTTCAAGCGGGACGAACTGGGGCCCTGGAGCGACATCTATTCGGTGGGCGCCTCCATGTACTCCTGTCTGGCCGGGGCGGCGCCCCAGGCGGCCGACGCGCGCATGGAGAAGGACCAGCTGCAGCCGGCCTCGGTGCGCTGGGAGGGCCAGTATTCGGACCAGCTGCTGGAGACCATCGACTGGTGCCTGTGCCTCAACCACCTGTACCGCCCCCAGAGCGTCTTCGCCCTGCAGAAGGCCCTCACCGAGGCGGTGGACATGCCGGCCCAGGGGGCCGGCAAGACGGCGGAAAAGGAAGGATGGCTGGGCCATCTGGTGGGCAAGATCAAGGGAATGACTGCTAAATGAAATTCACCATCTACCAGGAAAGCCGCATCGGTAAGCGGCAGAACAACGAGGACCGGATCGCCTACTGCTACTCGCGGGAGGCGGTGCTGATGGTGGTGGCCGACGGCATGGGCGGCCATTACCACGGCGAGGTGGCCTCCCAGATCGCGGTGCAGACCCTGACCTCGGCCTTCCAGCGGGATGCCCAGCCGGAGATCGCCGATCCCTTCCTCTTCCTGCAGAAGGGCATGACCAATGCCCACCACGCCATCCTGGACTATTCCCAGGAGCACCGGCTGAAGGATTCGCCGCGCACCACCTGCGTCGCCTGCCTGATCCAGGACAACATCGCCTACTGGGCCCACGTCGGCGATTCCCGCCTCTACCACATGCGCGACGGCAAGGTGCTGGCGGTGACCCGGGACCATTCCCGGGTGCGCCTGCTGATGGACGAGGGCCTCATCAGCGAGGCCCAGGCCGCCACCCACCCGGACCGCAACAAGGTGTACAGCTGCCTGGGGGGCGAAAACCCGCCGGAAATCGAGTTCTCCCGCAAGACCCCCCTGGAAGTGGGGGACGTCCTGGTGCTGTGCACCGACGGCCTGTGGGGGCCGCTGCCGGCCGATGTCATGGCCGCCTCCCTGAAGGGGGCCAACCTGATGCAGGCCGTGCCCATGCTGCTCAACCAGGCGGAAATCCGCTCCGGCCCCTACGGCGACAATCTTTCCGTGGTGGCGGTGCGCTGGGAGCAGAGCTACAGCGAGGAAGCCTCCAGCACGGTGATGACCCAGACCATGCCCCTGGACGCGGTGACCACCAAGCTCGGCGAATTCGGTCGGGACCCGGCCTACAAGACCGATCTTTCCGACGACGAGATCGAAAAGGCCATCGACGAAATCCGCGCCGCCATCCAGAAATTCTCCAAATAAGGAAGTTCCATGCGTCCCAGCCAACGTGCCGCCGACCAGCTGCGCCAAGTCCGCATCACCCGCCGTTTCACCCGCCATGCCGAAGGTTCGGTGCTGGTGGAAATGGGCGACACCAAGGTGCTGTGCACCGCCAGCATCGAGGAAAACCTGCCGCCCTTCCTGCGCGGCAAGGGTCAGGGCTGGGTCACCGCCGAATACGGCATGCTGCCCCGCTCCACCCACACCCGCAGTTCCCGGGAAGCGGCCAAGGGCAAGCAGACCGGCCGCACCCAGGAAATCCAGCGCCTCATCGGCCGTTCCCTGCGCGCCGTCACCGATCTCAAGGCCCTGGGCGAGCGCCAGATCACCCTGGACTGCGACGTGCTGCAGGCCGACGGCGGCACCCGCTGTGCCTCCATCACCGGTGCCTGGGTGGCCCTGTGGGACGCCTGCCAGTCCCTGGTGGCCGCCGGCAAGCTGAGCGAGAACCCCCTCAAGGAACACGTGGCCGCCATCTCCGTCGGCATCTACAAGGGCACCCCGGTGTTGGACCTGGACTACCCGGAAGATTCCGACTGCGACACCGACATGAACGTGATCATGACCGGCAGCGGCGGCCTGGTGGAAGTCCAGGGCACGGCCGAAGGCGAGCCCTTCTCCCGGCAGCAGATGAATGTGCTGCTGGACCTGGCCGAAGCCGGCATCCGCCAGCTCATCCACGCCCAGGAAACCGCCCTGGCGGATTGATTCGGAGCCCGTCATGGCCCAGGAAACCTCCCGCGACCCGATCAAGGCCCTGCTCGACGATCTGGAACAGTCCATCGCCGATTTCGATCAGCGTCTGGGTGGCGTCGAGGAGTCTCCCGCCGTGACCGGTCTGCGTTCTTCCGGGCAGCGCTATCCCGACATCGAGCCCGAGGCTAGGCGTCAGTTGCCCCCTGTCGCCCCTGTTGCCGTTGCCGGCAATGCCGACGCAACCGCTGTGCCCGAGGCGCCGGCGGTGGATCTGCTGGCCGAACTGGCCCAGGCGGCGGCCTGCCGCAGCGTGGATGATGCGGAGACCCAGCGTCGCCAGTTGGAACTGACCGAGCGCCTGCACCAGGACCTGAAGACCGTCTTCGACTACCTCAACCAGCTCATCCGCCACGCCAACACTCTGAAGCCGGTGCTGCCCCGCAGCTACCGGCTCGATGCGCGCAACAGCTTCAACGGGCTGGCCTGGCATGACGGATTCGTCGATTACCGCAGCACCAGTCGCTTCGATCGCAGCTACTACGAGCAGATTCTCTTCCAGGTGAGCTACCGGGCGCCGGCGCCACTGGTCGCGGTCTGCGCTGCAGACCAGGCCGCCATCGTGCGCAAGGAGCTGGAACTGGTGAACCTGCGCATCCAGCGAGAAGAGCCGGTGATGCTGCCGGAGGGCGGCCCCGGGGTGCGTTATGTGCTGCCGGATGCCATTCCGCTGCATCTGGCGGTACAGGCGGACTTCGCTAACGATGCCCTGACCTTCCGCTGCCGCAATGCCGGCAACTTCGGCCCTACTGCCTACCGTCTGCCGGGCGGGAGCATCACCCGGCCCCTGCTCGACGGCATCGGCCTGGTGCTGCTGGGTCGTAGTGACACCATGCCCAAGGAACTGCAACGCATTCCCTACCAACGGATCAACTGAGTCCCATGCAAAAGATTGTCCTCGCCTCCAACAATGCCAAGAAGCTCAAGGAACTGTCGGCCCTGCTGACGCCCCTGGGCATCCAGCTCATTCCCCAGGGCGAGCTGGGGGTGCCGGAGGCGGAGGAGCCCCACCACACCTTCCTCGAAAACGCCCTGGCCAAGGCCCGCCACGCGGCCCAGCTGACCGGCCTGCCGGCCCTGGCCGACGACTCCGGCCTGTGCGTCAAGGCGTTGGGCGGCGCCCCCGGAGTGCAGTCGGCCCGCTATGCCGGCGAGCCCAAGTCCGATGCCCGCAACAACGAGAAGCTGCTGGCGGCCCTCACGGGCGTGGCCGACCGCCGCGCCCACTTCGTCTCCCTGCTGGTGCTGGTGCGCCATGGCGACGACCCCCAGCCCCTGGTGGCCGAGGGCGAGTGGCACGGCGAGATCATCGACCAGTACCGGGGCGAGGGCGGCTTCGGCTACGACCCCCTATTCTACGTGCCGGCGGAGAAGGCGACGGCGGCCGAACTTTCCGCCGAGGTGAAGAACCGTCTCTCCCATCGTGGCCAGGCCATGGCCCGGCTGCTGGAACGCCTCAAGCTGGAACTGTGAGCCCGGCCGGCGCCGGGAAACCTTCCGGCGCTGCCGCGGTCCAGGGCAGGGTGTTCCGGTCTTGCCGCTCCGTGGTGGCCTGATTCAAGGCGCCGTCGTTCAGCCATCGCATCATGCCGCCTGCGGGCGGAAAGGTTTTCTTTCGTGTCGTCCCGTTCTTCCTCCCGCATCATTCCCATCGCCGTCGCCGGCAGCACCCGCGCTGGCGGCAGTCCCCTGCACTTCACCAGTCCGCCGCCCCTCTCGCTCTACATCCACGTGCCCTGGTGCGTGAGGAAATGCCCCTATTGCGATTTCAACTCCCATGAGGCGCGGGCGGAGAACGACGAGGCCGCCTATGTGGCAACCCTCGTCGCCGATCTGGAAAGCGCCCTGCCTTCGGTGTGGGGACGCAAGGTATCCACCATTTTCATCGGCGGTGGCACGCCCAGCCTGCTCTCCGGCGAAGCCCTGCACGAACTGCTGAACGCGGTGCGCATGCGCCTGCCCCTGTTGCCCGAGGCGGAGGTGACCCTGGAGGCCAACCCGGGCACCGCCGAGGCGGGCAAGTTCGCCGCCTTCCGGGCCGCCGGGGTGAATCGTCTGTCCCTCGGCATCCAGAGCTTCAACGACCGGCACCTTGAGGCCCTGGGCCGCATCCACGACAGCGCCGAGGCCAGGGCTGCCATCGAGCTGGCCAAGACCCACTTCGAGCGCTTCAACCTGGACCTGATGTACGGCCTGCCCCAGCAGTCCCTGGCCGAAGCGATGGCAGACCTGGAGACGGCCCTCTCCTTCGCGCCGCCCCATCTTTCCTGCTACCAGCTGACCCTGGAGCCCAACACCCTCTTTGCCGCCCGGCCGCCCCAGCTGCCCGAGGGCGACACCTGCGCCGACATGCAGGACGCCATCGAGGCCCGCCTGGCCGCCGCCGGCTACGTGCATTACGAAACCTCGGCCTTCGCCCGGCCCGGTTATCAGTGCCGGCACAACCTCAACTACTGGACCTTCGGCGACTACCTGGGCATCGGCGCCGGCGCCCATGGCAAGCTGACCCTGCCGGACCACAGCGGCTTCTCGGTGCAACGCCAGATGCGCTGGAAACAGCCCAAGCAGTACCTGGAGCAGGTGGCCGCCGGTCAGCCGGTACAGGAGCAGCATGGCGTGGGGGCGGACGAGCTGCCCTTCGAATTCCTCATGAACGCCCTGCGCCTCAACCAGGGCTTCGATCCGGCCCTCTTCGAGCAGCGCACCGGCCTGCCCCTGCTGCTGGTGCGGGGCGAGCTGGAAAAGGCGGCCCGGGAAGGGCTGTTGACCCTGGCGCCGGACTGCATCGCCCCGACCGAGCGGGGCCGGCGCTTCCTCAACGCCCTGCTGGAACGCTTCCTGCCGGGTTAACGCCGCCGGCTGCCGCTACCGCCCAGAATCGATCCCAGCACCCCGCGGATGATCTCCCGGCCGATCTGGGAGCCGATGGCGCGGGCGGCGCTCTTGGCGACGGTGGTGAGGACGGAGTCGCTCTGGCGGCCGCGGGGGCTTTGGCCGCTGCCCAGCACATCCCCCAGCACGCCGCCGAAAAGGCCGCCGCCATTGGCTTGCGGGGCAGGGGAGGCCGGCGCCGGCTGGGCCTGGGCGGGCGGTGCGGTGCGGCCCTTGAGGATTTCGTAGGCCGATTCCCGATCCACTGCCTGTTCGTAGTGGCCGTACAGCACGGAATTGCGGACGGCCTGCTGGCGCTCCTCGGCGCTCAAGGGGCCGATGCGGGAGGCGGGGGGGAGAATGAAGGCCCGTTCCACCACGTTGGGCCGGCCCTTTTCGTCCAGGCAGGAGACCAGGGCTTCGCCGACCCCCAGTTCGGTGATGGCCGCTTCGGCGTCGAAGGCCGGGTTGGCGCGCAGGGTCTGGGCGGCGGATTTGACCGCCTTCTGGTCCCGCGGGGTGAAGGCGCGCAGGGCGTGCTGCACCCGGTTGCCGAGCTGGCCGAGGACGGTGTCGGGAATGTCCAGGGGGTTCTGGGTGACGAAGTACACGCCGACGCCCTTGGAGCGGATCAGGCGCACCACCTGTTCCACCTTTTCCAGCAGGGCCGGCGGGGCTTCGTTGAAGAGCAGGTGGGCCTCGTCGAAGAAGAACACCAGCTTGGGCTTTTCCAGGTCCCCCACTTCCGGCAGGTGCTCGAACAGTTCGGCCAGCAGCCAAAGCAGGAAGGTGGCATAGAGGCGGGGCGCGCCCATCAGCTTGTCCGCCGCCAGGATGTTCACCACGCCCTTGCCATTGTCGGTCTGCATGAGGTCGGCGATGTCCAGCATGGGCTCGCCGAAGAAGCTGTCGCCGCCCTGTTCGCCCAGGGTCAGGAGGGCGCGCTGGATGGCGCCGATGGAGGCGGCGGAGACGTTGCCGTACTCGCTGGTGAATTCCTTGGCGTGCTCGCCCACGTGCTGCACCATCGCCCGCAGGTCCTTCAGGTCCAGCAGCATCAGGCCCTGGTCGTCGGCGATCTTGAACACCAGCTGCAGCACCCCGCTCTGGGTGTCGTTGAGGTTGAGCAGGCGGGCCAGCAGCAGGGGGCCCATGTCGGAAATGGTGGCCCGCACCGGGTGGCCCTGCTGGCCGAAGACGTCCCAGAAGACGGTGGGGAAGGATGTCGGGGTCCAGTCGGTGACGCCCAGGTGGTGCAGCCGCTCCTCCAGCTTGGGCGAGGTCTTGCCGGCGGCGGCCAGGCCCGAGAGGTCGCCCTTGGCGTCGGCCAGGAAGACGGGCACGCCGATGCTGGAGAAGCGCTCCGCCAGCACCTGCAGGGTGATGGTCTTGCCGGTGCCGGTGGCGCCGGTGATGAGGCCGTGGCGGTTGGCCAGGGCGGGCAGGAGAGCCAGGTCGGTGGCGGCGTGGCGGGCGATGACTAGGGGCTGGGCCATGAGTGGGGTCCGGTGGCTATGCTAGAATTGTCCGATTCTATCAACAGTTTTTCGCTACGAGGTTAGCCATGGCCGGACACTCCAAATGGGCCAATATCCAGCACCGCAAGGGCCGTCAGGACGCCAAGCGGGGCAAGGTCTTCACCAAGCTGATCAAGGAAATCACCGTCGCCGCCAAGATGGGCGGGGGCGATCCGGCCATGAATCCGCGCCTGCGCCTGGCCATGGAAAAGGCCAAGGGCGAATCCATGCCCAAGGACAACATCGACAACGCCATCAAGCGCGGCACCGGCCAGCTGGAAGGCGTCAGCTATGAGGAAATCCGCTACGAAGGCTACGGCATCGGCGGCGCCGCGGTGATGGTGGACTGCCTCACCGACAACCGGGTGCGCACCGTGGCCGATGTGCGCCATGCCTTCAACAAGTACGGCGGCAACATGGGCACCGAAGGCTGCGTTTCCTTCCAGTTCAAGCACTGCGGCCAGATGCTGTTCGCCCCCGGCGCCGACGAGGCCGCCATCATGGATGCGGCCATCGAGGCCGGTGCCGACGACATCATCACCAACGACGACGGCTCCATCGAAGTGCTGACCCCGCCCAACGACCTGCTGAACGTGCAGGAAGCCCTGGAGAAGGCCGGCTTCAAGCCCGAGATGGCGGAAGTGACCATGAAGGCGCTGAACGAATCCGAACTGACCGGGGAAGACGCCCAGCGCATGCAGAAGCTGATCGACGCCCTGGAGTCCCTGGACGACGTGCAGGAGGTTTACACCTCCGCCGTGATGGACGAATAATCGGCCCGGTCTGCTTTTGTTCCCCCGAGAAAGCGGCGCCTGGCGCCGCTTTTTCTTTTGTCGCGAGGCCTCGTGCGCAAGTTCCTGCCCTTTCTCTTCGTGCTGCTGTGGAGCACCGGCTTCATTGGCGCCAAGTACGGCCTGCCCTATGCGGAGCCCCTGACCTTCCTCAGCGCCCGCTATCTCCTGGTGCTCGGACTGATGCTGCCGGTGGCCCTTGTATTTCGCGCCTCCTGGCCTGCCACCCGCCAGGAATGGCTGCACATCGGCTTCTCCGGGGTGCTGCTGCATGCGGTCTATCTCGGCGGCGTCTTCATGGCCATCCACCGCGGTCTTCCGGCCGGCATCACCGCCCTGGTGGTGGGCATGCAGCCCCTGCTGACCGCCCTGGGGGCCGGCTGGCTGCTGGGGGAGGCGGTCAGCCGGCGCCAGTGGCTGGGTCTGGTGCTGGGCCTGAGCGGCGTGGGTCTGGTGGTTTCCGGCAAGTTCGGCAGCCAGCCTCTGGCCGAGCTGCTGCCGGCCATCGTCCCGGCCCTGGTGGCCCTGCTCGGCATCACCCTGGGCACCCTGTACCAGAAGCGCTTCTGTCCTGCCTTCGACCTGCGTTCCGGCGCCGTCATCCAGTTCCTGCCGACGGCGGTGCTGACCCTGCTGGTGGCCGGCGCCAGCGAGAGCCAGGAGATCGCCTGGAGCGGCACCTTCGTTTTCGCTCTGCTGTGGCTGGTGCTGGTGCTGTCGGTGGGCGCCATCAGCCTGCTCAACGTGCTCATCCGCAGCGGCAGCGCCGTCAATGTGGCCAGCCTGTTCTACCTGACGCCGCCCACCACCGCCCTCATCGCCTGGGCCGCCTTTGGCGAAACCCTTTCCGGCCCGGCCCTGGCGGGCATGGGACTGGCCGTGGCCGGCGTTTACCTGGCGCGGCGGGCCTAGGCGGTGTACAGGGGGTAGAGGGTCGCTTCCTCGCGCTGGATGCGCTCCACCAGCACCTTGCCGACGCCGGCCAGCTCATCGACGAAGGCCGGGGCCAGCCCCGGCTCGGCGGCCAGGTTCTGGTACTTGCGCAGGAAGGCGGCCAGGGCCTTGCCGATGCCGTCCATCTCCTGGCGGAACTCGTGGATCAGGGCGAAGCTGGAGGGGTCGCCGGCCAGCTGGTGCTCCAGGTAGATGTAGAGGCGCACATTCTCGGTCAGCAGGTGGCCCTGCAGCCGTACCCGGAATTTTTCCAGCAGCGAGGCGGCCTCCGCCAGGTTGCCCTGGGCGGCGGCGCTCTGGATGGCGCCGAAGGCCTGCAGCAGCACCAGGTGCTCGTCGGTGAGCTGGTGCACCAGGGCCGGATGGTAGTGAATCTGGGTTCCCGGCGCCGGGCCGCTGCGGGCGGCCGGAACCGGCTCGGGCATGGGCGGGGCCTCGGGGGCGGGGGGCGGCGGTGAATCGCCAAAAATTTTGCGTAACAGTGACATGGTTCTCCCTCCTGCGACGGTGTGGACACAGGGAATTGGTTTTTATGCCTGCCAATTTGGGCGGGAGTCCATGACGAATCCTTAACCCGTGTCAAATTTCGGGCCTGCGGTTCCGTCGGGCGCGACAGGCGGCGTCCGCCCCCTTAGAATGCTGCCATGTCCGCCATCCCCTCCGTCTCCGCCAAGCCGAATGCCGCCGCCGCACCCGTGCCGGTGCGCATCCTCGGAATCGACCCGGGACTGCGTTGCACCGGCTTCGGCCTCATCGACAAGCTGGGCAACAAGCTGGCCTACGTCAGCAGCGGCTGCATCCGCACCGACGACACCCGCACCCTGCCGGAGCGCCTGGAGGTGATCTACCAAGGCATCCGGGAAATCGTCGCCGCCCACGGCCCGGCCCAGGCGGCGGTGGAAAAGGTCTTTGTGAACGTCAATCCCCAGTCCACCCTGCTGCTGGGCCAGGCCCGCGGCGCCGCCATCACCGCCCTGGTGTCCACCGGCTTGCCGGTGGGCGAGTACACCGCCCTGCAGGTGAAGCAGGCGGTGGTGGGCAACGGCAAGGCGGCCAAGGAACAGGTGCAGCACATGGTCAAGCGCCTCCTCAGCCTGCCCGGCGACCCGTCCGCCGACGCCGCCGATGCCCTGGCCTGTGCCATCGCCCACGCCCACGGCGGCCAGGGTTTGGGCCACATCGCCACCGCCGGCCTGCGGGTGCGCGGCGGCCGCCTGATGGAAGCCCCCAATCCAAGGAAGAGAACATGATCGGAAGACTCACCGGCCTCCTGGCCGAAAAGAATCCCCCCCAGGTGGTCCTGGACGTGCAGGGCGTCGGCTACGAGGTGGATGTGCCCATGAGCACCTTCTACAACCTGCCGGCCAACGGCGACAAGGTGACCCTGCTGACCCACTTCGTGGTGCGGGAGGACGGCCATTTTCTCTTCGGCTTCCTCACCGAGGCGGAGCGTTTCGCCTTCCGCCAGCTGATCAAGATTTCCGGCGTCGGCCCCCGCATGGCCCTGGCCATTCTTTCCGGCCTTTCCGTCAGCGACCTGGCGGCGGCCATCTCCCGCCAGGAGGCCGGCCGCCTGACCAAGGTGCCGGGCATCGGCAAGAAGACTGCCGAGCGCCTGCTGCTGGAGCTGAAGGACAAGCTGGCCCCGGTGGTGGGCGGCGGGGCCGCTGCGGCCCTGGTGGTGCACGACGACCAGTCGGACATCCTCAATGCGCTGCTGGCCCTGGGTTACAACGAGCGGGAAGCCGCCGCCGCCCTCAAGCAATTGCCCGCCGGCAGCGGCGTTTCGGACGGCATCCGCCAGGCCCTCAAACTGCTGGCCAAGCCCTGAGGGGGCGGCGGGAGTAAAATGGCGGCTTACCGGGCCTCGCCCGCCGCACTTTCCAGGCTCACTCCAGGCTTTCCATGATCGAAACCGATTCCTTTGATTCCTCCTTCGACGCCGACGCCGGCCGTCTCATCGGCGCCGAGAGCAAGTCGGCCCAGGAGGAAGCCATCGAGCGCGCCCTGCGGCCCAAGCGCCTGGCGGATTACGTCGGTCAGGCCAAGATCCGGGAGCAGCTCTCCATCTTCATCCACGCCGCCAAGCGGCGCAGCGAGGCCCTCGACCACGTCCTGCTGTTCGGCCCGCCGGGCCTGGGCAAGACCACCCTGGCCCATATCGTCGCCGCCGAGATGGGCGTCAATCTGCGCCAGACCTCGGGGCCGGTGCTGGAGCGGGCCGGCGACCTGGCCGCCATCCTGACCAACCTGGAACCGCACGACGTGCTGTTCATCGACGAAATCCACCGTCTCAGTCCGGTGGTGGAGGAAATCCTCTACCCGGCCCTGGAGGATTTCCAGATCGATATCATGATCGGCGAGGGGCCGGCTGCCCGCTCGGTGAAGCTGGACCTGCCGCCCTTCACCCTGGTGGGCGCCACCACCCGGGCCGGCATGCTGACCAATCCCCTGCGGGACCGCTTCGGCATCGTTGCCCGGCTGGAGTTCTACAACGCCCAGGAACTGACCCACATCGTCACCCGCTCGGCCCAGTTGCTCAATGTGGCCATCGAGCCGGAAGGGGCCCTGGAGATCGCCCGCCGCTCCCGCGGCACGCCCCGCATCGCCAACCGCCTGCTGCGCCGGGTGCGGGACTACGCCGAGGTCAAGGCCGACGGCATCATCACCCGGGAGGTGGCCGACGCCGCCCTTTCCATGCTGGACGTGGACCACGGCGGCCTGGACCTGATGGACCGCAAGCTGCTCTCTGCCGTGATCGACAAGTTCGCCGGCGGTCCGGTGGGGGTGGACAACCTGGCCGCCGCCATCGGCGAGGCCCGGGACACCATCGAGGACGTCCTGGAACCCTACCTGATCCAGCAGGGATACCTGCAGCGTACCCCCCGGGGCCGCATCGCCACCCCGGCCATCTACCGCCACCTGGGGCTGGAGGCGCCCGGTACCCCGGCCGCCACGCCCGACCTGTGGTCCCCCAAGGAGCAATGAGGACGGCTGTTACAGACTGTCATCGTCCCCAGGCCCCGAGCCGCCTAGAATTACGCCCATGAGCCATCCTGCCGACCACGCCTTCACCATTCCGGTCCGCGTCTATTACGAGGACACGGATGCGGGCGGCGTGGTCTACTACGCCAACTACCTGCGCTTTTTCGAGCGCTGCCGCACCGAATGGCTGCGCAGCATCGGCCATCACCAGGTGGACCTGCTGGCGGAGCAGGGCGTCGCCTTCGTCGTCCGTTCCGTCAGTTGCGACTACCTGCGGCCGGCCCGGCTCGACGACCTGCTGACCATCGGCCTGGCCGTGGAAAAGCTCGGCCGCGCCCAGATCACCTTCCGCCAGTTCGCCCGTCGCCACGGCAGCGACGACGACCTGGTTAGCGGTACCGTCCAGATCGTTTGCGTCAAGCTGGACGCCATGAAAACCACCCCCATTCCCGAATTCCTGCGCGAGAAACTGGAAGCCCTGCAATGAACGTCACCCAAGACCTTTCCATCCTTTCCCTCATCACCCAGGCCAGCGCCGTCGTCCAGGTCGTCATGGCCCTGCTGGCTGGCGTCTCCTTCATGTCCTGGTACTACATCTTCCGCAAGCTCTATGCGGTAAAGAATGCGCGCAACCAGACCGAGCAGTTCGAGCGGGACTTCTGGAGCGGCGGCGACCTCAACCGCCTCTACCAGAACGCCGTCGAGCAGCGCCACGACACCGGCGCCATGGAGCGGGTGTTCGAGGCCGGCTTCCGGGAATTCACCAAGCTGCGCAACCAGAAGAACCTGGAAGCCAAGGACGTGGTGGACGGCTCCCGCCGCGCCATGCGCGCCACCTACCAGCGGGAGATCGACGACCTGGAGTCCCACCTGGCCTTCCTCGCCTCCGTCGGCTCCGTCTCCCCCTACATCGGTCTCTTCGGCACCGTGTGGGGCATCATGCATGCCTTCCGCGGCCTCTCCAACGTGGGCCAGGCGACCCTAGCTTCCGTCGCTCCCGGTATTGCCGAAGCCCTGGTGGCCACGGCCATCGGCCTCTTTGCCGCCATCCCCGCGGTGCTGGCCTACAACCGCTTCGCTCACGACATCGACCGTCTCTCCACCCGCTTCGAGAGCTTCATGGAAGAGTTCTCCAACATCCTGCAGCGGCAGATGCGTTAAGGGGCCGGAGCCATGCGTCCGCGTCGCCTTAAAAACGAAATCAACGTCGTTCCCTACATCGACGTCATGCTGGTGCTGCTGGTCATCTTCATGGTGGCCACGCCCATGATGCAGACCGGCTCGGTGGACCTGCCCTCCACCGGCAAGTCCTCCGCCGTGCCGGAAAATCCCTACCGGGTCATGGTCAAGGCCGACGGCAGCATTGCCGTGCAGGATGCCCGGGGCAAGGAAAAGTCCATCGACCGCCGCCAGCTCAATGACCTGCTGGCGACCGAGCTGGAAGCCAACCCGGAACTGCCGGTGCTGGTGGTGGGCGACAAGGCCGCCCGCTACGACGCCGTGCTCGAGGTGCTGGACCAGATCAAACTGCAGAACATCAAGCGGGTCGGCCTGGAGACCGTGCGCAAGTGAGTTCCCCGATGAAAGCCGGAACGGACATGCCCTTCGAACGGCGGGCGGAGCCGGGCAAGCGCAAGGCCCTGATCCTGGCGATCCTGGTGCACCTGCTGCTGGCCATCTTCCTCTTCTTCGGCATCCGCTGGCAGACCAAGCACGAGGCGGTGGAGGTCGAGCTGTGGAGCGACGTGCCCCAGGGCGCCTACAGGCCGCCCCCGCCGCCGCCGGAACCGAAGCCCGTGCCCAAACCGGAGCCGAAGCCCGAACCCAAGCCCGAGGTGAAACCGGACCCGAAGCCGGCGCCCAAGCCTGACATCGTGCTCAAGGAAGAGAAGAAAAAGCCGGAGCCGAAAAAGGAAGAGCCGAAACCCGAACCCAAGAAGGAGGAGAAGAAGCCCGAGACTCCCGACTGGCAGAAGGAATTGGAACGGGACCAGCGGGACCTCAAGCAGCGCCAGCGTGAGCAGGCCCTGAAGGAGCAGCTGAACCGGGAAATGAACATGCAGCAGGCCGCCGGCAAGGAGGCTGCCGCCGCCTCTTCCCGCAGCAAGGGCCTGGCTTCCTACGTGGACAAGATCCGCGCCAAGGTGCGGGGCAACCTGGGCTTCGTCAGCGTCAGCGGCAATCCCACGGCCAAGTTCCTGGTGACCCAGCTGCCCAGCGGCGAGATCATCAGCGCCCGCATGACACGTTCCAGCGGCGTGCCGGCCTACGACAGCGCCGTCGAACGGGCCATCATGAAGTCCTCGCCCCTGCCCCTGCCCGACGACAAGTCGGCTTTCCACCGGGAACTGGAGCTGACCTTCTGTCCCCAGGAAGGGACTTCCGGCTGCTCCCCCTGATTCTTTGTCATTCCCCCTTACGTTACCTTTCGTTACGCGGCAGCGTCGGGGGCTTTGGGTATAATCGGACCTTTTTCCGGCCCAGGTTTCTTCAATGACCGTGATTGCGCGCTATTTTTCCCGGGTTCTGCTCGGCTTGTCCCTGCTTGCCGCCCTGGGGGGCGCCCACGCCCAGCTAGCCATTGAAATCACCGGTGCCGGCGCCCATCGCCTGCCCATCGCCATCGCCGACTTTGCCGGCGAACCGGGCTACTCCCGGGCCCTGACCTCGGTCATCCGCGCCGATCTGGAGCGTTCCGGCCTGTTCCGTCTGGTGGAGCCGGGCCCGACCCCCATCAGCGAAAACGACAATGTGGATTTCGGCGCCTGGAAGAACAAGGGCGCCGACGCCTTCGTCGGCGGCAGCCTGGTGGCCGATGCCGGCGGCAAGTTCGAAGCCCGTTTCCGCCTCTACGACGTTTCCAAGCAGGCCTCCCTGGGCGGCGTCGCCTTCGTCACCACCCCCAACATGCTGCGCGCCGCCGGCCACCGCATCGCCGACTACATCTACGAGAAACTGATCGGCGAAAAGGGCTACTTCTCCACCCGCATCGCCTACGTGGTCAAGCAGGCCGGCCGCTACGAACTGCAGATCGCCGATGCCGACGGCCAGAATGCCCAGCCGGCCCTGGTTTCCAAGGAACCCATCATTTCCCCCGCCTGGTCGCCCGATGGCGGCCGCCTGGCCTACGTCTCCTTCGAGAACAAGAAGCCGGTGGTGTACGTGCATACCCTGGCCACCGGCCGGCGCACCGTGGTGGCCAACTTCAAGGGCTCCAACTCGGCGCCCGCCTGGGCCCCGGACGGCCGCCGCCTGGCGGTGACCCTGTCCAAGGACGGCGGCTCCCAGATCTATCTGGTCAATGCGGACGGCTCCGGTGCCCAGCGCCTGATGAGTTCCTCCTCCATCGACACCGAACCCCAGTTCTCGCCCGATGGCGAAAGCATCTACTTCACCTCCGACCGGGGCGGCGCGCCCCAGATCTACCGGGTTTCCGTTGGCGGCGGTGCGGCCCAGCGCGTCACCTTCGACGGCTCCTACAACGTTTCCCCCCGCCTCTCGCCGGACGGCCGCAGCATGGCCTTCATCTCCCGCAACGGAGGCCGCTTCCAGCTGGCCATCATGGACCTGGCGAGCAAGCAGGTGCAGATCCTCACCGATTCCCACAAGGATGAATCCCCCAGTTTCGCTTCCAATGGCCGCATGATCCTGTTCGCCACGGAAATGGGCGGGCGGGGCGTCCTTTCCGCTGTTTCGTCCGATGGTCGGGTCAAGCAGCGCCTTTCCGTCTCCGCCGGCGATGTTCGCGAACCGGCGTGGGGCCCTTACCTGAAGTAACGCGACGCAGCACCCATTTACCCCTAGGAGTACCGAAACATGCGCAAACTGGCTCTTCCCGCTCTCATCGCTTCCCTCTTCGTGCTGGCCGGCTGCGGCAGCCAGCCCGCCGCCCCGGAACAGTCCGGCGCCGGCGTCGAAAACCGTAGCGCCACTGCCACCGGCGTCGGCGGCGGCGATGTGGGCATGAAGCCCTACAACGATCCGAAGAACGTCCTCTACAAGCGCAGCGTGTACTTCGACTACGACAAGTTCGACATCAAGCCCGAGTACAAGGAACTGGTCGCCGCCCACGCCAAGTATCTGGCCGCCAACAAGGGCACCAAGATCCTGATCCAGGGCAACACCGACGAACGCGGCTCCCGCGAGTACAACCTGGCCCTGGGTCAGAAGCGTTCCGACGCCGTGAAGAAGGCCCTGTCCCTGCTGGGCGTGCGTGAAGAGCAGCTGGAATCCGTGAGCCTGGGCGAAGAAAAGCCGAAGGCTGAAGGCAACGACGAGGCCGCTTACGCCGAAAACCGTCGCGCCGACATCCTCTACAGCGGCGAGTTCTAAGCATGATGCGCCGGCTCGTTCCCTCGGCGGCGCTTCTGGCAGCCCTCTGGGTGGCCGGGCCGGCACACGCCGGCCTCTTCGACGACGAAGAGGCCCGGCGCCAGATCAACGATCTCAAGGCCCAGACCACCGAGCGTCTGGACACGGCGTCCCGGGCCCAGATCGAACTGTCCAACCAGATCGAGTCCATGCGCTCCGAAATGGCCAAGCTGCGCGGCCAGGTGGAAGTGCTGACCTACGAACTGGAAGCAGCGCAAAAACGCCAGAAGGATTTCTACATCGACCTGGATACCCGCCTGCGCAAGCTGGAAGGTCCCTCCGCTCCCGGCGCCGCCAATCCGCCGGCCGGGGAAGAGGGCGCTCCCGCCGCCGCCGCGGCAGCTCCGGCGCCCGCCAAGTCGGACCCGGCCCAGGAAGCGAAGGAATACGAAGCGGCCCTCAACCAGTTCAAGGCCGGCAAGTACAAGGAAGCCGCCGGCGCCCTGGAGGCCTTCGTCAAGAATCATCCCGCCAGCACCCTGGCGCCGTCGGCCCAGTACTGGCTGGGCAACAGCCATTTCGCCCAGCGCGACTGCAAGAAGGCCATCGAGGTGCAGAATGCCCTGGTGGCCAAGTGGCCGGAAAGCCCCAAGGCTTCCGACGCCCTGCTCAACGCCGCCACCTGCCAGCAGGAACTGGGCGACGCCAAGGGGGCGCGCAAGACCCTGGAAACCCTGGTGGCCAAGTACCCCAGCAGCCAGGCCGCCGAATCGGCTCGCCAGCGGCTGAAGAAGAAGTAGGCGCCGGCAGGATCGGCGCAGATCGTGCGGGGAACGGCTGACGTTCCCCGTTGTCTTTTGCAGCGCCCCTTTTGCCGAACCGGCCCAATCGATAGCCCTTTTTCCGCCGCCGCCCATGACCGCTCCGACGCTGAAGATCAGCGAAATTTTCTACTCCCTGCAGGGGGAAACCTCCCGTACCGGCCTGCCTACGGTCTTCGTGCGTCTCACCGGCTGCCCCCTGCGCTGCGTCTGGTGCGACACCGCCTATTCCTTCTCCGGCGGCACCCTGATGAGCCTGCCGGCGATCCTGGCCGAAGTGGCGCGTCACCCCACCAAGCGGGTCTGCGTCAGCGGCGGCGAACCCCTGGCCCAGAAGAACTGCCTGCCCCTGCTTACCGCCCTGTGCGATGCGGGCTGCGACGTTTCCCTGGAAACCAGCGGCGCCCTGGATGTTTCCGGCGTCGATCCCCGGGTGTCGAAAATCGTGGACCTGAAGGCGCCGGGCTCCGGCGAGGTGGAGCGCAACCTGTGGTCCAACCTGCAGTACCTGACGCCCCACGACGAGCTGAAGCTGGTGCTGGCCGACCGGGCCGACTACGACTGGGCCGTGGCCCAGTTGCGCCAGCATGGCCTGATCGGCCGCTGTCCCATCCTCATGGCGCCGGTACAGGGCAGCCTGGAGCCGGGCACCCTGGCCGACTGGATTCTCGCCGACGGCCTGCCGGTGCGCCTGCAGGTGCAGTTGCACAAGCTGCTTTGGGGTAACATGCGAGGGAAATAAGGGCGCCCGGCCAACCCCTGGCGGCGCCCCAGCGAGGAGACTCCCATGAGCCAGGAACGCCGTCATTTCAGCCGCATCCATTTCCTCAGCAACGCTTACCTGACCACCGCCAGCGGCGGCCGCCACATCGGCGAAATCCGCGACCTCTCCCTTAAAGGGGCGTTGGTGGCCATGGCCTCGGGCTGGCAGGGCCGCTCCGGCGAAGGCTGCAAGCTGGAGATTCCCCTCAATCACAGCGATGCGGTAGTGATCATGGAAGGCCACCTGGCCCACGTGGGCGACAACAACACGGTGGGCATCCGCTGCGAATCCATCGACCTGGACAGCATCAGCCACCTGCGCCGCCTGGTGGAACTGAACCTGGGCGACCCGGAGCTGCTCAACCGGGAACTATCGGCCCTGGTCAGCCACGACTGATCCCCGCCCGACTTCTTCCCTGCCAAGATTTCCCTGCCAAGAAAAAAGGCCGGACGCCCTTTCGGGTATCCGGCCTTTTTGTTTTGCGGCAGCTCTTGGGTGAGCGCTTACTCGCCCCGTACCAGCAGGATGGAGCAGGAGGCGCGGCGCACCACGCGCTCGGCCACGCTGCCGACGAAATAGCGTTCCAGGCCGCGGCGGCCGTGGGTGCCCAGGATCAGCAGGTCGGCTTTCCAGGCTTCGGCGGTGTCCGCCAGGATGTCGGAAACGTGCTTCTTCTCCGAATCCACTACTTTCAGCTCGGGCTCGATGCCGGCGGCCCGGGCGGTGGCGGCGGCCTTCTCCAGGAAGGCCCGGGCGGCGGTGCGCAGTTGGGATTCCACTTCGCCGATGGGGGTGGGGGCCAGGCTCTCCACATTGGAGCGGGCCAGGATGGTTTCGTCGATGGCGTGGGCGATGCAGAGGGCGGCACCGTGGGCCTTGGCCAGGGAGGCCGCCTCGGCCAGGACCCGCTGGGTCATGAAGCTGTCGTCGATGGCGACCAGGATGCGCTTGTACATGGGTGAATCTCCCCGGGACGTTGGATTGTTGGGCGCCAAGATACACCGGCCCCGGGGGGCGGCGAAACGGGGATTTTCCCTAATCAGGCGGCGCTGCCGCCAGGGCTCTTGAGGCTCAGGGGCAGGCCGGCGGCCACCAGGGTAACCTGTTCGCAGGCGGCCCCGACCCGCTGGTTGAGGCGCCCCTGCTCGTCGCCGAAGAGGCGGGACACCGGATGCATGGGCACGATGCCCCAGCCCACCTCGTTGGAAACCAGGATGATGCGGCCGGGCAGGGCCGGCAGGAGTTCCACCAGGGCCTGGGTCTGGCCCTGCAGCAGGGGGCAGTGCACCGCCTCGCCGGCTTCGGCCTGGCGCGCCGCCTCGCCGGCAAAGAGCAGGTTGGACAGCCACAGGGTCAGGCAATCCACCAACAGGCAGCGCTGGGGCGAGGCCTCCCGGGCCAGCAGGGCGGCCAGTTCCAGGGGCTCCTCGCGCAGGCCCCAGTGGGCCGGGCGGCGCTCCCGGTGGTGGGCGATGCGGCGGGCCATTTCGCCGTCCCGGGACTGGGCCGTGGCCACGTAGACCACTTCCAGGCCGCTGGCGGCGGCCCGCTGTTCGGCCAGGGCGCTCTTGCCGGAGCGGGCGCCGCCGATGATCAGTTCGCGCAGGGCTTTTTCCATGGGCGAGAGGGTAGCACAGGGGCGGGGCGGCTCCGGGGCGGCGGGTATAATGGCCGGCTTCACTTCCCCTCGCGTGTCGCTCCCATGTCCCTGCCCGACTTCCAGATTGCCGCTCCCGCCGTCGACATCCTGCCGGCCCTGCGCCACAAGATCGATACCAAGACCAAGCCCGTGGGCGCCCTGGGCCAGCTGGAAAACCTGGCCCTGCTGATCGGCCTGATCCAGCAGAGCCTGACGCCGGCGGTGCGGCAGCCGGAAGTGATCGTCTTCGCCGGCGACCACGGCGCCGCCAAGGCCGGCGTTTCCGCCTATCCCCAGGACGTGACCTGGCAGATGGTGGAGAACTTCCTCGCCGGCGGCGCCGGCATCAACGTCTTCGCCCGCCTCAACGGCGTCGCCCTGACCGTGGTGGATGCGGGCGTGGCCCACGATTTCGCCCCCCGGGAAGGGCTGCTGTCGGCCAAGATCGGCCCCGGCACCGCCAACTACCTGGAAGGGGCCGCCATGAGCGCCGCCCAGCGGGATGAGGCCATCGCCGCCGGCGCCGCCGCGGTGCGGGCCGCCGCCGCCCGGGGCTGCAACGTCATCGGCTTCGGCGAGATGGGTATCGGCAACACCGCCGCCGCCTCCCTCATGACCCACTGCCTGACCGGCGCCAGCCTGCCCGAATGCGTTGGCCGCGGCACCGGCCTGGACGACGCCGGCCTCTCCCGCAAGCGCAACCTGCTGGCCCAGGCCATGACCCGCTACCGCCAGGCCGGCGGCGGCGACGATGCCCTGGAGGTGCTGGCCCAGTTCGGCGGCTTCGAGATCGCCCAGATGGTGGGGGCCTTCCTGGCCGCCGCCGAAGCCAAAATGCTGATCCTGGTGGACGGCTTCATCGTCACCTCGGCCCTGCTGGTGGCGGCCCGCCTGCAGCCGGAGGTGCTGGGCTACTGCGTCTTCTGCCACAACTCGGCCGAGCCCGGCCATCGCGCCCAGCTCGACCACTTCGGCGCCACCGCCCTGCTGGACCTGGGCCTGCGCCTGGGCGAAGGCACCGGCGCCGCCCTGGCCCTGCCCCTGGTGCGGGCCGCCGTGGCCTTCCTCAACGAAATGGCCAGCTTCGAGTCGGCCGGCGTCAGCGACAAGGAAGCCTGAGGCCGTGGCCATGGGCTGCCTGCGCCGGGAGCTGGAATACTTCTTCGGCGCCCTGCGTTTCTTCACCCGCCTGCCGGTGCCGGCCTGGGTTGGCCATTCCAGCGAGGGCCTCAACCGGGCAGCCCGCTACTTCCCGGCGGTGGGCCTGCTGGTGGGCGCCATCGCCGCCCTGGCCTTTGTCCTGGCCGCCCTGGTGTGGCCCAAGGCCCTTGCCGTGCTGGCCGCCATGGCCGCCACCATCTACGTCACCGGCGCCTTCCACGAGGACGGCCTGTCGGACATGGTGGACGGCTTCGGCGGCGGCTGGACCCGGGAGCAGGTGCTGACCATCATGAAGGACTCCCGGGTCGGCAGCTACGGCGTCGTCGCCATCGTCCTGGTGCTCCTGGGCAAGTTCCTGGCCCTTTCCGCCCTGCCTGCCGCGGCCCTGCCGGCGGCCCTGGTGGCCGGCCATGCCGTCTCCCGGGGTTGCGCCACGGTGCTGCTGAAAAGCCTGGATTACGTGCGCGAGGACCAGCTGTCCAAGGCCAAGCCCCTGGCCACCCGCATGGGCGCCGGCGAGCTGGCCCTGGCCCTGTGCTTCGCTCTGGCCGGCGTCGCCCTGCTCGCGCTCTATCTGCCTCCGGCCAACCTGGCCATGGCCCTGCTGCTGGCCGCCGCCTGCACCCTGTGGCTGGGCCGCCTGATGCGGCGGCGCCTGGGGGGCTATACCGGCGACTGCCTAGGCGCCACCCAGCAGGGCAGCGAACTGGCCTTCTACCTGGGGCTGCTGTGGACCTTTTCCTGATCCGCCATCCCCGGCCCCTGGTGGCCGAGGGCATCTGCTACGGCAGCACCGACCTGGCCCTGGCCGAACCCGCGGCCGTCGCGGCGGCCCGCCTACGGCCCCTGCTGCCGACGGATGTCCCCCTCCATTCCAGCCCCCTGCGGCGCTGCCTCGAACTGGCCCGGGCCATCGGCCCGGAAGCGGCGACGGACGCCCGTCTGCAGGAGCTGCACTTCGGCCACTGGGAAGGACGGGCCTGGGACGACATCCACCGCCAGGACCCGGGCGTACTGGACCGCTGGGCGGCGGATACGGCGAACGCCGCGCCCCACGGCGGCGAGACGGCAGCCCAGTTGCAGGCCCGGGCCCTGGCCTGGGTAGCGGAACAGGCCGCGGCCGGGGATGGGGACCGGGCCCTGGTGGTGGTGACCCACAGCGGCGTGCTCAAGGCCCTCTTCGGCCACTGGCTGGGTCTGGCCCCGGCCGACTGGTTCCGCCTGCATTTCGACTATGCCGGCGTCAGCCGGGTGCAGCTGGATGCCCAGGGCGCCCGGGTGCGCTTCCTCAACCGCTAAAAGGGCTGCGAAGCCGGTAAAATCCCGAGCCATGGCCGAAACCTATCTTCCCGATGCCGTCCCCCTCGACCAGGTGCGCCGCGCCCTGGTGATCAAGCTGCGCCACCACGGCGACGTGCTGCTGTCGGCGCCGGTGTTCGCCGCCCTCAAGGCGGCGGCGCCCCAGGCCCGCCTCGACGCCCTGGTGTACCGGGACACGGCGGAGATGCTGAGCCAGCATCCGGCCATCGACACCGTGCACTGCATCGACCGGCAATGGAAGAAGCTCGGCCCCTGGGGCCACCTGCGGGCCGAATGGCAGCTGTTGCAGAGCCTGCGCCATCCCGGTTACGACCTGGTGATCCACCTCACCGACCATCCCCGGGGCGCCTGGCTGGCCCGGGCCGTCGGCGCCCGCTGGGCCGTGGGGCCCAAGGTGAGGGGCCGGGGCGGTTTCTGGCAGAACAGCTTCACCCATTTCGTCGGCGCTCCGGGCAATGCCCTGCGCCACACGGTGGAACGCAACCTGGACGCCCTGCGCCGCATCGGCCTCTATCCGGCGCCGGATCAGCGGCGCCTGTCCCTGGTGCCCGGCATGGAAGCGGAGCGCCGGGTGGGCCAGCTGCTGGCGGACCAGGGCCTGGGCGGCAAGCCCTTCGTGCATCTGCATCCCGCCTCCCGCTGGCGCTTCAAGTGCTGGACTGCGGAGGCCATGGCTGCCGTCATCAACGGCCTCCAGGCCGAGGGCTGGCCGGTGGTGATCTCCGCCGCGCCGGACCCTGCCGAGCGGGAGATGGTGGCCGCCATCCAGGCCGGCCTGGCTCGTTCCGCGGTGGACCTCTCCGGCCAGCTGAGTTTGAAGGAACTGGCGGCCCTGGCCGGCCGGGCCCGCCTCTTCATCGGCGTGGACTCGGCCCCCATGCACATCGCCGCCGCCATGGGCACGCCCGTGGTGGCCCTCTTCGGCCCTTCCGGCGACAAGGAATGGGGCCCCTGGGGCGTGCCCTCCCGGGTCATCGTCAGCCAGGACCATCCCTGCCGCCCCTGCGGCATCGACGGCTGCGGCGGCGGCAAGGTCAGCGACTGCCTGGTCTCCCTGCCGCCGGCCACGGTGCTGGCCGCCGCCCGGGAACTGCTGGCGGAGCCTGCCGTTTGAAAATCGCCATCGTCCGTCAGCGCTACAACCCCTACGGCGGCGCCGAGCGCTTCGTCGAGCGGGCCCTGGGGGCCCTGGTGCAGGAAGGGGCCCAGGTCACCCTCATCACCCGCTCCTGGGATGGCGCCCCTGCTGCCGGCTTCGCCCAGATCACCTGCGATCCGCCCTATTCGCGCCTGTGGGGCGGCCGTGCCGCCCGGGATGCCTCCTTCGCCCGCTGCGCCCAGCAGGCCATGGCCGAGGGCGGCTTCGACATCACTCAGAGCCACGAACGCATTCCCGGCTGCCGCATTTTCCGCGCCGGCGACGGGGTCCATGCCGCCTGGCTGGAGCACCGGGCCCGGGCCCGGGCCCGGGGCGGCCTGACCCGCTGGCTGGACCGGCTCTCCGGCTTCCACCGCTACATCCTGGCCCAGGAGCGGGCCATGCTGACCCACCCGGCCCTGGCCCGGGTGATCTGCAATTCCCGCCTGGTGGCAGAAGAGATGCAGCGCTACTACGGGGTGCCGGAAGAAAAGCTGGTGCTGATCGAAAACGGGGTGGACCTGGAGCATTTCCACCCCCGCCTGGCCGCCGCCCACCGGGTGGAGCTGCGGGGCCGCCTCGGCATTGCGGCGGAGGCGCCCCTGTTTCTCTACGTCGGTGGCGGTTTCGAGCGCAAGGGCGTCCCCCGCCTGCTGCGGGCCTTCGCCGCCATGGCCAGCCAGGAGGCGCACCTGCTGGTCGTGGGCGGGGACCGCAGCCTGAAAGCCATGTCCCGCCTGGCTGACAGCCTTGGCATCGGCGAACGGGTCGTCTTTACTGGCCCCCAGAAGGATGTGCGGCCCTATTACGGCGCCGCCGATGCCTTCGTCCTGCCCACCCTCTACGACCCCATGCCCAACGCCGCCCTGGAGGCCCTGGCCTGCGGCCTGCCCACCATCACCAGCACCAGCTGCGGCATCGCCGCCCGCATCCGGGAGGGGGAGAACGGCTACGTGGGCGACGCCCTCGACCTGCCCCTGCTCACCCGCCACCTGGAAGCCCTGGCCGCACCGGGCCGGGCCGCCGCCATGCGGGATGCGGCCCGGGCTTCGGTGCAGGACCTCTCCCTCGCCGCCATGGCCGAGCGGCTGGTGGCCCTTTACCGCAGCCTGGCCTAGCCGAGCGGCTATAATCGCGGTTTCCTCCGCCTCACCCCTATGAGCCGTCAAGACCTCAACACCCGCGCCCTCTATTTCCGCCTCCTCGGGTATGTGCGCCCGTACTGGAAGGCGGTGGCGCTGTCCCTGGGGGCCACCGCCATCCTGGCGGCCACCGAGCCCCTCTTCCCGGCCCTGATGAAGCCCCTGCTGGACGAGGGCTTCATCAAGTCGGGCAGCTTCGGCAATCCCATCTGGATTCCCCTGGGCATCGTCGGCGTCTTCATCCTGCGCAGCATCTTCAGCTACTTCTCCTCCTACGGCTTCTCCTGGGTCTCCAACCGGGTGGTGACCGACATCCGGGACGAGATGTACCAGCGCCTGGTGCGCCTGCCCATCGCCTATTTCCAGAAGCACGGCTCCAGCGTGCCCCTGACCAAGATCGCCTACGACGTGAACGGCGTCGCCGTGGCCGCCACCAACGTGGTGGTGACCATCCTGCGCGACGGCCTCTCGGTGGTGGGCCTGCTCGGCTGGCTGCTGTGGCTCAACTGGCAGCTGACCCTGGTCTGCTTCGCCCTCATTCCCGCCATCGCCTGGTCCATGCGCACCTTCTCCTGGCGCATGCGCCGCGCCAGTCGCGGCTCCCAGGAGGCCGTGGCGCGCATGGTGGAAGCCCTGCAGGAAACCTCCCACTGCGCCCGGGTGATCAAGGTCTTCGGCGGCGAGGCCCAGGAGGCCGGCCGCTTCGGCCAGATCAACAACGAGGTGCGGCGCCAGGGCATGCGCCAGGCCGTGGCCTCCTCCGCCACCAGCCCCATCACCCACATCTTCGCCTCCATCGCCCTGGCCATCGTCGTCTATGTGGCCCTGACCCAGTCCGCCTCCGGCAGCACCTCCGTCGGCAGCTTCGTCTCCTTCATCACCGCCCTGCTCATGCTGCTGGCGCCCCTGCGCCGCCTGGCCGACGTCAGCGCCCCCCTGCAGCGCGGCCTGGCGTCTGCCGAGAGCGTCTTCCAGCTGCTCGACGAGGCGCCCGAGGCCGATCCGGGCCAGACCCGCCTGGGCCGGGCCGAAGGCCGCATCACCCTGGAACAGGTCACCTTCCGCTACCCCGGTGCCGAGCGGGATGCCCTGGCCGGCGTCTCCCTGGACATCGCTCCCGGCCAGACCGTGGCCCTGGTGGGCCAGTCCGGCGGCGGCAAGTCCACCCTGGCGGCCCTGGTGCCCCG
This sequence comes from Azospira oryzae, assembly GCF_004217225.1. Taxonomy (GTDB): domain Bacteria; phylum Pseudomonadota; class Gammaproteobacteria; order Burkholderiales; family Rhodocyclaceae; genus Azospira; species Azospira oryzae. The sequence goes on from NZ_SHKM01000002.1 coordinate 883,726, forward strand.
CTTCTACAACCCGGACAGCGGCTGCCTGCGCCTGGACGGCCACGACCTGCAGGAACTGAGCCTGGAGAGCCTGCGCCGCAACATCGCCTATGTCAGCCAGGACGTGCTGCTGTTCAACGACACGGTGGCGGCCAACATCGCCTACGGTGCCACTGCCGATGCCAGCCGGGAGCAGATCGAGGCGGCGGCGGAAGCGGCCCACGCCCTGGATTTCATCCGGGCCCTGCCGGAAGGCTTCGATACGGTCATCGGCGAAAACGGCAGCCGCCTCTCCGGCGGCCAGCGGCAGCGCCTGGCCATCGCCCGGGCCCTGCTCAAGGACGCCCCGGTGCTCATCCTCGACGAGGCCACCTCGGCCCTGGACAACGAATCGGAACGGGCGGTGCAGGCCGCCCTGGAAACCCTCATGCAGAACCGCACCACCCTGGTCATCGCCCACCGCCTGTCCACCATCGAAAGCGCCGACAAGATCGTCGTCCTGGCCCAGGGCGCCATCGTCGAGCAGGGCACCCACGCCGAGCTACTGGCCCGGGAAGGGGCCTACGCCAGTCTTTATCGCCTCCAGTTCGCGGAGGTGGCGTGATGAAGATCGTGCACACCGAAGCCTCCTGCGGCTGGGGCGGCCAGGAGATCCGCATCCTCTCCGAAGCCGCCGGCATGATCGAGCGGGGCCATGAGGTGGTGCTGCTGTGTCCGCCCGAATCCCGCATCTACCAGGAAGCCCCGGGCCGGGGCGTGCCGGTGGTGGCCCTGCCCATCGGCCGCAAGCGCCTGCCCGGCTTTTTCGCCATGCGCCGCTGGCTGGCCGCCAATCCGGTGGACGTCATCAACACCCACAGCTCCACCGACAGCTGGCTGGCCGCCCTGGCCTGCGCCACCCTGGCCAAGGCGCCGCCCCTGGTGCGCACCCGCCACGTCTCGGTGCCCATCCCCAACAACCGCAGCACCCGCTGGCTGTACCTCAAGGCCTCGGCCCACATCGCCGTCACCGGTGAACTGCTGAAGCGGCGGATGATCGCCGACAACGGCATGCCGCCGGACCATCTCACCTCCGTGCCCACCGGCATCGACACCCGCCACTTCAGCCCGGCCATGCCGGCGGAGAAGGCCGCCCTGCGGCCCCAGCTGGGCCTGCCGGAAGACGCCTGCGTCTTCGGCATCGTCGCCACCCTGCGCAGCTGGAAGGGTCACAGCTACCTCATCGACGCCTTCGCCCGCATCGACGATCCCCGGGCCCGCCTGCTCATCGTCGGCGGCGGCCCCCAGCAGCAGGCCCTGGAGCAGCAGATCGCCCGCCTGGGCCTGGGCGACCGGGTCATCATGGCCGGCGAGCAGCGGGACGTGCAGCCCTGGCTGCGGGCCATGGACGTCTTCATCCTGCCTTCCTACGCCAACGAGGGCGTGCCCCAGGCCCTGATGCAGGCCATGTCCTGCGGCCTGGCCTGCATCACCACCGATGTGGGCAGCATCAGTGAGCTGGCCAGCGACGGCGAGACCGCCCTGATGGTGCCGACCAAGGACGTGGCCGCCCTGCAGGCCCGCATGGAGGAACTGGCGGCCGACAGCGGACGCCGCCAGCTGCTGGGCGCGGCGGCGCGGCGGCGCTGTCTGGAAGGCTACGACCGGGAAACCATGCTCGACCGCATGGAGACCATCTTCCGCCATGCCATCGCCCAGCAACAGCCGCGCTAAGGGTCGCCTGGGCCTGCTGGCCCGGGCCCTGGCCCATTCCCTGGGTCCGCGCCGGGCCCCCGGGGCGCCGGCCACCATCCTGGTGGCCCACCGCCTGCTCCTCGGCGACACCCTGATGCTGGCGCCCCTCTTCGCTGCCCTGCGTCGCCAGCATCCGGCAGCGGACATCGTCACCACCTGCGCCCCGGCCCTGGTGCCCCTCTTCGCCGGGCGGCCCTACGGCGTCCGGGCCCTGGCCTTCGACCCGCGCCAGCCGGAGACCCTGGCCGACCTCTATGCCGAGGCCCGCCGCCTGGGCGGCTTCGACCTGGCCCTGGTGCCCGGCGACAACCGCCACGCCCTGCTGGCCCGGGCCCTGGGCAGCCGCTGGATCGCGGCCCTGGCGGCGGACCGGCCGGCGTGGAAGAATGCCCTCTGCGACGAACTGCGCCCCTGGCCCGCCGCCCCCACGGCCCTGGCCGACATCTTCGCCAGCCTGGCCGCCCCCGCGGCGCCCGGCCGCTACGCTCCGGCCGACTGGCCGGCGCCGCCGGCCGCTCCCTTCCAACGCCCTGCCGGCCCCTACGCCGTGCTGCACGTGGGCGCCGGTTCGCCCCTGCGCCACTGGGCCCCGGCCCACTGGCAGGCCCTGGCGGAGCACCTGGAAGCTTGCGGCCTGCAGCCGGTGTGGAGCTGCGGCCCCGGCGAGACGGCGGCCCTGGCCGGCATCGACGCCGCCGGCCGCCACCCCGCCTTCCCCGGCACCCTGGATCTGGCCCAGCTGTGGCAGTTGCTGGCCGGCGCCCGCCTGCTGGTCTGCCCGGATACGGGCGTGGCCCACCTGGGCAAGGTGGTGGGCGTGCCCACCGTCTGCCTGTTCGGCCCCGGCTCCCCGGCCCTCTTCGGCGCCGGCGCCTTCTGGAGCGAGGCACCCTTTGCCGCCGTGGGCGAGGCCCGTTTCCCCTGCCGCGACCAGCACATCCTGTTCAAGCGCGTCCTGCCCTGGGTCGAGCGCTGCCAGCGCAGCCCCCGGGAATGCCAACGGGCCCGCTGCATGGAGGCGGTCGGCCTGCCCGCCGTGCAGGCGGCCATCGCCCGTCTGCTGGGTCCTCTTTCTTCCTGATTTCCTTACTTTCCCATCCCACCATGTCCAATCCAGCCAGCTCCGCCTCCCAATCCCTGGTCCGGCCCCTAGCGGTGGCCGAATTCAAGCCCTTCACCCTGGTTCGCCGCAGTCGCGGCATCGATCTCTACGAGATTGCCCATGGCCGCAAGAAGACCGTGATCGAGCGCCTGCGGGTGAAGGCCGCCACCCGCGCCTTCCGTCGCCTGCAGCGCGCCGGCCAGCCGTCCCTCGGCGTGGCCCGCAGCGAAGGCCTGGGCCGGGAGTTCAGCTTCGACGCCCGCAATACCCAGTTCCATGCCATCTACGAGTATGCGGAAAAGGGTTATGAGATCGATGTGATGGGCGCCATCCTCACTTTCCTGCCGGCCGACGGGGTGTTCGTGGATGTGGGCGCCAACTGGGGCTACTTCGCCCTGGCAGTGGCCGCCTCGCCCCGCTTCAACGGCCGGGTGCTGGCTTTCGAGGCCTTCCCACCGAGCTTTGCCGACCTGGACGGCATCCGCAGCCAGCTGCAGATCGACGGGGCGCGCCTGCAGGCCGAAGCCATGGCCCTTTCCCGCAGCGAGGGTACGGCCTACCTGGGCGTCGGCAACGGGCAGTACAGCGGCCTGATCAAGGTCTCCAGCGAGCAGACCGGCGTGGCGGTGCCGAAGAAGCCCCTGGATGCCTTCGCCCTGGCCCGCCTGGATGTGATGAAGATCGATGTGGAGGGCCACGAGCTGGACGTGCTGGAGGGCGCCGCAGCGACCCTGGAGCGCTGCCGTCCGGTGATTTGCCTGGAGAACTGGTTCGATATCGAGCGGGAGCAGGGGACCCGGGAACTGGCGGCCCTGGAGTTCCTGGCCGACCGGGATTACGCCCTGTTCATTCCCGCCCTCACCGATGCCAGCGGCCAGCCGGTGCTGCTGGACCTGCGCCGGACCCAGGCCGCCGAGCTGTTCCTGCGGGGCATGCCCTTTGTGCCGAGCCAGCGGGGCTTTTTCGACAAGCGGGTGAATGTGCTGGCCATTCCCCGGGAACGGGCCCATGAACTGCCCTGCTGAGCCCCCCATCCTCCTCGACCTGGCGCCCAAACCGACCCCCCTGAACGACGCCCTGGCGGCGCTGGGTGTCGAGGTCAGGCGCAGTCTGCCGGCCCCCGGCGAGTTGCCGGCAGGGGCCGTGGCCGGCTGCATGATGGGTTTCTACGACTACGTCTCCCGTCCCTGGCGGGCCTGGAAGCTGAAGCGGGTGCTGGGCCCCGGGGTGCCGGTGATCGCCTGGAACCGGGATGCGCCGGGCTATCTCAACAAGCGCCCCTGGCGCCTGGCCCTGGCCAGCCGCCTGGAGGGGCTGGACATCTACGCCACCCACGCCATCACCGACGACTGGCGTTTCGGCAAGGAAGTGGCGCTGCTGCACAACGGCGCCAACATCGCCGCCTACAACCTGGCCGGCCGCAGCCTGGAGTCTCTGCGGGACGAGGGCAACTACCGCTACGACGTCACCTTCTTCGGCGCCATGAATGCGGATCGCTACAAGGAATACCTGCCGCGGGAGCGCTTCTTCGGCGCCCTGGGCCAGGCCCTGGAGAGCCGTGGCATCAATTACCGCTTCATCGATACCTCGCGTACGCCCATGAGCGTGGCGGAGCAGGTGGAACTGGTGCAGACCTCGCGCATCAACATCAACTACGGTGCCGGCTGCGAGTACGGCGCCCCCATGGGCTACGGCCTGCCGGAGCGCTGTTTCGGCATTCCCGCCTGCGGCGGCTTCCTGCTCTCGGACTATCGCCTGCACGCGGCCGATGCCTTCGCCGCGGACGAGTGGGCCGACTACACCGACCTGGAGCAGGCGTTGCAGCGCATCGACTACTATCTGGGAAATTTTGCCGAAGCCCGGGCCATCGCCGAACGGGCCTATCGGCGGGTCCTGGCGTGCCACAGCTACCGGCACCGGGCCGAGGAACTGCTGGCCCTGCTGGCGGACTGGCGCCGCCGTCACGGCGCCTGAGGCGGGTCAGCGCCGGGCAGCGGCCCGGCTACGCTGTAGCAGGCTGGCCCCCAGCAACAGGCCGGTGAGCAGCAGGGTCAGCTTGAGGCGCCAGCCGCTCAGATGGCCCTCCGGGAAGCAACGCAGGTAGTAGCTGGCGATCACCAGCATGGCCAGCAGGGCCGCCGTATCGCCCGTCTGCCGGTAGCGCCGGTAGAGACCGCGGCAACCCAGGGCAACCAGCAGGGTGAGGCCGGCCAGGCCGAGCAGGCCCGTGCCCAGGGTGAAGTCCAGGATGCTCGAATGGCTGCTGATGATGGCAGTCCGCTCGCCCTGGTCGAGGAGGATGACGCGGCCGAAAGCGTCGATGCTGTAGCCGATACCCATGGGATGGTTGGCGATGCCCTGCAGGGCCAGGGTGCCGAAGGCGGCCCGCAGGTAGGCCGAGTGGTCTGCCTCCTGGCCCGAGGGCAGGGTGGGCAGGGGGTAGCGCCGGTCGTCGAGCCAGGTACGGTTTTCCTGCACCTTGAGGCCGGCGGCGAAGGAATCCCCCAGCTTCTGCCAGCGTTTGTCCAGGGTCAGGGAGGTGGCGGCCAGCAGGGCGAGGGCAATGCCGACGCCGAGGACGGCCTTGCGCCGGGTGCCGCTGCCCCGCTGCGGATGGGCCAGGACCAGGGCGGCCACCAGCAGCAGGCCGCCGGCGCCGATGTGGATCAGGGTGGTGCGGCCATTGACGCCGACGACACCGAGCAGGGCCAGCACCAGGGCGCCGTGCAGGACACGGTTGGACCAGGGCAGCAGCCCGGGCAGGTCCCATTTGCGCAGCACGGTTTCGGCCAGCAGCAGCAGGGTCAGGGGCGCCACCAGCTGGCTGTGGAAATCCCGTTCGGCAAACGGCATCAGGCCCAGCCGCGGCGGCTGGCCGGAAAAGACCGGCAGCAGCTGGTAGCCCAGCATCCACAGGACATGGGTCAGCAGGGCCAGCAGGGCCATGCTGATGCCCTGGGCCGCCGCCTGGCGGGGAGCGCCGGCCAGCAGCGCGACGCCCATGCCAAGGCCCAGCACCAGGGCGGCTCCCAGCCATTCGCCCAGGATGGCGCTGGCGGAGAAGGCCCGATTTTCGGCAAAGAACAGGGTTTGCAGCAGCAGCAGGGCGATGAAGGCGGTCAGGCCGCCAAGGGCGAAGCGGGGCAGGGCATCCTGCCGCAGCCGGGGCAGCAGCTGCCGCCATTGCCACAGGCACAGGCCGAGACCCAGTAGCAGGACCAGGTTGCGCAGGGCGATGGCCTTGTCCATGGGCAGCAGGAACACCGCCAGGAAAATCCAGAGGGAGGCGAAGAGGGGCAGGGTGGGCTGGCGCGGCATCGTCGGCATGGGCGAAGGTTCGTGGCTGGCGGGAGGGCTGGGCTCAGGGGTGCAGATGTCGTTCCAGGGCGGCCAGCACGGCCTCGTCCTCCAGCTCGGCCACCGAGTGGGGGGCTTCGAGGACGATGGCCCGGTCGCCCAGCGGGCCCCAGCGGTCCGGGTCGGCGGAATTCTGGCGGTCGGCAAAAAGGCCGACCACACCGCCGGGCGCGGCGGAGGCAATGTGCATCAGGCCGCTGTCGGGAAACAGGCTGGCCCGGGACAGGCCGATGAGGCCGATCACCGTCTGCAGGCTGCCGCTGTAGGGGCGGATGTGGGGCTGGGGCGCGGCCAGCAGGGGGGCCACCAGCTCGTCGTCGCCGGGATAGAGGGGGTTGTCCCGCTGGCCCGGCGTCCACACCACCACCGTCGGTGTGCCCCAGCGTTGCAGGGCGGCGTCGGCCCAGCGGCGGACCTGCTCGGCGCTGGGCTGCTTCTGCCGGCGGCGGGCGCCCAGGCCGATGATGATGAAGTTGTCCGGTGCGCCCTGCTGCCAGGTGGCGAGCCATTGGCGGGCCGCTTCCAGTTGGGCGGGGGAGAAGTTGAGCCGGGGCGGCGGCAGGGGCGTGTCGCCGTCCAGGCCCAGGGGGGCGAACAGTTGCAGCATGCGTTCGCTTTCGTGGCGCTTGTCCGAGCTGATGGCCTGCAGTGAGGGATGGTGGCGGAAGCGCTCGCTTTCCACATAGGCCAGCAGCTTGCCCGGCCGGTAGGAGAGGCCGCGGCGGATGGCCCGGGGCGATTCGCCACCGTTGGCGATGACCACGTAGTCGTAGCGTTCGCGCTTGAGGCGCCGGGTCAGGGCCAGGTGGCTGAAGATGGCGCCGAGGCGCAGCCGGCCGTCGTGGCGGACCCGGGGATAGACGATTACTTCGTCCACGTCCGGATTGCCGTCGAGCACCCAGGCGTTGTAGTCGTTGGCCAGGACATGCAGGGTGGCCTGGGGGTGCTTTTGCCGCAACAGTTTGAGGATCGGGGTGGTGAGCAGCATATCCCCGATCTTGTCGCGTTTTATAATCAGAACCTTCATGGTGTCTTTTGCCATATAGCCAACTGTCTTGTCTTCTGCGGCTGCCGGGAAGATGCGGGCCCGCTTAAGGGCAGGAAGTGTCGATGCAACTCATTCAAATCAACCTGCAACAGCACATGGGCGGCGGCGAGCTGTACACCGCCGCCACGGCCCACGCTGCGGCGGAACTGGGCCTTGCGGCCAAACTCGTCTGCCATGCCGACGCGCCTTTCTGGGGTTCCCTGCTCAATCCCAGTATCGAACGGGTGGCGGTGCGCGACGCCGGGGAAATTCCCGCCCTGCTGGGCGACCAGGCGGCCTGGGTGCTGAACCAGGCGCCCTTTCCGGACGAGGTGGCGCGGCAACTGGCACCGCGGCATCTGCTCACCTCCATGGCCCACATGCCCATGTACCAGCGCAGTGCCCGGCCGTTCCTGCCCTACCGCATGGTCTTCCCGGTTTCCGGGTACGTCCGTGCGGGGCTGCAGGCCGCCAATATTCCGGTGTGGCGCGAGGCCCTGTATGGTATCCCAGACCTGCGGCCCCGGTCAGCAGCTTTGCGGCCGGTGGAGCGGGAGTCGGAGTACGACTGGGACCGGCGCAAGTTCCGCGATCGCCTGTTCGGCTTCTTCGAGCCCCTGCAGCTGGCCCTGCGGCCCCGCCAGCCCTATGTGCGCCGTCCCGGGCTGGTGCTGGGGGTGGTCTCCCGGCTGACGCCGATCAAGCAGTTTCCCCAGTTGTTTGCCGCCCTGGCGCCGGTACTGGCCCGACATCCGGAAGTGCAGCTGGATATTTTCGGCAGCGGCGGCTACGCCTCGGTGCGGGACCTGCGCCGGGCCCTGGCGCCGGTGGCGGCCCAGGTGCGTTTCTGGGGCCAGCAGAGCGACGTGCGCAGCCTCTACGAGAGCATCGACTACCTGGTGGCGGGGCTGCCGGAAAAGGAAGCCCTGGGGCTCAATGTCCTGGAGGCCCAGGCCGCCGGCACCAAGGTCCTGGCCATGGCGGCGCCGCCCTTCAACGAGACCATCGTCGACGGGGTGACCGGCTACCTCTACGCCGACCCCCGGCTGGACCAGGGGCGGGATTTCGAACGGGTCCTGCTGGGCCTGCGGGGCGACGGGCAGGACCGGGTGGATGAGGCCCGGGCCCGGGCCCACCTGGACAATTTTTCCTTCGCGGCCTTCACCCGCCGCCTGGGCGGCGTGGCCGAATGGGCCCGCAACGAACTGGAAACGGCATGAAGATACTGGTGATCCGCCGCGACAACATCGGCGACCTGTTGTGCACCACCCCCCTGCTGGCGAGCCTGCGCCAGACCTATCCCCAGGCCTGGATCGGCGTCCTCGCCAATTCCTACAACGCCCCGGCCCTGGCCGGCAATCCGGATGTGGATGCGGTCTTCGCCTATTGCAAGGGCAAGCATCGGGCCGCCGGCGAGTCCCTCCTCGGCGTCTGGTGGCGCACCCTGAAGATGCTGGTGGGCCTGCGTCGCCGGCGCCTGGACCTGATCCTGGTCGCCTCTGCCGGCGGCAGCGGCTTTGCCCGCTGGATCGGGGCCCGGCGCATCATCGCCCAGGAGGAGCGGGGCGGTGGCCACGAGGTGGAACGAACCCAGCGCCTGCTGCAGTTCCTGGGGCCGGTACCGGCGCCAGGTCCCATGCGCCTGGTGGCCGATGCCGCCGTGCGGGCACGCCTGCAGGCGGCGCTGCCGGCGGTGCCGGGAGAGGGGCTGCGTCTGGCTCTGCACGTGTCGGCGCGCAAGCCTTCCCAGCGCTGGCCGGAGGCCCGCTTCGTCGAACTGGTGCGGCGCCTGCTGGAGCGGGGCGTGGTGCGCCAGGTGCTGCTGTTCTGGGCGCCGGGGGCGGAGGACGATCCCCTGCATCCCGGGGACGATGCCAAGGCCGGCCGCATCATGGCGGCCCTGGCCGGTCTGCCGGTGGCACCGGTGCCGACCCGGCACCTGGAAGAGCTGATTGCCGGCCTCTCCCTGGCCGACGTCATGCTCTGCGCCGACGGTGGCGCCATGCATGTGGCGGCGGCCCAGGGCAAGCCGGTGCTGGCCTTGTTCGGCAAATCGTCGGTGGAGCAGTGGCAGCCCTGGGCGGTGCCCCGCCAGGTGCTGCAGAGCGACAGTCAGGACGTGGCGGACCTGGACGTGGAGACGGTGGAGGCTGCCTTCCTGCGGCTGACCGGGGCCGCCTGAGGGACGGCGCGGGGCCTGCCTGCGCTTAGTGGGCCTCGTCCCAGTTGTTGCCGACGCCCACATCCACCACCAGGGGCACGGCCAGTTTGGCCACCTGGCCCATGATGGCCGGCAGCTCGGCCCGGACCCGGGCCAGTTCCCCTTCCGGTACTTCCAGCACCAGTTCGTCGTGCACCTGCAGCACCAGGCTGCTCTGCAGGCTGCTGTCGGCGAGCCAGCGGGCGGTGGCGGTCATGGCCAGTTTGACGATGTCCGCCGCCGTGCCCTGCATGGGCGCATTGATGGCGGCCCGCTCGGCGCCCTGGCGGCGGCCGGCCTGGCTGGCGCGGATGTCCGGCAGCCACAGGCGGCGGCCGAAGACGGTTTCCACATAGCCCTGGCGCTTGGCCAGTTCCCGGGTTTCCTCCATGTAGCGGGCGACGCCGGGGTAGCGGGCGAAGTAGCGTTCGATATAGGTCTGGGCGGCGCTGCGCTCGATTTCCAGGGAGCGGGCCAGGCCGAAGGCGCTCATGCCGTAGATGAGGCCGAAGTTGATGGTCTTGGCGTAGCGCCGCTGCTCCGCGGTGACTTCCAGGGGCATGATGCCGAAGATTTCCGCCGCCGTGGCCCGGTGCACGTCCTCGCCCTTGGCGAAGGCGTCGAGCAGGCCATGGTCGCCCGAAAGGTGGGCCATGATGCGCAGCTCGATCTGGGAATAGTCGGCGGAAACGATCTTGCAGCCCGGCGGGGCGATGAAGGCGGCGCGGATACGGCGACCTTCGGCGGTGCGTACGGGGATGTTCTGCAGATTGGGGTCGCTTGAGGCCAGGCGGCCGGTGACGGCCACGGCCTGGGAGAAGCTGGTGTGCACCCGGCCGGTATGGGGATTGACCATGCGCGGCAACTTGTCGGTGTAGGTGCTCTTCAGCTTGGCCAGGCCCCGGTATTCGAGCAGGGCTTTGGGCAGGGGGTAGTCCAGGGCCAGTTCGGAGAGCACTTCCTCGTCGGTGGAGGGGGCGCCGCCCGGAGTCTTCTTCACCACCGGCAGGCCCAGTTGGGTGAACAGGATCTCCGCCAGCTGCTTGGGTGAATTGAGGTTGAAGGGCTGGCCGGCGATCTCCACGGCCTTGGCTTCCAGCTCCACCAGCTTGCGCCCCAGCTCGTTGCTCTGGGCCTGCAGCAGGCCGCTGTCGATGAGCACGCCGTGGCGCTCCATGGCGAACAGCACTTCCCGGGCCGGCATTTCGATGTCGCTGTAGATGCAGTTGAGCTTGGCATCGGCGGCGATGGCGGGGAACAGGTTTTGATGGACCCGCAGAGTCAGGTCCGAATCCTCCGCCGAATATTCGGCAGCCTGGTCGATGGCCACCTGGTCGAAGCCGATCTGGTTGGCGCCCTTGCCGCACAGGGCGGTGTAGGGAATGGTCTCCAGTCCCAGGTGACGGCGGGCCAGCTGTTCCAGGTCGTGGCCCTTGTCGCTTTCCAGCACGTAGGACTGCAGCAGGGTGTCGTGCACGATGCCCTTGAGGGCGATGTCGTGGTTGGCGAAGACGTGCTGGTCGTATTTCAGGTTCTGCCCGAGCTTGGCGTGGTTGCTGGCTTCCAGCCAGGGCTTGAGCCGCGCCAGGACTTGCTCCCGGGGCAGCTGGTCGGGGGCGCCCGGGTAGTTGTGGGCCACCGGGATGTAGGCGGCCTCCCCCGGCGTCAGGGCGAAGGAAATGCCGACGATGCGGGCCGAGAGCGGGTCCAGGCTGGTGGTTTCCGTATCCAGGGCCACCAGGGGGGCGGCCTGGATCTTGGCCAGCCAGCGCTCGAAGGCCTCCCAGGTGAGGATGGTTTCGTAATGCTGGCGATGGGCGCCGGCCGGGGCGTCGCCGGCGGCTTCGGCATCGCCGGCGGCCGCACCTTCGCCCTGCAGTTCCCGCAGCCAGGTCTTGAATTCGTAGCGGCTGAAGATTTCTTCCAGGGCGGCTTTGTCCAGGGGGCGGGGCGCCAGGCTGGCCGGGGTTTCCGGCAGCGGCAGGTCGCACACCACGGTCACCAGCTTTTTGCCCAGGGGCAGGAAGTCCAGGGCCTGGCGCAGGTTGTTGCCCACCACGCCGCCGATGGCCTCGGCGTTGGCCATGATGTTGTCCAGGGTGCCGTACTGTTCCAGCCACTTGAGAGCGGTCTTGGGCCCCACCTTGGCGACGCCGGGGACGTTGTCCACCGTGTCGCCGATGAGGGCCAGGTAGTCCACGATGCGGCCCGGCTCGACGCCGAACTTGGCGGTGACGCCGGCCTCGTCCAGCACCTCGTTGCTCATGGTGTTGACCCAGCGCACCCGGGGGCTGACCAGCTGGGTCAGGTCCTTGTCGCCGGTGGAGATGACCACGTCCATGCCGGCGGCTTCGGCCTGGCGGGCCAGGGTGCCGATGACGTCGTCCGCCTCCACTCCCTCCTCCATCAGCAACGGCCAGCCGGAAGCCTTGATGGCGGCGTGCAGGGGTTCGATCTGGGCCACCAGGTCGGTGGGCATGGGCGGGCGCTGGGCCTTGTATTCCGGGTACCAGTCGTCGCGGAAGGTCTTGCCCTTGGCGTCGAAGACCACGGCCTTGTAGGTGACGCCTTCTGCCTTGTAGTCGCTTTCCAGCCGGCGTAGCATGTTCAACACGCCGTAAATGGCGCCAGTAGGCTCTCCTGCCTTGTTGCGCAGATCCGGCAGGGCGTGGAAGGCGCGGTAAAGGTAGGACGATCCGTCCACCAGCAGCAGCATCGGCATAAGAACAAAATCCAGAAGACAAAAAAATGAGCGAAAGAACCAAACTCCCGCCCCTGGCGGACCCCGACACCATCACCAGCGCCATGTCGGCCCGGGAATCCTGGCGGATTTTCGGCATTATGGCAGAGTTCGTGGAGGCCACCGAACGGCTGGCGGCCATCCGCCCGGCTGTCTCCATCTTCGGCAGCGCCCGCATCAAGCCAGAGTCGCCCTATTACCAGCTGACCGAGGAAATCGCCCGCAAGCTCTCCGATGCCGGCTTCTCGGTCATCTCCGGCGGCGGCCCCGGCATCATGGAAGCGGCCAACAAGGGCGCCTACCACGGCAAGAGCCCCTCAATCGGTCTCAACATCCAGCTGCCCCACGAGCAGATGGCCAATCCCTACCAGGACATCTCCCAGTCCTTCCGCCACTTCTTTGCGCGCAAGTTCATGTTCGTCAAGTTCGCCAGCGCCTACGTGGTCATGCCCGGGGGCTTCGGCACCCTGGACGAGGTGCTGGAGGCCCTGACCCTGATCCAGACCGGCAAGAGCCGCAAGATTCCCCTGATCCTGGTGCACGAGCCCTTCTGGCGCGGCCTTCTGGAATGGTTCAAGGACCGCCTGGTGGGCGAGGGCATGGTATCGCCGGACGACCTAGACCTGATCCAGGTGATCGACGAGCCGGACCAGATCGTCGAGGCCATTTTCAAGCACTACGAGACCCGCGGCTTTGCCCCCCTGCCCGACGAGCGGGAGATGCTGCTCAATTTGTAATAAAATCGGGCATCCGAATCGGGCTATCTTGCAAAGGCCATCCCATGCGTCGTCTTTCCCTCCTTGCCGCTTCCCTCTCCCTGCTGGTCTGCACCGGCGCGGCTTTTGCCCAGGCCGGCCGTACCGACCTGCAGCCCCTGCCGGCGGTGCCGCCGCCGCCGCCCGAGATGGTGCCCTTCGATGCCGCCATGGAACCCCAGGTGACCATCAAGAAGCGGGAGAACGAGACCGTGGAGGAATACCGGGTCAACGGCAAGCTCTATATGCTCAAGGTCACCCCCAGCCACGGCGTTCCCTACTACCTGGTGGACGACCAGGGCGACGGCACCTTCTCCCGCAAGGACCCGGTGGACAGCGGCGTGCGCGTCCCCATGTGGGTGATCGGCACCTTCTGATCCGGTCGTGTCGGTCTTCACTCCCGTCACCCGGGAGCAGCTGCAGGACTGGCTTTCCGGCTGCGACGTCGGCGCCCTGGCGGATTTCGCCGGGATCGCCGCCGGCGTCCAGAACACCAACTATTTCGTCACCACCGACCGCGGCACCTGGGTCCTCACCCTGTTCGAGACCCTGGGGGCGGCGGAGCTTGATTTCTACCTGGGCCTGATGGCCCACCTGGCCCGCCAGGGCCTGCCCTGTCCGGCACCGGTGGCCGATGGCGCCGGGGCTATCCTGCGCCCCCTGGCCGGCAAGCCGGCGGTGCTGGTGTCCCGCCTGACGGGGCAGGAAGTGGAGGCGCCGGGCCCGGCCCACTGCGCTGCCGTGGGCGATGCCCTGGCCCGGCTGCATCTGGCCGCCGCCACCTACGATGGCGTGCAGGACAACCCCCGGGGCGAGGCGTGGCGCCGTCAGGCCGCCGCCCAGGTGCTGCCCCTGCTCAGCGACGAGGATGGGGCCCTGCTGCAGGATGAACTGGCCTACCAGGCCGGGCCGGCCGAGGCCTTGCCCGAAGGCATCGTCCATGCCGACCTGTTCCGCGACAATGTGCTGTTCCAGGGGGAGCGCCTGTCCGGCCTGCTGGATTTCTATTTCGCCGCCCGGGACCAGTTGCTGTTCGACCTGGCGGTGGCCGCCAACGACTGGTGCCTGGATGGGGCCGGCAACCTGGAACCCGGCCGCACCCGGGCCCTGTTGCAGGCCTACCACCGGCGGCGCCCCCTGCAGGCGGCGGAGGCCCGGGCCTGGCCCCGGCTCCTGCGCCGGGCGGCGCTGCGCTTCTGGCTGTCGCGCCTGCAGGACTTCCATGCGCCCCGGGCCGGCCGCCAGGTGCTGGTGAAGGATCCCCGGCATTTCCGGGACCTCCTGCTGGCCCGTCGCCGCCATCCGGCGGCCCCCTGGATCGACTGATTTCCGGCCGCCGCCGCGGCGGTGCCAATTGCCAACCCCCCGCCGTGTCGTTAGCATGGCGCCATTCCTGATTTTTCAACGGTTTTTACCATGTCTGCCGACGCCAGCTCCCCGGATTCCACGCCCACCTTTCCCATGGCGCCGCCGCCCTTCGACGGCAGCTGCCGGGTGGTGCCGGCCGGTGCCGCCATCGAATGGCTGCGTTTCGGCTGGGACCTGTTCACCCGCGCCCCCGGCGCCTGGGTGGTGCTGGCCCTGGTCTTCCTGGTGCTGACCCTGGCGGTGGCCATGGTGCCCCTGGCCGGCGCCCTGGCCTCCCACCTGCTGCTGCCCCTGCTGGCCGCCGGCGTGCTGCAGGCGGTGCGGCGCCAGGAGGAGGGCGGCAAGGTGGAACTGAACGACCTCTTCGCCGGCTTCTCCCGGGAAACCACCGGGCTGGTGGTGGTGGGCCTGTGCTACATGCTGGGCTGGTTCGGCATCCTGGCGGTGGGCATGCTCATCGGCGGCGGCTCCCTCGTGGGCGGCGCTGCCACCGGCGGCTTTGGCGTGGCCATCGCCGGCGTCCTGCTGGCGGTGATGATCAGCCTGGCCCTGGCCGTCCCCCTGTTCATGGCCTTCTGGTTCGCCCCGGCCCTGGTCTACTTCAACCACATGCAGCCGGTGCCCGCCCTCAAGGCCAGCTTCAGCGCCTGCCTGAAGAACATCCTGCCCTTCACCGTCCTCGGCCTCATCATGGGTGTGCTCTTCTTCGTCGCCGCCCTGCCCATGGGCCTCGGTTTCCTCGTCCTGCTGCCGGTGTCCTTCGCCGTCCTCTATGCCTCCTACCGGGATATTTTCCCCACCGCTTGATCCATGCAGGCACTGAACCTTCCCGCCGCCCGCGGCTGGCGCTGGCTTGGCGCAGGCTATGCCCTGTTCCGGCGCAATCCGGCCATCCTCAGCCTGCTCCTGCTGACCTACTGGATGCTGCTGGCCCTGGTGGGCAGCCTGCCCTTCATCGGCAGCCTCATCACCTACCTGGCCATGCCGGCCCTGTCCCTGGTGCTGATGAACGCCTGCCGCGTGCTCGACCGGGGCCTGGCCGTCACGCCCCAGTCCCTGAGCACCGGCATCCGCCCCCAGGCGCCGGTGCTGGTGGGCCTGGGCGGGCTCTATCTGTGCGGCACCCTGCTGATCCTGGGCCTGGCCTCCCTGGTGGACGGGGGCGACCTGTTCCGCCTCATGTTCATCGGCGGCGACCACGGCGACCTGCCGGCGGACAATCCTGAATTCCTCCTCGCCACCCAGCTGGCCCTGCTGCTGGTGGTGCCCCTGGTGATGGCCTTCTGGTTCGCCCCCATGCTGGCCGCCTGGCACCGGCAGGGCGCCGGCAAGGCCCTCTTCTTCTCCTTCTTCGCCTGCCTGCGCAACTGGCGGCCGTTCCTCACCTACAGCCTCTCCATCCTGCTGTGGAGCGGCCTGGTGCCGGCCCTGGCCATGGGCCTGCTGGGCATGATCCTGGGGCCCGGCATGGCGGCGGCCATCGTCATGGTGCCCCTGATCCTGGTCCTGGCGCCGAGCCTGGTGGCCAGCTTCTACGTCAGCTACCGGGAAGTCTTCGTCGAAGGTGCGCCGGCCTTCGCCACCACGGTGGGCGACGAGGAAGGGCCGGAAGAGGGCGGCGGCGATGGCGACCATGCCTGAGCAGCGCCCCATCGGCGTCTTCGGCGGCACCTTCGACCCCATTCACCACGGCCATCTGCGCCTGGCCCAGGAGGCGCTGGAGAATCTCGACCTGGCCCAGGTGCGCTGGATTCCCGCCGGCCGGCCGCCCCATCGGGCCGAGCCCCGGGCCACGCCCCAGCAGCGGCTGCAGATGGTGCGCCTGGCGGTGCAGGACAATCCGGCCTTCGCCGTGGACGGCGCCGAGGTGGCCAGCGCCGACCCCAGCTACACGGTGCTCACCCTGGAGCGCCTGCGCCGGGAGTGCGGCCCGGCCCAGCCCCTGGTGCTGCTCACCGGCGCCGACGCCTTCGCCGGCCTGCCCACCTGGCACCGCTGGCAGGACATCCTGGCCCTGGCCCACGTGGCGGTGGTGTACCGCCCCGGCTTTTCCATCGATCCGGCGGCCCTGCCGGGCGAGTTGGCCCGGGAATTCCAGGCCCGCCGCTGCAGCCCCCGGGAGCTGCAGGCCGCCCCCGCCGGCGGCATCGCCACCTTCCCCATGACGCCCCTGGCCATCGCCGCCACCCAGATCCGCCAGCTGCTGGCCGCCGGCCGCAGCCCCCGTTATTTGCTGCCTGAAGCGGTGATCGCTTATATTCAGGCGCAGCAACTATATCTTTCAACCCCCAGCAATTAGGCACCTGATGGAACTGCAAAAACTGCAAGCAATCGTCGTGGACGCCCTTGAGGACATCAAGGGCAAGGATATCGAGGTGATCGACACCACCAAGCTCACCTCCCTGTTCGACCGGGTCGTGGTCGCCAGCGGCGACTCCAACCGTCAGGTCAAGTCCCTTGCCCGCAACGTCCAGGAAAAGGTGCGGGAAGCCGGCGGCGAGGTGCTCTCCATTGAAGGCGAGCAGACCGGCGAGTGGGTGCTGGTGGACCTGGGCGACATCGTGGTCCATGTCATGCAGCCGGCCGTGCGCAACTACTACAACCTGGAAGAGCTGTGGGGCGCCAAGGCCCCGGTGCGGCGCCAGGCCGGCAGCCAGGGCGGCTCCTCCGCCGCCTGAAGGCAGCCATGAAACTGTGCGTCATCGCCGTGGGCCACCGCATGCCGGACTGGGTGGCCGAGGGCTGCGCCGAGTACATCAAGCGCATGCCCCGGGAAATGGCGGTGAGCGTGGTCGAGATCAAGCCCGAGCCCCGGGGCTCGAAAACCCGGGAGCAGCTGCTGAGTGCGGAGAAGGCCCGCATCCGGGCGGCCCTGCCCGGGGGCTGTCGCATCGTCGCCCTGGACGAGCGGGGCGAGGATCTGAGCACCGTCAAACTGGCGGCCCGCCTTGAAGGCTGGATGGGCGAGGGGCGCGACATCGCCCTGCTCATCGGCGGCGCCGACGGCCTCGACCCGGAACTGAAGGCCGAGGCCCAGCAAAATGGCGGCGCCATGCTGCGCCTGTCCAGCCTCACCCTGCCCCACGCTATGGCCCGGCTGATCCTGTGCGAACAGCTCTACCGTGCCGTCAGCGTCATTCGTAACCATCCTTACCACCGGGAAGGCTGACCTTCCCCCACTGCCATGACCATCCCCCTCGGCCCCCGCATCTACCTTGCCTCCCGCAGCCCCCGGCGGCGGGAACTGCTGTCCCTCATGGGCGTGCAGTTCGAAACCCTGCTCTTTCGCAACCCGCCCCGGGCCGACGGCGCCGTGGACGAGACGCCCCTGGCGGGCGAGGACCCGGTGGCCTACGTCAAACGGGTGGCCCGGGCCAAGGCCGAGCACGGCCTCAAGCTGGTGGTGTGGCGGCGCCAGGCGACCCAGCCGATCCTGGCGGCGGACACCACCGTCGAATGCCGGGGCGAGATTCTCGGCAAGCCGACGGACGAGGCCGACGCCCGGCGCATGCTGGAGCTGCTCTCGGGCCAGCGGCACCGGGTGCTGACCGCCGTCTCCCTGGCCTGGAGCGGCCATATCGAGACCGTGCTGTCGGAGAGCATCGTCCAGTTCCGCGAGCTGGAAGAAGCCGAGATCGGCAAGTACATCGCCAGCGGCGAACCCATGGACAAGGCCGGCGCCTACGGCATCCAGGGCAAGGCCGGGATGTTCGTCGAACGCCTGGAAGGCAGCTACACCGGAGTCATGGGCCTGCCCCTGTGCGAGACCGGCGCCCTGCTGAAGATGGCCGGGTATCCCCTGTAAGGTCGCTTCCGGTCGGGGCCGGCGGAGGGGGCGGGTATAATCCCCCCCTCTTTCCTTCCGCCCCGGCTCCCCATGGATCCCCTGCTGCTGCTCAAGGCCCTCATTCTCGGCATCGTCGAGGGCCTCACCGAATTCCTTCCCATCTCCTCCACCGGCCACCTGATCCTGGCGGGGGACCTGCTCGACTTCAACGACGCCCGGGGCAAGCTGTTCGAGATCGTCATCCAGTCCGGCGCCATCCTGGCCGTCTGCTGGGAATACCGGGCCCGCATCGCCCGGGTGCTGCTGGGCCTGCCCCGGGAGCGGGAAGCCCAGCGCTTCGTCATCAACCTGATCATCGCCTTCATCCCCCTGGCCGTCCTCGGCCTGCTCTTCGGCAAGGCCATCAAGGCCCACCTCTTCAATGCCTACGTGGTGGCCACCACCTTCATCGTCGGTGGTCTCTTCATCCTCTGGGCCGAGCGGCGCAAGCACCGCATCCGGGTGGAGACGGTGGAGGAGCTGGATGTGATCGACGCCTTCAAGCTGGGCATCGCCCAGGCCTTCGCCCTCATTCCCGGCACCTCCCGTTCCGGCGCCACCATCATCGGCGGCCTGCTCTTCGGCCTGTCGCGCAAGGCCGCCACCGAGTTCTCCTTCTTCCTCGCCATCCCCACCCTGGGTATCGCCACCCTCTACCAGCTGTACAAGGAGCGGGAGCTGCTCTCCTTCGACGATGTCGGCATGTGGGTGGTCGGCTTCGTCGCCGCCTTCGTCTCCGCCTTCATCGCCGTGCGCGGCCTGCTGCGCTACATCAGCAGCCACGACTTCACCGCCTTCGCCTGGTACCGCATCGTCTTCGGCGGCATCGTCCTGTGGACAGCCTGGAGCGGCACCGTCAGCTGGTCTGCAGGCTAGGCCGGACAATCCTTTCGGGGCGGCGCTGCCGCCCCGGCGAACCTGCCCCATGTCAGCCCCCCACAACTACGCCGCCAGCGGCCCCTGCCGGGTGCGGGAGGAACTGGAGGTGTGGCACGACGAGCGCCGCCAGCGTCCCATTCCCTGCCGCCACTACCTGCCCCAGGGCGTCGCCCGCACGCCCCTGATCCTCTTCTCCCACGGCCTCGGCGGCGACCGGGACAACGGCGAACGCTGGCTGCGCCACTGGGCCTCCCACGGTTACCGGGGCCTGGCCCTGCAGCACGCCGGCAGCGACGCCGCGGTCATGGCCGGTAGTCCCATGGCCCTGCGCCGGGCCCTGACGGCGGCCACCACGCCGGAGCAGTCCCTGGCCCGCCTGGCCGACCTGGGCTTCGTTCTCGACGAAGTCTGGCGCCGCCAGGCCACGGACCCGGCCTGGGCCGGGGTGGACCTGGAGCGTGTCGGCCTGGCCGGCCATTCCTATGGCGCGGTGACGACCCAGGCCATGGCCGGGGAACGGCGCGCTTATGGGCCGCCGGTGGCGGAGCCGCGCCTGCGGGCCTTCCTCGGCCTGTCGCCCTCCGCCCGGGGCGAGGAGGCGCCCCTCAACGCCCGCTTCGCCGGCATCCGGCGCCCCTTCTTCTGCATCACCGGCACCCGGGACGACGGCATCGGCCTGCACGACATCAGCGCCGCCGACCGCACCGTGCCCTTCCGCCACATGCCCGGCGGCGACAAGTTCCTGCTGGTGCTGGACGGCGCCGCCCACATGCCCCTGGCGGGCAATCCGGGCAGCCGCCACGTCCTGCCGCCCCGGGCCGCGACGGCCATCCAGGGCGCCAGCCTGGCCTTCTGGGAGGCCGCCCTGGGCGGGAGCCAGGCGGCCCGCACCTGGCTCTGCCGGGACTTTCCTTCCACCCTCGTTCCCGGCGACACCTGGGAATGCAAGTAAGCCAGTGAGGCCAGCACCATGAGCGGCATTCTCTATCTCCACGGTTTCCGTTCCTCCCCCGCCTCCTTCAAGGCCCGCGCCGTGGCCGAGGCCATGGCGGCCCGGGGCCTGCAGGAGCGCTTCTTCTGCCCGGCCCTGTCCCACGAGCCGCGCCAGGCAATGGCCCAGGCCGAGGCCATCCTCGCTGCCGAAGGTCCCCTGACCCTGGTGGGCAGCTCCCTCGGCGGCTTCTACGCCACCTGGCTGGCGGAACGCCACGGCCTGCGGGCCGTACTGGTCAATCCGGCGGTGCTGGCCCATCTTTCCCTGGCGGATTACGTCGGCCCCCAGACCAACCTCTATACCGGCGAGGAATTCCAGTTCACCCGGGAGCACGTGGCCCAGCTGCAGGCCATGGAAGTGGCCGACCTGCGGCCCGAGCGCTACTGGCTGCTGGTGGAGGAGGGGGACGAGGTGCTGGATTACCGCCAGGCCGTGGCCCGCTACCGGGATGCCCGCCAGACGGTGCTGGCCGGCGGCGACCACAGCTTCACGCGATTTGTCGACTTTGTGCCGCAAATCCTTGAATTCGCCGGGTTATAATCCGACGATGAATGTTCTATTTGAAGAAGACGGCGCCTTCAAGACGGGCACCGTGCTGGCCGACAACGATGCCACCCTGCAGGTGGAAAGCGCGTCGGGCAAGCGAACCAAGGTCAAGGCTGCCGCCATCCTGCTGCGTTTCCAGAGTCCCGCCCCCGGGGCCCTGCTGGAGGCTGCCGAACCCCTGGCCCACGACATCGAACCCGAATTCCTCTGGGAGTGCTGTGCGGATGGCGAATTTTCTTTTCTGGATATTGCCAAGGACTACGTCGGCAAAGACCCCTCTCCGGTCGAGGCGGCATCGGTCCTGCTTGCCCTACACGCAGCGCCTGTCTATTTCCACCGCAAGGGTAAGGGTCGCTTCCGCAAGGCCCCTCCCGACATTCTCCAGGCTGCTCTGGCCGGTCTTGAAAAGAAGCGTCAGCAAGCGCTGGCCATAGAGCGCATGGTGGCGGAGCTGAAGGCCGGTTCCCTGCCGCCCGAGTTCGCTCCCCTGCTCGACCAGCTGCTCTACGCCCCGGACCGCAACAAGCCGGAGACCAAGGCCCTGGAGGCAGCCTGCGAGGAACTGCACACCTCGGCGCCGCATCTGCTGGCCCGATGCGGTGCCATCAAGTCCCACCGCGACTACCACTTCAACCGCTTCCTGCGGGAGTACTTCCCCAAGGGCACCGGCTTCCCTGCCGTGGACGTGCCCACGGCGCCGGCCGACCTGCCCCTGGCTTCGGTAGAAGCCTTTTCCATTGACGATGCGGCCACCACCGAAATCGACGACGCCTTTTCCCTGGAAGCCCTGCCCGGCATCGGCTGGCGCGTCGGCATCCACATCGCCGCCCCCGGCCTCGGTTTCGGGCCCGGCGAGGCCCTCGACCAGATTGCCCGGGACCGCCTGTCCACCGTGTACATGCCCGGCAACAAGATCACCATGCTGCCCGATGCCGTGGTGGAGGCCTACACTCTGGCCGAAGGCAAGCCGCGGCCGGCCGTCTCCCTGTACCTGACGGTGAATGAGGGCCTGGAGATCGTTGGCCACGAATCCCGCCTGGAGCGGGTCCATGTGGCGGCCAACCTGCGCCACCACGAAATCGAGCCCCTCTTCAACGAGGCAACCCTGGCCGCCGGTCTGGGCGACTTCCGCTTCGCCCAGGAACTGAAGCTGCTGTGGCAGCTGGCCTGTGCCTGCGAAGGGCGCCGCGGCAAGCCGTCCGCCACCCAGGGTATCTTCGACTACAACTTCGACGTTTTCCCCGACGCCAGCGATCCGACTGGCGCCGCCGACCGCATCGAGATCAGCGCCCGCAAGCGGGGCAGTCCCCTGGACAAGCTGGTGGCGGAACTGATGATCGTCGCCAACGCCACCTGGGGCGGCCTCCTGGCCGAGAAGAAGGTGGCCTGCATCTACCGCGCCCAGACCGCCGGCAAGGTGCGCATGACCACTTCGCCCCTGCCCCACGAGGGCCTTGGCGTGCCCCAGTACGCCTGGTCCTCCTCGCCCCTGCGGCGCTATGTGGACCTGGTGAACCAGTGGCAGCTGATCACCCTGCTGCAGGACCGGGCGCCCCACTTCGGCGCCAAGAGCGACGCGCTCTTTGCCGCCATGCGCGACTTCGACCTGACCTACGCCGCCTACGCCGAGTTCCAGCGCCACATGGAGCGCTACTGGTGCCTGCGCTGGCTGGAGCAGAAGGGCGTGACGGAAATCGAAGGCACGGTGCGCAAGGAAAACCTGGTCAAGCTCGATCCCCTGCCCCTGATGCAGCGGGTGCCGTCCCTGCCCGAGCTGTCCATGGGCCAGCGGGTCAAGTTGAGCGTGGAGTCCTGGGACACCCTGTCCCTGGAGCTGAACCTGCGCTTCGTCGCCGTCATCGAGAGCGCCGATGTGGTGGCCGATGTGGGTGACGACGAGGAGGCGGGAGCCTGATATGGCGGCGGCCCGGTTGATGCCCGGATTCCTGGCCCGGATGGATGCCTCCAGCCGCAACCTGACCCTGGCCGTCGGCCTTTCCGTGCTGGTGCACGGTCTGTTGCTGTCCCTCCACTTCAAGTTCCCCGATGCCTCCCGGGCCCTGCAGGACAAGGCCCTGGACATCATCCTGGTGAACAGCAAGTCGGCGCGCCGCCCGACCCACGCCCAGGCCCTGGCCCAGGCCAACCTGGACGGCGGCGGCAACGTCGAAGAGAACCGCCGGGCGGCCACGCCCCTGCCGCCCTCGGCGCGGCAGCAGGCCGGCAGCGACCTGGAACAGTCGCGGCAGCGGGTGCGGGACATGGAGGCCCAGCAGCAGCGCCTGCTGGCCGAAGTGAAGAGCAAGACCCGGGCGCCGCGCCAGGATTCCCGGGAGTCCCAGCCCCAGAATGCGCCGACCCTCTCGGGCCGGGACCTGGCCAGCAGCGCCATGGCCATGGCGCGCATGGAGGCCGAGATCAGCAAGAGCGTGGACGAGTACAACCAGCGTCCGCGCAAGAAGAACATCGGCACCCGGGCCGACGAATACCGCTTCGCCCGCTATGTGGAAGACTGGCGTCTGAAGGTGGAGCGGGTGGGTACCCTCAACTATCCCGAGGCCGCCCGGGGCCGGCTCTACGGCACCCTGGTGCTGTCCGTCACCATCAATGCCAACGGTTCCGTGGACAAGGTGGAGCTGGAGCGTACCTCCGGCCACAAGGTGCTGGATGAGGCGGCCCTGCGCATCGTGCGCATGGCCGGCCCCTATGCGGCCTTCCCCGAGGATATCCGGCGGGACGTGGATCAGCTGGTGATCACCCGCACCTGGTTCTTCACCAGCGGCGACCGGGTCCAGGCCCAGTAAGGCGGCCCGGCCCGGTGCCGGGGTTTAGGCCCAGAAGCGCTTGAAGAAGCCGGCCAGGCCGCTGCCCCGTTGCGGGTCCTGGCGGCAGTGGGCGGCGTAGCGCTGATCTTCCACCTGGATGTGCTGCACCAGCCAGTCCTTGAGGAAGTGCAGCAGGTCCAGGCTGATGGATTTGCCGGCGCTGACACCCTGGCGTTCGGCGGCGATGCGCTGCACGAAGGTCTCGTGCAGTTGCCGGTGGGCGGCCAGGTCCGGGTAGGCGGTGGATTCCATGAACTTCTCCTCGGCGGAGAAGTGGGCCACGGTGTAGCGTTCCAGCTCGTCGATCAGCACCAGGATCTGCTCCCGTCTGCCCTTGCCGACGATGGCGGACCACAGCCGGTTGATGGTCTCGAAGAGCGCCTGGTGCTGGGCGTCGATTTCACTCATGCCCACACTGTAGCGGTCGTCCCATGTCACGATAACGGCGTCTTTTGCGCTCATTTGTTGTTAGCTCCCTGAAAAGTGCAACGCCCGGATTATAGGCAATTCCGCCATGCGTAAGCCGTTTCCTGCGGCGATTTTGTTCCCTGCACTACGTAAGGGAGCGTTCAGGTTGCCGTCCGCCAAAAGGGATAAACTGGCGCCCTTTCCTCCACCGCTGCCTTCTTTTTGCCGCCATGACTGACCGCTATGCCGTTTTCGGCAACCCCATCGGCCACAGCAAGTCGCCCCTGATCCACTCCCTGTTTGCCGCCGCCTGCGCCCAGGACATGAGCTACGAAGCCCTGCTGGCGCCCCTGGACGGCTTCGCCGCGGCGCTGCGGGCCTTTGCCGAGGGCGGCGGGCGGGGCGCCAACGTCACCGTGCCCTTCAAGGAAGAGGCCTTTCGCCTGGCCGACAGCCTGACGCCCCGGGCCGCCCGGGCCGGGGCGGTGAATACCCTGGTGCTGGAGGATGGGCACATCCTCGGCGACAACACGGACGGCGCCGGCCTGGTGCAGGACCTGCAGGTCAACCAGGCCCTGCCCCTGGCGGGCAAGGCCATTCTCCTGCTCGGCGCCGGCGGTGCCTCCCGGGGCGCCCTGGCGCCCCTGCTGGCCGCTGGCCCTTGCCGCCTGCACATCGCCAACCGCACTGCCGCCAAGGCCGCCGATCTGGCCCGGGATTTCGCCGACCTGGGCCCCGTCAGCGGTGGTGGCTATGGCGAGCTGGCCGGTCAGGGCTTCGATGTGGTGATCAATGCCACCTCCGCCAGCCTGGCCGGCGAACTGCCGCCCCTGCCTCCTGGCATCTTCAACGGCGGCGCCCTGGCCTACGACATGATGTACGGCCGGGGCGAGACGCCCTTCCTGGCCTTTGCCCGGCTGCAGGGCGCTTCCCGCCTGGTGGATGGCCTGGGCATGCTGGTGGAGCAGGCGGCGGAAGCCTTCCAGCTGTGGCGCGGCGTGCGGCCCGCCACCACGCCGGTCCTCGACCATCTGCGGCAGGGCTGAGGCGCCGTGCGCATCCTGCATTGGCTGAAGCTGGCGGCGGCCTGGGGCGTCGGCCTCCTGCTGGCCTACCAGCTGTGGCTGTTCGCCTGGGTACTGTGGTGGGCCAACGTCAATCCCCACATGACCCGCTTCATGGAAATCCGTCAGGAAGAGCTGTGGCTGAAGACGCCGGGGGCCAGCCTGCAGAAGCAGTGGGTGGACTACGAGCGCATCTCGCCCCACCTGAAGCGGGCCATCATCGCCGCCGAAGACGCCAAGTTCGTCGATCATGAAGGCTTCGACTGGGACGGCATCCAGAAGGCGGTGGAAAAGAACCAGCGCCGCGGCAAGGTGGTGGCCGGCGGCTCCACCATCTCCCAGCAACTGGCGAAGAACCTGTTCCTTTCCCCGAGCAAGACGCCCTGGCGCAAGGCCGAGGAGGCCGCCATCACCCTGATGCTGGAAACCGCCTGGTCCAAGCGGCGCATCTTCGAGGTCTATCTCAACGTGGTGGAGTGGGGCAACGGCGTCTTCGGCGCCGAGGCGGCGGCCCGCCATTACTTCAACGTCTCCGCCGCCCAGCTGGGCCCGGAACAGGCGGCGAAGCTGGCCGCCATGCTGCCCAATCCCCGCTTCTACGACCGCAACCGCAGTGCCCCGGGGCTGCTGAAAAAGACCGGCATCATCCTGGGCCGGATGGGGGCGGCGGAACTCCCCTGAGACCGGCTTGCCCATACCCATGGGCGGGCCGTCGGGGCGCCGCTTGGGGATATCCCGTAGCCCGGTGGTTTCCCGTGATTTTTGTCAAAGTCCTGACCCGGTGCGGTGCTAGAATGCGCCATCTTTTTGCGGCATCGCACCATTCCCCGGTTTGCCACCATGAGCGAAGAAATCCAGCACGCTGACGCCGATGAGCTGCAGGCGCGCCTCTCCGAGGTGCAGACCCTGCTCGCCCGGCATCACCTGGTGGAGGACCTGGTGCACAAGCAGGAGATGCCCCGCCACGAGCTGGTGGAGTCCCTGGTGCACAAGCAGCACCTGAACGAGCTGCGCCACAAGCTGGACAAGATGCACCCGGCCGACGTGGCCTACATCCTGGAGGCCCTGCCCCTGGATGAGCGTCTCATGGTGTGGGACCTGGTCAAGGCGGAGCGGGACGGGGAAATCCTGCTGGAAGTGTCGGATGCGGTCCGGGAAACCCTGATCGCCAACATGGATTCGGACGAGCTGGTGGCCGCCGCCGAATCCCTGGATGCCGACGAACTGGCCGACCTGGCGCCGGACCTGCCCCACGAGGTGATCCAGGACGTCTTCCAGTCCCTCTCCGTGGAAGAGCGGGAGCAGCTGCGCGCCGCCATGTCCTACCCCGAGGACTCGGTCGGCTCCATCATGGATTTCGAAATGGTCACGGTGCGGGAAGACGTGACCCTGGAAGTGGTGCTGCGCTACCTGCGCCGCTTCGACGAACTGCCCGACCACACCGACCAGCTCTTCGTGCTGGACCGGGACGAGCGCCTGAAGGGCGTGCTGCCCCTCAACAAGCTGCTCATCAACGATCCCGAGTCCGAAGTGGCGGACGTCATGATCAGCGACTTCGTCCATCTGGAACCGGACGACGACGCCGAGGAAGCGGCCCAGGCCTTCGAACGCTACGACCTGGTGAGCGCCCCGGTGGTGGACCGGGATGACCGCCTGGTGGGTCGAGTCACCGTCAATGCGGTGGTGGACTTCATCCGGGAAGAATCGGAAAGCGAACTGCTGGCCCAGGCCGGTCTGCGGGAAGAGGAAGACATTTTCGCCTCGGTGTGGAACTCGGTGAAGAACCGCTGGACCTGGCTGGCCATCAACCTAGTGACGGCCTTCATCGCCTCCCGGGTGATCGGCGCCTTCGAAGGTTCCATCGAAAAGCTGGTGGCCCTGGCCGCCCTCATGCCCATCGTCGCCGGCATCGGCGGCAATTCGGGCAACCAGACCATCACCATGATCGTGCGCGCCATCGCCCTCGGTCAGATCCAGCCCGAATCGGCGCGGCGCCTGCTGCACAAGGAACTGGGCGTGGCCCTGATCAACGGCCTGGTGTGGGGCGGGCTGCTCGGTGTGGTCTCCTGGTGGCTGTATCACTCCTTCCAGCTGGGCCTGGTGATGACCGGGGCCATGACCCTCAACCTGCTGCTGGCGGCCACCGTCGGCGTGGTCATTCCCATGACCATGCAGAAGTTCGGCCGGGACCCGGCCCTGGGCTCCTCGGTGTTGATCACCGCCGTCACCGACTCCGGCGGCTTCTTCATCTTCCTCGGCCTGGCCACCCTGTTCCTGCTCTGAAGGGTGCCGCTCCCGACAATAAAAAAGCCGCTCCTGGAGCGGCTTTTTTCATGGCGGCGATGCCGCCGCGACGTCCGGGTTCAGGCCGCCTTGCGGGCGGAGTCCAGCTTGAACAGCAGGTCGTCCACGATGTCGTTGAGGTCCGTCTCGGTGAGACCGAAGAAACCGGCCACGGCACCCTTGCCCTTTTCCCACTCGCCATCCTCGTTGAGGCGCAGGAAGGTGCCGACGATGCGCTCGGCCAGCAGGGCCAGGGCGATCAGGGTGCACGATTCGTCGGAGAGGCCGCTGCCGTCGTTGAAGACGGAGAAATCGTGGTGGGAGAGGATGGCGGAGCTGACCGTCTCCGGCAGGCCCCAGTTGCGCGCCATGAGATAGCCGATGACGGCATGGTTGGTGCCGTGGATTTCGTCCTCGATGGCGGTGAAGGGAAGGTCGATGCGGCGGTTGGCTTCGCCCAGGGTCTTCTTGTAGTCCGGGTAGCGCCGCATCAGGATGGGGATGCCGCAGTCGTGGAAGAGGCCGAAGGTGTAGGCCGTGTCGCGGCTGGTGCCGGGCAGGATCTCGGCCAGCTTGGCGCAGACGCCGGCGCAGTAGGTGGCGCTGTCCCAGAAGCGGTCCATGGCATGGTTGTTCTGGGAGAGGTTCTTGCGCAGCAACTCGTTCACCACCAGGTTGAGCACGTTGTTGAAGCCCAGGCGGCCCAGGGCTTCGCCGATGGAGCCGACCTTGCTGCCGGTGGAAAAGAGGGGGGAATTGGCGCACTTGATGACGCCGGCGGCCAGGCCCACGTCCTGGCTGATGAGCCGGGCCACCTTGGTCGAACTGGCATCCGGGCGGTGCATCTCCTGGGCCAGGGCAGCGAGCACCGCGGGGCAGGGGGGAATCTCCACCCCGCGGAGCAGTTTGCTGACTTCGGTTTCGTCGATGGTACGCATGGGGAAAGGCTCTCGAATGTCGTTATTTAGGGCCTAACCCTAGCATCAACGGCGGCGCCGAAAAATATGGCTTTGGTTATACCGGCCGCAAGGCTTGGGACGGCTGGCGTTGGCAGGCCTGGCGGTATTCCGCGGCCAGCCGCGCAGCCAGTTCGGCCACCGTCGGCACGTCGTGGATGTTGGCGACGCCGTGGCCGGCGCTCCACACGTCGCGCCAGGCCTTGGCCTCGTCGCCGCCGTAGTTGTGGTTGGCCTGGCCGCCGGCAGCCAGGCTTTCCTTGGTGTAGCCGGCCTTCTCCAGGCTTTGCCAGATGAAGTTGGCGTTGGTGCCGGAGACGGCGTCCGTATACACGATGTCCCGCGGGCCGGCGCTGACCAGCATGTCCTTGTAGGCCTGCTGGGCCATGGACTCCTGGGTGGCGATGAGGCGGGTGCCCATGTAGGCGAAATCGGCCCCGGCGATTTCGGCGGCGCGGATGGAGGCGCCGTCGGAAATGGCCCCGCCCAGGATCAGCACTCCGTCCCAGAACTCCCGGATTTCCCGCAGCAGGGCGAAGGGGTTCTGGGTCCCGGCATGGCCGCCGGCGCCGGCGGAGACGGCGATGATGCCGTCCACGCCCGCCTCGATGGCCTTCTTGGCGTGGTAGGCGTGGATGACGTCGGAGAACACCAGGCCGCCGTAGCCATGCACCACCTCCACCAGCTTGCTGGGGTTGCCCAGGCTGGTGATGACGAAGGGCACCTTGTGCTTGACCACCAGGGCCACGTCCTCTTCCAGGCGGGTGTTGGAGTGGTGCAGGATCAGGTTGATGCCGAAGGGCGCATCCTTCGGGCCCAGCTCCCCATTCATGCGGGTCAGCCATTCATCCAGCTGGCTGGCGGGACGGGCGTTGAGGGAGGGGAAGCTGGCGGCGATGCCGGCCTTGCAGGCGTTGATGACCAGATCGGGGCCGGATACGAGAAACATGGGCGCAGCAATGGCGGGAACCGCCATCCGGCCCTGGAACAGAGCGGGAACGGGCATGTGAAACTGTCTCCTAAGATTGTGGTTTTTTTACGGCCCGACGGCTTAGTCGAAGTAGGACCGGGCAGCCTCGAAGCGCTCCGCATAGTAGCGGGCTCCCAGACTGTCGATTCGGATTCTGCCATTAGTTGCCGGCGCGTGCACGAAGCGGTCGTCGCCGATGTAGATGCCCACGTGGGAGTAGGAGCGGTTCATGGTGTTGAAGAACACCAGGTCGCCCGGCTTGAGGCCCTGGCGCGGCACGGGGCGGCCGTTGCGGGCGATGTCGGCGGCGCTGCCGGAAACTTTCAGGCCCGCCGCCTGGCCATAGATGTAGCTGACCATGCCGCTGCAGTCCAGGCCCGCTTCCGGGTTCTTGCCGCCGAAGCGGTAGCCGGTGTCGATCAGGGAAAAGGCGTACAGCACCACGTCCTGGGCCTTGGCCGAGAGGGGCGCGGCGGCGCGCTCCGCTGGCCTTTCCGGGGGCGATGGCGGTAAGCTGCCGCAGCCGGCGAGGGCGGCGGCCAAGCTCAGGCAATGGGTGAGCTTTCTAGTCATAACCCCAAGTATAAACGACGGTTTTTATAAAATTCCAACGACGAGACAAAGATGAAACTTGAGGATTCCAATCTGTTGCGCCAGCAGTGCTATCTCAACGGCCAGTGGGTGGGCGGCGAGAGCGATTTCCCGGTGCGCAATCCGGCCAGCGGTGCCGAACTGGCCCGGGTGCCCCGCCTCGGCGCCGCCGAGACCCGCGCCGCCATTGCCGCCGCCGATGCCGCCTGGGCGGCCTGGCGCAGCAGGACGGCGAAGGAGCGGGCGGCGGTGCTGCGCAGCTGGTTCGAGCTGATGAACCAGCATGCCGACGACCTGGCCCTGCTCATGACCAGCGAACAGGGCAAGCCTCTGGCCGAAGCCAAGGGCGAGGTGGCCTATGCCGCCTCCTTCGTCGAATGGTTTGCCGAGGAGGCCAAGCGGGCCTACGGCGAGACCATTCCCGCCGTGGCGGCGGACAAGCGCATGCTGGTGATCAAGCAGCCCATCGGCGTCTGCGCCGCCATTACGCCGTGGAATTTCCCCGCCGCCATGATCACGCGCAAGGTGGCGCCGGCCCTGGCGGCCGGCTGCACGGTGGTGGTCAAGCCGGCGGAACAGACGCCCCTGACCGCCCTGGCCCTGGCCGAACTGGCCCACCGGGCAGGTTTTCCGGCCGGCGTCTTCAACGTCATCACCGGCGATCCGGTGGCCATCGGCGGCGAACTGACGTCCAACCCGACGGTGCGCAAGCTCTCCTTCACCGGCTCCACCGAAGTGGGCCGCCTGCTCATGGGCCAGTGCGCGCCGAGCATCAAGAAGCTCTCTCTGGAACTGGGAGGCAACGCCCCCTTCATCGTCTTCGACGACGCCGACCTGGATGCGGCGGTGGAAGGGGCCATGATCTCCAAGTACCGCAACACCGGCCAGACCTGCGTCTGCGCCAACCGGCTGCTGGTGCAGGACGGCATCTACGAGGCCTTCGCCGCCAAGCTGGCGGCAAAGGTGGCCACGCTGAAGGTGGGCGAAGGCACGGAGGCCGGCGTCACTCAGGGGCCCCTGATCGACGCTGACGCCCTGGCCAAGGTGGAGGCCCACATCGCCGACGCCGTGGCCCACGGCGCCCGGGTCTTGGCCGGCGGCCGGCGCCACGAGCGCTACAGGGAGGGCGGCGCCTTCTTCCAGCCCACGGTGCTGGCGGACGTGACGCCCCAGATGCGGGTGGCCCGGGAGGAGACCTTCGGCCCGGTGGCGCCCCTGTTCCGCTTCAAGACGGAGGAAGAGGCCATCGCCCTGGCCAACGCCACCGAGTTCGGCCTGGCCTCCTACTTCTACTCCCGGGACATCGGCCGCATCTTCCGTGTCGGCGAGGCCCTGGAATACGGCATGGTGGGGGTGAACACGGGCCTCATTTCCAACGAGGTGGCGCCCTTCGGCGGCATCAAGCAGTCGGGCCTGGGCCGGGAAGGCTCCAAGTACGGCCTGGAGGAATACCTGGAAGTGAAGTACCTGTGCCTGGGGCTCTAAGCCCCTGCTCTGCAAGCTAGAAGGGACGGACTTCTCCGGCGTGTCATGCCGGGGAAGCCCGTCCCTTCTGCCTTCTGAGGTTGTCCGGTTGGCGGGCCCGGCCGTCTAGACGCCGTGCTGCTGCAGCCAGGCCAGCAGCCGCCGCCAGCCGTCGGCCGCGGGTTCGGGGCGGTAGCTGGGCCGGTAGTCGGCGTGGAAGGCGTGGGGCGCCTCCGGATAGACCACGATCTCGGAGGGATTGCCGGCCGCCTTGAGGGCGGCCCGCATTTTCTCCACCGTCTCCAGGGGAATGCCCTGGTCCTGGCCGCCGTAGAGGCCGAGGACCGGCGTCTTGAGGCTGGAGGCCACGTCCAGCGGGTGTTTCGGCGTCAGGTCGCTGGCGTTGCCCACCAGGCGGCCGTACCAGGCCACCCCGGCCCGCACCGCCGGATTGTGGGCGCTGTACAGCCAGGTGATGCGGCCGCCCCAGCAGAAGCCGGTGATGGCCAGGCGCTCCGGATCGCCGCCGTTCTTCGCGGCCCAGGCGGCGCAGCCGTCCAGGTCGGCCAGCACCTGGGCGTCGGGCACCTTGGCGATGATGCTCTCCATGAGCTTGGGAATGCTGTCCACCGTGGCCGGGTCGCCCTGGCGGGCAAACAGCTGGGGCGCGATGGCCAGGTAGCCCTGCCTGGCCAGGCGGCGGCAGATGTCCTGGATGTATTCATGGACGCCGAAGATTTCCGACACCACCAGCACCGTGGGCAGGCGCTCGCCCTGCGCCGGCCGGGCGCAGTAGGCGGCAACGCTTTCGCCGCCCACCGGCACCTGGATGGCGGCGGTCCTGAGGCCGCTGCTGTCGGTCTTGATCTGGGTCTGGGCGCACACCGGCTGCACGGCCAGGGCGAATCCAGTGCCAATCGCGGCGCCGACGGCGGTGGCGACGAAGGTGCGGCGGTCCATGTTGTTATTGGGCACCAGGCTGTCGAATTCCGGGGAGGTGCTGACGCTCATGGCGGGCTCCGTTTCGGGTTGGGGAAACGTCAGCATAGGCAGCCGGCGGGGCTGGCGCAAATTGCCCCGGTCAGGTCTTCATCTGGCCGCCGCTCGGGCAACCCCGGCGGCCCGGTGCGACAGTCTGCCGCGCGACCATTTGCCTCATTCCGCCCCAATGTCCCTATCCATAGAATGGTTTTCCCCGGCCGCCGCCGGGCGATTGACCGTTCAAGAAAGGACATTCCATGGGGCTCCGTCACCTTAGCTGCGCCATCCTCCTGGCCCTGGGCTGCACCGCCGTCCATGCCGAACCCGCCGCCGGCGAGCGCTTCGCGCAGGCCGCCCAGGCCCACCGCCAGGGCGACTACCGCCAGGCCCTGCAACTTTGGCAACAGCTGGCCGAGCAGGGGCAGCGGGACGCCCAGTACAACCTGGGCCTGATGTACCGCTACGCCGACGGCGTGCCCCAGGACCTGGCCGCCGCCATGAAGTGGTACAAGCGGGCGGCAGAGCAGGGCGACCTGCAGTCCCAGTACGAAGTGGGGCTGATGTACCAGGAAGGGGTGGGCGTGGCCGCCGACCAGGCCGAGGCCCACCGCTGGTTCACCATGAACCGCCTGCACCACTACCACCACCTGGCCCACAATCCCCAGTTGGAGCAGTGGCGCCGGCAGGCTTCCGCCCTGCTGTGGCAGCGGGACATGCAGGAATCCCTGGCCCGTTCCCGGGACGACGGCCAGCAGGTGCTGGCCCGCCTGCAGGAACGCCTGCGCCAGGGCGACGGGCCCCGGGTGCAGACCGCGGCGGTGGCAGGAGACACCCTGGCGCGCTAGACGCCGGAGCGAAAAAACGAAGGGGCGCCCGCGGGCGCCCCTTTGTCGTTGACGCAGGACCGGCCTACATCAGCACGATGTCGTACTGCTCCTGGTTGTAGCTGGCCTCGGCCTGGAGGGAAATGGCCTTGCCGATGAAGTCGGAAAGCATGGCCAGGGACTGGGATTCCTCGTCCAGGTACAGGTCGATCACCGACGGCGCCGCCAGGATGCGGTATTCCCGGGCATTGAACTGGCGCGCCTCCCGCAGCAGCTCCCGCAGGATCTCGTAGCACACGGTACGGGCGGTCTTCACCTCGCCGCGGCCGCCGCAGGTGGGGCAGGTCTCGCACAGCACGTGGGCCAGGGATTCCCGGGTGCGCTTGCGCGTCATCTCCACCAGGCCCAGGGCGGTGAAGCCATTCACCGTCATCTTGGTGTGGTCCCGGGCCAGGGCCTTGTTGAACTCGGCCAGCACCGCGTCCCGGTGTTCCGGGTTCTCCATGTCGATGAAGTCCACGATGATGATGCCGCCCAGGTTGCGCAGGCGCAGCTGGCGGGCGATGGTCTGGGCCGCCTCCAGATTGGTCTTGAAGATGGTGTCGTCGAAGTTGCGCACGCCGACGAAGCCGCCGGTGTTCACGTCGATGGTGGTCATGGCTTCGGTCTGATCGATGATCAGGTAGCCACCGGATTTCAGATCGACGCGCCGGGCCAGGGCCTTCTGGATTTCATCCTCCACCCCGTGCAGGTCAAAGAGGGGCCGCTCGCCCGTGTAGTGGTCGAGCAGTTCCAGCACCTTGGGGGTGTACAGGGCGGCGAATTCCTTAAGCTTCTGGAAGTTCTCCCGGGAGTCGATGACGATGCGCGAGGTCTCCGGATTGACGAAGTCCCGCAGCACCCGCTGGGACAGGGACAGCTCCTGGTACAGCAGGTGGGGCGGGGCCACCCGCAGGGAGTTTTCCTTGATGCCGCGCCAGGTCTTGCGCAGGTACTCGATGTCGTTGGCCAGCTCCTCGTCGGAGGCATTTTCGGCCATGGTGCGGACGATGAAGCCGCCCTTCTCGTCCTCCGGCACCAGACGGGTCAGGCGTTCCCGCAGCTGCTCCCGCTCCTGCTCGTCCTCGATGCGCTGGGAAACGCCGATGTGTTTCTCCTGGGGCAGATAGACCAGCATGCGGCCGGCGATGGAAATCTGGGTGGACAGGCGGGCGCCCTTGGTGCCGATGGGGTCCTTGATCACCTGCACCACCAGGCTCTGGCCCTCGGTGAGAATGCGCTCGATGGGACGCATGCCGCCTTCGCCGTCGCCCTTCTCGCCGTTCTTTTCGCTATGGCGCGGCAGCCAGATGTCGGCCACGTGGAGGAAGGCGGTGCGTTCCAGGCCCACGTCGATGAAGGCCGACTGCATGCCCGGCAGGATGCGTACCACCTTGCCCAGGTAGATGTTGCCGACGATGCCGAGGGAAGCGGTGCGCTCGATGTGCAGTTCCTGGGCGACGCCCTGGTGCATCACCGCCACCCGGGTTTCCTGGGGGGTGAAATTGATGAGGATTTCTTCAGGCATGGGAAGGATGGGAAGACAGGTAAAATTCAGGTTTTGGCCCATTCTACCCCAATGCCTTCTACCCCCTCCGCCGGCGCCCCCGCGGCCCCCCAGCCCGCTCGCCGCGGCCCCGAACTGCTGGCCCCCGCCGGCACCCGGGCCATGATGGACAGCGCCTTCGCCTTCGGTGCCGACGCGGTCTACGCCGGCCAGCCCCGCTACAGCCTGCGGGTGCGTAACAACGATTTCGGCAACATGAGCGTGCTGGCCGAGGCCCGCCAGGCCGCCCGGGAACTGGGCAAGCAGTTCTACCTGGTGAGCAACATCTTCCCCCACAACACCAAGGTGCGGACCTACCTGGCGGACATGGAACCGGTGATCGAGATGGCGCCGGACGCCCTGATCATGGCCGACCCGGGCCTCATCGCCATGGTGCGGGAGAAGTGGCCGCAGATGCCGGTGCACCTTTCCGTCCAGTCCAACACGGTGAACTACGCCGCGGTGAAGTTCTGGAAGAGCGTCGGCATTTCCCGGGTCATCCTCTCCCGGGAGCTGTCCCTGGACGAGGTGGCGGAGATCCGCCAGGAATGTCCGGACATGGAGCTGGAAGTGTTCGTGCACGGCGCCCTGTGTATCGCCTATTCGGGCCGCTGCCTGCTCTCCGGCTACTTCAACCGGCGCGATCCCAACCAGGGCACCTGCACCAATTCCTGCCGCTGGGACTACAAGGTCCATCCCGAGAACGAGTCCGCCGACGGCCGGCCCGAATCCAAGGTGTGGCTGCTGGAGGAGAAGGAGCGCCCCGGCGAGCTGATGCCTATCGAGGAGGATGAGCACGGCACCTACATCATGAATTCCCGGGACCTGCGGGCCATCGAGCACGTGCAGCGGCTGGTGGAAATCGGCGTCGATTCCCTGAAGATCGAGGGCCGCACCAAGTCCCCCTACTACGCCGCCCGGGCCTGCCAGGCCTACCGCCGGGCCATCGACGATGCCGTGGCCGGCCGGCCCTTCGACGCCACCCTGCTCTCCGATCTGGAAGGCCTGGCCAACCGGGGCTACACCGACGGCTTCTACCAGCGTCACCACGACGCCGAGTACCAGAACTACCTCAAGGGCCACTCCGAATCCGAACGCAGCCTCTACGTGGGCGACGCCACCGCCTTCGATGCGGAACGGGGCCTGATGCAGGTGGAGGTGAAGAACCGTTTCGCCGTCGGCGACCGGCTGGAAATCATCCATCCCGCCGGCAACCGGGTGCTGGTCCTGGAGCGCATGGAAAACAAGGCCGGCGAGCCGGTCACCGTGGCCCCGGGCAACGGCCACATCATGTGGCTGCCCCTGCCGCCCGACTGCCAGGGCGCCTACATCGCCCGCCTGCTCTAGACCTCGGGGCAGCGGAAGGCGCCATGATTTTCCACCCGGCCTCCTCGGTGATCTCTGTGCCCTCTGTGGCTAACGCCTTTTAGGGCCGGCTCCATGCCCCATCTTGTCGTCTACATCTCCGGCCATGGTTTCGGCCACATCGCCCAGACCGGGCCGGTGCTCGATGCCCTGCGACAGCTGCAACCGGCGTTGCGCCTGACCGTGGTCAGCGGCGCCCCCGAATTCAAGCTGCGCCAGCGCATCGGCGGCGACTTTGTCCTGGTGCCCCGGGCGGCGGATTTCGGCTTCGTCATGAGCGATGCCTTCCGCATCGACCGGGCCGCCAGCGCCGCCGCCTACCGGGACTTCCACTCCGGCTGGGAAGAGCGGGTGGCGGCCGAGGCCGACTTTCTCCAGGGCCTTGATGCCGACCTGCTGCTCAGCAACGTGGCCTACCTGCCCCTGGCGGCGGCGGAGCGCCTGGGCCTGCCGGCCTACGCCATGAGCTCCCTCAACTGGGCCGATCTCTTCGCCCACGAGTTCGCCGGAGAAACCTGGGCGCCGCCCCTCCATGGCCAGATGCTGGCGGCCTACCGCAGCGCCCTCTCCTTCTTCCGCCTGGCCCCGGCCATGGCCATGCCGGACCTGCCGCAGGCCCGTCCCGTGGACCCGGTGGCCCGGCTGGGAACCAGGCAGGATGGGCTTCTGCGGCAGGTGCTGGGCGTCGGGCAGGGGACCCGGCTGGTGCTGGCGGCCCTGGGCGGCATCGCCACCCGGCTGCCGGCCCAGACCTGGCCGGCGCAGCCGGACCTGCACTGGCTGGTGCCCGCCGCCTGGGGCGTGGCCCGTCCCGACATGAGCGCCTTCGAGCCCCTGGGCTGGGACTTCGCTGACCTCTTGGCCTCCGTGGATGCGGTGGTGGGCAAGCCCGGCTACGGCACTTTCGCCGAAGCCGCCTGCAACGGCACCCCCATGCTCTACGCCCGCCGCCCCGACTGGCCCGAGCAGGAGGCCCTGATTCCCTGGCTGCAGGCCCACGCCGTCTGCCGCGAGGTGGAAGAGTCCGCCTTGCAGGCCGGCGACCTGGGGGCCGACTTGGCGGCCCTGTGGCAGCAGCCGGTGCCGCCCCGGCCCCAGCCCCGGGGCGCCCTCCTGGTGGCCGCCTGCCTGCATCAGGCCCTGGGCGGTTAGCTTCCTGTAAGGATGGCCGGGCTATGCTGCCGGCTTCTCCGACTTCCGCTTCCGCCCATGTCCCGCAAACAGGTGGTGCTGCTGACCCTGGTGGCCATGCTGGCCTTTGCCGGCAATTCCCTGCTCTGCCGCCTGGCCCTCCAGCAGGGCGGCATGGACCCCGCCTCCTTCACCCTGGTGCGCCTGGGCAGCGGCGCCCTGGTGCTGTGGACCATCATCCGCCTGCGGGGCTTCTCCGGCCTGCCCGGTAGCTGGGGCTCGGCCCTGGCCCTGTTCGCCTATGCGGCGGGCTTTTCCTTTGCCTACGTTTCCCTGGCGGCCGGCACCGGCGCCCTGCTGCTGTTCGGGGCGGTGCAGGTGACCATGATCGGCTACGGCCTGTGGCGGGGGGAACGGCTCTCGCCGCGCCAGCGCCTGGGGCTGCTCCTGGCCCTGGGGGGACTGGTGGGATTGCTGCTGCCGGGGCTGTCGGCGCCGCCCCTGGCCGGGGCCCTGCTGATGCTGGGGGCCGGGGTGGCCTGGGGCGTCTATTCCATCCGCGGCCGGGGCGCGGGGGATGCCACGGCGGTGACGGCGGGCAACTTCCTGCGGGCGGTGCCCCTGGCCCTGGGACTGGGGCTCCTGGCCCTGCCGGGCGTCAATTTCAATGCCGGGGGCGTGCTCTACGCAGTGCTTTCCGGCGGCATCGCCTCCGGTCTCGGTTACGCCCTCTGGTATGCGGCCCTGCGGGGCCTGCAGGCCACCACGGCGGCCACGGTGCAGTTGAGCGTGCCCCTGCTGACCGCCGTCGGCGGCACCCTGTTCCTGGGCGAGGCCGTCAGCCTGCGCCTGGTCCTGGCTTCTGTTGCCATCCTCGGCGGTATCGCCCTGGTGATCCGGGCCCGGGCTGGCTGAGCTGCCCCGGGCTTACTGGAAGACCCGACCGCCCTCGCCGATCATGGCGAAGTCCACCCGGGTGGAGCCGGGGCGGTTGCGCTGGCTGAAGTCGATGGCGTAGCCCCCCAGGTCCACCTTGCGCATGGCCTGCAGGGCCTTGAGCACGGCCGGGCCGTTGCCGCCGCCCTGGCGCAGGGCGCTCACCAGCACCTTGGCGGCGATGAAGCCTTCCATGGAGCGGGCCGACAGTTCCGGGTCGTTGGCGGCGGCCTTGAGGCGGCTGTATTCCCGGTTGAGGGACAGGGTGTTCTGCTGTTCCAGGGGCACCACCACGGAGAAGGCGTAGCCCCGGGCCAGGCCGGGGCCCAGCTTGTCCAGCAGCTGCTGGGTGTCGATGATGGAAAGGCCGTAGAGGGTGGCCAGGCCGCCCTTCTGCCGGTACTGGCGCACGAATTCGATGGCGGCGGCGGTGGTGGCGCCGAGGAAGACCGCCTGGGGATTGGCCTTGAGCACCGCATTGACGGCGGCTTCCACCTTGGTGGTGTTGCGCTCGTAGCCGGCCTGGGCCACCAGGCTGATGCCGTTGCGGGCGGCGGCCACCTCGGCCCCGGCGATCACGTCTGCGCCCAGGGCGTCGTCCTGGAAGACCAGCCCCACCTGCTTCTGGCCGAGTTGGGAGAGATGGGCGAAGAGGCGCTCCACCTCGTCCCGGTAGCCGGCCTTGACCACGAACACGCCGGGGGCGCCGATCACGCTGGAGGCGCCGGACACGGCCCCCACCAGGGGCACGTTGCTGCGGGCCAGGATGCCGTCCTTCACCAGGGCTTCCACGTTGTTGGTGCCCACGGTGCCGAGGAAGGCCACGGGCGGCTCCTCCTCCTTCAGGCTTTCCTTTACCAGGCGCAGGGTCTCCTCCGGCTTCTGGCCGTCGTCCTTGCGCACCAGGCGGATGGGGCTGCCGTTGATGCCGCCCTGGGCGTTGATGTGGTTGATATAGAGCCGGGCGCCGGCGGCGATGGCCTTGCCGGTGACGGCCTGGGGGCCGCTCAGGGGGGCGATCTGGGCGATCACGATGTCCTTGGCCTGGGCGGCCAGGGGCGCGGTCAGCAGGGCGAACAGGGGTAGCAGGCGGAGAAGGCGCATGGTCGGAACGGCTGGGCGGCAAAGAGGCGGATTCTCGGCAGGGGGCTATGCCCTGTAAATACGGGATTTCCGCGGTCAGGGCGGTGGCCCCGCCAGGGGCTTTGGCGCTAAGCTGTGGGCCCCCGTTGCCGAAGCCGCCGCCATGTCCCAGTCGCCCGCCGTCCCCAGCCTTGCTCCCGAAACCCAGGCCGCCCGCGGCGCCGTCCCGGTGGACTCGCCCTATCGAGACATCGTGCCGCCCCTGCATCTGGCCACCACCTTCGAGCGGGCCGGCGACGGCAGCTACCCCGGCGGCCGGGTCTATTCCCGGGACGGCAGCCCGGCCTACGACGGGCCCGAAGCCTTGTTGAAGGAGCTGGAAGGCGGCGCCGCCGCAGCCCTCTTCGCTTCCGGCATGGCTGCCGCTTCCGCCGTGTTGCAGGCCCTCAAGCCCGGGGCCCGGGTGGTGGCGCCCCGGGCCATGTACTGGGCCCTGCGCAACTGGATGATCCAGTTTGCCGCCAACTGGCAGCTGACCCTGGACTTCTTCGCCGACGACGCCGAACTGGCGGCCCTGCTGCAGCGCCCGGCGGATCTGGTGTGGCTGGAAACGCCGGCCAATCCCACCTGGGAAATCACCGACATCGCTGCTGCCGCCAAGGCGGCCCACGCTGCTGGCGCCCGCCTGGTGGTGGATTCCACGGTGCCGACGCCGGTGTTCACCCGGCCCCTGGAACTGGGCGCGGACATCGTCATGCACTCGGCCACCAAATATCTCAACGGCCATTCCGACGTGGTGGCCGGGGCCCTGGTGACCAGGGCCGTGGACGACTTCTGGCAGCGCATCAAGACCGTGCGCGCTCTCGGCGGCGCCGTGCTCGGCCCCTTCGAGGCCTGGCTGCTGGCCCGGGGCATGCGCACCCTGTTCCCCCGGGTGCGCACCGCCGCCGCTTCCGCCGCCGCCATCGCCAGCCATTTCCACGGCCATGCCAAGGTCAGCCTGGTGCTGTATCCGGGCCTGCCTTCCCATCCCGGCCACGCCGTGGCGGCGCGGCAGATGCAGGGCGGCTTCGGCGCCATGCTCTCCCTGCGCATCGCCGGCGGCGAGGCGGCGGCCAAGACCGTGGCCGCCCGCCTGCAGGTGTTCCAGCGGGCCACCTCCCTCGGCTCGGTGGAAAGTCTGGTGGAGCACCGGGCCAGCGTCGAGGGGCCGGGCACCTTCTGTCCTGACGACCTGCTGCGCCTTTCCGTCGGCATCGAGGCCACGGCGGACCTCATCGCCGACCTGGAGCAGGCCCTGGCCGGGGTCTGAGTCAGCGCCTGTCCGCTGCCCCGCCCTAGGGCGGTGGCAGGACAGAATGTCCGCCCCTGCCCCAAAAGCGTGCCGGCGGGCGGACAAAATGTCCCCGGGACGCCGTCGGGCGGCGCTCCCCCTCTGCCTGCTCCGCCTGTTTCCCGTCGTTTGCGGCGCCTGCCCCTTGTGGAAACTCCGACTGGGGCTGCGGCCCGGTTGTTGCTACGGTTGCGTTCGCGCCGTTGCCGGCCCATCCGGCCGCAGCGGGCGCGCCGTGCCAACCTGCCCCCATAAGGATGCAAGATGAAAGGACTGGGACTCCAAGCCCGTTTCGCCCTCTTCGGTTTCGCCCCCCTGGTCGTCGCCCTCATCGTCGGTTCCCTGGCCCTGTCGGCCAATGAATCCCGGCGCCTGGAGGCCGACGTGCGCCTGCGTTCGGAAGCCACCGCCGCCGGCGTCATCCAGCTGTTGCAGATGAGCGACAGCCTGATGGGGGAACAGACCCGCAGCGCCATGAAGCTGTTCCGGGAAAAGAGCGCCCAGCTGGGGCCGGTGAGCCTGGGCGAGGCTATTGCCGTGGGCGGCCAGCATCCCCTCAACCTGCGCTTCGGCGGCCGCCCCCAGGCCCTGGAGACGGCCCTGGTGGACAGCGTCAGCGGCATCGCCGGCGGCACCGCCACCCTTTTCGCGCGCCAGGGCCAGGACTTCGTGCGCATCGCCACCAACGTCAAGACGCCGGAGGGCCAGCGGGCCGTGGGCACCCTGCTCAATCCCCAGGGCAAGGCCTACGCCGCCCTGGCCCGGGGCGAGTCCTTCTACGGCCAGGTGGACATCCTCGGCGCGCCCTACCTGACGGGCTACGAGCCCATCGTGGACGCCGGCGGCAAGGTGGTGGGCGCCTGGTACGTGGGCTTCAAGGCCGACCTGGCGGGGCTCAAGGAACTGATCGGCAAGTCCGTCTCCTTCGGCTCCGGCTTCGTCGTCCTGCTGGACGGCCAGGGCAAGCCCTTCCTCCATTCCGACGGCGTCAGCCCCGAATCCATCCAGGCCCGGCTGCAGGAGGCCGCCGGTGAGGCCGGCGCCAGCCACAACTGGGAGGCCATCTTCCGGCCCTTCCCGGCCTGGGGCTTCAAGGTGGCGGTGGTCTACAGCCAGGCGGAAGTGGATGGGGCTGCCCGCCGCGCCGCCCTGCCGGTGTTGCTGGGCGGCCTGGCCATCACCGTGGCCCTGCTGGCCCTGCTCACCTTCGTTTTGCGCCGGGTGGTGCTGGGCCCGATCCGGCAGGCGGTGCGGGCTGCCGACGCCCTGGCCGAGGGCGACCTGACGGTGCATCTGCGGGCCGAGCGGGACGACGAAATCGGCCGCCTGCTGCAATCCATGGAGCGCATGGTGCGGCGCCTGGGGGACATCATCCGCCAGGTGCGGGGCGCCGCCGACAACCTTTCCTCCGCCTCCGAGGAGGTCTCGGCCACGGCCCAGAGCCTGTCCCAGTCCTCCAGCCAGCAGGCGGCCTCGGTGGAGGAGATTTCCGCCACCCTGGAACAGTCCACCGCCTCCGTCGCCAACAACACGGAGAGCGCCCGCAACACCGAGAACATGGCCGGCACCGCCGCCAAGGAAGCGGTGGCCGGCGGCGCCGCCGTGGCCGAGAGCGTGGCGGCCATGCAGCAGATCGCCGGCAAGGTGGGCATCATCGACGACATCGCCTACCAGACCAATCTGCTGGCCCTCAACGCCGCCATCGAGGCGGCCCGGGCCGGGGAACACGGCAAGGGCTTCGCCGTGGTGGCGGCGGAAGTGCGCAAGCTGGCCGAGCGCAGCCAGGTGGCGGCCGGGGAGATCGGCACCGTCGCCGCCCAGACCGTGCACCAGGCGGAGCACGCCGGCGAACTGCTGGGGCGCATCGTCCCGGCCATCGGCCGCACTTCCGATCTGGTGCGGGAAATCGCCGCCGCCTCGGAGGAGCAGTCCCACGGCATCGCCCAGATCAACAGCGCCATGGGCCAGCTGAACCAGGCCACCCAGCAGAATGCTGCCGCCTCCGAAGAGCTGGCCGCCACCGCCGAGGAAATGGGCGCCCAGGCCGAGGAACTGCAGCGCCTGATGCACTTCTTCCGCGTGGGTCGGGAGGACGGAGCGGGTGGAGTGGGTGGCGCCAGGGCCTAGGCGGGACGGACTTCTCCGGGTTGCCATGCCGGAGATGCCCGTGCCTGCTTGATCCCAGGCCAGGTGCTTGGTATCGACAAAAAAGGGGACGCCAGGCGTCCCCTTTTTTCATGGCGGCTTTACTGCCGCCCGCCTTGTCGCTGCCTCAGGGCAGGGGCGAGAACACCCCTTCGGCCCCTCGCGGCGCACCGCGCCAGAACTGGGGCGGCGCCTGCACCTGGGCGCCCAGCTCGGCGGCGGCATGCCAGGGCCAGCGCGGGTCGTAGAGCATGGCCCGGGCCACGGCCACCAGGTCTGCATCGCCTTCGGTGACCACGGCCTCGGCCTGCTTGGCTTCGGTGATGAGGCCGACGCCGATGGTGGGCAGGCCGCTGGCTGCCTTCACCTGGCGGGCGAAGGGCAGCTGGTAGCCGGGGCCCACGGGAATCTTCTGTTCCAGAGAGAGGCCGCCGCTGGAGACGTGGATGAAATCGGCGCCCCGGGCCTTCAGTTCCTTGGCCAGCGCCACCGTCTCTTCCGGCGTCCATCCGCCTGCCACCCAGTCCGTGGCGGAGACCCGCATGCCCAGGGCCTTGTGGCGGGGCCACACGGTGCGCACGGCGTCGAACACTTCCAGCACGAAGCGCAGCCGGTTGGCCAGG
This sequence comes from Azospira oryzae, assembly GCF_004217225.1. Taxonomy (GTDB): domain Bacteria; phylum Pseudomonadota; class Gammaproteobacteria; order Burkholderiales; family Rhodocyclaceae; genus Azospira; species Azospira oryzae. The sequence continues at coordinate 926,800 of NZ_SHKM01000002.1, forward strand.
CTGCCGCCGTACTCGTCGCTGCGCCGGTTGGTGAGGGGGGAGAGAAACTCGTGCATCAGGTAGCCGTGGGCGGCGTGCAGTTCCACCGCGTCGAAGCCCAGGCGGTCGGCGCGGCGGGCGGCGTCGGCGAAGGCCTGCACCAGGCGCTTGATGCCGGCCGCGTCCAGGGCCTGGGGCGCCGCATCGCTGGGATCGAAGGGAACGGCCGAGGGGGCCACGTTGAACCAGCCGCCTTCGCTCAGGGGCAGTTGCTTGCCGCCCAGCCAGGGCGCTGCGCAACCGCCCTTGCGCCCGGCGTGGGCCAGCTGAATGCCGATGGGCATGGCCGAATACTGGCGGATACCGGCCATGACCCGGGCCCAGCCGCTTTCCGTGGCGTCGTCCCACAGGCCGGGGCAGCGGTCGGAGATGCGGCCTTCCGGGCTGACGGCGGTGGCTTCGGCGATGAGCAGGCCGGCACCGCTGTGGGAGAGGTTGCCCAGGTGCATCAGGTGCCAGTCGCCGACCACGCCGTTGGCGGCGGAGTACTGGCACATGGGGGCGATGACGATGCGGTTGGGCAGGCTCAGGCCGCCCAGGGCGTAGGGGGTGAACAGTTGGCTGGTCATGGAGAGTCCTCCGGGGAAATTGGGTATACGCCGAGCAGTATCCGTCAGGACTTGAATCCAATAAATGAAAGTGTTTTGATTTCACAATTCCAAATATCGGAACAGAAAGCGGAAGACCCACCATGCTCAACCGCCTGGAAATGCTGCGCCTCTTCGTTGCCGCCGCCGAAGCCAAGAGCTTCAAGGAGGCGGCCCTGCGCCTGCACGTCTCGCCCCAGGCCGTGACCCGGGCGGTGCAGGAGCTGGAGGAACACCTGGGGGAGCTGCTCTTCCACCGCAACACCCGGGCCAACCGCATCACCGATTTCGGAGCCCGTCTGGCGGCGGAGGCCCGCGGCGCCGTGCAGGGCGTCGATGCCCTGTTCCAGCGCGCCAGCCCCCTGCCGGACAACGAGCTCGCCGGCCTGGTGCGCCTCACCGCGCCCAAGGCCCTGGGCCAGCATTTCGTCATGCCCCTGCTGGCCGAACTGGGCCGCGAATTCCCCGGCCTGCGCCTGGACCTGCGCCTCTCGGACCGGCCGGCGGACGTGGTGGACGAGCAGATCGACATCGGCGTGCGGGTGGGATTTCTGCGGGATAGCCGCTTCGTTGCTCGGGCCGTGGCCAAGGTGCATTTCCACACCGTGGCCAGCCCGGCCCTGCTTGATGCCGTGGGCGAGCCCCGCACCCTGGAGGACCTGCAGCAGCGGCCGGTGACGGTGGTGATGGACCCGGCCACGGGCAAGCCCTGGCCCTGGTTCCTCAAGGACGGGGAGGAGTGGCAGCCCCAGACCTGGGCTTTCGCCACCGACGAGACCCTGGCCGAGTTCGCCGCGGTGCGGGCCGGCCTGGGCTTCGGCCAGGTGGTGAGCCTGCTCACCATTCCCCTGCTGCGCAGCGGCGAGCTGCGGCGGGTGCTGCCGCAGCAGGAGCCGGACCCGTGGAATCTCTACGTCTATCGGCCCCAGCGGGGCCCGGTGGCGGCCCGCATCCGCCTGGTGTTCGACCGGCTGGTGGAATTCTTCGCCGACCGGGAACGCTTTCCCGAGGAACCCTGAGGGCCGTCAGGCGCCCGGGTGGGTGGCCTGTTCCAGCCGGGTGAGCCAGGCCAGGGCCTCGCCCTGGCTGGCGCCGCACATTTCCGGCGAAGGTTGCAGGCCGCCGCAGACGGCGGGCCGCTCCGGCCGGCCGAAGATGGCGCAGCGGTTGTCTTCCAGCAGCTGGATGCAGCGCACCCCCGCCGGCTTGCCATCCGGCATGCCGGGTATGGGGGAGGAGATGGAGGGGGCGATGCAACAGGCGCCGCAGCCCGGGCGGCATTCCAGGACTGTCTGGCTCACGGCTGGCCGCCCCAGGTCCAGGTGTTGATCTCCTCCGGGTCCACCCCGTGGCGGTGGGCATGGGCCCGGCATTGCTGCTGCTTCTGCTCCAGGGCCTGCTTGACGTGGGCGCCGGCCACGGCCAGGCGCGGCACCCGGTCGATGACGTCGATGGCCAGGGAGTAGCGGTCGATCTGGTTGTCCATGGCCAGTTCCAGGGGGGTGCAGATGCTGCCCCGCTCCTTGTAGCCGCGCACGTGCAGATTGGCGTGGTTGGGGCGGCGGTAGGCGAGGCGGTGGATCAGCCAGGGGTAGCCGTGGAAGTTGAAGACGATGGGCTTGTCGGCGGTGAACAGGCCGGTCCAGTCCCGGTCGCTGATGCCGTGGGGGTGCTCCTCCGGCGGCGTCAGGGTGAACAGGTCCACCACGTTCACGAAGCGCAGCTTGAGGTCGGGGAAGTGGCGGTAGAGCAGTTCCGCCGCCGCCAGGGCCTCCTGGGTGGCCACATCGCCGCAGCTGGCCAACACCACCTCCGGCTCGGTGCCCGCCTCGTCATCGCTGCTGGCCCAGTCCCACAGGCCGATGCCCCGGGCGCAGTGCAGGGCGGCGGCTTCCGCGTCCAGGTACTGCAGGTGGGCCTGCTTGTCGGCGACGATGACGTTGATGACGTCCGTTTCCCCCAGGCAGCGGTCGGCCACCGCCAGCAGGCAGTTGGCGTCCGGCGGCAGGTAGATGCGGGTCACTGCCGGGCTCTTGTTCACCACCAGGTCGAGGAAGCCCGGGTCCTGGTGGGTGAAGCCGTTGTGGTCCTGGCGCCACACGGTGGAGGTGATGAGCAGGTTGAGGGCTCCCACCGGCGCCCGCCAGGGCACGTCCCGGCACATCTCCAGCCACTTGGCGTGCTGGTTGAACATGGAGTCGATGACGTGGGCGAAGGCTTCGTAGGTGGACAGGAGGCCGTAGCGACCGGTCAGCAGGTAGCCTTCGAGCCAGCCTTCCAGGGTGTGTTCCGAGAGCATTTCCATGACCCGGCCGTCGGCAGCGAGATGGCCGCCGTCCGCGTCCTCGGGGCGGGATTCCCCCAGCCAGGCCTTGCCGGTGACTTCGAAGACGGCGCCCAGCTTGTTGGAGGCGGTTTCGTCCGGGCCGAAGAGGCGGAAATTGCTGGGGTTCTTTTGCATGATCTGCCCCAGGTGGCGGCCCAGGGGATCGGTGTTGCTGTGGCGGCGGCTGCCCGGGGCGGCGAAGGTGACCGCCTGTTGGCGCCAGTCGGGCCGGTCCAGGGGCAGGCGCAGCAGGCCGCCGTTGGCGTGGGGGTTGGCCCCCAGGCGACGGCGGCCCCGGGGGGCGAAGTCCTGCAGCAGGGGCGCCGGTTCGCCGTCCTCGGTGAACAGTTCCTGCGGCCGGTAGGACTGCAGCCATTCCTGCAGCAGGCGGCGGTTTTCTTCGTTGTTACGCGGATCGGCCAGGGGCACCTGGTGGGCCCGCCAGGTGCCTTCCACCTGATGGCCGTCGGCCTGCTTCGGTCCGGTCCAGCCCTTGGGCGAGACGAGCACGATCATGGGCCAGCGGGGCCGCTGCAAGGGGCCCTTGCCGCTGCGGGCCGCCTGCTGGATGGCCCGGATCTCCTCCAGGCATTCGTCCATGGCCGCCGCCATGGCCCGGTGCATGGCCGCCGGCTCATGGCCTTCGACGATCTTCGGGGCCCAGCCGTAGCCGGTAAACAGGGCCAGCAGTTCCTCCCGGGGGATGCGGGCCAGGATGGTGGGGTTGGCGATCTTGTAGCCGTTGAGGTGCAGGATGGGCAGCACCGCTCCGTCCCGGGCCGGGTTGAGGAATTTGTTGGAGTGCCAGGCGGTGGCCAGGGGGCCGGTCTCGGCCTCGCCGTCGCCCACCATCACCGTCACCAGCAGCTCCGGGTTGTCGAAGGCGGCGCCGAAGGCGTGGGAGAGGCTGTAGCCCAGCTCGCCCCCTTCGTGGATGGAGCCCGGCACTTCCGGCGTGCAATGGCTGCCCAGACCGCCGGGGAAGGAGAAGTCGCGGCAGAAGCGGGTCAGGCCGGCCAGGCCCCAGCCCCGTTGCGGCTGGCGGTCGCCCAGGCTGCCTTCGAGCCAGGCCGGGCCCAGGATGCCGGGGGCGCCGTGGCCCGGGCCGGCGAGGAAGATGGCGTCCAGGTCGTGGTGGCGGATGAGCCGGGTCAGGTGGGCGTAGGCGAAGGCCAGGCCCGGGCTGGCGCCCCAGTGGCCGAGGGGCCGCTGCTTGATGTGCTCCGGCGCCAGGGGCTGGCGCAGCAGGGGGTTGTCCTGCAGGTAGATCATGGCCCCGGCCAGGTAGTTGGCGGCGCGCCAGAAGGCGTCCAGCTGCTGCAGTTCGGCGTCGTCGATGGCGACGGTGGCGCGGGGCGGGGTGGGGGCGGCGGAGGCAGGCATGGCGGACATGAGCAAGGGCAATGGCGCCATGGTAGGCCATTGGCGTCCCGGCTTACAGTCCGGGCCTTGCCGGGCGCGGTCCGCCGGGCGGGGAAGGCGGGTAATCGTCATGCCGATTTGTTAGCATAGCCGTCGGATGCGGTACGGCCCGGCACTGCGTCTTTTCGTTTCGAGCACCGCTTCGACCACCGTTTCGACCACGCTTTCCTGGAAATCCTGTCCATGCAGCCCTTCCGTTCTGACCGCATCCTCGGTTTTGCCGCCCTGGGTTTCCTCATCGTCGGTTGCTTCCTGGTGCTGCGCCCCTTCCTTTCCGCCGTGCTCTGGGCGGCGATCCTGGCCACCACGGTGTGGCCGGTGTTCCACTGGGTGGACCAGCGCCTGCCGGGCTGGCGCAACACCTCGGCCCTGCTTACCACCCTGGCCACCGCCCTGGTGCTGGTGGCCCCCTTCATCGTGGTGGCGGTGGGCCTGGGTAGCAACGTGGCGGAACTGGCCGCCGCCACCCGCACCCTGCTGGAGGGCGGCCTGCCCGACGCGCCCCAGTGGCTGCAGGACATCCCCTTCGTCGGCGAACGCCTGCATGCTTACTGGCAGGGCTTCGCCCACAACGGCCAGCGCCTGGTGGCGGAACTGGGCCAGCTGGTGGAACCGGCCAAGGGCCTGGTGCTGAACGGCAGCCGGGCCATCGGCATGGGGGTCTTCCACCTCATGCTGTCGGTGCTGATCGTCTTCTTCCTCTTCCGCGACGGCGAGGCCGTCACCGCCCACCTCACCGCCGTGCTGGAGCGACTGGCCGGGGCCCGGGGGCGGCGCCTGCTGCACCTGGCCCACGGCACCGTGGGCGGCGTGGTGTACGGCATCATCGGCACCGCCCTGGCCCAGGGGGTCCTGGCCGGCATCGGCTTCGCCGTGGCCGGGGTGCCCGGCGCCCTGCTGCTGGGCCTGGCCACCTTCTTCCTTTCCGCCGTGCCCGTGGGTCCGCCCCTGATCTGGGGGCCGGCCGCCTTCTGGCTGTTCCAGCAGGGGGAGCTGGGCTGGGCCATTTTCGTCGCCGCCTGGGGCTTCTTCGTCGTCAGCACCGTGGACAACGTGCTCAAGCCCCTCATCATCAGCCGCGGCGCCAGCCTGCCCTTCATCCTGGTGCTGCTGGGGGTCCTCGGCGGCGTTCTCGCCTTCGGCTTCATCGGCGTCTTCCTCGGTCCCACCCTGCTGGCGGTGGGCTACCGGCTGATGACCGAATGGACCGCCGGTCTGGCGGAAGGCATGCCCCGGGAATGAAAAACGGCGGCCTGATGGCCGCCGTTTCCGGGTGAGTTGCCTCCGCTGCCTCAGACTTTGCGGTACAGCTCGGCGCCGCTCTTCACGAATTCCACCGCCTTGGTCTCCATGCCCTTCTCCAGGGCCTCGGCTTCGCCGATGCCCTGCTGGGCGGCGAAGTCGCGCACGTCCTGGGTGATCTTCATGGAGCAGAAGTGGGGGCCGCACATGGAGCAGAAGTGGGCCACCTTGGCCGATTCCTTGGGCAGGGTCTCGTCGTGGAAGGACTTGGCCTTGTCCGGGTCCAGGCCCAGGTTGAACTGGTCGTCCCAGCGGAACTCGTAGCGGGCCTTGGACAGGGCGTTGTCGCGGATCTGGGCGCCCGGGTGGCCCTTGGCCAGGTCGGCGGCGTGGGCGGCCAGCTTGTAGGTGATGATGCCTTCCTTAACGTCGTTTTTGTCCGGCAGGCCCAGGTGCTCCTTGGGCGTGACGTAGCAGAGCATGGCGGTGCCGTACCAGCCGATCATGGCGGCGCCGATGCCGCTGGTGATGTGGTCGTAGCCGGGGGCGATGTCGGTGGTCAGGGGCCCCAGGGTGTAGAAGGGGGCTTCCTTGCAGTGCTTCAGCTGCAGGTCCATGTTCTCCTTGATCATGTGCATGGGCACATGGCCGGGACCTTCGATGATGGTCTGCACGTCGTGCTTCCAGGCGATGTCGGTGAGTTCGCCCAGGGTTTCCAGCTCGCCCAGCTGGGCCTCGTCGTTGGCGTCGTAGATGGAGCCGGGACGCAGGCCGTCACCGAGGCTGAAGGCCACGTCGTAGGCCTTCATGATTTCGCAGATGTCCTCGAAATGGGTGTAGAGGAAGCTTTCCTTGTGATGGGCCAGGCACCACTTGGCCATGATGGAGCCGCCGCGGGAGACGATGCCGGTCATGCGGTTGGCGGTCATGGGGATGTAGCGCAGCAGCACGCCGGCGTGGATGGTGAAGTAGTCCACGCCCTGCTCGGCCTGCTCGATCAGGGTGTCGCGGAAGATTTCCCAGGTCAGCTCCTCGGCCTTGCCATTCACCTTCTCCAGGGCCTGGTAGATGGGCACGGTGCCGATGGGCACGGGGCTGTTGCGGATGATCCATTCCCGGGTTTCGTGGATGTTCTTGCCGGTGGACAGGTCCATCACCGTGTCGCCGCCCCAGCGGGTGGACCAGGTCATCTTGTCCACTTCCTCGCTGATGGAAGAACCCAGGGCGGAGTTGCCGATATTGGCGTTGATCTTCACCAGGAAGTTGCGGCCGATGATCATGGGCTCGCTTTCCGGGTGGTTGATGTTGTTGGGGATGATGGCGCGGCCCCGGGCCACTTCGGAACGCACGAATTCCGGGGTGATCTCCTGGGGAATGGCGGCGCCGAAATCCTGGCCCTTGTGCTGGCGGCCCAGCAGCTTGACCATCTTTTCGCCCATGGGGCCGGTGTTGCGCAGGTTTTCCAGGTACTGCTGGCGGTTCAGGTTTTCCCGGATGGCCACGTATTCCATTTCCGGGGTGATGATGCCTTTGCGGGCGTAGTGCATCTGGCTGACGTTGGCGCCGGCCTTGGCGCGGCGGGGCTTGCGGTGCAGGCCGGGGAAGCGCAGTTCGTCCAGGGCCGGGTCGGCGGCCCGCTGGCGGCCGTATTCGCTGGTCAGGTCGGGCAGCACCTCGGTGTCGCCCCGCTCCTCGATCCACTGCTGGCGCAGGGCCGGCAGGCCGGAACGGATGTCGATTTTGGCGTTGGGGTCGGTGTAGGGGCCGGAACAGTCGTAGACGTAGATGGGCGGGTTCTTCTCGCCGCCGAAACCGGTGGGGGTGTCGGCCTGGGAAATTTCCCGCATGGGCACCCGGATGTCGGGGCGGGAGCCCTCGACGTAGATCTTGCGGGAATTGGGCAGGGGCTGGACCGCCGCTTCGTCCACTTGGGCGGCGGTGGCAATGAATTTGTCGTTGGCGTTCATGGTGTCTCCTTGCTGGGGAGGGGGTGCGGTAGCGCGGCCGGGAGGCCGGCGGGACGGACCCGGTCAGGCAAAGGTGCAAGGAGGGGCGGGGGAGGGCGCAAGAGGCGGCCCGGCGACGCTTTCCCTACGACGGCATTACCCGTACAGGTCATAAGGGTATTTCTCAGCCGGAAGCCAGTATTTCCAAGGCTTTCAGGCACCCCCAAGGTACGGGCGCAAGTTACTGGAAAGCCTGGGAAAATGCAAGAAAAGCCGAGCCGGGCCTAAAGTTTTTCTTTTGCCATCCGTCAGAGTAACGTTAGCCCAAAATAACGAGCAGAGAGACGCGCCATGCCCGCCCTCGAGACAAATTCCATTTCCGCCCCCGCCTCCCTGACCCGGGGAGCGCTGACTTCGGCCCTGCTGCTGACGGCCGGCCTGCTGCAGGCCGCCCCGAGCGCGGCGCCGACCAAGGTGGGCGACGACGGCCGCACCTGGCAGGCCATCTCCACCGAGCCCGGCAAGCGCATCGAGGTGGACCGGGCCAGCATCAAGCGGGACGAGTCGGGCAAGGTTTCGGCCTGGGGCCGCATCGTCCTGGAGAAGGACCTGCCCGACGCCCAGAGCGCCAGCAATTACCGCAGCATCGAGGCCCTGGGCCGTTACGACTGCAGCAACCGCACCTACGCCACCCTGAAGCGGGTCTATGTGAAGGCCAGCGGCGAACTGCTGCGGGAAGAGGAAATCAAGGTGGCCACCGACATGCCGGTGCGCGCCAACACCCTGGACGACAAGCTGCTGCGGGACATCTGCCGGCCCACCACGGCGGCGGACATGCGCAAGCTGACCCAGGCTACCGTGGCCAAGGCCAATGTGGCGGCCGAGGAGCTGAAGAAGGCCAACGAGGAGATGGTGAAGAAGGCGGTGCAACGGGAATCCACCCAGGCGCCGACCCCGGTGAAGAGCCTGGAGCACATGGAAATCCAGAAGCCCCAGGCAGCACCGGCCTACGCCCCGCGTCCGGCGCCCTACACGGCGGCGGCACCCCGGGCGGCCAAGCCCCGCCCCGCTGCCAAGCCGGAGGGGCTGGAGGGGGCCGAGCAGCACCACGCCATCCACTGGTCCTACGAAGGGGAAGGCGGGCCGGACTTCTGGGGCCGCCTCAAGCCCGATTTCGCCACCTGCGACAAGGGCCGGCGCCAGTCGCCCATCGACATCTGGGACGGCATCCGCGTCGATCTGCCGCCCATCGAGTTTTCCTACCGGCCCACCCGCTTCCGCCTGGTGGACAACGGCCACACCCTGCAGGCCTCCTTCGGCCACGGCAGCCTGACCCATCTGGGCAAGACCTACGACCTGGTCCAGGTGCACTTCCACCGGCCCTCGGAAGAGCGGGTGAACGGCAAGGCCTTCGACATGGTGGCCCACATGGTGCACCGCTCCGACGACAACCAGCTGGCGGTGGTGGCGGTGCTGCTGGAGAAGGGCGCCCAGGAACACCCGGTGATCCAGACCCTGTGGAACTACATTCCCCTGGAGAAGAACCAGGAAGTGCTGCCGCCCGACGCGGCGGTGGACCTCAACCAGCTGCTGCCGGAAAAGCGCGGCTACTACACCTACATGGGTTCCCTCACCACGCCGCCCTGCAGCGAAGGCGTGCTGTGGCTGGTGATGCAGCAGCCGGTGCAGGTTTCGGCCCAGCAGATCGCCATCTTCTCCCGCCTCTACCGCAACAACGCCCGCCCGGTGCAGCCCTCCAACGGCCGCCTGATCAAGGAATCGCGCTAAGCGCCGGTTTCTTCATGGATGTTTGACCGCCGGGCGCCTGAGGGCGCCCGGCGTCGTTTCAGCCCCGGCCCAGGGTCTCGCCGAGGAAGCGTTCCAGGCGCGGGTCCTGGGTGTAGCCCACGTTGAAGCGGATCCAGGGCGAGGCCTGCAGCTGGGGCCGGAAGATGTGGCCCGGGGCCAGCATGATGTCCGCCGCCGCGGCCTGGGTGGCCAGCCGCGCCGCGTCCTCCAGGCCCGGCGCCCGGGCCCAGACGAACATGCCGCCGGCCGGTTCGGCGTAGGCCTCCATGCCCACCCGTTCCAGCAGGCGCAGGGTCTTGTCCGCCGCTTCCCGCAGGCGGCCGTGGATGCGCTCCAGGTACTTGCGGTAGTGGCCGGCGGTGAGCATTTCGTAGACCAGCTGTTCCGCCACTTCCGAGGTGGAGACGCAACTGACAATCTTGACGTCGGTGAGGGCCGCCATCAGGTCCGGCCGGCCGGCGACGAAGCCCACCCGCAGGTTGGCCGAGAGGGTCTTGGAGAAACTGCCGACGTAGACCACCCGCTGCAACTGGTCCAGGGTGGACAGGCGGGTGGCGCCGCCGGGATGGAAGTCGCCGTAGGTGTCGTCCTCAACCAGCAGGAAATCGTGCTTCTCCGCCAGCTGCAGGATGCGGAAGGCGTTGGCCGGCGAGAGGTTGCAGGCGGTGGGATTCTGCAGCACCGAATGGGTGAAGAAGGCCCGGGGCCGGTGTTCCGCCAGCAGGGATTCCAGGGCCTGGGGGTCGGGGCCGTCCTGGCCCCAGGGCACGCCCACCAGCTGCACCCCGTGCAGGCGCAGGTTGGCGAACAGGTTCCAGTAGCCCGGGTCGTCCACGAAGACGCAGTCGCCGGGCTTGAGCAGCAGGCGGATGAGCAGGTCCAGGCCCTGGGTGGCGCCGTGGCTGAGCATGATCTGGCCGGGCTGGGCGGCGATGCCCAGGTCCGCCAGCTTGAGCCGTACCTGTTCCCGCAGGGGGGCGAAGCCCAGGGGCGTGCCGTAGCAGGTCAGCTTGACCTCGTCGCGCCGGGCCAGGGCCCGCAGCTGGCGCCGCACCCCTTCCTGGTCGTGCCATTCCGGCGGCAGCCAGCCGACGCCCACCTTGAGCCGGTTGGGCGAATCCTCCAGGCTCTGGTGCAGCACCCCGGCGTTGTCGAAGGCCCGGGCCACCTGGCCGGCCACCGGCTCCGCCGCGGCCTGGGGCAGGCTGCGGGCCTCGACATAGAAGCCGGAACCGCGGCGGGACTTGAGCAGGCCCTGGGCTACCAACCGGTCGTAGGCCTCCACCACGGTGAAGCGGCTGACGCCGTGGTTGTCGGCGAAGTGGCGGATGGGCGGCAGGCGCATGCCGGGGCGCAGCAGCCGGTCCTCGATGCGGGCGCGGACGCCGGCGACGATCTGGTCCACCAGGGGCTGGGGGGAATCGGGATTGAGGGAGAGGTTCAGCATCTGTTCGCTCCTGGGACGGGATTGGCCCGGTGTTTTCACCGGAACAGTGTCGCGGTCGGATGGGCTGATTGTATATTCCGATGGAAAAAAGTGTTCGCTATTGTCAGGTCTCCCATTGTCGTTTGGCCCAAGGAGCCCGCCATGGCCTGTCACGAGCACCTCCATCCCCGTCTGCCCTTTCCCCTGCTGCTGGTGGGCTGTGCCCTGGCCATTGCCGCCGCCGCCCTGCTGCTGGGGGCCGGCATCGGGGCGGGCGGTGCCGGTACGGCGGAGACGATGCCGGGCATGAGCCGGGCGGAGTGGCGGGAGGCCGGCCTGCTCTATCTGGCGGACCAGCGCAACGGCCAGGTGCGGGTGTTCCGCCTGCGGGGCGACCTGCCGGTGCCGGTGGCCACCCTGGCGCCGGGCCCCCGGCGCAGCATCCGTGCCCTGGGCCTGGATGGGGCCGCGGAGCGCCTGTGGGTGCTGGATGTGGCCGGCCTCAGCCTCTACGATGCCCGCAGCCAGGTGCTGCTGGGCCACTGGCCGGCTCCCGCCGGGGTGGCGTTCCAGTCCCTGCTGGAGGGGACGTCGCCCTCCCGTCCCCTGGCCGTGCTGGCGGCGGACGGGGCCGAGTACCGCCTGGGCGCCGCCGACCTGATGGCCGGTGGCCGCCCTGCCTGGCAGGTGCGCCGGGCTAGCTAGGGGCGGCCTCGGCACTACTCCAGCGCTGGGCCAGCATGCCGCCGGCCAGCAGCTGCAACGGGTGGTAGATCATGATCGGCAGCAGGATGAGGCCGATGGCCGGATTGGCGCCGAAGATCAGGTGGGCCATGGGCACGCCCGAGGCCAGGGTCTTCTTCGAGCCGCAGAAGACGCTGGCGATACGGTCTCCCCGGGGCATGCCCAGCAACCGCGCGCCCCACTGGGTGAGGGCCAGCACGAGGAGGAAGAGCAGGGCGCAGCCGGCCACCGTCTGCAGCAGCAGCAGGGGGTTGTAGCGGGACCACACCCCTTCCTTCACCGTGTCGGCGAAGGAGGTGTAGACCAGCAGCAGGATGGTGATGCGGTCCACCTTCTGCAGCAGGCCCTTGTGCCGGCTGGCCCAATCCTTCAGCAGGGGGCGGCTGAACTGGCCCAGGACCAGGGGCAGCACCACCCACAGCAGCAGATCCACGATCACCGGGCCGACGGCGAAATTGCCGCCGCTCTGGTGCAGCACCCAGGCCATCCACAGGGGCGTCAGCAGCACGCCGATGAGGCTGGAGAGGGTGGCGTTGAAAACCGCCGCCGCCACATTGCCCCGGGCGGCGATGGTCAGGGCCACCGAGGAGGAGACGGTGGAAGGCAGGGCGCACAGGTAGAAAAAGCCGATCTGCAGTGGCGCCGCCATCCAGCCGGCGCTGCCCCACAGCAGGGCGACGCCCAGCAGGGGGAAGAGGAGGAAGGTGCTGCACTGGACCAGCAGGTGCACCCGCCAGCGCAGGGCGCCGTCCTTCATCGAGGCCAGGGACAGGGCCAGGCCGTTGAGGAAAAAGACCAGGGCCACCCCCAGCTTGTTGAGCAGCTCCGGCTGCAGGAAGCCGCCCTTGGCGCCGGGCTCGGGCCAGAGGAAGGCCAGCAGCACCGCTCCCAGCATGCCCTTCATGAACCAGTCGAATTTGAATCCCATCGTGTTGTCTCCCTGGGGAAATGTCCGTGACGCCTTACCAGGCCGCCACGCAGCCGTCGCTGCGGGGGTCCTCGCCGCCCTCGATCCAGCCCTCCGGGTGCAGCACCAGGGCGCCGGCGTGGCCCATGCGTTCGTCGAAGTCGCCGGCCATTTCCACCGGATGCCCCATGGCCCGCAGTCGTTCCACCAGGGCCGGGTCGTAGCGGGATTCCAGTTTCAGGGTGGTGCTCTGCTCGGCCCAGGTGCGGCCCAGCAGCCAGCGCGGCGCCGCCACGGCGGAACGCACGTTGTGGCCGCCCCAGACGTAGCGGGAGAAGACGGCGGCCTGGGTCTGGGGCTGGCCCTCGCCGCCCATGGTGCCGTAGACCAGCAGGCGGCCGTCGTCCAGCTGGGCCAGGGCCGGATTGAGGGTGTGGAAGGGCTTGCGGCCCGGGGCCAGGGTGCGCAGCCGGCCCGGGCGCAGGTCGAAGGAGCAGCCCCGGTTCTGCCACCAGATGCCGCTCTCGGGCAGCACCACGCCGCTGCCGAATTCGAAGTAGATGCTCTGGATCATGCTCACCGCCCGGCCGGCGCCGTCGATGGCGCCCATCCAGGTGGTGTCGCCATCCGACATGGGGGCCGGCCAGGGGCTGGCCTGTTCCAGGGGAATGGCGGCGGCCAGGCGTTCCACCAATCCGTCTGCCAGCAACTCCCGGGGATCTATCTGCATCGAGCCCGGGTCGCCCACGTGGCGGTCCCGCTGCAGGAAGGCCTGCTTGGTGGCCTCCACCAGGGCGTGGATGCCCTCCGCGTTGTCGGGATTCCAGCCCTCCCGGCGGATGCGGTCGTAGATGGCGAGGATGAGCAGGGAGGCCACGCCCTGGGTCGGTGGCGCCTGGTTGTACACGGTGCCGACGGAGAGCTTCACTGCCAGCGGGTCCTGCAGGGAGGCCCGGTGGGCGGCCAGGTCGGCGCCGCTGACGGGGCTGCCCACCCGGGCCAGGTCCCGGGCGATGACGCCGGCCAGGTCACCCCGGTAGAAGTCCTCCGCCCCGGCCCGGCCCAGCTGCTCCAGGGTCTCCGCCAAGCGGGGGAAACGGTGCTGCTGGCCGTACACCGGCAGTTGGCCGTGGTTGAGAAAGGCGGCGGCAAAGCCCGGCTGCTGCCGCAGTTCCGCCAGCTTGGCCCGGGTGTTGTCCTGCTGGCTGCGGGTCACGGGGAAGCCGTGGCGGGCATAGTGGATGGCGCTTTCCAGCAGGCGGGAGAGGGGCAGGCGTCCGCCCCAGGCCGCCCGGCTGTGGGCGTGGGCGGCGGCCCAGCCGGAGACGGTGCCGGCCACCGTGTTGGCGGCCAGGGGACCGCGCCAGGGAATGCTTTCCAGGTTGCCGTAGAGCTCCGGGGTGACCTGGGCGCCGGCGGCGCCGCAGGCGTCGATGGAGCGCACCGGCTGGCCGGGGGCGTGCAGCAGCCAGAAGCCGTCGCCGCCGATGCCGGTCATGTGGGGATAGACCACGGCCAGGGTGGCGGCCACGGCGATGGTGGCCTCGATGGCGTTGCCGCCTTCGCGCAGGATGTCGAGCCCGGCCTGGGCGGCCAGGGAATGGGAGGCGACGACGGCGCCGCGGGTTCCGAGTACGGGATTCATGGAATGGCCTTTCGCGATCAGGGCAGGGGGTCGGGCGGGAGGGGGGCGGCAGCAGCGGCCGGGGCGTTGCCCCAGGCCGGCGCCGCCCGGGTGGTGGCGCTGCGGGCGGAGATGAGGTGGGAGCGCATTTCCCGGTAGGTGGTGATGACGTCGTGGGCCAGGATGGCCTCCACGATCACCGAGTGCTCCTCGAAGGATTCGCTCATGCGTTCCAGGTTACGGAACTGGGTGCGGCGGAAGCTGGAGACCCGGTCCCGCAGGCTGGTGGCCATGTCGATCAGTACCGGGTTGTAGCAGCCGCGGATGATGGTGGCGTGGAGGGCGACGTTGGCCGCCTCGTAGCGCTCGATGTCGCCGGCCTGCATGGCGGCCCGGCCCTCGGCGTGGTGCTGGCGCATGGCGGCCCGGTCCGCCTCGCTCATGCGCAGGGCGGCGTGGCGGGCGCAGGCGGCCTCCAGTTCGGCGATGGCCTCGAACATGTGGTTGAGCTGTTCCACCGACAGGGCGGCCACCACCGAGCCCCGGTTGGGGCGGGTCTCCACCAGGCCCATGATGGCCAGCTGCTTGAGGGCCTCCCGCACCGGGGTGCGGGAGACGGCGAAGCGGGCGGCCAGGGTCACTTCGTCCAGGCGGGTGCCGGGGGCCAGCTGGCCGAGGACGATCTCGTCGGCAATCCTGCGGCAGACATCCTCCGCCAGGCTGCCCCGGCTGCGCCCGGCCTCCGGCGGGGCGGCGGTGTGGATGGCGCTTTCCATCAGGCGGCCTCCCCCAGCAGGCGCACCGGATGCCAGCAGGCCAGGGTGCGGGCGCCCTGCTGCTCCAGGGGCGGGATGTCGCGGTGGCAGCGCTCGCTGGCGTGGCTGCAGCGGGGGGCGAAGCTGCAGCCCGGGGGGAGGGCGGCCAGGTCCGGCGGCGAGCCGGGGATGGCCTCCAGGGGCCGGCCCCGGTGTTCGTGGCCGACGGTGGCCGCCAGCAGGCCCCGGGTGTAGGGGTGGCAGGGCTGGTGCACCAGCTGGCCCACCGGGCCCTGCTCGACGATGCGGCCGGCGTACATGACGGCGATGCGGTCGGCCACCTCCACCGCGGCGCCGATGTCGTGGGTGACGAAAATCACCGACATGCCGGTTTCCCGCTGCAGCTCCCGCAACAGCAGCAGGATCTGGATCTGCACCGTGGCGTCGAGGGCGGTGGTGGGCTCGTCCGCCAGCAGCAGCTTGGGCTTGCAGGCCAGGGCCAGGGCGATCATGGCGCGCTGGCGCATGCCGCCGGACAGCTCGTGGGGATAGGCGTCGAAGCGGCGGCGGGCCTGGGGAATCTGCACCCGCTCCAGCATGGCCAGGGCCCGGGCGGCGGCGGTGGCCTGGTCCACGCCCTCGTGCACCCGCACCGCCTCGCTGATCTGCTGGCCGATGGTGTACACCGGGTCGAAGGCCAGGCCCGGCTCCTGGAACACCATGGAGACGGTGCCGCCCCGGTAGCGGTCCAGCTCCCGGCCGCGCAGGGCCAGCACGTCCTGGCCGTCCACCCGGATGCGGCCGGCGGTGCGGGTGTGGCGCTCCGGGTGCAGGCGCAGCAGGGTGCGCAGGGTGACGCTCTTGCCCGAGCCCGATTCCCCCAGCAGGCCCAGCACTTCGCCCTGGCCCAGTTCCAGGCTCACCTGGTTGAGGGCGCTGGCGCGGCGGGCGCCGTGGAACTGCACGGTCAGATCCTGGATGGAGACGAGGGGGGCGCTCATGGACGTTGCTCCTGGTGGGCTTCCGGGTGGCCGGAAGCGGGATCGTTGAGATGGCAGGCCGCCAGGTGCTCGCTATGGCGGCCCATGTCCCGCAGGGCCGGCGTGGCGCTGGCGCAGACGGCGTGGGCGTGGGGGCAGCGGTCGCGGAAGCGGCAGCCGCTGGGCGGGTTGATGGGGTTGGGCGGGTCGCCGGCCAGGGGCGAGGCCTGGGTGCGGTGCTCCGGGTCCATGGAGGGCACGGCGGAGAGCAGGGCCCGGGTGTAGGGATGGGCCGGATGGCCGTAGATGCGCTCCACCGGGCCGCTCTCGATGACCTGGCCCAGGTACATCACCATCACGTAGTCCGACAGGTAATGCACCACGTGCAGGTCGTGGGAGATGAAGAGATAGGTGAGCTGGCGCTCCGCCTTCAGCTCCTGCAGCAGGTTGAGCACCTGGGCCTGGACCGACTTGTCGAGGGCCGCCACGGCCTCGTCCAGGATCACCAGGCGCGGGTCGAAGGCCAAAGCCCGGGCGATGTTCACCCGCTGCCGCTGGCCGCCGGACAGCTCGTGGGGATAGCGGCCGGCGAAGTGGCTCGGGTCCAGCCCCACCCGGTCGAGCAGTTCCCTGGCCTGGTGGTCGGCCCGGGCGATGCCGTGCACCCTGGGCCCGTAGGCGATGGTTTCGGCGATGGTGAGGCGGGGATTGAGGGAGGCGAAGGAATCCTGGAACACCATCTGCAGGTTGCGACGGAACTCCTTGAGGCGCAGGCCGCGGAATTCCTCCACCCCCTCGCCGTCGAAGATCAGCTCGCCCGCATCGGCGGGCATCAGCCGGGCCACCAGGCGGGCGGTGGTGGATTTGCCGCAGCCGGATTCGCCGACGATGCCCAGGGTCTTGCCCTTGGGGACGGAGAAGTTCACCCCATCCACGGCGTGGACGAACTTGCGTTCCCGGTCCAGGGGGCTGCTGCGCACGGGAAAGTGCTTCTTCAGGTCGCGCACGATGAGCAGGGGCTGGGCGGGGCCGCCCATGTCGTGGGGGGCGGGCGTGGGGGCGAGGGCGGCGTTCATTTGCGGATGTCCATGGCGGAGCGCACGCTGTCAGCGAGCAGGTTGAAGGCGATGGAAGTGACGAAGATCAGCACGCCGGGCAGGGCGGCGACCCAGGGATTGCTGTAGATGGCCGAGCGCAGGGTGTTGAGCATGAGGCCCCACTCGGGTTCCGGCGGCTTCACCCCGAGACCGAGGAAGGACAGGCCCGAGGCCAGGATCATGCTGACGCTGAGGAGGCCGGTGGCATAGACGAAGACCGGTCCCAGCACATTGCCCAGCACATGGGTGCGGATGATGGAGAAGGCCCCGGCGCCGCTCATGCGCGCCGCCTCGATGTAGTCCAGCTGGCGCACCTGGGTGGTGACGCTCTCGGCCACCCGCACCACCTGGGGCACGAAGACCAGGGTCAGGGCGATCAGGCTGTTGCTCATGCCTGGCCCCAGGGCGCCGGAGATGGCCACCGCCAGCAGCACCGAGGGGAAGGCGTAGAAGATGTCGAGCACGCGCATGATGGCCATGTTCACCCGGCCGCCGACGTAGCCCGCCAGGAGGCCGATGGTGGTGCCGATGCCGAAGGCCGCCAGCACCGGCACCACGCCCATGAGCAGGGAGAGGCGGCCGCCGTGCATGAGGCGGCTGAGCAGGTCGCGGCCCAGCTCGTCGGTGCCGAGAAGGAAGCCGGGGCTGCCGATGGGCAGCAGGCGCTTGATCATGCTGGCCTTGTAGGGATCGGCCGGGGCCAGCCAGGGCGCGAAGACGGCGGCGCCGACGATCAGCAGCAGCACGGCGGCGCTGGCCATGGCCATGGGGTCGCGCCGTAGTTGGCGCCACACCACGGTCCAGTAGCTGCGGCTGGGCTGGGCCGGCGCCGCAGCGGCCGGCAGGGGGAGGGGAAGGGTTGCGGACATGGTCGTTCCTCTTTCAGCTGCGGCCCATGCGCGGGTCGATCAGGGGTTGCAGGATGTCCACCAGCAGGTTGAGCACCACGAAGAACATGCACAGCACCAGGATGGTTCCCTGGAGCAGGGGGATGTCCCGCTGGAAGATGGCGGTGTTGAGAAGGAAGCCGGTGCCGGGCCAGGCGAAGACCGTCTCCACCAGGATGGAGCCGCCCATCAGGTAGCCGATCTGCAGGCCGGCCACGGCCAGCACGGTGGGGGCGGTGTTCTTGGCCACGTGGCGGAAGACGGCACCGCCGGAGAGGCCCCGGGCGCGCAGGGCGGTGACGAATTCCTGGCCCAGCATGTCGGCCACCAGGGCCCGCACGGTGCGGGTGATGATGCCCATGGGGATCACCGACAGGGTCAGGGCCGGTAACACCAGGTAGCGCAGGTGCTCCAGGTCCCACAGCCATTCGCCGGAGCCGCCGGGGCCGGCGCCCATGGCCGGGAACCAGGGCAGCCAGATGGAAAAGAGGATGGTCAGTACCAGGCCCAGCCAGTAGTGGGGGATGCTGACGCCGACCACGGAGAGGGCGGTGGCCGCCTTGTCGATCCAGGTACCGTGGCGGTAGCCGGCAAGGGCACCGAGGATGCAGCCGAGCACGACGCCGATGGCGGCGGCCATGCCGGCCAGGAGCAGGGTGTTGCTGACGGCGCTGAGCACTTCGGCGGTGACTTCCCGGCCCGAGGCGATGGACAGGCCCAGGTCGCCCTGCACGGCGCGCATCAGCCACAGGCCGTACTGCACGGGCACCGGCTTGTCCAGGCCATAGGCGCTCTTCAAGGCCTGGATCACCTCTTCCGGCGCGTCGGCCGGGGCAATGGCGTTGAGGGGGTCGCCCGGGGCCAGATAGACGAGGACGAAGGACACCACCGTCACACTGAGGGCGATGGGGATGGCGTAGATCAGCCGTTTCAGGATGTAGGCAAACATGGCGGGCTTTCCGTCATGGGCCGGGGCTAACCCCGGCCCGGTGGGGATTACATGCGGATGGTGGTGAGGTCCTGGAACCAGTGCTGGGCCTGGATGAACTCCTTGACCTTGGGCGACAGGGCGTGGGGATTCACGTCATGCACCACCCACAGCATCTGGGCGTCGTCCACCATGCTCTGGTGCACGAAGGCGAGCAGGCCGTCCTGGGTCTTGCTGTCGAAGGTGGTGCGGATCTTTTCCAGGGCCGCGTCAACCTTGGGGTTGTTGTAGCCGCCCCAGTTCACCCCGTTGGGCGCCACGTAATGGCTGTCGGTGAAGCGGGTGATGGCGTAGAACGGGTCGGCCGTGACGTAGCCCAGGTTGATGGCGGTGATGCCCTTGCCGGCGTTGATGTCGGCCTTGGCCCCGGCACGCCAGTGGCGGTACAGGTTCTCCAGCTCCACCACTTCGAAGGTCACCTCGATGCCGATCTCCGCCAAGCTCTGCTGCACGAACTCGTTCATGGGCAGGGACAGCATCTGGCCGGTGCCGCCCTGGGCGATGATGACCTTGGCCTTGAGGGGCTTGGAGGGGCCGTAGCCGGCCTGGGCCATGAGGGCGCGGGCGGCGGCCAGGTCGTAGCCGATCTTGAAGTTGGGCTTGCCGAACCAGGGGCTGGTGGCGTCCACCTGGCCCTTGGCCGGGGTGGCCAGGCCGCTCATCAGCTTGACCACCGCATCCCGGTCGATGGCCAGGTTAGCCGCCTTGCGCACCCGGATGTCGGTCCACGGCGAGCCCGGGTAGGTGGAGAAGTGGTAGGGCCAGACGTGGGGCGTGACGTTCTGCACCAGCTTGAAGCCGCCGGCCTTGAGCTGGGGCAGCACGTCCGGCGGCGGCGTCTCGATGATGTCCACCTGGCCGTTGAGCAGGGCGTTGGCCCGGGTCATGGCGTCGGGGATGGGCAGCAGGACGATGCGGTCGGTCTTGGGCAGGCGGCTCTTGTCCCAGTAGGCGGCGTTCTTCACCAGGTCGGCCCGCTCCCGGGGAACCAGCTTGTCCAGCTTGAAGGGGCCGGTGCCGGAGGGCTGGCTGGCCACCTTGTTCCAGTCCTTGCCCAGCTTTTCCCACTGGGCCGGGCTGGAGACCAGGAACCAGGGCAACTGGTAGGGGAACAGGGCGTCCACTTCCTTGGTGGTGATCTCCACCTCGTAGGGACCGACCTTGCGGTAGGAGGCGATGGAGGGAATGCGCGGGCGCACCTGGGCGCTCTGCTTGGCGTCGAACTGGGGCGACTTTTCCGCCAGGACCTTGTCCAGGTTCCAGATCACCGCGTCGGCAGTGAATTCGGAGCCGTCATGGAACTTGACGCCCTTGCGCAGGGTGAAGCGCCACTTCTTGTTGTCCTTCGGATCTGCCTTCCACTCTGTGGCCAGGCCGGGCACCAGCTTGCCGGGGCGGTTGCCCACATTGGCTTCCCAGGCGATCAGCGGGTCGTACAGGGTGTGGCCGGTGAACTGGTAGGCGCCGGCGCCCCGGTCCGGCTGGCCGGTGGTGAGGGGAATGTCGGCCATGGAAATGCCGTAGCGGGCCACCGTTTCTGCATGCAGTCCTGCATGCAGGGCGAAGCTCAGAGGGAGGGCTGCCAGCCAGTGGCGAAGCTTGAAATTGCGGGGTTTCATCGACTACTCCTAGGTTGGGGAGACAGTCCATGAATTGCATGCAACGTGCCAATCCGGGCCGGAGCGCCGATGTATTTCCTAGTCGCTTGAATGTGCTCTGCTAGTTGGCAAATTGTATTTTTTGCCGCGCCGGCGGCGGCAGTCGAACTTGCATACAAGATGCACCTGGACGGGGCGCATGCCCGGAGAAGATCACTGCTTAGGTGCCAGGCCAGGTTCCGTCATTGGCCGTAGGGCCGGCCTGGGGCGTGGCCCTTTGTCAGCGAAAGGAAGAGGCGGCATCAAGGGAAAAGGGGCGGGCTGGCGGTGGGTTGACCGGGCCTTCCCTTTTCAATACATTACTGACCGGTCAGTCAGTAATGTATTCCCATGTCTCTCTGTGATTCCGCCGATCCACCCCGCCGCCGCCGCAAGGAAGCCCGCCCCCAGGAGCTGACGGCGGCTGCCCTGGAACTGTTTACCGAACGCGGTTTCGCCGCCACCCGGCTGGAGGACATCGCCGCCCGGGCCGGCGTCTCCAAGGGCACGCTGTATCTCTATTTCGACAGCAAGGAAGCCCTGTTCGAGGCGGTGATCCGGGAAGGCATCATTCCGGCCATGAACGAGGGCCGCACCATGCTGGAGGAGCATCAGGGCTCGGCCAGCGAACTGCTGCGCTGCCTGCTGCTCGGCTGGTGGGAGCTGCTGGGGGAAAGTCCCCTGGGCGGCGTACCCAAGCTGATGGTTTCCGAGGCCGGCAACTTCCCCAAGGTGGCGGCGTTCTACCGGGAGAACGTCATCGACCCGGGCCGCGCCCTGCTGCGGGAGGCCCTGCAGCGCGGCATGGATCAGGGCGAGTTCCGTCCCGTGGATGTGGGCATGGCGGTGGACGTCATCTTCGCGCCGATCCTGATGCTGGCCGTGTGGCGCTATTCCATCGGTCCCTGCTGCGCCGAGGAGGAGCGGGACCCCGTCCGTTTCCTCGACACCCATTTCGATTTGTTGATCAAGGGCCTGCGGCCGTGAGCGCCGCCCCTTCCGGAGTCCTCCCCATGAAAAACATCCCTTCCTTCGTGCTGCTGGCCGCCACGGCCATGGTCCTGGCCGCCTGCGGCAAGGAGGCGCCCAAGGCGCCCGAGCCTCGCCCGGCCCTGACCCAGGTGGTGGGTGCCGCCGGCCAGAGCGACATGCTGTGGGTGGGCGAGGTGCGAGCCCGCTACGAGACCGATCAGGGATTCCGCATCGGCGGCAAGGTGATTGAGCGCAAGGTGGACATCGGCGCCGTGGTGAAAAAAGGACAGATTCTCGCCCGCCTGGACCCGGTGGATGCGGGCCTCTCGGCTGCTGCTGCCAATGCCCAGACCAAGGCGGCCGAAGCCGACTTCCTGGTGGCCAAGGCGGAATACGAGCGGCAGAAGAAGCTGCTGGAAAAACAGTTCATCTCCCAGAGCGCCTTCGACAGCCGGGAGGCCCAGTTCAAGGCCGCCCAGGCCCGCCTCGACCAGGCGCGGGCCCAGGCCGCGGTGACCGGCAACCAGGCCGGCTACACCGACCTGGTGGCGGAAAAGGACGGGGTGGTGACCGACGTCAAGGTGGAGCCGGGGCAGGTGGTCAGCGCCGGCCAGCCGGCCATCCGCCTGGCCCTGGCGGGCGACAAGGAAGTGGTGGTGGCGGTGCCGGAAGGCCGCATGAAGGGCATCGAGCCCGGCACCAGCGCCGTCATCCGCCTGTGGGCCAACCAGGACCAGTCCTACGCTGCACGGGTGCGGGAAGTGGCGCCGGCAGCCGACGCCGCCACCCGCAGCTTCCAGGTCAAGGTCACCGTGCTGGAGCCGGATGCAGGCCTGCGCCTGGGCATGACCGCCGGCGTGCTCATCGGCAGCGCCGAGGCGCCCCTGCTGGTGCCCACCGCGGCCCTGACCCGTCTGGACGGCAAGAACACGGTGTGGGTGGTCAATCCCCAGAGCGGCGAGGTGCAGCCCCGCAGCGTTACCACCGGGCCCTTCCGGGAGGACGGCGTGGTGGTGGAAAAGGGCCTGGCCCGGGGTGAGCGGGTGGTCATCGCCGGCGTGCACAAGCTGCAACCCGGCCAACTGGTGCGAGCCGTGGAGCCGAGCACCGTGCCCCTGCCCATGGTGGGCGGCGGTGGGGCCGGCCCCGTGGCTGCGACCCCGGTGGCGGCCAAGCCGGCGGAGTCCGCCAAGTGAAACGCTTCAACATTTCCGAGTGGGGCCTGCGGCATCCGGCCCTGGTGCTCTATTTCATGGTGGCCCTGACCCTGGTGGGTCTGCTGGCCTATTCCAAACTGGGCCAGTCGGAAGATCCGCCCTTCACCTTCAAGGTCATGGTGGTGCGCACCGCCTGGCCCGGCGCCAGCGCCCAGGAGGTGGAGCGCCAGGTCACCGAGAAGATCGAGAAGACCCTGCAGTCCGTGCCTTACGCGGACATCATCCGCAGCTATTCGCGGCCCGGCGAATCCATGATCTTCTTCCAGGCCAAGGACGCGACGCCCGCCGCGGCGGTGCCGGACATCTGGTACCAGGTGCGCAAGAAGGTGGGCGACATGCGCTACACCCTGCCCAAGGGCATCGAGGGCCCCACCTTCAACGACGAGTTCGGCGACGTGTACGGCAATCTCTACGCCGTGGTCGGCGACGGTTTCGGCTATACGGAACTGAAGCGCCAGGCCGAGGCCATCCGGGCCGAACTGCTGCGGGTGAAGGACGTGGCCAAGGTGGATTTCTTCGGCGAGCAGAAGGAGCGGGTCTATATCGAACTCTCCAACGCCAAGCTGGCCACCCTGGGCATCGACGGCGCCGCCGTGGTGGCCGCCCTGCAGAACCAGAATGCGGTGCTGGCGGCCGGCAGCTTCGATACCCCAAGCGAGCACATCCGCATCGACGTCAGCGGCCGTTACGACGACCTGACGGCCCTGCGGGAAACCCGTCTGCGGGCCAACGGCCGCGAGGTGCGCCTGGGCGACATCGCCAGTATCGGCCGCGGCTATGAGGATCCGCCCACCCAGAAGATCCGCTACATGGGCAAGGAAGCGGTGCTGATCGGCGTCTCCATGGCCAAGGGCGGCGACATCATCCGCCTCGGCGGCGGTCTCGACGGTGCCGTGGCCTCCATCCAGGACCGCCTGCCGGTGGGCCTGGAACTGCACACCGTCTCCTCCCAGCCCCAGGCGGTGCAGCGTTCGGTCAATGAGTTCGTGCGTTCCCTGATCGAGGCGGTGATCATCGTTCTCGGCGTCAGCCTGCTTTCCCTCGGCCTGCGCACCGGCATCGTGGTGGCCATCACCATTCCGGTGGTGCTGGCCATCACCTTCCTCTTCATGCAGATCTTCGGTGTCGGCCTGCACAAGATTTCCCTCGGCGCCCTGATCCTGGCCCTGGGCCTGCTGGTGGACGACGCCATCATCGCCGTGGAAATGATGGCGACCAAGATGGAACAGGGCTGGGCCCGGGCCAAGGCGGCCTCCTTCGCCTACGAATCCACCGCCATGCCCATGCTCTCCGGCACCCTGGTTACGGCCGCGGGCTTCCTGCCCATCGCCACCGCCGCTTCCGCCACCGGCGAGTACACCCGTTCCATCTTCCAGGTGACGGTGATCGCCCTGCTCATTTCCTGGGTGGCGGCGGTGCTGTTCGTGCCCTATCTGGGCTACAAGCTGCTGCCGGATTTCGCCCACCACCGGGTGGCCCATCAGGAGCCGGGACGCCTCAGCCGCTGGCTGATGCGCCGCCTGCCCTGGCTCGAACGCTGGCTGCACAAGGAGCCCCACACCCACAGCGAGAACGATATCTACGCCACGCCCTTCTATCGCCGCTTCCGCGTCCTGGTGGATGCCTGCGTGCGGCGCCGCTGGCTGGTGATCGGCATCACCGTGGGCGCCTTCGTCGCCTCCATCGTCGGTTTCGGCATGGTGCAGCAGCAGTTCTTCCCCGATTCCACCCGGCCCGAACTGATCGTGGACCTGCGCCTGGCCGAGGGCGCCTCCTGGGATGCCGCCGACGCCGAGGCCAAGCGCCTGGAGTCCTGGCTGGCCGAGCAGCCCGGCATCGACAATGTGGTGGCCTACGTCGGCACCGGCAGCCCCCGCTTCTATCTGCCCCTGGACCAGCAGATGCCGCAGAAGAACTTCGCCCAGTTTGTCATCCTGACCCAGGGGTCGCCGGAACGGGAGGCCCTGCGCAGCAAGCTGATCGATCTCTTCGAGCATGACTTCCCCAGCCTGCGGGCGGCCATCAACCGTCTGGAGAACGGCCCGCCGGTGGGCTTCCCGGTGCAGTTCCGCGTCGCCGGCCCCGATCTCAATGTGCTGCGAGGCTACGCCCACGAGGTGGCCCAGGTGATGCGGGCCAATCCCAGCCTGGCCAATGTGCACCTGGACTGGGAGGAGCCGGCCAAGGTGGTCCGCCTCACCGTGGACCAGTCCAAGGCCCGTCTGCTGGGCGTCACCTCCAGCGACATCGCCAACCTGATCAACACCGCCCTCAAGGGCCAGAGCGTCACCGAGTTCCGCGACGGCGCCGAACTGGTGGATGTGCATCTGCGCGGTACCGAAATGGAACGGCGGCGTCTCTCCCTGCTGCCGGATCTGATGCTGCCGACCCGGGCCGGCAAGGCCGTGCCCCTGTCCCAGGTGGCAACCCTGGAGTACGGCTTCGAGGAAGGCATCGTCTGGCGCCGCAACCGGGTGCCCACCATCACCGTGCGCGGCAATATCTACGGCCACATGCAGGGGCCGGTGGTGTCGGCCCAGGTGGAGAAGTCCCTGCAGTCCATCAAGGCCTCCCTGCCCCTGGGCTACACCCTGGAAGTGGGTGGCGCCGTGGAGGAGTCGGCCAAGGGCGGCGCTTCCGTTGCCGCCGGCGTGCCCCTCTTCTTCCTGGTGGTGCTGACGGTGCTGATGCTGCAGCTGCAGAGCTTCTCCAAGGTGGCCATGGTGCTGCTGACCGCGCCCCTGGGCCTGGTAGGGGTGACCGTGTTCCTGCTGCTGTTCAACAAGCCCTTCGGCTTTGTCGCCATGCTCGGCACCATCGCCCTCTCCGGCATGATCATGCGCAACTCGGTGATCCTGGTGGACCAGATCGACCAGGACGAGAAGGCGGGCAAGCCCCGCTGGGAGGCCATCGTCGATTCCACGGTGCGGCGTCTGCGGCCCATCGTGCTGACGGCGGCGGCAGCCATCCTGGCCATGATTCCCCTGACCCGCAGCGCCTTCTTCGGCCCCATGGCCGTGGCCATCATGGGCGGCCTGACCGTGGCGACCCTGCTCACCCTGATTTTCCTGCCGGCCCTGTACGCCGCCTGGCACAAGGTCAAGCCTGCCGCACCGGCGGAGTCCCTGCAAACGGTGGACGAAACCCTGGCCGGCAGTCGCCAGGGGCCTCAGTTATAATCGCCTTTTTCCGCCAACCACATATTAGTAAGTGCTAATATAACGACCGCAGACGGGGACTCGTGATGGAACAAGTGCAAAACATGGAACAAGCCCGCTTCAACATGATCGAGCAGCAGATCCGGCCTTGGAACGTGCTGGACCAGGATGTGCTGGACCTGCTGTCCGAGGTCCGGCGCGAGGAGTTCGTCCCCGCCGCCCATCAGGCCCTGGCCTTTGCCGACCTGGAGATTCCCCTGGGCGAAGGCGCCGTGATGCTGGCCCCCAAGATGGAAGCCAAGCTGCTGCAGGAACTGGCCGTGCAACCCAAGGACAAGGTCCTGGAAATCGGTACCGGCTCCGGCTACATGGCCGCCCTGCTCGCCGCCAAGGCCGACCAGGTGACCAGCGTCGAGATCAGCCCGGCCATCGCCAAGACCGCCAAGGCCAACCTGGCCAAGGCCGGCATCAGCAACGTTTCCGTCGAAGTGGGTGATGGCGTGCATGGCTGGGCCGCCGGCGCTCCCTACGACGTCATCGTCGTTTCCGGTTCCCTGCCGGTGGTGCCCGAAGAACTGCTGCAACAGCTCAAGGTTGGCGGCCGCATGGCCGTATTTGTCGGTGAGGCCCCGGTGATGGAAGCCCAGATCGTCACCCGCACCGGCGAGACCACCTTCGCCAGCCTCAATCTTTTCGAAACCGTGGTGGCGCCCCTGCAGAACGCGCCGGCCAAGGAGCGTTTCCGTTTCTGATTGCCCCTGATGAACCAGCTTTCCGTTTCCTCCCTCGCCGACTGGCTGGCCGATCCGGCCCGCCCCCGCCCCCTGCTGCTGGATGTGCGCCAGCCGGAGGAGCTTGCCATCTGCGCCCTGCCGGACGTGGTGGCCATGCCCATGGCCACGGTGCCGGTGCGGGCAGACGAGTTGCCCCGGGACGAGGAAATTGTGGTGATCTGCCACCATGGCGGACGCAGCATGCAGGTGGCGATGTTCCTCGAGAACCGCGGTTTTAGCGCCATCCACAACCTGTCCGGCGGCATGCACGCCTGGGCCCAGGTGGTGGATCCGTCCATGCCGACCTACTGAAGGCTGTCCATGAAACTGAAAGCTGTTTCCCTGCTGCTGTCCTCCCTGTTCATCGCCGCCGCGGCCCAGGGGGCCGACCTGCTGCAGATCTACAAGGAGGCCCTGGACAACGACGCCCAGTTCACCGCCGCCAAGCACACCCTGGAAGCCGGCCGCGAAAAGCTGCCCCAGGGCCGGGCCGGCCTGCTGCCGACCCTGGGTGTGTCCGTGAACACCATGTGGAACGACGTGGAGTACCAGCGCCGGGTGTCGGGTGCGGCCGTCGCCACGGGCCAGTACAACAGCCACGGCTACAGCGTCAGCCTCAGCCAGCCCCTGTTCCGCTGGCAGAACTGGATGCAGTACGATCAGGCCAAGCTGCAGGTGGCCCAGGCCGAGGCCCAGTTCCTCCAGGCCCGCCAGGA
Source organism: Azospira oryzae (assembly GCF_004217225.1). Classification (GTDB taxonomy): domain Bacteria; phylum Pseudomonadota; class Gammaproteobacteria; order Burkholderiales; family Rhodocyclaceae; genus Azospira; species Azospira oryzae. The sequence goes on from NZ_SHKM01000002.1 coordinate 954,052, forward strand.
CCTGATCCTGCGCGTCTCCCAGGCCTATTTCGACGTGCTCTACGCCCAGGAGAACCTGCGCTCCCTGCAGGCCCAGAAGTCAGCCATTGCCCAGCAGCTGGAACTGGCGAAGAAGAGCTTCGAGGTGGGCACTGCCACCATCACCGACACCCACGAAGCCCAGTCCCGCTACGACCTGTCCACCGCCCAGGAAATTGCCGCCGAAAGCGATCTGGAAATCAAGCGCCGCAACCTGCAGGCCATCATCGGCCGGGAGGCGGGCGAACTGGCCACCCTGCGTACCGACACCACCCTGGAGCCGCCCAAGCCCGCCAACATGAACGACTGGGTGGCTTCCGCCGAGAAGGACGCCCTGGCGGTGCAGATCCAGGAAGCCCAGCTGGAAATCACGGACAAGGAAGTGAGCAAGCAGCGCGCCGGTCATTTCCCCACCCTGGACCTGGTGGCCACCCGCAGCAATGCGGTGCAGACCAATGGTGTGCAGACCAACCCCCTCTTCCCGGGGGTTGGCTACGAGCAGGATTCCACCGCCATCGGCCTGCAGTTGAACATTCCCCTGTTCCAGGGCGGCGCCGTGCTCTCCAAGCAGCGTGAGGCCGAAGCCAGCCGCGAGGCGACCCGTTCGACCCTGGAGTATTCCCGCCGTCAGGCGGCCCTGGGGGCACGTCAGTACTATCTGGGCGTGGTCAATGGCCTGGCCCAGGTGCGGGCTCTGGAAGCAGCCCTGGTCTCCTCCAAGTCGGCCCTGGATTCGAACAAGCTGGGTTACGAGGTGGGGGTGCGCATCAACATCGACGTGCTGAACGCCGAGCAACAGGTCTATTCGACCCAGCGCGACCTGGCCAAGGCCCGTTTCGATACCCTGGTGAACCAGCTGCGCCTCAAGGGCGTGGTCGGCAGCCTCACCGACGAGGACCTGCAGCGGGTCAACGGCCTGCTGGCGCGATAAGGGAACGGATCAGGTCCATGGTCCTGGCGGTGGCCCCGCCGTGGGCCGCCGCGAAGGCTGACGCCGCATCGGACATGATGCGGCGTTTTTCTTTGTCCCGCAGCAGGGCCTGGGCCGTGCCGGCCAGGGATTGGCCGGCCTCAAGACGCAGGGCGGCACCGGCGGCGACGGCATCCTCCGCCGCCTGGGCGAAGTTGAAGGTGTGGGGGCCGAGCAGCAGGGGGCAGCCGCAGGCCGCCCCTTCGATCAGGTTCTGGCCGCCGAAAGGCAGCAGACTGCCCCCCATCACGGCCAAATCGGCACAACTGAAGTAGGCCGCCATTTCCCCCATGCTGTCCCCCAGCCAGGCCCGGGTTTCCGGTGTCGGCAGGCCTTGGCTGCGCCGCACCAAGCTCATTCCCCTGGACTGGACCAGTGCTTCGACTTCGCCGAAGCGCTGGGGGTGGCGCGGCACCAGCAGGAGCAGCAGGTCGGGAATGTCCATGGCCGCGCAGGCGTCCAGGATCAAGGCCTCCTCGCCCTCCCGGGTGCTGGCTGCCAGCCAGACGGTGCGGCCGGCCAGCTGGCGGCGCCAGTCCTGTCCCTGTTGCCGCAATGCCGGGGCGATCTGCACGTCGAACTTGAGATTGCCGCAGACGCTGACCTGCTTGGCGCCGAGGCCTTGCAAGCGGGCTGCGTCGTCCGGGGTCTGGGCAGCGATGCCGTCGAGACCGGCCAGGGCCGGGGCGAACAGGCCGGGCCAGCGGCCGTAGCCGCGGGCCGAACGGGCCGAGAGGCGGGCATTGACCAGCAGCATGGGGACGCCATGGTGCCGGGCCTGGTGCAGCAGGTTGGGCCACAGCTCGGTTTCCATGAGCAGGCCCAGGCTGGGGCGGTAGCGCTCCAGGAAGCGGCCGACGGCGCCGGGATAGTCGTAGGGCAGGTAGCGGTAATGGAGGCGCGGGGCGTGGTCCTGGCCCAGGGCGGCGAACACCTGGGTGGCGGTGTCGCGGCCCGTGGGCGTCATGCCGGTGAGCAGGATCGAGTGCTGCGGATACTGGGCCAGTAGTTCGGCCAGCAGGGGCTGGGCGGCCCGGGTCTCGCCGACGGAGACGGCATGGACCCAGATCACCGGCCCCGGGATGGCCGCGCCGCTAAGGCCGAAGCGTTCACCCCAGTGGCGGCGATACTCCGGCTGCTGCCGGCTGCGTCGCAGCAGGCGCAACAGCACCAGGGGCGTGGCCAGGCGCAGCAGCAGGGTGTACAGGAGGCGGGAAACCATGGCGCGTCAGCCGGCCAGGGCCCGCTCGACGGCATCGAGGATGGTGGCGAGACTGGGTGGCGCACCCTTCTGGCCGTAGCTTTCGCAGAAGGCGTCGCCGAAGACGGCCGCTTGCACGCTGTCCGAATCGCAGAAGATGCCGACCGTGGGGCGTCCCAGGGCAGCGGCGAAGTGGGTGAAGCCCGTGTCCAGGCCCACCACCACCCGGGCCCCGGCCAGAAAGCGGCCGGCCGTGCCCAGGTCCATCAGGGGCGGGATGAAGGAACCGGGCAGCCGGGCCCCAAGGCGCTCGCTGCGCTGGCGCTCTTCGGGGCTGCCCCAGGGCAGGGCGGCGACGATGCCGTCCCGGGCCAGGCGCTGGCCCAGGGCGACCCAGTGCTCCTCGGCCCACAGCTTGGGCGGGCGGCTGGCGGCGTGCATCAGCACGGCGTAAGGCTGGCTGGGCAGCCAGTCGGCCACCAGGGGCTCAGCCTGGATGCCATAGCGCGGCGGCGTATCCAGGTCATAGCCGAGGGCGCCGGCAGCCACGGCACGGCAGCGGTCCACCACATGGCGCGACCATTTGATGGGCAGGCGCAGGTCGTAGAAGCGGGCGGCGAAAGGCTCCTTGATGCTGCGGGCGTCGCCGCCGACGATGCGTCCGCCGGGAGCGAGCCGGGCCAGCTTGTCCACCGCGGCGCTCTTCAGCAGACCCTGGCTGTCGAGGACGAAATCGTAGGCCTGGGCCTGCAGGGCACGGCGGAATTCCCCCATTTCCTGCCAGGCGTGGCGCTGGCCCAACTGCTTGCGCCAGCGGCGCCAGGCGATGGGAATGACGCGGCGCACGCCGGGGTGCAGGGAGGGAATGGGAACGTAGGCTTCTTCGGCCACCCAGTCGATGCGGGCCTCGGGGAAGCGGGCCAGGATGTCGGTGACGGCCGGGCAGTTGTGGACCAGATCCCCCATGGAGGAGGTCTTTACCATAAGAATTTGGGGCATCGGGGCGGCGGTGGTGGTTTTTGACTTGGGGCCGGGGCCGGGGGGATTTAGAATCCCTGCTGGCCTCCATTATAGCTTGCGCATGTCTTCTGCCCCTCCTCCCGCCGCGACGGCGCCCCTCAGTGCGGTGCTGATCACCCAGAATGCCGCCCATTCGCTCCCGTCCTGTCTGCAGAGCCTGGCGTTCGCCGACGAAATCGTCGTGGTGGATTCGGGCAGCAGCGACGGCACCGTGGCCCTGGCCGAGCACTACGGCGCCCGGGTTGTCCATCAAGAGTGGCTGGGCTTCGGCCGCCAGAAGCAGTTTGCCGTCAGCCAGGCGCGCCACGACTGGGTCTTTTGCATCGATGCCGACGAACAGGTGACGCCGGCCCTGGCGGCAGCCATTGGCGCCGCCCTGCAGGGGCCCCGGCATCACGCCTACCGGGTGGCCCGCTGCAACCGTTTCATGGGGCGCTACCTGCGCCATGGTGAGGGCTATCCGGACTGGAACCTGCGTCTCTTCCACCGCGGCCATGCCCGCTGGTCCGACGACGCGGTGCACGAGCACGTGCTGACCGGGGAAAGCGTGGGCGATCTGGCGGGGGACCTGCTGCACGACTCGGCCGAAACCCTGGACAGCTACCTGGCCAAACAGAACCGCTACACCACCCTGGCGGCCGAGGCCGCCCATCGCGCCGGCAAGCGGGCCGGCAGCGGCCGTCTGCTGCTGTCGCCCCTGTTCCGCTTCATCAAGTTCTACCTGGTGCGTAGGGGCTTCCTGGACGGCCTGCCGGGCCTGGTGCATACCCTGATCGGCTGCACGAACAGCTTTGCCAAGTATGCGAAAATGATCGACCTGCAGCGGCGCTCCGGGCGCTGAGCTTTCTTCTGGAATTCCCATGAAAATCCTGGTTACCGGCGCCGCCGGCTTCATCGGCATGCACACCGCCCAGCGCCTCCTCGAGCGGGGCGACGAAGTGGTGGGCGTGGACAACCTGAACGACTACTACGAGGTATCCCTCAAGGAAGCACGACTGGCTCGCCTGGCCGCCTATCCGAATTTCCGCTTCGTCCGCCTCGATATCGCCGACAGCCAGGGCATGCAGGAGCTTTTTGCCGCCGAGGGCTTCCAGCGGGTGGTGCACCTGGCCGCCCAGGCCGGTGTGCGCTATTCCCTGGCCAATCCCCACGCCTACGCCCAGTCCAACCTGGTGGGTTTCGTGAATGTCCTGGAGGGATGTCGGCACGCCCAGGTGGAGCATCTGGTCTATGCCAGCAGTTCCAGCGTCTATGGCGGCAACAGGAAGATGCCCTTCTCCGAGCACGATGCCGTGGATCACCCGGTGAGCCTTTATGCCGCCACCAAGAAGTCCAACGAACTGATGGCCCACACCTACAGCCACCTGTTCGGCCTGCCCACCACCGGGCTGCGCTTCTTCACCGTCTACGGTCCCTGGGGGCGCCCCGATATGGCCCTGTTCCTGTTCACCCGGGCCATTCTCGAGGGGAGACCCATCGACGTTTTCAACCACGGCAAGATGCAGCGGGATTTCACCTATATCGACGATATCGTCGAAGGGGTGGTGCGCGTCCTCGACCAACCGGCCCGGGCCAGCGAGTCCTTCGACGGGCTTGCGCCCGATCCGGCCTGCAGCAATGTGCCCTACCGCTTGTTCAATATCGGCAACGACCAGCCGGTGGATCTCCTGGCCTTCATCGAGGCCCTGGAAGGTGCCTTGGGTCAGGTCGCCAACAAGCGCTTCCTGCCGCTGCAGGATGGTGATGTGCCGGCAACCTGGGCCGATACGGCCCTGCTGGGCCAGGCCGTCGGCTTCGCCCCCAAGACCTCGGTGCAGGACGGGGTTGGCCAGTTTGTCCGCTGGTACCGGGATTACTACCGGTAAGTCGGTCCCGGTGTCGGCCCGTTCCCGTCTGGGCCAGGGCCGTAGCCCCTTCCGTCGTCCCGACGCTGTGCAGAGCGTCGCGGTGCAGTAAAATGGCGGCATATCTCAAGACAATGATCCGATGCCTGACTCCCACCAGGGCGATTCCGCCCAGAAGGCCTTTCTGGGCCTGATTTCCCGACGTTTCATCGCTTCCGCCTACGATCTGGTCGCCCTGATCGTCTGTTGGCTGGCCGCGTACTGGCTGCGTTTCAACCTCTCCCTGCCGGATGAGTACCTGCGGGCCGGCCTCTTTTCCCTGGCCATTCTGGTACCCGTCTATGTCCCCCTGTTCTGGCTCAGCGGCCTATACCGGGGGATCTGGCGCTACGCCAGTCTGATGGACCTGCGCCGGATCATCGTTTCCGTCGGCTTGGGCGGCCTAGTCACGGCGGTGGCGGTGTTCATGACCGGCATGCCGGGGGTGCCCCGTTCAGTTCTGGTGCTGCATCCGATCCTGCTGATTCTGGCGATGGGGGGCGGCCGTTTCCTCTACCGGGCCTGGAAGGACCGCTGCCTCTACGGCCACCTGGCCCTGTCCGGTGAGTCGGTGCTGATTCTCGGCGCCGGCGAGGTCGGCGAACGCCTGATCCGCGAGCTGCAGCGCTCCCCCCAATGGCGGGTGGCCGGCCTGCTGGACAACGATCCGGCCAAGCATGGACGGGAAGTGCATGGAGTGAAGATCCGGGGCGATATCGCCAGCATGGTGCATTGGGCCAAGGAGCTGGAAGTTGGCCATGTCATTGTCGCCATGCCCAGCGTCAGTGCCGCCGTGCGTCGCGGGGCCATGGAGCAGGCCGTGCAGGCCGGGCTCAAGGTGCTGACCGTGCCGGCCCTCGACGACCTGCTGTCGGGCCGGGTGTCCCTGTCCCAGATCCGCCAGGTGGAACTTGAAGACATCCTGGGGCGGGAGCCGGTGCAGCTGGACGATGCCGGCCTCAGTCGCCTCATCGCCGAGCGCACGATCCTGGTGACGGGGGCGGGCGGCTCCATCGGTTCCGAACTGGCCCGGCAGATTGCCCGTTTTGCGCCGCGCCAGCTGGTGTTGTTCGAAGTGTCCGAATTCGCCCTGTACCAGATCGAGCAGGAATTCCGTCGTACTTTCCCCGGCCTCGATGTGGTCTGCGTCGTTGGCGACGTCAAGGACGAGGCGCGGCTGCAGCAGGTCTTCGCCGCCTACCGGCCGGCCCTGGTGTTCCATGCCGCCGCCTACAAGCACGTGCCCCTGATGGAGAGCGCCAATGCCTGGGAGGCGGTGCGCAACAACGTCCTCGGCACCTGGCGGGTGGCCATGGCGGCGCGCCAGGCGGGGGTGGAGAAGATGGTCCTGATTTCCACCGACAAGGCCGTCAATCCCACCAACGTCATGGGCACCACCAAGCGCATGGCGGAGCGGGTGGTGCAGTCCCTGGAGCAGGCCGGCGGCGGTACCCAGTTCATCGTGGTGCGCTTCGGCAACGTCCTGGGCAGCAACGGCTCGGTCATTCCCACCTTCCGCGAACAGATCGCCCGGGGCGGCCCCGTCACCGTGACCCATCCGGACATCATCCGCTATTTCATGCTCATCCCGGAGGCAGCCCAGCTGGTGCTGCAGGCCGGTTTGATGGGCAACGGCGGCGAGATTTTCGTGCTGGACATGGGGGAGCCGGTGAAGATCGTCGATCTGGCCCGGGACCTGATCCGGCTGTCCGGTTTCACGGAGGAGGAAATTCCCATCGAGTTCACCGGGCTGCGTCCCGGCGAGAAACTCTATGAGGAACTGCTTGCCGACAATGAAATGACCCTGCCCACCCCCCACGCCAAGCTGCGGGTGGCCAAGGCCGAAAGCGCGCCGGAAGAGGCGTGGATCGGCGACCTGGCCCGCTGGCTGGAAACCCCGCCGGCGGACGTGGCCGGGATCAAGGCCGGGCTTGCCCGTTTCGTGCCGGAATACCGGCCCCAATAACATGGCCACCTACGCCGTCGGCGACATCCAGGGCTGCTTCGCCTCCTTGCAGGCGCTCCTGGAGAAGTGCAGCTTTTCCCCCGAATTCGACCGCCTGTGGCTGGTGGGAGACCTGGTGAACCGGGGGCCCCGCTCCCTCGAGACCCTGCGCTTCGTCAAAGGCCTGGGCGACCGGGCCGTCACGGTGCTGGGCAATCACGACCTCTCCCTGCTCATGACCGCCGAGGGTTTCGGCAAGCGCCATCGCAGCGACACCGTCGATGACATCCTTGCCGCCCCGGACCGGGACGAACTGCTCCACTGGCTGCGGCACCAGCGCCTGATGCATGTGCAGGGCGACTACGCCATGGTGCATGCAGGGCTCCTGCCGGCGTGGTCCGTGGCCGAGGCCCGGACCCTGGCGGGCGAGGTGGAGCAGGCCCTGCAGGCGGAGAATTACCGGGAGTTCCTGGCGAACATGTGGGGCAGCGAACCGGGAGCCTGGGACTCCAGCCTGACCGGTTGGCCCCGCTTGCGGGTGATCGTCAATGCCATGACCCGCATGCGCTTCTGCTCCCCGGCCGGGGAAATGGACTTCAAGGCCAAGGGCGAACTGAGCCAGGCGCCGGCCGGCTATCTGCCCTGGTTCGAGGTGCCGGGCCGGCGCAGCGCCGCGACGGTCCTGGTGACCGGCCACTGGTCGGCCCTGGGGCTGCGCCTGGAGCCCAATCTGCTGGCCCTGGACTCCGGCTGCCTGTGGGGCGGCAAGCTGTCCGCCCTGCGTCTGGAGGACCGGGCCCTGTTCCAGGTGGACTGCGCCGCCGACGAGGCCGTGCCCCTTTTCAAGGAATGAGCATGCATATTCTGGTCACCGGCGGCCTGGGCTACATCGGCTCCCATACCTGCGTTGAGTTGCTGCAGGCCGGCCATGGCGTCACCATCCTCGACAACCTCTCCAACAGCCGTGCCGATGTGGCCGAGCGCATTGCCGGCCTGGGCGGTGCTGCGCCGATCTTCATCGAGGGCGACGTGCGGGACCGCCAGTTGCTGTGCCGGATTTTCCGGGAGCAGACTGTCGATGCCGTGATCCACTTTGCCGGCCTCAAGGCGGTGGGGGAGTCGGTGGCCCAGCCTCTGCGCTATTACGAGTGCAATGTGGGCGGCAGCCTGGTGCTGTTCGAGGCAATGGCCGAAGCCGGGGTCAAGACCCTGGTGTTCAGTTCGTCGGCCACGGTCTATGGCGATCCCCATGCGGTGCCGATTCGCGAGGACTTTCCGTTACGGGCCACCAATCCCTACGGACGCAGCAAGCTCATGCTGGAAGAGGTGCTGGCCGACATGGCGGCCGCCGATTCCCAATGGCGGATTGCCCGGCTTCGTTATTTCAACCCGGTGGGGGCTCACGAGAGCGGCTTGCTTGGCGAGGCGCCCAACGGCATTCCCAACAACCTGATGCCCTATGTGGCCCAGGTTGCTGCCGGCCTGCGTGCCCGCCTGTCTGTCTTCGGCAACGACTATCCCACCCCTGACGGTACCGGGGTGCGGGATTTCATCCATGTGGTGGACCTGGCCCAGGGGCATCTGGCAGCCCTGGCAGCCCTGGCGCGTGGGGAAGGGATGCTGACGGTTAATTTGGGAACAGGGCGTGGTTACAGCGTCCTCGATCTGGTGCGGGCATTCGAAGCGGCCAGCGGGAGGACCATTCCCTTCGATTTCGTCCCCCGGCGGCCGGGCGACATTGCCGCCTGTTACGCCGATCCCGCCCTGGCGGCATCCCTCCTTGGCTGGACCGCCCGGCGGGACCTGGCCGCCATGTGCCGCGACACCTGGCGCTGGCAGCAGACTGCGGTGACGTTGGGGCTGGCCTAGGCGGCGTGCTGCAGGGGCGCGGCTGCCCCTGTCTCGCTGCTGCCCAGCATGAGGCGCGTGGCGATCTGCTGACGGGCCTGCTGGGCCAGTTCCTTGCGCCCTCCCGCGGCCTCCACGGTGAGGGGCGGGCATGCCTCCACCCGGCCTGCCAGCCAGCCGGCCGCCAGGATGGATTGCAGGCATTGCCACAGGCTGGTCTCCCCCACGTAGGCGGCAGCGGTGCTGCGCCGGCCGTTGCGGTCATGGTAGGAGAGGGCCAGGGGAACGATGGGGCGTCCGGCCTCGATGGCCGGTTGCAGCAGGGCGCCGTGGAAGTGCAGCAGGCTGCCGCCGTCGGTGGTGGTGCCTTCCGGGAAGAGGGCCACCATGTGGCCCCGGCCCAGGATGGCGCCGATTTCCTCGTTGATGATCCGGGCATGGCCGCGGCTGCCGCGGCGCAGGAAAATGGTGTCGGTGCGTGCCGAGAGCCAGCCGATGACGGGCCACTGCCGCACTTCGGCCTTGGAGACGAAGGCGGCCGGCTGGGCGGCGTTGATCAGATAGACGTCCAGCCAGGAGACATGATTGGCCACCAGCAGGCTGCCCGGGGGCAGCCCCTGCAGCTGGGCCTGCAGGTGCACGCCGAGGATGTTGAGCAGCTTCTCCGACCAGGCCTGCTTCAGGCGCAGGCGCCGTTCCGTGCCGATCAGGGGATACCACAGGGCCACCACCAGGATGCCGTGCACCAGGTGCAGCATCAGGCGGGACAGGCGGAACCAGCGGATGGGGCGGGGCAGGAGATGGGCTTCAGCCCCGCTGCGGGGTGGCGATGTATCCAGTTTTAACGTCCCAGAAAGTGTTTGGCGTAGCGGGCGTCCACCTTGGACATGGGCAGCAGCACCGGCAGGTCGGCGGTGTTGAAGTCCGGGTCCCAGGCCGGTTCGCCGCAGATCCAGGCGCCGGCCCGCAGGTAGCCCTTGATCAGGGGCGGGGTCTCGGCCTTCACCTCGTTGCGCAGGGCCTCCAGGGGCAGGGGGCAGCGGGGGAAGACGCGGTACTCCAGGGGGCTCAGGTGGTCCTGCAGCTGATTATACAGAGCCGCCGCGGCGTGGCCGCCATCGGCCATGCTGATGGAGGCGCAGCCCACCAGGTACTCGTGGCCGTTTTCCAGCATGTAGCGGGCCAGGCCGGACCATAGCAGGGTGATGGTGGCGCCGGTGCGGTAATCCGGATGGACGCAGGAGCGGCCCACTTCCACCAGGCGCGGGCGCAGGTGCTGCAGGCGGGTAAGGTCGAATTCGTTTTCGGTGTAGTAGCCGCCGATCTTGCGGGCTTTTTCCGGCGACAGGATGCGGTAGGTGCCGATGATCTCGCCGCTGTCCTCGTTGCGGCAGACCAGATGGTCGCAATAGGGGTCGTAGATGTCCTGATCCACGCCCGGCACCCGGCTGGGCAGCTTGGCGCCCATCTCCTGGCCGAAGACGCGGTAACGCAGTTTTTGGGCTTCGAGGATTTCCCGTTCGCTCTCGGCCAGGCCGACGGAAAGGTTGCGGGCGTAGATGCGGCGGCTTTGTTCCAGCGACGTCTGTTCGTTCTGCATGGTCTGTCCTCCTTGAGTCATGAGGACAGAATCTAGAGAGCGTCTGTTACGCCGAGGTTGCGCCGTGGTGAAGTTTGGATGAAGCGGGGCCGTGCCGGCATGGCGCCGGCACGGGGTCGGACTCAGTGGCTGACGCGGCTGCTGCCGTTGCCGGAGAGGATGCGGACCCGTTCGCCCGGGTGGAATTCCTCGTCGGCTTCCTGGACGATGGCCACCAGGTTGCCGTTGTCCAGCTTGACGGTGATTTCGACGCCGTCCTTCTTGCTGATCTTCTCTTCCAGGGCGCTGCCGGCCATGCCGCCGGCGACGGCGCCGAGGATGGCGCCGACGGTGCTGCCGCGGCCGCTACCGACGTTGCTGCCGGCCATGCCGCCGATGGCGGCACCGGCGACGGTGCCCACCGGGGTGTTGCCGCCTTCGATGGTGACCTTGCGCACGGATTCGACGACGCCCTGGCGCACGGCCATTTCCTGACGGGTGCTGCTGCGGCCGTAGGAACTGCCGGACTGGCTGTTGGCACAGCCGGCCAGGCTGCCGAGCAGCAGCAGGCCGGCCAGGCCGGCGATGGCGAGGGAGGGGATACGGGTCATGCTTTCTCCTTGCCGGCGGGGCTTACCACAGGCGGCTGCCGAAGGCCTGGTGGTATTGCTCGCCGATTTCTTCACGGGTGAAGGTGTGGTTCTGGGGGCCGGAACGGGCGATCTTGATGGCGCCGACGAGGGCGGCGAGGCGGCCGATCTGGTCCCAGTCCATGCCGTTGGCGATACCGTAGAGCAGACCGGCGCGGTAGGCGTCGCCGCAGCCCGTGGGATCGACCACCTCTTCTGCCTTAACGCAGGGAATATCCAGGCGTTGACCGCCGACGTAGATATGGGAGCCTTCGCCGCCCCGGGTCACCACCAGGGCCTTGACCAGCTTGGCCAGCTCTTCCAGGGACTTGCCGGTGCGGTCGGTGAGCAGCTTGGCCTCGTAGTCGTTGAAGGTGGCGTATTCGGCCTGGGCCAGGAAATCCAGCAGTTCGTGGCCGGAGAACATGGGCATGCCCTGGCCCGGATCGAAGATGAAGGGGATGCCGGCTTCGGCGAACTGCTTGGCGTGGCCGATCATGCCGTCGCGGCCGTCCGGGGCGACGATGCCCAGGCCGATGTCCTTGGCTTCGCCCACGCTGTTGAGGTGGGAGAAGGTCATGGCACCGGGGTGAAAGGCGGTGATCTGGTTGTCGTCCAGGTCGGTGGTGATGAAGGCCTGGGCGGTGTAGCTGTTGGCCACGGGGCGCACGTGCTCCCGGGACAGGCCCAGGTCGTCGAGGCGCTTCAGGTAGGGGGCGGCATCTTCGCCGACGGTGGCCATGATGACCGGCTCGCCGCCCAGCAGCTTGAGGCTGTAGGCGATGTTGCCGGCGCAGCCGCCGAATTCGCGGCGCAGTTCGGGCACCAGGAAGGCCACGTTCAGGATATGGATCTGTTCCGGCAGGATGTGGTTCTTGAAGCGGTCCGGAAAGACCATGATGTTGTCGTAGGCAATGGAACCGCAGATGAGTGCGCGCATGGGAATCGTCGGGAAAATGGATTAAGCCCGCGATTATACCCGGGCCGCCGCCCGGCGGCCCGGCCCTAGTCCGGCGCCATGACGATGGCGGTGGCGGCCTGGTAGCGGCGCTCGTGGCTGCGCACGGCCTGGCCGAGGGCGGCGGCAAAGGCGTCGTGGATGTGCTCCCAGTCGTTGCCCACCACGCTCATGCGGGCGTGGTTGCGCAGCACCCGCAGGGTATTGGGTTCGGCCGCCTCCCGGGCGGCGGCGACGAAGGCGGTCGCGTCGCCGGCCGGGGCCAGCAGGCCGTTGCGGCCGGGCACGATCAGTTCCGAGGCCGCCGCGTAGTCGTAGGCCACCACCGGCAGGCCGGAGGCCAGGGCCTCCTGGGTGACGTTGCCGAAGGTCTCGGTGAGGCTGGGAAAGAGGAACAGGTCGCCGGAGGCGTAGTGGCTGGCCAGGTCGCTGCCGCTGCGCATGCCGGCGAAGACGTGCTGGGGATGGCGGGCCTGCAGCCCCGCCCGCACCGGGCCGTCGCCGACGAAGACCAGGCGCGCCTCCGGCTGACGGGCCTGGATGGCGGCGAAGGCCTCCAGCACCAGATTGAGGTTTTTCTCCGGCGCCATGCGGCCCACGGACAGCACCACCAGACTGTTGTCGGTGGCGCCCCAGGAGCGGCGCAGTTCGGCGGAGCGGCGCTCCGGGTGGAACAGGGCGGTATCCACGCCCCGGGCCACCACCTGCAGGTTGTCGTAGCCGTTGTCGCCCAGTTCCCGGGCCAGCTGGCCGGTGGGGACGAAGGTGGCGTCGGTCTTGTTGTGGAAGCGGCGCAGGTAGGCGGCGATGGGGCGCTTCAGCCAGCCCATGCCGTAGTGGTGGCTGTAGGCGTGGAAGTTGGTGTGGAAATCGGAAGTGACGGGCAGGCGCAGCTTGCGCGCGGCGGCGATGGCCGAACTGCCCAGAGGGCCTTCGGTCACCACGTGCACCACATCCGGCCGCTGCAGGGACCACAGGCGGGTGAGGGCGCGCTTGGCGGGCAAGCCCAGCTTGAGGCCGGCATAGCTGGGGATGGGCACGCCGGCGGCCAGCACCTCCTCCAGGGCGTGGCCGCTGGCAGGGCGCTCCTGGGCGTGCTGGCGGGGCCGCACCAGCTGGATGCGGTGGCCGCGGCGGATCAGTCCGTCCACCATGCGGCTCAGGGTCATGGCCACGCCATTGACTTCCGGCGGGTAGGTTTCCGTCACCACGGCGATGCGCAGCTGGGGCTGGCTGGGCGCGTAGTCGTGGACGCAGAGCGGGGGCAGGTCGTCTTCGTGCATGGAGCCCATGCTGGCGACCAATGGTGACTTTTGTGTGACCGTTCGATGAAGTTTCGCTGACGTTGGCGGCAGGTGGCCATGCCTAGCCCAGCAGCACGAGGCTCCACACGGCGGCCACGTTGGCCAGGGAAATGAGCACGGCGGCGCTGCCGATGTCCTTGGCCCGCTTGGCGAGGCGATGGTTTTCCAGGGAGATGCGGTCCACCGTGGCTTCCACTGCCGAGTTGAGCAGTTCCACCACCAGCACCAGCAGCACGCTGCCGATCATCAGGGCCTTGCCGATACCGGTACCGGGGAGCAGCACGGCCACGGGAATGAGCAGCACGGCCAGCCACACCTCCTGGCGGAAGGCATCCTCATGGCGGTAGGCGGCGCGCAGGCCGTCGATGGAGTAGTGCAGGGCATTCCACAGGCGGGTGAGGCCGGTCTTGCCCTTGAATGGGCTTTCGTTTTGGGAGTCGTGGCTCATGGGGTCGGGGCGCGGGGATGAAAAAAAGCCCTTCCGCCAGGAAGGGCCGAACATTCCGAACGCCACAGAGCCTACCGTGGCCGTGTTACCGGGGGATTACGGGTAGAAGACGTAGAGGCGGTAGCCCGAGGGCACCAGATCCTTGGCCTCGATCCACAGCTTGACGGGGATTTCGCCGTTGGCCTGGAAGCCGGCGGGGGCGGCGGTGCCGGTGAGATAGTCGGCGGGGTGCAGGACGCGGCGGGAAACCACCGCATCCTGGGTGTCGGTGAGGGCCAGTTCCAGGGCCGGCAGGTCCTGCACGTAGGGCGCCCGGTTCTTCAGGGTGGCCATCAGGATGAGCTGGCCCTTGGCGGCGTCGGCCTGCAGGTCGGAGGCTTCGATGCTCACCAGCTCGGCCTTGCGCGGCAGGGGAATGTCCCAGCCGGCGGCGAGCATGAGGGGCTGCAGGGAGGGCAGGGCGATGGCCAGGTCGCTGCGGAAGCGGTGGGCCATCTGGCCGAGGAGGACGGAGAAGAGGATCAGAATGGCCAGCAGGAAAGGCCAGCGGGGCTTGCGCGCCGGTTCGGCCATGAGGGCGCCGCCACCGGCCAGAGGGCGCTCGGCCCACTTGCTGTAGCCGGGAATGGCAGTAGTTTCCCGGGGCAGGATCGGGTCTGCCGGGTCATGGGCCAGGTCGGCCGGCGGGGCGCCGGCGTCGGCCAGCACCGGCGCATCGCTCGGCTCCTCGATGGCGGAGGCGTCCAGGATCGGCTCCTGGCGGTCGTCTTCGAGAGTATCGGGCTGGGAGCCAGGAGTGTCGCCGTTCTCCGGCATGGCCGCCTGTAGATCGGCTTCCACTGCGCCTTCTGGCGCAGCGCCCGTTGCAGTTTCAGATGCCGCCTCGCCCGCATCCACCGGGCCGGCCGGCGGCGTGGCGGGGCGCAGGGTGGCGGTTTCCTCGCCGCCTTCGTCCAGCAGGTGCTCCAGGGCATTGAAGACGTGCTGGCACTGGCCGCAGCGGACCTTGCCGCCCCGGGCCTTGAGCTGTTCCGGCGTGACCCGGAAGGTCGTCTGGCACTCAGGTTGGGGGCAGCGGGTGAGGATCATATGCGGCGGCCTTCCAGGCAGACCCAGCCTTCCCGGCGGTCGGCCACGGCCATGGCGAACCAGGGGCTGTAGATGGCCATCAGTTCCTCTTCCTGTTCCACCAGGATGCCGGACAGGGCCAGCCAGCCGCCGGGGCGGACGTGGGCGGCCAGGGCCGGGGCCAGGGCCTTGAGCGGGTTGGCCAGGATGTTGGCGATGAGGATGTCGAATTGGCCGTCGATGGGATCGCGGGAGTCGGCGAAGTGGGCGCTGACACCGTTACGCTCGGCATTGGCCTTGGCCGCATCCACCGCCTGGGGATCGATGTCCACCCCGGTCACCGGGTTGGCGCCGAGACGGGCGGCGGCGATGGCCAGGATGCCGGAGCCGCAGCCGTAGTCGAGCAGGCTGCAATCGGCGGTGACGTAGCGCTCCAGCCATTCCAGACAGAGCCGGGTGGTGGGGTGGGAGCCGGTGCCAAAGGCCATGCCCGGGTCCAGGATCAGGTTGATGGCGTCCGGGGCCGGGGTCTCGTGCCAGGAGGGCACGATCCACAGCTTGTCGGAGACGCGGATGGGGTCGAACTGGGACTGGGTCAGCTGCACCCAGTTCTGCTCTTCCACCGTTTCCAGGGTGAAGGCGGGCGTCGGCAGGCCCAGCCCGGCGCAGCAGGCGGCAAGCACTGCCCCCGCGTCCGCATCGGCCTCGAACAGGGCGGCGATGCGGGAATGGTCCCAGGCCGCCGCGATGTCCATGCCCGGTTCGCCGAACTGGGGCGTCTCTTCCGGCGTGCCCGCATCCGCATCCTCGATGCCGGCGGAGAGGGCCCCCGCCTCCATCAGGGCGTCGGTGAGGGCTTCGGCGCTGGCGGCGTCGGTGTCGCAGCGGAGCTGGAGCCAGGCCATCGGCGCTTAGCCTTCCACCGACTTCACTTCGTTCTTGGCGGCCAGCTTGTGCTCCAGGTAGTGGATGCTGGTGCCGCCTTCGACGAAGCGGGCGTCCTGCATCAGTTCCTGATGCAGCGGGATGTTGGTCTTGATGCCCTGCACCACGGTCTCGGAAAGGGCGATGCGCATGCGGCGGATGGCCTGTTCCCGGGTGTCGCCGAAGGTGATGATCTTGCCGATCATGGAATCGTAGTGGGGCGGCACCTTGTAGCCGGAATAGGCATGGGAATCCACGCGCACGCCGGGGCCGCCGGGCGGATGCCACCAGCTGATGGTGCCGGGAGAGGGCACGAAGGTGAAGGGATCTTCGGCGTTCACGCGGCATTCGATGGCGTGGCCGCGGAACTGGATGTCCCGCTGCTTGAAGCGCAGCTTCTCGCCGGCGGCGATGCGGATCTGTTCCTGGACGATGTCGATGCCAGTGATCAGTTCGGTCACCGGATGCTCCACTTGAACCCGGGTGTTCATCTCGATGAAGTAGAACTCGCCGTTCTCGTAGAGGAACTCGAAGGTACCGGCGCCGCGATAGCCGATGCGGCGGCAGGCTTCGGCGCAGCGCTCGCCGACCCGGGCGATGAGGCGGGCGGGGATGCCGGGAGCCGGTGCTTCCTCGATCACCTTCTGGTGGCGGCGCTGCATGGAGCAGTCCCGCTCGCCCAGGTAGACGGCGTTCTTGAACTCGTCGGCCAGCACCTGGATTTCCACGTGGCGCGGGTTCTCCAGGAACTTCTCCATGTACACCATGGGGTTGCCGAAAGCGGTCTGGGCTTCCTGGCGGGTCATGGCCACGGCGTTGATGAGGGCGGCTTCGGTATGCACCACGCGCATGCCGCGACCGCCGCCGCCGCCGGCAGCCTTGATGATCACCGGGTAGCCGACGGCGCGGCCGATCTTGATGATTTCCTTGGGGTCTTCCGGCAGGGCGCCATCGGAACCGGGCACGCAGGGCACGCCTGCAGCCTTCATGGCGTCCTTGGCGGAAACCTTGTCGCCCATGAGGCGGATGGTCTCGGCCCGGGGGCCGATGAAGACGAAGCCGGAGGATTCGACCCGCTCGGCGAAGTCCGCATTTTCGGAGAGGAAGCCGTAGCCCGGGTGAATGGCCTGGGCGTCGGTGACCTCGGCGGCGGAGATGATGGCCGGGATGTTGAGGTAGCTGAGGGCGGAGGAGGCCGGGCCGATGCAGACGGATTCGTCCGCCAGCTTCACATACTTGGCTTCCCGGTCGGCCTCGGAGTGCACCACCACGGTCTTGATGCCCAGCTCACGGCAGGCCCGCTGGACCCGCAGGGCGATCTCGCCCCGGTTGGCGATGAGGATTTTCTCGAACATGGAGAAAACTCCTTAGCCGATGACGAACAGGGGTTCGCCGAATTCAACCGGTTCGCCGTTGTCCAGCAGGATGGCCTTGATAGTGCCGGAAGCGTCGGCTTCGATCTCGTTGAGCAGCTTCATGGCTTCGATGATGCACAGGGTATCGCCCTGCTTGACGGTCTGGCCCACCTGCACGAAGGGCTCGGCGCCGGGGGAGGAGGCGCGGTAGAAGGTGCCGACCATGGGCGACTTGACCACGTGGCCTTCCGGCAGGTCGTCGGTGTCGTCCAGGTTCACGCTGCTGGGGGCCGGTGCGGCAGCCGGGGCGGCGGCGGGCACGGCGTAGGTCATGGGCTGGCCCACGGGGGCGGCGACATGCTTGGCAATGCGGACTTTTTCTTCGCCTTCGGTGACCTCCAGCTCGGAGATGCCGGATTCCTGTACCAGGTCGATGAGTTTTTTGAGTTTACGCAGATCCATTGAATTCTCCCTCGAAAATCCGCCCTATTGAGTTGGCGGTGGAAGTAGCTAGATGTGAAAAACCGGAAACCGGGTCTGGCGTGGCAGCTCAGTCGGCGTTGAGTCGGCTCAGCAGGAACTCCAGGGCCAGGGAATATCCCTCGGACCCCAGGCCGCTGATGACCCCGATCGCCAGATCGGAAAAATAGGAGTGGTGCCGGAACGGCTCCCGGGCGAAGACATTGGAGAGATGCACTTCGACGAAGGGAATGCCGACCGCGGCCAGGGCGTCCCGCAGCGCAACGCTGGTATGGGTGTAGGCCGCCGGGTTAATGAGGATGAAGCGTACTCCCTGCTCCCGGGCCGCATGGATGCGTTCGATCAGGGCGCCTTCATGGTTGCTTTGGAAAGCTTCCAGTTCGACGCCGGCAGATTCGGCGCGCACGGCCAGAGCCCGGTTGATGTCGGCCAGGGTGGTGCTCCCGTAAATCTGGGGCTCCCGGGTGCCGAGCAGGTTCAGGTTGGGGCCGTGCAGGACCAGCAGGCGCGGCGGAATGGTTTGTTCTGCCTGGGTCTTGCCCTTGGCGGAAGATGAAGTTTGCTTCTTCATGGCAGCAAGTTTGCCGCAATTCGCGACAGTTTGTCCAGTTTGCCTCTTTCGAAAGTCATAGCAGGGGTTGCAGGATGGCTGCCAGTTCGGCGCCGTTGAGTCCGCCCAGGCGTACGTGGCGGGCCTGGCCCTGGCGGTCCAGCACCAGGGTGAAGGGCAGGCCGCCCCGGCTGTTGCCCAGATTTTTCAGGTTGCCCACGGCTTCCGGGGTGGCGATCAGCAGGGGGTAGGCGGTTGGCTGCTTGGCGGCGAATTCCTGCACGCTGTCGGCAGAATCCAGGGCAATGCCGATAAATTGCACCCCCTTGCTCCCCAGCTCCTGCTGCAGGCGGGAAAACTCGGGCATTTCCTCCCGGCAGGGCGGGCACCAGGTGGCCCAGTAATTGATGACCCGCACCTGCCCGGACCACTGGGCCAGGGCCTGGGGTTTGCCGTCAGCCGTCGGCAGCTGCAGTTGCAGGAGCTGCCGTACGGCCTCCGCCGGCGGTTCGGGGGTAAAGGCCGGGTGCTCGCCCCGGCCGAAATAGAGGCCGGCGGCGAAGGCTGTGGCGGCCAGGCCGATGGCCAGGGCCAGGCGCATTAACAAGGGGCGTGTCGGTTTCATGGATTTGCCGGTAGCAGGGCGCGCACGGCTTCCAGGCGGGCCCGCTCCCGCAGGCGGCCGTCCCGGCTGCGGTAGGCGGTGCGCTCGTCCTGGGGCGGGTAGATCACCAGATTGATGGTGTCCCCTTCCATATCCAGTTGCAGCACCGCATCCACCCGGTCGTGGCGGGGCGTGGTGTGTTCAAAGGGGATTTGCCGGTTGAGGAGGAATATCTCCACCTCCTTGGCGCTGTCCGGGTAGAGCAGAATGTCCACCTCGGCGTAGCGGCCGGCGCTGCCGTCCAGGACGGAACCGGTGAGATAGGGGTGGAATGGCGTCATGATCTCCATCATTTCCGCCGCTTTTCCCCGCAGTTCGTCGATCCGTTCCTTCTGTTCCCGCTCCTGGTAGAGGGCCTGGTAGGCCCGCAGCTCGCTTTCTACCTCGGCATTGGTGGGCAGGGCGTCCGTATCCGGGCTGCCCAGCTGCCGGGCTGCCTTGCGCTTGGCCAATGGGTAGTCGGCGATGCCGTCCTCCGCCATGAGGCGGGCGGCGGTGCTGGCGATGAGCTGGCGCAGGTGGGCGTTGCGGGAGGCCTGGGCATCGGCACGGCGAGAGGATGGCTTCATGGCAGACCCCGGCTGTTAGAATCAGGCCTCATTCTAACCGGCGGAATATTGCATGCATATTCACATTCTCGGCATCTGCGGCACCTTCATGGGCGGCATCGCCCTGCTGGCCCGGGCTGCCGGCCATCGCGTCACCGGCTGCGATGCCAATGTCTATCCGCCCATGAGTACCCAGCTGGAGGCTCAGGGCATCGAACTGACCGAGGGCTACGATGCCGGCCAGATCGCCGTCGATCCCGACATTTTTGTCGTCGGTAACGCCATTTCCCGTGGCAATCCGCTGCTCGAGGCCATTCTCGACCAGGGACTGCCCTATGTGTCCGGTCCCCAGTGGCTGGCCGAGCATGTGCTGCAAGGCAAGTGGGTCCTGGGCGTGGCCGGCACCCACGGCAAGACCACCACCAGTTCCATGCTGGCCTGGATTCTCGAGTGCGCCGGCCTCAACCCGGGCTTTCTCATCGGCGGCGTGCCCCAGAATTTCGGCCTGTCGGCCCGCCTCACCGACCTGCCTTTCTTCGTCATCGAGGCGGATGAATACGATACGGCCTTCTGCGACAAGCGCTCCAAGTTCATTCACTACCGGCCGCGGACGGCCGTGCTGAACAACCTTGAGTTCGATCATGCCGACATTTTTGCCGATCTGGCGGCGATCGAGACCCAATTTCACCATCTGGTGCGCACCATGCCCCGTTCCGGCCTAGTGGTGGCCAATGCTCGGGAGGAAAGCTTGCAGCGGGTGCTGGCCCGGGGCTGTTGGTCTGGGGTGGAGTGGTTCGGCGGCGACAGCTGGTCCGCCATCGGCGACGACGGCGACGGTTCCCTGGTCCTGCTGCAGGATGGCCGGGAAGTGGCCCGCACCACCTGGGGCCTGACCGGCGAGCACAACCGGCAGAACGCCGTGGCCGCCATCCTGGCTGCCCGTCACGTGGGGGTGCGGCCCGAGGACGGCCTGCAGGCCCTGTCCACCTTCCAGAATGTGAAGCGGCGCATGGAAGTGCGGGGCACGGTGCGCGACATCACGGTGCTGGACGACTTCGCCCACCATCCGACCGCCATCGCCACCACCGTGGCCGGCCTGCGGCACAAGCTGGGCAAAGGCTCCGGCCGCATCCTGGCGGTGCTGGAGCCCCGCTCCAACACCATGAAACTGGGCGTGATGAAGGACCGGCTGGCCGGCAGCCTGGTGGATGCGGATCTGGTCTTCTGCTATTCCCGGGATCTGGGCTGGGATGCGGCTGCCGCCCTGGCATCCCTGGGTGAGCGGGCCGTGGTGCTGGACGACCTGGACGGGCTGGTGGCCCGCATCGCCGCCGCCGCCAGGCCGGGAGACCAGGTGCTGGTGATGAGCAATGGCGGCTTCGGCGGTATCCACCAGAAGCTGTTGACGGCCCTGGCTGCCTGAGCGTTGCCGTCGCGGCGCCTCGTTGTGCTGCCTATTTCGCTGCCAATAAAAAGCCCGGGCTAGTCCCGGGTTTTTTATTGGTGCTGTTGCCGAAGTTACTGGGTTTTCTTGCTGCGGCTACCGGCGGTGGGCTTTTTCGGTTTGGCTGCCGTCTTGGCGGCAGCCTTTGCCTTGGGCGGTTCGGCCGGGGCTTCCGGCTGGGCGGCTTGCTGTTGCTGCAGGTGTTCCTGTACCTGGTTCATCATGTTCCAGGGCCACATGGCAGCCTGGGAAAAAGCGCTGGCCGCGGCTTCGGCGGCGGCACCGGCGGCTTCGGCCGTGCCCGAGGTGTCCTGGGCCATTTCCTCCCGCTGCTGGGCGGCCATGGCTCCCATGGTCTTTACGGCGGTGAGGGTGGAGTGCTGCATTTCCATGCCCTGGATGGTCATCTGCAGCATGGACAGGTTCATGCGCAGCCAGCCTTCCACCGCCTTCAGGTCGGTGATCTGCTTTTGCAACTCGTCCGTGTCCAGGGTGGGGGTGACCATGCCGGGGAGGGAGAAGCCCATATTGCCCCACATGTTCTTGACGAAATCCAGGGGATCGTTGCTTCCGTTGTTGAGGCTCATGGTGGGTCTCCTTTGTTGGCGCCGTATCCTGCCATAGTAGCGAATATTTTCTGCGCCGGAATAGCCGGGAGTCCGCCGGAGTGCTAAATTAGCGCCAAAACAACAACGTCATCCCATAACCCTATGCTCAATTTGCTCGTCATCGAAGACCACGCGCTCGTCAGGGAGGGCCTGGTTCGCGTACTGCGTCAGCTGGAAGCGGAGGTGACCGTCTTCGAGGCTGGCGATTGCCATTCCGCCCTCGCCGTGCTGGAAAAGGAAGCGGACCTGGATCTGGTGCTGCTGGACATCGCCCTGCCGGGGCTTGATGGCCTGGCCTGCCTGGACCTCTTCCGCAGCCGCTTCCCCGCCGTTCCGGTGGTGGTCGTTTCCGCCTACGACGATGCCCATACGGTGAACCGGGCGCTCAAGCACGGCGCCCTGGGCTTCATTCCCAAGGCCTATTCCACCGAGAAGCTGGTGGCGGCGGTGCGGCAGGTGTTGGGCGGCAGCATCCACAAGCCGGAGCAGACCATGCCGGTGAACCTGGGGGCCGAACTGGCGCCCACGCCGGCGGTGCAGGAAGCGCCCGCTTCCGAATTCGGCCTGACCGAGCGTCAGGCCGAGGTGCTGGGGCTGATGACCAAGGGCAAGTCCAACCGGGACATCGCCAATCTGCTGGGCCTCTCCGAAGGCACGGTGAAAATCCACATCACCGCCATTTTCAAGGCCCTCGGCGTTTCCAGCCGGACCCAGGCCCTGGTGGCCGTCAGCCGCCTGGGCATCAAGGTCTGACCTAGGCGCTTTCCGTCTTTTCCAGTTCGCCGGCCAGGCGCTGCAGCAAGGCACGCAGCTTGGCCGGTCGCGCCGGATGGGGCAGGCTGAACCAGCCCCCGTCCGCCATTCCCTCCTGCTCTTCCCCGCCGATGATCACGGCCGGGCGCTCCGGCGCCAGGGCCAGCACTTCGCGCAAGGTTGTGCCGTTGCCCGGTGCCAGCCAGAGGAAGGGGCCTTCGCTGCCGGCGGCCATCTCGGCCAGCAGGGCCTGGGCCGCGGCGACCGACTCCACCCGGCGGCAGCGCAGGCCCCAGTCCCGCAGCCAGGCCTCCAGCTGCTCGGCGCTTTCGGCCATGAAGCCCGGGCCGTAGGCCAGCAGGGCGGCCAGAGGCGGGCGTTGTTCCAGTTCGGTGGCGGGCGTCTCCGCCACGGCCGCGCAGGCCGGCAGTTGGACTGCGAACACCGAGCCCTGGCCCAGGGCGGAGCGCAGATCCAGGGGGGCCTCCATGGCCTTGGCCAGCCGGTCCACGATGGCCAGGCCCAGTCCCAGGCCCTTGCCCTGGCCCCGTTCCGCATTGCCGACCTGGACGAATTCCTCGAACACGGCCCGCTGGAACTCGGGGGCGATGCCGTCGCCGCTGTCCCTCACCTCGACCCGCCAGGCCTGGCCCCGGCGGCGGGCGGCGACCAGGATGCTGCCCCGCTCGGTGTAGCGCAGGGCATTGGTGATGAGGTTGCCCAGCAGCCGTTCCACCAGGGCCGGGTCCGTATGGGCCCAGGCCCGGGTGGGGCGGAAGCGCAGGCGCAGCCCCCGGTTCTCCGCTTCCCGGGCATAGGTCTGCTGCAGCTTGTCGAAGATGGCCTGCAGGGGCGTGGCCAGGGGCTGGGGATTGACCCCGGCCACATCCAGGCGGGAGATGTTGAGCAGGGCGTCCAGCAGCTCCGACATGCTGCGGATGGAGGTGCCGATCTGGCCGGCCAGCTTTTCCTGGTCCGGGCCCCGGGCGTGGTTCTTCAGGTCGGAGGCGAACAGGTTGAGGGCGTGCAGGGGTTGCCGCAGGTCGTGGCTGGCGGCAGCCAGGAAGCGGGACTTGGCCAGGCTTGAGCGCTCCGCCTCGGCCCGCTTGCGTTCCAGTTCCCGGGTGGCGTCGGCGATCTTGCCTTCCAGGTTGTCCCGGGCTTCCTGCAGGGCCTGGGCCATGGTGTTGAAGCCTTCTTCCAGGCGCTGCAGGTCGCCGCCGCTGTCGGCGGGCAGCTGCAGGTTGAGCTGGCCGGCGCGGATGCGCTCCACCGCCTTTTCCAGGCGCACGATGGGGCGGCTCACCTGGCGCGTCAGGATCATGGCCAGCAGACTGGTGGCGGCCACGGTCAGCAGCACCAGGGTTAGGGTGAAGGCGATGGTTTCCTGGCGGCGGGTCTCCAGGGACTGGCGGGACATCTCCACCACCACCCAGCCGAGCAGGGGCGGCGGCTCGGGGCGGCCGGCTACCGGGGACTCGGCGAGGAAGGGGTCCTGGATGTCGAAGCGGTGGCGCAGCACCGGGGCGGCGATGCGCAGATGGTCTTCATCCTCGTGGATGACGTCGCTCTGGGTCGGGCTCGGCAAGGGCGAGAGGGGCGCCGGCAGGGCGCCGCTGGCCGCCAGGGCCTCGCCCTCCTGGTCGTAGACCTCGACGCTGTTCACGTGGGCTTCCTCCAGGGCGGCCAGGGCCACGCTGCCCAGGGTCTGGCGGTCGCCGGAGTAGGTGCTGTACTCGGCGATGGCCGCCAGCTGCCGGGCCAGGCCCAGGCCCCGGTCCCGCAGGTCCCGGTCCAGGTCGGAGAGCAGGGCGAGGACGAAGTAGACGCTGAGGGCGCCGGCCACCGCCACGGCGGGGGCCAGGGCGAGCAGGAGGATGCGGGTCTGGATGCCCCAGTTTTTCAAGATGGCGGCTGCTGTCGGTGGGAAGGTTGATGACGTTAGGCTAGGCCGGATTGTCCCCGGATGCGTCTTCCGCGGCAACTGCGGCGGCCAGCTGGGTGCGCAGACTCTCCGGGGTGTAGCAGTAGAGGCGGGTGCGGCGGCGGTCGCCCACTTCGATGATGCGATCCGCCTCGGCCCAGGGCACGGGGAAGCTGTTGCTCACCAGCAGGCCGTCGGCCGGCAGTTCCGCGGCGGCCTTCTGGCCCAGCCAGTCCATGGGTTCGGGGGAAAGGAAGGTGTACACCAGGTCGTGGCCGGCCAGGTCGGTGCGCCACATGTCGCCGTAGCGCAGGGCGGCATTGGCCTGGCCGGAGAGGCGCAGGCGGCCCAGCAGCCAGGTGAGGGGGGCGTTCTCCAGGCCATCCACCCGGACTTCGGGCAGGGCCCGGGCCAGGGGCGCCTGCAGGCTGCCGATGCCGGCCCCCAGGTCCAGGATGCGCCGGCTGCCCCGCTCCCGGGCCAGGTCGGCCAGGGCGGCCGCCGTTTCCCGGTTGGAGAGGTAGAGCGGCACCTGGCCGGAGACGGCGCCCCGGTACACCAGCAGCATGAGGATGAAGGCCAGCAGGAACCAGCCCGGGGCAATGTCGAGCTGGGCCACGGCCCAGGCCAGGGGGGCGAAGCAGGCGTGGATCAGGCGCCACCACCAGGCCTGGCGGCTGAGGGTGGCGAAGACCAGGGCGGTGGCGCCGATGGCCAGGGCCACCTGGTCCCAGGGCAGCAGCTCGGCCTTCATGCCGTAATAGGGCCAGGCCAGGGACAGCACCAGGAGGACGGCGGCGAACTGGAGGGCGAGTTGGCGGGAGGAAGCGGGCACGGCGGAGCCTGAAAAAAAGCGGGTCGGTCATTGTAACCGACCCGCCGTTCCGGCCCGGACGGGCTCGCCGGCCTCGGACCTCGGACCTCGGACCTCGGACCTCAGACCTCAGACCTCAGACCTCAGACCTCAGACCTCAGACCTCAGACCTCAGACCTCAGACCTCAGACCTCAGACCTCAGACCTCGGACCTCGGACCTCGGACCTCAGACCTCAGACCTCAGACCTCAGACCTCAGACCTCAGACCGCCGGGGCCGCTCCGCCCCCTTCCAGTTGCCGCAGCAGCTCCTGGCGCTGCTGTCGGGCTTTCTCGGCGCTGGCGGCCTTGACGTGGCCGTAGCCGCGCACGCTTTCCGGCAGCCGCGCCAGTTCCAGCAGCGCCGGGTGGGCGCTGCCGGCGGCCAGGGCCTCCAGAATGCGCTCCAGGTCTGCCTCGTAGCCGGCCTGCAACGCCCGTTCCATGCGCCTTTCGGCGGTGTGGCCGAAAACGTCCAGGGCCGTGCCGCGCAGGAACTTGAGGCGGGCCAGCAGCTTCAGGGCGCCGAGCATCCAGGGGCCGTACTGCCGCTTGCGGATCTGGCCGCTACGCGGGTCCGACCTGGCCCACAGGGGCGGGGCCAGGTGCACATGCACCGCGTAGTCCTTGCCCGGTTCGCCGGCGAAGGTCTGGCGCAGACGGGCGAAGAACTCGGGCCGGGTGTGCAGGCGCGCCACTTCGTACTCGTCCTTGATGGCCAGAACCTTGAAGTAGTTGCGGGCGGCGGCCAGGGTCACCGGCAGGGCCGGGGCCAGGGGCGCCTCGGCCTGGCGCAGGGCTTCGATGCGCTGGCGGTAGCGGCGGCCCAGGGCGGCGTCCTGGTAGTCCGTCAGTTCCTGTTCCCGCAGGGCCAGCACTTCCTCCAGGGCGGCGTCAGGCCGGGGCGGCGGCGTGTCTGCGGCAGGTGTTGCCAGCTGGCGTACCCGGGCCTCGTCCACGGCGGTGCGGCGGCCCCAGTCGAGGGCCTGGAGATTGGCCGCCACGGCGGTACCGTTGAGCTCGATGGCCCGGCCCAGGGCCGGCAGGCTCACCGGCACCAGGCCTTTCTGCCAGGCGTAGCCGAGGAGGAACATGTTGGTATACAGGGCGTCGCCCATGAGGGCCGTGGCCAGGGCCTGGGCGTCGAGGAACCAGGCGTGGTCGGCGCCCACGGTGGCGGCCACCGTCTGCTGCATGCGGGCCAGGGGGAACTGCCAGTCCGGGTTGCGGGTGAATTCGGCGGTGGGGGTTTCCGTGCAGTTCACCACGGCCCGGGTGCGCCCTTCCAGCATCTTGGACAGGGCCTCGTTGCCCGCCGTCACCACCACGTCGCCGCCCAGGATGGCGTCTGCCTCGCCGGTGGCGATGCGGGCGGCGTGGATGTCCTCCGGCCGGTCGGCGAAGCGCAGGTGGGTGAACACGGCGCCGTACTTCTGGGCCAGACCGGTCATGTCCAGCACCGAGACGCCCTTGCCGTCCAGGTGGGCGGCCATGCCGATGAGGGCGCCCAGGGTCACCACGCCGGTGCCGCCGACCCCCGTCACCAGCAGGTTGTAGGGCCGCGCCGTGGGCGGCAGCACGGGCTCGGGCAGGGGCGGCCAGTCCTGTGCGTCCATGGCCAGGGCCTGGCCCTTTTTCAGCTTTGCCCCTTTCAAAGTGACGAAGGAGGGGCAGAAACCCTTGAGGCAGGAGAAATCCTTGTTGCAGTTGGACTGGTCGATGGCCCGCTTGCGCCCGAATTCGGTTTCCACCGGGATGACCGAGAGGCAGTTGGACTGCACCGAGCAGTCGCCGCAGCCCTCGCACACCGCCTCGTTGATGAAGACGTGGCGGTCCACGTCGGCCAGCTTGCCCCGCTTGCGGCGCCGGCGCTTTTCCGTGGCGCAGGTCTGGTCGTAGATGAGGATGGTGGTGCCGGGGATCTCCCGCAGTTCCCGTTGCACTGCGTCCAGCTCGTCCCGGTGGCGCACCGGTACGTTGGGCGCCAGGTCCGTCACCTCGGCGTATTTCTCCGGCTCGTCGGTGACGATCACCATCCGGCCCACCCCTTCGGCCTCCAGCTGGCGGGTGATGCGGGGCACGGAGAGGATGCCGTCCACCGGCTGGCCGCCGGTCATGGCCACGGCATCGTTGTAGAGGATCTTGTAGGTGATGTTGGTTTTGGCCGCCACCGACTGGCGGATGGCCAGCAGGCCGGAGTGGAAGTAGGTGCCGTCCCCCAGGTTGGCGAAGATGTGCTTTTCTTCGGTGAAGGGCGCCTGGCCGATCCAGGTGACGCCCTCGCCGCCCATGTGGGTGAAGGTGGAGGTGCTGCGGTCCATCCAGGTCACCATGTAGTGGCAGCCGATGCCGGCCACGGCCCGGGAGCCTTCCGGCACCCGGGTGGAGGTGTTGTGGGGGCAGCCGGAGCAGAAGTGGGGCGTGCGCTGGGTGAGGATCAGGGGCGTCTGCAGGGCCTT
This sequence comes from Azospira oryzae, assembly GCF_004217225.1. GTDB lineage: Bacteria > Pseudomonadota > Gammaproteobacteria > Burkholderiales > Rhodocyclaceae > Azospira > Azospira oryzae. The sequence goes on from NZ_SHKM01000002.1 coordinate 981,484, forward strand.
CTGCTTGGCCTCGATGAGGTCCAGGCGGGCCTTGATGGCCGGGCTGGTGAAGTGGCGCTCGATGCGGCTGGCGATGGCCCGGGCGATCTGGGCCACGGACAGTTCGCCGGCTGCCGGCAGCAGCCAGTCGCCGTGGGCCAGATGGCCCTTGCCGTCGGGCAGCAGGGCCCATTCGCCCTTCTCGTCGAACTTGCCCACCACCCGGGGCCGCACGTCCTCGCGCCAGTTGTAGAGCTCTTCCTTCAACTGGTATTCCAGCATCTGGCGCTTCTCTTCCACCACCAGGATTTCGTCCAGCCCCTCGGCGAACTGGCGCACCCCTTCCGATTCCAGAGGCCAGACCATGCCCACCTTGTAGAGGCGGATGCCGATCTGGGCGGCCAGCTGCTGGTCGATGCCCAGCTCGTCCAGGGCCTGCATCACGTCCAGATAGGACTTGCCGGCGGTGATGATGCCCAGGCGCGGTGCCGGGGAGTCGATGACGATGCGGTTGAGCCGGTTGGCCCGGGCGTAGGCGAGGGCGGCGTAGAGCTTGAAGTGGGTGAGGCGGGCCTCCTGCACCAGGGGCGGGTCGGGCCAGCGGATGTTGAGGCCATCGGCCGGCAGTTCGAAATCCTCCGGCAGGCGGATGTCCAGGGCCATGGGGTCCACCCACACCGAGGCCGAGGTTTCCACCGTGTCCGCCAGGGCCTTGAAGGCCACCCAGCAGCCCGAATAGCGGCTCATGGCCCAGCCGTGCAGGCCGTATTCCAGGTACTCCTGGACGTTGGCCGGATACAGCACCGGCATCATCACCGCCTTGAAGACGTGCTCGGTCTGGTGGGGCAGGGTGGAGGACTTGGCGGCATGGTCGTCGCCGGCCACCACCAGCACCCCGCCGTGGCGGGAGCTGCCGGCGGCGTTGGCGTGGCGGAAGACGTCGCCGCTGCGGTCCACCCCCGGGCCCTTGCCGTACCACAGGGCAAACACCCCGTCGTACCTGGCGCCGGGGAAGAGATTGACCTGCTGGCTGCCCCAGACGGCGGTGGCGGCCAGATCCTCATTGACCCCGGGCTGGAAGGTGATGTGGTTTTCCGCCAGATATTTCTGGGCTTTCCACAGGCCCTGGTCCAGACCGCCGAGAGGGCTGCCCCGGTAGCCGGAAATGAAGCCGGCAGTATTGAGCCCCTGGGCCTGGTCCCGCAGCCGCTGCAGCATGGGCAGGCGGATCAGGGCCTGGGTGCCGGTGAGAAAGGCGCGGCCGGAAAGGGTGGTGTACTTGTCGTCCAGGCTGGCGGACGCCAGCTCCTTGGGGACGTGCAAAGAGAGATCGCTCATGCGATTTGCTCCTCCATTGGTCGCCGGCGTCTCGCCTTCATCCCGTTTGCGGGCGGGCAGGATCGCGTTGGCAGGTTGGTCTGTCCGGTCGCTGCCTTGTGGGCTGTGCCGGTCTTGTCATGCGTCGCGGGTGGGCGACGCAGGCATTGTATGGGACCGCGGAGGGCGCGTAACGTTGCGTTGCAGCAGGCGCGGCGCGCAACGGCAGATGCCATGAAAAAGGGCGCCGCAGCGCCCTTGGTGGGGGAGGTGGCGCCTCAGGCCTGGGGCGGCAGGATCTTGCCCGGGTTCATCAGGTTGAGGGGGTCCAGGGCAGTCTTCAGGGTGCGCATCAGGGCCACGCCGTCTTCCCCGTGCTCCTGCAGCAGGTAGTGCTGCTTGCCCAGGCCGATGCCGTGTTCGCCGGTGCAGGTGCCTTCCATGGCGATGGCCCGCTCCACCACGCGCTGGCTGATCCATTCGCCCTCGGCCATTTCCTTGGGGTTGTCCGTATCCACCAGCACCACCAGATGGAAGTTACCGTCGCCCACGTGGCCGAAGAGGGCGATGGGCAGGGAAACCTGGGCGATGTCCTCATTGGTGGCGTGGATGCATTCGGCCAGACGGGAGATGGGGACGCAGACGTCGGTGGGGAAGCAGCGGGCACCGGGCTTGAGCTGCAGGCAGGCGAAATAGGCGTCGTGGCGGGCCTGCCACAGGCGGCTGCGGTCCTCCTGACGGGTGGCCCACTGGAAGTCCTGGCCGCCGTTGCCCTGGGCGATCTCCTGGGTCAGTTCGGCCTGCTCCTGGACGCCGCTGTCGCTGCCGTGGAATTCGAAGAACAGGGTCGGTGCTTCCGGCAGGGTGGTCTTGGAATAGCGGTTGATGGCCTGCAGGGTGAGGGCGTCCAGCAGTTCCACCCGGGCCACCGGCACACCCAGCTGGATGGTCTGGATCACCGTGTCCACGGCGGCATCCACCGAGGGAAAGGCGCAAACGGCGGCGGACATGGCTTCCGGAATGGGGTACAGCTTCACCGTCAGCTCGGTGATGATGCCCAGGGTGCCCTCGGAGCCGACGAAAAGGCGGGTCAGGTCGTAGCCGGCGGAGGACTTGCGGGCCCGGCTGCCGGTGCGGACGATTTTGCCCTCGGGGGTGACCACGGTCAGGCTCAGCACGTTTTCCCGCATGGTGCCGTAGCGCACGGCATTGGTGCCGGAGGCCCGGGTGGCGGCCATGCCGCCCAGGGTGGCGTCGGCGCCCGGGTCGATGGGGAAGAACAGGCCGGTGCCCTTGAGTTCGTCGTTCAGCTGCTTGCGGGTGACGCCGGCCTGAACGGTGACGTCCAGGTCCTCGGCATGGATGGACAGCACCCGGTTCATGCCGGATAGGTCGATGCTGATGCCGCCGTGCACAGCCAGCACGTGGCCTTCGACGGAGCTGCCGACCCCGTAGGGAATGACGGGTACGCGATATTCGCGGCAGAGGCGGACGACGGCTGCCACTTCCTCGGTGCTTTCGGCGAACACCACGCCGTCGGGCAGCATGGGCTCGTGCTTGGATTCGTCGCGGCCATGCTGCAGGCGCACGGATTCGCCCTGGGAGTAACGGGTGCCGAACTGCTGGCGCAGGGCTTCAACGAGGGCGGCGGGTAGGGGCGCGGAGGCTGTGGTCATAGGTAATGTGGGGGCTTGAGCAAAGGCGGCATTCTAGGCCGAGAGGGGCGGGAAGCGAATTCGTACAAATCGGGCTGGACGTATGGGAATCTTTTGCTATAATGCGCCCTCGCTTCGCGATGCAGGGCTTGACACGGGCAACCGGCATAGCCATAATTCGCGGCTTCGTTTTGGAGGAGTTCCCGAGCGGTCAAAGGGATCAGACTGTAAATCTGACGGCTCTGCCTTCGAAGGTTCGAATCCTTCCTCCTCCACCAAGTTTTTGTTGCGGTTAGCGATGTCCGGTTCTGAAGTTTGGGCGTCGTGGGTGAAAAATCGAACGCGGGTGTAGCTCAATGGTAGAGCTGAAGCCTTCCAAGCTTAAGACGAGGGTTCGATTCCCTTCACCCGCTCCACTCCGCACGGTTGGTTGAAAGCGGATGCCCATGTAGCTCAGTGGCAGAGCACTCCCTTGGTAAGGGAGAGGTCGGCAGTTCAATCCTGCCCATGGGCACCACTGATTGCCCCGAAGTTTTTTTTACATTTTCTAAATTCGAGGTACCGCAATGGCCAAGGAAAAGTTTGAACGTACGAAGCCGCACGTTAATGTGGGCACCATCGGTCACGTTGACCACGGTAAGACCACGCTGACTGCTGCTAT
>NZ_SHKM01000003.1 GCF_004217225.1 Azospira oryzae
ACGCCCAGCTGTTCGGTCGTCAGCACCGCGATCTGGGCGGTGTTCAGCGCCGCCACTGCCGCCGTGCTCAGGCCGGAGATGTCCGTCGTCTCGATGGCAACGATCGCTGCGGTGGACAAGGCACCGATCTGGGCCGTCGTCAGGGCACCCAGCTGGGTCGAAGTCAAGGCTTCTACCTGGGCCGTCGTCAGCACCGCCACGTCACGGGTTTCCAGCGCACGCACCTGGGCCGTCGTCAGCACGCCCAGCTGTTCGGTCGTCAGCACGCCCACTTGGGCGGTGTTGAGCGCTGCCACTGCCGCCGTGTTCAGGCCGGAGATGTCGGAGGTCTCGATGGCAACGATGGCCGCCGTGTTCAGCGCGCCTACCTGGGCCGTCGTCAGGGCGCCTAGTTGGCTGGAAGTCAGGGCAGTGACCTGGTCGGTGGTGAGCACTGCCACATCACGGGTTTCCAGGGCGGCAATCTGGCTCGTCTTGAGGACGCCGATCTGTTCCGTCGTCAGGGCAGCCACCGCAGCCGTCGTCAGGGCAGCCACCGCAGCCGTGTTCAGCGCCGTCAGGTCGCCCGTTTCGATCGCCACTACCTGGGCCGTCGTCAGGGCCCCTACCTGACTGGTCTTCAACGCGCCGATCTGGCTCGAGGTCAGGGCCACCACTTGTTCCGTGGTCAGCACGCCCACCTGGGTCGTCGTCAGGGCGGCAACCGCTGCCGTGCTCAGGCCGGAGATGTCCGTCGTCTCGATCGCCACGATGGCCGCCGTGTTCAGCGCGCCAATCTGGGCCGTAGTCAGGGCGCCCAGCTGGGTCGAGGTCAGCGCCACCACCTGCTCGGTCGTCAGCACCGCCACGTCGCGGGTTTCCAGCGCACGCACCTGGGCCGTCGTCAGCACGCCCAGCTGTTCGGTCGTCAGCACGCCCACTTGGGCGGTGTTGAGCGCCGCCACCGCGGCCGTGTTCAGGCCGGAGATGTCCGTCGTCTCGATGGCAACGATCGCTGCGGTGGACAAGGCGCCAATCTGGGCCGTCGTCAGGGCACCCAGTTGAGCCGAACTCAAAGCAGCCACCTGCTCGGTATTCAGCACCGCCACGTCACGGGTTTCCAGGGCGGCAATCTGGCTCGTCTTGAGGACACCGATCTGTTCCGTCGTCAGGGCAGCCACCTGTGCCGTCGTCAAGGAGGCAATTTGGGCTGCGGACAGGGAAGTCGTAAGTGCAGTGATATCAGTGGTTTCGATGGCCACGATCTGGGCCGTGGTCAGAGCACCGATCTGAGCCGTGGTCAGGGCGGCAATCTGGCTCGAAGTCAGCGCCACCACCTGTTCCGTGGTCAGTACCGCCACGTCGCGGGTTTCCAGGGCGGCAATCTGGCTCGTCTTGAGGACGCCGATCTGCTCCGTCGTCAGGGCAGCCACCGCAGCCGTCGTCAGGGCAGCCACCGCGGCCGTGTTCAGCGCCGTCAGGTCACCCGTTTCGATCGCCACTACCTGGGCCGTCGTCAGGGCCCCTACCTGGCTGGTCTTCAACGCACCGATCTGGCTCGAGGTCAGCGCCACCACCTGTTCCGTGGTCAGCACGCCCACCTGGGTCGTCGTCAAGGCGGCAACCGCTGCCGTGCTCAGGCCGGAGATGTCCGTCGTCTCGATCGCCACAATGGCCGCCGTGTTCAGCGCACCAATCTGGGCCGTGGTCAGAGCACCCAGCTGGGTCGAGGTCAGGGCCACCACCTGCTCGGTGGTCAGCACCGCCACGTCACGGGTTTCCAGCGCACGCACCTGGGCCGTCGTCAGCACACCCAGCTGTTCGGTCGTCAGTACCGCAATCTGGGCGGTGTTGAGCGCCGCCACTGCGGCCGTACTCAGGCCGGAGATGTCCGTCGTCTCGATCGCCACGATGGCCGCCGTGGACAAGGCACCGATCTGGGCCGTCGTCAGGGCTCCCAGTTGGCTGGAAGTCAGGGCAGTGACCTGGTCGGTGGTGAGCACCGCCACATCACGGGTTTCCAGGGCCGCAATCTGGCTCGTCTTGAGGACGCCGATCTGCTCCGTCGTCAGGGCAGCCACCGCAGCCGTCGTCAGGGCAGCCACCGCGGCCGTGTTCAGCGCCGTCAGGTCGCCTGTTTCGATCGCCACTACCTGGGCCGTCGTCAGGGCCCCTACCTGGCTGGTCTTCAACGCGCCGATCTGGCTCGAGGTCAGCGCCACCACTTGTTCCGTGGTCAGCACGCCCACCTGGGTCGTCGTCAGGGCCGCAACCGCTGCCGTGCTCAGGCCGGAGATGTCCGTCGTCTCGATCGCCACGATGGCCGCCGTGTTCAGCGCGCCAATCTGGGCCGTGGTCAGGGCGCCCAGCTGGGTCGAGGTCAGCGCCACCACCTGCTCGGTGGTCAGCACCGCCACGTCGCGGGTTTCCAGCGCACGCACCTGGGCCGTCGTCAGCACGCCCAGCTGTTCGGTCGTCAGCACCGCGATCTGGGCGGTGTTGAGCGCCGCCACTGCCGCCGTGTTCAGGCCGGAGATGTCGGAGGTCTCGATGGCAACGATGGCCGCCGTGGACAAGGCGCCAATCTGGCTGGTCTTCAACGCACCGATCTGGCTCGAGGTCAGCGCCACCACCTGTTCCGTGGTCAGCACGCCCACCTGGGTCGTCGTCAAGGCGGCAACCGCTGCCGTGCTCAGGCCGGAGATGTCCGTCGTCTCGATCGCCACAATGGCCGCCGTGTTCAGCGCACCAATCTGGGCCGTCGTCAGAGCACCCAGCTGGGTCGAGGTCAAGGCTTCCACCTGGGCCGTCGTCAGCACCGCGATGTCGCGGGTTTCCAGGGCACGCACCTGGGCCGTCGTCAGCACGCCCAGCTGTTCGGTCGTCAGCACCGCAATCTGGGCGGTGTTCAGCGCCGCCACTGCCGCTGTAGACAGGCCGGCAATATCAGAGGTCTCGATGGAAACGATGGCCGCCGTGGACAAGGCACCGATCTGGGCCGTCGTCAGGGCGCCAAACTGGCTCGAGGTCAGGGCTGCCACCTGCTCGGTGGTCAGCACCGCCACATCACGGGTTTCCAGCGCACGCACCTGGGCCGTCGTCAGCACACCCAACTGCTCAGTCGTCAGCACGCCCACTTGGGCGGTGTTCAGTGCCGCCACTGCGGCCGTGTTCAAGCCGGAGATGTCGGAGGTCTCGATGGCGACGATGGCCGCCGTGGACAAGGCACCAATCTGGGCCGTCGTCAGGGCACCAAACTGGCTGGAAGTCAGAGCGGCAACCTGCTCGGTGGTCAGCACCGCCACGTCGCGGGTTTCCAGCGCACGCACCTGGGCCGTCGTCAGTACGCCCAGCTGTTCGGTCGTCAGGGCAGCTACCGCAGCCGTCGTCAGAGCAGCCACAACAGCCGTATTCAGCGCCGTCAGGTCACCCGTTTCGATCGCCACTACCTGGGCCGTCGTCAGAGCCCCTACCTGGCTGGTCTTCAACGCGCCGATCTGGCTCGAGGTCAGCGCCACCACTTGCTCCGTGGTCAGCACGCCCACCTGGGTCGTCGTCAGGGCGGCAACCGCTGCCGTGCTCAGGCCGGAGATGTCCGTCGTCTCGATCGCCACGATGGCCGCCGTGTTCAGCGCGCCAATCTGGGCCGTCGTCAGAGCGCCCAGCTGGGTCGAGGTCAGCGCCACCACCTGCTCGGTGGTCAGCACCGCCACGTCGCGGGTTTCCAGCGCACGCACCTGGGCCGTCGTCAGCACACCCAGCTGTTCGGTCGTCAGTACGCCTACCTGGGCCGTATTCAGCGCCGCAATACCGGCTACCGACAGAGCTGAAATATCCGAAGTTTCAATGGCAACGATGGCCGCCGTAGACAAGGCCCCCACCTGAGCCGTGGTCAGAGCAGCAATCTGGGAGGACGAAAGCGACTCAACCTGGCTGGTGGTCAGCACTGCCACATCGCGGGTTTCCAGGGCAGCAATCTGCCGGGTGCTGAATACATTCAACTGCGCCGTCGTCAGCGCCGCCACCTGATCGGTACCCAAAGCCGCAACAGCGGCAACGGAAAGGGCAGAAACATCAGACGTTTCGATTGCCACCACCTGCTCGGTCGTCAGGGCGGCAATCTGGGTAGTACGCAAGGCGGCAATCTGGGCAGAACTCAGCGCGGCGATCTGATCAGTGGTGAGAACAGCCACATCGCGAGTTTCCAGCGCGGCAATCTGGCTGGTTTTGAGAACTGCAATCTGCTCGGTGGTAAGGGCAGCCACCTGAGCCGTATTCAGCGCTGCGGTCGCCGCAGTGGACAGACCGACAATATCCGTCGTTTCAATCGCAGCAATCTGGGAGGTCGTCAGGGCGCCGACCTGGGTCGTCTTCAGGGCGCCGATCTGGGCAGAGGTCAGCGCAACGATCTGGGAGGTCGTCAGGGCAGCGACCTGAGAGGTTGTTAGTGAGCCAACCTGATTCAAAACCTTGAGCACCGCGATGTCAGCCGTTTCCATCACGACCAACTGCGCCGTATTCAAGGCAGCAATCTGGGTAGAGGTAAGCGCCATTACCTGAGTTGTAGTCAGGACCGGCACTTGCACCGTAGTCAGGGCCGCTATGTCGGCCGTAGTAAGGGCAGCGATCTGCGAAGTAGAGAGGGCCGCGATCTGAGCCGTGTTCAATGCGGAAATTACACTCATTTTTTTGCCCTTTTTTTGGAAGACAGCGCTCTGACTTATAACGTAAAGATACGTAAGGCACACGATACACCATTGCGCCGATTCATTACATGAAATCGGCGTCAAGCATAAAATGTGCCCACAATCCCGTTCGAGACCGAAGGGAATCGTTACGTCGTTTTACGGCTGGTAGCTCTAATACTTTAGACCAGGGAAGAAAAAAAATTGAAAGACTTTCCATCCCCAAACGGGACGACGGAAAAGGTTCAGCCCATTCACTGGGTGACAGAGGACTTATGCACCAGAAACGTCACAGGGATGTGACAAGAATGGGCAGTTCGTACTCAGGAAGCCACCGCAAGTTCCTGGCGCCTGAACTCCGCCACCAGCAAGCCGCCCTCTAGTTTGAGAATCCGGTCAGCAGCGGCTGTTGCATTATTGCGGTGGCTGATCATGACAACCAGTCGGCCCTCTGCCTTGAGCTCCCGAACCGCCCGCAACAAACACCCTTCGCCCGCGTCATCCAGATGGGCATTGGGTTCATCCAGGACGATCAGCAAAGGATCGCCGTACATGGCCCGGGCCAAGCCGATACGCTGGCGCTGGCCAGCGGAAAGCAGATGCCCCGACTCGCCAATCTGGGTGTCATAGCCTTTCGGATGCCGCAACACCATTTCGTGAATGCCGGCCCGTTTGGCCGCCCGGACCACCTGCTCCGGATCCACTTCACCAAACCGGGCGATATTCTCGGCGATGGATCCCTCGAACAACTCGATTTCCTGCGGCAGATAGCCAATCCGGGGACCGAGAAGATGACGATCCCAAGCCTCCACATCCCGTCCATCGAGCAGAACCTCACCTTGCCGCTCCGGCCAGATACCGACCAGACAACGGGCAAAGGTGGACTTGCCGGAACCGGAAGGCCCCACCACCACCACCACCTCCCCAGGAGAAAAGCTGGCATTCAGGTGTTTGAGAATGGGCTTGGCCCGTTGGCTGGCGGTAGCCGTTAGTCCCCGGACCAGCAGTTCAGCCCGCTCCGGTACTGCATCATCCAATGAAGAAGGACGCCCCCCTCTCTCCAGCAGTTTCTCCAACCGCAGGAAGGAAACCCGGGCAGTAATGAAATTGCGCCAAGTGTTAACCATCATGTCGATGGGCGCCAAGGTACGGGACATCAGCAGATTGGCTGCCACCATGGCCCCCGGCGTCAGCCGGCCATCGATGACCAGCAGGGATGAAATGGCAATGATCAGGGACTGCTGGCTGTAGCGCACAAGCTTCGAGATTTCCTGCAGCCGGTGCGACCATTCCTGGGCCTGGTGATTCAGCCCCAGGGCCCGTTGCTGCTTCTCCCGCCAACGGCGCCGCAGGTTCTCTACCATTCCCAGGGACTCGACCACTTCACAGTGGCGGCTCTTCGCCTGCACATAGCCCAGGGCCTGGCCGCTGGACTCCAGAGCTGCCTCCAGAGGTTCGTGGGTGTAGTAATGGGTGGCCCAGGTGACACCTGCCAGGAGCAGACAAAACACAATGGCACTAAAGCCCAGCAGGGGATGCAGGATAAACAGCACCCCGATGTAAACGATGGTCCACGGCGCATCGAAAAAGGCAAAGATGGCCGGTCCGGTCAGGAACTGGCGAATGCCGGTGAGATCACCGAAACTCTGCACATGGGTTCCGGTACGATTCAGCACCGACTCGAAAGTCGCCTGAAAAACCCCGGTGCTCAAATATTCGTCCAACCGCACGCTCAGGCGCACCAGCAGCCAGGAACGCACCCACTCGGCAAAACCCATGATGCCCAGCAGGACGAAGGCAATGATGGTGAGGGAAATCAGGGTCAGTTCGCTCTGACTGATCATGACCCGGTCGAAGACCTGCAGCATGTAAAGCGTGGGCACCACCATCAGCAGGTTCGAGACGAAACTGAACAACCCCACCACCATGAACTCACGGCGGAAGCCCCATAGAGCATTGGCCAGGACGCTGCGGGAAAAGAACTCCGGCTTTTTCATGCCCCGCTCCCTCCCGAAGCCGGGGCAGGCACCGCTTTCCCCTTGATGGACTGGGGATAGAGCACGGCCAGCACCTCATCGCGCTTGCCATAGAGCTTCACGGCCCCCTCCTGGATCACCAGCAGGGAATCCACCACCCGCAAAACGCTGGTCAGGTGGGAAATAACCACCACCGCAACACCGCGGGCCTTCAGCATTTCCAGCGCCTGGGCCAGGGCCAGGTCACCAGCCTCATCCAGGCTGGCATTGGGCTCATCCAGCACCACCAGCTTGGGATTGCCATAGATGGCCCGAGCCAGGGCCACCCGCTGGCGCTGCCCGCCGGAGAGGAAGCAGCCGTCGCTGCCGACCTGACTGTCGTAGCCCTCGGGCAGGTCGGCTATGTTCTCGTGCAACCCAACGACACGCGCCGCCGCCTCCACCTGCTCCATGTCGACGTCACCGAAGCGGGCAATGTTCTCGGCCAGGGTCCCTTCAAACAGTTCCACATCCTGGGGCAGATAGCCCAGGTGCGGCCCCAGTTCCGTCTTGTTCCATTGGTAGATGTCGACGCCGTCCAGACGCACCTTGCCCACTGCGGCAGGCCAAACCCCCATCAACACCCGGGCCAGGGAAGTTTTGCCGGCAGCGGAAGGGCCGATGATGGCCAGAATCTCTCCGGGAGAAACCTTGAAATTCAGTCCTTTCAGGATCGGCGCCCCGCCACCGGGAGCCGCCGCCACCACGCCCTCCACCGTCAGATGCCCCTGGGGGGCCGGCAGCCTCATGCTGGCCGGCTTCGCCGGCAGGTCATGCAGGACCTTTTCCAGCCGATCGAAGGCGTCGCGGGCGCCCACCACGATCTTCCACATCGAGGTCAATTGCACCAGCGGCTGGACCACCCGCCCACCCAGAATGGTCGCAACGATCATGGCGCTGCCGCCACCACTCATCAGTCCTTTCAGCGTCAGCCAGCATCCGAGACCCAGCAGCAACGAGCCCTGACCGATCTGGACGACCTTGGCCAGGGTCATCCCTTTCCCCGCATGATCGGAAGCAATCGCCTGCAACCGCAGGAAACGGCGTTGCCGCACCATCCAGCGCTCATGCAGATGGGACAGCATGCCCATCGCCTGAATCACCTGGGCATTGCGCAGAACGCCGTGGGCGTAGCCCTGGGCTTCCATCATGGCACTTCCCGCCTGCTTCAGAGGGGGATCGGTACGGCGCTCCTGAACGTAGGTCAGCACAAACTGGATCAGCGCGCCGATCACCGAAAAGTGACCCAGCACCGGATTGATGCTGTAGATCAGCAGCAGGAACAGCAGGGAAACAGGAACATCCAGCGCCGCCATGAGGGCCGGACTGACAAGGAAGTCGCGCAACGTGCGCAAGTCCGAGAGGGAATGCACTGCGCCGCCTGGCAGGCGTCGCAAACTGGCATCGAACACCAGGTTGAACAGGCGGTCCCCCAGCAGGGCTTCAAGTTTGAGACCAGCCTGGAGCATGATCTCGGCCCGGACGTAATCCAGCACCACCGTCAGCACATAAAGCCCGAGCACCAAGCCCGTCAGCATCACCAGGGTGGTGAAGTTGCGGCTGTAGATGACCCGGTCGTACACCTGCATCATGTAGGCGACCGGCGCCAGGGCAAGGATATTGATGAAGCAGCTGAAAAAGAACGCCTGGCGGAAACTGCCACCCAACTGGCCAAAAATCCGCCACAGCTCTGAAGTGCGTTTGCCGGCAGCGTTCATGTCGACCTCTCTGGCAAGCACTGCACCACGGCTTCCGGCATTTCCGGCAGCAACTGTCGCCAGAACTCGGGCTCGTACTTCCACCAGGCATGCCCGCCCATCGGCGCCTGTCCACCGTTGACGGCGAAATAGAAGGAAGGCTTGAGTTCCATGGCAAAACGGGAGGCCATCACTTCATTGGGCAGAATGAAATCGGTGGATAGCCCGCCCATGATGGAGAAGAAAAGATCTTCGCTGGAGCCGGTGCGGTCGAAGATATCCACCGCAGCGCCGAACTCCTGGAGCAGGGACAGGCATTTGCGCACCCGCCGCAGCGAGAGTCCTCCATTGCCGACATGGGCCCGGGTCCGCTTGCCCCGCGGCCCATCGAAAACCCCGGCATTGACCAGAATCTCCACACCATCGGGCCAGGGCGCCCCCACATAATCGAAAGGCTGGGCAGCCCAATAATCCAGTTCGTCCTGCAGCAGGATGGCGTCGGTCTGCAGGATGAGCAGATACTCATAGCTGAGGAACCGGGTGTAGAACCCGGGACTCAGCAGCAAGCGGTTGTAACCGGGAATGGAGGCGAAGTTCTCGGCGGGAAAGGCCAAGTACTGCATTCCCGGGTAACGGGCCTGGTATGCCGAAAGATCCAGGCCTTCAGGACCGATAAAGAGCAATGGGTGCCGGCCGCCGAGCACGGTCAGGGAATGGTCCAGAGAGTACTGTTCCAGGGGGTCGAGGCGGTCCTTGTAGATGGGAACCAGGATGATGGTTTTACGCATGGCCGCCGCTCCGGGCATCATCACTGGTCCAGGCCCAGATAGCCGCCCTGGTAGCTGCGATCGCCGCTGGCAATGGCCGCGATGAACTGCTCCACGGCAAGAAAGACCTGCTCGCAACGATTGTCGATATGGTGCTTATCCAGGGCCTCCGCAACGCGTCGAATCAGGCCGCTTTGCCCGGCTGCATCGAAACGGGCGACGGCCTGGTCATTGATGGCCCGGGGATCGATCAGATCGGCCACTTCGTAATAGAGGGGAATATCGCCGAGCAAGGCCACTTCAGGCAGATTGCGATAGAAGGAGGGCACGATGGGAATCCCGCCCACCATCAGGGCGTTGTAGACCCGAATCGGCACACCGCCCAGAACCGGAGCGATCCAGTGGGTCTTGTGGGCTGCCCACTCGCGAAAGTTGTCCAGATCCGACTTGTGCTTGTAGTCGTTGCTGGCAAACCCGACCGTGGGGAAGGTCTTGGTCACGGTGGCCAGAGCCCGGTTGCGACGCTGATAATTGCCGTAGAAGGCATGAGGCCCTAACGGTTCGTTGCTGCGAGCTTCCAGCAGCACACTGAAATGGTCGGCCACAAACTTCCGGGTCCATTGATGCACGCCGATAAAAACGGGGCCAATGACGCAGGGATTGAAGTGGGACAGCAGGAAGGCGTTTTCGGAAGTCCCCGAGATATAGAAATCGCAGTTCATCGCCAACATGGCGCTCATCTGGATCCAGTGCTGGGAATCCCAGTCCCAGATGACAAACAGAACCTCTGGGTTCCGATTGTAGAACTCCATGTAGACCGGCAGATTCCTGCCCACATCGTTGTTGGTCAGGAACAGCAGGCTGCCGGGTGGAAAATGCAGATCGGGGTCGGTGAGGAAATCCGGTGGCAGAGGGATGAACTCCCGGCCCGCCGCCAGAGGCTGGCACTTCTTCAGATGCTCGCCGAGATAAACCTTGCCCACCTTGCCAAAGAGTCCGCTGGCGGCCTTCTTCTCGATCTGGCTGCGCTTGAGCATGGCCAGGGAATCGAAATAGGCATCCTGCAGAATTTCGTGGATGCCCTTGTTCAGGTCAGCCAGGGCATTGATCAACTCGACGGGATTCTTGGCGGTGGTCATTGGCAGCAATCGAAATGCAATAGTCAGGCAAGAGGGCCGGCTGGCGCCGGCTGCATACGGGCGGATACTGCCTTTACAGCATCAATCACCGCCGTTACCTGGGAATCATCAAGGGTCGGCCCCATGGGCAGACTGAGGACTTCACGGTGCAGAATCTCCGTGATGGGGAAAGCGCCTTCCCTGTACCCCAACCCGGCATAAGCCGGTTGCAGATGGGGAGGTACCGGATAGTGAATCGCCGTCTGCACACCGGCTTCATGCAGCGCCACCTGCAGCGCATCCCGCTGGGGACTGCGCACCACGTACAGGTGCCGGGCTGACACATGGCCCGGGGCCTCCTGCATCAATTGCAGCCCGGCCGCCCCCAGTTCGGCATCGTAGCGTGCCGCGATCTGGCGGCGACGCTGGTTCCAGCCATCCAGCAACGGCAGCTTGGCCCGCAGGAAGGCCGCCTGAATCTCATCCAGACGGCAATTGAAACCGGCCTCTTCATTCCGGTACTTGCTGCGGGAACCGTAATTGCGGAGCAACCGCAGTCGCTCGGCCAGTTGCGGATCGGAAGTCGTGATTGCGCCGCCATCGCCCAGGGCGCCAAGGTTCTTGCCCGGGTAAAAGCTGAAACCGGCGGCATGCCCCAGGCTGCCGGCCCGTCGCCCGTGGCAGGTTGCGCCATGGGCTTGGGCGGCGTCCTCGATCACCTTCAAGCCATGACGCTCCGCCAGGTCCATCAGAGGCGCCATCTCGGCAGTCTGGCCATAAAGATGAACCGGCATGATGGCCTTGGTACGTGGCGTGATGGCCGCCGCGACGGCCTGCGGATCCATGTTGCCGGTATGGGGCAGAGGCTCGACCGGGACCAGACGGGCTCCGGCATAGGTAACGGCCAGCCAGGTGGCGATGAAGGTATTGGCGGGAACGATCACCTCGTCCCCGGCGCCAATGTCGTAGGCCCGGAGAATCAGGTGCAGGGCCTCCAGGCCATTGGCCACGCCTATGCAGTAGTCGGTCTGGCAATAGGCTGCAAATTCGGCTTCGAACGCCTCCACCTCCTGGCCCAGGACAAGCCAGCCGGAATCCAGCACCCGTGTCAGGGCTGTATGGAGCTCCGGGGCCAGGGAACGGTTGAGTTCCTTGAGATCAAGAAAGGGAATCACGCCTGACGCTCCCGAACCGCGGACATGAACTGATCGTAATCCCGGATGTAATCGGCTTCGTCATACTTTGAGGAAGCCAACACCATGCAAACGGCACCGGACGAAAAATTGTCCAGATACCGCCACATCATGGGGCAGACATAAAGACCGAAGTAGGACCGGTTGAGATGGAAGCGGCGCTGTTCCTGCCCGTCATCCAGCACCACGTCGAAACTGCCGGACATGGCCACGATGAACTGGTGCAGGTTGCGGTGGGCATGGGCGCCCCGGTCGGCGCCGCCAGGCACATCGTAAAGATAGTAGACGCGCTGGATGTCGAAGGGCACGTGATTCCCCCCTTCGATAAAGGTCAGGTTACCCCGGGGATCGTGAATCTTTGGCAAATCCAGGATGCGACAGTCGGCCAACGGCATGGCGATCTCCTAGACCGGAGGAAGGGAGGCGACGACGTAAATCTCGCCGGCAATATCGGGATAGCGTTCGCCCATCTGCATAAAGGCCTCGATCATGGCGGGAGTCCAGTGGCTTTCGATCTGCCCGTTGGAAACCGGCTTGAGCCAGTAGCCGCCGAAAACGTCCACCCGCAATCCGGCCTGGCTGAATGCCGCCCGAAAGGACTCCGGATTAAAGACCCGGCGATGGCCGTGGTGCCGGTCCATCTCGTTGAGGGCATCCTCCTGGGGCAGCAGGCCCATGATGGTGGCGGCCTGCCGGTGCACGGAACGGGCATTGGGCACGGCGGCAAAGATCCGGCCACCGGGCTTCAGCCACTGCCGCGTCCGGGCCAGGATATCCACCGGGTCCTGCACATGCTCCAGCACATGGCCAAGGATAATGGTATCGAACCGCTGGGTCGGCTGGAATTCCTCGAACAGCGCATGCACCACGGTGGCCGCAGGAAAGCGCTGGCGCAGGCTGTCGCAAAACAGGGCCGAGCCCTCGACGATGGTCATGGCCTTGCCGGTGGTGGCCAGTAGTTCAGTCATCACGCCTTCTGCCGGCCCCATTTCCAGCAGGCTGTCCCCCTGGAGATGGCGCTGCAGGATGCGGAAACAATAGCTGATGGCCGCCGGCATGACCCCTGCGGAATACAGGGATGCCTGGGATATCTGCTGCAGTTTGCTTTTTTCTTCTGTACTCACGCACTTCCCCCGGGGCGGTGGGCCGCCCTTATCTTTCAATGAATTCAAGCATCAGGCCGTTACGGAACATGACAAAACTGATGCGCCGCCCGCCAAATGCAACTGCCGCCACCGGCGCCACGGTTACCCGGGCCCGCTGGCTGCGGGCCCACTCCAGGGCGCCTTCGATATCCGCCACCAGATAGGCGAAGTGGTACATCTTGATACCGGCATTAAGCCAGGGGATCAAAGTCTCGGCCCCGGGCAGGTTCTCCAACAGTTCGATACGGGGCCCCGGACCGACGAGAAAGCAGCCCGCCACGCCCTGCACGGGATCGGCAAAATCCTCACCTTCCTGACGATAACCAAGAAAGGCAAAGAATGGGCGCTCTTTCTCCAGGGAAGCTGTGGCATAGCCCACATGGTGGAACTCGTACCCTTCGGGCAGCTCCGCCAGGGCCTGGGGCAACTCAAGCACGATACAGCCTCCGCGCGGTCAATTGGGCCAGCTTTTCCAAGCGGGGCGCCAGATCGTGCCACGCGGCACGGTTCACCCGATGCTCCACCGCATCCACACGCCGTCCATCCAGATCGAAATGCCCCGGCAGACGGGTACGCTGGGCGATGCCGCAGGAGTCATGGAAAGACACCACGGATGCGTTATCGGCCACGGTCCTGCAATACACTTCGTCCAGCCCCAGCTGCTCGAAGGCACAACGGTAGATCAGCCAGGCACTTTCCACCGCGGCCAGGGAGCCAGGCCTGAGAATCCAGCGTCCCCATTCCCCGGCATGACCGGCGGCATCGATGTCATAGAGCGAGATCACCCCTTCGGGCAGACCATCTTGCTGCCGCTCCACCACAAAATAGTAGTCACCCGGGCGCTCATAATACTGGGCCAGCCATGCCAACTGAGCCGCCAGACTGGAGGAAGTGGCATGCAGGAAGCGGTTGAGCTGCGGATTGTTGCGCAATTCCAATACCAAGGCGGCATCCCCGTCGTCGATGGGACGCAGACGGAAAGCAGGCCCCGCCACAGTCAGGTCATGCCGCATGGAGGGCCAGAGCTCCATCCACAATCTGGCTGACGCTATTCAGCTCGGCCAGCGCTTCCTCCGAGAATTGCAGGCCCAATTCATCCTCGATGGCAAAAATGACCTCGATGTGCTTCAAGGAGTCCCACTGGGGCGTGTTCTTGCGCGAGCTGTCGGGATTCACTTCGCATTTGAGAACAGTGGCAAGAACGGCCAGTACCAAGGCTTCAATTCTCTGACGATCCATAATCGACTTATTACTCCTGGTTCAGGGTTACGCCGGCAGCCGGGGTGAAATCCCGCACCAACTGGGCCGGCATATTATGCAGTCCAGCCTCTGGATGGGTATCGCAGCCCAACAGGCGGGCCAGCCAGTCCAGTGCCGGCTGATTGCGCGGACCGTGGGCAACCCGGAATGCCAGCTCCTGGCAACCGGCAAAGATCGGCATCCGGCGCAGGGCTTCCAGGATGATGGTGTCTTCCAGCTGGCGCCCCATGGCCCGGCAGCTGACGCACAACTCTTCCACCAACAGGCATTCGCCCTGGCGCTCTGCCACGATCACCGCGATCACGCCGCTATCCGACAAACGATCGCTCAGTTGCACGCTGGCAATGCAGGCATCCCGACGCTCCAGCCGCTCGGCCACCTCGGCCTGGTTGAAACGGCGCATGGCCAGATTGAACTGGTTGGTCTTGTTGCAAAGGTCCGCCAGCCGGGTCAGTTGAGCCACCGGGTCGATGCGATACACCAGGCTCACCTGCAGGCTGCGGAAATATTCGGCCGGATCGGTTGCATGTTCGGCCAGGACATCCCGCTCCGCGTTGGCCTTGAGATCCTGGATGCGCTTGGCATCGTCACTCTCCACCTTCCAGCGCCATAGCCCCGGGTAATAGTGGATCGCGCGGCAGGTCAGGGTAGCGTCCGGGTGGGCATAGACGGCATGGACCGATGGCAGTTGCATGGTCACGCTGGCCAGTTCCCCCGGATTGTCATCGACGAACAGCACGGCATCGGCAGCAATGCGCAAGGCCTTGGCAATGCGCTCCACCGCAGCGGCCTTGTCGCCCCAGGAGACCTCGGTGGCCGAAAAGTCTTCCCAGCGCAGGGGATAATCCTGGCGCTGGGCAAACAGGGCCTCCACGTCGGCGCGCTCGTTGCGCGAGACCAGGGCCACGAAGACGCCCCGCTGCTGCAGGCCTTTGACGTAGTTTTGCAGGGCCTCGTGACCGGGCGTCAACTGCACGCCCTGAATGCCCTCTTCACCGAGTACGCCGGCATGCAGGGTATGGTCCAAGTCCAATGCCACCGCTTTTACCGGCGGCAGCAGGGCCCCAGGCAACCAGTGGCAGGCCAGCTCCCGGGCCAACTGGACCTGGGCGGCATTGGCCACGGGAGTCCCGGCCAGCGCCGCAGAGCGCGAATCCCTCAGGGGCACGCCGGCTTCGCTGCAGACGCTGCCGAGATCGGCGAAGTAAACGGCCGGCAAAGCATCCACCAGCGACTGCAAGCGGGCCCGCTGCGGCGCCTCATCGAGCCAGGTGGCAATGATGACGGGGGCCTTGGACATGCTGCGCAAGGCATGCAGACGCCCTTCCAGCCAGGGCAACCATTCATCGAAAGCCATGCGTGCCAGAAAACGGTCGCTATCCAGCCACAACAGTTCCGCATCTGCCTCCTGCCGGTCCACGAACATCAGGGAATCGTCATAGCCGCCCAGACGGAAGTCGGCCTGCCAGCCGCAGAAGGCGAAATACGGAGTCGTCAGGGGCACCAGAGGCTCGAAGGCATGGTTGCGCCACACATTGACGCTTGCCGACTGGCGGGAAGGCGCAGGAAGTTCGAGTCCCTGCAACGCCAGGCGGTTCGGGCGGGGCGCAAACAGGACAGCCTGGGCCTCGAACAGGGACATGGCCCCTTCGATGGTCTTTTCGGTCGGCAATTTTGCAGTAGCAGTCATTTCAAACGTTCCGTCGCTCAGTTGCGGCAAGCCCGATTCTATCCAACGCCCCGCCAGTCGGGCGACGGGAGTATCAGCTTTCCAGGGGGACTTTCTGCATCACCGTCAGAAGATGAGGGCCCCGCCACTCCTGAATGCGCATGCTGAAAGCGCCCTTGAAGCCGTAGGTGGCGGCCCAGCGATTCACATTGTCGAAATACAGAGGGAAGGTCTCCTCGGTAATGATATTGACGTGGGTCGGGTCCCGAAATGCCACCCCATTGGGATAGGCCGGGGTGAGGGAAAGGAACATGCCGCCCACCTTCAATACCCGGTAGACCTCGTTCATCAGTTCGATAAAGGAATTGCGCCGGTCCGGCGCATAGACCAGGCGCGGCACATGCTCGATGAAATCGTGGGCCGTCACGTAGTCAAAGAAATTGTCCTCGAAGGGAATGGGCTCCACCACCAGATCGGCACAACGGATATTGGCTTCGAGGTTTTCCAGCACATCGATGCCGTACAGTTCGTCCGCATTGAACGGGTTTTTGGGTTGGGGGCCGCAGCCCAGATCCAGCGTCTTGCTCATTGCATGCTCCCAGCCGTTGCGGCGATCCGCAGCGGCCATTGGTCATTTCTTGGAAATATAGGGGTTGCCAGGGAAGGACGTGATGGACCAGAGCCCGGAAAACTGCCGCACATCGATATCCGGCCGTTCCTTATAGACGATGGCCAGCAGATAGTTGTATTTCTGCTGGTGCCGGGCGCACAGGGTCTCGGCAGCCTCGACCTTCTGGCGGTAATCAACGAACTCGGGATTGTCTTCCCGCGCCACAATCTCGCTGGCGCCTTCGTACCACAGGTCATACAGCCCCCGGGTGGCCACTGCGGGCAAGTCCAGCCCCAGGGCAACCTTGTGCAATTCGCGGCGGGACAGGGTATAGACGTAATTGCCGGAGGCTTCGTACCCCGCCGGCCAATCCCCGACATAAGCCGGATGGTCGATCAGGGGGTCCTGGGGTTCGATCAGCACCACCGCCTTGCGCGCCACGCGCAGCATCTCGTAGAGCGCCACCATGGGACGGGGAAAATGGTGGAAGGCCTCCTTGCACAGCACGTAATCCACCGAGTCATCCTTGAAACTCAGGGCTTCGGCATTTTCGACCCGGTAATCCCGGATCAGGCCACGCTGCTTGGACTGGCGCAACAGGTGCTCGCCAATGCTGGTGGGCAGGACCGACTTGAAACCTTCCCGGGTCATATGGAAGGCATCGGCGCCGAACGGGTCACCCACCGTGATCCAGCTATTTTCCTTGGTATGGGACAGGCACTTGAAAACCGGCTCGAAAAACCGGCGGGCACGCCACCAGCCGACAATATCCATTTTCTGGAAAAGCTCGAACTCGGTGTCGTTCTGGGTATTGACCACGTCGAAATCGACATGGGAAGAATAAAGCCGCTCCACCGCCGACGGTGCCAGCCCGGTGCCTTCCAGCAAGCCTTCACGCCGCAGGAGGTCCGACAGCCGCCCTGCCAGGCCATCGCCGGCACCCGCCGACGCGACCAACCGGGCAATGTCCCCCAGCGTCCGCTCACGGCGCGCCAGGCGAGCCTCCAGCGGTGCTACATGCAGCTCGGAAAACTCTCCAAGCAAAGTGCTCACAGTCTTGTCCTGCAATTGGCAACTCCCCCAGTTAAGTTTTTTTAGCGACCTACTCAGGTACCGCACAGGGCATCTTCCGCCCCCCCGAGTTGACTGCGCCGCCACATGGCAATGTAGGCAGCCTCCAGATTACGGCAGAAAGCATCGGTATCGAACAGGGGCTGGGTCGCCAGATTGGCCTGCAGGCGGGCTTTCAGCGCCGCCAGCCGCGCCGGGTCCGTCGCCAGGGCCAGGGCCAGGGCTTCGTATTCCGCCAGGGATTTGGTGGCCAGTTCCGGCAGACCCACGGCATGCACCAGGCTGCCGGCAACCCGGGCCGGGAAGGCATTGCCCATGTAGGTGACGACAGGCAGGCCGGCCATCAGGGCATCGGCTGCCGTGGTGTGGGCATTGTAGGGATGGGTGTCGAGGAAAATGTCGGCCTGGCGGTAGCGGGCCAGATGGTCCTCGACCAGGGGAACGCGCCCGGCAAAGACCAGGCGGGACGGATCCACGCCCCGGGCCCGGGCCTCCTTGCGCAGATTGCCCTGGGACACTTCATTGCGCGACACCAGCCACAGCACACTGCCGGGCACCTGGCGCAGCAGGTTCATCCAGATGTCGAAGACGGGCGGCGACACCTTGTAGTCGTGGCTGAAGGAACAGAACACCACGCCCTGCTCGGGCAGCCCGCATTCGCTGCGACTGGGCGTGCGCTCGGAAATCTTCACCCCCGAGTCGGTCGGCAGGTAGGCATCCGGCAGATAGACGACCTTCTCGTCGTAGAAGCGCTGGTGTTCCGGGGGAATGACGAAACGGTCGGCCAGGATGTAGTCCATGTAATCCAGGCCCAGGGTGCCGGGGTAACCCAGGTAATTGACCTGCACCGGTGCCGGCCGGTAGGCGAAGACGTCGGTGCGGGAATCGGCGGTGAAACCGGCCAGGTCCACCGCAATGTCGATCTCCATCTCCCGCATCAGTTCGGCGATTTTGCGGGTACCCATCTGCTTGGCATCGATGAAATGATCGAAGGCCTTTTCCATGCGCCCGCGCAGGCGGCTCTGGTCATTGATGCCCAGGGAAATGGCAACCGTCTCGAAGCGGGACTTGTCGTGGCGCTCCAGAACCCCGGCAATCAGATGGCCCACCGGGTGTTCCCGCAGATCGGGGGAAACATAGGCGACCCGGATGCGCTCATGCCGGTACCGTTCCCCGCGCCACAGGGGCTCGGCCTTGGGATAGTGGTGCTGGGAAAAGGTCCGGGCGCAGCGTTGATGGTCTTCCGCCGAATCGGACAGGGCCATGAAGGCCAGGGACTTGCAAGCCCGCCGCCCGGCCCGCACGCCGGCGACAATGGCTTCCTGCAGGGCAGCGAAGTCGGTCCAGTCGCAGGCATGGAGGCGCTCATAGCTGAGCAGGCCGTAGCCATAATCGTAGTTGGGATTGATCGCCAGCAAACGCTGGAACATGCCCACGGCCTCGGTGCTGCGCTTGAATTCGGTGAGCAGGATGCCGCAGTTGCCCAGGGCCAGCTGGTGGTTGGGATCGTAGGTCAGCACCCGGTTGAAACGCTCCAGGGCTTCCTGGTGCCGCATCAATTCCCGCAGGAGGGCGCCGCTGTTGATCAGCACCTCGGTATAGTCCGGGCGCACTTCCAGGGCCTTGTCGTAGGCCTGCAAAGCCTCTTCCTTCTGCCCCAGGGCCTGCCGCACGGCCCCCAGCACAAACCACAGGGGGGCGAACTGGGGCGCCACCGCCACCCCGTGTTCCAGCAGGGGGACGGCCTGGGCTGCCTTGCCCTGCTTGAGCAGGATGACTCCCACCGAATACAGGGCCGCCGCATCGTTCGGATTGTTTTGCAGGCAGATGTTGAAAAGGGCCAGGGCTTCGTCGAGCCGACCCTGGTTTTGCAATTCAATGGCCTGGATCAGCAGGGTATTGGGGGCGTTCATGAATGAGCGGCGATTTCGGTCAAAGTAAGGCTGAATCTGGCTAATAACGGCACGGGCGCCCAATTATCAAGCCCATCCGGCCCTTTTGCGCAGTTTCCACGAAATAAACTCAAAAAAAACGCACTCCGTGGAGTGCGTTTTCTGGAATGCGAAAAAATCTGAATCGGAGCAATCCCCATCACACCTGGATATTCATCACATCCTGGTAGGCGGAAACCAGCTTGTTGCGCACCTGGACCATCTCCTGGAAGGAAACGTTGGCCTTCTGCAGGGCGATCATCACTTCATGCAGGTTGGTATTGGGATCCCCAGCGGAAAAATCCTGAGTCATGGACTGGGCCTGTTGCTGGGCCGAGTTGACCTGATCGATGGAATTCTTCAGCACCTGGGCGAAATCGGCCCCACCGGCCGACGCGGCAGCGTTATCCACCGACTTGGCGGCAGCGGTCCCTGCGGTGCTCCGCAGCTGACTCAACAAATTATCAATACCTTTGGTGTCCATGTGCTTCTCCAACAGTCACCAGCGTTATAGCAAAAGACAGGCCAACCTGAAAGCTATTCGTTCAAATAACCGGCCAAACGGTACTGTCTGAGCTTATGACGCAAAGTCCGCTCGGAAATTCCCAGTTTTTCAACCGCCAGTTTGCGGGAGCCCCCCACCGAGGCCAGCGTCTCGAGGATAAGCTCCCGTTCCCAGTCTTTAATACTATCGGCTTTTTTCCCGCCGGACTGAAGAGCTCCGTCCTCCTCGACCGATATGGCCTGGGGGACCTGCGGCGCCAGCTGGGGCGCCTCCATCATGACCGGAGGCGGCGGCACATAGACAGGCGCGGCCGCGGCCGGAGCACCGGGACGGGCCACCAGATGCAGATGTGCCGCATCCACCTGGTCCCCGGGCGCCAGGATCAGGGCCCGCTGCATCACATTGACCAGTTCCCGCACATTACCCGGCCAGGAATGGACGCGCAGGGCCTGTTCGGCCGCCGGCGTCAGCAGGAGGCCGGGGCGGCCAGATTTGCCGCCCTGATCGGCAAGAAAATGCCGGGCCAAGGGCACCACATCGTCCGGCCTTTGCCGCAAGGCGGGAATCAGCAAGGGAAAGACATTGAGCCGGTAATACAAATCCTCGCGGAAGATGCCCTTGGCCACTGCCTCGGCCATGTCCCGGTTGGAGGTGGCCACCACCCGGATGTCCAGGCGCACCGGCTGCTTGCCGCCGACCCGCTCCACTTCCCGCTCCTGCAGCACCCGCAGCAACTTGGCCTGCAGCGCCAGAGGCATTTCCGTCACTTCATCCAGCAGCAGGGTGCCGTTCTGGGCCTGCTCGAACTTGCCGGCCTGGGCCTGGTTGGCACCGGTGAAGGCGCCTTTTTCATAACCGAAGAGGGTCGCTTCCAGCAGGCTTTCGGGGATGGCTGCGCAATTGATGGCGACAAAGGGGCCTTTGCGCCGGGCGGAATGGTTATGGATGTAGCGGGCCACCACCTCCTTGCCCACCCCGGACTCCCCGGTGAGCAGGACGGTGGCGTCGGTCTGGGCCACCCGGGCGGCCAGGGAAAACAGGTTGCGGGAAGCGGCATCCACCGCCACCACGTCGGAATCCTCACCCATGGCCGGCAGGCGGTAACGGGCCACATGCTCGAGCAGGGCCTTGGGCTCGAAAGGCTTGAGGAGGAAGTCGCAGGCCCCCGCCCGCATGGCCTCAACCGCACGGTCCACATCGGCGAAGGCCGTCATCAGCACCACCGGCAGGTGCGGATACTGGCCACGGATTTCCTTCAACAGGGTGATGCCGTCCATGGGCTCCATGCGTACGTCGCTGACGACAATGGCCACCGGCCGTTCGGCCAGGACCTTCAGCGCTTCCGGGCCGGAGGCTGCCGAGAGGACAGCCTCACCGGCCAGTTCCAGGGTATCCACCACTGCTTCCCGCAGGTTGGGATCGTCCTCGACGACCAGGATGGGCAGGTTGTTCGCCATCTGCTTTCTAGCTTTCCACGACAAATTGGCTTGCCGGCCCCGCCGGCAATTCCAGGGTAAATTCCGAACCTTCTCCGGGCCGGGAGCGGACACTGATGGTTCCGCCATGGGCCCGGGCAACACCGAGAGCAATTGCCAGGCCAAGTCCGGTTCCCTGGCCCCGGGTTGTGAAAAATGGCTCGAAAATCCGTGCCTGGGCTTCGGGGGCAATGCCAGGCCCGGTATCGCTGACGGCGATGTAACAGCGCCCTTCGCTTACCCGGGCCTGCAGCAGCACCCGGGGCGGGCGCTCGGTCCGCCCTTCCACCACCTGCAGGGCATTTTCCAGCAGGTTGGTCAGGGCGCCGGCAATGGCCTTGCGCGCTCCCATCATTATAAAGTCGCCGACCTCGGCCTCCACCCGGAAATCCACGCCATGGCGCTTCATCAACGGCTCCACGGCCTGCACTGCCTCGGTCACCAGCGCCGCCACCGGAATGGCTTCCCGGCCGATGCTTTCACCCCGGGCAAAGAGCAGCACGTCCTGGATCAGGCGCTCCAGGCGCTTCAACTGCTCCGTCGCCTTGTCGGCAAAGCGGGTCCGGGCCTCGGGCGCCAGTTCCGGCTTGCCCAGATTGCTGCTGTACAACAGGGCCGTGGCCAGGGGCGTGCGCAGCTGATGGGCCAGGGAGGCGGCCATCTCGCCCATGGCCGCTAGGCGCTGATTGCGCTCCAGGTTGGCCTTCATTTCATGGGCATGAGTGATGTCGTGCACCAGGAGAATCTGGCCGCCGGCGGAATCCAGAGGGCTTTTGGCAATGCTCACCCGCCGACTGCCGACCTGCCATTCATCCGGCGCCCCGGTGGGTACCAAGGCCTGGCCGGAGACCCGGGACCAGCCCTCACCCACCAGATCCTGGCCGAACATGGCCTTGGCTGCCGGATTGGCCTCGGTCACCAGAAAAGCGCTATCCAGCACCACCACCCCTGCCGGCAGAGCATTGAGCAACAAGGACAGACGCTCGGACAAAGCCTCCTTTTCCTTGTACTGACGCCGCAACTCGCCGTTGGCCACCGCCAGTTCGGCCGTCAGGGAGGCCACCCGGCCCTGCAGGGCATCGTAGGCCTGGGTCAGTTCCTGGGAAACCTGATTGAAAACGTCGAAGGCTTTTTGGAGTTCCTGGGCCTTGGCGTCCGGGCGCTCCTGCACGGGTTCCGGCAACGATGGGGACATGGGAAAGAAGGCGAGAGTTGATTGCAATAAGCGGATACAATATAGAATATTTCTTAGAAATTTTCGCTTTTTGCTTGATTAGTATCTGACTTCCCGGCCCAGCGCCCCTCCTCAGTCTCTGCAAACACATACTATCGATGGCGGCAACCCAGGACACTGTAGATACCACGGCCTCCCAGCCAGGCAACAAGATCAGCGAAAAGCTTCGCGAAGCCCTGGGCCGGCTGACCAACCAGCAAAAGATCGCCCTCATGGTGGCGGTCGCCGCCATCGCCGCCCTCATCATGGGCACCATCCTGTGGAGCCGCCAGCCCGACTACAAGGTGCTGTTCAGCAACCTGTCGGAAAAGGATGGCGGCACCATCATCACCGCCCTCGAACAGCTCAACGTTCCCTACAAGTTCACCGAGGGCGGCGGCGCCATCCTGGTGCCCGGTGAAAAAGTCCATGAAGTCCGTCTGCGCCTGGCCTCTCAGGGGCTGCCCAAAGGCGGTGCCGTCGGCTTCGAGCTGATGGAAAACCAGAAGTTCGGCATCAGCCAGTTCGCCGAACAGGTCAATTTCCAGCGCGCCCTGGAAGGGGAACTGGGTCGCACCATCCAGTCCGTGGCCGCCGTCGAGTCCGCCCGGGTGCACCTCGCCATCCCCAAGCCTTCCGTATTCGTCCGGGAAGAACAGAAACCCACCGCCTCGGTCATGGTGCACCTCCACCCCGGCCGCACCCTGGAGCCCGCCCAGGTGGCGGGCATCGTGCATCTGGTGTCCTCCAGCGTGCCCCAGTTGCCCATGTCCAACGTGACGGTGATCGACCAGAACGGCAACCTGATTTCCCAGCTGAAGAGCAAGCTGATCGAGGCCGGCCTGGACCCCACCCAGATCAAGTACGTCCAGGAAGTCGAGGCCAGCGTCATCAAGCGTATCGACGACATCCTGGCACCGGTGGTCGGACCGGGCAACGCCCGGGTCCAGGTGGCAGCGGACATCGACTTTTCCCAGACCGAACAGACGGCCGAGAGCTACCGCCCCAACACCACCCCGCCGGACATCAGCATCCGCAGCCAGCAGACCTCCGAAACGGCCAACGTCAATCCGCCGGCCCAGGGCGTACCTGGCGCCCTGACCAACCAGCCGCCAGTGCCGGCTACCGCCCCCATCACCTCGCCGCCCGTGGCCGGCCAAGCGACGGCCCAGACCGGCGCCACCAACGGCCAGCCGCCCCCGCCGGGACAGATCAACGCCGCCGGCGTGCAGGCCCCCATCTATTCGGCAGGCCAGCCCATCAACACCCGCAAGGACTCCACCATCAACTACGAGGTGGACAAGACCATCAAGTACGTCAAGCAGTCGGTGGGGGTGATCAAGCGGCTGTCGGTGGCGGTGGTGGTGAACAACAAGAAGGACACCACCAAGGACGGCAAACCCACCACCCGCCCCCTGACCGAAGCAGAACTGAAGCAGATCAATGACCTGGCCCGGGAAGCCATGGGCTACGCCAAGGAGCGCGGCGACACCCTCTCCGTGGCCAATGCCGCCTTCACCGCCGTGGAGAAGGAAGACAACGAGCCGCCCCTGTGGAAGCAGCTGGCGACGCCGGAAATGGGCAAGGACCTCTTGAAATATCTGCTCATCGGCGCCATCGTTGCCTATATCCTGCTGGCTGTGGTGCGCCCCATTCTGCGCACCATGTTCCCGCCCCCGTCGCCGGAGGTCGAGGAGGAGGAAGGGGAAGAAGGCGAGGAGGACGTCGAGGTGGATCTCACCGCCATGGGCGGCGATCTCATCCTGGCCACCTACGAAGGCAAGATGCAGAAGGCGCGGGAAATCGCCCACGCCGATCCCAAGGCTGTGGCCAACATCATCAAGGATTGGATGGGCGTAAATGCCGGCTAGCGAAGATGGCCTGGAAAAGGCCGCCATACTCCTGATCGCCCTGGGCGAGGAAAACGCCGCCGCGGTGCTGCAGCAGCTCGGCCCCCGGGAAGTGCAGAAGCTCGGCCACGCCATGGCCACCCTGCGTACCGTGCCCCGGGCCCGGGTGGAATCGGTGCTGGAAGAATTCCACACCATCCACCACGAGCATGCCGCGGTGCACGTGGATACGGATGCCTACATCCGCAATGTGCTGACCAAGGCCCTGGGCGACGACAAGGCCTCCAACCTCATCTCCCGCATCCTCCAGGGCGGCGAGACCTCGGGCATCGAAGGCCTGAAGTGGATGGATGCCAGCACGGTGGCCGACCTGATCCGCAACGAGCACCCCCAGATCATCGCCACCATCCTGGTGCACCTGGAGCACGACCACTCCAGCGAAATCCTCAGCCTGTTCCCGGAACGGCTGCGCAACGACGTCATCCTGCGCGTCGCCACCCTGGAAGGGGTGCAGCCGGCGGCCCTGAAAGAGCTCAACGACGTCATGCTGCGCCTGCTCTCCGGCTCCGCCAACATCAAGAAGTCCGCCATGGGCGGTGTCCGCACCGTGGCCGAAATCCTCAATTTCATGGGCTCGGCCAACGAAACTTCGGTGATCGACTCGGTGCGGGAATACGACCCGGACCTGGCCCAGAAGATCCTCGACGAAATGTTCGTCTTCGAGAACCTGCTGGACCTGGACGACCGCAGCATCCAGCTGCTGCTGCGCGAAATCCAGTCCGACTCCCTCATCCTGGCCATGAAGGGTGCTTCCGAGAACCTGCGCGAGAAGATTTTCAAGAACATGTCCCAGCGGGCTGCCGAAATGCTGCGGGAAGACCTGGAGGCCAAGGGCCCCGTGCGCATTTCCGAAGTCGAAACCGAGCAGAAGGAAATCCTCAAGATCGTTCGTCGCCTTGCCGACGAGGGCCAGATTGTCCTCGGCGGCAAGGGCGGCGAAGAGATGATCTAGCCGTAGAGGGACCCCCGAACTGCCATGACCGCCGGCTACATCCCGAAAGAAAAGCTGACCGCCTACGAGCGCTGGGAGCTGGCCGCCTTCGACGAGCCGGAGACGCCACCGGCCCCCGAACCGGAGCCGGAACCGCCGCCCCCGGCCGAGGAGCCGCCCCCCCCGGCAGCCGAGCCGGAAGAGACCATTCCCTTCCCCACGGCGGAAGAGATCGAGCGCATCCACACCGAGGCCCACGAGGCCGGCTACAACGCCGGCTACGAGGAAGGCGCCGCCCGCGCCAAGGCTGAGGCCGAGCGCCTGGACAACCTCATTCACAGCCTGGCCCAGTCGCTGCAGGTGCTGGACCAGGACATCGCCGACCAGTTGCTGGGACTGGGTCTGGAAATCGCACGCCAGGTCACCCGCAGCGCCCTCAAGGTCAAACCGGAACTGCTGCTGCCGGTGGTCAGGGAAGCCCTGGCCGCCCTGCCCGTCAGCCATGCCCATCCGACCCTGACCCTGCATCCGACGGATGCCGCCCTGTTGCGCGAGCACCTGGGGGAACAGATCAGCCACGGCGGCTGGCGACTGCTGGAAGACCCGGACATGGAAGCCGGCGGCTGCCGGGTCCAGGCCGGCGCCAGCGACATCGACGCCACCCTGGCCACCCGCTGGAAACGGGTCCTGGAAGCCATCGGCACCGAGCAGGACTGGTTCCAGGGTTAAGCCCGGAGCACCCCCTTGAGCACCCCGCCCCCCTCCTCCCTGGCCGTGTGGCAACAGTTCCTGGCGAACTGCACCGAAGCGGCCGGCAATACCCATCCCCTGATGCCCGCGGGTCATCTGACCCGCATCAACGGACTGGTGATGGAGGCGGCCGGCCTCAAGCTGCCCCTGGGCAGTTCCTGCCGCGTCCTGCCTCCGGGCGGTTCGCCGGTGGAGGCGGAGGTGGTCGGTTTCAACGGCGAGAAGCTCTTCCTCATGCCGTCGGACGACGTCTATGGGCTGTCCCCGGGTGCCGCCGTGGTGGCCCTGGAAACCCCTTCGCCGCCCCCCCTGGTCGGCAAGCCGCCCCCCTTCCGCCGCCGTTCAGTGGACAAGGCCAAGCTGGTTCCGGTCGGCATGGGCCTTCTGGGACGGGTGGTCGATGGCGCCGGCCGTCCCCTGGACGGCCTCGGCCCCCTCCACGCGGAAGCCCTGCGCCCCCTGCACAGCCGGCCGGTGAACCCCATGTCCCGGGCTCCCATCAGCCGCACCCTGGATGTGGGCGTACGCGCCATCAACGGCCTGCTCACCGTCGGCCAGGGCCAGCGGATGGGCCTCTTCGCCGGTTCCGGCGTCGGCAAATCGGTGCTGCTGGGCATGATGGCCCGCTACACCGAGGCCGAGATCATCGTCGTCGGCCTGATCGGCGAACGGGGCCGGGAAGTGAAGGAGTTCATCGAGCAGATCCTCGGGGAAGAAGGCCGGCGCCGTTCCGCCGTCATTGCCGCCCCCGCCGACACCAGCCCCCTGATGCGCCTCCAGGGCGCCGCCTACGCCACCTCCGTGGCCGAATATTTCCGCGACCAGGGCAAGCAGGTGCTGCTGATCATGGATTCCCTCACCCGCTATGCCATGGCCCAGCGGGAAATCGCCCTGGCCATTGGCGAGCCCCCGGTGACCCGGGGCTATCCGCCCTCCGTCTTCGCCCGCCTGCCCCAGCTGGTGGAGCGGGCCGGCAACGGCCCGGACGGCGGCGGTTCCATCACCGCCTTCTACACCGTCCTGGCGGAAGGGGACGATCAGCAGGACCCCATCGCCGACTCGGCCCGAGCCATCCTCGATGGCCACATCGTGCTCAATCGCCAGCTGGCCGACGCCGGCCACTATCCGGCCATCGACATCGAGCAATCCATCAGCCGGGCCATGGTGAACCTGATCACCCCGGCCCAATTCGACCTGGTACGGCGTTTCAAGCAGCTCTATTCCCGCTACCAACGCTCCCGGGACCTGATCGCCGTCGGCGCCTATGTCGCCGGCTCGGACCCCATGGTGGACCAGGCCATCCAGCTGATGCCCCTGCTGGAAAAGTTCCTGCAACAGGACCTCTCCGACCGCTCCAGCATTGAAGCCACCCTGGCCATGCTGCAACAGATATTTCCAAGCATCGGCTAGTTTCCCTTTCCCCATACTCTAGAATGGGGAACATGGACTGGAACCGCCAATGACCAAGCCTTTCACCCTGCAACCCCTGCTGGAACTGATGCAGAACCGGGCCGACGAAGCCAGCAAGGAACTCGGCCGGCGTATTGCGGCCGAGCAGGACACCAAGGCCAAGCTGAACATGCTGATCCAGTACCGGGACGAGTACGCCGAACGCTTCCGCCAGGCCTCGGCCCAGGGTCTGAGCCCGGCAGGCTGGCGCAACTTCCAGGAATTCATCGGCCGCATTGATGAGGCCATCGCCCAGCAGCGGGTCGTGGTATTGACCTCGGAACAGCACACGGCGGCAGGCCAGGCCGAATGGCTGGCCCACCACCACAAGCTAAAAGCCATCGACACCCTGGCCGAACGCCATCTGGCTGCCGAACTGCAACGGGAAATGAAGCAGGACCAAAAGCAGCAGGATGAATTTTCGGCCCGCAAGGCCCGTTCCGATCAATCCGACGCAGCCTGACTCCCTGGCACGGGGATTGCTCATCCATCGACAGTTCCGATTTGCGGATGAGAGATAACCATGCCCAGCCCCGCCGTTGCCGCCCCCGTCAATATGCCTCCCGCCATGGCAGGGGCCGCCAATGCAGCCGCTGCCGCTTCTAGTGCTAGCACCAGCGGCGATGCATCGGCTTCGGCGGCGATCAATGGCCCGATTGGCGCCGATTTCGCCGCCCTGCTTCTGGCCCAGATGGGTACTGCGGTAGAAATGGTGGCGGGTGGCGACATCGCCGCCAATACCGAGTCCGCTGAATTGACGGAAGAAACAACCGACCCCACCGCCAACGCCAGCGACATGTCGGCATTGTTTGCCGCCCTCGCCTTTACGCAGACCCAGCCGACAACACCGGCAGCCCCGATTCTGGCCAAGGAAGCCGGCAACGGCCCGCTGACAGCGCCGGAACTCAAGATCGGCGAGGGCACCGGTAGCGCCAAGGGAGCCGATCCCCTGGCAGCACAAGCAGAGGGTGGAGTGCCATCCCCAGTCATCGGCGGTAGCGCTGCGGAGAACAGCGGCAACGATTTTGGCAACAAGCCTGGCGGCAAAGCGGCAAACATTGCCGCCTTCGACACCACACTGAAGCAAATCGAGGCCAAAACGGACATTTCCGCCCCCGTGCTGCCGGATGCACCGCCGGCCGTGCATGCCGCCCATCAGGCCCACGGCAGCGCCAATACGACTTCCTCCGTGACCCAGGCCCGGGTCGACACGCCGGTGCGGGACCCGGCCTTTGGCCAGGAATTCAGCCAGAAAATCGTCTGGCTTGCCGGCCAGGACAAGCAGTCCGCCCAGCTGACCCTGAATCCGCCCCAGTTGGGACCGGTGGAAGTCAGCCTGAAGATCAGTGGCGACCAAGCCACCGCCGTCTTCTCCTCACCCCACGCCGAGGTGCGTGAAGCCATTGAAGCCGCCCTGCCTCGTCTGCGCGAAATGATGGGCTCGGCCGGTCTGGAGCTGGGACAGGCCAACGTCAGCAGCCAGTCTTTCCAGCAGCAGCAACAGGAACAGGCCGCCCAGAACCAGGCCGGCGCCTCCCGGGGCGGCAGCACAGGCGGTATACTTGCGGAAGGTGGCAATGAACCGGCTGCAACTACAGGTACCGTGATTCGCCAGAGCAACGGCCTGGTGGACACCTTTGCCTGAGACAGACGGCCCTGCCGATAAAAACACGACCGCCAAAGCGGCATGACAAATAGAGGAGTCCACTATGGCGAAAGCCGAGGCCAAACCGGCCGCTGAAGGTGAACAGGCGCCAAAGAAAAAGGGCAAGCTGCTCATCATCATCATCGCTGCTGTCGTCCTGCTCGGCGCCCTGGGTGCGGGGGCCTTCTTCATGCTCGGCTCCTCCAACCATGATGAGGACGAAGAGGTCGCCGCCGATGCACCCAAGGCCAAGAAGAAGAGCGGCAAGGAATCCCCGCCTGTCTATGTGGCCCTGGAGAACTTTACGGTCAATCTGGTGCCCGACCAGGGAGAGCAGTATCTCCAGGTGGCGGTATCCATCGAACTGGGCGATGCTGCGGCCGGTGAGCAGATCAAGCTGCACATGCCCAAACTACGCAACAAGGTGATGCTGCTGCTGTCGAGCAAGAAAGGCTCCGACCTGGTTTCCAAGGAAGGCAAGGAAACCCTGGCCGAGGAAATGAAACAGGAAATGAACGGCGTTCTCGACCCTGCAGGCAAGGGTAAGGACGGCCCCATCAAGGAAGTGCTTTTCACCTCCTTCATCATTCAGTAGAAACCGGAACCCAATGTCCCAGGATTTCCTGTCCCAGGAAGAGGTCGACGCCCTGCTCAAGGGCGTGACCGGCGAAAGCGACGAACCGGAGCAATCCGGCGACGCCGAGGCCGGCGTTCGCGCCTACAACCTGGGCACGCAGGAACGCATCGTGCGTGGGCGCATGCCCACCATGGAGCTGATCAACGAGCGCTTCGCCCGTTATCTGCGCATTGGCCTGTTCAACTACATGCACCGCAACGCCGAAATTTCGGTGGGGCCCATCAAGGTGCAGAAGTACAGCGAGTTCATCCGCAATCTGGTGGTGCCGACCAACCTCAACCTGGTGTCGGTCAAACCCCTGCGCGGCACGGCCCTGGTGATCTTCGATCCCAACCTGGTGTTCCTGGTGGTGGACAACATGTTCGGCGGCGACGGTCGCTTCCATACCCGGGTCGAAGGGCGGGACTTCACCGCCACCGAGCAGCGCATCATCCAGGGCATGCTCAACGTGGTTTTCGGCGAATACGAGCGTTCCTGGAAGCCGGTGCACGAACTGAAGTTCGAGTACATCCGCTCGGAAATGAATTCCCAGTTCGCCAACATCGCCACCCCTTCCGAAATCGTCGTTTCCACCTCCTTCACCCTGGAATTCGGCGGCGCCACTGCCGACATGCACATCTGCATGCCCTATTCCATGGTGGAACCGATCCGGGACCTGCTCTACAGCACCATGCAGAGCGACCAGCTGTCCACCGACAAGCGCTGGGTGGGCACCCTGCGCCGGCAGTTGCAGACGGCGGAAGTGGAGCTGGTGGCAAATCTGGCCCATGCCACGGTTTCGCTGCGGCAGGTACTGAAGATGAAACCGGGCGACGTCATTCCGGTAGTCATTCCCGAAGTCCTGAACGTGGAGGTCGATGGTGTCGCCATCATGGAATGCAAATACGGCCAGCAGAGCAACCAGTACGCTCTCAAGGTAGAACGATTCATCGCGGCGGATAACCCCGACGCCCCGCAGGGAGAAGCCAATGGCTGACGAAAACACCGAGAACCCCCAGGACGCGGCCGACGCCATCGGCGAAGACGATTGGGCCGCCGCCATGGCCGAGCAGGCCATCGCGGAAAGCACCCCGGAAACCCCGGCAGCCCAGCCGGCCGACATCTTCCAGTCCTTCGGCGGTGCCGATGCCCAGAGCGGCATGATGCGCGAGCTGGACATGATCCTGGACATCCCGGTGCAACTCACCGTGGAGTTGGGCCGGACCAAGATCACCATCAAGAACCTGCTGCAACTGGCCCACGGCTCCGTGGTGGAACTGGATGCCCTGGCCGGCGAACCCATGGATGTGCTGGTCAACGGCACCCTCATCGCCCAGGGGGAAGTGGTGGTGGTTAACGATAAGTTCGGTATCCGCCTGACGGACATCATCACGCCCTCCGAACGCATGCGCAAACTGGGCCGCTGACACCAGCAGCCACCGCTTCGGCGTCGAACCGCCCTCATCCACAGGTGAGCGGCGGTTTTTTATTTCCGGTGCATGGATTAACATAGCGGCCATCCTTACCGGGAATCCGGCCCTTCATGCCGCCGCCCTGCGGCTTCAACCCATATCGACGCCCGTGCCCCAACACCCCCGCATTCCTTCGACCACGGCAGGCCTCCTGACCTTGCTGGCGCCGACGCTGGCCCTGGCCCAGAGCGCCCCGGCAGCAGCTCCCGGCGTCTCCGGCAGCAGCGTCGTGCAGGCCTTTGTCGGTCTGCTCATCATCGTTGGCCTGCTGCTGCTCGCCGCCTTTTTCATGCGCCGGATCTATGGCGGCCGCCCCTTTGGTCAGGGCCCCATGAAGTTGCTGGGCGGCATCGCCGTCGGCAACCGGGAGCGCATCCTGCTGGTGGAAGTCCAGGACACCTGGCTCATCATCGGTCTCGCCCCCGGCCAGATCCGCACCCTGCACACCCTGCCCAAGGGCGAACTGCCCCAGGGGGCAACCGGTCTGCCCGGTACTCAACCCTTTGCCCACTGGCTGAACCAGGTGATGGCACGTAAAACCGATAGTACTCAATGAATCTCGCAAAACTCCGGCCCCTGCTGCTGCTCGGCATCCTGCTGGCCCCCGCGGTCGCCCTGGCCCAGGCCGGCGGCCTACCGGCCTTCAGCAGCACCCCCGCCCCCGGCGGCGGACAGAATTACACCCTGTCCATCCAGACCCTGCTGACCCTTACGGCCCTTACCTTCATTCCGGCCGTACTGCTGATGATGACCGCCTTCACCCGCATCATCATCGTCCTTTCCATGCTGCGCCATGCCATGGGCCTGCAGACCACGCCGCCCAACCAGGTGCTGCTGGGACTGGCCCTCTTCCTCACCTTTTTCGTCATGTCCCCGGTGGCCGACCGGGTCTATACCGAAGCCTACGTGCCCCTGGCGGAAAACAAGATCACTTTCCTGCAGGCCCTGGAAAAGGCCGAGCAACCGGTGCGGGGCTTCATGCTGAAGCAGACCCGGGAAGCCGACATCGCCCTCTTCGCCGGATTTGCCGGCATCAAGAACATCGAGAGCCCGGACAAGGTGCCCCTGCGCATTCTGGTCCCGGCCTTTGTCACTTCGGAACTGAAAACGGCCTTCCAGATCGGCTTCATCATCTTCATCCCCTTCCTCATCATCGACATGGTGGTGGGCAGCGTCCTGATGTCCATGGGCATGATGATGATGTCCCCGGTCATGGTGGCCATGCCCTTCAAGATGATGCTGTTTGTCCTGGTGGACGGCTGGCATCTGGTGCTCGGCTCCCTCGTCCAGAGCTTCGCCACATGACCCCCGAAACCGTCATGAACATCGGCCGCCAGGCGGTGGAGGTGACCATCCTGGTTTCCTCACCCGTGTTGCTGGTAGCGCTGGTGGTGGGCCTGTTGATCAGTATCTTCCAGGCAGCCACCTCCCTCAACGAAACCACCCTGTCGTTCGTACCCAAGATCATTGCCATGTTCCTGACGCTGATCTTCGCCGGCCCCTGGATGCTGCAGATGATGACTGACTACATCCAGCGCCTCTATTCCAGCATCCCGAGCCTGATTGGATGATCAGTTTTACCTCCGCGGAACTGAATGCCTGGATTGCGGCCTTCATCTTTCCCCTGGTCCGCATCCTGGCCTTCGTCGCAGCGGCACCGGTATTCAATAATGCGGCGGTGCCGCGGCGTGTTCGCCTGATCCTCGGGCTGGCACTAAGCGCAGCAATCATCCCCGCGGTACCAGCTCTGCCTCCCATCGAACCGGCTTCAGGCATAGGTTTGGCGATCCTGGCCCAGCAGCTATTGATCGGAATCGCCCTGGCGACGGTCATGCGTTTCGTTTTTGCCGGCATCGGCCTGGCCGGCGAACTGATGAGTTTTCAGATGGGACTTGGTTTTGCCACCCTGTACGACCCGCAAAGCACGGCCCAGACAGGTGTTGTCGCCGAGGTGGTCACCCTATGCGCAACCATGGTTTTTCTCGCACTGAACGGACATCTGCTCATGATTGCCGGGCTGGTCGAGAGCTTCCAGAGCATCCCCATCGCCACCCCATCGGTCAGCGCCGGACTGTGGCTGAACCTGGCCGAAGCAGGTGCCAAGGTGTTCAGCATCGGCCTGCTGCTGTCATTGCCGGTCGTTATAGCCCTGATGATTACCAACCTCGCCTTGTCCATCCTCTCCAAGGCGGCGCCCCAACTCAACCTGATGGCGGTTGGTTTCCCTATCACTTTGACCATTGGACTGGGCACCCTGGCGTTGACCCTGCCCTATATGGTGCCGCCGCTGACCCGTATCTTCGACGAAGGATTCCGCCTGATGCTGGAGGTATTCGTCCCCATCAAGCCATAGCAAGCCCACTCAATCAGGGGTTGCTACGGGCCATCTGCACCAGCCCTTGGGCATACCGTTGTGCGATCGGCGTCGAAGATTCGATACCCTCGACATAATCCACCACCCGATAAGAAGCAAAGCCGTTTTCCCGCCGCAGTTGCTCTGCCCGCCGCTTGATGACCATCATGGCCTCACCGGAACCGCCGGTGTGGAAACGCTTCATCTTCAGGTCCAGCACATAGACGTTGTCCGCCACCTTGGCCTCCACCACTTCCCAGTTCGGCGCCAGAGGGTCGTAGATGTTGTAGAGAATCCAGGCACCTGCGCCAGTAAGAACGATCTTCTCCAGGGAATAGGAGATGGTTTCGCTCAGCTTAATCTGTGCATTGGGTAGCAGAGAGGACTTGTGGGGATACGATCCGCCGACGCTGTCCCATCTGGCGCAACCCGCCAGCAAAAGACTGCCGGCAAGTGCAGTAACAAGCAGCTTACCCATCACAGCATGCTGAACAGGCTGAGGCTGGAGACACTCATAAAGGCCTTTTGAGAAGCCTGGAGCTGGACCTGCTGCTTGCTCAGATCAGAAAGAGCAGAAGCGTAGTCCAGATCCCGCAAATCCGAAATGATTGAGGAATACTGGATGTCGATATCGGAACTGGCGCTGGCCAGCGAGTCAAGTTCGCCGAGCTTCGCACCCACAGTGGAACGCACGCTGACCGCATTGTCCTTGGCCGCATAGAGGTCATCCAGCGCACT
Organism: Azospira oryzae; assembly: GCF_004217225.1. GTDB lineage: Bacteria > Pseudomonadota > Gammaproteobacteria > Burkholderiales > Rhodocyclaceae > Azospira > Azospira oryzae. Next base: position 34,198 of record NZ_SHKM01000003.1, read on the forward strand.
GCTAATGGCACCGGGGAGGGCTGCTGCTGCTGCCGGATTATTGGCCACAGGCGTTTTCAATGTATCAATCAGGTTCTTCATGGTATCGAAGACACTCTGGTCTGACACGTTGCCATTGCGGTCCCGAACGCGCATGAAAATATCGACACCGGACTCGGTAATTTCCATTTGCCGGGAAGCATCCACCTGCAATTCACGGGTACCCTGGTCGCCAGCAAAAGTTACGTAAGGATTGGCGTTGTTATAGGGACCGGTATTGGCAGTGATGCTGAAAGGACGGACAGTGGATTGATAACCGGAGAACAGGTAGTGGCCATTGCCATCCTGGCTGTTGCTCAGGGCCACCATCTCATCCAGACGAACCTGCAGCTCTTCTGCAATCGCGGCCCGGTTGGCATCATTGAGGGTCGTGTTGCCGGCCTGGATGGTCTTATCCAGGACTTCCTGCAACACATTGACGGCGCTATTGAGCTGGGTTTCCACAAGCTTCAGGCTATCCTTGGCCTGGCCCTGGTTCTCCATGTAGCGCTTGTTCACCTCTTGTGCCTGGGTATTGATCAGCACCTGGGACGCGGCGACAGGATCATCCTCCGGCGTCACCACCCGGCGTCCGGAGGTAATCTGGTTATAGGTCTTGAGTTGGGCCGCCTGATTGTTCAGGATGCCGTTGGTCCCCGAACTGTAGATCATGTTGGTACTGATACGCATGATGGCTGCTCCTTAATCGCCGGCTGTCAATCAGCTGCGAATGGATAGAATCGTGTTGAACAGGTCGGAGGCAATGCTGATCATCTTGGCCGAAGCCTGATAGGCCTGCTGATACTTCAACAGGTTCGAGGCTTCTTCATCCAGGTTGACTCCCGACTGGCCTTCCCGGGCGGCAACCCCTTGATCCACCAAGGCTTGTTGCGCATCGCGGGTCACCTGGGTTTCCCTGGTCTTGTTGCCAATGGTACTGACCAGGCGGGCATAGGAAGCCTGATAGGTACTAGCGCCGCCATCCACCGTCCCCTGGGTCTGCAACTGCCCCAGCAGGTTTGCGTTACGGCCGTCAGAAACCCCGCCGGAATTGCGGTCCAGGGTGAAAGTATCGTTATCGGCCGGGTTGCCGCTGATTTCAAAAGAAATCCCGTTGATCGTGTATTTGGTCGAAGGGTTGTTATAGGGAACCGAGCCGGCAGAAACCGTATTGGTTCCGGATGCATCGGTATAGGTCACTGTCAAAGCCGTCGGCACGCCACCGATGGAAAAAGACAGGTTGCCCCCATTGAAGGTCATGGTGATGGTGCCTGCAGGCGCTGCCGCAGGATCCGTATATCCGGGTGAAACGGTACTGGAAGAAATGACACCGCTGCCGGTATTACTGCTGCCGGAGCCGGAACGTACCGGCTGGGCAGCAGCAAAGAGGCGGGAATCCGCAGCGATTGCCTGGTTGACCGAAATATTCCGGGCAATTTCCCGGGTCGGCTGAATCAGGAACGAATCACCTGCTGCGATACCGGCGCTGATCGAAAAGTTGATACCGTCGCTGGCGCCAACCGTCGCCGACAGTGCATTGGGATCAGCATCGCTCCATTGCTTGTTGTCAGCCAAGCGCGTCAGGGTGTAGTTCGCTCCATCGTAGGTCAGGCGATAGTCGCTGGCGGTGATGTTGGTCGCGTAATGGGCCGACGTCATGTCCAGGGTCGTACCGGTATCGGCGTAAACCTGCTGCACCAGCGAGTTCAAGTCGGTATAGCCCGGCCACTGAGTACCATCGGAAGCACGAACGGCCGTGTAGGTTCCCGCGGTCTTATCGTAGGTCAGGCTGAACGCCCCGCCATTGAGAACCATGGGCGGCGGATTGACGAAGCTGGCGCTGACTGTGGCGGTTCCCGTGTTGAGGGCATTGGCCCAGGACTTGGGGTCGGAAATATTGAAAAAGTCCGCATTGAAATCCGCGTCGCCGGCCACGTTGCCCAGCATGTCCTGGCCCAAGGCGTGCTGGGCATTGAACGTCAGCGCCAAGGAAGCAGCCACCTGACCGAGGGAGTTGGCGGCTTTGTCGAGAGACTCGCTGCGGAAGGCCAGCAAGCCCCCCAGGTTGCCTCCGGTCACCAAGTATTCTGGTAGTTCCTGAACACCACCCACGGTACGCATGCCAACCACCATCCGCTGGGGGTCGGCAACAGAAGGCTGCACCGCCAGGGTACTGGCCTTGGTACCGACCACCAGTTGCTGGCCGGTACCAAAAAATACGCTGATCGCGCCGTTGGAGTCTTCGGAGGTAGTGACCCGCACTTCCTTGTTCAACTCGGCAATAAGCTGGTCTCGCTCGTCCAGCAGGGCATTGGCGGGCTGGTTGACGGCAGCCTGGGCAGAGATGATGCGCTCGTTCAGCTCGGCAATCTGGGTCGCATAGGAATTGATGGCGGAAACCGTACTTTCCAGCTGGCTATTCACACCGGAATACATTGCCGTGAGCCGGGACTCCAGATTCTGCAGCCGGGAGGTAAAGGTCTTGGCCGAGGACACCAGGGCATCTCGGGAAGTGGTCAGGGCCGGGTTGGAGGCCACGGTTTGCACCCCCTTGAACAGATCCTGCAGGGTCGGCGACAGGCCGGCCTTCTCGTCGGCCAGCATGTTATCGATCTGCTTGATCTGATCGTAGTACTTGGATAACTCGCTGGCCTTGGTCTGGGACTGGTTGATCTGATTAGTCACCACCGAGTTGTAGATGCGGGTAACGGTATCGACCCGGGTTCCCTGGCCGATGAAGCCGGCACCGGTGGCAATGGAAATGTTGTTGGACTGGCCGATGCGCTGCCGGTTGTAGCCCGGGGTATCGACGTTGGCGATGTTATTGCCGGTCGTCAGCAGCCCCATCTGGGCGGCATTGATGCCGGTGATACCGATACCGAATAATCCGTTGGACATAGCGCACCTCGATTCCTGCCGTATTTAACGGCGAACTACCGCAAAAATTGAGGCAGGTCAGCCCTGAAGGGCCTGGCGCAAGGTGGGTCCATTGATGATGCGGCCTAGTTTGTCCGCATACATTGGGTCCGTGGCGTATCCTGCCTGTTGCAGAGATCGAGCAAACTCCATGCCATCCTGTTGCCCCAAGGCTCCCGCAAAGCGGGGGCGCTGCAGCAGGTTGGCATAGTCACGGAAGGCCTCGGCATAGGAACCGTAGGCACGGAATTTTTCCTTAGAGGTCTGGGCAACCCCATTCACATATTCGGTAGTGGCCGCCTCGACGGTAGCACCCTGCCAGCTTTTGCCGGCTTTGACGCCAAACAGGTTATAGCTGGAAGATCCATCCGCCCGACGTATTTCAGATTTTCCCCAACCGGTTTCCAACGCCGCATGAGCCACCAGGAAATGGGCTGGCACACCGGTAGCCTGGGAGGCCTCTACCGCATGGGGCCATAGCCGATTGACGAAATCCTTGCCACTCGAAGAGGCGGAGGAGGACGCCCCAGGCGTCACCTGCGCGGCAGATTCGGCACTAGCAGCGGCAGGAATTGCCGAAGCGGTACGGGCTGCATTTCTTGCCGCAATCTGCTCCCTGGCCAGGGCAAGTGCCTGACGCATGGTCTCAGGCGACGAAAGGGCCGAAACAGGGGCAACACCCGCAGATAAAGACGAGGAAGAGGGGCTCGTCGGATTATCGGCATCCGGCGGCAAAAAACGCCCCATCTGCTGTTCAATCAGTTTGGCAAACCCCAACTGCCCGGAGGACGACAGTTTCTGGGCCATTTGCTGGTCCAGCATCGACGTGTAGAAGCGGGACTGGTCGCTGTCAAACAAACCATCCTGGGGCAGGGTGTCGCGCATGCTCTTCAACATCATGTTGAGGAACAGGGACTCGAACTGCTCCGCCACCTGCTTCAGACCCTCGCGCGGGTTCTGTTTCAGTTTCAGGCGCAGGTCATCCGACTGTCGCACATCGACAGCCAGACGGGAGGCGGAGAGGTCACCGGATTTCATGATGGGTCAGATTTTAGGCGGTCCGCAGTTGCAGGTCACCCATCAAATCACTTCCAGTTCGGCACGCAGAGCACCAGCCGCTTTCATGGCCTGCAGAATAGCCAGCAAATCCTGGGGATTGGCGCCCAAGGCATTGAGGGCCTTGACCACGTCTGCCAGATTGGCACTGGCCTTCACGCTCTGCAGCGCCCCGGCATCCTGCTTGATCTGGATGTCCGCCTGGTTGGTCACCGTGGTCTGCCCGCCTGACAAGGCGTTGGGCTGGCTGACGTTCGCCTGGTTACCGATCACGACATTGAGATTGCCGTGGGCGACGGCGCAGGCATCCACATTGACCGACTGATTCATCACCACGGAACCGGTCCGGGCATTGACGATCACCTTGGCCGGCAACTTCATCGGCTGCACATCCAGGTTTTCCACCCGGCCCATAAAAGCCACCCGGGCATTAGGGTCCTCCGGCGCCCGCACCTGGATCATGCGTCCATCCAAAGCTTGAGCCACCGGACCGAAGTCCCGCGCCATCTCGCGATTGATTGCATCCACGATACGCTGAGCCGTACCGAAATCGCTGGTGTTCAGCTCGTAATGGACGAACGGTCCTTGACCCACCGGGGTCGGCACAGAGCGCTCGACAGTGGCACCGCCAGCGACGCGCCCGGCAGAAAGGTGATTGATCTGGGCCGAGGAACCTCCGGCAGAAGCTCCGGCACCGCCAACCACCACATTACCCTGGGCCATGGCGTAGACGTTGCCGTCAGCCCCCTTTAGAGGCGTCATCACCAGGGTACCGCCACGCAGGCTCTTCGCATTCCCCATGGAAGACACCGTAATGTCGATCTGTTGCCCAGGCTTGGCAAAGGGCGGCAATACGGCCGTCACCATCACGGCGGCGACATTACGCAACTGCAAGGACTGGCCGGGCGGCAAGGTCACCCCCAGTTGGGACAGCATGTTGATGATGCTCTGGACGGTAAAAGGCGTCTGGGTCGTTTGGTCACCGCTGCCATCCAAACCCACGACCAGACCATACCCCACCAGCTGGTTGTTACGCACCCCCTGAACGCTGGCCAGGTCTTTGATGCGCTCGGCCTGAGCCGGTTGCGGCAAGAACGGCAAAAGGGAGGCGGCAACAATTGCCACCCCCCGCATGGTTTTCCCAATATTCATTGCCATGGTCCTTCTCCCGCGTTTTCTCCTAGAACGGGATAAAGGTAAGGAAGAATCGTGCCAACCAGCCCATGACCTGGGCTTCATTGATAATGCCGGAGGACTTGTACTCAATCCTGGCATCGGCCATCTGGGAGGAATTAACCGCATTGGCCGCTGTGATCATATAAGGATTGACCACCCCGGAGACCCGGACAAACTCCTGCCCCTGGCCAATCGCCACCTGCTTCTCCCCGGACACCAGCAGATTGCCATTGGGCAGAACCTCGATCACGGTGGCAGTCATGGTCCCGGTAAAGACATTGCTGCTGCCGGACTCGCCCTTGCCATCAAAGGTGTTGGAACTACTGGTCTGGGCATTCAAGCCCTGGAAGGACTTGCCCGGCACACCGGCCAGGGCGGTAACGGAAGCGTTGATGGCCCCGGTTTTCTCGGCACTGGTGTTGCCCTTGATGGAGGCCTGGGTGTTTTCCACGATATTGACGACGATGGTATCGCCGACAAAACGGGCCCGACGATCCTCGAACAGGGGACGGCTGGCAGTCTGCATGAAGATGCCGCCGTTGTTGGTCGCCAAGTCGTTGCGGGGCTGGGGCCTGGCAGTCATGGGCTGGTGCACATTGGTCGGCGGCACGGAGGCGCAGCCGGAAAGCAATGTCAGCAATCCAATAATGAACGGCAGGGACAGTTTCATGGCTTTTCTCCCTGGTGGCTTACATCTGGGTCAGACGACTAAGCATCTGGTCGGAGGTGGAAACCACCTTGGAATTGAGTTCGTAGGCCCGCTGGGTCTGGATCATGGTCACCAGTTCCTCGGCCACATTCACGTTTGAGGTTTCCACGTACTTCTGGTTGAGCACGCCGAGGCCATTGGTTCCCGGCGTGTTGGGCGTAGGCGTGCCGCTGGCTGCGGTTTCCAGGAAGAGGTTTTCCCCCACGCTCTGCAAGCCAGCCGGATTGATGAAACTAACCAACTGCACGGAGCCGATCTGGACCGCTGCGGTATTTCCCGGCTGGGTCACGCTGACCGTACCATCCTTGGCAATGGTGACGGAGAGAGCATTCTGGGGAATGGTGATATTCGGCTGCAGGGGATAGCCGCTGGCCGTCACCATCTGCCCCTGATTGTCCTTATGGAAGGAACCGTCACGGGTATAGGCCGTGGAGCCATCCGGCATCAGAATCTGGAAAAAACCGGCGCCGTTGATGGCCACGTCCAGATCATTTCCTGTCTGCTGCAAATTGCCCTGGGTGTGGATGCGCTCAGTGGACACCGGCTTAACACCGGTACCCAATTGCAGGCCGGCGGGAATCTGGGTCTGCTGGGAGGATTGGGCACCAGGCTGACGCATGGTCTGATAGAGCAGATCCTCGAACACCGCCCGGGACTTCTTGAAGCCATTGGTGGAAGTGTTCGCCAGGTTGTTGGCAATCACGTCCATCTGCATCTGCTGGGCATCGAGGCCGGTGCGGGCAATCCAGAGTGAGCGGATCATTTGTTATTCCTTGCGTTGGCCAATATTAGCGGGCGGCGGTCAGCAACTGGCCAGCGGCCTTGGCGTTGGCATCTGCGTTCTGCAGCATCTTCATTTGCATATCGAACTGGCGGGCAATGGAAATCATGTTAACCATGGCATCCACTACATTGACGTTGCTGCCTTCTAGGGTTTCCGGCGCCAGGCGCACATTGGCATCCAGATTGGCCGGCTGGCCGTTCTTCTGGCGAAACAGGCCGTCAGCGCCCCGCTCAAGCTGATCCTCAGGGGGATTCACCAACTTCATGCGGGCCACGATATTGGTGGTGTTGGGCACCCCAAAGGTGGGGACCACGGAAATCGTGCCATCCGGCGCCACCGAAATACTGGAATCCGGCGGAATGCTGATGGGACCGCCTTCGCCGAGCACATTCTGACCATCTTTGGTCTGCAATTGACCGTTGGCATTCACGTCCAGGCTGCCCGCCCGGGTGTAGGCCTCCTTGCCATCGGCGCCCTGGACGGCAATCCAGCCCTTGCCCTGCACGGCCACATCCAGGGAACGGCCGGTATACATCATGGGCCCCTGATCCATCACATCCTTGACCGAAGCATCCACGGTAAAGGTGCGGGTGGCGAACCCCTCCCCTTGCACCGGCACAGCCCGAAAATGGTGCTCCTGGGAACGATAGCCGGTGGTGGCTGCATTCGCCAGGTTGTGGGCCACGCCAGCCTGCCGCATGAAGGCATGCTTGGCGCCGGTCATGGAGGTGTAGATCAGACGATCCATGGAAGTTCAGTCCAGTCGCTCAGATATTCACGGATCAGCGCAGATTGACGATGGTCTGCATGATCTGATCCTGGGTCTTGATGGTCTGGGAGTTCGCCTGGTAGTTGCGCTGCTGGGTAATCATCTTCACCAGTTCGGACGTCAGATCCACATTGGACTCTTCCACTGCATTCGATTGCACTTCCCCCAGACGACCGGTGCCCGGAGCATCCACCGTCGGCTGTCCGGAGATGGAGGTTTCGATCCACTGGTTGCCGCCGATAGACTGCAAACCATTCGGATTATCGAAACTCGCCAGCACCATCTGGCCTACATTACGTGTCTGGCCGTTGCTATAGCGGCCCTGGATAACGCCATCCTTGCCGATATTCAGGCCAGCCAGGTTGCCGGAGCTGTAGCCGTCCTGAACCCGCCGGTTGGTTGCAAAAGCATCACTGTACTGGGTCGTGCCCGCCAGGTTCAGGTTGAATGTCATGGGGCTCGTGGCCCCCCAGCTCACGCGCCCCAGATTAGCTGCAACCTGGTCCAGATCAATGGACACCGGAATCTCGGGCAATGTCCCGCCAGCCGCGGGGTTAGGTACCACAGCGGTACCATTGATCGTTGACAGTTGACCGTTGGAGTCAAAGACAATGGAAACTGGCGTCGCCAGGTTAGGCGTATCGCCGGCACCATCCATTGCAGTGCCGTCCACGTTGGTATAGAGATCCCACGCCCCGGGGGTGACGCCTGACTTGACGAAATACATCGTCATGGTATGGGCATTTCCCAAGGAGTCGTAAATCGTCAGACCCGTCTGGTAGTTAAAACCATCCGGGGAAATATTCGGCACCGTACCTGCCCCGACAGCCCAGGTTTTGGCGGGCGCATCAGAATTCAAATTGACGGCAACTTGTGCGCCAGCATACTCCCCGCCGGTACTGGTGCCGGTCGCCACCGGCGACAATTTCAGCAGATCGGCCGTAACCTGAAGCTCCTGCGGATTCTGCTGCCGGATGGAACCGTCCATGCCGGCCGGATAACCCGTCAAGCGCAGATTCTGGTCATTGACGATATAGCCGTTCTTGTCCAGGTGGAACTGGCCATTGCGGCTGTAGCTGATTGCGCCGTTCTGGCTGAGCCGGAAGAAGCCGTTGCCGTTGATGGCAATGTCCAGGGTATTGTTGGTGGTGGACACGTTGCCTTGAGTAAATTGCTGGACGATCCCTGCCAGGTTGGTACCGATACCCACCTGGTTGGCACCACCTGCCCCGAGGGTCGACGCGTAGACATCGGCGAAATGCGCATCCGCAGACTTGAAGCCGACAGTGCTGGAGTTGGCGACGTTGTTACCGATAACGTCCAGCGCTTTGGAAGAGGTATTGAGGCCACTCAAGCCTTGTTGGAATGCCATATTGTTCTCCTGTCTTTACAGAATCTGGCGAACGTCGTCGTAGTTGATCAAGGTCCCGGTTCCCACATCCAGCTGGAAACCGCTGGTCCCACGGACTACAGCAGAAACTGTGCCAACCTGTAGTGGCTGAGACGTGACCTTGGTATCGCCTTTGGTCGCCTCCACCGTCACCGTGTACACACCATTGGCAGAGACAGTGCCGGCCTCATTCTTTCCATCCCAGGCATACAGGTGGCTGCCGGCCTTGGTTGCTCCCATATCCACTTTATTGACCACCACGCCATCGGCATTCTTGATGGTCAGCACCACCTTGTCGGCATCGCTTTCCAACTCGAAACCACCGACAGCCTGACCATCAGTGAGGCCAATATTGCCGCCGGGCACCAGGACATTTTTGCCGAGCATTGCCGCCGCCTGCATGGACTGGCCATCGTCGTAGATGTTGAGAACCTTCTCCAGGGTGGAGTTGAGCTTTTCAATGCCGCTGACGGTGTTGATCTGGGCCAGCTGGCTGGTCATTTCCGCGCTCTGCATCGGATTCAACGGATCCTGGTTCTGCAGTTGGGTCACCAGCATGGTCATGAACTGGCTCTGGATGTCGTCAGCCGTCGTGGACTTTTTGCTCGTCGTCTTATCGGTCGCCACGCCATTCAGAGAGGCATACGGGTCCGTAATGGCGGTATTGGAAGAAGTACTGGTTGCCATGTTGCTCTCCTAAATCTGGTTACTGGCCCATGGCCAAGGTACGCATCAACAGGGTTCTGGCCGTATTCATTACGTCGGCATTGCTCTGGTAGGAGCGGGAGGCGGAAATCATATTGACCATCTCCTCCACCACATCCACATTGGGCATGGAGACATAGCCCTCGGCATTGGCGGCCGGATTTTTGGGGTCGTAAACCATCCTGGGCGGCGCCGCACTCTCCACCACCTGTTTCACCCTCACTCCCTGGGCCGACTCATTGCCCATGGGCGTAGCTTCGAATACCACCTGCTTGGCGCGATAGGGAGTGCCATCGGCACTGGTAATGCTGTCTGCGTTGGCCATGTTGGAAGCAACTGCATTCAGACGCACAGACTGGGCCGTCAGAGCGCTACCGGCCACATGGAACATGTTGAAAATACTCATGAACTAGACTCCTTACTGTCCGCTCTGGCCTTGAATCGCCGACAACATGGTCTTGAACTGACCACCGATGAACTGCAGACTCGCCTCGTACTGGACAGCGTTCTCGGCAAATTTGGCGCGCTCGATATCCATATCAACGGTATTGCCGTCAGCGCTGGGCTGATTGACCGTGCGATACATCAGGGAAGCGGGGCCTGCACTGCTGGTGCCAGAAATATGCCGGGGCGAGGTGGTACTCATGCCCAGGTCGGACTGCCCCTTGCCGGCCAAGGCATTTTGCAAGGCAGAGTTGAAATCAATGTCCCGCGCCTTGAAATTCGGGGTGTCCGAATTGGCAATATTGGCAGCCAGCACCTGTTGGCGATAGGCACGCAGCCCCAACGCCTGGCGGTTGAAATTTATGGTTTGATCAAGTTTGCTGACCATGGCTGCCATCCGGAAATAATTAGCTGAGCTAGCAATGCACTTTTCGTGCCACACAAAACCACCCCTCTGGGGCAAGAAATTACAGAGGGGGGCGCAACAACCAGCCATGTTTCGGCAACTTTTGCCGCCTGGAGTACCCCGCCATTCCCTGTCCTAAGGCAAAATAGCGACATGCTGCTCCCTTTCAGAATCTTTGCCCTTATCCCCACCTTAGTGCTGGCGCTGACCCTGCATTTGCAGATCGGCAATGCCCATGCCCAAACGCCTACGCAGAATGGGGACGTAGTCATCAACGCGGTGGACCAATTTCTCCGCACCCAGACCAAAGGGCTCCCGGGGCGGGTCCAGTACACCATCACACCTCTCGACAGCCGCACCCAGCTAGCCGCCTGCCCTGCGGTTGAGGCCTTCCTTCCCCCGGGCGCCCGCCTCTGGGGGCGCATTTCAGTAGGGGTAAAGTGCCTCGGCGATGCCGGCTGGAGCATCTATGTGCCGGTCCAGGTCAGCGTCACAGCCAACTACCTGGTGGCCGCCCGCCCCCTCTCACCCGGGCAACCCCTCACTCTCAATGATGTCGTTGCCCAGAGCGGCGACCTGGCCGGATTACCAAGCGGCGTCGTAACAGATGTACAGCAGGCCGTCGGCAAGACCTTGCGTAATGCCATTTCCGCCGGCCAACCTTTGCGGGCCGAGATGCTGATGGCGCCGCTGGTCGTTCAACAGGGTCAAACCGTAAAGATCATGTCCCGTGGCTCTGGCTTTTCCGTAACCAGCGAAGGGCGCGCCATGAACAACGCAGCCGAAGGTCAGATCGCCCAGGCACGCCTGGCCAACGGACAAACGGTGAGCGGCATTGCCCGGCCCGGCGGCATCATTGAGATCGGCCACTAGCCGCAGCCGGACAAGATTCAATGCCATCAGCCACACAAAAAAAACGCTAAAGTTTCTGCAGGTTTGTGCCGTTAAATCCAGCAAGATGAAAGCCTGAAAGGGTTCGCCGTGAAAATTGAATCGTCTCTCGCGCCCGCCGGCACCCCCGGGGTTGATACGCAGAAGCGCACGACCAAGCCACAGACCAAGACCGAAGCCAGTTCCGGGGATGTGCAATTGAGTTTCGCCGGACGGCTGCAGTCCCTGGAAGAGCAGGGCAACGCTCCGGTGGACAATGCCAAGGTAGCCGCTATCAAGCAGGCCATTGCAGAAGGGCGCTTTTCCATCAACGCCGACGCCATTGCGGACCGCCTGATTAATTCGGCACAAGAATTGCTGAGGAAGCAGGACCAATCCTGATCCGGCGCCCGCCCTCCTCCCTATGAATCAAGCGACGATGACCCTCAAATCCCTGTTGGAAGGCGAACTTGCCCAGATGGGGGATTTCATCAAGCTGCTGAAGGAAGAGCAAGGCGCCTTGACTGCCGGGGATACCGAAGCCCTGGAGGCCCTCAGCGCCACCAAGGTTGCTTTGGTGCAAACCTTGAATCGTAGCGGGGAAGCCCGTAACGTCGTGCTCAGAAGTGCGGGTCTGGAAAACGACCGCCCGGGCGTAGAGGCCTGGATTCGGGGCAACCCGAAGGATCTCGCCGTTCAGCAATTGTGGAACAGCCTCAAAGTCGCCGTGGTGGAAGCCAGGGAACTCAACCTGCTGAATGGAAAGCTGATTGCCATGCGCCTGCAGCACAATCAACAGACCCTGAGCGCCTTGCTGTCCACCTCCACCACTCCCCAGAGCAATCTCTACGGCCCCGACGGTCAACCGACCCAACTAAGTGGCCGGCGCATCATCGACGCCGCCTGAACCTCCGGTTCCGGGCTCCCCGTTCCCGGAGCAGCCCCCCCCTGCCCTCCCGCTTTACTTTACTACTCCAAGGCCCTCTATCTGGCAGGAGTCGCGATGCCCGCTGGCGAAGCAGGAGGAACACCGGCCGGCGGCGCCATGGGCGCCTGAGGAGTCGGAGCGACCACGGCAGGTTTTTCCGGCAGCATGGAATCAATCAGGATGCTGACCCGCCGGTTCCGGGCCCGCCCTTCCACCGTCTCATTCATCTCGACCGGCCGGGTTTCGCCGTAACCGATGGCTGTCAGATGGGTAGGAGCGACTCCGGCATCGACAAACAACCGCAGCACCGTGGTGGCCCGCACCGCTGACAACTCCCAGTTCGACGGAAATTGGGCGGTGCGGATGGGGATGTTGTCGGTATGTCCTTCGATGGTGATGGGGAAATCCGTCGGCGCCAGAACCTCACCGACCGCCCGCATGGCCCGGATGGAGGTCTGTTCCAGCTGGGCCTGACCTGGGGCGAAGAGAATGCTGTCGTTGATTTCGATAGTGACGCCACGGGCCGTCTCCAGCACCCTGACCTTGCCCTGCTGCACCAGGGGCGCCAGGACGGCAAAAATGTCCTTGGCCACATTGCGCATCTTGTCCCGTTGCTGCTGTTTGGCCTCGACGACCTTGGGATCTTCCTTCACCACGATCTGCTTGACCACACTGTCCGGCGTCCGCTTGGGCACGACCGTGATGGCGCCCCCATCGACGATGGAGGGGTTCTTGAAGGCAGTGATCAGGGAATCCGATAGCACCCGGTACTTGCCCTCGTTCACCGACGAGATGGCGTACATCACCACGAAGAAGGCAAACAGCAGGGTAATGAAGTCGGCGTAGGAAACGAGCCAGCGCTCCAGATTCTCATGCTCGTCCGCGTGCTTTTTATTGCGGCGTCCCATGGGATCAGCTCACGTAACCCTGGAGGCGGCTCTCGATGATGCGCGGGTTGTCGCCGTTGGCGATGCCGACCAGGCCATCCACCAGCATTTCCCGCAGGGTCACCAGGCGGGCAATATGAGCCTTCAGTTTGGTGGACATGGGAATCAGCACCAGGTTGGCCATGCCGACGCCGTAAATGGTGGCCACGAAGGCGACGGCGATACCGGCCCCCAACTTGGAGGGATCGGACAGGTTCTCCATCACGTGGATCAGACCCATCACCGCGCCGATAATGCCGATGGTCGGAGAGAAGCCGCCGGCGGATTCCCAGAACTTGGCACCGGCCTTCAGTTCCTCTTCATAGGTGCCGATTTCCACCTCCAGCACCTCCCGCAGACGTTCCGGCTCCGCACCGTCCACCAGCAGTTGCAGCCCTTTCTGGATAAACGGGTCGCGCAACTGGGCGATGAACCCCTCTAGGGCCAGCAGGCCCTCGCGGCGGGAGACATGGCTCCAGTCGGAAATGCTGTTGATCATCCAGGCGTGATTGACCGCCGGCGGCACCCACACCCACTTGAGCATCTTGAAAGCCCGGACCACGGTGGATACGGGACTCTGCAGCAGGACGGCACCGAAGGTCCCCCCCAGCACGATCATGGCGGCGGTGGGCTGCAGCAGGGAGCCGAGGTGCCCACCTTCGAGAATCTGACCCCCGATGATGGCACCAAGCCCCAGGAGCAAACCGATAATGCTTATGCTATCCATGGCGTTTTTTCTTCTTTCCTGAAGTCTCACCCAGAACCTTGGCCCGCAAGCGGGCGATGGCCTGACTATGCAGCTGACAGACGCGGGACTCGGTCACCCCCATGACTTCGCCGATTTCCCGCAGATTGAGGTCCTGCTCATAGTAGAGGGCCATCATCAATTTTTCCCGTTCCGGCAACTCGCCGATGGAAGCCACCAGGGTCTGCCGCAGGCTCTGCTCCTCGAGCAGGCGCAGGGGATCGGCATCGTGATCCGTCAGGTGGCGCTCCAGGAAGCCTTCCTCGCCCTCTTCGGTGAAGTCCTCGAAATAGAGCAGTTGGTGGCCCCGGGCTTCGCCCAGCATTTTCTGGTAATCGGCCAGGGACATGTCCATGGCTTCGGCCAACTCCTTTTCCGTCGGCACGCGACCGTGCTGCTGTTCGAGTTGGGTGATGGCTTGTTCGATGCGGCGCAGGTCCCGGCGCAATCCCCGGGGCAGCCAGTCGTTTTCCCGCAGGCCATCCAGCATGGCCCCCCGGATGCGCTGCGCCGCGTAGGTCTCGAACTGGGCGCCGTGCCCGGTCTCGAACCGGTTCATGGCATCCAGCAGACCGATCATCCCGTTCTGCACCAAATCCTCCACCTGCACACTGGAGGGCAGGCGTGCCATCAGGTGGTAAGCGATGCGCTTGACGAGAGGAGCGAAGCGCTGGACGAGCTGTTCCTTGTCGAGCTGACCAGCGGCGTTATACATATGTCGGTTGGGCTATCCGGCGTGGATAGGGCTCGGCGTAATGCGTTGGCTCAAGTGTAGCAGCTGTTGCACGAATTGTTCGAGTCCGCCCCCTTCCCTACCCGACTGGGGCCAGTGCAGCATGTCGGCCGCCAGGCCGCGCAGGCTGCGGGCCGCCGGACTGTCCGGGAACGCCGTGACCACGGGCTGGGCGAGTCGGGACGACTGGCGCAGGGCATCGTCCAGGGGGATGCAGCCGCTGTAGTCCAGGCTGACGTGCAGGCGCTGGCTGGCAACCTGGGCGATGTTGTCGAAAATCGCTTCCGCATCGGCGGCAGCCTTGACCTTGTTCACCAGGATGCGGAAGTCGCGCCGGGCGTAGCCGGTGCTCATTTTCTTGATCAGGGCATAGGCCTCGGTGATGGCGGAGCCGGTGGCAGAGAGCACGATCACCGTTTCCTGGGCCGCCAGGCCAAGGGGCGAAAAACCCAGGGGATGATCCACCGCCGTATCCACCAGGATGACGTCGGCCGGATGCTCCATCTCCGCCAGGCCTTCCACCAGGGCCTGCTTCTGGGCCAGGGAAAAACGGGAAAGCTTCTTCACGGCCCGGGCCGCCGGCAGCAGGCGCACGCCGGCACCAGCGGCGAGCAGCACCTCTTCCAGGGGCTTTTCCCGATTCACCACATGCACCAGGTCATAACGGGCCGGCACGCCGAACAGGGCCGCCTGGTTATCGGCGCCGGTATTCTCGTCCAGGATCAGGACTTCCTTGCCCTGGCGCGCCAGGGCGGCCGCCAGGTTGGCCACGGCCACGCTTTTGCCGACGCCTTCGCAGCCGGCGGCAAAACTCACCACCCGCAGTTGCTCGCGCCCGAACAGGCGGCGCAAGCCGGCCGCCTGGTCACCCCGGAATTCAGCCACGACGGCCTCCATAGGTGCCGGTCAGGCCCGCATTGGCCATCATCAGGGCCGGCTCGACGCCGGCATAGCGATGGGGAGAGGTTTCCGGCAGGTCCTTGAAGGCCCGGTGCAGCAGATAGGCCCGGTTAGGCAGGTGCAGATCTTCAGGCACGCGCTGGCCGTTGGAGACGTAGTGCAGCTTGAGGCCGTGGCGCATGATGGCATCCAGGGGCGTCGCCAGGCTGGCAGCTTCGTCCACCTTGGTCAGGATGCAGCCGGCCAGGTCTTCGCCCTGGTAGGCGGAGATGACGTCGTCCAGGGTATCGCCACGGCTGGTGGCCGACAGGCAGAGCAGGCGGCGCACGTCGCCGTTGGCGCCCATCAGCATGGAAATCTGCTCGGCCACCAGGCGGTCCTTCTGGCTCATGCCCATGGTGTCGATCAGCACCATGTGCTTGTGGGACAGTTCTTCCAGGGTATTGCGCAGATCGCCCACGTCCCGCACCAGATGCACGGAAACGCCGAGGATGCGGCCATAGATACGCAACTGCTCGTGAGCGCCGATCCGGTAGCCGTCGGTGGTGACCAGAGCCAGCTTGTCGGCACCGTGGCGCACCACGCAACGGGCGGCCAGCTTGGCGGTGGTGGTGGTCTTGCCGACCCCGGTGGGACCCACCAGGGCGTACACGCCGCCCCGGTCGATGATGTCGTTGTCGTTGCCGATGGTCAGCAGGGAACGGTCGGCAGCACCCTTGATCCAGGCCTGGGCCTGGGAGGCATCCAGTTCGGAAGGCAGTTCGGCCAGCAGTTCGCGGGAAAACTGGGGGGAGAAACCGGCATCCAGCATCTGGCGCAACATGTCCGTCTTCACCGGCTCCATGCGGGCAGTCTCGCCCCAGGCGAAACCGGCCATGTGCTGCTCGACGATTTTGCGCAGGGCGCGGATCTCTTCCATCATGACCGCAGCCGGGATTTCCTCTTCCTCGCGCACCGTGCGGGTACCGCCGGAGCGGGCGGCCATCTCGGGACGGGGCGCCGGACGCTGAGCCGGGCGGGCGACGGCCGGGATGGGGCCACTGGCGGGATTTGCAGCGGTACCACGCTGGGAAGGCTGCATTTCTGCGGCTCGGGGAGCAGGGGCAGGCCGGGCCGGTGCTGCGGCTGGTGCAGGGCGGGAGGCGCTGGAGAGGCTGACCTTGTAGTCCTCCACCGCCACCTCGTCCCGGGAGGGACCGGGCACGATCATGGCCATGTCGCGGGAAGCGACCGCCATGATTTCCACGCCGCCGGGAACGCCCCGGTTGGAGAGGATGATGGCGTCGGGACCCAAGGTCTCTTTGACCTTACGCAGGGCTTCCCGGGCATTTACGGCGATGAATTTTTTGACGTTCATGATCTACCCCCGATGAGCGAGGTGACTTTGATGATTTTGGATTCGGGAACTTCACTGTGGGCGATCACCTTGAGCTGGCTCACGGTGCGCCGCAGGAAGCGGGAAAGAAGGGTACGGATGCTGGCGGGCACCAGCAGCACCGCGGGCAGGCCCAGCTCTTCCTGACGCTGGGCGGCGGCGGCGGTCTCGCGCATCAGGGTATCGGCCAGGCCGGGCTCCAGGCTGCCTTCGCCGGAACCGGCAACGGCCTGGACCAGGATGCGTTCCAGTTGGGGGTCCAGGGACATGACCTGCATGTCGGCGGTGCCGGGATAGAGCTGCTGGATGATGCTGCGCCCCAGGGCGACGCGCACGGTGGAGGTCAGGGCCTCCGGATCTGCATTGCGGGGCGCGTGGTCGGCAAGGGTTTCGATGATGGTGCGCATGTCGCGGATATGCACGCCCTCTTCCAGCAGGTTCTGCAGCACCTTCTGCAGCGTTCCCAGAGGAATGACCTTGGGCACCAGATCCTCGGCCAGCTTGGGCATTTCCTTGGCCAGATGGTCCAGCAGCTGCTGGGTTTCCTGGCGCCCCAGGAGTTCGGCGGCATGGGACAGGATCAGGTGGTTGAGGTGAGTGGCGACCACGGTGGAGGCATCCACCACGGTGTAGCCGTAGGACTGGGCCTGCTCCCGCAGGCTGGCGTCGATCCAGACAGCCGGCAGGCCGAAGGCCGGATCCTTGGTCGGGGTTCCGGACACGGTACCGGCCACGCGGCCGGGATTGATGGCCAGGAACTGGCCGGGGAAGGCTTCGCCGCCGCCGACCTCGACCCCCTTCAGCTGGATGCGATAGGCGTTGGGACGCAGTTCCAGGTTGTCCCGGATGTGCACCGGCGGCACCAGGAAGCCCACTTCCTGGGCAAATTTCTTGCGGATGCCACGAATGCGCCGCAGCAGTTCCCCATCCTGGGACTTGTCCACCACCGGGATCAGACGGTAGCCCACTTCCAGGCCCAGCACGTCCAGCGGCGCCACGTCGTTCCAGCTGGCTTCCATGTTCTCGGGCGCCGGCGGCGCCTGCACCGGCACCGGCGCAGTCTTGACCAGCTCGGCCCGCTTGGAAAGCAGGTAACCCAAGCCACCCAACATGGCGGCAAGGAGGATGAAAACAAAGTTGGGCATACCCGGAATCAGGCCCATGATTCCGAGAATGGCGGCGGTAATCCACATCACCCGGGGATTGGCGAACATCTGGCCAAGGAACTGGCTGCTGATGTCCTGGTCATCCCCCACCCGGGTCACCACCATACCGGCAGCGATGGAAATGATCAGCGCCGGAATCTGGGCCACCAGGCCGTCGCCGATGGTCAGCAGGGTGTAGTTCTTGGCCGCTACCCCCACGTCCATGTTGTGCTGCAGGACGCCGACGATGAGGCCGCCGATGACGTTGATCAGCATGATGATGATGCCGGCCATGGCATCGCCGCGCACGAACTTGGAGGCACCGTCCATGGAACCGTAGAAATCGGCTTCGCTGGCCACCTCAGCCCGGCGGCGGCGCGCCTCGTCCTCGGCGATGAGGCCGGCGTTGAGGTCGGCGTCGATGGCCATCTGCTTGCCTGGCATGGCGTCCAGGGTGAAACGGGCCGCCACTTCGGCCACCCGGCCGGCACCCTTGGTGATGACCATGAAGTTGATGATCACCAGGATCAGGAAAACGACGATACCCACCGCCGTGTTGCCGCCCACCAGGAAGTGGCCGAAGGCTTCGATCACCTTGCCGGCGGCGTCCGGCCCCGTATGCCCCTGCAGCAGCACCACCCGGGTGGAAGCCACGTTCAGGGACAGGCGCAACAGGGTGGTCACCAGCAGGATGGTGGGGAAGACGGAGAAGTCCAGGGGCTTGAGCGTGTAGATCGCCACCAGCAGGACGATGATGGAAAGGGCGATGTTGAAGGTGAAGAAGAGGTCCAGGGCAAAGGCCGGCAGCGGCAGGACCATCATCGCCAGGATCATCAGGATCAGGACGGGTGCCGCCAGCTGGCGCGGATTGAGGCGCCCGAACAGGCCTTGCAGGGACATGGCGTTACTAGCCATTGGCCGCCTCCACCATCATGTCCTGGGGAATGGGCAGATCCCGGGGCGGCACCGGATAGCTGCCGCCGACTTCCCGATAACGGTTCAATTGATAGACGTAGGCCAGCACTTCGGCGACCGCGTTGTACAGGGCACCGGGAATTTCATCCTCAAGCTCGGCGAAGCGGTACAGCGTACGAGCCAGGGGCGGAGCCTCCAGGAGGGGCACGCCATGCTCGGCACCGATCTCCCGGATGCGCAAGGCCACGGCATCCACGCCCTTGGCCACCACTTTGGGCGCCCGCATGCCTGCGGTGTAAGCCAAAGCAACAGCAAAGTGGGTCGGGTTGGTGACGATGACATCGGCCTTGGGCACCGCGCTCATCATGCGACGCTGGGCAGCCTCGCGCTGCAGGCGGCGGATGCGTCCCTTGACCTCGGGACTACCTTCCATTTCCTTGTGTTCCTGCTTGACCTCTTCCTTGGTCATCTTCAGCTTGTCGTAGTACTGCCACAGCTGGAAGGGCACGTCGGCGGCAACGATGAGGAACATGGCCGCCACAATCAGGAGAAAACTCCAGGAAATCATGTCGCCGGCCATAGCCAGACCGGCATCCAGCGGCAGGGAGAGCAACTGGAAGAGCTGGTCCTGCTCACGCCAGATAACCCACACCGCCACGCCGCCGATGAGACCGGCCTTGGCCACGGCCTTGACCATCTCGACCAGCCCGTTCCACGAAAAAACGCGCTTGATGCCGTTCAGCGGATTGAGGCGCGTCAGATCGGGGGTAAAAGCTTTGGGGGCGAAATTCCATGCATTCAGGAGAAAGGGGGATGCCAGCGCTGCCAGCACCAATGCCAGGATCAGGGGCCAAAAAGCAACCACGGCGTCCCAGGACAAGGCTGAAAAACGGGTCAGGGCATATTCGGGATCATCCACGGCCCGTCGGTCCCACACCAGCCCCTTGCGGAACACCAGGGAAAGACGCTGCACGAACCAGCCGCCGAGGAACCATACCGTGCCGGCGGAAACGATCAGGACGAGAAAAGAGCCCAGCTCCCGGGAATGGGGAACCTGGCCCTGCTCCCGGGCCTGCTCTATGCGCCTGCCTGTTGGCGCTTCTGTTTTCTCGAGATCGCTATCTTCCGCCATGACCGGCATCCATATGGATTACGGCCATTATAGGAAAAAATCAAAAAAATTAAAGAGGTAAGCGATTTATTTTGTGAACAGTCTCAAAATTTTGCCGCTCCTCGGCAACTTTTGCCGCCCTGTAAACGACACCAGGGAGGCCAAGCCTCCCCGGTAGTACGTTGACTGCTAAGGGTTTTCAGGCGAATTCCAGCGCCCGTGCGCCGCCGCCCGGCCCCAGATCCAGATGCTGACCCAGATCCGAGAGCAGCTCCTTCATATCCAGGATCAAAACGATCTGACCATTGGACAGGGTGGTAACACCGGCCACGCCACGGGGACGGAAGTCGTCGAGGGACTTGATCACGGCATCGTCCCGGCCGGCGAAGCTGTCCACCGACAGGATGAAGCTGCGCTCCGCCGTCTGCATCAGCACCCCATACTCGGGATCCCGATCCTGGGGCCAGCCCAGCAGGCGGGCCAGGGAAATGACCGGCAGGATTTCGCCGCGCACCACCAGGGTCTCCTTGCCGCCCACTTCCTGCAGCTTGTCCTTCTCGATGGGCAGGATTTCCCGGACCATGGACAGGGGCAGTGCAAAAGGCTGATCGCCGAGCAGCACCAGCAGCACCGGCAGAATGGCCAGGGTCAGGGGCAGGGAGATGATGAAAACGGAGCCCTTGCCCGGCTCGGAACGGATCTCGATGGCACCGTTGAGCTTCTGGATGTTGGTCTTGACCACGTCCATGCCCACACCGCGGCCGGACACGTCGGAAATCTGGGATTTGGTGGAGAAGCCGGGCAGGAAGATCAGGTTCAGGCTCTGGCGTTCGTCCAGGGTATTGGCTTCCTCTTCGGAAATCAGCCCCTTCTCGATGGCCTTGGCCCGGATGCGCTCGGCGCTCATGCCGCGGCCGTCGTCGGCCACGATCAGGACGATGTGGTCACCTTCCTGGCGCGCTTCCAGGCGCACCACGGATTTCACCGGCTTGCCGGCCGCCGAACGTTCGTTGGACGGCTCCACGCCGTGGTCCACCGCATTGCGGATCAAGTGGATCAGGGGATCTGCCAGATCCTCGATCATGGTCTTGTCCACTTCGGTTTCTTCACCGGCCAGCACCAGCTCCACATCCTTGCCCAGCTGCCGCGCCAGATCGCGGGCAATCCGGGGATATTTCTGGAACAGGCGGCCGATCGGCTGCATGCGGGTCTTCATGACCGAGTTCTGCAGGTCGGACACCAGCAGATCCAGCTGGCTGACGGCCTGATCCAGGGCATGCAGGGTTTCGGCGTCGGTCTTGCCGGCCAGGATATCGGCCCGCAGGCTGGTCAGCCGGTTCTTGGTCAGGCCGATCTCGCCGGACAGGTTTAGTACCTGGTCAAGACGGGCCGTATCGACACGAATGGTGTTTTCCCGTACCGCGGCACGCTCTTCGACGCGGCGCCCCACCGGCGCGCCGCCGGCCCCCGGCTTGTCGTTGACACGACGACCGGAAGGCGGGAAATGGGGTTGCACCGGGGCTTCCGCCACCACCACTTCGGCAGCAGCAGGAACCACGGCCGCAGGTGCGGCAGGCGCCACACCGGTCACTGCCGCATGCAAGGCCTGCCAGTCGGGCTCGCCGGACTGGGCTGCCGGGGCAGCAGCAGGCGCCGCCACCGGCTCGGCAGCGACGGCTGCCGGAGCGTGGGCTTCCCCACCTTCCAGCACATGCCGCAGGGCATCCAGCATATCGTCTGGAGCAGGACGGGGCTGCACGCCGCCGGAAAGCTCGCCGAACATGTCGCGCACCCCCTTGGTGGCGGCCATGATGATATCCATGAGCTCAGGCGAGAGCTGCATTTCCCCATTGCGCAGGCGGTCGAACAGGTTCTCCGTCAGGTGGCACAGAGTCACTAGTTCGGTTGCATTGAGGAAGCCGGCACCACCCTTGATGGTGTGGAAGCCGCGGAAAATATCGTTCAACAAGCCCCGGTCATCTGGCGCCTTCTCCAGATCCACCAGTTTATTGTCCACATCGGACAGAAGGTCGTTGGCCTCCTGCAGGAAATCCTGCAGCAGGTCTTCCATTCCGGCGAAGTCGCTCATGGCGCTACTCCCTTAGAAGCCGAGGCTATCCAGCAGGTCGTCGACCTGCTGCTGGTTCACCACCACATCGGTACGGCCTTCACTGCTGATGACAGGACCGTTGAGGAGGCTGTTTACGTTTTCGTTGCGACGTGCGTCGGGAATCACATCCACCAGCACCTGCACCAGTTGGTTTTCCAGGTCCTGGGCCAGCACCACCACCTTCTTGATGACCTGGCCGGTCAGATCCTGGAAGTCCTGGGCCATCATGATTTCCAGCAACTGGTCGTTGGTGGCGGCCGCCTTCTGGGGTGCCGTGTCCCGGAGGAAGGCACGGGTTTCCGCCGCCAGCTGCTTGAATTCTTCCACCGACAGCTGGTTGGCGTACAGCTTGTCCCAGCGAGCCCCCAGGGCGCGGGAGGAAGTTTCAAGCTCATCCTGCAGCGGCTTGGCAATATCGGTTGCGTTGAGCACCCGGCACGCCGCCTGTTCGGTCAGGTTGGCAACGTAGGCCAGGCGATCGGTGGCATCGGGAATGGCATGGACCGTCTTTTCCAGGAGCTTGTCGTAACCCAGCTCATGCAAGGTGTCGTGCAGCTGCCGGGCCATGTGGCCGATTCGTTTGAAGACCCGGTCCCGTTCGTCGCCCGTCGCCTCGCCCTCACCATCCTCGGCGGCAGGAATGACTTCAACGGCAGGCTCGGCGACCGGTGCCACGGTGGCGGCAACGCTGTCAAACAGCGCCTGCAGGTCGTCGCTGTCATTGGTAGCAGCGGGGGCCGCCACCGCGGCAGGGGCTGCCGGGGCAGGAGCGGCAGCCGGCTCGGGACGAGCCGAGGCAATGCTGTCGAAGAGGGCTTCCAGATCGGCGCTGTCGCCGCTGAGATTGGCATCGCTCATGACTCAAGCCCCCATTTTTTCGAAAATCTTTTGCAGCTTTTCAGCCAGCACCGCAGCAGTGAAGGGCTTGACGATATAGCCGCTGGCGCCGGCCTGGGCCGCGGCGATGATGTTTTCCTTTTTGGCTTCCGCCGTGATCATCAGCACCGGTAGATGCTTGAGATTGGGCGTCGCGCGAATGGTCTGCAACAGGGTCAGGCCATCCATGTTCGGCATGTTCCAGTCGGAAACCACGAAGTCGAAGCCCCCCCCTTGCAGCTTCTGCAGTGCGATGGCCCCATCCTCGGCCTCATCGACGTTGGTGAATCCCAGTTCCTTGAGCAGGTTGCGGACGATGCGCCGCATGGTGGAAAAATCATCCACCACCAGGAATTTCATCTTTGGATCAGCAGACATGCTTCACTCCGTTAATTCTTATCGTTCGAGCAGGGGACGCAAGGTATCAGCCAGCACTTCGGCGTCGAACTTGGCCACATAGGAGTCCACCCCTACGGCCTTGCCCATCGCCCGGTTGGCTTCTGAAGACAAAGAGGAATGCATGACCACAGGCACGCCTTCGAAACGTGCATCCCCCTTGATGTTTTTGGTCAGGACGTAGCCGTCCATTTCCGGCATTTCCGCATCCACCAGGATCAGGCGGATTTCATCGCGCAGGCTCTTGCCCATCTGCTGGGCATGGGCGGCGATGGCCTGCAGGCGGGTCCAGGCCTCCATGCCATTGGTGGCATGCTTGTGCTTGACGCCAAGTTTGTCGAGCACTTCGGAAATCTTCTTGCGGGCCACGATGGAGTCATCCACGAAGAAGATGCTCACTTCTTCTTCGACGCGGGCCGGAGCGATGTCGATGATGATGGCCTCGCCGAAGGCATTGGCCAGAATCTGCTCCACGTCGAGGATGGACACCAGATGCCCGCCCTCCAGCTCGATGACGGCGGTGATCAGTCCCTGATTGGCGGCCAGCACGGTCTCCGGCGCCTTCACCCGCTCCCAGTCCACACGGATGATGCGATCCACCTCATGCACCAGGAAACCCAGGGTGCGCTTGGAATACTCGGCCACCATCATGGTCTTGCCCAGACCGGCGGGCGGGTTGTCCAGCTCCAGGAAAGAGGCCAGGGACAGCACCGGGATCACGTTGCCGCGCAGGGAAATCAGGCCTTCCACCCCCCGGGGCATGTTCGGGGTCTTGGTGATATGGGGCGTGCGGCCGACTTCCCGCACCTTGAACACGTTGATGCCGAAAGTCTCCCGGGTTCCCAGGGAGAACAGCAGGATTTCCATCTTGTTGGAACCCGCCAGACGGGTGCGCGCATCCACGCTTTCCAGGAGGTTCTTCTTTTCCGACATATCCATGATGGTCAGCTCCGGGCAGTATCAGGCTTCAACGGTGGCGGGAAGGGTAGCCCCCAGGCGCCGCGCCAGGGTCTCGGAAAGCTTCTGGGGCTCGAACTTGGGCACATATTCATCCACCCCGACCGATTGACCCAGCTTCTGGTTGGACATGCCGGACAGGGAGGAATGCATGATCACGGGCACACCGGCAAAGCGCGGATCGCTCTTCACCTTCTTGGTCAGGATGTAGCCATCCATTTCCGGCATTTCGATGTCGGTCAGCACCAGGCTCACCATTTCATTGACCGGACGCCCCAGGGAAACGGCATAGGCGGCCATTTTCTCCAGTTCTTCCCAGGCCTGGCGGCCGTTGATGGCAGCCACGTACTTGACGTTCATGGCCTGCAGGGTACGTTCGATCTGCTTGCGCGCCACCACCGAGTCGTCGGCAAAAAACACCGTACATTCGGGCTTGTCGATGGGGACGATGCTGCGATACATGAACTCGTCGTCGTACTTGGTGGTTTCGGACAGGACCTTTTCCACGTCCATCATCATCACCAGACGGCCATCGGCCAGTTCCGTCACGGCGGTCACCAGGCCGCCCATCTGGGCCACCAGCATCTCCGGCGGCACCCGCATCATGCCCCAGTCAAGGCGCAGGATGGTATCCACCGCCTCCACCAGGAATCCCTGGGTGTGGCCGTTGTACTCGGTGACGATCATGATGTCCCGCGGCGTGTCGGTCTGGACCCCGGCGTACTTGGCCAGATCCACCACCGGCACCAGGGCGCCGCGCAGGCTGACCATGCCTTCGACTGCAGCCGGCATGTCCGGCGCCGCCGTGATGGGCGGCGTGCGCATCACCTCGCGGACCTTGAAAACATTGATACCGAAGGTTTCCCGCCGGCCATTGCGCGAATCGGTGCCCAAGGTAAACAGCAGGATTTCCAGCTTATTGGTGCCGGCAAGTTTAGTGCGGGCGTCGATACTTTTGAGCAGTTCAGACATGACCACTACCCCTCGAATGCGGGAACGATTGTTCTTAGAGATTCTAATTGCAATGGGCCAACAATCTACCTAGGTCGTTTCCCAGGGAAACCCATCACTTTTAACGACAATATACCTATAACCTTAAGAATACATGCAAAACCATGGGAGCGGAAAGGTAGAAAGCCACAGGAAGCCCATCAGGACTCCGTCCGGTAGCCAATCCGGACACCTCCCCAATGCTTGCCCTTGATGTAAACGGGGGCGGAAATGTCGTGCATGATTTCCCCCGTGTCGCGCCGGTAGGTCTGCAGCAGGAAAGGCTGTTCATGGGAACCGCAGCGCCGCCCGACCGGGTCGTCAAACACCCGCTTGGTGCGGTTGTTGATGAAATCCACCTTTTCGTCACCGGTCAGGGGCTTGGAAAAGCGCTTGTTATGGGTCGGCACGTACCCCTTGCGATTGGTGGAAATGGCATAAACCACATGGGGATGCCGTTCCAGCAGCGGCTCCTGCAACTTTGGCAGCAACTGGTCGCACAGGGTGTCGAAGCGGGTGGAAAACTTCTGGGGCCGGGTTCCGGCGATGGGGGAGTAGTTTTCGTCGAACAGGTCCGCCAGGGAAATCTTGCCGGAATCGATGGCCTGCTCCAACAACTGGCCGACGCTGCCGGCCAGTTCCTGCACCATGGACGGCATGCTGGCGTGGACCGCCACGGACTCCTCGCCGGCGCTGCCCAGGCGGAAGACGTTGCCGATTTCCTTCAGATTCGTCGCCAGGTATTCCAGCTGACGGGCTTCCTGCAAGGTGAGCTCGGCGGCGGCACTGTTCGACTGGGCCATTTCCATGATCTGGGCCACATGGGAGGCGATGTCCTGACCGGCCTGGCTCTGTTGTTCGATGGCCCCGGCGATGGCATCCACCTTTTCCATGGTCTCCTGGGCGCCGCCATTGATGCGGGTGAGGGAGTCTGCCGCCTGGCGGGCAAGATCGGCGCCGCTCTGGGCCTGACCGGTACCGGCCTCGATGCTGGTGATGGCGGTGGCGGTTTCCTCCTGGATGGAACCGATGACGCTGCTGATCTCGCCCGTCGCCAGGGACGTCCGCTCGGCCAGCTTGCGCACTTCGTCGGCCACCACGGCAAAACCGCGCCCCGCCTCGCCGGCCCGGGCCGCCTCGATGGCCGCATTGAGGGCCAGGAGGTTGGTCTGGTCAGCGATTTCCCGGATGGTCTGGACGATCCCGGAAATCGCCTTGGAGCGGTCACCCAGGGCTCGCACCACCTCGGCGGAATGGGTCACCGACTCGGCGATCTTCTCCATTTCCCGGGAGGCATCATTGACGATGCCCACCCCCTCGCCGGACAACTCGCTGGCAAACTGGGCAATGGACGAGGTCTCGTGGGCCCGCTGGCTGACCTCGTGCATATTGCTCGACAGCACATCCACGGCTGCTGCGGTGGCCTGGGCGGCATCATGCTGCTGAGTGGAGCCGGCAGCGACCCGGTTGGCCTCCTCCAGAACCTGGCGGGAGGCCTTGGCCACCTCGACCGCATTGAAGATCACCTTGCCGATGATGGTATGGATGCTGGCCACCAGGCGATTGAAGGAGGCGGAAGTCTCGGCCACATCGCCCTTGCCGGCCACCGGCACCCGTTTGGTCAGGTCGCCGTCGGCATACATGGTTTCGATCCCCTGACGCAGCACCCGCATGGGGCGCAGGAACAGGGCATCCATCACCGCCCCCAGCGCCAGGGACGTTCCCAGGGCCAGCAGCAGCATGGTCCCCGCCGCCGCCCAACCACCGCCGAGAGCCCCCCAACTCCACGCCCCCGATCCGAGAGCTGCCAGCATCACCACCAGGGCGATCGCCCGCCATGTCCAAACGGCACTCATCTTGTCTCCATCCCCTGGTTTTCCCAGTGTCTATAAGTATCTTCGGCTTACTGTCGGTCCCCGGCGTAGCCAAAGTCAGTCATATCATAATACGCGATGACCTCGTTACCCGGTGCGCAATAGTGCAGGGCGCTGC
Organism: Azospira oryzae; assembly: GCF_004217225.1. GTDB lineage: Bacteria > Pseudomonadota > Gammaproteobacteria > Burkholderiales > Rhodocyclaceae > Azospira > Azospira oryzae. The sequence continues at coordinate 61,540 of NZ_SHKM01000003.1, forward strand.
ACAGGGAATGGACCAGGCGGATGCCCCGGCCATGGGGAACCTTGCCGCTACATTCGCTTTCCAGACTGGCCATGAAGGCGGCGTGATCGAAACCGGGGCCGGAGTCCCGCACCCGCATCACCAGCTCCGTGCGGCCACCGCGATGCTGCTGGGTCACTTCGAGGTCCACCGTGCCGTCGCGCAAAGCGGCCAGACGCCGCCCCCGCTCCTCCAGGTAGCGCTCGAACCCCTGGCTCTGGGCCTTGAGGCCCGAATCCAGGCCGAGCACCCCATGGTCCAGGGCGTTGTTGTACAGCTCGGAGAGGATGAGGAAGATGTGGCTGCCATGGTCCTTGTCCCGGTTGAACTGGCTCAACACCCCCATCAGGGTCGGCACCGGGTCCAGGTTGCGAATGTCGTCGGCGGAGAGGGACATGGTGACCTGCCAGGAACCGGAGTGGCGCAGCACCCGGGGAGTTCCGCCACCAATGCGGGGGCTGCGGGCCGTCTGGTGGTAGCAATGCACCAGCATCAGGGACAGGTCGTCCTGGGCGCCGCGACCGGCCAGATGGGCATCCAGGGCCCCCACCACGCCGGCCAGGCGCTCTTCCCGTTCCTGGCTGAGCAGGGCATTGAGCAGGCGCTCCCGGCCGAAGGGCGTACCGCTGCCGTTTTCCGCCTCCACCACACCGTCCGAGTAGATCACCAGCTGCTTCGGCTCCTCGATGAAATGCACCTCGGTGGAGGCATCGAAGTCCTCGTCGGCGAGAATGCCCAGGGGCAGATGGGCCTTGGCAAAAGTGATGCTGGACAGCAGCCCCTGGCTGTTCACCAGGAACGGCGGAGGATTGCCCCCATTCCACACCTGGATCGAACCGCTGGCCGAATCCACGGCGGCCAGGGTGGCGGCGACGAAACGCCCCACGGGCAGCAGTTCGGCCACCTTGCGGTTCATCTCCCGGGCGATGGCATCGATGCCGAAACCCTTTTCGGTCATGCGGTAGAAGGGCTGGGTCACCGGCATCACCGCCAGGGAAGCGGCCAGACCGTGGCCGGTGGCATCGGCCAGAAGAACATGCAGGATGCCTCCAGGGGTACGGGCGGCGGCGATGAGATCGCCGCTGTAGGTTTCCGCCGGCCGCATCCAGTGGCTGACGGCCAGATCCCCCAGCAGTTCGGCATTGACCAGGCGATGCATCAGGTGCAGGGCGACGCTCTTCTCCTCCTCCACCTGGTCCCGATAGCGCTGCAGCAGCCGCTCCCGGGCCTGGGCCTCACGCTGCAGGTGCAGGCGCTGCTGGAAGACGCCCAGCTTGGCCTGCAGCACCGGGCGGCTGATGGGCTTGTGGATGAAGTCGTCGGCACCGGCCTGGTAGGCCTCCACCAGGGAGCTTTCGCTCTGGGTGCCGCTCATGAAGAGCACCGGCAGCCAGTGGGGGTGCTCCCGGGACTTGAGCTGGCGTGTCAGTTCGCAACCGCACATGCCCGGCAGGGAAATGTCCGTCACCACCAGATCGGGACGGAAGCTGGCGTACAGGGCCAGGGCCTCTTCGCCGCTGCGGGCGACGCTGACCCGGTGGCCGAAACGTTCCAGCTCGAGCTGGGTCAGTTCGGCATCGAGGGGATCATCCTCCACCAGGAGGATGGCGAGCGCGGGAACAGCAATGGGGCCGGCTACCGCTTTCATGGCCCCGAACGGCATCAGGAGATTTTGAACAACTTGCCGAAGTTGGCGATATCCAGCACCTGCCGCACGTTGCCCTGACAGTTGGCCAGGGAGACGGCCTTGTTTTCCAGGGCCACCTTGTCGCGCAGCAGGAGCAGCATGCCCAGGGCCGAACTATCCAGATAATCGACGCCGCCCAGATCGACCACGAATTCCTTCAGGTCGCCACGGCCGAGAAGATTCTCGTAGGCAGCGCGGAATTCCCGGTGGGAATTGAAATCGAAGCGGCCGGAAAGCTTTACCACGGCCCGGCCATTGTCCTGCTCAACACTGGTATGCATACCACTCCCTTATCAATTATTCGTGTCTTGGCACTGCGGCCTATTATCTATGGAGCCGCAAGCGGCGGCTAGCGCCCCAGGCCGGCCAACACCCGGCGCGACATTTCGTCGAGGCTGACCACCTCGTCCACCGCACCGATCTGGGCGGCTTCCCGGGGCATGCCGTAGACCACGCAGCTGGCTTCGTCCTGGCCGTAGGTGCGGGCTCCGGCCTGATGCATGGCCAGCAGGCCCTGGGCACCGTCCTTGCCCATGCCGGTGAGGATCACCCCGAGGGCGTTGCGCCCCACCAGCTGGGCGGCAGAGTGGAACAGCACATCGACCGCCGGCCGGTGCCGGTTCACGGGCGGGGTCTGCAACAGTTCGGTCACCAGACCAGAGGCGGTCTTGCGTACCTGCAGGTGGGAATGGCCGGGGGCGATATAGACGGTTCCGGCCTCCACCTTTTCATTGCCCTTGGATTCAATGACCCGGGGCGCGCACAGGCTGTCGAGGCGCTTGGCGAAGGAGGCGGTGAAGGTCTCGGGCATGTGCTGCACCACCAGGATGGGTGGGCAATCGGCCGGCATGCCCAGCAGGAAATGCTTGAGGGCCTCGGTGCCGCCGGTGGAGGCGCCGACGAAAATGATCTTGTTGGTGGTCACGCCCCGGGGCACGGAGGGTACGGGCTGGGCTGCGGCCGGCGGCTTGCGCAGGCGCGCCCCCTTGGCCGCCCGGATCTTCTCCGCCAGTTCCTGGGCGTAGTCGTCCAGGGAATGGCCGGGCTCCACCCGGGGCTTGCCGATGAATTCGACGGCGCCCAGTTCCAGGGCCTTGAGGGTGGTATCGGAACCGGCCTCGGTATAGGAGGAGACCATCACCACCGGCATGGGCCGCAGGCGCATCAGGCGCTCGAGGAACTCCAGGCCGTCCATTTTCGGCATGGCCACGTCCAGCGTCAGCACGTCCGGATTGACGGTCTTGATCATCTCCCGGGCCGTCGGCGCGTCGGGAGCGGCTCCCACGACCTCCAGGTCGGGCTGGGAATTGATGAATTCGGTGAGCAGCTTGCGCATCACCGCCGAATCGTCGATTACGAGTACACGGATAGGCATGGCGGGTCAGGTAAAGAGTTCGATGTCCCCTTCCACCTTCGCTTGGCCCAGACGGGACTGGTACTCCTTTTCGCGGGTGAACAGGGTGTCGTTGTGGACCCGGTGCAGTTTCTTCACCAGGACCTTGCCGGTCTGGGGAAAGTAATAGACCTTCCGGGGATAGGAATCGAGCAGGTCCTTGGCAACCACGGGTATTTTTTCGGTCTTCAGGAAATTCAGCACGAACTCCGCATTGCGGGCGCCGACCTGGGTGGACGCCAGGCTGGAAAGGACCGCCCCGCCACCGAAGACCTTGGCCTCGAGGCGGCCGCGACGGGCGCCCAGCTTGAGCAGATGGTTGATCAGCACTTCCATGGCGTAGGTGCCGTAGCGGGCCGAGGTGCTGACCATGCCCTCGCCGCCCGCTTCGGGCAGCATGAAATGGTTCATGCCGCCGATCCCGGAATCGCCGTCGCGGATACAGGCGGCGACGCAGGAGCCGAGCACGGTCACCAGCAGCATGTCGTCCCGGGCCACGAAATATTCGCCGGGCAGGATCTTGGCCGCCGGCCGCTCGAAGCTCCGGTCGAAATAGCGATTGGTCGCCAGGTGCTCCACATACTCGGCACCGCCGGCGGCCGCAGCCAGGTCATCCCGGCTTTCGCGCCAGCTCATAGACCGTCTTTCCGAGGGAACGGAACAAGTCCGCAGCATGCAGGAAGCTCTCGGAATGGCCGGCGAACATCAGGCCCTCCGGGTTCAGCATGGGCGCAAAACGGGAAAGAATCTTGTACTGGGTCGGCTTGTCGAAATAGATCATGACGTTGCGACAGAAGATCACATCCAGGGGGCCGCGCACGGACCAGCTGGGGTCCAGCAGGTTGAGGCGCTGGAAGGTGATCATACGGCGCAGTTCCGGCCGCACGCAGACGTAGCCCTCCTGGTTGCCGGTGCCCTTGAGGAAGAAGCGCTTGACCTGCTCCGGGGACATTTTCTCCACCCGGTCGGCAGCATAGACGCCCTTGTCGGCCGTGGCCAGGACGTTGGTATCCAGATCGGAGGCGATGATGGAAACATTGCTCGCCGCGTTGCCCAGGGCCTCCTGCACGGTCATGGCGATGGAATAGGGTTCCTCGCCGGTGGAGGCGGCACAGCACCAGATCTTCAGGGGCCGCTTGCCGGCGTGCTTCTTCAGGTAATCGGCCAGGATGGGGAAATGGTGGGGTTCCCGGAAGAAGGAGGTGAGATTGGTCGTCAGGGAATTGACGAACTTCTCCCACTCCTGGGAATCGCTGTTCTTTTCCAGCCGGTCCAGATAGTCGCTGAAGGACTTGATGCCGGTGGCACGCAGGCGGCGGGCCAGGCGGGAATAAACCATGTCCTGCTTGACCGGCGACAGGGAGATGCCCGCATGCTTGTAGATGAGCTTGCGGACCCGCTCGAAATCGGTGCTGGTGAAGACGAATTCCCGGGTGGCCGGGGCTGCCGCCGGCGGCAGGTTGAACAGGGGGCGCTTGGCATCGGTCATGGCTGACACTTCCTTGCTCGGAGAAGCTCCCGGCAACAAGGGCCGGGAGCGGGCTGGGCGGATGGAAAGGGCTTAGAACTCTTCCCACTCGTCATCGAGGGAGGCCGGCAGATTGACGGGCTTGCCGCCGAACTTGGGCGACGGCACCCGCACTTCCTGCTGCAGATGGGGAATGGCGGCCTGCGCCTGCCCCATGGCCGGGCTCGGGCCGGCGTGGCGGCCTGCCGGCGCCTCGTGGCCGAGGCGGAACACGGAAACCGCCTCCATCAGGCCGTGGGCCTGCTCCTCCAGGCTTTCGGCGGCAGCAGCAGCCTCTTCCACCAGGGCGGCGTTCTGCTGGGTGACTTCGTCCATCTGGCTCACCGCCAGGCCCACCTGCTCGATGCCGGCGCTCTGTTCCCGGCTGGCCTCGGCGATATCGGCCATGATCTTGGCGACGCGCTTGATGGAGGTCACCACCTCTTCCATGGTGCGGCCGGCGGAATCCACCAGGCGGGAGCCGTTCTCCACCTTCTCCACGGAATCGGAGATCAGGGCCTTGATTTCCTTGGCGGCGGCGGCGCTGCGCTGGGCCAGGTTGCGCACCTCGGTGGCGACCACGGCAAAACCGCGGCCCTGCTCGCCGGCCCGGGCCGCTTCGACGGCCGCGTTGAGGGCCAGGATGTTGGTCTGGAAGGCGATGCCGTCAATGACGCCGATGATGTCGGCGATCTTGCTGGAGGAGTGGTGGATGGCGCCCATGGTCTGCACCACCTGCTCCACCACCTCGCCGCCCTTCACTGCCACCTGCTGGGCGCCGCTGGCCAGCTCGTTGGCGGTACGGGCATTGTCCGCATTCTGCTTCACCGTGCTGGTCAGCTGCTCCATGGAGGAGGCGGTCTCTTCCAGGCTGGAGGCCTGCTCCTCGGTGCGGGAGGAGAGGTCGGTGTTGCCGGAGGCGATTTCCTGGGCTGCCGTGTTGATGGCCTCGGTGGCGCCCTTGATGCGCTCGACGATTTCCTTGAGCTGCTCGACGGTGCTGTTGGCATCGTTCTTCAGCTGGCCGAAGGTGCCGGCATAGTCGGCCTCGATGCGGCTGGTGAGGTCGCCCTGGGACATGGCGTTGAGCATGCGGGCCACGTCGTCCAGGCCCTTCTGGCTGGTTTCCAGAAGACGGTTGATACCCTCGGAAAGCTGGCGGAAGAAGCCGTCCTTGCCCTCCAGCACCAGACGCCGGGTGAAGTCGCCGTTGGCGGCACCGTTCACGATGTCGGCCACCTCGGCCTCCACCGCCACTTCGGCGGTCCGGTCCAGCCATTCCACGGCGGAGCCGAGGCGGATGCCGCGCTCGTTCACCACCGGGGTCACGGTCAGGGAGAAGGTGCGGCCGCCCAGGTGCACGGTGGCGCGGTGGGAGCCGCTGAGGCGCGACAGCAGCCCGCGCTGGTGGGCCGGGTTCTTGTGGAAGACGTCGATGTTGGAACCGAGCAGGGTGGCGGCGCGGAAGTCGGGCAGGTCGCGGCGGATGTCGTCCTCCACTCGGCGGAACATGTCTTCCACCGCCTTGTTCATGTAGATGATGTTGTGCTGGTCGTCCGCCACCATGACGTTGGTGGCCACGTTGTCCAGGCCGATCTTGATGCGCAGGTTCTCGTTGGCGATGCGCTGGGCCTCGGCCACATCGAAGCCCAGCTTGATCTGCATGGCCTGGATGCCCTGCAGCAGGCGGCCCATCTCGTCGTTGCGGGTGATGTCCACCTGGTGGTTGTAGCGGCCCTGGCTGACTGCGCCGAAGGCGGCCTGGGCATCGGCCAGGGAGCGCAGGATGCCGCCGGAAAGGCGCCAGGCGATGAAGGTCAGCAGCACGATGACCAGCACGATGGCGCCGACGATGGTGCCGGTGGTGGTGGCCTTCAGGTCATCGGCAGCCTGGGCGTCCTTGCGCGCCTGGTCGGCGTGGTACTGGTAGAGGGCGTCGGTCTTGGCGGAGACCTCGTCGTAGAGCGGATTAATCTTCTCCGAAAGGATGCGCTGGGCTTCGGCGAAATGGCCTTCGTTGAGGGCGTCCCGGGCCGGGTTGATGCCCTCGTCCACATAACGCTTGCGGGCGATGAAGTAGGCTTCGGCCAGGGCCTTGTGCTCGTCGCTGCGGATGCTCTGCTGGTAGCGCTGCCAGATGGCCGTCAGCTCTTCCCGGTTCTTGGCGATGATGTCGGTGTGGGCCGTCACCGGATGCTCGTGGCTGGCCGCATTGCTGGTGCCCGGCTCATGCTGCAGGCCGAGCAGCACCTGGGCCCGGTTGTCCGCCACCAGCTTGCCGATGCGGGCCAGACCCTGGACCGGCTGCAGGCGGTCGGTGAAGGCCCGCTCCAGGCTCTCGTTGGTGTTGTTCAGGGCATACAGGCCCAGCACGCCGACCACCACGGCAAACAGGACTGCCAGGCCGAAACCCAGGCCCAGACGGGTGGCCAGGGACAGGCTGGCAAAACGGTCGCCCAGGCTGGGGCCGCCGCGCACCACCTTGCCGCAGAGGATGCGCAGGGAGCCGGCCCGGTTCTCGCGGAACAGGCGGTAGGCATTTTCCGCCGCTTCCACCTGGTCCCGGGAGGGCTTGCGGCGCACCGACATGTAGCCGACCACCTGGTCGTTTTCCCGGATCGGCGTGGCATTGGCCTCGACCCAGTAGTGGTCCCCGTTCTTGCAGCGGTTCTTCACCAGGCCGGTCCACGGCCGTCCCGCCTTGAGGTGGGTCCACATGTCCGCATAGGCTTCGGACGGCATATCCGGGTGGCGCACGATGTTGTGGGGCTCGCCGATCAACTCGGCCTCGGTGAAGCCGCTGATCTCGATGAAATCCCGGTTGATGTAGGTGATCTGACCCTTGAGATCGGTCTTGGAGACGATCAGGGTGTCATCCCGCAGGGGCACTTCCACATTGGTGACCGGCAGATTGGTGCGCATGTTGGTCTCTCCGTCTGTTCCGGCCACCGCTTCCGGCGGCCAAGCAATTTTCTCTGTCTGGGTGCCTGTCTCAGGCCAGGGCGGCCACGTCGTCCATCAGTTCCATGTCCCGGGTGCTCATCAGCTGCTCGATGTCGGTGACGATCAGCATGCGTCCTTCCACCGAGGCCAGGCCCAGGATGAAGCGGGTATCGAAACTGGCGGAAAAATCCGGGGCGGGGCGAATCTGGGGCGGGGTCAGGGCGATGACGTCGGAGACGCTGTCCACCACGATGCCCACCACCCGGCTCATCACGTTGAGGATGATGACCACGGTGAAGGGGGTGTATTCGATCTTGGGCTGCTTGAACTTGATGCGCAGATCGACGATGGGCACGATCAGGCCCCGCAGGTTGATGACGCCCTTGATGAATTCGGGCGCATTGGCGATCCGCGTCACCATGTCGTAGCCGCGGATTTCCTGGACCTTGAGGATATCGATGGCGTATTCCTCCTGGCCCAGGGTGAAGGTCAGGAATTCGCTGGCCACCTGGTCTTCGTCGGTGGCCCCATTGCCGGCATTGTAGTTTTCCACTGTCTCGCTCCTTCGCTCAGGCTGCCCCGTCCGTCGCCTGGCCCTTGGCCATGGCCACCAGGGCCGAGGTATCCAGGATCAGGGCCACCCGGCCGTCCCCCATGATGGTGGCGCCGGACACGCCCTGCACCTTGCGGTAGTTCTGTTCCAGGCTCTTGATCACCACCTGGTGCTGGCCCACCAGTCCGTCCACGAAGAGGGCGGCCTTGGCCCCGTCCGCATTGAGCACCACCATGATCCCTTGGTGGAACTCCCGCACCTTGGGCTCGGCGGCGAAGACCTCGTGCAGCACCACCACGGGCAGGTATTCGCCCCGCACCTGGATCACCCGGCCCTGGTTGGAAACCGTCTTGATGTCGCTGGGCTTCGGCTGCAGGGACTCGACCACATAGGACAGGGGAATAATATAGATTTCTTCCCCGACGGCCACGCTCATGCCGTCCAGGATGGCCAGGGTCAGGGGCAGGCGCACCGTCATGCGGGTGCCGATGCCGGTCATGGATTCGATTTCGATGCGGCCGCCCAGGGCCTGGATGTTCCGCCGCACCACGTCCATGCCCACGCCCCGACCGGAAACGTCGGTCACCTGGTCGGCGGTGGAAAAGCCGGGCTCGAAGATGAGGGCCCACACGTCCTGGTCGCTCATCTGGTCGGAGGCCGCCAGGCCCTTCTCCCGGGCCTTGGCGAGAATTTTCTGGCGGTTCAGGCCGGCGCCGTCGTCCCCCACCTCGATGACGATGTTGCCGCCCTGGTGGGCCGCCTTGAGGGTGATGGTGCCGCCCGGCGGCTTGCCGGCGGCGACGCGCTTCTCCGGCGATTCGATGCCGTGGTCCAGGCTGTTGCGGATCAGGTGGGTCAGGGGGTCGGTGATCTTTTCGATGAGGCCCTTGTCCAGCTCCGTGGTCTCGCCGCTCATCTTCAGTTCGACCTGCTTGCCCAGCTTGCCGGAAAGATCCCGCACCACCCGGGGGAAACGGGAAAAGACGAAGGAAATGGGCAGCATGCGGATGGACATCACCGCTTCCTGCAGATCCCGGCTGTTGCGTTCCAGCTGGGTCAGGCCGTTGAGCAGACGCTCGGGCGCCGCCTCCTGCATTTCCTGGGCCGTGGCCAGGAGCATGGCCTGGGTGATGACCAGTTCCCCCACCAGATTGATGAGCTGGTCCACCTTTTCCACCCCGACCCGGATGGAACTGTCGCCCGCGGCCACCGGCGGCGCCTTCGGACGGCTTTCGACGCGGGCTTCGGCTGCCGGCGCCACTAGCGCCGGCGCCGCGGCGGCAACGCTTGCCGGAACCACCGCAGGAGCGGTCTGGGGCGACGCCAGCGGAGCGGGCGCAGGCTCGCTTACCGGCGGCATGGTGCCGGCCTGGGGAAGCGGCACAAAGAAACCGTAGCCCTCCCCGTCCTCCAGCACAGGAGACTCGGCCACCCCGGCAGCCGCACCGGCATTGGCCGGCAGAGGCTCGAAGAAGCCGTAACCATCCCCTTCTTCAGCCACCGCTGCCGGAGCGGCAGCAGGATCGGGCAGGGGAGCGAAAAAGCCGTAGCCCTCACCTTCCTCGGCCACGGCCGGGATGGGGGCAAGGGCATCCTCTGCCGCCACTGGCTCGGGCAAGGGATCAAAGAAACCGTAGCCATCCCCCTCTTCCGCCATCGCGGCAGGCGCGGCGGGGGCCAGGCCGGGAGCGTCGTCGAAGAAGCCGTAGGCGGCCTCGTCCTGGGGCGCTCCGGGGGCATCGTCGAAGAGGCCGAAAGCCTCGTCGGCCGCTGCCGCCGGGGCTGCCAGGGGCGACAGGCGCCAGGCATCGGTCTCGGCGATGAAATCGAGGGATTCGGCCAGGGCTTCCCGCGCCACCTGGCCGTAAAGGCGCAGCTGCCACAGGGAGGGAACGGGGCCGCTGGAACGGCTGAGCACTTCCAGGCGCCCCTGGCGCCCCAGGTCCTCGAGGAAATTTTCCAGGGTTTCCGGCACCGCCAGGGAAGCGGGCGTCGGCACGAACTCGATTTCCCAGCCGCCATCAACGCCGCTATCCGCCGGGGCCACAACGGCTTCCGGCATGACGACGGCGACCGGCTCGGCCCCTTCGTCCCGGGACAGCTGGCGCAGTTTCTCGCAGATGGCCTCCTGGGCCTCGGCGCTGACCGCCTCGCCGCCCTGATGAGCGGCGAGCAGCAGCTTGAGCAGATCGCCGGCCTCGAGGAAGGCATCCACCATTTCCGGGCGCAGGCCGATCTCGTGCTTGCGCAGTCGGTCGAGCAGGGTTTCCAGGACGTGGGTGACGGCGGTCAGGTCGGTGAAGCCGAAGGTGCCGGAGGAACCCTTGATGGAGTGGGCCGCCCGGAAAATGGCGTTGAGGTCCTCATCCTCCGGGGCGCCCACGTCCAGCCCGAGCAGCAGGGATTCCATTTCCGCCAGGTGCTCCGCCGACTCCTCGAAGAACACCTGGTAGAACTGGCTCATGTCGATGGCCATGTTCGCCTCTCTGACCGACGCAGGGACTGAAGGGGACCGGGGCCGCGGCTCAGCCGATCACCTTCTTCACCACTTCCACCAGTTTCTGGGGATCGAAGGGCTTGACCAGCCAGCCGGTGGCGCCGGCAGCGCGACCCTGGGTCTTCATGGCGTCGGAGGACTCGGTGGTCAGCATCAGGATGGGCGTGGCCTTGTACTGGGGCAGACCGCGCAGGGTGCGAATCAGGGTCAGGCCGTCCATGCGCGGCATGTTCTGGTCGGTCAGCACCAGGTTGATGGCGCGGGCCTTGGCCTTTTCCAGGCCGTCCATGCCATCCACGGCTTCGACCACGTCGTAACCGGCACTCTTCAGGGTAAAGCTCACCATCTGGCGGATGGAGGCGGAATCATCGACGGCAAGAATGGTTTTGGGCATGGGAGACTCCGATTTTCAGAAGAGTTCGATTTCGCCGGTGTTGAAGCCTTCCTGGCTCACCGGATTATTGGAAGTGCGCTGGCGCAGGCCGTCCACCTGGGTGCGGGCCTGGAGCAGCGACTGCCGCAGGCTGTCGGCCTGGGCCGCGGACATCTCGCCCTGGCCGCACTGGGCCGCAGCCGCCAGGGCCCGGACCTCGCCCAGCACCGCCTGGACCGATTCGAGGCGGCCATTCACGTGGGACAGCAGCTGGGTCACCATGTCCTGGAACTGCAGGGAAACCACCGCCTGATTGACGCTCTGCTCCATGCTCTCGGAGATGTGGTTGAGCTCGTCGATGGTCTCGCCGGTACGGTGGTTGAGGGCCTCGATGTTCTGCATGGCCACCTCCACCCCCTGCTTGGACTTGAGGGCGAAGGTCATGTCCTGGGCCGCCATCTTGTTGATGGCCTGCTCGGTCATTTCGATGGATTGCTGCATGGTCACCAGCTGGCCGCGGATCTGCTGGCTGAAGTGGCTTGTGCGGCCGGAGAGGTCGCGCACCTCGTCCGCCACCACGGCGAAGCCGCGGCCCGCCTCGCCGGCCCGGGCCGCCTCGATGGCGGCATTGAGGGCCAACAGGTTGGTCTGTTTGGAGATGCCTTCGATCTCGCCCAGCATGCCGGTGATGCGCTTCATCTGTTCCGACATCTTGTCGGTCATTTCCACCAGCTCCATGGCCAGCTTGGAGTTGGCCACCACGCTGTCTACGAAGGCGTGCAGGGTTTCCGAGGTGTGCTGGGCGAAGCCGGCAAAATCGGCGGCGCCGTCCTCGCCGCGCTGGCTGCTGATGATGCCCGTGCCCAGCTCCTGCTGGCGCCGGGCCTGCTGGCTCATTGCGGTGAAACTCTGGATCAGGGTGCCGATGGCTTCCGAGAAAATCTGCTGGGTCCGCGTCACGTCGGCCCGGGCTTCCTCGAACTGGCTGTGGAATTCGTCGCTGGCCCGCTGCATCACCTCGCCGGTCTCGGCCAACAGGCGCACGCCTTCGCCACCGGCCACGTCACCGCCGGACGACTCCTTGCCGTCGGCGGAGGAATCGCGCAGCAACAGGGAAAACAGCAGCCAGCCGACGACGATGGCGCCGATGCCGACGGAAAAGGGGGCGCCGCGCAGGGCAGGGTCGATCGCCGCCATGGTCGCCGCCACGAGCAACGCCCATACCAGTCCGAAGCCAGACAATTTGGCCCATCCGTTCATCGTACCCAGTCTCCCCTTATTAGTTTGCTTGTGCTGGCTGACCGGACATTCTACAGGGGCGGGCGCCCGGATGGCACCTTGGTGCCGGGGGTCAGCGTTTCGGACGCAGGGATGGCGTCGTTGCTCACTTCCACATCAGGCGCGGCGTCCCGCAGGAACGCCTCCTCCGTCTCCTTGTTGAGGACGACGATGCTGATGCGGCGATTGACCGGATTGAGGGGGTCGTTGCGGTCAAACAGCACGGTGGAGGACATGCCCACCACCCGCAGGACCTTGTGGTCGTCCATGCCGCCGCTGACCAGTTCGCGCCGGGAGGAATTGGCCCGGTTGGCGGACAGCTCCCAGTTGGAGAAGCCCCGGGCGCCGGCGGCGAACTGGGCCGCGTCGGTATGGCCGGAGAGGGTGATGCGGTTGGGCACCGCATTCAGCACCTTGCCGATTTCCTTGAGGATTTCCCGGGTATAGGGCTTCAGCTGGTCGCCGGCCAGGTCGAACATGGGCCGGTTCTGCTCATCCACGATCTGGATGCGCAGGCCCTCGCTGGTGATGTCCAGCAGCAGCTGGTTCTTGAACTGCTGGATGGCCGGATTGCTCTGGATGGCATCCTCGATGCGCTTCTTCAGCTCCTTGAGCATGGCCCGTTCGCGCTGCTTGGCTTCTTCGGAGGACTTGGAAACGCTGTGCTTGGCCGCGTCCTCGCCTTTGCGCACCTGGCCGTTCTGCCGGGTCAGGTCGAGGCCACCGCCCTGGATCACCGCCGTGGCGTCGCCGGAACCGGAGCCGCCCTGCATGGAAACCTTGAGGGGATTCTGGAAATACTCGGCGATGCCTTCCAGATCGCCCTTGGCGGTGGAGCCGAGCAGCCACATCAGCAGGAAGAAGGCCATCATGGCCGTGACGAAGTCGGCGTAGGCCAGTTTCCAGGCCCCGCCATGGTGGCCGCCGCCACCCTTCTTGATGCGTTTGATGACTATGGGGCGAGAGGAATCGTCGCTCATCGGCGCTTACCGGGCAAAAGGGTTCAGGACTTACTTGCCCTTGCGAGCCTTGAGTTCTTCTTCAAGTTCGCGGAAGGACGGGCGGACATCGGAGAAGAGAACCTTGCGCCCGAACTCGATGGCCACCTGGGGAGCGTAGCCGGACATGGCGGCCAGCAGCACCACCTTGATGCACTGGTAAATCTTCGAGCCTTCGTGGGCCTTCTGCTCCAGCAGGCTGGAGATGGGCGAGACGAAGCCGTAGGAAAGCAGGATACCGAGGAAGGTGCCCACCAGGGCGCCGCCGATCATCTTGCCGAGCACGGCGGGCGGCTGGCCCACGGAGCCCATCACGTTCACCACCCCCATCACCGCCACCACGATACCGAAGGCGGGAGCGCCGTCGGCCACCTTGGCCATGGCATGGCCCGGCACCTCTTCCTCGTGATGGTGGGTCTCGATTTCCATGTCCATCAGGGCTTCGATTTCCAGGGTATTGAGGTTGCCGCCCACCATCATGCGCAGGTAGTCGGTGATGAAATCGAGGACGTGGTGGTCGCCGGCAATGTCCGGGTACTTGCTGAAGATGGGGCTGGATTCGGGGTTTTCCACGTCGGCTTCGATGGCCATCAGGCCTTCCTTGCGCACCTTGGCGAGGATTTCGAAGAGCATGGCCAGCAGGTCGATGTAGAGGGCCTTGGTGTACTTGGAGCCCTTGAAGATGGAAGGCAGGGCGCCGACCGTCTTCTTGATGACCTTCATGCTGTTGCTGGCGACGAAGGCGCCCACCACCAGACCGACGATGGCGGCATATTCGGCGGGCACCCACAGGGCAGCCAGGCTGCCGTGGATGGCGTAGGTGCCAACCGAGGCCAGCAGGATGACTACATAACCAATGATGAGAAACATGCTTCCCCCCACTGCCCTTCCGGCAGCGCCTGCTGTATTAATTCGGTGTATGCCATTCTAGCAACAACCCTTACGGCTGAGCAAAATAGCATCGGGCCGGACAAAAGCCCCAGAAAAACTCCGCCAGCCGGCGGATTCTGGCCCCCGGAGGCGATCCATTTTGCCATTCATTATGGTGTCCCAAGGGCCCGGGGGCGAGGACAAATGTCTCTTATTTGGGCCCGGAAACTGTTTTAAACTGGCAAACATGCGCCACGCACACTCCTCCTCCCGCGATGAACTACTGTAGCCACTGCGGCGCTCCGGTGCACCTGCGCATCCCGCCGGGAGACAGCCTGCCCCGCCACGTCTGTGACGCCTGCGGCACCATCCATTACCTCAATCCCAAGCTGGTGATCGGCTGTATTGCCGAATGGGAGGAGCGCATCCTCCTCTGCCGCCGCGCCATCGAACCGCGCCACGGCTACTGGACCCTGCCGGCCGGCTTCATGGAAAACGAGGAGACCACCGGCCAGGCCGCGGCCCGGGAAACCCTGGAGGAAGCCTGCGCCCGGGTGGAAATCGGCAGCCTTTTCGCCGTGGTGAACGTGCCCCACATCAACCAGGTCCATCTCTTCTACCTGGGCAAGCTGGTGGACGGCCGCCACAGCCCGGGGGAGGAAAGCCTGGAAACGGCCCTGCTGCAGGAAAGCGACATCCCCTGGCACGACCTGGCCTTCCGCAGCGTGCGCTTCGCCCTGGAACGCTATTACGCCGACAAACGGGAAGGCCACTTCCGCCTGCACAGCCTGGACCTGCCCCCGCCGCCGGCGGACTACCTCTAGGGCCGGCCCGCCCCCTACTCCTCCAGCTTGAATTCGATCGGCAGCACCAGCCGCAGCTCCCGGCCGCGCAGGGCTTCCGGCAGCGGCGTCGCGGCCAGGGCCCGGTTGAGCATTTCCAGCCCCTGGTCGTCGAGCAGGCCGTAGCCGCTGGAACGCTGCAACTGCACCGTGCCGGCCAGGCCGGCGGGACCGCCCACCAGCACCACCACCTCCACCGTCCCCTCCCAGCCCCGCTCCCGGGCCAGCCGCGGATAACGCTTGAAGCGCCGCGCCTCCAGGGCCAGGGCCAGGCGGTACTGGCGCAGGGCATCGCCGCTGGCGCCTTCCCGGGCCGGCGCTGCCGCGCCCCGCTCGCCGCCACCGGCCGCCGGACTGGCCGCCGCGCCGGCATGGCCCTCCCCTTCCCCCCGCCGCTCCGGCGCCGCCTCGGCCGACGCCGGCGGACGGGCGGCAGCGGCCGCCACCTGGGCGGTGGCGCCGGGAACGGCCAAGATGGGGGCCGGCCGCTCAGGCAGGCGGGACGGCGATTCTGGCGGCACCTGCCGGGAAAGCGGCGCCAACTGGGCTTCCCGGGGCAGGGCCTCGGCAGCTGGCCGGCCGCCGCGCAGATCCACCCGCATGCCGCCAGCCGCCGCGCTGGGCGTGGGCGTCAGGCTCCAGCGCCCCCAGGCCAGGAGCACGGCATGGGCCAGCAGGGAAACCACCAGGGCGGCTTTGAGGGTGGAAGATGGGGCAGCCATGGAACGATCGGGCAAACAAATGGATGGAAGACAGGGCCGCAGCCGCGGCAGTGGCGGCAGCGGGGGAAAATCGGAGCCGCCGCTGCCATACAGGCGCAAGGATACCCGAAAGCCTCCCCTTCCCCAGCCGCCACCCGGCAGCCGGGCCATGCCCTAGGAAAAGCCGGCGGCCTTTGTTACTCTGGCGCAAACCGATGATTTTTATGGACTCCCATGAACGATCCGGTATGCCTGCCGCCCCCGCACTGCCTCCCGGCCCCCCACCTGCTGGCCGAGTACGCCTGTGCGCCCCTGATCCTGGCCCTGGACCAGAACGGAGTGCCCCAGCGCTGGATCTCCTGGCAGGAGGCCTGCTTCTACTACGCCCGGGAAATGGTGGCCTGGGATGCGGGCGACAACGCCTTCACCCTGCGCGGCGGCATTTCCCGCCTCACCGGCCAGCGCTCCGCCATCACCGCCAACAGCATCATCGCCCTGCGCGGCCACAGCCACGGCCAAGGCTACAACCGCCACGTGCCGCCCCTCTCCAACCGGGAACTGTTCCACCGGGACCGCCACCTGTGCGCCTACTGCGGCCGGGAATTTTCCAGCCAGCGCCTGACCCGGGACCACGTCATCCCCATTTCCAAGGGCGGCAGCGACACCTGGACCAACGTGGTGGCCGCCTGCATGCCCTGCAACCAGAAGAAGGGCGCCCGCCTGCTGGAAAAGGCCGGCATGGAACTGCTCTACCTGCCCTACGTGCCCAACCGGGCCGAATTCCTGATTCTCTCCAACCGCCAGATCCTGGCCGACCAGATGGACTTCCTGGCCCGCCACGTGCCGGCCAAGAGCCGGGTCATCTGAAGCCGCCCCGCGGCACCGGGAACGGCCCGGCCCCGGCTGTGGCAAAATCGGCCCATCGGCTTTCATCGACGCGGAATTCCCCATGCCCCAAGGCCCCCTGGCCCATCTGACCCTGCTCGACTGGAGCGCCCTGAGCTGGTTCCTCTTCTGCTGGATCGGCTACGTCTTCTTCGCCGAACGGGGGCCCCACGCCCGGGAAAACCTGGTGGGCCAGGGCCACGCCTACCGTCTGCAATGGGCGCGGCGCCTGCTGGAGCGGGAAGTGCGCATCACCGACGCCTCCCTCATCGGCAACCTGATGAACAGCGTCTCCTTCTACGCCAACACCACCATCTACATCATCGCCGGCCTCTTCGCCGTGCTCGGCACCCTGGACAAGGTGGTCTCCGTCACCGCCGACTTCCCCTTCGCCCGGGAAGTCACCCGGGACCTGCTGGAACTGAAACTGCTGCTGCTCTTCGGCGTCTTCGTCGTCGCCTATTTCAAGTTCACCTGGTCCCTGCGCCAGTTCAACCTGCTCTCCATCCTGGTGGGCGCCGCCCCCACCGGCAGCTGCGACACCGATCCGGAACTGGAAGCCAGCGCCCGGCGCATGGCGGCGGTGAACAGCTACGCCGGGGACGACTTCAACCGGGGCATCCGGGCCTACTACTTCGGCCTCGCCGCCCTCACCTGGCTGGTGGGTCCGGGCCTGTTCCTGGTGGTCACCAGCATCATCGTGGCGGTGCTCTACCGCCGCGACTACCATTCCGAGACCCTGCTGGCGATGCGCCCGCCCGGCGGCGGCACCTGAGAAACAAAGGGCTCAGGCGCTCAGCTTGAGCCCGGCCACCCCGGCCAGAATCAGGCCGATGCTGCACAGACGCAGGGGACTGGCCGATTCCCCCAGCAGGAAAATCCCCACCAGGGCGGTGCCGGCGATGCCGATGGCCGTCCACACCGCATAGGCCAAGCCCAGGGGCAGCTGTTTCAGGGCCAGGGCCAGCAGGCCCACGCTCGCCGCCATGGCCGCCAGGGTGGCGGACCACATCAGTGCCGGACGGGAGGAGGCGGCCGCCGACTTGAGACCCAGGGCCCAGCCGATCTCCAGCAGACCGGCGAGCAGCAGCACAGCCCAGGCCAGCAGGGGCGAGAGGGAAAAGACAGTAGCGGGGGAAAACATGGGCGACCTCCGTGGCAACGGGGCCGTCCCCAAGGTACGGACGCTGGCGGGGTCGTCCCCGCAGCGGGCGGCAGGCGCCGCCGGAAGAAGCAGAAAAGGAGTGGCGGTGAGGGTGGGATTCGAACCCACGTGCCAGGTTTCCCTGACCATCTGATTTCGAGTCAGCGCCGTTATGGCCACTTCGGTACCTCACCGGGGAGGCGGATTTTAGCACGATTCGCCGCCCCGGGCGCTGACCTGGGCCCCTTTGTCGGGCTGGGCGTCCATGGCACAATCCGGGAACTTTTTTCCCGGACAACCCCGGAAAGGCGAGGATGCGTCCACAGGTATTCCGCTGGCTGCTGGTTGCCCTGCTTGCCCTGGTCCTGGTCTACGCCTGTGCCGACAGGAAGGTGGCCTCCTGGCGGGAAAGCAACGAGCTGGTGGTTCTCACCAGCCCCGGCCCCCTGACCTACACCCCCGGCGCCCAGGACAACGGCGGCGAAGCCGGGGCCGGCTTCGAGTACGACCTGGTCAGCCTCTTCGCCGAGGAGGCCGGGCTCAAGCTGAAGCTGGTTTCCGTCGGCAATTACCGGGAAGTGGCCCAGGCCCTGAAGCGGGGCGCCGGCCACATGGCCGCCGCCTGGCTGGTCTGGCACCCGGGCGTGGCCAACAGCGAATTCCAGGCCACCACCCCCTTCTTCCAGAGCAGCCACCTGCTGGTGCAGCACGAGGCCTCCCTGCCCATCACCAGCACCGAACAGCTGGCCGGACGCACCGTGCACGTGGTGGCCCGCAGCCGCCACGCCGACCTGCTGGCCGGGCTGCCGGCCCTCAATCCGCCGGTGACGGTGCAGGAACATCCGGAATGGAGCGACCTGGACCTGCTGCAGGCGGTGGCCGAGCAGCGCATCGAGCTGGCCCTCACCGACGGCCCCATCCTCGACATCGCCCAGAACTACTATCCCCAGCTCAGCGCCACCCTGCAGATCGGCGAGCCCCAGCCCATCGCCTGGCTCTTCCCCGGGGACGCGGACCCGGAGCTGGTGGCCAAGGCCGAAGCCTTCCTCGGCCGGGTGCACAAGGACGGCACCCTGGTGCGCCTGAAAGACCGCTATTTCGGCCACGTGCGCCGCCTGAAGCAGTTCGACGTGGTGCAGTTCCTCGAGCGCACCCGCAGCCTCCTGCCCGATTTCCGCACCCAGTTCGAATCGGCCCAGGCCCGCACCGGCATCGACTGGCGCCTCATCGCCGCCCTCGCCTACCAGGAATCCCAGTGGGACCCCATGGCCACCAGCCCCACCGGGGTGCGGGGCATGATGATGCTGACCGAGGAAACGGCGGACCGCCTCGGCGTTTCCAACCGGCTCGACCCGAAACAGAGCATCAGCGCCGGCGCCCGCTACCTGGCGGACATCCGGGACCAGCTGCCGGAAACGGTGAAGGAGCCGGACCGCACCTGGATGGCCCTGGCCGCCTACAACCTGGGCCTGGGCCACATGAAGGGCGGCCTGGCCATCGCCCCCAGCACCGAGGCGGACCCGGATTCCTGGTTCGAGATGAAGCGGGTGCTGCCCCTGCTCTCCCGCCCCGAGTATTACCGGCGCTTGAAGAGCGGCCGCGCCCGGGGTGGCGAGGCGGTGATCATGGTGGAGAACATCCGCATCTTCTACGACATCCTCACCCGCCACGAGCCGCCCTACATTCCGCCCAAGCCGGTCATGGAAAAGAAGGAGAAAAAGGGCGACAAGAAGAGCAAGAAGCGACACTGAGGCGCAGCCGGGCAGGCAAGGCGCCAGGGTCGAACGGGGCATGGCGCAGAGGCAGGCAGCAAGCCATTCTCCAGGCAGGCCATGCCGGAAGGTCCGTCCCGTCTGCCTTGCAGCCGGGGCAAAGAAAAAGGCCGGGATATTCCCGGCCTTTGTTTTGGCGAAGAGCGACGCGGCTTAAGCGGCGACGATCTTCTCCAGGCCGCCCATGTAGGGACGCAGCACGGTCGGCACGGTGACGGAGCCATCGGCGTTCTGAAAGTTTTCCAGGATGGCCACCAGGGTGCGGCCCACGGCCAGGCCGGAACCGTTGAGGGTATGCACCAGCTCCGGCTTGTTCTTCTCGTTGCGGAAACGGGCCTGCAGGCGGCGGGCCTGGAAGGACTCGAAATTGGAGCAGGAGGAGATTTCCCGGTAGGTGTTCTGGGCCGGCAGCCACACTTCCAGATCGTAGGTCTTGGCGGCGGAGAAGCCCATGTCGCCGGTGCACAGGGTGACGCGACGGTAGGGCAGTTCCAGCTTTTCCAGGATCGTTTCGGCGTGGCGGGTCAGCTCTTCATGGGCCTCGGCGGACTTCTCGGGGGCCACGATCTGCACCAGCTCCACCTTGTCGAACTGGTGCTGGCGAATCATGCCCCGGGTGTCGCGGCCGTAGGAGCCGGCTTCGGAACGGAAGCAGGGGGTGTGGCAGACCAGCTTCAGGGGCAGGGCCTCGGCGGCGAGGATTTCGTCGCGCACGATGTTGGTCACCGGCACTTCGGCGGTGGGGATCAGGTACAGGGGCTCGGCATCGGCCCGGGCGATCTTGAACAGGTCTTCCTCGAACTTGGGCAGCTGGCCGGTGCCGAAGAGGCTGGCGGCATTCACCAGGTAGGGGGTGTAGACCTCGGTGTAGCCGTGCTCGCCGGTGTGGGTGTCGAGCATGAACTGGGCGAGGGCCCGGTGCAGGCGGGCCAGTTGGCCCTTCATGACGGAGAAGCGGGCGCCGGAAATCTTGGCGGCCACGGCGAAATCCAGCTGACCGAGGGATTCACCCACGTCGGTGTGGTCCTTGACCTCGAAGTCGAAGGTCCGGGGCGTGCCCCAGCGCTTCACTTCCACGTTGTCGCTCTCGTCCTTTCCCACCGGCACGGTTTCATTGGGCAGATTGGGAATGGCAGCGACGATGGCGTTGAACTCGCCCAGCAGTTCGGCCAGACGGGCCTCGGCCTGCTCCAGCTCGGTCTTCATGGCGGCCACCTGGGCCATCACCTCGGAAGCTTCCTCGCCCTTGCCCTTCAACATGCCGATCTGCTTGGAGAGGGAATTGCGGCTGGCCTGCAGCTCCTGAGTGCGGGTCTGCAGGGTCTTGCGCTCGGCCTCCAGGGCGGAGAACTGGGTGAAGTCGATGGCCTTGCCGCGGGTCGCCAGGCGGGCAGCCACGGCGTCGAGGTCGTTGCGGAGCAGTTGAATGTCGAGCATGGAATCAAAACCTTTTTGCCACAGAGGGCACAGAGATCACAGAGAAAATCGTTTCACGCCGTCGGCAAGCCTGGGCTCGCCAAAGTTGATAAGTAAACCACGTTTCAAACCAGTTGCCTTCAGGTAGGACAAGACCTGGGCCGATACAGCTTCGGGCAGCGCCCGTTGGGACTTCAGCTCCACCACCACCTGCCGGGCAAAGGGAATATCCCGCAGGGACATTTCATGGCAGAGGGCCTCCTCATAGACGCTTTCCAGCAGCCCCGGCCCGAGCAGACGTGCACCTCGATGGCGGCGCCGATAATCTGCTGGATCAGTTGGTCCGCCATGACACTCGGTGTCCTCTGCGCCCTCTGTGGCTAGCCTTTTTTGCCTTTGCGGGCGGCCTGGGCGTCCAGGTCCCGCAGGTGGGCGAGCTTTTCGCCGATCTTGATTTCCAGGCCCCGCTCCACCGGCTGATACCAGGTGGCGGGCGCCATGCCGTCGGGGAAATAGTTCTCACCGGCGGCGTAGCCTTCGGCCTCGTCGTGGGCGTAGCGGTAATCCTTGCCGTAGCCCAGATCCTTCATCAGCTTGGTGGGGGCGTTGCGCAGATGCTCGGGCACCGGGCGGGAGCCATCCTTGGCGACGAAGGCGCGTGCCGCATTATACGCGTTGTAGGCAGCATTCGATTTGGCGGCGCAGGCCAGGTAGATCACCGCCTGGGCCAGGGCCAGCTCCCCTTCCGGCGAGCCCAGGCGCTCGTAGGTCTGGGCCGCGTTCATGGCGATCTCGCTGCCCCGGGGGTCGGCCAGGCCGATGTCTTCCCAGGCCATGCGCACGATGCGCCGGGCCAGGTAACGGGGGTCGGCGCCGCCATCCAGCATGCGGCAGAACCAGTAGAGGGCGCCATCCGGGTTGGAGCCCCGCACCGACTTGTGCAGGGCCGAAATTTGGTCGTAGAAGGCATCGCCGCCCTTGTCGAAGCGCCGCAGGCTCTGGGCCATGGTGGCTTCGATGAAAGCCCCGTCTACCTTGGCCAGCTTGGCGGTGCGGGCCGCCGTACGCACCTGCTCCAGCAGGTTGAGGAAGCGCCGGGCATCACCGTCCGCCAGGCCGATCAGGCGGGTGCGGGCCTCGTCATCGAAATCCAGCTCCGCCAGGGCCTTGTCACGGGCCCGGTCGAACAACTGACCCATCTCGGCCTCGTCCAGGGACTTCAGTACATAGACCGAAGCCCGGGAAAGCAGGGCCGAATTGACCTCGAAGGAAGGGTTCTCGGTGGTGGCGCCAATAAAGGTGAACAGGCCGCTTTCGACAAAGGGCAGAAAGCCGTCCTGCTGGGCCTTGTTGAAACGGTGGATTTCATCGACGAAGAGGATGGTGCGCTTGCCCTGGGCCTTCCACATCTCGGCCTGGGCCACCGCCTCCCGCACCTCCTTGATGCCGGAGAAGACGGCGGAAAGGGCAATGAACTCGCAGTGAAACTGGGTCGCCATCATGCGCGCCAGGGTGGTCTTGCCCACCCCGGGCGGCCCCCACAGGATCATGGAATGGGGCTGGCCCGACTCGAAGGCCAGACGCAGGGGCTTGCCCGGCCCCAGCAGATGCTGCTGGCCGATCACCTCATCGGGCGAGCGGGGCCGCAACTGCTCCGCCAGGGGAGCCCCGGCATCCACCGTTCCTTGGGAAAAAAGATCGCTCACTCAGAATCCATTGGCAGCAGGACTGCCCGTGCAAAAGCCGCAGTTTACCTCAAGGGCCCTGACACCCCTCACGCCCGGTCCAGGGGAGAAGCCACGCCCCGCCCACCCCGGTTGAGCACATGGGTATAAATCATGGTGGTCAAAACATCCGCATGGCCCAGCAGTTCCTGCACTGTGCGAATGTCGTAGCCCGCATCCAGCAAATGGGTGGCAAAGGAATGCCTCAAGGTATGCACCGACACAGGCTTGGCCAAACCCGCCCGACGCGCCGCCTCCTTCATGGCACGTTGCAGGGCCTTTTCGTGGGCATGGTGCCGCCGCTCGATGCCC
Source organism: Azospira oryzae (assembly GCF_004217225.1). Taxonomy (GTDB): domain Bacteria; phylum Pseudomonadota; class Gammaproteobacteria; order Burkholderiales; family Rhodocyclaceae; genus Azospira; species Azospira oryzae. The sequence continues at coordinate 84,453 of NZ_SHKM01000003.1, forward strand.
GAGCGCGGGTCCACCGACAACCCGGCAGCCGGAAACACCCAGAACCAGGGCCAGGTAGCCCCTGCCTGTGGGTACTTGCGCTCCAGCGCATGGGGCAGATAGACCCCAGGCAAGCCACGCTCCTGATCATACTCAAACAGCACCCTGGCTCTGGCGAGTTGTTCCCGCAAAGGGCCTTCCAGGGTGCGGGGCAGCATGGTGACCCGATCCTTGGCCCCCTTGCCCTCGCGGACCAGGATTTCTCCGCGGCCGAAATCCACGTCCTTCACTCGCAGTCGCAGGCACTCCATCAGCCGCATTCCCGTCCCGTAGAGCAGCCGGGCCATCAACGCCTGCCCGGCAGGCATGACGTCCAGCAGCCGCTTCACTTCATCCCGATTCAAAACCGTCGGCAAACGAGCCGGCTTCTTGGGCCGGACCAGGTCGGTCAGCCATGGCAGATCCAGTTCCAACACCTGCCGATAGAGGAAAAGCAAGGCGGACAAGGCCTGTTGCTGGGTCGCAGCGGCGATATCCTCTTCCACCGCCAGATGGGAAAGAAAGGCCGTCACCTCGCGAGCCCCCATCTCCCGCGGATGACGCATGCCATTGAAGCGGATGTAGCGGACCACCCAATGGACATAGGCCTCTTCGGTCCGTATGCTGTAATGACGTATGCGTACGGCGGCCCGCACCTGGTCAACCAAACGGGGCCCCGGTACAACCACCTTGTCAGGAATGTCCGGTTTCATGGCAACAAAATACTGTATGGATAAACAGTTATATATCCAAATCCATTGCCACACAAGGGAAACCGCTGTCCGGTTTCCCAGCTTATTGGACACGTCCCCGTTTTATTGGACGTTTTTGTCGTCTACTACTAGTTACCGCCCATGACCAAACCATCTTATTTACACTTCGTGCTTGGGGCCGTTGCCGGCTCCTGCTGTGGCGTGTGGGTACGCGCCATTGGCGGCTTGGCGTTGAATGGTTTCGCTGATTGGCATCACGTGGAGTATTTGCTGCTCGACACGTTGCTTGTTCCCAAGCTCATTGCCTACGCTCTTCTCGCCTTCATCATCTTGGGCTCGCCAGTTTTTTTGTGGGCTCGCCGTAACAACAAGCTGTCTCTCTTATTGTTTGCCTCTCTCGCTGCATTGGCAGGTTGGTTCGCCGCATTTCCCGATCTTCTCATCCCGTCATGGGCACTCATTTATCTGTTCGCGGGGTTCGTGGCCGGTTCGGTAGCATATGCCACAACATGGGCTCTAACATTCCGCTTCAGGAGGGACGCGCCGCAAGCTGCGCGCCCCTGAGCTAAACGTTGGGCCGCAATATCGTGACCGCGCTATTCGAATCGCTACCTCCGAATGTTCAGGCACTTCTGGGCGTCCTGTTGTTTGGTGTCGTTTTGGCTGTGCAGCACCTATCTGCTCTGCAGGAGCTTCGGCGCCCTGATGGCGTTGGTCGGGCAATTTTCTACTGGGTATTTGGCGTATTTGTTTTGTTCTTTGGCCTAGCAGCCTCGACAGAACAGCCAATTGCCTTCGCTGCCAATCTCTTGGTTGGCTTCATATATCTTGGCGTCGCCGCAAAGGCCTACCTTGACCAAAAAGCCAACACGCCAACTGCGCCTCAAAACCATGAAATCCACTAGCCGCCAGCCCAACAATCCGCTCCACCGGACCGTCGGCCAGCTTCGCTGCCCGCCGTCCGGTGAGCTTCAACGTTAGGCGCCAGGATGGGTGAGATGAATTCTGAACTAACGCAGTTCTTAAGTACGGCCGAGAAAAGCCTTGCTGAACATTTGTCCTTGAAACCAGATAGTCCGAACAAACGGCTGTTGGAGCTTTATGCGCACGTTAAATCCGGGAGAACTTCTCCACTTGGTTTTCCTGATGCTCGGCTTTTGTTTTGGGATAGCCCCGAGGATGAAATTGAGGAGCGGTGTTTGAGTGATGCACTTGCAGTCTTCCAGTTTGTTAAGGGGCGTTAGCTTGAGCGTTTCGCCTAACTTTTCGGTCAAGCGGACCTGCCGCAAACGGCAGTCCGCTTACCTACAACGTTAGGTAGCTCCAATGGATGCCAGCCTCAACACGCAAAGCAAGTCCTGTGGCCTCGTGATGAAAGACATTGAGATATTCGAAGATGGCTCAGGCGGCGTATGTATTCTCGAAATTCAGTCTGCACCGTTCGCTGCATCGACACGCTTCTTCTTTGATTCTCCCCCGCCAGGTGCGTTTGTTGAAAACTTGGCCGCCCTTGACCGAAGCCTTTTAGGCGAAGCGAAACTAGGGCAGCAGTTTGAAGATCCTCATTTCATGTTCCGAGGTAATGGGCGGGGCCAAATCACAGTCAGCGGTCTGCTCGTCGATACCACCGAGCACTGGCAAAAGCTGGAGTTTTCCTTTGCCACGGACCAAACCGCTCTTGGGCCTTTCTTGGCTGAATTAAGGAGGGTTGTAGATGCCGCCGCTACCTAACATTCCAATGCACCGGACCTTCGGCAAGCTACGCTTGCCGAAGGTCCGGTGATTTTCAACGTTGGGCTTCATGAAAATGGACCTGTCTCGTGCTGAAGAATTGGTAGGGGTTCCGCTGGAAACGGTGGCAACGGCTATTACCCTGATCGAAGGTCAAAGCTATATCGAGTTGCGTGCAAAAGGTATCTCTTGTGTATCCGAAGACAACGCGACAGTAACGGCTGTGCAGCTACATAGCTTCGGTCATGAGCGCTACTCCCGGTATACGGGTGTTCTCCCAGGCAACCTCGAATTTATGATGGGGAGGTCTCAGGTGAGAGCTTCTCTCGGAACTCCTCAGCAAAGCGGCGAAGCAAGTGCAGTCCCGATTCTCGGGGCAAAGCCGCCGTGGGACGCTTTTGTCATTGGCCTACTTAGAGTGCATATTGAGTACACGGATACATGCGATTCAATAGGCATGGTCACACTTACAAAGCACGTCAAGTGAACAACCACATCTGGCCCAACAATCCGGTCCAGCGGACCGTCAAAAAGCTGCGCTTTTTGCCGTCCGCTGACCTTCCACGTTATGCGGCATGTCCGCCTCTGATGATTTGCGCAATATGACCCCTCAAGAATCCCTTGTCTTCTTCGCTACCCAAGTTCAGCGCTCGTCCAATGGTCTCGCTGTTGCGCATGCGTCCCGTAATTGGCAACTCGCTGCCCTGAATTACCGCCAAATCTTCAAGTGTCACCTCATGCGTGGACTCATTTCATGGCGGATACATCAAAATCCGAAGGAGCACCTCTGCAACGCAATTTCCGTTGCGGCTGAAGGCATCCGCACCCTTCGTAGTTTGTCTCAATCGCTCAATGCTGAGGAGAGTCTTCCTGTTGCGAAAGCGGCTCTTCTTGCCTGTCTAACAGGCGAGAACTTCGATACCACAGACATTGTTGCGGAAACCTGGGCGTGCGATTCACAGCTTGATCTGTTGCTAGCCACCTCTAACCCAAATGATTCCAAGGCAAATGTTCTGATCGCCTCGCTTCGCGAGGCCAAGCGAACATCTCTCGCGGCAGAGACCTATCAGAACTACTTCGACATACTTGCGTCCGCAGGCGATTCCGAGAAGATTGAAGACCTGACAAACGAAGGAGAGGTTCTTTTCGCTAAGCGTGCCCGTGATTCGTTCTTTGCTGGTGGCGATCAAACCGAAGGCGGAGGGCCAGACAACAATCTTGTCGTTGATTTTCGCCTTGCTGTTGCCCTAAAGCGGGCCGGTGGGCATAGCAGTTCGCTTCATGCATGGGCTTGGTAGCTTGCCATGTACCATTGCCGCATAACCCATCATTCCACCGGACCTGCGCGAAAAGCCGCGCAGGCCGGTGAATTCAGACGTTAGGCGACAAAATAGGAACGCACATGACGGACCAATGGCTTATGCGGGTCGAGGGTGGTCTCGCCGCGCACTTCAAAATGCCCAATGGGCCAAGCAAGCCTGGTGTTCATTGGGCTATCGGACTAAAGAATGGAGAGCAAACCTACAAGGTTCTGGTCAAAGCGCTGTTCGCCGACGATGCGACGCCTGAAACGAAGAAGAATCAGGAGTATCAGGCGCAAGTCGCTATGCAGTACCTAAACGACAAACTCAACAGCGGGTGGCAACCAACGCAGGAAATGGAGCACACCATCTACATCAGTAACCCATTGGGAACATCGCATGTGTCCCCGAACAAACCGTGGTGGAAGCTCTGGTGAGTTTGTCGCCCAACCCGGCAGTTGAGCGGACCTGCGCGAAAAGCCGCGCAGGCCGCTCACTTCTACGTTAGGGCCATATGTCATCGAACCTGAGGAGCTTTCTATCTTTGCTTGGCCTCGTGGGCCTATTGGCTTGCGCTCTCTTGTTCGTTTACTTTCCTGCGGTACCAACCTCGCTTCTTGGTTGGGTGGCCCTGGTTCTTGTTGGCCTTCCATCGTGGTTTGCACTTGAGTGGGTGGGGACAACTGTGCTTGGGTCACAATTCTTTTCTCGCCTTTCCCGTCCAATGCGCATACTTCTGGCGGTTCCGGTCCTTGCCGCAATCATGGTTCTAGCTGTTGTCGTTGGCCAACTTGTCCAGCGCCTAGTTAGTTCGGCCGGTCTCTAACATGGCGCTCAACCTCGCTCCCTTCGGTCGCTGGACGCTGCGCCATAAAGCCGCGCAGCGCCGGTTAGCTCTACGTTGAGCGTCAGAATCAGTGGAGTTCTTGCATGTCATTTAAGTGGCTTAACAAACAAGGCGTCGAGTCAGATTCCGGATTCATAGTTCAGTTTACCGGTCGGTTTACTTGTGAATACACAGAAAATGGCCGCGTTCTTGAAATTGAAGTCGAAGATGGAGAGAAAGCTGGACGACCTTGCATCAATATTAAACATGATGCATTCGCTAAATGGGGAAAGCTAAGGGCGTTTCACGAGGCAACAGAGCAGGAGCAAGAAAGGCTCATGAACAACTTCAAAGCCGCCATGGCCTTTCAGGGGCTTGAGGTTGAGGTTTTCTGATGCCCTCTCTGCCAACGATGCCGCCCAACCCGGCAGTCGAGAGGGACAGCCAAAAAGCTGCGCTTTTTGGTCCCCTCCGCGCTTCGCGCTCCGGCTGCCCCTCACTTCGACGTTAGACATTCGATTTTCATGGCCGACACTCGAAAGCCCGCTAAGGACGTCGCACAAAACAGAGGCAATGGCGCTTTCTGGATAGATCATGCTGTCGTGACAGCAAGTGATTTGTCTTGGCTGAAGGACGCCAAAGCACTGACTTTGTGGAACGTATCTTTACCTCCGGGATTCTTGGCAACGCTCCCTTATCTTGAAGGGCTGGATTGGCACGGCGGCTCGGCGAGTAGCTTGGCTTTGTTGGAAGGCGTGAGTGGCCTGGGGTATCTAATAGTCAATCAGGTGCGCGGCTTGACTGACATTTCTCACTTAGCATCACTACCAACACTCAAGCTTTTGTCACTTTACGGGTTGTCAAAAGTAACGGAGCTGCCATCACTTCAACCGCTCCACAACTTGCAGCGCTTGGAGCTTGGTCAAATGAAGTCACTAGGTTCTATTGGCCCTGCACTTGATGCGCCAAATTTGCGTGAGCTACTGCTTACGAAGCAAATCGGCATAACGTCAGAAGATGTTGCAGCCATTCGGCTGCACAAGTGTCTATCCCGCTTTCGCTGGGATGCCATCGACGTACCAAACAAAGTGTGGGAGCCAGTCGTCTCTCAAGTTGGTCTGCCGTCAGCCAAAGCCGAGTTTCCGCATGAATGGTATGCGGCCAATGTCTAACCCTGCAGTCGAGCGGGACAGCCACAAGCTGCGCTTGTGGCTCCCTACGCTTCGCTCCGGCTGCCCCTCACTTCTACGTTAGCGGTATGGCGCTTGCTCTCACTCTCATCGTCGTGGCCATAGCCATCATTCTGAACATCATTGCAGCGCGCCGAGTGGCCAAGAGCTCGTACTATGAGTCAAACCAGAAAAGGGCTCAGTACTGGTTAATCTGGTTGTTGCCGATTGTTGGAGCTACGCTTGCTTTCGCTTTGGCTAAAGAAGAAAAATCTGAACGAGTCACAACAGATTTAACAGAGTCGCGGGTAGAAGGTGACGCCTCTATTCGCCTTGATAGCGCTACAGGCAATCCATTTAGTGACCATGCAAGTCACGACTAAGGTTGCCGCTAACATCCCAGTCAACCGGACCGCCGAACACCTGCGTTTGGGTTTCCACAACCCGGCCCGCGCGGCGTCCGGTTACTTTCTGCGTTAGAAACCATGGATAGATCAGTGGAAGACCTCATCAATGAGGCGCTCATTGAAGTTAGCGCCCTGATGCGCGAGGAGTTCTTGAAAAACGCGCCAATAACACTAGGAAGCGCTCTCGATCAGTCAGGTCTAGAAAACGGCGCTGAAATTGTTATTGACTATCTACAGCATGGAGAAGCGGGAGTCGCTTATGAGCATTTGCTTTATATGGTCAAGGAGCCGCCGCTTGAAATCACAGATGAGTGTTTCAAGCTCATAGCCCGTGCAGGTCAGGCATTAGGCTTTGAGGCAAGCTCATGGCAAGCGTTGCGTGTTGGTTCCTAACAATGCGCTCAACTACCGCTCACTTCGTTCGCTGGACGCTGCGTGAAAAGCCACGCAGATCAATCTCTTCCACGTTGGGCATTTGATGACTCCCGATGAACTGAAGCGTGACTTCATTCAGCAGGTAGCGGAAAGCGGCTGGCTACGGTTATCAGTTCGTCTGATTATCTGGAGTGGGCAAGAACCCCAATCTCGCTGGCAGCTGGTCGGGGTATTTCCAACGGGAATAGACACCGAGGAAGTGCAGGAAGCGATTAACGCAATCCTGCACGATCCCCGCTACTTTGGCGTGTGCACCGAGTGCAACGAGCGCCAGCCCTCGGGCTGGATGATCAGCGACGACCTGTGCCAATCCTGCGCGTCACAACATCATCAGGTTCTATTCTGATCGGGAAAATTGCGAGGGGAGCGCCCCTCACTCCCCCGCCACATCCGCTCCGGGCGGCGGAGTGAAACGGAAGAGGCCGGGGGCCAGGGACGGGTTGCGTTCGACCCGGTTGAAGATGAGGGCGGTGGTCTGGCCGAAGCTGTCGAGCAGTTCCATGGCCCGCAGGTTGTCGCCGGCAAAGCCGAGGCGGACTTTTTCGAAGCCGGAGTCGGCGCTCCTGGGGGTGGCTTCGACCCATTCCAGGCCGTCTTTCTCGCCGCCTTCGGCCAGGGTGAAGTTCTTTTCCAGGGAGGCGGAGCCTTCGCCGGCCAGCAGGGCGGCCGGAGTGGCGCCCAGGGTCTTGCCCATTTTCTTCACGGTCACCTGCTTCAGTTCCGGGTCGTAGATCCAGAATTTTTCGCCGTCGCCCACCATCAGCTGGGGATAGGGCTTTTCCACCTGCCAGCGGAACTTGCCGGGGCGCTGGAACATCATCAGGCCGGCGGAGTTCTGGGGCTTGCGGCCGCTCTTGGCCACCACAGACTGGACGAACTCGGCCCGCAGGCTGCGGGTGTTGTCGAGGAAGGACTTGAGCTTGGCGACGCCGGAGGCCTGGGCGGCGCCGGGCAGCAGGGCGGCGGCCAGGAGGGCCGCCAGCAGGAACTTGGGGGGAGTTTTCATCATTCTTCCGTCTTGCGGCCCAGCACTTCGCGCCCGCCGCGGCCATCCATGGCGGAGACCAGGCCGGCCCGCTCCATGGCTTCGATGAGGCGGGAGGCCCGGTTGTAGCCGATGCGCAGGTTGCGCTGGACCAGGGAAATGGAGGCCCGGCGGGTCTTGAGGACGATCTCCACGGCCTGGTCGTACATGGGGTCGTTTTCGGGATCGTCGCCGCCCTCGCCGTCGCCACCGCCATCTTCGTCACCGCCGGCACCGCTGAGCACATCCTCGATGTAATCGGGGGCGCCGGTCTTTTTCAGGTATTCGACCACGTGGTGCACTTCGTCGTCGGCGACGAAGGCGCCGTGCACCCGGGTGGGGTAGCCGCTGCCCGGCGTCAGGTAGAGCATGTCACCCTGGCCCAGCAAGGCTTCGGCGCCCATCTGGTCGAGGATGGTGCGGGAGTCGATCTTGCTGGAGACCTGGAAGGAGATGCGGGTGGGGATGTTGGCCTTGATCAGGCCGGTGATCACATCCACGCTGGGCCGCTGGGTCGCCAGGATGAGGTGGATGCCGGCGGCCCGGGCCTTCTGGGCCAGGCGGGCGATCAGTTCTTCCACCTTCTTGCCCACCACCATCATCAAGTCCGCCAGCTCGTCGATGACCACCACGATGTAGGGCAGTTCGGTCAGAGGCTCGGGGGATTCGGGGGTGATGGAGAGCGGGTTGGGAATCTTTTGCTCGTTCTTCTCCGCCTCACGGATCTTGGCGTTGAAGCCGGCCAGGTTGCGCACGCCCATGGCGCTCATCAGCTTGTAGCGCTTTTCCATCTCGCCGACGCACCAGTTGAGCGCGTTGGCGGCCTGGCGCATGTCGGTCACCACCGGCGCCAGCAGATGGGGAATGCCTTCGTAGATGGAGAGTTCCAGCATCTTCGGGTCCACCAGGATGAGGCGCACATCCTTGGCGGTGGACTTGTAGAGCAGGGACAGGATCATGGCGTTGATGCCCACCGACTTGCCGGAACCGGTGGTGCCGGCCACCAACAGATGGGGCATCTTGGCCAGGTCGGCCACGGTGGCCTGGCCGCCGATGTCCTTGCCCAGAGCCACGGTGAGGGGCGAGGCCATGTCGTAATAGGCCTTGCTGGAAAGGATTTCCGAGAGGCGCACGGCCTGGCGCTTGGGATTGGGCAGTTCCAGGGCCATGCAGGATTTGCCCGGCACCGTCTCCACCACCCGCACCGAGATGAGGGCCAGGGCCCGGGCCAGGTCCCGCGCCAGATTGACGATCTGGGCGCCCTTGACGCCCACCGCGGGCTCGATTTCGTAGCGGGTGATGACCGGGCCGGGGTAGGCGGCCAGCACCTTCACCTGGACGCCGAAGTCGGCCAGCTTGCGTTCGATGAGGCGGGAGGTGAATTCCAGGGTGTCCGCCGCCGGCAGGTCGGTCTGGGGCGGCGCCGGGTCCAGCAGGTGCAGGGGCGGCAGCTGGCCGCCCTCCACCGCCTCGGGGAAGAGGGGCGTCTGGCGCTCCCGCTCGATGCGTTTTTCCACCTTGGTGGAGACTTCGATCTCGGGCTCGACGATTTCGATGCGGATGGGCTCGTGATCTTCCACCCGGGCCCGCTCCACTTCCACCACTGCTTCCCGCTCCCGGGCCACTTCGCGGCCGATGCGCTGGTCCTGCCAGCGCTCGATGAGGCCGCGGATGCCGAAATAGGTGCCTTCCACCAGGGTGCCCAGACGCTCGAAGGTGGACAGCCAGCTCATGCCGGAAAAGAGGCTCCAGCCCAGCACCACGCCGGTGAGCAGGACCAGGGTGGCGCCGGTGTAGCCGAGGGCGGCGACGGCGGCATTGCCAAGTTCCAGGCCCAGCATGCCGCCGGGCACCAGGGGCAGGGGCGTACGCAGGGTGTAGAAACGGATGGCTTCGAGGCCGCAGCTGGCCACCAGCAGGATGAGGAAGCCGATGGCGGCGACGATCAGGGGGCGGCGGTCGCCGTTGCCGCGCAGGCCGTCGAGGCGGCGGTAGCCCCACCACACCAGGGCCAGCATGAGGGTGACCCACCACCAGGCGGAAGCGCCGAAGAGATAGAGCAGAAGGTCGGAGAGCCAGGCGCCGAAACGGCCGGCGGGGTTGTGCAGGGCGTCCACCTGGGCCGCATGGGACCAGCCCGGGTCGGCCCGGTCGTAGCCCCACAGGGCCAGGGAGAGGAAGCCGGCGAACACCACCAGCGCCAGCCAGCGGGATTCCTGCAGGATGACGGCAATCTTTTCCGGCAGGGGGCTGGGGGACTTATCGGAGTTGCGACGGGCGGATTGGGGGACGGCCATTGGCGGCGAACAGTTGGTAGGTTCGCCCGATTATAACGGCAAGCGCCCCTTAGATTTCGTGCAGGACAATGCGGCCGTCCTGAACTTCGATGTAACCGCTGGTTTCCAGGTCCTTCATCACCCGGCTGACCATTTCCCGGGAGGCGCCGATCATCTTGGCGATATCCTGCTTGGTCAGCTTGCGGGTGACGATGCGCCGGCCTTCCTGCATCTCGGAAAACTCCAGCAGCAGCTTGGCGACCCGGCCGAAAACGTCCATCAGGGCCAGGCTTTCGATCTTGCGGTCGGCTTCCCGCAGGCGCTGCACCAGGCTGCGCAGCAGGTAGAAGGTCAGATCCACGTGCTCGGTGAGGAGGCGGCGGAACTCGGCCTTGGCGATGATCAGCACCTCGCACACTTCCAGGGCCACCACGTTGGCGGAACGGGGCTCGCCATCGAGCAGGCCCATTTCGCCGAAGAACTCGCCGGTGCCGAGGATGGCCAGGATCACTTCCCGCCCTTCCTCATCGCTGTTGAGCACCTTGATGCTGCCCGAGATGAGGATGTAGAGGGAGTCCGTGACGTCGCCGGCCCGCACAATGGTCGTACCCCGGGTCACCTTGCGATAGGTGGATACCCGGGCCAGATGTTCCAGTTCGCTGTCCGGCACACGCTCAAACATGGGCAAGCCCCGGAGCGTGGCGAGGCTTAGTCCTCTCCCAACCTGCATACTCAGCCTTATTTTTGCTTGTGGTGTGGATAAATCAGCGCCGATTATATGCCAAATCCGTCACGCGCCACCGCCGCCGGCGAGTTCGGTTACAGCCCCCCCGCTTTCGCTATAATTTCCCCCCGACCCGAAAATCCGACCGCGAGAGAAACGCCATGACCACCCAACGCCACAGCCGCCTGCTCATCCTCGGTTCCGGCCCCGCCGGCTACACCGCCGCCGTCTATGCCGCCCGCGCCAACCTGAAACCCGTGCTGATCACCGGCCTGGCCCAGGGCGGCCAGCTGATGACCACCACCGAAGTGGACAACTGGCCCGCCGATGCGGCCGGCGTCCAGGGCCCCGAGCTGATGCAGCGTTTCGAGGAGCATGCCCGCCGCTTCGAGACCGAGATCATCTTCGACCACATCCACACCGCCAAGCTGCAGGAAAAGCCCTTCCGCCTCATCGGCGATGCCGGCGAATACACCTGCGACGCCCTCATCATCGCCACCGGCGCCTCCGCCCAGTACCTGGGCCTGCCCTCCGAAGAGAAGTTCGCCGGCCGCGGCGTCTCCGCCTGCGCCACCTGTGACGGCTTCTTCTACCGCAACCAGGCCGTGGCCGTGGTCGGTGGCGGCAACACCGCCGTGGAAGAGGCCCTGTACCTGGCCAACATCGCCAGCCACGTCACCGTGATCCACCGCCGCAACAAGTTCAAGTCCGAAAAGATCCTCCAGGACAAGCTGATGAAGAAGGTGGAAGAAGGCAAGGTCACCGTGCTGTGGGATTCCACCCTGGAAGAAGTGCTGGGCGACGATTCCGGCGTCACCGGCCTCAAGGTGAAGAACGTCAATACCGGTGCCACCCAGGAAGTGCCAGTCATGGGCGTCTTCATCGCCATCGGCCACAAGCCCAACACCGAGCTGTTCGAGGGCCAACTGGAGCTGGAAAACGGCTACATCGTGACCCAGTCCGGCCGCGCCGGTAACGCTACCCAGACCAGCATCACCGGCGTCTTCGCTGCCGGCGACGTGCAGGACCACATCTACCGCCAGGCCTGCACCTCCGCCGGCACCGGCTGCATGGCCGCCCTGGACGCCGAACGCTACCTGGACGGCCTGGAGCAGGCGTAAGCCCCGGAACAGCGCTCCATGAAGCCTGCCAAGCCGGCCGCCGCCGGCTCCCCCTTTCAGGTCCTGCGGGACCTGAAAGGCCATCTGGAGCCCGCCAAACAGGCCAAAGCCGCCCCCCCCGCCGCACCGGCACCATCTGCCATGCCCGCGCCGCCGCCTGTATCCACGGCCGGGGACGAGGATGCCGCCCTGCTAGCCCAGGCCTTCGCCGGCGCCAAGCCCCTGGCCCGGGACAACCACGCCCGTCTGGACAAGCCCAAGCCGGCCCCCAAGCCCCGTCCCCGGCTGCAGGATGAGACGGATAGCGCCCCGACGCCCCGACCCCAGCGGATCGACCCCAACGACCCCCTGGCCCTGTTCCGCGCCAGCGTCGGCGAGGTCACCCCGGTCAAGGACACCGGCCGGGCCGAGGTGGGGCCGCGCCTGTCGCGGCAGAAGCGCCAGGCCCAGGCCGCCGCGCCGGCTGCGGAGGCGACGCCGGAGCTGTACATCCCGGACCTGCCGGACGACGACCCGGCCGCCCTCTTCCGCCGCGCCGCCGGCCCGGTGACGCCCCTGGCGGACAAGAACCAGGCGGCCCTCAACAAGCCCCTGCCGGCGGCCCGCCCCCGGCCCCGGGAGGAAGCCGAGCCGCCGGCAGCCACGCCGGCACCGGCCCACCCGCCCCTGTCCGACCGGGCCGACACCGCCGCCGAGGGCGAGCACCTGCGTCCCGGCGCCCCCGGCCGCCTGCTGGCGGACCTGCGCCGGGGCCGCATTCCGGTGGAAACGGAAGTCGACCTGCACGGCTACACCCGGGACGAAGCCCGGGACTTCCTCAGCGCCGCCCTGGCCCGCTGCGGCCGCCGCGGCCAACGCTGCCTGCGGGTGATCCACGGCAAGGGCCTGAGCTCCCCCGGCGGCGAATCCCTACTGAAGAACCTGACCCGCAACTGGCTGGCCCAGCACCCGGAAGTGCTGGCCTTCTGCGAAGCCAAGCCGGCGGACGGCGGCAGCGGCGCCCTGCTGGTGCTGCTGCGCAATCCCCGCCGGGAGGGCGCCACGGCGGACGATTCCCGGGGCTGAAAACCGCCTACCCCGGGAGGCAGCAGGGACGGGCATGGGCGCCTGCCTATGCCGGAGAATGGCTTCCCGCCTGCCTCTGCGGCCATGCCTCCGTAACATGCTTTCCCCATCCCCAAAAAGCAAAGGGCCGCCCCGTGGGACGGCCCTTTTGCCGCACCGGTCCCTGGGGGCCGGCGCCGGCGTGTCTTGCCTCAGATGGCGGCTTCGTCGGTCTCGCCGGTACGGATGCGCACCACCTGCTCCACAGGCATGACGAAAATCTTGCCGTCGCCGATCTTGCCGGTGTGGGCGGCCTTGACGATGGCGTCGATGGCGGGCTCCACCTTGTCGTCGGAGATGATCAGTTCCACCTTGATCTTGGGCAGGAAGTCGACCACGTACTCGGCGCCGCGGTACAGCTCGGTGTGGCCCTTCTGGCGGCCGAAACCCTTGACCTCGGTGACGGTGAGGCCGGTGACGCCGATTTCGGACAGGGCTTCGCGCACTTCGTCGAGCTTGAAGGGCTTGATGATGGCTTCGATCTTTTTCATGAACTCTCCTTATTTAAATTCTTGGGCGGGGCAGCGGGGCATTCCCAACCGAATGCCGTCATCTTCGCGTCGGCTCACCATTCGTCAGCATAACGGTTTGTGATCGGATAGCGCCAGTCCTTGCCGAAGCCCCGCTGGGTGACGCGGATGCCCACCGGGGCCTGGCGCCGCTTGTACTCGCTGATCTTGAGCAGGCGCACCACCCGCCGCACGTCGGCCTCGGCGTAACCCTGGGCGACGATCTCCCGGGGCGACAGGTCCTGCTCCATATAGGCTTCCATGATGGCGTCCAGCACCTCGTAGGGCGGCAGGCTGTCCTGGTCCTTCTGGTCCGGCTTCAGCTCGGCGGAAGGGGGGCGGACGATGATGTTGTCCGGGATGATCTCCCGTTCCCGGTTGATCCAGCGGCACAGGCGATAGACGAAGGTCTTGGCCAGATCCTTGATGACGGCGAAGCCGCCGGCCATGTCGCCGTAGAGGGTGCAGTAGCCCACCGCCATCTCGGACTTGTTGCCGGTGGTCAGCACCAGGCTGCCGCTCTTGTTGGAGATGGCCATCAGGATGTTGCCGCGGATGCGGGCCTGGAGGTTTTCCTCCGTGGTATCGGCAGCGGTGCCGGCGAATTCCTGGGCCAGCATCTCGCCATAGACGCCCATGGCCGGGGCAATGGCGATCTCGTCGTAGCGCACGCCCAGGGTTTCCACCAGCTGGCGGGAATCGTCCAGGCTCATCTGGGCGGTGTAGGGCGAAGGCATCATGATGGCCCGCACCTTGTCGGCCCCCAGGGCCTCGGCTGCCACCACCAGGGTCAGGGCCGAGTCGATGCCGCCGGAAAGGCCGATGACGGCGCCCTTGAAGCCGTTCTTGCCGATGTAGTCGCGCACCCCCAGCACCAGGGCCCGATACACCTGTTCCTCCAGGGCCGGCTCCGGCAGGAGCAGGCCGCTGACGCGGCCGTCGGGAGTCAGCTGCAGCAGCTCCAGGGCTTCCTCGAAACGGGGCAGGCTGGCGCCGACGCTGCCGTCGGCGCACAGGGCCAGGGAGGCGCCGTCGAACACCAGCTCGTCCTGGCCGCCCACCAGATTGTTGTAGATGAGGGGAATCCGGGTCGCCGCCACCCGCTCCCGCAGCACGGCGAGGCGGTCCCCTTCCTTGTTCATGTGATAGGGCGAGGCATTGAGCACCAGCAGGGCCTGGGCCCCGGCCTGGGCCGCCTGCTCCGCCGCCCCTGCCTCCCACACGTCGGCACAGATGTTGAGACCCAGGGTCCAGCCCTTGACCTCGATCAGGCAGGGCTCGCTGCCGGCTTCGAAGTAGCGCTCCTCGTCAAAGACCTCGTAGTTGGGCAGGCGGTGCTTGCGGTAGGTGGCCTGGATGCGGCCGTCCTTCAGGTAGGAGGCGGCGTTGTAGCGCTGGCCGGCCACCTCCAGGGGATGGCCGACGACGATGCCGATCTCCGGCACCTCCGCCGCCAGCAGTTCCAGCTCCCGGGCGCAGGCCCGGTAAAAATCCGGGCGCAGCAGCAGGTCTTCCGGCGGATAGCCGCACAGGCCCAGTTCCGGGCTCAGCATCAGGTCGGCCCCGCGGGCCTGGGCCTGGCGGGCCAGGTCGGCCAGGCGGGAACGGTTGCCGGCCAGGTCGCCGAGAACGGCATTGAACTGGGCGACGGCGACGGCAAGGGCGGAAGTGGGAGCAGCCATGGGCGGACGATCCGGGGAGAAAGGCGTCGGGCGAGGAAGGACGGGAGGCGGACTACGGTAATACTGGGTACAGCAGGAAAGCGGCCGGAGGACAAGCTCCCCCGGCGCCTCGGACAGCTTAGAAGTGGGGCTTTTCGCCGGAAGCGTCGTAACGGGCCACGCCGTCCACGATTTCCTTCTTGGCGGCTTCCAGGTCGCCCCAGCCGGTGACCTTGACCCACTTGTTGGGTTCCAGATCCTTATAGTGCTCGAAGAAGTGCTCGATCATCTTCGGCAGCAGGTCGGGCAGGTCGGAGACGGCCTTGACGTTATCGTAGATGGAGGTCAGCTTGGACACGGGCACTGCCAGGACCTTGGCGTCCAGACCGGCTTCGTCTTCCATGTGCAGGATGCCGATGGGGCGGCAGCGCACCACCACGCCGGGGTGCAGGGGATAGGGAGTCACCACCAGCACGTCCACGGGGTCACCGTCGTCGGACAGGGTGTGGGGCACAAAGCCGTAGTTGCAGGGGTAGTGCATGGGGGTGGACATGAAACGGTCCACCAGCACGGCGCCGGAATCCTTGTCCAGTTCGTACTTGATGCCGGGCGCCCGTGCGGGAATCTCGATGACCACGTTGAAGTCGTTGGGGACGTCCTTGCCGATGGACAGTGCGTCGATGTTCATGAATCAGTCTCCTTATAAAAGTCCCTAATTATACGTCAGGCGCTCCCTCGACGCGGCACCAAATGCCGGGAAATCCCGGAAAAACAAGGCTCCGCCCCCCTATTGCGCAGCAACAAAAGCAGTTGACACAAATTCTCACAATCTGCAGAATGAGAATTGTTGTCATTTAATAACCATTCCCAGGAAACCGCTCGCCATGCTGGTACCAGCCATGCCGTATTCCTGCCCGACCGACTCCGGCTGGCTTTCCCGGAGTCCCTGGGTCGGCGCCGCCGTGCTGCTGCACGGTGCCGCCCTGGCCTGGGCGTTGGGCACGGCACAGCCAAGCCCCATTGAAGCCCCCCAGGTGATGAGCATCGCGCTCGTCACCCCGGCTCCGGAGCCCGCCGCCAAACCCACGCCGACGCCTCCGCCGCCCAAGCCCCAGCCGGTGGTCAAGCAACAGGCGCCGGCCCCCAAGGCGGTGAAGAGCGAACCGGCCCCGGCGCCGACGCCCGCCTCCATCACCTCCTCCGCGCCGCCGCCCCCGGCGCCCGCCGCCGCGCCCCCCGGACCGGCCGCCCCGGCGCCCGTGGTGGAGGCCAAGTTCGACGCCGACTACCTGCAGAACCCCAAGCCCACCTATCCGCCGGCCTCCAAGCGCCTGGGCGAACAGGGCAAGGTCTGGCTGCGGGCCCACGTGCTGCCCAACGGCACCACGGACAACGTCGAACTCAAGCAGACCTCCGGCAGCCCCCGCCTGGACGCCGCCGCCCTCGAGGCGGTGAAGCGCTGGCGCTTCGTGCCCGCCCGCCAGGGCAGCGAAGCCGTGGCCTCCTGGGTCGTCATTCCCGTTTCTTTCAGTTTGGAAAGCTAAGCCATCATGCAAGCCAATTTCGATTTCTCCCATTTCTGGGCCCAGGGCGACGCCGTCTCCCATTTCATTGCCATCGTCCTGCTGGTCCTCTCCGTCGCCAGCTGGGCCGTGATCCTGGGCAAGGGCTGGAAACTGTGGCGCCTGCGCCACGCCGCCCCGGTGGCCATCGACAGCTTCTGGCACGCCTCCACCCTGCAGGAAGGCCTGGACCGCCTGGAACCCGCCGCCCCGTTCGCCGACCTGGCCCGCCGCGGCAGCCAGGCCGTCAGCCACTTTGAAAGCCATTCCGGCAGCGCCCCCCACCTGGATTCCCACCTCTCCGCCAGCGAACTGGTGACCCGGGCCCTGCGCCAGGGCATCGCCCGCACCACCAGCCACCTGGAAGGCGGCCAGACCCTGCTCGCCTCCATCGGCTCCACCGCTCCCTTCATCGGCCTGTTCGGCACCGTCTGGGGCATCTACCACGCCCTGGCCACCATCGGCATGACCGGCCAGTCCAGCCTGGACAAGGTGGCAGGCCCCGTCGGCGAGGCCCTGATCATGACTGCCGCCGGCCTCTTCGTTGCCATTCCCGCGGTGCTGGCCTACAACACCTTCAACCGCAACCTGCGCGTCATCGGCGGCGACCTGGACGCCTTCGCCCACGACCTGCACACCTTCCTCACCACCGGCCACCACATGGCCGAATCCCCCGTGGTTCCCCACGGCCGCGGCAACGCCGGCGCCCGCAAGCTGGCCGAGGTGGCTTAAATGGCTTTCGGCGGATTCGAATCGGGCCCCTCCCAGCCCATGGCCGACATCAACACCACGCCCCTGGTGGATGTGATGCTGGTGCTGCTGATCATTTTCATCGTCTGCGCCCCCCTGATGACCCAGGCCATCAAGGTGGACCTGCCCCAGGCCAGCGCCGCCCCGGCGGACCCCAAGCCGGACACCGTGCAGGTGGCCCTGGATGCGGCAGGCAAGCTGTACTGGAACAAGACGGAAATCAACGCTGAGGAGATGGTGGCCCGCTTCTCCGGCGCCGCCGCCCAGAATCCCCAGCCGGAAGTCCATCTCTCCGCCGACAAGGAAACGCGCTACCAGCGCGTGGCCGAAGTGATGGCGGCAGCGAAGGAGGCCGGCATCGTCAAACTCGGTTTCGTCACCCAACCTGGAGGCACCCATGAACCACGCCGATGAGCTCAAGCCCACCCTGGCCGTCGTCACGGTGGACAACCCGCCCGCCGGGCAAGCCCCGGTGGTGGCCAGCCGGCAGCTGTTCCGCGGCAACAACACGGTCCGCATCGAACACGGCGGCCAGTGCTACCTGCTCCGCCTGACCCGTGAGAACAAGCTGATTCTGACCAAGTAAAGAGCAACGCTTCACCCTCGACGCATCACCCTCTTGCCGCCAGCCAGCCCCCGGGCGAGCCAGCCTTCTTTTTTTGAGGTCCCGGTACCGGCTCCGCGCTGGCGCCTCCCTTTTCCTCGAAGCGAAGAGCCCCCGGCGGCAGCGGCGGATGCCCGACCCGTTTTTCCGTACCACCCACGACAACACGTAGCCAGCCACCGGTAGGCTTTCATGCCGGGCAGCAAGCCACGCATCAAGATCAGGAGAGATCATGCGCCTTGCTTCCCGCCCCGCCGGGGGACGTCCCGCGTCCGCCCATTCAGTACCCCTGCGCCCCCTGGCGGCCCTCGTCGCCGCCATCGCCCCCGCCGTCCTCGCCCTTGGCGCCAGCCAGGCCCAGGCACAAGCCCAGACGTCCGAACTGAAGGAAGTGGTGGTCACCGCCACCCGCCAGGAAGCGGACCCGGACCTCATTCCCGCCACCATCACCAGCATCGACCGCAAGACCCTGGACCGGCGCATGCCCCACGACGAGGCGGCGCTGATGGAAAACGAGGCCGACGTGGTCATTTCCCGGGACCTGCGCCGCTACGGCAGCGCCGCGGTGAACATCCGCGGCATCGAAGGCATCCGGGTGCTGCAGCAGGTGGACGGCGTGCGTCTGCCCGACTACTACTACGGCGGCGGCCCCTCCAACATCACCGCCTCCATGCCGGATGGCCCGGAGATGGACTTCCTCAAGCGGGCCGAGATCCTGCGCGGCCCCGCCTCCAGCCTCTACGGCTCCGACGCCCTCGGCGGCGTCGTCGGCTACCTCACCCTGGACCCCCAGGACCTGCTGCAGGGCCGCAGCACCGCCATGCGCTACAAGGGCACCTGGCGCCAGGCCGACCACAGCTTCCAGAACACCGTCTACGCCGCCGGCGGCAACGACCTGGTGGAAGGCCTGCTGGCCTACAGCCAGCGCAACGGCAAGGAGCTGGACAACAAGGGCAATGTGGGTGGCACCGGCTACAACCGGGAGCAGCCCAATCCCCAGGACACCAAGTCCGATTCCGTCCTGGCCAAGATCATCCTCAAGCCCGCCACCGGCCACCGCATCGGCCTCACCTACGAGAACCGGGAGCAGGACAACCACGTGGATTCCCTGCGCCTCTCCAGCGGCGTGCCCAAGGTGACCCAGACCTACGGCGACGAGAACACCAAGCGGGAACGCTACGGCATCGACTGGGAATGGAAGCCCACGGACCGCTGGTTCGACCGCCTGGCCCTCAAGTTCTACCACCAGGAGGCGGATTCCAAGACCTACACCATGCAGCGACGCAGCAACACCAGCGCCAGCTGCTCCGCCTCCTCCGGCGCCGGCAACAACTGCCTGGTGGACATGAACTTCATGTTCAACCAGAAGACCGACGGCCTCAACCTGCAGCTGGACAGCTACTTCCAGACCGGCGCCATCAGCCACTCCCTGGCCTACGGCGCCGACTGGCGCCAGACCCGCACCGAGGAACTGCGGGACTACACGGTACACAACCTGACCACCGGCACCACCGGCAAGACCCTGGCCGGCGACACCTATCCCCTGAAGGACTTCGCCCCCGGCGAATCCACCAACCTGGGCCTCTTCGTCCAGGACGAGCTGTCCTTCATGGACGGCAAGTTCCTGCTCACCCCCGGGGTGCGCTACGACGAGGTCAAGCTGCGGCCCGACGGCATGAGCAAGGTGGCCGGCAGCGGCGGCAGCGCCGTCACCCTCAGTTCCGCCAGCCAGAACCACTCCGCCGTCTCCCCCAAGATCGGCGCCCTGTGGCAGGCAAGCCCGGCGGTGGCCCTCTACGGCCAGCTGGTGCGCGGCTTCCGGGCTCCCAACTACGAGGAGGTGAACGGCCTCTTCTACAACGCGGCCCAGAACTACGTCACCCTGCCCAACGGCAACCTCAAGGCGGAAAAGAGCACCGGCCTGGAACTGGGAACCCGCCTCAAGGCCCTGGGCGGCGACATCAAGGTGGCGGTGTACGACAACCGCTACGACGACTTCATCGAACAGGTACGGGTGTGTAACGACACCGCGGCCCCCTTCACCTGCCCCGGCGGCACCCGCAGCGCCTACCAGAAGCTGAACCTGTCCAAGGTCCGCATCCAGGGCGCCGAAGTGCGGGGCAGCTGGCTCTTCGCCGGCGGCTACGCCTTCCAGGGCAGCATCGCCACGGCCCGGGGCGACGACGAGCAGAACAACCGCCCGCTCAACAGCATCGAGCCCCTGCGCGCCGTCCTCTCCTTCCTCTGGGACAAGGGCCAGTGGGGCGGCGAGACCCGCCTGCGCCTGGCGGCCACCAAGGAGCGCATCAACGACGCCGATACTGACTACTACAAACCGGCCGGCTACGGCGTCATGGATGTCTCCACCTGGTGGCAGGTGGACAAGCGCTTCCGCCTCACCGCCGCGGTGAATAACGTCTTCGACAAGCAATACACCCTGTGGAGCGACGTACGCCATGCGGGGCTGCTGAGCACCGATCCGGGCCCCAGCTTCTTCACCCAGCCCGGCCGCAACGTCAGCCTCTCCCTGCAGGCGGACTTCTAAGATGATGCCCCTGCTCCGCGCCCTGCTGCTGCTCCTGCCGGCCCTGCTCCACGCCGCCGCCGGGCAGGCGGCCCCAGCTGCCGGGAACAGCGCCCAGGGCGCGGCGCAGGCCCCTGCCGTCCTCTTCGTCAGCACCGCCCCCATCCAGCCCGGCAAGTTCCGCCTGCTGGCCGACCTGGCCGCCAGGCAGGGCCTGCGGCTGGAATCCCGCTTCGCCGAGAAGCTGCCCACGGACGCGGATGGCCGCCTGTTCCAGGGCTACCGCGCCGTCTTTTTCGATGCCCCGCGGGACCACCTGCGGGACTTCGTCCAGGCCCGCCTGGCCACCGCCCTGCCCGGCCTCAAGGCGCCCCACCTCTGGCTGCACGAAGGCAAGCCCACCTGGGCCGGCCTGCCCGAGCCCCTGGCCCGCCGCCTGCACGCCTACTACGTGAACGGCAGCCGGCCCAATTTCGAGAATTTCTTCCGCACCTTGGCCGCCCACCTGGGGGGCCGTTCCCTCCAGGGCATCCCGGAACCCATCGTCTTCCCCAAGAGTGCCATCTACCACCCCAAGGCCCCCGGCCTGGTGTTCGCCGACGCCGCCGCCTACCTGGCCTGGAAGGGCGTGCAGACGGACGGAGACATGGCCCCCGGCAAGCGCCCGCCGGTGGTGGCCATCGCCCTGCACCAGCAGTACATCGCCGCCGAGCAGACCGCCTTCATCGACGACCTCATCGAACGCATCGAGGCCGCCGGCGCCGTGGCCCTGCCCTTCTACAGCCCGGTCATGGACCCCATGGCGGTGCGCCGCCTGGTGCGGGTGGGGGAGCGCAACGTGGCCGACGCCCTCATCAACACCCAGATCATGCTCAACCCGGAAGGGCGGCGCACGGAATTCACCGACCTGGGCATCCCGGTGGTCCAGGCCATGCCCTACCGCAAGGGCGACGCCGCCGACTGGGCCGCCGATCCCCAGGGCATCGCCCTCATGGACGTGCCCTTCTACCTGGCCCAGGCCGAATACGCCGGCGTCACCGACATCCAGATCGCCGCCGCCACCCGCAAGCACGACGACCAGGTGGTGAGCATCCCCGCCCAGGCATCGGCAGTGGTGAACAAGGCCCTGAAGCTGGTGGCCCTGCAGCGCAAGGCCAACGCCGAGAAGAAGGTCGGCGTGCTGTTCTGGAACTACCCGCCGGGGGAAAAGAACCTCTCCGCCTCCTACCTCAACCTGCCCCGCAGCCTGGAAGCCACCCTGCAGGCCCTCAAGGCCGCCGGCTACCGCACCGAGGAAGTGGCGGAGAAGCCCCTCACCACCCTGCTGCAGCGCCTGCTGGCCCCCTATTACAGGGACGGCGAACTGCCGGGCCTGCTGCGGGACGACCTGGCCGAACGCCTGCCGGTGGCCGTCTACAAGCGCTGGCTGGCGACCCAGCCGGAAGCGGTGCGGCGCAGCCTGCAGGAACGCTGGGGCGAGCCGGAAAAATCCGCCATGGTGCTGCGCCAGGACGGCCAGGCCTGGTTCATCGTGCCCCGCCTCAAGCTGGGCAATGTGGTGTTCATGCCCCAGCCGCCCCGGGGCGAAAAGTGGGAAGAGAAGGAAAAGGCCCTCTACCACTCCACCAAGGCCCTGCCCTCCCACTTCTACCTGGCCGCCTACCTGTGGCTGCGGGAACGCCAGGGTGAGGGCGAGAAGAGCAGCGACAAGAGCGGCGCCAACGGCAGCGGTTTCGGCGCCGACGCCCTCATCCACTACGGCACCCACGGCACCCAGGAATGGCTGCCGGGCAAGGAGCGGGGCCTGGCGGTGAGCGACGCCCCCATGCTGGCGGTGGGCGACACCCCCGTGCTCTACCCCTACATCGTGGACAACATCGGCGAATCCCTCCAGGCCAAGCGCCGGGGCCGGGCCACCATCATCAGCCACCAGACCCCGCCCTTCGTCCCCGCCGGCCTGCACGAGGCCCTCACCCGCCTGCACGACACCCTGCACGCCTGGCTGGCCCAGGACGAGGGGGCGGTGAAGGAAAAGCTCAAGGCCGACCTGCTGGCCCAGGCGAAAAAGGAACGCATCGACAAGGACCTGGCTTGGGACGAAGTGCGCCTGCGGCAGGAATTCCCAGCCTTCGTCGAACAGCTGCACGACCACCTGCACGAACTGGCCCGCACCGCCCAGCCCCTGGGCCTGCACACCTTCGGCCGGGCGCCGGCGGAAGTACATCGCCTGGGCACGGTGCTGCTGATGCTGGGCAAGCCCTTCTGGGAAGCCCACGCCGCCCCCGGCGAGGAGGCGGACGAGACCCTGGTGGGCGACTACCGCAAGCTCAGCGAAAGCGCCCCCTACCGCCTGCTCAAGCGTTACCTGGTGGAGCAGCCCCAGGCGACGCCCCCCGCCGCCCTGGCCGAAACCGTGGCCCAGGCCCGCCGCTGGTATGCCGACCTGGGTGCAGGCAACGAACAGGCGGCCCTGCTGCAGGGCCTGGCCGGGCGCTACATCCCCACCTCCTACGGCGGCGACCCGATGAAGAATCCGGAGGCCCTGCCCACCGGGCGCAACCTCTACGGCTTCGATCCGTCCCGCATCCCCACGCCCCAGGCCTGGGCCGCCGGCAAGGAAGCCCTGGAGGCCCTGCTGGCCGAGCACCGCAAGCAGACCGGCAAGCAGCCCGCCAAGCTCACCTTCTCCCTCTGGTCCGTGGAAACCATGCGCCACCAGGGCATCCTGGAAGCCCAGGCCCTGTGGGCCCTGGGGGTGGAGCCGGTGTGGGATTCCGGCGGCCGGGTCGGCGGCGTCAGGCTGGTCTCCCGGGAAGCCCTGGGCCGGCCCCGGGTGGACGTGGTGCTCTCCGCCACCGGCCTCTACCGGGACCATTTCCCCAACGCCATGAAGCAGCTGGTGGAAGCGGTGCGCCTGGCCGCCGAGGCCGAGGAGGCGGACAACCCGGTGGCCGCCAACGCCCGCCGCATCGCCGCCGATCTCGTCAAGCGCGGCGTGCCGGCGGAAGCCGCCAAGCGGGCCGGCCAGACCCGCCTTTTCTCCTCCGAGTCGGGCAAGTACGGCACCGGCCTGGACGACGCCGTGCTGGCCACGGACACCTGGAAAGGCAAGGCCGAGGGCGACCGCAAGCTGGCCCAGCTTTACCTCTCCCGCATGCAGTTCGGCTACGGCCCGGACGAGGCGGAATGGGGCCAGGCCGGCGCCAAGGACGGCAAGGGCAAGGCCCTGGCCGGCCTCAACCTCTACGCCGAACAGCTGAAAGGCACCGAGGGCGCCGTGCTTTCCCGCTCCTCCAACCTCTACGGCATGCTCACCACGGACGATCCCTTCCAGTACCTGGGGGGCATCGCCCTGGCGGTGCGCCACCTGGACGGCAAGGCGCCCCAGCTCTACATCTCCAACCTGCGCCAAACCGGCAACGGCGGCGGCAAGGTGGAGGGCGCCGCCCAGTTCCTGGCCAAGGAGCTGGCCACCCGCAATTTCCACCCGGGCTACATCCAGGGCCTGATGCAGGAAGGCTACGCCGGCACCCTGCAGGTGCTGGACAGCGTGAACAACTTCTGGGGCTGGAACGCCACCGCCCGGGAAGTGGTGCGGGACGACCAGTGGCAGGAGTTCGTGGACGTCTACGTGCGCGACAAGCACCGCCTGGGAGTGAAGGACTGGTTCGAGAAGGAAAACCCCCACGCCCTGGCCCAGACCATCGAACGCATGCTGGAAGCGGCCCGCCAGGGCTACTGGCAGGCCGATGCCGCCACCGTGGACGAACTGAAGCAGCGCTACCGGGAACTGGCCGCCAAGCACGACGTGCGCACGGACAACGCCGCCTTCGCCAAGTTTGCCGGCTACGGCCTGCAGACCCCGACCGCCGCCCCCGCACCGACCCGGCCGCAAAGCGCATCGCAGTTGGCCGAGCCGCAGTCCCCGCCGGAGATGCCCGCCCCGCCCGTGATTCAGGGCATGCAGCTGGAGAAGATAGAAAACAAGCCCCTGCCAGCCACCCCGCCCCTGCTGGCCGCATCCCTGCTGCTTCTGCTGGCCGCCCTCGGCGGCGGCGCCTGGCAGGCCCGCCGCGAGCAGGGCCGCCGTCCCCTTTCCACTTCCACTCCTTCCAGGAGCCTCTGACATGTCCATGGATATTCCGGAAATGCCCGTCGACCTGCGGCTCGCCGCCGTGGTGCACCTGCTCTCCTCCTCCGCCCTGCGCGGCGCCACCCCCAACAAGACCGAGGCCCTGCGGGCCCATCTGCGGGGCCTGGCGGCCCAGGCCGACCTCAACCCCTACCTCAAGAGCGCCCTGCAGGAAGTGCTGCAGGGCTGGGAGGCGGTGGATTGCCACCCGGCCTCCACCCCCGTCGATTTCTACCCCCTGGTCGCCCCCGGCGCCGTCACCCACTAACCCCAAAGCAACAGGAGTTCTCCCATGTCCCGTCACACCGGCCCCCGTCTCAAGATCATGCGCGCCCTGGGCACCGAGCTGCCCGGCCTCTCCCGCAAGACCCGCGGCGAGCGCGAGCAGCCGCCGGGCCAGCACGGCGCCCGCAAGGTCGCCGGCCGCAAGTCCGAATTCGGCCTGCAGCTCATGGAAAAGCAGAAGCTGCGCTTCAACTACGGCGTCTCCGAAACCCAGCTGCGGCGCATCGTCAAGGACGCCCGCCGGGACCAGGGCGCCACCGGCCACAAGATCGTCGAACTGCTGGAGCGGCGCCTGGACAACCTGGTCTTCCGCGCCGGCCTGGCCCCCACCATCCCCGCCGCCCGCCAGCTGGTAAGCCACGGCCACATCGCCCTCAACGGCCGCCGCGCCACCATTCCCTCCATCCGGGTCAAGGCCGGCGACGCCTTCGGGCCGGTGGAAAAGAGCCGCAACCTGCTGGCCATCAAGGCCTCCCTGGCGGAGCCAGCCCTGGAGCGGCCCGAGTGGATCGCCTTTGAGGAAGCCAGCCTGACGGCCCGCCTCAGCCACCTGCCGGACGGCGACGCCGCCCCCTTCCCCCTGGACCTGCAACGGGTAGTCGAGTACTACGCCACCCGCCTGTAACCCCATGCCAAGCGCCGCCCCGGCGACCGGGGCGGCCCAGGAGTTCTCCATGCAACAGCTCGTCGAAATGTCCATGTACCAGTTGGGGCAGATCTTTCTCTTCCCCACCCTGGCCCTGGTGTCCCTGCTTTTCCTCTACGCCTTCTGGCTGCTCGGCCATTTCGCCCTGCAGGCCTGGCAGCGCCGAAACGGCGGCGGCCGGCCCCTGCTGGCCCGCTTCCGCGAGGCGCCCAACCTCAACGGCGACGAGCTGGACGTGTACGCCCACACCCTGCTCGAGGCGCCGCGCATCGCCAGCCGGGTGACGCCCATGCTGGGCCTGGTGGCTACCATGATCCCCATGGGCCCGGCCCTCAAATCCCTCTCCGACGGCAACCTGGCCCAGGTCTCGGAAAACCTCATGGTGGCCTTCTCCGCCGTGATCCTGGCCCTCATCGCCGCCTCCATCACCTACTGGATCGTCAATGTGCGGCGCCGCTGGCTGGCGGAGGAACTGCTGGAAGTGGAAGCCCTGCGGCAGCGGGCGGGGAGTGTTGCATGAGCCTCAAGCTGCTGCACGAACCGGAGACCGAGGACCCCATCCTCTCGGTGGTGAACCTGATCGACATCTTCCTCGTCATCATCGCCGCCCTGCTCGTCACCGTGGCCCAGAACCCGGTGCTCAACCCCTTCTCCAAGCAGGACGTGACGGTCATCACCGACCCGGGCAAGCCCACCATGGAGATGGTGATCAAGAAGGGCGAGAAGATCGAACGCTACAAGGCCAGCGGCAACATCGGCCAGGGCGAGGGGGCCAAGGCCGGCGTCGCCTACCGCATGAAGGACGGTTCCATGGTGTACGTCCCCGAAGGGGAAGGCCAGTAGTCCGATGCACCCTCACACCCTGCTGGAATGCCTGCTCGCCCGCCGTTTTGCCGTCGAATACCAGCCCCTGGTCTGTCCCGCCAGCGGCGACAGCCTGGGCTGGGAGGCCCTGGCCCGCTTCAGCGCCGCCGACGGCACGCCCCTGCCGCCGGACCTGGTGTTCCAGGCCCTGCACCACGACCCCCTGCTGCTCTTCCACACCGAACTGGAGACCAAGCGCCTGCAGCTTTCCCTGGCGCCGCCGGAGGGCCTGCTGTTCGTCAACCTGGACCCGGACAGCTTCGCCGCCGGCCACGGCCCGGACGGACGCAACGCCTTCACCGAGCTCTTCCTGCCGCACCGGCAGCGGCTGGTGGTGGAGGTCATCGAGAACCTGGACATGGGCGACGTGGCCCTCTCCCATCAACTGGTGGAGGAGCTGAAGGCCGACGGCGTCCTGCTGGCCATGGATGACCTGGCCGCCTCCCGGGGTCTCATTTCCTTCGCCGCCCTCAACGATTCCGCCTATCTCAAGTTCGACCGCTCCTGGCTGGCCGACTCGCCGGAACGGGAGCGGCGCACCGCCATCCTCTCCTGGACCCTGCCCGCCGCCCGCAGCCTGGGCGTGCGCACCGTGCTCGAGGGGGTGGAGACCGCCAACGACCTGAAGCTGGCCCGGCGCCTGGGTTTCGACCTGGTGCAAGGTTTCCTTTTCCGCGACCGCTTCCGTCGCGCCGAGGCCTGACATGCCCCCCAGCGATTCCCTGCTTTCCCGCATCTACCTGGAAAACTACCGGGAGATCGTGGATTTCCTCTCCCTGCGCACCGGCTGCCGCCATGCCGCCCAGGACTGCGCCCAGGATTGCTGGTTCAAGCTGTGCAAGGCCCGCCCGGCGGAGCCGGTGGACAACGGCCGCAGCTACGTCTTCCGCGTCGCCGCCAACATCGCCGTGGACTGGCACCGCAGCAACGGCCGGGAACTGCGCCTGCAGGCCGACTACGCCGCCAGCGGCGACCCCACGGCCACCAGCCCCGACACCCTGGAGACGGTGCAGCAGCGGCGCAACCTGGAGCGCCTGGAAGCCATCATCCGGGCCCTGCCGCCGCGCACCGTGGAGGTCTTCGTGCTCAACCGGCTGGAGGGCCTCACCTACACGGAAACGGCAAAGCGTCTGGGTATTTCAGCTTCCGCCGTGGAAAAGCACATCGCCCGGGTGCTGCTGCAATGTCTGCCCATCCTGGAGGAGATGTGATGCCGCGCCTGCCGCCCCCCCGCGCCCTGGAACAGGCCTCCCGCTGGATCGCCCGCCAGGGGGCCGACGACTACGATGCCGCGGCGGAGGCGGATTTCGCCGCCTGGTATGGCGCCGCGGCGGAAAACGCCCGGGCCTACGAGCAGATCCGCCGCCTCTGGGGCACCCTCGGCCAGGTGCAGCGGCAACGCCTGCAGCCGCCCCGGGGGCGCCGCCACGCGGCGGCCGGCGCCGTCAGCCTGGCCCTGCTCCTGGGCAGCCTGCCCTGGCTGCCGGAATGGTGGCTCGCCGCCCGGGCCGACCACCTGGCGGAGCTGGGCGGCAACCGCCACATCGAGCTGGCCGACGGCTCCCGGGTGGTCCTGGAATCGGGCAGCGCCCTGCGCGTGCGCCTGGGCCAGGCAGGGCGGGAGGTGGAGCTGCTGCGGGGCCGGGCCCTCTTCGAAGTGGCGCGCCAGCCCCAGGGCGAAGGCTTCGCCCCCTTCTCCGTCGCCGTCGGCGAAACCCGGGCCACCGCCCTGGGCACCCGCTACCAGGTGGAAAAGCTGGCGGGGGAAACCGTGGTGACGGTGCTCGAAAGCCGGGTCGCCGTGCATTGCGGCGATTGCCAGGAAGGCCCGCGGGAAGCGGTACTGGGGCCGGGGGACATGGCCCGGGTGGGCCCCGGCGGCCTGGAAACGGCCCGGGCTCCGGCCGGCGCCGATGCCTGGAGCGACGGCATGCTGGCCTTCGACCGCCAGCCCTTTGCCGTGGCCGCCGACCAGCTGCAGCGCTACCTGCCCCAGAAGGTGCTGCTGCTGAGCCAGGCGGCGCAGCAGCAGCTGGTCTCGGGCACGGTGGACCCGGCCCGGCCCGAGGCCGCCCTCGGCCTGCTGGCCAGGGGCGCCGGCCTGCAGGTGACCCGCCTGCCGGGGCTGTTGCTGGTGCGATGAAAAAAAATCCGACCCGGGGGTGGGGTGTACCGGGCCGGCAGACGTCCTACGGAAAAGAACCATTTTTCCGGAGTCATCATGCGCCCCCAGAATCCCCTCTCCTCCCCGGTGCCCCTGCCCCGCCTGCGGCCCCTGGCCCTGGCCGTGGCCCTGCTCTCGCCCCTGGCGGCCCTGCCGCTGCAGGCGGCGGAGGCGCCGGCCGCCGGCATTGCCGTGCGCCTCGACATTCCGGCCCAGGCTCTGGGGCCGGCCCTGATCGAGCTGGGCCGCCAGACCCGCCTGCAGATCAGCTTCCCGCCGGCCCTGGTGGAAGGCCGCCGTTCCGCTGCCGTCAGCGGCAGCCTGCCACCCCTGCAGGCCCTGGAACGCCTGCTGGCCGGCACCCGCATCGGCTACCGCAGCACCGGCAGCAACACGGTGCTGCTGGAGGCCCTGCCGACACTGGCGCGGCCGGCGACGCCCATCCTCCCCGCCGCCCCTGCGGACCGTCATTTGCCTGAAGTGAAGGTGGTGGACCAGCGGGACCCCTTTCTCGGCGGCCGCACCATCGACGAGGAACTGATCCGCAGCTTCCCCGCCGGCAACGGCGACGCCACCAGCCTGCTGAAGATGCACCCGGGGGTGCAGTTCAGCGAGACCCGCATGCAGAGCAAGCGCCAGGGGGAAATCGCGCCCCAGGACATCTCCATCAACGGCGCCAAGTACTACCAGAACCTGTTCCAGGTGGACGGGGCCCGCATCAACAACGACATCGACCCCACCTCCAACAACCCCAACCACTACGCCAACCCGCCCAGCGCCGCCCAGGGCATCGCCCTGGACACCAGCCTCATCTGCAAGCTGCAGATCGCCGACAGCAACGTCTCGGCCCGCTACGGCGGCTTCAACGGCGGCGTGGTCAATGTGGATACCTGCGACCCCACGGCCGAGCTGAGCGGGGCCATGAGCGTGCAGTACACCAGCAGCAACTGGACCAAGCTGATCGTGGACGAGCAGGACTACCAGTCCTTCCAGGAATCCAGCGATTACACGGCCCAACCCAAATTCCGCAAGATCTTCTACAAGGGCAACGTCAGCGGCCACCTCACGGAAAACTGGGGCGTCACCGCCGCCTTCAGCCGCCGTACCTCCGACATTCCCCTGCACGCCTACGGCAGCGCCGGCAACACAACGGACGCCTCGGCCAAGACCCAGACCCGGCAGATCGACAACCTGTGGCTGAAGAACGTCATCAACATCTCGCCGGACACCCGGCTGCGGGTGACGGTGGTGGATGCGCCGGGAGAGGACCATTACTTCATCAAGAACCAGAAGGATTCCGGCTTCACCCTGACCTCCGGCGGCCAGCAGTTGCAGGCGGCCCTGGAGCACCGCATGACGACCGGCAAATGGTTCGTCCAGGCTGGCTACACCACGGCCGACAGCTCCCGCCGCAGCGAAACCAATTACCAGAAGTCCTGGCGCCCCTCCACCGACAAGAACTGGAATCCCTCCCCCACCGCCACCACCGAAGTGGAAGGCTCCTGGGGCAATGTGGACCAGACCTCCGAGGCCGCCTCCCTGCAGGCCCGCTTCGAATCCATCGCCCTGGCCCTGGGGCCCACGGCCCACCGCTTCATGGCCGGTGCCGAATTCGAGGCGGAGGAGGCCCGCTATGCCCGCCTCAACGACCACTATGTCTACCTGCCGGCCAATGCCAAGGCCACCACCACCTGCGCCCTGGCCAGCGGCGGCAGCGACAGCGACGCCTGCTCCCTGGGGGCGGTGAACTACACCGGCTTTGCCGGCAAGGGCCAGTACTTCAACAAGCGGGACGTATACCGGACCGGCGAGATCGCCCTGTCCACCAACAAGTTCGGCTACTTCCTGGAGGACGACGTCAGCTGGGCCCGCCTGCGTACCCGCTTCGGCCTGCGCGGCGACTGGGACGACTACATGGACAAGGCCACCCTGGCGCCCCGCTTCTCCCTCAACCTGGACGTGCTGGGGGACAACCGCACCAACGTCGTCCTGGGCCAGAACCGCTACTACGGCCGCTCCTTCTTCGGCTACCGCCTGCGGGAAGGCCGGGAGGCCCTGAAGATCACCGAGTCCCGCACCATCACCGCCGGCAAGATCACCGACTGGGTGTACAGCGCGCCCAGCAGCGCCATCGTCAACCGCTTCAACGAAATCGACATTCCCTTCGACGACGAAAAAATGCTGGGCCTTTCCCAGCGCTTCGACGGCTGGCTGGCGGAGCTGAAGTTCATCAACCGGGAAGGCAAGGACCAGGTCACCCTGCGCACCCTGAAGAACAGCAGCACCAACAAGAACTACTACGCCTACACCAACGACGGCCGCAACGAGACCGACATCACCACCCTGCTGCTGCGCTCCACCACCCCGTGGAAGCTGGCGGGTACCACCCACCAGTGGGAATTCGGCCTCGACATCACGGAGATCAAGAAGTCCCACACCGACATCGACACCTCCATCAGCCTCACCGACATGGACAAGTACATCCTCTACAACGGCCAGCTGGTGCGCTACGTGGACCGTCCCGCCGACAACTACAACCGGCCCAAGACCCTGCGCCTGACCACCCTGTCCAGCCTGCCGGCGTGGAACCTGACCATCACCAACTTCTTCCGCCTCAAGAGCGGCTACAAGGCGGTGGTGAATACGGGCACCACCCAGACCATCAACGGCGAGAGCTATGCGGTGTGGCAGTCCCGCCAGTACCCGGGCACCCTCAGCTGGGACATGAACATCGGCTGGAGCAAGAAGGTCACCGGCACCCAGAGCATCTTCGCCAACCTGCGCATCGACAACGTGCTCAACCGCTCCATGCAGCTGGAGCCGGTCAACAACATCCCCCAGTACGAAACCGGCCGCCAGTTCTGGCTGGAACTCGGCTACCGCTTCTGAGGCCCGCCATGAACATCACACCGCTTTCCAAGCCCCTCCTCCTCACTCTGCTGCTGGCGGCCGGCCCGGCCCTGGCCGCCGCCCCCGACATCGCCTGCCGCAGCAATGGCAGCTGGGACAACGCCTGCCTGCGCCGGCTCTACCAGGGCGCCCCCGGCACCTGGCCCAAGCCCCAGGTGGATGCGGGCGTGGCCTGGCAGGAAATGGCGCCGGTGCCCGCCGTGGCACCCACCGAAAGCCCCCGCCAGGCCGCCCGGGTGGCCCTGGGCCGGGCCCTCTTCTTCGACCCCCGCCTCTCCGCCAAGGGCCAGGTTTCCTGCGCCTCCTGCCACCAGCCGGAAAAATCCTTCACCGACGGCAAGCCCCTGGCCGTGGGCGAGGACCAGCTCATGGGCCGCCGCCGCACCCCGCCCCTCTTCGCCGCTCCCTTTGCCGCCAAGCTGTTCTGGGACGGCCGGGTGGACAGCCTGGAAGCCCAGGTGGTCGGCCCCATCGCCAACCCGGTGGAAATGAACCACCCCATCGCCGCCGCCGTGGCAAGGGTCAACGGCCTGGAGGAGCACCGCAGCCTGATCCGGGCCGCCTTCGCCGCCCCCACCCTGGATGAGGCCCAGCTGGCCTGGGCCCTGGCCGACTTCGTGCGCAGCCTGCGCCCGCCCGCCACGGCCTTCGACCGTTTCCTGGCCGGGCGCCAGGACGCCTTTTCCGACAAGGAGCTGCAGGGCCTGCACCTGTTCCGCACCCAGGCCCGCTGCATGAACTGCCACAACGGCCCCCTGCTCACCGACCACGGCTTCCACCACATCGGCCTCTCCTACTACGGCCGCCGCAACCAGGACCTGGGCCGCTTCGAGGTGACCCGGGAGAAGGCCGACCTGGGCGCCTTCCGCACCCCCAGCCTGCGGGGCGTGGCCCAGGCCGGGCCGTGGATGCACAACGGCGTTTTCCCCGACCTGAAGGGTCTGCTGCGCATGTACGGCAACGCCATGGGCAACCCCACGGCCAAGGCCGTGGCCGCCGGCGACCCCTACGCCCCGCCCCTGTCGCCCCTGATCCGCAAGCTGGAACTGAACGAGGCCGACGTAGAGGCCCTGGCCGCCTTCCTGCAGACCCTTTAAGCTGCCCTACCCCGCCAGGAACACCGTCATGACCCATACCGCCCCCCTCCGCCACGCCCTCTGGCTGGCCTTCTTCGCCATGGCATCCGCCGCCGCCAACGGGGACGCCGTCCTTACGCCGGGCCAGCCCCAGAGCGCCGCCCCGAGCCTATCCCTGGGCACGACCGGCCAGGGCAGCCTGGCCATGCGGGTTGCCGAGCGGCTGCCCTCCGTGGTGCAGATCCGCGTCCGCCGCAGCGAGGGCGTTGCCGCCGTCGCCGCCGCCAACACCGCGCCGGGCCTGCCGGTGCCGGACGGCACCGGCTCCGGTTTCGTCTTCGACGCCCAGGGCCATCTCCTGACCAACGCCCATGTGGTGCGCCGCGCCCGGCAGATACTGGTGATCGCCCCCAACGGCCAGGAGGTGGAAGCCAAGGTGGTGGGCAGCGACGACACCACCGACATCGCCGTGCTCAAGACCGCCGCCCCCCTGGCGCCGCCGGTGCCCCTGGGCAGCAGCAAGGAGCTGCGCCCCGGCGACCCGGTCTTCGCCGTCGGCTCGCCCTTCGGCCTGGCCCACAGCGTCAGCGCCGGCATCGTCAGCGCCAGCGGGCGCTTCCTGCCGAGCAATCCCCACGTGGCCTTCCTGCAGACCGATGCGGCCATCAACCCGGGCAATTCAGGCGGTCCCCTGTTCGACGCCGAGGGCCGGCTGGTGGGCATCAATTCCATGTCCTTCTCCCGCTCGGGCGGCTATACCAACATCGGCTTCGCCATCCCGGTGGAAGAGGCCCGGCGGGTGGCCGCCATCCTCATCCGGGACGGCCAGGTGAAGCGGGGCTGGCTCGGCGCCGAGCTGCAGGCGACGGAAACGGCGGCCCGGGCCCTGGGCCGGCAGCGGGGCGTGCTGGTGACCCGGGTCCATGCCGACACCCCGGCGGAAAAGGCCGGGCTGCAGGCCGGCGACCTGGTGATCGGCATCGCCGGCCGGCCCCTGGCCGACGGCGGCGACCTGCACCGCTTCCTCGCCGCCGCCGCCCCGGGCGACCGGCTGGAGCTGGAACTGTGGCGCCAGCAGCAGTCCCGCAGCGTGCGGGTGGTCCTGGGGGAAAAGCGGGAAGTGCCGCGCCCCGCCACCAACCTGGCCGCCTACGACCCGGCCCGCAGCCTGGGTCTGGTGCTGCAGGAACTGCCGGGCAAGGGCGGCCTGCGCATCCTCGCCGTCCAGGGCATCGCCGAGCAGAACGGGCTGGACCCGGGAGACGAAATCGACAGCCTGGACGGCCAGCCGGTGAAGGATATCCACGATCTCAACCTGGCCCTGGGCCGCATCCCCAACCGGGAGATGGGCCTGCTCGGCATCCGCCGCCAGGGCCGGGCCTTGGTGCTGCCCCTGGGGCCCCGGCCCCAGGTGGGCACCACCAGCACGACCGCCCCCGGCCAGCCCCGCAGCACCACCGACGACTGAGCCGGCGCCACCGCTGCCTCCGCCCCGACCCGGGCGCGGTGGCAGCGGCAGCGCCGATTTGCCGGTAAAGTTTGTCCTATCGCCTCTCGCCCCCATTCCGCCATGGCCTTCAACGCCCCCCTGCTGGAACGCATCCCCCGGGAAATCGCCGCCGTCAGCGATTACGAGCCCTATGCCCGCCGCCGCCTCGACGACAACGCCTGGACCTACCTGCACAGCGGTTCCGCCGACGAGCTGACCTTCCGCTGGAACAAGGAGGCCTTCGACCGCCTGCGCCTCAACGGCCGGGTCCTGGCCGACGTGCGGGGCGGCCACACCCGGCTGGAACTGTTCGGCCAGCGTTACGAGCATCCCCTCTTTCTCGCCCCGGTGGCGCACCAGAAGCTGTTCCATCCCGAGGGGGAACTGGCCACCGTGCTCGGCGCCGGCGCCCTGCAGGCGGGCATGGTGGTGTCCACCCTGGCCAGCACGCCCCTGGAGGACATTGCCGCCCAGGCCGAAGCGCCCCTGTGGTTCCAGCTCTACTTCCAGCCGGACCGGGATTTCACCCGCCAATTGGTGCAGCGGGCCGAGGCCGCCGGCTACCAGGCCCTGGTGGTGACGGTGGACGTGCCCATCTTCGGCCTGCGCAACCGGGAGCAGCGCATCGGCTTCCACCTGCCCGCCGGCATCGACCCGGCTAATCTGCGGGGCATGGCGGCGCCGGCCCAGCCCGCCCTGCATCCGGGCCAGAGCATCGTCTTCGACGGCATCATGGCCGCAGCCCCCACCTGGGAGGACATCGCCTGGGTCCGCTCCCTGACCCGCCTGCCGCTGATCCTCAAAGGCATCACCCACCCGGGAGACGCCCGCCGGGCGGCCGACCTGGGGGTGGATGGCCTGATCGTCTCCAACCACGGGGGCCGCAGCCTGGACACCCTGCCGGCCAGCATCGAGGCTTTGCCGGCGGTGGTGCAGGCCGTCGAAGGCCGCCTGCCGGTGCTCCTGGACGGGGGCATCCGCCGCGGCAGCGACGTGGTCAAGGCCCTGGCCCTGGGCGCCGCGGCCGTGCTCCTGGGCCGGCCCTGGGTCTACGGCCTGGCGGCGGCCGGCCCCCTGGGCGTGGCCCACACCCTGAAGCTGCTGCGGGAGGAGCTGGAGGTGACCATGGCCATGGCCGGCTGCGCCACCCTGGCCGACATCAACGCCGACCTGTTGTTTTCACACCACACCCGGACGCAACCTTGATCCAGGTTGAAATCCATTGAAAATCAAGGCGTCGCCGCCTGCTATCCGTGCGAAACCCCTGATCTGGCAAGCCTTTCCGGCCTGCCTACGGTTTGACCATTACAAATGAAAACAATTATCATTGGCTTCATTACGAGATTTAACGATCCCGGATAGCCAGCCACCTGCAGACGCCGCCCGCCGGCACGTCATCGGTCAGGAAGCCAGCCTCAACGACTTCCCACAAAAATCCCCACGGAGATTTGACCGATGGCCTACATCCAGAGCCACAAGCACGCCCCCGACCAGCAGCCCCGTTTCAAGCGCAGCGCCGCCTTCACCGCCCTGGCCCTCGCCGTTCCCGGCGTCGCCCTGGCCCAGCAGGAACAGACCCTGTCCACAGTCAGCGTCACCGCCGAGACGGAGACCTTCAAGGCGGATACGGCCGCGTCCACCAAGTACACGGCCCCCCTGGTGGATACGCCCAAGACCCTGACGGTCATCACCAAGGAAGTGTTGCAGCAGACCAACGCCACCACCCTGCAGGATGCCCTGCGCACCACCCCCGGCATCACTTTCGGCATGGGCGAAGGCGGCACGCCGGCCGGCGACATCCCCATCATCCGCGGCTTCAAGTCCGAAGCCAATTTCTTCATCGACGGCCTGCGCGACCCCAGCTCCCAGTCCCGGGACATGTTCGCCGTGGAGCAGGTGGACGTCACCAAGGGCCCCGATTCCGCCTACAGCGGCGGCGGCGCCGTCGGCGGCAGCATCAACCTGAGCACCAAGAATGCCCGCCTGGGCAACTTCGGCGATGCCAGCATCGGCGTCGGCACCGCCAACTACAAGCGGGCCACCGCCGACATCAACCGGCAGATCGGCGACCACATGGCCGCCCGCCTCTCCCTGATGAAGGAAGACAGCGACGTGGCCGGCCGCGACGCCGTGTGGAACAAGAAGGATGGCGTCGCCGCCTCCCTCGCCGCCGGCCTGGGCACCCCCACCCGCGCCAGCCTCAGCGTCTACCACTACCAGACCGAGGGCCTGCCGGATTACGGCATCCCCTACAACAATCCCATCGCCAAGTACGCCACCGTGGCCCAGGGCACCGGCGGCTCCACCGCCACCACCCCGCCCACCGTGGCCCCGACCCTGAACCCCACGGCCGTGGCCAAGAACGGCGACGGCGGTCCCCTCGGTGTAAACCGCAACAACTTCTACGGCCTGGTGAATCGGGACTTCAGCCGCACCGAGGTCAACAGCCAGACCCTGAAGCTGGAACATGACATCAACGACAAGTGGACGGTGCGCAACTCCACCCGCTTCACCCAGACCAAGAACGACTACGTGGTGACCAACCCGGGGGATTCCAACGCCTCCATCGTCACCGGCACTACCCTGCCGCGCAGCTCCAAGAACCGCAACTCCACCAGCGACAGCGTCATCAACGCCACCGAGCTGGTGGGCGAGTTCTTCACCGGCGACATCAAGCACAACATCGCCACCGGCATCGAGTTCATGCACAACGAAGTGGACAGCCGCGGCTACACCGTGACCGGCGCATCCAACGCCAACATCCAGAATCCGAACCCCAACGATCCCTGGACCGGCACCGTCACCCGCAATACCGCCGGCACCTACACCCGCACCGCCTCCCGCGGCATCTACGTCTTCGACACCCTGACCCTGAACAAGCAGTGGCTGCTCAACCTGGGCCTGCGCGACGACGAGTTCCGCACCTCCCTCGACGGCTACACCACCAACGGCACCAAATCCACCACCGTGCCGCTGCAGAGCCGCTCCAGCTTCACCAGCTACCAGGCCGGCGTGGTCTTCAAGCCGAAGGACAACGGCAGCATCTACGCCAACTACGCCACCGCCGCCAACCCCTCCGGCATCACCGCCAGCGACGGTTCGGACAACCTGTCCCTGACCAACAAGGACCTGGAGCCGGAAGAGGTGCGCAGCGTCGAGCTGGGCACCAAGTGGAACCTGTTCAACAACAAGCTGGCTCTCACCGGCGCCGTCTTCAACATCGAGAAGAGCAACGCCAAGATCAGCCTGGACGCCAACACCATGGCCACCGTCGGCAAGCAGCGCATCAACGGCTACGAGCTGGGCTTTGCCGGCAACCTCACCGACAAGTGGCAGGTCACCGGCGGCTACACCTACATGGATTCCGAACTGGTGGAACCGGGCCCCTCCTACTGGAGCAAGAGCGGCACCAACTGGCGCTACAACGCCAACGCCGAGAACAAGGGCAACAAGGTGCCCAACACGCCCGAGCACAGCTTCAGCGTGTGGACCAGCTACCGCATCCTGCCCCAGCTGACCATCGGCGGCGGCGCCTACTACGTCTCCAAGGTGTACGGCGATGCCGCCAACACCAAGTGGGTCCCCTCCTACTGGCGTGCCGATGCCATGGCCACCTACCAGGTGGACAAGAACCTGTCCCTGCGCCTCAACGTGCAGAACCTGTTCGACGAGGTGTACTACGACAAGGCCTACGCCAGCCACATGGTCAGCGTCGCCCCGGGTCGCCAGGCCATCCTCACGGCCAACTACAAGTTCTAAGCGTTACCTCCCCGCCCGGTCCGCCGGGCGGGTTTTCCGTTTCACCCGGGCCTAGCCCATCGCCAAGGAGCCCTGCATCATGATGCTGCATATTCCGGAATTGCTGACCCGGGACCAGGTGGCCGAGTGCCGCCACATTCTGGCCAACGCCCAATGGCAGGACGGCCTCGCCACCGCCGGCATCCAGGCGGCCCAGCGCAAGCAGAACCTGCAACTGCCCGAAGGCACGCCGGCCATCGCCCGCCTGCGGGAAATCGTCACCGGCGCCCTGCTCAATAATCCCCTTTTCTTCTCCGCCGCCCTGCCCCAGCGCATCCTGCCGCCCTTCTTCAACCACTACGAAGGCGGCGGCTTCTACGGCAACCACGTGGACAACGCCATCCGCTATCCCCACGGCAGCCAAGCTGGCATCCGCACCGACGTCTCCACCACCATCTTCTTCACCGACCCAGACGAATACGAGGGCGGCGACCTGTTCGTGGACGACACCTACGGCAGCCACCAGGCCAAGCTGCCGGCCGGCGACGCCATCGTCTACCCCTCCACCAGCCTGCACCGGGTCGAGCCCGTGACCAAGGGCGCCCGCATCTGCTCCTTCCTGTGGACCCAGAGCATGATCCGGGACGACTGGAAGCGCACCATGATGTTCGACCTGGACTGCACCATCCAGAAGCTGCGCCAGCAGGTGGGCGACAGCGAGGAGGTGGTGGCCCTCACCGCCCACTATCACAACCTGTTGCGCCAATGGGCGGAGATGTAAGCCGTCCCATGAACACCGCAGCAAGCATCGCCCCCGCCCGCCGCCCCGGCTGGCTGAAGACCCTGCACCAGTGGCACTGGATCAGCTCCGCCATCTGCCTGCTGGGCATGGTCCTCTTTGCCGTCACCGGCATCACCCTCAACCACGCCGCCGACATCGGCAGCAAACCGACGGTGCTGCGCCAGCAGCTGCAACTGCCCGAAGCCCTGCAAGCCCAGCTGGCACCGACTGCCGCCGAGGCCCGGCAGGCGCCCCTGCCGCCGGCCCTGGCGGCCTGGGCCGCCGCGACTCTGGACATCGAGGCGGCCGGCCAGGAGGCCGAATGGTTGCCGGAGGAAATCTACCTGGCCCTGCCCCGGCCCGGCGGCGACGCCTGGCTGCGCATCGACCGGGAAAGCGGCGAGGCGGAATACGAAGTGACCGACCGGGGCTGGATCTCCTACCTCAACGACCTGCACAAGGGCCGCCACACCGGCGGCGCCTGGCGCTGGTTCATCGACATCTTCTCCGCCGCCTGCCTGGTGTTTTCCCTCTCGGGCCTGCTCATCCTCAAGTACCACGCCGGCAACCGGCCCGGCACCTGGCCCCTGGTGGGCCTGGGCGCCCTGGTGCCCCTGCTGCTGGCCCTGCTGCTGATGCACTGATCTTTCCCCCAACTATTACCGAAAGCCTCCGACCATGACGTTCGCCAAGAAACGCCTGCTTTCCCTGCTCCTCGGCTGCGGCCTCGCCCTGCCGACCCTGGCCGCCGACCTGGCGGTGGAAGTGGAAATCCCCCGCCTCAACGTGGCCGAATACCACCGCCCCTATGTGGCCGTGTGGGTGGAACGGGCCGACAACAGCATTGCTGCTCACCTGGCGGTGCTCTACGACGCCAAGATGAAAAACGGCGAAGGCACCAAGTGGCTGAAGGACCTGCGCCAGTGGTGGCGCCGCGGCGGCCGGGACCTGGCCATGCCGGTGGACGGCATCACCGGCGCCACCCCCACCGTGGGCAAGCAGAAGCTGCGCTTCGCCCAGGGCAAGGCCCCCCTCGGCGACCTGCCTCCCGGCGACTACAAGCTGGGCATCGAAGCCGCCCGGGAAGTGGGCGGCCGCGAGCTGCTCTACATCCCCTTCCAGTGGCCCCCCAAGCAGGCCCAGCAGGCCACCGCCCAGGGCCAGAGCGAACTGGGCCACATCACCCTGGACCTGAAGCCCTGAACGGCACGGGCGGTTCATTCCGCCCCGCCCCTCGGTGACCTCTGTGCCCTCTGTGGCCAGCTTTTAAAACTCCTCCCCATCCCCACCGCAAAGGATTCCCCATGAAACTGCTGCGCCCCCTGACCATCGCCGCCCTCCTGGCCGCCGCCCTGGTGCCGGCCGCCCAGGCCCACAACGCCTGGCTGCTGCCCTCTTCCACCGTGCTCTCCAAGGCCCAGTGGATCACCGTGGATGCGGCCGTGGCCAACGACCTCTTCTTCTTCAACCACAACGCCCTCAACCTGGACAACCTGAGCGTCACCGCCCCCGACGGCAGCAAGGTGGCGCCGGAAAACCTGGCCAAGGGCAAGCTGCGCAGCGTCTTCGACCTCAACCTGACCCAGGCCGGTACCTACCGGGTGGCGGTGGTCAACGCCGGCATCATGGCCAGCTTCAAGCTGAAGGGCGAACCCAAGCGCTGGCGCGGCAGCGCCGAGGCCTTCGCCCGGGAGATCCCGGCCGAGGCGGAAGAGCTGAACGTCAATGAAATGGCCGGCCGCAACGAGACCTTCGTCACCGTCGGCAAGCCCTCCGCCCTGGCTCCCATCGGCAAGGGCCTGGAACTGGTGCCGGTGACCCATCCCAACGACCTGGTGAACGGCGAGGCCGCCACCTTCCAGATGCTGCTGGACGGCAAGCCCGCCGCCGGCCTGGAAGTCACCGTCACCAAGGGCGCCACCCGCTATCGCAACCAACTGGGCGAAATGAAGCAGAAGACCGGCGCCGACGGCAAGTTCAGCGTCACCTTCCCCGAAGCCGGCATGTACTGGCTCGACGCCGAACTGAAGGACAGCAAGACCAGCGTCAAGGCCGCCAAGGAACGCCGCGTCACCTATGCCGCCACCCTGGAAGTGCTGCCCCAGTAAGAGCGCGACAAGCGTTTAGCCACAGAGGGCACGGAGATCACCGAGGTTTCTGTGCCCCGGGCTTCCCGGGTCGGGTAGCCGGCCTCCTGTGCGCTTCCGTCACCGTTCCCGCCAGCAACCCTTCTCCCCGTTTCCGTTCCAT
The DNA here is from genome assembly GCF_004217225.1 of Azospira oryzae. GTDB lineage: Bacteria > Pseudomonadota > Gammaproteobacteria > Burkholderiales > Rhodocyclaceae > Azospira > Azospira oryzae. Next base: position 125,247 of record NZ_SHKM01000003.1, read on the forward strand.
TTCATGCCCGACACCGTGCGACTCCTCACCGCCTGGGGCGTCACCCTGGCCTACGGCGGCCTTTGCGCTGCCGTCTATCTGCGCCACCGGCGGCGGCAGCGCATCGCCGTGGCACCCCTCGGCGACGGCGGTCGCCCCGTGCTGGTGGCCTATGCCAGCCAGAGCGGCAGCGCCGAGGCTTTGGCGCAACACACCGCCCGCAGTCTGGGGGCTGCCGGCCTCAACACCACCCTGGTACCCCTCAACCGGGTCACCCCGGCCCTGCTGGCCACCCACGAACAGGCCCTGTTCCTCGTCAGCACCTGCGGCGAGGGGGACGCGCCGGACAACGGCGCCCTCTTCGAGCGCCACTGCATGGCCGACGCGGATCCGGACCTTTCCCGCCTGCACGTCGGCGTGCTGGCCCTGGGGGACCGGGAATACGCCCACTTCTGCGCCTTCGGCCGGCGCCTGGCCGCCTGGCTGGAGGCCCGGGGCGCCGTGCCGCTGTTTGCCCCCCTGGAGATGGACAACCAGGATGCCAACGCCCTGGCGGCCTGGCAGCAGCAGGTGGCCCACATCGCCGGCAGCGGCGAGACGCCGGACTGGCGCGCCCCGGCCTTCACCCCCTGGCGCCTGCTGGAGCGGCGCCACCTCAATCCGGGCAGCAGCGGCGCCCCCGTGTTCCACCTGGCCCTGGCGCCGGAACACGGCCCCCTGCCCGAGTGGCAGGCCGGCGACCTGGTGCAGGTGCAGCCACCAGAGGCCGGGGAACATCCCCGGGACTATTCCATCGCCTCCCTGCCCGCCGACGGCGCCCTGCACCTGCTGGTGCGCCTGCAGGCCCGCCCCGACGGCACCCCCGGCCTGGCTTCCGGCCACCTCTGCAAGGACCTGGAAGTGGGCCGCAGCGTGGCCCTGCGCCTCAAGCCCCACGCCAATTTCCGTCTCGGCGACAACGCCGGCCGGCCCCTCATCCTGATCGGCAACGGCACCGGCATCGCCGGCCTGCGGGCCCTGCTCAAGGCCCGGGAAGCCCGGGGAGATAAGCGCAACTGGCTGATCTTCGGCGAACGCCACGCCGGTCCGGACCGACACTACCGGGAAGACCTGGCCCGCTGGCGCAACAATGGCCTGCTGCCCCGGCTGGATCTGGTCTTTTCCCGGGAACAGGCGGCCAAGGATTACGTGCAGCATCGCCTGGCCCAGCGCGGCGACGTGCTGCAGGACTGGCTCGACGAGGGCGCCGCCGTCTACGTCTGCGGCAGCGCCGCCACCATGGGCGCCGCGGTAGATGAGACCCTGGCCCAGCTGCTGGGCCGGGAAGCCCTGGACCGGCTGCTGGCGGAAGGCCGCTACCGGCGGGACGTTTACTAGAGCCCGGGCACTCCCGGCCACGGATTCCCCAGACCACCACGCCAGAAACAACAAGGGACGCTCCTCTCAGCCATGGTACGGCTGAGAGTGGCGTCCCTTCTGCCTTCCAGGGCAGGCGTCTAGTGGGCTTCTTCCACCCGGTAAGCGCTGTGGCAGGCGATGCAGTTGTTGAGGTTGTCGGCCAGGGTGTTGAGCACCACGTCCCGGTCCTTCAGTTCGGTGGCCAGTTCGGCGATGCGGTCGAAGTTGATGTGGGTCTCCCGGCCCAGGGGGAAGAAGGCCTGGGGCGCTTTCTTGCGGATGCCGTGCACCAGGCTGTCCGGGTTGGCGAAGTCCTTCTGGTGCGCCTTGAGACCGCCCACCCGGGCGGCCTCGGCCACCGCCGCCATGTCGTTGGCGGTGGCGGCGCTGATGATCTTCTGGGTGATGGCGACGAAGCCCCGCATTTCCGAGAGCAGGAAATGTTTTTCCGCCGGCGTCAGCCGGATCACCTGGCGCTGGTCGCTGCCGCTGCCAGCGTCGTGGTCGTGGGCCGCGGCCGGGCCGCCGGCCAGGGCGGCCAGCAGCAGGACCAGGGCGGAGGGGCGTAATTGCATCAGAAGTCTCCTTTCCAGGTGAGAACGAGGGAACGGCCGGGGGCCAGGATTTCGTTGCCGCTGACGCCTTCGGCCAGGTGTTCGTGGTAGCGCTTGTCGGCCAGGTTCTTCAGGGCGACGCGGAAGCTCTGCCGGGACCAGCGGTAGGTGGCGCCCAGGTCGGCGGTGGCGAAGCCGGCGGTGGCGTTTTCGCTGCCGCGGCTGAAGAGGGTGGCGATGCGATCCTGGCGGGCCACCAGGCGCAGGGTGGCGTCGGCGCGCCAGCCCTGGGCAACGGCGCCGTCCCAGCCGAGGGAGAGTTCGTCCGCCGGCATCTGGAAGAGGGGCTCGTCCAGGTCCTTGTTCTCGCCCCGCAGGCGGGAATAGCCGGCGTTCAGCCATTGCCCCGGCCGCACCTGCCAGCGGGCAGAGGCCTCGACCCCGGCGATGACGGCCCGGCCCAGGTTCACCGTGGCCTTCACCGGCAGGCCGCTGATGAAGGCGCCGGTGGGCTGGCCGGTGATGTAGTTGTCGATGCTGTTGCGGTAGGCCGCCAGGTGGTAGTTGAAGTCGGCGCTGGCGCCCTTCAGGCCCAGCTCGAACTGGGTGGCCTCTTCCGGCTTGATCTGGGGATTGCCGACGTAATAGTAGCCGTCGCCCCGGGGCGAGGACTCGTAGCGTTCCCGCATCTCGCCGGCGCGGAAGGCGCGGGAGAGGTTGGCATAGGGCCGCAGCAGGGGCGCCGCTTCATAGACCGCGCCGAGGCTGCCGGAGGTGGCGCTGTCGCTGCGGGAAAGACCGTTCTTGACGGCGCCGTTGTTCATGGAGGCGGCGCTGCCCTTGACCGTGTCGTGGCGCAGGCCGGCCAGCACGTTGAGCTTGCCGAAGCGCATGTCGTCCTGCAGGTAGGCCCCCAGGGATTCGATGCGGCCGTCGGCAAAGGGGTTGTTGGCCACCATGTTGCCGGCCTGGTACAGGCGCCGGTTGGGGGAGGCCTCCATCTCCCAGGCGTTGAGGCCGAAGGAAAGCAGGTGCTGGGGATGGACCAGCCAGTCGGCCTTGGCATCCCAGCCCTCGGTGACGAAGGAGACCTTGGTCTCGGCGTTGTTGCGCTTGATGCCGCTGGCCCAGGAATAGATCTGCCGCTCCATCTCCTGGCGGTAGACGCGGAAGTCCAGGTTCAGCGGCGCCTCGCCTGAGCCCTGGCGGGAATAGCCCGCTTCCATGAGGCGGCGGCTCTGCTTGGGCGAATAGATGGTGGTGGATTTGATGGGGTTGGCGGCCGCCTTGGTGGAGCCGGGGTACCACACGTCCTCGTCCGTATGCTCCTGGAAGGAGAGGCGCAGCTGCTGGGCGCCGTCGATGCGGAAGCGGTACTGGCCGATGAGGCTGTCGGAATCGTAGCCGGTCTTGGCCACCTTGCCGTCGGGGGAGCGGTAGTCGCCGATGCGGGCGCTGGAGGTGCCGAGCATCAGGGCATGGTCGCCGGCGGAGAAATTGACCACACCGGTGGCCCTCAGGCCGTTGCTGGCGCTGTCCCAGGAAGCCATGGCCGAACCGCTGGTGCCGGCCTTGAACTGGGCCTGGGGCAGGCGCACATTGACCACGCCGCCCAGGGCGCCGCTGCCGTAGAGCACGGAGGACGGGCCCTTCACCACCTCCACCCGTTCCGCCAGGCCAAGGGACATGAAGGAGGCGATGGCCCCCTGGGGCTGTGCCGAGTTGAGGCGGATGCCGTCCACCAGCAGCACCACGCTTTCCTTCTTCAGGCCGCGCAGCACCGGGTTCTGGCCCTGGGCGCCGTCGCTGGCGACAGCGATGCCGGGTTCGCCGCGCAGCAGTTCCCCCGGATTGTTGGCGCCGCGGCGGACGATTTCCTCCCGATCGAGAGAGACGGTGCTGAGGGGCGTTTCCAGCTCGTCGGCGGCATAGCCCTTGGCGGTGACGCTGACGGTGGACAGGGCGGATTCGGATGAAGCGGGGTTATCGGCGCCCCAGGCAAAGCCAGAAGCCAGGCTCAGGGCCAGCAGATGCAGGGCGAAAGGTGGGCGCTGACGCGACGGGGAAGAAACAGCGACAAGGGATGACAGCGTTGACATGGACGGGCTCCGGAAGGAATCCCCGCGCCTGGCTGGCATTGCTGTCGCTGGCTGGATCGCGGCGGGTTGATCGAAGTCCGCACTGTACTTTATTGAGAATTGATCTCAATATGATGCAGGTCAAAAAACGTAAATCCCTGCCGCTCAGGCAGCAGGGGAACTACTCCACTGCTCCTTCCGCCACCTCGGAAATACCGCGCACGAAGCTGGAAACGCCGGCCCCCTTGAGATAGACGCAGGGCTTGCCGGTGCGCTTGCAGTGGTCCTTCAGCTTCCAGTAGGCGCCATGGCTGATGCAGCCGGCCTGGCAGATGACCGCATCGGCGGCGGACAGCACCCCGTCGAGGAAGCGGGGATTGTCCTCCAGGCCGCCGTCGTGGTGGGCGAAGCGGCCGCCCAGCCGCTCCACCAGCCGACGGTAGGTTTCCACCAGGCCGGGCCGGCCGCCGACGCAAAGCACGCTGCGCCCTTCCAGGCGCGGCATGGCAGCCTCGGCACCATCCTTGCCGCTGGCGCATTCCCGGCCGCAGGCAGCGGAGAGGGCGCAGGCATCGCCTTCCGGCGCGCCGTCCAGCAGCAGCCAGGATTCCATGGCCTGCTCGGCCGCCACCAGATCGCGGCGGGATTCCTCCAGCTGGCGGGTCAGGTCCCGCACCCGGGCCTCGGCGGCATTGGTGCGATCCTCCGCCGACACCAGGCGCAGGGCCAGGGCGTCCGCCCGGGCCTTCTGGCCGCCGTCGGCCCCTTCCAGTTCGCGGCAGCGGGCCTCCAGTTCCACCACCCGCACCGCCAGGGCCTCCCGCTCGCAGGCAAAGACTTCCATCTCCGCCAGCTGGCGCTTCAGTAGCTCTGCCTCCTGGATCTTCTCCGCCAGACGCTGGCCGCCCTTCTCCCGCTGGGCTTGCAGTTCGGCCTTGAGGGCGGCATTTTCCGCCTCCAGCTGCTTCAGCCGGTTCACATCCGCCTGGTGGGCGGCGCCGGCCTGGTGGGACAGCATGTGGATGTCGCCGTAGATGCGCTGGGCCGTCTCCGTATCGCAACGGGGATGGGTCCAAGCAGCCCACAGGGCATCCGCCACCTGGCCCGAGGCCACCGCCTCCCGCCACAAGCGGTAGATGGCATCGCCATCCCGGGCCGGGCGGAAGCGCTGGATGGTGAGGTTGTAGCGCCGCTCCAGTTCCTGCTGCATCAGCTCGGCAAAGGGGTTGCGCTGCTCGGCAAAGCCCACGGCCTGGGTATGCAGGGAGAAGTCGGACATGTTGGGACCGAGAATCTTGGCCCGGGCTGCCAGGCGCCGCAGCAGGTCCAGGGGCAGGCAGGTGCCGATCACCGGGCAGTGGTGCTGGTGCTTCAGTTCCCACAGGCGCTTGCGACGGGAGCCGGCGCTGGGGACGGGAGCCGCCGCAGCCGGTTCCGGCAGGGCGGCCTCGCCCAGCTCCGGCAAATTGACGGGTTCATGCTTCTGCTTGAAGGGAATCATGGTGGCACCTCCTCGCCCCTCGGAAGAATGGAGCGGAATGACGGGATTCGGGACAGGCCGGAGTCGTTTTCGCCCTCACGGCCTGAACGGCATATCGCAAATAATAACAACTCTCATTTGCATTGCAATAGCACCAAAGAACTAGTTGCCTCCCCGGGGCATCTCCCGGCATGGCCTGATCCGACGCCGGAGCCCGCCAGTTCTTGCATTGCAGCATCCGTCAGAAACCTGTCGCAAAACTGACGTACGCGAACAATTGACACGAGAATCATTCTTACTTAGATTGTTATTAAGCCGCGCCAAAGCGGTATCCCAAAAACATCCGCCTATTACCGCTCAGGAGCCTAGTCATGCCTTCCATCCGCCTTCCCTTCGCCCGTACCCTGGTAGCCCTCGCTGCTGCCTGGTCCTTCTCCGCCAACGCCGTGGAATACCCCATCGGCACGCCCCAGCAGCGCTACGGCATGGAGATTTCCGCCGTCTATCTGCAGGCGGTGAACATGGAGCCGGACGGCATGATGCGCAAGGCCGAGGAATCCGACATCCACATCGAGGCCGACATCCGGGCCCTGGCCAACAACCCCAACGGCTTCGAGGAAGGCCACTGGATTCCCTACCTGGTGGTGAAGTACGAAGTCTCCAAGATCGGCTCCGACCAGAAGACCTCCGGCGAATTCATGGCCATGGTGGCCAACGACGGCCCCCACTACGGCGACAACATCAAGCTCTTCGGCCCGGGCAAGTACAAGGTGAAGTACACCATCCTGCCGCCCACCGAAAACAAGCACGCCCATTTCGGCCGCCATACCGACCGTCTCACCGGTGTGCGCCCCTGGTTCAAGCCCTTCGAAGTGGAAAACGAATTCACCTTCGTCGGCATCGGCAAAAAAGGCGGGTACTAAGCCATGGCTGCCACCACCAACCTCCTTCGGCCGCGCCCCCTGGCGCTGCTGACGGCGGCCCTGATTGCCGGCAGCGCGCCGGCCTTCGCCGCCCCCCAGGCCGCCGGCAACCAGGCTGAACTGCTGAAGCTGCTGGAAAGGATGAACGAGCGCCTGGAGAAGCTGGAAAAGCGCAACGCGGAACTGGAAAAGCAGGCCCAGGCCGCCCCGGCGACGAAAGCCTCCCCGGCCCTGGAACAGCGCATCAAGACCCTGGAAGAGCAGAACGCCCGCATCACCAAGGGTCTGGACAGCGACGACATCAGCCAGTACGAGCCGGAAATCACCGCCCGCCTGAAGGCCGTGGAATTCCAGTCCCTCGACATGCTAAAGGCGGCCCGCACGGTGGAATCCCTGGACGGCATCACCGCCGGCATCAGCCTCACCACCATGGCCCAGCGCCCCTCGGGCCTGCCCAGCGGCGACAGCAACGGCAACAGCCAACTCAACTACCGGGGCGACGTCTTCGTCACCCTGCCCCTAGCCAATATCGGCGATACCGAGAGTCACATCTTTGCCCAGTTCCGCCTCGGCCAGGGCCAGGGCCTCAACGGCATGAGTTCCTACGCCAAGCCCAACGCCAGCGCCTTCCGCGTGCAAAGCGGCAATCCGGACGACTCCGTGGCCGTGTTGGGCCAGGCCTGGTACCAGGCCACCATTCCCCTGCCTTTCGGCGGCTACAAGCCCCGCTCCCGGGAAAAGCTGGAGATCAACTTCGGCAAGATGGACCCCTTCGTCTTCTTCGACCAGAACGCGGCCGCCAACGACGAAACCCGTCAGTTCCTCAACACCGTCTTCGTGCATAACCCGCTGCTGGATGCGGGCGGCGACATCGGGGTGGACGCCAACGGCTTCTCCCCCGGCTTCCGCGTCTCCTACTACAACGAGACCCAGAAGCCCGAAACCTGGCGCTTCTCCCTCGGCGTCTTCGGTGCCGGCGCCAACGGCTCCACCTACACCCGCTCCTTCAGCTCGCCCATGGTCATCGCCCAGATGGAGACCCAGCGCAAGTTCTTCGGCGGCCTCACCGGCAACTACCGGGCCTACTACTGGCGCAACGGACAGGCAGTGTCCTTCGCCGGCATCCAGGAATCCCATTCCGGCCTGGGCGTTTCCGCCGACCAGCGCGTCGGCGATGCGGTCACCGTGTTCGGCCGCTACGGCCAGCAGATCTCCGGCAACGTGCGTTTCGACAAGGCCCTCACCCTGGGCGCCGAACTGGGCGGTTCCTACTGGGATCGGGGCGGCGACTCCCTCGGCCTGGCCTTCGGCCTGCTGCGCACCAGCAAGGAGTTCTCCGGCGAATCGTCCTTCGTGGACGCGGACGGCGACGGCATTCCGGACTACAACTTCAACGCCAACGGCGCCGAACGCGTAGCCGAAGTCTATTACCGCTACCGCATCAACAAGCAGTTCGAGCTTTCCCCCGACCTGCAGTACCTGGGACGGCCCGGCGGCGACGCCACGGCCAAGGCCATCAAGGTGCTCGGCATGCGTGCCCAGCTGACCTTCTAAGGAGCCGCCATGCGCCTGTCTTCCCTCGTGGTACCCGCCCTGCTGCTGTGCGCCGCCCTGTTCGTCGGGCCGGCGCCGGCCGCGGCGGCGGAGCTGCCCGCCTTCCAGATCGTGGCCAAGGACGGAAAGCTCATCCCGAACCGCCTGGAAGTGCCGGCCGGGACCAAGTTCAAGATCATCTTCCGCAACGAGGGCCCCGGCCCGGAGGAGTTCGAGAGCACCCAGCCCCGCATGGAGAAGGTGCTGGCCCCCGGGGCCAGTTCCTTCGTCGTGGTGCAGCCGCTGCAACCGGGCACCTACCGCATCTTCGGCGAGTTCCATCCGGACACCGCCGAATGCCTGCTGATCGCCAAGTAAGAGGACAACCATGCTCAATGCCCTGATTGTCGTCTGGCGCGAAAGCCTGGAAGCAATGCTGGTGGTCGGCGTGCTGCTGGCCTGGATCGCCCGCCAGGAGGACGCCTCCCGCCTGCGCCGCACCCTGTGGAGCGGCGTCGGCGGCGGCACCCTGCTGGCCCTGGCCTTGGCCTTTCTCGCCTACGGCGCCCAGACCTGGCTCGACGGCGAGTCCCTGGAACTGTTCCAGATCGGCATGCTGCTGCTGGCCTGTGTGCTGATGACCCAGATGGTGATGTGGATGCGCCGCCACGGCGCCTCCATGAAACGGGAGCTGGAAGCCGGCGCCAGCCGCGCCGCGGAAACCGGCGGCCGCCTCGGCGTGGCCCTGGTGGCGGCCCTGGCCATCGGCCGGGAGGGCATGGAGACCGTGGTCTTCCTCTACGGCATGGCGGCGGAGCGCCAGGGCAGCGAGCTGCTCGGCCTCTACGGCATGGCCGCCCTGGGCTTTGTCATCGCCGGCCTCACCGCCTGGGCCGTGGCCCGGGGCGCCCGCTTCTTCTCCTATCGCACCGTCTTCCGCGTCAGCGAGGTGGTGCTGCTGGTGACGGCCGGCTCCCTCCTCGGCGCCGCCGTGGATCGCCTGATCGGCATGGACTGGCTGCCCACCCTGATGGACCTGGTGTGGGACACCTCCGCCGTCCTCGACGACGGCAGCGGTCTCGGCCAGGTGCTGTCCACCTTCGCCGGCTATCGGGCCCAGCCCACCGCCATGCTGCTGCTGGCCTATGCCCTGTACTGGGGCTACGTCGCCCTGCGGCTGCGCTCCTTCACTCCCAACCCATCATCCGTGCGAGCCGATTCATGCCAGCCCACAGCAGCACCTTGAAGCGTCCCCTGCCCGCCGCTGCCGCAACGCAGCGGCGGGGTCCCATCGCCGGCCTGCTGCAGGCCTGCGGCCGGGGCATGCAGAAACATGGAGCCACCATCCGCGCCATCCAGTGGGCGGTGGTGGTTTTCTATTTCGGACTGGTCATCACCCCCGCCTTCCTGCCCCTGCCGCCGGAAGGCTCCAGCATCCTGGACAACCTCACCCTCTTCGCCCAGTTCCTCTTCTGGGGCATCTGGTGGCCCTTCGTCATGGTTTCTATGCTGTTCATGGGCCGCCTCTGGTGCGGCGTCTTCTGCCCCGAGGGCACCCTCACCGAATGGGTCAGCTGGCGCGGCCTCAACCTGCCCATCCCGCGCTGGCTCAAGTGGGGCGGCTGGCCCTTCGTCGCCTTCGTGTGCACCACCGTCTTCGGCCAGCTGGTCAGCGTCTATGAATACCCCAAGGCCGCCCTGCTGGTGCTGGGCGGCTCTTCCGTCGCCGCCGTGGCGGTGGGCCTGCTCTACGGCAAGGGCAAGCGGGTGTGGTGCCGCCACCTGTGCCCCGCCTCCGGCGTCTTTTCCCTCCTGGCCAAGGTCGCCCCGGTGCACTTCCGGGTGGACCGGGCCGCCTGGGATACGGCCGCAGCGCCGGCCCAGCCAGTCAATTGCGCCCCCCTGGTGGACATCCGGCGCATGACCGGAGCCTCCGACTGCCATGCCTGCGGCCGCTGCGCCGGCCACCGGGAGGCGGTGCAGCTGTCGCCCCGCCGCCCCGACGCGGAAATCCTCGCCAGCAAGGCGGAACAGATCCACACCGGCGAGGCCATGACCCTGCTCTTCGGCGTCCTCGGCATCGCCACCGCGGCCTTCCAGTGGACCGTCAGCCCCTGGTTCGTGGCCCTGAAGACCGCCGCCGCCAACTGGCTCATCGACCACGACTCCTTCCTCCTGCTGCAGGACAATGCCCCCTGGTGGCTGCTCACCCACTACCCGGAGGTAGGCGACGTCTTCACCTGGCTCGACGGTCTGTGCATCCTGGCCTACATCCTGGGCGGCGGCTGCGCCATTGCCCTGGCCCTGCTCGGCGTCGTCGCCCTGGCCAGCCGCATCGTCGCCAGCCCCCAGCTGCCCTGGCGGCGCCTGGCCCTGGGCCTGGTGCCCCTTGCCGGGGCCAACGTCTTCCTCGGTCTTTCCATGCTCACCCTGAGCCAGCTCAAGGGCGAACGGGTGATCCTGCCCTGGGTGCCGGATGCCCGCATCGCCATCCTCGCCCTGGGCATCGGCTTCGCCCTGTGGCTGGGGCTGCGCCTGGTGCTGCAGACCACCCCGGCCTGGGGTCGGCGCGTGGCGGCCTTCTCCATCTATACCCTGGCCCCGGCCTTGATCGGCGCGATCTGGTACGTGGTCTTCTTCGTCTGGTAGGCGCCCCGGACCCGACCGCCCTGACCGCCTGAAAAGGCGCGCCCCGACTGGCTCCCAGCCCTCCTCCCGGACGGCTGGGATTTCGTGCTGGTGGCCTCGCCTGCAATCTCAACTGTCAAACTCAAATGAGATAAGTTATCATTAGCGCCATTGCCGCTCCGCTTCCTCACATTCCGGCGGCCACCTTTCGGGGTCTTCCATGCTGCGTTCCGTCCTTGCCGCCTCCCTGGTACTCCTTCTCGGGCTGACCCTGGGGCCCCTGGAGCGCAGCCCTGCCCAGACCGCCGCAGCGCACCCCGCTCCCCGGCACTGAAGCCCCGCCTCCCAGCCACCCACCCCAGGCAGCCGATGGAAACCTCCGCAGAAAGCACCCGTCCTTCCCCCCTGGCCGACAACGAAGCAGCGGCCGCCGCTCCCGCCGGCCTGGTGGTGGCCCTGGTAGGCCACCCCAACGTCGGCAAGTCCGTCCTCTTCCACCGCCTCACCGGCACCTACGTCAATGTGTCCAACTATCCGGGCACTACCGTGGAAGTCTCCCGGGCCACCCTGAAAATCCACAAGGAACAGCAGGTGCTGGACACCCCGGGGGTGCTCTCCCTGCCCTCCCGCAGCGACGACGAGCGGGCCACCCTCCGGGCCCTGCTGCAGGAAAACCTGAACTGCCTGGTGCAGGTGGGCGACGCCAAGAATCTGCGCCGCACCCTGACCCTCACCGCCCTGCTGGCGGACCTGGGGGTGCCCATGGTGCTGATGCTGAACATGGCCGACGAGGCCGAACAGCGGGGCATCGGCGTCGATGACAAGCTGCTGGCCGAAGCCCTGGGCATTCCCGTCATCAGCGGCGTCGCCACCCGCAACGAAGGCGTCGGCGCCCTGGAGGCCGCCCTCGCCAAGGCGGCCCGGCCCGAGCCCCTGCTCTGCTACGACGACGCCGTGGAAAGCGCCATCGGCCGCCTCGCCGCCCAGTTCGCCAGCGACGTGCCCCATGCCCACCTCTCGGCCCGGGGCCTGGCCATCCTCTACCTGGGCCACGACCCGGAACTGGAAGCCTGGCTCGACCAGCACTTCCCCAAGACCGCCGCCCTCCTCGCCGCCCTGCGCCTGAACCTGGAAGGGGAATTCACCGGCCAGCCCCTGGCCGCCCTCCTCTCCGGCGAACGGGGCCGGGCCGCCGAGGCCCTCACCCGCACCGTGGCCCGGGAAGGAAAGAAGCCGGCCAGCGGCAAACCCCTCACCGCCGGCCAGCTGGCGGTGCATCCGGTGTGGGGCTGGCCCATCCTGCTGGGCGTGCTGTTCCTGCTCTATGAGTTCGTCGGCGTCTTCGGCGCCAGCACCCTGGTGGGCCTGTTCGAGGAGGACTTCTTCGGCGGCGTCCTCAATCCGGCCTTCACCGAGCTGGTGCAGAACCACGTCTCCATCCCCTGGATCGTCGAGCTGCTGGTGGGCGAGTACGGCCTGTGGACCATGGGCATGACCTACGCCCTGGCCCTCATCCTGCCCATCGTCACCACCTTCTTCTTCGCCTTCGGCATCCTCGAGGATTCGGGCTACCTGCCGCGCCTGACGGTCATCGCCAACCGCACCTTCGCCGCCATCGGCCTCAACGGCAAGGCCGTGCTGCCCATGGTGCTGGGCCTGGGCTGCGTTACCATGGCCACCCTCACCACCCGCATCCTGGCCACGCCGCGGGAGCGTCTCATCACCACCTTCCTGCTGGCCCTGGCCATCCCCTGTTCAGCCCAGCTGGGCGTGGTGCTGGGCCTCCTCGGCGGCGTTTCCTTCGGCGCCCTGCTGACCTGGGCCGTGTGCATCCTGGTGGTGCTGCTCAGTTCCGGCTGGCTCGCCTCCCGCCTCATCCCGGGCAAGCGCATTCCCCTTATGACCGAGCTACCGCCCCTGCGCTGGCCGGTGCTGGGCAATGTGCTGAAGAAGACCGGCGGCCGCCTGAAGTGGTATCTGGTGGAGGTGATTCCCCTCTTCCTCATCGGCACCTTCCTCATGTTCGCCCTGGACAAGATCGGCGCCCTGCCGGCCATCATCGAGGCCGGCGAGCCCCTGGTCTCCGGCTGGCTGGGCCTGCCCAAGGAGGCCAGCGCCGCCTTCGTCATGGGCTTCCTGCGGCGGGACTTCGGCGCCACCGGCCTGTTCGCCATGACCGAGCACCTCTCGGCCATCCAGGCCGTGGTCGGCATGGTCACCATCACCCTGTTCGTGCCCTGCATCGCCAGCGTCATGATGATCGTCAAGGAACAGGGCCTGAAGGTGGCCGTGGTGCTGCTGGCCCTGATCATTCCCACCGCCTTCCTCATCGGCGGCATCCTCAACCACCTGCTGAGACTGTTCGCATGAGCCCCGCCACCCACGAAGCCCTGCGCCTCACCGGCATCCCCGAAGGCACCCGGGCCAACCTGGCCCACTTCGATGCGGACATCCCCGCAGTGTTGGCCGAACAGCTCCACGCCTACGGCCTGGTGCCGCCCCACGCCATCCAGGTACTGCGCCAGCAGCCCCTCACCGTGGTCCTCTGCGAACAGGTGGAACTGGCCCTGGAACACGAGATCGCCCATCGCATCTGGGTGGAGGCGACGCCGGCCTGAGCGCTCGGCCGCCCCACAAAACAAAAGCCGCCGCCCGGCAATGGGCAGGCGGCTTTTTCATGCCGGGACCGGGAGAGTTACAGGGCGTCGAAGCCCGCATCCTCCACCGCTTCCCGCAAGCGGGCCTCGTCCACCTGGGCCGGATCGTAAGTGACGGTGGCCTGGCCCGGCTCCAGCACCACTTCGGTCTTTTCCACGCCGGGCAGCTTGGACAGCACGCCGGTAAGGGAGGCCACACATTTCTGGCAGCTCATGCCGCCGACGGGGATGGTTGTTGTTGCCATTGAATCCTCACTTAAAAACTTGGCCACAGAGGGCACAGAGAACACAGAGTTTAAAACCGTCGGATGCTTCAAGGCCGACTATCGACGAAGAACAGACATTAGCCACGACAAAGAACCCTCTGTGAACTCTGTGTCCTCTGTGGCTAACGCCCCTATTTCGGCAACCAGCGCCGCAGCAGCAGGGAATTGCTCACCACCGACACCGAACTCAAGGCCATGGCGGCGCCGGCCACCACCGGGTTGAGCAGGCCGAAGGCGGCCAGGGGAATGCCCAGCACGTTGTAGATGAAGGCGAAGAAAAGGTTCTGCCGGATCTTCGACAGGGTGGCCCGGGAAAGCGCAATGGCGTGGGCCACGCCCATGAGGTCGCTCTTCACCAGAGTCAGGTCGGCGGCCTCCACCGCGGCGTCGGAACCGGCGCCCATGGCGAAGCTGACATCCGCCGCGGCCAGGGCCGGGGCGTCGTTGATGCCGTCGCCGGCCATGGCCACCAGACGGCCGCCCTGTTTCAGTTTCTGCACCGCTGCTGCCTTGTCGCCGGGCAGCACTTCCGCCTCGAAGTGGGTAATGCCGGCCTGGGCGGCAATGGCCGCCGCCGTGGCCCGGTTGTCACCGGTGAGCATCACCACTTCCACACCCAGGGCCTGCAAGCGCGCCACCGCGGCCTTGGAACTCTCCCGCAGGGGATCGGCGATGGCGATCAGGCCCAGGGCCACGCTGCCACCGGCCTGCTGTTCAGCCAGCACCACCACCGTCTTGCCCTGCCCCTGCAAGGCCGCAAGGACGCCATTCTCCACCGTGGCACCCCGCTCCGCCGCCCAGAACGGGCTGCCCAGCAGCAGGGCCCGGGAGGACACCGTCCCTTCGACCCCGTGGCCGGCCACGGCGGCAAAGCCGCTCACCGCCTGCATCGCCAGGCCCCGGGCCTTCTGCTCAGCCAGCACGGCCCGTGCCAGGGGATGTTCCGAGCCCTGCTCCAGAGCGGCCGCCAGGGCCAGCACCTCGTCTTCGCCGGTGCCCAGGGCGACGATGTCGGTCACCGCCGGTTCGCCCCGGGTCAGGGTGCCGGTCTTGTCCACCGCCAGCACCTTCAGCTTTTCTGCCCGCTCCAGGGCTTCCGCATTCTTCACCAGGATGCCGGCGGCGGCGCCCCGGCCGGTGCCCACCATGATGGCGGTGGGCGTAGCCAGTCCCAGGGCGCAGGGGCAGGCGATGACCAGCACCGCCACCGCATTGACCAGGGCGGTGGTGAAATCGCCCCCCAGCCACCACCACAGGCCGAAGGTGACCAGGGCGATGGCGCAGACCACCGGCACGAAAATGGCAGAGATTTTGTCGGCCAGCCGCTGTACCGGCGCCTTGGAGCCCTGGGCCTCGGCCACCAGGCGGATGATACCGGCCAGCAAAGTGTGTTCGCCGACGCCGGTGGCGCGGCAGCGCAGCATGCCCTGACCGTTGCTGGTGGCGGCGAAGACGGCGTCGCCCGCCTGCTTGCCGGCAGGCATGGACTCGCCGGTGAGCATGGCTTCATTGACGCTGGAAGCGCCCTCGATCACCTCCCCATCCACCGGCACCGCTTCGCCGGGGCGGACGATGAAGACGTCGCCGGGAATGAGCAGGGCCACGTCCAGCTCCACCAGTTCACCATTGCGTTCGACCCGGGCGGTCTTGGGCTGCAGGCGCACCAGCGCTTCCAGGGCGGCAGTGGTCTTGGCCTTGGCCCGGGCCTCCAGCAGCTTGCCCAGCAGCACCAGGGTGATGACGGCGGCGGAGGCTTCGAAATAGACGTGCTGGTGCTCCAGCCCGAAGAGGGTCACCACCAGGGAAAAGACGTAGGCCATGGTAGTGCCCAGGGCCACCAGCACGTCCATGTTGGCACCGCCACCACGCAGGGCCTTGTAGGCGCCGTCGTAGAAGCGCCAGCCGATCCAGAACTGCACCGGAGTGGCCAGCAGCAGTTGCAGCCAACGGGGCAGCAGGTCGCTGTGGCCATTTTCCGGCGCCGGACCGAACATGGTGACCATCTGTGCCACCAGGGGCAGGGTGAGCAGGGCGGCGATGAAGAAGCGCCGCTTCTCGGCGGCGTAGAGGGCGGCCTTGCGGGCCTTTTCCTCTTCCCGGGTGGTATCGCTGGCCACCCGGGCGCCGAAGCCGGCCTTTTCCACGGCGCTGATCAGCCGGGCCGTATCCGCCAGACCCGGCACGTAGCGGATGCGGGCCCGCTCGGCGGCCAGGTTCACCGCCCCTTCGACGCCGGGCAGGCGGTTCAGCACCTTCTCGATGCGGGCCGCGCAGGCGGCGCAGGTCATGCCCGTGAGTTCCAGTTCCACCGTGGCCGGCGGCACGGAAAAGCCGGCCTTCTCGATGGCTTCCACCACCCGCTGGGGCGTGGTTTCCCCGCCGCTCAAGGCGACGCTGGCCCGCTCCGCCGCCAGATTGACGCTGGCCTCCACGCCAGGCAGGCGGTTGAGCACTTTCTCGATGCGGGCCGAACAGGCGGCGCAGGTCATGCCGGCGATGGGCAGGTCGAGGCGGGAGGAAGAAGGAGCGGCAGGGGACTGGGACACGGGCAACTCGGCAAGAAACATTAGCAATGGCTAATTATGGGCGCAGGCGCCCTTAGCCGCCAGTAACAGAGGGGCTCAAACCCCATGGTTACAGACCGCCGGCACGGCCAGGGGTTTCTTCGTTGCGCGGGGATGAACGCAGCCCTCCTCCCCGCCCGCTCATGCCGGGGATCAGGCCGGCTGCGCTGGCAGACGGCCTGCCGCCTATTTCACCAGCAGAACGGGAACGCTCGTTTCATGCACCACCCGGGTGGCCACCGAGCCCATGACGGCCCCGGCGATGGCGCTCCAGCCGTGGCTGCCGAGCAGCACCAGGTCGGCCCCCAGTTCGGCGGCCTGATGGGCGATGACGGCCCCCGGCTGGCCCACGTGGATGTGCCGCTGGTAGGCCACCCCGGCGGCCTTGAGCTTGGCCTCGGCCGCCTCCAGGCGTTCCACGCTGTCCTCCCGGTAGTAGCGCTCCAGGGTTTCGTGGCCCAGGTGGCGCTGCACCCGGCCGTCGGGAATGGGCGGATGCACGTAGAGCAGGTGCACCGTCGGCACTTCCCGGTACCAGGAGAGGCGGGAGATCAGGTGATCCACGGCCCGCAGGGAACAAGCGGAACCATCGACCGCCAGCAGGAAATTCAGCATCGTCTGCTCCTCAGTATTTCTAGATGTTATGGGCCAGGCGCCAGGCGCCCAGCAGGCCCCACAGGCCGAAGCCGAGCACGCTCAGCCCGGCGATGCCGCGCACCCAGGGGCGCCGCACGAAATCCTTCAGCCGCGCCGCCAGAAGGCCGGCCAGCAGCAGATTGGGCAGGGTGCCCAGGCCGAAGGCCAGCATCACCGCGCCGCCCCGGGCGGCGCTGCCGCTCACCAGGGCGGTGGTCAGCACACTGTATACCAGACCGCAGGGCAGCCAGCCCCACAGCAAGCCCAGGGGAAAGGCCTGAGCCGGGCTACGGGCGGGCAGAAAACGTTTGGAAAAGGGCTGCAGACGGCGCCACAGGCCCTGGCCTGCCCGCTCGGTCCACGCCAGGGCCTGGGTGGCACCGAGCAGATAGAGGCCCAGGGCCACCAGCATCAGGTTGGCCAGCACGTAGAGCACCAGACGCAGGGACCATTGCTCTCCCAGGTGGGCGCCGGCCGCGCCGACGGCCCCCGCCAGGAGGCCGGCCAGGCCGTAGCTGGCGATGCGCCCCAGGTTGTAGGCCAGATGCAGGGACCAGCGGCTGCCTCCGGCCTGCCCCAGGGACAGGGCACCGACGATGCCGCCGCACATGCCGATGCAGTGGGTGCCGCCGAGAAAGCCGACGAGGAGGACGGAAAGCAGGGTGGGCAGGAAAGAGTCAGCCACGTGGGAGCGCCGTGCGGAAAGTGAAAAAGGCCATGGCCAAAATTATACCGGGCACTGGGGTTTCCCCCAGCGCCCGGCTTTTCCCCCCTGAGGCTTGCCTCAAGTTAAACGCGGTATCCCGTAGCCCGGTCAGATGACCTTGCTGTAACGGGTGCGCTGCCGATCGGCGCGCAGATATTTGTCGAACACCATGGAGATGGCCCGCACCAGGAGACGTCCCGGGGGCAGCACGGTGATCCATTTGTCGTCCACCTTCACCAGACCGCCCCGCTCCAGTTCCTTCAGGTCCTCCAGCTCGGCGGCGAAGTACTTCTTGAAGTCGATCAGGTGGGCGATTTCGATGGACTCGGTGGAAATTTCAAAATGGCACATCAGGGCCTGGATGATGGAACGACGCAGCAGGTCGTCGGCGGTCAGCTCGATGCCCCGCAGCACCGGCAGCACGCCGGCGTCCAGGCGGTCGTAGTACTCGTCCAGGGTGCGGTAGTTCTGGCTGTAGGTGGGCCCCACCTTGGCGATGGAGGAAATGCCGAAGGACAGCATGTCGCAGTCCGCATGGGTGGAGTAGCCCTGGAAATTGCGGTGCAGCCGGCCCTGGCGCTGGGCCACGGCCAGCTCGTCGTCCGGCTTGGCGAAGTGGTCCATGCCGATGAAGACGTAGCCAGCATCGGTCAGCTTCTTGATGGCCAGGGAGAGCAGCTGCAGGCGCGTGTCGGCGTTGGGCAGGTCGCTCTCGTTGATGCGCCGCTGGGGCTTGAAGAGGCCCGGCAGGTGGGCATAGTTGTAGATGGAGAGACGCTCCGGGTCCATGGCCAGGACCCGCTCCAGGGTGCGGTTGAAGCCCATCACCGTCTGGTGGGGCAGGCCGTAGATGAGGTCCACGCTGATGGACTTGAAGCCGCTCTTGCGCGCCTGGTCCATCACCGTGAAGGTTTCTTCCTCGGTCTGGATGCGATTGATGGCCTGCTGCACCCGCTCGTCGAAATCCTGGACGCCCAGGCTCATGCGGTTGAAGCCCAGCTCGCCGAGCAGGGCCACGGTGGGCCGGTCCACCTTGCGCGGATCCACTTCGATGGAAATCTCGGCCCCATCCACCAGCTTGAAATGGCGGTGGGTGAGGTCCATCAGCTGGTGCATTTCCTCATGGGAGAGGAAGGTGGGCGTGCCGCCGCCCCAGTGCAGCTGGGAGACTTCCCGATCCCCGTCCAGCAGGTACTCGGCCTGCAGGGCCATCTCCTTGCCCAGGTACTTGATGTACTTGGCGCTACGGCCGTGATCCTTGGTGATGATCTTGTTACAGGCGCAGTAGTAGCAGATGGTGTTACAGAAGGGGATGTGGAAGTATAATGACAGCGGTCGGCTGATACCGCCGATGTTGCGTTTGCCCAACCACAGCTTCAGGGCCTCGGCATCGAAGGCTTCGACAAAACGGTCAGCCGTCGGATAGGACGTGTAGCGCGGTCCATTGACGTCGAAGCGGCGGATGATCTGGGGATCGAAAACCAGGTTGTTGGCGGTAAATGTCATTGAAAAACAGTCGTTGCAGAACCACACATTAGGTGCGGCTTATTATCGTGGTGCAGGAACTGGGGCACGTTGACCTGGATCAAAGGCTTCCAAAGGGCCTTCCGGCGCAGGTTACCACCATCCGAACGCCCTTGGCCCAGCGAGGAACAGCATGCCGTTGAAGAAGACCAGCGCCCAAGAAATTACCCTGTCGGTCATCAAGACCGCCTGCTCGAACTGTAACCTGCAAGAACTGTGTCTTCCCTACGGTCTCAACGAGACCGAGATGTCCAAGCTGGACGAACTGGTCAGTACCCGCCGCAAGATCAAGCGCGGCGACCACCTGTACCGGGCCGGGGAGGCCTTCGAATCCATCTACGCCATCCGCGCCGGTTTCTTCAAGACCGACGTGCTGCTGGAAGACGGCCGCGACCAGGTCACCGGCTTCCAGATGGCCGGCGAGCTGCTGGGCCTGGACGGCATCAGCACCGAACACCATTCCTGTAACGCGGTGGCCCTGGAAGACAGCGAAGTCTGCATCATCCCCTTCCCCCGCCTGGAAGGTCTGTCCCGGGAGATCGTGGCCCTGCAGCACCACTTCCACAAGGTGATGAGCCGGGAGATCGTGCGCGACCACGGGGTCATGATGCTGCTCGGCACCATGCGGGCGGAAGAGCGGCTGGCTGCCTTCCTCCTCAATCTCTCCCAGCGCTTCACCGCCCGCGGCTATTCCCACGCCGAGTTCTACCTGCGCATGACCCGGGAAGAAATCGGCAGCTACCTGGGCCTCAAGCTGGAAACCGTTTCCCGCGCCTTCTCCCGCTTCCAGGAAGAAGGTCTGATCGCCGTGCAGCAGAAGCACATCCGCATCCTGGACATCCCGGGCCTGAAAAAGCTGATGACCCACCAGTCAGCCTGATCCCGGGCAAGCATCGAACAAAAAGCGGCTCCACGGAGCCGCTTTTTTTATTGCCCGGATTATTGCCCGGGCTTAGTCCAGGAGTGCCGGCAGTCCTACTGCTCCCCTTCCGGAAACACCGCCCCCCGCCGTGCCGCCATGCTGCGGCCGACGGCGGCCGCCTGCACGGGGGACAGCAGGCGCCGCCCCAGGGGTAGCAGCTCCCGGGTTTCCAGATCGATGTGTCCCAGATAAAGCTCGGCCAGCCCTTCCACCATGGCCGCCGGCAGGGCCTCGCTGCATTCCCCCGGCTGGGCCGCGACGATGGCCTGCAGGCGGGCCAGCACCTCGTCCCGGGCCCGGTCCATGCGCCGGTGGTCGGCCAGGATGCGCTCGATGAGGGCCTCCACCTGGGCCGCCACCGCCGCTTCCCGGGCCACCGCCTGGCTCGCCCGCAGGGCGGGAAAGAGGTCATCCTCCTCGTCCGCATGGTGATGGGGAGCGGCCACGGAGAAATAGCGCAGCACGCCCTGGGCCGCCTCCCGGGCAGCCTGGTCGGCACCGTGCCGGGGCAGGTGCTGCACCAGGCGGCGCAGGGTCTCGATCTGGGCCTGGATGCGACCGTGACAGGCATCCAGCATTTCCAGGGGTTCGTCGAAACTGGGGGCGGCGGCGCCCAACAGGCTGTGGCTCATGCAATTCCTTTCACAGACCGGCGAAGAAGCCGGCGGGATGACGCGTCAGGGCAACGGAAACGATATAGGCGAAACACGACAGGGCCATGACGAAAAAGATGCCCCGTACCGCCTTGCTGCGCCCCCGCTTGAGGGCCACGCTGCCGCAGCCGATGTAGGCCAGCAGGGCCAGCACCTTGGCCGTCAGCCAGCCCTGGACGAAGGGATACTGGCCGGAGAGAAAGGCCAGGGCCAGGGCGCTGCCGAGCAGCAGGGTGTCCACCACATGGGGCGCCACCCGCGGCAGGCGCCCCTGCAGGCGGGGCGACTCCTGCAGCATCCAAAATCCGCGCAGGAGGAATCCGAGGCCGGAGAGGACGACGCAGGTGATGTGCAGATGCTTGAGGGCCAGGTACATGGGATGGCTCCGCGATCCGTCAGCCGGGCTGGCCGTCGGGCCGGGGCCGCAGGTACATGGCGCCGTGGCGCCGCACCCACAGGGCGAACACCAGCAGCCAGGCCAGGCTGGCCAGCCACTGCAGGTTGAAGGGGCCGGACAGGGGCAGGAACTCGCCGGCGATGCGCAGCAGGGGCACGCTCTGGAACAGCCAGAACAGGGGCCAGGTGGTCTGATCCCCGGCGTTGATGGGCCGGCCCGAATGCCCCAGGGTGACCCGGGTGACCATGCCCAGCAGCATGGAAACGAAATAGCCGATGCTGATGGCGTGCAGGGGCGCCAGGCCGCCGAAGCTGCCGCCCAGCGCCAGGGCCAGCCCCTGGCAGGCATAGAGCACCAGCCCCAGGCCCAGCCAGACGGTGGCGCCATGGATCATGGCCAGCATGGGCACCGCCAGGCTGCGCCGAAGCTGCCACTTCCAGGAGAAATGAATGACCACAGCGGCGGCAACGGCGTCCGGCAGCCACAGGGCTCCGTGCCAGCCGACCAGGGCCAGCAGGGCGTGGCCGAGGAAGCAGGTCAGCACCAGCCACAGCAGGGGCATGGGGCGGTAGATGGTGTAGTTCTTCAGCACCGCTGCAGTGAAGAAGGGCAGCATGCGATGGCTGACGATGAAGAACACCGGCAGCAGGCAGCCCCACAGCCCCAGCTCGATGCCGGCCCGCACCCCATCGCCGGCCATGGCCGCCAGGCCCCAGGCATAGGCCCAGAGGGCGACCAGGCCCAGACCCAGGGCGGCCAGCAGCGCGTAGGCGTGGGAACGGTCCGGGGCGAAGCCCCGGGGTTGGGGCCAGGTCACGGCCCGGGCCAGGGCGACCAAGCCCCACAGCCAGCCGAGGGACGCCACCACCAGGCCGGACACGGCCAGGGGCGCCGCCAGCAGGCCGCCCCAGAAGAGCAGCCAGCCGCCGGCCAGCAGAGCGAAGGCCGGCAGGTACTGGCCCCGCGTCAGGGCCGGGGCGCTCACCCACTTGGGCAGGGCCGTCATGAGAAAGCCGAAGATGAAGGGCGGGAACAGGCCGAATAGCATCAGGGCCCCATGCAGCCAGATGCCGGGCAGGGCCCAGGCCGGAGCCCCATAGAGGCCGGCATAGCGGCCGCCCAGGTCCGCCGCCCAGAACAGCACCGCCAGCAGGCTCTGCAGGGCGCCGAGGGCGAACATGACCCGGTGGGGGGCGCTGAAAAAGGCCTTGAACATGGAATCTCCGAAAAATCAGGCAGCCGCGGCGAGCTGCTCGCCGATATGCCGCAGGTGCCGCCGATAGACCTGCAGGCAGCGCCAGAGGTTCACCAGCAGCCACAGGTTGGACAGCAGCAGGGCCAGTCCGGCCGGCCAGGCGAACCAGGCGGGGCGGACCACGGCGGCCAGCAGCAGGGCCAGGGAAGCGGCATGGGCCGCCATCTGCCGCGCCATGGCGCTCTCGGCCAGGATGCGCTTCATGTTCGGCGCCAGCACCCGCCCCTGACCTGCGTTCTGCAGATGCAGCCAGATGAGGAAGGGCACGATCTTGTACAGCATGCCGGTGATCACCGACATGAACCCGCCCACCAGCAGGAGCATGCCCAGCAGCAGGGGCAGCCCGGGCCACAGGCCCAGGGCCGGCCACAGCTGCCCCACCGCCCACAGGGCCGCCCCGCCGACGGCGCAGGCCAGCCCCAGCCGCCAGTAGCGCTGGGTGGCATCGAGCCGGGCCCGCTTGCTGCGCACCAGCAACCACAGGGTCGCCAGGGCAAAGGTGCCGCAACCGGCCGCCACCAGGGCCGCCAGGAGGGGGGCACCGCCCCAGCCGGCCGCCTCGGCGCCGCTCCACAGGGCCAGCAGCAGGAACAGCAGGGGCGCCAGGAGCCGGGTCAGCCAGCCGGGAAAAGCCGGCGTCAGGAGGAACATGGGCACCACCACGTAGGCGACGCCGGACAGCAGCAGCACGCCCCAGCCCACCAGGCCCCAGGCCAGGTGGATGCCGGTGATTTCCAGCAGGGGCCAGGACAGCCCCCAGGCCAGGTTGACCAGCATGGACAGGCCCAGCAGCACCGTCACGCCGAGGCCGGCCACGGCCAGCTTGAGGGCCCACTGGATGGTGCTGCCCATGGGAATCTGGGCCAGGGCCCGGCCGACGGCAACGAGGAAGATGAGGACGCCGCCGCCGAGACACAACAGGGCGCCCTGGAACAGTTCGCTGCGGTAGGTGAGGAAGCCCCCCACCAGGAACAGCAGCCCCAGGGTAAGCAGGCCGTGCACCGCCCGGGCCACGCCCAGGGGCCGGGCCACGCCGGCGCCGGTGGCCACCGGCAGGATCTGCAGCAGGGCGCCGACCATGGTCTGCAACATGAAGCCGGCCGTCAGCAGATGGGTGAAGGCCAGGGCCCCGGCGGTCCAGCGGGAGGCCAGCAGCTCCGGCCCGAGGATCAGCAGGAGCAGGCCGGCGGCCGCCGCGAACAGGGGGGCGGTGAGAAAGAAGCGCAGGGGCGCCGCCAGGGGCGGGGCCTGGTCGAAGGACAGCATGGCTTGCATGGGAAGCGTCCTGGGCGGCGGCGTGACGATCAGCGGCGACGGGCCGGCGCCAGGGACCTCAGGCCGCCACCTTCCAGATGAGAATCTCCACCGTGCCGTCTTCTGCGGTCTGGGAACGGTAGGTATAGCCGTTGTTCACCAGGGTGCGGTACAGGGGATGGGGCTCCCGGTAGAGCAGGAGCAGCATCTTTTCCCCGTCCTTCAGCTCATCCAGGCCCTCCATGGTGCGCACGAAGGGTTCGGGCGGCTCCATCATGCGGGCATCCACCACCAGGGAGGCTTCGTCGCGGGCACTCATGACTGGGCACTCCCGGTGGTCTTCTGCAGCAGGGGCAGCAGCTCGCCGGCATGCCCGGCCAGGTGTTCGTCGCACATGGGATACAAGACGTTTTCTTCCTTCAGGTTGTGCTGCTGCATGAGGATCAGCAGGGTCTCGGCCGCCCCAAGGTAGTCGTCCTGGTCGCCGGCGGCCAGGGCCTGGCGCGCTTCGTCCATGAGACTGCGCATCTGCACATGTTCCAGCCGCATCATCTGGGTGGGCCCCATGCGGATGCCGGTGGCCTGCTCGAAGGCGGGAAAGAGGGCTTCCTCTTCCGCCTGGAAATGGGCCAGGGTGGCTTGGCAGAAATCGGCGAAGAGCTGGGCCGGCAAGGCCGGGTCGGGTTGGGAGAGGGACTGCTCCACGGCCGCGAACAGGTCGTCGCAGCGGCGGTGGTCGCCACTCATGTAGTCTCGGATGGGGGTCATGCCTGCTTCCTCTCTGGGGTTCAGGCGGATTCTGCCCAGCCCGGCAGGAGGACTCCTTGACTGGAATCAAAAGCGCCGGACAGGTGTCCGGCGCCGGGCGAAACAGGAGGGCGGGAGGCCGTTCAGCCGCGCAGGATGCCGACCTGCAGCTCGTCGAACCAGTTGATGAAGCGCTGCACGTCGGCTCCCTGGTAGATGGCGCCGTGCTGGGGGCAGAGCATGTCGATTTCCATCTGGGCCACCCGTTCGCACCAGCGGCGCTTGGCTTCGTTGGAGCCCATCCAGCGGCGGTGGAAGCCTTCGGCGTGCTTGATGTGGCGATCGAAATCCTCGACGAACAGACCTGCCTCCTCGGGCGGCAACAGGGCTGCGCCGACGTCGCCGGAGAAGTACATGCGGGCCTGGCGGTCGTAGAGGTGGAAATTGCCGGAGGAATGCAGGTAGTGGGCCGGCACCGCAGTCAGGGTGAGGCCGTTGAGGCCGATCTCCATACCCTCGTCGGGAATGGGCACGAAGGTGTCGCTGGTGCCGCCGAAATGGGGAATGAAGCTCTCCCAGAGCCAGCTGGTGTAGCAGTGCATCTTGGGATTGAATTCCAGCCACATGGCCAGGGAGGAAATGATGTCCGGGTCCTGGTGGGAAGCGAACAGGCCGACCACTGCGGACGGATCGAACTCGGCCGCCAGGGCGGAGAACACCGCCGGGAAAATCTCGGCGCCGCCCGGGTCCAGGATCAGCCCCTGGACGCCGTTGGCCACCAGGTACTCATTGGTGTCGATGAGGGAGTCGGGACGTTCCGGATCGCGCACGATGGCCACCCATTTGTGGGTGCCGTCCTGAAAGATGGTCTGGGTCTTTTTCATTATCTCCCCCCGAAGAAGCTGGATTTTTTCAGGGTCTCCAGGGAACCGCGGATCTCTTCGACAATCCCGTCGAACTCGCCGGAAACCTGGGCCAGGGCCCCGGCGAAGCTTTGCCCGTAGGCGGCTTCGATCTTAGCCGACTTGGCCAGCACGCCGCCCAGCTCCACCAGCTGGAACGCATCTTCCAGGGCCAGCTTCAGCTCACGCCGCAGGCGGGAAAGGGTCTCGCGCCGCGCCTGGGCCTCCCGGTCGCGCCGGCGCAGCACCTCTTCCAGGCGGGCGTTGCCGCCGGAAAGCTGGACACCGGCCGCCAGCAGGCGGGAATAGCGGGAATGCTGCAGCAGGCGGGACACTTCCACCACGGAGGCGTGGATCAGCTGGCGCAGGGACTCCATCTGGGTCCGCAGGTCCCGGGAAAAGACGCGCAATTCGTTGGAGAGAACGCCGAAGCCGAGGGCGGCACTGCCGGCCCGCTTGGCCAGGAAGATGGCGTTCAGGGCCATGATGTTGATCTTGAAGGCGACGGCCACCACCGCCTTGATCTGTTCGTTGATGCGCACGATGCGCAGCAGGTCCAGGGACGCCCCGGCAGTTCCTTCCGCGGCACGAATGCCGGAAGGGGATGCCGGGTAGGTGTCGGAAACCTGCAGCGCCGTGGAGGTCATGTGAAGACGGGTTTTTCGCCAGTCAGCAGATAATGCATCAATTCTCGCACGGGGCGAATGGCGGAACCAAACGGCAGGCTGGAGGCGCCGCGGAAGAACAGGCCCTTCTGCACGTCGCCGGTGACGGCGGCAGCCAGCTGGTTGTCGATGCAGAACTGGCCGTGCTTGGGGTTGCTGTCCCGCAGGCCGCACTGCAGCAGGCAGTC
Organism: Azospira oryzae; assembly: GCF_004217225.1. Taxonomy (GTDB): domain Bacteria; phylum Pseudomonadota; class Gammaproteobacteria; order Burkholderiales; family Rhodocyclaceae; genus Azospira; species Azospira oryzae. The sequence goes on from NZ_SHKM01000003.1 coordinate 151,156, forward strand.
CCAGGCCAGGGTGCATTTGTGCTCCTTGCCTGCGGCGGCAGCCATGAGTTTTTCTTCCCGGTTCAGGTACTTTTCCAGCCAGGGGGTCTTCACTGCCCGGGCCGGCAGGCCGGCACAGCTCATGAAGTCCACCACGTCCTTGTCCTTGGCGCCGGCCAGGACCTTCTTGAATTCGATGTCGGCGTCGCCCTCTTCGGCCACGGCGAAGGCACTGCCCAGCTGCACGGCGGCAGCGCCCATGTCGATCAGCTCCCGCACCCGTTCGTGGCTGTTGATGCCGCCAGCCGGAATCAGGGGAATCTTCTCGGAAGCAATGCCCATTTCCTCGAAGGCTTCCAGCACGCCGGGGATGACCACCTCGAAGTTGAAGCGGGGATCGTTCACATCCTCCTTCTTGGCGGCACCCAGGTGGCCGCCGGCGTAGCGGGGATGTTCGATGACGATGGCGTCGGGGAGGCGGTTCTTGCGCATCCATTTCTTCAGCAGCAGCACGATGCCGCGCACGTCGGAAAGAATGGGCACCAGGGCCACGTCCGGGTAGCCCTCGGTCAATTCGGGCAGATCCAGGGGCAGACCGGCACCCATGACGATGGCCTCGGCGCCGGACTGACAGGACTGACGCACGTAATCCTGGTACTGGGTCACCGCCCGCATGACGTTCACGGCGATGACGCCGCGGCCCTGGGCGATGTCCTGGGCCATCTTGATTTCCCGGTCGAGGGCGATCAGGTTGGCCTTTTCGATGGCTTCCCGGTTGCGGGAACGGCCGGTCTCGGCCATCAGGTCCGGGTGGTGGCGGCGCAGATCGACGCTGGCGATGGTCCCCACCCCGTTGAGGGAGGCGACGGTACCGGCCAGGCGGTGGGCGGAAATACCGACCCCCATTCCCCCCTGGACGATGGGCACCAGGGTCTTACCTTTGATTTTGAGAGGGGGGAAAGCGGTGGAGCTCATCGAGTCTGCGGCCTAAAAACAAAGCCGCTCACGATATCACAATCCGGGATGCTTGGCTTGATCTGGATTAAGCCTTTTGTCGTAGCTCCCCCGCCGGGCTTTCCCCTTCCCATGCCTGCCTCAGGGTTCCAGCACGTAGGTGCCCGGCGCCGGCGCCAGGGCCGGAAAGTCCTTGTGGGGCTTGGGCGGGGCCACCAGGGCGCCACTCTTGGGCACCAGCCACTGCACCCAGTCCTCCCACCAGCTGCCAGGACGCTTCTCGGCCGCCGCTTCCCAACGCTCGATATTCTCGCCCCGCTCCGGCTCTCCCACCCAGTAGCTGCGCTTGGGCGGATTCACCGGCGGATTGACGATGCCGAGGATGTGGCCGGAAGTGGACAGCACGAACCGGGTCGGCGCGCTGACGTACTTGCGGATGCGATAGCACTGGCGCCAGGGGGCGATGTGGTCGTCCTCCGCCGTCACTGCATAGAGAGGCTGGGTGATGCGTTCCAGGTCGATGGCCTCACCGCCGATGGTAAGGGCATCCTTCTTCACCAGATTGTTGTTGAGGTACATCTCCCGCAGGTAGTAGGAATGCATGGCGTAAGGCATGCGGGTGCTGTCCACGTTCCAGAACAGCACGTCGAAAGGCGCCAGGGGCTCGCCGTAGAGGTAGCTGTGCACGTAGTAGTGCCAGATCAGGCTGTTGGAACGCAGCATGCGGAAGGAGGACATCATTTCCTTGCCGTCGAGGTAGCCCTTCTTGGCCATGGAATCCTCGATCCACTTGACGCTGGCCGGATCCACGAAGACCTCGATGTCGCCGGGACGGGAGAAATCCGTCAGGGTGGTGAACAGGGTCCAGGAGGACACCGGCACCTTGTCGGCACTGCCGAACTTGCGGTTGGCCCAGGCCATGTAAGCCGTCAGGGTGGTGCCGCCGATGCAGTAGCCCACCGCATTGACCTGAGGCACCTTGCAGATGGTGCGGGCGGCTTCCATGACCTCATGCACGCCCTCAGTCACATAGTCTTCGTAGGTGACCTGGGACATGTCCTCGGTCGGATTCTTCCAGCTGGTGATGAAAACCGTGAAGCCCTTCTCCACCAGATAGCGCACCAGGCTCTTCTTGGCGGTCAGGTCCAGAATGTAGAACTTGTTGATCCAGGGCGTGACGATGACGATGGGCTGCTTGTAGACCTGGGCCGTGGTCGGGGTGTACTGAATCAGTTCCACCAGACGGTTGCGGAACACCACCTGGCCGGGCGTGGTCGCCAGATCGACGCCGACCTTGAAGGCATCCTCATCCACCATGCGCACGGTGCCGGACTGGCTGTCCTTGAGATAGTTCTCCATGCCCCGGGCCAGGGACTCTCCCTTGCTCTCGACGAACTTGCGCAGGGCCACCGGGTTGGTCCAGAAGAAATTGGTGGGCGCCACGGCATTGAGCCACTTGCGCAGCCAGAAGGCGGCGCGGCGGCGCTCCTTGTCCGACAGGCCGGGGGTCTCGAAGTACATGTCCTCCAGCCGGTGGGTCATGGCCAGATACCACTCCTTCATGATGTCCCAGGTCGGGGACTGCTCCCATACCGGATCGGAAAAGCGGCTGTCATCCTCATGCGGGCGCACCACATCCTCGGAAGGCAGGCCCAGGGCCCGGCGCATAACGTGGGCCTGGAGGGCCAGCAGGTCGCCGGAAAGCCCCGTCATGACGCGGCTCAGCTCCTGGGGATGCATCAGCCAGGCGGCCTGGGCATTGAGCATGGAAGTGGTGATGCCAAAAGGATCGACCTGCTTCTCCAGTTTCTCCCCCATGTCTTCCAGGGGACTGGCTCCCGAGAGGTTGATGCTCTTGTGGTGCTTGGAGGAGGAAGCTGAATTGGGGTTGGCCGCCATGGTTTTCTGCCTTTTTAGGACTGACGCTGGAAGAGGAATTTTATATCAAACTATGACAGGGTCGTTGCAACGGGCTACGGCCACGTTGGCCCAGCCGTAGCGCTGTTCGATGGCATCGCGCAGGGCCTGGGCGGCCTCCGGCTCGCCATGGACGACCCGCACCTGGCCCGGTGCCCGGGAAAAGTGCCCGACCCAGTCCAGCAGCGCCTGCTGGTCCGCATGGGCGGAGAGGCCGCCGATGGTATGCACGTCCGCCCGCACCGGCACGATCTGGCCGAACAGGCGCACGGTCCGGGCCCCATCCACCAACCGACGCCCCAGAGTGCCCGCCGCCTGGAAGCCGGTGATCAGCACCGTGCTCTCGGGACGGGGCAGGTTGTAGGCCAGGTGGTGCTTGATGCGTCCCGCATCGCACATGCCGCTGGCGGAGATGATCACGGCGCCTTCCCGGATGTCGTTGAGGGCCATGGACTCTTCCACGTCGGCGGTGAAATGCACCCGCACCGCCTGGGGATTGGCTTCCTGCCAGGCCATCAGGTCCCGGGTTTCGTCGTCCCACAGATGGCGGTACTTGAGGGTGATGCGGGTGGCCGCATCGGCCATGGGGGAATCCACGTAAATCTTCAGGTGGGGCAGCCGCCCCTGCCGCACCAGGCCGCCCAGGACATAGAGGATTTCCTGGGTCCGCCCCACGGCGAAGGCGGGAATGATGATGTTGCCGCGCTTCTCGCCGAACGTGTGCTCAAAGGCCCGGATCAACTCCGCCTCGGTATCCTCCAGGGGCCGGTGCACCCGGTTGCCGTAGGTCGATTCGATGCACAGCAGGTCGGCCTCGGCGATGAACTCGGGGTCCCGCAGCACGGGGCGCCCCGGCTGCCCCAGGTCGCCCGAGAACACCAGCTTGCGCGGACCGTCGGCCGTGTCGATCTGCACTTCCAGAATGGCCGAACCCAAAATGTGGCCCGCATCCCGGAAACGTACGCTGACACCGGATGCCGGATGCAGGGGCGTGTCGTAATCGACGGCACGCAGCAGCTTCAGGCACTCCTGGGCCTGGGTCACCGTATAGAGCGGCGGCTGCAGACCCCGCCCGCCGCGGCCGGAGCGGTGGCTGCGACGCAACTGCCACTCCGACTCCTTCTCCTGGATATGGGCCGAATCGAGCAGCAGCACCTGCAGCAGGTCGGTCGTGGCGGCGGTGGCGTAGATGGGGCCGCGATAGCCCAGCATGGCCAGGCGCGGCAGCAGTCCGGAATGGTCGATATGGGCGTGGGTCAGCAGGACGAAGTCCAGATGGCGCACGTCAAAAGCCAGCGCGCGCTGGTTCTTGCCGTAGGCATCGCCGCCCCCCTGGAACATGCCGCAATCCACCAGGAAGCGCAGCCCTTCCATTTCCACCAGGGTGCACGACCCGGTGACCTCACCGGCCGCACCATGCATGCTGACCTGAATCTTGCCCTGCAGCGACATCGATACACTCCTTGCGTTTATGCCATTCTCGCCCCAAGAGTGGCTAGGGTTTTGACTTCCGTCAAAACTGACTTAGGATGGGGCCTAGAGATTTTTTCCCATAGAGGAGCCCCTCACATGTTCAAGCACATCCTACTCCCTACCGACGGTTCCGAACTCTCCCGCGAGACGGCCAAGAAGGCGGTCTCCTTCGCCAAGGAATGCGGCGCCCGCATTACCGCCTTCTACGCCAAGCCCGAGTACCCCGTCACCTACTACGGTGAAGGTGCTCTGATCGATCCGACCACGCCGGAGAAATTTGCCGAACTGGCCGACAACCAGGCCAACGAATTCCTGGGTCAGGTGGAGCAACTCTGCCAGGCCAATGCCGTGCCCTGCACCAAGGTCGCCGTCACCAGCGACATTCCCTATGAGGCCATCATCGAGACGGCCGAAAAGTCCGCCTGCGACCTCATCTTCATGGCTTCCCATGGCCGCAAGGGCATCACCGGCCTGTTACTGGGCAGCGAGACCAACAAGGTCCTGACCCACTCCAAGGTGCCGGTGCTGGTGTACCGCTGATCCCGGATCAGTTGCCGCAAATGAAAAAGGCCTGGAAATTCCAGGCCTTTTGCTTTGACGGAGACCGGATTACTTCTGACCGGGCTTCTCGTTCATTTTCTTGCTGAAATAGACGCCGAAGTAGGCGCCCATCACCACCACAAAGCCGATGGTGAAGAGACTCAGCAGACCGATATCAGTGGAAAACAATTCCTTCCAAGCCATGGTGTTACCTCCCGTTATTAACGATTAGAAGAAGAAACCGGTGCGGTCACTTTCATAGACAGCGACTCTTGCTTTTCCATTGCCCACTCGGCGGACAGACGCCAGTTGCCGGATTCGTCCTCAAGACGCACCAGCCAGCGATTGCCTACGATGGGATTATTCAATTTGCCACTATAGGCGCCCTGACCATCGGATGCCAGGGTAATTTCCTGATCGAATCCGGCCTTGGCCGGGTGGGCCAGTTTCAGGCGCACTTTCTCCGGCAGGGCCGCACCCTGGGTGCTCGTGAGCAGGACGCGGAAGCTGCCGTTGTTACCGGCGAAGACTTCCGCCTGGAGCCCCAATTCCTCGGCCCTGCGATCCCGCTGAATGACCTGGTTCACCTCCAGGCCCTGCTTGTAGTAATCGTCAGCCACCAGGCCGTCGTTGCTCTTGATGGCAAGCCAGACGGTGACGATGCCTGCCAGGATGACAGCGACAGGGCCGGCAGCCAGAATCCAGGGCCAGGGCTCGCGGTACCAGGGTTGTGCAGCAGTTCTCATAGGGGCTCGCTTGAAAAATCAGGGAAGCATGAAACTGGCCTTTTCACTGACGCGCACCTTGTCGTGATTCTGGGCCTGGATTTCAAAGAAAATATGGTTGGCACCTTTGGTACCGGACTCGGGCGGCACACGCACGGACACCAGGACCGACTCGGTGGTGGCGGCAGGCACCTCGACGATGCGCTCGCCGATGATCTCGGCCCCCGGCAGCCCGCTGACGCTGAGGGCATAGCGCCGCGGCGCTTCTTCGGTGTTCATGATGCGCAGGGTGTAGATGTTCTCGATGCGCCCGTCGTCGGCTTCCCGGGCCAGGGTCGCGCGGTCGCGGATGACGTCCACCTTGAGCGGAATGCGGGTACCGAGCCCCCAGGCTGTCGCCAGGATGATCATGCCGAGAATGGCGGAATAGAGCAGCACCCGGGGCCGCATCACATGGGCCACCATTTCCTTGGGCGTGTAGTGCTTGGCCAGGGCATTCTCCGTGGAGTAGCGGATCAGGCCCCGCGGATAGGACATCTTGTCCATCACCTCGTCGCAGGCGTCAATACAGGCGGAACAGCCGATGCACTCGTACTGCAGTCCGTTACGGATATCGATACCGGTCGGACAGACCTGAACGCAGATGCCACAATCGACGCAGTCGCCCTTGCCCTCGCTACGGGGGTCAATCCCTTTCTTGCGCGCGCCCCGCGGCTCACCCCGCTCCGGGTCATAGGTGATGATCAGGGTATCCGGATCGAACATGACCCCCTGGAAACGGGCATAGGGGCACATGTACTTGCACACCTGCTCCCGCAGGAAGCCGGCCTGCATGTAGGTGAAACCGGCGTAGAACAGGATCCAGAAGATTTCCCAGGGGCCGAAGCCGAAGGAAGGAATGGAGGCCACCAGTTCCTTGACGGGGGTGAAATAGCCCACCAGGGTAAAACCGGTCCACAGCGAAAGGATCAGCCACAGGGCATGCTTGGTGGTTTTCAGGCGCAGTTTGCGCCCATCCAGCGGCCCCTTGTCCAGCTTCATGCGGGCGGGCCGGTCACCTTCGACCTTGGCTTCTATCCAGAGAAACAGTTCGGTGTAGACGGTCTGGGGGCAGGCATAGCCGCAAAAGAGCCGCCCGGCCACCGCAGTAAACAGGAACAGGGCATAGGCGGAAATGATCAGCAGCAGCGCCAGGTAAAAGACATCCTGGGGCCAGAACACCATGCCGAAAATGTAGAACTTGCGCTCGACCAGATGGAACAGGACCGCCTGGCGGCCATTCCAGTCGACCCAGCAGAGCCCGTAGAACAGGGCCTGGGTGAGGAACACCATCCCCCAACGCCAATTGTTGAAGAGGCCGGAGGCGGCCCGCACGTAGATCTTCTTGTGCTTTTCGTAGAGAGACCCGTTCGCTTCCGGTACAGCTGAATTGCCGTTCTCGATCTGGCTCATTGCTTGCTCTTAACGTTTATCAGAATCGCAGTACCGGGTCATGCCCGCACTGCGATTTTGATACAGGTCACAGCTCATGCACGGTGAAAAAAAAGCGCGGCACAGAATCTCTGCACCGCGCTTCCTTTTAACTACAGCATTACTTCTTCTCGGCGCCGGACAGGCTCAGCACGTAGGCGGCCAGGATGTGCACCTTGCCTTCACCCAGGAAGTCCTTCCAAGCCGGCATGCGGTTGTTGCGGCCGTTCTTGATGGTCTCGGTGATGGTGGCCTCGGAGGAGCCGTACAGCCAGACCTTGTCGGTCAGGTTGGGGGCGCCCAGAGCCGGGGTGCCGGTAGCTTCCGGACCATGGCAGCCGGTGCAACCGACGGTACCGAAGGCTTCCTTGCCCTTGGCGGCCAGCACGGCATCGTGCGGCAGACCGGACAGGGAGCGGACGAAGTTGGCCAGGTTCTTGATGGTCTCGTCGCCCAGTTGAGCGTGAGGAGGCATCACACCGTTACGACCTTCCAGGATGGTGGTCTTGACGGTATCGGCCTCACCGCCCCACTGCCAGTCGGCATCGGCCAGGTTCGGGAAGCCCTTGGAACCGCGGGCATCAGAACCGTGACACTGGGAGCAGTAGGTCAGGAACAGGCGCTTGCCCATTTCGTTGGCTTCCTTGTCGGCAGCAACAGCCTTCAGATCCATCTTCAGGTACTTGTCGTAGATGGGACCGTAGGTGTCGTCGGCCTTCTTCACTTCAGCCTTGTACTGGCCAACGGAAGACCAACCCAGCACGCCCTGGAACTTGCCCAGGCCGGGATACAGGGCCAGATACACCAGAGCGAAGACGATGGTGATGTAGAACATCCACTTCCACCAGGCAGGCAGAGGGTTGTTGTACTCAGCCAGAGTCTCGTCCCACACGTGCCCGGTGGTATCCGTGGAGCCCTTGTGGACGCTCTGAAATTTCAAGAAAATGCCGCAGCCGATGATAGACACCAGCGAGATTACGACGACGTACAAGTTCCAAAACTCGCTAACGAAATCGCTCATGATGTTTTCCTCTCTTCTTTGCGGGAGAGATCGGTGATCACTTCCGCATCGTCATCTGCGAAGGGCAAGTTGGCCGCTTCGTCAAAGCCCTTGCGGGCCCCCTTGCCATAAGCCCACCAGACGATGCCGACGAACGACATAAATGCCAGCACCGTCACGATGGAACGCAGATCGTTGATGTCCATACCTTACTTGGTGTTCTTCAGGGCAGTGCCCATGCCTTGGAGGTAGGCGATCAGAACGTCGAGCTCGGTCTTGTCGCCAATCTCGGCCTTGGCACCGGCAATCTCCGCGTCGGTGTAAGGAACACCGACCTTGCGCAGAGCCCGCATCTTGGCCTCGATGTCGGCACCCACGCTGTCCTTGGCCTTGCTCTTGGCCAGGAAGGGGTAAGCCGGCATGTTGGACTCAGGAACGACATCGCGAGGATTGTTCAGGTGAGCAACGTGCCACTCGTTGGAGTAACGCTCGCCAACACGGGCCAGATCGGGACCGGTACGCTTGGAACCCCACTGGAACGGGTGGTCATAAACGAACTCACCAGCAACAGAGTAGTGACCATAGCGCTCGGTCTCGGCCCGGAACGGACGGACCATCTGGGAGTGGCAGTTGTAGCAGCCTTCCCGGATATACACATCGCGGCCAGCCAGGCGGACGGGATCGTAAGGCTTGACGCCTTCAACCGCCTGGGTCGTGGACTTCTGGAAGAAGAGCGGAACGATTTCCAGAGCGCCACCGAAACTGATCACGATGACGGTCAGAACGATCAGCCAACCAGCGTTCTTTTCGATTTGTTCATGCGTAAGCATTTGTAGCGTTCTCCCTGATTAAGCGTGATGAGCGGCAGGGGCCATGATGCGCTCGTCGGCGCCTTGGCTCTGACCGATGGTCTTCAGCACGTTGTAGAACATGATCAGCATACCGCCCAGGAACAGAACACCACCAACCAGACGGATGGTCCAGAACGGGTAGGAGCCCTTCACCGCTTCGACGAAGCTGTAGGTCAGGGTGCCATCAGGGTTGAAGGCGCGCCACATCAGGCCTTGCATCACACCGGCGATCCACATGGAGGCGATGTACAGCACGACGCCGATGGTAGCGATCCAGAAGTGCACGGTGACCAGCTTGACGCTGTACATCTGCTTGGCGCCGAACAGGCGGGGGATCAGGTAGTACAGGGAGCCAACGGAAACCATCGCCACCCAGCCCAGAGCACCAGCATGCACGTGACCAACGGTCCAGTCAGTGTAGTGGGACAGGGCATTCACGGACTTCACGGACATCATCGGACCTTCGAAGGTCGACATACCGTAGAAAGACAGGGAAGTGATCAGGAACTTCAGGATGGGATCGTCACGCAGCTTATGCCAGGCGCCGGACAGGGTCATGATGCCGTTGATCATACCGCCCCAGGAGGGAGCCAGCAGGATCAGGGAGAACAGCATGCCGATGGACTGGGTCCAGTCGGGCAGGGCGGTGTAGTGCAGATGGTGAGGACCTGCCCACATGTAGGTGAAGATCAGGGCCCAGAAGTGCACCACGGACAGGCGATAGGAGTAAACCGGACGCTCAGCCTGCTTCGGCACGAAGTAGTACATCATGCCCAGGAAGCCGGCGGTCAGGAAGAAGCCCACCGCATTGTGGCCGTACCACCACTGCACCATGGCATCCTGCACGCCGGCGTAGGCGGAGTAGGACTTCAGCATGGAGACCGGGATTTCGGCGCTGTTCACCAGGTGCAGCAGAGCCACAGCCAGGATCATGCCGCCGTAGAACCAGTTGGCAACGTAGATGTGGCTAACCTTGCGCTTGATCAGGGTACCGAAGAACACCAGGGCGTAGGCAACCCACACCAGGGTGATCAGGATATCGATCGGCCATTCCAGTTCGGCGTATTCCTTGCCGGTGGTGATACCCAGGGGCAGGCTAACAGCAGCCAGCAGGATGACGATCTGCCAGCCCCAGAACGTAAAGGCGGCCAGTCCGTCGGAGAACAGACGAGTGTGGCAGGTACGCTGCGCCACCCAGTAGGAGGTTGCAAACAGCGCACAACCGCCAAAAGCGAAAATCACTGCATTGGTATGCAGCGGACGAAGACGACCATAGGTCAACCAGGGCCCGAAATTGAGCTCCGGCCAGACCAGCTGGGCGGCAATGATGACACCGACAAGCATGCCAACAATGCCCCAGACTACGGTCATGATGGCAAATTGCCGTACTACCTTATAGTTGTATGTGGATTGCGTTTCCGACATGGACCCACCTCTCGACTAGGAAAAGATAATCTTCATGCCACCTCCCTATGAACCCTTGGGCAGCATCGCAGGGATGCTATTGTAGCGGAGCCCCGCGCCTTTTGACATAGATCAAGCCGTCTCGCACAAAGTCAAAAAGGCGGCGGACCACATCAAAAAAATGGACAAAAAAAAGGGTGCGTTACAAACGCACCCCAACCCCAACAGAGAAACAAACTTGGCGAAGCCCCCAACAAAATGAGGGACTTCCAAAACGAGAAGGATTCTCTCTGATGCCCCGTTTGGGATTGTTGACCCAGATCAAACCAGGGTTATTTCTCCCCTGCCCCCTCCTCCGCTCCCTTGGCAGTCGCAGCCCCATCCCGCTTCCCGGGCAGTTCGTCGTCCATCAGGATGCGGTAGGCAGGGCCCTCCAGATCGTCGAACTGGCCGTTGCGCACCGACCACCAGAAGGCGACGCCAATGGCGAAGACCAGGACGACCGAGAGGGGAATCAGCAGATACAGGCTTTCCATGGACGAAACTCCGCTAAAGGGGGCGTTGCAGCCGCAGGGAATTGAGCACCACCAGCAGGGAACTGCCGGACATGCCGATGCCGGCCATCCAGGGCGTGATGAAACCGAACATGGCCAGGGGCAGGGCGATGAAATTATAGGCGAAGGACCATACCAGGTTCTGCCGGATGATGCGTAGCGCCTTGCCGGAAAGGGCAATGCCGCGCCGCAGATGATCCAGGTTCTCCGACAGCAGGATCAGGTCGGCCTGGGTCCGCGCCAGCTGGGCGCCGCCGCCCATGGCCACGGACACCTGGGCCTGGGCCAGGACCGGGGCGTCGTTAACCCCATCCCCCACCATGGCCACCACGGCGCCGGCCTCCTGCAGGCGGGAGACAAAATCGTGCTTGCCTTGGGGCGAGACACCGCCATGGACGTCCTGGATGCCGAGCAGGGCGGCCACCCGGGCCGCCGCCTCCGGGGCATCGCCGGAAAGCAGCACCACCTGGCGCCCCGAGGCCAGCAGATCGGCCACCAGGGCCGGCGCCTCGGCCCGGATCTCGTCCCCCAGGGCGAACAGGGCAATCCAGCCGCTCGCCGCCCCCAGGGCAATCACCGTATCGCCTCGGGCGGCAAAGCCCCGGGCAGAGTCAGGCAGGGCAGCCCCCACCAGCTCGGCGACGAAGTCGGGACGGCCGATACGGTATTCGACGCCGCCCAGCACCCCGGAAATGCCGCTCCCCGGAATACTGGTGACGACTTCGGTGCCATGGGGCCAGGCGGCCAGCTGCACCGCCTCGCTGCGGAATACCTGGGCGATGGGATGCTCGGAAGCCCCTTCCAGCGCTCCCGCCAGCCGCAAACCGTCTTCGGCGCCGACAGCCCCGAGCGGCAGGACCTCCAGCAGGCGCATGCGGCCCGAGGTCAGGGTACCGGTCTTGTCGAAGACGACATGGGTGGAGCGGGCCAGGGTCTCGATGGCATGACCCCGGGTCACCAGCAGCCCTTCCCGGGCCAGCACACCGCTGGCCACCGTAAGGGCGATCGGGGTGGCCAGGGACAGGGCGCAGGGGCAGGTCACCACCAGCACGGAAACGGTAATCCACAGGGCCCGGGCCGGATCGATGAACCACCAGGCCAGGGCGACGGCCGCCGCCACCAGCAGCAGGGCGGCGACAAAACGGCTGGCGATGCGATCAGCCATCTCGACGATCCGCGGCTTTTCCATGGCCGCCCGTTCCATGAGGCGCACGATGGCGGAGAGCCGGGTGCCCTCCCCCACCTGTTCGACCCGCACCACCAGGGGGCTTTCCACATTGATGGCGCCGCCGGTGACCGCATCTCCGACCCGCTTGGACACCGGCAGGCTCTCGCCGGTGAGGAGCGATTCATTGACCGAACTCGTCCCTTCCAGCACCCGCCCGTCGGAGGGAATGGTGCCGCCGGGACGCACCAGGACGACATCCCCCGCCTGCAGGTCGGCCACCACCACCTTGCCCGGCGTGCGGTCCTGGGGATAGGCGACGAGGCGCTCGGCAAAGGCCGGCAGCAGCTTGGCCAGGGTTTCGGTGACGCCGACGGCACGCTGGCGCGCATTCATTTCCAGGAATCGCCCGCCCAGCAGGAAAAACACGAACATGGTCACAGAGTCGAAATAGACCTCGCCGTCGGCGACGAAAGTGGCCCAGATGCTGGCGGCGAAGGCCGAACCGACACCCAGGGCCACCGGCACATCCATGCCAACCCGGCGGAACTTGAGGTCGCGCCAGGCATTGCGGAAGAAGGGGGCCGCCGAGTAGAAGACCACCGGCAGGGTCAGCAGCAGACTGGCCCAGCGCATCAGGGATTCGATGTCCGCCGTCATGTCCCCTTCCGCCATATAGACGGGGATGGCGTACATCATCACCTGCATCATGCCGAAACCGGCCACCCAGACGCGCCACAGGGCGTCCCGACGTTCCTTGCGGGCCAGCTCCTCGGTCCGGGCCGGATCATAGGGGTAGGCCCGGTAGCCAATGGCCGAGATGGCCGCCAGGATGTCGGAAAGCTTGATCTTGCTCTCGTCCCAGCGCACCCGGGCGCGGCGCGTGGTGTAGTTGATATCCACCCCGGCGACCCCGGGCAGATGGGAGATATGCTGTTCGTTGAGCCAGATGCAGGCGGCGCAGGTGATGCCTTCCAGGATCAGGGAGGCTTCCCGCTCGTTCTCGCCCAGGGCGCGCACGAAACTTTTCTGGAAATCGGCGTGGTCAAAGAGGCGCAGGTTGTCCAGCACCTCGGGCAGGGCTTCCCGCTTCGATTCGGGCAGGGCATCCCGGTTGCGGTAGTAGTCGTCCAGGCCGTTGTCCACGATGGCCTGGGCCACCGCCTGGCAACCGATACAGCACATGGCACGGGGAGATTCGGAGACCCGGACCGTCAGATCGACGTCATCCGGAACGGGCTGACCACAGTGGTAACAGGCGCCTTTGCTCATGGCTCGCAAATAAGAAAGGCGCGAGCATTGCCCGCGCCTTTGGGTGGGACTGACAGGCCCGCAGTATAAGTTATTTCGCCGCCATGCGAATGGCGCCGTCCAGACGGATCACTTCGCCATTGAGGTAGGAGTTCTCCACGATGTGGCGCACCAGGGCAGCGTATTCGGCCGGCTTGCCCATGCGGGAGGGGAACGGCACCATCTTGCCCAGGGAGTCCTGCACTTCCTGGGGCATGCCCATGAGCATGGGGGTTTCCATGATGCCGGGGGCGATGGTCATGACGCGGATGCCGCTGCGGGCCAGTTCCCGGGCGATGGGCAGGGTCATGGCCACGACGCCGCCCTTGGAGGCGGCATAGGCAGCCTGGCCCAGCTGCCCGTCGAAGGCAGCCACGGAGGCGGTGCTGACGATGACGCCGCGCTCGCCCTGGGCATTGGGTTCGCCCTTGGCCATGACTTCGGTGGCCAGGCGGATCATGTTGAAGGAGCCCACCAGGTTGATGTTGATGACCTTGGCAAAGCTCTCCAGGCGATGGGGACCTTCCTTGCCCAGCACCTTCTCCGCCGGCGCCACGCCGGCGCAGTTCACCAGGCCATTGAGCTTGCCGAAGGTGGAGACGGCCAGTTCGACGGCCGCCTTGGCGCTGGCTTCATTGGTCACGTCGGTTTCGGCGAAGCGGGCATTGGCGCCCAGTTCCGCCGCCAGGGCCTCGCCGGCTGCCTTGTTCACGTCGGCCAGGACCACCTTGCCGCCGCCGGCCACGATCATGCGGGCCGTCGCGGCTCCCAGGCCGGAACCACCGCCGGTAACAACGAATACGCTCTCTTTGAGTTCCATATTGTGCTCTCCTCGTCCTCAAAATAATGACCGACGGATTCTATAGCATTTCCAGACGGTAGCGTATGGAAATGCCGACCCGCCCCGAGTCGCCAGGGCAGCCGGAAACAAAAAAAGGGCAGCTCCGGAGAGCTGCCCTTTTTCCTGGAATTGGTGCCGGAGATAGGAGTCGAACCTACGACCTTCGCATTACGAATGCGCTGCTCTACCAACTGAGCTACACCGGCAAAAAACCATCCGGATTGCACATCCGGGGCCGCGAAGTTTATCCGAGACCGCAGGGCAATACAACACCGCCAGCCGGCCCGCCGGACAAACCGTCGCCCCGCCTCCGTTCTCCGCCGCCGCAGCCGCCGCGGCAACAATTCCTGCTGCAACTCCCTTTCCCCTGGCCGCCTGACACCGGGTATAGTTACCGGTTGGCCCCAACCGAGCTCAGAACACCCCATGGACGAAATAAAAATCCGCGGCGCACGGACCCATAACCTGAAAAACATCAGTCTGGACCTGCCCCGCGACAAGCTGATCGTGATCACCGGACTTTCCGGCTCAGGCAAGTCCTCCCTCGCCTTCGACACCCTCTACGCCGAGGGCCAGCGCCGCTATGTGGAATCCCTCTCGGCCTACGCCCGCCAGTTCCTGCAGCTGATGGAAAAGCCGGATGTGGACCTGATCGAGGGCCTGTCCCCGGCCATTTCCATTGAGCAGAAGGCCACCAGCCACAACCCCCGTTCCACCGTGGGCACGGTCACCGAAATCCACGACTACCTGCGCCTGCTCTACGCCCGCGCCGGCACTCCCTATTGCCCGGAACACGGTGAGCCCCTGGAGGCCCAGACCGTGTCCCAGATGGTGGACCACGTGCTGGCCCTGCCGGAAGAGACCAAGCTGATGATCCTGGCGCCGGTGGTGGCCAACCGCAAGGGCGAGCAGCTGGATCTGTTCACCGAGCTGCGGGCCCAGGGCTTCGTCCGCCTGCGGGTGGACGGCACCATCTACGAGATCGACAACCTGCCCAAGCTGGCCAAGAGCCAGAAGCACAACATCGACGTGGTGGTGGACCGCCTCAAGGTGCGGGAAGACATGCGCCAGCGCCTGGCCGAGTCCTTCGAGACCGCCCTGCGCCACGCCGACGGCCGGGCCATCGCCCTGGAGATGGAGAGCAACCAGGAGCACCTCTTCTCCGCCAAGTTCGCCTGCCCCATCTGCTCCTATGCCCTGCAGGAGCTGGAGCCGCGCCTGTTCTCCTTCAACAACCCCATGGGTGCCTGTCCCAAGTGCGACGGCCTGGGGGTGATCCAGTTCTTCGACCCGAAGCGGGTGGTGGCCCATCCCGACCTGTCCCTGGCGGCCGGCGCCATCCGGGGCTGGGACAAGCGCAACCAGTTCTACTTCCAGATGATCGGCTCCCTCGCCGAGTACTACGGCTTCAGCGTGGACACGCCCTTCAGCGAGCTGACCGACGAAGTGAAACAGGTGCTGCTCTACGGCAGCGACAAGGACCTGGTACCCTTCCAGTACATGAACGAGCGGGGCAAGCTGGTGCTCAAGGAACATGCCTTCGAGGGCATCATTCCCAACCTGGAGCGGCGCTACAAGGAGACCGACTCCCTGGCGGTGCGCGAGGAACTGGCCAAGTACATCAGCAACACCACCTGCCCCACCTGCGAAGGCACCCGCCTGCGCCAGGAGGCGCGCCACGTCAAGGTCGGCAGCAAGACCCTGCACGAGATCAGCCATCTGCCCCTGGCCGAGGCCCGGGACTATTTCGAGAGCATCCAGCTCACCGGCCACAAGGCCCAGGTGGCGGAGAAGATCCTCAAGGAAATCACCTCCCGCCTGCAGTTCCTCATCAACGTGGGCCTGGACTACCTTTCCCTGGACCGCTCCGCCGAGACCCTTTCCGGCGGCGAAGCCCAGCGCATCCGCCTGGCCAGCCAGATCGGCTCCGGCCTCACCGGCGTCATGTACGTGCTGGACGAGCCTTCCATCGGCCTGCACCAGCGCGACAACGACCGTCTGCTGCAGACCCTGCGCCAGCTGCGGGACATCGGCAACACGGTGATCGTGGTGGAGCACGACGAGGACGCCATCCGCACCGCCGACTATGTGGTGGACATCGGCCCCGGCGCCGGGGTACACGGCGGCGCCATCGTCGCCGAGGGCACGCCCCAGCAGGTCACCGCCAATCCGGCCTCCATGACCGGCGACTACCTCTCCGGGCGCAAGAAAATCGAGGTGCCGAAAAAGCGCCGCCAGGCCGACCCGGAGAAGAAGCTCCAGGTCATCGGCGCCAAGGGCAACAACCTGAAGGATGTTTCCCTGGAACTGCCGGTGGGCCTGATGACCTGCATCACCGGCGTTTCCGGCTCGGGCAAGTCCACCCTCATCAACGACACCCTGTACACCGCCGCCGCCAAGCACCTCTACGGCTCCACGGCGGAACCGGCGGAGCACGAGGAAATCATCGGCCTGGATCACTTCGACAAGGTGATCAACGTAGACCAGAGCCCCATCGGTCGCACCCCCCGTTCCAACCCGGCCACCTACACGGGCCTCCTCACCCCCATCCGGGAGCTGTTCGCCGGGGTGCCGGAAGCCCGCTCCCGGGGCTACGGCCCGGGCCGCTTCTCCTTCAACGTCAAGGGCGGCCGCTGCGAGGCCTGTCAGGGCGACGGCGTGATCAAGGTGGAAATGCACTTCCTGCCGGACATCTACGTGCCCTGCGATGTCTGCCACGGCAAGCGCTACAACCGGGAAACCCTGGAAGTGCACTACAAGGGCAAGTCCATCTACGACGTGCTGCAGATGACCGTGGAGCAGGCCCGGGAATTCTTCGACCCGGTGCCGGTGGTGGCCCGCAAGCTGCAGACCCTGGTGGATGTGGGCCTCTCCTACATCACCCTGGGCCAGAGCGCCACCACCCTCTCCGGCGGCGAGGCCCAGCGCGTCAAGCTGGCCCTGGAACTGTCCAAGCGGGACACCGGCCGCACCCTCTACATCCTGGACGAACCCACCACGGGCCTGCACTTCGCCGACATCGAGATGCTGCTCAAGGTGCTGCATCGCCTGGCCGACCACGGCAACACCGTGGTGGTCATCGAGCATAACCTGGACGTGATCAAGACCGCCGACTGGCTGGTGGACCTGGGTCCCGAGGGCGGCGGCGGCGGCGGTCGCATCATCGCCGCCGGGGCGCCGGAAGCCGTGGTCAAGGTGGGCGAGAGCCACACCGGCCGTTTCCTCAAGCCCCTCCTGAGCCGCTGAGGAGAAGGCCGTGAGCACCTCTCCTTTCAAGGGCAAGACCGGCCTGGAACGGCTGTGGAACGCCATGGGCTATTCCCGGGACGGCTTCAAGGCGGCCTGGCAGCATGAGGCGGCCTTCCGCGAGGAAGTGCTGCTGGCCCTGGTGGCCATTCCCCTGGGCCTGTGGCTGGGCAAGAGCGGCCTGGAAAAGGCGGCCCTGGTGGCCAGCATCCTCATGGTGCTGCTGGTGGAACTGATCAACTCCGCCGTGGAAGCGGTGGTGGACCGGGTCTCGCCGGAACGCCACGACCTTTCCAAACGGGCCAAGGACCTGGGCAGCGCCGCCGTCCTTATCGCCCTGGCTACCGCCGCCGCCGTCTGGGCCCTGGTACTGTGGCCGTGAGGCTCTGACCAGCGCCGGCGGCTGCCGCCACAACGACAAAGGGCCGTTTCCGGCCCTTTGTGCTTTTCGGGGAACCATGGCCGGGAAGGCGCATGGACATTGCCGCCTGGCGATGCCAGGCCCGAAACCGGCGTCCTTTCTGCCCCTCAGGCCACCCGCTCCTGGCCACCCCGGCCCGGACGCAGCCCCAGATCGGCTCCCAGCACGGCAGCCAGGGCCAGGCTGAGGGCCCAGGCGAACCAGGCCGACCACAGCACGTGGGAAAGGAAGTGGGCGCCCTGGAACAGGCGCACCACGCCGAGGCCGGCGCCAAAGACCAGCCCCAGGGCCAGAGCCAGGCGGGACCAGGTGCGGCCTGCCGGACGCAGGGCCACGCCCCACACCAGCCAGAGAAAGCCGGCCGCCGCATGGCCGGCCGGGAAACAGGCACCGGCCTTGATGTCCGTCGGCCCCGGCACCAGCAGGCCCAGGTAGGGCGCGTAACCGCCGAATTCCAGCACGTCCCAGGGACAGTGGCGGTTGGTCAGGCTCTTCAGCAGGGAAACGCCGATGGGGATCAACACCATGCCCAGGGCCGCCAGCAGCGCATTGCGCCGGGGCAGCCAGTCCAGCTCGCCCTTCCAGCCCAGCCAGCAGGGCACCAGGGCGATGCACACCAGGGCGTAGGAGGCGTACTTCATGCCGTGGTGCAGCACCCGCTCGAACAGCCAGTGGTGGTGCATGGGGAAATCCCCCAGGGCCGGGTCGAACAGGGCCTGGCTCAGGGCCAGGTCCAGGCCCGTGTTCTCGAATACCGCCAGCAGCAGCACCGCCAGCAGGGCCAGCAGCAGGGCCTGGGCCAATAGCCAGCGGCGTCCGGCGTGGCGTTCCAGGACGCCGGCCAGGGGCAGGGGCAAGGAGGTGGCGTTGTCCATGGTCAGCTCCGGCAGCCGGCGGCCAGGTCCAGCTTGGCGTCGTAAATGCTGGTGCTGACGTCGAGCAGGCCGAGCACGGAATGGAAGATGTTGTCGTGGCTGGCCGGCTGGGCCGCCCGGGCCTTGAGGCAGGAGACATTGACCTTGAAGTCCTGGGCGAAGTTACGGGACAGCCACATCACCATGGGCACCCGGGTCTGTTCCTGGGGCGCGATGCTGTAAGGCATACCGTGCAGGAACAGATTGTTCTCGCCCAGGGACTCGCCGTGGTCGGAGAAGTACATCAGGCCCGTGTCGTAATCCTTGTCCTGGGACTTGAGGAAGTCGATGGTCTTGGCCAGCACGTGGTCCGTATACAGCAGGGCGTTGTCGTAGGAATTGACGATCTGTTCCCGGCTGCACTGGCGCAGGTCGCTGGAATCGCAGGTCGGCGCGTAGCGGCGGTAGGCCTCCGGATAGCGCTTGTGGTAGGCCGGGCCGTGGTTGCCCAGCTGGTGCAGCACCAGCACCCGGTTGCCCTTGTCGTCGGCCAGCACCTTATCCAGGTTGTGCAGCAGCACTTCATCGAGGCAGCGCTCGCCGTCGCACAGGCCGGGGATGGCGGCATTGGTCAGGCTGTCGTTGGGCAGGCCCTCGCAGACGCCCTTGCAGCCGGACTGGTTGTCCCGCCACAGCACCTTGAAGCCGGCCCGGTCCAGCACATGCAGCAGGGATTCGCTGCCGCGGATCTTCTCCTCGTCGTAATCCCGGCGCCCCACGGGGGCGAAGATGCAGGGCACGGAGACTTCGGTGTTGGTGCCGCAGCTGCTGACCTGGGGGAAATTGATGACGTCGAGCCGGGCCAGTTCCGGCGTGGTCTGCCGCTCGTAGCCGTTGAGCCCCCAGTTGGCGGCGCGGGCCGTCTCGCCGACGACGATGACGAACAGGGCCGGCTTGCTGCGGCCCTTCCAGGCTGCCGCCAGGGCGGCATCGGTGCCGATGGGCTGGCGCGGCCCCTGGGCCGCCTCGGCCTTGGCCACCCGGGACAGGGAATAGACTAGGTTGGCCGGGGTGATGAGGTAGCGGATTTCCTTGTGGTTGCGCATCAGGGAGGCGAAGTCCTGGAACACCAGGAACACCGCCCCGCCGCCCAGTACCAGGGCCAGCAGCAGGGAACCGGCGCGGATGGCCAGGGTACGGCCGAGACCGGCCTCCGGCAGACGCACCCGGGACAGCAGCAGCAGGGGCAGACCCACCACCAGGGCCAGGTGGGGCAGGAGGGACCAGGTAAACAATTCCCCCGCTTCCTTGACGTCGGTCTTGAGCACGTTGCGCAGCATGGAGGGATCGAGGTAGATGCCGTACTTCTCCATGTAGAAGCTGGCGCAGCCCACCACCAGCAACAGCAGGGCCAGCACCGGCTTGGCGGTGCGGCGGCCCATCAGGGGCGCCAGCAGGACGAAATGGATGGCACTGAGGAAGACGAACAGGGCGGCGGCAAAGCCCCAGGTGGACCACTGGCCGCCGTCCCGGCCGGCCATGGCCGCCTGCCAGAAGAGACGGTTGCCCGCCAGGCTTAAATAGACGCTGCCGAGCAGGGCCAGGGTGGTGCCGCCCACCGCCGGCTGCCAGTGCCGCCAGCGGCTCAGGCCCTGGCGCGAGCCCTGGTAGAGCCAGAAGGCGAAGGCCAGGAGCAGGTTGACCAGGGTCAGTCCGGCCAGGATCAGTCCGGAAGGATTGGCCACCAGAGCGGGGGCGGGAGCGAATACGGCCATGGAGCGGCAACCTGATGAGGGAAATTGGCCGCAACTTTAGGCGCCGCCCCGTGAGGGACTGGTGAGGGAAGTGTGAGGAAAGTGTGAGGAAAGGTCCGGCACGGCCCCTGGCCGGAGGCGCCGGGAGCGGCAGCGCGGCCCCCGGGCGGCAGAAAGACTCAGGCGGCGGCAGCCGGTGACGGCCCCTGCAGGGACGCCCCCAGATCCACGCTGAGGACGGCGCCGCCGTCGGGGCCGTTGGCGGCGGCCGGCACCCAGCCGCAGGCGCGGCAGACGTGGGCCACCAGGGCCAGGCCGAGGCCGTGGCCGGCACCGGGGCCGCGGCGGTAGAAACGGTCGAAGACCCGGGGCAGATCGTCCGGGGCAAAGCCCGGGCCCTGGTCCGCCACTTCCAGCACGCTGCCCCGCAGGCGGCAGGTGATGGTGCCCGACTCGGTGTGGCGCAGGGCATTTTCCAGCAGATTGCGCAGCACCAGCTGCAGCAGGGCCGGGTCGGCCCGCACCAGGGCCGGTTCCGGCACTTCCAGGGCCAGCTGCACCGGCTTGGCGTACTGGTTGCCCAGGGACTCCCACAGGGACTGGATTTCCAGGGACAGGCGCAGGTCGTCCTGCAGCTGGGGCCGGGTCTCCCGGGCCAGCATGAGCAGGCTCTCGGCCAGACGGGTGATGCGGTCCGCGCTGTCCACGATGCGCCGGGAGCGGCGGTAGGCCGCCTCCGGCAGGCCGCCGGCGGCGCTGAGCATTTCCGCATCGGTGCGGATGGCGGTGAGGGGAGTGCGCAGCTCGTGGGAAAGGTTGGCGGTGAATTCCCGCTCCCGCTGCAGCAGTTCCGCCTGGCGGGCCTCCAGGGCGTCCAGGGCCTGGGCTACGGCCAGCACTTCCCGCTCCATGCCGGCCTGGGCGTAGCTGCCCGCCTCCGGCACCTCGCCCCGGACCCGCCGGGCCAGCCACTCCAGGCGCCGGGTGAAGCGGCCGGAGAGGGCATAGACCATGGCCAGCACCACGCCGCCGATGATCAGGGCGCCGGTGACGATCACCGCCGTCACCGCATCGAGCCGCTCCTCGTGTTCCTCCACGTCGTAGCTGAGGATGAAGCGGGCGCCGCCGTCCTCCCGCACCGCCACGTGGAACTCCTTGTCGCCCTCGAACATCTCGTGGTTGCCGATGGGCAGCCGGGCCAGGTTGTCCGGCACGCTGCCCGGCGGCGAGTGGGGCTCGAGCCGGTACAGGGTCATGGACGGGGTGTTGGGGAAGGCCGTCTCGGGCGAGGTGTGCCACAACTCGATGCTGTGTTCCACCTGGGTGGTGAGGAGGTTGTCGATGAACTCCTCCTCCATCTCGTCGAACATCAGGAGCAGGGCCACCGACTGGGCCAGGATGATGACCAGGGCCAGGGCCGCCACCCACAGGGCGATGCGCAGGCGCATGCTGGGCGCCTGGCGGTCGGCGGCCAGCTCCTCGGCGGAATGATTAGCGAGCGACAAGTTTGTACCCCAGTCCGTGAATGTTCACCACTTCGACCCCGGCCCCCTCTCCCAGGGCCCGGCGCAGGGTGTGCAGGACGCTGCGCAGGTTGTCGCTGGCCTCCTGCTCGTGGCCCCAGATGGCGATCTCCAGCTCCCGCCGGGAAAAGACCCGGTTCGGCTGCTGCAGCAGCAGGGCCGCCAGGCGCAGGGCCTTGGGCGGCAGGCGCAGGGCTTGGCCGGCCAGGCGCAGCTCCTGGGAGGTAGCGTCGTATTCCAGGGGCCCCTGGCGCCACACGCCCGCATCCTTGCGCGGCGCCGCCCGGCGCACCAGGGCCGTCAGGCGCACTTCCACCTCCTGCAGGGCAAAGGGCTTGACCAGGTAGTCGTCGGCCCCGGCGTCGAAGCCGGCCAGCTTGTCCTCCAGGGTGTCCCGGGCCGTCAGCATCAGCACCGGCAGGCTGCTGCCCTCGGCGCGCAGGCGCCGGGCCAGGCTGAGGGCGTCGCCGTCGGGCAGGCTGCGGTCGAAGACGGCGCAGTCGAAGCTGCCGCCGGCCAGGAGGCGCCCAGCCGCCGCCAGGGAATCGGCGTAGTCGCACTGGTGCCCCCGGGATTCCAGGAACTCGTAGAGGTTCTCGGCGATGGACCGGTCGTCTTCGACGATGAGGATGTGCATGGCGCTGTCCGTGGCGGAAGGGCCCCATTATAGGGCGCCCGGACCGCCGTACGGCTGACGTGGCGATCGTTCAATTAAATTGAACGGTTCCGCCAATTCTTATCGCTTTTCAGCCCTGGCCCGGGGCCCTAGGATGGTCGGCATTCAGGCTGGGCCCTGGCCGGCCCTCCTGCCACGATAAAACATGAAAGGAAATCAACGATGAAATCTCCCGCCGCCCCCGAAATCCTGGCCCAGGCCTTTCTCGACGCCCGCAGCTTCAACCGCTTTGCCGACCGTCCGGTGAGCGCGGAAACCCTGCAACAGCTTTACGACCTGGCCAAGTGGGGGCCCACCGCCATGAACTCCCAGCCGGCCCGCTTCGTCTTCATCACCAGCCCCGAGGCCAAGGCCCGCCTGGCCCGGTCCCTCTCCCCGGGCAATGTGGAAAAGACCCTGGCGGCGCCGGTGACCGTCATCGTTGCCCAGGACACGGCCTTCTACGAGCACCTGCCGACCCAGTTCCCGGCCTACGACGCCAAGCCCATGTTCGAGGCCAACCCGGCCATGGCGGCCAGCACCGCCTTCCGCAATTCCAGCCTGCAGGGCGCCTACCTCATCGTCGCCGCCCGCCTGCTGGGCCTGGACGCGGGCCCCATGTCCGGCTTCGACGCCGCCAAGCTGGACGCCGAGTTCTTCCCCGACGGCCGCTGGCAGAGCAATTTCATCATCAACCTGGGCTACGGCGACGCCGCCGGCAACCACCCCCGGGGACCGCGCCTGCCTTTTGCCGAAGCAGCCCGTATTCTTTAGTCATTTTTTCGATCTAGATCAAACCCGGACGCCGCCGGCACGCGTAGGGTAGCTCCCCATGGAGACCAAGCCCCACACGTCCGGCCACGCCCACTCATGCGGCACCTGTGGCCAGGCCATTCCCCTCAAGGACTGGCCCGGCACCATCGTCTGTGCGGCCTGTCTCGACCTGCGTCCCGCCGACAGCCCGGCCCACTGCCAGCACTTTTGCGGCGGCGAGGAACGGGAAGCGGGCGTCTGATCCCCGGTTTTCAGGCAACCTTCCACCAAGAGGTCCGCACCATGGAATACCAAGTTCAACTCCGCCATTCCGCCGCCCCCGCCCTGGACAAGGCCAACCAGCTCCTGCTGCAGGCCCGGGAATACCTCTGTGCCGGCTGCAAGCGCGACTGCGAGCGCCGCCTGACCCAGTTCGGCCAGGTGCCCCAGTCCTGTCGCCGCTCCTGAGCCGGACCTCCCCCGCCCGCGCCGGCCCTGCTGCGGCCGGCTTTTGACCCGCATCATTTTCAGCCCCGGAGACGGCGCCTAGAATGGCCCTGCTCATTTCTCCGGGTGCCCCATGATCGCCAAGCTTCTCCCTTCCCTGCGCACTTCCCTCCTCCTCGCCGCCGGCCTTGGCGCACTGCTCTCGCCCCTGGCCGGCCACGCCGACGAACGGGGCAAGGAAATCTACGGCCCCTGCGCCGCCTGCCACGGCGAATTCGGCCAGGGCGGCAAGAAAGGCGAATACCCCCGCATCGCCGGCCAGCAGGCCAAGTACATGGAATCCCAGCTGAAGGCCTTCCAGAAGCGCATCCGGGTGAACATCCCCATGGTGCCCTACACCGAAGAGCGGGAACTGTCCCACGAGGACATGAAGATCGTCTCCGAATACGTTGCCGGCATCGAACTGCCCACCGCCATCCCCACCTTCAAGGACACGGACGACGCCCTGACCCGCCTGCAGGCCATGGAAAAGGTCATGATCGTGCCCCGGGAACCGGGCGACGTGGAGGCCGGCAAGGCTATCTACCAGAAGCAGTGCGCCGCCTGCCACGGCAAGACCGCCAAGGGCCGGGGCATGTTCCCCCGCCTGGTGGGCCAGTATTCCCAATACCTGAAGCGCCAGGTGGACCTCTACCTGAAGGGCGACCGCCCCCACGACGAGGAAACCACCCAGGGCGTGCTAAACACCCTCAAGCCCGAGGAAATCCAGAACATCATGGCCTATGTGACGGCGCTGCAGGAAGAGGTGAACAAGCAGTAGGAACGACCCATTGCCTCCGGCACCATGCCGGAGAGGCAGCAAGGACGGCTCTTTCGGCCATGGGGTGGCTGGGAGGGCCGTTTTTGTTGGGGTGTGGCCGAGGTGGGTTTGAGGCCTTGTCGGCGCCTCAAGCGTGGCGGGGTGTTTGGCCGCTGTGTTCCGCGCCTGACGCGCGGGTTACTTTCTTTTGCTTCGCCAAAAGAAGAGTAACCAAAGAAAAGGCGAGCCCGGTTTGGCGCCCCTGCGGGGTCCCCTGCGCTACTCGCTTCCGGCGGGGGCTGCGCAACTCGGCCTACGGCCTCAGACAGTGCTCGCCCTTTCCCCGCCAGAAGCTCCGTTGCTCGGCGCCGCACAGGGCCAATGGTGGCCACCTCGAACGTTCAGGACAAGCCAGCCGCCTTACTGTTGCGGAAGGTTCAGGGGCGATCCGATTCGTCGTTGGCGGGCAAGAACTTTCGATACCGGAAAGGCACGGCCCAGCCGCCCAACAACACTTCGAGCACGCCTCGCAAGCGGTCCCGCACACCCAGCTTTGCGCAGACAAAACTCTCCTGGTGGCCCTCACGGAATACGCCGAAGAGTTCTATGGACGCCTCCGCATATGCCGCCGGCACCATGACCCGCTGGACGTTGTAGAGCGACACCTGCATTCCCGGATACAAACCGCCAAAGCCGCGGTTGTGCACATAGAAGGGAATCCGGTGTGCGATCAGCATGCTTTCCATGACAGCAAGCTCTGATGCCGATCGGGGGGCGGCCAGGAGGAAGAATTCCATAGCTCAGTTTTTGTGCGGGCTAAATCGAGAGCTAGATGGGCCTAACGTTGGAGGTAAGGGGCGGCCCGCTTGCGTGACGCCCCAGCGGCCGAAGCCCGCGCCTTGACCTAGATGTTAGGCTTCTGGCCGTTACTTTTTTGCCTTTTTAGGGGTAAGTGGGCCCACGCTTCCCATCCCAAGTTCAATGTCTTTTCCATCGCCCAGCCTTGCGATTTTGATATAACCAGTAAGCACTTTCGACTCGGGGTCAAACGATTGGGTAACAAATACGCTGTCGTATTGGCAGAGCAGAACTGTGTTTGGCTCTCCTTTGACTAAAAGGAAGTCTGTCTTTGCCTTTGCGGTCTGCCCACCTAGAACGCTAGCAAACGATGACACCACTAGCAGAAGAAACAGAAACAGCACAGGGGCTCTACCAAAGCGACCAACGGCTGTACCAATGAGAGAAAATGAACTTGCGTTCCGTTCGATCTTGTCTTGTTCTACAAGCTTCTGCTCAAAGGTTGGAATCTTTCGCTGAGCAATTAACGGGAAGACCAGCTCAAAAAAGGCAGTAAAAGCGATAACTCCTCCAAAAAGGTACCAGCCTTCGCCGTGAAGCAATAACGGACTAAACAAAAAAACAAGAAATAGAGTCTGTTTGACGAGCAAGCGTACTGCCTTAGCTAGGGCGGTTTCAGATCGAGGTAATAGTGGCCAAATCGCATTTGCTATCGCGTACATCGGTATGGCTGCGGCCAGCAGTGAGCCACCCGCATTAAGAAGTAATGTGGGGGAAATCGTTATCAGGCTAACCGGAATATTGAAGTACTTCGCAAATCCTGATTCGTAAGAAAAGGCAACGGCGTAACTAGCTGCTGTTAAAGCAATAACCCATATTGCATCTGAAATTGCCGGTGAACCAGTTCTTGGGGAATCAGACATATAGGAAGCCTAACGTGTAATTGAGGCGCCTGCGCGGCTTTTCGCGCAGGTCGCCTCGAACACAGGGTTAGGGCTTATCGCGCCATCCATGCGTGAGGCCCGGAAGGTTGCGGAGAAAGAAGTGGTTCTTTGTAGTCCGGGTCTCTGTAGAACTTGCCGCATTCTTTAAATGGACAACGCCTGCCTGTCTTTTCATACCTCAGTGGCGATAGTGGTTTTTTGTCACGGCACGTCGGACAGTAGTAAAGACCATTAACTCGATGCTGGTAGAACTGATACTTCGGCAGATATTTGAAAGATGGAAGGAGATAAAAGACCCATGCAAGGAGCGCAAGAATTACTGCTACTGATAACGCTAAAAGTATCGCTATTGTTTGTGGTGTTAGGTCTCTTGCTACTTGGATTGCAGTCTCCCTTCCCCAAATGGCTGCGGCTAATGCCATTGGTGATAGCCCCGCTAATACTTTGGATATGGTTGGAGCTACCAAATGTTCTCTTAGGAACTTCAGCATATAAAAGCCCTAACTAGTAGTAGACGACAAAAGTCGTCCAATAAAATGTGACTGTTCAATATCCTGGAACACCGGACAGCCTTTAACTTACCGTCAGGACGCCCGCATCGCAACAACAAGTTGCAAATCGCATATCCAAATCAACTAATTCACCAACTCCCAACCGGTGCGACCGCACTCGCCACACCACCGGTTTCCCATCCCCTTCCACCCCCGCCGAGCAGCGCAAGGCGGGCGGGGGGCTTTCGGCGAGGACTGTCTGAGGCCCGCAGGGCCGAGTTCCGCAGCCGCCCCGCGCGACTGAGCAGCGCAGGGAAGCCCGCAGGGCCGGGGGTGAGGGTCCGCCTTCTTTTGGCTACTTTTCTTAGCGGTTAAGAAAAGTACGCCCGCCGGGCAACGGCGGAACCCAGCCGCAAATCAACAAACCACGCCCAACCAATCCCCAAACCTCAAACCGCAGAACCAGAACCCGAAGCGGAAGGATCATCCTCCCCCTTGTCCACCTCAATCCCCCAATCCCCATGCTCATACCAATCTTCCCCCAGCAACTCCATCGGATGCTGGGTGCGGCTGGAGCCGTTGCCGCATTGCAGGTTGTCCGTGGAGCAATACTTGTCGCAGCCCCAGCAGATGCGCTCGGGGTGCTTGGGATGGAGGGGGAATTTCTTGGCCATGGGGATTCACCGGAAACGACGGGACCGGCCCGTTCATAACCAAGTAGATTACTCGGGTATACAGCAGCCACCCTGATCCTGGTCAAAAAAGGGGCGCCGGCGATCCGGCGGCAAAGAGTGGTAGCGAAGACTAGCGGCGGCGCCACACCTGCCAGCGCTCGCCGCCGGCGAAGACCGGGATGGGGGCCTGGGCGGGCGCGTCGACCATGCGCTCGAACCAGGGGGAAAGCAGTGCTTCCTGCTCCGCCGCACCGATGCCGAAGGGCGGGCCCTTGGGCTCGTCGCTGAAAAAGAAGAAGCCGGCCAGATAGCCGCCGGGGCGCACCAGTTCGGCCGCCCGGGGGCCGTAGCCGGGCCACAGCTTGCGCGGCAGGGCGCAGAGGAAGGCCCGTTCGTACACCACGTCGTAGGGCGCGGCCACGGGGAAATCGAAGAAGTCGGCGCAGCGCAGTTCGCCGCCCCACTCGCCGAGGACTTCCCGGGCGGCGGCGATGGCGGCGGGGGCAAAGTCCAGGGCCGTCACCGCCCAGCCGCGCTGGTCGAGCCAGGCGGCCTCCCGGGCGTGGCCGCAGCCGGGCACCAGAATGCGCGGCGGCGTGGCGCTGGCGGGGGGCGGCAGCAGGGCCTCCAGTTCCGCCGGGGCGCTGCCGTGGTCCCAGGGCGTGGCGCCGGCGGCAAAGCGCTTGTCCCAGAAATCGGGCAGTTCCGGGCGCTGGTGGTCGGGCTTGGCGGACGGGGCTTGGGTCATGGGCGTCTCCTGATTCTTGTGTGCGCCATTCTACCGGCCCCGCCCCCTCTCAATGGCAGTGGCCGCCCACCTGGAAGGGATCGAGCAGGTTGCTGCAGATCCAGCGGGCCAGACGGCCGCGCCAGCTTTGGTCGGGCTTGTAGCGTTCCAGGCGCTGGGTGAAGGTCCATTCCCGGGGCAGGTCGAGAAAGAGGATGGTGGCGATGAAGATGTTGAAGAAGACGTCGAGGAACAGGGCCACCAGGGCGGCGGGGGCGATCAGCACCCGGGGCACCGTGGTCAGTTTGGGCCAGGCGGCCTTGCCGGCCATGGTGACGATGAAGAGCAACCAGAAAACGTAGATGTAGACGAGCAGCATGATGTTCTCCCTGAATCGTTATGGACGACCGCGACAGCAACCCGCCGTCATGGCCTGCGACGATTATGGGCGGGAGAGGCCGCCGCTGGAAGCCTCATCGGCGACGGCCGCCATGGCGCCACCTCCGGCCTGCTGGGCCAGCCAGGCCTCGTAGCCGCCCCGCACCGGGCGCACGTTGCGGTAGCCCAGGGCCATCAGGCGACGGGCGGCCTGCACGGCGCTGGCATCGGCAGGGCAGTTGCACAGGGTCGCCACCAGGGCCTCCCGGGGCCAGTGGGCGGCCCGCTCCGCCAGGTCGTCCAGGGTGGCGGCGGTGGCGCCGGGGAGAAGGCCCGTCTCCCGGATCATGGCCTCGCCGCGCAGGTCGAGGAACAGGGGCGGCGCGGCGGACTGCAGGGCATCGGCCAACTCCGCCGGGGTGAGGTGGGGAATGGCGGACAGCTTCTCGAAACGGTATTTCTGCCAGAACTTCCAGCCCAGCCACAGGCCCAGCAGGGCCAGCAGCAGCGTCAGGGCCAGGTCGCCGTTGCCCTGCAGGCGGGCCAGCACCTGCTGCAGTTCGCCCCGCAGCCACCAGCCGGCCAGGATGGCGCCGCCGGCCCACAGGGCCGCCCCCAGGGCGACGGCGGCGAGGAAGGACGGCAGGGCCAGGCGCAGGGAGCCGGCGATGGGCGGGGCCACGGTGGAAAAGCCGGGGATGAACTTGGCCAGCACCAGGGACCAGGCGCCCCAGCGGGTGAAGCGGGCTTCCGTGGCGCTGACGCAGGAGCCCGGGTTGATGGAGAGGCGGCAGAGGCCGGCCAGGACCCGGTAGCCGAAGCTGCGTCCGGCCAGATACCACACCCAGTCCGCCAGGACCGAGGCCAGCACGGCGGCGGCCAGCAGTTGCAAACCGTGCAGGGGCGAGGCGGCCAGGCTGCCGGCCAGCAGCAGGGTCGGCACCGCCGGCACCGGCAGCCCCAGTTGCTGCAGCAGCACGTTGAGGAAGACCACCCAGGCGGCGTCCCGTTGCAGGGCATCGGTCAGCTGGGCAAGGTCCATGGGCGGCTCCGGAGGCGGCAGGGAATAAGGGTTGGGGCCAAGAAAAAGGGCCCGGGCTTGTCACTATAGCCCGGGCCCCGCGGGGAGTAGAAGCCGGCGGCCTCAGTCGGTGCGCACCGGCACGTAGAGGCGGGCGTCCTCCCGCTGGATGAGCAGGGCGAAGCGCTTGCCGGCCTGGTCCAGCAGTTCCTTGAGCTGGGCCGGGGAGGAGACCCGGGCGTTGTTCACCGCCAGCACCACGTCCCCTTCCTGCAGGCCGGCCCGGGCGGCGGGACCGTTCACTCCCACCACCACCACGCCGCTGCTGCCCAGGGCCGCCGCCTCTTCCCGGGAGAGGGAACGCACGGCGAGTCCGACGCGGCCGCCGCCGGCGCTCTCGCCCCGGGCCTGGGGCGCCGTCTCGCTGGGCATGGCGGCCAGCACGGCCTGCTTCTCCAGGCGCTTGCCGTCCCGCAGCACGGTGAGGCCGAGCTTGGTGCCGGGAGCGCTGTCGCCCACCTTGCGCGGCAGGTCGGTGGCCTCCTCGATGGGCACGCCGTCCAGGGCGATGATGACGTCGCCCGGCTGCAGGCCGGCCTTGTCCGCCGGGCTGCTGCGGTCCACCCCGGTCACCAGGGCGCCCACGGGCTTGGCCAGGCCGAAGGACTCGGCCAGCTCCTTGGTCACCGGCTGCATGGTGACGCCGAGGCGGCCGCGCTGCACCTTGCCGGTCTTCTGCAGCTGCTCCTTGACCTTCATGGCGACGTCGATGGGGATGGCGAAGGAGATGCCCTGGTAGCCGCCGGAACGGCTGTAGATCTGGGAGTTGATGCCCACCACCTCGCCCTTGAGATTGAACAGGGGGCCACCGGAATTGCCCGGGTTGATGGCCACGTCGGTCTGGATAAAGGGCACGTAGGTCTCGTCAGGCAGGGCCCGGGACTTGGCGCTGACGATGCCCGCGGTGACGGAATTCTCGAAGCCGAAGGGGGCGCCGATGGCGGCCACCCACTCACCCACCTTGAGGCGGTCCGGGCTGCCGATGCGCACCGTGGGCAGGTTGCTGGCGGCGATCTTGATCAGGGCCACGTCGCTGCGGCGGTCGATGCCCACCACCTTGGCTTTGAATTCCCGCTTGTCGGTGAGCTTCACCGCCACCTCGTCGGCATCGGCCACCACGTGGGCGTTGGTCAGCACGTAGCCGTCGGCGCTGACGATGAAGCCGGAGCCGATGCCGCGGCTTTCCTGGGGCTGCTGGGAGCCCATGCCGGGGGCGATGCCGAAGCGGCGCAGGAAGTCGTAGAAGGGGTCGTTGGGATTGATGCCGCTGACGTTGCTGTTCTTGGCCAGGGTCACGGTGGAGATGTTCACCACCGCCGACCCCACCTGCTCCACCAGGGCGGAAAAGTCCGGCAGGGCGGCCAGGGGCGCGCCGGCGGCGGGCCCTGGGACGGCCGCGGCGGAGGCGGCGGCAACCGTGGCGGGGGCGGCGTTGGAGCGGGAGATCAGGGACAGGTCGGCCTGGGCGGCGACGAAGGCCAGCAGGCCGCCGGCGGCAAAGGCGGCGACGCTGCGGGAAAAACGGAACGGCAGGGGGCGGAAGGGGATTTTGGTCATGGTCTTATATCCTCCAAAAGTTGGGGCACGGCAGAAGACTACCGAAAATCCGCCGCCATGCGCCTGACCTTACAAGGTGTTACAACGACGACACAGAACGTCATCAAGCAATGCGGGAGGAAATGGGGGCACCGGCCGCCGAACACAAGCCCTGCCACGAGGCAGAAGGGACGGCCATCTCCGCCATGCCATGCCGGAGGTGGCCGTCCCTTCTAGGTTTGCAGCCACCAACCCTGGTGGATCCGCGCCTGTCCCTAGATCTGCCGCTCCCGCCCGGCCCACCAGGGGTCCCGCAGGGTGCGCTTCAAGGTCTTGCCGGCGGCGTTGCGCGGAAAGTCGGGGACGATCTCCACCGAATGCAGGCGCTGGTACTTGGCCGCCACCCGCTCGTTCACCCAGTCCCGCAGTTCCGTCGGGCTCGCCGCCGCCGGCTGCCGCAGGACGATGGCGGCGTGGGGCGTCTCGCCCCATTTGTCGTGGGGAATGCCGAACACCGCCACCTCCCGCACCGCCGGGTGGCGGGCGGCCACCTCCTCGATGTCCTTGGGGTACACCTTGACCCCGCCGGAATCGATCATGTCCTTCTTGCGGTCCACCAGGTGCAGGTAGCCCTCCTCGTCCCGGTAGCCCAGGTCGCCGGTATGCAGCCAGCCGTCCTTCAGGGTCTGGGCCGTCAGCTCGGGCCGGTTGTA
Organism: Azospira oryzae; assembly: GCF_004217225.1. Taxonomy (GTDB): domain Bacteria; phylum Pseudomonadota; class Gammaproteobacteria; order Burkholderiales; family Rhodocyclaceae; genus Azospira; species Azospira oryzae. Next base: position 183,113 of record NZ_SHKM01000003.1, read on the forward strand.
GTAGCCGCTCATGAGGATGGGCCCCTTGCCCACCACCTCCCCCACTGCGCCGGGGGGCAGGTCGCGGCCGTCCTCGCCGACGATGCGCAGCTCGTAGAACTGGGGTGGGGTACCCACCGAGAGGGGCTTGCGCAGGGACTGGCTGCGGTCGAGCACGGTGATGAAGCCTTCGGTGAGGCCGTACAGCTCGTAGAAGCGGTTGGGCAGGAGCCGGTTCAAAGCCTGCTTGCGCTCCTGCAGCAGGGGGGCGCCGACGGAGAGGAAGGTCTCGATGCTGGCCAGCTTCTCCGCGGCGAAATCCGGGTGGTCCAGGATGGCGACGATCTGGGAGGGCACCACCACCGTGTGAGTCACCTTTTCCTGCGCAATCAGGTCGATGGCCAGGGCCGCATCGAAGGCCCCGGCCAGGACATAGGTGGCCCCCAGGTAGAAGGCGGGGAACATGGTCAGCAGGGCGCCGTTGAAGACGATGCCGCCGCTGTGCAGCACCACCGACTCCGGCGTCATGCGCCAGGTGGAGGCCAGCAGGGTGCAATAGGCGGCGCGGCAGGCGTGGGACTGCAGGATGCCCTTGGGCTGGCCCGTGGTGCCGCTGGAATACATGATGGCGAAGATGTCGTCGCCGGCGGGGTGGGGCACGGCCGGCTCGTCCTCGCAAGCCGCTGCGGTGAGGGCTGCATAGGCGGGATGGTCGCCCGGGAAAGTCCCGGAATCCTGGGGCGCGGCAGATGAGGGATCGCCCTCCCCCACCACCACGATACGTTCCCGGGCCAGGGCGGGCAGGGCCTGGCCCAGGCCGTCCACTTCCGCCACCGCAGCGGGGTGGATGAAGAGCGCCGCCGCTCCCGCATCCGCCAGCAGGCTGCCGAGGCCGGCGGCGTTGAGCAGGGGCGAGAGGGGCACCAGCACGGCGCCGATGCGCGGCACCGCCCAGTAGATTTCCAGCAGCTCCAGGCTGTTGGGCAGCACCGTCGCCACCCGGTCCCCTTGCTTGATGCCCAGGGCCAGCAGGGCATTGGCCAGGCGATTGACCCGGCGGTGGAACAGGCGCCAGGTGAGGCGCCGGGTCTGCCGGCCGTCGGCGAAGACCACGGCCGGGTGTTCGGGCCGGTAGCGGGCGTGGTGGGCGATGAGGGTGGTGGGTTGCTGCATGGGGCCTCCGGAGACGGGAGGCGGCAAAGGGCCGCCGGACAGCAGCCAGTCTAGGAAGGCGCCGGCTCCGGACCCAACGATTGTTTTGGAATATTTTTATGGCAAAAGAACGGGGCCGGGGAGGTTGCCCTCGCCGGCCCCGCTGGCAGGCGCTCCCGCCGCCCGGGCGGAAGCTGCCATGGTGGCGCCTACTTGGCCGGGCCCTTGCGGATCAGGCCCAGGGGCTTGCCCAGGGGCAGCAGGGTGCGGCCGAAGTAGCTGTTGATGAAGATGGAACCGGCGGCATAGAACCCCAGCAGGGCGATGGCCAGTTCGGACCAGGCGGCGGCACCGCTGAAGAAGGCGGGGGCCACGCCCAGCATGGAGAGGGCCAGGGAAGGCAGCAGCACGTTGATCAGCACCAGGATGGCGGCGAACACCTTGTTGGCCTCGAAAGCCGCCACCATGATGAAGATGGAGAAGATGAAGTAGGCGATACAGGCAAAGGCGAACTGGCGCGGGTCGGCCTTGGCCGCATCGATCTCGCCGAACCAGCCCAGGCTGATGGCCCAGTGCATGGCCACGGCGATCCAGAACAGGCCGTAGGCGCCGAGAACGATGGCGCCGAAGTAGTTGTTCTTCTTGAAGTCGATGGTGGAGGCCCAGATCTGGGCGATGGAACCCAGGAACAGGGCCCAGGGGATCAGGTAGGTGACGCCGCTGGTCCAGCCCAGTTTGGCGGAGGCGGCGACGAAAGTGACGGTGGCCAGGCCGAACACCCCCAGGGCGGTGGGGTCGGACATGACAATCTTGGTCTCCATGACCTGTGCTTGCTGCTGCATAAAAACTCCCTCGCGTTGTGTTTGATTGGATCGAGGTCGGTTTTTGCTGCCCTGGCCATGGCACAGAAAAGGGGGAAAGGCCTGGCGGCCCGCCCCCCTATTTCCAGCGACTGTCACCTGGCACCACCGCCAGGCGCAACAAATTACGAATTATGAAATCGTATTTACCGTATCTCGCCCGACACTATAGAGAGCCTTTATTTGCAGTCAATCCGCAGTGCACAATAGGTTACGATTAGTAAAAACAATTACTTATAAAACACCCTGACGGGATATCAGCCGCTGTTGCGCAGACCGGCGGCCACCCCGTTGATGGTGAGGTGGATGCCGCGGCGGATGCGCTCGTCCGTCTCCCCGGCCCGGTGGCGGTGCAGCAGTTCCACCTGCAGGTGATTCAGCGGGTCCATGTAGGGGAAGCGGTTGCGGATGGAGCGCTTCAGGAGCGGGTTGTCCGCCAGCAGTTCGGCCTGTTCCTCGATGGCCAGCAGCAGTTCCCGGGTGCGCTCCCACTCGGCCTTGATGCGGCCGAAGATGGCGGCGCGCAGCTCGGCATCGGTCACCAGTTCGGCGTAGCGGGAAGCGATGGCGATGTCGCTCTTGGCCAGCACCATGTCCATGTTGGAGAGCAGGGTGCGGAAGAAGGGCCAGTTGCGGTACATCTTGCGCAGGGTGGCCAGACCCGCCTCCCGCCCTTCCGGGTGCTCGCCCAGCCAGGCCTCAACGGCGCTGCCGAAGCCGTACCAGCCGGGCAGCATGAGGCGGCACTGGGCCCAACTGAAGACCCAGGGAATGGCCCGCAGGTCCTCGATGGCCTCCGACTTCTTGCGCGAGGCCGGGCGGCTGCCGATGTTGAGGTTGGCGATCTCGGAAACCGGCGTCGATTCGCGGAAATAGGTGGTGAAGCCCGGGGTCTCGTACACCAGGCCCCGGTAGGCGGAAAAGGCCAGCTGCGAAAGGCGGTCGAGCACGGCGTGGTAGGGCCTGGCCGGCTCCACCCGGTTTTCGTGGTCGGTGAGGGTGGCTTCCAGGGTGGCGGCGGCGAGAATCTCCAGGTTGCGCCGGCCCACTTCCGGGTTGGCGTACTTGGAGGCGATGACCTCGCCCTGCTCGGTGATGCGGATCTGGCCGGAGACAGCGCCGGCGGGCTGGGCCAGGATGGCCTGATAGCTGGGGCCGCCGCCCCGGCCGACGGAACCGCCGCGGCCGTGGAAGAGGCGCAGGCGCACGCCTGCTGCGGCAAAAACCCGGGTCAGGTCGATCTCGGCCTTGTACAGCTCCCAGCCGGAAGTGAGGAAGCCGCCGTCCTTGTTGCTGTCCGAATAGCCCAGCATCACCTCCTGCTCCTCGCCCCGGGCGGCCACCAGGGCCCGGTAGGCCGGCAGGGCAAAGAGGCTGGCCATGACCGGGGCGGAGCGGCGCAGGTCGTCGATGGTCTCGAACAGGGGAATGATGTTTACCGCCAGCTTCGGTTGGGCACCCGGAATCAGCAGCCCGGCCTCCTTGGCCAGCAGGGCCACTTCCAGCAGGTCGGAAGCGCCGTCGGTCTTGGAGATGATGCAGTTGGGCAGGGCGGCGTCGCCGTAGCGGGCCTTCAGTTCCCGGGCGGCGAAGAAGATGGCCAGTTCGCCGGCCGTTTCTTCCGAGTACGCCAGGTAGGGCGAGTAGAGGGGCCGGGGGCTGGCGATTTCCTCCGCCAGCAGGGCGATGCGTGCGGCTTCGTCGAGGGCGGAATAGGCTGCGACGGAAGGCAGGCGGCCGGCCAAGGCCAGCAGTTCGGCGACGCTGCGTTCGTGCACGTCCGAGTTCTGGCGCAGGTCGATGGGGGCCAGGTGGAAGCCGAACACCTGCACCGCCCGGATCAGGCGGCGCAGGCGGCCCCGGGCCAGCAGGCCGGCGCCGTGGGCGGCGAGGGAGGCGGCCAGCACCTGGAGATCGGCCACCAGGGCGGCGGACGAGTCATAGGGCGCGCTCTCGGCCACGGCGTGGCGCAGCGGCGGGTGCCGGTCCAGGGATTCGGAGGTGGCGGCCAGGCGGGCGTAGATGCCGGTGAGGGCGCGCCGGTAGGCTTCGTCCGCCCGGTGGGGGGAACGGTCCGGGGAGCGGTCGGCCAGGGCCGCCAGTTCCGCCGACACGGGCAGCAGCATCTGGGACAGGGGCAGGTCGGCGCCGAGGGCGTGGATTTCGTCGAGATAGAAATCCAGGGCGGCGGACGACTGCAGGCGCAGGGCCTCCTTGAGGATGTCGGCGGTGACGAAGGGGTTGCCGTCCCGGTCGCCGCCGATCCAGCTGCCGATGCGGAAGAAATTGGGCAGGTCCCAGGACTGCTCCGGGAAGCGGGATTTCAGCTGATCCTCGAACTGGCAGTAGAGCCGGGGCAGTTCGGCGAAGAAGGTGTCGTCGTAGTAGCTGATGCCGTTCTTCACCTCGTCCACCACCGCCAGCCGGTTGGGCCGCAGCATGCGGGTGCGCCACAGGGTGAGCACGGCGGCGCGCAGGGCGGCGTCGTTGTCGGCTGCCTCTTCCGGGGTCATGGCCACCCGGTCCCGGGTATCCAGCAGGCGGGCCACCTCCCGCTGGCAGTGCAGGATGCTCTTGCGGCTGACTTCGGTGGGATGGGCCGTCAGCACCGGGGAGACCAGGGCATGACCCAGAGCCTCGGCCAGGGCCTCGCCGCCGACGCCGGCTTCGGCCAGGCGCTCCAGGGCGTAGGCCAGACTGCCTTCCCGCGCCTCGGAGCCGGCGATTTCATGGGTGCGGCGGCGGCGGATGTGGTGCTGGTCCTCGGCGATGTTGGCGAAGTGCAGGAAATAGGTGAAGGCCCGCACCACGGAGAGCATGGTGTCCCGGGGCAGGCCGTTGAGGATGGCGGCCAGCTCGTCCCGGGCCGCCGGCTCCTGGTCCCGGGCGAAACGCACGGCGATCTGGCGGATGGTCTCGACGGCGGTGAAGGCCTCGCCGCCCTCCTGTTCGCGCACGGTGTCGCCGAGGAGACGGCCCAGGAGGCGGATGTCCTCCCGCAGGGGCTGGTCCTTGTCGGCGGCGGCAGAGAGGTCGGCAGAAGGGGCGGGAGCGTGCAGGGACACGGTTTTTCCTTGGATGCGAGTCATGACCCGGCCAGATTACTGCGCTGCAACAGAGGCGCCTATGGGGGTTTTCACCGATGCCGCGCCGGGGACGGCGCTTTTGTGCCGCATCAAAGTGGCGCCCCGCCCCCATGCTAGAATGGGCGCCACTTTTTTCCACCCGCCGCACGGCATTTTCACGCTTTTCCGGGGACCGCTTTGACCACTACGCCCGCTACTGTCACCACTCCTTCCCGCATCGTCATCGCCTCCCGGGAATCCCGCCTGGCCATGTGGCAGGCCGAGCATGTGCGCGACCGCCTGGCCGAGATTCACGCCGGCGCCGAAGTCTCCATCCTGGGCATGACCACCCAGGGCGACCAGATCCTCGACCGGCCCCTGTCCACCATCGGCGGCAAGGGCCTCTTCATCAAGGAGCTGGAAGTGGCCATGGAAGAAGGCCGGGCCGACCTGGCGGTGCACTCCCTGAAGGACGTGCCCATGGACATGCCCGAAGGCTTCGCCCTGGTGGCCATCTCCGCCCGGGAGAATCCCCGGGACGCCTTCGTCTCTAACAAATTCCGCGGCCTGGAAGACCTGCCGGAAGGCGCCGTGGTGGGCACCTCCAGCCTGCGCCGGGAAGCCATCCTGCGGGCCAAGTACCCCAAGCTGCAGATCCGCAGCCTGCGCGGCAACCTGGACACCCGCCTGCGCAAGCTCGACGAGGGCCAGTACGACGCCATCATCCTGGCCGCCGCCGGCCTCATTCGCCTGGGCCTCTCAGACCGCATCCGCTCCGTGCTCACCCCCGAGCAGTCCCTGCCGGCCCCCGGCCAGGGCGCCCTGGGCATCGAGGTGCGGGCCGACCGCCTGGATGCCGCCGCCTGGGTGGCGCCCCTCAACGACGCCACCACCGCCGCCTGCGTCATCGCCGAGCGGGCCTTCTCCCGGGCCCTGGGCGGCAGTTGCCAGATTCCCCTGGGCGGTTACGCCGAAATGAAAAACGGCCAGGTCTGGCTGCGGGGCTTCGTCGCCAGCGTGGACGGCCAGCAGATGGTGGAAGGCGAAGCCTGGGGCACCCCGGTGGAAGCCGCCGCCCTGGGCCGCCAGCTGGCCGAGGACCTGAAGGCCAAGGGCGCCGGCGAAATCCTCGCCGCCCTGGCTTGTGCCAAGCACTGATTGAAAACCCTTAGCCACAGAGGGCACAGAGAACGCAGAGAAAAACGAGGGCAAAGCAAAGGCACAGAGTTGCCGCTGACGTGGATTCCCTCCTCTCGGTTTTCCCCTCTGTGTTCTCTGTGCCCTCTGTGGCAAAAATGACATGCCCCTGACCGGCCGCACCATCGTCGTCACCCGGCCCCGGGCCCAGGCGGACAGCCTGGCCCAAGCCATTGCCGCTGCCGGCGGCACTCCCCTGCTCTACCCCCTGCTGGAAATCGAGGCCGCCGACCCGGCAGCGCTGCAGGCCGTGGCCCCCCGGCTGGCGGACTACGCCATCGTCTTCTGCGTCAGTCCCAATGCGGTGGAACACGCCCTGCCCACTCTCCTGGCGGCCGGCCCCTGGCCGGCCGGCACCCGCCCGGCCGGCGTCGGCACCGGCACGGAAAAGGCCTGGGCCCGCTTCGGCCTGGACCGGGTCATCGCCCCCAGGGAACGTTTCGACTCCGAGGCATTGCTGGAACTGCCGGAATTCCAGGCTGAGGCCGTGGCCGGCAAGAAGGTGCTGATCCTGCGCGGCGATGGCGGCCGGGAGCTGCTGCGGGAAACCCTGGAAGCCCGGGGCGCCACGGTGGACGTGCTCACCTGCTACCACCGCCGCCCGCCGAGCCAGGGCACGGCAGCCCTGGAGCAGGCCTGGACCGCCGGCCGCCTTGATGCCATCATCATCTCCTCCAGCGAAGCCCTGCGCTACCTGTGGCAGTTGCTGGACGAAGACGGCCGCCGCCGCCTGGCCCAAACGCCCCTGTTCGTCCCCCACGAGCGCATCGCCCAGGGGGCAAAGGACCTGGGACTGCAACGGGTCATCCTCACGCCCCCTGCCGACCAGGGCCTATTGGCCGGCTTATGCGCCTATAATTGGGCTCAATAATTCGCTTCAGACAACACGGCCCCAGCCATGAACGACTCCCTGCCCCCCAACGAGAGCCCTGCCCCTGCCGAGACGACGCCTGCGGCGTCCCCCACCCCGCCCCTGGCCAAGCCGCGTCAGGAAGCCTGGCGCAATCCCTGGATCGGCGTCGCCGTGGTGGCCCTGGGCCTGGCAGGCTGGCAGTGGGTGGAAACCCGCATCAAGCTCTCCGACACCCAGCAGGAACTGGCCAAGCGCTTGGCCGACGCAGACAGCCTGTCCAAGGAAACCCGAGGCGTGGCCAAGCAGTCCCAGGAGGAAGTGGGCCGTCTGCAGGCCAAGCTGGGGGCCCTGGAAGCCAAGCTGGCCGAATCCCAGAACCAGCAGGCGGCCCTGGAAAACCTCTACCAGGACCTGGCCCGCAACCGGGACGAAGCGGCCCTGGCCGAAATCGAGCAGAGCGTCACCCTGGCCGCCCAGCAGCTGCAGCTGGCCGGCAACGTGCAGGGCGCCATCCTGGCCCTGCAGGCCGCCGACGCCCGCCTCTCCCGCAGCGAACGGCCCCAGTTCACCGCCCTGCGCAAGACCATCAACCGGGATCTGGAAAAGCTGCGTGCCGCGCCCTATGTGGATGTTTCCGGCATGAACCTGCGCCTGGAAAACATCATCGTCGCCACCGACACCCTGGCCCTGGCCTTCGACGAGCGTCCCAAGCCCGAGAAGGAGGCCAAGGAAGCCGCCGCTGACGGTACGCCCGCTAGCGGCTTCTGGCAGCGCCTGGGCCTGGACCTGTGGAGCGAGGTGAAGGGTCTGGTGCGCATCCAGCGCTTCGACCGCCCCGAACCGGCCCTGCTCTCCCCCTCCCAGAGCTTCTTCCTGCGGGAGAACCTCAAGCTGCGCCTGCTCAATGCCCGCCTGGCCCTGCTTTCCCGGGACCAGTGGACCTTCCGCAGCGAGCTGAAGATGTCCCAGGCCTGGCTGGAGCGCTACTTCAACACCAACGACAAGTCGGTGCAGACCGCCATCGCCAGCGTCAAGCAGCTGGCCGGCACCGAAATCGTCATCGAGCTGCCCCTGCTCAACGACAGCCTCAACGCCCTGAAGACCCTGAAGCTGGCCAAGGAGCGCAAATGAGAGGCCTGTTCTGGATTCTCGCCCTGTTCGCCGCCGCCGTCGGCCTGGCCCTGGCGGCCCGGGTCAATGACGGCTACGTGCTGGTGGTGTTCCCGCCCTGGCGTCTGGAAGTCTCCCTCAACCTGCTGATCATCGGCCTCATCGCCGCCTTCGCCGTGCTGCACGGCCTGCTGCGCCTGGTCTCCCTGACCCTGGGCCTGCCCGCCCGGGTCAGCGAGTTCCGCGAACGGCGCAGCAAGGACAAGGCCGCCGCCGCCCTGCAGGACGCCCTGCGCCACTTCTTCGAGGGCCGCTACGGCCAGTCCATGAAGCGGGCCGAGGAATCCTTCAGCGCCGGTTACGTGCCCGGTCTCTCCGCCCTGGTGGCGGCCCGGGCCGCCCACGCCCTGCGCGAAAACGCCAAGGAAGGCCAGTGGCTGAAGGATGCTGAAGGGGACAACAACCTGAAGGTGGCCCGCCTCATGCTGACCGCCGAGATGCGCCTGGACTCCCGGGACTTCAGCGGCGCCCTCGATGCCCTGCGCCAGCTGCAGGAAACCGCCGGCCGCCACATCGCTGCCATGCGCCTGGAGCTGAAGGCCCAGCAGGGCCGCAAGGACTGGGAACAGGTGCTGCGCCTGGCCCGCCAGCTGCAGAAACGGGAGGCCATGGCGCCGGAACAGGCCCGGGAAATCATCCTCAAGGCCCACCGGGAAAACATCCGCCAGCGCCAGGAAGACGCCCCTTCCCTGCTCGCCTACCTGCGCACCATCCCCAGCCGGGAAGGCTCGCCCCGCCTGGCCGCCACCGTGGCCCGGGCCCTGCTCAGCCTGGATGCCAAGGCCGAGGCCCTGAAGGTGGTGGAAAGCACCCTGGAAAAGTGCAACGAGGACGACTGGAATTCGGACCTGGTGGAAATCTACGGCCAGGTGGCCGTGGCCGACGCCGACGGCGGCGAACTCACCGCCCGCATCGCCCGGGCCGAGGGCTGGCTCAAGCAGCGCCCCCGGGATGCCGGCCTGCTCCTGGCCCTGGGCCGGCTGTGCCTGCAGCAGAAGCTGTGGGGCAAGGCCCAGAACTACCTGGAAGCCTCCCTCTCGGTGGAGGAAAGCCGCGATGCCCACCTGGAACTGGCCCGGCTGCTGGACCAGCTGGAGCGCCCCGGCGAGGCCGACCGCCACTACCGCCAGGGCTCGCGCCCGGACCTCTACCGCAACTGACGGCCCGACGGCCCCTTACGGGGGCCTGTTGCGGCAGCCGGGAAGCGCGCTAGAATGGTCATCCCAACGAGGGAAACACAGACAACACAGAGGGTATACGGGGACTAGTCATGCTCAACATCGATCTGCGCAAAATCTACAACTTCTACCCGGTGGAGCCGGCCCCCGATGCGGCCAACCTGCCCACCGGCGGCGACATCTACTACGAGTGCCTGGACTGCACCACCGTCATCAACTCGGTGCCCCACATCAAGAGCGCCTGCCCCTGCGGCAACCTGACCGGCGGCGGCGGCAACCTGACGGTGAAGCACCCGGACCGGGTGAAGGTGGTCAAGGGCAAGCTGAAGTAAGCCAAGCCGCAACGAAAAAAAGGGAGCCCATGGCTCCCTTTTTTAATGGCCGCTGCCGGCGCCGGCGGACGGCTGCGGACGATTCACAACCTGCGCCAGCAGCCAGTATCCACGCCGTTCTCCGCAGACATGCCCGGGAGAATGGCTTCCCTCCTGCCTCCCGGGCCGGGTGCCCTAGACCCAGTCCCGCGGCGGCAGGAAGTCGGTATACAGGGCGGCCTCGGCGCTGCCCGCTTCCGGCTGCCAGTCGTAGCGCCACTTGACCACCGGCGGCATGGACATGAGGATGGATTCGCTGCGGCCGCCGGACTGCAGGCCGAACAGGGTACCCCGGTCCCACACCAGGTTGAATTCCACGTAGCGGCCCCGGCGGTAGGCCTGGAAGTCCCGCTCCCGCTCGCCGTAGGCCAGGTGGCGGCGCTGTTCCAGGATGGGCAGGTAGGCCGGCACGAAGGCGTCGCCGACGCTGCGAGTGAGATCGAAGCAGCGTTCGAAGCCGCCCTCGTTGACGTCGTCGTAGAAGATGCCGCCGACACCCCGGGGCTCGTTGCGGTGCTTGAGGAAGAAGTATTCGTCGCACCACTTCTTGTAGCGCGGGTGCACCGTCTCGCCGAAGGGCGCCAGGGCGTCCTTGCAGGTCTGGTGGAAGTGGCGGGCGTCCTCGGCGAAGCCGTAGTAGGGGGTCAGGTCCATGCCGCCGCCGAACCACCACACCGGCTCCTGGCCCTCTGCCGTGGCGATGAAGAAGCGCACGTTCATGTGGGCCGTGGGGCAGTAGGGATTGCGCGGATGCAGCACCAGGGAGACGCCCATGGCCTCGAAGCTGCGGCCGGCCAGTTCGGGCCGGTTGGCGGTGGCCGACGGCGGCAGGTTGCCGCCGGTGACATGGGAGAAATTGACGCCACCCCGTTCGAACAGGTGGCTCTCCTCGATCACCCGGGATTCGCCGCTGCCACCCTGGGGCCGCTGCCAGGCATCGCGGCGGAAGGTGCCGCCGTCCAGGGCCTCGAGGGCGGCGATGATGCGGTTCTGCAGGTCGGTGAGGTAGGCGCGGACGGGGGCGCTGCTGGGAAGCTGGCTCATGGGGAATTCTCGCAGGGGAAAAGAAACGGGGCGGTCATGGCCGCCCCGCTGTTTAGTGTGGTGTTGCGCGCAAAGGTTCAGCGGCTGACGGCCCGGTAGCCGATGTCCTTGCGGTACTGGACGCCGTCGAAGCGCACCTGGGCGGCCACCTCGTAGGCCCGCTTCTGGGCCAGCTTGACGTTGTCGCCCAAGGCGGTGACGCACAGCACACGGCCGCCGGAGGTCAGCACTTCGCCGTTGGGCCCGCTGCTGGTACCGGCGTGGAAGACCTGGGCATCGTCGCCGAAGGCGTTGCCGTGGGCCGGCAGGCCGGTGATGACGTCGCCCTTCTTCGGCGTGTCGGGATAGTTGGCGGCGGCCAGCACCACGCCGAGGGCGACGCGACGGTCCCACTCGGCTTCCACCTGGTCCAGGGTGCCGGCGATGGCGTGCTCCAGGACCTTGGTCAGGTCGGACTTGAGCCGCATCATGATGGGCTGGGTTTCCGGGTCGCCCATGCGGCAGTTGAATTCCAGGGTCTTCACGGAGCCGTCCTTGCCGATCATCAGACCGGCGTAGAGGAAGCCGGTGAAGGGGATGCCGTCGGCTTCCATGCCGCGCACCGTGGGCATGATGATTTCGCGCATGACCTTGGCGTGCACTTCCGGAGTCACCACGGGCGCCGGGGAATAGGCCCCCATGCCGCCGGTGTTGGGGCCGGTGTCGCCGTCGCCGATGCGCTTGTGGTCCTGGCTGGAGGCCAGGGGCAGCACGTTCTTGCCGTCCACCATGACGATGAAGCTGGCTTCCTCGCCGTCGAGGAAGTCCTCGATCACCACCCGGGCGCCGGCGTCGCCCAGGGCGTTGCCGGAGAGCATGTGGTCGATGGCGGCGTGGGCTTCCGCCAGATCCATGGCCACCACCACGCCCTTGCCGGCAGCCAGGCCGTCGGCCTTGATGACGATGGGGGCGCCCTGGCGATCCACGTAGGCGTGGGCCGCGGCGGCGTCGGAGAAGGTCTCGAAGCCGGCGGTGGGAATCTTGTGGCGGGCCATGAAGCGCTTGGCGAAATCCTTGGAGGATTCCAGCTGGGCCGCTTCCTTGGTGGGGCCGAAAATCTTCAGGCCCCGGGCGCGGAAGATGTTGACCACGCCGGCCGCCAGGGGCGCCTCGGGACCCACTAGGGTGAGGTGGATCTTTTCCTTCTCGGCGAAGTCGGCCAGGGCCACCGGATCGGTGATGTTGAGGTTTTCCAGTTCCGCTTCCCGGGCGGTGCCGGCGTTGCCGGGCGCCACGTAGACCTTCTGCAGGCTGGGGGACTGGGACAGCTTCCAGGCCAGGGCGTGCTCGCGGCCGCCGGAACCGATGACGAGGAGTTTCATTGTTTGTCCTTTGCGCTTCTCAGATATTGCACTGGGTACTGTACCAATGCGCTCGGCGGGGCAGCCCGGCTGCCCCGTCACGCAATCAATGGCGGAAGTGGCGGGCGCCGGTGACCACCATGGCCAGGCCGTGCTCGTCGGCGGCGGCGATCACTTCGGCGTCACGCATGGAGCCGCCGGGCTGGATCACGGCCTTGGCGCCGGCCTGGGCCAGCACGTCCACGCCGTCGCGGAAGGGGAAGAAGGCGTCGGATGCCACACAGGAGCCGTCCAGGGAGAGGCCGGCGGCCTGGGCCTTGATGGCGGCGATCTTGGTGGAATCGACGCGGCTCATCTGGCCGGCACCCACGCCCAGGGTCATGCCGCCGCCGCAGAAGACGATGGCGTTGGACTTGACGAACTTGGCGACGCGGTAGGCGAAGAGCAGGTCTTCCAGCTGGGCATCGGTGGGGGCCTTCTTGGTCACCACTTTCAGGTCGGAGGGCTGGACGTTGAACATGTCCGGGCTCTGGATCAGCAGGCCGCCGCCGACGCGCTTGTATTCGAAGGCGTGGTAGGCGCGCTGCAGGGGCACTTCCAGCACCCGCAGGTTGGTCTTGCCGGCCAGCAGTTCCTTGGCAGCGGCAGTGAAGGCCGGGGCGATCAGCACTTCGACGAAGTGCTTGCGCTCGTTCATGGCGTTCACCACATCCACGTCCACGGTGCCGTTGAAGGCGATGATGCCGCCGAAGGCGGAGGTGGAGTCGGTCTTGAAGGCCTTTTCATAGGCTTCCAGCAGCTTGCCGCCGATGGCCACGCCACAGGGGTTGGCGTGCTTGATGATGACGCAGGCCGGGGTGTCGAAGACCTTGACGCATTCCCAGGCGGCATCGGCGTCGGCGATGTTGTTGTAGGACAGTTCCTTGCCCTGCAGCTGGGTGTAGTTGGCGATGGCGCCGGGGGTGTGCACCGGGTCCTTGTAGAAGGCAGCCTGCTGGTGGGGGTTCTCGCCGTAGCGCAGCACTTCGACGCGGTCGAAGGCGGCGTGGTAGGCGGCGGGGAATTGCTGGGGCTGGTTCTGCTCGTCCAGGCTGGTGAGCCAGTTGGCGATGGCGGAATCGTAGCGGGCGGTGTGGGTGAAGGCCTTCTTGGCCAGACCGAAGCGGGTGTTGAGGGACAGCTCGCCGCCGTGGCCCTGCATTTCGTCCAGCAGGGGCTGATAGTCGGCCGGATCGGTGACGATGGCGACACCGGCGTAGTTCTTGGCGGAGGAGCGGACCATGGCGGGGCCGCCGATGTCGATGTTCTCGATGGCATCTTCCAGGGTGACGTTGGGCTTGGCCACGGTCTCGCGGAAGGGGTAGAGGTTCACGCACACCAGGTCGATGGTGGGGATGCCGTGCTGTTCGATGGTGGCCAGGTGCTCGGGCAGGTCGCGGCGGGCCAGGATACCGCCGTGCACCTTGGGATGCAGGGTCTTGACGCGGCCGTCGAGCATTTCCGGGAAGCCGGTGTAGTCGCCGATTTCGGTGACCGCCAGGCCGGCGTCGCGCAGCATCTTGGCGGTGCCGCCGGTGGACAGGAGCTTGACGCCTTGGGCGGCCAGGCCTTGGGCGAATTCGAGAACGCCGCGCTTATCGGAAACGGAAATGAGGGCTTGACGGATTTTCATGGTGGATGCGGTGAAAGATTGAAAACGGTGAATGGCGATGAAACGGGAACGGGTGGGGCTCAGATGAGCTTGTAGTCCACCAGTTTCTTGCGCAGGGTATTGCGGTTGATGCCCAGCATCTCGGCGGCCAGGGTCTGGTTGCCGCCGGCCTGCTGCAGGACGATCTGCAGCATGGGTTTTTCCACATTACGCATGACCATGTCGTAGATGGCTGCCGGACGCTCCCCGTCCAGGTCCCGGAAGTACTGCTCCAGTGCCCCGAACACGCAGGCGGAAATATCATTGTTATTGCGGCTCATGGCCGAGGTACCTCTCCAAAAGTGTGTTGCTGACGCCCTCTGTGAGGCGGCGTCCGGCCTGCCCGGGAAGCGCGCGGCTCCCGCTCAGGCGGCCAGATCGTGATCCTGCTCTTGTTGTGGTGCTTCGTACTTCAGGTGTTCGCCGGCCTGGGCCAGGCTGGCAAAGAATTCGTTGACGGCGGCCTGCTGGGCATCCAGTTCCATGAGCTGGTTCATGGTCTTGCGGAAGGCGGCGGAACCCACCAGGCCCTTGGTGTACCAGGAGATGTGCTTGCGGGCGATCTTCACCCCGGTCTCGATGCCGTAGAAGGCATAGAGGTCCTGCAGGTGCTCCTGCAGGATGCGGTGGATTTCCTCCACCCGAGGCGGGGGCAGGTGCTCGCCGGTCTTCAGGAAGTGTTCGATCTCGCGGAAAATCCAGGGCCGGCCCTGGGCGGCGCGACCGATCATGACGCCGTCGGCGCCGGTCACTTCCAGCACATGCCTGGCCTTTTCCGGGGTGGTGATGTCGCCGTTGGCGATCACCGGAATGCCGATCTGGCTTTTCACCAGGGCGATGGTCTCGTACTCGGCCTCGCCGGTGTACTGGTCGGCCCGGGTGCGGCCGTGGATGGCCACGGCGCGGATGCCGGATGCCTCGGCGATGCGGGCAATGGTGGGGGCGTTCTTGTTGAGGCGGTTCCAGCCGGTGCGGAACTTGAGGGTCACCGGGGTATCGGGCACGGCGCCGACCACCGCCTCCAGGATGCGACCCACCAGCACCTCGTCCTGCATCAGGGCCGAGCCGGCCATGACGTTGCACACCTTCTTGGCCGGGCAGCCCATGTTGATGTCGATGATCTGGGCGCCGTTGTCCACGTTGTACTTGGCCGCCTCGGCCATCATGGCCGGATCGGCGCCGGCGATCTGCACGGAAATGGGCGCCACTTCCCCTTCGTGGTTGGCCCGGCGCTGGGTTTTCTTGCTGCCGTAGAGCAGGGAATTGGAGGTGACCATCTCGGACACCGCCAGGCCCGCGCCCAGGGTCTTGCACAATTGCCGGAACGGCCGGTCCGTGACCCCCGCCATGGGAGCGACGAACAGATTGTTGCGCAAGGTAAAACCGCAAAATTCCATAGGTATTGCCGGGCAAGAAAGGGGTGAGGAAGGGGGCGGATTCTACCCCAAGCGCTGCCTAAAAAATAGTCACCAGACGGGGCGCGGCTTTGCGGGGCACAGGCGGAACCCGAAAAACCAATTTGTGAAATAAGTCACAGATAGCAAAGACTACCCCAACCCGGGTAAGCAACTGGCTTTTTCGCTGCCGGAAGTCGCCCGGGCCAGACAGAAACACGCCTCCATTCCACGGAAAGGGGCAGTGGCGCCGTCAGGGCAAGGCGCGCCGGCCCGCCGTTGGCTCACTGCCAACAAGGGCCGGCGCAACGCCGCCCTGGCGGTGTCAATGCCCCTTTACGGCCAGGCGCGGGCGCCCCAGATCATGCGCTTGGCAACGAAGTGGCGGGCCGGCGGGAACAGGTCCAGGGCCAGCAGGCCCAGGCCCCGGGCCAGGCGCAGGGGGGCGATGTCGTTGGAGAAGAGACGCACGATGCCATCGGTGAACAGGGCGCTGCCCTGCCGGTCCGTCCGCCGCCCCCGGGCGTAGGCCTGGAGCGTTGCCGCAACCCCGGGGTCCGGGCTGGAAGCCAGGAGGGACGCCAGTTCCCAGGCATCGCGCAGGCCCAGGTTGAAGCCCTGGCCGGAGACCGGATGCAGGGTCTGGGCGGTGTTGCCGACCCACACTTCCCGCTGGGCCACGGTCTCCTGGCGCAGGCGCAGGGCCAGGGGGAAGCGGGCCCGGGGGCCGGCGCCGGTGAAGGTGAGGCGGTTGCCGAACTGGGCCTGCAGGGCGGCGACGAAGGCCTCGTCGTCCAGCCCCATGAGCCAGTCGGCCTTGGCCGGCGGCACGGTGAAGACGATGGCGTAGCCGTCCTCCAGGGGCAGCAGGGCCAGGGGACCGTCGGCGGTGAAACGCTCCCAGGCCTGGCGGCCGTGGGGTTCCCGGGTGCGCACTTCGGCCAGCACCGCATGCTGGCGGTAATCCCGCACCGACACGGCCGGGTCGTCGTAGGGCGTGCCTTCGGCATGGACCAGCAGACGGGCGCCCAGGCGCAACACCTCGCCCTGCTGCTGCAGGGTGACGCCGACGCCGGCCCCATCGGCACGCCAATCCACGGCCCTACTCTGGCGCAGGACGCTGATGGCCGGCATCCGGGCCACCCGTTCGGCCAAGGCCGCGGCCAGGTCGCCGTAGCGCATGACGTAGCCGAGGGAGGGCAGCTGGTAGTCGGCCGCGGTCATGACGGCGCGGCCGAAGCCGTCCCGCTGGGAGATATGGATGTGGTCGATGGCGGTGGCGGCCCGGGCGTTCCAGGCCTCCAGGGTTTCCAGCAGCTGGCGGGCGCCGTGGGACAGGGCCAGGGCCCGGGGATCGCCGGCTGCGGCGTCGGCCGGGGCGGCATCCACCAGGGTCACCCGGTGCCGGCTGGCGGCCAGGGCCAGCGCCAGGGTCATGCCCACCGGGCCGGCGCCCAGGACCAGAATGTCGGTATCGGGGGCGGCGCTCACGACAGATGCTCCATGACCGCCTCGATCTCCGCCACGGTGCGGGGCGCCGTGGTGTAGACGCGGCAGCCGTCGGCAGTGACCACCACGTCGTCCTCGATGCGGATGCCGATGCCGTGCAGGTGGGCCGGCACGTCGTCGCCGGGGCGGATGTAGAGGCCGGGTTCGACGGTGAGGGTCATGCCCGGCTGCAGGGTCACCCAGTTGTCCCCTTCCTTGTATTCGCCGGCATCGTGCACGTCCAGCCCCAGCCAGTGGCCGGTGCGGTGCATGTAGAAACGGGTGTAGGCCTTGCCTTCGACGAGGGTGTCCACGTCGCCCTTGAGCAGGCCCAGATCCACCATGCCACGGGTCAGGACCCGCACCGCCGCATCGTGGGGGGCCATGAAGGCGACGCCGGGACGGGTGGCGTCGATGGCTGCCGCCTGGGCCGCCAGGACGATTTCGTAGACATCCCGCTGGGCCGCGGAAAAGCGGCCATTGACGGGGAAGGTGCGGGTGATGTCGGAGGCGTAGCCCTCCACCTCGCAGCCGGCGTCGATCAGCACCAGGGCTCCGTCGGCCAGCAGCTTGTCGTTTTCCACATAGTGCAGGACGCAGGCATTGGCACCGCCGGCGACGATGGGCGGATAGGCGTGGGAGGAGGCGCCGCGGCGGCGGAATTCATAGGTCAGCTCGGCCTCCAGCTCGTACTCGGCGAGGCCGGGACGGCAGCGGGCCATGGCCCGGGCATGGCCGGCGGCGGCGATGTCGGCGGCGCGCTGCATGCAGTCCAGCTCGTGGGAATCCTTCACCAGGCGCTGCCGGTCCAGGGCGGCGCGCAGGTCGCGGATTTCCGCCGGGACCCGCTTGCCGGCCCGGCTCTGGGCCCGCACCGCATTGAGGGCGCCGGCGATGCGGGCATCCCAGTCGCTGTCATGGCCGAGGGAATGCCAAAGGGAGTCCCGGTCCGCCAGCAGTTCGGCCAGGCGGCCGTCCAGTTCGCCGATGGGATAGGCGGCGTCGACACCGAAGGCTTCCCGGGCGGCCTCGGGACCATAGCGGAAGCCGTCCCAGATTTCCCGCTCCTCGTTTTTCTCGCGGCAGAAGAGCAGGGACTGGGGCTCGGCCCCGCCCACCAGCACCAGCACCGCATCGGGCTCGGGAAAACCGGTGAGATACCAGAAGTAGGAATCGAAGCGGTAGGGATGGTGGGTATCCCGGTTGCGCACCCGCTCGGGCGCGGTGGGGACGACGGCGACGCCGTTGCCGAGGGCCTGCAGCAGGCGTTGGCGACGGGCGCGGAAAGGATCTTGGGTCATGGCGGAGAGCCTCGTATTACCTTGTTTCTAGGACGTTCGACGTAATGCTTTTGCGGACGGGTTTGGCTATAGTGCGCACGTCTTTGTCATGCCCCGCCGTCGGATATCAACATGATCAACACCTTGAAGCAGCTCGAAAGCCATCGGGAGCAGATCATCGCTCGCCTGCCCAGTTATTGCCAGAGCCGCATCAACGACCGCTTCGGCCGTTACCAGAACGAGTGCCAGGAATGCCGCCGTCTGCTGCGCAATTTCGCCAGCGACCACAACGAACACCCGGACCAGGCGGCGGGCCGCCTGCGTCAGCACATCATCAACTGCGACTGCCTCGGCGGCGCCCATCTGCGGCGCAGCGCCGACCGGCAGCCGGCCACGGCGCGCTGAGGCCGCCGCCGGGCTAGACCCGGGCGGCACCGCCCAGTTCCGCATCCAGGGCCTGCAGGCGGGCCGGCGTGCCCACATCCTCCCAGCGACCCCGGTACAACTCGCCCCCCACCTGGCCCCGGGCCATGGCCTGGCGCAGCAGGGGCGCCAGCTTGGCCGGCTGGCCGGCCACGAGTCCGGCAAAGAGGGCGGGGCGATAGAGGCCGATGCCGGCGAAGGTGTGGCGCGGTGTGCCGGCATCCGTCACCCGCCCATCCGCCAGCGCAAAATCCCCTTCCGGGTGCTGGGGCGGATTGGGCACCAGCACCAGATGGGCCTGGTCCTCGCCCAGGGCCAATGCCGGCGCCCGGCCCACATCCCAGTCGCAATAAACGTCACCGTTGATCACCAGGAAAGGCTCCTCTCCCAGCAGGGACAGGGCCTGGACGATGCCGCCGGCGGTTTCCAGGGCCCCCGGCGGCTCGGGCGAATAGGCGAGATGCAGGCCCCAGGCGGAACCATTGCCGAGGGCGGCCTCGATCTGCGCCCCCAGGTGGGCATGGTTGATCACCACCTCGCGGAAGCCCGCGGCGGCCAGGCGCTCCAGGTGCCAGACGATGAGGGGCTTGCCGCCCACCGGCAGCAGGGGCTTGGGGCAGGTGTCGGTGAGGGGGCGCATGCGTTCGCCGCGCCCCGCCGCCAGGATCATGGCCCGCATCAGAAGGTGTAGCCCACCTGGACTTCGCCCTGGGGCTCCAGCTCGTCGAGGAGCCGGGCCAGGGCCCGCAGGTCGCCGTAGCGCTCGCAGGTGCGGCGCAGGTAGGACATGACCCGGGGCATGTCCTTCAGGTAGCCGTCCTTGCCGTCCCGATGGCAGAGGCGGGCAAAGATGCCCAGGACCTTGAGCTGGCGCTGGGCCCCCATCCACTCGTAGTCCTTGTAGAAATCGTCGAAATTGGCATGGACCGGCAGGCCGGCCTTGCGCGCCTTTTCCCAGTAGCGGATGACCCAGTCCAGTTCCTGGTCCTCTTCCCACTGGATGTAGGCATCGCGGAAGAGGGACACCAGGTCGTAGGTGATGGGGCCGTACACCGCGTCCTGGAAATCGATGATGCCCGGATTGGGAATGGTCACCATGAGGTTGCGGGAGTGGTAATCCCGGTGCACATACACCGAGGGCTGGGCCAGGTTGTTGGCCAGCAGCTTGGCAAAGACGTCGTCCAGCACATGCTGCTGCTTGTCGCTGAGGCTCTTGCCCAGGTGCTTGCCCACATACCATTCGGGGAACAGGTCCAGCTCCCGCTGCAGCAGGGCCGCATCGTAGGGAGGCAGTTCCCCGGGCCGGCTGGCCTGCTGGATGCGGACCAGGGCATCCACCGCCTCGCCGTAGAGGGCCCCGGCATTTTCCCCGTCCAGCACCGACAGGTAGGTAGTGCTGCCCAGGTCGGAAAGGAGCAGGAACCCCTGGGCCAGGTCGGCAGCGAAAACCTCCGGCACATGCACCCCGGCGCCCCGCAGCAGCTGCTCCACATGCAGCCAGGGGGCGCAGTCTTCGTGGCTCGGCGGCGCATCCATGACGATGCGGGAAGGGCTGCCGTCGGCAAAGCTGACGCGGAAATAGCGCCGGAAGCTGGCATCGGCGGAAGCCGGGGTCAGGCTGAAGGTTGCACCGGAAAACTGACTCTCTAGCCAGGCCTGAAGCTGGGCGGTACGCGGCATGCCGCTTCTCCTCGTTCGAAGATGCTAAAATGCGGCGATTTTAGCATCCACGCTGCACGCCTCACGGGGCTTCGCCGCGGCATGCCCACCGATTTCCCTGAATTCCCTGTCCATGCCATTTGCCCGTCGCCCTCTGGCGCTCCTTCTCTGCTGCGGCTTTGCCGGTGCCGTTCTCGGCTCCCTACCCGAGGAAGCGCTCGCCCAGGGAATGACGCCGCTGAGTGTGGATCCGACCCTGCTCGGCCTGCCGCCGGCCCAACCCAAACCCAAGCCTGCCCCCCGTCCCGCCGACGCGGAAAGCGCCCCCCGGGCCACGGCCACCCCGGTGACCGCTCCGGAGCCGATCCCGAGCAAGGAACTGAACAACGACGGCCCCGCGCCGGCAGCTGCCAAGCCGGCACCGGCCACCAAAGCCGTGGCGGCTCCCGCTCCCCAGCCCGCGCCGGCACCGGCCGCCCCCGCCCGCAAGGCAGCAGCACCTGCCGCACCGATCGTCGCCGCCCCACCCGTGACCCAGCCGGCCCCGGTGGTGCCCGTGACGACTCCGGCGGCGGAATCCTCCCGCCCGGCCGCCGTCGCCCCGGCGGCCGTGACCTATCCCACCCCTGCCCGTCCGGCCCCCCAGGCCGCCCAGGCCAGCGGCGGTCTGGCACCGCTGCGGGTGGACCCGGCCCTGCTCGGCCTGCCACCGGCTCCGGCGACCACCCAGGTGGCCCGTCCCGCGGCGCCTGCAGCCACGCCCATCACCAGCACCGGCGCGGCTCCGGTGGCAACCCAGGCAACAACGACTGCCGCGACCGCCACCAGCCCGGCTGGCGCCACGACAACCAGTGCCATCGCTCCGGGCCGGCGCGCTGTCCGGGCACCCCTGGTGGCCCCGGCGGAAGTCCTGGCCCGGGAACCGGCAGCAACGCCAGCTCCGGCCCGCACCGTGGCAGCGGCGGCAGCGCCCGCTCCCATCGCCCACAAGGGTGAGGCGGCGGGTGGCACGGCCCTCGGTCCCCTCAAAGTGGATCCGGCCCTGCTGGGTCTGCCCCCCCTGCCGGCGCCGGCGGCACCGCCCCAGATTGTGAACGCAGTCTCCGATCCCCAGGCCGAAGCCGAAGCCATGGCCCCGGCCCTACCGCCCCGCCGCCGTCGCGGCGAGGAGACCGAGAACGCCGTCCCCCTGCCCTACGCCGAGCGGGATCCGGGACCGGCCCTGGCACTGCGTCGTTCCCGCAACATGACGCCGCTGCCGAAGAACGACGACGCCCGCCCCACCTTCCTCACCGCCCGCCGCCTGTACGGCGTCGCCGACCGGGAAGCCGTGCTGGAAGGCGATGCCGAAATGCGCCGCTCCGACACCGTTCTCACCTCGGACCGGCTGGTCTACTGGCAGAACGAAGACGAAGTGGAGGCTACCGGCAACGTGGTCTATGAACAGGAAGGCACCAAGGTATCCGGTCCCAGCCTGTTGATGCGTCTTTCCGACAGCACCGGCGTCTTCGACCAGGCCGCCTACTCCATCCGCCAGGAGCGCAAGGTGCCGGTGTGGGGCGTGCGGGAAAACAGCCAGGCCATGGGCACCACCCTGACCACCGGCCGCGGCCAGTCGGAAAAGATGGAATTCCTCGGTGAAAACCATATTCGCCTAGCCAATGCCACCTACACCACCTGCGCCCCGGGCAACAACGACTGGTACGCCAAGGCCGACTCCCTCGACCTCAATTACGACAGCGAGGAAGGCGAAGGCAAGAACGGCACCCTGTACTTCAAGGATGTGCCCATCTTCTACATGCCGAGCATGAGCTTCGCCCTCAACAACCGGCGCAAGTCAGGCTTCCTCGCTCCCACCTTCGGCACCAACAGCCTCAGCGGCGCCACGCTGACCACGCCCTACTACTGGAACATCGCGCCCAACATGGACGCCACCATCGCCCCCCGGGTGATGACCAAGCGGGGCCTGCAGCTGGGCGGCGAGTTGCGCTACCTGAATTACGACTACAGCGGCTACGCCCGGGGCGAGTATGTGCCGACCGACAACGTGCGTAACCTGGACAACCGCTACGCCGTCAATATCTGGCACAACCACAATTTCGGCAACGGCTTCACCGGCCTGCTGAACCTGAACAAGGTTTCGGACGACTACTTCTACACCGACCTTTCCAGCCGCATCGGTGTCAGTGCCCAGACCCTGCTGCCCCGCCAGGGCAAGCTCTCCTACAGTTCCACCTGGTGGGGAGCCACGGTCAACGTAAACCGCTACCAGACCCTGCAGCCGGACGCCGCCAACCCCATCATTGCACCGTACGACACGGTGCCCCAGGTGACCGTCAGCGCCCGCCGTCCGGACTACTTCGGCACCGATGTCTCGGTGCTGGGCCAGTTCACCTCCTTCAGCCACCAAACCAAGGTCGAAGGCGACCGTACCGTGGTCTATCCCCAGGTGTCCCTGCCCCTGATCTTCCCGGCGTTCTATGTGACGCCGAAGGTCGGCATGCACGTCACCAGCTACAGCCTGTCCCGCCAGGCAGCGACGGTACCGGATCGCATCAGCCGCAGCCTGCCCATCTTCAGCGTGGACAGCGGCCTCACCTTCGAGCGCGACACCACCCTGCTGGGCACGGCCTTCACCCAGACCCTGGAGCCCCGGCTGTACTACGTCTATGTGCCGAACAAGGACCAGAGCAACATTCCGATTTTCGACACGGGCATCGCCGACTTCAATTTCGGCCAGATCTTCTCGGAAAACCGCTACGTCGGCCAGGACCGCATCGGCGACGCCAACCAGCTCACCGCTGCCGTCACCACCCGCTTCATCGGCCCCAATACCGGTCGGGAATACTTCCGCGCCCTGGTGGGCCAGCGTTACTACTTCGACGACCAGATGGTCACCGTGCCCGGCGAGAAGCCCCGCCAGCACAAGAACACCAACTGGCTGGCCGCCGTCTCCGGCCAGATCATGCCCAAGACCTATCTCGACGGCGCCGTCGAATACAACCCCTTCGATGCCCGTACCGACCGTCTGACGGTGGCCGGCCGCTACCAGCCGGAACTGGGCAAGGTGCTCAACGCCGGCTACCGTTACACCCGGGACGTGCTGGGCAACCTGGACGTTTCCGGCCAATGGCCCCTGGGCCGCGGCTGGTACGGCGTGGGCCGCTACAACTACTCCCTGAAGGAAAAGCGGGTGGTGGAAAACATTGCCGGCCTGGAATACAACGGCGGCTGCTGGGTCGTGCGCGGGGTCATCCAGCGCTACGCCCTGACGGCCAATACGTCGTCCACCGCCTTCTTCGTGCAGCTCGAACTCAACGACTTCTCCCGCATCGGTTCCAATCCGCTGGACCTGCTGCGCCGGACCATCCCCGGTTACGGCCGCATCAACCAGCCCATGGCCGACCCGGTGTTCGGAGGTGAGGAATAATGCAGACCATGATGAAATACTGGCTCTCCCTGCTGCTCTGCCTGGCGGCCTGCCAGGCCAACGCCCAGACCTACCGCGGCCAGCGTACCGACCCGGTGGAGGCGGACCGCATCATCGCCGTAGTCAACAGCGAGGTCATCACCCTCAACGAACTGCGCCAGCGCCTCGACTCCGTGGTCAGCCAGCTGCGCCGCCAGGGCACGCCCCTGCC
This sequence comes from Azospira oryzae, assembly GCF_004217225.1. Classification (GTDB taxonomy): domain Bacteria; phylum Pseudomonadota; class Gammaproteobacteria; order Burkholderiales; family Rhodocyclaceae; genus Azospira; species Azospira oryzae. The sequence continues at coordinate 206,897 of NZ_SHKM01000003.1, forward strand.
CCCGGCCGACGTGCTGGAGAAGCAGATGCTGGAGCGCATGGTGGTGGACAAGGTGCAGGTCCAGTTCGCCAAGGAGAACGGTATCCGCATCGAGGACGCCCAGCTGGACATGGCCCTCAACCGTATCGCCGCCAACAACAAGATGACCCTGGCCCAGTTCCGCCAGGCCCTGGAAAAGGACGGCATCGCCTTCGCCAAGTTCCGCGAGGAAATCCGCCAGGAAATCACCGTGTCCCGCCTGCGGGAGCGGGAAGTGGATGCCAAGCTGCTCGTCTCCGAAGGCGAAATCGACAACTACCTGGCCGGCGCCAGTGCCGGCGGCAGTGCCGAGGAATACCAGGTGGCCCACATCCTGGTGCGCTCCCCCGAGTCTGCCAGCCCCGAGCAGTTGCAGAAGCTCAAGGCCAAGGCCGAGCAGATTCTCGACCGCCTCAAGCGGGGCGAGGATTTCGCCCAGGTGGCCGCCGCCTACTCCGACGCCCCCGACGCCCTGCAGGGCGGCAACCTGGGTTTCCGCCCCCTGGACCGCATGCCCAACATCTTCGCTGAGACCGTGCAGAAGATGCAGCCCAGCCAGCTGTCCCCCGTGATCCGCAGCCCCAACGGCTTCCACATCGTCAAGCTGGTGGCCAAGAAGGGCGGCGCCTCCATTCCCGCCGTGCAGCAGACCCACGCCCGCCACATCCTGATCAAGGTGAACGAGGTGGTGTCCGAGGCCGAAGCCAAGCGCAAGCTGCAGGCCGTGAAGGAACGCCTGGACCACGGCGGCGACTTTGCCGAGCTGGCCCGCCTCTACTCCCAGGACGGCTCCGCCCCCAAGGGCGGCGACCTGGACTGGCTCTATCCCGGCGACACCGTGCCCGAATTCGAGCGGGCCATGGATGCCCTGAAGGTGGGCGAAGTCAGTCAGCCGGTGCAGTCCATGTTCGGCTGGCACCTGATCCAGGTGCTGGAGCGCCGCGTCCAGGACGTTTCCCAGGACCGGCAGCGGGCCATCGCCCGCAACGCCCTGCGCGAACGCAAGTCCGACGAGGCCTACCAGGACTGGCTGCGCCAGTTGCGCGACCGGGCCTACGTGGAGTATCGCTGGGAAGAGCAGTAAGCACCCGGCAATCACCAGGGGGCCTGCGGGCCCCTTTTGCATTTCAGTCCAGCGGAGTCTGCCCCATGCGCCCCACCCTAGCCGTCACTTCCGGCGAACCGGCCGGCATCGGTCCCGAACTGTGCCTGGCCCTATCCCGCTACCCGGCACAAGCCCGTCTGGTGGTGCTGGCGGACAAGGAACTGCTGCGCCAGCGCGCCGCCCAGCTGGGAATGGACGTTCCCCTGCACGACTACGCCCCGGCCCGCCCGGCCCCGGCCGGCAGCCTGGAAGTGCTGCACCTGCCCCTGGCCGCTCCCTCCGCCCCGGGCCGCCTGGATGCCGCCAACGGCCCCTACGTCCTCCAACTGCTGGACCGGGCCCTGGCCGGCTGCCTCCAGGGTGAGTTCGCCGCCATGGTCACCGCCCCCCTGCACAAGGGCGTCATCAACGACGCCGGCATCCGCGGCTTCACCGGCCACACCGAGTACCTGGCGGAAAAGACCGGCACCCCCCTGGTGGTGATGATGCTGGCCGGCACCTCGCCCATTGGCGGCCACGGCCCCCTGGGCCAGCCCGGCCCCTTGAGGGTGGCCCTGGCCACCACCCACCTGCCCCTGAAGGAAGTGCCGACAGCCATCACCCCGGCGGTGCTGGAGGACGTGCTGCGCATCCTGCACGCCGACATGGCGCGCAAATACGGCATCTCCCGGCCCCGCATCCTGGTGGCCGGCCTCAACCCCCATGCCGGCGAAGGAGGCTACCTGGGCCGGGAAGAGATCGAGATCATCACCCCGGTGCTGGAAAAATTGCGGAGCGAAGGCATGGAACTGCTCGGCCCCCTGCCCGCCGACACCCTGTTCACCCCGCCCCAGCTGGCCCGGGGCGACTGCGTCCTGGCCATGTACCACGACCAGGGCCTGGCGCCCCTGAAGTTCGCCACCTTCGGCCAGGGCATCAACGTCACCCTGGGCCTGCCCATCATCCGCACCTCGGTGGATCACGGCACCGCCCTGGATCTGGCCGGCACCGGCCAGGCCGATCCGGGCAGCCTGTTCACCGCCGTGGAGCAGGCCGTCGAGATGGCCCGGCGCTCCCGGCCGGCTTGAGCGGCGACCGATCGGAGGCCCGTATCTGCCAACATGGGCCAACATCGGCCGACGCAAAAAAGCCCGGCGCCGAAAAGGCGGCCGGGCTTTTTTTATCCCCAGGATGACGGGAGCGGCGGACTCAGCCCACCAGGATCAGATGCACCCGGTAAGGCCCGTGGGCGCCGAGGGTCACGGTCTGCTCGATGTCGGCGGTGCGGGAGGGGCCGGAGACGAAATTGACGGCCCGGGGCGCCTCGCCCTTTTCCGCCCGCAGCAGGGCGAAACCGTCTTCCATGAGGGGCACCACCCGTTCCACCGGCACCACGGCGATGTGGGTTTCCGGCAGCAGACTGGTGGCCGCATGGGTGTCGGCACCGGAGAGCAGCATCAGGGTGCCGGTGTCGGCCACGGCGCAGAAGGTGGAAGTGATGCCCACCAGATCGTCGCCCCGGGAGGGACGGGCCTCCACCTGCAGGCCGGCGCCGGCCCAGGCCTGGTCGGCCAGGGAGGGCCAGCACACGGCCCGGGTCGGCAGTTCCCGGGCAATAAGATAGGCAGCGGCCGCCGCCGGCACTTCGGCCCAGGACGGCACCCGTTCCACCGTGGAGGCTAGGGCCGTGGCCCGTTCGGTGAAGCGCTGCAGCAGGCCTTCCCGGCTGTCGCGCCAGGCGCCGCCGGGGGCGGGGCCCCGGGTGCGGGCCGCCAGATGGGGCGCCAGCACGGCACCGTCGGCCGGGGCACCGCGGCCGATGGAGGCGCGGATGCGGGAGAGGATCAGGTCGCGGGAACTCATCGGTGCGGCTCCTATCAGTGCAGGTTTTTGCGGGCGCGGTAGAGCTCGCGGAAGGTCTTGCCCGCCGGCGCCGGGAAGTCCCGGCCGTCGGTCCAGCCACCGCCCAAGGGCAGGCGGTGGATCAGCTTGTCGGCGCCGCCCAGGCGCTTGAGGAAGCGGGCGGCGATGGCCGTGCCGATGCCGTAGAGCCAGGACTGGCTGGCGCTCCAGCCCCACAGCTTGAGGGAGAGGCGCTCCTGCCAGGGCCGCAGGCCGGCCTCCACCTGCATTTCCCGCTCCTTGCGCATCAGCTCGGGCAGGGGAATGCGCACCGGGCAGACGGCGCTGCACTGGCCGCAGCCGGTGGCGGTGTGGGGCAGCTCGTGGGCGTGCTCCATGCCGGCGTAGGAGGGGGTCAGCACCGAGCCCATGGGGCCGGGATAGACCCAGCCGTAGGCGTGGCCGCCGACGGCCTGGTACACCGGGCAGTGGTTCATGCAGGCGCCGCAGCGGATGCAGCGCAGCATCTCCTTCAGCTCGGAGCCCAGGACCCGGGAGCGGCCGTTGTCGAGCAGGACGATGTGGAACTGCTCCGGGCCGTCGCTATCGCCGCTGCCGGCGACGCCGGTGTTCATGGAAACGTAGTTGGTGATGGGCTGGCCGGTGGCGGAACGGGGCAGCAGGCGCAGCAGTACCGACAGGTCCTCCAGGGTCGGCACCACTTTTTCGATGCCGGTGAGGGCCACGTGGATGCGGGGTACGGTGGTGCACAGGCGGCCGTTGCCCTCGTTGGTAACGATCACCGTGGAGCCGGTTTCGGCCACCAGGAAGTTGGCGCCGGAAATGCCCATGTCGGCGGAAAGGAAGTGGGGCCGCAGGATTTCCCGGGCCTCCCGGCACAGGGCGCCGATGTCCTCGGTACGGGGCTTGCCGTGCTTGGCGTGGAACAGGTCGGAGACCTCGTCCCGGGTCTTGTGGATCACCGGGGCGACGATGTGGGAGGGCGGCTCGTGGTCGTTGATCTGCAGGATGTACTCGCCCAGGTCGGTTTCGACGGGCGTCACGCCGGCCGCCTCCAGGGCGTCGTTGAGGCCGCACTCCTCGCTCACCATGGACTTGGACTTGACCACCTTCTTCACGCCGTTGGCCTGGGCGATGCCGACGATGATGGCATTGGCCTCGGCCGCGTCCCTGGCCCAGTGCACCCGGGCGCCGCGGCGGATGGCCTCCTGCTCGAAGCGTTCCAGCCACAGGTCCAGGTTTTCCAAGGCCCGGTTACGGATGTCGCGGCCGGCATCGCGCAGGGCCTCGAAGTCGCCGAACTCGGCGGCAGCGGCGGCCCGGCCGGGGACGAACTTCACCTGCACCAGCTTGAGGGCCTTCTGCAGGTTGGGATTGGCCAGGGCCTCCCGGGCCCGGGCCTTGAAGTCGTTGGAATGGATTTCCATGGCGGATCCTGATGAAGGCGGAAGAAGGGCGCCCGGCGGCAGCCGGGGCCAGGGTGAAACGGAATCTAGTCGAGCTTGCCGGCCAGCACTTCGGCCACGTGCAGCACCTGGGTCTTGCGGTCGCCCTTGCGGCGCAGGCGGCCTTCGATATTGAGCAGGCAGCCCAGGTCGCCGCCGACGATGGCGTCGGCTCCGGTGGCGCAGGCGTTCTCGCACTTGTTGTCGGCCAGCTTGGTGGAGATGTCGCCGAACTTGAGGGAGAAGGTGCCACCGAAACCGCAGCAGGTCTCGGCCTCGCTCATTTCCTTGATTTCCACCTGGCCCATCTTGCCCAGGAGCTGGCGGGGCTGCTGCTTGATGCCCAGTTCCCGCAGGCCGGAACAGGAGTCGTGGTAGGTGATGCTGCCGGCGAAATCGCCGGGCACGCTTTCCAGCTTGGCCACGTTCACCAGGAAGTCGGTCAGTTCATAGGTGCAGGCCGCCAGCTTCTTGGCCCGGGCCAGCAGGGCTGGATCGTCCTTGCACAGTTCTTCGTAGTGGGCGCGGATCATGCCGGCGCAGGAGCCGGAGGGCAGCACCACGTATTCGTAGCCTTCGAACTCGTCGATGACCTTGCGCGCCAGGGTCAGGGCGGTGGCCCGGTCGCCGGAGTTGTAGGCGGGCTGGCCGCAGCAGGTCTGGGTCTCGGGGACTTCGACGGTGCAGCCGGCGAGCTTGAGCAGTTTCAGGGCGGCAAAAGCCACATTGGGCCGCATCAGGTCGGCCAGACAGGTGACGAAGAGGGCAACGCGCATGACGGTTCTTTCCCGGGCAGTGTTGGCGCCACGATAGCGCGCCGGCCCGCAAGATGAAATTGGGGAAATCCCCGTTTCCGGGGCAGGGGGCGATTGGACTCCCAAGCCAGGGCCCAGTCAACACGGCCCTGTCGGGGCAGGCACCGCCGGCAGGGCCGTCCCGCCTGCCTCCCCGGCCATGCCCCGTCAGCGTTCGGCCTGGCTCGACTCCAGGGCGCACTGCACCAGTTCGGCCAGGGAGCGCACTCCCATCTTTTCCATGACCCGGGCCCGGTGGGCCTCCACGGTCTTCATGCTGATGCTGAGCTCGTCGGCGATCTGCTTGTTGAGCTTGCCTTCCACCACCCGGTCCATCACCTCCCGCTCCCGGGCGGTGAGCTGGGCCAGGCGGCTGGCCACGGAATTTTCCCGGGCCCGGCGGGCGCGGCGTTCCGTATCCAGGTCCATGCACTGGCGGATCAGGCGCAGCATGTCCGTATCGTTGAAGGGCTTCTCGATGAAGTCGGCGGCCCCCTTCTTCAGGGCCGCCACGGCCATGGGCACGTCGCCGTGGCCGGTGATGAAAATCACCGGCAGGGTGGAACGCTGGGCCGCCAGCCGCTCGTACAGCTCCAGGCCGCTCATGCCGGGCATGCGCACGTCCAGCACCAGGCAGCCGGCCAGGCCGTCGGTGTAGGCGGCAAGGAAGTCCTCGGCACTGGGAAAGGCGCGTACCGGATAGCCTTCGGACTCGATCAGCCAGACCATGGAGTCGCGCATGGCCTCGTCGTCGTCCACCACGTAGACACACTGGGTTGAGGCGACGGCAGCGCTCTCCTGGCTGTTGTGTTGCGTCATGGCCTCATTCCTCCAAAGGCAGGGTGAATCGGAAAACGGTGCCGCCGCCCGGATTGGCGTCGGCCCACAGGCGGCCCTTGTGGTACTCGATGATGGAACGGCAGATGGGCAGGCCCATGCCCATGCCCTCGGGCTTGGTGGTGTAGAAGGGGGCGAACAGTTCCTCGGCGGTGGTGCTGCCGAGGCCGTGACCCCGGTCGGCCACCGCCACCTCCAGGCTGTGATTGTCCGGGAGGGTCGCGGACACCGTCAATCGGCGTTCCGCCGGCAGGGTGTCGCGCATGGCCTCGATGCCGTTCTTCACTAGGTTGAGCAGCACCTGCTCGATCATGATGCGGTCGGCAAACAGGGGCGGCAGTTCCGGCGGCAGGTCCACGCAGATGTTCACCCCCTGCTTGCGCGCCTCGATCTCGGCGAAGCCCAGGGCTTCCTCGACGATGTCGCCGAGCAGCACCTGGCCCCGGTTGGGCTCGCTCTTTTTCACGAACTCCCGCATGCGGCGGATGATCTTGCCGGCCCGCTCCGCCTGGAAGCTGGCCTTTTCCATGGCCCCCAGCAGCTCCTCCGGCTTGGCGGCGCCGCCCTTCATGCGCTTGACGCAGCCCATGCAGTAGTTGGCGATGGCGGCCAGGGGCTGGTTCAGCTCGTGAGCCAGGGAGGAGGCCATTTCGCCCATGGTGATGAGGCGGGAGGTCTGCTCCAGGCGCTTCTGCTGCTGCAGGTTCACTTCCTCGATCTGCTTGCGCTCGGTGATGTCGGTGCCGATCTGCACCCGCACCACCCGGCCGTCCACCCAGCGGATGGCCCGGTCGTGCAGGTGGTACCAGCGGCCGGAGAGGCTGTTCTGCACCTCGCCGTCGAACAGCTGGCGCGGCAGCACTTCCGGCGAGAGCAGGCGCAGGTCGCAGTCGAAGGCGCCCACCGGCGGCCGGCAGGCTTCGGTCACTTCCCAGCAGTTGCGGCCGACGGCGTCGAAACCGAAGATACTCTTGAAGGCCCGGTTGCCGAAGAGGATTTCGTCGCTCTTGGCGTCGGCCACGTACACCGCCGAATCCAGGCCGTCCAGCACCGCCATGAAGCGCTCCTGGGAGCGTTCCAGTTCGCCCCGCACCCGCTTCGGCTCGGTGATGTCGGTCATGGCCCCCATCCAGCCCGTCTGCTTGCCGTTGGCGTCGATCAGGGGGGAAATGTAGAAGCGCACGTCCATGCGCTCGCCGTTCTTGCGCATCACCCGCTGCTCGAAGCCCTTGGCGGGAGCCTGGCCGGCCAGGGTCAGCTCGATGTTGGTGGCCAGCTGGCGGGCGTGTTCCGGCGGCCAGTAGGGGAAGGGGGGCTTGAGACCCAGCAGTTCCGCCTCGCTCCAGCCCAGCATGCGGCAGAAGGCCGGGTTCACGTAGATGATGCGGCCTTCCATGTCGATGGCCCGCAGACCGGTGGACACGGATTCCTCCATGGCTTTGCGGAAGGCGTATTCGTCGGTGAGGGCCTGCTCGGCGGTCTTGCGGTCGGTGATGTCGTGGGCCACGGCGTAGAGCAGCTTTTCCTCCGGCACCGGGTTGATGCTCCACAGCAGCCACTTGTCCTGGCCATTGGCGCTGTGGAAGCGGCATTCGAATTCCTGGGCCGCCCCTTCCGCCAGATGGCGCAGCATGTCCACCACCAGGGCCATGTCGTCCGGGTGCACGAAGTCCAGCAGGGACTTGTCCTGCAGTTCCCCCAGGGGATAGCCCAGCACCCGCTCGAAGGCCGGATTGACCCGGCGCAGCTTGCCTTCCAGGGTGGCGATGCACTGCAGGCCGAGGGACAGGGAAAACAGCCGGTCCCGCTCCTTCTCCGCCTGCAGGCGGCGCTGCACGTCGCGCCGCAGCAGGGCCAGGCTCCAGATCAGGGCCAGGGTCAGGGCGCCGATCACCAGGGGCGGCAGGGTGCGGGACCAGGCGTCGTCGGTGGCGTAGGCAATGGCCCGCAGGGAAAGGCCGTTGGCCGGCGGTTCCAGGGAGAGGCGGTAGGCCAGTTCCTTGCTGGTGGGGCGCACCGCCGTATTGGCCGCCACTTCCTTGCCCTCCCCGTCCTCCAGGGTGAGGCGGTATTTTTCGGTGAACCAGGTGGGCACCGGATGGCGCAGCAGGCCGTCGGTGCTGTAGATGCCGACGATGGCGCCCATGTCCTCGCGCCAGCGCTGCACCGGGATGGTCAGATCGAAGTAGGCGGCGCCCTGGCGGTTGCGGTAGGTGCTGCCGTAGAGGGGCCGGCCGCCGCGCAGGGCTTCGGCCAGACGGTCCTGCTGGGTCGGGTCCAGGCTTTCCCCGGCCACCCATTCGGTGGCCTCGAAGGGCGCCACCCACTGCACCTTGCCCTTGGGGTCCACCCACAGCACCACCGACAGTTCCGGATTGTTGGCCAGGTGCTGGGCGGCGCGGATCTGGAAATCCTCGTAGTCGAGCACGCCGTCGGCCAGGTTGCGGCCCAATTGGACGAGGAAATCCTGATTGGCGGTGAGGTGCAGGCGCAGGGTCTGGTCGGCCCACTGCATGTCCCGCTCCACCATGGCGCGGCGCTCGTCCGCATCCCGCTTGTCGATGTAGCCCACCAGGGCAAACATGGTGAGGGCGAAAAGAACGATGGCCAGATAGGGGACGAGCCAGTACCACCCGCCCCGGGCAACGGCGGCTTTATACGGCAGGGAGGCAGGTTCGGCGCGGTCCGGCATGGCGCTGGGAGGCAATTCGGGTCTCAATCTTCGCTGCCCGTACAAGCGCCGGGCCATTGGTGTTTACCCTGAGTATCGCATGGGCAGTGGCTCGGCGGCCCGGCGAGGGGATAATGGCGGCTTGCGGGATAACCCGAATTGGCGCCCTCCCGACCCATCCCGTAGGCTCGACCCATGCTGCCCGCCCTCCCCTCTCGACTGTCGCTCTTCCTCGCCGCGGCCATCGCGCTGCTGGCCCCCGCCTGGGCCCAGGCCGCCCCCCAGGCGCCCCTGCCGATCCGCATCGGCGTGTACGGCCCCTTCACCGGCGGCTCCAGCCCCATGGGCCTGTCCATGCGCGACGGCATCCGCCTGGCGACGGCGGAGATCAACGCCGGCGGCGGCCTCCTGGGGCGCCCCCTGCAACTGGTGGAGCGGGACGACGAGGCCAACAACCAGCGGGGCAGCCGGATCGCCCAGGAGCTGGTGCAGATGAAGGTGACCGCCGCCGTGGGCATCGTCAATACCGGAGTGGCCCTGGCCAGCCAGCATTACTTCCAGGATGCCCGCATTCCGGTACTCACCGCCGTGGCCACCGGCTCCATCATCACCAAGCAGTTCCTGCAGCCCCACTACGCCGAGAACTATGTCTTCCGCGTCTCCAACAGCGACGCCATCCAGGCGGCCATGATCGTCGAGGAGGCGGTGGAGCGGCGCCGCTTCAAGCGCCTGGCCATCATCCACGACACCACCAACTACGGCCAGCTGGGCCGGGAGGACCTGGAGAAGGCCCTTACCGCCAAGGGCCTGAAGCCGGTCAGCATCGAGCATTTCAACCTGGGCGAGATCGATCTGACCCGCCAGCTGCAGCGGGCCCGGGACGCGGGCGCCGAAGCCATCCTGGCCTACGGCATCGGTCCGGAACTGGCGGCCCTGGCCAACGGCCGCGCCAAGCTGCACTGGGAGGCGCCCCTCATCGGCGGCTGGACCCTTTCCATGTCCTCCTTCATCGACAACGCCGGCCCCAATGCGGAAGGGGCGCGCATGCCCCTCACCTTCATCGACGAGGGCACCTCCCTGAAGCGACGCCAGTTCCTCGACGCCTACCTGAAAGCCAGCGGCGCCCCCCGCATCCCGGTGCCTTCGGCCGCGGCCCAGGGCTACGACGCCATGCTGCTGCTGGCTGCCGCCATCCGCCAGGCCGGCAGCACCGACGGCCCGCGCCTGAAGGCGGCCCTGGAGAATCTGCGGGACAAGGTGGAAGGGGTGGTACAGATCTACGAGCGCCCTTTCAGTCCCAACGACCACGAAGCCATCGACCGGCTCGACACCCCGGTCATGGGCGAGGTCCGCGGCGGCCGGGTGGTCCATGCCTACGGCGTACGCCTGCGCCACGTGCCCTGAGCCGCCCTCACCGGGGCCACCGGCCCGCCGAGGAGACTGCCAGGCACCCCGGGCCCAGTCCTGCTCTATGTTGCAGTGCAATGTTGCACAATACGAACTGTGTTTTTACAATGTGGAAATTCGCTAGGCGAAGCTATCGTTTCGGTCTAAGCTAGGTGTTGCCGCCCCACCCGGTGCGCAACAAAAAAACGTCCTTCCAAATAGGAGACAAACCATGGCAGCACTGCCCGAAGTTCCCCAATCGGTTGATGCCGATCCCCAGGAAACCAAGGAATGGGTCGACGCCCTCGAAGGCGTGATCGAGAAGGAAGGCCCGGACCGGGCCCACTACCTGATCGAGAAGCTCATCGGACAGGCCCGTGAGGAAGGCGTGGACATTCCCTACAGCGCCACCACCGAATACATCAACACCATCCCCGCCGAGAAGCAGCCCAACTACCCGGGCAACCCGGACCTGGAAGAGCGCATCCGCTCCTACATCCGCTGGAACGCCATGGCCATGGTGGTGCGGGCCAACAAGCACACCAACGTGGGCGGCCACATCGCCTCCTTCGCTTCCTCCGCCGTGCTCTACGACGTGGGCTTCAACTGGTTCTGGAACGCCGCCTCCGACAACCACGGCGGCGACCTGATCTTCTTCCAGGGCCACTCCGTGCCCGGCGTCTACGCCCGCGCCTTCATGCTCGGCCGCCTGACCGAGGACCAGATGGACAACTTCCGCCAGGAAGTGGACGGCAAGGGCATCTCCTCCTACCCCCACCCCTGGCTGATGCCGGATTTCTGGCAGTTCCCCACCGTCTCCATGGGCCTGGGCCCCCTGCAGGCCATCTACCAGGCCCGCTTCATGAAGTACCTGCAGTGCCGCAACCTGGTGCAGACCGAAGGCCGCAAGGTGTGGGCCTTCCTCGGCGACGGCGAGGTGGACGAGGTGGAATCCCTCGGCGCCATCGGCATGGCCGCCCGGGAAAAGCTGGACAACCTGATTTTCGTCATCAACTGCAACCTGCAGCGCCTGGACGGCCCGGTGCGCGGCAACGGCAAGATCATCCAGGAACTGGAAGGCGACTTCCGCGGCGCCGGCTGGAACGTCATCAAGCTGATCTGGGGCACCCACTGGGACGCCCTCTTCGCCCGCGACAAGAAGGGCATCCTGAAGAAGCGCATGATGGAATGCGTGGACGGCGAGTACCAGACCTTCAAGGCCAAGGACGGCGCCTACGTGCGCGAGTACTTCTTCAACACGCCGGAACTGAAGGAACTGGTGGCCGACTGGACCGACGACGAAGTGTGGGCCCTGAACCGTGGTGGCCACGACATGTTCAAGATCTTCACCGCCTTCAAGGCCGCCACCGAACACAAGGGCAAGCCCACCCTGATCCTGGCCAAGACCATCAAGGGTTTCGGCATGGGCGAGGCCGGCGAGGCCCAGAACACCACCCACCAGACCAAGAAGATGGGCCACGAGGCCCTGCGTCGCATGCGCGACCGCTTCAACCTGCCGGTGCCGGACGACAAGATCGACGAGGTGCCCTACCTGAAGTTCGAGGAAGGCTCTCCCGAACTGACCTACATGCGGGAACGCCGCCTGGCCCTGGGTGGCTACCTGCCCCAGCGCCGCGAAAAGGCCGCCCCCCTGGCGGTGCCCGAGCTGGCCGCCTTCGAGGGCCTGCTCAAGGCCACCGGCGAAGGTCGGGAAATATCCACCACCATGGCCATCGTGCGGGTCCTGTCCACCCTGCTCAAGGACAAGAACATCGGCCGCCACATCGTGCCCATCGTGCCGGACGAGTCCCGCACCTTCGGCATGGAAGGCATGTTCCGCCAGGTCGGCATCTGGAACCAGGAGGGCCAGAAGTACGTACCCCAGGACCACGACCAGCTGATGTTCTACAAGGAATCCCAGGACGGCCAGATCCTGCAGGAAGGCATCAACGAGGCCGGCGCCATGGCCGACTGGATCGCCGCCGCCACCGCCTACAGCACCCACGGCGTACAGATGGTGCCCTTCTACATCTGCTACTCCATGTTCGGTCTGCAGCGCACCATGGATCTGTGCTGGGCTGCCGGCGACCAGCGCGCCCGGGGCTTCCTGGTGGGCGGCACCGCCGGCCGCACCACCCTGAACGGCGAAGGCCTGCAGCACGAGGACGGCCATTCCCTGATCCTCTCCGGCCTGATCCCCAACTGCGTCTCCTACGACCCCACCTTCGCCTACGAAGTGGCCGTGATCATGCAGGATGGCCTGCGCCGCATGTTCAAGGAGCAGGAGGACGTCTATTACTACCTGACGGTGATGAACGAGAACTACGAGCACCCCGAAATGCCGGCCGGTGCCGAAGCCAACATCGTCAAGGGCATGTACCAGTTCAAGAAGGGCGCCGCTTCCGACGCTCCCCGCGTGCAGCTGCTGGGCTCCGGCACCATCTTCCGCGAAGTGATGGCCGCCGCCGAGCTGCTGAAGAACGACTGGGGCGTGGAAGCCGACCTGTGGTCCTGCCCCAGCTTCAACGAACTGGCCCGCAACGGCCAGGACACGGCCCGCTGGAACCTGCTGCACCCCCTGGAAAAGCCGAAGAAGAGCCACGTGGAAGAATGCCTGGACGATACCCGCGGTCCGGTCATCGCCTCTACCGACTACGTGCGTCTCTACTCCGAGCAGATCCGTCCCTTCATCAACCGCCGCTACGTCACCCTGGGCACCGACGGCTTCGGCCGCTCCGACACCCGGGAGAAGCTGCGCCACTTCTTCGAGGTGGATCGCCACTGGGTCGTCCTGGCCTCCCTCAAGGCCCTGGCCGACGATGGCCAGATCGAGCGCGAGAAGGTGGCTGCGGCCCTGGTCAAGTACGGCCTGGACCCCGAAAAGCTGAATCCCCAGACCTGCTAATCGCCTGACGGAGAAGAACAATGAGCCAAACCATTGAAGTGAAGGTCCCGGACATCGGCGATTTCAAAGATGTGCCGGTCATCGAAATTTTCGTCAAGCCGGGCGACACCGTGAAGGTGGAAGATCCCCTGTGCTCCCTGGAGTCCGACAAGGCCACCATGGACGTGCCCTCTTCCGCCGCCGGCGTGGTCAAGGAAGTGAAGATCAAGGTCGGTGACAAGGTTGCCGAAGGCAGCGTGGTGGTGATCCTGGAAAGTGCCGCAAGCGGCGCCGCTGCGGCGGTCCCCGCGCCCCAGGCCGCTGCGCCGGCTCCGGTGGCAGCAGCCCCCGCGACCCCTGCGCCTGTTGCTGCCGCCCCGGCCCCGGCCGCCTCCGGCCCGGTGGAAGTGAAGGTGCCGGACATCGGCGACTTCAAGGACGTGCCGGTCATCGAAGTGTTCGTCAAGGTCGGCGACACGGTGAAACAGGAAGATGCCCTGTGCTCCCTGGAGTCCGACAAGGCCACCATGGACGTACCCTCTTCCGCCGCCGGCGTGGTCAAGGAAGTTAGGGTCAAGGTCGGCGACAAGGTTTCCGAAGGCAGTGTGGTGGTGGTGCTGGAAGGCGCCTCCGGTGCCGTGGCCGCCGTGGCTGCAGCCCCTGCGGCTGCCGCACCGGCACCGGCCGCCCCCGCGGTCATCCCGCCGGAACTGGACGGCCCCGCGCCCACCAAGCCCTTCACCCCGGCCCCCGCTGCCGCGCCCTACGGCCTGGCCCTGGGCGGCAAGGTGCACGCCTCCCCCTCGGTGCGCGCCTTTGCCCGGGAACTGGGCGTGGATCTCTCCAAGGTCACCGCCACCGGCCCCAAGAGCCGCATCCAGGCCGAAGACGTGAAGGCCTACATCAAAGGCGTCATGTCCGGCCAGACCGTGGCCCCCACCCAGGTGGGCGGCGGCGGCATCACCGGCGGCGGCTCCCTGGACCTGCTGCCCTGGCCCAAGGTGGACTTCGCCAAGTTCGGCCCCATCGAAGCCAAGCCCCTCTCCCGCATCAAGAAGATTTCCGGCGCCAACCTGGCGCGCAACTGGGTGATGATCCCCGCCGTGACCTACCACGAGGACGCGGACATCACCGACCTGGAAGCCTTCCGGGTGCAGTTGAACAAGGAAAACGAAAAGAGCGGCCAGAAGCTGACCATGCTGGCCTTCATCATCAAGGCCTGCGTCAAGGTGCTGCAGCAGTTCCCCGAACTGAACACCTCCCTGGATGGCGACAACCTGGTGTACAAGAAGTACTACCACATCGGTTTCGCCGCCGACACGCCCAACGGCCTGGTGGTGCCGGTACTGAAGGACGCCGACAAGAAGGGCGTGCTGGAGATCGCCAAGGAAACCGGCGAACTGGCCAAGCTGGCCCGGGACGGCAAGCTGAAGCCCGCCGACATGCAGGGCGCCACCTTCACCATTTCTTCCGTCGGCGGCATCGGCGGCACGGCTTTCAGCCCCATCGTCAATGCGCCGGAAGTGGCCATCCTGGGCGTTTCCAAGTCCAGCATGAAGCCGGTGTGGAACGGCAAGGAATTCGTGCCGCGCCTGATCGTGCCCCTGTCCCTCTCCGCCGACCACCGCGTCATCGACGGCGCCCTGGCGACCCGCTTCAACGCCGAACTGGCCAAGCTGCTGGCGGATTTCCGCCGGGTCATGCTGTAAGGGAGAGAGAACATGAGCCAACTGGTTGAAGTGAAAGTCCCGGATATCGGCGACTTCAAGGACGTGCCCGTCATTGAAGTGTTCGTCAAGGTCGGCGACACGGTGAAGGTGGAAGACCCCCTGGTCTCCCTGGAGTCGGACAAGGCCACCATGGACGTACCCTCGTCGGCCGCCGGCGTGGTCAAGGAAATCAAGGTCAAGCTGGGCGACAAGGTGGCCGAAGGCACGGTGATCGTGGTGGTGGAAGCAGGTGCCAGCGCCGCTGCCCCGGCGCCCCAGCCCGCCGCCCCGGCGGCAAAGCCCGCTCCTGCAGCAGCTCCGGCCCCCGTGGCTGGAAGCCACAGCGGCGGTGCTGACGTCGAATGCGACATGCTGGTGCTGGGCGCCGGCCCCGGCGGCTATTCCGCCGCCTTCCGCTCCGCCGACCTGGGTCTCAAGACCGTGCTGGTGGAACGCTACCCGACCCTGGGCGGCGTCTGCCTCAACGTCGGCTGCATTCCCTCCAAGGCCCTGCTGCATGTAGCCGCGGTACTGGAAGAAGCCCAGCACCTGGCCGACTGCGGCGTCACCTTCGCCGCCCCCCAGGTGGATGTGGACAAGCTGCGGGCCCACAAGGAAAAGGTGGTCGGCAAGCTCACCGGCGGTCTCGCCGGCATGGCCAAGGGCCGCAAGGTGCAGCACGTGCAGGGCGTGGGCCAGTTCATCGACCCGCACCACATCGAAGTCACAGCGGCCGACGGCAAGAAGCAGGTGGTGAAGTTCAAGAACGCCATCATCGCCGCCGGCTCCCAGCCCGTGGCCCTGCCCTTCATGCCCGAGGACGATCCCCGGGTCATCGACTCCACCGGCGCCCTGGAACTGCGCTCGGTGCCGAAGAAGATGCTGGTCATCGGCGGCGGCATCATCGGCCTGGAAATGGCCACGGTGTACAGCGCCCTGGGCGCCCGCATCACCGTGGTGGAACTGGGCCCGGGCCTGATGCCCGGCGCCGACCGGGATCTGGTCAAGGTCTGGGAGAAGAAGAACGCCCAGCGCTTCGACCGCATCCTGCTGGCCACCGGCGTCACCGCCGCCGAAGCCAAGGCCGAAGGTATCGAGGTCACCTACTCCACCGGCGAGAAGGAGGCCTTCGACCTGGTGCTGGTGGCTGTCGGCCGTACTCCCAACGGCAAGAAGATCGCCGCCGACAAGGCCGGCGTCGCCGTCACCGACCGGGGCTTCATCAATGTGGATGCCCAGATGCGCACCAACGTGCCCCACATCTTTGCCATCGGCGACATCGTCGGCCAGCCCATGCTGGCCCACAAGGCGGTGCATGAAGCCCACGTCGCCGCCGAAGTCGCCGCCGGCGAGAAGGCTGCCTTCGACGCCCTGCAGATTCCCAGCGTGGCCTACACCCATCCGGAAATCGCCTGGGCCGGCAAGACCGAAGACCAGCTCAAGAACGATGGCATAAAGTTTGAAAAAGCCGTGTTCCCCTGGGCGGCCAGCGGCCGGGCCATCGCCAACGGCGCCGAGGAAGGCTTCACCAAGCTCTTGTTCGACGCCGAAAGCCATCGCCTGCTGGGCGGCGGCATCGTCGGCATGAACGCCGGCGACCTCATCGGCGAAGTCTGCCTGGCCGTGGAAATGGGCTGCGATGCAGTGGATATCGGCAAGACCATCCACCCCCATCCGACCCTCTGCGAATCCATCGGCATGGCGGCGGAAGTGGCCCACGGCAGCTGCACCGACCTGCCGCCGATTAAAAAGAAATAAGCCGGCCGCCACCTGCCGGCAAGCACCACCCCGCAAGGCCGCCCACCCCGGGCGGCCTTTTACTTTTTGCGCAAAACCGGGGGGAACCCCGAGACTCCTTAATTTTCAAAGAAAAAAGGAATAGACTCCTCCCCTTATTGCACCTGCGTGACAGACCATCATGCTTAACTGGATCACTTCCCGCCTGAAGAATTCTGGCAGCGATCACCCCCTGGGCAGCGACAAGGGGATTGACGCCTATCTGGCCCAGATTCCGCGGGTCAATCCGCAAACCACCCTGCAGGATGTGGATCAGTGGCTGGAACACCCGGAACAGCTTTCCGCCGACATGCCGCCGGAAAGTGTCGCCCGGGCAGTGGAACGCCTGGACGAGAACATCCAGCCGGCCCTGGCTGAAGCCTGGATCAATTATTTCAACGACAACCGCCAGGACTACCTGGCCGATCGCCTGCTGAAAACCCTGGAGCACCACTACCGGAGCGCCTACCAGGCCTATCGCCACGTGCTCGAAGCTCTGGCCCAGCAGGCAATCCAGTCGGGCAAGGAGCCCGATCGCACCCGTCTCACCAAGTTGGCGGTACGCACCATGCAGGCCCTGGTGTGGGGCAAGAAGATCGCCCAGTTCAACTATGTGGGACCGGATGCCCTGTGGTGGAGGACCTGCCACGAAGTCCTGTTCCTGGCCCGTAACCTGGGGCTGTTGCACGGCAAGGTCAGTGCCTACCCGGACCTGCCGGAAACCACCAGCGTCTGGCGTGAATACCTGGTCGGAGTCCTGTTCGAGTCCGTGCCCCTGTCCAACCTGACACCGCCCCAGATGGAAGCGCTGGACCGCACCATCCGCAAGGTGGAATCCCACTGCCTGTTCATCGACAGCTTTACCTCCCAGACGCCTTTCCGCATCAATCTGGAAGCCACCGACGGCCCCAGCCGTTGCAGCCCCGGCCAAGAAATGGGTCCTTCCTGGCGCTATTTCGGCCCCGGCCCGGCCCAGGCACAACTCATCAAGCTGCGCGCCACTCTGCAAACCAGCGGCAAGCTGCCGGATTGGCTGGACAACTGCCAGTGCGACACCCGCACGGCCATGGATCTCCTCCATCTGCTGATCCAGCATTGGTCCCTCACCCCACCGACGCGCCAGCAGGAACGTACGCCCCTGGCGGCCAATCTGCTGGTGGTGGCCGGCCTCTCCATGGCCCGGCGCGCCATCGCCGCCGCCGAATTCGCCCGCTCCGGCCGCACCCTGGACTACAAGGGCCACGTCCGCATCCTGGACCTGCATCGGGTCGAGGGTGGTGCCCGTCCCGAGGAAGAAAAGCAGGCGCCGCCCAAGACCCCCCTGGAAGTGCTCCAGGCCCTGGAAAGCACGGGCATCCAGCAGATCACCGACACCTGGGAAGGCCTGGACCTGAGCGCCGCCGGCCTGGGCGCGCGCCTGCCCTTCCGCCGCCCCTGGCACAGCATCGGCGCCCTGGTGGGGTACCGCCTCGAACATGAGATCGACTGGCGGGTCGGCATCATCCGCCGCCTCGGCCGCAGCCACGGCAAGCCCAATGCCGGCCTGACCGTCTTCCCCGGCATCCCGGCCTGCGCCCAGGTGCAGCTGGCAGACAAGAATGCCGATTGCCCCTGGAACGAGCAGATTCCCGAAGCCATGGGCCTGGGCCTGCTCGATGCCATCCTCATCTCCCGGGAGGAACGCCTGCTGGCCGTACCGCCGGACACCTACACCCCGGACCGCCGGGCCGACCTCATCATCGGCGGCAAGCGCCAGCCCATCCGCCTGGCCGGCATCCAGGAGAGCGGCCCCGACTACCAGCTCATCCTCTACCGGGAAAATGAGGCCTGAGTCCGCCGGCGGCCAATCCCTCCGGTAAAATAGGGCTTTTCCAGCCCCCACCGGATTCCCCCATGACCCAGGACGAACTCAAGCAGGCAGTGGCCCGTGCCGCTGCCGATTACGTGGCCAGCCGCGTCGCCGAAGATGCCATCATCGGCGTCGGCACCGGCTCCACCGCCAACTGTTTCATCGACGCCCTGGCCGCCATGAAGGGCCGCTTCCGCGGCGCCGTGGCCAGCTCCGAAGCCACGGCCGCCCGCCTCAAGGGCCACGGCATCCCGGTGCTGGACCTCAACGACGTCAGTACCATGCCCGTGTATGTGGATGGTGCCGACGAGGTGACGCCCAAGCTGCACATGATCAAGGGCGGCGGCGGCGCCCTGACCCGGGAGAAGATCGTGGCCGCCGTGGCCGAGACCTTCATCTGCATCGCCGACGGCTCCAAGCTGGTCCAGGCCCTGGGCAAGTTCCCCCTGCCGGTGGAAGTGATCCCCATGGCCCGGGCCCAGGTGGCGCGGGAGCTGGCCAAGCTGGGAGGCACGCCGAAGCTGCGCGAGGGCTTCCTTACCGACAACGGCAACATCATTCTCGATGTACACGGCCTCTCCATCGCCGATCCGGTGGATCTGGAAAGCCGCATCAACCAGGTCGTCGGCGTTGTGACCAACGGCCTCTTCGCCCGCCGCGGTGCCGACATCCTGCTGCTGGGCACCCCGGAAGGGGTCAAGACACTTAGCGCTTGACCGGAACGGCGGGGGCGCTGAAACTTCCCTGTCACATTAGCCTGCTAACGTTGCCGGTTCTGACCCCAACAGGACCGCGACCATGGAAGCCATGAGCGAACATACCTACAAGCAATTCGATATCGAGCTGGAAAGCCTGCGCACCCGTGTGCTGCAGATGGGCGGACTGGTCGAGCAACAGGTGAAGAAGGCCATGCAGGGCCTCTACGCTGCAGATACCAGCCTGCTCGAAGCGGTGGTCCGGGAGGATGCCCGGGTGAACCAGCTGGAAATCGAACTGGACGAAGCCTGCAACCAGGTCATCGCCAAGCGCCAGCCCACCGCCATCGACCTGCGCATGATCACCACCGTGATCAAGGCCATTTCCGATCTGGAGCGCATCGGCGACAAGGCCCACAAGATCGGCCGCCTGGGCCTGGCCCTTAACGCTCAGCACACCTCCTTCACCCCGGACGTGGAACTGCGGCACATGGCCGACCTGTCCCTGGAGATGCTGCACACGGCCCTGGACGCCTTTGCCCGCCTCAACGTCACGGCCGCCGCCGAAGTGGTGCACCAGGACGAGGCGGTGAACGTGGAATACAGCTCCGTGGTGCGCCAGCTCATCACCTACATGATGGAAGACCCCCGCACCATCTCCCGCTCCCTGGACATCATGTCCATCGCCAAGGCCATCGAGCGGGTCGGCGACCACGCCAAGAACATCGCCGAATACGTGATCTACATGGTCAAGGGCCTCAACGTGCGCCACGCCACCCTGGAAGAAATCGACCGGGAAATCGCCAACAGCTGAACCGCCCCCCTGCTGGATTCAGTCTCCAGCTGACTGGCACAAGCCGCCTGCGGGCGGCTTTTTCTTTGCCGAACCAAACTGGGTTATGCTCTTGTAATAAACAAACAGGGAGCGACGATGAAGCGGAAAGGACGATGGGCGACGGGACTGATACTGGCGGCTGTGCAACTGGCGGCCCAGGCAGGCGGTATGTACCGCTGCGGCAACACCTTCAGCGACAAGCCCTGCCCGGATGGGCGGGAACTGAAACACTACGCCAGCGGCACCATCCATCAGGATGGCGGCGGCCCCAAGGAACTGGGCGCCCAGCTTTGCCGCGACCGCTTCGTCGAACACTTCCGCATTGAAAACCCGGAAAGTGTACGCATCCACCAAGTCAGCGGCGGCCAGTCCGACATCATCGCCTACGGGGCAAGCCGGCAGACCACAGCCCGTACCTTCCAGGTGGAGGTGATGGTGCGCAATGCCTATGGCGTCTTCTTGGGCCCTGAAATCTACCGCTGCCATACCACTGACGATGGGCGGCGCCTGCTGCGCTACGCCCGCTAAAGCTCGGCCTCGGCAGATCGCAACCGATCAGAGACAAAAAAACCGCGGGGATTCCGCGGTTTATTTTCCTGCAGCCCTTGGTTTCAGGACTGGGGCGGCACAAAGCCCTGCACCTGTTCGGCGCCTTCGCCGAAGAAGTGCTTTTCCAGCTGCTCGGCCAGGTATTGGCGATGGCGCTGGTCGGCCAGGTTGAGACGGTTCTCGTTGATGATCATGGTCTGCAGGCGAATCCACTGCTGCCAGGCTTCCTTGGAGACGTTCTCGAAAATGCGTTTGCCCAGTTCGCCCGGGTAGGGGGCGAAATCCAGGCCTTCGGCCTCCCGGCCCAGCTTGATGCAGTTGACGGTTCTTGCCATGGTGCTTCCTCCAGAAATTGGTTGGGGATGATTATATCGCGAGGCCGCCGCCGTACCGCCAAAGCCCCCAGTCACTGTGGGGCCATGGGGCGCGAGGCCCTACTTGCCCAGACTCTTCATCAGCACCTTGGAGCGGCGCTGCAGGTTGTACATGTGGCGCTTTTCTTCCGGCAGCTCGTCCACCGAGGCCAGGGCAAAGCCCCGTTCGATGAACCAGTGGGTGGTGCGGGTGGTGAGCACGAACAGCCGCTTCACCCCGGCCGCCTTGGCCTTGACCTCGATGTGCTGCATCAGGCGTTCGCCGTAGCCCCAGCGGCGATGTTCCGGCGAGACTGCCAGGCAGGCCAGCTCCGCCGTCTTTGCCTTCTGCCCGTCTTCCGCGTAGGGGTAGAGGGCGGCGCAGCCGACGATGACGCCATCGTGCTCCACCACCGAGAAGCGGCCGATTTCCCGCTCCAGCAGCTCCCGGGGCCGGTGCACCAGGGTGCCGTCCTCTTCCAGGGGGGCGATCAGGCCCACCAGGCCGCCGATGTCGTCGGGCTTGGCGTCCCGCAGGGTATCCAGCGGGTCCCGGGTGACCACGGTACCGACGCCGTCGTGGGTGAACAGCTCGTGCAGGACGGCGCCGTCCAGTTCGTAACCGATGATATGCACCCGACCCACGCCCCGCCGGCTGGCGCGCACGGCACAGGGCAGATAGCGCTTCAGGTCCGGCGACAGCCATTCGCCGACTCGGGCCAGCTGTTCCGCCGCATCGGCGGTCAGCTCGTCCAGCAGGTTGCCCTCCGCATCGGTGGCGCCCTGGCTGTCGGTGAGGAAAATCAGCTTGTCCGCCCCCAGGGCCTTGGCCGCCTCCTCCGCCACTTCCTCCATGGAAAGGTTGAAGATCTCGCCGGTGGGACTGGCCCCCAGGTTGGAAAGCAGGACGATGTTGCCCAGGCCCAACTGGGCCTTCAGGCCTTCCGCGTCGATCTTGCGCACGGCGCCGGTGTATTGCAGGTCCACCCCGTCCAGCACCCCCATGGGGCGGGCGGTGATGAAGTTGCCGCCCACCACCCGGATGGTGTTGCCGGCCATGGGCGTGTTGGGTAGTCCCTGGGAAAGGAGGGCCTCCACTTCCAGGTACACGCTGCCGACGGCATCGATGACGCAGTCCAGGGTATCCGCATCGGTGATGCGCTGGCCGGCGTGGAAGCGGCTTTCCAGGCCTTTCTCCCGCAGCTCTTCCTCGATCTGGGGGCGGGAGCCATGCACTAGCACCAGACGCACCCCCAGGTTGGCCAGCAGGCTGACGTCGTAGGCGAAGGTGCGGGCCAGGGGGCCGGAGATGGACTTGCCGCCGAAGGCGACGACGAAGGTCTTGCCGCGGAAGGCATTGACGTAGGGCGCGACGGAACGGAACCAGGCGACGAACTGGGCGGCGTTGGGCAGGGCGTTATCGGTCATGGGCGGGCTGTTCTGAGGGCAAGCGCACGATGGGCAAGGGGAGACTTTACGACAGTCTCATTTCTTTTTCCCGCTCTTGGCAGGGTCTTTTTTCAACGACCTTTCCAGATGCTCGCACAGCGTACGCAAGAGATGGATGCGGGCGTAGTTCTTGTCGTTGGCCGGCACCAGGGTCCAGGGGGCGATTTCGGTGCTGGTGCGGTCCACCATGTCGCACACCGCCTGCTCGTAGTCGTCCCACTTTTCCCGGTTGCGCCAGTCTTCGTCGGTGATCTTGAAGCGCTTGAAGCGGGTGTCCTCCCGCTCCTTGAAGCGGCGGTACTGCTCGTCCTTGCTGATGGCCAGCCAGAACTTGGCGACCACGGCGCCGTCCCGCACCAGCTGGTCCTCGAAGTCGTTGATCTCGGCGTAGGCCCGCATCCAGTCGGCCTCGCCGCAAAAGCCCTCGACCCGCTCCACCAGCACCCGGCCGTACCAGGAACGGTCGAAGATGGTGACCCGGCCGTGGCGCGGCACCTGGCGCCAGAAGCGCCACAGGTAGGGCTGGGCCCGCTCTTCCTCGGTGGGGGCGGCGATGGGCACGATGCGGTACTGGCGGGCATCCAGGGCACTGGTGATGCGGCGGATGGTGCCGCCCTTGCCGGCGGCGTCGTTGCCCTCGAAGACGGCGATGAGGGAACGGCCCTGGAAGCGCTCGTCCCGGCACAGGGCGTTGAGCCGGCCCTGCCACTCGGCCAGCTCGCTTTCGTACTTCTTCTTGGCCAGGGCCTTGGACATGTCCAGGGCGGTGAGCAGGTTCTCCCCGGGCACCGGCCGCTGGAAGGGGGCGGCGGCGATGCGCAGGTTGCTGTCCGGCCGGGCCAGGCGGCGGCGCATGGCATCCAGCACGATGCGGCCCACGGCCAGGGAACGGTAGCGCTCGTCGAAGCCGTCCACCACCACCCAGGGGGCATTGCCGGTGCTGCTGTGGCGCAGGGCGTGTTCGGAGACTTCCCGGTATTCGTCGTAATGCTCGTAGCGCCACCAGTCCTGCTCGCTCACCCGCCAGCTCTGCTTGGGGTCCTTGGAGAGGGCCTTGAGACGCTTTTTCTGGTCGTTCTTGGAAAGGTGGAACCAGAACTTGATGAGCAGGGCACCTTCGTCGGTGAGCATCTTCTCGAAGCGGACGATCTCCTCCAGGCGCTGGTCCAGCTCGGAAGTCTTGAAAGTGCCGTTCACCCGGCCCTGGATGGGATCGGTGTACCAGTTGCCGAACATGATGCCGACCCGGCCCTTGGGCGGCAGGGAACGCCAGAAGCGCCACATGGGCGGCCGCTCCCGCTCCTCGTCGGAGGGAGGCGGGAAGGCGTGGGTGTCGATGTGGCGCGGGTCCATCCAGGAGTTGAGCAGATTCACCGTCTCGCCCTTGCCGGCCCCGTCCACGCCGTTCACCAGGATGATCACCGGGAAGCGCTTGGCCTGCAGCACGTCGTACTGGGCATCCAGCAGGTCTGCCCGCAGCTGGGGCACCTGGGCGTCGAAATCCTTCTTGTCGACCCGGTGTTCCAGTTCCGCCGATTCAAACATGACTCAACCTCCCCTGAAATCGCCCCACAGGGCCTGAATCGCTGCCAAGGCCGCCAGGCCCGCCGTTTCGGTGCGCAACACCCGGGGGCCCAGGCTCACCGGGGTGAAGCCGGCGGCCACCGCCGCCTCCGCCTCCTCCGGCGCCAGGCCGCCTTCGGCCCCCACCAGCAGGGACACGGGACCATCCGGCGGCGCCATGGCCGCCAGGGACACGGCAGCACCGGGCAGCAGCACCAAGCGCCGGGAAGCGCTCTCCGCCTGGCCAAGAGCCCGCTCCAAAGGCAATAGGGGCGCCACTTCCGGCAGCCGGTTGCGGCCGCACTGCTCGCAGGCGGAGACAGCGACGCCGCGCCAGTGCTCCAGGCGCTTGGCCGCCCGCTCGCCGTCCAGGCGCACCACGCTGCGCCGGCTGGAGACCGGCTGGAAGCGGCTGACGCCCAGTTCCACCGCCTTCTGCAGGGTGAAGTCCATCTTGTCCCCGCCCTGCAGGGCCTGGATCAGGGTCAGGGCCAGGGGCGACTCGCATTCCCGGGGCTGGTGCTCGCCCAGGCGCACCCGCACCCGGTCCTTGGCCACGGCCTCGATGCAGGCGCCGTACTCGCCGCCCCGGCCGTCGAAGAGGATGAGGCCGTCGCCGGCCTGCAGGCGCAATACCCGGGCGGCATGACGGGCCGGGCCTTCGGGCAGGTCCACGGAGGTCCCGGGACTCAGGCTGAGGGCCTCGGGGGAGCAGAAAAAGCGGGGATCGGTCATCGTGCTATTATAGGCGCGCGCGCCCTTACGTCGCCCATTCCCGTGCATCCACGGGGCTTGCGGGCCAGTTCCAGAGAATCGGGGCCGCTCTGCCATACCCTGACAGAAAGCGAGTTTCCCCATGGTCAGCCTCACCACGCCGCTCTGCGACTTCGGTTGGCAAGCGCCGGACTTCCTCCTCCCCGGCACCGACGGCCGCCAGCACGGCCCGGCCAGCGCCCGGGGTCCCCGGGGCCTGCTGGTGATTTTCATCTGCAACCACTGCCCCTACGTCAAAGCCATTCTCGAGCGCCTGGTGCGGGACTGCCGGGAACTGCGCGACCACCACGGCATCGGCAGCATTGCCGTCATGAGCAACGACACGGCGGCCTACCCGGAAGACGGCTTTGCCCAGATGCAGGCCCTGGCCAGCCAGTGGGACCTGCCCTTCCCCTATGTGCTGGACGACAGTCAGGCCGTGGCCCGGGCCTACGGCGCCGTGTGCACCCCGGATTTCTTCGGCTTCAACGCCGACCTGCAACTGCAGTACCGGGGCCGCCTGGACGACACGGGCCGCAATGCCCCCCGCCCCGATGCCCGCCGGGAGCTGTTCGAGGCCATGACCCTGGTGGCCGCCGGCGGCCGCGGCCCGGCGGAGCAGACGCCGAGCATCGGCTGTTCCCTGAAATGGCGTGACACCTGAGCCGGAGCCGTTCCATGCGCTACGCCGACAACGCCAACCGGCACACGGTTGAAACGGTCATCGCAGCCGTACACCAGGTGGCCCGGGAAGCCATCGTGCCCCGTTTCATGAAGGCCATCCACCACCGCAAGGATGACGGCACCCTGCTCTCGGAAGCGGACCTGGCGTGCCAGAGCTTTCTCCTGCAGCGCCTGCCGGAAATCGTCCCCTGCCCGGTGATCGGCGAGGAAATGAGCCGGGCCGAACAGGAAGCCGCCCTGGAGGCAGGCAACGGGGACGTGTGGTGCATCGATCCCATCGACGGCACCACCAACTTCGTCAATGGCCTGCCCGTCTTCGCCGTCTCCATCGCCCTGCTGCGGGAGCGCAAGCCCCGCCTGGGCATCACCTACAACCCCATCACCAACGAACTGTTCTATGCCTGGGAGGGCGGTGGCGCCTACGTGAACGGCAAGCGCCTGCCCCTGCGCCGGGTGGCCGGCAGCCTGGACCAGGCGGTGGCCAATGTGGACCTGAAACGCCTGCCCCGGGAACTGGCCGTCCGCATCGCCACGGCACCGCCCTTCTTCTCCCAGCGCAACTTCGGCAGCAGCGCCCTGGAGTGGTGCCAGGTGGCCGCGGGCCGCATCGACGTGGCGGTGCACGGCGGCCAGATGCTGTGGGATTACGCCGCCGGCTGCCTAATCCTGAAGGAAGCGGGCGGCCACATGTGCACCCTGGAGCAGGACGACTTCCACGCCGACGACCTGTGGCGCCGGCGCATCGTCGCCGCCCTGGACCCCGGCGTCTTCGCCGCCTGGCGGGACTGGCTGCGGGCCGGCCTCTAGGCCGCCGGCCCGCCCCGTGCTCAGGCGGGCTTGCGGATTTCCCGGTCGGGACGGCCGATGTAATAGCCCTGGGCCATGTCCATGCCCATGCGCTTCAACTCGTCCAGCACCTCGCCGGTCTCGACGAATTCGGCAATGACCTGGATGCCCAGTTCGTGGGCCAGGGACTGCATGCTCTGGACGAAGGCCCGATCCTTGGTGCTGTGCAGGATATTGACCACGAAGTCCCCCTCCACCTTGAGGAAATCCACCGGGAAGCGGCGCAGGTAGTGGAAGGAGGAGAAGCCTGAACCGAAGTCGTCGATGGCCAGCTTGAAGCCGTCGAACTTCAGGTCGTTGAGGAAGCGCTCCATCAGGGCCAGGTTCTTCACCGTATCCCGCTCGGTGATCTCGAAGACGATGCGCTCCGGCGGAATACCGGAATCGGCCACGATCTGGCGCAGGGAGCGGGCGAACTCGTTGAGCACCATGGCCCGGGGCGAGAGGTTGAGGAAGATGTAGCCCTCGTGCCCTTCCGCGGCCAGCTTCTGCAGGGCCAGTTCGATCACCAGGCAGTCGAGGCGGTGGATGACACCGATTTTCTCGGCGATCTCGACGAACTCGTCGGCCCGCATGATTTCCCCGTCCACCTCGATGCGGGACAGCACTTCGTAGCCCACCACCACGCCGGCCTGGACATCCAGGATGGGCTGGAAGAAGGGGATCAACCGCCGTTCGTCGATGGCCTTGAGGATGGTGACGCTCTTCTGGGAGATGTCGCGGAACACTTCCATGACGTCGTCCGCCGTGGGAATGGCGACCCGCTCCTTACCCTCCGCCTTGGCCTTGTACATCATGTTGTCGGCGAAGAGGAAGAGGTCCTTGGGCTCGGTGGCGTGGTCCGGATACACGGCCAGGCCGATGGAAGCCGTACCGTGCACCACGTCGCCGTTGAAGGCGGTGACGCTGCTCTGCCGGGAGGCCTCGAGAATGCGCTGGGCGATGACGGAGGTCTGCTCCAGGTCGGCCTCGGGCAGGATCACCACGAACTCGTCGCCGCCGTAGCGGGCGAAGATGTCGCCGCTGCGCAGCACCTGCCGCACCTCCCGGGCGAAGGCCTGGAGGAACTTGTCGCCCACCGCATGGCCGTAGTTGTCGTTGACCAGCTTGAAGTTGTCCAGGTCGATCAGCAGCAGGCCGAAATGCTCGTCGTGGCGGGAGGAACGGTCGATCTCGTAGCCGATCATTTCCCAGAACACCCGCTGGTTGAAGAGGTCCGTCAGGGGGTCCCGGGTGGCGTAGTACTCCAGGTCCTTGGTGTACTTGTAGATGGCCTTCACCGACCCCACCACGTTGAGCAGGGTGGACAGCACGGAATCGAGCACCAGGTGGCGGGTGTCGTCCTCCAGCTCGTCGGCCTGGACGCCGATGCCGACGATGCCGCCGATCTTCGGCGTATCGACGAAGAAGGACTTGACCCGCAGCTGCACCTCCTCCTCCGCCAGCTCCACCTTCTCGCCACCGGGCTTGGCCACGTGGTGGTTGATGGTGAAGGAGGTGATGACGGAGAAGCGGGGATTCTGCTTCAGCACTTCCCGGATGTGGCTCTCCACCCGCTGCTTGGTGGCGGCGGAGGGCTCCCGGTACCAGAAAATCTCCAGGTCGAAGAGCTCGTCGTCGATCTGGAAGATGGAGAAAAGCACGTGGGCGTTCATCACCTTGTTGATGTCCACCACCAGGTGATTCACGTATTCGGTCCAGTCGCGGATGATGTCCGAGGTGATGACGAACTTCTCCAGCAGGCCGATCTCGAACTTGAGCATGTCCTTGTCCACCGCCACGGCCCGCAGCTTGGCCACCAGCTCCTCGACGGCGCAGACGATGCGGGTCAGCTCGGCGAAGCCGGGACGGCTACCGCGCAGTTCCAGCTTGCGCAGGTCCGATACCGCATTGACGCCGGCCACGCCCTCCTCCACATGGCGCAGGGCGCCTTCCAGCCGGTGGTTCACCCACCACACGGCCAGCAGCGCCAGCAGCAGGCCCAGAGGCATGAGAATGGCCAGGGACCAGGAGAATTCGGCCCGGGCCTGGTCTACCAGGCCGCCCACGTTCTGCCGCACTTCGATCAGGCCCAGCACGTCGCCCACGGCGGCGTTGTCGTGACAGCGCAGGCAGCGGTTTTCCGCCTGCAGGGGATAGATGAAGCGGATGAAGGAGCCCTGCATGGACTCCTGGGGCTTGCCGGCGGAAAAACCCTGGCGCAGCAGTTCATCCAGGGGCGGCTGCTCGATGGCGCCGAAGAGGGCCTCGACCTTGGGACCCCGATAGATTTCCACGGTGGCATTGGAACCCCGGGTGGCGTCGCGCATGCCCTGGAGGAATTTTTCCACCTGGTCCCGGCGCCAGCCGGTGCTCATCAACTCGTACATGGAGACGAAAGCCATGCGCGCCATGGTGTTGGCGCCTTCCCGGGCATGATCCCGTACGGTGCTGTCGAAGGAGCGGCTGACGGCCCAATAGCTGCCGCCAAAAAAGAGCAACCCAACCAGGATGGAGGTCGCCAGGACGAACGTTCGGATTTTCATGGGGTTCCCTGAGCCAAGCTTTATATTTGTATGACATCGAAGGAGGCACCCCCGTACCTCCCTATGCTGTCGGCAAATTACTATACCCCCCCGCCAGGAGCAAGCCGGAAAGCGCAAATCCGGCCCATGGAATCTGGGATAATGGCGCCTGTCCCCCCTGCCAGCACCCCGGCCCCAGCCATGTCCCTGCGCCGCGAAACCCACCTTCAGGCGACCGTT
This sequence comes from Azospira oryzae, assembly GCF_004217225.1. Taxonomy (GTDB): domain Bacteria; phylum Pseudomonadota; class Gammaproteobacteria; order Burkholderiales; family Rhodocyclaceae; genus Azospira; species Azospira oryzae. The sequence goes on from NZ_SHKM01000003.1 coordinate 235,684, forward strand.
GTCGTCGTCTTCTTTTCCCTGGCCGTCAGCCTGGGGCTGGCCAACGTCTATCTATCCCACAGCGAGGAGGCGGCGGTACGCGTCCGCACCTTCCAGGAACTGCGGGCCGTGGCCGACCTCAAGGCCCAGCAGGTGGCCGCCTGGCGCAGCGAACGACAGGCCCAGGCAAAATCGTGGCAGGACAGCCTGCACCTGGAGCGCCTGCTCGAGGCCCCGGGCAAGGCGGCAGAACTCCAGGCCAACCTGCAGAAGAGCTTGGGCCCCCTGGCCGAATTGCCGGAGAACCGGGCCTACCTGCTGCTCGACGACGACGGACGGGTGCGCTTCAGCACCGCTGCCCCACCCCAGGACAGCAGCGTCAGCGAAGCCACCCGGGACCTGCTCAAGGTCGCCGAATACAGCGACCAGCCCCAGCTAAGCGACCTGCAGCTGGACCCCCAGGGCCATGCCTTCATCGACCTGGCCGCCGTCATCCGCAGCCCCCGCAGCGGCCAGCGTCTGGCCTTCCTGGTGCAGCGGATCGACCCCGGCGCCGTTCTCTTTCCCCTCATCCAGGCCCGTCCGGTGCCCAGCACCACCGCCGAGACCCTTCTGCTGCGCCAGGACGAAAGCGACTTTCTGGTGCTCAACGAACTGCGCCACCGCCAGGACACGGCCCTCAAGCTGCACCTGCGGCGGGAGGAAAGCATGCTCGGCGCCCCGGCCACGGCCGCGCCCCAGCAGGAGGGTGTCGACTACCGCCGCCAGCTGACCCTGGCCACCAGGCAGCAGGTGGCGGACACCCCCTGGATCCTGGTGACCAAGGTGGATGCGGAGGAAATCCTCTCCCCGGTGCGCCAGCGCAATTTCCTCACCTACGGCGTCTCCCTGCTGTTGCTGGCCGGGGGTGGCGCCTTCACCCTCTACCTGCTGCGCCAGCAGCGCAAGTTCTTCGCCGAGCGCCACGAACGGGAACAACTGGCGGCGGAGGAACTGCAGCGCACCCAGGACCGCCTGCTGGAAGCCCAGCGCATCGGCCACATCGGCAGCTGGGAGCGGGACCTGCGCAGTGGCCGCCTCTGGTGTTCCGAGGAAGCCTACCGCCTGGTGGGCCTGGACCCGCGCGAGCCCCTGACCTACGCCCACTTCCTGGAGCTGGTGCACCCGGAGGACCGGGACAAGGTGCAACAGGCCACCGACCACAACGCGGCCAAGGAGGAAACCTTCGCCGTCGAATACCGGGTGCTGCTGCAGGACGGTCGCCTGCGCCACTTCATCAACCGGGGCCGACTCTTCTGGGATGCCCGGGGCCAGCCCCTGCGGGCCAGCGGCACCACCCAGGACATCACCGAACGCAAGCTGGCGGAAGAAGAGTACCGGCGCCAGTCCACCCAGCTGCGGGCGGTGCTGCAGAACATGCCCCAGGGCATCAGCGTCTTCGACGAGCATCTGCGCCTGCAATTGTGGAACGAAGGCATGCGGGAAGTCCTGGGTCTGCCCGCCGAAGCCCTCTACCGCGGGGTGCCCTTCGAGGACCTGGTGCGCTATCCGGCCCAGCGGGGCGAGTACGGCCCCGGCGATCCGGAACAGCACGTGCAGGAACGCAAGGCCCTGGCCATGCAGTTCAAGCCCCACCGCTTCGAGCGCACCCGCCTGGATGGGCGCACCACCCTGGTCCAGGGCGAACCCCTCTTCGACGACGGCCAGCTCACCGGCTTCATCACCACCTACACCGACATCAGCGAAAGCAAGCGCAACGAACAGGCCCTGCGCAACCAGAACGCCATCCTGCAGAACATCCTGGAGAACCTGCCGGACGGCGTCAGCCTGTACGACCCGGAGCAGCGCATGATCGCCTGCAACGAGCGCTTCCGCACCCTGCTGGACCTGCCCGACACCCTCTTCGCCCAGGGCTACCCGACCCTGGAGGACATGGTCCGCTTCAACGCCCGCCGCGGCGAATACGGCCCGGGGGACGAGGAACGGCGCACCCGGGGCGTGCTGCGGGCCCTGCAGCGGCCCAACAACACCGCCGTCCTGCGGGAGCGGCCCGACGGCACGGTGCTGGAGATCCGCCAGGTCAACCTGGGGGACGGCAGCACCATCATCATCTACACTGACATCACCGCCCGCCACCGGGCCGAGGCCGAGCTGAAGCTGGCGGAAAAGGTCTTCGCCAACAGCCCGGAAGCCATCATGATCTGCGACCAGGGCAACCGCATCATCTCGGTGAACCGGGCCTTCTGCGACATCACCGGCTACGCCCAGGAGGAAGTGCTGGGCCAGGATCCGCGCATGCTGGCCTCGGGCCGCCACGACAAGGACTTCTACCGGCAGATGTGGGAAATCCTGCGGGACACCGGCGCCTGGGCCGGGGAAATCTGGGACCGGCGCAAGAACGGCGAGATCTACCCCAAGTGGATGACCATCAACGCCGTGCACGACACCCAGAGCGGCGCCCTCACCCACTACATCACCCTCTTCTCCGACATCACCGAGCGCAAGGAGACCGAGGCCCGCATCCACCACCTGGCCCACCACGACCCCCTCACCGGCCTGCCCAACCGCTTCACCCTGGAAGCCCGCCTGGAGCAGTCCCTGGCCGATGCCCGGCGCCATGGCCACAAGGTGGCGGTGATGTTCATGGACCTGGACCGTTTCAAGACCATCAACGACTCCCTCGGCCACGCCGTGGGCGATTCCCTGCTCATGGAAATCGCCCACCGCCTGCGCTCCGCCGTGCGGGAATCGGACACGGTGGCCCGCCTCGGCGGCGACGAGTTCGTGGTGGTGCTGCCCGACGTGGAAGGAGCCAACGATGCAGCCCACGTGGCCGGCAAGATCATCGAGGACGTGGCCCGCAGCCTGCGGGTCGGCGCCCACGAGCTGCACACCTCCGCCTCCATCGGCATCAGCCTCTATCCGGACGACGGCGAAACGGTGCCGACGGTGATGCAGAACGCCGACACCGCCATGTACCACGCCAAGGCCATCGGCCGGAACAACTTCCAGTTCTTCGCCTCGGCCATGAACCGGGCCGCCACCGAGCGCTTGGAGCTGGAACGCAAGCTGCGCCAGGCCATGGTCAATGACGAACTGGAACTGCACTTCCAGCCCCAGTTCGCCCTCGCCGCCGACCGGGTCACCGGGGTGGAGGCCCTGCTGCGCTGGCGCCATCCGGAGGACGGCCTGATCCCGCCGGACCGCTTCATCCCCATCGCCGAGGAAACCGGCCTCATCGTCGGCATCGGCGACTGGGTGCTGCAGGCCGCCTGCCGCCAGCTCAAGGCCTGGCTCGACCAGGGCCTGCCGCCCCTGCGCATGGCGGTGAACCTGTCCACCCGGCAGCTGAAGGAAAAGGACTTCCCCAGCCGGGTGGCCGCCATCCTCCAGGAAACGGGCCTGCCCGCCGTGCTGCTGGAGCTGGAGATCACCGAGAGCGGCGTCATGGAACGGCCGGAGGAGGCCATCACCACCCTGCAGGCCCTCAACGACATGGGCGTCACCCTGGCCATCGACGACTTCGGCACCGGCTACTCGTCCCTGTCCTACCTCAAGCTGTTCCCCATCGACCGGCTGAAGATCGACCGCTCCTTCGTGCGCGACATCGAGCGGGACCCGGATGACGCCGCCATCGCCCGCGGTACCATTGCCCTGGCCCACAGCCTGGGCCTGGAAGTGGTGGCCGAAGGAGTGGAAACCTCGGCCCAGCTCGACATGCTGGCGGCCGACGGCTGCGACGAGGTGCAGGGCTACTTCTTCAGCCGCCCCCTGCCGCTGGCGGCCGCCACCGCCTTCCTCGCCCAGCAGGCCGGTAGGGCGGGGTAGAATACCCCTCCGTATCGTCCCCGCCGGGGACCTCACCCATTTTCGCTGCAACCTGCTGCAAGGAATTCCATGTCCCGTACCACCCTTTCCCGCTACCTGATCGAAGCCCAGCGCGACAACCACATCAACGCCGACCTGCGCTTCCTCATCGAAGTCGTCGCCCGGGCCTGCAAGGCCATCTCCATCTCCATCGGCAAGGGCGCCCTCTCCGGCGTGCTGGGGGAGGCCGGCAGCGACAACGTGCAGGGCGAGGCCCAGAAGAAGCTGGACGTCATCTCCAATGAAATCCTGCTGGAAGCCAACGAATGGGGCGGCCACCTGGCGGCCATGGCCTCCGAGGAAATGGACCATCCCCATCCCATTCCCCACCGCTACCCCAAGGGCGAATACCTGCTGATGTTCGACCCCCTGGACGGCTCCTCCAACATCGACATCAACGTCTCCGTCGGCACCATCTTCTCCGTGCTGCGCTGCCCCGAAGGCATGGAGCCCACCGAACAGGCCTTCCTGCAGCCCGGCACCCAGCAGCTGGCCGCCGGCTACGCCCTCTACGGCCCCAACACCCTCCTGGTGCTGACCATCGGCCAGGGTGTGCATTGCTTCACCCTGGACCGGGAAGTGGGCTCCTTCGTCCTGACCCAGGAGAACCTCCGCATCCCCGAGGACACCAAGGAATTCGCCATCAACATGTCCAACCAGCGCTTCTGGGAAGCCCCGGTGCAGCGCTACGTGGGCGAACTGCTGCAGGGCAAGGAAGGCGTGCGCGGCAAGGACTTCAACATGCGCTGGGTCGCCTCCATGGTGGCCGACGTGCACCGCATCCTCACCCGCGGCGGCCTCTTCATGTATCCCCTGGACAGCAAGACCGCGGAGAAGGGCGGCAAGCTGCGCCTGCTCTACGAAGCCAATCCCATGAGCCTCATCGTCGAACAGGCCGGCGGCGCCGCCACCACCGGCCGCCAGCGCATCCTGGACCTGCAGCCCACCCAGCTGCACCAGCGGGTGCCGGTGGTCCTGGGTTCGAAGAACGAGGTGGAACGGGTCACCGCCTACCACCTGGAATCCTGAGATATCAGGAGAGGAGGAGCATGTCGGCCAAACACCCCATCATCGCCGTCACCGGCTCCTCCGGCGCCGGCACCACCACGGTCCGGAAAACCTTCGAATCCATTTTCCGCCGGGAAAAGATCAACGGCGCCATTGTCGAAGGCGACGCCTTCCACCGCTACACCCGGACGGAAATGGGCCAGAACATCGAGGCCGCCGAGCGTGAGGGACGCAAGCCGCCCTCCCACTTCGGCCCCGAGGCCAATCTGCTGGCCGAGCTGGAAACCCTCTTCCGCGAATACGGCGAACACGGCACCGGCAAGATCCGCCAGTACATCCACGGTGCCGCCGAGGCCCGCCGCTGGGGCCTGCCCGAGGGCTATTTCACCCCCTGGGAAGCCATCGCCCCGGGCACCGACCTGCTCTTCTACGAAGGCCTGCACGGCGCCTACCAGGACAAGCAGATCGACGTGGGCCGCCATGCGGACCTGCTCATCGGCGTGGTGCCCATCATCAACCTGGAATGGATCCAGAAAATCCACCGGGACACCCGCAGCCGGGGCTATTCCCTGGAAGCGGTGACCCACACCATCCTGCGGCGCATGCCCGATTACGTGCATCACATCACGCCCCAGTTCTCCCGCACCCACATCAATTTCCAGCGGGTGCCGGTGGTGGACACCTCCAACCCCTTCATCGCCCGGGACATCCCGAGCAACGACGAATCCTTCGTCGTCATCCGCTTCCGCGACCCCCGGGGAGTGGATTTCCCCTACCTGCTCAACATGATCGGCGACGCCTTCATGTCCCGCCCCAACACCATCGTGGTCCCCGGCGGCAAGCAGGACCTGGCCATGCAGCTGATCCTGACGCCCCTCATCTGGCAACTGGTGGAAGACCGCAGCCGGGGCGCCTGAGCCCGGCAGCTTTCCCGTGAAAAAGGCCGCCGCAACCCCGGACGGACCGGGACCGGCTGCCGCCATTGCCCTATCCCAGCGGAATTACCCCACCGCGGCAGCCCTTGTGCTGCGGTGAATCTGGAAAAACCCCAGCATTTGGCGGATAATTCCGCCTCTTTCCCGCCTCCCCCCTTCCGGTGACCATGCAATTCAATCCCCTCACCAGCGCCATCCGTGCCCTCGCCATGGATGCGGTCCAGAAAGCCAATTCCGGTCACCCCGGCATGCCCATGGGCATGGCCGAAATCGCCGAAGTCCTGTGGCGGCGCCACATGAAACACAATCCGGCCAACCCCCGGTGGGCCGACCGGGATCGCTTCGTGCTCTCCAACGGCCACGGTTCCATGCTGCTCTACAGCCTGCTGCACCTGACCGGCTACGACGTCTCCATCGACGATCTGAAGAACTTCCGCCAGCTGCACAGCAAGACCCCGGGCCACCCGGAAGTGGGCTACACCCCCGGCATCGAGACCACCACCGGCCCCCTGGGCCAGGGCATCACCAACGCCGTGGGCCTGGCCCTGGCGGAAAAGATCCTGGCGGCTGAATTCAACCAGCCCGGCCACGACATCGTGGACCACCACACCTACGTCTTCCTCGGCGACGGCTGTCTCATGGAAGGCGTCTCCCACGAAGCCTGTTCCCTGGCCGGCACCCTGGGCCTGGGCAAGCTGATCGCCTTCTACGACGACAACGGCATCTCCATCGACGGCCACGTCGAAGGCTGGTTCACCGACGACACCCCGAAGCGCTTCGAAGCCTACGGCTGGCAGGTCATCCCCAATGTGGACGGCCACAACGCCACCGCCATCGAGGCCGCCCTGCTGCAGGCCAAGGCCGAAGGCAACAAGCCCACCCTGATCTGCTGCAAGACCAAGATCGGCATGGGCTCCCCCAACAAGGCCGACAGTCACGACGTGCACGGCGCCCCCCTGGGCGATGCGGAAATCGCCGCCACCCGGGCTGCCATCGGCTGGAACCACGCCCCCTTCGAAATCCCCGCCGACGTGTACGCCGCCTGGGACGGCAAGGCCAAGGGCCAGACCGTCGAAGGCCAGTGGAACGAACGCTTCGCCGCCTACGCTGCCGCTTTCCCGGCCCAGGCCGCCGAATTCCAGCGCCGCATGGCCGGCAAGCTGCCCGCCAACTGGCAGCAGGTGGTGGATGCCTACATCGCCGACACCGCAGCCAAGGCCGAGAACATCGCCACCCGCAAGGCCAGCCAGAACGCCATCGCCGCCCTGGTGCCGAACCTGCCGGAAGTAGTGGGCGGCTCCGCCGACCTGGCCGGTTCCAACCTGACCCTGTGGAAGGCCGCCAAGGGCGTCACCCGCAAGGACGGCGGCAACTACGTCTATTACGGCGTGCGCGAATTCGGCATGACCGCCATCGCCAACGGCCTGGCCCTGCACGGCGGCCTGATCCCCTACACCGCCACCTTCCTGGTGTTCTCCGACTACGCCCGCAACGCCATCCGCATGGCGGCGCTGATGAAGCAGCGCCAGATCATGGTCTACACCCATGACTCCATCGGCCTGGGCGAGGACGGCCCGACCCACCAGCCGGTGGAACACGTGCCTTCCCTGCGCCTGATCCCCAACCTGGACGTGTGGCGTCCCGCCGACTCCACCGAGACCGCCGTGGCCTGGGCCAATGCCGTGGAACGCCATGACGGTCCTTCCGTCCTGGCCCTGTCCCGCCAGAACCTGCCCAATGTCACCGCCGGCATCAGCGCCGAGACCATCCGCCGCGGCGGCTACGTGCTGTCCGAGGCCAAGGACGAAGCCCAGGTGGTGCTGATCGCCACCGGCTCCGAGATCAAGCTGGCCCTGGACGCCCAGAAGGCCCTGGGCGACGAGGGCATCGCCGCCCGTGTCGTCTCCATGCCCTGCGTCGAAGCCTTCGAACGCCAGGACGCCGCCTACCGGGAACAGGTACTGGGCACCTGCCGCAAGCGCGTCGCCATCGAAGCCGCCCACTCCGGCCTGTGGCACAAGTACGTGGGCCGTCACGGCGCCGTGGTCAGCATCGACCGCTTCGGCGAGTCCGCCCCCGCCGGCAAGCTGTTCGAGATGTTCGGTTTCACCGTGGCCAACGTGGTGAAGACCGTCAAGGAAGTGCTGGAATAAAAGGAAGGGGTGCCCCGGCCACGGGGCGCGTCAGGTTTTTTAGATAGAGGAGAGAAGTGCCATGGCTATCAAGGTTGCCATCAACGGTTTCGGTCGTATCGGTCGCTGCACCCTGCGGGCGATCTACGAGCAGGGTCTGCAGAATGAGTTCGACGTGGTTGCCATCAACGCCTCCGGCGACCTGGCCACCAACGCCCACCTGCTGAAGTACGACACCACCCACGGCCGCTTCGGCACCTCCGTGGAGACCGAGGGCGAGAACTGCATCATCATCGATGGCAAGAAGATCCCCTTCTACTCCACCAAGAACCCCAAGGACATCGACTGGTCCAAGCACGGCGTGGAAGTGCTGCTGGAATGCACCGGCGCCTACACCACCAAGGAAAAGGCCCAGGCCCTGCTGCAGCAGGGTGCCAAGCGGGTGCTGATCTCCGCCCCCGGCGGCGACGACGTGGACACCACCATCGTCATGGGTGTTAACGAAGGCGTGCTCAAGGCCGACATGACCGTGGTCTCCAACGCCTCCTGCACCACCAACTGCCTGGCCCCCGTGGCCAAGGTGCTAGCCGAGAGCGTCGGCATCAAGCAGGCCCTGATGACCACCGTGCACGCCTACACCAACGACCAAGTAACCGTGGACGTGCGCCACAAGGACCTGCGCCGCGCCCGTGCCGCCGCCGCCAACATCATCCCCACCAAGACCGGCGCCGCCAAGGCCGTCGGCCTGGTGCTGCCCCAGCTGGCCGGCAAGTTCGACGGCTTCTCCCTGCGCGTGCCCACCATCAATGTCTCCCTGGTGGACCTGACCTTCACCGCCGAGCGCGCCACCACCAAGGAAGAAATCAACGAGCTGATGACCGCCGCTGCCAAGGGCCCCCTGAAGGGCATCATGGCGGTGAACAACGAGCCCCTGGTTTCCTCCGACTTCAACCACACCACCGTCTCCTCCACCTTCGATGCCACCCAGACCCGGGTCATCAAGGGTGCCGACGGCTCCGTGCTGGTGAAGGTGCTGGCCTGGTACGACAACGAGTGGGGCTACTCCTGCCGCATGCTGGACGCCGCCCGCGCCTGGATGGCCGCCAAGTAAGCAACACCGCCGACGGCAAAAAGCCGCCTGGGAGCATCTGCTCCCAGGCGGCTTTTTTATTGCTGCAGCGACTATCGGGACCAGGGGGTGAAAGGCAGCGCGGCAGGCCCAACCATGGGTGGCCCGACGGCACCGCCCTCGCCGCCCAGGCTCAGGAAGAACTGCCCGACTTGCCGTTCACGGCCGCCTGCAGCAAGGCGTAGGCGGCAATGCCGGCAGGAGACTGGCCATTGCCCAGACCATCGCCCTGGCCGCCGGCGGCCGCACCGTCCTGGCTCTGGCTGAGCCTGGCCATGGTGGCATCCTGCAGGGTGGTGGCATCGGGATGGGCCTCATCCTTGGCTAGCAGGCGCTCCCGCATCTTGCGGGCGATATCCGACTCGATCGCCTCCCGCTTTTCCGGCGGCAGAGCGGCCAGGTCTTCCTCGCTCATGCCCATTTCCTTGAGGATGGCGTCACGCATGTGCTCGGCCGGACTCTTGTCCAGGTATTCCTGCAGCTGGGCCCGCAATTCCTCGCGGCGGGCCTGGGCAGCGGCATCGGCCTTGTCCTCGGCCGTTTCCACCCGGCTGGAAGTGTTGGCGCCGGCTGACGGATTGGCACCTTCCGTCAGGCCGGCTTGAGGCGATGCCTGCAATGCGGCCGCTTCGGCCTCCTGGCCGCGCTTTTTCGCCGTCAGGCTCTGTAGGCTGAGTTGGTTATAGAGGGAATCGATACGCATGGTCATACGCTCCATAGGTGCTATGGCCACCCTTAATGCAAACGGCGTACCAGAATGTAAATTCCCTTTGAGAACAAAGGACTTTGCCGACCTGGTGAATATTTGCCGCCTGCCCGGGGCAAAAAAATGACGGCAAGGTTGGCCGCCAGCGGCCATCCTTGCCGGGCAAAACCCTGTCCGCCTCTCGGATTTAGGGCCGCAACCCTGTAAAATCACGGCCTTCATCCATTTCCTCCCTGGCCCCCCGTGTCCGGCTCCCTCCCCCCCCTTCGTCTCGCCATCAACGGCTACGGCCGCATTGGTCGCTGCTTTCTGCGGGCCCTGCATGAACGGGGACTGGCGGAGCGTTTCCAGGTGGTGGCCATCAACGAGCCGGCCAACAGCGAGAGCATCGCCTACCTGACCCGCTTCGACTCCACCCACGGCCGCTTCCCCGCCCCGGTGGAACTGCAGGACGGCACTCTGGTCATCGACGGCCGCAGCATCCAGCTGACCCACGCCGACACCCCCGAGGGAGTGGACTGGCGCAGCCTGAAGGTGGATCTGCTGGTGGAATGCTCCGGCCAGTACAGCAACCGGGCCGGCCTGCGCCGCTTCCTCGAGGCCGGCTGCCCCCGGGTGCTGCTGTCCCACCCGGCCAACAGCGCCGCCGACGTGGATGCGACGGTGGTCTACGGCCTCAACCACGGCCGCCTCAACGGCGACGAGCGCATCGTCTCCAACGCCTCCTGCACCACCAACGCGGTGGTGCCGGTGCTGGAGCTGCTGGACCGGGAGCTGGGCCTGGAACAGGTGCTGCTGACCACCCTGCATTCGGTGATGAACGACCAGCCCCTGGTGGACGGCTACCACCACAGCGACCTGCGCCGCACCCGCTCCGCCATGCAGTCCATGATCCCGGTCTCCACCGGCCTGGCCCGGGGCGTGGAGCGCCTGCTGCCGGGCCTCAAGGGCAAGGTGCTGGCCAAGGCCATCCGGGTGCCCACCCTCAACGTCTCGGCCATCGACCTCACCGTGACCCTGGCCCAGGATGCAGACGTGGCGGGCCTCAACGCCCTGCTGCAAATCGCTTCCAACGGCCCCTGGAAGGGCGTGCTGACCACCTCCGCCGCCCCCCACGCCTCCATCGACTTCAACCACGACCCCCATTCCGCCATCGTGGACCTGAGCCAGACCCGGGCCGGCGGCGCCCGCCTGTTCAACCTCTTCATCTGGTTCGACAACGAATGGGGCTTCGTCAATCGCATGGTGGACGTGGCCCAGCGCTGGCATGCCGGCTGGTCCCAGTCCTGAACATCCCATTCACCGCACCGCGCCTCATCACCAAATTCAACGCAAGGAGACTTCCATGAACGTTCTCAAACTCGCCGACCTGGATGTGAAGGGCAAGCGCGTCTTCATCCGCGCCGACCTCAACGTACCCCAGGACGAGACCGGCCGCATCACCGACGACACCCGCATCCGCGCTTCCGTGCCGGCCATCCAGATGGCCCTGGAAAAGGGCGCCGCGGTCATGGTCACCTCCCACCTGGGCCGTCCCACCGAAGGCGAGATGAAGCCCGAGGACAGCCTGGCCCCCATCGCCCACCGCCTGGCCGAGCTGCTGGGCCGCAAGGTGCCGGTGATCGACAACTGGGTGGACGGCGGCTTCGAGGTGAAGCCCGGCGACGTGGTGCTGCTGGAAAACTGCCGCGTGAACAAGGGCGAGAAGAAGAACAACGACGAACTGGCCCAGAAGCTGGCCAAGCTGTGCGACGTCTATGTGAACGACGCCTTCGGCACCGCCCACCGGGCCGAGGCCACCACCCACGGCATCGCCAAGTACGCCCCCGTGGCCTGTGCCGGCCCCCTGCTGGGCGCCGAGCTGGACGCCCTGGGCCGGGCCCTGGAAAACCCCAAGCGCCCCCTGGTGGCCATCGTCGCCGGCTCCAAGGTCTCCACCAAGCTGACCATCCTCAAGTCCCTCGCCGGCAAGGTGGACCAGCTCATCGTCGGCGGCGGCATCGCCAACACCTTCATGGTGGCCGACGACCTGCCCATCGGCGAATCCCTGGCCGAGCTGGACCTGGTGGAAGAAGCCCGCAACATCATGGACATGATGGACGAGCGCGGCGCCTCCGTGCCCATCCCCGAAGACGTGGTGGTGGCCAACGAACTGTCCGTCCATGCCCGCGCCAACCGGGTGGACGCCAACGACGTGCAGCCCGACGACATGATCCTGGACATCGGCCCCAAGACCTCCGCCAAGCTGGCCAGCATCATCGCCCACGCCGGCACCATCGTCTGGAACGGCCCGGTCGGCGTCTTCGAATTCGACCAGTTCGGCGGCGGCACCAAGATGCTGGCGGCCGCCATCGCCCACTCCCCGGCCTTCTCCATCGCCGGCGGCGGCGACACCCTGGCCGCCATCGCCAAGTACGGCATCGAGAAGCAGATCGACTACATCTCCACCGGCGGCGGCGCCTTCCTGGAATTCCTCGAAGGCAAGAAGCTGCCCGCCGTGGAAGTGCTGGAGCAGCGCGCCAACGGCTGATCCTGCAGCCCGGCACCTGCCATGGAAAGGCGGCCTGCGGGCCGCCTTTTTACATTTTGCAACGTTTGCCCCGGCCGGGGCCCGGGGTGGCGATGGAGTAGAATTGCCCGCTGCCAAATCGTCGCCGCCCTTTCGCCTGCGGCCCTGTCGCCCGCCGCCGCGCCACGCCGGCGGCAGGCCGGAACCACGAGACTCCGCCATGCCCCACCGCAAACACCGCTACGCCGTCATCGCCCTTGCCGCCGCCGGAATCGTCGGCCTGGGCTGGGTCGCCTACAACGCCAACCGGGCTCCCGGCGGACCCCAGGCCCCGGCTGCGGCCGGCGCCAAGGCGGGCGGCGCCGGCGCCCCGGCAGCGCCCCTGCCGGTGGAAACGGCGCTGGCGGCGCCCCAGAGCATCACCGACGAGGCGGCGGCGGTGGGCACCCTGCGCTCCAACGAATCCGTGGTGCTGCGGCCGGAAACGGCGGGACGCATCGCCAGCATCGGCTTCAAGGACGGCGTGCCGGTGGCCAGGGGCACGGTGCTGGTGGCCCTGGATGCAGCCACCCAGGAGGCGGAACTGCAACAGGCCAAGGCCAACCACGCCCTGGCCGTGACCAATTTCAAACGCACCGAGGAACTGCTGGCGAAGAAGTTCATCAGCCAGCAATCCCTGGACACCACCGCCGCCAACCTCAAGGTGCAGGAGGCGGCGGTCGCCCTGGCCGAGGCCAAGCTGGCCAAGACCCGCATCCGGGCGCCCTTTGCCGGCGTCGTCGGCATCCGGGAAGTGAGCGTCGGCGACTACGTCAAGGAAGGGGCGGACCTCATCAACCTGGAGGACATCCGCACCCTGAAGCTGGATTTCCGCCTGCCCGAGCTGTACCTGAGCCGCCTGCAAAAAGGCCAGGCCGTGGAAGTGAGCGTGGACGCCCTGCCCAACCAGGCCTTCAAGGCGGTGCTGGACGCGGTGGATCCCCTGGTGGATGCCAACGGCCGCGCCATATCCCTGCGCGCCCGCCTGGACAACCCGGAGCTCAAGCTGCGCCCCGGCATGTTCGCCCGGGTGCGCCTACTCTTCGGCAACCGGGACGGGGTGCTGATGATCCCCGAGCAGGCCATCGTCTCCGGCGGCGGCAAGCAGACCGTGTTCCGCATCGAGGAGGGCAAGGCGAAGAAGGTGGAAGTGAAGACCGGCCTGCGCCGCAACGCCCAGGTGGAAATCCTCTCCGGCCTGGCGGCGGGGGACCGCATCATCACCGCCGGCCAGCTCAAGGTGCAGGACGGCAGCCCGGTGAAGGCCGTCGATACTGCCCCCCAGCCGGCCCAGGAGGCAGAAGGGACGGGCGTCTCCAAACCCCCTGCCGCCACCGCCGCGCCCCAGGCCGCCCCCGGGCCGGCCAAGCAGGGATAAGCCGCCATGCTGCTGTCCGACATCTGCATCCGCCGCCCGGTGTTCGCCACCGTGCTCTCCCTGGCGGTGATGCTCATCGGCCTGGTCTCCTACCAGCGCCTCTCGGTGCGCGAATACCCGAAGATCGACGAACCGGTGATGACCGTCACCACCACCTACCGGGGCGCCTCGGCGGAAATCGTCGAATCCCAGATCTCCAAGCCCCTGGAGGATTCCCTGGCCGGCATCGAGGGGGTGGATGTGCTGACCTCCATCTCGCGCCAGGAAAGCAGCCAGATTTCCGTGCGCTTCCGCCTGGAGCGCAATCCGGATTCCGCCGCCTCGGACGTGCGCGACCGGGTCTCCCGGGTGCGCAACCGGCTCCCCGACGACATCGACGAGCCGGTCATCGCCAAGGTGGAGGCCGACGCCAGCCCGGTCATCTGGCTCGCCTTCTCCTCCGAAAAGCATTCGCCCCTGGTGGTCACCGACATCGCCAACCGGGTGGTCAAGCCGCGCCTGCAGACCCTGCCCGGGGCCGCCGACGTGCGGGTCTTCGGCGAGCGCAAGTTCGCCATGCGCATCTGGCTCGACAAGGACCGCCTGGCGGCCCACCAGATCACCGCCCAGGAGGTGGAGGACGCCCTGCGCACCCAGAACGTGGAAGTGCCCGCCGGCCGCATCGAGAGCCGCCAGCGGGAATTCGCCGTGCTGGCCCAGACCGACCTGAAGGAACCGGAACAGTTCGCCGCCATCGTGGTGAAGACGGTGAACGGCTACCCGGTGCGCATCCGGGACCTGGGCCGGGTGGAAATCGGCGCCGCCGCCGAGCGCACCAACGTCCGCTTCGGCGGCAAGCCGGCGGTGAGCCTGGGCCTGATCAAGCAGTCCACCGCCAACCCCCTGGACCTGTCCCGGGCCCTGCGGGCCGAACTGCCGAAGATCGCCGCCGAGCTGCCCGACGGGCTGAAGGTGGAAATCGCCTACGACTCCTCGGTCTTCATCGACCGCTCCATCGAATCGGTGTTTTCCACCATCGGCGAAGCGGTGATCCTGGTGCTGCTGATCATTTTCTTCTTCCTGCGCAACCTGCGCGCCACCCTCATTCCCCTGGTCACCATCCCGGTGTCCCTGATCGGCGCCTTCGCCCTCATGTTCGTCCTCGGCTTCACCATCAACACCCTGACCCTGCTGGCCCTGGTGCTGGCCATCGGCCTGGTGGTGGACGACGCCATCGTGGTCCTGGAGAACATCTACCGCCACATCGAGGAAGGCATGCCGCCGATCCAGGCCTCCCTCCAGGGGGCCAAGGAAATCGGCTTCGCCGTGGTGGCCATGACCATCACCCTGGCCGCCGTCTACGCCCCGGTGGCCTTCATGACCGGCCGCATCGGCAAGCTCTTCATCGAATTCGCCCTGACCCTGGCCGGCGCCGTGCTGGTCTCCGGCTTCGTCGCCCTGACCCTGTCGCCCATGATGTGCTCGGTGCTGCTGCGGCACGAGGAAAAGCACGGCAAGGCCTTCGTCGCCATCGAGAACTTCCTCAACTGGCTCAACGCCGGCTACCGCCGCATCCTCGGCGCCGCCCTCGACCGGCGCTGGATCGTCCTGGTGGGATTCGCCGCAGTGGCCCTGGCCTGCGTCGGCATGCTCAAGCTGCTCAAGTCCGAGCTTTCCCCCATCGAGGACCGGGGCGTCATTTTCGGCATCTTCAACGGCCCCGAGGGCGCCACCCTGGAATACACGGACAAGTACGCCCGCCAGATCGAGAAGATCTACGCCGGCATTCCCGACGCCGCCAACTACTTCGTCGTCTCCGGCAATCCCATCGTCTCCCAGGGCTCCGCCATCCTGCGCCTGAAGGACTGGAAGGAGCGCCAGCACAGCTCGCCGGAAATCGCCAAGCAGCTGCTGCCCCGCTTCCGGGACATCCCCGGCGTCATGGCCTTTCCGGTGACGCCGCCCTCCCTCGGCCAGAGCGCCCGGGAGCGGCCGATCAACTTCGTCATCGTCAGTTCCGCCTCCTACCAGGAGCTGCAGGCCACCACCACCAAGTTCCTGGCGGCAATGGCCAAGAGCCCCCTGTTCCTCAATGTGGACACGGACCTCAAGCTCAACCTGCCCCAGCTCTCCGTGGCGGTGAACCGGGACAAGGCGGCGGACCTGGGGGTGCCCGTGGAAACCGTCGGCCGCACCCTGGAGACCATGCTCGGCGGCCGCCAGGTGACCCGCTTCAAGCGGGACGGCGAGCAGTACGACGTGATCGTCCAGGTCAGCGACGCCGACCGCGCCAATCCCCGGGACATCAGCGACATCTACGTGCGCGGCAAGAGCGGCGAGATGATCCCCCTGGCCAACCTGGTGCAGGTGGACGAGACCATCAGCCCCCGGGAGCTGAACCACTTCGGCCAGCGCCGTGCCGTCACCATCACCGCCAACCTGGCCCCCGGCTCCACCCTGGGCGAGGGCCTGGCGGCCATGGAAGGAATCGCCGGAGAGGTGCTGCCGGCCGGCTACGCCGTCGATTACAACGGCCAGTCGCGGGAGTTCAAGACCTCCACCGCCTCCCTGGCCCTCACCTTCATCCTCGCCCTGGCCTTCATCTACCTGGTGCTGGCGGCCCAGTTCGAAAGCTTCCGCGATCCCTTCATCATCATGCTGACGGTGCCCCTGTCCATGGCCGGCGCCCTGCTGGCCCTGCTCCTCAGCGGCGGCACCCTCAACGTGTACAGCCAGATCGGCCTGGTCACCCTGGTGGGCCTGATCACCAAGCACGGCATCCTCATCGTCGAATTCGCCAACCAGCTGCAGGAGCAGGGGCGCAACGTCCGGGAGGCGGTGATCGAGGCGGCGGAACTGCGCCTGCGCCCCATCCTCATGACCACCGGCGCCATGGTGCTGGGCGCCATCCCCCTGGCCCTGGCCCGGGGCGCCGGCGCCGAATCCCGCTCCCAGATCGGCTGGGTCATCGTCGGCGGCCTGCTCCTGGGCACCTTCTTCACCCTCTTCGTGGTGCCCACGGTCTATACCCTGATGGCCCGGCGCAAGGGCATGGACCGGGTGGCGGCGGAACAGGCCCGCCACGGCCTGCCCACCTGAGCCGCCCCCGGTCCCGGACGGCCCCGGGCCGTCACCCTGAAAAAGCCGCTGCCCAGCGGCTTTTTTTTCGCCTCCGGAATGCCGACTGGATCAAGAATGGCGACAAAATCCCTGGGGACGGACATGCCATTGAGTTAGCATAAATCCCGATTTGCCAATGACTTGGCGCCACCTGCCTTCGCCACCGGACCCGCCCATGAGCCTCAAGCACAAAATCTGGCTGCTCACCTCCGCCATCATCCTGGGCATCATGGCGGCCGACTTCGCCGTCGGCTACCGCAGCATCGAGGCCGGCATCCGGGACGAGCTGACCCGGGACGCCCAGAACATCCGCGGCATGCTGATGGCCACGCGCCGGGTGTACCACCAGCAGTTCATGGCCAGCGGCCTGCCCATCAACGCCGACACCGTGGGCTTCCTGCCGGCCCACGCCCTCTCCCGCATCTCCGCCGACTTCAAGGAATGGAGCGACAGCGGCCTCTTTTTCAACAACGTCTCCGACCGTCCGCGCAATCCGCAGAACCAGGCCGACGCCGACGAGATGGCGGCCATCGCCTGGTTCCGCGCCAATCCCAAGGCCCCCGACCGGCTGGTGGAAATCCGGGGCCAGGACAACCGCAGCTTCTACCACTACACCGCCCCCATCTGGGTCGAGGCCTACTGCCTGGCCTGCCACGGCGAGCGCAGCCAGGCCCCCGGCTCCATCGGCAACGACTACGACCAGGCCTACGGCTACCAGGTGGGCGACCTGCGCGGCGTCATGAGCATCAAGCTGCCGACGGAGCAGCTGCGCCAGCGGGAATACGGCGCCTGGCTGCACAACTTCCTCATCCGCCTGGGCGGCTACCTGATCCTGTTGCTGACCCTGGGCAGCTACCTCAACCGGGCCTTCGTCGGTCGCCTGGCCCGGCTGCAGCGCAGCGTCGGCGACATGGCCGCCGGCAACTACGACACCCGCAGCGACGATGCCGGCGGGGACGAGATCGGCGCCCTGGCCCAGGACTTCAACCGCATGGGCGAGGAAATCCACCTCCGTACCGAAGCCCTGCAGCAGAGCGAGGCCCGCTTCCGCCGCCTGTTCCAGGAAGCCCCGGTGGGCCTGGCCTACGTGGACCAGGCCGGCACCATCGTGGACCGCAACCGGCGCTGCCTGCAGATGTTCGGCTACTCCGTCGAGGAAATGCCGAGCCTGGAACAGTGGTGGCTGCGGGCCTACCCGGACCCGGACTACCGGGCCCAGGTCATGGCTGACTGGCAGCAGGCGTTGGCCGCTGCCGCCAACCACGACGGCGACATTGCGCCCATCGAGTGCAACATCACGGTGCGCAGCGGCGAGGAGCGCATCGTCCTCGTTTCCGGCATTTCCCTGGGCGACGACTTCCTCGCCTGCTTCTACGACGTCACCGAGAGCCGCCAGGCCGAACGTATCGCCCGGCAGTACGAAGCCATCGTCCGTTCCTCGGACGACGCCATCCTCAGCAAGACCCTGGACGGCATCGTCACCAGCTGGAACCGGGGCGCCGAGGAGCTGTTCGGCTACAGCGCCGCCGAAATGGTGGGCCGCTCCGCCCTGCACCTGTTCCCGCCGGAGTGCCTGGCGGAGGAACGGGACATTCTGGAACGCCTGCGCCGCGGCGAGACGGTGAAGCACTTCGACACCCGCCGCATCCGCAAGGACGGCAGCATCGTCGATGTCTCGGTCACCATCTCCCCCCTCCTGGACGGCGAGGGCCGGGTCCTGGGCATCTCCAAGATCGCCCGGGACATCACCGCGCGCAAGGCGGCCGAGGCCGAACTGCTGCGGCACCGCCAGCGCCTGGAGGAACTGGTGCAGGAGCGCACCCGCCAGCTGGAGGAGATGAAGGACGCGGCGGAGTCGGCCAACGTGGCCAAGAGCGCCTTCCTGGCCAATATGAGCCACGAGATCCGCACCCCCCTCAATGCCATGACCGGCCTCACCCACCTGATCCGCCGGGCCGGCCTCAAGCCCCAGCAGGCCGAGCACATGGACAAGCTGGAGGCGGCCGCCCAGCACCTGCTGGGGGTGATCAACGCCATCCTCGACCTGTCCAAGATCGAAGCCGGCAAGTTCGCCCTGGAGGAGGCGCCCGTCCGCGTCGAAAGCCTGCTCGGCAACGTCGCCTCCTTCCTGCAGGAGCGGGTCCAGGCCAAGGGCCTGGTGCTGCGCACAGAAGCCCAGCCCCTGCCGCCCCACCTGCTGGGGGACCCCACCCGGCTGCAGCAGGCCCTGCTCAACTATGCCGGCAATGCCCTCAAATTCACCGAGCAGGGCAGCATCACCCTGCGGGTGCACACCCTGGAGGAAGGCGAGGCGGACGCCCTGCTGCGCTTCGAGGTGCAGGACACGGGCATCGGCATCCCGCCCGAGGCCATGCACAAGCTCTTCTCCGCCTTCGAGCAGGCCGACAACAGCACCACCCGCCGCTACGGCGGCACCGGCCTGGGCCTGGCCATCACCCGCAAGCTGGCCCAGCTCATGGGCGGTGAGGCCGGTGCCAGCAGCGAGCCGGGCCGGGGCAGCACCTTCTGGTTCACCGCCCGCCTGAAAAAGGGCAAGGAGCGCTACGGCAACGGCGCCCCCCTGGCCGGCGGCAACGCCGAACAGCGGCTGCGCCAGGAGTTCGCCGGCCGCACGGTGCTGCTGGCCGAGGACGAGCCGATCAACCAGGAAATCACCAAGTTCATGCTGGAGGACGTGGGCCTGCGGGTGGAACTGGCACCGGACGGCAAGGTGGCGGTGGAAAGGGCCCGCGGCAACGACTACGCCCTGATCCTGATGGACATGCAGATGCCCCTCATGGACGGCCTCGACGCCACCCGGGAAATCCGCCAGCTGCAACGCCACCGCCAGACCCCGATCCTGGCCATGACCGCCAATGCCTTCGCCGAGGACAAGGCCCGCTGCCTGGGAGCCGGCATGAACGACTTCATCGCCAAGCCGGTGAACCCGGACGTGCTCTACGCCACCCTGCTGCAATGGCTGCTGCAGGACCGCTAAGCGCGGCGCCGGGGCAAACAAAAAGCCGCCTCCCGGCGGCTTTTTCATGGCGCTGACGGACTAGGCCGTCGGCTTGCGACGGGGCGGGCGCCTGCGGCCTTCAAGGTCACGCCCCCGCAGGGCTGCGGCAAAGGCGCTGCGGGCCCAGGGCAGGAGGGCATGGGGCGCATCCAGGGCCTCGTCCGGGGCCCGGTAGTAGCTCAAGGCCGTGAGCTTGCCCTGACGCGGATAGGTGAAGGGCGGCAGGTCGAGGGCGGTGAATTCGCCCCGGTTGAGGTCGTCCGCCTTCAGCCACAGCTGGTCGTCGATGACGATGGCGAACATGAGGCCGTCGAGAAAGAGGCCGACGCCGCTGAACATGCGCTTGCCCACCACCGGCCCCAGGGGCGCCAGGCTTTCCAGGAGGTAATCCACGTACTCCCGGCTGGCGACCATGTCAGACCTTCTGCTGTTTCAGGAAGCGGGCCACCCGGGTTTCAACCCGGGCAATCAGGTCCGGCGCCAGGCAGTCGAACACTTCCGCCGTGGGGTCGGAACGCAGCCAGGTGATCTGGCGCTTGGCCAGCTGGCGGGTGGCGAAGATGCCCCGGTCCAGCAGCTCGGCGGCGGGGGCCTCGCCCTCCAGCACCTCCCAGGCCTGGCGGTAGCCGACGCAGCGCATGGAAGGCAGGCCGGCATTGAGGCGGTACTTGGCGCGCAGGGCCTGCATCTCATCCATGAAACCCTGGGCCAGCATCTGGGCGAAACGCTCGGCGATGCGCTGGTGCAGCACCGCCCGGTCGGAGGGGGCCAGGGCCAGGGGCAGCAGGTTCCAGGGCAGGGGTTCCCGCTGCTGCTCGGCCAGCAGGGCGGACATGGGCCGACCCGTCAGCTGGCAGATTTCCAATGCCCGGGAGACCCGCTGGGAATCGGTGGGGTGCAGGCGGGCGGCGGTGACCGGGTCCAGCTGCGCCAGTTCGGCGTGCAGGGCCGGCCAGCCGTAGGCCGCCGCCTTCGCTTCCAGTTCGGCACGCAGGGCCGGGTCGGCCTGGGGCAGGTCGGAGAGCCCCTCCCGCAGGGCCTTGTAGTAGAGCATGGTGCCGCCCACCAGCAGGGGCACCTTGCCCCGGGCGGTCGCCTCGGCCATGGCGGCCAGGGCTTCGTCGCGGAAGCGGGCAGCGGAGTAGGCCTCCTCCGGCGAGATCACATCCACCAGCCGGTGCGGGTAGCGGGCCAGGGTGGCCCGGTCCGGCTTGGCCGTGCCGATGTCCATGTCGCGGAAGACCAGGGCCGAATCGACGCTGATCAGTTCCACCGGGAAGCGGTCGAACAGGTGCAGGGCCGCCGCGGTCTTGCCGCTGGCGGTGGGGCCCATGAGCAGGATGGCGGGGGGATGGGCGCTCATGCCGCCATCCCGACGATTCCTGCCCGGTGCCCGGGACGGGACCTGAAGCCGTAAGCCGAGGGAGCCATCACTGCCCCCGCAGGAAGAGCTTGTCCAGGTCCGCCAGGGACAGCTCGGTCCAGGTGGGGCGGCCGTGGTTGCACTGGTCGGCCCGCTCGGTCTCTTCCATCTGGCGCAAGAGGGCGTTCATTTCCGGCACGGTGAGCAGGCGCCGGGCGCGCACGGCGCCGTGGCAGGCCAGGGTAGCCAGAAGTTCGTTGCGCCGGGCGGTGGAGACCTGGGAAGCCCCATGCTCCATCAGCTCGGCCAGCAGGCTGCGGGCCAGGTTTGCCGGATCGCCGCCTGCCAACAGCTGGGGCACGGAGCGCAGGGCCAGTTCGTTGGGGCCCAGGGGCGCCAGTTCGAAGCCCAGTTCGGCCATGGTGGCGCCGTGCTCCTCCACCGCCGCCACCTCGTGGGCGCTGGCGGAGAACACCGCCGGAATGAGCAGGGCCTGGGTCGGCACCGCCTTGCTGTCGTAGGCGGTCTTCAGCTTTTCGTAGAGGATGCGCTCGTGGGCGGCGTGCATGTCCACCAGAATCAGGCCCCGGGCATTCTGGGCCAGCACATAGATGCCGTGCAGCTGGGCCAGGGCGTAGCCCAGGGGCGGCGCCTCCTGGCCGGGGGCATCGGCGGCCGCTGCCGGGGCGAAGCTGCCGCCACCGGGGAAGGCGCTGGCAGGGCCCGCCCCCTGCCGGGCCGCTGCCGCGAAAGCCAGGTAGGACGAGGCAGACGGCTCGGCCACGCCCAGGCTGCCCTGGCGGGGCGGATTCCAGGCCGGCACGGCCGGGGGGCGTTGCCCATAGCCGCTGTCGGCATGGACAGGGCCGGACGCCGCGCCGGTATTGCCGCCCAGGGAGGCCAGTCCGGGGGAGGCCGTCTGCACCTCCCGGCTCGGGTCGCTGATGACCTGGGACAGGGCCTTATGCACAGCGTGATAGACGAACTGATGCACCGCCCGGCCGTCGCGGAAGCGCACTTCGGTCTTGGCCGGGTGCACATTCACATCCACCGCCGCCGGATCGATCTCGATGAACAGGGCGTAGCCCGGGTGGCGGCTGCCGTGCAGCATGTCCTGGTAGGCCTCGCGCAGGGCATGGGCCAGCAGCTTGTCGCGGACGAAGCGGCCGTTCACGAAGACGTACTGGGCATCCCGCCCGGGGCGGGACCAGGCGGGCTGGGCGGCGTAGCCGACAATCGACAGCCCGTTGATGGCAGCCTCGACGCGGCGGCATTCGGCAAGGAAATCCTGGCCCAGGATGGCGCCGACCCGGCCGGCCAGATCGGCTTTCGGCAAAGACAGGCTGACCCGGCCGTTGTGGGAGAGGGAAAAGGCCACGCCCGGATGAGCCAGGGCGACGCGCTTCACCGCATCGGCGCAGTGGGCGAATTCGGTGCCTTCGGACTTCAAGAATTTGCGGCGGGCCGGGGTGTTGTAATAGAGGTCCCGCATTTCCACCACGGTGCCGGCGGCCAGGGCGGCCGGTTCCGCCTCGCCGCTGCCGTGGGCCGCCAGCTTCCAGGCATGGCCGGCGCCGGCGGCGCGGCTGGTGAGGGTGAGGCGGGCCACCGCCGCCACCGAGGCCAGGGCCTCGCCGCGGAAGCCCAGGGTGGCCACCCGTTCCAGGTCTTCCAGGCTGGCGATCTTGCTGGTGGCGTGGCGGGTCAGGGCCAGGGGCAGTTCTTCCTTGGGAATGCCGCAGCCGTCGTCGCTGACCCGGATCAGTTTCACCCCGCCCTCTTCCAGCTGTATCTGGATGGCCTGACTGCCCGCGTCCAGGGCGTTTTCCAGCACCTCCTTGAGGACCGAGGCGGGCCGTTCCACCACCTCGCCGGCGGCGATCTGGCTGATGAGAAGGTCGGGCAGGAGACGGATGGGCATGGCGGCAACGGGGTCGGGGACAAACGGCGAGGGGGCATTATAGCCCCTGCCGAAGTCGGCTCCGGGCGCGGCGTTGCGGCCGCCATGCGGGGCTACCGCCGGTAGCGGAAGTCGCTATAATCGTCCCACACCTGTCATACAACGGCGCCATACCCCATGCCCGTATCGCCTGAGTCTGCACTGCCCCTGCGCGTCCTCTTCGTCGACGACTCCGAACTGGATGTGGAGCTGGCCGCCCGTGCCCTGCGCCAGAGCGGCCACCGCATCGAGTGGACACGGGTGGAGACCGGCGCCGCCATGGAGGAGCAACTGGCCCAGGGCGGCTGGGACGTGGTCATCTGCGACCACAACATGCCCGAGTTCGACTCGGTCTCGGCCCTGGCCCTGCTGCAGTCCCGGGGGGGCGACCTGCCCTTCGTCATCGTCTCCGGCATGATCCCCGACGACATCGCCATCGAGGCCATGCGCCGCGGCGCCCGGGACTTCGTCAGCAAGGACAACCTGAGCCGCCTGGCTCCGGTGGTGGAGCGGGAGATCCGGGAGGCCGGCAACCGGGCCGCCCTGCGCCAGGCCCAGGCCAGCCTGGAACACCTGCTGCGCTTCGACCCCCTGACCGGCATCGCCAATGTGGATTTCCTGCTGGAACACCTGGAACACCGCAGCGCCCCAGAACAGGCCCCCTTTCTCCTGCTGCTGGTGGACATCAACCGCTTCCGCAAGATCATGCACGGCATGGGCATGGTCCTGGCCAACCGGGTGCTGCGGGCCGTGGCCCGGCGCCTCTCGGCCCTCATCGGCGAGGACGACTTCGTCGCCCGGGCCTCCTCCGACCGCTTCGCCCTGGTGCTCTCCGGCATCGCCGACCCGGCCGGGGCCGAGGCCTGGTTCGAGCGCCTGCGGGAAGCCTTCGCCGCCGGCTTTTCCATCCAGGGCCAGGACCTGTACCTGACCTGCAGCATCGGCGCCGCCCTCCACCCCCGCTCCGCCGACAAGGAGAACGAAGGCCTGGACCTCATGCAGCACGCGGAAGCGGCCCTGGAAACGGCCAAGCGGGCCGGCCCCGGCCAGGCCCGCCTCTTCCACGAGCGCATGGCCCAGCCGGAAAAGGGCCGCCTGGTGCTGGAAGCGGCCCTCTACCACGCCCTGGTCAACCACGAATTCGTGCTGCACTACCAGCCCCAGGTGGACCTGGCCACGGGCCGCATCACCGGGGTCGAGGCCCTGCTGCGCTGGCAGAGCCCGGAACGGGGCCTGGTCTCGCCCCTGGAATTCATTCCCCTGCTGGAGGAAACGGGCCTCATCGTCCCCGTCGGCGAATGGGTGCTGGGGGAAGCCTGCCGCCAGAGCGTCAAATGGGCCCAGGCCGGCCACCACGACCTGCGGGTGGCGGTGAACCTCTCCGCCCTGCAGTTCCAGCAGCCCCGCCTGGCCGAATCGGTGGCCATGGTGATCCAGCGCTCCGGCGCCGATCCGCGCAACATCGAACTGGAGATCACCGAAAACATCGCCATGAACCAGGAGGAGGAAGTCCTGGACACCCTGCAGCAGCTGCGGGACATCGGCGTCTCCCTGGCCATCGACGACTTCGGCACCGGCTACTCCTCCCTTTCCTATCTGCAGCAGTTCCCGGTGAACCGGCTGAAGATCGACCAGTCCTTCGTCCGCGGCCCGGCCGCCGGCAGCGACCTCTCCATTGCCCGGGCCATCGTCGCCATGGGCACCAGCCTGGGCCTGGAGGTCATCGCCGAGGGCGTGGAAACCGCCGACCAGCGCAGCCGCCTGCAAGAGTGCGGCTGCAGCGAGGGCCAGGGCTACCACTTCGCCCGCCCGGCCCTGCCCGAAGACCTGGCGCCGGCCCTGGCCCAGTGGCGCTGAAGCGGTCATGGCGCTGCCTTCGCTTCTTGCACTCCCCGGCCGGCTGCGGCGCCTCCTTTCCCTTTTTCCCTTCCGCCTCTCCTTCCTGCTGCTGATCCTGGGCCTGCTGTCGAGCCCCCTGGCCCGGGCCCAGAACTATTCCCCCGAGCAGCGCCAGTGGCTGGCCCAGCACCCGGAAATCCGGGTCGGCGCCACGGAAATGCCCAACCTGCTGATGCGGGACTTCCGCAGCGGCAGCTACTCGGGCCTCTCGGTGGACATGCTGAAGCTCTACGAGCAGCGCCTCGGCGTGCGCTTCCAGATGGTCTATTACGGCAGCCTGGAAGACATGCACGACGGCATCCGCAACCGGGAGGTGGACCTGCTCTTCGCCGCCGTGCACACCCCGGGCCGGGAAACCTACCTGAGCTTCCCCAAGCCCTACGCCGAGCTGGAAACCAAGATCATCGTGCGCCAGGAGACCCTGGGCACCGGCCCCCTCACCCTGGACCAGCTGGAAGGGCGCAAGGTGGCAGTGCTGGCCGGCAGCGCCCTGGAGGACCGCCTGCGGCGGGAGTATCCCGGGCTGCACCTGGCCCCCAGCCGGGACGAGCTGTCGGCCCTGACCAAGCTGGCCTTCAGCGAGGTGGATGCGGCGGTCACCGACCTGGGCCGGGTCACCTACTACGTGCAGAAGGAAGGCCTGGTCAATCTGGCCGTAGGCGGCAACACCGGCATCAACTACGCCTTCACCTTCGGCGTGCGCGGCGACTGGCCCGAGCTGACCGCCCTCATGGACCAGACCGCCGCCGCCATTCCGGCCCAGGAAAAGGAACAGGTGCTGCAGCGCTGGCTGCGGGTGGGCAACGCCGGCCCCTGGAACAACCCCAATTTCTGGTGGGTGGCGGGCGGCCTGCTGACCCTCGTCGCCGCGGCCCTGGGGGTGATCCTCTTCTGGAACCGGACCCTGCGCCAGGAAGTGGCGACCCGCACCGCCCAGCTGGACGCCCAGATGGCCGAACTGCTGGAGGTGGACCGGGACCTGCGGGAGAGCGAGGCCCGCTTCCGCGACCTGGCCGAGCTGTCCTACGACTGGTACTGGGAGCAGGACGAGAACTGCCGCTTCACCATGATGTCCGGCGGCGCCTTCCAGAAGGGCCGCCTGCCTCTGGAGCAGTACCTGGGCAAGACCCGCTGGGAACTGCCCCTGCTCGGCGTCACCCCGGAGCAGATGACCGCCCACCGGGCCCAGCAGGAAGCCCACCTGCCGTTCCGGGACTTCACCTACCAGATCGTCGCCGGCGACGGCGAAATCCACTGGTACGTCAGCAACGGCCGCCCGGTCTTCGACGAGCGGGGCCAGTTCCGCGGCTACCGCGGCACCGGCCAGGACATCACCGCCCGCATGCGCACCCAGCAGGCCCTCATCGACAGCGAACAGCGCATCCGGGGCCTGCTCGACAGCACCTTCTCCTTCGTCGGTCTGATGGATCCCCAGGGCACCCTGCTGGAGGCCAACCGCACCTCCCTGGAATTCGCCGGCGCCGCCAAGGAAGAGGTGGTGGGCCGCCCCTTCTGGGACACCCCCTGGTGGGACCGGGACAGCGAAAGCCGGGAAACCCTGCGCCAGGCCGTGGCCCGGGCGCGCCAGGGCGAGACGGTGCGCTTCGCCGCCAGCCACCGCACCGCCCAGGGCATCCTGCACTGGATCGACGTCAGCATCACCCCGGTGCGGGACGAGCACGGGCGCGTCATCTACCTCATTCCCGAAGGCCGGGACGTGACCGAGATGCGCCGCACCCAGGAAGCCCTGCGGGCCCTGGTGGAAAACACCGCCACGGTCTATGGCGAAGCCTTCCTCGATTCCCTGGTGCAGCACGTGGCCACCCTCTTCGACGTGGCCTACGCCTTCGTCGGCGAAGTGGACCCGGACGGCTGCCACATCCGCACCCTCTCCAGCTGGACCCACGGCGCCCCCTCCACCAATTTCGCCTACGCCCTGGACGGCACGCCCTGCCAGGTCATGCTCGGCTCCGGCCCGACCCTCTTCCCCCGGGGCATCACCGAGCTGTTCCCGGACAACCGGGCCCTGAAGGAAATGAAGGCGGAAAGCTACATGGGCGCCCCCATCACCGGCAACGGCGGCAAGATCCTGGGCCTGCTGGTGGTGATCGACGACAAGCCCCTGCCCGAGGCCAGCGGCTACCTGCCCATCATCAGCCTGTTCGCCCTGCGGGCCGGCATGGAAATGGAGCGCATGGCCCAGGAGCGGGCCATGCGCAGCCTCAACCAGGAACTGGAACGGCGGGTGGCCGAACGCACCGACCAGCTGGCGGTGGCCAACAAAGAGCTGGAAGCCTTCTCCTACTCCGTCTCCCACGACCTGCGGGCGCCCCTGCGCCACGTCTCCGGCTTCGTCAGCCTGCTCGAGGCCGATGCGGACAACCGGCTGTCGGAAGCCAGCCGCCGCTATCTCAACATCATCACCGAGGCCGCCAACCGCATGGGCGACCTCATCGACGGCCTGCTGGCCTTCTCCCGCATCGGCCGGGCCGAAGTGCACAAGACCCCGGTGGACCTCAACAAGCTGCTCCAGGAAGTGATCGACGACCTGGCCCAGGAACCTCGCGCCCCGGCGGTGGATTGGGCCATCGGCAGCCTGCCCCAGGTACTGGCGGACCGCACCCTGATCCGCCAGGTGCTGGCCAATCTGGTGGGCAACGCCCTCAAGTACTCGCGCAAGCGGGAGCGGGCCCAGATCCACATCGCCGCCGAGAGCGGGGAGCACGAGGGGCGGCCCGAGTGGGTGATCCGCATCGCCGACAACGGCGTCGGCTTCAACATGAAATACGTGGGCAAGCTGTTCGGCGTCTTCCAGCGCCTGCACGGCGCCGCCGATTTCGAGGGCACCGGCATCGGCCTGGCCAACGTGCGCCGGGTGGTGGAGCGCCACGGCGGCCGCACCTGGGCCGAGGCCGAGCCCGACCGGGGCGCCACCTTCTACTTCAGCCTGCCCCGGGACGAATGATGCATAAAGACAATAAGGAGATTCCATGGAACTGAAGCGCATCCTCCTGGCGGAAGACGATCCCCGGGACGTGGAACTGGCCCTGGAAGGCCTGGGTGCCAGCCACCTGGCCAACGAGGTGGAGGTGGTGAACGACGGCGAGCAGGCCCTGGACTACCTCTACCGCCGCGGCCCCTTCGCCGACCGGCCGGCGGGCAATCCGGCCCTGATCCTGCTGGACCTGAAGATGCCCCTGGTGAGCGGCCTGGAAGTGCTGCGGGAGATCAAGCAGGACGAGGAGTTGCGCCACGTGCCGGTGGTCATGCTGACCTCCTCCCGGGAGGAGCGGGACCTGGACGAGGCCTACGACCTGGGCTGCAACGCCTACGTGGTGAAGCCGGTGAATTTCCGCGACTTCATCGACGCGGTGAAATCCCTGGGCCTGTTCTGGGCCGTGCTCAACGAGCCGCCGCCGGGCTGCGTGCACAAGTAGGCTAGAATCCGGGCCTGGCGGCCCCGCCCGGAGCCGCCCCATCCGCCCCCATACTCCCTGCCGCCCATGGAATTTTTCGACGCAATCACCGGCCTCTTCCTGCAGTTCATCGACCTGGTCCTGCACCTGGACAAGCACCTGGCCGTCCTGGTCCAGCAATACGGCCCCTGGATCTACGCCATCCTCTTTTTCATCGTCTTCGCCGAAACCGGCTTCGTCGTCGTGCCCTTCCTTCCCGGCGACTCCCTGCTCTTCGTCGCCGGCGCCCTGGCCGCCATCGGCGACATGGCCCTGATGCCCCTGATGCTCAGCCTGTCCCTCGCCGCCGTGCTCGGCAACAGCCTCAACTACGTCATCGGCCGCTGGTTCGGCCACCGCATCCTGGCCTGGAATTCCCGCCTGCTGAACCGGGCCGCCCTGGAAAAGACCCACGCCTTCTTCGAGGTGCACGGCGGCAAGACCCTGGTCATCTCCCGCTTCCTGCCCCTGCTGCGCACCTTCGCCCCCTTCGTCGCCGGCATGGGCGAGATGGGCTACGGCCGCTTCACCTTCTTCAACGTGGTCGGCGGCGTCTCCTGGGTGGTGTCCCTCAGCCTGGCCGGCTACTGGTTCGGCAACCTGCCCCTGATCAAGAACAACCTGTCGCTGGTGATCGTGCTCATCATCGCCGTGTCCCTGCTGCCGGCCGTCATCGGCTACTGCAAGGCGCGCAAGGCCAGCACCGGCTGAACGGCACAACCGCAGAAAAAAAACCAAGGGGGAGTCATGGGGAAGCAGGAACAAGACGGAGCGCGGGCCAGCCCCGCCCTGGCCGCAGCGGCGGCCCTGCTGCTGGCCCTGGCCCTGCCGGGCTGCACCACCCGCACCAGCCACGACGGGCGCAGCGAATCCCGCTTCGACCCCCGGGCCATCGCCAAGACCGACATCGACCGGGTCATCGACGCCAGCCAGCGGGAAGTCAGCGCCGGCCTCAAACGCCTCACCGAAAAGCTGTACCGGCGCAATCCCCGGGAATGGAAGAAGGTCGGCCAGCCCTCCCTGGAAGCGGCCGTGGCCCGCATCTTCGACAACAACCAGTGGCCCGAGCTGGAAGGGCGCCGGGAGGCCCAGGCCATGCTGCTCGCCTTCCGCGAGGATTACCACGGCGACCGGGTGCTGGCCCTCATGGCCGGGGTCAACGGCATGGTCCAGGCGGCCTACGAGCACAAGACCGATTTTTACGTTCTTGACGGCCTCGACGCGCAAAAGCTCTACAATTGCGCCCGCAACCTGGAAATCGTCGCCTGGCGCCTGAACAACAACCGCAATGTGGAAGGCGAGCTGTACATCCTCTCCAACGAGCCGGACGCCGCCGTGCGCAACCTCTCCTTCGAGCGGGAAATCGGCCGCCTGGTCGGCCTCCTGGATTTCCTCTCGGTGGTGGTGGCCGACAAGAACGGCCGCACCGTCAACCGGGTCATGCAGAACCTGGCCACCGCAGTCTTCCTGCCGGTGGCCGCCCTCACACCGATCAAGTAGGACCGTCCCGGCAGCCCCTGCCGGGCCCCAGCAGACATGAAAAAAAGACTCGTCATCCTCATCTCCGGCCGCGGCAGCAATATGGAGGCCATCCTCCGGGCCGCCGCCGATCCTGCCTATCCGGGCCAGGTGGTGGCCGTGATCGCCAACCGGCCCGACGCCAAGGGCCTGGAAACCGCCAAGGCGGCCGGCATCGCCACCGCCGCCCTGGACCACAAGGCCTATCCCAGCCGGGAAGCCTTCGACGCCGCCCTGGCCGAGGCCATCGACGCCCACGCCCCGGACCTGGTGATCCTGGCCGGCTTCATGCGCATCCTCTCCGAAGGCTTCGTGCGCCATTACGAAGGCCGCCTGATCAACATCCATCCCTCCCTGCTGCCCGCCTTCCCCGGCCTGCACACCCATCAGCGGGCCCTGGAGGAAGGCTGCCGTGTGCACGGCTGCACCGTGCATTTCGTCACCCCGGCCCTGGACCACGGCCCCGCCATCGCCCAGGCCGTGGTGCCGGTGCTGGAGGGGGACGACGAACACAGTCTGGCGGCCCGGGTCCTGGTGCAGGAACACCAGGTTTATCCCGCCGCCGTGGCCTGGTTCTGCCAGGGCCGCCTGCGCCTGGAACAGGGCCGGGTGCTGCTGGCCGACAACCCCATGGCCGCCGCCAGCGCCCTCATTTCCCCCCCGGCCCGGAGCTGATCCCTGAAGCGTTCCATCCCCGTCGCCCTGGCGCTGGCCCTGGCGACCTCCCTCTTCCTCCATCTCGGCGCCCTGGTGCTGCCGGAAGTCGAGCTGCCCGGGCTGGGCGAAGAACCGCCCTCGCCGCCCCTGGAAGCCACCCTGACGCCCCAGCGGCGGCCCGAAACACCCCCTACCCCGGCACCCGCGCCGAAAGCCGCGCCGAAAGCCGTGCCCAAGGCCCCCAGGCCCAGCAGGGCCGTCCCGCCTGGGCCGGCAGCAGTGCCCGCCCCCCAGGCCCAGCCGGAGCCGGCGGCCGCCGCCCCGGTGCCGGAAGCCGCGCCGGTGGCCGCTCCCGAGCCGGCCCCGCCGGCGGCAGTGGAGCCCCGGCTGCCGCCCCGGGGCCGCATCCGCTTCGTCGTCATCAAGGGCGAGCAGAATTTCGAAGTGGGCCAGACCATCCACGAATGGCGCATCGCCGACGGCCGCTACCGGCTCACCGGCGTCACCGAAACCACCGGCCTGGCGGCCCTCTTCAAGTCGGTCCAGGTGGCCTACGAGAGCCGGGGTAAAATAAGCCCGGCCGGACTGCAGCCGGAAACCTTCGTCGCCCGCAAGAACGGCAGCGAGACCGGCGACCGGGCCGACTTCGACTGGAACGCCGGCAGCGTCGTCCAGGGCAGGGAGCAGCGACGCCAGACCCTGCCCCCCGGCGCCCAGGATTTCATCAGCTTCTACTACGCCTTCGGCTACCTGCCCCAGGTGGGCGCCACGGTGGATCTGCCGGTGAGCACCGGGCGCAAGCTGGACACGATCCGCTTCACCCGGGTCGGCGAGGAAGTCCTGGAACTGGCCTTCGGCAGCGTTCCGACCGTGCACCTGCGGGCCAGCGGCGACACCACCACCGAAGTGTGGCTGGCCACGGACCGCCTGCTGCTGCCGGTGAAGATCCGCCACATTGACAAGAAGGGCGAACGTTTCGACCAGATCGCCACCGAACTCCAGGTCGGCAGCGAATAGACGCCGCCCGCCGGGGCTCCGGCCCCACCGATTTTCCGCGCCCTCCGGGGCCAACGTTTTTTTGAAGACCGCCATGACCCACGCACCCGCTCCCGCCCTGTTCCAGCACGCCATCGCCGCCCTCACCGAGGTGCTGCGCCTGAACCACCCGGCGGACGCGGCCCTCTCCCGCTACTTCCGCGAGCACAAGCAGCTGGGCCACCGGGACCGGGGCTTCGTGGCCGAGGCCGTGTTCGCCATCCTGCGCCACAAGCGCAGCCTGGAAGCCCTGGTACTGCCCCAGGTGAACGCCCGCCGCCTGCTGCTGGCCCACCTGGCCTGCCACCAGGGCCTGGATGCCAAGGCCCTGGAAGCCCTGCTGCGCCACGGCGAAGCCGAGCTGGTGGAACACCTGCAACAGCGCTGGGCCGCCATCGGCCGCGGCGAAGACCATTTCGACCCCAGCGGCCCCCTGGGCCTGAGCGCCCCGGCCATCGCCCTGGACCTGCCGGACTGGCTCTACCAGCGCCTGCTGGCCCAGTACGGCGCCGAGGAGACCCAGGCCCTGGTGGCCGCCCTCAACCGGCCGGCGCCCCTGGACCTGCGGGTCAACAGCCTGAAGGCGGAACGCAATGCCGTCGCCGCCCAGCTGGCCAAGGACGGCATCGCCGCCACTCCCACTCCCTATTCGCCCCTGGGCCTGCGCCTGGCCGGCAAGCCCGCCCTCTCCCGCCATCCCCTGTTCATGGACGGTGCGGTGGAAGTGCAGGACGAGGGCAGCCAGCTGCTGGGCCTGCTGCTGGCGCCCAAGCGGGGCGAGATGGTGGCCGACTTCTGCGCCGGCGCCGGCGGCAAGACCCTGCTGCTGGGCGCCCTGATGCGCTCCACCGGCCGTCTCTACGCCTTCGACGTGTCGGAGAAGCGCCTCAACAACCTGAAGCCGCGCCTGGCCCGTTCCGGTCTTTCCAACGTGCACCCGGTGCGCATCGAGAGCGAGAACGACGCCCGCATCAAGCGCCTGGCC
The DNA here is from genome assembly GCF_004217225.1 of Azospira oryzae. Classification (GTDB taxonomy): domain Bacteria; phylum Pseudomonadota; class Gammaproteobacteria; order Burkholderiales; family Rhodocyclaceae; genus Azospira; species Azospira oryzae. Next base: position 268,335 of record NZ_SHKM01000003.1, read on the forward strand.
GGCAAGCTGGACCGGGTCCTGGTGGATGCGCCCTGCTCGGGCCTGGGCACCCTGCGCCGCAATCCGGACCTGAAGTGGCGTCAGGACGAAAAGTCCGTCGCCGAGCTGAACGCCAAGCAGACCGCCATCCTCAATTCCGCCGCCCGCCTGGTGAAGGCCGGCGGCCGCCTGGTGTACGCCACCTGCAGCCTGCTGCAGGAAGAGAACGGCGCCGTCGCCGACGCCTTCCTCGCCGCCCACCCGGACTTCGTCGCCGTGCCGGTGGCCGACATCCTGGCCGCCCAGGGCATCGAGCTGCCGGGGCTGGAGGCCATGCCCGCCGGCCGTCTGGCCCTGCTGCCCCACCGCCACGACAGCGACGCCTTCTTCGCCGCCGTCTTCGAACGTCAAGCCAAGTAAGCCCGCGCCATGGAAACCCTGCCCCAGCTATTCACCGACCTGTGGGACGACCTGCAGAATCCCCGCATCTTCTGGCAGATGGCCGTGCTCCTCGGCTGCATCGGCATCGCCTTCTTCGCCTCGCGCCAGGTGCGCAACCGCATCCAGACGACGCCGGAGCGCTGGCACGCGGGCCGCAGCGGGGTCAAGCGCCTGCTATTTCCCCTGCTGGCGGCGGGCCTGGTGGTGCTGGCCCGGGCCCTGCTCAAGCCCCACATGCACGTCAATCTGCTGTCCCTGGCCGTGCCCCTGATGCTGTCCCTGGCCGGCATCCGGCTGATGGTCTACATCCTGCGCCAGGCCTTCGCCCCCTCAGGCTGGCTGGCAGCTTCCGAGCGTGTCATCGCCACCCTGGTGTGGCTGGCCGCGGCCCTGCACATCACCGGCCTGGACCTGCCGGTGATCGACGCCATGGAGCAGGTGCAGTTCGCCGTGGGCAAGCAGCGCCTCGACCTGTGGATGATCCTGCACGGCCTGGTCACCATTTTCGTCACCGTGCTGGGCGCCCTGTGGCTGGCCGGCCTGGCGGAGGCCCGGCTGATGGGGGCGCAGAAGCTGGATTCCAACGTGCGGGCGGTGCTGGCCCGCATCATCAAGGCCCTGCTGACCCTGGTGGCGGTGCTCATCAGCCTGTCCCTGGTGGGCATCGACATCACCACCCTCTCGGTCTTCGGCGGCGCCCTCGGCGTCGGCCTCGGTTTCGGCCTGCAGAAGATTGCCAGCAACTACATCTCCGGCTTCATCATCCTGCTCGACCGCTCCATCCGCCTGGGCGACTTCATCGCCATCGACGCCGCCACCAGCGGCGTGGTGACCCAGATCACCACCCGCTACACGGTGCTGCGGGGCCTGGCCGGCACCGAATACCTGATCCCCAACGAGCAGTTCGTCGCCAACGTGGTGCAGAACCAGTCCTACACGGACACCCAGGTGTTCCTCAAGACCGCCGTCCAGGTCGGCTACAACAGCGATGTGGAGCGGGCCATGGCGGTGCTGGTGGAGGCGGCCGCAGCCCATCCCCGGGTGCTGCAGGAGCGGCCGCCCCGGGCCTACCTGACCGGCTTTGCCGACAGCGGAATCAACCTGGAGGTGGGCTTCTGGATCGAAGACCCGGAGGAAGGTTCCGGCGCCCTGCGCTCGGATATCAACCTGGAGATCTGGAAGCGCTTCAAGGCCGAAGGCATCGAAATCCCCTTCCCCCAGCGGGAGGTGCGCATGCTCGGCGAGGCCCCTACGGCAGCGGCCGAGGGTGCCGCCAGGTTATAAGAAAAGACCGAAATATTCCGTTTTGGCGGGGGAAACTCCGCCGCTGCGGTTGTTATACTCCGGGCCAAATCTGGACTGCCTTCGTCTAGCCAAGGAGATGCCATGCCCTTTGCGCGCCACCTGATGTCACGCCTTTCCCTGCTCGCCGTCCTGGCCGCAGGCCTGGGCAGCACCGCGGCCTTTGCCGCCGACCCCAACCTGGCCCGCAATCTGGCCGCCACCTGCGCCAACTGCCACGGCACCGACGGTCACGCCCAGCCCGGCGCCATGGACGTGCTGGCCGGCCAGGACAAGGGCATGCTGCTGCAGAAGCTGAACGGCTTCCGCGACGGCAGCCGGCCGGCCACCATCATGCACCAGATCGCCAAGGGCTATACCCCGGAGCAGCTGGACCTGATCACCACCTATCTGGCAGCCCAGAAACGGGAGGGCAAGTAATGACCATGCAACGCCGGAATTTCCTCAAGGCCGCGGGCATCGTCTCCGCCGCTTCCGTCACCGCCTCCCTGACCGGCTGCGCCAGCGCCCCGGTTCCCCGCAAGCAGGCTGCCGGCCACGTGGTGGTGGTGGGCGGCGGCTACGGCGGCGCCACGGTGGCCAAGTACCTGCGCAAGTGGAGCGAGGGCGGCGTCCGCGTCACCCTGGTGGAGCGTAACCCCACTTTTATCTCCTGCCCCATTTCCAACCTCATCCTCTCCGGCGACAAGACCCTGGACGACATCACCGTCTCCTACGATGGTCTGAAGAACCGCTGGGGCGTCAAGGTGATCCAGGACGAAGCCGTGGCGGTGGACCCGGTCAAGCGCACCCTGCGCCTGGCCCAGGGCGGCAGCCTCAGCTACGACCGCTTGGTGCTCTCCCCCGGCGTCGATTTCCTGTGGTCCCTGGTGCCGGCCCTGGATGCCAAGGAATCCCAGGAGAAGATCCTCCACGCCTGGAAGGCCGGCCCCCAGACCGTGGCCCTGCGCAAGCAGCTGGAATCCATGAAGGACGGCGGCGTCTTCGCCATCACCATTCCCAAGGCGCCCTACCGCTGCCCGCCCGGCCCCTACGAGCGGGCTTCGGTGGTGGCCAGCTACTTCAAGGCCCACAAGCCCAAGTCCAAGGTGCTGATCCTGGACGCCAACGAGGACGTGATCTCCAAGAAGGGCCTGTTCACCAAGGCCTGGAGCGAGCTGTACCCGAACATCGTCGAGTACCGGCCCAACCACGAGCTGATCGACGTGGACGTGACCAACACCACCGCCCTTTTCGAATTCGACAAGGTGCGGGCCGACGTGCTCAACGTGGTGCCGCCCCAGCGGGCCGGCGCCATCGCCAGCGCTGCCGGGCTGAAGCTGGTGAACAACCGCTGGGTCGATGTGGACTGGCTGAGCCTGGAATCCACCAACACCCCGGGCATCCACGTCCTGGGCGACGCCATTTTCCCGGCGCCGACCATGCCCAAGTCCGGCCACATGGCCAACCAGCACGCCAAGCTGGCCGCCGCCGCCATCCTCAACCTGCTGGCCGGCGAGGCGCCCAATCCCAATCCGGTGGTGATGAACACCTGCTACAGCTTCCTCAGCTCCACGGAAGCCTGCCACGTGGCCTCCATCCACCAGTACGACGCCGAGAAAAAGACGGTGCTGCCGGTGCCCGGCTCCGGCGGCGTCTCCGCCGTGCGCAGCGTCGCCGAAGCCCAGTTCGCCCTGGGCTGGGCCAAGAACATCTGGGCCGACGCCCTGGCCTAGAACGAAAAAGCAGCACTGCCGGGAGGCAGGCAGGACGGCCATCTCCGCCATGGCATGGCCAACAGGCCCGTCCTGCCTGCCTCCCGGGCCTACCCCCTGCCGCCGAATAAAAAGGCCGCGCCTCCTTGCGGAAGCGCGGCCTTTTCTCATTTCACAAGGCGCCGAGCGGCGCCGGGATCAGCCCTTGCCGGTGCTGCCGAAACCGCCGGCACCCCGGTCGCTGGCGGCAAACTCGTCCACCAGGTTGAACTGCACCTGCAGCACCGGCACCACCACCAGCTGGGCGATACGGTCCAGGGGATTGATGACGAAGGCTTCCTTGCCCCGGTTCCAGGTGGAGACCATGATTTCGCCCTGGTAGTCGGAGTCGATCAGGCCCACCAGGTTGCCGAGGACGATGCCGTGCTTGTGGCCCAGGCCGGAGCGGGGGAGGATCATGGCGGCCATGCCCGGGTCGTTGAGGTGGATGGCGATGCCGGTGGGAATCAGCTGGGTTTCGCCCGGATGCAGCTTCACCGGGGCCTCGATGCAGGCCCGCAGGTCCAGCCCGGCAGAACCGGGGGTGGCGTACTGAGGCGGGGTTTCGTGCAGGCGGGGGTCCAGCAGTTTGACGTCGACGGGATGCATTGTTTCTCCAGATAAAAATCAGTGGGGCAGACGCTCGGCAATGGCTGCGACGATGCTGCGGGCCACCTCGGTCTTGCTGGCGGTGGCCAGGGGATGGGCGCCGGCAGCATCGAACAGGACCACGGTGTTGTCCTCGCCGCCGAAGCCGTCGCTGATCAGGTTGCCCACCACCAGGGGCAGTTTCTTGTTGACGCGCTTGCCCTCGGCGTAGGTGGCCAGGTCGTGGCTCTCGGCGGCAAAACCGACGCAGAAGGGCGGCCGCGGCAGGGCCGCCACTTCGGCCAGGATGTCCGGGTTCTTCACCAGCTCCACCGTCATCGCAGCGGCGTTCTTCTTGATCTTCTGGGCGGACGGGGTGGCCGGCCGGTAGTCGGCCACGGCGGCAACGCCGATGAAGACGTCGCTCTCCCCGGCCCGGGCCAGCACTTCCCGCTGCATCTCCAGGGCGGCGCTCACCTCAACCCGCAGCACGCCCCGGGGGCAGGCCAGCCCGGTGGGGCCGGAGACCAGGGTGACGGCGGCGCCGGCCTGGGCACAGGCCCGGGCCAGGGCGTAGCCCATCTTGCCGGTAGACAGATTGGTGATGCCCCGCACCGGGTCCAGAGCCTCGAAGGTGGGGCCGGCGGTGAGCAGCACCCGCTTGCCGGCCAGGGGCTTGGCCTGGAAGAAGGCGATCAGGTCCTCGACGATTTCCGCCGGCTCCAGCATGCGCCCGGCGCCGACCTCGCCGCAGGCCTGGTCGCCGCAGGCGGGGCCCAACAGGGTGATGCCGTCCGCCGCCAGGGTGGCGGCGTTGCGTTGGGTGGCCGGGTTTTCCCACATCTGCCGGTTCATGGCCGGGGCCACCAGCAGGGGGCAATCCCGGGCCAGCACCAGGGTGGTGAGCAGGTTATCGGCCTGGCCGTGGGCCACCTTGGCCAGGAAATCGGCGGAGGCCGGCGCCACCAGCACCGCGTCCGCCTCCCGGGAGAGGTCGATGTGGGCCATGTTGTTGGCCATGCGCGCATCCCACTGGTCGGTGAACACCGGCTGGCCGGACAGGGCCTGGAAGGTCACCGCACCGACGAAATGGGTGGCCGCCTCAGTCATGGCCACCTGCACCGTGGCCCCCTGCTTCTGCAGCAGGCGGGTCAGCTCGGCCGCCTTGTAGGCGGCGATGCCGCCGGTGACGCCGAGGAGTATTTTCTTGCCCAACAATTCCATTGTCGTAATCGCTAGAATGGCTGATCCGCCCGATTCTACTTGAGATCATGGCAATCACCGACTGGCCCGAAGACGAACGCCCCCGGGAGCGGCTGCTGAAGCAGGGCGCCACCGCCCTCTCCGACGCCGAACTGCTGGCCGTCTTCCTGCGGGTCGGGGTGCGGGGCCAGAGCGCAGTGGACATGGCGCGCAGCCTGCTGCAGCGTTTCGGCAGCCTGACCCGGCTGTTTGCCGCCACGGCGGAGGAGATCAGCGCCGTGCCCGGCATGGGCAGCGCCAAGTACGCCCAGATCCAGGCCGTCCTGGAAATGTCCCGGCGCGCCCTGCGGGAGGAAATGGAGCGGCCCCATGCCTTCAATTCCCCGGGTGCGGTGCGCGACTACCTGCGGGCCCGGCTGGGCGGCGAGCCGCGGGAGGTGTTCCTGGCCCTGTGGCTGGACGCCCAGAACCGCCTCATCGCCGCCGAGGAACTGTTCCGCGGCACCCTGACCCAGACCGCTGTCTATCCCCGGGAAGTGGTGAAGACGGCCCTGGCCCGCAATGCGGCGGCCGTCATCTTCGCCCACAACCACCCCTCCGGCGTCGCCGAGCCCTCCCGGGCCGACGAACAGCTCACCGCCGCCCTCAGGCAGAGCCTGGCCCTGGTGGAGGTGCGGGTGCTGGACCATTTCGTCGTCGCCGGCAACGCCCAGCCCCTTTCTTTTTCCGAGCGGGGCTTGCTCTGATCTATATCAATAGTAAGAGGGGGTCTGTGGTTATACTGCGCGCTGACCAGATAACAACAATTCCCAATTGCAATGAAAGAACAGCGCCAATATGACCGGTATCCAGCCCGGTGGTCGTGCATGATCGTCCTCGACAGCGAGCCGGACCGGGTCTATCACGGCCGTACCCACGACGTTTCCCAGGCGGGCGCTGCCGTACTGACGGACCACAACCTGCACACCTCCAGCCAGTTCACCATGCGGCTGTCCGTGCCCCCCACCCACTCCCACGAACGCCCGCTGGTGCTGGAATTCCGCTGCCGCATGGCCTATTCGGTACACTCCGACCGTCACTGCTGCTTCCGGCATGGGGTACAATTCGTCGGCTTCACGGGCGCAGCCAAGGTTCAGCTGCAACGTGTACTCGCCCAGCATTTTTTACCCGGGACGGAAAGGTACGCCGGATAAGGCTTTCCGGCCTTTTTGCCGCCCCGGGCAAAAGGAAAACGCAAAAGAGGCTTGATATTATTCAGGCAGTTGCGCTACAATCGCGGGCTTTCCTTCCAAGTTTTCTGGAGCAAATCATGGCGCGTGTCTGCCAAGTGACGGGCAAGGCCCCGATGGTCGGGAACAACGTTTCCCATGCCAACAACAAAACCAAGCGCCGCTTCCTGCCGAATCTGCAGTATCGTCGCTTCTGGGTTGAGAGCGAAAACCGCTTCATCCGGCTGCGTGTTTCCAACGCCGGTCTGCGGTTGATCGACAAGAAGGGTATCGACGAGGTCCTGGTGGATCTGCGTGCCCGCGGCGAAGTGTAATAAGCGTTTCACGGTCTAAGGAGCTGCGACATGCGTGAAAAGATCAAGCTGGAGTCCACTGCTGGGACCGGCCATTTCTACACCACCACCAAGAACAAGCGTACCAAGCCGGAAAAGATCGAGATCAAGAAGTACGATCCCAAGGTCCGCAAGCACGTGATCTACAAAGAAACCAAGCTGAAGTAAGCCCCCCAAAGGCTTGGCTACCGGAAAACCCGCCCTTGTGGCGGGTTTTTCTTTGGGTCTTCGCCCCGGAGCACCGCCGCATACGAGCACCCGTTCTTTGCCCCCCGCTTTGCAGCCGGATTCGGGGCGGAAACGACACCTTGCCCCCCAACGCTGTCGGCCTCCCCGCCGGAAACAGCCGCCGCAAGCGAAAGCCGCAAACAAAAAGCCCGCCGAAGCGGGCTTTTTGTTTGCGGCAGGAAACGGCCTGCGATCAGCGACGGCGGCCGATGACCAGCAGGCTGACCAGCACCCCGGCAAAGCAGAGCACGGACCAGTTGGCCATGGAAAGCTGCAGGAAGGTCCAGTCCCGGGCCGAACAGAAGCCGGTGGCCATGAACAGGGGCGGATACTGCATGCCCAGCCAGTCCACCAGGCGCTCGATCAGGCTGGGATCGCCGTAGGCACACTCCAGGGCCGGGTCGGCCACCCATTGCAGCCAGGTCTGATACAGGGCCGTGGACATGCCGCCGACGGCGGTGACGCCGATCAGACCGAGCCACAGCCAGCGCAGCCGGGGCAACAATGCCCCGCCCAGGGCCAGGGCGGCCACCAGCAGGTAGAGCACACGCTGGAAAATGCACAGGGGACAGGGCTGCAGGCGGTCAAACTCCTGGATTACCAGGCCGGCGGAGACCAGGGCGACGCAGCCCACAGCGAGAAGCAGATAGCCGGGACGTCCGGCCAGACGGTTGAGCAGGGACATAGGGGATCGGACTTTCCTGAAGAAAAGGGCACCCCGCAGGGCGCCCCGTCATTGTGCCAGCGTTGGCCGCTCCGGCTCAAATGGCGTAGCGGCGCAGACGCAGGGACATCTCCTCCAGCTGGCGGATGCCGCTGCTTTCGGCCCGGCGGCACCAGTCCTGCAGGTGGGCCAGCAACTGCTCCCGGCTGGCGTTGCTGCGCTCCCACACCGCGCTCAGCTCCTCCCGCATGGCCACCAGGGTCTGCAACGGGCCGCTGCCCTGAACCAGGGCATCGAAGCGCTGGCGCAGTTCCGCCGGCATCCGTCCCAGGTCGCCGGCCAGCCAGCGCCGCGCGTCCCGGGCCCGCTTCAACTCCACCGCATCGAGACGCCCACGGAGGGCCCGCAACTCGTACTCGTAGGCCTGGCGCAGGGATTTGGCGTAACGGGTCATGAGATCGTAACGGTGGGTGATGAGGGCCTGCAGGGTATGGTCGTCCACCTGGGGCCGCAGGGAACGCAGCCGGGGCCGGGGCGCCACCTTCTTCACCCGGGCCAGGCCCAGGGCGCTCATCAGGCGGATGTAGCCCCAGCCGATGTCCACCTCGTACCACTTGGCGGAGAAGCGGGCGGAAGTGGCGAAGGCATGGTGGTTGTTGTGCAACTCCTCGCCGCCGATGACCAGCCCCAGGGGCCAGAGATTGGTGGAGGCGTCGGCGCAGGCAAAGTTGCGGTAGCCCCAGAAGTGGGCCAGGCCATTGACCACCCCCGCCGCCCAGAAGGGAATCCAGGCCATCTGCACCGCCCACACGGTGATGCCGGCGGCGCCGAAGAGCAGCACGTCCAGCACCAGCATGAGGGCCACGCCGAGCACCGGATGCCGGGCATAGACGTGGCGCTCCAGCCAGTCGTCCGGCGTGCCGTGACCGTAGCGGGCCAGGGTTTCGGCATTGGCGGCCTCGGCCCGGTACAGTTCGGCGCCTTCGGAAAGGACCTTCCACAGGCCCTTCACCTGGGGACTATGGGGATCCTCGGCGGTTTCGCACTTGGCGTGGTGCTTGCGGTGGATGGCAGTCCATTCCTTGGTCACCATGCCGGTGGTCAGCCACAGCCAGAAGCGGAAGAAATGGGAAGGCAGGGGCCCCAGATCCAGGGCCCGGTGGGCCTGGTGGCGGTGCAGGAAGACGGTGACGGCGACGATGGTCACATGGGTCATGCCCAGGGCCGCCAGCAGCACGCCCCACCAGGGCAGGTCGAGGGCGCCGGAACGGAGAAAGGCTAGGAGGGACGACAGGATATCGGCAAAGGCCATGGTTGGAACTACCCCTTGAAAAGGATGAATGACGCCAAGCGCCTGATTCGCAGCCATTTCCATGGCGCAGCGCAACAACCAGGCGGCGGGGCATTTGTTACACTGCCCCGACAAAAACAAGCAGTACACAATGAGGAGGAGACCTCTTGTCCCCGCAACACCCAAATGAGGACGTCAGCGGTGAAGACCAGCTGCGGCGTCTGCTTGCCCTGCTGGCCCATTGCCATGCCGCCGCCGGTGCAGCCGGCAGCGAAGCGGACCTGGCGGCCCGCATCTGCGACAGCCTGACCGGCTGCGGCGGCTACAGCCTGGCCTGCGTCGGTCTGCTGGAAAACGGCAGCCACCGGCTGGCGGCTGCCCGCCTCGGCGCCGATGCGGCAGCCGGCGCCATGCTTCCGTCAGACTGGCAGGACCTGGATCGGTTCCCCCAGTTTTCCGCCTTTGCCGGCTCCCTGTCCCTGCCCCTGGAAGCCGGAGGCAAGGCCCTGGGCCGGCTGCGCATCTATGCCGCCGCCCGCGCCCTGTTTTCGCCGGAGGAACACCAGCTGCTGCGGGACATCGCCACCCTGCTGGCCCTGGCCCTGGCGGTGCGCCGCTGCACCAGCGAGGCCGAAGCCGCCGCCCGCCAGGACGCCGGCGAGGCCCTGCGGCTGCGGGACCGGGCCGTGGAGTCCTCCAGCAACGGCATCATGATCACTTCCGCCACCCAGCTGGACCACCCCATCACCTATGTGAACCCGGCCTTCGAGCGCATCACCGGCTACAGCGCTGCCGAAGTGCAGGGGCGCAACGGCCGCTTCCTGGTGCGGGACGACCTGCAGCAGAAAGGCCTCAACGAAATCCGCGCTGCCCTGCGGGACCGGCGCGAGGGCCACGCCATCCTGCGCAACTACCGCAAGGACGGCAGCCTGTTCTGGAACGAGCTGCACCTGGCACCGGTGCTGGACGAGTCGGGCCAGAGCACCACCCATTTCGTCTCCGTCATCAACGACGTCTCCGACCGCATCCATTACCAGGAACAGTTGGAATACCAGGCCACCCACGACGTCCTCACCGGTCTGGCCAATCGCAGCCTGCTGGCCGACCGCATCAGCCAGGCCATCGCCCTGGCGCGCCGGGACCGGCGCCTGGTGGGCGTCATGCTGCTCGACCTGGACCGCTTCAAGGTGATCAACGACGGCCTCGGCCACGCCCCGGCCGACAAGCTGCTGAAGACCGTGGCCGAGCGCCTGCAGGCGGCCGTGCGCGACACCGACACGGTGGCCCGCCTGGGGGGCGACGAGTTCGTCATCGTCGTCGGCGACATCCTGGACGCGGACGACGTGGCCGTGGTGGCCGGCAAGATCCAGCGGGCCCTGGCCCAGCCCTTGTTCGTCGAGGGCAAGGAGCTGTTCGTCACCGCCTCCATCGGCGTCAGCCTGTTTCCCCGGGACGGGGAAACAGGAGACATCCTGCTGCGCAACGCCGACGTGGCCATGTACCGGGTCAAGGAATACGGCCGCAACAACTACCGCTTCTACCTGCCGGAAATGAGCAGCATGGCCCTGGACCGGCTGGACATGGAGGGTAACCTGCGCCGGGCCCTGGAGACCGACGAATTCCAGGTCTACTACCAGCCCAAGGTGTCCCTGCAGCAGGGCACCATCGTCGGCGCCGAGGCCCTGCTGCGCTGGATGCACCCGCGCATCGGCCAGATCAACCCCAACGAGTTCATTCCCCTGGCCGAGGAATCGGGCCTCATCATTCCCCTGGGAGAAAAGGTCATCGAACTGGTGTGCCGGCAGATCCGTGCCTGGCGCGAGGAAGGCCTGCCGCCCCTGAAGGTGGCCATCAACATCTCCGCCCGCCAGTTCCGCCAGGAAAACCTGGGGGAGACGGTGCGCCGGCTGCTGGAGGAATACCAGGTGCCCGGCGAGATGCTGGACATCGAATTGACCGAATCCATGGTCATGCACGACACCGACCACGCCGCACTGACCCTGCGGGAGCTGAAGGACCTGGGCGTGACCTTGTCCCTGGACGACTTCGGCACCGGCTACTCCAGCCTCTCCTACCTCAAGCGCTTCCCCATCGACTGCCTGAAGATCGACCGCTCCTTCGTGCGCGACATCAACTCCAACGCCGACGATGCTGCCATCGCCAGCGCCGTCATCGCCATGGCCCACAGCCTGGGGCTCAATGTGGTGGCCGAAGGCGTGGAAACGGCCGAACAGCTGGCCCTGCTGCGCCAGCACGGCTGTGACGAGTTCCAGGGCTACTTCTTCAGCCGGGCAGTGCCCGCCGGCGACTACGCCCTGCTGCTGCGCCAGGGCAAGACCCTGGCCGATGCGGAAGCGGCGCCGGACGGGGACCTGGCATGAGCGGCAAGACCCTGCACTGGGCCCTGGTGGACCGGGAGGCCCTGGCCGAACACCTGCACCCGCGGCAGATCAAGGATTCCCTGGCCACCCCCGCCCTCAGCCTCTATCACTGCAAGGAGAGCGGCCCCGGTGGCCGGGACAGCATCGCCGTCTCCCTGCCCGACGGCCAGTGCCTGCTCATCACCCTGCCCGAGCCCGCTGCCGGCCATCCGGAGCGGCGCAAACGGAGTGGCGCCGCGGGGGCCGCCAACGGCAAGGACACCCAGCCGCCAAAGTCGGGGTAAACTCGCGTTTTCCCCTTCCGCCTGGAGCGTCATGGCCGCCCCCCGCATTCTTCTGGTCGAGGACGACGAGCGCCTCGCCGAGCTGACCGCCGAATACCTGAGCAAGAACGACTTCGAAGTCGCCATCGAACCCCGGGGCGACACGGCCTGCACCCGCATTCCCGCCGACAATCCGGACGTGGTGGTGCTGGACGTGATGCTGCCCGGCAAGGACGGTTTCGAGGTCTGCCGCACCGTGCGCCCCCATTACCAGGGCGTGATCCTCATGCTCACCGCCCGGGACGAGGACATGGACCAGATCCTCGGCCTCGAGCTGGGCGCCGACGACTTCATCTCCAAGCCGGTGCAGCCCCGGGTGCTGCTGGCCCGGGTGCGGGCCCTGTTGCGCCGGGCCGGCCCCAGCGAGGGCAGCGAAGGCGGCGGGGCCGGCGACGAGCTGGTGTTCGGCCGTTTCCGCATCAACCAGGCCACCCGCAGCGCCGAACTGGGCGATGCGGCCATCGACCTGACCACCGCCGAGTTCGACCTGCTCTGGCTGCTGGCCTGCCACGCCGGCACCGTGCTGTCCCGGGACGACCTGCTGCAGCGCCTGCGGGGCATCGGCTTCGACGGCCTGGACCGCTCCATCGACGCCCGCATCTCCCGCCTGCGCAAGAAGCTGGGGGACGATCCGGATAATCCGGCCCGCATCAAGACCGTGCGCGGCAAGGGCTACCTGTTCTCCCGGCATGACTGGAATTGACCCCCGCCGCCTGCCGGAGCAGGAGGTAGAGGCAGCGCCGGAGGACAACAGCCCGGGCAAGGAACGGCGGGAGTCGGAACAGCGCTTCGCCCGCCTCTCCCGCGCCCGCTACAGCCTGTCCCGGCTGTTCTTCAATTTCTACCTGCTGGCCATGGGTTCCTTCGTCGGCATCGCCATGATCGCCGACTTCGCCATTTCCACGGCCCTGCAGGGCATCACCGACGACTACGCCAAGCGCTTCATGCGCGGCACCATCGTCCTCATCGAGGACGAGCTGCAGCGCTATCCCCGGCACCAGTGGGAAAAGCAGATCAAGGCCCTGGACGAGAAATTCGCCTACCGCCTGGTGCTGGAAGACCTGGACCAGGTGCTCCTGCCGCCCAAGCAAAGGGAAAAGCTGGAACTGGGCGACATCGCCATCGACTCCCACCGGGACATCATGTTCCACCGCATCCGCGGCGGCGACAAAGTGCTGGTGGTGGGCCCCCTTTCCCCCGACCTGAACCCGGAGTACCAGCGCGCCATCCCCCTGGAACTGCGCATCCGCCTGATGACCTGGACCGCCATCGGCCTCGGCTTCGCCGTCCTGGTATGGATCTGGATCCGGCCCATCTGGCGCGACCTGGAATCCCTGCGCCAGACCGCCCGGGCCCTGGGCGAGGGCCGTTTCGAGACCCGTGCCCCGGCGGCCCGCAGCAACCTGTTCGCGCTCCTGGCCGACACCCTCAACGGCATGGCGGAGCGGGTGCAAAAACTCATCGCCGCCCAGCGGGAGCTTTCCAGCGCCATCTCCCATGAACTGCGCACCCCCATCGCCCGCCTCCGCTTCGCCCTGGAAATGGCGGCCGACACGGACTGCCGCGACGAACGCCAGCGCCACTGGAAAACCATGGAAGAGGACCTGGAGGAGCTGGACAACCTGATCGACTCCAGCCTCACCCACGCCCGCTTCGAGCGGGAGCGCCCCACCCTCAACCTCACCTCCATCGCCCTGGTGCCCTGGCTGGAGGAGGAGGTGGACGACCTGCGCATACTGGCCGGTCAACTGGCGGTGGAGGTGGACCTGGGCCATCTGCCGCCCAACCTGATGGCCCGCCTGGACCGCAAGTCCATGCCCTACGCCGTGCGCAACCTGCTGCGCAACGCCTTCAAGTACGCCAAGACCCGGGTCCGGGTCAGCGCCGAAGTGCAGGAAGGCCAGGTGCAGATCCACGTCGAGGACGACGGCATCGGCGTACCGGCGGACGAACGGGAACGCATCTTCGACGCCTTCACCCGTCTCGACCGCTCCCGGGACCGCACCAGCGGCGGCTACGGACTCGGCCTGGCCATCGTGCGCCAGGTCATGGAGGCCCACGGCGGCCATGCCAGCGCCGGCGAGTCCAGTCTCGGCGGCGCCCGCTTCACCCTCTCCTGGCCGGGCTGAAAGCCCGTGCCCAGGCGGCCCGGGGCCGCTGGCGTTACATTGCGTTACAAACGCTCACGCTAGCGGCCATGACGCCAGGCCGCGTCCTGCCTAGAATGCAGCCCATACCGTGCCGGATGGCTCCACGGCCGTCCGCGGTATGCCCGCTCCACTAGCCCATCTTCAATGCCCCTCCCATCCGTCCCCGACTGCCTGCTGCGCTGCAAACGCCGTTTCAAGGCCACCTTTCCGGCGGCGGAGAGCCTGGGCGTCCTGCTCGGCATCCTGGGTTTCGACCTGGTCACCGAAGGCCGCGCCAACCTGCCCAAAGCCCTGCTGGCCACCGCCCTCTTCGCCATCGCCGTCATGGCCTGGCGCTTCTGGCGGCGGCGCTGAGCGCCCCGCTCCCCGCGCCACTGCCGAACGGCCCCGCCCCCTCGCCTGCCAAGGCTGCACATGGGGCATTACAAACCGTCAAAGTCCCTCACCCCCGGTTACACAACCCTCCTGCAATCGCCACAGACGGCAGCCGGGGGGCTCCCTAGAATGGATTCTGCGTTGACAGCGCATGACTCCCCCAAAGTCCCATCCACCTCCCCCCCTTCGGATGGGCACCCTCTCCACCCCACCTCCCCCGGTGGGGTTTTTTTTGCCCGGATTTTCCGCTCCGGGTCTGTCTCCCGTCACACCCCGGGGGCTGTTACAAATGGAGAGGAGGACCGCCACAGACCGTTACACAAGGGCCCAGGAATCGCCACAGACGGCACCGCCGGGCCTGCCTAGAATGCATCCATGCGTTGACAGCGCATGACTCCCCCAAGACCCATCCCCTCCCTCCCTGGATGGGCCTCCTCTCCAACCCCGCCGCTCTCGGCGGGGTCTTTTTTTGTCACGCTGTCACACGCGGTCATCAAAGCGCATGTGCCGTTACCGGTCGCTACAGGGAGGCGACAGACGCAACCCGGGGCCCTGCCTAGAATGACCCCATCGACAACTACAAGGGCCCAGGCCCTCGCCTCCGGGAGAATCCACATGCAAGACAAGACCATGACCGCCAATGCCCGCAAGATCCTGCTGCTTACCGCCAGCGCCTTTTGCCTGTCGTCCGCGGGGGCCTATCTGGCAGCGGAAACCTTCAAGAGCGGCAACGAACGCCGCACCACGGAGCGCACCCAGCAGCGCGGCGACAACGACAGCCGTGCCAGCACCAACCTGGCCCTCGGCCGCTAAGCCCCAATCATTCAGAAAGAAGCCCCGGCCTTCCTGAGGAAGGCCGGGGCTTCTTGTTTGTGGTGCCGAAGAATCAGCGCTTGGTCTGGATCTGGTCGTAGATGGCGCCGTCGGCGAAGTGGGCCTTGGTGGCATTGGTCCAGCCACCGAACAGCTGGTCGATGGTGAAGAGATTCACCTTGCCGAACTGCTTGGCGTACTTGGCCGCCACCTTGGGATCGATGGGCCGGTAGTAGTTCTGGGCAGCGATTTCCTGGCCGGCCGGGGTGTAGAGGTATTCCAGGTAGGCCTGGGCCTGCTTGCGGGTGCCGTGCTTGTCCACATTCTTGTCCACCACGGCCACCGGGGGCTCGGCCAGGATGGAGAGGGAAGGCGTGACGATGTCGAACTTGTCCGGCCCCAGTTCCTTCACCGCCAGATAGGCCTCGTTTTCCCAGGCGATCAGCACATCGCCCTGACCCCGCTCGACGAAGGTGGTGGTGGAGCCCCGGGCGCCCGTATCCAGCACCAGCACATTCTTGTACAGCCGGGCGACGAAGTCCTTGGCGCTGGCGTCATTGCCGCCCGGCTGCTTGAGGGCGAAGCCCCAGGCCGCCAGGTAGTTCCAGCGGGCGCCGCCGGAGGTCTTGGGATTGGGAGTGATGACGCCGATGCCCGGCTTCACCAGGTCGTTCCAGTCCTTGATGCCCTTGGGATTGCCCTTGCGCACCAGGAAGACGATGGTGGAGGTATAGGGGGAGGCATTGTGGGGCAGCTTCTTCTGGTAGTCGGCGGCGAGCAGGCCGCGCTCGGCCAGGGGATCGATATCGCCGGCCAGGGCCAGGGTCACCACATCGGCCTCCAGGCCGTCGATGACGGAGCGGGCCTGCTTGCCGGAACCGCCGTGGGACTGCTTGATGGTCAGGGTCTCGCCGGTCTTTTCCTTCCAGTGCTTGATGAAGGCGGCGTTGAAGTCCTGGTACAGCTCCCGGGTGGGGTCGTAGGAAACGTTGAGCAGGGTGGCGTCGGCCAGGGCCTGGCCGGCGAAAGCCAGGGACAGGGATGCTGCCAGGGTGGCGATGAGCTTGCGGGGGTGAGCCATGATTTCTCCCAGGAGGTGATATGCGATGGGAGAAGTCTAGGGCGCCCTTTTTATAAGAAGAAATACTGTTTTGTAAATTGGTTATATCTATAAAGGAATATCAGACCCACTCTCCGGATCGACAGCTCCTTTGGCCAGCAGGCCTTCGGCCCGCTCCCGGACCGTTTCCAGGATGTCGATCATGGCCTCCAGCTGGGCCGGTTCCAGCCCCGCCAGCAGTTCGGCCCGCAACTCCTCCACCGTGGCTTCCATGCTCTCCGCCAGCTCCAGACTGGCGGCAGTGAGCACCACCCGCTTGCTGCGCCGGTCCCGGGGATCGGACTGGCGCTGCAGCCAGCCCTGCTTTTCCATGCGGTCCAGGAGGCGCACCAGGGTGGGCGCCTCGATCCCCAGGCGCTCCGCCAGGACGGCCTGATTGCAGCCTTCCGGCTGGCGCCGCAGGGCAATCAGGGCGCGCCAGCTGGCCTGGGAAAAGCCCAGGGGCCGCAGGCGCCGGTCCAGGGCTGTGCGCCACAGAGCCGCCGTCTGGTGCAGCAGGACGGAAAATCGCTGTTGGGGCGGGAACGTCGCTTCAGGCTGGTGGTCTGACATATAGTTAGCATGCTAATTATTTACTGATACAATCATTTTACTCAGCCCCCGCTCCGGAGTCACCGTGTCATTTTCAAGCTCTCCCCGCGGCCTGGAAGCCCTGCAGGCCCGCCATGGCGGACGTTACCCCTGGCTGGTCCTGGCGGCCATGGCCTGCGGCATGGTCACGGCCGTGCTTTCCGCCACCATTTTCAACGTGGCCATTCCCGCCCTCATGGCGGACTTTCACCTGGGCCAGGACCGGGTGCAGTGGGCCGTCACCGGTTACATGGCCGCCATGACCGTGGCCATGCTGCCCACCGCCTGGCTCATCGAGCGCTACAGCTTCCGCCGGGTCTTCCTCGGTGCCGTGCTGCTGATCGGCATCGGCAGCCTGGGCGGCACCATGGCCTGGAACTTCCCCTCGGTGGTGGCCATGCGCATCGTCCAGGGCCTGGCGGCCGGCCTGCTGCAGCCCATGAGCACCCTGCTGGTGCTGCGCCTCTTTCCCCTGGAACGCCAGGGCCGGGCCATGGGCATCCTGGGTTTCGGCATCATCCTGGCGCCGGCGGTGGCACCCATTGCCGGCGGCTTCCTGGTGGACCATTTCGGCTGGCGCGCCATTTTCCTCATCACCGTGCCCGGCAGCCTCGCCGCCCTGGCGGCGGGCCACCTGCTGCTGCCCCACAAGCCGCCAGCCCGGGCCGAGCACCCCTTCGACTGGACCGGTCTGTCCCTGCTCACCCTGGCCATCCTCAGCCTGCTGCAGACCGTCGGCAGCCTCCACGCCCACGGCCTGCTGTCGCCCCAGAGCGGCATCGGCGCCCTAGTGGCGACCGCCGGCATCGCCCTCTTCCTGCGCCACGCCCGCCGGGTGCCCGGGCCGATCCTGGCCCTGGGCCTGTTCAGCGAACGGGCCTTCGCCATGGGCACCCTGGTGTCCTTCATCTTCGGCGTCGGCCTCTATGGTTCCACCTATCTGGTGCCGGTGTTCCTGCAGAGCATCCTCGGCTACAACGCCGCCACGGCGGGCCTGGCCCTGCTCCCCGGCGGCATCGCCCTGGCCCTCATGACCCCGGGAGCCGGCTACCTGGCGGACCGCATCCGGCCCCATCGGCAAACGGCCCTGGGGCTGCTGCTGTTCGCCATCTCCTTCGTGCTGCTGGCGCTGCTGGCCGGCATTTCCCTCTGCCTGCCCCTGCTGCCCACCCTGATGGGCACGGTGGTGATCGGCCGCATCGGCCTGGCCCTGATCCTGCCGGCCCTCAACCTGGGCGCCCTGCGCCCCCTGGCCCAGCGCCTGGTGGGCCAGGGCTCGGCCCTGCTCAATTGCACCCGGCAGCTGGGAGGCACCCTGGGCATCAGCCTGGGTGCCGTCTATGTGGAATGGCGCAGCAACCACCTGGGCCAGCCGGCCGGCAGCGCCCAGGCCTTCGCCGAGGTCTTCGCCCTGGTGGCCCTGGCCTTCTTCCTGGCCCTGGGCGGGGCCCTGTCCATGGGCAAACCGGCCACGGCGGCCACGGCCGCAGGACGCTAAGCCGGCCCGGCGCTGGGGATGGTCAGGGGGCGGACAGGTTCTGTTAAACTTGCCCGTCAGAGTTCGGACCCCGGGGTGGAGGGAGCTGTTGCCGTCCCGGATTGACCGACCCCAATTTCCGTAAGAAGCGCATGACCATTCAACAACTGGGCCGCTACCGTATCGACGGAGTACTCGGCGAGGGAGCCATGGGCGTGGTGTACCGCGCCTTCGATCCCCTGCTGGAACGGGTCGTGGCCATCAAGACCATCAAGTTCGACGCCAGCCTGTCCGAGAAGGAGAGCTTCGAGCGCCGCTTCTTCCGCGAGGCCAAGTCGGTCGCCCGCCTCAGCCACCCGGCCATCGTCACCCTGTACGACGCAGGCAAGGCGGAGGACGTGGCCTACATGGCCATGGAATTCCTCGAAGGCCGGGAACTGCGCCGCTTCATCAGCGAAGCCGGCCCCCTGCCCTATACCCGCATCGCCGACATGATGGCCGCCGTTGCCGACGGCCTGGACTACGCCCACCGCCAGGGCGTGGTGCACCGGGACATCAAGCCGGCCAACCTCATGGTGCTGGCCGACGGCGCCGTGAAAATCACCGATTTCGGCATCGCCCAGCTGCAGACCGGCAGCAAGACCATGACCGGCCACATGCTGGGCACGCCCAAGTACATGGCGCCGGAGCAGATCATGGGCCATCCGGTGGACGGCCGGGCCGACATCTTCTCCCTCGGCGTGGTGCTCTACCAGTGGCTCACCGGCGTCGCCCCCTTCGACGGCGAAACGGTCACCACCATCATGTACCGGGTCATCAACGAAGGTCCGGTGCTGCCCACCCGGCTCATGCCGGAACTGCCGCCGGGCTTCGAGGCCATCCTGGCCAAGGCCCTGGCCAAGTCGCCGGAGGAGCGCTACCAGACCGCCGGCGAACTGGCCGCCGACCTGCGCCGCTACGCCGAGCTCGGCTCCCCCGGCCCGGTCCTCGGCCTGGCCGCCCAGGCCCAGCCCCAGCCGCGCATTCCGCCCAGCCCGTCGGAAGATCCGACCATGCTGCTGGCCCACCCGTTCACGGACACCAACCCCCTCAGCCTCTCCCCTGCGCCCCAGGAAGCACCAGCCTCGCCGCCGGCCCGCCGCGGCAAGGCGCTGTGGCTGGGCATCGCCGCGGTGGCCATCGCCGGCGGCGCATTCGCCCTGCTACCCACGGAACGCAGTGCCGGCAACGGCGCCACGCCTGCCCCTGCGGCCAGTACCGCAGCGCCCGAACCCCAGCCCGCCGCCCGGGTGGACCTGGCCATCGCCCCCTGGGGCGAAGTGGTGGTGGACGGCGAACCCAAGGGCATCTCGCCGCCCCTGGAAAGCATCGAGCTGCTGCCGGGCCACCACGAGGTGGAAATCCGCAACGGCCAGTCCGAACCCCATCGCCTGACCCTGGAACTGGGCGCCGGCGACACCTACAAGATCAAGCACAAATTCAAATGAGCACACCTACCGCCATGCGATCCCTCTCCTCCCTGCTGCTTGCCTCCTTGCTGGCCCTGGCCGGTTGCGCCAGCCAGAACACCCCGCCCCCGGCCGCCGAACCGGCGCCCCCGCCCGAAGCCGCCAAGCCGGCCGAACCGGTGAAGACGCCGACCGCGCGCAAGGCCGAGAGCGAACTGGCCCGGGGCATCAGCGCCTACGAAAACGGCGACTACAAGAGCGCCGGCCAGACCCTGCAACAGGCCCTGGACCTGGGCCTGCCCAACCGCATCGACCAGGCCCGGGCCTACAAGCACCTGGCCTTCATCGCCTGCGCCTCCCGCCAGGTGGACAGCTGTAAGGCCAACTTCCGCAAGGGCCTGGCCGCCTACCCCAAGCTCAGCCTGACCAAGGCCGAATCCGGCCACCCCATCTGGGGGCCGGCCTTCCTCGAGGTGAAGGCGGAAAGCACCAGGAAAAAGGCCAAGTAGGCCTTTCCTGCAGACGCAAAAAAGCCGGCAATCGCCGGCTTTTTTGTTAGCTTTGTCGGGATCAGCCCAACTTCACTTCAGGCTGAGAATCCATTTGGCCAGGGTGGTGGCGTCGGCCTCGGAAATGGCCGGGTTGGGCGGCATTTCGGCACCGCCCCAGACGCCCTTGCTGCCGCCGCGAATCTTCTTCGCCAGATCGGCTTCGGCGGTTTTCACGCCGGCATACTTCTGGGCCACGTCCTTGTAGGCAGGGCCCAGGACCTTGGCGGAGACCTGGTGGCAGCCGACGCACAGCTTGGCCTTGGCCAGTTCTTCGGAAGCCTGGGCCAGATTGGCGGACAGGCCGGCGGCCAGGATCAGGCCGGTAACGATGACAGCGGATTTGCTCACTTCTTACCTCCAAGCGGTTTTTTTTATGGGGAAACCGTAGCTTGCCCGGACACCGCAGCCCGGGCAAGTCCTGTATGCGGTGAGGCTCAGTTCACCTGGGTCTGGGCCTCTTCGCCCTGACGGGCGCGGATGTCGCCGATCTGCCACACCTTCTCGCCGGCGGCCTGCAGCAGCTGGATGGCCTGGCGGGCGTGTTCCTGGGCCACCACCACCACCATGCCGATGCCGCAGTTGAAAACCCGGTGCATTTCGTCGTCGCTGACATTGCCTTCGGCCTGCAGCCAGTCGAACAGCTTGGGACGCTGCCAGGAGGACTTGTCCAGGATGGCCACGGTATTTTCCGGCAGCACCCGGGGCACGTTCTCGGTCAGGCCGCCGCCGGTGATGTGGGCCATGCCCTTGACCGGCAGGGTCTGCAGCAGGGCCAGCAGGGGCTTGACGTAGATGCGGGTGGGGGCCATCACGGCATCGGCCAGGGTGGCCTCGCCGTCGAACTTGGCGTTGAAGTCGGCGCCGGAACGCTCGATGATCTTGCGCACCAGGGAGTAGCCGTTGGAGTGGGCGCCGTGGGAGCCCAGGCCCAGCACCACGTCGCCGGGGACGATGGACTTGCCGTCGATGAGCTTGCTCTTTTCGGCGGCGCCGACGGCGAAACCGGCCAGGTCGTATTCACCATCCGGGTACATGCCGGGCATCTCGGCCGTCTCGCCGCCGATGAGGGCGCAGCCGGCCTGTTCGCAGCCGGTGGCGATGCCCTTGATGACGTCGGCCGCCGCATCCACGGAGAGCTTGCCGCAGGCGAAGTAGTCGAGGAAGAAGAGGGGCTCGGCACCCTGCACCAGGATGTCATTGACGCTCATGGCCACCAGGTCGATGCCCACGGTGTCGTGGCGGTTGAGCTGGAAAGCCAGCTTCAGCTTGGTGCCGACGCCGTCGGTACCGGACACCAGCACCGGCTCCTTGTACTTCTTCGGCACTTCGAAAAGGGCGCCGAAGCCGCCGATGCCGGCCAGCACGCCTTCCCGCATGGTCTTCTTGGCGAAAGGCTTGATGCGCTCGACGAGGGCATCGCCGGCGTCGATATCCACGCCGGCGTCACGATAGGAAAGGGAGGTCTTGCTGGTATCTTGGGTCATGGTCGGGAAGGGCCTGGCATCCGGAGTGATAGAATGGGCGCCGGAAAGCTATTGAAAACCCGCATTTTAGCCCAAATGACCGAAGATCGGCCCGACAACCGCACCCAAAGACTGCAGGCCCTGCTCTGGCTCGGCTTTGCCGCGGCCTGCGTCTGGCTGCTGCTCGCCCTTTCCCCCATCCTCACCCCCTTCCTGCTGGCCGCCATCCTGGCCTACATCGGCAACCCGGCCACCGGCTGGCTGGCCCGCCACCGGGTACCCCGCCCCCTGGCCGCCCTGCTGGTAATCCTGGGCCTGATCGGCGCCCTCACCCTGCTGGCCCTGACCCTGGTGCCCCTGCTGCAGAAGGAAGTGAGCCTCATCGCCGAGCGCCTGCCGGCCACCCTGACCCTGCTGCAGACCAAGCTGGACCCCTGGCTGCAGAAGCGCCTGGGCATCGACCTGCCCCTGGACCCGGCCAGCTTCAACGCCCTGGTGCGCAAGAACCAGGATGCGGCCCAGCAGATCCTCGGCCACGTGCTGACCACCCTCGGCAGCAGCGGCCTGGCCCTGGTGGCCTTCGTCGCCAACCTGCTGCTCCTGCCGGTGGTCATGTTCTACCTGCTGAAGGACTGGGACAGCCTCCTGCACCGTATCGAGGACCTCATTCCGCGCCGTTTCCACAACCTGGCCCTGCGTCTGGCCCGGGAAGTGGATGCGGTGCTGGCCGAGTTCCTGCGCGGCCAGCTGGCGGTGATGCTGCTGCTGGCCCTCTACTACAGCCTGGGCCTGTGGCTGGCGGGGCTGGAGTTCGCCCTGCCGGTGGGCCTGCTCACCGGCCTGCTCATTTTCATTCCCTACGTCGGTTTCGCCACCGGCCTGCTCCTGGCCCTGGTGGCGGCCCTGCTGCAGTTCCAGGGCCTCGGCCTGGTGCTGGCGGTGGCCATCGTCTATGGCGGCGGCCAGATTCTCGAAAGCGTGGTGCTGACCCCCTGGCTGGTGGGCGAGCGCATCGGCCTGCATCCGGTGGCGGTGATCTTCGCCCTGATGGCCTTCGGCCAGCTGTTCGGCTTCTTCGGCATCCTCATCGCCCTGCCCGCCTCCGCCGCCCTGCTGGTGGGCCTGCGGGAACTGCAGCGGCATTACAAGGCCAGCCCCTTCTACCTCAACTCCTGACCCCATGCTGCCCCCCATGCGTCAATTGCTGCTGGACCTGATGCCCGAGTCTCCGCCCTCCCTGGCCAACTTCGTCGGCGACGGCAACGAGGAGGCCCTGGCGGCCCTGGCCGACTGGTTCTCCGGCCCCCAGCCCCTGTTCCTGCTGTGGGGCGAGGCGGGCAGCGGCAAGAGCCACCTGCTGCAGGCCTCCGGGCTGCATTATGTGGACGGCGCCCAAGACCCGCTCCTGGCCGGCGCCCCGGCCGAGGCCGAGGGCCTGGCGGTGGATAACGTGCAGGCCCTGGCCGAGGCCGGCCAGATCGCCCTCTTCAACCATTTCAACCGCCTGCGCCTGGCCGTGGAAAACGGCCGGCCGGGCAAGCTGCTGGTGGCCAGCGACCAGCCGCCGGCGGCCCTGCAACTACGGGAAGACCTGCGCACCCGCCTCGGCTCGGCCCTCATCTTCCGCCTGCGCCCCCTCTCCGACGAGGAGAAGCTGGCTGCCCTGGCGGCCCAGGCCGCCGACCGGGGCCTCAAGCTCTCCCGGGAAGCCCTCACCTACCTGATGAACCGCAGTTCCCGGGACATGCGCACCCTGGCCGCCCTGCTGGCGGCCCTGGACCGCTACTCCCTGGAACACAAGCGGCCCATCACCCTGCCCCTGCTGCGCGAAGTGCTGCAGCATGCCGGCGACTCCACCGTCTAACCCTTCCGAAACAGGCACGATGAATCTCGCACTCTTTGATCTCGACAACACCCTCCTGGCCGGCGACAGCGACTTCGAGTGGGCCCAGTTCCTCATCGGCCAGGGCGCCCTCGACGGCGAAATCCACGCTGCCCAGAACGAGAAGTTCTACGAGCAGTACAAGGCCGGCACCCTGGACATCTACGAGTTCCTTGATTTCCAGCTGAAGCCCCTGGCCCGCCACTCCCGCGCCCAGCTGGACGCCTGGCACCAGGAATTCATGGCCCGCAACATCCGCCCGATCATGACCGACCAGGCCCGGGCCAAGGTGCAGGAGCACCTGCAGCGGGGCGACCTGGTGCTGCTGGTGACCGCCACCAACGCCTTCGTCACCGGCCCCATCGCCCGGGAATTCGGCATCCACCATCTCATCGCCACCATCCCGGAACAGCGGGACGGCCAGTTCACCGGCGGCGTGCGCGGCACCCCGTCCTTCCAGGACGGCAAGATCACCCGGGTGGAAGACTGGCTCGAAGCCCAGGGCCTCAACTGGGGCAGCTTTGCCGACAGCTGGTTCTACAGCGACTCGCGCAACGACCTGCCCCTGCTGGAAAAGGTCAGCCGCCCGGTGGCGGTGGACCCGGACCCCATCCTCAAGGCGGAGGCGGAACGGCGCGGCTGGCCGGTAATCAGCCTGCGCTAACCGCCCCGTACGGATATAATGCCTTGTTTTTTCAGGCGGACGAACCGCCAGATTGCATAAAAAAACCTACATGATCCGCAAACTAATTTCCCGGGTGTTTGGCGGCAAGAACAACGCCGGCAAGAGCGAAACCCGGAACGCCCGTAGCGGCGGCCACGGCGACAGCGCCGCCGTCATCCCCGTCAAGAACCACGGCATCCGCCGCGAGCAGCTCAGCTCCGGCGCCCGCCGCACCGTCGAAGGGCTGCAGAAGGCCGGCTACAAGGCCTACGTGGTGGGCGGCGCCGTGCGCGACCTGCTGGCCGGCATCCCGCCAAAGGATTTCGACGTGGCCACCAACGCCACGCCGGAACAGGTGCGGGCCTGTTTCCGCCGCTCCCGCATCATCGGCCGCCGCTTCCAGATCGTGCACGTGATGATGGGGGCGGAAACCCTGGAGGTCACCACCTTCCGCGCCATCCACGCCAGCAACGCGCCCACCGACGAACACGGCCGGGTGCTGCGCGACAACGTCTTCGGCACCATGGCGGAAGATGCGGCCCGCCGCGACTTCACCGTCAATGCCCTGTACTACGACCCGGCCGACGAGACCATCCACGACTACCACCACGGCGTCGCCGACCTCAAGCAGAAGACCCTGCGCATGATCGGCGACCCCAAGGTGCGCTACCGGGAAGACCCGGTGCGCATGCTGCGGGCGGTGCGCCTGGGGGCCAAGCTGAACCTGGCCATCGACCCGGCCGCCCGGCGTCCCATCCGGGAGATGTCCGAGCTGATCGAAAACGTGCCGCCGGCCCGCCTCTTCGACGAAATGCTCAAGCTGCTCACCTCCGGCTACGCCGTGCGCTGCGTCAAGCAGCTGCGGGAAGAGGGCCTGCACCACGGCCTGCTGCCCCTGCTCGACGTCATCCTGGAGCAGCCCCTGGGCGAACGCTTCGTCATGCTGGCCCTGGCCAACACCGACGAGCGGGTCCAGGCCGGCAAACCCACCTCCCCCGGCTTCCTCTTCGCCACCCTGCTGTGGCACGAAGTGCTGGGCCAGTGGGAAAAGAACAAGGCCAACGGCGAGCGCCCCATTCCCGCCCTCTTCGCCGCCATGGACGAGGTGCTGGACGTGCAGGCGGAAAAGCTGGCCATCACCCGCCGCATCGCCGGCGACATCAAGGACATCTGGGCCCTGCAGCCCCGCTTCGAGGCCCGCTCCGGCAAGAAGCCCTACGCCGTGCTGGAACAGCCCCGCTTCAAGGCCGGCTACGATTTCCTGCTGCTGCGCGCCGAGTCGGGCGAGGTGGACAGGGAGCTGGGCGAATGGTGGCGCCGCTTCCTCAACGCCGAAGGCGAAGAGCGCCAGGCCATGCTGCTGCCCGAGGCCAAGGGCGACAAGAAGCGCCGGCGTCGGCGCAAGAAGCCGGCCGGCGGTGGTGCCGGCGCGGGCGAAGGCGGCAGCGGCGACTAGGCCGCGGCGAGTTCCATGCATCGCGCCTTCATCGCCCTGGGCGCCAATCTGGAAGATCCGGCAGCCCAGGTCCGCGCCGCCCTGGCGGACCTCACCGGCGACGGCGACATCGCCCTGGTCGCCGCCTCCTCCCTCTACCGCACGGCCCCCATCGGCGCCGACGGCCCCGACTACATCAACGCCGTGGCGGCGGTGGACACCCCCCTGCCGCCGGCCGGGCTGCTGTCCCGGCTGTTCGCCGTGGAAGCCCATTTCGGCCGCACCCGCAGCTACCGCAACGCCCCCCGCACTCTGGACTTGGACCTGCTGCTCTACGACGACCAGGTGCTGGACGGCCCCGAACTGACCCTGCCCCACCCGCGCCTGCATCTGCGCGCCTTCGTCCTGGTGCCCCTGGCGGAGATCGCTCCGGACCTGGCCCTGCCCGGCCGCGGCAGCGTCGCTGCCTGGCTGCCGGCGGTGGCCAACCAACGGATCGAGAAACTATGAGCCTGTGGACCGAACTGCCGGTGCTGTGGAAGACGGTATTGCTGCTCTCCGCTTCCAACGTCTTCATGACCTTCGCCTGGTATGCCCACCTGAAGAACCTGGCGGACAAGCCCTGGTGGATCGCCGCCCTGATCTCCTGGGGTATCGCCCTCTTCGAATACCTGCTGCAGGTGCCGGCCAACCGCATCGGCCATACCGATCTCACCCTGGCCCAGCTGAAGATCCTGCAGGAAGCCATCACCCTCACCGTCTTCGTGCCCTTCGTCGTCTTCTACATGGGCCAGCCCCTCAAGCTCGATTATCTGTGGGCCGGCCTGTGCCTGCTGGGGGCCGTTTACTTCATATTCCGCAGCTGATCCGGTCAGGAAATGCCAGCTTGCGGCTTATTTCATAACCACACTCTTATAAAGGCTATTAATATCTCCCTTTGCTAATAGTCAAAATAACTTAGGGAGATGTCTGTGGCATTGTTCGGCAACAACCAGCGGCAACGAGAACTAGAAGCGGCCCTTGCCGCCCTGCAGAACGAGAACGCCAGCCTGCGCTCCCAGGTGGCCAATCTGGAAAACGAGCAGCAGACCCTGGAGCAGAAGTGCCACGCCGCCGAAACCGTGGCCCGGGGCTGGGAAAAGCTGCTGCACAACCTGGACCGCTTCGGTTCCAGCCTGGCCAAGTCCCAGGGCACCATGGCCGCCATGGCCCACAGCCTGAAGACGGAAAAGGAAGAGGCCGTCACCGCCGGCCGCATCACCACCGACAGCCAGGCCCAGATGCATGGCATCAGCGCCAACCTGAGCCAGCTGGCCCTGCAGTCCCAGACCACCATGGGCCAGGTCGAAGGCCTCAATGCCAGCACCGAGAAGATCGGCAGCATCCTCAACCTGATCAAGGAAATCGCCGACCAGACCAACCTGCTGGCCTTGAATGCCGCCATCGAGGCGGCCCGGGCCGGCGAGGCGGGCCGCGGCTTTGCCGTGGTGGCCGATGAGGTGCGCAAGCTGGCCGAACGCACCGCCACCGCCACCAACGAGATTTCCGGCCTGGTCAGCGCCATCCGCCACGACACCGTCTCGGCCCACGCCAGCATCTCCTCCCTGGCCAAGGAGGCGGACCACTCCAGCCACGAGGGCAAGCAGGCGACGGAGAACCTGGACAACATCATCGGCCTCTCCCGCCACATCGAGACCGCCGTGGCCGTGGCCGCCCTGCGCAGCTTCACCGAACTGGCCAAGATGGACCACCTGGTGTTCAAGTTCGAGGTGTACAAGGTCTTCATGGGCGCCTCCCAGAAACGTCCGGAGGATTTCGCCGTGCATACCTCCTGCCGCCTGGGCAAGTGGTACTACGAGGGCGAGGGCCGGGAGTGCTTCTCCCTGCTGGACGGCTACCGGGCCCTGGAAGCGCCCCACATCAACGTGCACAAGAGCGGCAAGGAAGCCCTGGAACGCCTGCGCCTGGGCGATTTCGACGGCGGCGTGGCCCTCCTGGAGCACATGGAGGCGGCCTCCGAGGAGGTCCTGGACTGCCTGGAGCGCATGGCCCAGGCCGGGGAGCAATCCCCCGACGTGCTCTGCCTGGAACACTGAGGCCGGACGGTCCGGGCCGCCCCTCTGGCCTCCCGGACCTGCCTGCCGTACCATAGAGCCGCCGGGCTGGACCCGGCGCTTTTTTTCCCGTCCCGACCCACACCCCATCCCGCCGCCCATGCCCGGTACCCCAGCCCGCAACCTGCTCGAGCACGCCCGCAACATCGTGGTGGAAGGCCCCATCGGCGTCGGCAAGACCAGCCTGGCCCGGCGCCTGGCCGAGCATCTGGGCCAGAGCAAGGAATGCCAGCTGCTGCTGGAGCAGCCGGAACTCAACCCCTTCCTCACCCGCTTCTACCAGGAGCGCAGCCGCTACGCCCTGCAGACCCAGCTGTTCTTCCTCTTCCAGCGCCAGGACCAGCTGCGGGACCTGGCCCAGCCGGACATCTTCCGCCAGACCGTGGTCTCCGACTTCCTCTTCGAGAAGGACCCGATCTTCGCCCGCCTCACCCTGGCCGAGGACGAGTACAAGCTCTACCGCCAGATCTACGACACCCTGGCGCCCCAGGTGGTGTCGCCGGACCTGGTGATCTACCTGCAGGCCAGCCCGGAAAACCTCATCGCCCGGGTGAAAAAGCGGGGACTGGACATGGAGCGGCGCATCGGCGACGTGTACCTGACCCAGCTGGCGGAAAGCTACAGCCGCTTTTTTTACGGCTACAATGCCGCGCCGGTGATGATCGTCAATTCCGACCGACTCAACTTCGTCGATCAGGACCGCGACTTCCACCTCCTCCTGGAACGGCTCGCCGCCATGCGCGGCCACCGGGAATACTTCAACCGGGGAGAATGAACCCATGTCCAGCCAATCCACGACCCGCCGCCTGACCATCACCGACATGGCCAAGCTCAAGGCCGCCGGCGAAAAAATCGCCATGCTGACCTGCTACGACGCCAGCTTTGCCCGCCTCTGCGACAACGCCGGGGTCGATACCGTGCTGGTGGGCGATTCCCTCGGCATGGTGGTGCAGGGCCACGATTCCACCCTGCCGGTGACCCTGGCCGACATGGTCTACCACACCGCCATGGTGGCCCGGGGCTGCGACCGCCCCCTGATCATCACCGACATGCCCTTCGGCACCTACCAGGAAACCCCGGAACTGGCCTTCCGCAACGCCGTGCAGCTGATGGCCGCCGGCGCCCAGATGGTCAAGATCGAGGGCGGCGAGGACATGGCCGAGACGGTGCGCTTCCTCACCCACCGCGGCATCCCGGTATGCGGCCACATCGGCCTGACGCCCCAGTCGGTACACCAGCTGGGCGGCTACCGGGTCCAGGGCAAGGACGAGGCCGGCGCAGCCCAGCTCAAGGCCGACGCCCTGGCCATCCAGGCCGCCGGCGCCAGCATGGTGGTCCTGGAGGCCATTCCCCAGGCCCTGGCGGCCGAGGTCACCGCCCTCCTGCAGATCCCCACCATCGGCATCGGCGCCAGCGTGGAGTGCTCCGGCCAGGTGCTGGTGCTGCAGGACATGCTGGACATCGCCCCCGGCCGCAAGGCCCGCTTCGTGCGCAACTTCATGACCGGCCAGCCCTCCGTGGCTGCCGCCATCGCCGCCTACGTGGCGGCGGTGAAGGACTGTACCTTCCCCGCCGCCGAACACTGTTACTGAGTCACCCCACCGGCAACGGGCCGCCAAGTACGGCCCGGCCATCAGGAGAAACAGCCATGCAGATCTTTTCCCGGGTCGACGACCTGCGCGCCGCCCTTGCCGGCAAACCCGAGGTGGTGTTCGTGCCCACCATGGGCAACCTGCACGAGGGCCACATTTCCCTCATGACCCAGGCCCGCCAGCACGGCCGGACCGTGGTCGCCAGCATTTTCGTCAATCGCCTGCAGTTCGGCCCCGGCGAGGACTTCGACAAGTACCCGCGCACCTTCGAGGCCGACTGCGCCAAGCTGGCAGCGGCGGGCGTGGACGTGCTGTTCGCCCCCACCGAAGCCGACCTCTACCCGGAACCCCAGACCTATCAGGTGGAGCCGCCGGAAATCCAGAACTGGCTCGAGGGCGAATTCCGCCCCGGCCACTTCCGCGGCGTTGCCACCGTGGTGCTGAAGCTGTTCAACATCGTCCAGCCCCAGACCGCCCTCTTCGGCAAGAAGGACTACCAGCAGCTGATGGTCCTGCGCAACATGGGGCGCCAGCTGGCCCTGCCCATCCGCATCCTGGGCGGCGAGACGGTTCGGGCCGAGGACGGCCTGGCCCTGTCCTCCCGCAACGGCTACCTGACCCCCGCCGAACGGGCCGAGGCACCGCGCCTGGCGCGGGAGCTGAACAGGCTGCGGGACGCCATCCGCGCCGGCAACCGGGACTACCCGGCCCTGGAGCGGGCCGCCATGGCCGCCCTTGACGCTGCCGGCTGGAAGGCGGACTATGTTGCGGTGCGGCAGCAAGCCGACCTCCAACTTCCCGGCAGTCCCGATGCACCCCTGGTGGTGCTGGCCGCCGCGCGCCTCGGCGTTACGCGACTCATTGATAATCTTGAGATTTAATTCAAAAACTGGGCGTTGACAGACGGCGGTGAGCCGTTAAAATGCCGTTCCCCTTACCTTTTGCCTACGGGTGAAGCCATGCAGAGAACCATGCTCAAGTCCAAGCTCCACCGGGTGACCACCACCCACTCGGAGCTGCATTACGAAGGCTCCTGTGCCATCGACCAGGACCTGCTGGACGCGGCCAATATCAAGGAATACGAACAGATCGACATCTGGAACGTGAACAATGGCGAGCGCTTCACCACCTACGCCATCCTGGCTGAACGCGGCTCCGGCGTCATTTCCGTCAACGGCTCCGCCGCCCGCAAGGCTGCGCCCGGCGACATCCTGATCATCGCCACCTTCGCCACCTACACCGAAGTGGAACTGGCCAAGCACGAACCCCAGCTGATCTACGTCGATTCCCAGAATCGCATTGCCCGCATCGGCAACAAGATTCCGGCCCAGGCCGCCTGAGACACCGGATTTTTACCCGGCCTTTCGGGTAAAAGAAGGTAAAAAAAAGCCGCGAGCAATCGCGGCTTTTTCTTTTGGGGCTGGTCCTGACCTGCATCGGCCAAGACATGGCGGAAGCGGGCGGCGCAAACCCAGAAGGGACGGGCCTCTTCAGGCAGGCCTGCCCGACAGGCCCATGGCGCCTGCCTGTGCGGCCATCCCCTTGATAGTGCCCTACTCGGCGGCGGCCTTCTTCGCCGGCCGCTTGGCCGGGGCGCGCCGGGTCTTGGGCTTGGCGGCGGCTTCGGCGGCAGCAGCAGGCGCTGCCTCCGCCTGGGGCGCAGCCTTGGCGGCGGCCTTGGGTTCGGACTTGGCCTTGGCCGGCGTCTTCTTGGCGGCTTCGATCTCCTGGGCGGCGGCCGTCTTGCGGGCCCGGGTACGGGCGCCGCTGCGGGCCCCGGAAGACTCGCCGCGGCCG
Organism: Azospira oryzae; assembly: GCF_004217225.1. Classification (GTDB taxonomy): domain Bacteria; phylum Pseudomonadota; class Gammaproteobacteria; order Burkholderiales; family Rhodocyclaceae; genus Azospira; species Azospira oryzae. Next base: position 299,480 of record NZ_SHKM01000003.1, read on the forward strand.
GAAGGCTTCCTGGCCGCGGCCGGGCTGGCGGCGACCGCTTCGACTGCCGCCGGGGCGGTCACAGCGGGCGCTGCCACGGCTTCCACCACTACCGGAGCGGGGGCCGCTGCCGGGGCGGGGGCCTCGGCTGCCGCTTCCTGGACCCGGGGACCATCCTTCACGCCGTTTTCCTTGGCGCCGTCGCGGCCGCGGCCGCGCCGACGGTTGCCGCCGCGTCCTTCCCGGGCCGGCGCTTCCGCCATCTCGGCGGCCGGCGCCTGCGCTTCGGCAGGGCTTTCTTCCGGTTGCGTCACTTCCCGCACCGACACATTGCCCGGACGGGCTACGTAGGCGCCGGACTTCTCGTCCCGGCCAAAGGCCAGCAGGCCCCGGTTCTGGGCCTCTTCCAGCAGGTTGCCGAAGGCGCGGAAGCCGTAGTAGGACTCGTTGAAGCCCGGATTGCGGCGCTTGATCGCCTCCTTCAGCACCGAGGCCCACAGCTTCTCGGTGTCGCTGCGCTCGGCCATGAGGTCCTCGAAGGTGGCCATGGCCAGTTCGATGCCCTTGGCGCGGCGGGCATCCTGGTCGTCCTTGCGCTTCTTCTCGTCTTCCGGCGAACGGCGGGGCGCCGCCTCCTTGGCCGGGTCCTTGCGGTTGGCGGCGGCCCGCTTGGCCTCCCGGTCCCGCACCAGATCGTCGTAGAAAATGAATTCGTCGCAGTTGGCGATGAGCAGGTCCGAGGTGGACTGCTTCACACCGACGCCGATGACGTGCTTGGCGTTTTCCCGCAGCTTGGAGACCAGGGGCGAGAAGTCGGAATCGCCGGAGATGATGACGAAGGTGTCCACATGGGACTTGGTGTAGCAGAGGTCCAGGGCGTCCACCACCAGGCGGATGTCGGCGGAGTTTTTGCCGGACTGGCGCACGTGGGGGATTTCGATCAGCTCGAAGTTGGCCTCGTGCATGGTGGCCTTGAAGGTCTTGTAGCGCTCCCAGTCGCAGTAGGCCTTCTTGACCACGATGGAGCCTTTGACCAGCAGGCGCTCCAGCACCGGCTTGATGTCGAATTTTTCGTATTGGGCGTCGCGCACGCCCAGGGCGATGTTCTCGAAGTCGCAGAACAGGGCCATGCTGACGGTATCGGCAGGAGCTGCCATGGGTGTTTCTCCGTAAGGAATTGGATCAAGTATAAGGCCGGGGACCGCTCAGGCGGCGCGCAGGGCCTCGACGATGTTCATGCGGGCGGCCCGGAAGGCCGGCAGAAAACCGCCCAGCAGGCCCATGAGCAGGGCAAAGAGCAGGCTCTTGACGACGATGCCCGCATCGAGGGAAAAGGTGAAGGCCAGTTCGGCGAAGGACTGCCAGTTCATGGTGGAAATGGTGAACAGCTGCATGGTGGAGGCCAACAGCAGCCCCACCAGCCCGCCCAGCAGTGCCAGACCCAGGGATTCGGCGAGGAAGGCCAGCAGGATGGCCCGGCGGTTGAAGCCCAGGGCCCGCAGGGTGCCGATCTCGCCGGTGCGGTTGGCTACCGCAGCATACATGGTGATCATGGCACCGATGATGGCGCCGATGGAAAAAATCACCGACAGGGTGATGCCCAGGATGCTGATGAACTTGGACAGGGCCTCCGACTGGTCGGCGTAGAACTGGGCTTCCCGCTTGGCTTCCAGGGTCAGGCGCGGGTCGTCCTCGATGGCCGCCTTGACCGCGGCGAAGGCGCCCGGGTCGTTGAGGCGGAAGATCAGGGAAGAGAACACCGGCCGGCGGAAGGCCTGCATCAGCTGCTCCGCATCGCCCCACACCTCCGAATCGAAGCCGCTGCCGCCCGCATCGAAGACCCCCACCACCACCCAGTCCCGGGCGCCGAAGCGCATGGTTTCGCCCAGGCCGGCGCCGTTGAAGCGGCTGGCGATGGCCTGGCCAGTGACGATCTCGTTGGAGCCGGGGCGGAACGGCCGCCCCGCCACCAGGCGCACCTGGGGCCGCAGTTGCAGCCCCACCGGCGACAGGCCGCGGATGATGACGTTGGAAGGCTTGGCCGCCGCCCCCTCGGCCACCCGCTTATTGAGGGAGATCAGCACCACCGTCTCCTTCGACAGCATGCGCAGGCCGCCGGCCCCCAGAGCCACCTGGGGCAGGCTCTCGACGATGGCCGCCGGCCCCCGCTCGATGCCGCTCTGCACCTCGGTGCCGGAGGCCCGGCGGGTCACCACCACGTTGTCCGGGCTGCCCGTATCCACCAGGGTCTTCTTCAGCCCCGCATCCAGCATCAGCACCGTGGCGAAGACGAACACCACCAGGGCCATGCCGCCGGCGGTGAGGGCCGTGGTCAGCTTGCGTGCCGCCAGGTTGCGCAGGGAATAGGAAAGGGGAATGGCCATGGTCAAGCGACGCTGCGCAGCCCTTCGACGATCGGGATGCGGGCCGCCCGCCGGCTGGGGAACCAGGCGGCGATGAGGCCCACCCCCAAGGCGCAGGCGGCCTGCAGCAGCACCGTGGTGCCGGAGACGAAGAAAATGGGGAACAGGGTGCCCATGGCCTGGGCGAAGGCCGCCGCCGCGGGAAAGGTCAGGGCGATGCCGAGGCCGCCGCCGATGGCGGCGATGGCCACCGACTCGCCGAAGATCAGCCCCCGCACGAAGCCGGGGCCGAAGCCCAGGGCTTTCAGGGTGGCATATTCACTGGTGCGCTCCCGCACCGTCATGGCCATGGTGTTGGCCATCACCGCCAGGATGATGGCGATGACCACGTAGGAAACGATGCGGATGGCGACGACGATGGCCTCGGTCATGGAGACGAAGGAAAGCTGGAAGGCCTTCTCCGTCTCCGTCAGGGTTTCCGCCGCGCTGTTGCGGAATTCGGCATCGATGAGGCGCGACAGCTCCGCCGCCCGCCCCGGGTCGTCGATGGTCACCACATAGACCCCCACCTGGTTCTGCCGCCGCGGATAGCGCACCTTGGCCACCTCGTTCAGGTAGTCCCAGTGGAACAGCATCTGGGCCACATCCGTCTTGGCGTCCCGCCCGGTGTAGATGCCGCGGATGACGAACTCCCAGGTGCCGGGAAAGATGGTGCCCTTCAACTGCACCACATCCCCCACCTTGAAGCCGTACTGGGCTGCCAGCTTGCGCCCGACGATAGCTCCCTTGCGGTCCCGGGCGAAGGCGGTGCGCTCGTCGTCGCTGAGCAGGTACTCCGGGTACAGCTCCAGATAGTTGGGGTCCACCGCGAACTGGGGAAAGAAATTCTTCGGCTCCTTGTAGATGCCGCCGAACCAGTTGGCCGTGGTGATGGCCTTGACCCCGTCGATCTGCCGGATCTTCTGCTTGTAGGTCAAAGGCAAGGGAAAGACCAGGGAAATGGAATTGCGCGTCACCAGCCGGGCATTGGACGCCCCCTCCGCCCCGGCGTACCAGGCATCCACCACCGTGGACAACAGCCCGAAAGACAACACCGCCACCATCAACCCCACCAGGGTCAGCAAGGTGCGCAGCTTGTGCCGAAAGGCGTTGCGGAGGACGAGGTTGAGGAGGATGAAAAGCACGGGGGACTCCGGGAGATATTGCATTATAGGCGGAGCGGAGTTCCAGGCAGGTTATGGGAAGGGCTCGATGCATGGAGGCATGCAACTGGATCGTCATTCACCAACAACCACCGCTTACATGCTCTTAGAATATGGGCAACTATTTGAGCAACCTGGTCATCCCACACAACATATGCGAAAGCTACAAATTCGATTCTGGCTGATTGTCCTAGCGTGGTTCTTATATGGGCAGATGATTGCCGGTGGGCTCTCTGCAGGCTATCTCAACAATATTGGGGTCTATGCTTGGGAGGCTTTTGGGCAATACATTCCCTCGATAGCACGACTACATGAGTCTTATGAAGTATTGCCAAGACTTCATTCTTCGCTAATGTTGATGTCCATGCCTTTCTTATTCATCGCGCTTCTTCTCACCGATTTTGAAGGCTCTGTTGAAGGCGTTCGAAAGAAGGGCACAGAGGTGCCCGCAACCATCTTCATAATTCTCATGGGCAGTATGGTCTTCGTTGCAGGTTTCGGTGCTCGACGCTTCAACGGCAGCTTTTTCACCTTCTCAATTGGTGCATCTTTCCTGACTGCAGTCTCAGCATATTGCTTCCGTGCTGCTTACTGCATCGTGTTTCAGTCACCGCACAGACCAAGCCATCAAGAATCACCAGGGCGACCAGGGCAATAGGGATCTCCTATGAGAAAAGCTCTTCTCGAATACCTCGGGGCACTAAGCGCCATCGGTGGCATAACGCTATTGCTGTTTTCCTTTGTCCGACGCAAGGATATTCGGGACTTTCTGTGGTCATTTCTACTGCATGGAAAAATCTCACAGGATTGGGATGCTGCTGTGTTCCTGGCGCTCGGGGGATGCTTAACCGCCTTTGCTGTCTATTCGGGAGTATTGGGACCCCACCGTGATGGCAGAAAAAGTTGAATCGCCATCACCAGAAGCCATCAACCCAAAACCAGAGATCACGTCCCGCAAAACGTCTGAAACGTCCGCATGAATTCCCGGGGTGCCGGTTCGGCCAGGTCGGCGTGGCGGGGCTGTTCCCGGCAGGGCTCGGCCAGGGCGCCGAGCAAATGGTGGAAGGGGGCGAGATCGCCCTGCTCGGCGGCATCGAGGGCCGCTTCCACCTGGTGATTGCGGGGAATGAGCCAGGGGTTGTGCCGGGCCATGGCGGCGGCCCGGGCGGCCCCGGCCACGCCGGCGTTGCTCCCCTCCCCGTCGGCGGCGGTGCACTGCCGGCGCCAGCGTTGCAGCCAGGCTGCGAGGGCGGCGCCATCGGCGAACAGCGTTCTTAGCCGCTCCTCCCGGCCTTCGGCTGCTTCCCCCAGATAACGCCAGGCCAGGGTGAAATCCACGGACTGGGCCTGCAGCAGGACCAGCCAGTCGGCGCCCAGAGCCTCGGCCTCCGCCCCGCTGTCAGGCAGGCCCAGCTTGGCTTTCAGGGCGGCCTGCCAATGCTCCTGGTAGCGGGCGGGGAAGGCTTCGATGATGGCCGTGGCCCGCGCCACGGCCCTTTCGGTGTCGGCATCGATGAGGGGCAGCAGGGTTTCGGCGAAGCGGGCCAGGTTCCAGGCGGCAATGTCCGCTTGCTGGTCGTAGGCGTAGCGGCCCTGGCGGTCGATGGAGCTGAACACTGCCCCCGGATCGTAGGCTTCCATGAAGGCGCAGGGGCCGTAGTCGATGGTTTCGCCGGCGAGGCTCATGTTGTCCGTGTTCATGACGCCGTGGATGAAGCCCACCGCCATCCACCGGGCCACCAGGGCGGCCTGGCGCTCGGCCACGGCCCGCAGCAACTCCAGATACCCATTCTCCGCCCCGGCCAGTTCCGGGTAGTGGCGGGCTATGGTGTAGTCGGCCAGTTGCCGCACCTGGGCCGGGCCGGCGTGGGCGGCAAAGAACTGGAAGGTACCGACCCGCAGATGGCTGTCCGCCACCCGGGTGAGGACGGCGCCGGGCAGGGGACGCTGCCGCCGCACCGGCTCGCCGGTGGCCACCACGGCCAAGGCCCGGGTGCTGGGAATGCCCAGGGCGTGCATGGCTTCGCCGGTCAGCACCTCCCGCAGCATGGGGCCCACGGCGGCCTTGCCGTCGCCGCTGCGGGAGAAGGGGGTTCGACCCGAGCCCTTGAAGGCGATGTCGCGGCGGCGGCCCTGGCCGTCGATCACCTCCCCCAGCAAAAGGGCCCGGCCATCGCCCAGCTGGGGCGAGAACTGGCCGAACTGGTGGCCGGCGTAGGCCTGGGCGATGGGGCTGGCGCCCTCCGGCAGGGCGTTGCCGGAGAACAGGGCGGCCAGCTGATCCGGCGTGGCCTCCGCCAGGGGCAGGCCCAGTTCCCGGGCCAGACCGGGGTTGAAGTGCAGCAGCCGGGGGGCCGGAACGGTGGCAGGCTGCCAGGGCACGGCGAAGCCGGGCAGGTCCCGGGCGTAGCTGTTGTCGAAGGGAAAACTAAAGTCGGGCATGGCGGAAACTCGGGCGCCCGGCGAAAGTAGGGAGAGGTACGCCCCGGGGCAGGCCGGGGCGTCGGCATCAGGCGAAGAATCCGGGGCGCCGCAGGTAGAGTGCGGCCCCCGGGAAAAGTTTCCACCCGCCATCCACGGCAAGGCTGCGCTGCTGTCGGCTCAGGGAATCAACCCCTTGAGGGCATCGGCCACGCTACGGGTATGCTGGGCGGCCGTATCGGACTCGGCACTAATGGCCGAAAGGCTGGTGAGAATGGGGGCGAGGCGGGCAACATCGCCGGAATTGAGTTCAATGGATTGCGCCACATCGCCGATATCCTTGGCCAGCCGGTCCACTTCCACCCCAATCTCGTCGGCGCTGAGGCGGGACTTCTCGGCCAGCTTGCGCACTTCGTCCGCCACCACGGCAAAACCGCGGCCCTGTTCGCCAGCCCGGGCAGCTTCGATGGCGGCATTGAGGGCCAGCAGGTTGGTCTGGTCGGCAATCTGCTGGATCAGTTCCACCACGCTGCGAATATGGCTGCCGGCCTCGGCCAGATCCCGGGCGCTGGATGCCACGCGCAGGGATTCGGCAGAGAGCCGCTCCACCATGTCTTCCGCTTCGCCCACCACACGCCGCTGCTCGCCAACACTACGGGACAACTGCTCTACCGAGCCGTAGAGATCATCGGCACTGGAGCTGAGATGGGCAGAAGTCTCTTCCTGCTGGGTTCGGGCCTGGCACAACTGGACTCCCAGGGCATTGAGGCCGGACACCACTTCGGCAAAACCGCCGGTGAATTGGCTGGGATCGTACTGGCTGTCGAAGAGGCCGCTCTCGTAGTCGGCCACCTGCCGCACCACGGCCCGGGACAAGCCGGAGTATTCGGCAATGCGCCGACGCAGGAAGAATGCCTTGAACTCCCCGTAACGCACGGGGAAATCATCCACATAGGGATCGCGAAAGCGTTCGCCAGCCGCCACCCGGAAGAAGAATACGGCCGTCAGGGTCTGGTTGAGGTTGAGGCCGAGGATTTCGCCGAAAGTGGAAAAACCGGCTACCGGCACGCCATCCATGACCCGGGCCATGGCGCCCAGCTCCCGGCTGTTGTTGAGGCGGCGCAGGATGCAGTCGTTGAGGATGCCGGCGACGGGCCGCCCTGGCTTGCCCTGGAGAAAAGTCTGGAAGTCCCGGCTGGTCTGCTCCACCAGACTGGTGCGGCGTACCAGTTGCAGTTCTTCACCAGGCGCCACGTCGCAGAAAAAGCGCACTTCGTTGGCAGCCGGATCGATGGCGGAAACAGAACGCACGAACAGGTCGTTGCCCACCCGGATAGCAAAGGAATAGTCCGCCAGCTTGGCTTCCAGATCCCCGGGAGAGCACCCCAGGGCACCGCACAGGGCCTCGATGAAGGGCACGATGCGCCCGTTCTGGTCCAGCACCGAGGCAATGGCCCGACGCTCCACCGATGCCTTGAACACATGGAAACTGCGCCCTGCCGTCTCGAAATTCTGGCTCTTGAAGACCCCGAAGCGCACCTCCGGCGCCAGCTTCATGAAGGCGATGAGGGCATGGTTCTCCAGGCGTTGCTTGCCGTCGTGGATCCAGGTGTGATCGAAAGTCAGCTTGCCGCCGGCGGAGCCGCCCACGAACAGACAGGGAAAGCGCCCCGACTCGTACAGGGCTTCCATGAAGAAGGATTCGGAATTGGACAGGCCGTCCAGCAGCACATAGGCCAGGGTGTCCCGGTAATCGATATCCAGATCCACCGATACCCGCCCGAGGGCTGCCGCCATGCGCGCCACCCGCTCACTCGCCGACAGGGCGATGCTACCGGAGCGCAGATCCTCCGACCCCAGAGGCACCGCCACCACCTGGGCCCGCGCCACCAGGGACTCGTCGAACAGCTGGACCACCACCCGATCCCAGCTGTTGCCGGTGTCGCAATAGAGGCCGCCGCTGCCGCTGCACAGTTCGCCGCTGGTGGAGCACAGGGATAGAGGCGTAGACGGGTAGCGGCAGCGCAGCACCTGGGCCACGGCATCGATATCCGCATGGGGAGAGACAAAGCCAAGCACCAGGGTCGGTGCGACATTTTCCCGCTCCAGCAGGCCGGCCAGTTCGCTGCTGCGACCGACCAACGTCACCACACCGGGAAGCTTGCGACGTAGCTTAAACATGAGAACCCCCAATCAACTTTTTATGTTCAGCGGGCAGTCGGCCTCTTTTGTCCCATGTCGGGCACGCTCACGCCCATCAGGGTTTCATTGTATGCCGTTCGCTTCGGCGTGGAACCTGCCCCCCCCCAGGCGGATGGCCTCCCCCATAAAAAAAGGGCGCAGCCCGCACCGGCCGCGCCCCTGCCAAGGGAGGAGACGTTTTAGAAGAAGCCCAACGCCTTGGGGCTGTAGCTCACCAGCAGGTTCTTGGTCTGCTGATAGTGGTCCAGCATCATCTTGTGGGTCTCGCGGCCGATGCCCGATTCCTTGTAACCGCCGAAGGTGGCGTGGGCCGGGTAGGCGTGGTAGCAGTTGGTCCACACCCGGCCGGCCTTGATGCCGCGGCCCATGCGGTAGGCGGTGTTGCCGTCCCGGCTCCACACCCCGGCGCCAAGGCCGTAGGGGGTGTCGTTGGCGATTTCCAGGGCTTCGGCTTCAGTCTTGAAGGTGGTCACGGCCAGCACCGGGCCGAAGATTTCCTCCTGGAAGATGCGCATCTTGTTGTGGCCCTTGAACAGCGTCGGCTGGATGTAATACCCCTCGGCCAGTTCGCCACCGAGGCGGGCCCGGTCGCCGCCCACCAGGCATTGGGCGCCCTCTTCCTTGCCGATGGCCAGGTAGGACATGATCTTGTCCATCTGCATCTGGGAGGCCTGGGCGCCCATCATGGAGTCGGTGTCGAGGGGGCTGCCCTGCTTGATGGCCTTGACCCGGGCCAGCACCCGTTCCATGAAGTGGTCGTAGATGGATTCGTGGATCAGGGCCCGGCTGGGGCAGGTGCACACTTCGCCCTGGTTGAAGGCGAACAGCACCAGGCCTTCGATGGCCTTGTCGAAGAAGTCGTCGTCGGCGGCGGCCACGTCGGCGAAGAAGATGTTGGGGGACTTGCCGCCCAGTTCCAGGGTGGCGGGAATGAGGCTGTTGGCGGCAGCCTGGGCGATGACCCGGCCGGTGGCGGTGGAGCCGGTGAAGGCGATCTTGGCGATGCGCTTGCTGGAAGCCAGGGCCATGCCGGCGTCGCGGCCGTAGCCGTTGACGATGTTGAGCACGCCCGGGGGCAGCAGGTCGGCGATCAGCTCGGCCAGCACCAGGATGCTGATGGGGGTGGATTCGGCGGGCTTCAAGACCACGCAGTTGCCGGCGCCCAGGGCCGGGGCCAGCTTCCAGGCGGCCATCAGGATGGGGAAGTTCCACGGGATGATCTGGCCCACCACGCCGAGGGGTTCGTGGAAGTGGTAGGCGATGGTGTTCTCGTCGATCTCGCTGATGGTGCCTTCCTGGGAACGCAGACAGCCGGCGAAGTAGCGGAAGTGGTCGGCGGCCAGGGGAATGTCGGCGTTGAGGGTTTCGCGGATGGCTTTGCCGTTATCCACCGTCTCCACATAGGCCAGCATTTCCAGGTTGGCCTCGATGCGGTCGGCGATCTTCAGCAGGATGTTGGAGCGTTCGGTGGCGGAGGTCTTGCCCCACTTGTCGGCGGCGGCGTGGGCGGCATCCAGGGCCAGCTCGATATCCTCGGCGCCGGATTGGGCGGCCTGGGTATAGGGCTTGCCGGTGATGGGGGTGATGACGTCGAAGTACTGGCCCTTGACCGGGGCCACCCACTTGCCGCCGATGAAGTTGTCGTAGCGGGCCTTGTACTGGTGTTTGGCGCCAGCGCTGCCGGGGGTCGCGTAAAGCATGGTGTCTCCTTCCGTTTTTATGGGGATCGAACAGGGCTCCAGAAAGGGAGCCCGGCTTCTCCTTATCAAGGGCCGTGCCAGCGCCGTCACCCAAGCCCAAGCCATTGATTCCTATGGCACCACACCCTGCCGCCGGCGGCGGCCGCCGCCCCGTGGCACGTCCCGTCCCGGCACAGCTGTACCAAAATGACACACCCGGCCGGACACTTCCGGGGAAAGCATTGCACCGGGGAAACAGAGGGCTATACTCGCCGGACCACACCATCCGACCCGTCAGAGGCCGGAGCGAAGGAGACATTGATGAACCATCCGCACCCGCGGGCTGGCGCTCCCTTGCTGCGCCAGGCCCGACGCCTGTTTCTCGAGCAGGGCGAGCTTCCCCCCGGCCTGGTGGACGAGCGCCTGCTGCGCTCCTGGCACCGCAGTCGCGGCGCCGGCCTGGAGCCGGTGGGCCGCAACCCGGAAACGCCGCGCCTCTCCGAACAGCACCTGCGCCAGGCCCTGGAGCGCCACCAGGAATTCGTCGCCCACGCCGAGCCGGTCATGGAATACCTCTACGCCCAGGTCCAGGCCTCCCACAGCATGGTGGTGCTGGCCGACAACCGGGGCCTGCTGGTGCATGCCCTGGGGGACCCGGACTTCCTCGGCAAAGCCGAGCGGGTGGCCCTGGCCCCCGGCGCCTCCTGGCACGAACAGCACCGGGGCACCAACGCCATCGGCACCGCCCTGGCCGAAGGTGCGGCGGTGGAAATCCACGGTGCCGAGCACTTCCTCGAACGCAACACCTTCCTCACCTGCGCCGCCGCCCCCATCCTCGATCCGTCCGGCAAGCTCCTCGGCGCCCTGGACATCTCCGGCGACCACCGCAGCCACCACCCCCACACCCAGGGCCTGGTGCGCACCGCCGCCCAGATGATCGAAAACCGGCTGCTGCTCTCCCGCCACCGCCGCCACATCCGCCTGCACCTGCATCCCCGGGCCGAAGGCATCGGCACCGTGGCCGAAGGGGTGCTGGCCCTCTCGGAAGACGGCTGGATCGTCGGCGCCAACCGGGCCGCCCTGGCCATGCTCGGTCTGCAGCCGGCGGACCTGGGGGCGACGCCCCTGGAGCGGGTGCTGGACAGCCGCAGCGAGGACCTGCTCGACTGGGGCCGGCGCCAGGGCCAGCAGGCCCTGCTGGTAAACACCCGGCGCGGCGGCAGGCTGTTCCTGCAGATCCACGCCGGCAAGGCGCCCATCCCCGTCGGCACTGCCGCACAGAGCACCCCTCCCCAAGACGCCCTGGCCGCGCTGGATACGGGCGATGCCCGGCTGAAAGTGGCTCTGGACAAGGCCCGCAAGGTGGCAGGCAAACCCATTCCCCTCCTGCTCCACGGCGAATCCGGGGTCGGCAAGGAACTGCTGGCCCAGGCCATCCACCGCAGCAGCCCCCACCGGGAGGGCCCCTTCGTCGCCGTGAACTGCGCCGCCCTGCCGGAAAACCTGATCGAGGCCGAACTCTTCGGCTACGCCCCCGGCGCCTTCAGCGGCGCCCGCAAGGAAGGCAGCCCCGGCCGCCTGCGCGAAGCCCACGGCGGCACCCTGTTCCTGGACGAGATCGGCGACATGCCCCTCAACCTGCAGAGCCGCCTGCTGCGGGTGCTGCAGGAACGCCAGGTGACGCCCCTGGGCAGCGGCAAGCCGGTAGCGGTGGATTTCGCCCTGGTCTGCGCCACCCACAGGCCCCTGCGCCAGGAGGTGGAAGCGGGCCGCTTCCGCGCCGACCTGTATTACCGCCTCAACGGCCTCACCCTGACCCTGCCGGCCCTGCGCGAACGCAGCGACTTCTCCGCCCTGGTGGCACGGCTGCTGGCGGAAATGGCCCCCGGGCGGAGCCTGGCCCTGGCCCCGGCGGTGGCCCGGGCCTTCGCCGACTACGCCTGGCCGGGCAACCTGCGCCAGCTGGCCAACGCCCTGCGCACCGCCACCGCCCTGCTCGAGGCGGACGAGGAATGCATCGACTGGTCCCACCTGCCGGACGACCTGGCGGAGGAACTGCAGCAGCGCCCCCTTGCCGCCGACGCCGCCGCGACGATGGAGCAGCCGGCGCCGGACCGGCTGCAGGAAGTTTCCCGCCTGGCCATCCAGCGGGCCGTGGCCGCGGCCCGGGGCAATCTGTCGGAAGCGGCACGGCGCCTGGGCATCAGCCGCAATACCCTGTACCGCAAGCTGAAGGCCGGCGCCACGGGGGACGCATCGTAGACGCCCAAGACGGCCGGCCTGACACCCAATAAGGACGGGCCTGTGCGGCATGGCATGCCGGACAGGCCCGTTTTCATTGGTTCCCGGGGCAGGCCCTGGTGCGGGGATCAGCGCGGACGGATTTCCTGGCGGGCGGAGAGTTCGCCCTTTTCCAGATGCATGATGGCGTGGGCCGATTCCGCCGCCCGCTGGTCGTGGGTGACCATGACGATGGTTTTGCCCAGCTCGTCATTGAGGCGCTGCAGGAGGTGCAGGATGTCGCCGGCCGACTCCCGGTCCAGGTCGCCGGTGGGTTCGTCGGCCACGATCAGGGTGGGGTCGGTGATGAGGGCCCGGGCGATGGCCACCCGCTGCTGCTGGCCGCCGGAAAGCTCGTTGGGCGTGTGGTCCATGCGGTCCGCCAGGCCCACCATGGAAAGGGCCAGTTCGGCCCGCTCCCGCCGCTCGGCCTTGCCGAGGTTTTTCAGCAGCAGGGGCAGTTCCACGTTTTCCAGGGCGGTCAGCACCGGCATCAGGTTGTAGAACTGGAAGATGAAGCCCACGTTTTCCGCCCGCCAGGCCGCCAGTTCGGCCTCCTCCAGGGCGGCGATGTCCTGGCCGGCGACGCTGAGGGTGCCGGAGTCGGGCCGGTCGATGCCGGCGATGAGATTGAGCAGGGTGCTCTTGCCGGAACCGGACGGCCCCATCAGGGCCAGGAACTCGCCGGCGGCGATGTTGAAGCTGATGCGCTCCAGCACCGGCACCACCTGCTGGCCCCGGCGGTAGCTCTTGGAAAGGTTGTCGAGGACGATCAGGGGCGCCGCGGGGGTGCCGCTGCCAGTGTCATCTGTCCCGGCACCCAGTCCGGCTTGATGGCCGACAGCGTTCAGCACGCTGCCCGCGGCGGCGCTTCCGTCCACCGCGCCGCTCACTTGCTCACCACCTTGACCCGGTCCCCGTCCCCCAGGCGCTCGCCGGGACGGGCCACCACCTTGGCTCCCGGCTGCAACGCCGGGTTAGCGCTCACTTCCAGCAGATCGTTGATCTGGCGGCCCACCGTCACCGCCACCCGCTTCGCTTTGCCGGCCTCGACCAGGAACAGGGACTTGCCGTCGGCCGCCAGGGCATCCTTGTGCACCGCCACCAGGGGCTGGCGCTCACCGTCGCCCATGGGCTTTTCCAGGAAGGCCACCTTGGCGCTCATTTCCGGCAGGATGCGCTCGTCCCGGTCCACGAAACGCACCTTGGTCATGACCGTGGCCTTGGAGCGATCCACCGTCGGCACCAGGCGGCTCACCTCGCCGCGGAAGCGCAACTCGGGAAAGGCGTCGAGCTGGATTTCGCAGGGCTGGCCCACCTTGATCCTGGCCAGGTTGGATTCGGCCACGTCGGCTTCCACCTCCAGGCTGTCCATGTCGGCCATGGTCACCACTGCGCCCTTGCTTTCCAGGGCCGAGGAGAAGGGGGTGATGACGTCGCCGATGTTGGCGGTCTTGGTCAGCACCACGCCGTCGAAGGGGGCGCGGATGAGGGTCTGCTCCACCCCCACCTGGGCCGCCCGCAGATTGGCCTGGGCCACCGCCACGGCGGCGGCGGCCTTGTCGAAGCGGGCCTGGGCCGTATCCAGGGAGGAGCCGGAGACGAACTTCTTCTGGGCCAGGTCCTTCGCCCGCTCCAGGGCGGCCCGGGCGTCCTTCAGTTCGGCCTGGGCCGACAGCACGCCGGCACCGGCCTGATCGGCCTGGGCCTGCACGTCCTTGTTCTCCAGCCGGGCCAGCACCTCGCCGGCCTTGACCCGGCTGCCTTCCAGCACTCCCAGCCATTCCAGGCGACCGGTGGCCTTGGAGGCGACGGAGGCCTTGCGGCTGGCCACCACGTAGCCGGCCGCATTGAGCAGGGTGACGCCCTGGTAGGGATAGGCGGTGGTGACGGAGACCGTCTCCACCTCGGTCTCGCGCCGGGAGAGGGAGGCCAGCAGCAGGCCGCCCAGCACGAGGACAGCGGCGCCGATGAGCCAGGTGCGGCGGCGGGAGCGGGGCGCGGCCGGGGCGGCAGGCCCCCGTTTGAGGCTGAGGCGGGAGAGATCGGGCTTGGACATGGCAGTGGGGGGAGTCGGGATTCCGGGCTGTCGGCAGAGGCGCAATGATGGGCCGATTATAGCCGTCCCCGGCCCGTCCCCTGCCGGGAATGGGGACCGCCGCCGTATCGGGCGCCGGCAGCGGCTAATCCCCATAAATGACGGGGACTTCCCGGGCTTGTCAGCGTGGGCCTCTAATGCGACCATGGAGCCCATTTTTCCATTCGAGGAGTGCCGTTCGTGACCACCAGCAATCTGAACATCGACGCCTTGCTGTCCTATGTGCCCATGTTCAATGGCCTGGCCCCGGACGAAATTGCCCGCATTGCCCGCGGTACCCGGGAAATCCACGCGGCCCGCGGCGACATCCTGTTCCACAAGGGCGATCCCTGCCAGGGCCTGCACCTGGTGGTCTACGGCCAGGTCAAGCTGGCCTTCACCTCCGCCCAGGGCGGCGAGAAGGTGGTGGAAATCCTCGGCCAGGGCCAGACCTTCGGCGAAGCCCTGATGTTCATGGACAAGCCCTACATCGTCTACGCCCAGGCCCTCACCGACTCCCAGCTGCTGCACATCTCCAAGGCCGTGCTGTTCGAGGAACTGGAACGGGACCCCAAGCTGGGCCGCAAGATGATCGCCGGCCTCTCCATGCGCCTGCACCAGATCATCACCGACGTGGAATCCTATTCCCTGCACTCCGGTCGCCAGCGCATCATCGGCTACCTGCTGCGGGACCTGCCGGACGAGGAACACCTGCCCAAGGAAACCACGGTGAACCTGCCCACCAACAAGGGCATCATCGCCTCCCGCCTCAACCTGACCCAGGAACACTTCTCCCGCATCCTGCATGAACTGTCCGAGCGGGGCCTGATCAAGGTGGAAGGCCGCAAGATCCACATCCCCGACGTGGAAAAGCTGCGCACCTTCGACCTCTAGGCATTCCGGGGCCGCCGGCGCGGCGCCCGCAGTCCGTAGAAAAGCCCCTCTGCCGGGGCTTTTTTGTTTTATGCGGCAAGCCCGGCGGCGAAGGGGCCGCTGTCATATTGGTATAAATCGCCGGGTGTAGAATCCCCGCCATGGCCCTCGAAACCGAACTCAAGCTGCGCCTGCCCCCCGGCGGCGCCGCCCGCCTCCTGCGGCATCCGCTCCTGGCCGGCAGCGCCCCCCAGCGCCAGCGGCTGCTCAACACCTATTACGACACCCCCGACCTGGAACTGCTCGGCCAGCGCATGGCCCTGCGCCACCGGCGCAAGGGCTGGGACTGGTTGCTGACGGTGAAGACCGCCAACCCGGCCAGCGGCGGCCTGGCCCGGCGCAATGAGTGGGAAGCCAAGGTGGCACCCGGCCAGTTCGATTTTTCCCACGTGGACGATGGGGACCTGCGGCGCTGGCTGGAAAAGCGCACACCCCGCCTGGAAGCCGCCTTCACCACCGATTTCACCCGCCTCGCCTGGATCGTCGAACCGGCCCCCGGCACCCGCATCGAGATCGCCCTGGACCGGGGCACCATCCAGAGCAAGGGTCAGCGGGAGCCCCTGGGGGAACTGGAACTGGAGCTCCTGGCCGGCCCCGAGACCGCCCTCTTCGCCCTGGCCCGGGAACTGTCCACCGCCCTTGGCGAACGCCAGGCCCTGCACCCGGTGGCGGCGAGCAAGGCGGAGCGGGGCTACGCCCTGTTCACCGGCCGCCGCAGCCCGCCCCAGAAAGCCCGTCCGGCGCCCCTGGAGACGAACCTGACGCCCCTGGCCGCCTGCCGCAGCGCCGCCCTGGACTGCCTGCAGCACCTGCAGGCCAACGAGGCCGGCGCCCAGCGCGGCGACAGCCCGGAATACGTGCACCAGGTGCGGGTCGCCATCCGCCGCCTGCGTTCCCTGCTCAAACTGTTCGCCCCGGTGCTGCCGGAAGCCTTCCGGCAACGCTGGACCGGCCCCTGGCGCGACCTGGGCCGGGGCCTGGGAGAAGCCCGCAACTGGGACGTGTTCCTCAGCGAAACCCTGCCTCCCCTGAACGCCGCATTCCCCGGCGTTGCCGAGCTGACCCGCCTGGAACGGCACGCCAATAGCCGCTCCCAGGCCGCCCACCTCGCAGTGCGCCGCCTGCTGGGCTCGCCGGCCTACTCCCGCCTGCTGCTGGAATTCAGTGCCGACCTCTTCGCCCTCGGGGAAGAGCCGGCCAGCCAGCGCCCCCTGGCCGACTTCGCCGCCCGGCGCCTCGACCGCCGCGCCCGCCAGGCCAGCCGTCTGGCCCGCAACCTGGCGGAGCTGGACCACGCCGGCCGCCACCGCCTGCGCATCGCCTTCAAGAAGCTGCGTTACGCCATCGAGTTCCTCGCTCCCGCCGGCGGCAACGGCGCCCCCTACGCCCAATCCCTGGCCCGCCTGCAGGAACACCTGGGGCGCCTCAACGACCTGGCCACCGCCCGGGAGCTGCTGGCCCCCACCCTGCCGGCCCGGCCCGGCCTGGTCATGGGCTGGCTCGGCGGCCGCAGCGACCTGCTGCTGGAAGAACTGCCCGCTTTCCTCGAGGATTTCCTGGCCCAGACGGCGCCCTGGGAAAAATCCCCCGGCAAGCGCAACAAGACTGCAAAGCGGAGCGGCTAGGATGGCGCCTTTGTCCCCGGAGACCGCCATGGACCTGATCCTCTGGCGCCACGCCGAAGCCGAGGTCGGCAGCGACGACCTAGCCCGCCGCCTCACCGTCCGCGGCGCCAAGCAGGCCCGGCAGATGGCCGCCTGGCTCAAGCCCCGCCTGCCCAAGCACACCCGCATCCTGGTCAGCCCGGCGGTTCGCACCCAGCAAACCGCCGACGCCCTGGAACTGCCCTACGAAACCAGCCGCAAGCTGGCGCCCGATGCCAGCGTCTACGACCTGCTCTCAGCCGCCGGCTGGCCCGACAGCCGGCAGACCATCCTCATCGTCGGCCACCAGCCCACCCTGGGCCAACTGGCCGCCCTGCTCCTCTCCGGCCAGGAAGCGCCGTGGACGGTGAAGAAGGGCGCGGTATGGTGGTTCTCCAACCGGGTCCGGGCCGGGGAAACCCAGACGTTGTTGCGCTGCTGCCTGGGCCCCGACATTTTGGCTGGCGGCAGTTGAAATTCGCTTAGTTAGGCAAGAAGCGACAGCGTGCTCTGATACACGCCGCCACCCATAAAAAAAGCCCGCCGAAGCGGGCTTTTTCATCACAAAACCTGGGATTAGCTGCAACCCTTCGGCTTCATGTCAGCGGGCAGGGCGCTGGCGTCGCAGGACCAGGCACCACCGGCAGCCCGGGCCAGCTTGATAGCCAGACCATTGACCTTGGTCGGGGCATTCTTCAGGGCGCAGGAGATGCCGGTGTTGTCCACGGTGTAGGTACAGTGGCCGCTCTTGGCAGTGTCAAGCCCGATGGTAGCTTCGGTCGGGGTGCCGCCATCGTTGGCGATCATTTCATAGGCGGTACGGACGGCAGAAATTTCTGCCAGACCGGCGGCGATCTTACCCTTGGCCTGGTAGTCGGAGTAAGCCGGCAGAGCAACTGCGGCCAGGATACCGATGATAGCAACCACCACCATCAGTTCGATCAGGGTGAAACCTTGCTGAACCTTGTTCATGACAATCTCCTATTGGAAGAAGGATATATGGGAGTCTCTGAATATCCGGAACTCCTCAATCAAGTATGAGCAAGTAGGATGCCAGCTTGCTTTTCCTTGATTTCACCGGGGCTACGCCGCAAAAACTGACGTTTTTTGTCACAACACATCCCTATCGCGGCACTTTCTGACTAGGCGACGTCAAGCTGGCTCTTGTCCATAAAACGCTCGGCATAGCGCAGAAACACCCGCTGCTTCAGGAAAACGTCGAGCAAATCCCCGTCCACATGTCCGTTGTCGCGGAATTTCCGCATGATGGCGAGGGCCTGGGACAGCTTCATGCCTTCCTTGTACGGCCGGTCCCGGGCAGTGAGGGCTTCGAAGATGTCGGCGATGCCCATGATCCGGGCCTGGACGCTCATCTGTTCCCGGGTCAGGCCCCGGGGATAGCCCTTGCCGTCCATGCGTTCGTGGTGGCCGCCGGCGTATTCCGGCACGTTTTTCAGGTGCTTGGGCCAGGGCAGGGATTCCAGCATGCGGATGGTGGCGACGATGTGGTGGTTGATGATCTCCCGCTCGGCCTCGGTCAGGGTGCCGGCCCGGATGGTCAGGTTCTCCACTTCGTCGGCGCTGAGGAAGTCGTTTTCCTTGCCCTGCGCATCCTGCCAGCGGTAGCGGCGGGCGATCTGCCGCACCCGCTCCTGGTCTTCCGGCTGCATGGCTTCGCCGCCCACATTGCAGCGCTGCAGGAAGCGCTGGTCTTCCTCCATCTGGGCCAGACTCGCCTCCAGTTCCTGGCGCGCCTGGCTTTCCCCTCGGCCGCCGGCAATGGCCTGCCACATGCGGATCTGGACATCGCGGCGAATCACCTCGAAGCGGGTATCCAGCAGATGGATGCGATCGAAGATGGTCTGCAGCTTGGTCGCCTTGTCCACCACGTGCACCGGCGTCGTCACCTTGCCGCAATCGTGCAGCAGGCCGGCCATCTTCAGCTCGTAGCGGTCCTTGTCGGACATGCTGAAGTCGGCCAGGGGGCCTTCCGTGGTGGCATTCACCGCCTCGGCCAGCATCATGGTCAGCTCCGGCACCCGCTGGCAGTGGCCGCCGGTGTAGGGGGATTTTTCGTCGATGGCGGTGTTGATGAGCTGGATGAAGGACTCGAACAGTTCTTCCAGCTGGGAAATGAGCTGCCGGTTGGTCAGGGCGATGGCCGCCTGGGAGGCCAGGGATTCGGCCAGGCGCTGGTCCGCATAGGAGAAGGCCCGCACTTCACCGCTGACGGGATCCTGGGCGTTGATCAGCTGCAAGACGCCGATCACCTCGTTCTCGTGGTTCTTCATGGGCACCGTGAGAAAGGACTGGGAGCGGTAGCCGGTGCGGGCGTCGAAGGCCCGGGTGCCGGAGAAATCGAAGCCCTCCGCCGTGTAGGCGTCGGCGATGTTGACCGTCTGCAGATTGAGGGCGCTGTAGGCGGCCACCATGGAATTGTTGGGCTCGCCGCTTTCGGTGTGCAGCGGCAGGTCGGGGAACTTGGAGGAGAGGGGCTGGCCGCTGCTACCGCCAAAGGCGATGGCCAGGGAGTCGGTGCGGACAATCTCGAAGCGCAGATGGCGCCCGTCCTCGGTCATGCGGTAGAGGGTGCCGCCGTCCGCGTGGGTGATCTGCTTGGCCGCCAGCAGGATGCGCTCCAGCAGGCGATCCAGGTTGCGCTCGTGGGAGAGGGCCGCCCCGATCTCGTTGAGTTGCTCCAGGCGCCGGAAAAGATCGTCCAGGGTATCCATGCCCTACCTCCTATTTGATGCAGACCGCGTGTACCTGCTTCATGTCGGTAATGCCCTGCAGCACCTTGTCGATGCCGTCCATCTTCAGGGTGCGCATGCCGTCGTTGAGGGCGCAGGCCACCAGCTCGGCCACCCGGGCATGTTCCTGGATCAGTTTCTTGACGCCGTCGGTCCCGGCCATCAGCTCGTGCAGGCCGACCCGGCCCTTGTAGCCGGTGTCGTTGCAGACGGGGCAGCCCTTGGGGCGATACAGGGTGAACTGGCCGTCCTTGGCGTAGCGGCTGTTCCAGTCCCGGTAGACGGCTTCGTAGGAGCCCTTGGGGTCCTTCTTCCAGCTGTCGGTGTTGGTCAGCTCCTCGCAGTACTCGGTCAGCAGCCGCTTCATGTCCTCCGGCGAGGGCTGGTAGGCCTCCTTGCACTCCTTGCACAGGCGCTTGGCCAGGCGCTGGGCCAGGATGCCGAGCAGGGCGTCGGCGAAATTGAAGGGGTCCATGCCCATGTCCAGCAGGCGGATCACCGATTCGGGGGCGCTGTTGGTATGCAGGGTGGCGAACACCAGGTGGCCGGTGAGGGAGGCCTCGATGCCGATGCCGGTGGTTTCCGCATCCCGCATTTCGCCCACCATGATCACATCCGGATCGGCCCGCAGGAAGGAGCGCATGACCGTGGCGAAATCCAGGCCGGCCTTCTTGTTGATCTGCACCTGGCGCAGGCCCTTCTGGGTGATTTCCACCGGGTCTTCCGCGGTCCAGATCTTGGTGTCCGGCGTGTTGATGTGGCCCAGGATGGAATGCAGGGTGGTGGTCTTGCCCGAGCCGGTGGGGCCGCAGACGAAGAAGAGGCCGTAGGGCTTGCTGATGATGCTCTTCAGGGTCTCGTGGTTGTGGGGCGTCAGGCCCAGGCTGTCCAGGGGAATGGGCTCGCCGGCGGCCAGGATGCGCATCACCACGTCTTCCATGCCGCCGGCGGTGGGGATGGTGGCCACCCGCAGCTCGATGTCCAGGGGGCCGTATTTCTTGAACTTGATCTTGCCGTCCTGGGGCTTGCGCTTCTCCGAGATATCCAGATCGCACATGATTTTCAGGCGGGCGATAAGGGCATTGCGGTAGGAGGCGGGGATCTCGATGTAGGGCACCAGGGAGCCGTCCTTGCGGAAGCGGATCAGGGTCTTTTCCTTGCCCGGCCGGGGTTCGATGTGGATGTCGGAAGCCCCCTGCTGGTAAGCCTCGATGATGATCTTGTTCACCAGCTTGACCAGCTCGTTCTCGGCGGCGGCAGAAACGTCGTCGCCGACAACGTCGCCTGCCTCGTCGTCACCATCCCCCAGGTCGGAGAGCAGGTCGCCCACCGAGGCCACGTCCGCCAGGGCACCGAAGAAATGGTCCAGCACCTGGAGGAATTCCCGGTTGGTGGTGACCCGGTAGACCACCTTGCTCTTGGGGAAGATGTTGTTCACCACCCGGGAGTTGCGCACCCGCTCCGGGTCCGTCGCCACCACCACCACGCCTTCCCGGGTTTCCTCCACCGGCACCCATTGCTGGGACTCGAGATAGTCGCGCTTGAGGTTGCGCAGCAGGTCGATGGGCTTGACCCGCTCGCTGCGGTAGGGCTCGTAGGGGTCGCCGAAGTACTTGGCCAGTGCCTGGCCGATGGCCGCCGGCTTGACCTGGAATTCCTTGACCAGGACCTCCTCCAGATCGAGCCCCTTGCGCCGGGCCGAGCGCTGGGCCAGGTCCAGTTCGGCGGCGGAGATGACGGCATCGCTGACCAGGCCGTCGTACTTGGAGCGCACCCCCGGCACCGCCTTCTGGCGCTGGGTGAAGGCGATGGCCAGGGTCTGGGCCAGGCCCTGGACGCCCTCCTCCGCCACGGCGGCAAAGGGCACATCGTCCCGGTTGTTGATGATTTGCACCACTCCCAGCAAAGCCCCCTCCCCGTCGCTGATGGGCGCCACCAGCATCTGCTTGGTGCGATAGCCGGTGCGCTTGTCCACCTCCTGCAGGAAGTTCATCTTGGGGGAATAGGCCTTCAGCTCCACGTCGTCGTAGACGTCCCGGATATTGGCCATTTTCTGGGTCATGGCCACATAGCCGGCCACGCTCTGCTCGGTGATGGGCAGCTTCAGGTCCTTGAAGGAATTGAGGCCGGTCTTCACCTTGGAGACGATGCTGCTGCGGTCTTCGCTGACGGTGTAGATGGTCAGCCGGTCCGCATTGAAGAGATTGCAGATGTCCTGGGACAGCTCCAGCATGATCTCGTCAATATTGCTGGTGGCGTGGATCTTGTTGGTGACCGCCTGCAGGTTCTTGAAAAAGAGCAGGCGGCTATTGACGTCGCCCTGGGCGCTGCTGTCGGGGGTGGGATGTGCTGCGTTCATTATTGTTCCTTCGTTTCGGCCAAGGGGCCCCAGAGCCCGCCTTCCAGCCACCAGGCCTGATAGCCCTGCTGCGTCAGGAGAAAGGCGACGGCCGAGCTGCGGCGTCCGCTTTGACAATAGACCACGTATTCCCGGTTCGGATCGAGGCTGCCGAAGGCGCCGCGCACCTCGTTCACCGGCAGGTTGATGGCCCCGGGCAGGCCGTCGAAACGGAACTCCGCCGGATAGCGCACATCCACCCAGACGGCGCCCCGGGCCACCCGATCCTGGGCCTCGTCGCGGGACAGCCCCTTGAGCAGGGGCGCCCGCAACAAAGCATCGAAATCCTCCTTGCCCAGCTTCAGCAGGACGCCCTTGCTCTTCATGGTGACGCTGGCGTTGCGCCGGGCATTGGCCACCAGGGCCTCCTCGCCGAAAGCCTGGCCGGCCCCCAATTGGGCGAGGACGACCTCCTTGTTGCCGAGGCGGCGGGTCACCTCGCAGCTGCCGGACTCGATCAGGTAGTAGGCATCACCCACGTCCCCTTCCCGGATCAGTACTTCTCCGGCCGGCACCCGCAGGCGGCGGAAGCGTTGCAGCAGGACATCGATGTGGGCCGGCGGCAGCTGGCCCAGGGCGCTGGCGGTGAGCACCTGGACATTGAAGGCGCCGGACATCTGCCGCCAGTCGGTGGTCTCCTCCGGGGCGGCAGGGGCAACGGCCGGGGCTTTCTGCACGCCGGCGTTGGCCGCCAGCTGTTCCCAGGTAAGCAGGATGTCCAGTAACTGCCCATCAACGCCCAGCAGTTCAACGTTCCCCACCGCCAGCAGCGCCTGGGGCCGGGGCTCCTGCAGGCCCAGGGGCCAGGCAGCCGCCTCGCTGCCGGCCTGCAGCACGGCGCCGCTGCCGTCGGCAAACGACAGCCGCAGTTCGCCCTGCAGCAGGTAGAGGGAAAGCCCGGCCTCCAGGCGCTGGCGCGGCAGCGCCTGGCCCGGGGCCAGGCTTTCCAGGCGGCAGTAGGCGGCCAGTTCAGCCAGCCGCTCTCCCGACAGATTGCCCAGGGGCGAAAGGCGCGCCAGGGCTTCCACGCTCACCTTGGCCATGACGCGCTCACAGTTCGAAGACCTGGTTGTTCTGCAGCATGCGGGGCTTAAAGCCGGCCACGCCTTCCTCGATCTCCTGCATGGTCTGCTCGATCTGGCCGGGCTTCAGGTGGGTGATGAAAACCTCGGCCGGTCGCGCCAGCTTGGCCAGTTCCTCCGCCAGCAGGCTTGGACAGAGGTGCTTGGAGGCGATGGCCAGGGCCCGCTCCTTGTTGGAGAAGGCCGTCTCGATGATGAGGTAGCGCAGGTTGGCAACTTCGTTCACCCGGGGCCAGAAGCTGTCGTTGCTGGTGGTGTCGCCGCTGAAGGCCAAGCTGTTGCTGCCCGAATCCAGCAGATAGCCCACGGCCGGCACCGTGTGTTCCGCCGGCAGGGCGGTGATGCTGCGGCCGCAGCCCAGATCTACCCGCTGCCCCAGCTCCATGGCCTGGAACTGCAGGCAGGGGGTTTCCCGGCTCGGGATTTCGCTGAAATCGGGCCAGACCAGCCAGTTGAAAACGTGCTGGCGCAGGATGGCAAGGGTGGCCTCGCTGGCGTGCACCGTCACCGGCCGGCCGATGCGCATGTCCATGACGGTGTCGATCAGCAGGGGCAAGGAGGCGATGTGGTCGAGATGGGAATGGGTGAGGAAGATGTGGTCGATCGCCCCCAGCTCCGCCAGGGAGAGGTCCGCCACGCCGGTTCCCGCATCCACCAGCACATCGTGATCCACCAGCATGGAGGTGGTCCGCAAATGCCGGCCGCCGATGCCGCCGCTACAACCGAGAATCCTGATTTTCATGATTTTCCGGCCGCTACTTGGTTTCGAAAGTGGTGACGCCGTCCCAGCCGTCGCCCGGAGCTTGCTGCCGCAGATGGGCAACGCGCTCGCCGTAAAGCTGATAGAGCCGGCAGTCACCGTTGAGGCGCACCAGGTTCATCAGCTGCAGCTCGGCCTGGTCCCATTCCTGGGCACGATAACAGCGCAGGGCCTGCTGCCACAGTTTCAGTTCATCCAGCACGGCCTGGGGCACGCTGCCCGCCAGGCCCAGGGGCTCGTAAATGGCCACCGGCTCATCCTTGCCCTTCACCCGGACCCGGTCAAGCTCGCGGAAGACGCCGTCCCGCACCGCCGCCCGGGTGGCCTCGCCGACGATGATGCCGACGCCGTACTGCTTGGTCAGGCCCTCCAGGCGGGAGCCCAGATTCACCGCATCGCCCATCACCGTATAGGCCTGGCGCAGGGGCGAGCCCATGTCGCCGACAGTCATGAGGCCGGTATTGATGCCGATGCCGATCTGCAGGGCCGGCCAGCCCCGGGCGGCGAAGGGAGCGTCGAGACGACGCAGCTCCACCTGCATCTCCAAGGCCGCCAACAGGGCGTGGCGGGCATGGTCGGGGTCGGCCACCGGCGCCCCCCAGAAGGCCATGATGGCATCGCCGATGTATTTGTCCAGGGTGCCCCGGTGGTGCCGGATCACCGTGGTCATGGCCCCCAGGTATTCGTTGATCAAATGGGCCAGGTCCTTGGGGTCCAGGCCTTCCGAAATGCTGGTGAAGCCGCGGATGTCGGAGAACAGCACGGTCAGCTCGGCGTTGCGGCCTTCCATGCTGTAGCGTTCCGGATCCCGGGCCATCTCGTCCACCAGCTCCGGCGGCACGTACTGCCCGAAGAGTTGGGTCAGCTGGCGCTTGCTGTGGGATTCGACGAAGTAGCCCCAGGACATGTTCATGGCGTAGAGGGCCAGGATCAGGAGCAGTACGCCGGCCACCGGCAGGGCCAGGCCGGACTGCCACAAAGCGAGGTTGAGCCCCACCACCCCGGCCAGCACCGCCCCGGTGAGCAGGGTGGCCCGGGATGGCGACAGGGACGGCAGCAGCAGGGACAGCAGCAGGCCCACCAGCAGCACCTGGACCACGTCGAAACCCAGGGCGTAGGGCGGCTTGTGCTTGAGGCTGCCGTCGAGCATGCCGGCAATCAGGTTGGCGTGGATTTCCACCCCCGGATAGGCCTCGCCCACCGGGGTCGCCCGCAAGTCCATGAGGCCGGGCGCGGTGGTGCCCACCAGCACCACCTTCCCCTGCAGGCTGGCCGGCGCCACCCGCCCCTGCAGCACGTCCGCCGCCGACAGGTAGACGAAGCTGCCCTGGCCGCCCCGGTAGGGCACCAGAGTGGCCACGTTCTCGTCCACGGGAATGCGCAGCGCCCCTCGGGGGGTCGGCAGGTCCAGCCATTCCAGGCCGGCATAGCCGGAACCGCTGCCCCCTTCGGCGTAGCCCGGCCGCACCGGTACATTGCCCAGCAGCAGGCGCACCATGGCCAGGGAAAGGGATTCGTAGTACTGGCCGCCGTGCTCCACCAGCATGGGCACCCGGCGGGAAATGCCGTCGAAATCCACCAGGGGATTGAAGTGGCCGCCGGCCGGGGCCGCCGCCTGGAAGGCCGGCAGGTTGCCGCCGTAGCCGCGCCAGGAGGTGAACAGGATGTTGCGCCCCTTGAAAGTGCCGGCCGGCAGCACCGCCGGCGGCAGCGCCCCCTGGGGAATGCCGTTGGACATGTAGAAGCCCAGCACCACCGGCCGCCCCTTGAGGGTGGCGGCGAACTGGCCGTCGTAATCTAGGCTGCCGCGCAGGGAAGCGAGAGAGGCGAGGAAAGCTGCGTCGCCCTTCAGGCTGGTGGCGCCCATGCGCTCCAGGACCCGCAGGCCGGAGCTTTCATCCGGTTCGGCAAAGACCACGTCGAAGCCGACCAGCTGCACGCCGTAGTGGTCCGTCAGCTGCCGCACCAGCCGGCTCACCTTGTCCCGGCTCCAGGGCCAGCGCCCCACTTCGGCCAGACTCTTCTCGTCGATATCGACCACCACCACCCGGCTGTCCTGGCCGCCGGGCTGGGTCAGGCGCAGGCGGGCGTCGTAGGTGATGGCATCCAGGTGGGACAGCAGGGGATGCTGGTAGAGGCGGATGGAATGCCCCAGGGTGAGCAGCACCAGCGCCAGGCCGAGGGCGATTCTGACAAGGTTCTTTTTCAATGTGCCCCCGGCTGGCCGTGCGGCGCCGCTGCGTCCGCGCCCCTCAGTTCTTCAGGAAGAATTCCATCTTCACCCCGGCGATCTCGACCACATCGTGGTCCGCCAGGGGATGGGCCTGGGCGTCCAGGGTCTTGCCGTTGACCACCGGGAACTGGCCGCCTTCCACATGGGTGATGAAATAACCATGGGGCCGCCGGGTGATGACGGCCACCTGCACGCCGGGCTTGCCCAGGGTGGTGAGGGTCTTCACCAGTTCCAGTTCCTTGCCCGCATTGGCGCCGTTGAGGATCTGCACCACCCCCAGCAGGGGCGCCGCGGCGGCGGCGGGGGCAGCCGGCGGCGGCGACGGGATGCGCACGTCGCCGAAGTTGGCATGGGTGGCCTCGCCCACGGCGGAGGCGGCGGGCGCCTCCTGGGGCTGGATGCTGCCGGGACGCAGCACCATGGTCTTCTCGAAGTCGGTCTCCCCCTCACGGGCGGCGGGCAGGTCGCTGATGAACTTGAGCTTGTACTTGCCCAGTTCCACCACGTCGCCGTTCTGCAGGAAGTGCTTCTTGATTGGCTGGCCGTTCACCAGGGTGCCGTTGGTGCTGTTCAGGTCCTCGAGAAAGGAATCGTTGAGGATGGTCACCAGGGCCGCGTGTTCCCCGCTGATGGCCAGATTGTCGATCTGGATATCGTTGTGGGGCTTGCGGCCGATGGTCATCCGCTCCTTGGTGAGCGGGATTTCCTTCAGGACCAGTCCGTCCATGGAGAGAATCAGCTTTGCCATAGTGCAATTCCTTAGCGAAAAATCATTTCAACCAGGCCAGGAAACGGGACCACCAGCCGCGGGGGGCGGCGAAGTCGCGCAGGACCTTGACCAGGATCACGGACACGTTGTCGCGGCCGCCGTTGTCGTTGGCCATCTGGATCAGCTGGGTGGCGGCCAGCTCCAGGTTGGCGGAAAGGGTCTGCAGGGTGAGGCCGATTTCCTCGTCCTCCACCATGTCGTTGAGACCGTCGGAACAGAGCAGGAAGATGTCGCCCGGCAGCACCGGGTAGGAGCGGATCTCCGGCTCCACCTCCGGGTCCACGCCGAGGGCCCGGGTCACCAGGTTCTTGTTCATGGACAGCCGGGCCTGTTCCGGCGTCAGCATGCCGCTGTCGAGCTGCTCCTGCAGCAGGGAATGGTCCCGGGTGACCCGCACGAATTCCTCGCCGCGCAGGCGGTAGAGGCGGGAGTCGCCGATGTGGGCGACGGTCACCACGTTGTCGGCGAACAGGGCCAGCACCAGGGTCGTGCCCATGCCCGCGTACTGGGGCTGGCTCTGGGCGGCGTGGTAGATGGCCGAATTGGCGGTGGCGATACGCTCCCGCAGCAGGGCGTTGGCGTAGGGCTCGCCGTCGGGCTCCACCTCCCAGGCGCCTTTCAGGATCAGGCCTTCCTCGATCTCGCCCGAGAGCAGGGTGGTGGCCATGCCGCTGGCCACCTCGCCGGCGTTGTAGCCGCCCATGCCGTCGGCCAGGATGGCCAGGCCCAGATGGGGATTGGCGAAGACCGCATCCTCGTTGTGGCCCCGAACCATGCCCGGATCGGTCTTGACGGCGATTTCCAGGGCCTCGCTCAGACTCTTATGCACGCAGTTTTCCTCCCCCTCAGAGCGTCACGTCCACGCCGCCGGCGCCGGGGGCGCAGGCCGCACGCAGGTCGCGCGCCATTTCCGCCCCGGTCTGGTAACGCTGCTCCGCGTCCTTGACCAGGGCCTTGTTGATGATTTCCGCCAGGGCCGCGGGCACGGCCGGATTGGCCAGGCGCACGTCGGGGCTGGCCTCGTTGGCGATCTTGAACATCAGCTGGGCCATGGATTCGCCATGGAACGGCAGCTGGCCGCAGCACAACTGGTACAGGGTCACGCCCAGGGAAAACAGGTCGGAGCGGCCGTCGATCTTCTTCCCCGCCAGCTGCTCCGGCGACATGTAGGACGGGGTGCCGAGAACCATGCCGGTACGGGTGCGGGACGAATCGGTGATGCGGGCAATGCCGAAGTCGGTCACCTTGACCTGATCCGACTCGGGCTCGTACATGATGTTGGCCGGCTTGATGTCCCGGTGCACCACGTTGTTGCGGTGGGCGTAGTCCAGGGCCTCGGCCACCCGGGCGACGATGTCGGCCACCCGCTCGGGCGGCAGCAGGTGGTCGGCCTTGGTGAAGGGCACCAGGTCCTTGCCCTTGAGGAACTCCATGGCGATATAGGCCAGGTCGTGCTCTTCGCCGGCATCGAAAATGGTGACGATATTGGGATGGTTGAGGCGGCCGGCGGTTTCCGCCTCGCGGAAGAAGCGCTCCTTGACGTCGGCCAGCTCGTCTTCCTCGAACTCCTGGGCCAGGGCCATGGTCTTGATGGCCACCACCCGGTTGATCTTGGGGTCGCGCCCCTGGTAGACCACGCCCATGGCGCCCTTGCCCAGCTCCTTTTCCACCTGGTAGCGGCCCAGCATGGGCTTTTCCACCTCGCCGCCGGTGAGTATCTGGGTGCCCCCGCTGCTGCGGGCGCCGGCGCCGCCGAGCATGATGGTTTCCGACATGGCCTTGGCCCGGGACAGGCGCATTTCCAGGTCCCGGAACTTGGGGTTGTAGCCGGACATGTAGCGGAACACGGCCTCGGCCTTGTTGAACTGGCGCTTGCGTTCGAAGTCCAGGGCCAGGTTGTAGAGGTTCTCCATCAACTGGTCGTCCAGGGGGCACTTGCGCAGCTTGTCGAAGGCCATGTCGAGCTGGCCCTGGCCCTGGAAGGCCAGGCCCAGCATGCGGTTGGACTCGGCCGATTCCTGGTCGGATTTCTCCTTGCCCCGCTCCGTCACCAGGAAGCGCTTGGTGGTGAGCAGGAGATGACCCAGCAGCAGCAGGGTGGCGGCGCCCATCAGCTGCAGCCACAGGCCGGCCCCCAGCATCAGGCCGAAATGCAGGCCGAGCAGGGCCGCCAGCAGCAGGGCGGTGAGGCCGGCGCCGACGCCGGCGGAAAGCCGGGGCAGCAACAGGATCAGGTACAGGGCCACCAGCAGGTAGGCGGCCAGCTCGGCCCCCAGGCCCCAGGCCGGGATGACGAAGAAGTGTTCCTGCAGGATGCTGGAGACGGAGTGGGCCAGGGTCAGCACCGGTGCCATGGCCGGGGATACGGGCGTCACCTGGCTGGCGCCGACCCCGGCGGCGGTGGCGCCGATGAGGACGATCTTGTCCTGGTATTTGGCGGCGGGAATCTTGCCGGACAGCACGTCGTAGAAGGAATCCACCGCAAAGGCGGGCTTGCCCTCCCGGTCCTTGTAGAAGAAGGTCAGCATGCGGCTGGCCGGGTCTGTCGGGATGCGCAGCTTGCCCAGGCGCACCGACTCCCCCAGGGTCGCCTGGATGTCGGCGGGCCCGAGATTGAGGCTGCGGGCGGCGATCAGCAGGGACAGGGAGGGATAGAACTGGTCGTAGTAGCTGAGCACCAGGGGTTCGCTGCGGATGCCGCCGTCCACGTCCACGGAGGCGTTGAGATGGCCGATGGCGGCGGCCTTCTCGCCGATGCCCGGCACCGGCAGCTGCACCGCGTTGGTGGGCAGGGCAAAGCCGCTGCCGGCATTGACCCGGGTCAGCTGGTTGCGGCTGACGAACTCCGGCAGGGGCTGGTCCGGCCGCCCCAGGGGATCGCCCAGCTGGAACAGCATGGGCAGCAGCACCGTGTCGGTGGCGCCGTAGCTCTGGGCCAGGCGGCGGTCCGTGTTGAGGGCGGCCTCGGCTTCCTGCAGGATGCCGGCGGCCTCCGCCGGCATGGCGCCCTGGCGGGAGAGTTCCAGCAGCCGGGTGATGTAGGCGTAGCCCGGATCGATCTGGGGCTCGGAGAACAGCACCGTGTTGCCGATGACCTTGGCCTTGGCCCCCACCAGGAGGTCGGTGAGGCGGGCATGGACGTCCCGGGACCAGGGCCAGCGGCCGATGTTGGCGATGCTCTGGTCGTCGATGGCGATCACCGCCACCCGCTCGGACGGGGTCCGGCTGGAGGCGGCCACGCCCATGTCGTAGGCCTTGCGCTCCAGGCTCTGGATCAACTCCCCATTGGCGGCGGCCAGCATGGCCAGGGACAGGGCCAGGCCGAGGAACCAGTCGGTCTTCCAGAATCCGGCTTTGCGCATGGCGCAGGGCCTCCAATGCCAAATTGATTAGTTGTCTTCTTCTATGGCCTGCCGGAACGGCCCAATGCTGGCTCCCTCCGACTCCCTCGTGCCGCAACCCTATTATTCAGCGGCGTATTCTGCATTCTTACAGTGCCGCCTTAACTCAGTCAAATGGGATTCTCGCCGAGAAAGCCGGCGCCGGGCGCGCCATAATTCACGCTCCCCGGCGGGCGAGAAACAAACGGGCGTTTTCAGCCGCCGAACGGCAGTTCCTGGCCCAGCCCCCGGGCCCGGGCCTGGGCCAGCACCAGGGAGGCCAGCACCAGATCCTGGACCGCCAATCCCTGGGATTCGAACAGGGTGATCTGCTCGGGCGAACTGCGCCCGGCACGGCGGCCGACGATGACATCACCCAGCTCCACCAGCTGGCGTGCGGAAAGGCGGCCCTTCTCCAGCAGGGGCACCAGATCCCCGGCCTCCTTCAGGGCCGTATCCACCGTATCCACCGCCACCAGGTCGCAACGGCGCACGGCGGCTTCGGACAGTTCCTGGCGGATCAGGGCATTGGAACCGGCGGCATTGATGTGCACACCCGGCACCAGCCAGTCGGCGTCGAACAGGGGGGCGGCGGCCGTGGTGATGGTGCCGATCACATCGGCGCCGCGCACCGTCGCTTCCGCATCGGCGGCGGGGACGATCTCGACCCCGGGCAGGCGCTGGCCCATCTCGGCGCAGAAGGCTTCCAGCTTGTCCCGCTTGCGGCCATAAACCTTGACCCGGCGCAGCGGCAGGGCGGTGCAGACGGCTTCAACATGGCCCCGGGCCTGCCAGCCGCTGCCGAAGACGCCGGCCACTTCGGAATCGGGCCGCGCCAGCCATTTGGCGGCGATGCCCGAGGCGGCGCCGGTGCGCATCATGCCCAGGTAATCGGCGGCCACCACGGCCTGCAGCACGCCGCTGGCGGCGTCGAAGAGAAAGACGTTGAAGCGGTTGCCGCTGCGGTTGCTGGTATAGGCCTTGTAGCCCAGGATGCCCAGCCCGGGCAGGCCGCCGTGCAGCAGGTGCAGGGCCGTCTGGGGCAGGCGGGTGCGGGCCCGGGGCGTGTCCTGGGCGGCCAGGGCGCCCTCCCGGGACAGTTCGCGGTGGGCGGTTTCCACGGCCTCCAGGGCCATGGGCATGGTCAGCACCGACTGGACGTCGGCTTCGCTCAGATACAGGGCCATTCTTACTCCACGGTAATATCGACGGGGGCCGGGCGCCGGGCCTGCAGCACCTTGCCGGCCAGCACCACCAGCACGGCGGCGAGGAGGCCGACGGCCTTGGGCAGCCAGGCCGGCGTGCCGGTCAGCCAGGGGGCCAGGCCGGGATCGGCGGCGATCATTTCGCCGGCGACGAAGCCCAGCAGGGCGGCGCCCAGGGTCACCACCACCGGCCAGCGCTCCATCAGCTTGAGGATCAGCTGGCTGGACCAGACGATCAGGGGAATGCTCACGGCCAGGCCGAAGAGCAGCAGGAACAGGCTGCCATGGGAGGCGCCGGCAACGCCGATGACGTTGTCCAGGCTCATGACGAAGTCGGCGACGATGATGGTCTTCACCGCGCCCCACAGGTGGTCGGCGGCATCGATGTCGTGGCCGTCGTCGTCCTCCGGCAGCAGCAGCTTGATGCCGATCCACAGCAGCAGCAGGCCGCCCACCAGCTTGAGCCAGGGCAGGTTCATCACCAGGGCGGCGAAGGTGGTCAGCACCACGCGCAGGCTGACGGCGCCGGCGACGCCCCAGAAGATGCCTTTCTTGCGCTGCTCGGGGGAAAGGTTGCGACAGGCCAGGGCGATGACCACGGCGTTGTCGCCGGAGAGCACCACGTCGATGGCGATGATCTGGGCCACCGCCAGCCAGAAAACGGGAGAAGTGAGGTCGAGTTCCATGGGGCCGGATTGTACCGTGGCCGGGCCCTGGCCCGGCATTTCCCGGACAGGCGGGGTCTGCGATGACAGAGCATGGCGCCGCTCAGGCAGGAAAGACGGGCATTTCCGGCATGGCATCGCCAGCAGCGGCGCCCCGCCTGCCTCCCAGGGCATGCCCCAAAAGAAAAAGGCGGGCCAGAAGGCCCGCCTTGGCATTGCGCCGGGGACGCTGCTTACTTCAGCAGGCCCTTGAGCAGACGGCCCATTTCGGAGGGGTTGCGGGTCACGGTGAAGCCGCACTCTTCCATGATGGCGAGCTTGGCGTCAGCGGTGTCGGCACCACCGGAAATCAGGGCGCCAGCATGGCCCATGCGCTTGCCCGCAGGGGCAGTCACACCGGCGATGAAGCCGACGATGGGCTTCTTCATGTTGGCCTTGCACCACATGGCGGCTTCGGCTTCATCGGGACCGCCGATTTCGCCGATCATGATGACGGCGTCGGTATCCGGATCGTCATTGAACATCTTCATGACGTCGATGTGCTTCAGACCGTTGATGGGGTCGCCACCGATACCCACGGCGGAAGACTGGCCCAGACCGATTTCGGTCAGCTGGGCAACGGCTTCGTAGGTCAGGGTGCCGGAGCGGGAAACCACGCCGATGCGACCCTTCTTGTGGATGTGACCGGGCATGATGCCGATCTTGATTTCATCGGGGGTGATCAGGCCGGGGCAGTTGGGACCCAGCAGCAGGGTCTTCTTGCCGCCCTTGGCTTCCTTTTCCTTCATCTTGTTGCGCACTTCCAGCATGTCCCGCACGGGGATGCCTTCGGTGATGCAGATGGCCAGGTCCAGGTCGGCTTCAACGGCTTCCCAGATGGCGGCAGCAGCGCCGGCGGGCGGCACGTAGATGACGGAAACGGTGGCGCCGGTGTCCTTGGCAGCTTCCTTGACGGTGGCGTAGATGGGGATGTCGAAGATCTTCTCGCCAGCCTTCTTGGGGTTCACGCCGGCAACGAAGCAGTTCTTGCCGTTGGCGTATTCCTGGCACTTTTCCGTATGGAACTGGCCGGTCTTGCCGGTGATGCCCTGGGTGATGACCTTGGTGTCTTTGTTGATCAGGATGGACATTCAATAACTCCTTACTTGACCGCGTCGACGATCTTCTGGGCCGCTTCGGCCATGGTATCGGCGGAAATGATCGGCAGACCGGAATCCTTCAGGATCTGCTTGCCCAGGTCCTCGTTGGTGCCCTTCATGCGGACCACCAGCGGCACGGACAGGTTCACTTCCTTGGCCGCGGTCACCACGCCGGTGGCGATGGTGTCGCACTTCATGATGCCGCCGAAGATGTTGACCAGGATGCCCTTGACCTTGGGGTTCTTGAGCATGATCTTGAAGGCTTCGGTGACCTTCTCGGTGGTGGCACCGCCGCCCACGTCCAGGAAGTTGGCCGGCTCGGCGCCGAACAGCTTGATGGTGTCCATGGTGGCCATGGCCAGACCGGCACCGTTCACCAGACAGCCGATGTTGCCGTCCAGGGAGATGTAGGCCAGGTCGAACTTGGAGGCTTCGATTTCGTCGGCGTCTTCTTCATCCAGATCGCGGTATTCAACGATTTCGGGATGACGGAAGAGGGCGTTGGAGTCGAAATTGAACTTGGCGTCCAGAGCCTTGATGTTGCCGTTGCCTTCCAGGATCAGCGGGTTGATTTCCGCCAGGGAAGCATCGGTTTCCATGTAGCACTGGTACAGCTTCTTGATCTCGGCCTGGGCCTTGGCCACGGAGTCGGCGGGAACGCCGATGCCCTGGGCCAGGTTCAGGGTCTGCTGGTCGGTGATGCCGACCAGGGGATCAACGAATTCCTTGAGGATCTTCTCGGGGGTGGCGTGGGCCACTTCCTCGATGTCCATGCCGCCTTCGGAGGAGGCCATGACGGCGACCTTCTGGGTAGCGCGGTCGGTCAGGACAGCCAGGTAGTATTCCTTCTTGATGTCGGCGCCTTCTTCAATCAGCAGGCGGCGGACCTTCTGGCCTTCCGGGCCGGTCTGGTGGGTCACCAGTTGCATGCCCAGAATCTGGGTGGCGTATTGGCGCACTTCATCCAGGGACTTGGCAACCTTCACGCCACCGCCCTTGCCGCGGCCACCAGCGTGAATCTGGGCCTTCACGACCCACACCTTGCCGCCCAGTTCCTCGGCGACCTTGACAGCTTCGTCGACGGAGAAGGCAGGCTTGCCGCGCGGCGTCGTCACGCCGAACTTTCTCAGGATCTCCTTACCCTGATATTCATGAATTTTCATGCGCTTTCCTTGCTTGGTTGAAGTTGCGAGCAAAAGGCAGGAGTGTCTCCCCTACCCCATTTTCTGGTCACGGTACCAGCGCGGGTAATAGCGCTGGACCGCTTCCGAAGTGGATTCGAGGGCATGGCAGCGGTCAAGCTGATAAGGCTTGTGACCATGGTCCTCGTTGTCTTTCATTTCACTGGCAAAGGTCTGGATCGCCGCCGTCGGCAGCACCATGACCAGCTCGGTCAGATGGGAGCAGCCTTTGACATCGCCAAAACGCTCCTTGACCGCCCTGCGGAAGCCGTGAAACAGATTCAAGCCTACCAGCCTGTTGTAATCCGCGTTGATACGGTCGCATTGTCCCACATAGGGCATGCCGTCCGTCCGGGTCTCCGCCGCGAGAATGTTGAATTCCCGATCGATGGTGACCCGTACCCACATATCGTGTACCGGTTCTCCTGCTGGCCGCAGCCCGGAGGAAAGGGGGTAATCATGATCCTTGACGTCGGTCAGACGCGCCTCCACGTCCCACAGACCATCCTCGCGCTTGAAGCCATACAACTGGATGCTGCGGACGTGCAGGCGCTGGCGGGCAACAGGGGCAGGGGAAAGTGGCATGGGGAGGCCGGATTCTTTATGCAACGGATTACAGCAGCGGAGCGCTATCTTATTGTTAGTCCGCCAATATTAACACAAGAAAAAAGGCGCCCCGCTGTTTTGCATTCATAATTATGGATACAAATCCCGGGCCCGCAGCGCCTCCATTTGATCCAGATTAAGCGCCCCCCGCCCCGCCGCCCCCAGAATCCCGGACAGCATTATTACAACGACAAAAAGTCGGGGAGAAAACCATGCACCGGGAGTCCGCCGCCGCCCTGGAAGGGGAACGCATCGCCCGCGCCAGCCGGGACGAAATCGCCGCCCTGCAGCTCAAGCGCCTGCAACAGACCCTGCGCCACGCCTACGAGAAGGTGCCCCATACCCGGGCCAAGTTCGACGCCCACGGCGTCCATCCGGACGACCTGAAGACCCTGGCGGACCTGGCCAGGTTCCCCTTCACTGGCAAACAGGACCTGCGGGACAACTATCCCTACGGCCTCTTCGCCGTGCCCATGCGCGACATCGTGCGGGTGCACGCCTCCAGCGGCACCACCGGCAAGCCCACCGTGGTCGGCTACACCGCCGGCGACATCGACCGTTGGGCCGACATCATGGCCCGGGCCCTGCGCGCCGCCGGCGCCGGACCGGAGGACATCGTCCATGTGGCCCACGGCTACGGCCTGTTCACCGGCGGCCTCGGCGTCCATTACGGCGTCGAGCGCCTGGGCGCCACGGCGGTGCCCGTTTCCGGCGGCCAGACCGAGCGCCAGGTGCAGCTCATCGCCGACTTCAAGCCCACGGTGCTGGTGGTGACGCCCTCCTACGCCCTCAACCTGGCTGACGAATGCGAGCACCAGGGCTTCGACCTGGCCGGCTCCAGCCTGCGCATCGGCCTCTTCGGCGCCGAGCCCTGGGGCGAAAGCATGCGGGCGGAGATCGAGCGCCGCTTCGGCATCGCCGCCATGGACCTCTACGGCCTGTCGGAAGTGATGGGCCCCGGCGTCGCCAGCGAATGCATCGAATCCCGGGACGGCCCCACCATCTGGGAAGACCACTTCTACCCGGAGATCATCGACCCCAATACCGGCGAAGTCCTGCCCGACGGCGCCCACGGCGAACTGGTGTTCACCTCCCTGACCAAGGAGGGTATGCCGGTGGTGCGCTACCGCACCCGGGACCTGACCACCCTGCTGCCGCCCACGGCCCGCAGCTTCCGCCGCATCGGCAAGATCACCGGCCGTTCCGACGACATGCTGATCATCCGCGGCGTCAACGTCTTCCCCAGCCAGATCGAGGAATTCGTGCTCAAGCAGGCCGAGCTGTCGCCCCACTACCAGCTGGAGGTGTGGCGTGAGGGCCACCTGGACAAGCTGGACATCCGGGTGGAACTGAAACCCGAGTTCGCCAATGCGGGCACCCACGTCTCCGAGCAGGCGGCGCGGGAGCTGCAGCATCACATCAAGTCCTATATCGGCATTTCCACCCGGGTGCGGGTGGAGGCGGTGGGCAGCATCGAACGGGCCGTCGGCGGCAAGGCCCGGCGGGTGGTGGACAAGCGGCCGCAATAGCGGCATCGCCTGGAAGGCAGGCAGGGCGCCGCTGCCAGCCGCGCCTTGCCTGACAACGAGACGGGACGCGCCTTTTCAGGCAGGACCGGCGAAGCGCCCTATTCCCGGGTTGCCGCCAGCACCCGCCACAGCAGGCCGCCCAGCAGCAGCGCCGCCAGCACCAGGCTGGCGGTGGATGCGGCCCAGTAGCCGGCCACGCCCATGGCCGGGCTGCCGTAGGCCAGCCACCAGCCGCCCCCCAGGCCGACGCCCCAGAAGCAGAGGGTATGGATCAGCATGGGCAGGAAGGTGATCTTGCAGCCCCGCAGGGAAAAGCCCGCCACCGTCTGGATCGCGTCGAACAGCTGGTAGGCCGCCAGATAACCCACCAGGCCGACAGCCACCGCGGCCACCCGGCCATCCCCCGTGGCGGCCCCCACCAGGGGCCCGGCGCCCCACCACAGCAAGCCCCCGAACAGCAGCGACAAGCCGGTGGCCAGGACCATGCCGGCACCGACCGCCTGCTCCATGCCGGCCTGATCCCGGGCCCCAGCCGCCCGCCCGACCCGGGCCAGGGTGGCGATGGCCACCGCCAGGGGCAGCATGTAGAGCAGAGCCGCCAGGTTGGCGACGATGCGGTGGCCCGCCACCACGGTCGCCCCTTCCCGGGCGATGAAGAGGGCGATCAGGGTGAAGGCGCTGATTTCCACCAGGTTGGAAAAGCCCATGGGCAGCCCCAGGCGCAGCAGCTCCCGCAAGCGCGCCCACTGGGGCCGGTGCCAGCGCCCCAGCAGGGCCAGGGGCGCCAGGGCGGCCGAGCGCCACAGGTAAGCGAAACCGCAGAGAAAACCGACCCCGACGATGATCAGGGTGGACCAGCCGGTGCCCTCCACCCCCAGGGGCGGGCCGCCCCAGCGCCCCTGGATCAGGCACCAGGAGAGGGGCAGGTGCAGGGCGGTGGTCGCCAGGCTGATCAGCATGAAGGGCCGGGAATGGCCGAGGGCATTGGCGAAGGCGAACAGGGTGCGGTACAGCAGCACCAGGGGCAGGCCCCAGGCCAGCAGGTTGAGGTAGGCCCGGGTCTTGGCTTCCACCGCCGGCTCCATGGTGGCCATGGCCAGCAGCGGGTCGGGGAAGCGCATCAGCAGGCAGGCCGGCACGGCCAGCACCAGGGCCACCCAGAAGGCCTGCTGCAGGGCGGCGGCGATTTCCCCGTAGCGCCCGGCGCCGTGCAGGTGGGCCACCACCGGCGCCACCGCCTGCAGCACGCCGGCGCAGGCCATGATGACGGCAATGTAGATGCCGCCGCCGATGGCCACCGCCGCCAGGTCGGCGGCGCCATAGTGGCCGAGCAGGGCCGTGTCGATCAGCATCAGGCCCATGGAGGCCAGCTGGGCCACCAGGATCGGCCAGGCGTGCCGGGCAATGTGGCGGATTTCCTCCCCCAGGCGGGGAGCGGTGGAAGCAGGAACGGAAGCGGTCATGGCGCCCGCAGTATATAAGGGAAGGCAGGCCGCCGACGGGGCGCCCCGCCTCCTTCGTGGCAAATGCATTGAGCGGGGGGGAAAAATCCCGGAAAATGCGTGACTTGCCCCAGCCGTTAGGGAGGAGGGGGCCATGACAAGGACTATATAAAAATGACGGCAGCAAAGATCGGCCTCGACGCCATCGAAAATGCCAGCCGCGACGAAATCACCGCACTGCAGGTGGAACGTCTGCGCTGGACCCTGAAGCACGCCTACGACAACGTGCCCCACTACCGGGCCAAGTTCGACGCCCAGGGCGTGCATCCGGACGACTTCCACAGCCTGGACGACCTGCGCAAGTTCCCCTTCACCACCAAGCAGGACCTGCGGGACAACTACCCCTTCAAGATGTTCGCCACGCCCCGGGAAGAGGTGGTGCGGGTGCACGCCTCCAGCGGCACCACCGGCAAGCCCACCGTGGTCGGCTACACCCAGAAGGACATCGACACCTGGGCCCACCTCATGGCCCGCTCCATCTACGCCGCCGGCGGCCGCCGCGGCGACATCATCCACGTCGCCTACGGCTACGGCCTGTTCACCGGCGGCCTGGGCGCCCACTACGGGGCCGAGGCCCTGGGCTGCACGGTCATCCCCATGTCCGGCGGGCAGACGGAAAAGCAGGTGCAGCTGATCGCCGACTTCGCGCCGCGCATCATCATGTGCACGCCCTCCTACATGCTCAACATCGCCGACGAGTTCAAGCGCCAGGGCATGGATCCCCGGGGCACCTCCCTGCGCATCGGCATCCACGGCGCCGAGCCGTGGACCGACGGCATGCGCCAGGAAATCGAGAACCTGCTGGGTATCGACGCGGTGGACATCTACGGTCTTTCCGAAGTCATGGGCCCCGGCGTCGCCAACGAGTGCATCGAGTCCAAGGACGGCCCGGTGATCTGGGAAGACCACTTCTACCCGGAAATCATCGACCCCAACACCGGCGAAGTCCTGCCCGAGGGCAGCCAGGGCGAGCTGGTATTCACCTCCCTCTCCAAGGAGGCCCTGCCGGTGGTGCGCTACCGCACCCGGGACCTGACCCGCCTGCTGACGCCCACCTCCCGCAGTTTCCGCCGCATCGGCAAGATCACCGGCCGCTCCGATGACATGCTGATTATTCGTGGCGTTAATGTGTTCCCCAGCCAGATCGAGGAATTGATCCTCAAACAGGCCAAGCTGTCCGGCCATTACCTGCTGGAAGTGGCGCGGGACGGCCATCTGGACAGCATCACCGTGAACGTGGAAATGAAGCCGGAGTTCGGCATCGCCACCGCCGCCGAGAAGGAATACGTGGCCCACGAGCTGCAGCACCACATCAAGTCCTACATCGGCATTTCCACCCAGGTGCGCATCGTCGAGGTCGGCGGCATCGAACGTTCCGTCGGCAAGGCCAAGCGGGTCATCGACAAACGCCCCCGCTGAGCCCCGCCCGGCGCCCCCCGGATCGCCCGCCAGGGCGCATCCGCAAGCCCTGGGCGGCAGATGGGCCTTGTCTCTGATATAAATCAGAAATAATTGACCGCTGCCGCCCCTATCCCCCATTATTCGAAGCTAAAAACGCCTTGAGGGAAGCTGCTCCATGAAAACCATTTTCCTTGTCGACGATTCGGCAACCATTCTGCTATCCATCTCCAACATCCTCGCCAAGGCAGGCTATGCTGTTGAAAAGGCTGGAAATGCGGAAGAGGGAATGAAGAAGTTCCAGGCCGGGGTGAAGGTGGACCTGCTCATCACCGACCTCAACATGCCCGGCATGAACGGCATCCAGTTCATCCGCGAAGTGCGCAAGCTGCCCAATTACAAGTTCATGCCCATCCTGTTCCTGACCACCGAGTCGCAGCAGGAAAAGCGGGCTGAAGCCAAGGCGGCAGGGGCCTCCGGCTGGATCGTCAAGCCGGCCACCGCCGACCAGCTCCTCAACACCATCAAACTGGTACTGCGCTAAGCCCATGGACTTCGGACTGTTGCTACGGCGGGCCTCCCTGGTATTCGCCATCGTCGCCATCGGAGCAGGCCTCATGGTCTACTTCCTGCACGACTGGTTCCATAGCGACTTCCTGAACTCCTTCGACGTTGCCCAGCCCCTGGGCGACGCCATCGGCACGGTGATCATCGTCGTCGTCGCCTACCTGGCCCAACGCCTGGTTTCCATCGCCTTCTACCGGGACATGATGTTCGGCCTGGCGCGCAACCAGGAGGTCTTCGCCAGCACCAACACCAACTACCAGGCCGTGGCCGAAGAGGTGGCGGAAGAACTGGCGGCCGTGCCGGCCTTCAACGAGGTGCTGCAGGGCCAGCTGCACAGCGTCATCCAGGCCACCGAAGAGGCGGCCTACCAGATCACGGAGCGACTGCAGGCGGTGGACGGGGTGGTGACCCACCTCAACGAGTTCGTCAGCACCAGTTCCACCGAGTCGAGCCAGATGGTCAACGAGTCGGAAAGCCGCATCGCCGACAACCAGAAGCTCATCGTCGAGATGGGCCTCTACATCGAAAACCGCATCCAGGAAGCCCAGGCCGACCAGGAACGGGTGGCCCAGGTGGTGGCCGAGGCCCGCTCCCTGGAATCCCTGACCAAGCTGATCAAGGGCATCGCCAGCCAGACCAACCTGCTGGCCCTCAACGCCGCCATCGAGGCGGCCCGGGCCGGAGAGGCGGGCCGCGGCTTTGCCGTGGTGGCCGACGAGGTGCGCAAGCTCTCCAGCGAAACCGAGGCGGCGGTGACCCAGATCAACCAGGGCATCGTCGGCGTCGCCAGCACCATCGAACAGCAATTCCAGGACAAGCTCTCCCACTCCAACCTGGACCGGGAGCGGGCCGCCCTGCAGCAGTTCGCCACCCAGCTCACCACCCTGGGCCATAGCTACGAGCAGGTCATGCAGCACCAGAGCACGGTGATCGCCACCGTCCAGAGCAGCAGCCAGGAACTGGCGGCCATGTTCATGGATGCGGTGGCCAGCGTGCAGTTCCAGGACGTCACCCGGCAGCAGATCGAAACCACCATCGAAGCCCTGTCCCGACTGCAGCAGCACGCCGCCACCCTGTCCGAACGCCTGCGCCAGGCAGAAAACCCCAATTTCCAGTACCAGCCTTTGTCCGAGCACCTGGACCAGCTGTACAGCCGCTATGTGATGAAACAGCAACGCACCACCCACAAGCAGGCCCTGCACCAGTCCGCCCCCGGCGGCGAGCCGGACCTGCCCCAGGTGGAGCTCTTCTAAGGGGGACTCGTGAGCACCGGCACCCATCGCGTCACCATCCTGGATGACCTGACCATCTACAACGCCCTGACCCAGAAGGCCGCCTTCATGGAAGCCCTGGGCCAGTGCCGCGACCTGGAAATCGACCTGTCCCACGTCGGCGAGGTCGATACCGCAGGCTTCCAGCTGCTCCTGCTGACCAAGCGGGAAGCCGCGCTGCAGAACAAGACCGCCCGCATCGTCGCCCACAGCCCCGCCGTGCGGGAATTGCTGGACTTCTTCAACATGGCCGCCTTCTTCGGCGACCCCCTGGTCATCCCGGCCCGGGAACAGGGCTGAGGAGGAATCATGGACGAACTGACCACCGTATTCGTCACCGAGAGCCGGGAACAGCTGGCCGCCATGGAGGAGGCCCTGCTGCAGCTGGAGGCCAATCCGGAAGACAGCGACCTGATCAACGCCGTGTTCCGCCCGGCCCACACCATCAAGGGCGGCGCCGGCGTCATCGAGTGCAACTTCATCGTCGCGTTCACCCACGTGGCGGAAAACGCCCTGGACAAGCTGCGCAACGGCGATATCAAGGTCAGCAGCGACCTGGTGGCCGTGCTCCTGGGCTGCTGCGACCACATCGGCAACCTGCTCTCCGTGCTGGAGGCCGGCGCCGCCGAACCCGACGAGGACCTGCGGGCCGAGGGCGACTCCCTGCTCTCCCGCCTGCAGCGCGACTGGCTCGACGCCAAGGAAGAGGCCCCGGCGGCCAGCGTGCAGCCCAACCGCCCCCCGGTGGAGAAGGTGGACGACGTCCAGGCTTCCGGCGGCGGCCTGGTGGAAACGGATTTCTGGCACATCTCCCTGCGCTTCGGCGCCGGCGTCCTGCGCAACGGCATGGACCCCATTTCCTTCCTGCGCTACCTCTCCACCCTGGGCCAGATCGTGCACATCGAGACCATTCCCGATGCCATGCCCAGCGCCGAGGAGATGGACCCGGAAGCCTGCTACCTGGGCTTCGAGATCAAGTTCAAGAGCGACGCCGACAAGGCCGCCATCGAGGCCGTCTTCGACTTCGTGCGCGACGAATGCACCCTGCACATCCTGCCGCCCAACAGCAAGCTGGCGGACTACATCGCCCTGCTGCAGGCCCTGCCGGAAAACACCATGCGCCTGGGCGAGATCCTGGTGAAGATCGGCGCCCTGACCCAGGCCGAGTTGGACGACGGCCTCAAGCAGCAGCATGCGGTGCCGCCGGAGGAAGGCGGCGAGGAGGCCTCGCCGCCCCCGCCCCTGGGTGAAATCCTCATCGAACAGAAGGTGGTGCAGCCCGAGCTGGTGGAAGCCGCCGTCATCAAGCAGAAACAGGTATCGGAGAAGAAGGCCGCCGAAGCGCGCCTGATCCGCATCCAGGCCGACAAGCTGGACCGCCTCATCGACCTGGTGGGCGAACTGGTGATTGCAGGGGCCAGCACCAACCTGCTGGCCAGCCGCGCCGGCCTGTCCGACCTCAACGAAGCCACCTCCCTGCTCAACCGGCTGGTGGAACAGATTCGCGATTCCGCCCTGCAGCTGCGCATGGTGCAGATCGGCGAAACCTTCAACCGCTTCCAGCGGGTGGTGCGGGACGTTTCCAAGGAACTGGGCAAGGACATCGAGCTGACCATTGCCGGCGGCGAGACCGAACTGGACAAGTCGGTGGTCGAGAAAATCGGCGACCCCCTGATGCACCTGGTGCGCAACGCCATGGACCACGGCATCGAGTCCGCCGAGGTACGCCAGGCCAAGGGCAAGTCGCCCCGGGGCCGGCTCTCCCTCAACGCCTACCACGACTCCGGCAGCATCGTCATCGACGTGGCCGACGACGGCGGCGGCCTCAACCGGGACAAGATTCTCAAGAAGGCCGTGGAAAAGGGCCTGGTCCAGGCCGGCGTCCATCTTTCCGACCAGGAAATCGCCAACCTCATTTTCGAACCCGGCTTCTCCACGGTGGACAAGGTCTCCAACCTCTCCGGCCGCGGCGTCGGCATGGACGTGGTCAAGCGCAACATCCAGGGCCTGCGGGGCCGGGTCGAGGTGCATTCCGAGGAAGGCCATGGCACCCGCTTCTCCATCCGCCTGCCCCTGACCCTGGCCATCATCGACGGCTTCCTGGTGGGGGCCGACCGGGCCTCCTACGTCATCCCCCTGGACATGGTGGTGGAATGCCTGGAACTCCAGGCCCACGCCACCAGCAGCGGCGAGCGCAACTATCTCAACCTGCGGGGCGAGGTGCTGCCCTTCATCCGCCTGCGGGATCTCTTCGAAATTCCCGGCGAGCCGCCCAAGCGCGAGAACGTGGTGGTGGTCAAGGCAGCCGGCCAGAAGGCGGGGATCGTGGTCGATACCCTGCTGGGCGAATTCCAGACCGTCATCAAGCCACTCGGCCAACTGTTCCGCCACCTGCGCGGCATCGGCGGCTCCACCATCCTGGGCAGCGGCGACGTGGCCCTGATCCTGGACGTCCAGGCCCTGGCCCAGATCGCCATCGGCAGGGAAGAGCGCAGCCTGGCCGCCCCGTCGTCCGTCAATACACCCCGCATCAGCCAAGTTTAATAAT
The DNA here is from genome assembly GCF_004217225.1 of Azospira oryzae. Lineage (GTDB taxonomy): Bacteria > Pseudomonadota > Gammaproteobacteria > Burkholderiales > Rhodocyclaceae > Azospira > Azospira oryzae. Next base: position 343,242 of record NZ_SHKM01000003.1, read on the forward strand.
TTCAGGAGAATCAGATGATCGCCAACTTGCGTATCGGCACCCGTCTCGGTATTGCCTTTGCCATCCTCGTCCTGCTCCTCACCGGGGTGGCCGTGCTCTCCGTCACCAAGGCCAACGCCATCAACGACGAGCTCAACGTCATCGTCAAGGACCGCTTCCCCAAGGTGGTCAAGGCCAACGTGATCATCGACATCCTCAATGCCAACGCCCGCGTGGTGCGCAACATGCTGTTGCTGACCAAGGCCGATGACATCAAGCGCGAGGCCGACCGCCTGCCCGACATGAGCAAGCGCATGAGCGAAGAGCTCGACGCCATCTCCAAGATGCCCATGAATGACGAGGAAAAGGCCGTCCTGGCAGAAATCAACGCCGCCCGCGGCCCCTACCGGGACCACCTGGTCAAGGTCATCAAGCTGGCCAATGACGGCGCCCGGGAAGAAGGCACCGCCCTCCTGCTGGGCGACATGCGCAAGTCCTTCAACGACTACATCAAGACCCTGGAAAAGCTAATCGAGCTGGAAACTAAGTCCATGGAGGCTACCGGCAAGTCCGCCGACGAACTGGTGGTGGCCACTCGCAACCAGATCATCACCGTGGGCATCATTGCCGGCCTGCTGGCCATCGTCCTCGGCGTCTTCATCACCCGCAGCATCACCACCCCGCTAAACCAGGCCGTGGGCGTCGCCAACAAGCTCTCCGAAGGCGACCTGACCGTGCGCATCGACGCCTCCAGCAAGGATGAAACCGGCCAGCTGCTCGCCGCCATGCAGGCCATGGTGGCCAAGCTGGCCCAGATCATCGGCGAAGTGCGGGGCGCTGCCGACAACCTCTCCTCCGCTTCCGAGCAGGTGTCCGCCACGGCCCAGTCCCTCTCCCAGTCCTCCAGCGAGCAGGCCGCTTCCGTGGAAGAAATCACCTCCACCCTGGAAGAATCCACCGCCTCCATCAACCAGAACACCGAGAACGCCAAGGTCACCGACAACATGGCCGCCAAGGCCGCCAATGAAGCCAACGAAGGCGGCACGGCGGTGAAGGACACGGTGGTGGCCATGAAGCAGATCGCCGGCAAGATCGGCATCATCGACGACATCGCCTACCAGACCAACCTGCTGGCCCTCAACGCCGCCATCGAGGCCGCCCGGGCCGGCGAGCACGGCAAGGGCTTCGCCGTGGTGGCCGCGGAAGTGCGCAAGCTGGCCGAACGCTCCCAGGTGGCGGCCCAGGAGATCGGCGAACTGGCCGACTCCTCCGTCAAGCTGGCGGAAAAGGCCGGCGGCCTGCTGGACAACATGGTGCCCACCATCCGCAAGACCTCCGACCTGGTGCAGGAAATCGCCTCCGCCTCCGCCGAACAGTCCGGCGGCATCGCCCAGATCAACCAGGCCATGAACCAGCTGAACCAGGCCACCCAGCAGAACGCCTCCGCCTCCGAAGAGCTGGCGGCGACCGCCGAGGAAATGGGCGGCCAGGCCGAACAGCTGCAGGGCCTGATGCAGTTCTTCCGGGTCGAGGAAGGCCGCACCGCGGTGGCCTACAGCGCCCGTCCGGCCCAGACCGCCCGCAGCGCGGTGAAGAGCCAGCCGGTCCGCCCCGTGGCCACGGCCGCCCCTGACGAACACGATTTCGAGCGCTTCTGAGGAGGCATAGCCATGGGCAACCTCGTTCCCCAGGCCGGATCGACTCCGGCCAAGACCGGCGATGAGTCCCGCCAGTACCTGACCTTCACCCTGGGCGGGGAAATCTTCGCCCTGGGCATCCTCAACATCAAGGAAATCATCGAGTACGGCAGCCTCACCGAGATTCCCATGATGCCGGGCTTCATCCGCGGGGTGATCAACCTGCGCGGCGCCGTGGTGCCGGTGATCGACCTGGTGGCCCGCTTCGGCGGCACCCCGGCGGCCATCGGCCGCCGCACCTGCATCGTCATCGTGGAGATGGTGCAGATGTCCGAAGGCAGCGAAACCCGCCAGGACATCGGCGTGGTGGTGGACTGCGTGAACGAGGTGCTGGAAATCCCGGCCACCGATATCGAACCGCCGCCAGCCTTCGGCGCCAAGATCCGGGCCGACTTCATCCTCGGCATGGGCAAGGTGGCCGGCAAGTTCGTCATCATCCTCAATGTGGACCGGGTCCTCTCCCTGGAGGAAATGACCTTCCTGGCGGACCTGGGCGGCAGCACTCCCGCAGCCGAACCCAGCGCAGCCTGATGGACGGCCCTTCGGGCATCTCCGATCAGGAGTTCGGCCGCTTCCGGGACCTGATCTACCAGATCGCCGGCATTCAGCTTTCCGACGCGAAAAAGGTGCTCCTGGTGGGGCGCCTTTCCCGCCGGCTCAAGCATTACGGCCTCAGCACCTTTGCCCAGTATTACCAGCTGGTCACTTCGCCCCAGGAAAGCCGGGAGTTGCAGACCATGGTGGACCTGCTGACCACCAACGAGACCTACTTCTTCCGCGAACCCAAGCACTTCGACTACCTGGCCCAGGAAATCCTGCCGCACAAGGCCAAGCCCGGCGTGCCCTTCAACATCTGGAGCGCTGCCTGCTCCAGCGGTGAAGAGCCCTACACCCTGGCCATGGTCCTGGCCGAGCACCTGGGCAACCGGCCCTGGCAGGTGGTCGGCTCGGACATCTCCACCGTGGTCCTGGCCAAGGCCCAGGCCGGCCATTACCCTCTGGAACGGACCGAGGGCATCCCGCCCCAGTACCTGAAGAAATACTGCCTGAAGGGCGTCCGCTCCCAGGAGGGAACCCTGCTGGTGGCCAAGGAGCTGCGGGAGCGGGTGCGCTTCCTCCAGGTCAACCTGACCAAGCCGGCGCCGGACCTGGGGCCCTTCGACGTTATTTTCCTGCGTAACGTCATGATCTATTTCGACATGGAAACCAAGCGCAAGGTGGTGGAGAACCTCATCACCCGCCTCAAGCCGGGCGGCACCTTCATCGTCGGTCACTCGGAAAGCCTCAACGGCATCACCGACCGGCTGAAGTGTCTGCGGCCCACCATCTACGAAAAACACTGATGCCTGCCGACTCCGTCCAGGAGGTGTTCCTCAATCCGGGGGATTTCCACTTCGCCGGCGGCCACACCCGCATCCGGACCCTGCTCGGCTCCTGCGTTTCCATTGCCCTGTGGCATCCGGAAAGGAAGCTCGGCGGCATGTGCCACTTCATCCTGCCGGAACGGGGCCAGCCCGCGGCCGGCCAGGAGCTGGACGGCCGCTACGCCACGGAGGCCATGGGCCTGTTCGACCGGGCCATCGGCCGGGCCGGCACCCGCCCCCAGGACTACCGGGCCAAGATATTCGGGGGAGGCAATATGTTCCCCGGCCGGGAAAACCATGCCGGCATACAAATAGGTCAGCGTAATATAGAGGTTGCGCACCGGCTTCTGGCGGAACGAAAAATCGCCGTCGTTGCCGAACACCTCGGAGGCGCCGGCCATCGCAAGCTGGTCTTCGACATCTGGAGTGGAGACGCCTGGCTGGTATTTCGCGAAGCCGGGACCAATAAGAACTAGGGAAGCCTATGAGCCTCATCAAAGTCATGATCGTGGACGATTCCGCCGTGGTGCGGCAGGTCGTCAAGCAAACGCTGGAAACCGACCCGAGCATCAAGGTGCTGGGTGCCGCCTCCGACCCCCTCTTCGCCATGGAGCACATGAAGCGGGAATGGCCGGACGTGATCGTCCTGGACATCGAGATGCCGCGCATGGACGGCCTCACCTTCCTCAAGAAGATCATGGCCGAGCGGCCGACGCCGGTGGTGATCTGCTCCTCCCTGGCGGAGAAGGGGGCCGAAGCCTCCATGAACGCCCTGGCGGCGGGGGCGGTGGGCATCATCACCAAGCCCAAGATGGGCCTCAAGCAGTTCCTCGAAGACGCATCGTCCGACCTGCTCGGCGCCGTCAAGGCCGCCTCCCGCGCCAATGTGCGCAAGATCATCACCTCCACGGCCAGCGGCACCTCCTCCCACGCCGAGCGCATCGCCAATGTGGCCAAGGGCCTCAACATCGCCCCCAAGCTGTCCGCCGACGCGGTCATCTCCGCCGGCGGCCTGGGCAGCGGAGCCTCCATGGTCAAGACCACCGACAAGATCATCGCCATCGGCACTTCCACCGGCGGCACCCAGGCCCTGGAAGCCGTACTGACCAAGCTGCCGGCCGTCTGCCCGGGCATCGTCATCGTCCAGCACATGCCGGAGAAATTCACAGCCATGTTCGCCGAACGCCTCAACGGCCTGTGCCAGATCGAGGTGCGGGAAGCCAAGCACGGCGACCGGGTGATCCCGGGCCGGGCCCTCATCGCCCCCGGCGGCAAGCACATGATGCTGACCCGCAGCGGCGCCCAGTACACCGTGGAAGTGGTGGACGGCCCCCTGGTGAACCGCCACCGCCCCTCGGTGGACGTGCTGTTCCGCTCCTGCGCCAAGTTCGCCGGGCGCAACGCCCTGGGCATCATCATGACCGGCATGGGCGACGACGGCGCCCGGGGTCTCAAGGAAATGGTGGATGCGGGGGCCGACACGGTGGCGGAAGACGAATCCACCTGCGTCGTCTTCGGCATGCCCAAGGAAGCCATCAAGCTGGGGGCGGCGCGCACCGTGCTGCCCCTCAACCGCATCCCGGAAGCCATTGTCGCGGCTGGCCGCGGCTGACCATTTATAATGGTTCCTTCCCTGCCCTAGCGAAACCCGAGACATGGAACTGAACGAGCTGCAGCGCGACGCCCTGGTGGAAGCCTTCAACATCGGCGTCGGCCAGGCCGCAGCCAGCCTGGCCAGCATGGTCAATGAGGAGGTCAAGCTGTCGGTGCTGACCCTGCAGCTGATCCCGCGGCACGAGGCCATGCAGCAGTTCAGCTTCCGCCACAGCGACAAGATCTGCGCCGTGGCCCAGCGATTCTCCGGCGCCTTCGACGCCCAGGGCTTCCTCATCTTCCCCGAGGAAAAGGGCCTGGAAATCGTCCGCCGCATGGTGGGCGACAGCCTCTCCCTGAAGGAGCTGACCGAGCTGGAACAGGAGGCCATGAGCGAGATCGGCAACATCCTGCTCAACGCCTGCGTCGGCACCCTGGCCAACCTCTTCCGCCGCCCCCTCAACAGCACCCTGCCCACCTATCACCTGGGCAGCCCGGACGAGGTGCTGGGCGGCCAGATCCAGGGCAACGACGAAGCGGTGCTCCTGCTGCACATCGACCTGACCCTGGAACAGCACGAGATCCAGGGTTATGTGGCCTTCCTCCTCAGCGTCGATTCCATCGCCAACCTGGTGGCCGAGGTGGACAGCTACATCGCCCAGGCCATGGGGGGACGCTGATGGGACATCCGCATCTGGCGGCACCGCTCCTGCTGGAGCTGGCCCACACGGTCAATGAAGGCCTGATCCTGATCGACGCCGAGGGCAAGGTGCAATTGTGGAACCGCTGGCTGGCGGAGCGCTCCGGCGTCAGCGCCCAGGAAATCCAGGGGCGCCGCCTGGAAGAGGTGTTTCCCCACCTGGCCAACAGCCGCCTCGCCCACGCCGTGCAGACCGCCCTGCAGCAGCAGTTGCCGGCCATCCTGTCCCAGACCCTGAACCGGCGGCCCTTTCCCCTGCAGGATCATCTGCACAACGACGCCCACCCCATCGAGCAGGCCATCACCATCGCCCCCCTGGCCCGGGAATCCGGCCATATCCACTGCCTGATCCAGATCCAGGACGTCACCGCGGCGGTACGGCGGGAACAGCAGTTGCGGGAACAGGCCCAGCAGCTGCAGGCCCTCTCCAACATCGACGGTCTCACCGGCGTTGCCAACCGGCGCAGTTTCGATGCCCGCTTCCAGGAGGAATTCCAGCGGGCCCAGCGCCACGGCAGCGACATTTCGGTGCTCATGCTGGATATCGATTACTTCAAGGAATACAACGACTGCTACGGCCACCAGGCCGGCGACACCTGCCTCACCGTGGTCGCCAACACCCTGCGCCGCTGCCTGCAGCGGGGCGGTGACTTCGTCGCCCGCTACGGCGGCGAGGAGTTTGCGGTGGTGCTGCCGGGCGCCAGCCACGGCGCCGCCTGCAAGCTGGCCAGCAGCCTGCAGCAGGAAATCAGCCGGCTGGGCATTCCCCACGCCAACTCCCACGCGGCCAGCCATCTCAGTATCAGCGTCGGCGTCGCCACCCATACGCCCCAGCGCAACGACCGGGCCCAGGACCTGCTGCGCGGCGCGGACATCGCCCTCTACCAGGCCAAACGCCAGGGCCGCAACCGGGTGGTCAGTGCCGACGCCCTGGATCTCACGGTCCAGCCCGAAAAACTGATGTAGGACCGGCTAGCGCCGGCCGTCCCAGAAGGCCCGGATGTCCGCCGCCGGCATGGGCCGGGCAAAGTAGAAGCCCTGGGCCGAAGCGCAGTCGTGGGCCTGCAGGAACTCCAGTTGGGCTTCCGTCTCCACCCCTTCGGCGATCACCGACAGCCCCAGATTGTGGGCCATCTGGATGATGGTGGCCGTGATCGCCGCCCCCCCGGCGTCGCTGGCGATATCCCGCACGAAAGCCTGGTCGATCTTCAGCTTGTCCAGGGGCAGGCGCTTCAGATAGGCCAGGGAGGAATAGCCGGTACCGAAATCGTCGATGGAGAGGCGCACCCCCCGGGCCTTGAGCCGGTCCAGCAGGTCCGTGGCGCCCTGGCCCTGGTGCAGCATCATGCTCTCCGTCAGCTCCAGCTCCAGCCAGGCCGGCTCCAGGCCGCTTTCCGCCAGGGCCCGCTCCACCGAGGCCTCGAACTGGGGCTGGCGGAACTGCAGGGCGGAAATGTTCACCGCCACCGGCACCGCCGGCATGCCCTGCTCCTGCCAGGCCCGGTTCTGCCGGCAGGCCTCCCCCAGCACCCATTCGCCGATGGGCACGATGAGGCCCGAATCCTCGGCCACGGGAATGAAGCGGGCCGGGGAAACCAGGCCCATCTGGGGATGCTGCCAGCGGATCAGGGCCTCGAAGCCGATCACCCGGCCGCTCGGCATGTCCACCTGGGGCTGGTAGTAGAGCAGAAACTCCTGCCGCTCCAGGGCGCGGCGCAGGCTGTTCTCCAGGGACAGGCGCTCGAAGACCCGGGCATTCATGTCCGGGGTGAAGAAGTGGAAGCTGTCCCGGCCCGCCTCCTTGCTGTAGTACATGGCGGCATCGGCATTCTTCACCAGGGTCTGGAAATCCCGGCCGTCCTCGGGGAAGACGGCGATGCCGATGCTGGCGGTGATCACCAGTTCGTGCCCGCCCAGCTGGTAGGGGCGGTTGAGGGACTCCAGCAGCTTTTCCGCCACCCGGGCCGCATCCTGGGGCGTCTCGATGGACGGCAGGAGGATGATGAACTCGTCGCCGCCGGGCCGGCTGACCGTATCGGCGCTGCGCACGCAGGCCTGGATGCGCCGCCCCACCTCCTGCAGCAGCTGGTCGCCGACCTGGTGGCCGAGGGAATCGTTGATGTTCTTGAAGCGGTCCAGGTCGATGAACATCAGGGCCAGGGACTCACTGTTGCGCTCGGCCAGGGCAATGGCCTGCTGCAGGCGGTCGTGCAGCAGGGAGCGGTTGGGCAGGCCGGTGAGGTAGTCGTGCTCGGCGAGGAAGCGGATGTGTTCCTCGTTGCGCTTGCGTTCCGAAACATCGGCGAACACGGCCACGTAGTTGCTCACCTCCCCCGCCTCGTCGCGCACGGTGGTGATGGAAAGCCACTCCGGATACACCTCGCCGCCCTTGCGCCGGTTCCAGATCTCGCCCTGCCAGGTGCCCGCCGTCTTCAGGTGGTGCCACAGGTTGGCGAAGAAGGCGGCGTCGTGGCGGCCCGAATTGAGCACCCGCGGGTCCCGCCCCTGGACCTCGGCCTCGGCGTAGCCGGTGATTTCGACGAAGGCCCGGTTCACCGACATGATGCGGTTGTTGCGGTCACAGATGACAATGCCCTCGCTGGCCCCCTCGAAGACCTTGGCGGAGAGGCGCAGCTGCTCCTCGGCCCGGCGGCGGGCGGTGATGTCGTGGATGATGGAATAGAGCAGGCGGCGGCCCCGCAGCAGCACCGGGCCGCTGTGCACCTCCACCTCCCGCACCTCGCCGCTGGCCAGGCGATGGCGGAAGTTGAAATAGCGGCGCTGCTGCTGGTCCGCCAGGGCCATTTCCGCCCGCACCTCCTCCACCGAGAGCTGGTTGAGCTGGGCGATGTTCATGCGGCGCAGGGTGTCCAGGGGATAGCCGTAGAAGTCGGCCGCCGCCGGGTTGGCATCGACGATGGCGCCGTCGCCGGCATCGATCAGCAATTTGATCGAGGTGTTGTTCTCGAACATCTGGCGGTAGCGCTCTTCGCTTTCCCGCAGCACCTCTTCCTGGTGCCGGGCCTGGTCCACATCCTCGATGACGATGATGATGCCCCGCTGGGGCTGCAGGGCGTCGATCTGGCGGGCGTAGAAGTTGGCCCAGAAGAGAGTGCCATCGGCCCGCCGGAAGCGGCGCAGGAAGTGGGCGACGCGGCCGTCGGCCACGGCCGGATAGAGCTGCTGGCCGAATTCGGCAAATTCCTCCGGCGTCGGGTAGTAGCCCACCACGGTCTGTCCCAGGGCCGTCTCCAGGGAGACGCCGAAAAGCCGCTCGAAAGCCCGGTTGGCCTGGATCAGGCAGCGGTCCCGCACCACCCCGATGACCACCGGGCTGGCGTCGAAGATGGATTCCATCTCGGCGATGCGGCTGCCCAGGTCGTCCCGGGCCTGGCCCAGTTCGTCCAGCAGCAGGTAGAACTCCCGCGCCAGGCCGCCGATTTCGTCCTGGCCCAGGACCGGGTCGGCCAGCTTGCGCGCATGGTCCTGGCGCACCTCCACCACGTGCTGGCGCAGGCGGGAAAGGGGCGCCAGCACCCGGCGCATGGCCAGCCAGGCCAGGACCGCCACCGCCAGGGCCGTCAGCAGCAGGTAATAGACCGTGCCCCAGCGGCCCGTCTCGATGGGGGCGTAGGCCTCCTCCACCGGCAGCAGGGCGCCCAGCACCCAGTCCGTGGACGGCACGGACTTGAAGCTCATCAGCACCCGCTGGCCGTAGCTGGTGGCGCCCTCGTCGCTGCCCTCGAAACCGGCGATGGCCCGGTCGAAAACCGGGTTCTGCCCCGGCGCCGCGTTGGGCTGCAGCACCCGCTCGGGGAAGCGGCTGACCAGGGTGGTGCGGTCCCGGGTGACCAGGACGAAGTGGCCGCTGCGTCCCACCTTGCGCCCGGCCAGGCCGCCGAGGAACTGGGGCTTGAGAATCTGCAGGGTGCCGGAGAGGGAGGCGATGACCCGCCCTTCCCCGTCCAGCACCGGCGCCGTCATGGCCAGGGTGGGCAGGCGGGTGACGCGGCCCAAGAAGGGGCGGGAAACCACCGCCCGCCCCTCCTCCAGGGCCTCCCTGACGTGGGGAAAGGCGGAGACGTCGGTGCCCCGGCGCTCGGGCATGACCGGAGAATCGGCGATGACGCGGCCGTCCCGGCCGACCACGATGAGGTCGTCGAAGAGCAGCAGCAGGGAATACTTGTCGTTGAGGAAGGCCTGCAGCTTTTCCGGCTGACCCAGCATGGCCGGGGTGATGGCGGCGGCGGTGCGGGCCAGGGAGGCCTGGTTGAGCTGGATGCGCTGGTCGATTTCCTCGGCCACCCGGGACACCAGGGAAAACTGCTGGTCGGCGACGGTCTGCTTCAACTGGGCCTGGGCCAAATGCAATTGCACCGCACTGCCCAGCGCCACCAGGAGCACCACCAGTGCCGTGATGGCCAGGGCCATTTTGGTTTTCAGGCTCATCGTTTCTGTCGCCGGCTTCCGTAGAGGGTTACGGGTAGGGATACCCATTACGGAAGCCATATTACCATCGGCGTAGGGGGCGCCAAACCCCTTTAGGGACGCGGCTTCCAGCCCGGCGCCCAGGCTGGAGGGAAGCCCTTGCCGGAGGCCTGCCTCAGGCCAGGGTCACGGCCAGCCGGCCGACGCCCTCCACGCCGCCCACCAGGGTATCGCCCCGCACCACGGTGGAGACGCCCGCCGGGGTGCCGGTGAAGATCAGGTCGCCGGGGGCCAGGCGCAGGAAGGTGGAAAGATTGGCCACCACCTCCGCCACGTCCCAGCTCATCTGGGCCAGATCGCCCGATTGGCGCCGCTCGCCATTGACCTCCAGCCAGATGGCGCCACTGGCGGGGTGTCCGGCCTGGGCTGCCGGGACAATGGCGCCGATGGGGCCGGACTGGTCGAAGCCCTTGCCCATGTCCCACGGGTGGGCCTTTTCCTTGGCCTTCTGCTGCTGGTCGCGGCGGGTCAGGTCGAAGCCCACGGCATAGCCGAAGACGCCCTCCAGGGCCGCCTCCACCGGCACGTTGAGCCCCCGCTGACCCAGCTCGGCAATGCGGGGGCCGAGGGCCACCACCAGTTCCACCTCGTGCTGCAGGTTGTTGGTGGCGGGCGGATAGGCCACCGTGGCGGCGGTGCCGTCCGCCACCGGCACCAGGGCGTCGGCCGGCTTGCTGAAGAAGAACGGCGGCTCCCGGGTGTCGGCGCCCATTTCCCGGGCGTGGTCGGCGTAGTTGCGGCCGACGCAATAGACCCGGCGCACCGGGAAGCGGGCCTGGCTACCGGCAATGGCCAGGGCAACGACGGGTGGCGGAGTGAACAGGTAATCCATGGCGGCAGGCTTTCTCCGGTCAGACCGGGTTATCGATATCGATGAACTGGCAGTGCAGGCCGAAACGCTCGGCCAGGTGGGCCGCCAGGGCCCGGGCACCGCCCCGCTCGGTGGCATGGTGGCCGCAGGCCAGGTAGGGGACGCCGCATTCCCGGGCCAGATGGGTGTTCTGCTCGGAAATCTCGCCGGAAATATAGGCATCCAGCCCCAGGGCCACGGCCTGCTCGAAATAGCCCTGGGCGCCGCCGGAGCACCAGCCAAGACGACTCACCAGCTTGTCTTGCGGGCCCACCAGCTGCACCGGGCGCCCCAGCAGGGTGCCGGTTCGGGCCGCCAGTTCCCCGGCGCTGAGCGGCTCGGGCAGGCGGCCGTACCAGGCGATGTCCTGCTCGCCGAAGCGGCCTTCCGGCTGCCAGCCGCAGAGCCGGGCCAGCTGGGCGTTGTTGCCCAGTTCCGGATGGGCGTCCAGGGGCAGGTGGTAGGCGATGAGGTTGAGGTCGTGCTGCATGAGGGTGGCCATGCGCCGCTTGCGAAAGCCGGTGAGGCGCCCGTCCTCGTTCTTCCAGAACCAGCCGTGGTGCACCAGCACGGCATCGGCGCCCTGGGCCACGGCCGCATCGAGCAGGGCCTGGCTGGCGGTGACGCCGGCCAACAGACGGCCGATCTCGGCCTTGCCTTCCACTTGCAAACCGTTTGGGCAATAATCCCGAAACCGGCCCGCTTCCAGCAGTTCATCGAGATAGCGCGTCAATTCTTCACGTTTCATGGGTGCGACCTTTTTCCTTCATGCGTAAGACCTGGTTGATTTTTGCACAAACGGTAACGGTGAGTCTCGCCGTGCTGTTCGTCATCAGCACCCTCAAACCCGAATGGCTGGGCCATCGGGCCAGCGTGGTGGCCCTGCAGGAGGCCGCGCCGGCCGCTGGCGACGGCGGTGCCGGCCTCGGCGGTTTCCGCGAGGCGGTGCGCCGCTCCCTGCCCTCGGTGGTCTATATCTTCACCAGCAAGGAAGTGAAGAGCAGCCGCCATCCCCTCTTCGACGACCCGGTGTTCCGCCACTTCTTCGGCGACCGTTTCGACAACGAGCCCCAGCGCTCCTCCGGCCTGGGCTCCGGCGTCATCGTCAGCCCCGAAGGCTACATCCTCACCAACTACCACGTGGTGGAGGCCGCCGACGACATCGAGGTGGCGGTCAACGACGGGCGCAAGCTCAAGGCCAAGGTCATCGGCAGCGACCCCGAGACCGACCTGGCGGTGCTCAAGGTCAATGCGGACAAGTTGCCGGCCATCGTCTTCGGCCAGATGGACGGCATCCGGGTCGGCGACGTGGTGCTGGCCATCGGCAACCCCTTCGGCGTGGGTCAGACCGTGACCATGGGTATCGTCTCCGCCCTGGGCCGCTCCCACCTGGGCATCAACACCTTCGAGAATTTCATCCAGACCGACGCCGCCATCAACCCGGGCAACTCCGGCGGCGCCCTGGTGGACGCCCAGGGCAACCTGATCGGCATCAACACCGCCATCTACTCCCGCTCCGGCGGCTCCCTCGGCATCGGCTTTGCCATCCCCGTCTCCACCGCCAAGAGCATCATGGAGCAGATCATCCAGACCGGCACCGTGACCCGGGGCTGGATCGGCGTCGAGGCCCAGGAAATCACCGCCGAGCTGGCCGAGTCCTTCGGCCTGCCCGACGCCAGCGGCGCCCTCATCGCCGGCGTTCTGCGCGGCAGCCCGGCCGACGGCGCCGGTATCAAGCCCGGCGACATCCTGCTGGCGGTGGGCGGCAAGGAAGTGAAGGATCCCCAGGTGATGCTGGACCTCATCGCCGAACTCAAGCCCGGCGCCAGCGTGCCCTTCAAGCTGCGCCGCAACCAGAGCCTGCTGGAACCCCAGGTCAGGATCGGCAAGCGCCCGCCCATGCGGCGCGACCCCGACCAGTAAGCCCCGCCTCCCGGAGACGTCCCATGTGCCAGTTGCTCGGCATGAACTGCAATGTCCCCACGGACATCTGCTTTTCCTTCACCGGATTCCAGGCCCGGGGAGGCCTCACCGACGTCCATGCGGACGGCTGGGGCATCGCCTTCTTCGAGGGCAAGGGCACCCGGGTCTTCCTCGACCCGGAACCCTCGGCCCACTCCCCGGTGGCGGCCCTGGTGCGCCAGTATCCGATCCGCTCGCGCAACGTCATCGCCCACATCCGCAAGGCCACCCAGGGCGTGGTGGCCCTGGAGAACACCCATCCCTTCATGCGCGAACTGTGGGGCCGTTACTGGATCTTCGCCCACAACGGCAACCTGCTGGACTTCGCCCCGCCCCTGGACGGCAGCGTCATGCCCGTGGGCAACACGGACAGCGAGCGGGCCTTCTGCTGGCTGCTGACCGCCCTGCGCCGGCGCTTCGGCGACCAGGCGCCGCCCACCGCCGAACTCTTCGCCGCCCTCACCGAACTGAGCGTGGACCTGGGCAGCCGCGGCGAATGCAATTTCCTGCTCTCCAACGGCGACTGGCTGTTTGCCCACTGCTCCACCCAGCTCACCTACATCGTGCGCCGGGCCCCCTTCGCCAAGGCCCACCTGACGGACCAGGACGTGACCGTGGACTTCAGCGAGGTGACCACGCCCAACGACCGGGTGGCGGTGATCGCCACCCAGCCCCTGACCGACGACGAGGTATGGACGCCCCTGCCCCCGGGCAGCCTGTGGTGGTTCGAAGAGGGGGAAGTGCGGGCCTCGGCCCCCACCGTGCCCGGCCCGGGGGAGAAATGCCGTTACCACTGCGGCGGCGGCTGACCGGGCGGAGCGCAAAAGCAAAGGGCCCCGCGGGGCCCTTTTTCATTGCTGCCGGCACTAACTGCCGGCTCAGTCCTGCTTCCGTTCCGGCGCCTGGCTGTGGCCCAGGGCCTGGTCCATTTCGCCGGCGCTCATGGGCTGCCAGTCGGCAGCAGGAGCGGCCGCGGGGGCCGGATCGCTGGGCGCCGGCGCCGCCACCTCGGGCTGGGGCCGGCGGCCGATGAAGCTGGCCAGGATGATGCCCAGTTCGTAGAGCAGCCACAGGGGCACCGCCAGCATGATCTGGGAAAGCACGTCGGGCGGGGTGAACACGGCGCCGATGATGAAGGCACCGACAATGACGTAGGGCCGCCATTCCTTCAGCTTGGCGATATCCACCAGGCCGATGCGCACCAGGACGATGACGATCACCGGCACCTCGAAAGTGACGCCGAAGGCGACGAAGGTGGACAGGACGAAGGACAGGTACTTGTCGATGTCCGTCATCCAGGCCACCCCTTCCGGCGCCACCTTGGCCATGAAGCCGAATACCGTGGGGAACACCAGGAAATAGGCGAAGGCCATGCCGCTGAAGAAGAGCAGCACGGAGGCGAAGACCAGGGGCAGCACCAGCCGCTTCTCGTGGGAATAGAGGCCGGGGGCGACGAAGGCCCAGGCCTGGAACAGCACATAGGGCAGGGCGATGAGGAAGGCCACCATCAGGGTGATCTTCATCGGCACCAGGAACACGCCCACCACGTCGGTGGCGATCATCTGGCCGCCGGCCGGCAGGGAGGCCAGCAGGGGGTTGGCCAGCAGGGTGTAGAGTTCCCGGGACCAGGGGAAGAGGCAGACGAAGACCACCAGCACGGCCAGCAGGGCCCGGATCAGGCGGTCCCGCAGCTCCACCAGGTGGGAGAGGAAGGATTCTTCGGCGGCGCCGCTCTCTTGGCTGTCGAGACTCATGGGGGCAATCAGGCTTTCGGCGCCTCAGCCGGGGCGGCTGCGGCAGCTTCCGCGGCAGGCGCAGCGGCGGCGGGCGGTGGTACTTCCGCTGCCGCCACCGTTTCGGCCGGCGGCTGGATGGCGTTGTTGAGGGACTGCTCCGTGCTGGAGAGCCCCTGCTGGATGGAATTTTCGAAACTGCGGGCCGAATCCTGCACCTGGGTCTGCAGCTTCTTCAGTTCTTCCAGCTGCATTTCCCGGTTGATGTCGGACTTCACGTCATTCACGTAACGCTGCAGACGCCCAAGCAGATGGCCGGCCGTGCGCGCCACCTTGGGCAGGCGCTCGGGGCCGATGACGATCAGCGCCACCACGGCGATGACGATTAGCTCGGAAAAACCGATATCAAACATAGGTCAGGCAACCAGGAAAAAGGAAACCGGGGCCGGGGAGACAGACGATCTCCGCCAATCCCCGGCCGGAGGGACGGTTCAGGACTTGGTCTTTTCCTTGACCTCGCCCTCGATGGTCTGGCCGCCGGCGACCTGCTGGGGCGGCGTGGTGCCGCCTTCGGCGGTGCCTTCCTTGATGCCGTCCTTGAAGCCCTTCACCGCGCCGCCCAGGTCCTGGCCGATGTTGCGCAGTTTCTTGGTGCCGAAAACCAGCATGACGATCACCAGAACGATGAGCCAGTGCCAAATGCTAAAGCTACCCATATCAGTCTCCTTGAATTCGTTTCAGCATCGGCCCCACGGGAGCGTCGCCCCCGACGATGTGGGCGTGCAGGTGCGGTACTTCCTGCTGGCCGATGCGGCCGGTGTTGATGATGACGCGGAAGCCCTCGGGGCTGCCTTGATCGACCGCAATTTTGTTGGCCACCGCCAGCAGGCGCCCCAGCACCGGCGCATCGGCCTCGCTGGCATGGGCCAGGGATTCGATGTGGCGCTTGGGAATCACCAGCACATGGACCGGCCGCAAGGGATTGATGTCGTGGAAGGCGAACACGTGCTCGTCCTCGTACACCTTGCGCGAGGGAATCTCGCCGCGCACGATCTTGCAGAAAATGCAGTTGTCCATATCAGGTCCGGATGGCTTGAAAAATCGCGGGGAGCCGCATCATTTCGTGCGGGAAGCCTTTTCGTCAATCCCGGAAATACCCTCACGACGGCGCATTTCCTGGGACACGTCCTCGATGGACAGGCCGTAGAAGGCCAGCAGCACCAGGATGTGGTAGATGACGTCGGTGGATTCCCAGACGATGTTGAGGCGCTTGCCTTCCTTGCCGGCCATGATCAGCTCGGCGCATTCCTCGCCGATCTTCTTCAGGATGGAGTCCGGGCCCTTGGAAAAGAGCTGGGCGGTGTAGGAAGTCTCCGGGTCCGCGTTGCGGCGGGAAGCCAGGGTGTCGGAGAGGCGATGCAGGATGTCGTGAGTGCTCATTTTGCGTAAATTTCCTTCGGGTCTTTGAGAACCGGGTCGGCCGGAATCCAGCGATCGCCTTCCCGCCGGTAGAAGAAACAGCTTTCGCGGCCGGTGTGGCAGGCGATGCCGCCTTCCTGCTCGACGCTGAGCAGGACCACATCGCCGTCGCAGTCGGCGCGCATTTCCTTGACGTGCTGGAAGTGGCCCGATTCCTCGCCCTTGCGCCAGACCTTGTTGCGGGAGCGGCTCCAGTAGGTGGCGCGGCCGGTACGGGCGGTTTCTGCCAGGGTTTCCCGGTTGGCGTAGGCGAACATGATGACGCGGCCGCTGGCGGCGTCCTGGGCGATCACCGGAATGGTGCCGTCGGCGCCGAACTTGAGGGCGTCCAGCCAGGACAGGGAGGGATCGAGATCGTGGCTCATGGCTTGCCTAGAGGCGCACCTCGATGCCCCGGTCGCGCATGTATTCCTTGGCCTGGCGCACCGTGTATTCGCCGAAGTGAAAGATGGAGGCGGCCAGCACCGCATCGGCACCGCCCTGGGTGACGCCATCGGCCAGGTGCTGCAGGTTGCCGACGCCGCCGGAGGCGATCACGGGAATGGCCACCGCATCGGAGACCGCCCGGGTCAGGGCCAGGTCGAAGCCGTTCTTGGTGCCGTCCCGGTCCATGGAGGTGAGCAGGATCTCGCCGGCGCCCCGGGCCGCCACATCCTTGGCCCAGGTCACCACGTCGATGCCGGTGTTGTTGCGGCCGCCGTGGGTGAACACGCACCACTGGCCCGGCGCCGTCTGCTTGGCGTCGATGGCGACGACGATGCACTGGGAGCCCACCTTGGCCGAGGCGTCGGACACCAGGTCCGGATTCTGCACGGCGGCAGTGTTCATGGAGACCTTGTCGGCGCCGGCGTTGAGCAGGCGGCGCACGTCCTCCACCTTGCGCACGCCACCGCCCACCGTCAGGGGGATGAACACCTGGGAGGCGCAGGCCTCGATGATGTGCAGGATGATGTCGCGCTGATCGGAGCTGGCGGTGATGTCGAGGAAGGTGACTTCGTCGGCGCCCTGCTCGTCGTAGCGGCGGGCGATTTCCACCGGGTCACCGGCATCCCGCAGTTCGACGAAATTGGTGCCTTTGACGACGCGACCGGCGGTCACGTCCAGGCAGGGGATGATGCGTTTGGCCAGCGCCATTACTTGCCGGCCTTGTCTGCTGCTTCCTGGGCCGCCTTGAAGTCCAGGGAGCCGTCGTAGATGGCCCGGCCGGCGATGGTGCCGACCACGCCTTCGCCTTCCACTTCGCACAGCTTGCGGATGTCGTCCAGGTTGGAGAGGCCGCCGGAGGCGATGACGGGAATCTTCAGGGCCTGGGCCAGCTTCACCGTGGCTTCGATATTGATGCCGGAGAGCATGCCGTCGCGGCCGATGTCGGTGTAGATGATGGATTCGACACCGTAGTCCTCGTACTTCTTGGCCAGGTCGATGACGTCGTGGCCGGTCAGCTTGGACCAGCCGTCCACCGCCACCTTGCCGTCCTTGGCGTCCAGGCCGACGATGATGTGGCCGGGGAAGGCAACGCAGGCGTCATGCAGGAAACCAGGATTCTTCACCGCGGCGGTGCCGATGATGACGTAGGTGAGGCCGGCATCGAGGCAGCGCTCGATGGTGTCCAGGTCGCGAATGCCGCCGCCCAGTTGCACCGGGATCTCGTCGCCCACTTCCTTGAGGATGGCCTTGATGGCCCCCTGGTTCTTCGGCTGGCCGGCAAAGGCGCCGTTGAGGTCCACCAGGTGCAGGCGGCGGGCGCCCTGGTCCAGCCAGTGGCGGGCCTGCTCGGCGGGGGACTCGGAAAAGACGGTCGCCTCTTCCATCAGGCCTTGCTTGAGACGGACGCACTGGCCGTCCTTCAGGTCAATCGCGGGAATGATCAGCATGATCGCGAATACGTAGAGAGAGTAAGTCGGAGGGGATGCCGGCGGCCGTCAGGGCTGCCAGCGGATGAAATTGCGCAGCAGGGCGAGGCCGTCGCGGGCGCTCTTTTCCGGGTGGGACTGGATCGCAAAAATATTATCCCGGGCCACCGCACAGGTAAAGGGGATGCCGTAGTCGGCCGTGCCCGCCACCACGGCCGGGTCTTCCGGGGTCACGTAGTAGCTGTGTACAAAGTAGAACCGGGCACCGTCCTCGATGCCTTCCCACAGGGCATGGGGCCGGGTGTGGCGCACCTGGTTCCAGCCCATGTGGGGCACCTTGAGGCGGCTGCCGTCGGCGGTCACCATCTTGTCGGCGGGGAAACGGCGCACCTGGCCGGCGAAAACGCCCAGGCCGGGCACGCCGCCCTCTTCACTGTGCTCGAAGAGCATCTGCAGGCCGATGCAGATGCCGAGGAAGGGCTTGTCCTTGGCGGCCTGCAGCACGGCGGGGCGCAGGCCCCGGGCGTCCAGTTCGGCCATGCAGTCGGGCATGGCGCCCTGGCCGGGGAAGACCACCCGCTCGGCAGCGGCGACCACCGCCGGATCGGCGGTGACCACCACTTCCCTGCCTTCGGCCACGTGCTCCAGGGCCTGCCAGACGGAGCGCAGGTTGCCCATGCCGTAGTCGATGACGGCGATCTTGCCCATTACAGCGCCCCCTTGGTGGAGGGAATGACGCCGGCAGTGCGCGGGTCCGGGCTCACCGCCATGCGCAGGGCGCGGGCGAAGGCCTTGAACACGGTCTCGCACTGGTGGTGGGCGTTCTCACCGCGCAGGTTGTCCACGTGCAGGGTGATGAAGGCATGGTTCACCAGGCCCTGGAAGAATTCGTGCACCAGTTCCGTATCCAGGGTGCCGAGCATGGCCCGCTTGAAGTCCACATGGAACTCCAGGCCGGGGCGGCCGGAAAGGTCCACCACGACGCGGGACAGGGCTTCGTCCAGGGGCACATAGGCGTGGCCGTAGCGGGTCAGGCCCTTCTTGTCGCCCAGGGCCTGGGTGAGGGCCTGGCCGATGGCGATGCCGATGTCTTCCACCGTGTGGTGACCGTCGATGTGCAGGTCGCCCTTGGCCTCCACCTCCAGATCGATCAGGCCGTGGCGGGCGATCTGGTCCAGCATGTGGTCGAGGAAGGGAATGCCGGAATTGAGCTTGGCACAGCCGGTGCCGTCCAGATTGAGACGGACCGTGATCTGGGTTTCGAGGGTATTTCGGGAAACTTCGGCTTGCCGCATGGGAGCACCGTTGAATGGGTAAGTCGGAAACAGCGGCCATGATACCATTTCAGCCCTGCACCAGCCGTGGCGGTGTGCCCTTTCGCGCCGCCCGCCCCATCCACTTTTCCCTGATCCGTCCGGCCATGAGCAAATTCTGGAGCCCCCTGGTAAATCGCCTCACCCCCTACGTTCCCGGGGAGCAGCCCAAGCTGCCCAATCTGGTGAAGCTGAACACCAACGAAAACCCCTATCCGCCCTCCCCCAAGGCCGTGGCCGCCATGCAGGCGGAGATCGGCCATGACGGCGCCAGCCTGCGCCTCTACCCGGACCCCAGCGCCGACCGGCTGAAGGAGGCGGTGGCCGCCTTCTACGGCGAATTCGGCATCGGCGCCAGGCAGGTCTTCGTCGGCAACGGCTCCGACGAGGTGCTGGCCCACGTTTTCATGGCCCTGCTGCAACATGACGCCCCCCTGCTCTACCCGGACATCAGCTACAGCTTCTACCCGGTCTATGCCGGCCTCTACGGCATTAGCGCCGAAACCGTGGCCCTGGACGGGGATTACGGCATCGACCTTTCCGCCTACCGCCGCGCCAACGGCGGCATCATCTTCCCCAATCCCAACGCCCCCACCGGCCGCCTGCTGCCCCTTGGAGAGATCGAGGCCCTGCTGACGGCCAATACGGAATCGGTGGTGGTGGTGGATGAGGCCTACGTGGACTTCGGCGGCGACACGGCCATCGCCCTGGTGAACCGTTTCCCCAACCTGCTGGTGGTGCACACCCTGTCCAAGTCCCGCTCCCTGGCGGGCCTGCGGGTGGGCTACGCGGTGGGCCACCCGGACCTGATCGAGGCTCTGGAACGGGTCAAGAACAGCTTCAACTCCTACCCCCTGGACCGCATCGCCATCGCCGGCGCCGTGGCCGCCCTGGAGGACCGGGCCTGGTTCGACCGCACCCGCAATGCGGTGATCGCCAGCCGGGAACAGCTGGTGAGCGACCTCACCCTGCTCGGCTTCCAGGTCCTGCCCTCCGCCGCCAACTTCGTCTTCGCCCGCCACCCGGGCCGGGACGGCGCCGAGCTGGCCCAGGCCCTGCGCCAGCGCAGCATCATCGTGCGCCACTTCAAGGCCCCGCGCATCGACCAGTTCCTGCGCATCACCATCGGCACCGACGAGCAGTGCGGCGCCCTGGTGGCAGCCCTCAAGGAAATCCTCGGCTAAATTGCCGGCGCCCCCAAGACAAAGGCCCGTCCAGCTGGACGGGCCTTTTGTTTTCCCCCTGCCCTACGAGGCAGCAGGGACGCCACTCTCCGCCACGGCATGGCCGGAAGGCGCGCATATATTGCCTCTCCAGCCACCGCTCCCGGACCGCCTCACACCCAGCCCAGCAAGCCCGCCACACCGCCCAGGCCGATCAGCCACAGGGGGTGCCACTTGGTCTTGAGCAGGGCGGCGGCCGTCAAACCGGCCAGCAGCACCCCGCCCCAGCCGAAGCCGGCCGCCTGGCCGATGAGGAAGGCGGCGGCGAAGACCAGGCCCACCGCCAGGGGAGCCACCCCCAGCTGCACCGACTGCTGCCAGCGGGCACCGGCGAAGCGGTGCCAGTGCTGCATCAGCAGGTAGATCATGATGCCCGTGGGCAGCACCATGCCCAGGGAGGCGGCCAGGGCGCCGGGCACGCCCGCCACCTCCCAGCCGATCAGGCTCACCACCAGGCCATTGGGGCCGGGGGCGGCCTGGGCGATGGCGTAGAGATGGGTGAAGGTGGCATCGTCCAGCCAGTGCTTTTCCAGCACCACCACCCGGTGCATTTCCGGCAGCAGGGCCGAGGCGCCGCCGAAGGCGACGCAGAAGAGCAGGGCGAACTGGAAGAAGAGGTCGGCCAGCAGGCTCACGGCGCCCCCTTGCGTTTCAGGTGGGCGTAGGCGACGCCGGCGGCAAGCGCCAGCAAGGCCACCATGACGATGGGCATGGGCCAGCGCAGCAGGGCCACGGCGACGAACACCGCCAGGGTGAAAGGCAGGAACAGGCGCTTCACCTGCAAGGCCAGGCCCATGCGCAGGGCGGTGCCGAAGAGCAGGCCGCAGCCCACCGCCGCCACGCCCCGCAACAGGCCCTGGACCTGGGGCAGCTGGCCGTAGCGGTCATAGAGCAGGCCCAGCAGCAGGACGATGAGCAGGGGACCACCGAAGAGGCCGGTGACCGCGGCGATGGCGCCGCGGATGCCCTGGTAGCGGGAACCCACGGCGATGGAGAGGTTGGCCACATTGGGCCCGGGCAGGAACTGGCACAGGCCCAGGAGGGAATTGAATTCCTCCGCCGTCAGCCAGCGCCGCTCCTCCACCAGCATGCGCCGGGCAAAGGGCAGGACGCCGCCGAAACCGGAAATGCCGACGGAGGAAAAGCCGAGAAACAGCTGCCTGCACGTGACAGGGGCGGGAGAGTCGCCTCCCCCGCCCCCGGGCTGGTCCTGTGCGCCGGCCTCAGGCATCGAGGCGGTAGCGGGCCGACTGGGCGTGGGCCGGCAGGCCCTCCCCGTCCGCCAGGGTGGCGGCGATGCGGCCCAGGGTCTGGGCCCCGTCCTTCGACACCCGGATCAGGCTGGTGCGCTTCTGGAAGTCATAGACCCCCAGGGGCGAGGAAAAGCGGGCGCTGCCGGAGGTGGGCAGCACGTGGTTGGGGCCGGCGCAGTAGTCGCCCAGGGACTCGGAGGTGTAGGGGCCGATGAAGATGGCGCCGGCGTGGTGAATTTTTTCCACCCAGGCATCGGGCTCGGCCAGGGACAGTTCCAGGTGCTCCGGGGCCACCCGGTTGGCCATGGCCACGGCCTCTTCCAGATCCCGCACCAGGATCAGGGCGCCCCGGTTTTCCAGGGAGGTGCGGATCACGTCGCGGCGCGGCATGGTGGGCAGCAGCTTGTCGATGCTGGCCTGCACCTTCTCGATGTAGGCGGCGTCGGGGCAGATCAGGATGGACTGGGCCAGCTCGTCGTGTTCGGCCTGGGAGAAGAGGTCCATGGCCACCCAGTCCGGGTCCGTGGAGCCGTCGGCCAGCACCAGGATTTCCGAGGGGCCGGCCACCATGTCGATGCCGACGATGCCGAACACCCGGCGCTTGGCGCAGGCCACATAGGCGTTGCCCGGGCCGACGATCTTGTCCACCTGGGGCACGGTTTCGGTGCCGTAGGCCAGGGCGGCCACGGCCTGGGCGCCGCCGATGGTGAAGACGCGATCCACACCGGCCAGACAGGCAGCCGCCAGCACCAGGGCGTTGTGTTCGCCGCCGGGAGTGGGCACCACCATGATCAGTTCCTTGACGCCCGCCACCTTGGCCGGCAGGGCGTTCATCAGCACCGAGGAGGGATAGGCGGCCTTGCCGCCGGGCACGTAGAGGCCGACCCGGTCCAGGGGCGTCACCATCTGGCCGAGCATGGTGCCGTCGGCTTCGGTGTAGGTGAAGCCGGCACCCAGCTGGCGCTCGTGGTAGGTGCGGATGCGCTGGGCAGCCGCTTCCAGGGCGGCCCGGCGCTCGGCGGGAAGGCCGTCCAGGGCGGCCTGCAGCTCGGCCTTGGGCAGCTCCAGGGCGGCCATGCCGGCAACGGAGAGACGGTCGAAGCGGTTGGTGTATTCCACCACCGCGGCGTCGCCCCGGGCCTTGACGTCGGCCAGGATGCCGACCACGGTCTTTTCGATGTTCTCGTCCTGGGCGCCCTCGAAGGCCAGCAGTTCATCGAGGCGCTGCTGGAAATCGGCGTCGGCGCTGTTCAGGCGCTTGATGTTCACGCTGCTCATGCATTCTTCTCCACGGCCTGGGTAAAGGCGTCCAGGATGGGACCGAGGGTTTCCCGCTTAAGTTTCAGGGAAGCCTGGTTGACGATGAGACGGGAGGAGATGTCCATGATGTGTTCCACCTCCACCAGGTTGTTGGCCTTCAGGGTGCCGCCGGTGGACACCAGGTCCACGATGGCGTCCGACAGGCCGGCCAGGGGCGCCAGTTCCATGGAGCCGTAGAGCTTGATGAGGTCCACGTGCACGCCCTTGGCGGCAAAATGCTCCCGGGCAATCTTGGTGTACTTGGTGGCGATCTTCAAACGGGCGCCCTGGCGTACGGCATGCTCGTAGTCGAAGCCGGCGGGCACGGCCACGCTCATGCGGCACTTGGCGATCTTCAGGTCCAGGGGCTGGTACAGGCCGGCACCGCCGTGCTCGATCAGCACGTCCTTGCCGACCACGCCGAGGTCGGCAGCGCCATGCTGGACATAGGTCGGCGCATCGGTGGCGCGGACGATCACCACCCGCACGTCGGGGCGGTTGGTGCCGATGATCAGCTTGCGGGAGGTTTCGGGATTTTCGGCGGGCACGATGCCGGCCGCCGCCAGCAGGGGCAGGGTTTCTTCGAAGATGCGGCCCTTGGAGAGGGCGATGGTAATGCCGTTCACGGCGTTTTCCCGGGGCAAAAGAAGGCATTTTACCGTATCGCCGCCCCGCCTTGGACCATGCTTCTTGGGCCGCGGCCGGGCTTATGGTAAAAGCATGACCTTCCCCCGCCTCCGGACTGCCCATGAGCGCCATCATCTACGCCCTTTCCGCCAACGCCGGCATCGCCGCCTCCAAGGCCGTGGCAGCCGCCTACACCGGCTCCTCCGCCATGCTGGCCGAAGCCGTGCACTCCGCCGCCGACTGCGCCAACCAGCTGCTGTTGCTGCTGGGCATCAGGCAGGCCAGGCGGCAGCCGACGCCGGACCACCCTTTGGGCTTCGGCAAAGCCACCTACTTCTGGTCCTTCATGGTGGCCATCATGCTCTTCTCCCTGGGCGGCGCCTTTTCCATCTACGAGGGCGTGCACAAGCTGTCCCACCCGGAGCCCCTGGCAAATCCCTGGGTCGCCATCATCGTCCTGGGCGTCGGCGTGCTGCTGGAAGCTTGGTCCCTGCGCGGCTGCATCCACGAAATCCGCGAGAAGGCGGGCGACATGCCGCTATGGCGCTATTTCCGCGACAGCCGGGAGTCGGAGCTGATCGTGGTCATGGGCGAGGACATCGCCGCCCTGGCCGGTCTGACCCTGGCCCTGGGCGCCATCCTGCTTTCCCTGGCCACCGGCAATCCGGCTTTCGACGCCTGGGGCAGCATCGCCGTCGGCGCCCTGCTGGTGGTGGTGGCCATCGGCGTCGGCCTGGAGGTGAAGGCCCTGCTCATCGGCCAGAGCGCCGAGCCCGCCGCCCATGCGGCCATGGAGCAGTGGCTGCGGCAACGCCCGGAGGTGGAAACCCTCTACAACCTGATCTCCTTCCAGATGGGCAGCTACCTCTTCGTCGCGGTGAAGGCCCGCATGGCCGAACAGCAGAGTGCCAGCGGCCTCATCGACCAGATCAATGCGGTGCAGGACGCCCTCAAGGCATCCTTCCCGGATGTGCGCTGGGTCTTCTTCGAACCGGACGACAAGGGCTAGGGCCGCGCCCCACCCTCCGCAGGCTCAGGCCAGGGCCGCGGCTTCGGCCTCGTCCTGGGTCAGTTCCTCGGGCAGGCAGCCGACGGGCGGACCGAGCACCCCGTCCGTGCCTTCGAAGCGCACCAGGATGATTTCCTGGCGCATGTCGGCCGCGGCGGCGCCGATCTGCACCACCACGCCGCGGCTTCCCGGCCGGGCGAAGACCGCATCTTCCGGCTGCTCGGGCACGCCGCCGTCGTTCTGGATGGTTTCCCGGGCGAAAATCACGTCGCCGATATTGAGGTAGTTGGGCATGGGCTTTCTCCATTGAGGACAGCCCCATCCAGCAATCTTGATGCCTGACCGAAATCCCTTGTTTTTCATGCAGTTAAAAAAAAGCCCCGTTGTCGCATGCACGACAACGGGGCTTTTTTGTCGGGGAACGGCGGTTCAGCGCACCCGGCGCACGCTGGCTCCCAGCTTGGATAGCTTCTCCTCGATGCGCTCGTAGCCCCGGTCCAGGTGGTAGATGCGCTCGATCAGGGTCTCGCCCTTGGCCACCAGGGCGGCGATGACCAGGGAGGCGGAGGCCCGCAGGTCGGTGGCCATCACCGTGGCCCCTTCCAGCTGGGGCACGCCCTTGACCACCGCGGTGTTGCCGTTGATGTCGATGGCGGCCCCCAGGCGGGCCAATTCCACCGCATGCATGAAGCGGTTCTCGAAAATGGTCTCGCGGATGGTGGCGGCGCCGTCGGCCACGGTGTTGAGGGCCATGAACTGGGCCTGCATGTCCGTGGGGAAGGCGGGATAGGGGGCGGTGCGGATGCTGACGGCCTTGAGGCGGGCCGGGGCCTTGAGGCTGATGGCGTCGCGCTCGGTCTGGATGTCGCAGCCGGCGTCCATGAGCTTGTCGATGACCGCATCCAGATAGGCGGAGGAGGTGCGGGTCAGGCGCACCTCGCCGCCGGTGGCGGCGGCGGCACAGAGGTAGGTACCTGTCTCGATGCGGTCCGGCATGATGCGGTGGGTGGCACCGTGGAGCTTGTCCACGCCCTGGATGCGGATGACGTCGCTGCCGGCGCCGGAGATGCGGGCGCCCATGGAGATGAGGCAGTTGGCCAGATCCACCACTTCCGGTTCCCGGGCGGCGTTCTCGATGACGGTTTCGCCCTCGGCCAGCACGGCGGCCATCATCAGGTTCTCGGTGCCGGTGACGGTGACCATGTCGGTGCAGATGCGGGCGCCCTTGAGGCGGCTGGCCTTGGCATGGATGTAGCCGTGCTCCACCTTGACCTCGGCCCCCATGGCCTGCAGGCCCTTGATGTGCTGGTCCACCGGCCGGGCACCGATGGCACAGCCGCCGGGCAGGGACACCTTGGCCTCGCCGCAGCGGGCCACCAGGGGGCCCAGCACCAGCACGGAGGCGCGCATGGTCTTGACCAGGTCGTAGGGAGCCACCGGGTTGTTGAGGCCCTTGGCGTCCAGGACCACGCCGTCGGCGCCGTCCAGTGTCACTTCCAGGCCCATCTGGCCGAGCAGGCCGAGCATGGTGGAGACGTCGTTGAGGTGGGGCAGGCTGGACAGGCGCAGGGGCTCGGCCGACAGCAGGGAGGCGCAGAGGATGGGCAGGGCCGCATTCTTGGCACCGGAAATGGCCACTTCGCCGCGCAGGGGCGTGCCGCCCTGGATGAGGAGCTTATCCACGCTGGGCCTCCCATTCTTCCGGGGTGAAGGTCTTGAAGGAGAGGGCGTGGATTTCGCCGCTGTCCAGCCGGTCCTTGATGGTCTGGTAAACCCGTTGCTGGCGCTGCACCCGGCTCTTGCCGGCGAACTCGGCGCTGACGATCACCGCTTCAAAGTGATGGCCGTCCCCGTCGATCCGGATGTGGTCGCAGGGCAATCCCTCCTGGATGTAGGTTTGGATGTCTTCGGGTCTTACCATGGGTCAGGCTCTCAATTTGTAGCCCCGCTTGAGCAGGGCCAGGGTCAGCGCGGTGAGCGCGGCAAAGCAGACGGACACCACCAGCAGGCTTTGTTGCGGAGCGGCGTCGGAAACGCCGAAGAAGCCGTAGCGGAAACCGTCGATCATATAGAACACGGGATTGAAATGGGACACCTGCTGCCAGAAGGGCGGCAGGCTGTGAATGGAGTAGAAGACGCCGGAGAGCATGGTCAGCGGCATGATCAGGAAGTTCTGGAAGGCCGCCAGCTGGTCGAACTTGTCGGCCCAGATGCCGGCGATCATGCCCAGGGCCCCCAGCATGGCGCCGCCGAGCACGGCAAAGGCCAGGGCCCACAGGGGATGGGCCAGTTGCAGGGGGGCGAAGGCCAGCGTCATCAGCAGCACCCCCAGCCCCACCACCACGCCCCGGGCCAAGGCCGCCAGGACGTAGGCGAGGAAAAACTCGCCGTAGGCGATGGGCGGCAGCAGCACGAACACCACGCTGCCGGTGACCTTGGATTGGATCAGGGACGAGGAGGAATTGGCGAAGGCGTTCTGCAGCACCGACATCATCACCAGCCCGGGCACCAGGAAAGCGGTGTAGGTGACGCCGTGGATACGGGTGTTTTCATCCAGCACGTGGGCGAAGATGAGCAGGTACAACAGGGCCGTCAGCACCGGTGCCGCCACGGTCTGGAAACCGACCTTCCAGAAACGCAGCACTTCCTTGTAGAACAGGGTACGAAAGCCCAGCATCATGGCTGCACCGCCTCCCGGCTGACTTCGCCGCGCATCAGGCGAACGAAGACTTCTTCCAGGTCCGGCTCGTCCAGCTTCAGGTCGGCGACGCCGCAACCTGCCTGGCGCAGGTCGGCCAGCACCTGTTCCAGTTCGGCAAAGCCCGCCAGACGGAGGCGGCAGACGGCCCCCTCCCGGGACAGCAGGCGCGGCACCAGGGCTGCGGGCAGGCCCCCCTGGCCCAGGCGCAGGGTCAGGGTGTGGCCGGAAAACTGGCGCAACAGGCTGGCCGTCTCATCCAGAGCCACCAGCTGTCCCTGCTTGAGCATGCCGATGCGGCCGCACAGGGTTTCCGCCTCTTCCAGGTAATGGGTGGTGAGGATGATGGTGTGGCCCTCGCCGTTGAGGCGGCGGATGAATTCCCACAGCCCCTGGCGCAGTTCCACATCGACGCCGGCCGTGGGCTCGTCGAGGACGATCACCGGCGGCCTGTGCACCAGGGCCTGGGCCACCAGCACGCGCCGCTTCATGCCGCCGGAGAGACGGCGCATGTTGGTATCGGCCTTGGCGGTGAGGTCCAGGTTTTCCAGAATCTCGTCGATCCAGGCATCGTTGTTGCGGATGCCGAAATAGCCGGACTGGATGCGCAGGGTTTCGCGCACGGAAAAGAAGGGGTCGAAGACCAGCTCCTGGGGCACCACGCCCAGCAGGCGCCGGGCCTCCCGATAGTCGGCCACCACGTCGCGACCGAGCACCCGGACGCTGCCGGCATCGGGCCGGGCCAGGCCGGCAAGGCAGGAAATCAGCGTGGTCTTGCCGGCGCCGTTGGGCCCCAGAAGGCCGAAGAACTCGCCCTCGGCGATTTCCAGGGAGACTCCGGCCAGGGCCTGCAGGGAGCCGAAGCGCTTGGCGACACGATCGAAGTGGACAGCAGTGCCCATGGGATTCCGGGCGACAGGCTCAGGCCAGGGGCAGGAGGTCGGAAATACCGTACAGCTCCGCTAGGCTCAACAGGCCGGCGGGAGGCGCAACGATATCCAGCTGACGGCCCTGGGTCTGGGCACGGCGCAGCCAGGCGAAGAGCAGGGTCAGAGCCGAGGAATCGGCCTCGGTCACGGCGGACAGATCGACCCGGGTTAGCCCGGGCGTGGCGGCCAGGGCATCCTGGCCCTGGGCCAGGAGTTCCCGTGCATTGGCAATCACCATGGGGGCAGTCACCCTCAGGGTGGAACCTTCAATGGAGATCATCACTTCTTACCGGCGGCAGCGGCTTCCAGGCCCTTATTCTTGGCAGCCAGGGTGCTGATCAGGCCATCGACGCCATTGGCGCGGATTTCCTGGGTGAAGGATTCACGGTAGTTGGTCACCAGGGAAACGCCGGCCACCACCACGTCATAGACCTTCCAGCCGTCGGCCTGCTTGTCCAGGGCGTAGTCCAGGCCGATATGCTTGCCGTTGGTCTGGTGCACCAGGGTGCGCACGGTCACGTCGGTTTCGCCGGCCTGCATCTTGAAGGGCTTGTACTCGACGGTCTGATCCTTGTAGGCGGTCAGGGCGTTGGAATAGGTACGCACCAGCAGGATGCGGAATTCATTGGTCAGCCGGGTCTTCTGCTCGGCGCTGGTCTTGGACCACTCGCGGCCCAGGGCCAGGGCGGTCATGCGGGTGAAGTTGAAGTGAGGCAGCACCTTGGTTTCCACTAGGTCGATGGCCTTCTTGGTGTTGCCGTTCTGCAGGTCCTTATCGGCGCGGACCACGGCCAGCACCTCATCGGTCACTTTCTTGACCAGCACATCGGGGGCCATGTCGTCGGCGAAAACGGGAGCCGACAGGAGACCGAAGCTGAGAATGGTGAAAAGGACACGAATGGCTTTCATGGCGCAATCTCTCTAATTGGGAAGCGGATTTTAACTTAGGGGGGAGCACAAAGACATACCCCGCCTGGCGGCGGGGTATGGTCAGGAGGGGGAAGACTCAGTCCTCAAGCTTTTCCCGGGGCGGGTTGCCGTCGTAAACCAGGCTCTTGCGGCGCTGCAGGTAGGCATCGCGCATATAGGTGTACTTGTCCAGGGCGGCATCGTCGATGACCTTCTCCGCCGGCAGCAGGGAAGCGCGGGTATCCACCAGGCGCAGCACGGCTAGGCTGTTGCGGGTCGGCACGTGATCCACGTTCCACACCGGATCAACAGCCACATCCACCACGTAACCGGCGGTATCACGCACGGTGCGGGAGCCGATGAACGGCCACACCACGTAGGCGCCTTCGCCCACACCCCAGCGGCCGAAGGTCTGGCCGAAGTCCTCGTCGTGCTTTTCCAGGCCGGCGGGCGTGGCCACATCGAACACGCCCAGGACGCCGATGGTGGTATTCAGCAGGAAGCGGCCGGCATCGGAGGCGGCGTCGGCGGGCTTGCCCTGCAGCAGGTTGTTCACGGCGATGAAGACGTCGGCGATGTTGCCGAAGAAGTTGCCGACCCCGGTCTGCACCGGCTGGGGCAGGACGTAGTCGTAACCCTGGGCCACCGGCTTGATGATGGCCTTGTCCAGGCCGTCATTGAAGGAGAACATGGCCCGGTTGAAACCTTCCAGGGGATCCTTGGGGTTGTTGGCGGTGCTGGCACAGCCGGAGAGTCCGGCCAGCAAAGCCGTGGCTAGCGCGAACATACCGAAACGCTTGGCTACCTTTTTATCCACTTTTGTCCCTCGAAATATCGATAGTTAGTTATTTGTGCGTCGCGCCAAGCATGCCAGAGGAATGAAGCCATGGCAAAACCGGCTTACTTCTTGTCCTGTCCTTCGGATGCCTTGTTGAACAGGAACTGGCTGATCAGTTTCTCCAGCACCACCGCCGACTGGGTCTTGGAGATGGAGTCGCCGGGGGAGAGCATTTTCTCGTCCCCGCCCACATCCAGCCCGATGTACTGCTCACCAAGCAGGCCGGAAGTCAGGATCGAAGCAAAAGTATCCTTCGGAAACTTGAAACGGGTATCCACCGTCATGGTCACCACGGCTTCGTAGGTCTGGGGATCGAAATGGATTTCCGAAACCCGACCCACCACCACGCCGGCACTTTTCACCGGACCGCGGACCTTCAGGCCCCCGATATTATCAAACTTGGCCTGCAGGACGTAGGTCTCGGCAAAGTTGGAACCGGACAGATTCCCCACTTTTAGTGCCAAAAACAACAGTGACAGGAAACCAATAGCGACAAAAACACCGACCCACAGGTCGAGCACCTTACGATTCATCAAGCCCCCCGGAACATAAACGAGGTGAGAACAACATCCAGCGCCAGGATAACCAGGGCCGACGTCACCACAGTGCGCGTGATCGCGCGAGAAACCCCCTCGGCGGTCGGCGCCGAGTCATAGCCTTCAAATACGGAAATCCACGACACGGCGGCACCGAACACCACGCTCTTGATGACGCCGTTGAGGATGTCTTCGCGGAAATCGACGGAAGCCTGCATCTGGGACCAGAAGGCGCCGTCATCGACGCCGATCAGCACCACGCCGACCAGCCAGCCGCCGAACACCCCCATGGCCGAGAACAGGGCCGCCAGGAAGGGCATGGAAATGACACCACCCCAGAAACGGGGCGCCACCACCCGGGCCAGGGGATTGACAGCCATCATGTCCATGGCCTTCAACTGCTCGGTGGCCTTCATCAGGCCGATTTCCGCCGTGATGGAGGAACCGGCCCGGGAGGCGAACAGCAGGGCCGCCACCACGGGGCCCAGCTCCCGCACCAGGGACAGGGCCACCAGGATGCCCAGGGCCTCGGAGGAACCGAAGCGCTGCAGTGTTTCATAGCCCTGCAGCCCCAGCACCATGCCGACGAAGAGGCCGGAAACGGTGATGATGAGCAGGGACAGCACGCCGCTGAAATAGACTTCCCGGACCGTCAGGTTGGGCCGGGTCAGGCACTGGCCGGAATAACGCAGGACGGCCCAGAAGAAGCGGCTGGCAAAACCCAGCTGCCAGATACGATCCACCAGGCTGGCGCCCAGCCGACGCAACAAATCAGCCACGCACACCTCCCAGCAGGGAATCGGCCACGGACACCGCCGGGTAATGGAAAGGCACCGGGCCGTCGGCCTCGGCATGAACAAACTGATGCACGAAGGGGTCCCGGGAGGCCCGGATCTCGTCCGGCGTGCCCTGGGCCACGACCCGTCCGGCAGACATGAAGTAGATGTAGTCGACGATCTGCAGGGACTCCTGGATATCGTGGGTGACCATGATGGAGGTCGCTCCCAGGGCATCGTTGAGCTTGCGGATCAGCTGGCCGATGACACCCAGGGAAATGGGGTCGAGGCCGGTGAAGGGCTCGTCGTACATGATCAGCATGGGGTCCAGGGCCACCGCCCGGGCCAGGGCCACCCGGCGGGCCATGCCGCCGGAAAGCTCGTTCGGCATCAGCCCGGCGGCGCCGCGCAGGCCGACGGCCTGCAGTTTCAGCAGCACCATGTCGCGGATCAGCTCTTCCGGCAGGTCGGTATGTTCCCGCATCTGGAAAGCCACGTTGTCGAACACGGACATGTCGGTGAACAGGGCGCCGAACTGGAACAGCATGCCCATGCGGCGGCGCAGGGCATAGAGTTCCCGGGTATTCATGCGGTGCACCGCATGGCCGGCCACCTTGACCTCGCCCGCACTGGGACGCAGCTGGCCGCCGATCAGGCGCAACAGGGTGGTTTTGCCGCAGCCGCTGCCGCCCATGATGGCCACCACCTTGCCCTTGTGGAAGCTCATGTCGATGCCTTCCAGCACCTTGCGGGGGCCGGAATCGGTATCGTAGGCGAAGTTGAGGCCGCGTATTTCGACCAGACTCTCGGTCGGCACGGAAAATCCTTGCTGAAAAAACCAAAGGGGGCGATTTTAGCAGATAGGCCCTGGGGCTCCGTGAAAAATTCCAGCGAAACTCCCGGGGAAGTGGCGTATTTTGGCCACATAAAGCGCTGCAAGCCCCCTTGCTGCCACCAATTTCGAGCGAACGAAAATGCCCGATAAAAGCGCCTTCCCCGCGGCATCGTCACGCCCCCTGCTGCTGATCGTGGACGACGACCCCCTGATCAGCGACACGCTGGCCTATTCCCTGGCGTCCTCGTTCGAAGTCCTCACCAGCCCCTCCCGCAGCCACTGTGCCAGCCTGCTGCGCCAACTGCGCCAGCCACCCGATCTGGCCCTGGTGGACCTGGGACTGCCTCCCCTGCCCCACCAGCCGGACGAAGGCTTTGCCCTCATCGGCGAACTGCTGGCCCAGTCGCCGGCCATGCGCATCCTTGTGCTTTCCGGCCAGGACGGGGAAGCTCACGGCCGCCACGCCCGCACCCTGGGAGCGGTGGACTTCATCGCCAAGCCGGCCGACCCCGCCCTCCTGCGCCAGGCCCTGCTGAACAGCCTCACTTTCCGCGAGGCGGCCCCGGCCGACTCGCCCCTCCTGGGCCACAGCGAACCCATGGAGAAGCTGCGGGCCCAGATCCACCACTACGCCGACTCCCCGTTTCCGGTGCTGATCGAAGGCGAATCGGGCAGCGGCAAGGAAATCGTCGCCCATCAGCTGCACCTGGCCACCGGCCGCCGCGACAAGCCCTACCTGGCCCTCAACTGTGCCGCCATCTCGCCCACCCTGCTGGAGCCCACCCTGTTTGGCCACGCCAAGGGTGCCTTCACCGGGGCCGCCGGCGCCCGCAGCGGCTATTTCGAGGACGCGGCGGACGGCACCCTGTTTCTCGACGAAATCGGCGAATTGCCCCTGGAGCTGCAGCCCAAGCTGCTGCGGGTCCTGGAAAACGGCGAGTTCCAGCGGGTCGGCGAAACCCAGAGCCGCCGCAGCAACGCCCGCATAGTCGCCGCCACCAACCGGGACCTCAAAAGGGAGGTGCGCGAGGGACGCTTCCGGGCCGACCTCTATCACCGCCTCTCCGTATTCAGCATCCTGGTCCCGCCCCTGCGGGAAATGGGCCGGGACCGGCAGGAACTCCTGGAGCACTTCCGCCAGCGCTATGCCCAGCAGAGCCACCTCCCGCCTTTCCAGTTGGACGAGCCGGCCCGGGCCCTGTGGGATGGCTATGCCTTCCCCGGCAATGTGCGGGAGCTGCGCAACATCGTCATCCGCCTCACCGCCAAATACCCGGGCCAAACGGTGACGGCTGAACAGCTGGCCGGCGAACTGGACCTGCCCCAGCCCGATACTGGTCCCCGCCACGACCAGCCCGTGACACCCGACATCCGGGCCGCCCGGGAGCACCTGCAGCAGGCCCCGGCCGGTTTCGACCTGGACCAGCACCTGGCCCGCTGGGAAAAAGCCTATGTGGAGGCCGCCCTGCAGATCACCCAGGGCAACCTGAGCCAGGCAGCCCGCCTGCTCGGCATCAACCGCACCACCCTGCACGCCCGCCGGGACAGCCTGGAGCGCCTGCCCAGCCAGGACCAAGGAAACGAGGACCGCCATGTACCTTGAACACTACGGCCTGCGGGAGGCTCCGTTCCGCATCACCCCGCACACCGACTTCTTCTTTGCCGGCGGCAACCGGGGCGCCACCCTGGAAGCCCTGATCTACGCCATCAGCAACGACGAGGGCATCGTCAAGGTGACGGGCGAGGTGGGCAGCGGCAAGACCATGCTGTGCCGCATGCTGCTGGAAAAGCTGCCGGCCACGGTGGAGACGGTCTACCTGGCCAACCCCTCCTATTCCCGGGACGAGATTCTCCATGCCCTGGCCGCCGAGCTGCAGCTGGAGCTGCCCGAAGGACGCCCCTCCCTGCTGCTCAAGGCCTTGCAGGAACGCCTGCTGCAAAGCTATGCCGCCGGACGCCGGGTGGTGGTGCTGATCGACGAGGCCCATGCCATGCCGGGGGAAACCCTGGAGGAAATCCGCCTCCTCTCCAACCTGGAATCATCCCGCCACAAGCTCCTGCAGATAGTCCTCTTCGGCCAGCCGGAGCTGGACGAGCGCCTGGCCCAGCCGGACCTGCGCCAGCTGAAGGAACGCATCACCCACAACTTCGGCCTGGAGCCCCTGCGCCGCACCGACATCGGCCCCTACCTGATGTTCCGCCTGCGGGCAGCGGGCTACCACGGGCCCGACATCTTCAGCCCGCGGGCCCTGCAGGACATCGATGCGGCTTCGGAAGGCCTCACCCGGCGCATCAACATCCTGGCCGACAAGGCCATGCTGGCCGCCTTTGCCGCCAACACCCACCTGGTGGACCAGCCCCAGGTCCAGGCCGCGGTGAAGGACGCCCAGTTCGCCCCCCTGCCGGCCGCCAGCAAGGCAAGTCCCCTGCGCCCCATGCTGCTGGCCCTGCCCCTGGGCCTCGCCCTCACCCTCGGCGCCTACTGGGCCGGACGGCAAAGCGTCGCCGCCGACGCGGCGCCGCCCGCGGCTGCCGCCGCACCCACCGCCCAGACACCCGCCACCGCGCCATCAGCGGCCGCCCCGGAAGCTGTCACAGCCCCCGAGGCAACGCCGGCGCCCCAGGAGCCAGCGGCAACCCCGGGGGCCGAATCCGCACCGGCGGAAACGCCGGCGGCCACCTCCGCCGCCCCGCTCCCCGCCGACCTGCCGCCAAATACCGGCCGCCTCACCCGGCAAGCCCTGGCGGCGCACCAGGCCTGGCTGCCCCAGGCCGACGACCGCCACTATGTGCTTCAACTGCTGGCAGTGAGGGGTTCCGCCACCCGGGAAGTGGAAGCCTTCCTGGCCCAGGCCGCCCGCGACCTGCCCCCCGGGACGCTGCGCGCCTACTACCGGACGGCGGCGGAGGGACCGCGCTGGGGCGTGACCTACGGCGATTTTCCGGACCGCAATAGCGCCGTGACGGCCCTGGCCGCCCTTCCCGAAGCCATCCGCAACACCCGCCCTTACCCGCGGCAGGTGCAGCGGCTACGTTAAAAAAAGGGAAAACAGGCGAAAAAGTGTGAGGAAAGCCCAATTTCCACCAAAAAAAACATGCTAGAGTGAATCGAAGCTTCAAAAATAATCAACGTTAAAACATAGCGTTACATAAGAACGGCCCCATAACGAGACAACCGATAAGGCCCGCCCCATGAAGCCTGCCCATTACGGCCCCCGCCCCGACGGCCTCCCGTCGTTGCCCAAGCATTTCCCCGTGCGCGCCCTGCTGGCAGCACTATCCCTGGGACTGCTCGGCGCCTGCGCCTCCCCCGTTGCCAAGGACCCCAGCAAGGCCCACCTGCAGGCGGACTCGGCGCCCGTGGTCAGCGGCGCCATTCCGGCACCGGTGATGCAGACGGCGGCCTTGCCCAAACCCCGGATCGCGCCCCGCACCGAGACCTATTCGGTGGTGGTGAACAACGTCAAGGTGCAGGAGTTGCTGTTCGCCCTGGCCCGGGACGCCAAGCTCAACGTGGATATCCACCCGGGCATCAGCGGCACGGTGACCCTCAACGCCATCGACCAGACCCTGCCCCAGATCCTCAACCGCCTGGCCAAGCAGGTGGACATGCGCTTCGAACTGGACGGCCCCAATCTGGCGGTGATGCCGGACACGCCCTACCTGCGCAATTACAAGATCGACTACGTGAACATGACCCGGGACACCGCCGGCACCGTCTCGGTCACCACCCAGATCGCCACCGCCGGCGCCGGCGCCAGCACCACCGGCACCACCACGGTCCCGGGCACCGCCGGCAGCGGCAACAGTTCCGTCACCCGCATCGAGAACAAGGCCCAGCACCATTTCTGGGACAACCTGATCCAGAACATCAAGGACATCCTGCGGGAAACCGACAAGGTCATGCCCGAAGGCTCCTCGGAAACGGTCACCGAAGTGGCCGCCACCCAGACCACCACCGGCACCGGCACGCCGCCGGCGGCCGGCAGCCGCACCTCGGCCCCCGCCACCAGCCTGGCGGGCAGCGCCAATCCGGCCACCCTGCAGAACAGCGGTGCCATGGTGGTGCGGCGCACCACCTTCCGCGAGGCCGCCTCGGTCATGGCCCATCCGGAAACGGGCATCGTCACGGTGCGCGCCACCTCCCGGCAGCACGAGAAAATCCAGGAATACGTGGACCAGGTGATGGGCAGCGCCCGGCGCCAGGTGCTGATCGAGGCCACCATCGCCGAAGTGCGGCTGGACCAGAACTACCAGCAGGGCATCAACTGGAGCCGCATCACCGGCGGCGCCGCCGGCTTCACCTTGACCCAGACCCTGGGCGGTGCCGTGGCCGGCATCATCGCCAGCGGCAGCAATTTCGAGATCGGCTACAAGAACTCCACCTCCGGCGGAGGCTTCACCAGCGCCCTGCGCCTGCTGGAAACCTTCGGCACGGTGAAGGTGCTGTCCAGCCCCAAGATCAGCGTCCTCAACAACCAGACGGCGGTGATCAAGGTGGTGGACAACCACGTCTATTTCACCATCAAGGCCGACACCAGCCAGAACCAGGTGAACACCGTCACCACCTACACCACCACCCTCAACTCGGTGCCGGTGGGCTTCGTCATGAACGTCACCGCCCAGATCAGCGGCGACGACACGGTGCTCCTCAACATCCGCCCCAGCATCTCCCGGGTGGTGGATGAAATCCCCGACCCCAATCCGGCCTTGAAGAAGGGCATCAACGGCCTGGCCGACAGCATCGAGAGCAAGGTCCCGGTGATCCGCACCCGGGAGATGGAATCGGTGCTGCGGGTGGAAAACGGCAACATCGCCGTCATGGGCGGCCTCATGGAAGAGATGCTGCAGAACCGGGCCGACAGCGTTCCCGGACTCTCCCGCCTGCCCGTGGCCGGCGGCCTCTTCTCGGCCAAGGACGACTCCCTGCAGAAGACCGAACTGGTCATCTTCCTGCGCCCGGTCATCATCCGCGAAGCCAGCATCGGTGGCGACTACGCCAACCTGAGGGACGCCCTGCCGACCAAGGACTTTTTCGCCAACAACCCGGGGCCCCAGCAGCAGATGGCGCCCTCCGGCATGGAGCCGCGGCCGTGAGCCTGCTCATGGATGCCCTGAAGAAGGCGGAGGAGGCCAAGCGCAACGCGGCCCCCGCCACCGGGGCGCCCGGCGAACTGAGCCTGGAGCCGGTGAGCCCCCAGCCCGGCAGCCAGGGGCAGTCGCCCCTGCCCAATCTGGACGACCACCTGGCAACGGTGGATGCCGACCTGGCGGCGGTGGCCGCCAGCCCGGCGCCAAGCCCCGCCGCCCCGCCGCCCCAATCCTCCCACCAGCCCGCCCCGCCGCCGCCCACGCCAAGTGCCGCCCCTGCCGCCGCAGTCGATGTGGAAGCGGAGCGCCAGGCGGCCCGCAATCTCTTCAACGCCAAGCTGGCCGCCGGCAACGGCACACCGCCCAACCGCAACAAGCTGTGGCTTGCCCTGGGCGCCCTGGCGGTGGGCCTGCTCGGCATCGGCATCTATTTCTGGTTCCAGTTGCAGGGCCTCAGCCAGAACCCCATGGTCGCCCGCCCGGCGCCGACACCGGTGCAACCCCAGCCCCTGCTGCCGGCACCAATGGCAACGCCCATCGCCATGGCCCCCATGCCAGTAGCGGCTATAGAAGCGCCTCCCAGCCCCCCCGTACCGGAAATGCCCACCCCCCTTACCCGGGAGCGTCCCGTGCCCCAGGAACGCCAGCCGGCGCTGCCGCCGGAGGAGCCCAGCCCCATCCGCCTCAGCCGCGGCAAGCCGGCCACCAACCCGCTGCTGGAACGGGCCTACGGCGCCCTGCAGCGGGAGGATTTCGCCGCCGCGGTGCAGGACTACGACAAGGTGCTGCAGGCCGACCCACGCAACACCGACGCCCTGCTCGGCATGGCCAGCATTGCCGGCCGCGAGGGCCAGACGGCCAAGGCCGAAGCCCTCTACCTGAAGGCCCTGGAGGCGGACCCGAAAAACCCGGTGGCCCTGGCCGGCCTGGTATCCCTCCTCGGCAACGGCGATCCGGCGGCGGCGGAAAGCCGCCTGAAGAATCTGCTGGCGACCCAGCCCGAAGCCGGCCACGCCCACTTCGCCCTGGGCAATGTGTACGCCCGCCAGGGCCGCTGGAGCGAAGCCCAGCAGGCCTATTTCAAGTCCCTGGCCAGCGACGGCGACAACCCGGACTATCTCTTCAACCTGGCGGTGAGCCTGGACCACCTGCGCCAGATCAAGCCGGCCCAGCAGTACTACCAGGCGGCCCTCGGCGCCGCCGCCGGCCGCTCCGCCATGTTCGACAAGGAAGGCGCCCGGCGCCGGCTGCAGGAGTTGGCCGCGCCATGAACGCCCCCAGCCCCCAGCGCCGCCCCCTGGGCCAGATTCTCATCGCCCAGGGGATCATCTCCGAAGACCAGCTGCGCATCGCCCTGCTGGAGCAGATGAAGTCCAACCAGCCGGTGGGCAAGCTGCTGGTATCCCTCGGCTTCGTCTCGGAAACGACCCTGCGGGAAGCCCTTTCGGAAAGCCTGGGCAAGCGCTCCATCGACCTCTCCCGGGCCGTCATCGACCCCTCCGCCCTCAAACTGGTGCCGCGGGAGCTGGCCAAGCGCCACCACATCCTGCCCCTGGACTTCGATGCGGAAAGCCACCGCCTGACCCTGGCCCTGGCGGACATCAACGACATCGTCGCCCTGGACAAGGTGCGCAGCCAGCTCAACGCCGAGCTGGAGATCGAGACCCTGCTGGCCGGCGAATCGGAAATCGATCGGGCCATCGATCAGTACTACGGCTACGAGCTGTCCATCGACGGCATCCTGCACGAGATCGAAACCGGCGAGATCGACTGGAAGAGCCTGCAGTCCTCCTCCGACGAATACAGCCAGCCGGTGGTGCGGCTGATCGACGCCATCCTGGCCGACGCGGTGAAGCGGGACGCCTCCGACGTGCACTTCGAGCCGGAGGCCAACTTCCTGCGCATCCGCTACCGCATCGACGGCATGCTGCGGCAGATCCGGGCCCTGCATAAATCCTACTGGCCGGCCATGGCGGTGCGCATCAAGGTCATGAGCGGCATGAACATCGCCGAGACCCGGGCGCCCCAGGACGGCCGCATCAACCTGGTGCTGAGCGGCCGCCAGGTGGACTTCCGGGTCGCGGCCCAGCCCACCATTCACGGCGAAAACGTGGTGCTGCGCATCCTAGACCGGCAGAAGGGCATCGTGCCCCTGGAGGGTCTGGGCCTGGCGGAGGACCATCTGGACCTGCTCAAGCTGATGATCGCCCGGCCCGAGGGCATCATCCTGGTCACCGGCCCCACCGGCAGCGGCAAGACCACCACCCTCTATTCGGTGCTCAACCACATCAATTCCGAGGGCGTGAACATCATGACCCTGGAAGACCCGGTGGAGTACCCCATGGCCCTGGTGCGCCAGACCTCGGTGGCGGAATCGGCCAAGCTGGACTTCGCCAACGGCATCCGCTCCATGATGCGCCAGGACCCGGACGTGATCCTGGTGGGCGAAATCCGCGACACGGACACCGCCGAAATGGCCTTCCGCGCCGCCATGACCGGCCATCAGGTGTATTCCACCCTGCACACCAACTCGGCCATCGGCGCCATTCCCCGCCTGCTGGACATCGGCATCCTGCCGGACCTGATGGCCGGCAACATCATCGGCATCGTCGCCCAGCGCCTGGTGCGCCGCCTCTGCCCCGGCTGCAAGACGCCCTACCAGGCCGAGGCCCACGAATCCCGCCTGCTCGGCATCCCGGCGGAAGGGCCGCGGCCGGTGATCTACCACCCCTGCGGCTGCGAGCGCTGCGACTTCCAGGGCTACCGGGGCCGCATCGCCATCATGGAACTGCTGCGCATGACGCCGGCCATGGACGAGCTGGTGGCGCGCCGCGCCACGGCCCGGGACATCCGCAACGAGGCCACCCGCCAGGGCTTCCGCCCCCTGGCCGACGACGGCCTGCGCCGCGTGCTGGACGGTTCCACCTCCCTGGAGGAGCTATCCCGGGTGGTGGACCTCACCGACCGGATGTAGGGTCCGGCCATGGGACTCTTCAACTACAAGGCCGTCGATGCGGATGGTCGCATGGTCCAGGGGCGCCTCGACGCCATCAATCTGGTGGACCTGGAGATGCGCCTCAAGCGCATGGAAATGGACCTGGTGAACGGCACCCCAGTCAGCAGCTGGGACATGTTCGGCGGCTCGGTGCCGCGCCGGGAGCTGATCAACTTCTGCTTCCACCTGGAACAGCTGAACCGGGCCGGCGTGCCCATCCTCGAAGGACTCTCCGACCTGCGGGACTCCCTGGAACATCCGCGCTTCCGCGAAGTCATCGCCAGCCTGGTGGAATCCATCGAGGGCGGCCAGACCCTGTCCCAGGCCATGGCCCTGCATCCCCGGGTGTTCACCAAGGTCTTCGTCAGCCTGGTGCGGGCCGGGGAACTGACCGGCCAGCTCTCCGAAGTGCTGCAGAACCTCACCGAATCCCTCAAGTGGGAGGACGAGATCGCCTCCCAGACCAAGAAGCTGCTGATGTACCCGGCCTTCGTCGGCACCATCGTCCTGGGCGCCACCTTCTTCCTCATGGTGTACATGGTGCCCCAGCTGAAGCAGTTCGTGCGCAACATGGGCCAGGAACTGCCGGCCCAGACCCGGGCCCTCTTCTTCGTCTCCGACCTGCTGGTCAATTACTGGTACCTGGCCCTGCTCCTGCCCATCCTCGGCATCGCCCTGCTCAGCTACCTGCTGCACACCAATCCGGCGGTGCGGCACGGCTTCGACGCCTTCAAGCTGAAGCTGCCGGTGTTCGGGCCGATCCTGAAGAAGATCGTGCTCTCCCGCTTCGCCAACACCTTCGCCCTGCTCTACGCCTCGGGCATTCCCATCCTGGAATCGATCCGCACCACGGAAGAGGTGGTGGGCAACCGGGTCATCCGCCTGGGCCTGGAAAAGGTGGAACAGCTGATCGGCGAAGGCCAGAACGTCACCACCGCCTTCCACACCATCGGCCTCTTTCCGCCCCTGGTAATACGCATGCTGCGGGTGGGGGAAAGCACCGGCTCCCTCGACACCGCCCTGCGCAACGTCAGCTACTTCTTCAACCGGGACGTGAAGGAGTCGGTGGAAAAGATCCAGTCCCTGATCGAGCCGGCCCTGACCCTGATCCTCGGCTCGGTCCTGGGCTGGATCATGCTGGCCGTCCTGGGGCCGGTGTACGACGTCATCAGCAAGATCAAGACCTGAGCCATGCCCCAGCGCCATCTCCTCTACCTCTCCGCCCACCAACTCTCGGCCCATGCCTGGAAGGGCGGCCGCCTGGACGCCCAGGCCAGCTTCCCCCATTCGGAGGAGGGCCTGGTGGCCTTCCGCCAGTACCTGGAAAAGCGTCGCCACGACCTTTTCTACCTCCTCATCAACGTGGCCGACGAAGGCTTCCAGCTGGACACCATCCCCTTCCTCCAGGGCAAGGACCGGGAAGCCGTGATCCAGCGCAAGCTGGGCCAGTATTTCTACAGCACCAACCTGAACATGGCCCAGCGCCTGGGCTTCGAGAAAAACCGGCGCAAGGACGAACGCCTGCTGCTGGCCGGCTTCACCAACCCGGCCCAGATCATGCCGTGGACGGCCCTGATCCAGTCCCTGGGCGTGCCCCTGGTGGGCATCTACTCCCTGCCCCTGCTCGGCCCCCAACTGCTGAAAAAGCTGCAGCCAGGCCCGGCCCCCTGCCTGATGCTGACGGTGCAGGATCACAGCCTGCGCCAGAGCTTCTTCGACAAGGGCGAACTGCACTTCTCGCGCCTGGTGCCCCTGCACGATTCCAGCATCCACGGCATCGGCCACGCCATGGCGGCAGAGGCGGCCAAGATGCACCAGTACCTGACCAGCCAGCGCCTGCTGGCCCGGGGCCAGTCCCTGCAGGCCCTGGCCCTGGTCCACCCCCAGGCGGTGCGGGCGGTGCAGGAAGCCTGCAGCGACAGCCCGGCCGTCACCTTCCGCATCGTCGGCAACGACGAGGCCGCCCGCCTCATCGGCCTGGCCGATGCCCCGGAGGACAGCCGCAGCGAAGCCCTGTTCCTGCACCTGCTGGCCGTCCAGACGCCGGCCCAGCAGTTCGCGCCGCCGCCCCTGCGCCACGACTACCGGGTGTGGCAGCTCAAGGCCCTGCTCTCTTCCGGCGGGCTGCTGGTCTTCCTCGCCTGCCTGCTTTTCGCCGGCAAGCAGCTGTACGACGCCAGCCGCCTCGGCAGCGAACGGGCCGCCATCCAGGCCCAGGCCGACAGCGCGGCCCAGCGCTATGCCGAACTGGCCCGGACCTTCCCGCCCATGCCGGTGGACAACGACACCCTGCGCCAGGTCATCAACCGCTACCAGGCCATGGAACGGCAGCCCACCACCCCGCGAGACTTTTACCTGCTGCTCAGCCGGGCCCTGGAAGCAACGCCCCAGGTGGAGCTGGACACCATCGCCTGGCAGCGGGGCGGCACCAGCACCGGAGGCAATGGCAACGCCACTGCCGCGGCGGCAGCGCCGGGCGAGGGGGACGAGAGCGCCCTGGTGCGGGGCAGCATTCCCACCGGCCCCCAGGCCAATCCGCGCCAGGTGCTGGCCATTTTCGAGCGTTTCCTGGCGGCCCTGCGGCAGCAGCCCGGCCTGCAGGTGAATGTGCAGCAGCAACCGTTCGACGTGGAATCGGGCAAGTC
The DNA here is from genome assembly GCF_004217225.1 of Azospira oryzae. Lineage (GTDB taxonomy): Bacteria > Pseudomonadota > Gammaproteobacteria > Burkholderiales > Rhodocyclaceae > Azospira > Azospira oryzae. Next base: position 385,916 of record NZ_SHKM01000003.1, read on the forward strand.
CCTCAAGGGCGGCAGCAGCAGCGACGATGCCCCGGCCAGCGCCGAGCCCCGTCATTTCGTCGTGCAGATCGTGCATCGGGTGACGCCATGAAACTGACCGCAGCCGACTGGCGCAAGCTGCGCCTCAGCCTGGTGATCTTCGTCCTCTTCTGCCTCGGCGGCGCCGTCCTGGTGCTCTTTTCCCTGGAGCAGCAGCAACAGGCCCGCCGCCTGCTGGCAACGGCCCAGGCCCACAACGCCCAGGCCCAGGCCAAGCTGAAGCAGGTACGGGAAGAGGAAAGCGAAATCAAGCTCAAGGCCGCCCTCTTCAGCAACCTGGCCGCCCGCGGCGTCATCGGCGAGGAACAGCGCCTGGACTGGGTCGAGCTGCTGCGGGACATCCGCAACAACCGGCGCCTGCTGGACATCCAGTACGAGTTCTCGCCCCAGCAGCCCCTGGGCAACGGCCAGGGGCCGTGGAGCTTCCAGGTCAGTTCCATGCGCCTGCAACTGCAGCTGCTGCATGAGGAGGATCTGCTCAACGTCCTCGCCGACCTGCGCAACACGGCCAAGGCCCAGGTCCTGGTGCGCAGCTGCGAAGTCAGCCGCCAGCCCCGCCCCCCGGGCGACAGCACCGGTCCGCACGCCAACCTCAAGGCCCAGTGCCTGCTGGACTGGATCACCCTGCGAGGCCCCCAAACCCGCTGAGACGGGGAGGAACCTGCCATGAACGCCCATTCCCTGCGCCCTCCCCAAGCCGCCCGCCCCGGCCCCCGCCTGGCCAGGCTCGCCGGCCTGCTCCTGGCCCTGGGCGCTGCCGCCTCGCCGCTCCTGGCCGAAGAAGCCCTGGGCCGCCTCTTCTTCACGCCGGAACGGCGCCAGGCCCTGGAGCGCCAGCGGCTGTACAACATCCAGGACACCAGCCATGCCACGGAAGAACCGGTGGTGACCCTCAACGGCATCGTGCGCCGCTCCAGCGGCAAGGGCTCGGCCTGGATCAACGGCATGGTCCAGCACGACCGGGAGGACATCAGCGGCCTGCAGGTGCGGCCCGATGGCCGCCACCCGGGCCGCGCCACCCTGAAGGACCTGGGCAACGACAGCAGCACCAGCCTCGGCGTCGGCGACTCCCATCGCCGCGGCAGCAACGAATCCGCCGGCCTGCTGCCCGATGGCAGCGTGCTGCGGGTCCATCCCGCCCCCGCCGGCAGGCGCCCTGCGGCGCCCTGAGCCGTGGCCCGCCACCCCGCTCCCGCCTGCCGTCAGCGCGGCGCCGCCCTGCTGGCGTTCTTCCTCATCGTCTTCGTGCTCGGGGCCTACGGCCTTTACCGGCACCTGACCGCCGTCTCCAGTAATCCCCAGGTCCGGGCGGAAGCCTCCATGGCGGCCCTGGCCCAGGCCCGGGAAGCCCTGCTCGGCTTCGCCGCCACCTACGACCAGCGCAACAACGGCCAGGTCTTCGGCCAGCTGCCCTGCCCCGACACCAACAACGACGGCGAGGCCGAAGCCAGTTGCGGCACCGCCGGCACCACCGTGGTCGGCCTCCTGCCGTGGAAGACCCTGGGCCTGCCGATGCTGCAGGATGAAGGCGGGGAATGCCTGTGGTACGCCGTCGGCCGCTTCAAGAACAGCCCCAAGAGCACGCCCCTCAACTGGGACAGCCAGGGCCAGTTCGCCGTGCGCAGCAGCGACGGCAGCCAGATCCTGACCGAGCCGGAGAACCCCGAGGGCGGCGCCGTCGCCGTCCTCTTCGCCCCAGGCATCGCCCTGGGCGGCCAGAACCGCAGCGGTGGCAGCGGTGCCTGCCCCGGCGGCGACAGCCCCAATGCGGCCAACTATCTGGACGGCAACTACAGTTTCGGCGGCGGCGCCAGTCTCAGCCTGACCCAGGGCACCCCGGGCAGCACCTCCAACAATGACCTGCTGCTGTGGCTCAGCCCCCGGGACATTTTCCAGCGCATCAAGCAGCGCAGCGATTTCCCGAGCCGCATCGACACCCTGATGGCAGGCCTGAAGTCCGCGCTGGATGCGGCTCCCAGCCTGCCGACCGGGGACGCCTCGAGCGACGGACTGCAGCGCCTGCCGGCCGCCTTCGATTTCAGCGCCAGCCTCGGCAGTGGCGACGAGGAGTTCCGCCGTCACTGGGACAACCAATTGCGCTACCTCAACTGCGGCAGCGACGGCTGCCTCACGGTGCGGGGCAAGCCCTGCCGGGGCGCCCTCATCTTCACCGGGGAACGGGCCGCCACGGGGCCCCGCACCGCCGCGGAAAGCGCTTCTGCCACCAGCTTCCTGGCCGCCGCCAACATCGCCGCCGCCACGGCCACCGACGCGGCCGCCCGCCAGTTCCCCCTGCCCCAGGCCCTGGCCGCCTACGACAAGAGCCAGGCGGCCGGCGACGTGGTGCTGTGCCTGAAGGAAAGCGTCACCCTCAATTTCAGCAACGACCTGGGCGCCGCCACCGCCATCCGTAACGAGCTTGCCAGCGGCAACCCCACCCTTGCCGTGGACAGCGGCGCCGGCACCGCCACCCTGGGCACCAGCGACGTGCCCATCGGCAGCCCCCCCAACCTGCGTTACGGCTGCCTCTGGTTCAACCAGGTGGTGCGCTTCGGCAGCGGCCTGCGGGCCTTTTTCGAATACCGGGTGCAGGACCGGGGCGACGGTTTCACCTTCACCATCGCCGATGCCGAGCGCAACCCGGACGCATCCATGTGCGGCGCACCGGACCAGCACCTGGGCTACTCCGGCGAGCCGACGCCGCCCGCCGGCGTCACCCTGCGCCCCATCGCCCCGCCCAAGCTTGGCCTGGAGTTCGATTTCGTGCAGAACCTGGGATACAACGAGAGCAACAGCAACCACGCCTACGGCCGCCAGGACCCCCTGACCATCCGGCACCTGGCCTTCACCTACTGGGGCTACCGGGAGAACAACTGGTGGGCCGGCGTCGCCGCCCCCCTGTGGGACGACAACGTGCATGGTTTCGGTAGCGGCAGCGGCGATTCCCCCCGCAACCCAGCCTCCCTCACCAGCGGCCTGGCCACGCCCGGCGGCCTGGCCACCCTCGGGCAGCTGGTGCGCATCCGCCTGGAAATCAGCCGCAACTACGACAGCGGCGCCGGAGCCGGCACCTACGACCTGAAGGCCTGGGCCTTCCCCGCCAGCAATTCCCTCTGTTTCGTCGAGGACGTGGCCATGGCGGATCTCAGCACCACCTTCGCCCCCAATACCGCCGCCTGTTCGCCGCCCACCATCAGGGATACCATATCCATCAGCGATTTTTCAGGCAGCGAGTCCCTGCGCAACGTCCGGCTTGGCTTCACCACCGGCTTCGGCAGCGGCGGCCAGCTGATCCTGTTGCAAAACTTCAAGGCCCAGTTCATCCCATGAGCCCCCACCTGCGCCGCCCCCACGGCTTCACCCTGGTTGAACTGGCCATCGTGCTGGTCATCGTGGCCCTGCTCACCGGGGGCATGCTCTTTTCCCTGTCGGCCCAGACCGAAGTGCGGGACAACGGCGACACCAAGAAACAGTTGCAGGATATCGGCGACGCCCTCATCGGCTATGCGGCCAGCCACTATTCGAGCAGCGGCCAGCACCCCTTCCTGCCCTGCCCGGACACGGATTACGACGGGGTGGAAGAGGCCCGCGACGGCAGCGGCAACTGCCCCAGCGCCGAGGGCGTGCTGCCGTGGACCAGTCTGGGCCTGGGCCAGTACGACAGCTGGCGCAATCACTACCGCTACCGGGTGCACACCCGTTTCAGCAACAACAAGGACGGCTTTGGGCTTGCCACCAGCGCCGCCGACATCACGGTCTGCAGCGTCGCCTCGGCCAGCAGCGGCTGTTCCGTGGCCAATTCCACCCTGGCCTCCGGTCTGCCGGCCCTGGTGCTTTCCCACGGCAAGAACGGCCTGGGCGCCATCAACGCCCAGGGCGCCGCCAACGGCGCCAGCAGCGATGCCGACGAGGTGGAAAATCACGATGGCGACAATGTCTTCGTCAGCCGGGCCGTCACCCAGCAGGGCTTCGACGACCAGGTGCTGTGGCTGTCGCCCAATCTCCTGTTCAACCGCCTGATCGCCGCCGGCCGTTCCCTGTGAGGAAATGACAGCTTCAAGCATTGACCGGCCCCGGCCCCAACTGCCACACTCAGACCATCCGCCCACGCCTTCGCATCGACCCCGGCCCATGTCCTCCGACTCCTTCTTCCATTCCTTCCGCGACGTCGGCCTCTCGGCCAACGACAGCGAGGAGATGCGCCTCAACAAGTCCCTGCTGATTTTCGCCACGGGCCTCATCAGCGCCGCCTCCATGCTCTGGCTGCTGCTCTACTGGCAACTGGGGCCGCGCTTCTCCTCCACCATCCCCTTCATCTTCCAGCTGCTGCTCACCGGCAATCTGTTGCTCTACTTCAAGACCCGCAATTTCACCCTGTTCCGCACCACCCAGCTGGGGCTGTTCCTGTTCATGCCCTTCGTTGCCCAGTGGAGCATGGGCAACTTCATCACCGCCTCGGGCATCAGCCTGTGGGGCCTGCTGGCGCCCATCGGCGCCATCCTGTTTTTCGGCGTGCGGGAATCCCTGGCCTGGTTCATCGCCTACCTGTTCCTCACCGCCCTCTCCGGCTTCTTCGACTTCTACCTGGCCGACATGGCGGCCATGGAAGCCAGCCACGTGCCCCTGCGCACCAGCATCTTCTTCTTCGCCCTCAACTTTGCCGCCGTCTCCAGCATCGTCTATCTGCTGCTGCGTTTTGCCACCCTGGAGAAGCAGAAGCTGCAGGAACGCATGGTGGAGGCCCACGCCCTGCTCCAGGCGGAGCAGGAGCGCTCGGAACGGCTGCTGCTGAACATCCTGCCGGGGGCCGTGGCGGAACGGCTGAAACACAGCAACCAGACCATCGCCGACGGCTTTGCCGATGTCACGGTGATGTTCGCCGACATCGTCAATTTCACCAAGGTGGCGGAGGGCCTCTCGCCTCAGCAGGTCTTCTCCATGCTCAACCGCATCTTCTCCTCCTTCGACGAACTGGCCGAAGCCTACGGCCTGGAGAAGATCAAGACCATCGGCGACGCCTACATGGTGGCCGGCGGCCTCAGCCAGGAGCGGGAGGAGTATTCCGACGCCATCGCCGACCTGGCCCTGGCCGTGCGCGATCTGCTGCACCGGGATTTCGAGGTGAACCGCATGCACCTGGAAGTGCGCATCGGCATCGGCACCGGGCCGGTGGTGGCCGGCGTGGTGGGCAAGAAAAAGTTCATCTACGATCTGTGGGGCGACACGGTCAATATCGCCAGCCGCATCACCACGGAAGGCGTGCCCGGCATGATCCAGGTGGATGAAACCACCTACCGTCGCCTGCGGGACCGCTACGATTTCTACGAGCCCCAGACCCTCTATCTCAAGGGCAAGGGCAACATGACGGTGTACCGGCTGGCCGGCAAGCGCAGCGACGGCGGCACCGGCAGCAGCCTCGGCGCCGTGCCGACCGAGGTCACCGGCTGAGGGGACGCAGGCTGAAGCACACCCGGCCCGGCTCGTTGGCGGCCAGGCACAGTTCGTAACCGCTCTCGGCCGCCAGGCGCCCGGCCTGGTAGAGACCGATGCCCAGCCCGTGGGCCGAGCTCACCGGCGCCCGCCCCAGTTCCGCCGCCAGCTCAGGCGGCACCGGACTGCCCGAGTCCTCCACCTGCAGCTCCAGACCCGCCCCGTCCGCCCCGGGCAGCAGGCGTACCTCGATGCGCAGGTCCATTTCCCTGGCGGCCTTGCTCAGGGCGTTCTGCAGCAGGTTCTCCGCCACCATGTCGAACAGCCCGGCGGGCAGGGGCTGCTCACCCCCATGCCAGGCGGCGAAGGTCACCGCCTCGCCGCTGTAGCGCTGGCCCAGGGCCGTCCACCAGCTGCCGGCAGCGGGCTCCTCGCCATCGGCGGCGGGCCGCTGCTCCAGCTTGTCCAGGGCCTGGCGCAGGCGCTGGGTGATCAGGGGCAGCTGGCGCTGCATCAGGGCCTGGAAAGCCTCGGCATCGTCCGCTTCCGCCTGTTCGGCCGCATGGCAGAGATTGGTCAGGGACTGCAGCAGGTTTTTCACGTCGTGGGTGAGACGGGCACCCGTCTCGTGCACGGCCTGGATGTAGCTCATCTGCTGCAGGGCCCGGCCCCGCAGCTTGGCCAGGTAGAACTCGGCCAGCAGCCGCAGCAGCAGATGGAAATGCAGCATCAGGGCCGGCGACAGCTTGTGCCGGGTGAACAGGGTCACGTTCAGGGGCGGACATTCGAAGCGCTGGGAGAAGGCGCCGTCGGCCAGCCCGAAGGCGCCGTGCCGGTGTTCCGCCGCCCAGGTGCCGCCCAGGACCCAGGGCAGGGCCAGCATCTCCTCCAGGGTCTGGCCGAGGAAACGTTCCGGATCGACCTCGAACTCGGCATGGTAGGTGAGGCGCCGCATCCACTGCTCGAAGGGCAGGGCCACGCTCAGGACGTAACGGGAAAAAAGCACGCCGAAGCCGGAAAAGCCGCCCCGGGGGTCCCAGGCCCAGGCCAGCAGGAACAGCAGGCCGGCCATGATGAACACGGTGGAGGCCACTGCCACGCCATAGCCGCTGCGGTCGAGCAGCATGAAGGCCAGGGTGCCCAGCACCAGCACGGCCAGCAGGAGAAAGACGAACAGGCTGTAGACGAAGTCCACCATCTCGGCCCGGCGCGGGGGCGCTTCCTCCCGGGAGCGGGGCCACACCAGCATGGACAGCAGCAGCAGAGGCAGGGCGTAGATGAACACGGGGCTGAGGGCCGGATCCACGGCCATTTCCCGGGGCACCACCTGGGGCACCTGCCAGGCCAGCAGGGCACCCAGCAGATAGCCGAAGGCCAGGAGCAGGAAAATGCGCTGGCGCCGGCGGCGGACAAAGAGGACCCGGCCGCCCACCAGGGCCGAGAGGATGGCGGTCCAGAAGATCAGCAGCCAGTCGTTGAGGCCCAGGGTCAGCAGCAGGATGCCGGCTCCCATCAGGGCCAGTTCGGCCACGCTGAGACGACGGCCGGTTTCAACGAAAGGCTGCCAGAGGATCAGCAGGCCGATGTGGGCCAGCCACAGGCCCCGCCCCCAGGGCTGCTCCGGCCCCACCGCGAGGGCCACGTGGTAGAGGCCGAGGAGCGCCACCAGCAGGCTCTCTGGGCCCAGGGCAAGACGGGTTCTGGCTAGCACGGACACTCCCGCGACAGGAACGGGTGACGAATCTCCGACGGGAGCGTCAAGAATTTGACACTTTTCGGCGCTTTCCCGTCAGAATTGCACCCATAATGCCTTCCAGGCCCATGGCATATGATGTGCTTGGAAAAAGCAGACACATTTTCAAATTGGAAGGAGACCGCCATGTCCGCACGCCAAAAAGGCTTCACCCTGGTTGAGATTGCCATTGTACTCGTCATCATCGGCCTGCTTCTGGGCGGGGTGCTGAAGGGTCAGGAACTGATCAACAGCGCCAAGGTGAAAAATTTCATCAACGACTTCAAGACCGTCCCCCTCTTCATCTACGGCTACCAGGACAAGTACCGGGCCCTGCCGGGCGACGACCGGGACGTGGCCACCCACCTGGGTTCCGCCGCCACCAACGCCAGCGTGACCCTGCTCACCGTCACCTCCACCACCCAGGGCAACGGCCGCATCGAAGGCAACTACAACTCCACCACGGCCACCGACGAGAGCGTCGCCTTCTGGCAACAGGTGCGCCTGGCCAACTTGGCGGCCGGCAATGCCAACTTCACCGATCCGGCTGCCGCCATGCCCACCAACGCCGACGGCGGCCGCCTGGGCATCCAGAGCACCAGCCCCATCACCGGCATGACCGGCTCCTACTTTGTCTGTTCCGAAGGCATCCAGGGCAAATTCGCCAAGCAGATCGACATCACCCTGGACGACGGCAACACCGCCACCGGCTCCGTGCGCGTGGCTTCCGGCACCTATGCCGGCACCGCCCTGACCGCCGTGCCCACCACCGGCACCGGCGGCATCGAGGACAACAACACCTACATCGTCTGCACCGCCTTCTAAGGCAGCTTCACCAAGAAAAAAGGCGCCTGCGGGCGCCTTTTTTTGTCAGCCCTTGAGCAGGCGCAGTTCCGCCGCTTCCAGGCTGGCTACCGAGCCCAGCAGCACCACCACGTCCCCTTCCCGGAAACGGGTTTCCGGCAGGGGTTCCAGGGCCCGGATGTCGCGCCGGCGCACGGCGCTGATCTCGACGCCGAAATAGGCCAGATTCAGTTCCTCCAGGCTGCGCCCCACGGCATAGGCGCCGGCCCCCAGGGCCACCGAATGCAGGCGGAACTGCTGGGTTTCGCTGAGGTCGCTGTCCCGGTCGGAAAGACCGTGGAAGAAGCCCCGCAGCAGGCGATAACGCTGGCCCCGGATGTCCCGGATCATCTTCAGCACCCGGTTCATCGGCACCCCGAGCAGCACCAGGGCATGGGAAGCCAGCATGATGCTGGCCTCCAGGGATTCGGGCACCACTTCCGCCGCCCCCGCCCGGCTCAGGGTGTCCATGTCGGACTCATCGATGGTCCGCACCACCACCGGCAGGTCCGGCTTCAGCTCCTGCACATGGTGCAGCACTTTTTCTGCAGCAATGGTGTTGGCGAAGCTGACGATGACCACGCTGGCCCGGGACACCCCGGCCGCCACCAGGGTCTCGCGCCGGGCGGCATCGCCATAGACCACCGTCTCGCCGGCTGCCGCCGCTTCCCGCACCCGCTCCGGATCCAGGTCCAGGGCCACGTAGGAAATGTTCTCCCGGGACAGGAAGCGGGCCAGGTACTGGCCGCTGCGGCCGAAGCCGCAGATGATGGCGTGCTTCTCCGTACTCATGGTCTGGGCCGCAATCTTGGTCAGCTCCATGGAACGCATCAGCCACTCGCTGGCGGCGAAGCGCAGCACCAGCTTGTCGCTGTACAGCACGATCAGGGGCGCCAGCAGCAGGGACAGCACCAGGGCCGTCAGCACCACCTGCAGCACGGCCTCCGGCACCAGGCTGGAGGCGCTGATTTCGGTCAGCAGCACAAAGCCGAATTCACCGCCAGCGCACAGCCACAGGCCGACCCGCATGGCGTTGCCCGGCGTCGCCCCGAAGCTGCGGGAGAGGGCGGCGATCAGGCCGAACTTGCCCAGCAGCAGGATGGCCAGGGCCAGCAACACCCAGGGCAGGTAATCGAGCACGGCCCCCACGTCCAGGAGCATGCCCACGGTGACGAAGAAGAGCCCCATCAGCACGTCGCGGAAGGGCTTGATGTCCTCCTCCACCTGGTAGCGGTATTCGGTTTCCGAAATCAGCATGCCGGCGACGAAGGCCCCCAGGGCCAGGGAGAGGCCGGCCATTTCGGTGATGTGGGCCAGCCCCAGGGTGATGAGCAGCACATTGAGCATGAACAGCTCGGCGGACTTGCCCCGGGCAACGATGTAGAACCAGCGCCGCATCAGCTTCTGCCCGAGGAACAGCACCAGGCTCAGCACCACCGCCGCCTTGCCCATGGCCCAGGCGATCTCCAGGGCCATTTCCCCCGGCGGCCGGGAAAAGGCGGGAATCAGGATCAGCAGGGGCACCACCGCCAGATCCTGGAACAGCAGCACGCCGATGACGTCGCGACCGTGGGGCGACTCCAGCTCCAGGCGCTCGGCCAGCAGCTTGGACAGCACGGCGGTGGAGGACATGGCGAAGACGCCGCCCAGGGCCACCCCGGCCTGCCAGCCCAGGCCGGTACCGACGCTGAGGCCGACGGCGAGGACGATGGTCAGCAGCACCTGCATCAGCCCCAGGCCGAACACCACCCGTTTCATGGCGTAGAGCTTGGGCAGGGAGAATTCCAGGCCGATGGAGAACATCAGGAACACCACCCCGAATTCGGCCAGGTGCTCGGCGCCGCTCACATCCTTGATGAAGTTCAGGGCATGGGGACCGATGAGCACGCCCACCAGGAGATAGCCCAGGATCGGCGGCAGCCCGAGGCGACGGAACAGGGTCACCACCAGGACGGCAGCGGCAAGCAGCAGCAGGACCAGTTGCAGGGAATTCATGGGCCGATAGGGGGAAGGCGGGCGGATGGGCGGAAAACCGCGCCCCGCCGGGCTTCACTGGCAGGGGTGGTATACTTCGCACAATCATAACCGCTGCCATCCCATGAACCAAACTTCCGCCCTCAACCCGGCCGCCGTGCTCGAACTGGCCCGCCAGGTCCTGCGCATCGAGGCCGATGCCGTCGCCGCCCTGAGCGAGCGGCTGGACGACGGCTTCCTGGACGCGGTCAGCCTCATCCTCAATTGCTCCGGCCGGGTCATCGTCAGCGGCATCGGCAAGTCTGGCCACGTGGGCCGCAAGATCGCCTCCACCCTGGCCAGCACCGGCACGCCGGCCTACTTCGTGCACCCGGCGGAAGCCAGCCACGGCGACCTGGGCATGATCCTGCGCCAGGACGTGCTGATCGCCCTCTCCAACTCCGGCGAAAGCGCCGAACTGCTGGCCATCGTCCCCATCATCAAGCGCCAGGGCGCCAAGCTCATCGCCATGACGGGCAATGCCCAGTCCTCCCTGGCCAAGGAGGCCGACGCCCATCTGGATGCAGCGGTGGCCCAGGAGGCCTGCCCCCTCAACCTGGCGCCGACGGCCAGCACCACCGCGGCCCTGGCCCTGGGCGACGCCCTGGCGGTGGCCCTGCTCGACGCCCGCGGCTTCGGCCCGGAAGACTTCGCCCGCTCCCATCCCGGCGGTTCCCTGGGCCGGCGCCTGCTGACCCATGTACGGGATGTCATGCGCGCCGGCGCGGCAGTGCCCCAGGTCTCCCCCCAGGCCAGCCTGGCCGAAGCCGTGCTGGCCATTTCCAAGGGCGGCCTCGGCATGACTGCGGTGGTGGATGCCCAGCAGCGCATCCAGGGCATCTTCACCGATGGCGACCTGCGCCGCGCCTTCGAGCGGGACGTGGACCTCAAGTCGGTGCCCGTCACCGCCGTCATGACCGCCAATCCGCGCTGTATCGGGGTGGACAAGCTGGCGGTGGAAGCCGTGGAAATGATGGAGCGGCACAAGATCAACCAGCTCCTGGTGGCCGACAGCGAAGGCCGCCTGCAGGGCGCCCTCAACATGCACGACCTGTTCCAGGCCAAGGTGATCTGATGAGCGCCGCCACCAATCTCAAGCTGATGGCCTTCGATGTGGACGGCGTCCTCACCGACGGCGGCCTCTACTACACGGAAGACGGCAAGGAACTCAAGGTCTTCAACACCCTGGACGGCCACGGCCTGAAGATGTTGCAGAAGTCCGGCGTGCGCCTGGCCATCATCACCGGGCGCAAGTCCGGTTGCGTCGCCGCCCGCGCCGCCAACCTGGGCATCGACCTGCTGTTCCAGGGCGTGGAGGACAAGCGCCAGGTCATGGCCGAGCTGCTGCAGCGCGAAGGCCTGACCTTCGCCGAAGCCGGCTACATGGGCGACGACGTGGTGGACCTGCCCATCATGCGCGCCTGCGGCTTCTCCGCCGCCCCGGGCAACGCCCACGACTTCGTCAAGCGCCATGCTGGCTACGTCTGCCGCCAGCAGGGCGGCCATGGCGCCGTGCGCGAAGCCTGCGAACATCTCCTGCAGGAACGGGGCCAGCTGCAGGCCCTGCTCGACGCCTACCTGCAATGAAACGTCTGGAACGCTTCGCCAGCGCCCTCTTCCCCATCGTCCTGCTGGGCAGCCTGACTGCGGCCACCTTCTGGCTGGCCAAGGCCACCCAGCTGCCGGAGCCGGATCACAGCGGCAAGTTCCGTCACGACGTGGACTACTTCATCGACGACTTCACCATGAGCCGGATCGACAAGCAGGGCCAGCTGCGCCATGTGATGACGGCCAAGCGCCTGGACCATTATCCGGACACGGACGAATCTGACGTCACCAACCCGGTAGCCAAGTTCATCAAACCCGGACGCCCCGTGGTGACCATGAGCAGCGACTACGGGCACATCAACAGCGACGCCAGCGAAGTGCTCTTGAAGGACAACGTCCGCGTCGTCCGCGATGCGGCCAAGGACCGGGAAGCCATGGTGGCAACGGCACCGGACCTGACCATCTATCCGGATGCGGAAACCGCCAACACCAAGAGCCCGGTGCACGTGGTCCAGGGAAAATCCTGGCTCAAGGGCAGCGGCCTGCAGGTGGACAACGCCACCATGAATACCATCCTGGAATCCCGGGTCACCGGCCAATTCGCCAGCAAACATGAAAAGCGCTGACATGATCAATCGCCGCTTCGCCGCCCTCCTGGGCGCCCTCAGCCTTGCCGCCGCCATGCCGGCCCACGCCGAAAAGGCGGACCGGGAAAAACCGGTGAACCTGGAAGCCGACCGGGTCACGGTGGACGACGCCAAGAAGGTGCACGTCTTTGACGGCAACGTCACCCTGACCCAGGGCACCCTGGTCATCCGCGGCGACCGCATCGTCGTCACCCAGGACGATGCAGGCTTCCAGAAGGGCGTGGCCACCGGCAATCCGGCCAAGTTCAAGCAGAAGCGCGAAGGCCGGGACGACTACGTGGAAGGCATCGCCCTGCGCATCGAGCACAACGCCAAGACGGAAAAGACCGAGCTTTACGACAAGGCCTGGGTCAAGAGCGGCCAGGACGAGGTCAAGGGCCATTACATCCAGTACGACTCCCTCACCGAGCAGTACCTGGTCACCGCCTCCAAGATGCCCGGCGAGGCCAGCCCCGGCGTGCCGCCGGGCCGGGTGCGGGCCATCATCCAGCCGAAGAACAAGGACACCGAATCACAACAAGGAGCTACGGGGAGCCGGGAATCGCTCACCCTGAAGCCCGCCATTTCCCTACCATCGCGCAAGGAGTAAAGCCTCGTGACTTACGAGTACATCATCGCTGAAGCCAAGGGCCGCGTCGGCCTCATCACCCTCAACCGCCCCAAGGCCCTCAACGCCCTGTGCGATCCCCTGGTGGATGAACTGGGCGACGCCCTCACCGAATTCGAAGCCGACGAGAACATCGGCTGCATCGTCATCACCGGCTCCGACAAGGCCTTCGCCGCCGGCGCCGACATCAGCATGATGAAAGACTTCTCCTATATGGACGCCTACAAGGGCGACTACATCACCCGCAACTGGGAGAAGGTGAAGACCTGCCGCAAGCCCGTCATCGCCGCCGTTGCCGGCTACGCCCTGGGCGGCGGCTGCGAACTGGCCATGAGCTGCGACTTCATCATCGCCGCCGACAGCGCCCAGTTCGGCCAGCCCGAAGTGAAGCTGGGCATCCTGCCCGGCGCCGGCGGCACCCAGCGCCTGCCCCGTGCCGTGGGCAAGGCCAAGGCCATGGACCTGTGCCTGTCCGCCCGCATGATGGATGCCACCGAAGCCGAGCGCGCCGGCCTGGTCTCCCGCATCGTGCCCGCCGACAAGCTGCTGGAGGAAGCCCTCGGCGCCGCCGAGAAGATCGCCTCCTACTCCCTGCCGGTGGTGATGATGATCAAGGAGAACGTGAACCGGGCCTTCGAAAGCAGCCTCAATGAAGGCCTGCTCTTCGAGCGTCGCCAGTTCCATGCCGCCTTCGCCCTGGAAGACCAGAAGGAAGGCATGGCTGCCTTCGTCGAGAAGCGCAAGCCCGCCTTCAAGCATCGCTGATCCCACCTCCCGGGGCGCGCCGCCGCCCCGGAGCGCCCCCTCCGCGGCAGGCTCCCGCCCCGCCGCAAAGCCTCCATCCCCAGGCTCTCCCAACAACTGTTAAGCCACTGTTTTCAAAGCGAAGAAAATTTTTTGTGCGACGCACAAAAAATGCTTGACAGAAATCTGTCGCTCCCTATAATTGGCTCTACATGTTGCAGCGCAACAACCGGCCGCAGTCAGAAAAGCCAGTCCCGCCTTGCTCTGCGAGTGTTCCCACACTGACTTTCTAGGAGATGACCATGACCACTTTCGCTACCCCCGAGCAGTTCGCCGCCGCCAACAAGGCCACCGTTGATTCCCTGCTGGCCCTGGCCAACACCGCTTTCGCCAGCGCCGAGCGCATCGCCGCCCTGAACCTGCACACCGCCCGCGCCGTCATCGAAGACAGCGTCGCCAACACCAAGGCCCTGCTGGGTGCCAAGGATGCCCAGGAAGCCATCTCCCTGCAGGCCTCCATCGCCCAACCCAACGTCGAGAAGGCCGTGGCCTACTCCCGCAGCGTCTACGAAATCGCCGCCCAGACCCAGGAAGAACTGACCAAGGTCGTGGAAGCCCAGTTCAACGAGTTCAACAAGAACGTGGCCGGCCTGCTGGACAAGGTTTCCAAGACCGCCCCCGCCGGTTCCGATGTGGCCGTGGCCGCCGTCAAGTCCGCCATCGCCGCTGCCAACTCCGCCTACGACAGCATGAACAAGGCTGCCAAGCAGGTTGCCGAAATCGCTGAAGCCAACGTGGCTGCCGCCACCAACGCTACCGTGAAGGCCGTCGGCGCCACTTCCGCCGCCGCCTCCGCTGCCAAGAAAAAGACCGCCTAAGGCGAACAGCACCGAAACCCCGGCCTTGCGCCGGGGTTTTTTTTCGTTGTGGCCGGCGACATGTGATGGTCATATAGTATTTGCTATACTGGCTTCATCCGGCGCCGCTGCCGAGGCAGTGGAATTCGACCCAAGGCCGTACTAACAACAATACCGGGCCGATATTCAACCAGCAGGATTATTCCCTTATATCTCAACGCTAAGCGGAGGATTTCCCAATGACCAACCCGAATATCGAACAGCTTACCGCCGCCCAGAAAGCCAACGCTGAAGTGATGGTGGCCCTGGTGCACACCGCCTTCAACGGCGTGGAAAAAATCGCCGAGCTGAATCTGGCTGCTGCCCGTGACTTCCTCAACTCTTCCGTCAACGGCACCCAAACTTTGCTGGGCGCCAAGGACGTGCAGGAAGCCGCCAAGCTGCAGAGCACCCTGGCCCAGCCCAATCTGGAAAAGGTCACGGCCTATTACCGCAACCTGTACGAACTGATCACCGCGACCCAGAAGGAAGTGACCGACCTGATGGAACAGCACTACAACCAGCTGTCCCAGAAGGCCACCTCCGCCATCGAGAAGACCTCCGCCTCCGCTCCCGTGGGCGGCGACGTGGTGGCAGCGGCCATGAAGTCCATGCTGTCCGCCTCCACCCAGGCCTTCGACCACTTCACCAAGATGGCCAAGCAGATGGCCGACATCGCCGATGCCAACGTGGCTGTGGCTTCCAACGCCACCGCCAAGGCCGTGGGCGCTGCCAGCAAGGCGGCTGCCAAGAAGTAAGATCTGCCGCGGGCGTTCCCCGCTTGGCGAGCACAACCCCGGCCATGGCCGGGGTTTTTTATTGCCGCAAGCGAAGCTGAAACCGGGGGCCGAAATCCCCCGCAAAGCCGCGCAGCCCGCTCAGTCCGGACTCAGTCGCGCCACACCCAGGTGATGCCGCGGCGCTCCACCTCGCCTTGGATTTCCGCCATGGCCCGCTCCACCTGTTCCGGTTGTCCTTCCACTCCCAGTTCCAGGTGGCGGCGCACACCGTCCTGGGTCAGGGACGGCAGGGAAAACAGGCGCAGTTCCGGGTACTCGGCGACGATGCGCTCCATCAGGTCCAGCAGGGCGCTTTCGTAGGCCCTGTCGCCGGTGAGGAGGAAGGCCTTCTCCACCTTGGGCGCCCGGTTGAAGAGATGGGCATAGAAGGTGTCCAGCACCCACTCCACCATGGGATGGGCCATCTGGGGAAAGCCCGGCACGAAGTAATGCTCCTTCACCATGAAGCCGGGAATGCGGTTGAAGGGATTGGGAATGATGCGGCTGCTGGCAGGGAAGGTGCCCAGCAACAGGCGCTGGGGCGTGATGTCGTCGCCGAAGCGGACACGGATCTCCGCCTCCGCCTCCGGGCTCAGCACCAACTCCTCCCCCAGGGCCGCGGCGGCCGCCTGGCGGGTGTGGTCGTCCGGCGTGTTGCCGATGCCGCCGAAGGAGAACACCGCCTCGCCGCTGGCGAAGCTGCGCTTCAGGGTTTCCGTCAGGCGGGCCCGGTCGTCCCCCAGGTACTGCACCCAGGACAACTGCAGCCCCCGGGCGCCGAGCAGTTCGGCCACCTTGGCGAAGTGTTTGTCCTGGCGTTTGCCGGAGAGGATTTCGTCGCCGATGATGAGGGCGCCGAAGCGCGTGGCTTGGGCAGTCTGGGAAACGGAAGCAGTCATGGGTCCTCGCGTCGTTGAGGTCGTAAAGGGTGAAAATCAGCGCAGGAAGCGGTCGGTGGGCACGGGTTCTTCCACCACCACCGCATCGACGGTCACCACGGCCCCGCCGCGCAGCTGGCGCAGGCTTTCCAGGCCGAAGTGGATGTACAGCAGGGCGCCCAGGGCCGGGGTCAGCAGGCCCAGCACCGGGATGTGAGCCAGCAGGGCCAGGAGAATGCCCAGGCCCAGCAGGGGCGTGGCCCGGCGCTCCCGGATCAGGCGCCACTCGTCATCGGTGGCGTGCATGGCCAGGGCATCGTAGGCAAAGGTCTTGCGGTTTAGCCAGGCCATCCAGAACAGGGGCAGCACCAGGCCCAGGCCGGGCACCAGCCACAGGGGCAGGGTCAGGAGCCAGCCGGCGATGAACAGCAGGGCGGCCCAGACGCTGTTCCAGGCACCGGCGAAGAAGTTGTCCTTGCCCATGGCCGCCACCTCCGGGTAATCCCGGGCGGCCACCACCTGCAGCAGGATGGGCATGATGAACACCGCCGCCAGCACCATGGCGGTGAGGTAGGAGAGGGCCAGGATCACCAGCCAGCCGCCGGCGGCGGCCAGCAGCTTGGCCAGCCAGACGGCGCCCCAGCCGGAGAGCCAGCTCATGGGCGGCTGATCGAGGAACCAGGCGGAGAGCTGGTCCAGCACCAGGAAGGTCAGCGTCAGCCACACCGCCAGGGCGGCCACGGCGGGGGACAGCACCAGCCACCAAACGCGGCGGCGGGAGAGGGTACCGAGGCTACGGACCAGGGCGAGGATCATTTCGGGCATTCGGGCATCCTATTTTTTTGCCACAGAGGACACAGAGATCACCGAGGGGTGGCACTCCGCCTTAGCTGCCGGAGCGGTTGCAAACCGCACCTACCCTGCAAGCCAATACTGAAGCCAATCTCCTGAATGCATGACGGAAGAGTGGCGTCTCTATTACCTTCCAGGGCAGAGGCATTTTCTCTCTGCGTTCTCCGTGCCCTCTGTGGCTAATCGTCTTTCAACCGTACTGTATTCCTTCCCACAGCTTCTGCAGACGCTTCACCGACACGGGCACCGGCGTCTTCAGCTCCTGGGCGAAGAGATTGACCCGCAGTTCTTCCAGCAGCCAACGGAACTGCTCCAGTTGGGGATCGCTGACGCCCTGTTTGGCCAGCTGCAGGGCGCGGCGTTCGTACTGGGTCCACAGGGTGCTGTAGTCGGCCAGCAGCTGAACGTCCCGGGCCGGGTTGGCCTTGAGCTTGTCCAGGCGCATGGCCGCCGCCTTGAGGTAGCGGGGGAAGTGCTGCAGGCGCTCGAAGGGCGTTTCCAGCACGAAACGTTTGTGGATCAGGCGGCCGATCTGCTTCTCGATGTCCTGCACCGCGCCGGGGAAGGCCTTGAAGGCCGGCAGCTTTTTCACCAGGGCCTGCCACTCGGTCAGCACCAGACCCACCAGGCGGCAGATTTCCTGGGCCAAGAGGCCCAGGCGGTTCTTGCCTTCGGCGCAGCGGGCCTTGAAGGATTCCGCATCTTCCGGCCAGGGCTCCACCAGGCAGGCCCGCTCGAAAATGACCGACACCAACTGCTGGCGCAGGTCGTCGGAAGAGCCCAGGCTCATGAACTGCATGGCCATCTGGGTCAGGCCCGGCAGGTTCTTCTCGAAGTACTTCACCTGCTCCTTCAGCTGCAACTGGAAGAGGCGGGAGAGGCCCAGGCGGTGGGCCGCCAGGGCTTCCTCCTGGGAGTCGTACACGCGCAGGGAAACGGTCTCGCCGTCTTCCGTCAGGCCCGGGTAGCCGATCACCATCTGGCCGCCCACGGCCACTTCCATCAGCTCCGGCAGCTTGCCGAAGGTCCAGTCGGTGAGGCCGGTGAATTCGCTGGGGGTCTCGTGCAGCTCCTGGAATTCCTGGCGCGCCTCCCGGCCCCATTCGCCGCGGAGCTGGGCCAGGCTGCGGCTCATGTCGAGCTGGCGGCCATGTTCATCCACCAGCTTGAAGTTCATGGAGAAGTGGGCCGGCAGCTCGCCGGGGCGGAAGGCATCGGGCGTCACCGCCCAGCCCCGGGCATTGAGGCCCCGGGATTCGAAAATGAAGTCGATGAGGGGGGCGATGATGCCCGGCGCCATGCGCTTCTCGTCGTTGCCCACCCAGGCGATGAACTCCTCGGCGAACTCGGGCACCGGCACCAGCTTGGCGCGGATGCGCTGGGGCAGGGTCTTCACCAGCTGCACCACCTTCTCCTTCAAGAGGCCCGGCACCAGCCACTCGCAGCGGTTGGCGGGCACCTGATTGAGCTGGGCCAGGGGCAGCACCAGGGTGACGCCATCCCGGGGGCTGCCGGGCTCGAAGTGGTAGGTGAGGGCGTAGTCCACGCCGGAGAGGCGCATCTGGGGCGGGAAGGCGTCGGTGGTGACCCCGGCCGCCTCGTGGCGCATCAGGTCTTCCTTCTGCAGGAAGAGCAGTTTCTGGTTCTCCCGCTCCACCTCCTTGCGCCACTTGTCGAAGTCGGCGCCGTTGTAGATGCCCGAGGGAATCAGGTGGTCGTAGAAGGCGAAGATCAGTTCGTCGTCCACCAGCACGTCCTGGCGGCGCTGCTTGTGTTCCAGGTTCTCGATGTCGCGGATGGCCTTCTGGTTGTGCTGATAGAAGGGCCAGCGGCGCACGAAGTCCTCGCTGATCTCGCCGCCCACCAGGCCCTGGCGGATGAAGAGCAGACGCGCCTCTTCCGGGTTCATGGGGCCGAAGTTCACCCGCTTCTTCGGATTGACGACGATGCCGTGCAGGGTGGAACGCTCATAGGCCACGGCCTGCATGGCCTTCTTCTCCCAGTGGGGATCGAAGTAGCTCTTGCGGATCAGGTGGGCGCCCACCTCCTCCAGCCACTCCGGCTCGATGCGGGCGAGGCAGCGGGCGTAGAGCTTGGTGGTTTCGGTCAGTTCGGCGCAGACCACCCACTTGCCCGCCTTCTTCTGCAGGGGCGAGCCCGGGTGGATGAGGAAGCGGATGCCCCGGGCGCCGAGATAATGACTGCTGTCGTCGGACTTGCAGCCGACATTGCCCAGGAGGCCCGTCAGCAGGGCCTTGTGAATGGGCTCGTAGGTGGCGGCAATCTCGTTCTCGCGCCAGCCCAGCTCGGTGACCATGGCGTGGATCTGGTTGTACACCTCCCGCCATTCCCGCATGCGCAGATAGGAGAGGAAACGGTCCTTGCAAGCCTCGGCCAGCTTGCGCCCGGAGAGGTGCCGGGCCTGTTCCTCGAACCAGTTCCACAGCTTCAACCAGGAGAGGAATTCGGACTTCTCGTCGGCGAACTGGCGGTGCTTTTCATCCGCCGCCTGCAGCCGTTCCTGGGGCCGCTCCCTGGGGTCCTGCACCGAGAGGGCGGCGGCGATGACCAGCACTTCCTTGAGGCAGCCCCGGTCCCGGGCGGCCACGATCATGCGGGCGATGCGCGGGTCCAGGGGCAGCTTGGCCAGGCCCCGGCCCACGTCGGTGAGGCGGTTGTCCTCGTCCAGGCCGCCCAGTTCCTGCAAGAGGGAATAGCCGTCGTTGATGGCCTTGGGCGGCGGCGCCTCGATGAAGGGAAAGCTCTCCACGTCGGTGAGCTTCAAGGCCTTCATGCGCAGGATCACCCCGGCCAGGGAGGAACGCAGGATTTCCGGATCGGTGAATTCGCCCCGGGCGTTGAAGTCGGCCTCGTCGTAGAGGCGGATGCAGACCCCCGCCGCCACCCGGCCGCAACGGCCCGCCCGCTGCCGTGCCGCGGCCTGGGAGACTCGCTCCACCTGGAGCATTTCCACCTTGTTGCGGTAGGAGTAGCGCTTGACCCGGGCCAGGCCCGTATCCACCACGTAGCGGATGCCCGGCACGGTGAGGGAGGTTTCCGCCACGTTGGTGGCCAGCACCACCCGGCGGCCGCCGCCGGTCTTGAAGACCCGGTCCTGCTCCGCCGCCGAGAGGCGGGAGAACAGCGGCAGGATTTCCGGCTGGGGGCCGGGGAAGTGGTGCTTGCGCAGGGCTTCGGCCGCCTCCCGGATTTCCCGCTCGCCGGGGAGGAACACCAGCACGTCCCCCGGGCCTTCCCGGCCCAGTTCGTGGACCGCGTCCACGATGGCGTCGTAAAGATCCCGCTCCTCCTGGTCTTCCTCCAGGGGCGTCACCGGGCGGTAGCGCACTTCCACCGGGTAGAGGCGGCCGGAGACTTCGATCACCGGCGCCGGCTTGCCGTGCTGGGCGAAGTGCTGGGCGAAGCGCTCCGCATCGATGGTGGCGGAGGTGATGATGACCTTGAGGTCCTTGCGCTTGGCCAGCAGCTGCTTCAGATAGCCCAGCAGGAAGTCGATGTTGAGGCTGCGCTCGTGGGCCTCGTCGATGATGATGGTGTCGTAGGCATTGAGATAGGGGTCGGTCTGGGTCTCCGCCAGCAGGATGCCGTCGGTCATCAGCTTCAAATAGGACTGGGGCCCGCTGCGATCCTGGAAGCGGATTTTCACCCCCACCCCGGCACCGATCTGGGTCTGCAGCTCCTGGGCCACCCGGGCCGCCACGGAGCGGGCCGCCAGACGCCGGGGCTGGGTATGGCCGATCAGCCCCGCCGCCCCCCGGCCCAGTTCCAGGCAGATCTTGGGCAGCTGGGTGGTCTTGCCGGAGCCGGTCTCGCCACAGACGATGACCACCTGGTTGTTCTCGATGAGAGCCTTGATCTCCTCCCGCCGCCCGTTGACCGGCAGGTCCTCCGCATATTCCGGCTTGGGCAGGCGCCCGGCCCGCTCGGCACAGGCAGCGCGGGAGCGGGCCAGCAGGGCCTCGTAGTCGGCCTTGGCCTTCTCGGCATGGGGACCGGGCTGGCCGGCGCTGCGGGAAAGGGCGCGCAGACGGGGGCGATCCTGGGTCAGGCAGTCGGCAAAGGCAGGCGGAGCGGAACGGGGGAGGGACACAATCGGGGGGTGAAAAAATTGCAAGGCGGTATTTTGGCACAAGGACCTGTTTCCCTTGGCAGAGTCTCGCGGAATTACACACTTGCTTTGCCCGGACAAAAGTGGAATCTTGTCGGCAGCAACAAAGTTGCATGCCAATAAAAACCTGCCGGCCATGGTCGGCGGAATCACCACGGGGGAAAACATGTTCAAGACCATGAGTCTCAAGGGGCGGCTGACCGTCTCCCTGCTTGTCACGCTGATCGGCCTCATCGTTCTCGGCACCTTCCAGGCCCTGCACCTCAAACAGCAGTTGCTGGCCGACCGCAAGGCCACCCTGGAAACAGCCATCGACATTGCCATGACCGCCATCGTGGATATCCAGGCCCAGGAAGCCAAGGGAGCCATGGGCCGGGAAGAGGCCCAGACCCTGGCCAAGGCGGTGATCCGCAGCATGCGCTACCAGGGCAAGGAATACTTCTACATCTACGACAGCAAGGGCATGGGGGTGATGCACCCGGTCCGTCCCGAATATGAAGGCAAGAGCCACTGGGACCGGCAGGACAAGTCCGGCGCCTACACGGTGCGCAACCTGATCAAGGTGGCCCTGGACAAGAGCGGCTACACCGAAACCATGACCGCCAAGCCGGGCAGCGACGTGCAGGTGCCCAAGCTGCAGTACCTGCAGCATTTCCCCGCCTGGGACTGGGTGGTGGGGACCGGCCTCTACATCGACGACCTGGACACCCTCTTCTACCAGCAGCTGCGCCTGGTGGCCCTGATCATCGTGCTGGTGGTGCTGGCCGTGGGCGCCCTCTCCTGGGCCCTGGCCCGGGCCACCCTGGGCCAGATCGGCGGCGAGCCGGCCGAGGCGGTCACCGCCATCCGGGCCGTGGCCGGCGGCGATCTCACCGTTTCCCTCGGCAATGCCCGGGACGACAGCATGCTGGGCGAACTGAACCGCCTGGTGCAGGTGCTGCGCCAGATGATCGGCGAAATCGCCCAGGGCGCCGGCCAGGTGGCCAGTTCCGCCCAGGAGATCAACAGCACCGCCACCCGGGTGGCGGACTCGGCGGCAACCGAGACGGAAGCGACCCAGAACATGGCCGCCGCCATGGAGGAACTGACGGTTTCCATCACCCACGTATCCGACAACGCCCGGGACACGGAACAGCACGCCAGCAACGCGGCTGAACTGGCCGGCGTCGGCGAGAAGAGCGTGGACACCACCGCCGCCAACATTGCCACCATGGCGGACACCATGGGCAAGGCGGCGGAGCAGGTGCGGGCCCTCACCGACAACGCCCAGGAAGTGGCCCGGGTGGCCCAGGTGATCAAGGAGATCGCCGGCCAGACCAACCTGCTGGCTCTCAATGCCGCCATCGAGGCGGCCCGGGCCGGCGAACAGGGCCGGGGCTTCGCCGTGGTGGCCGACGAGGTGCGGGTGCTGGCGGAACGGACGGAAAAGGCCACGGTGGAAATCTCCTCCATCGTCAGCCGCATCCAGGACGAAACCCTGACCGCTGCCCAGGTCATGGACGCAGCCCTGCCGGAAGCGGAAAAGGCCAAGGAAGCCGCCGCCGAAACCTCGGAGCTGCTGCACCGCATCGCCGCCGGTTCCGAATCCGCCCGCTCCCTGGTGCGGGAAGTGGCCGACTCCACCCGGGAACAGAGCGAGGCCAGCACCGCCCTGGCCCAGCAGGTGGAGCGCATCGCCCACCAGGTGGAAGAAACCAGCGAGAGCATGCAGCACACCGCCGCCGCGGCCAGCGCCCTGGAAGCGACGGCCCAGGCCCTCAATCAGGCCACGGCCCGCTTCCGCATCTAGCCCGCCATTTCAGGCCGCCACCCGGGGCAGCCCGCCGCCCGGCCAGGGCAGGGGCTGCCACAGGCGCGCCTCGAACATGGCGATGAGGCGCTGCACCGCGGGCCATTCACCGCTGGCGCCGGTCAGCGCCACCCACTCCACCTCCGGCAGGGGCGGCAGCCCCTCGGTGTGACGTTGCAGGCTGTCGCCGAGCAGGCTCAGGGGCAGGGGAGAGACCGCCAGGCCGGCCCGCAACACGTGGCGGATGCCGGTGTGGCTGTGACCGGCAAAGGCCAGACGCCAGGGGATGCCGGCCTGGGTCAGGGCCGCCTGGGCGACGACGCGGAAAATGCAGCCTTCGTGAAACAGGGCCAGGGGCAAAGGCCGCTCCGCCACGGCGCTGCTGTGGGCACCGCCAGCCCAGACCATGGGCTCCCGCCACAGGGTACGGCCCGCCGCCGTCGGCCGCTCGCCGATGCGCTTGATGAGGGCCATGTCCAGTTCGCCGGCCTCGACCCGGGCCGCCAGGCGGGCCGAGAGATCACACTCCAGGGCCAGCTTGACCCGGGGATAGGCGCTGTGGAATTCCGCCACCACGCTGCCCAGGTCCCGCTCCATCACTTCCTCCGCCAGCCCCACCCGCAGGCTGCCCGCCAGGTCCGCCTCGGAAAAGCAGCCGATGGCCTCGTCGTTGAGGCGCAGGATGCGGCGGGCGTAGTCGAGCAGCAGCAACCCCTCCTCCGTCACCCCCTCCAGCCGCCCCTGGGAGCGCACCAGCAGGGGCTTGCCCACCTGCTCCTCGAGCCGCTTGATCTGCAGGCTGATGGCCGATTGGGTACGGCCCAGGCGGGTCGCCGCCAGGGAAAAGCTCGCCGCCTCCGCCGTGGCCACCAGGGCGCGCAGCAGGTCCATGTCGAGATGCCGGGCCATCATTTCTCCTGGAAATATTAATTCGATATTTATTAATTTATCAAATATCCCACACCCCGGTAGGGTTGGGCCCGTCGTCTTCACCACGCCCCAGGAGCCCGCCATGAACGCCATCGCCCCGCCGCTGCCCGCCAGCATTGCCGCCGCCCCCTCCCGTACCCGGATCCTGATCGCCGGCATCGCCTTCAGCGTCATCTGGAGTTCGGCCTTCGTCGCCGGCCGCATCGGCCTCGACCACGCCGCCCCCCTGACCCTGCTGGCGATCCGCTTCCTGGCCGCCGGCCTCCTCTTCGCCTTCCTGGCCCGGAGCAGCGGCCGCAGCCTGCGCCTGCCGACCATGGCCGGCCGCGCCCTGCTGGCCGGACTGCTGTGCAATGCGGCCTATCTGGGCCTGGCCTACTGGGGCCTGCAGGGTGTGCCCACCGCCCTCACCGCCGTCCTGGTCAGCGCCTGCCCCCTGCTCACCCTGCTGCTGGCCGCCGCCCTGGAAAGAGAACGGCTGACGCCCCTGCGGCTGGCCGGCATCCTCCTGGGCATGGGCGGCGTGCTGTGGATCACCCGCCACCGGCTGACGGTGGAACAGCTGGAGCCCCTGCATCTGGCGGCCATCGGCGCCGGCACGCTGGCCCTGGCCCTGGGCACGGTGCTGAGCAAGAAGGTGGCGGCGGGGCAGGACCTGATCGCGGCCGTCACCCTGCAGTTCATGGCCAGCGGCCTGGTGCTGCTGCCCCTGGCCTGGGGCCTGGAAGGTTTCCGCCTGGAGGCCCACCCGGCCCTGTGGGGCAGTCTGGCCTACAGCGTCGCCGTCTCCCTGGCCAGCACCCTGCTCATGCTGTGGCTGCTGCGCCACGGCCAGGCCAGTTCGGCCAGCAGCTTCCACTTCCTCAATCCCTTCTTCGGCACCCTGTTCGCCGTCACCCTGCTGGGAGAAACCATGTACGCCGACGACCTGCTGGGGGTGCTGCCCATTGCACTGGGCATTGCCCTGGTGGCGTGGAAGCGCTGACATCGGCTCGGAAGGACCCGGCCCTCCGCCCCCGACTTGCCATATCGGGAGCCGGGCATTAAATTCCACCAACATACCCACAAGGGATAAAAAAGCCTCTCCGGCACCCTCATCCCTTCGCTCTCATGGAACACTGGACCTATGACCCCCATCGATTTCAAGGAACTCACCCCCCTCTGCCAAGCCGGGATTGTCTGGGGCTTTTTCTGGCGCTGCATCGCCACCGCCCTGGGCTCCGCCCTGTGCGGCGCACTCCTCGGTGGTATCGTCGGCTTCGTCCTTGGCATTAGCGGCATCGCTCGCTCCGCCATTCCAATGATAGGCGGCCTGCTGGGCCTGCTGACGGGCCTGTTCTTTTTCTACCTTTATGTCCGCTGGTTGCTGGTCAGCCGCCTGGGAGCCTTCCGCTTGGTGCTGGTCCTCGCCGACTAGCCCTGCCCCTTCTGCGACCAGGGGCCCGTTCCTGCGATAACGCCGCTCCCATGAGCCGACTTCCTCCCTTGTCTCGCCAACACCATCTCCAACGCCTGCGCGGACACCTGGAGCGGGACAGCTTTCCCCGCCTGCAGATGATGCTGCTGGTACTGCTCACCGCCGGTTCTGGGCTGCTGGCATCCTTTGCATTGCTCCACGCCGGCCTGACCCACATGGGTTGGCGCTACGGAGCGGCCTTTCTCCTCGCCTACGGGGTGTTCCTCGGTCTGCTCTGGCTGTGGCTGCGCACCCGGGCGGAGGACTACGCCGACATTCCGGACCTGATGGACCTGGGCAACCTGGTGCCGTCGGGACCATCGGCCGACAGCTGTTCGCCCACGGCTGAAGATCTGGGGGGAAATTTCGGGGGCGGTGGCGCCAGCAGTCATTTCGATGCCCCGCCAGTAGCCGGAGTCCCGAGCGAACCGGCAGTAGCCGCCGAAACCCTACCGGACGGCAGCGAAGCCATCGGCCAAGCCTTGGGCGCTGCAGCGGAGGGGGAGGAGCTGGCCATTCCCCTGATTGTCCTGGTGCTGGCTGCGGCCTTGTTACTGTCGTCCGCCTTCATTGTGTATTCGGCGCCGAGCCTGTTTGCTGAACTACTGCTGGATGGCACTCTGGCAGCCACCCTGTACCGGCGCCTGCACCGGCTGGAAAGGCGTCACTGGCTACAAACCGCCCTGCACCAGACCTTCTTGCCCTTCCTCCTGACCGGCCTGCTGGTGACCGGTTGCGGCGCTACCCTGCATCACTTTTCCCCAGGAGCCCACACCCTGGGCGAAGCCTGGCAACAGGCAAGAATGTCCCTGAACGCCGCCACCGGCCCGACCGACAAGGTGCGCTAAGCGGCTCCTCAGGGCCAGACCCGGTGCACGCCGACGCTCCACAGGCCGAGGAAGGTCATGGCCAGGGAGCCGAGCAGGTGCAGGGCGATGGCACCGAAGGCCCAGGCGTATTGCTGGGCCAGCAGGCGCTCCATGACTTCGCCGGAGAAGCTGGAGAAGGTGGTGAGGCCGCCGAGGAAACCGGTGATGAGGAACAGCTTGAGCAGCGGGGACAGGTGGGCGTAGCTGTGGAACACGCCCAGGGCCACGCCGATGAGGTAGCCGCCGAGCAGGTTGGCCGCCAGGGTGCCCAGGGGAATGGCCAGGAACAGGGGATTGAGCAGCAGTCCCAGGCCCCAGCGGGCCCAGGCGCCGAGGGCGGCACCGACGCCGATGGCAAGAAAGGCATTCCAGTTCACGGCCGGACCTCGCACCCCAAGGGATAAAGGGTGAATTTTAGCGGCTTTTAACCCGGGTCTTTTCGGTTTTGCCCCTGGCCCCGGTTAAAATGGCGGACAAAGACCTTCAAGGACCCCGCTGTGAGCAACCCCAACAAGAACGCCGCGCCGATCGCCCCCGCCGCCAATTTCATCCGCAACATCGTCGAGGCCGACCTGGCCGCCGGCAAGCACGCCCAGCGCCGCTGGGCCGGCCAGCCCGGCCTGGCCAGCGACCACGCCGCCGGCGCCCTGGACCCGGCCAAGATCCGCACCCGCTTCCCGCCGGAGCCCAACGGCTACCTGCATTTCGGCCACGCCAAGTCCATCTGCCTCAATTTCGGTCTGGCCCGGGACTACGGCGGCCGCTGCCACCTGCGCTTCGACGATACCAATCCGGAGAAGGAAGACCAGGAATACGTGGATTCCATCGTGGACGCGGTGAAGTGGCTGGGCTTCAACTGGGAGGATGCCCAGGAGAACAACCTCTACTACGCCTCCAACTATTTCCCCTGGATGATCCAGGCCGCCGAGTACCTGATCGCCACCGGCAACGCCTACGTGGACAGCCAGAGCACCGAGGAAATGCGGGCCAACCGGGGCACCCTGACCGAGGCAGGCAAGGACAGCCCCTTCCGCAACCGCAGCGTGGCCGAGAACCAGGACCTGTTCAAGCGCATGCAGGCCGGCGAATTTGCGGACGGCGCCCACATCCTGCGGGCCAAGATCGACATGGCCGCCCCCAACATCAACCTGCGGGACCCGGCCATCTACCGCATCCGCCATGCGACGCACCACAACACGGGCGACAAGTACTGCGTGTACCCCATGTACACCTTCGCCCACCCCATCGAGGATGCCCTGGAGAACATCACCCACTCCATCTGCACCCTGGAATTCGAGGACCAGCGCCCCTTCTACGACTGGCTCCTGGAGCGCCTGGCCGAGGGCGGCCTGCTGCAGCGCCCCCTGCCCCACCAGTACGAGTTCTCCCGTCTCAACCTGACCTACGTCGTGCTCTCCAAGCGCAAGCTGATCCAGCTGGTGGAAGAGAAGCACGTGGACGGCTGGGACGACCCGCGCATGCCCACCCTGGTGGGCGCCCGCCGCCGCGGCTACACCGCCGAAGGCTTCCGCCTGCTGATGGAGCGGGTCGGCGTCTCCAAGCACGACTCCCTCATCGACTACAGCCTGCTCGAAGACTGCATGCGGGAAACCATGAACGAGCTGGACGAGCGCCGCATCGCCGTGCTCGACCCGCTCAAGCTCGTCATCACCAACTACCCGGAAGGCCAGAGCGAGGAATGCTTCGCCCCCAACCACCCGCTCAAGCCCGAACTGGGCAAGCGCATGGTGCCCTTCTCCCGGGAGCTGTGGATCGAGCGGGAGGACTTCATGGAAGAGCCCTCCAAGGGCTACCACCGGCTCTACCCGGGCAATATGGCCCGCCTGCGCTACGGCTTCGTGGTCAAGTGCACCGGCTGCGAGAAGGATGCCGCCGGCAATGTCACCGCCGTGCTGTGCGAGTACATGGAAGACTCCAAGTCCGGCACCCCCGGCGCCGACAACTACAAGGTCAAGGGCAACCTGCACTGGGTCTCCGTGGCCCACGCCTACACCGCCGAAGTGCGCCTCTACGACCGCCTGTTCCAGGCCGCCGCCCCGGGTGCCGGCGACCGGGATTTCCTCGATGACCTCAATCCTGCATCCAAGGTGGCCATCACGGTACAACTGGAACCGGCCCTGAAGGATGCCCTGCCGGAACAGCGCTTCCAGTTCGAGCGCCACGGCTATTTCGTCGCCGACCGGGTGGATTCCCAACCCGGCGCCCCGGTCTTCAACCGGGCCGTCACCCTCAAGGACTCCTGGGGCAAGGCGGGCTGAGGCTCCGGGCGCAAAACCAGGAACAAGGAGCGGACCATGGCAGGCGGCGGCTGGGGTTGCCCCCACGAATCCAACGATCGCTGCGGCAAGGTGAATGACCTGCCCTGCGATCCGGGCATGAAGGGCTGCGTCCTCGCCGGCCGCTACCGGTTCGCCAACGACGACAAGAACGAGCGCCTGCGCCAGAAGGCCGAGCAGCGGCGGGAAGTGACACCACCCGCCGCGGATGCGTCCCCGGACGAGCAACAGTAAGCCAGGAAAGGCGCCATGCCCCCACTTCCCGCACCCGTGCCGCCGCCCCAGGCGGGCCGCGCCGGCTGGAGCCTGCGCAGCAAGACCGTGGGCCTGCTGCTGGCGGCCACCGCCGTCATCCTGCTGGCGGCCCTGCTCATCGGCATCCGGGTGGCGGAAGACATCCGCGAAAACCTGGGCACCGCCCTGGCCCGCAACCACGCCCAGCTGACCAAGCAGCGCATTCTCTCCGCCGTCGGGAGGGAAATGGCCCTGGCCCAGCGCTTCGCCGAATCCACCGTGCTCCGGGAATGGATGACCGGCGAGCAGGACGCAGCCAAGACCGAGCGTTTCTTCCGCGAAGGCGAAGGTTTCCGCCGCGCCTTCGCCGACCAGGCCTATTTCGCCGCCCTGGCCAGCAGCCGCCATTTCTACTTCGCCGATCCGCAGGCCGCTCCCCGGGCCGCCATGCGTTACACGGCCGACCCGGCCAACCCGGACGACGCCTGGTTCTTCGCCACCCTGAAGAGCAGCCAGGGCTACAGCCTCAATGTGGATTACGACAAGAAGCTGCAGGTCACCAACGTCTGGATCAACATCGTGGTACGGGACGAAGGGGAGCGCCCCATCGGCATCGCCGGCACCGGCCTCAACCTCAGCCGCTTCCTCAGCAACGTCCTGGCCAACCGGGAAACCGGCGTGGTCACCATGGTGCTGGACCAGAACGGCGCCATCATCGCCCACCCGGACCCGCGCCAGATCGCCTACGCCACCGCCGGCAACCAGAACATCGAAAAGACCATCTACCGCCTGCTGGAGCGACCGGCGGACAAGGAGGCCCTGCGCCGCACCCTGGTGGCGGCCGCCTCCGACGAAGGGGAAGGCACGCCGACTCTGCGCCTGAAGCTGGAAGGCGCCCCCAGCCTGGCTGCCGCCACCTACATTCCCTCCCTGCGCTGGACCGTGCTGACGGCGGTGGACCTCAACACCAGCCGGGTTTTCGACGCGCCCCTGATCACCGCCCTGGCCCTGGGTTCGCTCCTGCTGCTGGCCCTCCTGGTGGGCTTGTATACCGCCGGCCTCAACCGCCTGGTGCTGGCCCCCCTGGCCGCCCTCACCGCCGCCGTGCAGCGCATCGGCGCCGGCCATTACGGGGAACGCCTGCGCTCGAACCGGGGCGACGAGATCGGCGCACTGACCCGGGCCTTCGACACCATGGCCCAGCAGGTGCGGGCCCACTCGGAGAACCTGGAGCGGCTGGTGGACGAACGCACCCGGGAACTGGCCGAAGCTCATCGCAAGGTCACCGACAGCATCCGCTACGCCAGCCTGATCCAGCACGCCATCCTGCCGGACAGGGCCCTCAAGGCCGATCTGCAGGGCCAGTACTTCGTCCTGTGGCGCCCCCGGGACGTGGTGGGCGGCGACTTCTACCTGTACCGCAGCGCCACCGGGCAGTGCCTGTTCGGCGTGGTGGACTGCGCCGGCCACGGCGTTCCCGGCGCCTGCATGACCATGATCGCCCACGCCGCCCTGGAAGTGGCCCTGGGCGACACACCCTGGCAGGACCCGGCGGCCCTGCTGCAGCGTACCGACCAGGTGGCCCGGGGCATGCTGCCCGGGGACGACCGCAGCCGCCAGATCGCCACCAGCATGGACATGGGCCTGTGCCACGTGGACCTGGAGCGGCGCCTGGTGACCTTCGCCGGCGCCCGCCTGGGCCTGTTCTGGAGCGACGGCGACAACTGCGAGGAAATCCCGGGCCACCGCCGCGGCGTCAATGACCGCCGCAGCGGCAGCTACGACAACGCCCAGGTGCCCCTGGCGGCTGGCCGCACCTTCTACCTGGTCAGTGACGGCCTGCTGGACCAGGCCGGCGGCGACCAGGGCTACGGCTTCGGCGCCCGCCGCCTGGCAGCCTGGATCCGGACCCATGCCCACCTGCCCCTGGCCGAGCAGAAGAGCGCCCTGCTGGAGGAAATCCAGGCCTACCAGGGCCCCCTGGCCCAGCGGGACGACATCACCCTCCTGGCTTTCCGTTTCGACGATCAGCGGTAAGATAGGCCACCCAAGGAGATTCCATGACCCAGACGGCACCTTCCCTCGACATTTTCGCCCTGCGGGAAACCTTCAACCGCGAGCGCATCATGCTCTGCTTCAACGGCCCCATCACCGCCACCCTCATCGAGGAAATCGGCACGGCCCTGCGCAAGCACATGGAAGGCCTGCAGGAATCCCCCTCCGCCGTTTCCGACGTCTTCTCGGTGTATATCGAGATGACCCAGAACATCCGCCGCTACACCCAGTCGCGCCCCGCCCTGGCCATGGAGACGGCCAGCGTCTTCGTCTCCCGGGACGAGGACGGCCGCTACGTGGTGAGCGCCGGCAACGTGCTCGAGGCGGCCGACGGCGAAGCCCTGTTGCAGCGGGTCGAACCCCTGGCCCGGCTCGACAAGGATGGTCTCAAGGCCGCCTTCAAGACCCAGCTGCGCCAGCCCCGGGAAGCCCTGGACGGCAGCGCCGGCCTGGGCCTGATCGACATGGCCCGCAAGGCCTCGGCCCCCCTGCAATGCAGCCTGCGCCCCCTGGACGGCGGGCGCGCCTTCTTCAGCCTGCGGGTCGTGCTCTAGGAAAAAAACAACATGGACAATCTCGACATCCCCCAGACCAACGCCAGCCCGGCCATCCGGGCCGATTGGGAAGCCGGCCTGATCGCCATGCAGGGCGACTCCTATCCGGAAAACTCCTTCGAACTGTTCCAGCCCCTGATCGACTGGGTCGAGGCCTACCTGGCCCAGCCCGAGCGCCCCCTGCGCCTGGAATTGGAACTGCTGTACCTCAACACCAGCAGCATCCGCGCCCTCATGGACATCCTGGACCTGCTCGAAGAAGCCCACCGCAAGGGCCGCCAGGTCAGCGTGCGCTGGTCCTACGACGGCGCCAACGAACGGGTGGGCGAACTGGCCGCCGAGTTCAAGGAAGACTGCACCTTCCCCTTCGACATCGCGGCCAAGGTCTGACATGTCCGAGATCCCGGACCTGGAAGCCCGCATCGAAGCCCTGCTGCGCGACAACGCCGCCGATCCGGCCGTGCTGGCGCTGCTGCAGGAGCTGTACGACCGCTACCGCACTCAGGAACGGCTGCTGGACCGGCTGACCCACATCTCCGACCGCTTCCAGCGGGCCGAGCGGGACCGGGGCCAGTCCTACGCCGAGAACTACCAGCGCAAGGTGCGCCAGATCGAAAAGATCGTGCGCATCAGCGATCAGTACCAGTCCATGCTGCGGGACCTGAACGACCGTCTGCACACCATCTCCACCCAGGACGAACTCACCGGCCTGCCCAACCGCCGCTTCATGCAGGCCCGGCTGACCCAGGAAATCGCCCAGGCCGAGCGCAACGGCAGCGACTTCTGTATCGCCCTGGCCGACATCGACCGTTTCAAGGCCATCAACGACAGCTGCGGCCACGCCGCCGGCGACACCGCCCTGGCCCAGGTGGCCGAGGCCCTGGCCGGCAACCTGCGGGAATACGACGTCTGCGCCCGCTGGGGCGGCGAGGAATTCCTCATGCTCTTTCCCGGCTGCGGCGGCGAGGCCGCCCTGGTGCTGGGCGAGCGCATCCGCAATGCCATCGAGGCCGACGCCAGCCGCCGGCCGGACCTGCCCCCCATCACCGTCAGCATGGGCCTGACCCAGTTCCGCCCCGGCGAGAACCTGGACGCCACCCTGAAACGGGCCGACGACGCCCTCTACGCCGCCAAGGCAGCCGGACGCAACCGGGCCGTCCTGGCCTGAGCCAGCGCCGGCAGCATATCGGCCGGCCCCATTCCGGCGCCACCGGCTTTTGGTGCTATGCCAAAAGCCATGAAAGCAGACCTTCCGCATATCCCGAAAGCCTTAACTGGCGCGGTTCTCCGGCTTACAGACGGCTCCCGGCCGACTATCATGCAGGCATTCCGATTCGCCCCGTCGAGCCGCCATGTCCGTCATCCGCTCCCAGCGCCCGCTCCAGCCGCCGGCCAGGCTCTTCCGGCGGGAGGAATACCTCTTTGCCGCCCTGGCCCTGCCCGCCTCCGTCGCCTGGTTCTTCGCCACCTACTGGAGCGACGGCTGGATATGGGCCGCCCTGCCGCCTGCCGCACTATTGCTCCACTGCCTGCGCCAGGCCCTGACCTCCCACCTGGAGGGCAACGGCGTCCGCATCACCACCCGCCAGTACCCGGACCTGCACGTGCGCCTCGAGCGCTGCTGCCGCAAGCTGGGCCTGGCCCGGGTGCCCCGGACCTACCTGATCCACGGCTGGAGCCGGCTGCACAGCCTCGCCTGGCGCCTGCTGCGGCACCGCCTGGTGATGTTGCGGGCCGAACTGGTGGACGCCCTGGACAGCGATGTGGACGCGGTGGACTTCTACCTGGGGCGGGAACTGAGCCACCTGGCCCGGCCCCATGCCGGCTACGGCTGGTGGATCCTGCCCGCCCTGCCCCTGCCCCTGCTCGGCAGCGCCTACCGGCGGGCCAAGGAATACACGGCGGACCGCTGCGGCACCCTGTGCTGCCGCAGCCTGCACTCGTCCATCCGGGCCCTGGCCCTGCTGGCGGCGGGCCCCCGCCGCTGGCAGAACCTGGATGCCCACGCCTTCGTGGACCAGGCCGCCCATAGCGGCGGCTTCTGGATGTCCCTGCAGGAACTGACCGCCACCGCTCCCTGGCTGTGCAAACGCATGGCCCGCCTGCCGTCCCCGCCCATGGCGGTGCCGCGCCGCCACCTGCTGGCCTGGCCCGTGGCGGCGGTGCTGCCGGCAGTGGGGGGCGGCGGCTTCCTCGCCAACCTGGCCACCCTCGGCGTGCTCGGGCTGAGCCTCATGCTGGTGGCCCTGCCGGCCTACGAGGACTACCGCCACAGCACGGTGTACCACCCCCTCTTCTCCTATGCCCACAACCTGGCCCAGGCTGCCAAGATCCGCTACGAGGCGGAGCACACCCTGACCGCCACCCCTGCCGAGCTGGGCTTCGGCCGCCTGCCCCTGGGCATCGCCCGGGTGCACATGGACGAGGAAAACGGCCGCATCACCCTGGGTCTGACGGAAGGCAGCAACATCGTCTATTACCCCTACCTGGACACGGCCGCCCGCATCGTCTGGCGCTGCACCACCACCCTGCCGCGCCAGCACATCCCCTGGGACAGCC
This sequence comes from Azospira oryzae, assembly GCF_004217225.1. Lineage (GTDB taxonomy): Bacteria > Pseudomonadota > Gammaproteobacteria > Burkholderiales > Rhodocyclaceae > Azospira > Azospira oryzae. Next base: position 419,796 of record NZ_SHKM01000003.1, read on the forward strand.
GCTGCAACAGCAGCAGCGAGGATGGTTCCACCCCCATCGCCTGGCTGCGGCAACTGGCCCGGCTGTAGGCCCTTCGGCGCCGGCCGCCGCGGCCTTTTCCTTTGGGCGAGGTGCCGCCGGCGGTACAATGGCGGCCTTCACCGCCCTGGGCGGCCGCCCGCACCGATCGAGCCGATGACCATGAACTTCCGCCAATCCCTCGCTGCCGCCTGGCAGAAAAACAACTCCCTCCTCTGCGTCGGCCTGGACCCGGACCCGGCCAAGTTCCCCGCCCACCTGCAGGGCCGCGACGACGCCATCTTCGAGTTCTGCAAGAGCATCGTGGACGCCACCGCCGACCTGGTGTGCAGCTTCAAGCCCCAGATCGCCTACTTCGCCGCCCGCCGCGCCGAAGACCAGCTGGAAGCCCTGATCGCCCACATCCATGAGCGGCACCCGGGCATCCCGGTGGTCCTGGATTCCAAGCGGGGCGACATCGGCAGCACCGCCGAGCAGTACGCGGTGGAAGCCTTCGAGCGCTTCGGCGCCGACGCCGTCACCATCAATCCCTACATGGGCCGCGACTCCGTCGAGCCCTACCTGGCCTACCCGGACAAGGGCGTGATCCTGCTTTGCCGCACGTCCAACCCCGGCGGCAGCGACCTGCAGTTCCTCGAAATTGGCAACAGCGGCGGCGAAAAGCTGTTCGAGCGCGTCGCCCGCCTGGTGGCCACGGAATGGAACACCACCGGCCAGTGCGCCCTGGTGGTGGGCGCCACCTTCCCCGCCGAAATCGCCCGGGTACGGGAACTGACCGGCGACCTGCCCCTGCTGGTGCCAGGCATCGGCGCCCAGGGTGGCGACATCGAAGCCACGGTCAAGGCCGGTCGCACCGCCGATGGCACCGGCCTGATGATCAATTCCTCCCGCGCCATTCTCTACGCCGGCAAGGGCGAGGACTTCGCCGCTGCCGCCCGCCGGGTGGCCCTGGAAACCCGGGACGCCATCAACCGCTATCGTTGAGAAGCGGGCGGGGCGGCCATGCCGGCAATGGCATGGCCGTCAGGCAGGAAACACGGTCTTTCCCTGACTCCACTGCCGGAGAACGCCGTCCTTAGTGCATTTCCAGCCACCGCCCTGCAACCCTCCGCCGTCCCCTCGCCACCGCACCACTCCCGGCCTTTTTCCTCTCCTTCCGGATCGCCCATGAAACGCCTCCTGCTGCCCCTCCTGGCCCTCGCCGCCTGGCCCGCCCTGGCGGCGCCGCGCCATCTGCCGGTTCCCGGCGGGGTGGCGGTGGTGCCACTGCAGGCGCCTGCCGGCAAGGCGCCCAGGGCCTTCTTCGGTGACACGCCCCTGGCCGTGGTGCGGGAAGAGGGCCGCTGGCTGGCCCTGCTCGGCATTCCCCTGGAGACACCGCCGGGACGCCTCAGCCTGCGTCTGGAAGGCAGCGACGCAGCCACGGCCGAGGTGGAGGTGCGGGCCAAGGACTATCCGGTGCAGCGCCTGACCGTGCGCAACCCGCGCCACGTCAATCCGACGCCGGAAGACGAGCTGCGCATCGCCCGGGAGCAGGAAATCCAGGACCGCCTCAAGCGCCACTTCGCCGCCACGGCGCCGGTCACCGCCTTCCGCCTGCCCGCCGACGGGCGCCTCTCCTCCCGCTTCGGCCTGCGCCGCTTTTTCAACGGCGAGCCGCGCCGGCCCCATGCCGGCCTCGACGTGGCCGCGGGCAGCGGCGCCCCGGTGCGGGCCGCCGCCCCCGGCACCGTGGTCAACACGGACAACTTCTTCTTCAACGGCAACACCGTGTTCGTGGACCATGGCCAGGGCCTGATCAGCGCCCACATGCACCTCTCCCGCGTGGACGTGAAGGAAGGCCAGCGGGTGGCCCAGGGCGAACAGCTGGGCGCCGTCGGCGCCACCGGCCGGGTCACCGGCCCCCACCTGCACTGGGCCGTGTTCCTCAACGGCACGGCGGTGGATCCGGAACTGTTCCTGGCCCCCGCCAAGGGCCGATAAAAAAGGCGCCCGCGGGCGCCTTCTCCTGGCTGGGCCGGACCTCAGCCCTTGGGCTTGGCCGGCGTGCTCATCAGCTTGCCCTCATCCTTGGCCTTGTCGCCAGGACAGGCCAGGGCCGATACACTGACAGCCGCCAGCAGCACGGCCAACACACTCGCGCACCACTTTTGCATGGACCACTCCTTCCCACGTTGAGGAAGCCGTTGGACGCCGCCCGCTGCAGGCAGTTCCTCCAGCAAGCCGCCCCGACCATGGACACCCAGACCATCCACCTGCACCTCAAGGCACCGCCCAAGCCCGATGCCGGCCAGCCCTGCAACGGTTGCGGCGTCTGCTGCGCGGCCGAGACCTGCCCCCTGGCCAGGCTGCGCTTCCGCCGGCGGCAGGGCCCCTGCCCGGCCCTGGAATGGCTGGCGGAGGAAGCCTGCTACCGCTGCGGCCTGCTGCGCCGCCCCTGCCATTACTGGCCGGGGCTGCCGGCCTGGGCCGAAGGCATGGCGCGGCGCCTGACCCGGCGCTGGATCGCCGCCGGCAGCGCCTGCGACAGCCAGGCGCAGATCGCCCCGTAGGCGCGCCGCCAGCACCGGGATAGGGAGTAGGTCTCGGGCTGCCACCACAGCAGCGTGGCGCCGCCATCCTCGCCCCGCAGTTCGAGGACGCCGTGTTCCGACCAGTCGCACCATTCTTCCGCCCCCAGGCGCCGCTGCGGCCACCACACCCGGGCCCCCAGCCAGCGGGGCGGCCCCTGCACCGTCACCCGCCCGGCCGCCACCCACAGGCGGCAGCCAGGCTGCACCGCCAGTTGCATCACCATGCCGGCGGCCAGGTCGATGGACTGGGCCTGCTCCTGCGTTCGCGGCCCCTGTTGTTCCTTCCGCTGCTGTACCTGTCTCGATTCCATGACCGTTCTCCGCGAGTTGATGGGACGGCCTCCATGCTAGAGAGAAGCCCCATCGGCGCGGCAGGCACAGGCGCCGCCCGGGAGAACCGCTACAGACACCGGCTTTCGCCATCTGTTATGGTGCAAATCCCGGCCATCTATATCTGGCCGCCGCCCCCGCCACAGGAGAACATGGGCCATGGACACCGCCCTCCCCCTCTACCAGCGTCTCGCCACCCACTACCGGGAGGCCATCGCCCACGGCTCCCTGCTGGTGGGCGACCGCTTTCCCTCGGTGCGCGCCCTCATGGGCCGCCACGGCGTCAGCCTGAGCACGGCGGTGCAGGTGTGCCGCCAGCTGGAACAGGAAGGCTGGCTGGAGGCGCGGCCCCGTTCCGGCAATTTCGTCCGCCGCCCCGCCCGCCCCGCCGGGCCCCTGCCAAGCGAGCCCCGGGCCGGCCAGTTGCCGGACCCGGCCCAGTTCGTCGGCATCCATGGGCGGGTCTCGGAAATCATCGCCCGGGGCCGCCAGCAGCCGGTCAGCGTGAATTTTTCCAGCGCCCGCAGCGCCCCAGAACTGTATCCGGGCGAGGCCCTGCGCCTGGCGGCGGCCCGGGCCCTGCGGCGCCATCCCGACCTGCTGGTCAGCGCCCCGCCGCCCAACGGCTGTCCCGACTTCCTGCAGGTGCTGGCCCGGCGCGCCCTGGACGCGGGCATGAACCTGGGGGCGGAGGAGATCGTCGTCACCCAGGGCTGCATGGAGGCCCTCAATCTGGCCCTGCGGGCCGTGACCCAGCCCGGCGATACGGTGGCGGTGGAATCGCCCACCTTCTACGGGCTGCTGCAGGTGCTGGAAACCCTGGGCCTGAAGGCTCTGGAAATTCCCACCAGCCCCCAGACCGGCCTGTCCCTGGAAGCCCTGGAATTGGCCTGCGACCATTACGGCCCCATCGCCGCACTGGTGGTGGTGCCCCACCTGCAGAACCCCCTCGGCTGCACCATGCCCGAGGCCCACAAGGCGCGGCTGGTGGACCTCTGCGCCGAGCGGGGCATTGCCCTGATCGAGGACGACACCTACAGCCCCCTGGGGGAGGACGATACGGTGCTGCCGGCCCTCAAGCACTGGGACCGGCAGGGCGGCGTCATCCACTGCGCCTCACTGCACAAGGTGCTGGCACCGGGGCTGCGCCTGGGCTGGATCAGCGCCGGCCGCTGGCAGGCCCGGGTGGAAATGCTGAAGTACGCCCAGAGCCGCCAGAACGAGGCCCTGGGGCAACTGGTGGCCGCCGACTTCATGGGCTCCAGCGCCTACGACCGCCACCTGCGGCGCCTGCGGGCAGCCCTCGGCAGCCAGCGCCGGCGCACCACGGAGGCGGTGCTCGAGTATTTCCCCGCCGGCACCCTGGCCGCCCGGCCCCAGGGCGGGCTGGCCCTGTGGGTGCAGCTGCCGCCGGGCGTCTCGTCCCGGGAGGTTTTTGAACGGGCCCTGGGCGAAGGCATTTTCATTGCGCCGGGGCTGATGTTCTCCAACTCCAACCGCTTCGACGGCTATCTCCGCCTCAACTGCGGCGCCCCCTATACCCCGGCCATCGACGCCGCCCTCCGCCGCCTCGGTGCCATCGTCGGCGAGCTGGCCTAGGCCAGCATCCGCTCGTAGGCCGCCAGGGCCGCCGCCAGCTTGCCCTTCGGCTGATAGGTGTCGCCCAGGCCGAATTCCTGCTGCAGGGAGGACTGGTTGTCGGCGATATAGGTGATGGCCCGGCTCAGATTGTCCAGCTGGCGATCGAAGAAGTTGTTGGAGGAAGTCAGCAGCTCGGCCGATTTGACGAAGTTGCCGCTGAACTGATGCACCGTCGCCACCACCCCTTCCCGGTTCTGCTGCAGGGCACGGCTCAGGGCGGCCTCGTCCAGCACCGCCTGCTTGGTCACCGGATCGATGCTCAAGCCCAGATCAGGCATACCCCGCAGTCCCAGGTCGGCGCCATTGAAGGGATTCTCCACGCTCTGCTCCAGCTCGTAGCCGGCCACCTGGGCCGCCTGGGTGTCGGCCAGGATGCCACCCTGCTGCATGTCCTCGTCGAAACCGGTGCGCCAGGCGTTGTAGTCGCTGACGAACTGCGCCAGCTTCTGGCGGATGGCTTCGTCGCTGCTGCCGGCATCGACGCTTCCCAGGGCAGTGCCCGCTGCGGCCATCGTCTCCAGGGATGTCTGCATCTGGCTCAGTTCGGCGAACTGGCCCTTGTAGAGCACGTTCCGGTAGTTGATCTCGCTCATCATGCGATAGGCCGACTCCGGGTCGAACAGGGCCTCGTTGCGTCCGGTGGGCGAGAGCCCCTGGACGCCGCTGCTGCCGGCGGCAGACTCGACCGCGGCAGCGCCGCCCTTGAGGCTGGCAAGCAGGGCGCCGAAGCCCTCGCTGCTGCCGGTCTTGCCGCCGCCGGTCAGTTCGGCCAGGGTCTGGGCCTTGAATGTGGCGATGCGCAGGGCCAGGTCCCGGCCCGCATCCGATGTTCCGTCGATCGACATATGACCTCCTTCGGGGAAAAGCCCCCCGTTGATCCTGTGCCCAGTATTGCAAAAAGCAGGCCCGTTTTCCGGCCGGTTCCCGGCATTGCCCGGAGAGCCAAGAGGGACGCCATCTCCGGCACGGCGCCGGGGAACCCCGGTATTTCCTGGGCACCAGCGGCGGCAAGAAGTGCCGCCGCCCGGCAAGGCAGCCGAAGGGGCCGGCCGCCATGCTGCACAGCAAAACTTTTTGTCACATGCCAGCGTTATCATGGCTGCATGGGCTCGGGAGGCACCATTGGGCGAGCCCCGCGAATCACCATGACAATAACCGGAGAAACTGGATGAATGCACTGAACGGCTACAACATCGAAGACCTGCAACCCGGCATGAGCGCCAGCACCGCCAAGACCGTGACCGAAGCGGACATCGTCCTCTTCGCCGGCATCACCATGGACACCAATGCGGTGCACATGAACGAGGAATTCGCCAAGACCACCATGTTCGGCGGACGCATCGCCCACGGCATGCTGTCCGTCGGTTTCATCTCCGCCGTGCTCGGCACCCGCCTGCCCGGCCCCGGCAGCATCTACCTGGGTCAGACCCTGAAGTTCAAGGCGCCGGTGCGCCCCGGCGACACCGTCACCGCCACGGTCACGGTCAAGGAAGTCTTGGTGGAGAAAAAGCGGGTGGTGCTGGACACCGTCTGCACCGTCGGCGGCAAGCCGGTGATCGAGGGCGAAGCCACCCTGATGTGCACTTCCAGCAAAGGCTGACGGCAGTTTTTCTGCCATGAAAAAAGGGGCGCCGCGGCGCCCCTTCTGTTTTGCTCCCGGCTGGGCCGGGTACGCTTCAGGCCTCAGCCTTCCCGCGGCGCGCGGCGCTTGGCCGGCGGCTTGTTGCCGCCGAAACCGCCAGCGCCGCCGGGCTTCTTGTTGCCGAAACCGGGCTTGCTAAAGCCACCCTTGCCGCCGGGAGCCGCACCGCGGGGAGCGCGGTTGCCGTCCACGTCACCGCCCCACTTGCGACGGGGCGGAGCGATCACCTCGGATTCGCCGTCGAGACGGTGGATCAGCAGGGGACACTGCTTGATCTCCACTTCCTTGAGCAGCATCAGGGCATCCTTGGGCAGACTGTCCGGCAGTTCCACGGTGGAGTACTCGTCGAACAGGGCAATGTGGCCGATGTAGCGGCTCTGGATGTCGGCTTCGTTGGCGATGCAGCCGACGATGTCCTTGGGCGTGGCACCCTGGTTGCGGCCCACCTCGATGCGGTAGCGCACCATGTTGCCGACGTTGCCCAGATCCCGGCCCTTGCCCTTCTTGGCGTCGGTCCGCTCGGGGCGCTCACCCCGCTCCGGACGCTCTTTGCGTTCGAAACGCTCGCCCCGTTCGGGACGCTCGAAACGTTCCTTGCGCTCGGGGCGGCCCTCGGCCGAATCGGCCTCGAAGCTGCGCACTTCCTTTTCCGGCATCAGCAGGGGGCGGGACTTCTGCACCAGGAAAGCCAGGGCGGCGGCCACTTCGTGGGCGCCCACATTGGCCTCTTCCTCGATCTGGGTCACCACCTCTTCAAAGAAGGACAGCTCGCCGGCCTCCAGGGTCTTGATGACCTGCTGCTTGAACTGGGCGACGCGGCGGTCGGCCACGTCCTGCTTGGTCGGCAGACGCAGGGGGGAGATGTTCTGGCGCGTCACCTTTTCGATGGTGCGCAGCATGCGCATTTCCCGGGGGGAAACGAAGAGGATGGCGGTGCCGGTACGGCCGGCGCGGCCGGTGCGACCGATACGGTGCACATAGGCTTCGACGTCGTAGGGAATGTCGTAGTTGATGACGTGGCTGACACGGGGCACGTCGATGCCGCGGGCGGCCACGTCGGTGGCGATGACGATGTCCAGGCCACCGCTCTTCAGCTGCTCGATGACACGCTCGCGGCTAGCCTGGTTCATGTCGCCGTTGAGGGCAGCAGCAGCGTAGCCCCGGGCTTCCAGCTTCTGGGCCAGCTCTTCGGTGGCGGTCTTGGTGCGCACGAAGATGATGGCGGCGTCCAGGCTGTCTTCCACTTCCATGATGCGGGTCAGGGCATCCAGCTTGTGCAGGCCGGAAACCTGCCAGTAGCGCTGCTGGATGGCGGAGACGGTGCTGGTGGCGGACTTGATCTTCACTTCCTGGGGATCGCGCAGGTACTTCTGGGCGACACGGCGAATCTGCTCCGGCATGGTGGCGGAGAACAGGGCGGTCTGGCGCTCGGCGGGAATGTGCTCGAGGATCCACTCGACGTCGTCGATGAAGCCCATGCGCAGCATTTCGTCGGCCTCGTCCAGCACCAGGGTCTTCAGGCGGGACAGGTCCAGGCTCTTGCGCTCCAAGTGGTCCATGACCCGGCCCGGGGTGCCGATGATGACGTGGGCGCCGCGCTGCAGCTGCTTCAGCTGGATACCCAGGCTCTGGCCGCCGTAAATGGGCAGCACGTGGAAGCCGGGCAGGTGCTTGGCGTATTTCTGACAGGCCTCGGCCACCTGGATGGCCAGCTCGCGGGTGGGGGCCAGGACCAGGGCCTGGGGGAAACGCTGGGTCACGTCCAGCTTCTGCAGCAGGGGCAGGGCGAAGGCGGCGGTCTTGCCGGTACCGGTCTGGGCCATGCCCAGCAGGTCCTTGCCTTCCATCAGCAGGGGAATGCATTCGGCCTGGATGGAGGACGGGGTTTCATAACCCACATCGGTCAATGCCTGCAGAATGGGTTCGGAGAGGCCCAATTGGGCAAAGGTGTCGACAGAGGATGTCATGGAGCTTCCAGTAATGAGGTGGAGCCGCTCGAGGCAGCTCAGGTCAAGCGCAGGGAATCGCCAGCCAATTTGGGGTCATCATTGACCCGACCAAGCCCCGGAAAAGCCGAGGCGCCCACTTCCGCCGAACCCCGAAGACGGATGTCTCCGGCCCGACGGCCACAACCGCGAGGATCAAAGCGCCTTAACGCGCTTCCCGCTCTGCGGCATCAACCCGTTCCTGCCCCTGCCGACCCGCCTGTTCCAGCTGTCCCTGCAGCTTTTCCTGGGTCTCTTTGGCCTGCTGAACTTCCTGAGCCTTGGCGGCTCCGCCTGCTGCAGCCGTGGTGGCGGTGTCGGCCAGGCCACAGGCAGTCAGGGAAAGAAGAAGCGCGATGCAGACGATACGCAACATGGGGGCTTCCAACGGGAAGGGCGTACTGTACTCCTAAATATCGGAGATTACGAGCTTTTTCCCGGCAAACGCAGTGCCGGATGCCTATACTCGAAGTAGGGATTTCCCCCCGGCATGAACGCTAAGGAGAACGTCATGAGCTTCTTCGATGGCTCCATCGGCCGCTGCGAAGCGGTCCACGAAATGGTCCTGACCGATCAGACTCAACGGCAATGCGCCTTGGAGCACGGCTGCCCGCCGGGGAGGGAGTGTCCGCTGGATGGCTGCTTTGCCCAGGTTTCCGGTCTGGCAGAAAGCGACATGCCCGTGACCGGCGAAAAAACGGCCAAACGCTTTCGCCACTGATGCTGACCTGTAGCCTCGTCCGCGGGGCTAGGTACGGGAGAGTTATGTTGGCTCAGGCCGCCAGCGGAACGGGAGCGTAACCGACGTTGCGCATATGCACGGCCAGGGCCGTATCCATGGTGGCGGCATGGGTGGTGAACCAGTCCACCAGTTCCGCCACGGCCTTGCGCCCGATGGAAATGTCGCCCCGGCTGACGAAGCGGCGGATGCTCTGCAGGGTCTGCAGGACTCGCCGATGCTCATCCATATGGCAGTGGATGGGAAGAAAGTTGGAGGCCTCCATCCAGCGGTCTTCCTGCTCGAAATGATCCACGGTGTGGGCCAGAAACTGGTCGAAGCCATCCAGGAACTGGTCATCGGCAATTTCGGCCAAGCGGTTGATCCACTCCACGAACTCCTTGTGGGTGTGATCCATGGGAGCGCAGCCCAGGTCGTACTGGGGCAGCCAGGGCATCAGAGGCATCACTTAATCCATATAAAACGTACGGTTATTATCCATTTTGAGGTGCACCGCCATTTTGATGCACATTAAAAATTGCGGATATGCCATAAGCCGCACTTTTCCCTGGTGGGCGCTGCTGCCTGGATTAAACTGATACCAACAAACAAGAGGGGGAGACAAAGCATGAGCAACGTCAAGACACTGAACCCGCTGATCCCGGACCCGGAGATTTTCCAGGACTTCGTGGATGCCCTGGGGGACCACATCCCAGCCATCGAGCGAGACATCGGCCGGTTGAAGAATGCCCCGGAGGACCGGGCCGTACTGGCCGACCTCTTCCGCGCCGTGCACACCATCAAGGGCGACGCCGCCCTGTGCAAGCTGGACCTGGCGGTGCGCATCGCCCATCCCATCGAATCCATCCTCTCTCGCCTGCGGGAAGGACAGCTGCAGTTCTCCGACCTCATCGGCGAAGCCGTGCTGCTGGCCCTGGACCGCCTGGAGCTGGCCATCGACGCCATTGGCGCCGGCCGCTCGGTGGAAAACCTGCGCCTGGACAAGCTGATCCAAGGCCTCGACGCCCTGGGCGGCTGCCAGCCGGCCGAAGTGGACCAGTACAGTGCCGAACTGATCGAGGCGGTCACCGGCTTCCAGCCCATCGCCAGCATCGGCACTGCGCCGCGGCAGGCCCGGCCGGTTCTGCGCAGCAACGAACATCTGGCCAACGACCTGCGCTTCTTCCGCAGCCTGGCCCAACAGTTCGAGAACCGCTCCCCCCTCTTCAAGGGCCGCAGCGCCAGGCTGCTGAAACTGGCCCTGGACACCAATGCGGAAGCAGGCAAGCCGGTGGACCCGGTGCAGCTGGCAGCCGCGGTCTACATGCACGACCTTGGCATGATGTTCGTCCCCGAATCGGTCTGGCTCAAGGTGGGGCGCATGACGGACGAGGAAAAGCAGCAACTGCGTCAGCATCCGCTGCAGGGAGCCGGCCTGCTGCAGCGCATGGAAGGCTGGGAGGAAGCGGCCCGCATGGTGGCGGAGCACCACGAAATGCCCGACGGCGCCGGTTACCCCAGGGGCCTGGGGCAAAGGGACATCTGCGACGGGGCCAAGATCCTGGCCATTGTGGATGCCTTCGAGGCGGTCACCCTGAAACATGGCCAGCGGGGCCATACCCGCTCCGTGCTGCGGGCCATTGCCGAGGTCAACGCCTGCGACAAGCAGTTCGCCCCGGAATGGATCGCCCCCTTCAACGCCGTCATCCGGCGCCAGGTGGAAGCGGCCGACTAGGCGGAGGCGGCCAGCCGGCGCAGGACGACGGAGGCCGCGACGAGACCGAAGCTGGCCGTCACCGTGACGGCGGAACCGAAGCCGGCGCAGTTAAGGCCAGCCGCTCCGCCGCTTGCCGGCGTCGCACAGGCTGCATCGGGATAACGCAGGGGCTCTTCCGAATAGACGGCGTCGATGCCGAATTTCTTTTTCGGGTCCTTGGGAAAGCCGTGGCTCTTGCGCAACTGGCCCCGCACCTTGGCCAGCAGGGGGTCCTGGACGGTACGGGAGAGATCGGCAACCCGGATCATGGTCGGGTCCATCTGTCCGCCGGCCGCCCCGGCCGTCACCACCGGCCAGTCATGGCGCCGGCACCAGGCCAGCATGGCGGTTTTCGCCCGCACCCCGTCGATGGCATCCACCAGATAATCCACCGGCGGCAAGGCCCCGAGCAGGGCATCCAGGTTGTCGGGCTCGACGAAGTCGTCCACCAGGGTCAGCCGGCAGTCCGGATTGATCTGCCGCACCCGCCCGGCCATGGCTTCGATCTTCGCCTGGCCCAGGGTGGCCTCCAGGGCATGGATCTGCCGATTCAGATTGGATTCGGCCACATGGTCCAGATCGATCAGGGTCAGGGCCCCCACTCCGCTGCGTGCCAAGGCTTCCACGCTCCAGGAGCCAACGCCGCCGATACCGACCACGCACACATGGGCCGCCCGGAAGCGGGCCAGGGCCTGGGTTCCGTAGAGCCGGGCAACGCCACCGAAGCGGCGCTCGTAATCGGGGGAGGAGTCGATTTGGTTCATGGCGGGCGATGATACCCCAGGCCGCAGCTCCCTGGCTGCCCGGAGCCCGGGCTGCTACCATGGTTGCATCATGAGCCATGACAAGAAACTGCGTTCCCAGAAGGCAGGGCTGGAGCCCGGCAGCCTGGTCCATCTCGGCGAGGTGAAGACCAGCACGCCCACGCTGATGCTGCTCGAGTACGACAGCAACGGTCTGTACGAGCAGGAGTTGAGCAGCCGGGAGCAGATCGACGGGCTGGTCCGGCGCCCTGGCTGCACTCTCTGGCTCAATGTTTATGGCCTGCAGGACCCGGACCTGATGGCCGCCATCGGCAAACGTTTCGGCCTGCATCCCCTGGTGCTGGAAGACATCCTCAACACCGACCAGCGGCCCAAGGTCGACGACTACGAGGACTATCTCTACCTGGTGGCGCGCCTCTTCGATTACGTGCCCCACAGCCGCCAACTGGCCAGCGACCAGGTCAGCATCATCCTGGGCAAGGATTTTGTCCTCACCTTCCAGGAGCGGCCCTCCGGCACCTTTGGCGCCCTGCGGGAGCGGCTGCGGGCCAATCGCAACCAGGTTCGCCGCCTCGGCGCCGACTATCTGGCCTATTCCCTGCTGGACTCCCTGGTGGATCGCTATTTCGCCCTGGTCGAGCAGGTGGGCGACCATGCCGAAATTCTGGAGACTTCCCTCATCAACCGGCGCCCCCGGCCGGGGGTGTTGCAGTCCATCCACAGGCACAAGCGGCAGATCACCACCCTGCGCCGTGCCATCTGGCCCCTGCGGGAGGTGCTCAACGTCCTGCTACGCAGCCATGACGGTTTCTTCCGGGCGGAAACGGTGCTCTACCTGCGCGACGTCTACGATCACACCGTCCATCTGATCGAGTCCCTGGAGGACCTGCGGGACCTGCTGACCGGCCTGCTGGACGTCTACCTCTCCGCAGTCAGCAACCGGGTGAACATGGAGGTTCGGGCACTGACCGTGGTGGCCACCATTTTCATGCCGGCCACCCTGATTGCCGGCGTCTTCGGCATGAACTTCCATGTCATGCCCTGGCTGGAACACCCCGATGGATTCTGGTTCGCCATGGGACTGATGGGCGCCATCGCCACCATCATGCTGGCGGCCTTCTGGCGACGGCGCCTGATCGGCTGAGCAACCGACTCCTAGCGGTTGTCTAGCCAGAAGGCCAGGCCCTGGGCATTGAGTTCGATATCCAGGGCAAAGATCTCCAGCAGTTGCGCTTCCGGCACGGTCCAGCAGTAGCGCTTCGCCTCTGCCAGCAGCAGCTCGTTAAGACCGGCCACCAGCTGTTCCTGGCGTACCTGACCGCTTCCTTCCACAGCTTCGACCAGCGCCACGTGGGCGTCCAGCAGGCGATGTAGGTCGGCCCCCAGGCGCTTGACGTCATGCACCCGGCTGAAATGGGTGAGGAACATGTAGGGCAGGTCAAAGGAAAGCAGCAGGTCGATGGAGGCATGCATGGCCGCCGGATCGAACTGGACCGGTGTCGTGGTGGGGAAGACGAACTGTTTCAGTTCGTCCCCAACCTGGAGGTCCAGTTCCCGATAGGACAGGCCGAAGGTATCGCCGGTAAAGATGCCGCCCCCCTTGCGATCCACCAGCCCCAAATGATGCTTGGCATGGCCGGGCAAATCGAGGCACAGCATTTCCCGATTACCCAACTGCAGGCAGGTTCCGTGGCCGGCCTCGATGATCCGCTCGGCGGGCACCGGGATCAGCTCCCCGTAGAAGTCCCGGGCCCGGGACTCCCCATAGACGGCCACCACGCCGGCCCAAAGCTTGGACGGCTCGGCCATGTGCCGTGCGCCCCGGGGGTGGACCACCAGACGGGCATTGTCGAAGGCCTGCATATACGCCCCGGCACCGCCCGCATGGTCCAGATGGATATGGGTGAGAACCACGTAGTCCACGCAAGCCGCCGTCAGCCCCAATGCCGCCAGGGCCGACTGGACGCGGGGCAGGGAAGCATTGTTGGCCGTATCCACGACTGCCACCCGCCCCTCATCTACGATGAGATGAATGGCCGCCAGATGGGGGCGGCCATAGCCGGATTCCAGGGCATATACACCCTGCTCATAGGGGATCAATCCCAGTTCGGTGTTGTTCATGGTCTCCATCATTCTTGTTGAGTGTGGGGTTATTGTAGCGGAGCACCGTACTGAGGCGTATTGCCACCCGAGCCACTCTGTGGGAGCCTCGCCTTATTCCTTTTTCAACGCTACGCACCGGTCAGCCATGAGCCATTTTTTTGCAGACGACGGCGAGAAGATCCACCTGCACGTTTCCGGCAACGGCACACCGCCGATTGTGATGCTGCACGGGTGGACGTCCAGCCATCAGGAGTGGTTCCCCTTCCTGCAGGACCTCAACACCCACCATCGGGTGTGGCGTTGGGACGCCCGTGGCCATGGCGGCCACGCCCTGAGCCAGCCGACCCCGCCGACCGTACAGCGCATGGCCAGGGATTTGCGTAATCTGCTGGAGACCTACGATTTGGAAGAGGTGGTGGCTGTCGGCCACTCCATGGGTGCCCTGACCCTGTGGCAGTACATCCGTGATTACGGCTGCGACCGTCTGGGGAAGATTTGCCTGATCGACCAATCACCTAAGCTAGTTACGGCCGCAGACTGGCCCCACGGCGTTTACGGGGATTTCGACGAGCACCGCTCCAGCGCCTTCATCAACGAACTGGAACAGGACTTTCCTGAAGCCGTGCTACGCCTGGGAGCCCTCGGCCTGAATCGGCGCGCCAGGGAAAAATACGAAGCGAATGCCAAGGGCTGGGCCAAGGCCCGGGAATGGTTAAGTCAGTTGCCCCCCAAACCCTTGATTGCCTGCTGGCAGAGTTTGACGGAAGCGGATTACCGGGATGTGCTGCAGCAGATCCACATTCCGGCTCTGCTGATCTACGGCGGCGAAAGCAACTTCTATCACAGCAGCACTGCACACTATGTCGCGGCCCGCATACCCCGGGCCCTTCTGCACATCTACGAAGGCACGGACCACTCCCCCCACCAGTGGCAGAGGGAGCGTTTCGTCCGGGACCTGCTGACGTTTATCGGTGGTTAACCGAGCTTAACGACAGGCCAGCATCTCCACTTCGAATACCAGGGTTGCATTGGGGGGGATGACACCGCCGGCACCACGGGCACCATAGCCCAGTTCCGGCGGAATGGTGAGCTTGCGGCTCCCGCCGATCTTCATTCCCTGCACCCCCTCATCCCAGCCGGCAATGACGTGGCGGGCCCCCAGCATGAACTCGAAAGGATCATTGCGATCCTTGGAGGAGTCAAACTTCTGGCCATCCGTCAGCCAACCGGTGTAATGCACGGTAACGATGTCGCCGGCCTTGGCTTCGACGCCGTCGCCCAGGACCAGTTCTTCAATGATGAGGCCGGAAGCAGTGGTGGTAGTACTCATGAAGTCTCCTGAAAGTTAGGGGAAAAACGGGCTGCAATTATTGCTCAGACAGCGCTCAGGCGATCCGGAAAATCCCGCTTGAGTTGCTGCAGCTTCGGCGCAATCACCAGCTGGCAATAGGGTTGAGCGGCATTTCGCGCGTAGTAGTCACGATGATACGCTTCCGCCTGATGGAAAGGCCCCAGAGGCAGCAATTCCGTGACGATGGGGCAGGGCCACCGGGCCTGAAGGTCAGCGATGAACTGCTTTGCCAGCGCTTCCTGCAGGGGACTGGCGAAGAATATGACCGAGCGGTACTGGGAGCCTATGTCATGCCCTTGTCGATTGACAGTGGTGGGGTCATGGCTACTGAAAAACACCTGTAGCAGGGCTTGGAAGCCAATTCGCGCTGGATCGAAAGCGATTCGTACAACCTCTGCGTGACCCGTCGTTCCGGTGCATACGGCCTCATAGTCCGGGGCCTCGGTGCGCCCACCGCTATAGCCCGGCTCCACGGACAGCACGCCATCCAGGCGACGGAATACCGCTTCCAGACACCAGAAACAGCCTCCGCCCAAGGTCAGATGATCTACCTCAACATTGCCTAATGTCATGTTGCTTTCCATTGCGGGTGGTTGGAAATTGACCATCATGAGGTAAATAAATTCACGGCGAATGCTCCCCTTGCGACAGTTCAAGTCACCAAGAGGGCGTTTTTGAGTGGGGGGGGGGGATTTGGAGGGTACAAATAGAAACACCCCAGCCACGAGGTAGCTGGGGTGTTGTAAGGGGAGCCTGGCGGTGACCTACTTTCGCACATGAAGTATGCACTATCA
>NZ_SHKM01000004.1 GCF_004217225.1 Azospira oryzae
ATCTTTGTGCAAGCGCTTGATTCATTTGTCCGACCTAAGCCGGAACACCCAACCAAGCACCTACACCTATCGGTTGTCCTATTTTTTAAAGAGCTGGTTGCGGGGGCAGGATTTGAACCTACGACCTTCGGGTTATGAGCCCGACGAGCTGCCAGACTGCTCCACCCCGCGTCCGTCAGAGAAGCGAGATATTATCGCTTTCTCTACACCTCGTCAACCCCTGCCGGTTTGTTTCTTGCTTTGCTTTCGCTTGGCTGCACCGGCTGGTGCGTCGAGGGAGGCGAACTATAGCCTAGTCGGAGAGCCACTGCAAGAGGGAATCCCACTGTTCGTGATCTCGCTTGAACTTGGCGCGGGGAGGGTCAAAGACGGAAAGCCCTGCGGCAGCTACGTTTACGTAGTTCTGGGTGTTGCGCAGATAACTAACAATGGGAATATCGAAATGACGCAAAAACTCCTCCAGCATCACTGCCGCACGGGTTCTGGGATCCACCCGCATGGCAACAATACCCAGCATCTGCCGCCGACCGCGGGTTTCCTGGCGCAATGAATTGAGGAAATCCTCCGTTGCCGCCATATCAAATATGGAAGGTACCACCGGAACGATAACCTTATCGACACGACGCAGGTAGTCGGAAAGCTTATAGCCCTGCAGGCCGGCCGGGGCGTCCAGCACCACCTGATCCACATCCTGGGGCGGATTGAACATCACCTGATTACCCGCAAAGTATCCGGTCACCGGTGCCATCTCCGGATCGCGGAAGGCCATCCAGCGCAGGGAGGATTGCTGGCGATCCAAATCGCACAAGGTGACCTTGTTGCCCTGGTTGGCGAAATAGCCGGCCAGATTTGTCGCCAAGGTTGTCTTGCCACACCCCCCCTTCGGATTGGCCACCAGAATTGCTTGCATACCCACCCCTTTCTCACTCGATAAAAGCCGAACTGGCATTTGGGCCACAACGGTCTCGGATGATTATATGCGAAGGTACTGACAGCGGCGGCTCCCCGATTGGGCGCACACGGATGTAATATGGCGACCGGGTTTGCTACTTAAGTCATATATGGAAAAGCCAAAAACCAAGGACCGCCAGGGAATTCAATCCATCGAAGTGGGGGGCAAGTTATTGCAGGCGCTGGCAGCCAATGGCCGCGCCATGATGCTGCGGGACCTGGCCAAGGCTGCCGGCATGCCCGCCGCCAAGGCCCACCGCTACCTGGTCAGCCTCATTCGCATGGGCCTGGTCGAGCAGGACCAGACCAGCGGCCGCTATGACCTGGGCAGTTTCTCCCTGGAACTGGGCTTGGCCGCCATGGGCCGGCTGGATCCGGTTCGCCTCGCCACCCCGATACTGGAAGATCTCTGCGAGCGCCTGGGCGAAACCGTTGCCCTGGCCGTATGGGGAAATCATGGCGCCACTGTGGTCCGCCTGCTGGAGGCCGGCGGACCGATCACCGTTGCGTTGCGCGCCGGTACCGTCCTGCCGCTGGCCAGTTCGGCCACGGGTCGGGCGTTTGCCGCCTTTTTCCGCTCCCCCTACCTGCGTCAGCTGCTGGAAGTCGAAATCAAGGCGAACGCGGAAGCGAACGGCACCACCCTGGCGGCTGCGCGCCGGGAAATGGACGGCCTGCTATCGGAAATCCGCAACCAGGGCATTGCCCGGGCCAGCGGCAGCTACTCTCCGGGTATCAACGGTTTCAGTGCGCCGGTATTCAATCAGACGGGCACCATGGTGGCGGCAATCACTTCCCTGGGGCCGATCGGCAACTTTGCCAGCGACTGGGACAGCAACATTGCCGCCGCCATCCGGCAAGCCGCCCAGGATTTATCGCACCGGCTGGGTTATCACGAACCGGGCCCGGCCTGAACAGGCAAACAGGGAAAAGAGAGAGGGATGGTGCCGGGTACCGGAATCGAACTGGTGACCTTCGCATTACAAGTGCGCTGCTCTACCTACTGAGCTAACCCGGCGGGGCCGCCATTATAACCGAGGCATGCCCCCTGACGTGCTGTCGCATATAGAATAGGCTGCAATCTTCGAGCAAGACTCAAATTCCATGGCTGCCCTCTCCAATCCCTCCGAAATTGCTCGTGAAGTCCTCCGGCAACTGGCCGTCCGGCGCATACCGCCGACTCCGGACAATTACTTCACTCTCTACAACGAAATTGCCGAACACCCGCCGGGGGATGAGCCGTTCCCGGAAAAGCAGTGCAAAAGCCTGGCGGCCGCCCTTGACCGCAGCCGACCGGCCCAGCAGCGCCTTGCCAGGTCTTTCGACGAGGCGATCCGGGACAAGAGCTGGGAACGCTTCCAGAACACCTGGAAGGCGTTCTGTACCGAAGCCAGCAGCGAACCGCCGCCCTGGAGCGACCTCATTGCCGAACTGATCCGGCAATGGGAAACCCATCATGCCGGCCTGACGCCCGGCAAGAAACGGGACTCCCTGGAACACGTGCTATCCAGTGCCGGCAAGGATCCGGACCTGCTCTTCACCCGCCTGAAAGGGCTCCTCACTTCCTGGAACCAGAATGCGGACGCCGGCGGCACACCCCTGGCCGACGCCCCCGAGATGGCAGCGGAGGACAACGGTGCCGATGCTGTCGCCGCGACCACAGCACCGGCCAGCGCCGACAACGCCCTGGTCGGCGAACTGCGGGAACTGTTTGCCTTCACCCTGGAAACGGCCGTCGCCACCCAGCTGGTGGAGTCGCCCCAGTTGGTGGAAGAAGCCCGTACCCTGGCCAGCGCCGTGCGCCGGGCCCAGGACACAAAGGCCCTGAAAAAGCTGCTGGACAAGCTCAAGCAGTTCGCCTTCCGCCTCGAACTGCTGGCGGATGACCAGCGGGAGCTGCGTACCGGCCTGCTGCATCTGCTGCAACTGCTGATCGAGAACGTCAGCGAACTGGTGGAAGACGACCAGTGGCTGCATGGTCAGATCGAAATGGTGCGGGACATCGTCACCAGCCCCCTCTCCCTGCGCACCATTGACGACGCCGAGCAGCGCATCAAGGAAGTCATCTTCAAGCAGAGCCAGCTCAAACACAGCCTGAGCGAAGCCCAGGAGGCCCTGAAGCACATGCTGGCGGGCTTCGTGGACCATCTGGCCGATTTCGCCGACTCCACCTCCGACTACCATGACAAGGTGGAGGCCTGTGCCCAGCGCATTGCCACGGCCAACAACATTGCCGACCTGCGGGCCGTCATTGACGAAGTGATGCACGAAACCCGCATCATCCAGCTCAATGCCCAGCGCTCCCGCGACGAACTGCGGGCCACCCAGCAGCGGGTGCGGGAATCGGAACAGCGGGTGGCCGAACTGCAGGGCGAGCTGGACAAGGCCAGCACCCTGGTGCGCCACGACCAGCTCACCGGCGCCCTCAACCGCCACGGCCTGGAGGAAGCCTTCGCCAAGGAAACGGCCCGCACCCAGCGGCGGCGCACCTCCCTCTGCCTGGCCATCCTGGACATCGACAACTTCAAGAAGCTCAATGACAGCCTGGGCCACGACGCCGGCGACGCCGCCCTGATCCACCTCATCACGGTCATCAAGAACACCATGCGCCCCACCGACCTGGTGGCCCGCTTCGGCGGCGAGGAGTTTGTCATCCTGCTGCCGGACACCGGCCTGGAAGACTCGACCCACGCCCTGCAACGGCTGCAGCGGGAGCTGACCAAGCACTACTTCATGCACGACAACCAGAAGCTGCTGATCACCTTCAGCGCCGGCGTCACTGCCTACCAGCCCGGCGAAGACCAGGCCGCGGCCATCAAGCGGGCAGATACGGCCATGTACGAAGCCAAGCGCACGGGCAAGAACCGGGTGGTGACGGCCTAACCTGAAGACGAAGCCTACGGCCAACCTAGGCCCTGTTATTTATTGGACGGGGCTGGGGCAAGCCATAAAAAAATGGTACAAGTCGTGCTTTAGCTTTAGCCTTGATCTGGGCCTTGCCCATACCTCTCTAGGATCCAGGATGAACACTGAGCAAGATTTCGCTTCCCAGCTCTACCGCATTGGCATTCTCAACTGGCAGTCCATGCAGCATTCGGGCGAAGCCTTCTTCCTCAGGAATCACCTCAAGGGAAAAATAGCTCCCGTCGTGGTCGACGTAGGCGCCAATGTGGGCCTCTATTCGGGCCTGGCACTGGAGTCCTGCCCTTCGGCTCAAGTATTCGCTTTCGAGCCCCATCCTGAAACCTACCAGAAGCTGCGGCGCAATCTGCCGAACATCCAGGCCTTCAATGTGGGCATGGGCTCAGCTGCCGGCAGCTTCACGATGTATGACTATGCGGACCAGGCGTCATCCCACGCTTCGCTCTATGCAGAAGTCTTCACCGATATCCATCAGCGCCCCCACCGCAGTTTCGACATCGAAATACGCACTCTGGACGCCGTCATCCCCGAACTTGGGATTGAGCACATCGACCTGCTCAAGGTGGACGTGGAAGGACATGAACTCGAGGTTTTCAAGGGTGCGGCCCAATGTCTCGAAAAAGGCATGGTGCAAGCCATCCAGTTTGAATTCAACGAGATGAACATTGCTTCCCGCACCTACTTCAAGGACTTCTTCGATTATCTGAAGGGTTATCGCTTTTTCCGTCTCCTGCCCAATGGCTACTACCCAATTGAGCACTACTCGCCGGTTCAATGCGAAATCTTTGCTTTTCAGAACATCGTCTGCTTCAAGAAATAATTACCTTCCGCCCATGCGTGCAACCCGTCTCCAGGCAAGGATTTGATTCCCCATGCGCCTCTTCATCGCCAGCCTCAACGCCTCCGCAAATCCCCCCGTCGCCAAGGAACTGGCGGCTGCTCTCGAGACCGGGGCCCCGCAACAAGGCCTGCCCGTCCAGAAACTGGAACGCCAAGCTTCCGCCGTTCAGGCAGGCCAGGCCATGGGAGAAAGCTTTGACCAACAGGGCCAGGAGGCTTTCCGCTGGCTCTCCGTCACCCTCGGCACCCAATGCGATGCTGGCGACTACATCCTCGTTCTGGCACCCCAGCTTGCCGAGCTGGATGCCCTGATCCGCTGGTATGGCAGCCAATCCACCGCCTTGCGGCCCCATCTGGGAATCGTCCTGGCCCATGCCCCGGGCAAGGGTTTGCCGGGGGAGCAGGACCCGTTACTGTCCGAAAAGCTGTACCAGCAGTTTTCCCAGCAGCTGAGCAATCTAGCGGCGCACAAACTCACCTATTTCTGCACCGATGAAGACCTGGCAGACCAGTATCTGCCTTGGCTACGCGAACGCCTCCAGTACCTGCCGGAGACAGTGGAAAATCGCTGCCGCACTATTCTGAATACGGCCCGAAGTGCCGAACTGGCACGGGAGTCCATCACTTCCTCCTGGGGCACGGCGGCCCTGTTACGGCATCTGCTGGGGCCACGCCGGGGAGTCAGCCTGCTGGACGGAGTGGGCGGCGACCTGACCGGCGTCCTGCTCCAGACGCTGACCGGTGTCGAGTCCTACGTCACCACTGCCACTGCGGCCTTGCCCCTGGATCAACTGGCTACTCAGGTTGGAACCACCAGTCTGAACCGCCGCGGTTTTCATGCCGGCGAGAGCAATTGGCCCGAAGCGGTTGCCGGCAAGATGGACTTGGTCATCGGCAGCGCCCTCGCCGACGCCCAGGAACTCCAAGCCCTGTGGTCGGCCCTGAGCGACAGCGGCGTCCTGTTCCTGCAGGGAGACGTCACCCAGCGCCCCGAAGGCTTCGCCACCAACGGCTGGCAGGTGGACATTCGACTGCCGGGCAATCCAGGACAGCAAGTGGCCAGCCTGGTCGGCCGCCAGGCGGAAAGCTATGTGCAGGTCCGCGCTGCGCTTCTCAATCTTCCCCAGCACCTCCATTGGCTGCCCTTGCCGGCAGCCCTGGAACCTGCCGCACTGACCCCCGCACGGCAAGAGCGCCTCTGGGCGGTGCAAGCCAAGATCCAGGCCGGCCAGTTGGCAGCAGCGGCCAAGGACATGGCCCAGGCCCTGGCCGATGACCCCGACGATTCCGAACTGGAACGCTGTCATGCCAGTACGTTGCAGGCGCTCGGCGATCAGGAGGGAGCCATTGCCCACTGGAGCCATCTGATCCAGAAGGAGCCGGAACGCCTGGACGTCACCGAGGCCCTGACCCGCGCCCTGGTCTCCCTGGGTGAGTACGGCATTGCCGGGGCCATCCTGGACAACTATCAACAGTATGCCGCCACGACGGAGCCGGCCCTGGAGACCATCCGCAAGGCGGTGGACAGAACCGGCGAGAACGCCCAGCAGCCCATGGCCGAACCGGCCAAGAAGCACCTGGGCTTTCTACAGATACACACCTTCTATCCGGCCTATCTGGAACAGTTCTACGCCAAGCGGCCGGCCCTGCCGAGCCAGGATTTTTCCACCATGATCAAGGCGCTGGAAGCCGATGCTTTCAGCGCCAACCACATGCTCACGCCCTATCTGGGCGCTCTCGGCTACGACTGCCAACTGATTGTCGCCAACGACCCCATTTCCCAGGGCCGCTGGGCCGCCCAGCACGGCCTGCCCAACGGCATCGGCATGATG
Source organism: Azospira oryzae (assembly GCF_004217225.1). GTDB lineage: Bacteria > Pseudomonadota > Gammaproteobacteria > Burkholderiales > Rhodocyclaceae > Azospira > Azospira oryzae. Next base: position 6,546 of record NZ_SHKM01000004.1, read on the forward strand.
GATGTGGTGCGCCGACAGGTTGAGACCTACCGGCCGGAAATCCTCTATCTGAGCGAACCCATCAGTTTTGACTCCCGCTTCCTCCAGAGCCTCAGCTACCAGCCTCGCCTGGTGCTTGGCTGGCGCGGCGCACTGGCGCCGCCGGAGACCCGCTGGCACGGTTTTGACACCATGCTTTCGGGCCTGAGCGGCATTCGCGAACTGGCCCTGAAGCTCGGGGCCGCCGATGCCACCCACTTTTTCCCGGGCCACCCCAACTGGCTCAATCCCCAGTTGAACGGGATCGAACTGCAGAGCGACGTCCTGTTCACCGGCCAATGGACCATCGGTCAGCACGAAAAACGTAACCAGCAACTGCTGGCCCTGGCCGAGGCGGCCGGCGACCCGACAGCCCCGTTCTCCCTGGCCCTGCATCTCAGCGGCCAGACCCAGGGAATCCCGGCAGTACTGACGCCCTACATCAAACCACCGGTATACGGCATGGAGATGTACCGAACCCTGGCCAGCGCCCGCATCGTCGTCGACAGCCGGGCCGACCACTGGATGTTCGACCCGGCCAGCGGCCGCCCCCTGGACGTGGGCCGGGGTGAAACGGTCAACATGCGCCTGTTCGAGGTCACCGGCGCCGGGCGTTTCCTCATCACCGAACGCTTCGACAACCTGAGCGACTATTTCGAGGCGGGCCTGGAAGTCGAGACCTTCTCCGACCGGGAAGAGCTGATCGACAAGGTGCGCTACTACCTGGCCCATCCCGAGCAACGGGAAGCCATCGCCCGGCGCGGCAAGGAACGTTGCCGCCGGGACTACGCCATGGAATGGCGGGCGGCGCACTTCGACCGCATCATTCGGCGCCACCTGGCCCAACCGGCGCAGTCCGCCCGTTCCACCGCCGCTGCGGCGCCTGCCGTACCGACTCAGGCCAGCCCCAACGGCAGCATCCCCGGCAACAGCGCCGAAGTACTGGCCCTGATGCAGCGAGCCGAAGGCGCCCTGGCCCAGGGCCAGGCCCAGGAGGCCCTCAATCTGGTGATCGACGCCAAGAAGGCCCGCATCCCCACCATCGGTCTTGATGTGCTTCGCGCCCGCTGCTTTGCTGCCCTCAACCAGCCCTGGCACGTCGCCGAATGTCTGCGGGAAGAATTGCGCTTCTTCCCGGACAACGCCGAAGCCCGCGCCCTGCTTGAACGGGTAGACGACCGCAAGGCCGGCCAGGCGCCGGCCGTGGACGAATTCAGTGAGCTGCTGCAGGTGATCCGTCCCTACACCATGCTCAGCGAAGCGCGCCTGCGCTCGCTTTACGACAGCGCCATGCGTATCTGCGCAGCGGATCTGCCGGGCAACTTCGTCGAATGCGGCGTCGCCGCCGGCGGCTCCTCGGCCCTGGTTGCCGCAGTCATCGCCCGCCACAGCAAGCGGCCGCGCAAGCTGTTCGCCTTCGACTCCTTCTCCGGCATGCCGACTCCCGGGGAAAACGACACCCACCGGGGCCAGCATGCGGAGGACACAGGCTGGGGCACCGGCACCTGCGCGGCTCCGGAAGACAGTGTCCGGGAAGCCTGCCGCAAGCTGGGCGCCGAACACATCCTGGTGACGGTCAAAGGTTTCTTTGAAGACACCCTGCCGGTGGAGCGCCACAATCTGGGCGAAATCGCCTTGCTGCACCTGGATGGCGACTGGTATTCCTCGACCCGGGCCATCCTCGACAATCTCTACGACCAGGTCACGGACCAGGGCATTTTCCAGGTGGACGACTACGGCCACTGGGAAGGCTGCCGCCAAGCCATCGAAGAATTCCAGAGCGAACGTCAGGTGCGCTTCCCCATCGAGCCCATCGATGCCGTCGGCGTGCGCTTCAACAAACCCAAAGCTGCCGCCGCCCCCACCACCGCCTTGCCCCTGGCACCGATCCTCCACTTCAGCACCTGGGAACGGGGCGGCGCCGGCATGGCGGCTGCCCGCCTGCGCAATGCCCTGGTCAGCGACGGTGTCGAAGCCGGCATGGCCGTGCTGCAGAAATCCAGCCAGGGCACCGATGTCGCCCTGCTCTGCCCCAACGGGGCACAAGCCCGGACAGTGCTCTCCCCCGGCGGCTCACCCTATCTGGCGGAAGCCACCCAGGCCTGGGGCAAGACCCTGGGGGCCTACCCGGCCCGGGCCCCGTTCATCGAAGTCTTCAGCAACGCCACCTCCCCGTTGGAACTGGCTCGCCTCGGCGGTTTCGACAGTGTCCGCATCGCCCACTTCCACTGGGTGGCGGGAATGGTCAATTTTCCCACCGCGCCCCGGACCTTTGCCGGCAAATCGGTGATTTGGACCCTGCACGACATGGCCGCCTTCACCGGCGGCTGCCACTATGCGGGCGAGTGCGAAGCCTACGCCCGCAATCCGGGTTGCGGCCAATGCCCCATGCTCGGCTCCCGCGATGAGTCTGACGCCTCCCGGCAAACCTGGCTGCAACGCCAGGCCGCCTATGCCGACCTGGATCTGACGGTAGTCGCCCCCAGCCACTGGCTCGCCGATTGCGCCCGCAAGAGTCCCCTGTTCGCCGGCAAGCGGGTCGAGGTCATTGCCAACGGCATCGACCTGGAACGTTTCCGCCCCCTGGACCGGGCCGCCCTGCGGCGCCAGTGGCATATCGAAGCCGATGCGGCCGTCGTCCTTTTCGGCGCCGACAGCATTCAGAACCGGCGCAAGGGCTTTGACCTGCTGCTGGCGGCCCTGGCGGCCCTGGCCACCCAGGCTCCGGAACGCCCCATCACCCTGGCCGCCTTTGGCAGCCTGGCCGCCGATTTCACGCCGCCGGCCGGTTTCCGCTTCGTGCACCTGGGGGATATCAGCGACGAATCCCGTCTGCCCGAGGTCTACGGCCTGGCCGACCTGCTGGTGCTGCCATCCCGCGAGGACAACCTGCCCAACACCGCGGTGGAGGCCCTGGCCTGCGGCATTCCGGTGGTCGGCTTCCGCGTCGGCGGCTTGCCCGATATCGTCGTCGATGGCGAGACCGGCTGGCTGGCCGCCCCTGGCGATGTCGATGCACTGGCTGCCCTGATCCTCAGGGTGCTGGCCGAACAGACGCCGGCAGCCTGGAGCGAGCGTTGCCGGGCCAAAGCCGAAAACGACTTCGACAGCCACCGGCAAGCCGAGAAGTATCGCCAGCTCTACCTGGAGCTGCTGACCGCCCAGGAAGGCCGCATGACCTTCGCTTCGCCGGCGGAACAGCTCAACTGGGAAGCCGAGTGCCTGCTGGCCCTGGCCGAACCCGAAGGTGCCCTGGCGCGGCTGGAACAGGCGCTGCAGGCGGACGCCAAGAATCCCCGGACCCTGGATAATCTGGCCGTGCTCTGCCACAGCAGCAACCACCTGCAGGAAGGCCTCAACTGGTCGGTGCAGGCCTTTGAAGCGGCGCCCGGCAATCCGGCCATCGTCCTCAACCTGCTGCACATCCTGACCGCCCTGGACCAGACGGCATCGGCCCGGGAAGTCCTGCAGGTCTTCCTCGGCGCGACCAGCACAGCGCCCGACCAGGCCTTCTACAGCCGCCTGCCCGACGCCCTCCGGACGACGGATACGGACAGCACCTTCAAGCCCCGCATCACGGCCATTATTTCCACCTACAAGTCGGCAGAATTCATCGGCGAGTGCCTGGACGACCTGCTGGCCCAGACCGTGGCCGACCAGATCGAAATCCTGGTCATCGACGCCGACTCGCCGCAGAACGAAGGCGAAATCGTCCGTCGCTACCAGGCCAAGCACGCCAACATCCGCTACATCCGCACACCGGAGCGCATCGGCGTTTATCCGGCATGGAACCTGGCCATCCGCGAAGCCCGCGGCGAATACCTGATTTCCTGCAGCACCAACGACCGCCTCAAGAACACCGCCTGCGAAGCCCTGATGCGGGAACTGGACGCCAGCCCCGAAGTCATGGTGGTCTATGGCGACTCCCTGCTGAGCCCCCTGCCCCACCAGAATTTCGACACGGTGGTCATCGGCGGCAGTCAGTTCTGGCCGCCCTATTCGTTCCAGCAACTGCTGGAGCAATGCATGGTCGGCTGCCACCCCATGTGGCGGCGCAAGGTGCATGAGGAGTTAGGACTTTTCGACGAAAGCTATGCGGCCATCGGCGACCAGGACATGTGGCTTCGCATCGGCGAGAAGTACCCTCTCAAGCACATCCCCACCATCACCAGTATTTTCTGGGCCACCTCCGAATCCCTCTCCGGCAACTTCGAACTGTCGGGTCCGGAAGTGGACCGGGTGCACCTGCATTACCAGCAACGGGCCGACTACCGTCGCTGGGTGGATCGCAAGACCATCCAGGAAATCGACGCCCAGCTCTTTGCCGAGCGCATGCTGACCCGCTGGAAGGAGCGCCCCGCCCTGCTGCTGCTGACTGTCGTGGCAGCCGGCGAACAGGCGCGCCTGGCGCAGACCGTGGCCTCCCTGCAGACCCAGCTGTACCAGGACTGGAAACTGGTCGTACTGGCGGATACGCCGGCGCCGGACCCGATTTTCGAGCAGACGGACATCCTCGGCTGGCTGCAACTGGACAGCCTGGATGACCCAGAGCTGCTGGCCCGGGCCCTGAACCAGGTCAGCGACACCTTGGCCAGCGACTGGCTCACCCTGATTCCGGTCGGCAGCACCTTCGAGCCCCACTGGGCCATCGCCGTGGCCGACTACGCCAATCTGGACCCCAAGTGGCAGGCCATCTACACCGACCATGACCATATCGGTCCGGCCGGTTTCCGCTGCGCCCCCTGGTTCAAACCCGACTTCAACCTGGACTATCTGCGCGCCATGGATTACGTGGGCCCGGCCCTGTGGTTCAAGCGCGAAGCCCTGCAGGAAATCGGCGGTTTCCACCCCTACCCCGGCGCCTGGCAATACGAGGCTCTGTGGCGCCTGCACGACCGCTGCGGTGCCGACGCCATCGGCCACCTGCCGGAGCCCCTGCTGCACCTGCCGGAAAACCTGCTCGAACATCCCCTGGCCCAGGCGGCCCGCCAGGCCGCTGTGGAAGCCCACCTGGCCCGCCGCAACATCGCCGCCACGGTCAGCGCCGCAATGGTCCCCGGTACGCTGCGCATTGCCTACCAGCATGCCGAGCGGCCCCGGGTCTCGATCATCATCCCCAACCGGGACAGCGTCTGGTATCTGCAGCCCTGCATCGACGGCCTGCTGGAAAAGACCACCTACGACAACTACGAAATCATCGTGGTGGACAACCAGACCGACGAGCCGGACACCCTGGACTACTACCGCAAGCTGGAACGGGACCACGGGGAGCGGGTGCGCATCATTGCCTACGACCATCCCTTCAACTTCTCCGCCCAGTGTAACCTGGGCGTGGCCGCGGCTACGGGCGAATATGTCGTTCTGCTCAACAACGACACGGAAATCGTGCAGCCGAACTGGCTGGAGCAGATGCTCAACCACGGCCAGCGGCCGGAAGTGGGCGCCGTCGGCGCCCGCCTGGTGTATCCGGAGAAGGGCACCATCCAGCATGCCGGGGTGATCCTGGGCCTGGACCGCCTGGCAGCTCACTGCTTCTCCAAGGTTTCCATGCACGAGCCGGGTTACATGAACCGCCTGCAGGTGGACCAGGATTACAGCGCCGTCACCGCTGCCTGCATGCTGGTGCGCAAATCCATCTACCAGGACCTGGGCGGCATGAATGAGACGGATACCCCGGTCCTCTTCAACGACGTGGATTTCTGCCTGCGCCTGCGGGAAGCCGGACATCTGGTGGTATGGACCCCCGGCGCCACCCTGGTGCACCACGAGAACAAGTCCCTCGTCCTGGAGTCGTCCAATCTGCGCAAGCGCGCCGATGCTTCGGTGCGGGACGAGAAGACGGCAGACTTCATGCATCAGCGCTGGCACAAATGGCTGGCCGATGATCCCGCCTACAACCGCCACCTGTCCCTGCTCGACGGCAGTTCCTATACGCCGGAACCGGTGCTGGTGGCCGACTGGGACCGCAAGTTCCACGACCGCCCCCGGGTCCTGGCCCAGCCGCCTGCCGGCGGCGTCGGCGAATACCGCTTCATCGCCCCCTTGCGCGCCCTGGGCGCGGCCGGCACGCTGCAGAGCACCATCGTCCAGACCAAGAAGTACCACGAACTGCGTTATCCGACCCTGACGGAACTGAACCGTCTGGATCCGGATGTGTACATGATCCAGGTGGATTTCTCACCGCTTGCCGTGGAATGGCAGACCTATTTCCGCAAGCACCGGCCGGACATGCGCATCGTGGTCATGATGGATGACCTGATCACCCACATGCCCAAGGACAACCCCAACTACCGCCACATTCCCCGGGACGGACGCAATCGTCTGCGCAAGCTGTTCCGCCAGAGCGACCGGGTCATCGTCAGCACCCAGCCCCTGTACGACTTTGCCCGGGAGCTGACCGACGAAGTGCGGCTGGTACCCAACTCCCTGCGGGACGACCTGTGGGCCCACCTTACCTCCCGACGCCGTACCGGCAAGAAGCCCCGCGTTGGCTGGGCGGGCGCCCAGCAGCACTCGGGCGACCTAGCCATCATTGCCGAAGCGGTGAAGCAAACCGCCGACGAGGTGGACTGGATTTTCTTCGGCATGTGCCCCGAAGAGATTCGCCCCTATGTGGCCGAATACCATCCCTTCGAGGTCGGTGTGGAAGCCTATCCGGCCAAGCTCGCCAGCCTCAACCTCGACCTGGCCGTGGCCCCCCTGGAACTGCATCCCTTCAACGAGGCCAAAAGCAATCTGCGCCTGCTGGAGTACGGCATTCTGGGCCTGCCCGTGATCTGCACGGACATCTTCCCCTACCGTACCGACAATGCGCCGGTGACGCGGGTGGCCAACGAGACCGATGCCTGGGTCCAGGCCATCCGGGAGCGGGCCCACGACCTGGATGCGGCAGCCAGGGAAGGCGACATCCTGGAAGCCTGGGTACGCCGGCACTACCTGTTGAGCAGCCGCCTCAACGAATGGCAAGCCGCCCTGACGGACCCCCGTCCCTGAAACGGCGGGGCCGTCCCGCGTGGACGGCCCCCTTCCCCTAGAGAACATGACCCAAGCCCTTCCCCAGACTCCAGAAGCCCTCTCCGCCTGTTTTGCCCAGGCCGTCCAGGCCCAGCAGCGGGGTGACCGCCACACCGCAGAACGCCACTACCGGCAAATTCTGGCGGTGGTGCCCCAGCATCTGGATACGGCCCACAATCTGGCCATCCTGCTCGGCGACCAGCAACGCCATGCCGACGCCCTGGCCCTGTGGCAGGGCGTTCTGGCGGCGCTACCAGGCAGCATTGACGCCCGTATCGAGGCGGCCATGACCCGCATCCGCATGGGCGATGGAGCCGGCGCCAAGGCCGACCTGGTCCAGGCGGCAGCGCTGCAACCGGCCGACGACGATACCTGGCGCCGCATCGCCAGCGGCTTTGTCCTGCTGCGGGAGTTTCCCGATGCAGTGGACGCCTACACGGCCGCCCTCAACTGCAATCCGCAAGAGCCGCGCAATTACACGGCCTTCGCCTCCCTCTGCTCCCACCTGGGTGAATACGCGGTGGCACAGGAACTGGCGGAAAGTGCCACCCGCCTTGCGCCCGACCTGCTGTGGGCCTGGGTGGAACTGGGCAACGCCCAGATGAAACAAGGCCAGGCGGCCGCTGCCGCCGCCAGTTTCAGCCAGGCCATCCGCATCGCCCCCCAGGACCCGGTGGGCTACTGCAACCTGGCCATCACCCAGATGGAATCCATGGACCTGGCCGCCGCCCGCCTCACCCTGGACCAGGCCCTGGCCCTGGACCCGGAACACCCCCTGGCCCGCTGGAACCGGGCCCTGGTACTGCTCACCCTGGGCCAGCTGCGGGAAGGTTGGCCCGATTACGAATACCGGCGCCAGTCCAATATCCAGGGCGTCATCTACCGTCCCACCACGCCCCAGTGGCGCGGCGAGCCCATTGCCGGGCAGCGCATCCTGCTGCTCTGCGAACAGGGCCTGGGCGATTCCCTCCAGTTCATCCGCTATGCCGCCCTGCTGAAGCAGCGTGACGCCTGGATTGCGGTGCGCATCCAGCGCCCCCTCAAACCCCTGTTTGCGGAACTGGACTGCATCGATGCCCTGATAGACGAGAGCGAAGCGGTGCCCGACACCGACTGGCACTGTCACCTGCTCTCCCTGCCCCTGGCCTTCAACACCGGGCTGGACGACATCCCCGCCAGGACGCCCTATCTGCGCGCCCCCCAGGTCAGCGCCGAGCGTTGGCAGCAGCGCCTCGCCGAGGTGCCCCGGCCCCGGGTCGGCCTGGTCTGGGCCGGCGGCCGCCGCCAGCATATGGCCGATGCCGTGCTCCTCGATGCCCGGCGCAGCCTTCACCTGAGCCAACTGCTGCCCCTGGCCCAGGTGCCCGGCATCAGTTTTGTCAGCCTGCAAAAGGATGAAGCCACCGCCCAGATTGCTGAGGTGGCCGGGCAGTGGCCCATCCTTGATTACAGCGGCGAACTTTCCGACTTCGCCGAAACAGCGGCCCTGGTGGAACAGCTGGATCTGGTCATCAGCGTCGATACGGCAGTGGCCCACCTGGCCGGCGCCCTGAACAAGCCCGTCTGGCTGCTCAACCGCTGGGATACGGACTGGCGCTGGCTGCTGCAGCGGGACGATTGCCCCTGGTATCCCAGCCTGCGCCAGTTCCGCCAGCCCGGCCCCGGCGACTGGGAGGGCGCCATCGCCCAGCTGACAGCGGCGCTGGCCGTCTGGGCGAGCGAGCGATGAGCCGGCTGGACGAACTGCTGCAACAGGGCCAGCAACGCTTCAGCCAGGGAGACATGGCCGGGGCGGAACAAGCCTTTGCTGCCGCCGCCCAATTGGCGCCCCAGGCCTGGCAGGTACATTTCAACCTCGGCATGTGCCGGGATCGGCTGGGTCGCCGGGAGGCAGCTTTCACCGCCTACGAAAAGGCCTACCAGCTGGCGCCGGACCATGTGCCCTGCATCACCAACCTGGCCGTCAATGCCTTCAATCTCGGCAAGACCGAGATGGCCCTGCAACTGACCCTGCGCCAGGTGGAGCTGGAACCGGGCAACGCCCTGGCCTATGACAATCTGGGCCAGATATTCCGTCAGTTGGGCCAGTACGAAGGGGCCGAACTGTCGCTGCGCAACGCCCTGCTCCTGGCACCGGACACGCCCAACCTGCACAACAACCTGGGCCTGATCCTACTCGATCAGAACAAGCTGGCGGAGGCCGAGCAGGCCTTCCTCCAGGCCCTGCGCCTGGCACCGCAGCACGCAGATGCCATGACCAATCTGAGCACTGTGCTTCAGGCCCAGGGACGCACGGCAGAAGCGCTGGAGCACTGTCGGCGGGCAACCGCCCTGATACCCCGGTCTGCAGTGACCTGGACCAATCTGGGCAACGTCCTGAAATCCATGGGGCTGCATCAGGAAGCACTGGAAGCCCAGCGCCAGGCCATCGCCCTGGCGCCCGACTATGCCCTGGCCCACTGGAACTACGCCATGTCCCTGCTCGCCCTCGGCCAACTGGAGGCCGGCTGGCAGGAATATGAATGGGGGGCGGCAGCCGGTACCCGTACCCGTTTTGCGGCAACCCTGCCCCGCTGGCAAGGGGAAGATCTGGCCGGCAAGCACCTGCTGCTCAGAGCCGAACAAGGCCTGGGAGATACGCTGCAGTTCGTTCGCTTTGCCCCGGAACTGCAGCGTCGGGGCGCCAAAGTCACGCTGGAGTGCCAGCCTTCCCTCATTCCCCTGCTCCAGGGCGTTGCCGGTATCGACCACCTGGTCCCTCAGACAGGGGAACTGCCGGCAGATGCGTGGGGCTGCCAGTGCTATCTGCCGCTGATGAGCCTGCCCCACCTGCTGCACATCGGTCTGGCCGACCTGCCGGGTCCCATTCCCTATCTGCCGCTTGAGGCAGCGCGTGTGCGCCACTGGCAAGACATGCTCGGCCCCCGAAGCCGTTTCCGGGTCGGCCTGGCCTGGGCAGGCAATCCCCGGCATCGCAATGACCACCAACGCTCGTGCCCCCTGGCCCAATTAGTCGAATTACTGGCGGTGCCGGGGGTTGAATTCATCAGCCTGCAACTACCGGCCGCCGAGCTTTCCCAAGGTTTGCGGGACGTCACGGCAGGCATCCGGGATTTTGCCGACACGGCAGCCATTGTCAGCCAGTTGGATCTGGTGATTTCGGTAGACACGGCCATCATCCACCTTGCCGGGGCTTTGGGACGGCCAGCCTGGCTGCTCCTGCCACGGGATGCAGACTGGCGCTGGCTCCAGGAGCGGCAAGACAGCCCCTGGTATCCCAGCCTCAAACTGTACCGGCAAAAAATGCCGGGGCAATGGTTGCCGGTTCTGCAAAGCGTTCGCCGGGATTTGGAAAGTCTCGCCGGGAACGCCCGCCCAAAAATGCAGGATATGTAAAGACCCGCAATCCACGGGCCTTTCCGGCCCGCAGAAAACTCCTTGCCGGCCCTCTTGAGAAACGTGGCACACCAGTTGCTTTAAGAGAGCCAGAACGGCATTGCCCAGCAGGGCATTAGCCGTATCAAACAATTTGCCCTCTGGTAAGGAGCTAAATATGGCACTCATCGTCAACACCAATATTGCGTCGCTCAACGCGCAACGCAATTTGAGCAACTCCAACGCCGCCCTCGGCCTGTCCCTGCAACGCCTGTCTTCCGGCCTGCGGGTTAACAGCGCCAAAGACGATGCAGCCGGCCTTGCCGTGGCAGAAAGCATCACCAGCGGCGTCCGCGGCAACACCCAGGCCATCCGCAACGCCAACGACGGTATTTCCGTCGGCCAAACGGCCGAAGGCGCCCTGGGCCAGATCGCCAACAACCTGCAGCGGATTCGTGAAATCTCCGTGCAGGCAGCCAACGGTTCCATCAGCAACAGCAACCGCAGCCAGCTGCAAAAAGAAGTGGATCAGCTGACCCAGGAAATCAGCCGTATCGTTCAGACCACCGAGTTCAACGGCACCAAGCTGCTGTCCGGCGCTTCCACCATCACTTTCCAGATCGGCTACAGCGGCTCCACGGACAACCAGGTGGCCATCAGCACCACCAACCTGGCCCAGACCGCTGCCGGATCCGCTGGCATGAACAGCTATAGTGCCGGCCTGACGGCAACCGGCACCATCAACGTCACCACCTCCGCTGGCGCCTCTGCTGCCCTGTCCAAGCTGGACTTCGACATCGCCCAAGTCGCCAATCTGCGCTCCACCTATGGTGCCGTGCAGAACCGCTTCGAGGCCGTGATCGCCAATCTGCAGAACTACGTGGAAAACCTCAGCGCCTCCAAGAGCCGCATCATGGATACGGACTTTGCCGCCGAATCCGCCCAACTGACTCGCAATCAGATTCTGCAGCAGGCAGGCACCGCGATCCTGGCTCAAGCCAATACCGTTCCCCAAAGCGCACTGACCCTCTTGAAGTAATGCGCTGACCAGCTACTTACCAGTATATTTGCGGCACCTTTCCCCCCCTCATGGGCCTGCAACGGGCGCATGGGGCGAGACGGGAGGGGTGCCTCTTTCTTTTTAAGGCAAGCCAAAAAAAGTTTTCGAAAAAAAGACCTAAAGTTATCTTCCCCGGCTCCGATAATTGATTCAAAGGCGGCGGGCTTCGCCACCGAAGTTTTACCCGAAGTGGTAAATAATCAATGGAACCAAGGAGATAATCATGGCTTTGATCGTCAACACCAATATTTCGTCCCTGAACGCACAGCGGAACCTGGCGACTTCCAACCAATCCCTGTCCGTTTCTCTCCAGCGCCTGTCCTCCGGTCTGCGTGTGAACAGCGCTAAGGACGATGCCGCTGGTTCCGCTATTGCCGAAGGTCTGACCAGCGCCATCCGCGGTGGCAACCAGTCCATCCGCAACGCCAACGACGGTATTTCCGTCGGTCAAACGGCTGAAGGCGCCCTGGGCCAGATCGCCAACAACCTGCAGCGGATTCGTGAAATCTCCGTGCAAGCCTCCAACGGCTCCATCAGCGACACCAACCGTAGCCAGCTGCAGAAGGAAGTGGACCAGCTGACCCAGGAAATCAGCCGTATCGTTCAGACCACCGAGTTCAACGGCACCAAGCTGCTGTCTGGCGCCTCCACCATCACCTTCCAGGTCGGCTTCAGCGGTTCTGCCGACAACCAAGTGAGTGTGGATACCTCCAACCTGGCACAGAACGGTGCAGCCGGCCTGAACGCTTACAGCGGCACCCTGACTGCAACCGGTACCGTCAATGTGACGACTTCCGGCGGCGCCTCTGCTGCAATCAACAAGCTCGACGCTGACATCGCTCAGATCGCCAACATCCGCGCAACTTTCGGTTCCGTGCAAAACCGCTTCGAAGCCGTGGTGTCCAACCTGCAAAACTATGTGGAAAACCTCAGCGCTTCCAAGAGCCGCCTGATCGACGCCGACTTCGCTGCAGAAACCGCCCAGCTGACCCGTAACCAGATTCTGCAACAAGCTGGTACGGCAATTCTGGCCCAGGCGAACACCGTGCCCCAGGGTGCGCTGACCCTCCTGCGCTAAGCCGCGTAAAGTAGCTAGCAGTATTTAGCCGGAGTGGCGGCGAGCTTGGCTCGAAGCCACTCCGGCTATGCCGTGTAGAGGAGCTGGAAATGACTATCCAACCTTTGAATAGCAGCGGACCCCCTGCCTACCCCTCCCAGGCAACCAACCGCGCAACTGGTGATACCGTTGCTGTCAAACGCGACATTCCCATCGCCGATGTATCCTCTGTCAGCACCACGAAGAACACTGGTATCTCTGAGCAGGAAAAACAAAAGCCGGTCGAAGAAATGGATGCCCTGCAGGAGGCAACCCATCGCGCTAATCAAACCGTAGCCGGCTTACGCAGCGACTTGCAGTTCTCGATCGATGACGCGACGGGTACGAGCGTGGTCAAGCTGATTGATGTAAAAACCAAGGAAGTGATTCGCCAGATTCCGGCACAGGAAATGCTTGTTATTGCAAAGCGACTTGATGAACTGCAAGGCCTGTTGATCAAGGAGCGTGTTTAAGTACATTTCAGTGTTGCGGCATAACGGAGAACGAACATGGGCATTTCAAGCGCAGGTATTGGTTCAGGACTCGACGTCAACAGCCTGGTAAGCCAGCTACTTCAGCTTGAGCGTCAGCCGCTCAACTCGCTTACTGCCAAGAAGCAGACGTTCAACGATCAGTTGAGCGCCTTTGGCAAGGTCAAGAGCGATTTGGATGCATTCAAGACCGCTGTCTCTGGCCTGAAGCTGGACATGGACTTTGCCGCAGCCAAGGCTACGTCTTCCAATACCTCTCTTCTGAATGCAACTGCTACCAATACGGCCACCCCGGGTAGCTACGACATAAAGATTTCCCAACTGGCACAGGCCGGTGTGCGGGCATCCGCCGCCCAGACTGACTCCAAAGCCGCAGTCGGCGCAGATGGAACGTTCACTTTGTCTGCTGGTGGCAAAAGCTTTGATATCGCCCTGACAGCCAGCGACTCGCTGGAGACCATCCGCGACAAGATCAACGCGGCGACTGTGACGGAAAGCGGCAAGACCGCCACCCAGTCCCTCGCCAAAGCCAGCGTCATCAATGCCGGCACCTCGGCAGCCCCCCAATACAAGCTGGTGATTGCGTCTACGAAACAAGGCGTCGATAACGCCGTTTCCATTGATGCGGCTCTGGAAACGGCCTTGGGCGGATTTACCCAGACCCAGGATGCAAAGAACGCAAAGCTGTCGCTCAATGGCCTGGAGGTTGAGCGCTCCACCAATACCATTACCGATGTAGTGGATGGGGTCACCCTTAATCTGGCCAGCGCCGATAGCACCAAAACGGTCAACCTGACGGTTGCACGGGATACCGAAGCCATCACCAAGAAAATCAATGACTTCATTTCCGCCTATAACAAGCTGGCCAGCACCGTAAACAGCCAACACCAGAAGGGTGGCACCCTTGAAGCCGACAACTCGGCCACCTCGGTCATTTATCAACTGCAGAACGTTTTCAATGACCCGGCAAAGATTGCCGGAAATGACCTGAACTACTTGGCCCAGGTTGGCATCAGTTTCAAAAAGGACGGCACTCTGTCCTTGGATAGCACGGCATTCACAAAAGCGCTGGAAACCAATTCTGGTAACGTCGTATCCCTCTTCACCGATACGGAACGCGGTTTTGCCCACCGGCTCTATGACACCGCTTCCAACATGCTCACCAACGATGGCCTGGTGGACTCTCGAATTAAGGGCCTCAACTCCCGGATCAAAATTCTTGATACCAACATGGAGCGGGAAAATGTCCGGCTTGAGAACATGGAAACCCGTCTGCGGCGTCAGTATGCAAACCTGGATTCTCTGATGGGCACCATGAAGAACACCAGCAGTTATCTCACCTCTCTGTTAGGTTAAGATGACCGTCCAGCGTTTCAGAAAGGCATCACATGTTTAACCAAGGGGTTCGGGCTTACGCCCAGGTAAAGGTCGAAACGGCTGTCAGTACGGCCAACCCCGTCCAGTTGGTCGTTCTTCTCTATGAAGGCGCCATCTCCGCCATTGCATCGGCCAAAGGCGAGATGGAGAGGCGGAACATTGCCCAGAAAGCACAATTCATCAACAAGGCCATCGACATTATCGAAGGCCTCCGCAATGCGCTAGAGTTCAGTCAAGGTGGAGACATCGCCGTCTCCCTTAACGACCTGTACCTCTACATGGTGCAACGTTTGAGCACTGCCAACCTCAAGAATGATCCGGCCATCCTGGATGAAGTAACCGCACTGCTGAGGGAACTGCTCGGCGCATGGGAAGTACTGGCAAAAGGCACTGCCGATGGCATTGATGACGACAGTACCGCCCCCAATGACGGTAACGTCCTGACCAAGGCCTAAAAGCATGGCGAACAGCGAAGAAATTCTCGCTCTGTACGATGCGATTCTCGCGACATCTAAGCAAATGCACGAGTACGCCAGGGCAGAGGAATGGGACGCGCTGGTAGACAAGGAACTGGAGAGACGGCAGTTGGTGGCCGCCTTGCGCAGTCAATTAGAAGCAGGCCCCTCCCCTCTAAGCCCTTCTGAGCAGGCGCAGTCAGAAACGACCATCAAGTCCATTCTTTCATTGGATGAAGAAACCAGGAGTTTGGCCGAGCGCTGGATGGGAGAACTGGATGAGAAACTGGGCAGCATCAAGACTTCCAGACGCCTCCAAAACACCTACCTGGCGCCATAGGTCAGATTCTCTGGGGCACACTGGTAGTGCCCCGCTCCAGCATTTAATTTGAGATCCTGGCCTCTGCCATGATTCCGTCCGACCTCGTCAATCTCCCTCGCGTCCGGCTGGATGCATCAATCCAACAGGTCGCGCCAAGCCAGGCCGTTTCCGACCTGTTGTCCGAGCTTGTTCCCGGACAACGGATTCTGGCCGACATTCAGGCAGCACTACCTAATGGAACCTATCGGGCAATGATTGCCCAGCGAGAGGTTACGCTGGCGCTTCCCTTCTCAGCGAAAAGTGGGGATTCGCTGGAAATGGAAGTGGTAGAAAACAATGGTCGGACGGCCCTCGCGGTCATCGCCAACCCCAGGCAGGAAACCACAGCAGAAAGTTCCGCCTCGACCTCTCTCAGCCGCGCCGGCCAGCTTATTGCCACACTGCTGACGGATGCCCCAGACAAACTCCAAGAGCGGGCCACCCCTCTCAATGGTAATCAACCACTCCTTGCCAACCCCAAACTCCCCGCTGAACAACTTGCGCCTTTACTCAAGCAAGCTATCAGCACTAGCGGCCTCTTTTACGAAGCACACCAAGCCCGTTGGACGAGCGGCCAATTTAATCTGGCCGAGTTACTCAAGGAACCGCAGGCTCAGGCCGGAGCCAGCCAATCGCCGCCAGCAGCGCCCTCCAGACAAGAGCCCCCCTCCGTACCTCAACCGCAGTCGCAGTCTCCGCAGCCTGCAACCAGCAATACCCCCACCATCCCCGTGGCACCACAGAAGGCGGATGAGCCCACCGGCACCCAACCCCTTCCCCCTCCCCAAACATCCACCGGCAATACAACGCAAACCACCAGCAACACGCCCCCCGGACTTGCTGCCGATCTAGTTCCCTTAATTCGACAGCAATTGGAGTCCCTAGCCAGCAACACTTATATCTGGCACGGCCAAATCTGGCCTGGACAGGAAATGTTATGGGAAATGGTGGAGGAAGATGGTCGAAATGGGGCACAGGATGAAGACGGCGAACCGGCTAGTACATGGAACACCCGTCTGCGCCTGACTCTCCCCCATCTGGGGGAAATTCAGGCTCGTATCGGCCTGACAGGTCACCAGATTTCGCTGCATTTGACCGCGACCAATCCGGAAACCCGGGAACAACTGCGCGGTCACGGTCAGGGACTTGCCAGCCAGTTTGAAGCAGCCGGACTCACCTTAGGCGGCTTCATGGTGGATAAGAATGAACCAGACACCACCCCCTGAGGACCGCCGTAGCGCCGTCGCCCTGGCCTATCTGGAGACCGATGCTGCCCCCAGGGTGGTCGCCAAAGGCCGGGGAGCGGTGGCCCAGGCCATCATCAACCGGGCCAAGGAACATGGGGTCTATGTGCATGAATCGCCCGAGCTGGTGGCCTTGCTCATGCAGGTGGATCTGGACGAGCGCATCCCCCCTCAGCTCTACCGGGCCATCGCCGAACTGCTGGCCTGGCTCTATCGACTGGAGCACGGCGACAACTCGCCACCACCGTTATTCCAAGCCCCCAAGGGAGCAAACTGAGTAATAATGCAATTCTCTAGTTTGCTGCTTTTGTTTACACTTCAGCCTTGCCGAGAAAACCGAATAAACCATGACTGACAAGGCAAGCGAGCCCTTAGAGCCGGAAGCCCATCCTGTGCCACACCACCTAGACGTCGAAGACGACGACAATTACAGTCGCTACCTGCTTTACTCCAAGGCAGAAATTCTTTTCGTACTCAAGGCGCTGGTGCAAAAAGGGGTGATGATCACCGTTTATTTTGACGGTGGTAACTCCTTCCTACTCACCTCGTTGAACCACATCGGTGCCGACGGGAATTCCCTGATATTCGACTACGGCAGCGACGACGAAATGAATCGCCGCGCCCTACAGGCCGACAAGCTGGTATTCACCACGACCCTGGACAAGGTCAAGATTCAGTTCAGCCTGAAAGGCCTTACGCAGACGACCTTCGAGGGGCGTACCGCCTTTGGCGGCAAGCTGCCCGAGACCCTGCTGCGCCTGCAGCGCCGCGAGTATTACCGCCTTACCACCCCCATAGCCAATCCCATCAAGGTGTCGGTGGACGTCATTCTGGTGGACGGCACCAAGACCACTATCGAAGCCAACATGCTGGACATCAGCGGTGGTGGTATCGGTCTCATGCTGCCATTGTCCATGGGTGAAACCTTTGCCATTGGTAATGTTTTCCGCGACTGCAAGTTCACCCTGCCCGAGGAAGGACAGCTGGTCACGGCCCTCTCCGTACGCAACTCATTCCCGGTCACCACCAAGACCGGCAGTCAGTACCTGCGCATCGGTTGCGAGTACGTTGATCTTCCGGGAACCCGGCTGACCATGATTCAGCGCTACATCACCCGGATCGAACGGGAGCGCAAAGCCCGGATCAGCGGACTGGAATAAGCAATCTACCATTAATAAAAAAGGCACCCGAGGGTGCCTTTTTTTTGCCTACGGAAGACTCACTCCTCCTTCATCGAGGCGGCGATACGCTTGGTCAGGGGATGCAGAAGGTAGGTAAGTACCGAACGCTCACCGGTCTTGATGACCACCTCTGCCGCCATGCCGGGCTGCAGATTGCGGTTGCCCAGCTTTTTCATGCCTTCGGGAGAAATGGAAATACGCACCAGGTAATAGGAAGTCGGCTGGCCGGAACTGGGCTGATTTTCTGTAATAAGGTCTGCCGAAATCGACTGGATGGTCCCTTCCACCAGCAACTGGGGAGAATGGGCAAAGGTGGTGAAACGGACATCAGTCGGCAGGCCCACCTTGATACGGTCAATCAGGTGGGGGGGTACCTTGGCCTCCAGCAACAGGGGTTCGTCAACCGGCACGATATCCATCAACCGCTGGGCGGCCTGGACTACACCGCCAACAGTCTGGGTCACCAGACCGACCACCTGCCCGGCAACCGGAGAACGAATCTCCGTGTGCTCCAGTTCCTCGGTCACCGCCCGCAACTTGTCCTCGTCGACCTGAACGTCGCGCTGCACGTCGGCCAGCAGGGTATCCACCTCCTTGCGGTATTCCTGCTGGCGCTGGATCAGGCGCATTTTCACTTCGGCGATGCCCTGACGCGACTTGATCAGGTTGCCATTCAGGTCCGCCAGGATGCTGCTGACCTCTGCGGCATTACGCTCCAGCTCCAGTTGCCTGGTCCTAGCCATGAAGCCCTGCTTCACCAGGTCGCTGATGCTCTTCAGCTCCTTTTCCAGCAAGCGCAGCTGGTTCCGGCGGCTCTCGATCATGCCCCCATAGCCCGTGACCTGGGCCTCCTGGCCACGGATGGCCTCCCGCATTGCCTGCTGTTCGGCCTCGTAGGCCAATCTGCGGGACTGCAGCAACTGCTCCTGGGTAGCCATCTGCTGCCGGACCAGGGGGTCGTCCGCATATTTCAGGATATCTTCGTGAAAACTGATCTTGGTCGCCCCTGACTGCTCCGCCAGCAGCCTGCCCTCCACCGAACGCAAACTCAGATAGTGCTGACGAACCGCCTCGTAGTTGGCCCGGGCATTGGCATCCTCGAGCTTCAGCAGCAACTCGTTAGCCTGCACGTATTGGCCTTCCTTGACGTAGACCTCCCTGATACGGCCACCAAGCAGGTGCTGGATCGTCTTACGCTTGGTATCAATCGACACCACCCCCTGGGTCGGCACCCCTTCATCCAGTGGCGCCAGGGTAGCCCAGAGAAGCAGACCGCCAAAGCCTATTGCCAGCCCCCAGATGCCGATCCTTAGCGGCCTTTCCGTATCGGTTGGCAATGCGTCGTCGGCCAGGGGAGGGGGCGGTAGAAGAGAAGTTACGGTTGTCTTCAGACGCAACAGCAGGGATCCAAGCGACATAAATACCTTAAGCCGTAGCAGGGTGTTCATTCTAATCGGGTGGCAATGATTGCCCACCAAAAAAAACACCGGCCCGAGAGCCGGTGTTTTCAATGCCAGAGGCAATTAGCCGGTGACTTGGTGAAGATTGGCACCAATCAGCAACTGGGCATCTCCCTGGGTATAGATGTGATAGGTGACACCATCAATCACGGTCACGCCACCATCCGCCCATTGGCCCTGGGAGTTGTTGAGCTGCACAGTGTCATTGGCATCGCCCTTGACCACGATCTGCACATGGCCCTCGCCGGTCTGGGCGTTTTGCACCAGGTCGGTTACACCAAACTTCAGCACATCCTGGGCATTCACGATCAGCAGATCGCCATTTCCACCGTTACCGGCAAGGTTGATCTGGCCCAAGTTGCCTTGTTCAACCACAGCCTGATCCAGGGCGGAGAGGTCGATGACCCGATTCTGCCCTGCGCCAATCTGCAGCCAGACGTCGGACAGCTCATGGGTTTGACCATCTGCCGTGGTGTAGCTGGAAACCAGACCAATCACGTTGCCGTTGTCACCGTCGACCGTCCGGGTAGCCCCAAGATTCAGGCTGGTAATCCCCAGATCGGCCAGCGTGTGCAGCTCGGAGGACTGGGATACGCCGTCCTGGTTGGCATCCACCCAAACTCGCAGATCGGCGAATCCGGCATCCTTGGCATCCACGACACCATCCTTGTTGCTATCCATGGTTTGCAG
This sequence comes from Azospira oryzae, assembly GCF_004217225.1. Classification (GTDB taxonomy): domain Bacteria; phylum Pseudomonadota; class Gammaproteobacteria; order Burkholderiales; family Rhodocyclaceae; genus Azospira; species Azospira oryzae. The sequence goes on from NZ_SHKM01000004.1 coordinate 26,368, forward strand.
TGCCTGGAAGCCATCCACCGCGTTGCTGCCATCCGCCAGCTTGGTGCTGCTACCGAACAACTCGCTGCCATCGTTGATGGCGCCGTCGTGGTTGCGATCGATCGCCAGGAAGCCGTCCTTGGAGGAAATCCAGCCCACGCTCGACTGCTCACCCACGGCCCGCAGGTCGAAAGTGACACCGGCACTGATGTTCAGGGTATGGATGCCATCTCCATCCAGATCCAGCACCAACGGCGTCAGCGAGGCCAGATGAGGCATCTGCTCGGTCGTCAGGGCTCCCACCTGGGTGGAAGTCAGCGCGCAGCACTGAGTCGTGGTCAAGGCTTCAATCTGGGACGTCGTCAGCGCAACGATCTGGTCCGTGGTCAGACTCTGAATCTGCACAGTGCTGAGGGCCATCAGGTCCGTGGTTTCCAGGGCGGTGACCTGATCCGTGGAAAGCGAGGTCAGCTGGCTCGTCGAAAGAGCTCCAACCTGGGCCGATGTCAGCGCAGCAATCTGGGCAGTATCCAGCACGGACACCTGCTCCGTGGTCAGAACCACCAGATCACGCGTTTCCAGGGCCGCAATCTGCAGCGTACTCATCACGGTCAGCTGCTCGGTCGTCAGTGCCAGCACCTGGGCCGTCGAAAGCGCAGCAACCTGGGCAGTAGTCAGTGCCTGCAGATCGCTGGTCTCAATGGCGGCAACCGCTGCCGTACTCAATGCTCCGATTTCTGCCGTGGTCAGCGCCCCTACTTGCGCGGAGGTCAGAGCCACCACCTGCTCAGTGGTCAGTACCGCCACATCGCGGGTTTCCAGCGCCCGGATCTGTGTCGTCGTCAGCACGGCGATCTGATCGGTCGTCAGAGCCGTCACCTGATCCGTACCCAAAGCAGCCACGGAATTGACGGACAGGGCCGAAATATCGGTGGTTTCGATCGCCACAATCTGTGCGGTGGTCAGAACACTGACCTGTGTGGTGCTCAGGGCTTCCACCTGGGCAGAGCTGAGGGCCACCACCTGATCCGTGGTCAGCACCACCACATCGCGGGTTTCCAGCGCCCGCACCTGGGCCGTCGTCAGCACACCCAGTTGCTCCGTCGTAAGGGCAGCCACCGCGGCCGTCGTCAGAGCAGCCACCGCGGCCGTATTCAGCGCCGTCAGGTCACCCGTTTCGATCGCCACTACCTGGGCCGTCGTCAGGGCCCCTACCTGGCTGGTCTTCAACGCGCCGATCTGGCTCGAGGTCAGCGCCACCACCTGTTCCGTGGTCAGCACGCCCACCTGGGTCGTCGTCAGGGCGGCAACCGCTGCCGTGCTCAGGCCGGAGATGTCCGTCGTCTCGATCGCCACGACCTGAGCGGTCGTCAGCGCTGCAATCTGGGCCGTGGTCAAAGCACCCAGCTGACTAGAACTCAGGGCCACCACCTGCTCGGTGGTCAGCACTGCCACGTCGCGGGTTTCCAACGCACGCACCTGGGCCGTCGTCAGCACACCCAACTGTTCGGTCGTCAGTGCTGCTACCTGGTCAGTCGTCAGCGCTGCAACGCCAGCCGTGGATAGCGCCCCCACATCGGAAGTTTCGATCGCCACGACCTGAGCCGTGGTCAGAGCACCGATCTGAGCCGTGGTCAGGGCGGCAATCTGGCTCGAAGTCAGCGCCACCACCTGTTCCGTGGTCAGTACCGCCACGTCGCGGGTTTCCAGGGCGGCAATCTGGCTCGTCTTGAGGACGCCGATCTGCTCCGTCGTCAGGGCAGCCACCGCAGCCGTCGTCAGGGCAGCCACCGCGGCCGTGTTCAGCGC
>NZ_SHKM01000005.1 GCF_004217225.1 Azospira oryzae
ATAGCAGCAGTCAGCGTGGTCTTACCGTGGTCAACGTGACCGATGGTGCCCACATTAACGTGCGGCTTCGTACGTTCAAACTTTTCCTTGGCCATCTTTCAATTCCTCAATTCGCAAAAATTCGATTACTTCTTGTTAATCACGGCTTCGGCGACGTTCTTCGGCGCCTCGGAGTAGTGCTTGAACTCCATGGAGTAGGTCGCACGACCCTGGGTCAGGGAGCGCAGCTGGGTGGCGTAGCCGAACATCTCGGCCAGGGGCACTTCAGCCTTCACTTCCTTGATGCCGCCGGGCAGATCATCCATACCCTGGACGATGCCGCGACGACCGGACAGGTCGCCCATGACGTTACCCATGTAGTCTTCCGGGGTTTCAACGACAACGGCCATCATCGGCTCCAGCAGCGTGGGCTGGGCCTTGCGCATACCTTCCTTGAATGCCATGGAGGCAGCCATGCGGAAAGCGTTTTCGTTGGAGTCCACGTCGTGGTAGGAACCGTCGAACAGGGTGAACTTGATGTCAACCACCGGGAAGCCGGCCAGCACACCGCTGGAGATGGCGTCTTGCAGACCCTTGTCCACCGCGGGAATGAATTCGCGGGGCACGGTGCCGCCCTTGATGGCGTCAACAAACTCGTAGCCCTTGCCGGCTTCGTTCGGCTCGATCTTGAGCCAGACGTGACCGTACTGACCGCGACCGCCGGACTGCTTGACGAACTTGCCTTCCTGTTCGACAGCCTTCTTGATGCATTCGCGGTAGGCCACCTGGGGAGCACCCACGTTGGCTTCGACGCTGAATTCGCGCTTCATGCGGTCGACGATAATTTCCAGGTGCAGTTCGCCCATACCGGAAATGATGGTCTGACCGGACTCTTCGTCGGTACGCACGCGGAAGGACGGGTCTTCGGCGGCCAGACGATTCAGGGCGATACCCATCTTCTCCTGGTCAGCCTTGGTCTTGGGCTCGACAGCCACGTGAATCACGGGATCCGGGAATTCCATGCGCTCGAGAATGATCGGAGCATCCGGATCGCACAGGGTTTCACCGGTGGTCACTTCCTTCAGGCCCACGCAGGCGGCGATGTCGCCGGCCAGAACTTCCTTGATTTCCTCGCGGTTGTTGGCGTGCATCTGCAGAATGCGGCCGATGCGCTCCTTACGACCCTTGATCGGGTTGTAAATGGTGGAGCCGGAGGTCAGGACGCCGGAGTACACGCGCACGAAGGTCAGCTGGCCGACGTAGGGGTCGGTCATCAGCTTGAAAGCCAGGGCGGAGAACTTGGAGTCGTCGGAAGCAACGCGGCAATCCTTCTCGCCATTTTCCTTTTCGCCTTCAACAGGGGGAATATCCACCGGGGAGGGCAGCAGCTGAATAACAGCATCCAGCATGCGCTGCACGCCCTTGTTCTTGAAGGCGGTACCGCACAGCATGGGCTGGATTTCGCAGTTGATGGTGCGAGTACGCAGGCCCAGCAGGATGTCGGCCTCAGGCAGATCACCCTCTTCCAGGTACTTGTTCATCAGCTCTTCAGATGCCTCGGCAGCAGCCTCGACCATCTGTTCGCGCCAGGTCTGGGCGGTCTCGACCAGATCAGCGGGAATGTCCTTGTACTCGAACTTCATACCCTGGGAGGCTTCATCCCAGATGATGGCCTTCATCTTGATCAGATCGACCACACCGGTGAAGGTATCTTCGGCACCGATCGGAATCACGATCGGCACGGGATTGCCCTTCAGGCGGACCTTCATCTGCTCGACGACCTTGAAGAAGTTGGCACCGGAGCGGTCCATCTTGTTCACGAAAGCCAGACGGGGCACCTTGTACTTGTTGGCCTGACGCCACACAGTCTCGGACTGGGGCTGAACGCCACCCACAGCACAGTAAACCATGCAGGCACCATCTAGCACGCGCATGGAACGCTCCACCTCGATGGTGAAGTCCACGTGCCCCGGGGTGTCGATGATGTTGAAGCGGTGCTCGGGGAAGGAGTTGTCCATCCCCTTCCAGAAGCAAGTGGTAGCAGCGGAGGTAATGGTAATACCACGCTCCTGCTCCTGCTCCATCCAGTCCATGGTGGCAGCACCGTCGTGCACTTCACCGATTTTGTGGTTCACACCGGTGTAGTACAGGATGCGCTCGGTGGTAGTCGTCTTACCGGCGTCAATGTGAGCGCTAATACCGATATTGCGGTAGCGCTCGATGGGAGTTTTGCGAGCCACGTTAGTAACCTTCGCTGTAAACGTTTGTCAGGAGACGGTTAGAAACGGTAGTGGGCGAAGGCCTTGTTGGCTTCGGCCATACGATGCACTTCGTCACGCTTCTTCACGGCGCCGCCGCGGTTTTCGGCCGCCTCCAGCATTTCGGCAGCCAGACGCAGACCCATGGTCTTTTCGGAACGCTTGCGGGCGGCCTCGCGCAGCCAACGCATGGCCAGAGCCATACGGCGGGCGGGACGAACTTCCACGGGCACCTGGTAGTTGGCACCACCGACGCGACGGGACTTCACTTCCACCATGGGACGCACGTTGGCGATGGCGGAGGCAAACACTTCCAGAGGATCCTTGCCGGACTTGGAAGAAATCTGGTCGAAGGCACCGTAGACGATGCGCTCGGCCACGGACTTCTTGCCGCTTTGCATCACGGCATTCACAAACTTGGAGACATCCACGCTGCCGAACTTGGGATCGGGCAGGATGTCGCGTTTCGGTACTTCACGACGACGGGGCATAACAACCTCACTAGTTCACAATTCAGTTGCGACATTTCCGGAATAGAAATGACACATGGCCGCCCATGTGGGGGCGGCCACTTACTAAAACGACCTGATTAGGCCGCCTTCGGACGCTTGGCCCCGTACTTGGAACGGGACTGCTTACGATCCTTGACGCCCTGGGTATCCAGGGAGCCGCGCACGGTGTGGTAACGCACACCAGGCAAATCCTTCACACGACCACCGCGAATCAGGACCACGGAGTGCTCCTGCAGGTTGTGGCCTTCACCACCGATGTAGGAAATGACTTCGAAGCCATTGGTCAGACGAACCTTGCACACCTTACGCAGTGCGGAGTTCGGCTTCTTCGGAGTGGTGGTGTAAACACGGGTGCACACGCCACGCTTCTGGGGGCACTTTTCCAGAGCAGGAACCTTGCTCTTGGTAATTTCGGCCACCCGGGGCTTGCGCACGAGTTGGTTGATGGTCGGCATAACAAATCCTCATTTAGGCGGCTTTGCCGCCAAAACACTGAAACAGCGGGCTGACTGCCCGCCTCGCCTCAGCGATTTTTTTATCCAAACAAAGGCAATGATTAGCCTTTGCCGCGAAAAGACCCGAGATTTTATTGGGAAGCAACCCTCGAGTCAACGGTTGCTTCCCAAAGATCAGACGGCGTCGTTGCCGGCAGGCACTTCCTCGACAGCCACATCCTCCCCACCCAGGACCCGGTCGAGGCCCTGGTCGTTGCCAGCAGCCTGCTGACGACGGGAATTGTGGTAGGCAAGACCGGTACCGGCAGGAATCAGGCGGCCGACGATGACGTTTTCCTTCAGGCCGCGCAGTTCGTCGCGCTTGCCCATGATGGCCGCTTCCGTCAGCACGCGGGTGGTTTCCTGGAAGGAAGCCGCGGAGATGAAGGAGTCGGTGGACAAGGAGGCCTTGGTGATACCGAGCAGCATGTAGTCGTAGCTGGCGGGCAGCTTGCCTTCGGCAACGACGCGATCGTTCTCGTCCAGCACATCGGCGCGTTCGACCTGTTCGCTCTTGATGAAGCGGGTATCGCCCGGCTCGGTGATGGTGACCCGACGCAGCATCTGGCGCACGATAACTTCAATGTGCTTGTCGTTGATCTTCACGCCCTGCAGACGGTACACATCCTGCACTTCATCGGTGATGTAGCGGGCCAGGGCTTCGACACCCTTGAGCTTGAGGATTTCATGGGGATCGGGCTCGCCGTCCACAATGACCTCGCCCTTGTTCACCACCTGACCGTCGTGCACCATGACGTGCTTGTCCTTGAGGATCAGATACTCGTGAGCAACACCGTCCAGATCGGTGATGACCAGACGCTGCTTGCCCTTGGTGTCCTTGCCGAAGGAAACGGTACCGGTGTACTCGGCCAGCATGCCCACATCCTTGGGCGTACGAGCTTCGAACAGCTCTGCCACACGAGGCAGACCGCCGGTAATGTCGCGGGTCTTGGCGGATTCTTGGGGAATCTTCGCCAGCACGTCGCCGACACCCACCTGCTGGCCGTCGGCCACGGTGATGATGGAGCCTACCTGGAAGGTGATGGTCACAGCGTGCTCGGTGCCATGCATCTTCACTTCCTGGCCGTTCTCGTCCAGCAGCTTGACCTGGGGACGCAGGCCCTTGGCCTGGGCCTTGCCGCCGCGCTTGGGATCGATCACCACCAGGGTGGACAGGCCGGTCACATCGTCGATCTGCTTGGCGACGGTGGAACCTTCTTCCACGTTCTCGAACTTGATGGTACCGGCGTACTCGGTAATCATCGGACGGGTATGGGGATCCCAGGTCGCCAGCACGGCACCGGCCTTCACCACCTGGCCGTCATCGGCGGTCAGGATGGCGCCGTAGGGCACCTTGTGACGTTCGCGCTCGCGGCCGTTGTCGTCGGTCACCAGCACTTCGCCGGAACGGGTGAAGACGATCTTCTCGCCCTTGACGTTGGTCACATAGCGCATGGTGGCAGTGAAGCGCACCACACCGTTGGACTTGGTATCGACCCGGTCGGCTACGGCAGCACGGGAAGCCGCACCGCCGACGTGGAAGGTCCGCATGGTCAGCTGGGTGCCCGGTTCGCCGATGGACTGGGCGGCGATGACGCCGACAGCCTCACCCACATTGACCAGGGAGCCGCGGCCCAGATCGCGGCCGTAGCACTTGGCGCACAGACCGTAACGGGTGTCGCAGGTCAGGGGGGTACGGACCTTGACTTCATCGATGCCCAGCTTGTCGATCAGATCGCACAGATCCTCGTCCACCAGGGTACCGGCTTCGATAACGGTTTCTTCGCTTTCCGGATTCACCACGTCAGCCACGACCACGCGGCCCAGAATACGGTCGCGCAGCGGCTCGATCACCTCACCGCCCTCGATCAGGGCCTTCATGGTGACGCCGTTCTGGGTGCCGCAATCGTCCTCGGTCACCACCAGATCCTGGGTCACATCCACCAGACGGCGGGTCAGGTAGCCGGAGTTGGCGGTCTTCAGTGCCGTATCGGCCAGACCCTTCCGCGCACCGTGGGTGGAGATGAAGTACTGAAGCACGTTCAGGCCTTCACGGAAGTTGGTGGTAATCGGCGTTTCGATAATGGAGCCGTCCGGCTTGGCCATCAGGCCCCGCATACCGGCCAGCTGGCGAATCTGGGCCGCGGAACCCCGGGCGCCGGAGTCGGCCATCATGTAGATGGAGTTGAAGGACTCCTGCTTCACGGTCTTGCCGTGACGGTCCACCACCTCTTCATGACCCAGCTGCTCCATCATGACCTTGGCCACCTGATCGCCGGTACGGCCCCAGATATCCACGACCTTGTTGTAGCGCTCACCGAAGGTCACCAGACCGTTGGTGTATTGGGTTTCAATTTCCTTAACTTCCTTCTCGGCCTCGGCGATGATGGTGTGCTTTTCGGTCGGCACACGCATGTCGTCGGAGCAGAAGGAGATGCCGGCACGGGTAGCCAGAGCGTAGCCGTTCTGCATCAGCTTGTCGGCGAACACCACCGTTTCCTTCAGGCCGCAACGGCGGAAGGAGGTGTTGATCAGCTTGGAGATTTCCTTCTTCTTCAGGGCCTTGTCGATGACGCTGAAAGGCAGGCCCTTGGGCAGGATCTCGGAGAGGATGGCACGGCCGCAGGTGGTGTTGTAGCGGGTGATCTTCTCCACCCACTCGCCGCTTTCGCCGCGCACGTATTCCTTCAGACGCACGGAAACCTTGGCGTGCAGGTCGGCCAGGCCGGAATTCACGGCCCGCAGCACTTCGCTGACGTCAGCGAAGTTCATGCCTTCACCCTTGGCGTTGATGCGGTCGCGGGTGGCGTAGTACAGACCCAGCACGATATCCTGGGACGGCACGATGATCGGTTCGCCGTTGGCCGGGGAGAGCACGTTGTTGGAGGCCAGCATCAGGGTGCGGGCTTCCATCTGGGCTTCCAGGGACAGGGGCACGTGGACAGCCATCTGGTCGCCGTCAAAGTCGGCGTTGAAGGCGGCACACACCAGGGGATGCAGCTGAATGGCCTTGCCTTCGATCAGGGTCGGCTCGAAAGCCTGGATACCCAGACGGTGCAGGGTCGGCGCACGGTTCAGCATGACCGGATGTTCGCGGATGACGTCTTCCAGGATGTCCCACACCACGGGCTCCTGGGATTCGACCATCTTCTTGGCCTGCTTGATGGTGGTTGCCAGGCCCATCAGTTCCAGCTTGTGGAAGATGAAGGGCTTGAACAGCTCCAGGGCCATCAGCTTGGGCAGGCCGCACTGGTGCAGCTTGAGCTGGGGACCCACCACGATCACGGAACGACCGGAGTAGTCCACCCGCTTGCCCAGCAGGTTCTGACGGAAGCGGCCGCCCTTGCCCTTGATCATGTCGGCCAGGGACTTCAGGGGGCGCTTATTGGCGCCGGTCATGGCCTTGCCGCGGCGACCGTTGTCCAGCAGGGAGTCCACGGACTCCTGCAGCATGCGCTTTTCGTTGCGCACGATGATTTCCGGCGCCTTCAGCTCCAGCAGGCGCTTCAGACGGTTGTTCCGGTTAATGACGCGACGGTAGAGGTCGTTCAGGTCGGAAGTGGCGAAACGGCCGCCGTCCAGGGGCACCAGCGGGCGCAGGTCCGGGGGCAGCACGGGCAGCACTTCCAGGATCATCCAGTCGGGCTTGATGCCGGACTTCTGGAAGCCTTCGAGGATCTTCAGGCGCTTGGCGATCTTCTTGTTCTTGGCTTCGGAACCGGTGGTTTCCAGTTCGCTGCGCAGACGCTCGACTTCGTGATCCAGGTCCAGGGTACGCAGCAGTTCGCGCACGGCCTCGGCACCCATCAGGGCGATGAAGTCGTCACCGTACTCTTCCACCTTGGCCAGGTAGTCGTCTTCGGTCAGCAGCTGGCCCCGGTTGAGGGAGGTCATGCCGGGCTCGATCACCACGTAGGCTTCGAAGTAGAGGACCCGCTCGATGTCGCGCAGGGTCATGTCCAGCACCATGCCGAGACGGCTGGGCAGGGACTTGAGGAACCAGATGTGGGCGGTCGGGCTGGCCAGTTCGATGTGGCCCATACGCTCGCGGCGCACCTTGGCCAGGGTTACTTCGACGCCGCACTTCTCGCAGATGACGCCACGATGCTTGAGGCGCTTGTACTTGCCGCACAGGCACTCGTAGTCCTTGATCGGGCCAAAGATCTTGGCGCAGAACAGGCCGTCACGCTCCGGCTTGAAGGTGCGGTAGTTGATGGTTTCCGGCTTTTTAACTTCGCCGTAGGACCAGGACCGGATCTTGTCCGGCGACGCGAGACTGATGGTGATCGCGTCGAATTCTTCTTCCTGGGTTACCTGCTTAAACAGATCGAGCAGTGCTTTCATTGTTCACTCCAACCGGGGTGTGAATCCAAAAATTCCGTGTATCGGGCCAATTTGCTGCGTGGGGCGGTTTAGTACCGTTCTAGGTCGATGTCGATCGCCAGGGAGCGGATTTCCTTCACCAGCACGTTGAAGGATTCCGGCATGCCGGCATCGATCTTGTGCTCGCCCTTGACGATGTTTTCGTAAACCTTGGTACGACCATTCACATCGTCCGACTTCACGGTCAGCATTTCCTGCAGCACGTAGGAGGCGCCGTAGGCTTCCAGGGCCCACACTTCCATTTCACCGAAGCGCTGGCCGCCGAACTGGGCCTTACCTCCCAGGGGCTGCTGGGTCACCAGGCTGTACGGGCCGGTGGAACGGGCGTGCATCTTGTCGTCCACCAGGTGGTGCAGCTTCAGGTAATGCATGTAGCCCACCGTCACCTGACGCTCGAAGGCGTCGCCGGTACGGCCGTCGTGCAGGGTGATCTGGCCGGATTCGGGCATGCCCGCGAGACGCAGCATGGCCTTGATTTCGGCTTCGTCGGCACCGTCGAACACCGGGGTGGCGAAAGGCACGCCGGTGGTCAGGTTGCCGGCCAGTTCCATGATTTCCTGGTCGTTCAGCTCGTTCAGGTTTTCCTTCTTGCCTTCGGAGTTGTAGATCTCTTCCAGGAACTTGCGCACTTCGGCGGCCTTGGCGCCGGCCTGCAGCATGTCGCCGATCTTGTAGCCCAGGCCCTTGGCGGCCCAGCCCAGGTGCACTTCCAGAATCTGGCCCACGTTCATCCGGGACGGCACACCCAGGGGGTTCAGCACGATATCCACGGGACGGCCGTCGGCCATGTAGGGCATGTCTTCCACGGGCACGATGCGGGAAACCACACCCTTGTTACCGTGGCGGCCGGCCATCTTGTCGCCGGGCTGCAGGCGGCGCTTCACGGCCACGTAGACCTTGACCATCTTCTGCACGCCCGGGGGCAGTTCGTCGCCCTGGGTCAGCTTCTTGCGCTTCTCTTCGAAGGCAATGTCGAAGTCCTTGCGGGTCTGCTCCAGGGATTCCTTCAGCTGTTCCAGTTGCTGGGCGACTTCCTCGTCGGCCATGCGCACGTCGAACCAGTTGTGGGGATCGATGCCGTCCAGGTATTCCTGGGTCACGACAGTGCCCTTGGCCAGCTTCTTCGGACCGCCGTTGGCCGGCTTGCCGGTGATCAGGCGGCCGACACGGGCGAAGGTGTCCCGTTCCACGATACGCATCTGATCGGCCAGATCCTGCTTGTAGCCACGCAGATGGTCGTCGATGATGGACTGGGCGCGCTTGTCGCGCTCGATGCCTTCGCGGGTGAACACCTGCACGTCGATAACGGTGCCGGCGATACCGGACGGCACGCGCAGGGAGGTGTCCTTAACGTCGGAGGCCTTCTCGCCGAAGATGGCGCGCAGCAGCTTTTCTTCCGGCGTCAGCTGGGTCTCGCCCTTGGGGGTGACCTTACCCACCAGCACGTCGCCGGCTTCCACTTCGGCGCCGATGTACACCACGCCGGATTCGTCCAGACGGGACAGCTGTACCTCGCCCAGGGAGGCGATGTCGCGGGTGATTTCCTCGGGTCCGAGCTTGGTGTCGCGGGCCACCACTGTCAGTTCTTCGATGTGGATGGAGGTGTAGCGGTCTTCCGCCACCACGCGCTCGGAGATCAGGATCGAGTCTTCGAAGTTGTAGCCGTTCCAGGGCATGAAGGCGATCAGCATGTTCTGACCGAGGGCCAGTTCGCCCTTGTCGGTAGAAGCGCCGTCGGCCACCACGTCACCCTTGGCGATGATGTCGCCCATCTTCACCAGCGGACGCTGGTTGATGTTGGTGTTCTGGTTGGAACGGGTGTACTTGGTCAGGTTGTAGATGTCCACGCCGACTTCGCCCGGCACGGTTTCATCGTCATGCACCCGGACCACGACGCGGGAAGCATCCACGTAATCCACCACGCCGCCACGCAGGGCCTGCACGGCGGTGCCGGAGTCCACGGCCACGGTGCGTTCGATGCCGGTACCGACCAGGGGCTTCTCCGGACGCAGGCAGGGCACGGCCTGACGCTGCATGTTGGCGCCCATCAGGGCCCGGTTCGCATCGTCGTGCTCGAGGAAGGGGATCAGGGAGGCAGCGACGGAAACGATCTGGCCCGGGGCCACGTCCATGTACTGGACGCGGGACGGTTCGGCCAGGATGGTTTCGCCCTTTTCGCGGCAGGTCACCAGCTCGTCCACCAGGGTGCCGTCGGCACCCAGGGCGGCGTTGGCCTGGGCCACCACGTAAGCGCCTTCTTCAATGGCGGAGAGGTATTCGATCTGGTCGGTCACCTTGCCGTCCACCACCTTGCGGTAGGGGGTTTCCAGGAAACCGTAGGAGTTGGTGCGGGCGAACAGGGCCAGGGAGTTGATCAGGCCGATGTTCGGACCTTCCGGGGTTTCGATCGGGCAGACGCGGCCGTAGTGGGTCGGATGCACGTCGCGCACTTCGAAGCCGGCGCGTTCGCGGGTCAGACCGCCCGGGCCCAGGGCGGAAACGCGCCGCTTGTGGGTGATCTCGGACAGGGGGTTGGTCTGGTCCATGAACTGGGACAGCTGGCTGGAGCCGAAGAATTCCTTGATGGCGGCGCTGATCGGCTTGGCGTTGATCAGGTCGTGAGGCATCAGGTTGTCGGACTCGGCCTGGGACAGGCGCTCCTTGACGGCGCGCTCGACGCGCACCAGACCGGCGCGGAACTGGTTCTCAGCCAGTTCGCCGACGGAACGCACACGGCGGTTGCCCAGGTGATCGATGTCGTCGATTTCGCCGCGACCGTTGCGCAGTTCCACCAGCAGCTTGATGGATTCAACGATGTCGCGGGGCGACAGGGTCAGCTGCTCGCGCACTTCGACGTTGGCGCCCAGGGCCTTCAGTTGGGCGGCCAGGGTGTGGGCGGCTTCTTCGGTCAGGTTTTCGGCAGCGGCACGGGAACCATACTGCAGCTCGTTCAGGATTTCCTGGACGGTGCCCTGATTGGCGCCGGTGAACTCGGCGATGGCCTTGGCCAGCGCTTCGGTCTTGTGCGGAGCATTCTTGATGGTGACCTTGTACTCGACCACATCGGGACGGCCGATGCGGCGGTTGAACTTCATGCGGCCCACGCCGGACAGATCGTAGCGATCGTCGGAGTAGAAGAGACCGTTGAAGAGGATCTCCACGGCTTCTTCGGTGGGCGGTTCGCCGGGACGCATCATGCGGTAGATGGCGACGCGGGCGGCCTGCTTGGTGGCGGTATCGTCAGCACGCAGGGTGTTGGAGATGAAGGCGCCACGGTCCAGATCGTTGGTGTACAGGGTCTGGAATTCGGCCACGCCGGCTTCCCGCAGCTTGGCCAGCAGGGACTCGGTGATTTCATCGTTGGCATTGGCGATGACTTCGCCGCTGTCCTTGTCGATGATGTTGTGGCCGATGACGCGGCCGACCAGGAAGTCGTCGGGCACGGCGATGTGCTTGATGCCGGCAGCGTCCAGATCGCGGATGTGCTTGGCGGTGATGCGCTTGTCCTTCGGCACGATGACCTTGCCGGCCTTGTCGCAGAAATCGAAGCGGGCGGTTTCGCCGCGCAGACGCTCGGGCACCAGGGTGAAGTCGGCGCCGTTCTTCAGCAGCTTGAAGTCGTCGAATTCGAAGAAGCCGGCCAGGATCTGCTCATTGGTCAGGCCGATGGCCTTGAGCAGGGTGGTAACGGGCATCTTGCGGCGACGGTCAACGCGGAAGAAGAGGATGTCCTTCGGATCGAATTCGAAGTCCAGCCAGGAGCCGCGGTAGGGAATCACGCGGGCGGAGAACAGCAGCTTGCCGGAAGAATGGGTCTTGCCGCGGTCGTGCTCGAAGAACACGCCGGGGGAGCGGTGCAGCTGGGAGACGATGACCCGCTCGGTACCGTTGATGACGAAAGAACCGGTGGTGGTCATGAGCGGAATCTCGCCCATGTACACTTCCTGCTCCTTAACTTCCTTCACGGTATCCGGAGCTTCCCGGTCCATGATCACCAGGCGCACCTTGGCGCGCAGGGCGGAAGCGAAGGTCAGGCCCCGTTGCTGACATTCCTTGACGTCGAAGGCGGGCTCGGCCAGCTGGTAGCTGACGAACTCCAGCCGGGCATTGCCGGAATGGGAAACGATGGGGAAGATGGAGCCGAAAGCGGCCTGAAGCCCTTGATTGCGACGCTTGGCGGTGGGCAGTTCCGCCTGCAGGAAGGCCGTATAGGATTCCAGCTGGGTGGCCAGCAAGAACGGCACGTCGAGCACGCTTGCACGCTTGGCAAAACTCTTGCGGATGCGTTTTTTCTCGGTGTAGGAGTAGGTCATGGTCGCTCCGAGCTCAGAAAGCAAAATTCCTCAAAAGAGGTTGGATCCGCCGATGTTCCCGGCGGCTGCAACGGATAAACGCAAGCTTCATCTTTTCTGCCTGTCCGGCGCCGGCGCCGGGAGATGATGCTTGCGTTTATACGTTGCGCAGTACTGGGTGATGCTGTTGGAACCGTCGAAACGCCTAGGCGTTTCAGAAAAGCACAAATGGGCTGGCGGCAAAAATGCCGCCAGCCCATGGCAAGCGAGTCGAATTTACTTGACTTCGACCTTGGCGCCAGCTTCTTCCAGCTGCTTCTTCAGGGCTTCAGCGTCAGCCTTGGAGATGCCTTCCTTCACAGCCTTGGGAGCGCCGTCGACGACGTCCTTGGCTTCCTTCAGGCCCAGGCCGGTAGCAGCGCGGACGACCTTGATGACTTCAACCTTCTTGTCGCCGGCAGCAGCCAGGACCACGGTGAACTCGGTCTGCTCTTCAGCAGCAGCGCCACCGGCGGCAGCGCCGGGAGCGGCCACGGCCATAGCGGCAGCGGAAACGCCAAACTTCTCTTCGAAAGCCTTGACCAGGTCGTTCAGGTCCATAACGGTCATGGAACCGACGGCTTCCAGGATGTCTTCTTTGGTAATAGCCATTTAGATAACTCCTAATTCAAATCGGATATGCAAGTGTTCGACAGGCCGATCAGGCAGCAGCGCCTTCGGCTTCGCGCTTCTTGGCGAGAGCGCCCATGGCCACGGCAAAGCCGGACACGGGAGCCTTCATCACGCCCAGCAGCTTGGCCAGCAGCTCGTCGCGGCTCGGGATGGAAGCCAGGGCTTGCACGCCAGCCTTGTCCATCACCTTACCGGCATAAGAGCCAGCCTTCAGCACCAGCTTGTCGTTGGTCTTGGCAAAGTCGTTGAGGACCTTGGCAGCGGCAACAGGGTCAGCGGAAACGCTGTAAATCAGCGGACCGACCATGTGCTCAGCCAGGCCGGCGAAGGCGGTGTCAGCCACCGCACGACGCACCAGGGTGTTCTTCAGCACACGCAGGTAAACACCAGATTCGCGGGCCTTTTTCCGCAGCACGGTGAGATCGCCCACCTCGATACCGCGGTACTCAGCCACGACGATGGTCTGGGCGTTGGCTACCTGTGCCGACACCTCTGCCACGACGGCTTTCTTGTCATTAAGATTGAGACCCATAGGTCTTTCCTCCTTTCAAGTCTAAACACGGCGGCTCGGAAGCCGAATCCGCCGCACCCACGGCGACCTGAATCAGGGAATCATGCCGGAAACCGGCCAAAATCCTGTTTCGGGAACACCGTCTGCGCAGGCCCCTCGCGGAACTTAAGCTACCGGGAAGAGGACATCCCGGCGGCACCTGCGGTCTTTGACGATCCGCGGCCCCACCCCGGAGGGAGAGGCCACGGCCCAAAGTTCTTTTTGCTGCGAAATGCCTTAGGCGACCAGGGTGGCCTGGTCCACGCGCACGCCGGGGCCCATGGTGCTGGACACGGCGACCTTGCGCAGGTACTGGCCCTTGGAGGAAGCGGGCTTGGCCTTGTTCAGGGCATCGATCAGGGCCTTCAGGTTCTCTTCCAGCTTTTCAACCGGGAAGGAAGCACGGCCGATGGTGGCGTGGATGATGCCGCCCTTGTCGGTACGGTACTGAACCTGACCAGCCTTGGCGTTCTTCACGGCGGTAGCCACATCCATGGTCACGGTGCCGACCTTGGGGTTCGGCATCAGGCCGCGGGGGCCCAGGATCTGACCCAGGGCGCCGACGACACGCATGGCGTCGGGAGTGGCGATGACCACGTCGAAATTCAGGTTGCCGCCCTTGACCTGTTCGGCCAGGTCGTCGAAACCGACCACATCGGCGCCGGCAGCCTTGGCAGCCTCGGCCTTGTCGCCCTGGGCGAACACGGCGACGCGGACGCTCTTGCCGGTACCGGCGGGCAGCACCACGGAGCCACGAACCAGCTGGTCGGACTTGCGAGCGTCGATACCCAGGTTCACGGCCACGTCGATGGATTCATCGAACTTGGCGGTGGCGGTTTCCTTGGCCAGGGTCAGGGCTTGGGCAACGGCATAAGCCTTGTTGCGGTCGATCTTGCCCTGCAGGGCCTTTTGCTTCTTGGTCAGCTTTGCCATGTTACAGACCCTCCACCGTGATGCCCATGGACCGGGCGGAGCCGGCGATGGTGCGAACAGCTGCTTCCAGGTCGGCAGCGGTCAGATCGGGAGACTTGGCCTTGGCAATGTCCTCGCACTGGGCGCGGGTGATCTTGCCAACCTTGTCGGTATGGGGCTTAGCGGAGCCCTTTTGAATGCCGGCGGCCTTCTTGATCAGAATGGTGGCCGGGGGAGTCTTCATCACGAAGGTGAAGGACTTGTCCGCGAAAGCGGTGATCACCACGGGGATGGGCAGACCGGGTTCCACACCTTGGGTCTGGGCATTGAAGGCCTTGCAGAACTCCATGATGTTGAGACCGCGTTGGCCCAGGGCGGGGCCGATGGGGGGCGACGGATTCGCCTTGCCGGCCGGCACTTGCAGCTTGATAAAGCCGATGATTTTCTTTGCCATGATGGCTCCTAACTGGATGAGTATTAGCGCGGGTTGGGCGGCTGACGCCGCCTACTGACGCTCCTCTTGCTCGGAATTGGCGGGTTCCGGCCCCCGTCCTGCTGAATTCTTGGCGAAGCGAAACGACTCAGGACTTCTCGACCTGGCCGAACTCCAGCTCCACCGGCGTGGCGCGACCGAAGATGGTCACGGAGACACGCAGCTTGCTCTTCTCGTAATTGACGTCCTCGACGGAGCCATGGAAGTCGGTGAACGGACCTTCCTTGACCCGCACCACTTCGCCGATCTCGAACAGCGTCTTGGGACGGGGCTTCTCCACCCCTTCCTGCATCTGCTGCATGATCTTGTCCACTTCCTTCTCGGAAATGGGGGTGGGTTTGGTGGCGGTGCCGCCGACGAAACCGGTGACCTTGGAAGTGTTCTTCACCAGGTGCCAGGTGTCGTCGTTCATTTCCATTTCCACCAGCACGTAGCCGGGGAAGAACTTGCGTTCGGAAATGCTCTTTTGGCCGCCCTTCATTTCCACGACTTCTTCGACGGGAACGAGGATGCGACCAAACATGTCTTCCATGCCAGCGCGCTGGATGCGATCCACCAGGGCACGCTGCACGCTCTTCTCAAAACCGGAATAGGCGTGAACTACATACCAGCGTTTGCTCATGATTTTTTCCAACCCAGGACCACATCATAGAGGAGCCATTCCAGACTCTTGTCCGTCAGCCAGAGAAAGATGGCCATGACGACCATGAAGACGAATACCACGCCGGTCGTCTGCAACGTTTCCTTGCGGCTCGGCCAGACAACCTTTTTGGATTCGGCAACAGCCTCCCGGCCGAAAATGAAAAAGCGCATTCCGGGCTCGGTTTTCCAGGCCACGGCGGCAGCCGCGACCAGACCAACCAGAACCAGCAGAACGCGCAGGATCATTGCCTGCTCGGAGAGGACATAAAAGCCGGCCACGCCAGCGGCAAGCAACAGAAGCGCCAGCGCAAACTTGATCTTGTCGGCCATGTATCTCGCGTCTTATTGGATGGCAGGGGCGGAGGGTCTCGAACCCCCAACCTTCGGTTTTGGAGACCGACGCTCTGCCAATTGAGCTACGCCCCTGCAGCAGAGACTACAAAAGCGCCCCGAGGGTCGGGACGCTTTTACTTAAACCGAGTAAAAATTACTCGATGATCTTGGCAACCACACCGGCGCCGACGGTACGGCCACCTTCGCGGATAGCGAAGCGCAGACCTTCTTCCATGGCGATCGGGGCGATCAGCTTCACGGTCATCTGAATGTTGTCACCAGGCATGACCATTTC
>NZ_SHKM01000006.1 GCF_004217225.1 Azospira oryzae
AGCTCTTTAAAAAATAGGACAACCGATAGGTGTAGGTGCTTGGTTGGGTGTTCCGGCTTAGGTCGGACAAATGAATCAAGCGCTTGCACAAAGATGTAGTCAAGGAAACTTGAATATATCCGTCAAGCGAGTTTTAAGCAGAGATTAAACTGAAGAGTTTGATCCTGGCTCAGATTGAACGCTGGCGGCATGCCTTACACATGCAAGTCGAACGGCAGCACGGGAGCTTGCTCCTGGTGGCGAGTGGCGAACGGGTGAGTAATACATCGGAACGTACCCAGGAGTGGGGGATAACGTAGCGAAAGTTACGCTAATACCGCATATTCTGTGAGCAGGAAAGCGGGGGATCGCAAGACCTCGCGCTCTTGGAGCGGCCGATGTCGGATTAGCTAGTTGGTGAGGTAAAAGCTCACCAAGGCGACGATCCGTAGCAGGTCTGAGAGGATGATCTGCCACACTGGGACTGAGACACGGCCCAGACTCCTACGGGAGGCAGCAGTGGGGAATTTTGGACAATGGGGGCAACCCTGATCCAGCCATGCCGCGTGAGTGAAGAAGGCCTTCGGGTTGTAAAGCTCTTTCGGCGGGGAAGAAATGGCAACGGCTAATATCCGTTGTTGATGACGGTACCCGCATAAGAAGCACCGGCTAACTACGTGCCAGCAGCCGCGGTAATACGTAGGGTGCGAGCGTTAATCGGAATTACTGGGCGTAAAGCGTGCGCAGGCGGTTTCGTAAGACAGACGTGAAATCCCCGGGCTCAACCTGGGAACTGCGTTTGTGACTGCGAGGCTAGAGTACGGCAGAGGGGGGTAGAATTCCACGTGTAGCAGTGAAATGCGTAGAGATGTGGAGGAATACCGATGGCGAAGGCAGCCCCCTGGGTTAGTACTGACGCTCATGCACGAAAGCGTGGGGAGCAAACAGGATTAGATACCCTGGTAGTCCACGCCCTAAACGATGTCAACTAGGTGTTGGAAGGGTTAAACCTTTTAGTACCGCAGCTAACGCGTGAAGTTGACCGCCTGGGGAGTACGGCCGCAAGGTTAAAACTCAAAGGAATTGACGGGGACCCGCACAAGCGGTGGATGATGTGGATTAATTCGATGCAACGCGAAAAACCTTACCTACCCTTGACATGCCAGGAACTTTCCAGAGATGGATTGGTGCCCGAAAGGGAGCCTGGACACAGGTGCTGCATGGCTGTCGTCAGCTCGTGTCGTGAGATGTTGGGTTAAGTCCCGCAACGAGCGCAACCCTTGTCATTAATTGCCATCATTTAGTTGGGCACTTTAATGAGACTGCCGGTGACAAACCGGAGGAAGGTGGGGATGACGTCAAGTCCTCATGGCCCTTATGGGTAGGGCTTCACACGTCATACAATGGTCGGTACAGAGGGTTGCCAAGCCGCGAGGTGGAGCCAATCCCAGAAAGCCGATCGTAGTCCGGATCGCAGTCTGCAACTCGACTGCGTGAAGTCGGAATCGCTAGTAATCGCGGATCAGCATGTCGCGGTGAATACGTTCCCGGGTCTTGTACACACCGCCCGTCACACCATGGGAGTGGGTTCTACCAGAAGTAGTTAGCCTAACCGTAAGGAGGGCGATTACCACGGTAGGATTCATGACTGGGGTGAAGTCGTAACAAGGTAGCCGTATCGGAAGGTGCGGCTGGATCACCTCCTTTCTAGAGAAAAGCATCCTCCAAGCATCTACAACCTATCGGTTGTTCAAGTAACAGCATGAGGGAAAGGCCAGGAGCAGGAGTAGCGCGCAGGCGTACTGACTCCGGGTCCTCTACTGACCCTTCGATAAGAGAAGTTTGGGTCAGTAGCTCAGTCGGTTAGAGCACCGTCTTGATAAGGCGGGGGTCGTAGGTTCGATTCCTACCTGACCCACCAACGCTTCATCAGGCGGGGGCATAGCTCAGTTGGGAGAGCGCCAGCTTTGCAAGCTGGATGTCGTCGGTTCGATCCCGTCTGCCTCCACCAACCCCTTCGGTTGTCTGCAAGAGCTCATACGTAAGCACGGATGCTTAGGTCTGACCTCTTGGTCAATGCTGTTTGCTCTTTAACAAAATGGAGAAGGTTGTATATCTGGAGCCGAAACCAAGCCAGATATACATTGTGATTGCATCGTATCGCGTTACAGCTAGCGCGATACAAACACAAACTGAGTTGCTTATAACTGCCTCGGAAGAGGCCTCAAAGTTATAGGATCAAGCGACTAAGTGCATGTGGTGGATGCCTTGGCGATTACAGGCGATGAAGGACGTGCAAGCCTGCGAAAAGCTCTGGGGAGCTGGCAACGAAGCTTTGATCCAGAGATGTCCGAATGGGGAAACCCACTCCGCAAGGAGTATCCCTGACTGAATACATAGGTCAGTGGAGGCGAACCCGGTGAACTGAAACATCTAAGTAGCCGGAGGAAAAGAAATCAACCGAGATTCCCAAAGTAGTGGCGAGCGAAATGGGAACAGCCTGCAAGTGATAGCGAATCTGTTAGCGGAAGACTCTGGAAAGTGTCGCCGTAGTGGGTGATAGCCCCGTACGCGAAAACAGGATCGTGGTACTAAGTTTGCGACAAGTAGGGCGGGGCACGTGAAACCCTGTCTGAATATGGGGGGACCATCCTCCAAGGCTAAATACTCGTAATCGACCGATAGTGAACCAGTACCGTGAGGGAAAGGCGAAAAGAACCCCGGGAGGGGAGTGAAATAGATCCTGAAACCGCATGCATACAAACAGTGGGAGCCCCTTCGTGGGGTGACTGCGTACCTTTTGTATAATGGGTCAGCGACTTACGTTATGTTGCGAGCTTAACCGAGTAGGGAAGGCGTAGGGAAACCGAGTCTGATAAGGGCGTTAAGTAGCATGGCGTAGACCCGAAACCGGATGATCTATCCATGGCCAGGATGAAGGTGCGGTAACACGCACTGGAGGTCCGAACCCACTAACGTTGAAAAGTTAGGGGATGAGCTGTGGATAGGGGTGAAAGGCTAAACAAATCCGGAAATAGCTGGTTCTCTCCGAAAACTATTTAGGTAGTGCCTCAAGTATCACCTACGGGGGTAAAGCACTGTAATGGTTGAAGGGGTCATCGCGACTTACTTCGCCATAGCAAACTCTGAATACCGTAGAGTGCGAGCTTGGGAGACAGACATCGGGTGCTAACGTCCGGTGTCAAGAGGGAAACAACCCAGACCGCCGATTAAGGTCCCAAAGACATAGTTAAGTGGGAAACGAGGTGGGAAGGCTCAGACAGCCAGGAGGTTGGCTTAGAAGCAGCCATCCTTTAAAGAAAGCGTAATAGCTCACTGGTCGAGTCGTCCTGCGCGGAAGATGTAACGGGGCTCAAACTATGCACCGAAATCGCGGATATCCTTTGGATATGGTAGGAGAGCGTTCTGTAGGCCGTTGAAGGTGTCTCGTGAGGGATGCTGGAGGTATCAGAAGTGCGAATGCTGACATGAGTAGCGATAAAGGGAGTGAAAAGCTCCCTCGCCGAAAGCCCAAGGTTTCCTGCGCAACGTTCATCGGCGCAGGGTGAGTCGGCCCCTAAGGCGAGGCTGAAAAGCGTAGTCGATGGGAAACAGGTTAATATTCCTGTACCTCAATGTAATGCGATGGGGGGACGGAGAAGGTTAGGTCAGCCGGGTGTTGGACGTCCCGGTTTAAGCGTGTAGGCGTGCCCCTTAGGCAAATCCGGGGGGCTAAGCTGAGGCGTGACGACGAGCGCTCTTTGAGCGCGAAGTGATTGATACCAAGCTTCCAAGAAAAGCCTCTAAGCTTCAGTTACATTGGGACCGTACCGCAAACCGACACAGGTGGGCAGGATGAGAATTCTAAGGCGCTTGAGAGAACTCAGGAGAAGGAACTCGGCAAATTGGCACCGTAACTTCGGGATAAGGTGCGCCCCGGTAGGGTGTAGAGACTTGCTCTCGAAGCTCGATGGGGTTGCAGTGAAATGGTGGCTGCGACTGTTTAATAAAAACACAGCACTCTGCAAACACGAAAGTGGACGTATAGGGTGTGACGCCTGCCCGGTGCCGGAAGGTTAAGTGATGGGGTGCAAGCTCTTGATCGAAGCCCCGGTAAACGGCGGCCGTAACTATAACGGTCCTAAGGTAGCGAAATTCCTTGTCGGGTAAGTTCCGACCTGCACGAATGGCGTAACGATGGCCACACTGTCTCCTCCTGAGACTCAGCGAAATTGAAATGTTTGTGAAGATGCAATCTCCCCGCGGCTAGACGGAAAGACCCCATGAACCTTTACTGTAGCTTTGCATTGGACTTTGAACCGATCTGTGTAGGATAGGTGGGAGACTGTGAGACCAGGACGCTAGTTCTGGTGGAGTCGTCCTTGAAATACCACCCTGGTTTGTTTGAGGTTCTAACCATGGCCTGTGAATCCAGGTCTGGGACCGTGCATGGTAGGCAGTTTGACTGGGGCGGTCTCCTCCCAA
This sequence comes from Azospira oryzae, assembly GCF_004217225.1. Taxonomy (GTDB): domain Bacteria; phylum Pseudomonadota; class Gammaproteobacteria; order Burkholderiales; family Rhodocyclaceae; genus Azospira; species Azospira oryzae. Next base: position 4,465 of record NZ_SHKM01000006.1, read on the forward strand.
AAGGTAACGGAGGAGTACGAAGGTACGCTAGGTACGGTCGGACATCGTGCTAATAGTGCAATGGCATAAGCGTGCTTGACTGCGAGACCCACAAGTCGAGCAGGTGCGAAAGCAGGTCATAGTGATCCGGTGGTTCTGTATGGAAGGGCCATCGCTCAACGGATAAAAGGTACTCTGGGGATAACAGGCTGATACCGCCCAAGAGTTCATATCGACGGCGGTGTTTGGCACCTCGATGTCGGCTCATCTCATCCTGGGGCTGTAGCCGGTCCCAAGGGTATGGCTGTTCGCCATTTAAAGAGGTACGTGAGCTGGGTTTAAAACGTCGTGAGACAGTTTGGTCCCTATCTGCCGTGGGCGCTGGAAGTTTGAGGGGGGCTGCTCCTAGTACGAGAGGACCGGAGTGGACGTACCCCTGGTGTACCGGTTGTGACGCCAGTCGCATCGCCGGGTAGCTAAGTACGGAAGAGATAACCGCTGAAAGCATCTAAGCGGGAAACTCGCCTCAAGATTAGACTTCCCCGGGGCTTCGAGCCCCCTAAAGGGTCGTGGAAGACCACCACGTTGATAGGTCGGGTGTGGAAGCGCAGTAATGCGTTAAGCTAACCGATACTAATTGCCCGTGCGGCTTGATCCTATAACTCTGAGATCAAAGCGCTTCAGTTTGAAACGCAATCACATTTAACCTTCTCCCATTTTGCGCTCGACGTCACTCGACGGCGAGCGAACAAGTTACGCTTGGCGGCCATAGCGCTCTGGACCCACCCCTTCCCATCCCGAACAGGACCGTGAAACAGAGTTGCGCCGATGATAGTGCATACTTCATGTGCGAAAGTAGGTCACCGCCAGGCTCCCCTTACAACACCCCAGCTACCTCGTGGCTGGGGTGTTT